>NZ_BMYM01000008.1 GCF_014652275.1 Parahalioglobus pacificus | reverse complement strand
ACGCGTATGCGCCGAAGTCTTCGGTGGCGAAGCGGTAGCGTTCGACGGTATCGATAACGCACCTGAAGAGAAAGAGCGTGGTATCACTATTGCGACGTCTCACGTTGAGTACGACTCTAACGATCGTCACTACGCGCACGTTGATTGTCCCGGACACGCGGACTACGTGAAGAACATGATCACCGGTGCTGCGCAGATGGACGGCGCGATCCTGGTATGTGGTGCGACTGACGGCCCTATGCCCCAGACTCGCGAGCACATCCTGCTGTCTCGTCAGGTTGGCGTACCTTACATTGTTGTATTCCTGAACAAAGCGGACCTGCTGGCGGAAGATTGCGGCGGCGTTGATACCGAAGAGTTCGAGGAAATGAAAGAGCTGGTTGAAATGGAGCTGCGTGAGCTGCTGGACCAGTACGAATTCCCCGGTGACGACACGCCCATCATCTGTGGCTCTGCACTGATGGCGCTGAACGGCGAAGATGAGAACGGTCTGGGTACAACTGCGGTTAAGACCCTGGTTGAGACTCTGGACAGCTACATCCCTGAGCCCGAGCGTGCGATTGATCAGCCGTTCCTGATGCCTGTTGAAGACGTATTCTCAATCTCTGGTCGCGGTACTGTGGTAACCGGCCGTGTTGAGCGTGGCATCATCAAGGTTGGCGAAGAGATCGAAATCGTCGGCATCAAGGAAACTCAGACCACTACCTGTACAGGTGTTGAGATGTTCCGCAAGCTGCTGGACGAAGGCCGTGCGGGTGAGAACGTTGGTGTTCTGCTGCGTGGTACCAAGCGCGAAGAAGTTGAGCGTGGTCAGGTACTGTCCAAGCCGGGTTCAGTGACACCTCACACCAAGTTCGAGGCAGAGGTTTACATTCTGTCGAAGGACGAAGGTGGCCGTCACACGCCATTCTTCAAGGGTTACCGTCCGCAGTTTTACTTCCGTACGACTGACGTAACCGGTGCGTGTGAACTGCCTGAAGGCGTAGAGATGGTTATGCCCGGTGACAACCTGAACTTCGTTGCGACGCTGATTGCGCCGATT
>NZ_BMYM01000007.1 GCF_014652275.1 Parahalioglobus pacificus | reverse complement strand
TCAGACACAACAAGTGACCATTGATTCATAGTTTTATGGAACATTGATTTCGAATTGTGTCTGAGCCGAGATTTTGGGTAGTAAGTGGGGTTACCACGTAACTGCCTCCTCTTGCTCTTATGAGTAGAGGTTAAAGATTAAACTGAAGAGTTTGATCATGGCTCAGATTGAACGCTGGCGGCAGGCCTAACACATGCAAGTCGAGCGAGAAAGCCCTTCGGGGTGAGTAGAGCGGCGGACGGGTGAGTAACGCGTAGGAATCTACCCAGTAGTGGGGGACAACAGTCGGAAACGGCTGCTAATACCGCATACGCCCTACGGGGGAAAGCGGGGGACCTTCGGGCCTCGTGCTATTGGATGAGCCTGCGTAAGATTAGCTAGTTGGTGAGGTAAAGGCTCACCAAGGCGACGATCTTTAGCTGGTCTGAGAGGATGATCAGCCACACTGGGACTGAGACACGGCCCAGACTCCTACGGGAGGCAGCAGTGGGGAATATTGCGCAATGGGCGAAAGCCTGACGCAGCCATGCCGCGTGTGTGAAGAAGGCCTTAGGGTTGTAAAGCACTTTCAATTGGGAGGAAAGGTTAGTCGTTAATAACGGCTAGCTGTGACGTTACCTTTAGAAGAAGCACCGGCTAACTCCGTGCCAGCAGCCGCGGTAATACGGAGGGTGCAAGCGTTAATCGGAATTACTGGGCGTAAAGCGCGCGTAGGCGGTTTATTAAGTCGGATGTGAAAGCCCTGGGCTCAACCTGGGAACTGCATCCGATACTGGTCGACTAGAGTGCGAGAGAGGGAGGTAGAATTCCACGTGTAGCGGTGAAATGCGTAGATATGTGGAGGAATACCGGTGGCGAAGGCGGCCTCCTGGCTCGACACTGACGCTGAGGTGCGAAAGCGTGGGGAGCAAACAGGATTAGATACCCTGGTAGTCCACGCCGTAAACGATGTCTACTAGCCGTTGGGGAACGTGAGTCCTTGGTGGCGCAGCTAACGCACTAAGTAGACCGCCTGGGGAGTACGGCCGCAAGGTTAAAACTCAAATGAATTGACGGGGGCCCGCACAAGCGGTGGAGCATGTGGTTTAATTCGATGCAACGCGAAGAACCTTACCAGGTCTTGACATCCAGAGAACTTTCCAGAGATGGATTGGTGCCTTCGGGAACTCTGTGACAGGTGCTGCATGGCTGTCGTCAGCTCGTGTCGTGAGATGTTGGGTTAAGTCCCGTAACGAGCGCAACCCTTGTCCTTAGTTGCTAGCAGGTAATGCTGAGAACTCTAAGGAGACTGCCGGTGACAAACCGGAGGAAGGTGGGGACGACGTCAAGTCATCATGGCCCTTACGACCTGGGCTACACACGTGCTACAATGGAACGCACAGAGGGCAGCGAACCCGCGAGGGGGAGCGAATCCCACAAAACGTTTCGTAGTCCGGATTGGAGTCTGCAACTCGACTCCATGAAGTCGGAATCGCTAGTAATCGCGAATCAGAATGTCGCGGTGAATACGTTCCCGGGCCTTGTACACACCGCCCGTCACACCATGGGAGTGGGTTGCTCCAGAAGTGGTTAGTCTAACCTTCGGGGGGACGATCACCACGGAGTGATTCATGACTGGGGTGAAGTCGTAACAAGGTAGCCCTAGGGGAACCTGGGGCTGGATCACCTCCTTAAACGATAGTGACTTGCTTCTTCAAGTGTTCACACATTTGTCTTCATCTAACTCTGGATACTGCAAGAGAAACACGGTGCTGGTTTGCACTTCAGCTGCAGGCGTACTGTGGCCCGTTGGGGTGCGGAATTTAGGCCTGTAGCTCAGTTGGTTAGAGCGCACCCCTGATAAGGGTGAGGTCGGCAGTTCAAATCTGCCCAGGCCTACCACATACGGGGCTATAGCTCAGATGGGAGAGCGCTTGATTTGCATTCAAGAGGTCCGCGGTTCGATCCCGCGTAGCTCCACCACTTTTGCAGTTTGAAGTCAGAACACAATGCATGTGTGTGCATTGTGTTCTGGTTTTAACGACCGGAAAGTTCTTTAACAAGGTAGATTAAGCTGAGTCTTTGGACTGAGATTGCACACCGGCCTCTCTTCGGGGAGTGAAGGTGAGCGATACAGTTCATAGATAAATTGTTCTGTAGTGACGGGTTTCAATTCCCCGTTGCTACACGAGTTGTAATACAACACTGTGACTTAAGCGTCACAACATCCGGCGGATGCACGCTTTGATCGGCGTGTATCTAACGAAGTACCTGGTCTTTGCCAAAGGGGGCCAGGGAACTGTCTTCTTGAACAAATAACTTCGGTTATATGGTCAAGCGACTAAGCGCATACGGTGGATGCCTTGGCAGTCAGAGGCGACGAAGGACGTTGGAACCTGCGAAAAGTCCCGGGGAGGTGGTAACCAACCTTTGATCCGGGAATGTCCGAATGGGGAAACCCACCTGGTGTAAGCCAGGTACCCTTAACTGAATACATAGGTTAAGGGGGCGAACGAGGGGAACTGAAACATCTAAGTACCCTTAGGAAGAGAAATCAATTGAGATTCCCTTAGTAGCGGCGAGCGAACGGGGATCAGCCTGCAAGTGATATCAGCGATGTTAGTGGAACGGTCTGGAAAGTCCGGCGATAGAGGGTGATAGCCCCGTACACGAAAACGTTGCTGTGGTACTAAGCTTGCGATAAGTAGGTCGGGACACGTGATATCTTGACTGAAGATGGGGGGACCATCCTCCAAGGCTAAATACTCCTGACTGACCGATAGTGAACCAGTACCGTGAGGGAAAGGCGAAAAGAACCCCGGAGAGGGGAGTGAAATAGAACCTGAAACCGTGTGCGTACAAGCAGTGGGAGCCCTTCGGGGTGACTGCGTACCTTTTGTATAATGGGTCAGCGACTTATTGTCAGTAGCAAGCTTAACCGTTTAGGGGAGGCGTAGGGAAACCGAGTCTTAATAGGGCGTTCAGTTGCTGGCAATAGACCCGAAACCGGGCGATCTATCCATGGCCAGGGTGAAGGTTAGGTAACACTGACTGGAGGCCCGAACCCACTAATGTTGAAAAATTAGGGGATGAGCTGTGGATCGGAGTGAAAGGCTAATCAAGCCCGGAGATAGCTGGTTCTCCTCGAAATCTATTTAGGTAGAGCGTCGTGTCTTACCCTGGGGGGTAGAGCACTGTTTGGGCTAGGGGGTCATCCCGACTTACCAACCCCATGCAAACTCCGAATACCCAGGAGTACAATCACGGCAGACAGACGGCGGGTGCTAACGTCCGTCGTCGAGAGGGCAACAACCCAGACCGCCAGCT
This sequence comes from Parahalioglobus pacificus, assembly GCF_014652275.1. Lineage (GTDB taxonomy): Bacteria > Pseudomonadota > Gammaproteobacteria > Pseudomonadales > Halieaceae > Parahalioglobus > Parahalioglobus pacificus. Next base: position 2,347 of record NZ_BMYM01000007.1, on the reverse strand, counting down.
AAGGTCCCAAATACCAATTAAGTGGGAAACGATGTGGGAAGGCTTAGACAGCTAGGAGGTTGGCTTAGAAGCAGCCATCCTTTAAAGAAAGCGTAATAGCTCACTAGTCGAGTCGGCCTGCGCGGAAGATGTAACGGGGCTAAATTGGTAACCGAAGCTGCGGATGCATGCTTGCATGCATGGTAGAGGAGCGTTCTGTAAGCCGTTGAAGGTGAACCGGGAGGTTTGCTGGAGGTATCAGAAGTGCGAATGCTGACATGAGTAACGATAAGGGGGGTGAAAAACCTCCCCGCCGGAAGATCAAGGTTTCCTGCGCAACGCTAATCGGCGCAGGGTAAGTCGGCCCCTAAGGCGAGGCAGAAATGCGTAGTCGATGGGAAGCAGGTTAATATTCCTGCACTTCTTTATATTGCGATGGGGGGACGGAGAAGGCTAGGCCATCAGGGCGTTGGTTGTCCCTGTTTAAGGTTGTAGGCTGGTGACTTAGGTAAATCCGGGTTGCTAAGGCCGAGAGCCGATGACGAGCTCAAAGCGAAAGCTGCGAGTGAAGTGGTTGATGCCATGCTTCCAGGAAAAGCCTCTAAGCTTCAGATATAAAGGAACCGTACTGTAAACCGACACAGGTGATCAGGTAGAGAATACCAAGGCGCTTGAGAGAACTCGGGTGAAGGAACTAGGCAAAATGGTACCGTAACTTCGGGAGAAGGTACGCCGGTTTGGGTGATGAGACTTGCTCTCTAAGCCCGGGCTGGCCGAAGTGACCAGGTGGCTGCGACTGTTTATTAAAAACATAGCACTCTGCAAACACGTAAGTGGACGTATAGGGTGTGACGCCTGCCCGGTGCCGGAAGGTTAATTGATGGGGTTATCTTCGGAGAAGCTCTTGATCGAAGCCCCGGTAAACGGCGGCCGTAACTATAACGGTCCTAAGGTAGCGAAATTCCTTGTCGGGTAAGTTCCGACCTGCACGAATGGCGTAACGATGGCCACACTGTCTCCACCCGAGACTCAGTGAAATTGAAATCGCTGTTAAGATGCAGTGTACCCGCGGCTAGACGGAAAGACCCCGTGAACCTTTACTACAGCTTCACACTGGACTTTGACCTTACTTGTGTAGGATAGCTGGGAGGCTTTGAAGCGGTGGCGCCAGCCATCGTGGAGCCGTCCTTGAAATACCAGCCTGGTAATGTTGAGGTTCTAACTTAGTTCCGTTATCCGGATCGAGGACAGTGTGTGGTGGGTAGTTTGACTGGGGCGGTCTCCTCCCAAAGAGTAACGGAGGAGCACGAAGGTGCGCTAATCATGGTCGGAAATCATGAGGTTAGTGTAAAGGCACAAGCGCGCTTGACTGCGAGTCTGACAAGACGAGCAGGTACGAAAGTAGGTCTTAGTGATCCGGCGATTCTGAATGGAAGGGTCGTCGCTCAACGGATAAAAGGTACTCCGGGGATAACAGGCTGATACCGCCCAAGAGTTCACATCGACGGCGGTGTTTGGCACCTCGATGTCGGCTCATCACATCCTGGGGCTGAAGCCGGTCCCAAGGGTATGGCTGTTCGCCATTTAAAGTGGTACGCGAGCTGGGTTTAGAACGTCGTGAGACAGTTCGGTCCCTATCTGCCGTGGGCGTTGGAGAATTGAGGGAAGCTGCTCCTAGTACGAGAGGACCGGAGTGGACGAACCTCTGGTGTTCGGGTTGTGTCGCCAGACGCATTGCCCGGTAGCTATGTTCGGACAGGATAACCGCTGAAAGCATCTAAGCGGGAAGCCCCTCCCAAGATAAGTTCTCCCTGAGGTCTTGAACCTCCTGAAGGGCCCTTGAAGACTACAAGGTTGATAGGCTGGGTGTGGAAGCGTTGTAAGGCGTTGAGCTAACCAGTACTAATTGCCCGTGAGGCTTGACCATATAATCCAAGTTATTTGGGTGGTGTATGCCATCTGAAAGAAGACAGAGGATGTTGTGACAAGTCCGGTGTTGAGAGACACGAAAGAACAGACAGCTTAATTTACCGTCCTATTTGTTGAGACGAGGCAGTCATTAGACGTGAGACCAACGACAGCAAGCCAGTTTGCCTGGCGACCATAGAGCATTGGAATCATCGCCAGGCTTCTAAAAAAGAGAACCCCCAGCTGCAAACAGCTGGGGGTTTTGTTTTTTAGGATTGTGATGATTCTCTGTTCCGTCCTGACCTGTGACCGACCCTGCACTGAAAGTGCGGGGAGGGGACGCCAAAGGCGTACCCGATAAAGCGGGGCAGGCCCTCGCGAAGCGATCACAAGCAACGCTTGTGACTCAAAGTAGGTCAAGTTGGACCTTGTAAACATCGGCTCAAGCTCGCACAGCGAG
>NZ_BMYM01000006.1 GCF_014652275.1 Parahalioglobus pacificus | reverse complement strand
GCGATGGAAGAAGGTCTGCGTTTTGCGATCCGTGAAGGCGGTCGTACTGTAGGCGCGGGCGTTGTTGCCAAAATCATCGAGTAATCGATAGCAGCACTCGGGCCGGTACCGCCGGCCCTACAGACTGAGCCGAACCGCTTCTGAGAAGCAGTTCGGCTTCGTCGTCTAGGTGAAAGAGTTAGGCCAGTAGCTCAATTGGCAGAGCAGCGGTCTCCAAAACCGCAGGTTGGGGGTTCGATTCCCTCCTGGCCTGCCATTTATGGCAGGGTTCGCACCGCCTTACAGGGTGCAGTGCAGTAGTAAAGGAAGGCAGGACATGAATACACAAGCAACAGCCAGCCGGTTCGACACCCTTAAGTGGGTCGTTGTGTTCGCACTGGTCGCTGTCGGTGTTGTAGGTAACAGCTACTTCTCCGATCAGTCGCTGTTGTATCGCGTATTGGGTCTGCTGGTGTTGGCGGCTATCGCCGGTTTCGTTGCGTTGCAAACCGCCAAGGGTGCAGCGTTCTGGGACCTGGTGAAGGGCTCACGCACCGAGATTCGCAAGGTTGTCTGGCCCACGCGGCAGGAAACCGTGCAAACCACGCTGATCGTGGTGGTATTTGTATTGTTGGTGGCATTGGTCCTCTGGGGATTGGATTCATTCCTCGGATGGCTGGTTTCACTGGCGATTGGTTAAGCGGACAGTAAGGGTTAGCGAATGTCGAAGCGTTGGTACGTCGTCCATGCCTACTCAGGGTATGAGAAGAAAGTAGCGACTGCGCTGAAAGAGCGTATCGAACTGCACAATATGCAGGATCGCTTCGGCGAAGTGCTGGTGCCCACTGAGGAAGTGATTGAGATGCGCGGCGGCCAGAAGCGTCGCAGCGAGCGCAAGTTCTTCCCTGGCTACGTACTTGTGCAAATGGAGCTGGGTGATGACACCTGGCACCTGGTGAAGGAAACGCCCCGCGTGATGGGCTTTATCGGCGGGAAGGCAGATGCGCCTGCCCCGATTACTGAAGCCGAAGCTGCTGCCATTTTGCAGCGTGTAGAGGATGGGGCAGAAGCGCCGCGTCCCAAGACTATGTTCGAGCCTGGCGAGATGGTCCGGGTTATCGACGGGCCTTTCAACGACTTCAATGGTGTTGTTGAAGAGGTGAACTACGAGAAGAGCCGCCTGAACGTGGCCGTCCTGATTTTTGGACGCTCCACGCCGGTAGAGCTGGAATTCAGTCAGGTCGAGAAGGCCTGATGAACGTGCGGGGCCTGTGCCTCGCGGAGTGAAACGGCAGCATCGCTGCCTCAATGGGGAGCTCTAGTAGGCCCAGGCCGAAACAGCGTTATTACCCGGGAGATGACAAATGGCTAAGAAAGTCGAAGCTTATATCAAGCTGCAAGTGCCTGCTGGTCAGGCCAACCCCAGCCCCCCCGTGGGTCCGGCGCTGGGTCAGCACGGTGTGAACATCATGGAATTCTGTAAGGCGTTTAACGCTGAGACTCAGGGTACTGAGCCCGGTCTGCCAATTCCTGTTGTGATCACTGTTTACAGCGACCGTTCCTTCACCTTCATCAAGAAGACGCCGCCTGCTTCAGTTCTGCTGCGCAAGGTCGCGAAGATCAAGAAGGGCTCCGGCACCCCCAACACCAACAAGGTGGGCAAGGTGAATCGCGCTCAGCTGGAAGAAGTGGCTACCCAGAAGTGGCCTGACCTGACGGCGGCCGATATGGATGCTGCGGTAAGGACTATTGCTGGTAGCGCACGTTCTGCCGGTATCGAAGTAGAGGGTGTGAACTAATGGCCAAGCTCTCAAAGCGCATGCGCGCGTTTCAAGAAAAAGTAGATCCCACACGTTCCTACCCTATCGAGGAGGCGGTTGGCCTGCTCAAGGAACTGGCAACCGCAAAGTTCAACGAAACCGTTGAAGTTGCAGTCAACCTGGGTGTGGACGCGAAGAAATCCGATCAGGGCGTTCGCGGCGCAACAACACTGCCCCACGGCACTGGCAGCGACGTTCGCGTTGCCGTATTCACCCAGGGTGATGCTGCCGAGAAGGCCAAGGCGGCAGGTGCTGACCTGGTCGGCATGGAAGATCTGGCAGACCAGATCAAGGGCGGCATGATGGACTTTGATGTCGTCATTGCAACCCCCGACGCCATGCGTGTGGTCGGTCAGTTGGGTCAGGTTCTGGGTCCCCGCGGTCTGATGCCGAACCCCAAGACTGGCACTGTTACACCTGACGTTGAAACAGCGGTTAACAACGCCAAGGCCGGTCAGGTGCGTTTCCGTACTGACAAAAACGGCATCATCCACGGTGGAATCGGCAAGATTTCATTCGAACTGGATGCCATCAAGGGCAACCTTGAGGCCGTACTGGCTGACCTGAAGAAGGCCAAGCCCGCTGCCGCTAAAGGCGTGTACATGAAGAAAGTCACTCTGAGCACCACTATGGGCCCGGGCGTGACCATCGACCAAGCGTCGATAGAAGATTGATCGGAGTGCTCCCATAAGGAGCACTTCCTCAAGACCGGTCAGGGACGATCGGTTAGCTGAGCAGCAAATGGGCTATCTGCCTGTATGTTGCTCACTTTGAGGTCTTTGGATGAGGCTCTGGGTTCATCCCCGTTTAGCTGAGAACTGAAGACCATCAAAGACCGTAGGTGCCAGTGCTGTTGCGGTATAGCAGCCAGGCTTAATCGAGGTCAGCCCGAGAGGGCGCACCGATGCCTACGCAGATGGTGGAATTGTTCACCACAGGCGGCAAGTGCATAGCTTTGTATTTGCCTTAATGAGTAACTCCAGGAGTTATACCAGTGGCAATTGGACTCGAAGACAAAAAAGCGATCGTTGCTGAAGTTAACGAGACTGCCACCAGTGCCCTTTCCCTGGTCATCGCCGACGCACGTGGCGTGACTGTGGATGGGATGACAGCTCTGCGTAAAGACGCCCGTGAAAACCAGGTGACCCTCCGTGTTGTACGGAACACTCTGGCCAAGCGAGCGCTGGAAGGAACTGACTACGAGTGCATTAATGACTCGTTGGCCGGGCCCTCCCTGTTCGGATTTTCTATGGAAGATCCGGGCGCAGCAGCTCGACTCTTTAAGGATTTCGCCAAGGAGAATGACAACTTCGAGGTGAAGGCACTGGCGGTGAGCGGCCAGATGCTGGGTGCAGATCAACTGGATGTACTTGCCAAGTTGCCGACGCGCGACCAGGCACTCTCAATGCTGATGAGTGTTATGAAAGCGCCGACGACCAAGCTTGTACAGACAATGAACGAAGTACCTGGAAAATTGGTTCGCACACTGGCAGCAGTTCGCGATCAGAAAGAGGCAGTGGCGTAAGCCCTGTCATTATTGAAATAGCTAAACAGGAGATTGAGTCATGGCTCTGTCTAAAGATGACATTCTGAATGCAATCGCAGAAATGAGCGTAATGGATATCGTTGAGCTCATCGAAGCGATGGAAGAAAAATTCGGTGTAACCGCCGCTGCAGCTGTTGCTGCTGCTCCGGCTGCCGCAGCTGGCGATGCTGGTGGTGCAGCTGAAGAGCAGACTGAATTTGACGTAATCCTGTCGTCCGCTGGCGACAAGAAAGTTAACGTCATTAAGGTTGTTCGTGCAGTAACTGGCCTTGGTCTGAAAGAAGCCAAGGGCCTCGTTGACGGCGCACCTTCCCCAATCAAGGAAGGCGCTTCTAAAGAAGAAGCCGAAGACATCAAGAAGCAGCTGGAAGAAGCCGGCGGCACTGCTGAGCTCAAGTAAGCTCAGCACCTGGCCGGATCTAGGTCTGGCCGAGACAAGGCTGGCGGGCAAAATGCTCGCCGGCCTTTTCCCGCTTCAAGGGAACAGATTTTCGGGCCGCACTGCGGGCCCGGTAAAAGCCTCACGGGGCAGCGCAAGGCAGATCATGCTGGGGAGTACTGATGGCATACTCGTACACTGAGAAAAAACGTATTCGCAAGGATTTCGGCATGTTGCCGAAGGTGATGGATGTTCCATACCTGCTTGCGATTCAATTGGATTCTTACCGCAAATTCACCCAGCAGGGCATCCCGCTCAGCGAGCGTGGTGACTATGGCCTGCACGCCGCCTTTAAATCCGTATTCCCGATCGTAAGCTACAGTGGCAATGCGGCGCTGGAGTACGTGGATTACAACTTGGGTACACCCGTTTTTGACGTTGACGAATGTCAGCTGCGGGGTGTGACCTACTCATGCGCGCTGCGCGTGAAAGTTCGCCTGATCATTTACGATAAGGAATCAGCGAACAAGACCATCAAAGACATCAAGGAACAAGAAGTCTACATGGGGGAAATCCCCCTGATGACAGAGAACGGTACCTTCGTCATCAACGGTACCGAACGCGTTATCGTGTCTCAGTTGCACCGCTCCCCAGGTGTGTTCTTTGATCACGATAAGGGAAAAACCCACTCCTCTGGCAAGCTGCTGTATTCAGCCCGGGTGATTCCCTACCGTGGCTCATGGCTGGATTTCGAGTTCGACCCCAAGGACCTGGTCTTCGTCCGTATCGACCGTCGTCGTAAGCTGCCCGCCACTATTTTGCTGCGCGCACTGGGATACAGCTCAGAAGAAATTCTGGAGATGTTCTACGAGATAAACACCTTCAGCTCAGGAGAAGAGGGTGCTTACACCATGACCCTGATCCCAGAGCGCCTGCGTGGTGATGTTGCCGCCTTCGACATCAAGGTTGGCCGCAAGGTGATTGTTGAACAGAGCCGGCGAATCACTGCACGCCATATTCGTCAGCTTGAAGAAGCGGGCGTATCTGAGCTGGAGGTACCCACTGAGTACCTGCTGGGCCGTGCGCTAGCCAAGAACATTGTCGACGAGAAATCGGGTGAGGTGCTGTTTGAGTGCAACACCGAGTTGACAGAAGAGGTGCTTGGTCAGCTTGCTGAAGCTGAGATCAAGTCTATCGAGACGCTGTACACCAACGACCTTGATTGTGGACCGTTCGTCTCTGATACGTTGCGTCAGGATACTACCCGCAACGAGCTGGAAGCCTTGGTAGAAATCTACCGCATGATGCGCCCCGGCGAGCCGCCCACTAAAGAGTCGGCGGAAAACCTGTTCCAGAACCTGTTCTTCTCGCATGACCGTTACGATTTGTCGGCGGTTGGTCGCATGAAGTTCAACCGCCGCCTGGGTCGCGAAGACGTGACTGGCAGCGGCGTACTGGATCGTGAAGACATTGTCGATGTACTGCAGACGCTGGTGTCTATCCGCAACGGTAAGGGTATGGTGGACGACATTGACCACCTGGGTAACCGTCGCGTTCGTAGCGTTGGTGAGATGGCTGAGAACCAGTTCCGTGTCGGTTTGGTGCGTGTTGAGCGCGCGGTTAAAGAGCGTCTCTCTATGGCCGAGAGTGAAGGCCTGATGCCTCAGGACCTGATCAATGCCAAGCCGGTTTCTGCCGCAGTGAAAGAGTTCTTTGGCTCCAGCCAGCTGTCCCAGTTCATGGACCAGAATAACCCCCTGTCGGAAGTGACGCACAAGCGCCGTGTTTCTGCGCTCGGCCCGGGTGGTCTGACCCGAGAGCGTGCTGGCTTTGAGGTGCGTGACGTACACCCGACGCACTACGGTCGTGTGTGTCCCATTGAAACACCTGAAGGTCCAAACATTGGCCTGATCAATTCCCTGGCGACCTATGCCCGGACTAACGAGTACGGATTCCTGGAAAGCCCCTACCGTAAAGTTGTAGACGGCAAGGTAACTGACGAGATCGAATACCTGTCGGCGATTAATGAAGCGGAATACATCATTGCGCAGGCGTCAGCCACGCTGGATGATAAGGGCCGTTTCGTCGATGAACTCATCAATGTCCGTCACCTGAACGAGTTCACGCTGCAACCCCCGGAAAGCGTCCAGTACATGGATGTATCTCCAAAGCAGGTTGTCTCCATCGCTGCCGCGCTTATCCCCTTCCTGGAGCACGATGATGCGAACCGTGCACTGATGGGGTCGAACATGCAGCGTCAGGCTGTGCCTACGCTGGTGAGCGACAAGCCACTGGTGGGCACCGGTATGGAGCGCTATGTTGCAGCCGACTCTGGCGTCTGTGTTGTGGCCAAGCGCGGCGGTGTCATTGAATCAGTTGATGCCAGCCGGATTGTGGTTCGCGTTGCCGATAAAGACGTTAACGTTGATGAAGCGCCCGTCGATATCTATAACCTGACTAAGTACAAGCGCTCCAACCAGAACACTTGCATCAACCAGCGCCCGATTGTGCGTCAAGGGGATGCTGTGTCGCGCGGCGATGTGCTGGCTGACGGCCCGTCCATCGATATGGGCGAACTGGCACTGGGCCAGAACATGCGCATCGCGTTCATGCCCTGGAACGGTTACAACTTCGAGGACTCCATCCTGGTGTCCGAGCGTGTTGTTAAAGAAGACCGATTCACCACGATTCATATTCAGGAACTGACCTGTATTGCCCGTGACACAAAGCTGGGGCCCGAGGAAATCTCTGCGGATATCCCCAACGTTGGCGAAGGCGCATTGGGTAAGCTGGACGAATCCGGCATTGTTTACATCGGTGCAGAAGTTGACGCCGGCGATATTCTCGTTGGTAAAGTTACGCCCAAGGGCGAGACTCAGCTGACTCCGGAAGAGAAGCTGCTGCGCGCCATCTTTGGTGAGAAAGCCTCAGACGTTAAGGACTCCTCCCTGCGCGTACCTTCCAGCACCAAGGGTACGGTTATCGATGTACAGGTCTTCACGCGCGATGGCCTTGAGAAAGACGCGCGCGCCCAGCAGATCGAGAAGTATCAGCTGGACGAGTACCGCAAAGACCTGAAAGAAGAGCTGCGTATCTTCGAGGAGGCGACCTTCAATCGCCTGGGCAATATGCTCAAGGGCAAGAAGACCGTCAGCGGTGGTGGCCTGACCAAGGGCACCAGCCTTACGGAGAAAGTTCTGGCTGAACTGGATCGTGAGCAGTGGTTCAAGCTCAAGGTGTCAGATGCTGATCTCAATGAGGCAGTTGCCTCTGCACAGCGTCAGCTGGAAGAGCAGAATAAGCTGCTGGAAGAGCGCTTCGAAGACAAGAAGAGCAAGCTGCAGAGCGGCGACGATCTTGCACCCGGCGTACTCAAAATCGTTAAGGTGTATCTCGCTGTTAAGCGTCGTATCCAGCCTGGCGATAAGATGGCGGGACGTCACGGTAACAAGGGTGTTATTTCGGTCATTATGCCCGTGGAAGACATGCCCTACGATGGGAACGGTGAGCCCGTTGATATCGTGCTGAATCCGCTGGGCGTACCCTCGCGGATGAACGTGGGCCAGATTCTGGAAACCCACCTGGGTATGGCTGCCAAGGGTCTTGGCGACAAGATCAATGGCATGATCGAAGAGCAGCGCAAAGTGGCCGAGGTTCGCAAGTTCCTTGAAGCCGTTTACAACAATGGCGCGGGTCGTATCGAAGACCTGAAGTCACTGAGCGATACGGAGATCATGGAGCTGGCTGGTAACCTTGCCGGCGGTGTACCCATGGCAACGCCCGTGTTTGACGGCGCGGCTGAAGAGTCCATCAAGGAGCTTCTCAAGCTGGCTGATATGCCAGAGAGCGGTCAGTTCACGCTGTACGATGGTCGTACCGGTGACACCTTTGATCGTCCGGTCACTGTGGGTTACATGTATATGCTCAAGCTCAACCACCTGGTGGATGACAAGATGCATGCGCGCTCCACGGGATCCTATAGCCTGGTAACTCAGCAGCCGCTGGGTGGTAAGGCACAGTTCGGTGGCCAGCGCTTCGGTGAGATGGAGGTCTGGGCGCTGGAAGCATACGGTGCGGCGTACACGCTGCAGGAGATGCTGACCGTGAAGTCAGACGACGTCACAGGCCGTACCAAGATGTACAAAAACATTGTCGATGGCGATCATCGCATGGAGCCGGGCATGCCCGAGTCCTTCAATGTGTTGGTCAAGGAAATCCGCTCGCTCGGTATCGATATAGAGCTGGAAAACGACTGACACGCAGCGACCCCCGTACGCGGGGGTTTGCCCTAAACAATGAAGGACAACGGTTGGCAGCCTAGTGCTGCCAGCAGAAGGAAAACCTCGCGGAGGAAAGACCTTGAAAGATCTACTTAATTTGCTGAAGTCCCAAGGACAGACAGACGAATTCGACTCAATCCGAATCGGCCTGGCATCGCCGGAGATGATTCGCTCCTGGTCGTTCGGGGAAGTGAAAAAGCCCGAGACCATTAACTACCGTACGTTCAAGCCCGAGCGTGACGGCTTGTTCTGCGCCAAGATTTTTGGCCCGGTGAAGGACTACGAGTGCCTGTGCGGTAAGTACAAGCGCCTGAAGCACCGCGGTGTCATCTGTGAAAAGTGTGGCGTTGAAGTCGCGCTGGCAAAAGTGCGTCGTGAGCGCATGGGTCACATTGAACTTGCCAGCCCGGTTGCACACATCTGGTTCCTGAAGTCACTGCCGTCCCGTATCGGTTTGCTGCTGGATATGACCCTGCGTGATATCGAGCGTGTTCTGTACTTTGAATCCTATGTAGTAACCGATCCCGGTATGACCACACTGGAGCATGGGCAACTGCTGACAGATGAGCAGTACTACGAGTCCATGGAAGAGTTTGGTGACGAGTTCTCGGCCAAGATGGGTGCCGAGGCTGTTCAGGATCTGATGATGCAATTGGACCTGGATGGAGAGATCGCACGCCTGCGTGAAGAGATCCCCGCCACTAATTCTGAAACCAAGATCAAGAAGCTGTCCAAGCGCCTTAAGCTGATGGAAGCCTTCGCCAACTCCGGCAATAAGCCAGAGTGGATGGTGTTGAACGCGCTGCCCGTGCTGCCACCGGATCTTCGTCCGCTGGTTCCGCTGGACGGTGGCCGCTTCGCGACTTCAGACCTGAACGATTTGTACCGTCGCGTTATCAACCGTAACAACCGTCTCAAGCGCCTGCTGGACTTGAACGCGCCGGACATCATTGTGCGCAACGAAAAGCGGATGCTGCAGGAGTCTGTGGATGCGCTGCTGGATAACGGACGTCGCGGTCGTGCGATTACCGGCTCCAACAAGCGTCCGCTGAAATCGCTGGCAGACATGATCAAGGGTAAGCAGGGTCGTTTCCGTCAGAACCTGCTGGGTAAGCGTGTGGACTACTCTGGCCGTTCCGTGATCGTGGTTGGCCCCACGCTGCGACTGCACCAGTGTGGCCTGCCCAAGAAGATGGCCCTTGAGCTGTTTAAGCCCTTTATCTTCGGCAAGCTGGAAGCGCGTGGTCTTGCGACCACCATCAAGGCTGCCAAGAAGATGGTAGAACGCGAGCCGCCAGAAGTTTGGGACATCCTCGCCGAAGTTATCCGCGAGCACCCGGTACTTCTGAACCGTGCCCCGACGCTTCACCGTCTTGGCATCCAGGCCTTTGAGCCTGTGCTGATTGAAGGTAAGGCAATTCAGCTGCATCCTCTGGTATGTGCGGCCTACAACGCTGACTTTGACGGTGACCAGATGGCGGTACACGTGCCGCTGACACTGGAAGCCCAGTTGGAAGCGCGTGCTCTGATGATGTCGACCAACAACATCCTGTCGCCCGCAAACGGCGAGCCCATTATTGTGCCTTCGCAGGACGTGGTATTGGGCCTGTACTACATGACCCGCGAGCGTATCAACGCCAAGGGCGAGGGTATGGTCTTCGCTAATGTGGCTGAGGTGCACCGCGCCTACATTGGTGAGCAGGTTGACCTGCACGCACGCGTTAAAGTGCGCATCACTGAGGACGTGCAGATGGAAGAGGGTGACAGCGTAGCGCGCACCTTCGTCGCCGAAACGACCGTAGGTCGAGCCCTGCTGTGGGAGATCGTACCCGAAGGCCTGGCCTTCGATATGGTCAACCAGCCCATGGCCAAGAAGGCGATTTCTCGCATCATCAACCGTTGCTACCGCGTGGTGGGCCTGAAGGCCACGGTTATCTTCGCTGACCGCCTGATGTATACGGGTTACGAGTACTCCACGCGTTCCGGCGCCTCGATTGGTGTGAATGATTTCGTCATTCCGGATGCCAAGGCTGAGTTGATTGATCACGCCGAAGCGGAAGTCAAAGAAATCGAAGACCAGTACGCAGCCGGCCTGGTAACCCAGGGTGAGAAGTACAACAAGGTTATCGACATCTGGTCACGTGCGAACGACCTGGTGTCCAAGTCGATGATGGAAGGTCTTTCAAAAGAGACCGTGGTCAACAAAGACGGAGAAGATGAAGAGCAGTCTTCGTTTAACTCTGTGTTTATCTATGCCGATTCCGGTGCGCGTGGTTCGCCCGCTCAGATCCGTCAGTTGGCGGGTATGCGTGGTCTGATGGCCAAGCCCGATGGCTCGATCATCGAAACACCCATCGTCGCTAACTTCCGTGAAGGTTTGAACGTACTGCAGTACTTCATCTCTACGCACGGTGCTCGAAAGGGTCTGGCGGATACTGCACTGAAAACTGCAAACTCCGGTTACCTGACACGTCGATTGGTCGACGTTGCCCAGGACCTGGTAGTGACAGAAGAAGACTGTGGCACAGACACCGGTCTGCTGATGACACCCGTTATTGATGGTGGCGACATCATCGAATCTCTGGGTGATCGCGTGCTGGGCCGTATTGTTGCGCGCGATGTAATCAAGCCCGGCACCGAAGACGAGATTGCCATTACTGCGGGCACCATGCTCGACGAGCTGTGGATTACGCGCATCGAAGAGATGGGTATCGACGAAGTTGAAGTGCGCTCTCCGATCACCTGTGAGACACGCCACGGTATCTGCTCCACCTGTTACGGACGCGACCTGGCACGTGGTCACAAGGTGAACATGGGTGAGGCGATTGGTGTCGTAGCTGCACAGTCGATTGGTGAGCCGGGTACCCAGCTGACCATGCGTACTTTCCACATTGGTGGTGCGGCCTCCCGTGCGACAGCGCAGGACAACATCCAGGTAATGAACGACGGTACTATCCGTCTGCACAACCTGAAGTCGGTAGAGCGTACCGACGGTACACTGATTGCAGTTTCGCGTTCCGGTGAGCTGTCACTGCTGGATACCATGGGCCGTGAGCGTGAGCGCTACAAGCTGCCCTACGGTGCAGTGATCAAGGTTGCTGACCACGCAGAAGTGAAAGCTGGCGACGTCGTTGCCAACTGGGATCCGCACACGCACCCAATCATCACTGAGGTTGCGGGTACAGCCAAGTTCAGTGGTATGGACGAAGGCATTACCGTCAAGCGCAAGACAGATGATCTAACCGGTCTGTCCAGCATCGAAGTCATCGAGCCGGGTGAGCGCCCCGCAGCGGGTAAGGACATTCGTCCTGCAGTAACGCTGGTCGACGATAAAGGTAAGGAGCTGTGCCTGGCCGGCACCAATGTGCCAGCCCATTACTTCCTGCCTGCGCTTGCGCTGGTGAGCATGGAAGATGGCGCCAAGCTGGAAGCGGGTGACGTGATTGCCCGTATCCCGCAGGAGGGTTCCAAGACCCGTGATATTACCGGTGGTCTGCCGCGCGTTGCCGACTTGTTCGAAGCGCGTAAGCCGAAAGAGCCTGCGATTCTGGCTGAGATTTCGGGCACCGTTTCCTTCGGTAAGGAAACCAAAGGCAAGCGTCGTCTGGTGATCACACCGACTGACGGCAAGCCGCTGGCGGATGGCTCGGATCACTACGAGGCATTGATCCCGAAATGGCGCAACCTGTCTGTGTTCGAAGGTGAATACGTAGAGAAAGGCGAGGTCGTTTCAGAAGGTCCGCTGAGCCCGCACGACATCCTCCGGCTCAAAGGCATTGAGGAGCTGGCGAACTACATCGTCAACGAGATCCAGGAGGTTTACCGCCTCCAGGGCGTGAAGATCAACGATAAGCACATCGAGGTGATTGTTCGCCAGATGCTGCGTAAGGTGATCATTACCGCCGCGGGTGACTCTAACTTCATCAAGGGCGAGCAAGTCGAGTACGTTAACTTCCTCGAAGAGAACGAGCGTCTGCAGGCAGAAGGCCTGGTGGTTGCCGGTGGTGAGCGTGAGCTTCTGGGTATCACCAAAGCGTCGCTGGCAACCGAGAGCTTTATCTCCGCGGCCTCCTTCCAGGAGACAACCCGCGTGTTGACGGAAGCTGCGGTGACCGGCAAGCGCGACTACCTCCGTGGTCTGAAAGAGAACGTAGTTGTGGGTCGACTGATTCCCGCGGGTACTGGCCTTGCTTACCATGAGGAGCGCAAGCGTACCCGTGATGGTGAGACTGAGATGACTGTGTCTGCTCAGGACATCGAGGCGGCACTGCGTGAGGAACTGATGGCTGAGGAGTAATTCTCAAGCCAGCGCAAGAAAGGCGGTGAGTGTTCTCACCGCCTTTTTTTTGTTTGGGAAATCGTTCGCTCTGGTAGTGACCACCACTGTGAATTGATGGCCCAGCCCACACAGTGGCCTCGATCTGTGTCCTTCCTGCCTTCCTTCCTGTGTATTCAGTTTTAGAGCGTGATCGATCGAAGCTCGGGCCCATTCAGCAACAGAGTTACGGGAAGCACCTGTGCATGCTGAATCAGGCAGTGATTCTTAAACGCCAGGGTTGACCCGACGGCATCGCCGTAGAGCGCGAACCCCTGAAAGCAGGGCACAAAAAAGCCGGCGCTAGGCCGGCTTTCTTGATGAGAGCAGGATTTAGCCCGCTTTCTTACGCTCTGCGACTTCAGCAATGACCTCATCAGATACGTTCTGAGGGCAAGGCATGTAGTGTGAGAACTCCATGGAGAACTGACCACGGCCAGAAGTCATGGTACGCAGGTGGCCGATGTAGCCGAACATCTCTGACAGTGGTACGTCAGCCTTGATGCGAACGCCAGTGGCGCCAGCGTCCTGGTCTTTGATCATGCCGCGGCGACGGTTGAGGTCACCGATAACGTCACCCACGTGATCGTCTGGGGTGAATACGTCAACTTTCATGATCGGCTCGATCAGCTGTGCGCCCGCCTTTGGCATAGACTGACGGAAGGCGCCTTTGGCGGCCAGCTCGAAGGCGATGGCCGAGGAGTCAACCGCGTGGAACGCACCATCGTACAGCTCGATCTCTACGTCCAGAACGGGGAAGCCAGCAATCGGGCCTTCTTCCATCATGACCTGGAAACCCTTCTCAATCGCGGGGAAGAATTCCTTGGGAACGTTACCGCCCACAACGGTCGAGGAGAACGCGAAGCCAGAACCGGGCTCGCCGGGCTTGATGCGGTAGTCGATCTTACCGAACTGACCAGAACCACCTGACTGCTTCTTGTGCGTGTAGGAATCTTCGATAGCCGTGGTGATCGTCTCGCGGTAGGCAACCTGTGGCTTGCCGACTTCCAGCTCTACACCGTAGGTGCGCTTGAGGATGTCGACTTTAACGTCCAGGTGAAGCTCGCCCATACCTTTGAGGATGGTCTCGCCAGAGTCTTCGTCTGTCTCAACGCGGAAGGAGGGGTCTTCAGCAACCATCTTGCCGATCGCAATACCCATTTTCTCTGCACCGCCCTTGTCTTTGGGAGCAACAGCGATCGAGATTACCGGCTCTGGGAACACCATGGCTTCCAGTGTACAGGGCACCTTCGGATCACACAGTGTGTGACCTGTTTGTACATTCTTCATACCAACGATGGCGATAATGTCGCCGGCCTGGGCGGAGTCCAGCTCGGCTCGGTCGTTGGCGTGCATCTCAACCATTCGGCCGATGCGCTCAGTCTTGCCGGTGAAGGAGTTAAGGATGGTGTCGCCTTTCTGCAACTTACCGGAGTAGATGCGAACGAAGGTCAGAGCACCGAAGCGGTCGTCCATGATCTTGAACGCCAATGCGCGCAGCGGCTCTTCAGGATCAACAGTTGCCACCTCACCAGTAGGCTCACCGGCTTCGTCTGTCAGCGGCTGCGGATCGACTTCGGTCGGGTTGGGCAGGTAGTCGACAACGGCGTCCAGCACCAGCTGGATACCCTTGTCCTTGAACGCAGAACCACAGTACGTGGGGAAGAAGTCCAGTTTGCGAGTGCCTTCGCGGATGCAGCGCTTGATGTCGTCCATGGAGGGTTCGTTACCTTCCAGGTACTGTTCCATCAGGTCATCATCCTGCTCGACAGCCATCTCGATCAGCTTCTCGCGCCACTCTTCGACTTCGTCAACCATGTCTTCGGGGACATCAGTGATATCAAACTTCTCGGGGTTGCCCGGATCAGGCCATACGTGCGCTTTGCGAGTCAGCAGATCGACAACGCCGATGAAACCGTCTTCGCGGCCAATGGGAAGAACCATGACCAGCGGGTTGGCACCCAGTACGTCTTCAACCTGCTTAACAACGCGGTAGAAATCAGCACCGATACGGTCCAGCTTGTTGACGAAGATCAGGCGGGATACTTCTGATTCGTTGGCGTAGCGCCAGTTGGTTTCCGACTGTGGCTCAACGCCACCGGAGCCGCAGAATACACCCACGCCGCCATCGAGAACCTTCAGTGAACGATAAACTTCAACGGTGAAGTCTACGTGTCCGGGCGTGTCGATGATGTTCAGGCGATGATCTTTCCAGAAACAGGTAGTTGCTGCAGATTGAATGGTAATACCACGCTCCTGCTCCTGCTCCATGAAGTCAGTGGTTGCCTGGCCATCGTGCACCTCACCGGTTTTATGGATCTTACCGGTGAGCTTCAGGATGCGCTCAGTGGTGGTGGTTTTACCGGCGTCAACGTGTGCGAAGATGCCGATGTTGCGGTACAAAGATAAGTCAGCCATGGGTATTCCCGGTTGATTTCGTATGGGCGGAAAAAAATAGGGCGCAATGGTACAGGAAAGCTGCGCGGTTGGGGAGGAAAATCGACCGCTTTTTGAGCGCGTAAGGCGTAAATTTTGCGGCTGCTCCAGTACGAAAGCCTGACACCCCCAATTCACTTCTGCGGTAAGTCTTCCCTCCTTATATACGACTACTGCAAACGGGTATTGAGAACCGCTTAACGCGGGTTATTTGTGGCCAGTTATCCGCCCCGGGAAGACCTACTTGGGCAAGAGCCTAAGTGCTTGACTCGCCTACCGTCGGTCTATAGAATTCCGCCTCCTCTTTCGGGGGGTCTCCTGCGCGTCTGTTTTTCAGGTCGCACTATGCAAGGGCTGCTTCGACTGGGAGCCATGGCGGTAACGCCATGAAACACAAACATATTTTGGAGTTCAAACTGAATGGCAACGATCAACCAGTTGGTTCGTAAGCCGAGAAAGCGCAAGGTCGCCAAGAGTGACGTACCCGCACTGCAGGCTTGCCCGCAGCGTCGTGGTGTGTGCACCCGTGTTTATACGACTACGCCCAAGAAGCCGAACTCTGCACTGCGTAAAGTCTGCCGTGTGCGCCTGACCAATGGCTATGAAGTTTCTTCATACATTGGTGGTGAAGGCCACAACCTGCAGGAGCACAGTGTGGTTCTGATTCGTGGCGGTCGTGTAAAGGACCTGCCTGGTGTGCGTTATCACACCGTGCGCGGCAGCCTGGACACCTCTGGAGTCGCCGACCGTAAGCAAGGTCGCTCCAAGTACGGTGCCAAGCGTCCCAAGTAAGGGATCTCAGCTGTAACACAACCACGTTGTAAGTAAGGCCGAACCCCTGCCTCCCCCGCCTACAAGTGGCAGGTTGGTGTTCGGGTAAACCTGAAGAGAGAGAAGGGCAATAGCATGCCAAGAAGACGCGTAGTCGCTAAACGCGAAGTACTGCCGGATCCCAAATTCGGTAACGTAACGCTAGCGAAATTCATGAACCATGTAATGGTAAGCGGCAAGAAGTCAGTCGCTGAGAGCATTGTTTACGGTGCACTTGATATTGTTCAGGACAAGCTGAGCAAAGACCCCCTCGAAGTATTCGACGAAGCGCTGGAAAACATCGCTCCCATGGTAGAGGTAAAGTCTCGCCGTGTGGGTGGTGCAACCTACCAGGTGCCGGTTGAAGTTCGTCCCTCCCGCCGTGTAGCGCTGTCCATGCGCTGGCTGGTGGAGTACGCACGTAACCGCGGTGAGAAGTCTATGCGCCAACGTCTGGCCGGTGAAATCATCGACGCATCTCAGGGCAAGGGTAATGCCGTGAAGAAGCGCGAAGATGTGCACCGCATGGCGGAAGCCAACAAGGCGTTCTCGCACTACCGTTTCTAAGCCGTCTGGCAGTCTTTCTGCGGAGAGTCTTACGTGGCACGTAAAACACCGATCAACAGATACAGGAATATTGGTATCTGCGCGCACGTGGATGCGGGTAAAACCACCACCACCGAGCGCGTCCTGTTCTACACCGGTCTTTCTCACAAGATCGGTGAAGTGCATGACGGTGCAGCCACGATGGACTGGATGGAGCAGGAGCAGGAGCGGGGTATCACAATTACCTCTGCTGCAACCACCTGCTTCTGGCGCGGTATGGATGCGCAATTCGATGAACACCGCATCAATATCATCGATACGCCCGGGCACGTAGATTTCACCATTGAGGTGGAGCGTTCCCTGCGCGTATTGGACGGTGCTGTCGTTGTACTGTGCGGCTCATCAGGCGTGCAACCACAGACAGAAACGGTTTGGCGACAAGCCAACAAGTATCACGTACCGCGCATGGTCTTCGTCAACAAGATGGACCGTGCGGGTGCGGATTTCCGCAGCGTTGTAAGTCAACTGACAGAGCGGCTGGGTGCAAACCCTGTGCCTCTGCAAATGACCATTGGCGCTGAGGACGAATT
Organism: Parahalioglobus pacificus; assembly: GCF_014652275.1. GTDB lineage: Bacteria > Pseudomonadota > Gammaproteobacteria > Pseudomonadales > Halieaceae > Parahalioglobus > Parahalioglobus pacificus. The sequence continues at coordinate 1,704 of NZ_BMYM01000006.1, read as the reverse complement.
TAAAGGCGTTGTAGACCTTGTTAAGAACAAGGCCATCATCTGGAGCGAAGCCGATCAGGGCATGAGCTTCGAGTACGCCGATGTCCCCGCGGACATGGCCGATGAAGTCGCGGAAATGCGCGAGTTCATGATTGAGGCTGCCGCGGAGGCAACCGAAGAGCTCATGGAGAAATACCTTGAAGAGGGTGAGCTCACAGAAGATGAAATCAAGGAAGGCCTTCGTGCTCGTACGCTGGCGAACGAAATTGTTCCCGTGCTGGGCGGTAGTGCCTTCAAGAACAAAGGGGTTCAGGCCGTCCTCGATGCGGTGATTGAGTACATGCCTGCGCCGACGGAAGTGAAAGCCATCGAAGGAACGCTGGACGACGGTGAAACTGTCGATACGCGCGAGGCCGATGATAACGCACCGTTTGCTGCCCTGGCGTTCAAGATAGCGACAGATCCATTTGTCGGCACACTGACGTTCTTCCGTGTGTACTCTGGCAAACTGGAAAGCGGTACCGGCGTGTTCAATTCTGTGAAGCAGAAGAAAGAGCGCGTGGGCCGCATGGTGCAGATGCACTCCAATAGTCGCGAGGAAATCAAAGAAGTTCTGGCGGGCGATATTGCTGCGGCCGTGGGGCTGAAAGATGTTACGACCGGGGACACGCTTTGCGACATTGGCAGCCCCATCGTGCTGGAACGTATGGAGTTCCCTGAACCTGTTATTTCGGTAGCGGTAGAGCCGCGCTCGCAGGCCGATCAGGAAAAGATGGGTGTAGCGCTGGGCAAGTTGGCTCAGGAAGATCCTTCTTTCCGCGTTAAGACCGACGAGGAAACAGGCCAGACCATCATCTCCGGCATGGGTGAGCTTCACCTGGATATTATCGTTGACCGTATGCGTCGCGAGTTCAGCGTTGAGGCAAATATTGGTAAGCCCCAGGTGGCCTACCGCGAAGCAATTCGCAACATCTCCGAAATTGAAGGCAAGTTCGTTCGCCAATCCGGTGGTCGTGGCCAGTACGGCCATGTCTGGATCAAGTTTGAGCCTGCCGAAGACCCGAACGATGAGGGGTTGGAATTCGTCAACGAGATCGTTGGCGGGATTGTGCCGCGAGAATACATCCCTGCGGTGCAAAAGGGTGTTGAAGAACAAATGCAAAACGGGGTGCTGGCTGGTTACCCCCTGCTGGGGCTGAAGGCCACCTTGTACGATGGATCTTTCCACGATGTGGACTCCAACGAAATGGCTTTCAAGATTGCTGCCAGCATGGCCACAAAGAAGTTGGCCGAGCACGGCGGTGCGGTGTTACTTGAGCCTGTTATGAAGGTTGAGGTAGTTACCCCGGAAGAAAATATGGGCGATGTGGTGGGAGACCTGAATCGCCGACGTGGCCTCATTGCCGGCATGGATGAAAATCCATCCGGGAAGGTGGTCAACGCTGAAGTGCCGCTGGCGGAGATGTTTGGTTATGCGACCGACCTGCGCAGCGCTACCCAGGGACGCGCGACGTACACTATGGAGTTTTCCAAGTACGCCGAAGCGCCCAGCAATATTGCGGATGCGATCATCTCCAAAAACGCAACTCATTAACTAATCGACAATCTCATACAGAGGTGAATTAAAGTGGCAAAGGAAACATTTGAGCGTACGAAACCCCACGTAAACGTGGGCACAATTGGTCACGTTGACCACGGTAAGACTACTCTGACGGCAGCGCTGAC
>NZ_BMYM01000005.1 GCF_014652275.1 Parahalioglobus pacificus | reverse complement strand
TGCGCACCATCAGCTCCGGTGGGGCCTTGAATCCCCTGGGCTCCGGTAGGCCCTTGAATACCTTGTGCACCGGTGGGACCTGTCGGTCCGGTCGGCCCCGTTGCGCCGACGCCTGTACCGGGTGCGCAGTTTGTAATTTGTCCCGTCGCCAGGTCGTAGCACAGTGGGTCACTATTCTGAGGTGTCCCGCTGACGTCAGGGAGACGCACGACGCCTCGAACATTCACTGCACCGCCGGGCGCAGGCGCAATAACCACGTCTTGGGAAAGCGGAGTGGTGGCGTAGCCCAGCGATGTTAGCGAGGCTATCGCGATTGCCAGGCGCTTGCGCTGCAAGCGCGCATTAACACCTCGGGGGAAGCGTGTCATGCGTTATGCGCGGCTCGTGTAGACGGGAGTTTCCTGCGAAGTGCTAGTCCAACTAATGCGATGAGCGCAACCAGCGCAGGTAACGGAAGCGTATCTACAGGAATAGGTGGCGCTATCTCAACAAACCAGTTGAGAAGATTACTGCCTCTAACCGAGTCGAAGGCGGATGGCACATCCGGGGCGATGGTCTCGCCGCCGCTCGCGTCGTTGTCGCTCACATCAACTGACTGGATAGTCTGGCTGGCTCCCGGTTTCAGTACGAAGGCTGCGCTACTGCCGGGCGTGCTACTGCGGATCAATAAACGGTTGCCGCTAGCACCAGTTAGGCTGAGCGCGTTGTTGAACGTTTGTGTTGACGAGGATGCAATCGTTAGCTGCTTACCGGTGCCTGAGTTCGCGGAGAAAGCGGCGAACGTGTTGTCGCCTATGATTTGCGATTCTGTGGCGCCACAGCCGTCGACTACCCGAACTGTACCCGAGCCGGGAACGAAGGTGCCGGCGTTGCTCCAGTTACCAGAGAGTGAGACCAGGCCCGATCCACCATCGAGTGTGCCACCGCTGATACTGACGTTGTTTGTGCCGGTTACCGTGCCTGAGCCTACCTGAAATTGACCCGCCACGTTTACATCACCACAGCCGGTTGTCAGCGTACCGGCTCCCAAGACAAAGCTGGCGCCGGATGCGACAGTCACAGTTTGTGAGAGCGCGGGGCTGGTAAAGCAGGCGCATGCGATGGCCATGAACACGCCATATCGAGCGTGTCGCCAGTAGAAGCGATCAAATTGCATCGGAGCGGTCATTTTTTAAATACTAATACTAGCGAACATTAACACTTAACGTGGATCGCGGAAATGCTTGTTATTACGCATATCTTCAGTTCGTGAACTGGCGCAAACTATAGCGATGAGTTTCACAGTGACCAAGCTAGTTTCATTGTGTATTTATCCGCTGACCCAATCGATGTTGTTGTGTTTGATCGGCATCCTTGTCATTGCGGTATCCGTGAGAGGGCGCCTGTTCGGGTTGCTTGTCCAGGCACTGGCGATGGTTTGGTTGTGGATAGCATCAACAGCGTTGTTCGCCGATGCGTTGATGGCCTCACTGGAGGCCGATGCACGCCCGAAAACTGTCTCTGCGCTGCCCGACGCACAAGCAATTGTGGTGCTTGGCGGCGTAGACAGGGGAGACGTGCATTTCGGGACGCTGCCAGACTTACATCATGCCGCCGACAGGCTGATTTATGGCGCCAAGTTGTTTCAGGTGGGCAAAGCACCTCTTGTAGTCTTGAGCGGCGGTTCCCGCGATGACGAGCGGCCCGAGGCTGAACGCATGCGCGACATCATGCACGTGATTGGCATTCCAGATGAAGCTTTGTTACTCGAGCGTAACAGCCGGACCACGGAAGAAAACGCGGTCTATGCGGCCGCTCTCCTCGGCAATAAGGGCATCGAACGTGTTTTATTGGTGACATCGGGCTACCACATGATCCGAGCCCAACGCTGGTTTGAGAAGCAGGGCTTTGATGTTATCCCCGCGCCCACTGATTTCCAGGTGATACTCGTTAAACCCTCCGTACCGCGATGGCTGCCTACCGCGCAAGACCTCGCGCGCACCACCCGTGCCCTGCATGAATATGCCGGTCTGGCCGTGCAGGCTGTGAAGTAGCCCCCAAAAAGTCGAGATAGAGTGTGAACTGGTTCCACAACAGACACATTTCCGCGAACGGCATCCATCCTGTGGTCTAGGCTTTAGGTGTCCATATTCGACGGGTTTAACTGACGATGGGTTTACCAGGCACGGCTTTTCACACGAGCAGCCGCCACCTCTTGCAGGGAGGCGCTGCTATCGTATGCGTGGTCTTGTTACTGCTTGCGATGCCGATACCTGCGAGAGCCGGCGTAAACGCAGCCGAGCAGCCCCGCATTGGTCAGCAGGCGCTAATGCGTGGCGTATCTGTCTCGGGCATGTGGAAGTTCCAACCGGGTGACAATGCCGAATGGGCCCTTCCCAGATTCGATGACACGAGCTGGGTAGATAGGCGTCTGCCGGGCCGCTGGCCAGAGGGTGGATACCCCGAGACCAATCAACTCGCCTGGTATCGTTTGACGGTCAAACTTGACGTGCCAACGCCACAAGATTGGCCAGCACAATTTCAACTCGCCCTCAAAACCGGCAAAGTGATGAGCGCCTTCGAGGTCTACGCCGGGGGTAAACTTATCGGCGGTGTGGGCGCGCTGCCGCCGTTAGCTGAGCTAAATTATGATCGTGTTCGCGTGCTCGCGGTGCCATCGTCCGCAGTTGCAACTGATGGAACACTGGTGCTGGCGTTGCGTGTATGGGGTGGTGACGCCGGGATCACCGATGCGTGGGGCAGTGGCCCCTATTACGGTGATTTCATACTGGGCAATAACGCCGACTTGCTGCTGTCAACAGCACGCAGCGAGCTACCTGGTCTGCTGGCCAGCCTATTATTTATCGGGTTCGGTATTTACCACACATACCTCTACCGCAGGAATCGGCAATTTCGCAGCTATCTCTGGCTAGGGTTACTTGCCATCAATATTGGGATTTACGGAATCACGCTGAATCAATGGAAGTACGCTATAGACTTCTCTTTTCTGGTGTGGAAAAAAATTGAGTTTGCGGCGATCTATATTTTCCCGGCCGTCGTGATTCAAATGCTATGGACACTGCTTGATACTCAAATCAGGCAGTGGTTGCGCATTTATCAGGCCACATTCGTGGTCTTGTCGTTGGCTGCGATATTGATCCCAGGCATGGCGGTACTGTGGTCTACTTTGCCGTACTTTCAACTATGGTCCCTGCCTCTTCTTATTCTGGGCTCTGTCCTCCTCATCAAGCGTTTCCGCGACGGGCACCCCGAAGCGAGAACGTCGATATTGGGGGTCATGATCTTTGCGATGACCTGTGTCAACGATTTGCTGATAGACCTGGCGCAAACAGACACGATGCGCCTGATGCCGTTTGGCTTTGTCGCCATCTTCGCTGCCATGGCCGTGTCGCTGGCTAACCGTTTTACAGCAAACGTCTCGCGTCTCGAGGATGAGGTGGCGGAACGGACCCGGGCGCTGAGTGTGGCCAATAAACGCCTTCAGGAGATGGCGCGTATCGACCCGCTCACCAAATTGCTCAACCGCCGTGGTTTTACTGAGGAAGGGTTGAGCGAAATCCAACGCGTGTTCAGAGGTCGCCGAGAGTTCGCTTTGATGCTATTGGACATCGATGATTTCAAACGCGTGAATGATCGATTCGGTCATGCCTGCGGTGATGCCATTTTGCAGCAACTCGCGGGGTGCCTTCGTGGTGCACTTCGTGAGGTTGATGTCATCGGGCGCTGGGGCGGCGAGGAGTTCATCATCTTGCTACCGCAGACGAATGAGCGTGGGGCCTCGACGGTGGCTGCGAACCTGAGATCAACCATCGCCGGTTATGGCTTCGCCCATGATGGCGTCAGCCTTTCGATTACCGCCACGATTGGTGTATCGCTGCACCGCAAAGGTGAATCGCTGGATGCGTGCATGGCCGCTGCTGACCGCGCGATGTACGCGGGCAAGGCGCAGGGTCGCGATCAGGTGGTGTTCAGTGACTCAGCCGCGGCCGTGGAGAGTGTGGCCGGCGCCCGCGAAGTAACACCCCCATCCGGGGATGCCAGCTAGCCCGACGCGCTGTCACTTAGCTCAGTGGTAGCGCAGCTTGTATTGACTGTAGCTAAGGCCTGTCCAGCGCCGGAAAGCGCGGTAGAAACTATTGACCTCGAGGTAGCCCAGCTCATCGGCCATGCACTTGCCCGGCAGCCATCGTTCCCTGAGCTTTTTTTCGCAGCGGTACTGGCGTGCCCTGTCCAGCAGGAATTGGTAGCTGGTGTGATCCCCTCGTAGCCGGCGACGCAGGGTGGTGCAACTGATGCCGAGTGACTCAGCAACCGACTCCGACCGCAGACGCGATAGGTCGCCAGACAGCAGAATGTGAAGAACCCGGTCCGTGGTTCGAGACAGAGGCTGAAGGTAGTTGCGACCGCTAGATTCCTCAAGCTCATGGTGCGCTCTGCCACTCGACAGTGCCTCGCGCCGTGCCTCTGATCGTATGTGTGGAGCTGGATTGCCTGCTGTGAGTCGGGCCCGGCGCAGTAGCTCCGCGCTTTGCATGATGGCCATGATGAACCTCCCTGTTCGCTCATGTTCGATACGTTGTCTGACGCCATCCGTGGTCATCAGATGTTTAGAAGACTAGCAGTGCTCTCGCAGGACGCCAGCGGCTGAACGCTTTTGATGGTGGCCGCGGGGAGTGGCCAACAGTGATGAGAGCGTGGGCGGTCGCAACGGACTGCGCGAGGTAGCCCCATGTTCGTTACGTCAGGGGTTATGTTGGGGTTGCGAATTCCGCCAGCGGGCTGTTGTTATCGTTGGGGATGGGGCAACCCATTACGGCTGCGAGTGCTCTAACCAGCTCACGCTCTTTCTCACACACGGTCCCGTCTTCGCTGGCAGCCAGCGCCATGGCCTTGAGTATTCTCGGCTTGAGCAGGGGGTAGCAGGCTCCCAGTTCATGGGCCGCGCGGCTGAACGCCGCCACCGAGCATTGCTCCATTGGCAGTAGCATCAGTTTCGGCATGTCCAACTCATCCACGCCACATTTGAAAGCAGCCTCGGCATCACCGCTCCCCTGATAGGCCAGTACAGACAGTACAACTTGCAGATGGAAGCGAACTTTTGCCAATCGCCGGTAGCGGTATTTATGCGGTTTCACCTGAACAAACTCGGTATCGAGATAATGCCGGAGCAACTGAAACAGACACCACTCACCGAGATCAGTGCGTTTGTCGGCCTGGATAACGCGCAGCACAGAGTTCTTGAAGGTCCGATACTGCTTTAGAGACATGGTTTTCAGGGCGGGGATGCAGATCTCCAGCAGAGGCAACCGTTGACCCGCGTCTAACTCCTGAACGGCGGGTGAGAGCGTATTCACCAGTTCGGTTTGGCCTAACACCCCGGCCCCGGACAAAATTCGCAGCTGGTGCTGCTTAATGTCTTCCTCGGGCGCGATGAGTAGCGAGAGAACCAGCGCGCTTGCGCCCAGTGGTTCGTCGGCATAGCGGGTGAGCGCCGACGGCAGGGCTGCGTTCTCGGTCGGTGTTCCCCCGGTTTGCTGTTCGCTTGCGCTATCGGGTTCGTCAAATGTGGCATCAGGCCCGCTTTTGGCCGCTATATCGCTTTCGCCAAACTCGCGCAGTGTTTCCGGCGATAGCTCACTGTCCTTGAACTGCCGGTAATTGCCGGCATCGGCCAGGGCTTCCTGAACGCCCGCGACATTACCTGCCGCTGCCGCCGCCGCTGCCGCAACGATCGCCGCGCGACCAGCCCCCACGCTGTGTGCACCGGGATGGCTGGGTTGCTCCTGATAATGTTGAATGCGGCGTTTGATGTACTCCCCATTCCACCTTCTGTCTACACGGCGTATCCGTTCATCGAGCGGCGGATGGGTGGCAAACTGCTGCCACAGACGATGCTCTACTTGACCAAAAAAGATGTGTGAAAGCTCGTTTGCTCTCGCTGCATGCACGAGAGTACCGGGTATGTATCCGCCGATGACCTTCAATGCGTCTCCGATGCCGTCAGGGTCTCGCGTGTACTGCACGGCGCTGGCATCCGCTAGAAATTCCTTCTGGCGGCTGATCGCCGCCTTAATGAACCCGGCGGCAACACCGCCCAGCCAGCCAAGAATGAACAGTGCCAAACCCAGTAGTGGCAGTGCGGCAGCGCCCTCATTGTTCTGCCGCCTCATCCCGGTACGGTGGTAGACGCCGGCGCGCATCAACAGGTGCCCGACATCGCCAATGAAGGTGATGCCTTTCAACAGTGCAGCCAGCCGGATATTGAGCTTTATATCGCCGTTAAGGATATGGCTGAATTCATGGCCGATGACACCCTGAAGTTCGTGACGCTTCAAATGTTCCAGTGCGCCGCGCGTCACAGCGACCACCGCATCTGCGGGCACGCTGCCGGCGGCAAAGGCGTTGATACCGCGCTCGGTGTTTAACACGTAGAGTGGCGGCACCGGCATATTGGCCGCCAGGGCCATCTCCTGCACGATATTGAGGCACCGTCGCTCTGCTTTGTCCCGCGTTTGTGGCAACACGCGTGTACCGCCCATGCCTTCGGCAATAGTTTTACCCCCCGAGGAGAGCTGCAGCCATTTGAGGAAGGCAACCAGTGCCACGGTGGCTGCGATACCAAGTCCGGTAAAGCCGGCCCGCTCCCAACTGAAGTATCGTCCCAGGGAAGCGAGCGTTAGCTCGCGTTCGGCGTCCCCGGCATACAGGAAGACGGCTACGGCAAGGTTTGTGATCAGGATGAGGCCAACCACGGTGACAAGGAACAACGCCGTCAGCAGACGCGTATTGCGCCGGGCAAGGTCCTGTTGCTCGAAGAAGTTCACGAGATACGGTTATCGCGAGGGGTTGATTCGCCGGGCGGTAACGGGGCCCGGCGGATAGCGCTAGAAACTGACGCTGGGTGCCGCCTGAATTTGCGCCGAGTCTTCGAACTCCAACAGTTCTGCATCGGCTGGGTGGCCGAACTTGGCGGCAAAGAATAAAGGCGGAAAGCTCTGGCGATAGGTGTTGAAGGCCATAACGGCGTCGTTGTAGCCCTGGCGTGCAAAGGAGATTCTGTTCTCAGTGGTAGTGAGCTCCTCGGAGAGTTGCTGCATATTTTCACTGGCTTTGAGGTCCGGATAGGCTTCCATGGTGACGTTCAGCTTGCCCAAGGCGCCCTGCAGTGCGTTTTCTGCACTGGCGAGCTTGCCCATCGCCTCTCCGCCGATGCCGCCTTCGCCCATGGCGGCCAACACAGCGGCTGCGTCGTTGCGTGCAGCAGTTACCGCTTCCAGCGTTTCCCGCTCGTGCGCCAGATATCCCTTGGCAGTCTCTACCAGATTGGGGATCAGGTCGTATCGTCGCTTTAGCTGTACCTCAATTTGCGAAAACGCATTCAGATAGCGGTTTTTCAGAGTAACCAGCGTGTTGTAGATACTGACAACGTAAAAAATCAGGCCCAGTACGATCAGCCAGAAAACAATGGTCGAAAAATCCATGGCGCTTCCCTCGAAGTATGGGTGTTACGTCGAGTGTAACAGCCAAATCGTAGGAAATTGAAACGGCGCTGCTGTCCGAGCGCCGCCCATACGCACACCAGATCGCCAAGGCGACAGTATCAGTCGCCCAGGCCGCACTTCAATGCAGGGCCGTCACTGTAACAGGCACGCCGTTGATGGCGGCATTGCCCGAGAGCTGATCAATGTACTGTTCATCGGTGACGTCATTGCATGAGACACCCGCATGACGCTCCGCAGTGTCCATCTGTATGCCGGTGCGGTGGTGACCAAAGCCATGGGGCAGGCTCACGACACCGGGCATCACGGATTCTGTAGCTTCAACGACAACCTCAATACTGCCCACTCTGGAGTTTAGCGTAGCGCGGCCACCGTCTTTAACGGCGTGTGCGGTCATATCCTGTGGGTGCATCATCAGTGTGCACCGCGGCTTGCCTTTTACCAGGCGATGGAAGTTATGCATCCAGGAGTTATTGGAGCGCACGTGTCGCCGTCCAATGAGGCGCAGACCGTCGGCACCGGGTTCGTTGAACTCGTGTGCCAGCCGCTGAAGATCCGCCAGCGCATCAGGCGCTGCGCAGTGAATGTGCTTATCGGATGTCATCAGGCGCTCAGGTAACTGCGGTTTGAGTGGGCCAAGATCCACGCCTGAAGGCGCAGCTTTCAACGCGGAAAGTGATAATGCGTGGTCGCTACCCTGAGCCTGGCTGTAAGGCCCATACTGCAGGGCCATATCCACAAGTTCATGTGGCGCAGCGGCTGCCCGCGGTTCTTCTCCCAGTCCCTCCGCAACGCGGTTACCCAACTCGGTGAAGATTTCCCAATCATGCAGCGCATCTTCAGGTTTATCGAAGACGGGTAAGTTGTACCGAGCTGTGTTGCGGATGGCATTGATGTGAAAAGCCATATCGTAGTGGTCGTGTTCCATCGGTGACGTGGGCGGAAGAATGATGTCTGCATGGCAGGTGGTTTCATTGATGTAAGGGTCAAGCGACACCATGAAATCGAGTTTAGGTAGCGCTTGCTCCAATTGTGCCCCATTGGGTGTTGAGAGCACCGGGTTACCTGCACCCGTAAACAGGGCTCGAATCCGACCCTCGCCCTCGGTTGCGATTTCCTCTGCCAGGGCGGCCGAAGGGAGTTCTCTGTCAAACTCGGGCAGGCCCCGAACCCGGCTTCTGTGTCGGCCGAATCCGCCAGGGCCAATAGCGGCCACCTGATCGACAGCGGGCAGGGTGAAGAGTGAGCCTCCTTCTTTATCAAGGTTGCCGGTCGCCACGTTGATGACCTGAATCAGCCATTGGCACAGTGCGCCGTAAGCTTGGGTTGAGACCCCCATCCGTCCGTAGCAAATGCCTGTTGGTGCAGCAGCTAACTCTCGCGCAATACGCTCGATCGTTTGGGAATCGATGCCACAGTGTGCTGCCGCTCTCTCTGCGGTAAATCCAGAGATGGCTGCCGCAACTTCCTCAAGCCCGCTGGTGTAGGCGGCAAGGTGTGCTGGTTCGGCGAGATCCTCGGTAAATAGCGTGTTAAGAATGGCCGCGAGGAACAGCGCATCGGTGCCGGGTTTGATAAACAGGTGCTCATTGGCAAGTTCCGCAGTCTCAGTTTTTCTGGGATCGATCACCACGAGTTTCCCACCACGGGCTTTCAGGGCTTTAATGCGTTTGCGCACGTCCGGCACTGTCCAGATACTGCCATTGGACGCGATGGGGTTCGCGCCTAGCATGAGGAAGTAGTCTGTACGATCGATGTCGGGAATGGGAAAGAGCGACTTGTGGCCAAACATCCAGAGCGACGTCAGATGATGGGGTAGCTGGTCCACGGAGGTTGCTGAAAATCGATTCTTCGTGCGGAAAAACCGGAACAGATTGTTTTGGTGTGTGAGCATGCCGTAGTTGTGCACGCTGGGGTTGCCCAGGTAAACGCCCACAGCGTCTGCGCCATGGTCTCGTCGGGTCTGCAGCAGTCGCTCTGCCGTTTCGTCCAGTGCCTCCTGCCAGGAGAGGGGTTGCCACTGGGTATTGCCATCCGCATCAGTTACTTTTTTCACCGGTTGGCGCAGACGGTCAGGATCCTCGTGCAAATCCCGTAATGCGACCGCCTTGGGGCATATGTGACCGCGGCTCAGGGGATCATCGGGGTCGCCTTTGATGGACACAATGCTGTCGCCCTCAGTCTCGATAACAAGACCACATATCGCCTCGCATAAGTGGCAGGCGCGGTAGTGTGTGGATGGCATGGCGAATTCTCCGGCGGTGTTGCGCTGACCCATTGGCACCCATATGTAAGCGCGCGAATGAACATCGACCCACTATAACAGCGAACTGTCACTGGAAAACCCCGCCAAGCATGTTCTCGCGTTTAGGTATTTGAGGTGGTACAGCGTTGCCACGCCCCAGAGCGTACTAACACTCTGCTAGACTGTACTCTCGCCTCAATGTGAAAGCACCATGGAAGATATCTGGAATCGTTATCGCGCAAGCGACTTCTTTGATGAGTTAATTACAGAGAAGGGCGGCGCCCGAGTAGCGGCGCGTCAGGCTGTGAATATGTTGCGGAAACTTAGTGGGGCGGAGCTCGCCGCTCGGCAAGAAGCCTCCGAGGTGGCTATTCGTGATATGGGAATATCCTTCACGGTCTATACCGAAGGCGGCAATATCGATCGCGCCTGGCCCTTCGATATCATCCCCCGAATCATTCCCGCCAAAGAGTGGTCTCGGGTGAGTGACGGGCTTGTACAGCGCACGCGCGCCCTTAATTGCTTCATCGACGATATTTACAATAAGCAGCGCATACTCGCCGATGGGGTTGTGCCTGCTGAGATTGTGCTCGAATCACCGAATTTTAAAGAGCAATGCATGGGTATGTCGCCGCGCCACGGTGTATGGGCTCATATTTGCGGCACCGATCTTGTGCGTAATGGCGATGGGAAATTCTACGTACTTGAGGATAACCTTCGGGTGCCTTCGGGTGTTTCCTACATGGTGGAAAACCGCGAGATCACCAAGCGCGCATTGCCGGAGCTGTTTGAGAACCACAGCATCTTGCCGGTGGATGACTATCCCTCGCAGCTTTACAGCACACTGGCGTCACTCTCGCCACGGGAAAGGCGGAGGCCTACCATCGTGGTGTTAACGCCGGGCATATACAACTCTGCTTATTTTGAACATGCGTTTCTCGCTCAGGGTATGGGTGCGGAGTTAGTCGAAGGGACTGACCTGTTTGTGGGTGACGATGAATGCGTCTATATGCGTACCGTCGATGGCCCAGCCCGTGTGGATGTTATCTATCGCCGTATCGATGAAGACTTCATGGATCCTGAAGCGTTTCGAGAGGACTCAGTTCTGGGTATCCCGGGTTTAATGCGAAGCTGGAAGGCCGGGAAGGTCGCCATTGCCAACGCCCCTGGCGCTGGGGTAGCTGACGATAAAGTGGTATACGCCTATGTGCTGGACATGATTCGCTACTATCTAAGAGAAAAGCCGATAGTGAATAGTGTGCCCACCTATTTGTGTATGCGAGAGGCCGATCGAGAGTATGTGCTGGCCAATTTGAAGAACCTTGTGGTCAAGCCTGCGAATGAGTCAGGCGGCTACGGCATTATGGTAGGGCCACACAGTGATGCAGCAACGCATAAGAAGTTTGCGAAGCTCATTGAGGAAAACCCGCGCAATTACATCGCCCAGCCGACACTGTCGTTATCGACTGCACCCACCTTTATTGAAAACGGTGTAGAGCCGCGACACCTGGACTTGCGCCCGTTCATCCTGCAGGGAAAGGACAGCTGGGTGACGCCTGGGGGCTTAACCCGCGTGGCGCTGGTCAAGGGATCCTTGGTGGTCAACTCGTCGCAGGGCGGTGGCAGCAAAGACACATGGATTGTGGAGGGCAAACGATGACTATGCTCTCCAGCGTTGCTGAACGCCTTTACTGGATGGCGCGCTATCTTGAGCGTGCAGAGGATACCGCGCGCCTTGTGAGTGCTTACAATCACCTGATTATGGATATACCCAGTGGCTCTGAGCCGGGCTGGGACATCATGGTGAAGATTCTCGATGCGCAGGAACAGTTTGCGCAGCGCTTTCGTGTCGCTAACGAGCAAAATGTGCTCAAGCTGCTGCTGGCGGATGAGGAATCACCCTGCAGCATTCCTTACTCAGTAAAAGCGGCGCGTGAAAACGTGCGCACCACACGAGATGTGCTCCCCGAAGATGCCTGGGAGCTGATGAATGAGCTGCATATTTTTACCCGCGACAATGCTGAGAAGTCAGTGGGGCGCCGCAATCGGCACGCATTCCTGGCTGAGTTTGTCTCTCGCTGCCAAACCCTGAACGGGCTGATTCAGACGACGCTCTCGCGTGACCATGCCTACCGTTTTATCAAGCTGGGACAACTGCTCGAACGTGCGGATATGACCACACGGGTTGTCGATGTGGGAGCCGGGGACATCCTTGATCGCGAGGGAAACTTCGCAGCCATAGACCCGCTGTTGTGGTCTTCGCTGCTGCACGCTCTGTCGGCCATGAGTGCCTACCGACGTCAGGTGGGCCCGCTCATCGAAAAGAACGCTATGGTGGACTTTGTCTTTATGGAACCCGCCTTTCCGCGATCGGTGCGGTTTTGCATACGGGGAATTCGCGAAGAGCTCGGGCCGCTCAAGAATAACGGTGCAACGCTTCGTAGCATCGAACGTATCCGGCGGCGCTTGCGTCGTTTTCATGCCGAGCAGGTGAGCAGGGCAGAGTTGCACGCGTTCATTGACGAGTTTCAGCATCAGGTTAATCTCCTGCATCGATCCATAGACGCAACCTGGTTCCAGCCGGAAGCCTGATGAAGCGGTTTTACTGCACCTGCGGGAACCAGGTGTTTTTTGACAGTCATCGCTGCCTTAACTGCGGTGCGGTATTGGGTTTTGACCCCGAGGCTAGGGCCATGGTGCCTCTCGAATCTGCAGAACACCTTACATGCTGTTCGAATGGCAGTGAGTATGGTGTCTGTAACTGGTTGCGCCCGACCAATTCGGAGCAAGCCTTGTGCACCGCCTGCCAGTTCAATCGCACTATCCCCAATTTGTCGGTAGCTGGGAATCGCGAGCGATGGGCCGTATTGGAGGAGGGAAAGAAGCGACTCTTCTTTACCCTCATGCAACTTGGACTGCCTTTGGAAAACGGTTGGGCTGATCCACAACGCGGACTGCTCATGGATTTTATGGAGGATGCCCGTAGCAATCCTGGCCTGTATCCAGAGTCTTTTGTCTCCACTGGCTATTTGGGTGGTGTAATCACAATCAACACCCTGGAAGCCGATGACGCGGCGCGTACCGAAGCGCGCATGGAGCTGCGCGAGAGCTATCGCACGGTGCTAGGCCATCTACGACATGAGTCGGGTCATTATTACTGGTCATACCTGAACCCAGACGATGTGCTGCGCCAGCGTTTTGCGATGGTATTCGGTGACGAAACGGTGGACTATCAGACCGCGCTGAAAAGCTACTACGATCTGGGGCCGGCTGAGCACTGGCGGGAGGCGTACATTAGCGCCTACGCCAGTGCACACCCTTCTGAAGATTGGGCCGAGACCTGGGGCCACTACCTGCACATTTACGACGCTCTTGAAACGGCCGCTGCGCACGGACTGTTACCCGATGATCCTAGCGTCATGACCATTGGGCAGCGCATTGCCGCCTGGCAATCACTGAGCGTGGCTCTGAATGAAATGACCCGCAGTGTAGGCCGCGGCGATGCGTACCCGTTCGTGATCGGCGAGAGAGTGGCTGAGAAACTGCAGTTCGTAGACGAGGTTATTCGTCTTCTGCGAACACCGCATCCAGCGTAGGTAGATTGTCGAAAGCACTGCGTATGCTGTCATCCCAGCTCTCGCGGACTTCTGCCAGATAAGGGTGGTGCTCTTCCAGTTTGCAGTACCGCTCATTGGGCTGAAGACTGTCCTTGCGATAGAACAGACACTCTAAGGGTGGGCCGACGGTAGCGTTGGAACGCATGGTGGAATCCACCGATACAATCGCGCAGCGCATAGCTGTTTCGAATGGCGTTTCTGGCCGAATAATGCGATCCAGAATCGGCTTTCCGTACTTGGTTTCACCAATCTGCAAATAAGGGTGCAGATCCGAAGCGGTGATGTGGTTACCTTCGGGATAGATCATGTACAGCTCAGGGGAATGTCCCTTGATCTGACCGCCGAGAATAAAGGTGGCAGCGGCATTGAATCCCGCGTTGGGGCCGCCCTGTTCCTGATACTTGCCCTGCTCTTCCACACTGAGCCTGCCCACGTAGTCGGCCACATCAGAAACGTAGCTCGCCTTCAGGATGTTGAACTCGGCGTCCTGCTCCAAATCCCGCTGAATCTGAGACACCACGGCTTGACTAGTGGCAAGGTTTCCAGCCGTCAGTAGGACCAGCGACCGGTCGTACGGCACAGAAAAGCGGTGCATCTTGCTGTAACTGCTGACACGGTCCGCGCCTGCATTGGTGCGTGAATCAGAGCAAAAAACGAGGCCGTCCTCGAGGGCAATAGCGAGGCAGTAGGTCATAATATGGAGTAGGGGTGCTGTCCCGTGATAACGCGAGTTGAATATAACGGGCTGTTGAGATAAATGCTATCCGCGGGGTCTACTTCGAATAAGGAAACGTACGCTCTGCCTCAAGACAAGGGTCGCGCGCGCAGACTTAGCCGGCCGAGAGTCCAATCGTGACAGCCTTTATGCTCCGAGCTAACGGCGCACTGAAATGTTGGTCTCAAAGTGGTCCACAAACGAAAAATGCTAACATCCAAGCAGAGATGTCGGCGCTTCCGAATGTTGTGATAAATTCTTTTAGAACAATTACTTGTGAGATGGTGCCCAGGAGAGGACTTGAACCTCCACGCCCTTTCGAGCACTAGCACCTGAAGCTAGCGTGTCTACCAATTTCACCACCTGGGCAGCGGTTGAACGATCTGTAGTTCACCGAGGGCGCGAACTTTACTGAGCGCCTCACGCTTTGTCAATCCTCGCGTATACTGTCAGCCGACGTGTTGCACGACAGTGCCCAGCCAAGGGAAGGTACCCAGCTCGATGCCTAAGAAAGGCAACATCACAGACCCCCACGCCGAACGCGAAGCTCGTCGTTACGACAACCCCATCCCCAGCCGCGAGGCCATCCTTCAGCTGATGAAGGAGGTTGGTAAGCCGCTGAACCAAAACCTCATCGCCAAAAAATTGGCCATTGCTGACCACGAGCAGGTGGAGGCGCTACGCAAACGACTCAGGGCCATGCAGCGCGACGGTCAGCTTCTTGTCAATCGTGCAGGTGCCTTTGCGCTGGTGGATCGGCTCCAACTGGTGCACTGCCGGGTGCAGGGCCACAGGGATGGCTATGGGTTTGCGATGCCCATTGATGCCGATCAGGATGACATCTACCTCAGTGCGCGGCAGATGCAGTTTGTGTTTGATGGCGACGAGGTGTTGGTACAAATTACCGGCACTGATCGTCGCGGTCGTAATGAAGGCAAGGTTATCGAGGTCCTGCAACGTGCGGTGACGACGGTGGTGGGGCGCTATCAGGAAGAAAGCGGCATTGGGTTCGTGGTCTCTGACAACGCCAGGATCAATCATCACGTACTCATCCCGCCTAATTGCAAGGGCGCTGCCAAATCCGGGCAGATAGTCAGCGCCATCATCACCGACTACCCCACGCGCATATTGGGCGCCAAGGGACGCATTTCAGAAATTCTTGGCGAGCATCTAGACCCGGGTCTGGAGATAGAAGTGGCTATTCGCAGCCACGGGATCCCCTGGGAATGGCCCGATGCGGTGCTAAAGGAAGCCGGGTCACTTGAGCCCGAACCGGCCGAGCAGGATAAACAGCGTCGGCACGATCTGCGATCGCTGCCGTTCGTGACGATCGACGGTGAGGATGCCCGCGATTTTGACGACGCTGTGTACTGTGAGAAGCGCCGCGGTGGTTGGCGCTTGTGGGTAGCCATCGCAGATGTGTCGCACTATGTCCGTATTGGCAGCGCATTGGATGACGAGGCATCGCAACGCGGTAACTCGGTGTACTTTCCCGAGCGTGTGGTGCCGATGTTGCCCGAAGTACTTTCCAACGGACTCTGCTCTCTAAATCCCAGCGTTGACCGGCTTGCCATGGTGTGCGAAATGGAGCTGGGCCGCACAGGCGAGCTGTTGCGGTTTGAATTCATGGAAGCAGTGATTCATTCCCATGCTAGGTTGACGTATACCCAGGTGGGGCAGGTGCTGGAGGAGGGCTGGCATCCGTCCGTTGAGGGCGAAATTGCCCCCCATTTGATTCGTCTGCACGAGCTGTACGGCGTGCTGCGCCAAGCGCGGGACAAGCGTGGTGCTATCGATTTTGAAACGGTGGAAACTCGCATCCTCTTCGATGAGCGCCGCAAGATCGAAGCGATCGTGCCGGTAGTGCGTAATGACGCCCATAAGCTCATCGAAGAATGCATGTTGTGCGCAAATGTCGCTGCTGCGCGGTTTTTCGAGGCCAGCGGCCAGCCCATTCTTTACCGGGTTCATCAGGGGCCTACCGAGGAGAAGCTGGAGAATCTTCGCAGCTTCCTCGGGGAGCTAGGCTTGGAGTTAAGCGGTGGCGAAAAACCCACGCCCGCGCATTATCAGGATTTGCTGCAGCAGATTGTCGAACGGGACGATGCGCAAGTCATTCAGACAATGTTGTTGAGATCCCTCAGTCAGGCGGTGTATCAACCCGATAACGAGGGGCACTTTGGTCTCCACTACGAGGCCTATGCACATTTCACATCCCCTATTCGGCGTTATCCGGACCTGTTAGTGCATCGCGGCATTCGCGCCGTGATCAGGAGTGAAATTGATAACCCCCACGTGCGGCGCGTTGAGGGCGCTGGCGTTATCGCCTGTAAGCGCATATTCCCCTATGACAAGCATGCAATGGCGGTTTTGGGTGAGCAGAGCTCAATGACAGAGCGCCGTGCCGACGATGCGACACGCGAGGTTCAGGCCTGGTTGAAATGCGAATATCTTCTGGAGCATGTAGGCGAGCGTTTTGAGGGGGTGATCAGCGCCGTCACCAACTTCGGCTTGTTCATAGAACTGGTAGATATTTACATCGAAGGGCTGGTGCATGTGACTGCCTTACCAGCGGACTACTATCAGTTCGACAGGGCTCACCAACGACTGGTGGGTGAGCGCACAGGGCGATCGTTCCAGATCGGCGAGCGGGTTGCCGTACAAGTGGCGCGGGTAGATCTGGATGACCGCAAGATAGATCTGGAGTTGCTTGACTCTCCCTCAGGCAAAAAAGGCAGGAAAGGTGAGCGCGCGCCGAAGCCTAAGGGGCGATTAAAACGAGACAAGCCAGGTAAAGCGCAAGCCGCAAACCGCGGGAGCAACAAGTCGACAGAATCGTCGGGTAAGGGGCCTAAGCCGGGGCGGAAGAAGCGTAAGACCGGTCTGAGAAGGCATCACTGATTCATGAGTAAAACCTTGGAGACAGTGTTCGGCATTCATGCGGTGGATGCCTTGGTGCGTACCCATCCTAAATCTGTGCAGCGACTGTGGGTACAGGAAGGGCGCGAGGATAAGCGGATTGCCGCGCTGGTGGCGCTTGCCCATAACCAGGGGGTGCCGACAGCACGCCAGCCACGCAAATCATTGGATCTGATGGTGGAAGGGCGCCATCAGGGAGTAGTGGCCGAGGTATTACCGCGGCTCACCGGTCATGATGATAACGCGTCAAATGAGTGGTCAGAGAAACAACTGCTGGCGCACCTAGAGGGGCTGTCTCGCGCTGCCCTTCTATTGATACTGGATGGTGTCACTGACCCCCATAACCTGGGCGCCTGCTTGCGAAGTGCTGATGCGGCCGGAGTAGATGCGGTCATAGTACCGAAAGATAAGTCGGCCGATCTGTCGCCCACTGCGCGCAAAGTGGCCTGCGGTGCAGCCGAAGTGGTGCCATTCGTTCGTGTTACCAATCTGGCTCGCACGCTGGCTGCCCTGAAGGACGCTGGTGTGTGGATCTACGGTGCCGCCGGAGAGGCAGAGCAGTCTCTCTACGATACGGATGCCACGGGTTCTATGGCCCTGGTTATGGGTGCGGAGGGCCAGGGGCTGCGCCGATTAACCCGGGAGGCCTGTGATTACCTGATAAAGCTACCCATGGCCGGCAGCGTGAGCAGTTTGAATGTTTCTGTGGCAACCGGCGTATGCCTCTTCGAGGTGGTCAGGCAGCGGTCAGGCCTTACTGAGTAGGGCTTGCAGACGGGCCGTTGTCTCTGTAAACTCCGCGCCTCAAAATTCGCCCGGCCGCCATTAACGGCCGATTCTCCTTGCCGCACCACGCTAGAGTAGATGGGTGGCATAACCCCGAAAGGAGCCGACTGATGCGACACTACGAGATCGTATTCATGGTCCATCCGGACCAGTCAGAGCAAGTGCCCGGCATGATCGAGCGCTACTCCAACACCATCACCAAAGATGGTGGCAACATTCACCGCCTAGAAGACTGGGGCCGTCGCCAACTCGCGTATCCCATCAACAAGATTCACAAGGCGCATTATGTGCTGATGAATGTTGAAGCCTCCAACGATGCAATGGACGAGCTGACTACCACCTTCCGTTACAACGACGCCGTGATTCGTAATCTGGTGATTCGTCGCGATGAGCCTGTCACTGATGAGTCATTCATCATGAAGGCTGAGAAAGAAAATCGCGAGCGTAAGAGCCGCTACGAAGAGCGTCAGGCCGCTGATGCAGCACGCACCAAGCCTGAGGCTGCTGAAGAGACGCCTGCTGAAACCCCCGCTGAAGACGCTTCGGCTGAGTAACAGGAGAGATTGAGTCATGGCACGTTATTTCCGTCGTCGTAAGTTCTGTAAATTCACCGCCGAAGGCGTGAAGGAAATCGATTACAAGGATCTGGAAACGCTGAAGGCGTATGTTTCAGAGACCGGCAAGATTGTCCCCAGTCGCATCACCGGGACAAAGGCGCGCTACCAGCGTCAGCTGGCTACCGCCGTTAAGCGCGCGCGGTTCCTGGCTCTGTTGCCTTACACGGATTCTCACCAGTAAGAGACCTGGCGTGCCCGGCACGCCGTTGGCAGAGAGCAGACCTCCCTAATGACAGCATTGGCGAATTTCGTCATGCGCGGGCGCTACCAGGCGCTTCTCGTCGCTGTTGCCGGGTCAGGCAGTTTTCTGTTTTGTTGGATCAGCGCTGCTGTCGTTGCGCTGGTAACGCTGCGCCAAGGCGCGGCATCAGGGGCTTGGCTCTTGATGTGGGCAGTGCTGCCCGCGGGCGTGCTCGCTGTGGTATTTGGCGACAGCGGTCCGCTGCAAGTGTTGCTGGGGACAGCGGCGCTGGCGTTTGTACTTAGAGTAACGGTGAGCTTGGCAACCACCCTGCTCGCAGCAGTCGCCGTTGGCTTCATAAGTGGTGTTTTAGCACTGCTGCTGGCCGAGCCACTGTTGCAGCAATTGGTATCCCTGTTCGGTGAATTCCTCACCAACATGGAACAACAGCTGAGTCAGGGCGATGAAACGGTCACTCTGACCCGCCCAACGGTGACGCAAGTTGCGGGCATGATGGGCGTAGGCACGGCCATGCTGAGCGTGCTGTGTGTGCTGCTGGCCCGATACTGGCAAGCGGCGCTGTACAACCCGGAGGGGTTTGGCAAAGAGTTTCGCGCACTGCGCTATCCGGCGGGTGTAGCAACGGCTCTGGTACTGGCTGCACTAGGGCTTGCCAGTCTGGGGCAGGAAATGCGCACTTGGGCAGTGATTTGTGCGCTGCCACTGAGTTTTGCGGGTCTGGCATTAATGCATGCCAGGGCGGCTGCCCAGGGTCAGGGATCTGGCTATCTGGCGGTGTTTTATACAGCCTGGGTGCTGTTCGACCCGGTGAAGTTGTTTGTGATGGGATTTGCCATCGCAGACAGCTGGATTGATTTTCGCAGTCGCTGGGTCAAGGCATCAGATCCCGGGCGGCCTGAGCGTGATGACGATTAGGATTTGTAAATGGTGTGGGCCAAGCTCACCCACAAAGAGAGGAAACTGAGATGGAAGTAATTCTGCTCGAGAACATTGGCAACCTGGGTAGCTTGGGTGACAAGGTGGACGTGAAAGCCGGTTATGGCCGCAATTTCCTGATACCACAGGGCAAGGCAGTGCCTGCCACCGAGGACAATGTCGCAAAATTTGAAGCGCGTCGCGCTGAGCTGGAAGCCGCTGCGGCGGAAGCTCTGGCTGCTGCTGAGACCCGTGCCGAAGCGATCAATGCACTGGACACAATCACTATCGCAGCCAATGCTGGTGATGAAGGCAAGCTGTTTGGTTCAATCGGCACCCGCGATATCGCTGATGCGGTAGTCGCCGCGGGCTGTGAAGTCGACAAGGCTGAGGTTCGTCTTCCCGAAGGTGCGTTGCGCGAGACTGGCGACTACGAAGTGGCCATCCAGCTGTTGGGTGATGTCGCTGCCACCGTATCGGTGTCTATCGTCCCCGAATAAGCGATCTCTGCCCCGCGTGGGCAGTCTTCAACGATGAATGCACTGGTTGCTGGCAAGCAGCCGGTGCATTTTTGTTTACGGCTTTCGTTGCCACCCGATTCCGGCTAATCTGAGCGGCCGGATAAAAAAAACACTGACCCCCTATGGCCGACGCAGAGTATCCCGATAATGTCTCAGAGCTTCCTTACCCGGAAGACACGGATGTTGCGCGGATCAAAATGCAACCGCACTCCGTTGAAGCCGAGCAATCGGTACTCGGTGGGTTGCTGTTGTCCCCTGATGCATGGGACGCAGTTGTAGAGGAGGTGTCTGCCTCCGACTTTTATCGGCCTAACCATCGGCTAATTTTTCGTCAAATCGCCAAGCTCGCAGAGGAATCGGAGCCCGTCGATTTTGTGACCGTCGCTGATAAGCTGGAGGCTCGCGGCGAGCTCGACGCGGCCGGTGGCCTCGCTTACTTGACCGACCTGTCCGAAAACACCCCCAGTGTTTCTAATATCCGTGCCTATGCCGTGGCCGTGCGGGAACGTGCCAGCCTGAGGAAACTCATCGAGGCGGCACAGGATATTGCTGAGAGTGGTTTCAATCCTGAGGGGCGCACCGCCAGTGAGCTGGTGGATGAGGCCGAACGCAGGATTATGAAGATCTCCGAGCAGGGGCCCAAGGCTGGCGGTCCGCAGGAGATTGATCCGCTGTTGGCTGGTGCTTTGAATCGCATCGAGGAGCTGTTTCAGTCCGGCGGTGATATCACCGGGTTGAGCACGGGCTTCGCCGACCTCGATGGCATGACGTCTGGTCTGCAGCCCTCGGATTTGGTGATTGTCGCCGGCCGACCCTCCATGGGTAAAACCAGCTTCGCCATGAACCTGGTGGAGAACGCGGTTTTGGGTCAAGAGAAACCCATCCTGGTATTCAGTATGGAAATGCCGGCTGAGCAGCTTGTTGTCAGGATGCTCTCGTCGATAGGCCGGATTGACCAGACCCGGATTCGCACCGGCAAGCTGGAGCAGGATGATTGGCCCAAGCTGTCAGCGGCCGTGACCAAGCTCAAAGACACCCCCATGTTCATTGACGATACGCCGGCATTGACACCCACCGAGCTGCGCAGTCGAGCTCGGCGGATCGCTCGCGAGCACGGTCAGATCGGTATGATCATGATCGATTATCTCCAGCTGATGCAAATAGCGGGATCGTCAGAAGGCCGTACGGCCGAGATTTCAGAGATATCCAGAAACCTGAAAGCGATCGCCAAGGAGTTCAATTGCCCAATGGTCGCCTTGTCCCAGCTCAACCGTTCTTTGGAGCAGCGACCCAATAAGCGTCCGGTGAACTCGGATCTGCGCGAATCGGGCGCCATCGAGCAGGATGCGGACGTGATTGCGTTCATTTATCGCGATGAAGTTTACAACGAGGACTCACCGGACAAAGGCGTCGCTGAGATCATCATCGGTAAGCAGCGTAACGGGCCTATTGGTACCTGCAGGCTCGCCTTTATTGGTCAATACACGCGGTTCGAGAACCTGGCCCGCGGTCACTACGATGACTAGACCCAAAACGGACTGTCTTTCCGCATTGAGTGGCTAAAGCCGTCTTCAACGTTCCCCCATCTTCAACGGGATCAATCTTCGTCTTATAAACCCGTATCCTCCCGCAGCTGCTTCAGTGCCGACAGTTTGGCTTCCTTAGACATCCTTTCGGCGCTGGCTTCAGCGGGTATAGCGGCGGGCCGGGGTACCTCAAACTGCTCTCCGCGCAGCGCTCGACCCACATAGCCGGCGTAGTGGTCCCTGAATACGGGCCAGGTAACAGACTCTGGGTTATTGCTGAGAAAGAACCAGTCAGTGTCTCGCCCGGCGAGATACACGGCCGGGTGAGACCACGCCTGCGCCGACCTCGGCGTGCGCGCACTGCAGGCCTCGACGAACGCGTCGTGCGCGGGTGGCAGCCCCGCGTCAGCCGCCTGAGCTCGGCATGCATCCAGCATCCGGTTCAGTGTTGGTAGGTACTCACTCTTCTCTAGTGCAGATTTAGCGCCCCGCAGAATGAGCTCGGGATCAAAATCAGAGAGCGCATCCAGCCACAGCTTCTTCACCTGCTTGAGCTGAGTGTCGTCCGGGTATGCCGCGTAATACTGGTTGTGGTAGTTGAGCCTGAACAGCGCGAAGACTTGGTTGATCGTTGCCGCCATCGCTTCGGCGGGCGCAGAGGGCTTACTCTGCCCAGCTGGTGTCTCCGAGGTCTTCTGCGAGGCTTGTATCTCGCGTGCGACGCGTTCCACTAATGTCTTGTCCGTCATTGCCGCTGCTCGTATTCGCTAACTGAAGGCGCCGGGCCCACTGGTATTTTACATGCTGTAGAAACTTACTGTTCCACGAGGTGTGTAACTGGTTACTTTCGCGCCAGTACATCACAAACTCGGGTACGAGGCTGCGTGCGAACTGGGCGTCGATATGGGCCAAAGCCAGTATATCGAATACATCCGGGCCCGGTTGCCAAGTGTCAGCGATCCGGGTGGGTTCTGTACTGTGCTTCAGGCCAGAGGTATAGCGTGTCCACTGTAGCCGAATGTGCGTTATGAACTTGGAGTTCAAGCCCTCGGGCTTCTGTTTGCGCTCTCGCCAATAAAGCACAAACTCGGGGATTGTCTGCTCGATAAAATCAGGGGCGATGCCGTCACGAAGCATGATGTCCATGGCGTCCACGCTGGGTCTCCAGGCGCCGTCAAGGGGCGCTTGCTGATCAGCCTTAAACTGTTCCGCCGTATCCTGCTGCGCGCGGCGCCAGCGCGCGGTGACGTGTTGGCGAAACTTGTTCTCCCAGGCGTGGCTGGAATCGCCGCGTTCACGCCAGTAAAAGATGAAATCTTCCAGTTGGTCCAAGGCGAATTGGCGCGGTATGTTGTGGTTAAGCGCTAGCAGTTGCAGCAGGTTTTCACCCGGCGACCAGTTCTCCGGGAGGCGTGCTGCGGCCCGGCCGGCCGGCGCAGCTGCGACCTGCTCCCTTGTACTGGCGGCCTGCAGGGGCGATGCCTGACCGGGCTGCGTGACAGGCTCGTTCAATGCCACCACGAGCTGGGGATGGCTGTGAATAGGCGGGCTGTCCACGAGAATCACGCCTTTATCAACCAGGGAGCGGAGAATACGATGCAGATCAATAGCACTCCAGAAAGGAAGCTGCTGCAGCAGTCGCTCTCGCTCCATCGTAAACCAGGCCAGGCCCCGCCTGATGCTGGGTTGGGAATAGCTTTGTTCCAGGCTTACTTGCTGCAACAGAATCGCTTCCTCCAGGCCAATAGTTGCTGCTAGACCGGGGGAGAAAACCAGCTGGCGCTCGGGCACTAAGGAGGAATCAGCCATGATGTAGCGGGCCAAGTAAAAAGGTCTGCTAGGATACCTGCCTTGCCGTTGCAGGTGTAGCGGGCAAACGGAGTATTCTCAGGATTAGCGATGCCAAAACAAAAAATTGCCTTCGTCTGTAGTGAGTGCGGCTCGGACTACAGTAAGTGGCAGGGGCAGTGCAGTGATTGCGGTGCCTGGAACACCCTTTCTGAGATCAAGTTAGGTCCATCAAAAGCGTCGGCCAAGGGCTCCGCCAGGGCCGGTTTTGCGGGTCAGCTCGCACAGGCGACCTTGCTCAAGGACATCAACTTCGAGGATGTACCGCGATTCAGCAGTGGTGCCACCGAGTTCGATCGCGTGTTGGGTGGTGGATTGGTGCCGGGCTCCGCCATCTTGGTGGGGGGTAATCCCGGGGCCGGCAAAAGTACACTTCTGCTGCAAACGATGTGTCATCTGGCGGGCCAGATGTCCGCGCTGTACGTGACTGGCGAAGAGTCACTGCAGCAGGTTGCCATGCGCGCGCAACGCTTGGGTTTGCCCACGGATCAATTGCGACTGATGGCAGAGACCAATATCGACACCATTATCGCCAGTGCGCAAAGCCTGACGCCGAAGGTGTTGGTGGTTGACTCAATTCAGGTGGTGCACTCAGACGACGTGACCTCGGCGCCCGGGAGTGTTTCACAGGTTCGCGAATGCGCCGCTGCGTTGACCCGGTTTGCCAAGCAAACTGGCACTGTGCTTATCCTGGTGGGGCACGTGACCAAAGATGGCACACTTGCCGGCCCCAAAGTGCTGGAGCACATGATCGACTGCTCCATACTCCTGGAGGGCAGCGATGATTCCAGGTTCCGCACCCTGCGTGGGCAGAAGAATCGCTTCGGTGCGGTGAATGAGCTGGGCATCTTCGCGATGACCGACGGCGGTATGAAAGAAGTCAAAAATCCGTCAGCCATATTCCTCGATAGAAGTGACCAACCCTCATCCGGTAGCGCGGTGATGGTGGTCTGGGAAGGTACCCGGCCGCTACTGGTTGAGATTCAGGCCCTGGTCGATGACAGCCAGCTTGGAAACCCCCGCAGGGTGGCCGTGGGACTGGAGCAGAACCGTCTCTCGATGCTGCTTGCCGTGCTGCACAGGCACGGGGGTCTCCAGGTGGGCGACCAGGACGTTTTCGCCAATGTCGTCGGCGGTGTGAAGGTGTTGGAGACCAGCGCCGACCTGGCGTTGTTGCTGGCCATAGTTTCGAGTTTCCGGGACAGGCTGTTACCGCGCGATATGGTGATCTTCGGGGAGGTGGGTCTCTCTGGCGAGATCCGCCCAGTGCCCAGTGGTCAGGAGCGCCTGTCGGAGGCGGCGAAGCACGGGTTCCGGCGTGCGATAGTGCCCAAGGCGAACGCGCCCAAGCAGGCCATAAAGGGTATGAAGGTTATGCCGGTGACCCGATTGTCTGAAGCGCTGGCCGTATTGGAGGAAGTCTAAGCCGCCGCCTAGCTGCCGCGCATCGCAGGCAGTCGCTATGGTTCCGGTCAGGGCGCTAATGTTGATTGGCTGCGCAGTATGTAGGCACGCCGACCGAGTCTCTCTAACGACCGATAAATCGATCAAGGCTTCGTGGTCCGCGCGGGCTCCCCATCACAACGCGTACCTGCAGCACACAGACACTTTGCAAGCGGTGGTATTATGCGCGCAACGTGCAATCACACAGCGTCTTACTGCCGCTGGACAATAATAAGGAATCACTGTGTCCCTATCACGCAGCCTGTCGTTGGTCGCACTGGCCATGGTGTTCATACTGACATTCACTGGCTGTGAGCAGGCGAAGATTGGCTTCGCAAAACTCGCCGGATTACCGACAGACGATAATGTGCTGTTTTGGACGAATAGCGAACGCGACAAGGCGTTCCGTCAAATGGAGGTGCTCACCGCAACGCGCTCCATTGAGGCGGGTGAGACGCCTCGGTTGGTTGAGCAGGGGCCGGCGCTGACACTGTCGTTGCTCCCCGAAGTGGGTGCAGATTCCATAGAGCAATACATGGAGAACCAGAACACGGCGGGCATCCTTATTCTGCACAAGGGGCAAATTCGCTTAGAGACCTACGGTAATGACTACGGCCCCGAGGGACGATGGACATCGTTCTCCGTCGCCAAATCACTGACCTCGACGCTGGTAGGCGCCGCTATTGTCGATGGTTACATTGGTGGTCTCGAAGATCCTCTTACGCAGTACATTCCGCAGCTGACGGGCAGTGGCTACGACGGCGTCAGCGTCAAACAGCTGCTAACGATGCAGTCGGGTGTGCGCTGGAACGAGGACTACACCGATCCAGAATCTGACGTGGCAAAGTTCAATCTGGTTACCCCAGAGCCCGGCGTTGATCCCATCGTCAGCTATATGCGCACCCTGCCGCGCGAGTACGAACCCGGCACGCAATGGCGATATAACACGGGGGAGACCAACCTTATCGGCGTGTTGGTTAGCAGCGCTACTGGAAAGCCATTGGCAGACTACCTGTCTGAGAAAGTCTGGGCACCTTATGGCATGCAGGCAGACGCCGAGTGGATTCTGAATGCAGGTGGCACCGAAATCGGCGGCTGCTGCATATCGGCTCGACTACTCGATTATGCCCTGTTCGGGCAGTTTGCCATGAAGGGCGGCGCTATCGCCGGCACATCGGTCGTGCCCGAGGGCTGGTTTGATCAAGCCGGCTCCAAGCAGGCTGACATTGGCCGCCCCGGCAGCGGCTACGGCTTTCAGTGGTGGACCTATGACGATGGTAGCTATGCTGCGCAAGGGATATTCGGGCAAGGCATCTTTATCGATCCTGCCCGTGAGCTCGTCATAGCCAGCAACAGTAACTGGGCCACTGCGACGGACCCCGAGATGTCGAAACAGCGAATTGGTTTGTATCGCTCTGTCCAGGCGGCAATAGACGCCGAGTCAGCAACCCAATAGCGAGATGCGCAGGGCGCGTCAGGGGCGGTCTCGTTAGTCCGCCTCACCGTGCAGTGTTTGCAGCTCCTGCTCCAGCACAGTGATGTCGTTAATGTGTTGCTCCAGTAGTGCCCGCAAAGGCGCTATGTTGCGGCGATCTACATGCTCTACCGAGAAGCCCAGCCGACCCGCCTCCACATGCTGAAGATAGGCATGTAACTCGAGTTGGCTGCTATCGCTAATATGAATCACCAGCGTGAAAGGCTCGTTGTATTGGGCGTCCCAGAGGTCAGGCTGGTCCGTAGCGGCGCCGCCCAGAGAGAGGTCTATGAGTCGTTGGTGCCATACACTACCGCCTTGTTGGACCTCGACCGGAAGATTTATCGCAACGCGGCTGTACTGGCGTCGCTCGGGCGTGTAATCACTCATGGCTGGTTGCGGTTGTTCTCATCGACGATAAAACTATAACCCTGCATCGCAGTGAAAGCGAGGCAGGGCAGGGTGTGGATGAGGCTCGGGCAGGCTTACTTGAGTTTTCGATACTTCACACGGTGAGGCTGCTCCGCTGCAGCGCCGAGCCGCGCTTTGCGGTCTTCCTCATAGTCGCTGAAGTTGCCCTCGTGAAAGACCACGGAGCCGTCGTCTTCGTAAGCCAGAATGTGAGTCGCGATGCGGTCTAGGAACCAACGGTCGTGTGAAATGACCATTGCGGATCCCGGGAATGCCAGCAAGGCTTCCTCGAGGGCGCGCAGAGTCTCCACATCCAGGTCATTCGTAGGCTCGTCCAGTAGCAGTACATTTGCGCCTTGCTTGAGCAGCTTTGCCAGGTGTAGCCGATTACGCTCACCACCGGAAAGATCCTTAACAAACTTCTGCTGGTCTGACCCCTTGAAGTTGAAACGGCCCACGTACGAGCGAGAGTTCACTTCGTAGTTGCCGATCTTAATGATGTCCTGCTCATCCGACACTTCTTGCCAAACGGTTTTGCTGCCGTCCAGATGATCGCGGCTCTGGTCCACGTAACCGAGTTGTACTGTTTCACCCAGTTTGACCTCACCGCCGTCAGGTTGCTCTGCCCCCATCAGGATTTTAAACAGCGTGGATTTTCCCATGCCGTTGGCGCCGATGATGCCAACGATGCTGCCTTTTGGAACGGTGAAGCTGACGTCGTCGAACAGAAGCCGATCATCGAAGGCTTTCTTCAGGTGTGACACTTCCACTACGTTGTCGCCCAGACGAGGCCCGGGTGGTATGTAGATCTCGTTGGTCTCGTTACGTGTTTGGAATTCTTGCGACTGTAATTCTTCAAAGCGTTGCAGTCTGGCCTTGCTCTTTGCCTGTCGCCCCTTGGGGTTTTGGCGCACCCACTCCAGCTCAGCTTTGATGGCTTTCTGGTGCGAGGCCTCCTGGCGCTGTTCCTGCTCCAGGCGCTGCTCTTTCGCGTCCAGCCAGTCGGAGTAGTTGCCCTCGTAGGGAATGCCGCGACCACGATCCAATTCCAGAATCCAGCCCGCGGCATTGTCCAGAAAGTAACGGTCGTGGGTGATGGCAACAACGGTGCCCGGGAAATCGTGCAGGAAGCGCTCCAGCCATGCCACACTCTCAGCATCGAGGTGGTTGGTGGGCTCGTCCAGCAGCAGCATATCCGGGTTCGACAATAGGAGCCGGCACAGCGCAACGCGCCTGCGCTCACCGCCAGATAAGGTGGTGACGTCCGCATCCCAAGGAGGCAAACGGAGAGCGTCTGCGGCGACCTCAAGCCGATGGTCCAGATTGTGCGCATCGGTGGCCTGAATGATGTCTTCCAGACGCGCCTGCTCCTTGGCTAGAGCGTCAAAATCTGCGTCGGGCTCAGCATAGTCGGCATAGACTTTTTCCAAGCCAGCGAGCGCATCGATAGCTTCCTGCGCGCCTTCCTCCACGTTGCCGCGCACGTCCTTGTCAGGATCTAGCTGAGGCTCTTGGGGGAGATAGCCAATGTTGATGCCCGCTTGTGGGCGAGCTTCTCCCAAGATGTCGGTATCTATGCCCGCCATGATGCGCAGCAAGGTGGACTTGCCGGCTCCGTTCAGGCCCAAGACGCCAATTTTTGCACCCGGGAAAAACGAAAGGGAGATGTCTTCGAGGATTTTCTTTTTGGGCGGCACAACTTTGCCGACCCGGTTCATGGTGTACACGTACTGCGCCATGAGTGTTCACGCCTTGCTGAAGTAGGCGCGAGAGTTTAGCAAAGAATAGCGCTGCTGAGTTGGCCGTGAGGCCGATCTAGGTTGCCCTTACGTGGCGGGCTGCTGGATGGAGCGCCCGCGGCCGATGCCAAAATACTCAATGCCCAGCTCTTCCATGTGCGCAGGGTTATACAGATTGCGCCCGTCGAAGATCAACGGTTGTGCCAATGTGGCTTTGATGTGCTCAAAATCCGGCGACCAGAATGCTTTCCATTCGGTGCAGATGACCAGTGCGGAGGCACCTTCAAGCGCGGCCTCCTTAGTGTCGGTGAGCTCAAGGTCTTCCCGCTCCCCGTACAAGTCAGCGCAGGCGGCGTTGGCCTGGGGATCGTAGGCTTGCACCTTCCCGCCACAGGACCATAGCCCTTCCATCAGGTAGCGGCTGGGCGCCTCGCGCATATCGTCCGTGTTGGGTTTAAACGCCAAGCCCCAAACCGCGACCGTTTTGCCCGTTAAATCTGCACCCATTCTGCCCATCAATAGCTCGGACAAACGGTTTTTCTGCCGCTGGTTGGTGTCGTGCACGGCCGTCAAAATAGCGGCGCTGCGCTGATTCTCGGTGGCCAGGTGTTTGAGGGCGCGCACGTCTTTGGGGAAGCAGGAACCCCCATAGCCGCATCCGGGGTAGATAAACTGATAGCCGATACGCGGATCAGAACCCATGCCGCGCCGCACAAGCTCCACGTCGGCTCCGACAGACTCCGCGATGTTGGCCATTTCGTTCATGAAGCTGATCTTGGTGGCCAGCATTGCGTTGGCCGCATACTTGGTCATTTCCGCACTGCGCGGGTCCATGGCCATGAGTTTTTCGTGGTTGCGATTAAAGGCCTGATACATATGCCTGAACTCATCGATCACTTCAGGTGATTCGGCACCCACGATAATTCGATCCGGGCTTTGCGCGTCTTTGACCGCTGAGCCCTCTTTCAAGAATTCCGGGTTCGAGGCTACCGCGAAGGGAATGCTGCGACCCTGTCGTTGAAGGGCGCCTGCAATGTGCGCTTTGATCGCATCAGCCGTACCCACTGGCACGGTAGACTTGGTCACGACGACCTTGCGGCTGCTCATCAGCCTGGCGATCGTGTCAGCAACGTCCATGACGTATGACATGTCCGCTGACCCGTCAGCCGCGGAGGGCGTGCCGACACAGATAAACAGGTAATCGCTGGCCTGTACCGCCTCGCGCGCATCGGTAGTGAAGCTCAGCAAGCCGTTGGCTTGCGCTGCGCGAACGATGTCTGCCAGCCCCGGCTCAAAAAACGGGATGTCGCAGTTGCGTAGCCGTTCGACACGGGCTTGATCCACGTCCATGCAGATAACTCGGTGCCCCACATCGGCAAATATAGCCGCCTGAACGAGGCCAACATAGCCGCTGCCAAAAATGCTGATTTTCATCGTTGCGAGTCGTCCGTTCTGCTCGAGTAGGTGCTTGCGGTGGCACTATATGTTGGAAATATGACAGAAACAAAACAGAAGGCCCAATCCTGCGCTAAAAACCTTATCCGGGACCGGGTTTTTGGTTAGAATGCGCGCCTTCTAAGAGGTGGCGCTGCCGCCTGTACTGAGCATCCCCGGGGGAACCGATGTTTGATACCAACATGAAGATTCAGGGCTTTGACGACGCGCTTTTTGCGGCCATTCAGGACGAGGAACGCCGTCAAGAAGAGCATATTGAGCTTATTGCTTCTGAAAACTACGCCAGCCCCCGTGTGATGGAGGCTCAAGGTGGGGTGCTGACGAATAAATACGCCGAGGGATACCCCGGCAAGCGCTACTACGGTGGCTGCGATTACGTGGACAAGGCGGAAGAACTGGCGATAGAGCGAGCGAAAGCGCTGTTTGGTGCTGCTTATGCCAATGTTCAGCCGCACTCGGGTTCCCAGGCTAACTCCGCGGTGTTTCAGGCGCTGGTCACTCCCGGCGACACTATCTTGGGCATGAGTTTGGCCGATGGAGGCCATTTGACACACGGTGCGGGCGTCAATTTTTCAGGCAAGCACTACAACGCGGTGCAGTACGGGATCAACCACGACACGGGTGAGCTCGACTATGACGTGATTGAGGCACTTGCCCTGGAGCATAAGCCCAAGATGATCATTGGTGGATTCTCCGCCTATAGCCGAGTGATGGACTGGGCGCGTTTCCGTGAAATTGCGGACAAGGTCGGCGCCTACCTGCTGGTGGACATGGCGCATGTCGCGGGCCTCGTAGCAGCCGGCGTTTACCCCAGCCCTGTACCTCATGCTGACGTTGTCACCTCAACCACGCATAAGACACTCCGTGGTCCACGTGGCGGTATCATCCTCGCGCGCGAGAACGAGGAATTGCACAAGAAATTCAACTCCGCGGTTTTTCCCGGTGGTCAGGGCGGTCCCTTGATGCATGTCATTGCCGCTAAGGCTGTCAGCTTTCGGGAAGCGCAATCGCCAGATTTTGTGACCTATCAGGAGCAGGTGATCGCGAACGCGAGGGCGATGGCGCAGACGTTTATGGATAGGGGTATCAAGATTGTTTCGGGTGGAACAGATAACCATCTCATGCTGGTTGATCTGATCGGCAAACCGTACACCGGTAAAGACGCGGATGCCGCACTGGGCGAGGCCAACATCACCGTGAACAAGAACGCTGTGCCTAACGATCCACGATCGCCATTCATCACCTCCGGTTTGCGCGTGGGTACGCCTGCAATTACTACCCGGGGCTTCGGTGAGGCGGAGACCAGAGAGCTGACAGGCTGGATGTGCGACGTGCTCGCGGCGCTCGAGGCTGGCAATGCTCAACCAATGATCGATGAGGTGAAGCAGAAGGTGCTTGAGATCTGTGCTCGCTTCCCCGTTTATCGGGGCTAGTTTCGCAACTGTTTTGAAGATTTGTGTTAATCTTCAAACACTTACAGTTAGAGAGCCAAGCTCATGCACTGCCCATTCTGCGGCGCTGATGACACAAAGGTCATTGACTCCCGCCTTGTAGCCGATGGCGATCAGGTTCGCAGGCGTCGCGAATGCCTCAACTGCCGCGAGCGTTATACCACCTATGAGGTGGCCGAGTTAGTCATGCCTCGCGTGATCAAGCAGAACGGCAATCGCGAGCCATTTAATGAAGACAAACTCCGCGCCGGCTTCCTGCGGGCGCTCGAGAAGCGCCCGGTATCCATGGAAGATATCGAGGCAGATATCACGCACATTAAGCACGCACTGCGCGCCACTGGCGAGAGGGAGGTGGATTCCCGCGTGTTGGGTGAGTTGGTGATGGAGCATCTCAAGGAGCTGGACCAGGTGGCCTATGTGCGCTTTGCCTCGGTCTACCGCAGCTTCCAGGATATCGCCGAGTTTCGTGACGCTATCGAGAGTTTGGAAGCGGTCCCCGGCGGCGAGGATGGCAGCGCCTCCTAGGCTGCCCCTATCATGACTGTCGAAGACTCCCGCTGGATGGCCCGGGCGCTGCAAGTGGCGCATAAAGGCCAATTCTGGGCTGCACCAAACCCTCACGTGGGCTGTGTTCTTGTGCGCGACGGAGAGATTATCGGCGAGGGTTTCACTCAACCCGCTGGCGGCAACCACGCAGAGGTCGAAGCGCTGAAGGACGCCGGGAATGCCTCGGGTGCAACTGCATATGTGACCTTAGAGCCCTGTGCCCACCATGGGCGCACCGGGCCCTGTAGTGAAGCGCTGATCGAAGCGGGTGTCACACGCGTTGTAGTGGGGTTGGAGGATCCCAACCCTGCGGTTTCCGGGAAAGGCCTGTCACGTTTGACCGATGCGGGCGTTCAGGTCACTTGCGGGTTAATGGCCGATCAAGCACGTGAGATGCTGGCGGGCTTCTTATGGCGCATGGAGCGCGGTAGAGGCCGGGTCACCGTAAAGTTAGCCAGTTCACTGGACGGTCGCACCGCGATGGCCTCGGGTGAAAGCCACTGGATTACTGGCGCGCCGGCGCGCGCAGATGTTCAGCAGTTGAGAGCGGCCAGCAGCGTGATTTTGACCGGCAGTGGCTCAGTGATCACTGATGATTGCCGGCTCACACTGCGAGCGGATGAGCTGACATTGAGTGGCGCGGAGGTTGAGAGGGCTACGCGGTGCCCGCCTCAGCGCGCGGTTCTGGATAGCCGGTTGATCACACCGGCCTCCGCACAGGTGTATGACGACAGCGCCGCCACACTGCTGTTCCATGGCGCTGATGTCGCCTGCACCAAACACTACCCTGACTCCGTGGAACGTATCGCGGTGCCTCTCGGTGGAGAGGGCCTTGATTTGCACGCGGTATTTGCCGAGCTGAATGAACGGCAGCACAACGAAATTCTGGTAGAATCCGGCCCCCGTCTAGCTGGCGCCCTGCTGCAGGAGGGTCTGGTAGACAGAATCTTGGTTTATATGGCCCCCGTGTTAATGGGCAGCGCAGCGAATCCTTTGATGATGTTGCCGTTGGACGACATGTCGCAACGCGTCCATCTGGACACCGTTGACGTAAGACGGGTTGGGCAGGACTGGCGCTTTACGCTGGTCCCCCAAGTAGAGCACTAGCAGGCATGAACAGGCCATAAACAGGCCATAAACAGGCATCGGACAGGACACCAGTATGTTTACAGGCATCATCCAGGCAGTGGGTGAGATCGCGGCGCTCGAGCCCCGCGGGGGCGATTTGCGCCTTCGAATTCACACCGGAAAGCTGCCGCTGGAAGATGTCGCTCTGGGCGACAGTATTGCAACCAACGGCGTGTGCCTCACCGTCACAGATTTACCCGGGGATGGGTTTTGGGCCGATGTCTCAGTAGAGACCCTGAACTTCACTACGTTGAGTCAGCTCTCCCAGGGGTCGCGCGTCAACTTGGAGAAAGCATTGACGCCCGAGAGCCGGCTGGGTGGTCACATCGTCAGCGGCCACGTGGATGGAGTAGGCGAAATAGTCTCGCTGCAAGAGGATGCGCGCTCGTGGCGATTCGTGCTGCGCGCACCCGATGAGCTTGCAAAATACATTGCTCACAAAGGCAGCATTTGTATTGATGGCACCAGCCTCACAGTGAATGCGGTCAATGGTGCCGAGTTCGATCTAAACATCATTCCGCAAACCATGGCTGAGACGGTGTTTGGTGAATACCGCCCCGGCAGTCGGGTAAATCTGGAAGTGGATGTGATCGCGCGTTATCTGGAGCGTTTGGTGTTGGGTTCCGGCGCTGCAGCCGGCGATGGACTCTCCCTGCAAACATTGGCAGACAATGGCTATCTGTCCCCGGCCGACCACTGAAGGAGTGACGCCTGATGCAAGTTAACAGTGTCGACGAGTTGATCAGCGATGTACGCCAGGGTCGCATGATTGTGCTGCTTGATGATGATGCCGACAGCAACAATGAAGGTGTGGTGATGGTAGCCGCGGAGCATTGCGATGCTCACCATGTCAATTTCATGGCGCGTCAAGCCCGAGGTCTGGTGTGCCTAACACTGACCGAAGAGCGTTGTCGTCAACTGAATCTGCCTCCGATGGTTGAAGGCGCTATTGGCGAAAAGTCCAATTTTACTTTGTCTATCGAAGCTACTGAGGGCATCGATACCGGTATTTCAGCAGCGGATCGCGCGCTGACCGTTCAAGCGGCAGTTGCTCCGCATGCCAAGCCGGCGGACATCGTTCAGCCCGGGCATATTTTCCCGCTAGAGGTGGTACCCGGTGGTGTGCTGGTGCGTGCCGGCCATACTGAGGCGGCCAATGATTATGCGCGCTTGGCGGGTTTAACCCCGGCTGCCGTGATTGCGGACATTCTCACCCCCGAAGGCGTGCTGGCGGATGGCCCTGCGCTGGCGGCTTTCGCCCAGGAACACGGTCTGAAGGTGGGCACAATCGCAGACCTTATCCACTTCCGTCTGGCGAATGAAAGAACCATCAAAGTATTGCGTGAGGGGGGAGTAGACACTCGCTACGGCCACTTCGAGCTGCGCGCTTACAGTGATCAGACTGACGGTCAGGTTCACCTCGCCCTGGCGATGGGGGAGATTACAGCTGACGAGCCCACATTGGTCCGGGTGCACGTGGCCTCCGCAATGCGCGACCTTGTGAGGAACGAGTTGGCTGATCGCCCCTCCTGGAGCCTCGACAAGTGTTTGCTGCGGGTTGCTGAGGCGGGCAAGGGCGTTGTGGTTTTACTCTCCCGGGCAGAGAGTGCCGACCAGCTTCTGGGCAGTATCGACATGGCACTGGGTGAGCAAACAATTGGGGCAGCCCAGTCTGGTGATGCCTACACCACAGTGGGCCTGGGCTCACAAATTTTGCGCGATCTGGGGGTGGGCAAGATTCACCTGATGGGCGCACCGATCAAGTACAATGCGATTTCCGGCTTTGGGCTAGAAGTCGAGGACTACGTCACTCCTTGAGGACAAAAAATGGCTGACATCAAAACAGTAGAAGGTGACTTCACCAGCGGTAAGGGTAGTTACGCAATTGTTGTAGGGCGCTGGAACAGCTTTGTCGTAGAACACCTGCTGGAGGGTGCGCTGGATGCACTGCGTCGCCACGGTGTTAACGACAAACAGATTACGATTGTGCGCGCACCAGGTGCCTTTGAGATTCCGCTGGTGTGCCGCCAACTTGCCGTCCAGAAAAAGTATGATGCGATCATCGCGCTTGGCGCCGTGATTCGCGGTGGCACACCCCATTTCGAGCATGTTGCCGGCGAATGCACCAAGGGCATGGCCCAGGTGTCGCTGGAATATGGCATCCCCGTGTCGTTCGGCGTGCTCACCGTGGATACCATCGAGCAGGCGGTAGAGCGCTCGGGTACCAAAGCGGGCAACAAGGGTGCAGAGGCAGCGCTCTCTGCCCTGGAGATGGTTAGTCTGCTGAGCAAGCTCGATTAAATGACCAGTAAGCCGCATAACACCCTGGCTGCCGAACGTCGCAAGGCCAGGCACTACGGCATGCAAGCGTTGTATCAATGGTACATGGCAAATGCAGCGCTGAATGATATCGAGGCGCAATTCCGTACTGAGTACGATTTTGCGCACGTCGATCTCGAGTATTTTCAGGCGCTTCTCCATGGTGTGCCAGCGGTGGTGGATGAACTGGAGACTGCGTTCCAACCTCTGCTTGATCGTCAGCTGGAAGAACTGGATCCTATTGAACGCACCCTCTTACGTATGGGCACGTTTGAACTACGTGACCGTATCGACGTTCCCTATAAGGTCGTGATCAACGAGTCCGTGGCACTGGCGAAGAAATTCGGTGCTACCGATAGTCATAAGTACATCAACGGCGTGCTCGACCGTGTCGCACGGCAATTGCGCGAGACCGAAGTTACCGCGAGTCACTGATGGCGCTGGGCGAATTTGAGCTCATCTATCGGTACTTTTCTTCCCATGGTCGTGGTGATGCTGTCGCACTTGGTGTCGGTGATGATGCTGCCCTGATCGACTTGCGCCCTGGTGAGCAACTCGTTACGTCGGTCGATACTCTGGTAGAGGGCAGGCACTTTCTAGAGAGCGCTTTTCCTGAAGACATAGGCTTCCGTGCCGTTGCAACGGCCGCGAGCGACCTTGCGGCCATGGGTGCGCGCCCGCTAGGCATGACGCTTGCACTAACGCTGCCAGAGCCAGAAGACTTGTGGCTGCATACCTTTAGTGAGGGGGTTGCCCGAGCGGCTCGAGAGCTCAGTCTTCCCCTTGTTGGTGGCGATACGACCCGCGGTCCGCTTACCGTGACGGTGCAGGTGCTGGGCGGCGTGGTTGCCGGAACCGCTTTACTGCGATCTGGCGCGGTACCCGGTGACCAGTTGTGTGTCTCGGGTACTCTGGGCGACGCCGCCGCCGGTCTTGCGGTGCAGACAGGGCGATGGTCAGGTAGTGAAGATGCTGCTGATTATTTAGAGACGCGTTTTCTCAGACCTCAGCCACGGCTCGCGTTGGGTATGGCGCTTGTGGACAAGGCGACAGCCTGTATCGACGTGTCTGACGGTTTGCTGGCAGACGCGCAGCACTTGGCAGCGGCCAGCGGCGTTGCGTTTGAGATTGATAGCACGCTATTGCCGCGCTCGCCCGCTTTACAATCCCTGCCGGACATCGATCAGCAGCTTAGATGGGCACTGACAGGCGGCGACGATTATGAGCTGCTTTTCACCCTGCCCGCAGGTGTGTCTCTACCAGCCGGGACTTCCGTAATTGGTTGTGTGAGAACAGGGCAGGGGGTGACTGGCGATTTTGAGGCCTCTGAAACAGCGGGCTTTCAACACTTTTGATAGCGCCGACCTGCCGGCGTCTCCTCCTCCAGAGCCTCCTCTAACTGTCGACATCCACCGCTCCCGTATATTCCGGCGTGACTTGGCATTCGCTACGCGCACCCTCATCGTGGGAGCTATGGAATGGTCACAGCTGAATGAGAGCGTGCGGCGCCTCACGGCATTGGGCTGACTCTGGCGAGTATCACTGACCACGCGTAGACTGGACAGAAAGATACAAGCTTTGGCCAACATGAACGAAATCCCGCCATCCACCGGTGAACCCGATGCTGAAGTGAATGCTGCTCCCCAGCCATTCAAAAGCGGCGTGCAGTTTCTTGCGTTTGGTATGGGAAGCGGTTTGTCGCCGAAAGCGCCGGGGACCGCAGGCACTCTCGCAGCCATTCCGCTTTATTTGCTGCTTGCTCAGCTACCGTTGTGGCAGTACAGCGTCGCCGTTCTCCTACTCTTATTGGCCGGTATCTACATTTGTGATGCGGCCAGTAAACAACTGGGCGTGCACGACCATCCCGGTATTGTGTGGGATGAATTTGTTGGGTTGTGGATTGCTCTATGGGCAGTGCCAGTCTCATTGCCGTGGATCATCGCCGGGTTCGTCGCATTTAGAGTTTTCGATATTCTTAAACCCTGGCCGATCAGCTGGCTTGACGAGCACGTTGACGGGGGCTTGGGCATAATGATCGACGATGTTGTGGCGGGCGTTATGGCCTGTCTCTGCCTGCATATTTCGGTGAGCGTGCTCAGTTGAAGCGGTATTTATGCTACCGCCAGTGTTTGCGGGCTACTGTTGTTATCTGTCTCTCTCTTCCCTGGGTGGCGTTAGCTAGTGAGGTGGTCGTAGAAGCACTTCTACCAAATGCGGCCGTTCTCTCGATCGATGGTAGCCGGCATATGCTTAAAGCCGGCGACCGTGTGGGAGACGTCGTATTAATTGAGTCATCCGCTCAAGCGGCAGTTATCGAGATCGACGGCAATCGACAGCGTGTTGGCTTGAGCCAGCGGATAACCGGTACGTTCAGTGCACCGGATACGCGCGAAGTGGTTGTACGGCGCGATGCCGCGTTTCAGTACAAAACCCTCGCTACCGTGAACGGCCGCCAGGTCACTGTATTGGTAGATACCGGCGCCAATACCATTGCATTGAATACTGACCACGCAAAAGCTTTGGGTGTTGACTACAAGTCCGGGGTTCCAAGTCTCGTAACGACTGCTGGCGGCCAGGTGGAAGCCTGGACAGTGTCGTTGAGGCGAGTCGATGTGGGCGGCATCGCTGTTGAGAATGTTCAGGCGGCGGTTATTGAGGGAAGTCACCCCACGACCATATTGCTGGGGATGAGCTTCCTCCAGCACGTGCAGATGCAGGAATCGGAAGGTGTTCTCGTACTGTCTCGCGATTGGTGATGTTCAGCGGTCGCGCGACACGATGAAGTGGGCAAGCTCTCGTAACTCATCGGCGTGACTACCAAAGCTTTCGAGGGCTTCTAGCGCCGACGCTAACAGGTTCTGTGCCTCGGCCTTTGCGCCCTCAAGCCCAAGCAGCTTTACGTAGGTCGCTTTGTCGGCATCCTGGTCCTTGCCTTGTGTTTTTCCCAGTGCCTCTGTGCTGCCCTCGACATCAAGAGCGTCATCAACGACCTGAAAGGCAAGGCCGATTTGGTCCGCGAAGCGGTCAAGCGCATCGAGTTGCTGCTGGCTAGCGCCCGCTGCGATGCCCCCAAGGATGACCGACGCACGGATCAGAGCCCCGGTTTTCAATCCATGAAGCTCTCGCAACTCATCCAGTGTGAGGGATTGACCCTCGGATTCGATGTCGATGGCCTGACCACCCACCATACCTTCAGCGCCCGCCGCACTGGCCAGGACTTTGACCATCTGAACTTTCTGGTTTGCTGACAGCTCTGGCGCGTCTGCGATTAGCTCAAACGCTTTTGCTTGCAGCGCATCCCCAGCGAGAATCGCTATGGCCTCCCCGTACACCACATGACAGCTGGGTTTGCCACGGCGCATGTCATCATCATCCATAGCGGGTAGATCGTCATGGATTAACGAGTAGGTGTGGATGCATTCCAAGGCATCTGCGATGTTGTTAATGATGGGATGCGATGCCGGATTTACAGCTTTCGTTGCAGCATTCGCAAGTTGCCGACGAATGCCCTTGCCTCCAGCACCGATCGAGTACGAAATGGCGTCGTTTACCGTATTTCTCATTGGGCCTGGCTTAATTAACCTGGAGAAAAGTAGCGGACTGTCCCGGTGCGTTCGTAGCACTGGAGTATCGGTTAGTCATTATCGTCGTCGAGGTTGATAATTTTCTGCTCGATCTCGGATAGCCTGTCTTGGGTGGTTCGTAGTAGCGTCACCGCCTCTGTATAAAGTGCCATGCTTTCCTCTATCGAGACGGTTTCCTTCTCCATCTTTTCCAATATCGCTTCAAGTTTCTTGATGTTCTTTTCTATATCCATCGCAATTCTGATGCCTTCTAAATTATCAGGGACTCAATGCAGGGCAATGCGGAATACCCTTCGAAGCTTCGCTCTAATCCACACGGCAATCCAAACCGGTGTGACCCCGCGCAGTCCTAAGCCCTGCCTTACTTTCATTGTTTCCCAGACTGCGACATCGGCACGTCTGACGGAAATCCCATCGGTTCCTTTTTTGAGGAATCTTCTGTCGCCTAAGTATTTGATCTGATAACCCCCCAGCCTTATCAGCCGCAGTATCATCTCATAGTCGCTGGCAATTTTGAGTGATTCGTTAAAGCCCGTGGTCGATCGCATGACGCTGCCGCGGTGGAACATTCCCGAGTGTGGAAGGTCGATCGGCATGCCATGGTTAAGTTGCCATTCAATTTCAGGGAACGGGGCTCCCAAGACTCTTTCTTCTTGTCCGAGGGCATTTAGGAGAGTCACCGATGTGTACGCCAGTGCAATGTTCGCGTTAGAAACCTCTCGCAAATCATCGGCAATACCGCTTAAAGCGGTTGATGCGCCGAATGTATCATCTGCTCCAAGGTAGAGAATCCACTCTCCGCGGGTGTGCGCAGTTGCTTTGTTCCACGCGCTGTAGATACCAGAGTCAGTCTCCGAAACAAACCAATGCAGGTGATCAGATTCATGAGCTTTGATGATGTCTGTCGTGGCATCAGATGAGTTGCCGTCGGCGATCAAAAGCTCATAGTCGTTGAAGCGCTGGTGCGCCAACGACTCCAGAAATACTGGTAGGCAGTCCTCCGCGTTGTAAGTCGCCAGAACGATGGAGATGAAGGGCTTTGCCGTGTCCGCTGCTGCGTTAGCTGGCGGTGTGTTCATGACAGCTCTTCAATTATGGATGAGATGCCTGTTGATGCACGCTGCCGTTGTATTGCATCGAGCTCGTCCCGACAGGAGAAGGATAGGGATTTCAACCTCGCGTCATGGCCAATCAAGTCTTCAATCGCTTTTCTCAATTGACCTACATCGCCCGAGGGGAACCTGGGTTGACCAAGATTCATACAGGCATCGGAGGACAGTACCGGTGTGCCCGATGCCATAGCCTCTACGAGGACCATACCGAAGGATTCATAGTATGACGGCACCACTAAAAGCTGAGACTGGTGATAAAAATCCACAAGCTTCGTCCTCTCCACTTGGCCAGCAAATCGGACTTGGGCTGCTACATCGCTTGCTCGAGCTTCGGTTTTGAGTCGATGTTCAAGAGCACCTTGGCCTACGAAAATCAGCGTATACTCGGGATGGCTTTTTAAAATTGGGCTACAAGCTTTTAGGAGGTCCATTGGGCCCTTGGTTTCATCTAACCTTCCCACATAAAGAATCTGTCTCGCTCGATCAGCTTCATAGGCGCAGAAGCGCCATTGGTCCAGGTCCATCTCGTTGGATAACACCGAAACATGTTCGGAAGCGATGCCATAATAATTCACAAGTTCGCTCTTCATGGTTTCAGTGAGAACTACGACCCCAGATGACTTGCTTGAATAAACACCGTCGAAAATCGAGAACACTAGGTTCACTGCCCCTGTGAAGTATTTTCCCTGTCTAAAACATGCCTTGGCCAAGCTCTTCCTTAGGAGATGGTAATGATAGATGGTTAAGCAACCGTGCCTGAACGGAGCTGGTCGCAGGTAATAGATGATGTCGCCGTCGAAAGCCTGAATGCTCTTTCGACAAGACAGCCAGAAGGATATTGT
Organism: Parahalioglobus pacificus; assembly: GCF_014652275.1. Lineage (GTDB taxonomy): Bacteria > Pseudomonadota > Gammaproteobacteria > Pseudomonadales > Halieaceae > Parahalioglobus > Parahalioglobus pacificus. The sequence goes on along the minus strand of NZ_BMYM01000005.1, from coordinate 23,530 downwards.
TCTGCGAACGAAATCATTACCGTAAGTTGATACGCGGCTAATCGCGCATGGCTGGCATTTATCAAAAGCTTTCGTGTCGGCCTGCTGGGGGCACACGACTTGTACGTGATAGCCAGCCGCATATAGCTCCTGCGTTAGTTGCATTGCGACCACGCCTTCCCCACCAAGGGTTCGAGGGCCATAGTCGTGTGTTATAAATAATACTTTCTTACTCAATTGTCGTTTTCTAACTGTTTTGCCAAGGCGGACTGTCGTAGGCTGTTACCTGAGTTTACCGTTGAGTGTAAATCGCTGACTAATATTTTCTTACCGAAGAACTGTTTATCGCTAGCTAGATGGCTCCACCAGCGGCTTCTCCCCTCGCTGCGGGTTTGCATGTCAATTCAACTTACCCGTAAGGTCTACCCCTTGCATGATTCTTATTTAGTTGGGGGGTATCTGCCGCGTCTGTCAAAATCGTGCGAAGGGCATTGTGTTGTCTGGAGGTCGGATGTCGAGTCACAAAAAGCTCAATCAGATCAGCAGATGCTCCCCATTCGATTCACCGATTGCGTGGCAATAGCACTTCCCGAGGCGGAGCAATGCGAGTTCATTGCCAAACCCTATTCATATAACGGCGGTAATGAGACAACCTCGTTCGCCGATTTTTACTTTTTCAGACGTACTGCCTGAGACTGAGGTCGCGGTGAAAAGGGTACTAGTTCTCACATCAACTTTTCCGCGATGGGAAGGAGATACAGACCCGCCGTTCGTACACACTTTGTCTGAACGTTTATCTCACGACTTCGATATTCATGTGCTGGCCCCTCACTGTGAGGGCTCAAAAGTAGAGGAGCGGTCCGGGAGCATGAGAGTGTTCCGCTATCGCTATGGGCCAACACGCTTTGAACGGCTTGCCTACGAGGGGGGTATTACGACCAAGCTCAAGCACAGCCCACTGTACTATTTCTTGGTTCCAACCTTCATACTGGCTCAGATATGGGCGGCACGGCGCTTACACAAGCGTTTCCAGTACGACCTGATTCACGCACACTGGATCATACCCCAAGGTCTTGTCGCCAAAGTACTTGGTGTTCCTTACGTGGTGACTTCGCATGGAGCAGATCTCTACGCAATGAGCGGCCGCGCGTTCGAATGGCTGAAAAAGAAATGTCTGATGACTTCCGCGGCCATCTCGGTGGTGAGCCACGCTATGGTGGCTCAGGTCAGACAACTGGGCGTGGACAGCATGAATATCCAGGTGGCTCCAATGGGTGTTGACGTTACCAGTCTTTTCACACCACCGCACGAGCGCAGCCGCCGCGGCACTCTGAAAATGGTATTCGTAGGTAGGCTAGTGGAGAAGAAGGGCTTGCCGGTGCTTCTCGATGCTGTCAGTCGGCTGAAACGTGATGGCACCTCTGTAGAGCTCGTTGTAGTGGGCGCGGGCCCAGAGCGCCCTTACCTGCAGCGCTTGGTTTCTGATTTGTCGATCAGCGAGTCGGTTGATTTCGTCGGTGCCTTGCCAAATCATGAGGTTCCCGACTATTACCGAGATGCTGATGTTGCGGTGTTTCCCTTCGTGAAAGCTCTAGACGGTGATCAGGAAGGCCTGGGTCTCGTATCCGTGGAAGCTATGGCCTGTGGATGCGTGGTGGTCGCCTCCAAACTTCCAGCGGTTGAGGATGTGGTAACGGATGGGGAAGACGGGTTTCTCTTCAAGCCAGGAGACGCAGAGGAACTTGTTGGCAAACTCAAAGCTTTGGATTCCGATGAGGTTTTATGGCGCAGGCTTTCGGAGAACAGCGTGAAGTCTGCAGCGCGCTTTGACTGGGGTCGCGTTGCTGCGCGGTACAAGGGTATCTATGAAGACGCGATGAGTTAAGCCAGGATGCGATTGGGTTGGAGTCTTACCTCGGCTGGGGAATTCACACCCGATCGCAAATAGGACGCCTTTTGCGTGATCGTGTGTGCAGAAATTCCGTTCGCTTCACGTAAGTCACGTTGGCTGCCATGTTCAATAAAGCTGTCTCCAAGCCCCAACACTTCAACTGGAACATTGTTACCCAGCCGAGATACGGTTTCCAAAATGGACGATCCCGCGCCGCCCTTTGAGACATTGTCTTCGAGGGTGATGAGCGCTTTGTGTTCCCGGCATACTGTATCGATGACTTGGGTTGGAACAGGTTCAACCCAACGCATGTCGTAGACGCTAAGATTATGTGCTGATCCGGCATTCAAAGCCGCATCCAAACAGGCACCGTAACTGAGTACCGCGATATCGTCGCCCTTGCGAATGCATCGAGGCTGCATGATGTCAGCAATTGGTTCTAGGTCAATGTCGATGCCGCGTCCCGAGCCACGAGGGTAGCGGACCGATGCGGCCCCAGCGTGTTGATAAGCGGCGCCGAGCATATGCCAACACTCGTTTTCATCTGCGGGCGCTCCAATCATCAAGTTGGGAATGCACCTTAAGTAACTGAGATCAAACGCGCCGTGATGGGTTGGGCCGTCTTCGCCGACTAAACCAGCGCGATCAATCGCAAAGGTGACATCGAGATTCTGTAAGGCCACGTCGTGAATGAGCTGGTCGTAGCCACGCTGAAGGAAGGTCGAATAGATCGCAACAACCGGTTTTAGACCCTCGCAGGCAAGACCTGCAGCCAGCGTCACGGCGTGCTGCTCCGCAATGGCTACATCATAAAATCGATCTGGGAACCGCTTGGAAAACTCAACCATACCGGAGCCTTCGCACATGGCCGGCGTGATGGCGACTAAACGGGGGTCCCTCTCTGCCATTTCACACAGCCATTCCCCGAAAACGTCAGAGTACTTTTTGGCTTTAGGCTTGGCTGGAATGGTTTCATGCTGAGGCCCCTTGGGTTGCGCCTCAATCTTGTTCATCGCATGGTAGCCCACGGGGTCCTGCTCCGCAGGGGCAAACCCTTTACCTTTGACGGTGCGGATGTGCAGGATTTGCGGGCCTTCAAGATTCTTCATGTTCTCGATGGTTTGAACCAGCTGCGGCAGGTCATGGCCATCCAGCGGTCCGATGTAATGCCAACCTAACTCCTCAAACAGGGTGCCGGGTGCCACCATGCCCTTCATGTGCTCTTCGGTGCGTTTGGCAATATCCCAGGCGGGCCCGAGGCGCTTCAGTAGCTTTTTGGAGCCTTCGCGCATGGCGATATAGGTCTTGCTGGCCCAGATTTTGGCGAAGTAGGTGGCCAGACCCCCGGTGTTGTGGCCTATGGACATCTGATTGTCATTGAGGATCACCAGCATGTTGGGGCGTTCATGGCCCGCGTGCGCCAGTGCTTCGAATGCCATGCCGCCGGTAATGGCGCCATCGCCAATCACCGCTATTACCTTTCGATCGTCGCCTTTTTGGCGCGCTGCCAGCGCCATTCCCATCGCCGCGGAGATGCTGGTGGAGGAATGTCCCACGCCAAAAGTGTCGTACTCACTCTCGCTGCGCTTGGGGAAGCCCGAGAGGCCACCGGCCTGGCGCATGGTGTGCATCTGCTGCATGCGGCCAGTCAATATTTTGTGCGGGTAGGTTTGGTGACCCACGTCCCACACGATACGGTCGTCCGGTGTGTTGAAAATATGATGCAGAGCGACCGTAAGCTCCACCACGCCCATGCCCGCGCCGAAATGCCCGCCGGTTTGACCGACGCTGTAGAGCAAAAAAGCGCGCAGCTCTTCACACAGCGTCAGGAGCTCATCGTTTGATAGGTCACTCAAAGCCCTACCAACATCGATAGCATCCAGCAGCGGTGTTACCGGGCGAACTTGGGGAATCTCAGTCAACATGGTGTGAATTTTAAACCATCGCGCCGCAAAATACGCGGGTTGTCTAACTTTGGGCAGCGAAGCTTTTAACGCGTGCTAAAACCCTCAGCGAGCGCATCATCCAGCAATAAACCCAGGCGCACATAACCCGCCTCGTTCAGGCCGCTGCCGTCTGGCCGGAAATAGGCGGGATTGGGCGCGCCGTCAGCGAGTGCGAGCAACGGGTTGGCATCAATGGCAGCGATACGTTCATCATCTGTGGAAAAAGCCTGCAGTTCCTGCGCGATGATGTCGATCTTGCCATGGTCCGATGGCCTCAAGGGGGTCTTGATAGGGACGAACAGTATCAGGCTCCAGTTGCCGCCGTGCTGGGTGTCCGTCTCCGCCAGCGCGCGTATGGCGCGCATGTATTCTTGCTCGCTTTTACTGTCGCGTATGTGGAATTCGCTATCACTGGGCAGGAAGACAACGGTAGAGGGTCTGTAATAGGCTACTAGCCGTTTGTAATGATGGTTAATGTCTTCAATAGTGGCATCGCCCATGCCGCGCATGAGAACGGTTTCTGCGGCAAGAATATTGTGCAGGCCCTCCCATTGTTTAACGCGGCGTCCGCCAACGACTACGACAGGGTTCTCGGGCATGGTCATGCCCTGGTCGAGGCGGGCGTAGGCTTCAACTTCGTGTAACCAGGCATCGGGGGAGGAATCGAGTTTTGCCGCCACATCTCGGGAAACCACGATTCCTAAGTGTAAAAGTGGCAGACACAGCATCACCACACAAAACGTACGAATGGTGTGCCACGCAAACATTGACTGCTCCCTGTCTAGTTGCCGTATAGTTTCGCGCGAAATCAGCCGGTGACGCAAACGCAAAACAGTGCCGTGTGACATAGTTCGCAACTTGGCTTCATAATTATCGTTTAATTGCTGTTCGGGTGTAGTCTTAGCACATGATCTATCAACGCCACATTCCGCGCGAAGAGCTTCTCTCTGCCCAGCTGGAACTGCTGATGCAGCATGGTCGTGTCGCCACTATCAGTGCCAACCTTGTGGGAGTCATCGCGGTTATAGGGTTATTTTGGCCCTTTTCGTATCTGCCTTACCTCCTTTTGTGGGGTGCCGCGGTCTTGATAATGTTGTTGCTGCGCTCACTGTTTATGAGCAATGCACTGGTGGAGCGCAGCTTCAACTCCAGCCCAAAGGCGGTCTACTGGCAGCTGGTTATCGGTTCAGCCCTTACGGGGTTGGTCTGGTCCTCGGCATACGTGTATAGCGCGCTTAATCTTCCCGTCACAATTCAGTACGTGATGCTGTTACTCATTGTGCTGATCACGGCGATATCGCTGGCAGTTACGGTGACCATTCGTGAGCACTTTTTGGCCTACCTTTTCACGGCTCTCTGGCCCATTGCCTGGTGGTCGCTGGTGCATTATCGAGACGAACCCTACAACCTGACCATCGGCTTAGTGCTGCTGGTGGTGTGCGCGCTACTTATGATGGTGAGTAACTGGATCTACCGATCCTTTCGCAACATGATTGCCTTGAACTGGGAGCGCGAAGCGATGTCCCGCGAGTTGGGCGATCTGACCAACTCCCTGCGAGACCGTAACCGGCAGCTGCAGGATGCACGGCGCCAGCTGACTGACCTTGCCAATATCGATGAGCTCACAGGATTGGGCAATCGCCGCTTGGTGAACAAGGTGCTGCAGGAAGAGATTAACCGGGCGCGCCGTGCAGGCAGCGAGCTCTCCCTGATATTGATCGATGTTGACTACTTCAAGAACTACAACGACTCTTTGGGGCATTCGGCAGGGGACACAGTGCTGCAGGAGCTGTCTGACCTGATGCAGCGTGCGACCAGCCGCGCCGGTGAGGTGGTAGCCCGCTACGGCGGCGAAGAGTTCATCATCATTTCCCCAAACTCCTCCCCGGCTGCCGCCATGCGAACAGCAAGCCGCCTGCAGTCACTGGTGCTGGATGAGCGAATACCGCACCCCAACTCTGAAGTGAGTGACTACATTACGATCAGTCAGGGCGTGGTGACCGTCACGCCGGATGGGGAGCTACAACCTGGCGAGCTGATTAATCGCGCTGATGAGGCGCTTTATGAGGCCAAAGGTGCGGGTAGAAACACAATCTCAGTCGGTTAGGGGGCAGCCGCGTGGGGTTGTTCCTGCGCTAACGTCAGGTGCTCAGTCCTTGGGCAGCTCTCTGAAACGGTGAATTTGGCGGCGTTCCCGTTTACTCGGCCGTTTCATGGGGCGTTCGATCATACCCCCTGCGGCTTTTCGCGCCACAGCTTCAGCTTCACGCCGTGCGATACTCTCGTCAGTCTCTTGATAGAGCTGGCTGGCCTCCGGCGCGCCCCGTCGTTGGTCACTCAGGGCCACAATAACAATGTCTTTCTCGTCCCAGCCCTGACGCACCCGGAGTTGGTCTCCCACCATTATCTCTTTTGAGACTTTGACCCGCTGGCCACCAACCTGCACTTTTCCGCCCTCGATGGCGGCCTTCGCGAGGCTGCGCGTTTTAAAGAATCGTGCCGCCCACAGCCACTTGTCGATGCGTAACTTCTCGTTCATGGCGTTGTTTCCCTCGCCGGCATGATTTCGTCGAAGTGGTGAATCCCAGGAAACCGCGTATCTAACCGCTTCTGCTGCTGGCTGTCCGGCTGTAGCAGTGTCAGCAGATGCGCGATGCCATAGTGATGTGCCGAAGCAAGCACGTTTTCCGTGTCATCGATTAACAGGGTGCGTTGTGGATCAAAGGGGTGCACTGCCTGTAGTCGTTGCCAGAACGACACATCCTCCTTGGGGGCGTCGAGATCGTGAGAAACGACAACGCGATCAAACCAATGAGTGATATCCACCTGCGCCATTTTTATCTCCAGCGTCTTACGATGGGCGTTAGTCACCATCACTACGTCCATGTGGGTGCTGTGTAGCCAGGTCAGAAAATCGATGGTGTGTGGGCGAACTTGCACGCGATGGGCGGTTTCGCGCTTAAGCGCCGGTATATCCATGCCCAACTGCTCCGACCAGTGATCCAATGAATACCAGGCAAGGGTCCCCTCGCCGGAGTGGAATCGCTGCTGCAGCTGACGGGACGCTTCTTCCTCGGGGATCTTTTCGCGGTCGGCATAGACCCGTGGCAAGTGTTCCAGCCAGAAATAGTTATCGAAGTGCAGGTCCAGCAGGGTGCCATCCATATCCAGCAGGACGGTGTCTATGTGGTGCCAATCGATCATTGCGTGCAAAAGGAGTCGTTGAGCCTCGTCGTACCTGAAGTATGACGCGAATTGGGCGTGAGCGGAGCGATATTCTTTAACTCCCGTTACACTGGGCCCATGAATGATTCTGTCACTGATAACCTGTGCTCGCGAAATACACTTGATGCGCTCATTCGCCTATGTGAGCAAGCCGGGAACGCCATTCTCGCGTATTATCATGGTGCAGATCGTATTGAGGTTGAATCGAAATCGGATCGAACGCCACTGACCGCGGCAGATCTGGCATCGCACCGTTTGTTGGATGAGGGGCTGCAAGGGCTTTGGCCTGACGTGCCAGTGTTGTCTGAAGAGTCACCATTAGCCGTGACGGCTCAGCGACGCGAATGGGATCGCTTCTGGCTGGTGGACCCTCTGGATGGCACGCGGGAATTTCTGGAGGAGACCGGGCAGTTCACGATTAACATAGCCCTTGTTGAGTCTCACAGACCGGTATTGGGCCTGATCTACCAGCCGTTAGAAGCACTGGCCTATGCGGGCATCCCGGGAGAGGGGGCCTGGCAGATCGGCGCATGTGACGGGAGCTGGAGAGAGCTTGCTTGCCGCAGTCTCGGTGGCGGCTTCCCTACCGTGCTTGCCAGTGCGAGACACCGCGGTCCACGACTAGCGCACTGCCTTGACTGGCTTAACGGCGCGTTTGGTGGGCACGATAGGCTCAATAGCGGTAGCGCGATTAAGTTCTGCGACATGGCCGCTGGCCGCGGCGATCTCTATCCCCGATTCTCGCCCTGCAGCGAATGGGACGTGGCCGCTGGCGATGCACTCGTTTCTGCAGCGGGCGGTGCGGTCTTGGACCTGGCCGGTGTCCCGCTGCGGTACAACTGCCGCGATACGCTGCTCAGCCCTGACTTCATCGCACTTGCAGACCCCACTGCATCGCAGTGGCGGGGCTTGCTGGGCGCCATGGCCACCTGAGTGCGCTTGTGCCTCCAATATCAGAGGGTATAGAGTGACGTTTCTACTTTTTCTGGCACTGTAATCACGGTTATGACGCAACCCCCCGATCAGGGCCCCGCTAACGGTGTTGAAGCAGCCAACGAGGTGCTGACGCCGGCGATGAGACTGATGCAACTCCAGGCACGGCACCGGGCTCTGGATAAAAAGATCGCCGAGATGTACGGCTTTCCCTATCAAAACCAGATATTGCTGCAGCGCCTTAAGAAGGAAAAATTGAAGCTCAAGGATGCCATCGAGCGCCTTAAAAACGAAATGATCCCCGATCTCAATGCCTGAGTATAAAGAGCACCTGATAACAAAGGATTGATCGTGAATAAGTACTTGAAGTTGTGCCTGGCACTGTCTGCTGCTGTCGTTGCGCCTCTGGTGGCAGCGCAGGAAGAGGCTCCCAGCGTGTCCGTCTCGGAGCTGAAAGGCAACCTCCACCTGTTACAGGGACGAGGTGGCAACGTAGTGGCCTCTGTGGGTGAGGATGGTGTTCTTATGATCGATGACGATTACGCTGAGTACGCCCCTGCCTACCACGATGCACTGCGTGAGCTGTCTGCTGATTCGTCCGTCCCGACCTTCGTGATCAATACTCACTGGCACTTTGACCATACCGGTGCCAATAACTACTGGGGCGAGCAGGGCGCCCTTATTGTGGCCCACACAAATGTTCGCGAGCGGATGTCTACGCGGCAGGAAATGAAGGCTTTCAATCGCGTCATCGAACCCAGCCCTAAAGCCGCGCTGCCCGTGGTGACCTACGGCGACTCGCTGGCGTTGCATTTCAATGGCGATGACGTAGAAGTACAGCACTTTCCTACTGGTCACACAGATGGCGACAGTGTGGTGTTCTTTGCTGCCGAAAACGTAGTGCATATGGGCGATCACTATTTTAAAGATCGCTTCCCTTTTGTAGACCTCGGCTCGGGCGGCAACGTTCTCGGTTTCGCGGCGAATATTGAAGCGGTGCTAGCGAAGGTCGATGACCAGACTGTGATTGTTCCGGGCCATGGCGATCTGGCGGATCGTAAAGACCTGGAGCGTTATCTGGATATGCTCACGCGCACTATCGATGCTGTGCAAAGCGGTATCGAGGGCGGCATGACGGTAGAGCAGATTACTGAGAAAGGCCTTGGCGATGAGTGGGAAAGCTGGGGCAGTGGCTTCATCAAGGAAGATGCCTGGATTGGTTTTATTGCCAGCAGCCTTTGAGCGACTGACAGCGTCGATCAAGGGCTCGTCGCTTGATGAACTTGTCGGATCTCTCTGACCAAAACGGCGCATTGTCGCACCAGGGAGCTGATTAACAACCGCTTGTCGCGCGCCCCCTGTGGGGTGCCCAATATTTATACTCCTCAGAACAGTGCTTGGCTCTCGGGCGGGGCGCTGTTCTCCAGTCCCAGCAGCAACCGTTTTGCAGCCATGCCGCCCACAAAACCAGTGAGTGAGCCGTTGCTGCCAATGACCCGGTGGCAGGGCACGATAATGGGCAGTGGGTTCCGCCCATTTGCCGCTCCTACGGCCCTAACGGCCTTTGGCTTTTGAATCGATACCGCGATGTCCCGATAGCTACGTAGCTCCCCAAAGGGGATCTCCGCCAACGCATCCCATACCTGCGTCTGGAATGCGGTACCCGCTGCCGATGTCGGCACCGAGAACCTTTGACGTTTTCCGCCAAAGTACTCTGCGAGTTCGCGTTGCGCGGTGAGTAAAACCTCATCTTCACCGGACTCCGCTTGTGTCGCTAAAGAGCCTAATGGTTGGTCTGGAAACAGAATATGAGTGAGTGCGTGGCCATTACTGACGAGCGTCAGGTCACCCAGCGGCGACGAACAGAGAATACGTTTCATGATTCCAGGCTCCTCCAGAGCAGATTAGCGGCGTATGACCGCCAGGGGCGCCAGCTGGCGATACGTGTCTTCAGTGCCGCGGAGTTGGATTTCACGCCAAGCGCTTTCAATAAACCGAGATCTGCATCAGGAAAGGCGTCGGGATCGCCCATACCACGCATACTCACCACCGCTGTGGTCCACGGGCCCACACCTTTCAGGGCCCCAAGCCGTTCTAAATCCATTTGTTCACCCGCTGTCCCTACAGCGAGGTGCAAGGCGCGCAGGGTGTCTCTGCGCCGGCCCGGCATGGCAAAGTACTTATTACCCAGTGCAGCAATGGCGCCCGGGGTTGGGAAAGTGCGCACGCTCTCATCTGGCTCACAGGCAGCCGCCAGCTGAGCACAGACGCGCCTCGCAGCAGCAATACTCACCTGCTGGCCTACGATGGCGCGCACGGCGCTCTCCGCTGGCGTCCAGGCACCAGGGCTGCGTATGCCCCTTTGGGATTCCAGCAGTGACGCCAGCAGGGGGTCCTTTGATAGCTCTGGCTCGATAACGGCAGGGTTGGCATCGAGGTCAAACATGCGGCGACAGTTCGCCACCAGCGGCATGAGGTCAGGCACATTTCCGTCGCTGGTGACTGAGAGCTGCAGACAGTGCCCACTTTCCTGATGGGCGATGGTGACGATGGCCACGTCACTGCCGACAGCGACACGGCGCACATAACGCCCGGCATCGATCCATTCAATCTCGTCGACCAAATGTCTTTCAAGGTAGGCAAGCACAGCTGGCCAATTGTAGGGCGGGCGATAGCGCAACTGTAGCGTCACGCTGGATCTCCCGGCATCGCTATCGCTGTTCCTCCGCATGGCGCTGGGAGGCATGCCATAGGCGGTCTTGATCGCACTGTTGAATCGCCGGAGGCTGCCAAAGCCTGCTGCCTCCGCGACTGCCGTGAGCGGAAGTTGGGATTCCACAATTAACTGCCTGGCGAGTAGTAGGCGCTGATGACCTGCCACAGCGTGTGGTGACAGGCCCAGATCTCGCTGGAACAGTTTGCGCAGATAACGCTCGCCCACACCAAGGCGAGTGGCGAGATCCTCTAATTTGCTACCGTGATTAAGTGCACCGCCTCGAATCAGTGTGACTGCCCGTTCCGTGGTGGTCAGGCTGCCTGCTCGGGCCGGGCTGCCCGGGGCGGTCTCCGGGCGGCAACGCAGGCAGGGTCTAAATCCCGCCTCTGCAGCCTGTGCCGCAAGCCGGAAGTAACGCACGTTCTGTTCCGAGGGGAGTCGAGCGGGGCACACGGGGCGACAGTAAATGCCGGTTGTCAGGACGCCCAGGTAAAACTCGCCGTCAAAGCGGGGATCTCGCGCTAGCCTTGCCTGTTGGCATACTGCTGGGTCTAGATCTGGTTCGTCTGTGCGGAGCGAAGTCATGGCAGGACTATAGCCGCACAGAACATCGCTCACTAGCCAAAATCGGCCCTGTATAGACTCTCTTGCTCGCCGTCGCCCGTTCCGTCAGGATACGGGCCTTGACCATCCGCCACTAACCCTGTGAGTGTAGAGCCAGTGAATTTCGTCGCTTATGCTGTCCCATTTTTTATCGCCAGTATGCTGTTTGAGTTGGCGTACGGTATCTACAAGGGGAGAAATACCTACCGGCTCAATGATGCCGTGGGTAGTCTGTTCCTGGGAACACTGAGCCAGGTTCGCCGATTCGTGACACTGGGCGTCGGCGGCTACGTGTATTACCTCATTACCCAGTACATGGCACTTCCGCTGATGGACACCAGCCACTGGTGGACCTGGGTCTTCGCCTTTGTGTTGTATGACTTTTGCTATTACTGGCTACATCGCCTAGGTCATGAGCGCATGATTCTCTGGGCCGCACACGTGGCTCACCACCAGAGCGAGGACTACAACCTCTCCACGGCGCTACGCCAAACCAGTACCGGCTTTCTTCTGGGGTGGGTGTTTTACATTCCCATGTATCTGGCTGGAGTGCCCGCCGAGGTTGTCATCAGTGTGGGCTCGTTAAATTTGCTCTACCAGTACTGGGTACACACAGAGCACGTGCCCAAACTTGGCTGGTATGAATGGGTGTTCGTAACCCCCTCTAACCACCGCGTTCATCACGCCCAGAACGACCAGTACATGGACAGGAACTATGGTGGTGTCTTTATTATCTGGGACCGGCTCTTCGGGACGTTTCAGGAAGAGCAGGCATCTGATCCGCCTGTGTATGGTATCCGGGGGCCGCTTCGAACCTTCAACCCATTCAGGGCGCTCACACACATCTATGTCGACATGATCAAAGACAGCTGGCACACCGCGCGCTGGCAGGACAAGTTGCGTGTCTGGGTCGCGCGCACCGGCTGGCGGCCCGCCGATGTGGCCGAGCGCTACCCCAGAGAGAAAACGGACCTCTCGAATTTCACCAAATACGATCCCGCGATTACGACCTGGGTGGGGATTTATGCAATCTTTCAGCTGTTGGCAGTGATTGTGCTGTCAGATCGCATGGCCGCCGTCGAGCTCTCGTACTGGTGGGGTGTCGCCCTGTGGGCAGTCTTGCTGACGACTACGGTGACTACGGCGTTTTGGCTCGACGGAGGCTCCGCCGTTCGAACGCTGCCGTGGGAGGGTGCACGATTGCTCGCCATTATCGCATTATCGGGTGGGTCAGCCGTCGGAGGGGCAGATCCCGTGATCTGGCTTTCCGGAGTCGCCTACGTCGTGGCCAATGCCGTTCTGCTCGCGGTCATGGTCTGGCGTCTCAACCCTCAGCGGGGCGGTGCTGCCTTAGTCTGACGTTCCTCGACCGCTGGTTTGTGATTTCCGATGTCGGTGCAAGCCTATCTTTAGCCGCGTGGCAGTGTTTTCAGGCCGATTGCTGGTGCCGCAGGTGCCAGACGACGATCAGCGCAGTGATCGCCATGATGCAGTCGGCGGTGACCAGCCAGCGGTGCTGGGGCGAACTTGTTGTTCCCAGCAGTTCGAGAGTGATGGCGTGTGCGATGCCAACACCCGCGGCCAACAGCAAGGCAAATCGCGATGTGCCGTACAGTCCCAGCGCAATAATGAGGTAGACAGCACCCATTGCGGCACTCACCAGCGTGGCTGTAGACAGCGGTTGAAACCAGGGGAGTGCTACCTGCCAGACGCCAATGGCCAGTACCACGGTGGCAAGAAGGTTGCGCAGCCGCGAGACCTGCTCGGACTTCATGTCAGGCGGACATGGCCCGCGCGACGCGGGATAGAGTGTCGCGACCCAAAGCTGCCGAGATTCGATTGCCTGCGGCAACCAATGCCGACAGATCGATACCGGTGCGTATACCCATTCCCTCAAGCATGTAGACGACGTCCTCGGAGGCGACATTGCCACTTGCGCCTTTTGCATAGGGGCAGCCGCCCAGTCCGGCCACGGAACTGTCGATGGTTGCGATACCCTGCTCTAGCGCAACGAGAATGTTGGCCAGCGCTTGTCCGTAGGTGTCGTGGCAGTGCACGGCCAGTTGGTCAGGCGTAAAATCGGCGAGCAGCCTGTCCAGCAGAGCTTTCATTGAGCCGGCGGTGCCTGTTCCTATGGTGTCGCCCAGCGACACTTCGTAGCAGCCCATTTGCAATAGTTTGTCGGTCACGGCAGCAACCGCATCCGTAGAGACCTCTCCCTCGTAGGGGCAGCCAAGCACGCAGGACACGTATCCCCTCACAGGAAGGCCACGCTCGGCAGCCTGCTCCATCACCGGCGCAAAGCGCGCCAGGCTTTCATCGATACTGCAGTTGATGTTTTTATGGGAAAAGCTCTCCGAGGCCGCCGCAAAGACGGCCACCTCGTCAGCGCCGGCACTGATTGCGCGCTCCAGACCTTTTATATTGGGAGTGAGAGCGCTGTAGCGGACACCGGGTTTCCTGTTTATGGCCTGGAACACAGCTTCGCTATCGGCCATTTGAGGCACCCAGCGGGGATTAACGAAACTGCCAGCTTCAATAACGGTTAACCCCGCCGCGCCGAGGTCATCGATAAGCTGCAGCTTGTCAATCAGTGTCAGGGTGCCCGCTTCATTCTGCAGTCCATCCCTGGGCCCGACTTCAACGAGTGTGACTTCCCCGGGTCGCTTCACGCGTCTTCTCCGCTTTCCTCTAAGGCCAATAGCAACGCACCGCCGTCGACCAGATCGCCGGCGTTGAAATAGAATTGCGTGACCACGCCTGCCGCAGGCGCCCTGATAGTGTGCTCCATCTTCATGGCCTCCATAACCATCAGAGGAGCATCGGCCTCCACTGCAGTGCCTTGCTCAGCCAGAAGGGCGACAACAGTGCCATTCATGGGCGCGTGGAGACCGCCGTCGCCCGAGGCGCTGTCCTGCTCGCCTGTGTCTGGCTGTAAATGCTCGAAGCTGAAACTGCGGCCTTCGAGGAACACGGTGTAGTGGTCGCCGTCGGCGGCCACGGTGGCAGCACGTCGATGACCGTTCAGCTCGAAGGTGAGTTCAGCACCGCTGAGATTGCCCGTAATGTCGGTGCGCTCTTCACCGGTGACGATGCTCAGTGTCTTCGCCCGTTGCTCGATATGGAACTCACGCTCCTCATCGCCCAGTTTGATTCTGAAATGTTGCGAGTGCGACTGGTTTAGCCGCCAACTGTCCAAAGCATCCCAGGGTGACCACGGATCTAAACAGGGATTGCAGCGCGCGGCGCTCTGTTCTCTCTCGCAGATCAGTGCAAGCGCCGCGATAGGCAGCAGCGTTTTCGTCTGTTCCTTAGACTCTGTAAATAGCAGGTCGTTGTGTCGCTGGATAAAGCTGGTATCGAGATCGGCAGCGCGGAAAGGTGCACTCACCGCAAGGTTGTAAAGGAACGGAATGTTGGTTGTGGTCCCGCCCACTCGGTAGTTCGACAGCGCTTGTGCCAGACGCTCCAGGGCACGATCCCGGGTCTCGTCCCAGACAACGAGTTTGGCGATCATCGGGTCGTAGTAGATGCTGATGTCGTCACCCTGGACCACCCCGGTATCCACGCGGACATGGGCTGATTCACAGGGCGTTTGGAGGAACGACAGCGTGCCTGTCATAGGCAGGAAATCATTGTCGGGGTCTTCGGCATAGATGCGAGCCTCCAGTGCATGACCCTCAATGCGAATCTGCGATTGCGATAGGGGCAATGCCTCGCCGCTGGCGACGCGAAGTTGCCACTCCACCAGATCCTGGCCCGTGATCATCTCAGTGACCGGGTGCTCTACCTGCAGCCGGGTATTCATTTCCATGAAGTAGAAGCTGCCGTCTTCGTCCAGCAGAAACTCGACGGTGCCGGCACCACGATAGTCTATGGCCCGGGCCGCTGTCACTGCAGTCTCGCCCATGGCCTCGCGAAGCGTATCTGTCATGCCCGGCGCAGGTGCCTCCTCGATGACTTTTTGATGGCGCCGTTGCACTGAGCAGTCGCGTTCGGCGAGATAAACGCCCTCACCGTGGTTGTCGCAAAAAACCTGTACCTCGACGTGGCGGGGGCGGGTTAAGTATTTCTCGACCAGCATTGTATCGTCGCCGAAGCTGCTACTGGCTTCACGTTGTGCCGCTGCGAGTGCCTCTTCAAACTCGTCGGCATGCCATACCTGGCGCATACCTTTGCCTCCACCACCGGCCGTGGCTTTCAATAGCACGGGGTAGCCCATAGCGTCAGCGGAGGCTTTTAGGACAGCCGATGCTTGATCGGCGCCGTGATAGCCGGGGACCAGTGGTACGCCTGCCTCTTCCATGATCTGTTTGGCCGCAGCTTTTGAGCCCATGGCCTCAATCGCACTGGCGGGCGGGCCCACAAAGATGATGCCGTTCTCGGCGCAGGCGTTTGCAAAGGCAGCATTTTCTGACAGAAAACCGTAGCCGGGATGTATTGCAGTAGCGCCGGTGGTTAAGGCTGCGTCAATAATTGCATCGATACGCAGGTAGGACTCGCGGGCAGGGGAGGGCCCGATGTGCACAGCCTCATCGGCAAGTTTCGTATGAAGCGCATCACTGTCGGCATCCGAGAAGACCGCCACGGTAGGTATCCCGAGTCGTTTCGCGGTGGCGATCACTCGACACGCTATTTCTCCTCGGTTGGCAATGAGTAGTTTGCTAAACACGGGGTCAGTTCTCCGTTGATGCCCAGGCGGGCTGGCGCTTCTCAAGAAAGGCACCTAGGCCTTCCTGTCCCTCTTCAGAGACTCGAATGTGGGCAATCCGGGCGCAGGTATCGGCGATGAGAGCGTCCGAAATAGGTTCGCCCGAAACGCACTGCACCAGATCTTTTGCGGCTCTTACGGCCTGAGGTCCATTACTGAGGATTTGCTTCGCCAGTGACGCAACACGCTGGTCTAGCTCATTCTCGTCAACCAGCTCTGAGATCAATCCTGAAAGCAATGCTTGCTCCGCGCTAAAGCGTTCGCCGGTCATAAAGTAGCGTCTGGCGAATCGGTCACCTATTGCTGCGATGACGTAGGGGCTGATCGTAGCCGGTATCAAGCCTATTTGTACTTCAGATAAGGAAAAGCTGGCCCGTGGTGTCGCGACGGCCATATCGCAGCAGCTCACCAAACCCACGGCGCCTCCAAAGGCCGCACCCTGTACTCTAGCAATGGTGGGTATGGGCATCATGTGTAACGCCCGTAGCATGGAAGCCAGTTGCTGCGCGTCTTCCAGGTTGTGGCCGTAGTCGTACTCGGCCATCCGCTTCATCCAGGACAAGTCCGCGCCTGCAGAAAAACTCTTGCCCGCCGAAGCCAGGATCATCACTCGTACATCGCTGCGCTGAGCGATCGCGGTGAATGCCGAATGAAGGTCAGCAATGATCGCATCATCGAAGGCATTGTGCTTTGCGGCGCGATTCAGCGTAACGGTAGCAATACCCTCATTGCTGATTTCTGTGATGACAGTGTGTTCACCCATGGCTATGTCCTTGCTTCCACCGTCACGGCTCACATCCTGAACACGCCGAAGCGTGAGTCAGGGATGGGGGCATTGAGAGACGCCGACAAGGCAAGTCCCAGCACGCGACGTGTGTCGGCGGGGTCAATGACACCGTCGTCCCAGAGTCGTGCCGAGGAGTAGTAGGGGTGCCCCTGCACCTCATACTGATCAAGGATCGGCTGTTTGAATGCCGCTTCTTCTTCAGGCGTCAGTTGCTTGCCATCGCGAGCCAGCTGATCCTGCTTGACGGTGGCAAGAACGCCAGCGGCTTGTTCGCCCCCCATTACTGAGATACGTGCATTGGGCCACATGAAGAGAAAGCGCGGGTCGTAGGAGCGGCCGCACATGGCATAGTTGCCCGCACCGAAGGAGCCACCAATGATGACCGTGAGCTTTGGGACGTCAGCGCAGGCCACCGCGTGCACCATCTTCGCGCCATGGCGAGCAATGCCCCCTGCCTCATACTGCTTGCCGACCATAAAGCCGGTTATGTTTTGAAGGAACACCAGCGGTATCTTCCGCTGCGCACAGAGTTCAACGAAGTGTGCGCCTTTTACGGCAGCTTCACTGAATAAGATCCCGTTGTTGGCAACGATCCCTACCGGATATCCATGCAGTCGGGCGAAGCCGCAGACCAGGGTTTTCCCGAAGAGGGCTTTGAACTCATCGAATTCGGACCCATCGACGACGCGCGCAATCACTTCCCGTATATCGAAGGGCTGTTTGCTGTCTTCGGGGATAACCCCGTACAGCTCTTCAACGTTGTAGATAGGCTCCGCGGGCTCGCGCAGATCCAACTGGGCAGGTTTGTTGCGATTGAGTCGGGAAACCGCGCGGCGCATCAGTGCCAGCGCGTGGTGATCATTGTTGGCGTAATGATCAGTAACGCCGGAGGTGCGGCAATGCACGTCCGCTCCGCCAAGCTCTTCCGCAGAAACGACCTCGCCGGTGGCGGCTTTAACCAAAGGCGGACCGCCAAGGAAGATGGTGCCTTGATTACGCACGATGATTGACTCGTCTGCCATCGCTGGCAGGTAGGCACCGCCGGCCGTACAGGAGCCCAGAACCGCAGCGATTTGCGGAATCCCCTTGGCCGACATCCGGGCCTGGTTGTAAAAGGCATGGCCAAAGTGCTCTCTGTCAGGAAACACTTCGTCCTGCAAAGGCAGGAATGCACCGCCTGAATCCACTAAATACAGGCAAGGCAGGTGGTTTTCTTCTGCGATGGTTTGGGCACGGCCCTGCTTTTTAACGGTAAGCGGGTAGTAGGTACCGCCTTTTACCGTTGCGTCGTTGACGAAGATCATGCATTCCTGACCTTCCACGCGCCCGATGCCGGTGATGATCCCCGCGCCCGGTACTTTGTCTGCGTAGACTTCATGGGCCGCCAACTGCGACAACTCCAAAAAGGGTGTCCCTGGGTCTAGCAATGCATTTAAGCGCTCGCGAGGGAGCAATTTGCCTCGGCTGACATGCCGCTGTTGTGCTTTCTCGCCGCCGCCTTGCTGGAGATCCTTTACTAAGGCTTTCAGATCATCCACTTGGGCCTGCATGTGGGATGCATTATTGCTGAAGGCTTCATCACGTACGTTGATTCGGCTAGTAATCACGCTCATAACGATTGCCTCAGGCAGTCGCGCTGAACAGCTCGCGGCCGATCAGCATTCGACGAATTTCAGAGGTGCCAGCGCCGATCTCGTAGAGCTTGGCATCGCGCAGCAACCGTCCGGTGGGCGCATCATTGGTGTAGCCGTAGCCCCCCAGCGCCTGGAGCGCCTGCAAAGCCATCTGGGTCGCCTTCTCGGCGGTGTACAGAATGACGGCGGCGCAGTCCTGTCGGGTTTCTTCTCCGCGGTCGCAGGCAGCGGCCACGGCGTAAAGATAAGCGCGACAGGCATTCAGGTCGGCGTACATATCGGCCAACTTACCCTGCATCAACTGAAATTCGCCGATGGGCTGACCAAACTGCTTGCGGTCATGCAGGTAGGGAATCACCTCATCGACACAGGCCTGCATAATGCCAACTGGCCCCCCTGACAAAACAGTACGCTCGTAATCCAAGCCGGACATCAGGATTTTCACGCCATCGCCTTCATTGCGCATGACGTTCTCTGCCGGAACCTCGCAGTCCTGAAACACCAGCTCGCAGGTGTTGGAGCCACGCATGCCGAGTTTGTCCAACTTCGGTGACCGACTGAACCCCGGGAAATCACGCTCGACAAGGAATGCAGTGATGCCCTTTGAGCCCGCCTCCGGGTCGGTCTTGGCGTAAATGATGTAGACGTCGGCATCGGGCCCATTGGTGATCCACATCTTCGCACCATTCAGGATGTAGCGGTCTCCATCGCGCCGCGCATTGAGCTTCATGCTCACAACATCGGAACCCGCATTGGGCTCTGACATGGCCAGTGCGCCAATGTGCTCGCCGGTGCACAGCTTCGGCAGATACTTCTGTTTCTGGGCTTCGCTGCCGTTCTTTTGAATCTGGTTGAGGCACAGATTGGACATGGCGCCATACGACAGCCCTACAGACGCAGAGGCGCGCGATATCTCTTCCATCACCACCGAGTGCGCAAGGTAGCCCATCGCACTGCCTCCGTAGGCTTCGTCAACCGTGATGCCCAGCAAGCCCATGTCGCCAAGTTTTCGCCAGAGGTCCTGTGGGAACTCATTGTTACGGTCGATATCTGCAGCACGCGGCGCGATTTCTTTCTGGGCCATTTGATGCACGGCATCGCGCAACATATCGATGTCTTCACCAAGCCCGAAATTCAGCGTGGGGTATGCAGTGTTCATTGTTGGGTCCTCTGTGTGGCCAGTGCTTCGCTGTTTGCTTCCAGGGCATCCCGGCAGAGGCGCTCTACCTCATCCAGGCTGCTGAGCATGGCGGTGACGTCTTCAAGCTGCTGCTGCAAGCGGTCGCGTCGATCGGCAACGGTCTGCAGCAGGGAGTGTAGTTGTTCCAGATTGTTGTGCGCCGGATCGTATAGATCGATGAGCTCGGCGGATTCGTCAAGGCTCAGTCCGATCCGCTTGCCACGCAGAATCAACTTGATACGGACGCGGTCTGCGGCCGTGTAGAGTCGCCGCTGGCCTTGGCGCTGTGGACAGACCAGCCCCTTTTCCTCATAGAACCGAATCGTTCGCGTGGTGACACCGAACTCTTTGGCGAGGTCTGAAATTGTGTAGTGCTCCATGCTCGCGGGGTGGTCGCCTGAGTGAGGCTGAACTATAGGTAAAGTTTACGTTAACGTAAAGGTAATGTTTTGGAGAGAGTAATTCCGCAGAGGTCCTGAGAACGATTAAATGCCCGGTGGTCGGGAAGTGCTGCGGGGTTAAGGGGATGTCGGCTCGCCACCGGGCAAGGCGTCGCTCAGGCGTTGCTTCATGGGAATGACCCACTCCTCCTTGAGTCGTTCGGAGAGCAGCCCCGCCACCTCCAGCTCATCGCAAAGCCGCATTTGATGGGCCAGGTCAAAAAGATCGAATTGACGACAGATGCGCGCATCGGCATCCAGCGTGATGAAGGACACTCCCGGTGTCTGGTAATAACTGCCGTCGGCGCGCTTGCCGGGACCCCGATTCAGCCAGTGTGTGACAAGGCGGTTGTCACTACCGACATAAACGCCCTCGTACGGGAAGGTCCAGCCCTCCCAGCCGACCTGCATATCCCGGCCATAGTGGGTCGCTTTTATCTCGTCGATACCTTGGGCCTCGACCCGCATCACACCGGCATACTCGCAGACATAGTGACAGTCGCGCGCGTAAATGCGATCGACGAAAGCTGTCCAGTCATTCGTCTGAGAGGCTCGCTGATGGGCTGCAATGAGTGCATCCGCCGTACCCTGCATCACCGTGTGTTCAAGCTTTACCATGGGGCATGTCCTCGTGGTTGGGTCACAGTGGTACCAAGTCTAGAGCGCAGTCCCGCACAATAGAAATGTCGCAGGCTGGACCCGTGAACCGCGGCCACTTTTGCTATGATCAGCCGCTGTTAACCACCGCTGTCTACTGCGTATGCCAAAAACAACCTTGTTACCGTTGCTTGCCGATGGTGAGTTTCACTCGGGAGAAGAATTCGCCCAGGCGCTGGGCGTCTCTCGGACCGCGGTATGGAAGCAGCTGCAGCGGTTAACCGAGCTCGGTCTTGAGCTGGAAGCGATCAGGGGAAGAGGCTATCGAATCCGGGGCGGACTGGAGCTGCTGGATGTTTCAAGCGTGCGGCGTGAGCTGACTCCAATGGCCTCTCAACTGTTGCAGCAGTTTGATCTCCACTCGGTCATCGATTCAACCAATGCAGAAGCATTGCGCCAGGCCGAAGCGGGTACGGGCGCAGGTTATGTTTGTTCCGCAGAACAGCAAACAGCAGGGCGGGGTCGGCGCGGCCGGCAATGGGTGAGCCCCTTTGCCAGGAACCTCTACCTGTCGCTGCTCTGGGAGTTCGAAGGCGGCGCAGCTGCTCTGGAAGGTCTGTCGCTGGCGGTGGGTGTTGCTGTTACGCAGGCACTGGAAGACTGTGGCCTAGAGGCTGCACAGTTAAAGTGGCCGAACGATATCCTACATGACGATGCCAAGTTGGGCGGTGTGTTACTGGAAATGAGCGGCGATGCGGCAGGGCCCTGTGCAGTTGTGCTCGGTGTAGGTATTAACGTGGCGATGCCTGCCTCCGCGGCGGGTGGCATTGACCAGCAATGGACTGACCTCACCACGGCTAATAACGGCGTGTCGCCCGGACGCAATCGCGTGATGGCTGCGCTCTTAAATCACTTGCTGCCCATGGTGGCGCAATTTGAAACCACAGGTTTTGTGCCCTGGCGTGAGGCATGGATGCAGCGTGATGCGTTCGCAGATTCTCCGGTGATTCTTAGCAGCGGTGATCAGCGCCAGGCAGGCACTGCACGGGGTGTCAACGAACGGGGCGCGCTTCAGCTGGAAACCTCTCTGGGTGTTCAGAGCATCTACGGTGGCGAGATTTCGATGAGGCCGGCGGCCGATAATGCCTAGCTACGTGCTTCAGCTCGATTTGGGCAATACGCAGGGCAAGTGGCGCCTGCTTGGAGACACCTCCGTTGTTGCAAGAGGCGTTTTTAGCCTTGATGCGCTACCGGATTTTGCAGGGGAGCTGTCTGGGCTGCCGGCGATCGAGCAGTGCTGGGTGTCCAGTGTGGCGGGCACGAGAGCAAACGAACGGCTTGGTGAATGTTTGCGAGGCGCACTGGCCATCACCCCTCACTTTGCCGTTGCCGCAGCGCAGTTTGGTGATCTCGTGAACAGCTATTCCGAACCAGCGCGAATGGGGGTGGATCGCTGGCTCGCGATGATTGCCGCCCGAGAGCGAACGCAGCAGCGTTGCTGCGTGGTTGACGCAGGATCGGCTCTGACTATCGATTGGATCGCTGAGAATGGCGAACACGAGGGGGGATTTATCATACCTGGCGCTGCGCTGATGGAGCGCGCCCTACTTTTGGATACCGACCGTGTTCGGTTTCAGGAGGCTGCGGAGTATCGCTTATCGCCCGGCGTGGAGACCTCGGAAGCTGTGCGGCACGGTATAGCGCTGGCACTTGCAGGCGCAGTCCAGCTCTCCCTCGATCGGCAGGGGTTTGACGTGGCCAGTTGCGAGCTCTTCTATACCGGGGGTGCTGGCTTGCTGCTCGCTGATCTCGTAGGACGGGGTGGCGATGTTTGCGGCGACCTCGTCTTTGAGGGGCTCTCCCGAATATCACACTAAGTTGTTGGCCAGCTGTCTGGTTCGGCAGGGCCCACTGTGCGTGTTTGCTCTAAATGCGCATCACGGTATTGCATCCGCCATGGTGCTTGTCTAGAATCGCGGCCTCGTTTGCAGCGGTAACGCTGACAGCGAGTGTTTCTGGATTGGCTGGCGTAGCTCAGTAGGTAGAGCAGCTGACTTGTAATCAGCCGGTCGGGGGTTCGATTCCTCTCGCCAGCTCCATTCCAGAGCAACCAGAGCGGAAGTCCGTTTCGCAGTGGTCTTGCTCAAAACTCCATGCATCGTCCCACTATGTGCCCGGCGTGAGTGCACGCCAGAGCCAGATGTTGTGTGCCGAACCGTAAAGGGACTCGGAAAGAGCAAGTAATGACCCGTGTCAGAAAGCAGCCCTAAGTGGATAATTTTCTTAGGGGAAAGCGGTTGACAGGGGTTCGCCCGATCCGGACAATATGCCGCCTTTCGGAGGGGTTCCCGAGTGGCCAAAGGGATCAGACTGTAAATCTGACGCGAAAGCTTCGGTGGTTCGAATCCACCCCCCTCCACCAGGTTAAACAGTCGACGCGGTCGTGCGAGCAATTAGCGAATAGGCACCTCCGCGGAGATTTTTTGTAGCAGAAACAATGACTTCTGCGAGCGAGCTAGGCGGGTATAGTTCAATGGTAGAACCTCAGCCTTCCAAGCTGATGATGCGGGTTCGATTCCCGCTACCCGCTCCAGAACGACGAGGAACAAAGCTCATATAGCTCAGTCGGTAGAGCACTTCCTTGGTAAGGAAGAGGTCACCGGTTCAAGTCCGGTTATGAGCTCCACGCCTCATGAGGATTTTTGACGAACGCACAGGGCGTTCGTCGAGTGTTGTTAGACACGGTGTTTCAATTAAGCGGCAGATGCCGCTGCATAGGAGACTGTCGGAATGGCAAAGGAAACATTTGAGCGTACGAAGCCCCACGTAAACGTGGGCACAATTGGTCACGTTGACCACGGTAAGACTACTCTGACGGCAGCGCTGAC
>NZ_BMYM01000004.1 GCF_014652275.1 Parahalioglobus pacificus | reverse complement strand
CGCAGAGGCGCCAGGCCAGCGACTAGCAGTAAGCCATGCCCGAAAAGAGGGGCAGGCCCTCGCCAGGCCTCCAAATAGAAAAGGCTCACCCGCTAGGGTGGGCCTTTATTACTAGTGTGCGATGGTAATCAGCCTCTCACATGGGGTACCTATGTGAGAGTAGCGGGCCGCGTTCGGATCATCGCCAGGCACCTGCGCGGCCCCACCTAGGCGGCCCCTCCCAAAAAGAAAACCCCCAGCTGTCACCAGCTGGGGGCTTCTCACGTTACGTTAAAGCCTGGAGCAAATCAGGGATCTTACTCTGCCTGCGCCACCACTGAGGCTGGCTCCGAGCGCGGACGGACGTAGATGCGTCGGGATTCTTTCACAGCCTTGCCCTGGTGCTCGCCGGCCACTGTGACCAGAATCGTATCGTAGCCTTTTCCGTTCAGCGTATAGGGAATATCGAGCGTTCCGGTTCGCTCATCCAACACCCATTGTTCCTGCTCAAGCACGATGTTTTTGCTGCCCGTCACAGTGAGTGTGACGTCTTTCGAGAAAAATGGGCGGGTGTACTCCACGCTCACACCTGTTTCCTCGCCTACTGTGGCCATCACCATGTTGGGATGATGCAGCTCAAATACGGGCGGCGGAGGCAGCATGCCGACCATGCGGGCGGCCGTGCGGCTCATAAAGCCCATATTGCTGGCATCCAGGCCCATGTGTGCCTGGCAGGCCATCGCGCTCTGCGTAGAGAAAGCTGAGACCAGTACTAAGACGGCGAAGAGTGATTTATGCATGTTGGTATGCCTGCGAGCGTCGCCTGCCGTCAGCTGAGGCAGCCGCTCTCTGATCAATGTTCGTTTAATTTGGCTTCACTATAGACCCTGAAGGCGGGAATCGCCGCTATCAATAGTGCAGCACCTGCAACCAATGCCACTATTTTAACACTCTCCGGCGTGAATGCGCTTGGGTCCAGATAGAGCCCGAAACGGGTGAACAGCGCTTCCTCCACCAGGATCAGTCCGAACGACAGGGCGGATACACCAAGCACTACACCGGCCAGGCACACGAGGAGTGCTTCCAATTCAATCAGTAGGAACAGGTAGTAGGGTGGTGCACCCAATACCCTGAGCAGGTTGATTTCGTGCCGCCTTTCCCGGATCGAGGCAAGGAGGACCGCGCCAAGGCCCAATACGGCGGCTAGCAGTACCAGCGCTGATATAAGTCTCAACACATTTTCAAACATGCCCATCATTTGCCAGAGCTCGGCGAGAGCCACGCCTGGGAGAATCGCCAAAAGCGGTTCACTTGGATAGCTATTGATTTCTCGTTGCAGTTTGAAGGTTGATAGCCGCGAGTGAAGACCCAGCATAAAAGCGGTGATACTGGCAGGCTCGCTAGTCGCTCGTGCTTGACCGCCAGCACCGCCACCCGGGACAACTGGGGATGCCCCGAAGGCAGGGCCACCGGTAGCGTGCATGGCCTCTATACCATCCAGCGGTACATGGACAGATTTATCGACGGGTGTCCCAGTGGGCGCGAGTATACCGACGACGGTGAACGGCCGATTTTCATGCAGCGTGAAACTCGTGGCGGCTACACCATGCGCGAGAACGATCTCCTGACCGACCTCGTACCCCAGTGACTGTGCTACTTCAGCGCCCAGGACAGCGTCGAACGTGCCTTCGAATAACTTGCCCGACGCGAGGCTGAGTGATCGCTGCTTTCCATAGCTAAAGTGCTCAAAGAATGAATCGGTGGTGCCGATAACGCGATAGCCTTTGTGGGAGTCCCCCAGTGATATCGGAATCGACCAGGCAACGCTCTGGTTACTTGAGATCGCTTGGTAGGCCTGCCAACTGATGTTGTCAGTGGGGGCACCAATCCTGAACACTGAGTACAGCAGAAGATTTGTACTTCCCGTCTTGGCCCCGACGATGAGATCAACACCCGAGACAGTACTGGCGAAACTGGTGCGCGCCTGCTGCCGAATGTGCTCTATACCCAACAGGACAAATATTGCGACACTGATTGCCAGCAAACTCATCAGTACAGAGCCGCGCCGATTTAGAAGGCTTTTTACTGCCAGTCGAAGAAACATCGGCATTAATGTGTCCCACTGATGTCGCTGAGCTTCTCCACGCGGGAAAAGTGGTGCGCCAGGCTCATGTCGTGACTCACGAAAACCAGCGACATACTTTCGGCCTTAAGCAAAGGCATGAGCAGGTCGAGGAAGCTGTCGCGATTTTCCTCATCTAATGAGGATGTCGGTTCATCGGCTATCATCAGCGAGGGTCGGTTAACTAACGCCCGCGCAATGGCTACACGCTGTTGCTGTCCCACACTCATCTGCGCTGTTGGTTTGCTCCATTCACTCTCACTGATATTGAGCGCCGTTAGCAGCGTGCGTGCCGACCCGGACTTTGAGTTATGTCCTGAGCCGGACTGAAAGCTTTTGGCAAGATCGATGTTTTCGACAGCATTCAGGTAGGGAATCAGATTGAATCGCTGAAACACGTAGCCAATATTGTTGGCTCTGAAGCGATCCCTTTGCCGGCTGCTCATCTGGTCCAGACGCTGCCCGAGTACAGACACCTCGCCCTCGCTGCAGGTGAGAAGGCCGCTTAGCAGGTTGAGTAGCGTTGACTTCCCCGAGCCCGATGGGCCGCATACGAACACGCTCTCTCCCGCCGATACATTCCACTGCTCGATATTCAGTAGCGGTTTGTCGCTGCGGTTCTCATGGGTGAAGCGCACGTTTTTCAGTTCAATCATGGGGCTACTGCTGACCGATTAGGTGTTTTACTGCTGACATCACGGTGTAAGGACACTACCCTATCCATTATCGTAGTGCATCACAGATTCCGTGGTAGAGGTAAGCAGGTATGGTGATAGTCCACCGACTCACAACTGGCATCGTCGTGGCGGTGACAACTTTGATTCTGCAGCTGGTACTGAGTTCCGGAAGCCAGGCAGTTAATGAAGAGGCGTCTTTTGAGACTATTGAGTGGGTGTCTCTGATCCCCGAGGACGTATTAGAGATCTTGCTCAATCCCCCGGAGTACATCAGTGATATTGAGGACGGCTCCGCCGATGACACCATAAGCAGTCAAATCAAGAACGCATTAACGGCTGCCAGTGACGATAAGTATCAGCAGGCCCTCGTCTCAACGGAGGTCAATGCTGACATGAATGGCGCCATGGTGAGAATTCCCGGTTTCGTGGTGCCACTTGAGTTCAATGACGATCAGACCGTGACGCAGTTCTTTCTGGTGCCTTATTTCGGCGCCTGTCTGCATATGCCGCCGCCACCGCCCAACCAGATAATCCTTGTGAATGCGGCAGGTCAGGGCATTCCAATGCCAGATTTATACGTCCCGTTCTGGATATCAGGCAAATTGGAAACAACCATTAGTGAAAACGAGATTGCTATGTCCGCGTATTCACTGGAAATGATGGCACACGAGATTTACGACGAATGAGCTCGTCGCAGGTGGCATCAATTGAATGTAATGATGCGATTTTCTGGTGTTAGTGTCGTAGCACCCTGACGTGTGGCAGTCAGCCACATGGCGTTCACCTTGTTAAAGCCAAAAGGCAGCTGCTCGGCGCCGAGCGTGACCGAGCCTTCAGCCAACTCACCATCGCACTCGAACTGATAGTCCGCAGTTACGTCGGTATGACCACGGGTGCTGTCTGTGTCGTGATGTTCATGACCTGAATCATGACCACCGTCTGCGTGGTCATGGTGCTCACTCGCTTGAGCATTGTCCTTATTGTGCGCGGTATCGTGGCTATTGTGATCAGATGCGTGGGATCCGCTGTCCTCCCCATGGTGGTGTGAGTGGTGATCATCCAAGTCGTCGTGATGCGCTTGTGACGATGGCTCAGTGGATGACGGTGCTATCGCTGAGAGGTCAATGGATACGTTCTGGAGGGTGCATGCAGCGCCTGTGAAGCGAAATAGAGTCCCTGTATCCGTCAGTTGGGTGCGTGCGCTGGCGACGGCCTCTAGCTGCGCTGCGCTAGCTGCCTCGCTCTCAAAGCCCACGATATTGATGGCTGGGGCGATCAAGGAGATTTCGAGTGCGGTGCCATTGGTTGCAAGAGTGAGCTCGGCCACATCGTGAACATGTGCACCGTGCTTGTGGGTCTGTGCGAGGGGCGTGCTCATCCATGACAGCGCCAGGGTGCCCATAACGGGCAAAAACAGATTGCGAAGATTTTTCATGCTCTTTCACCGTAACGTAGCGGCACAGTTTTGTGTCTTTGAGCCGATGCTCCGTACGCTAACGCGCTTGGAAGAGTACTCGCCTGACTTCCTGATGGCGCGATGCTTTTCAAAAGCATAGCGTAATCGGGTGGGTGCAGACCATTTTGCTTGTCGGAACCTTGGCGTTTGGCGCTGTGGAGTGTGTGATGGGTGTAAGTGTAGGTTCCGACATAAGATCAGGATAGTGTCAGTTCAAGTCGCCGCGCCGCAATGATATGTTATATCATTGCGGCGTAGTGAAGACTTTGCAGCCACGTATGTCATTGCCAGCCACAGAACAAAAGAGACTGTTTGCTCACCTCGCCAGCGATAGCCCCGAGGTGCTGGCTGAGCTCAAAGATCCCGCCGTAAATCTTGTGGTGTGGCGCCGTCAGGCCCAGCCGTGTGTGACGAGAGAGCTTGCCAGTGCCCAGCCAATTGTACGCTCAGACCGACGAAACGACACAACGCCGGCTACGTTTCGTCTTGATGTCGCAGAGTATCTGTCGTCACTCAACCTTGACCCCAGCGCTTTCGAACACTTGATGACCGATCTGGAGCGGGTTGCACGGCAGTTTTTCGCGGTGGCGAATGCCTCAGCGTACAAATTTCGCCTGTTATTCACAGGGAAAGATGACTGTCGCCGTTTTCATGTCGATAATAGGCGCCTTCGTTTATTGTGCACCTATCGCGGACCTGGCACGCAGTGGCTACGGAATGACCAGGTGGACAGGGCAGCCTTAAACAGAGGCGATCCCAACGATGAGATTCTTCGCCATGGTGCGCCGCAACAGCTTCAGGCGTTTTGGGTTGCGATCATGCGAGGTCAGTCCGTAGGGCTGGATGGAGGCCTGGTTCATCGCTCGCCGCCCATTGCTGGCACAGGCGAGACGAGGGTTGTGTTTTGTCTGGATGCTGAACCGGCAGAAGCTGAATAACAATACGGTGCTGCGGCACTGGTCTATTAGGAGTTTTCAATGTCACTCACAGAGTTATTGAACGTACGCAAGCTGTTTGGTGCAGACCAGGAGGAGCCGGGGCCAGAGGCGTACCGCGAGCTGCTGGTGATGGTGCTGGCCCGGGCGACTGACGCCGATGCCTACACGGACCCTGCCGAGGTGGAGACGGTCCAACGAGTCCTGCAGGAGCACTTAGGCGAGGATATTAGTGCGGCGGACGTTCGCGTGGCGGCCAAATCAGCGTTATACGAGACCGCGCCGCTTGAGCAATACATCTCCCGTGTTGGCGCCCGGTTGCCTAAGCCACAGCGCCTGCAGCTGGTACATGCGCTGGTGGAAGTGGTGAATGCGGATGACAAGGTCGCCAGTGCTGAGGCCGCGTACTTCAATAAAGTGTGCAGCGCGTTGGAGCTCAGTTTCGCCGATCTCGCTGGGCTACACAGCGACTGATCTCCTTGCAGGGTACCCGCCGATTCGTCATCACATCGCTGCGGTGACATTAAAGGTCTTGGCCTGAGGCGACTATTATTCCGCCTCAGGCGCTTCTGCCGATACGTTTTTAATGACCTTGGGCGCCACTCTCTGTCGCTGCTGACTTGGCCGCGATTTGAGCACGCTCAATCGCGTAGTAATGGATGTTGTCGGCTTGCTCCTTGGTGAGCTGCTCGCCGAAGCCTACCATCCCATTCTGCCAATGCAGGCCGCCCAAAACGACCGCATCCCACTGGGCATGCTTCTCCGGCGTAAGCGCTCGCAAATCCGGCGTGGCGCCACCGCTCACCATGGCATCGCCGTGGCACATGACACAGTACTGTAGATAGACCGCTTTACCCGCAGCAATTTGCTCTTCGCTGCCGGGCTGCTCCGGCGGATTAAAGACGAGTTGCTTGTCCACCGCGGGGGGCAACGCAGCATCACCGTTTATCTTGAACACCAGAAGTCGGCTTCGGTTGGGCTTGGGGCCGGCCTTCAGTGCCTCGCCACCCACAAGTGCCAGCGCGCCGCCCCAGCCAGCGACGATGGCGACATATTGGGTGCCGTCTTTACGGAAGGTCACCGGTGGCGCGACGATGCCAGTCTGTGCATCGAATGACCACAACTCCTCGCCCGTGTCGGCTCGATAGGCAACAAACTCGCCTTCCGCGTTACCCTGAAATAGCAGATTGCCTGCGGTGGACAACATGCCGCCGTTCCAGGGCCCCGCGTGCTCAACCTTCCAGCGCGCCGATTTTGCAATGGGGTCCCAGGCGATGATGGTACCCGTGATGCTAGCCAGTACCTGTTGCTTAAGTTCCGGGTCGTCTGGCATGGACGCAGGGACACTATCGGTACCGGTATTCCAATACCCCGGGCGGTGCTCGAAGGCCTCATCAGTTTTGTAAATCCATGGTGTGTCTTGAGCAGGGATGTAAACCAGCCCGGCATCGGGGTTGTGGCTCATGGGGTGCCAGTTGTGGCCTCCGATGGGGCCCGGGAACTGCAGCGGGCCCGTGGCACCATCGAGATAGCGAGCGTCTGCGGTCTCAACCGGCCGCCCGGTTTTCAGGTCAACATGGCTAGCCCAAGTCACGGTGGCATAGGCGTCGGCAGAGAGCAGTTCGCCGGTGGCTCTGTCGAGCACATAAAAGAAGCCGTTCTTCGGCGCCTGCATGATCACGTCACGTGGCTCACCATCAATGCTCAGTTCAGTGAGAATCATGTGCTGTGTCGCCGTGTAATCCCAGGTTTCTCCGGGAGTGGTCTGGTAGTGCCACACGTAGCTGCCATCATCAGGTTTCAATGCCACAATTGATGACAGGTAGAGATTGTCCCCACCATCGGGGCTTCTAATCTGTCGATTCCAGGGCGCGCCGTTGCCCACACCGACGTACAGGAGGTCGAGTTCCGCGTCGTAGGCCATAGAATCCCACACCGTGCCTCCGCCGCCGACTTCCCACCACGCTCCACCGCCCCAGGTCTCGGCGGCTGCAGCTACGGCATCACTCTCAAAACCATCATCCGGGTTGCCCGGCACCGTATAGAATCGCCAGATCTGGTCGCCAGTATCCACGTTATAGGCGCTGACATAGCCGCGTACGCCTAGCTCGCCGCCGCCGTTACCGATAATGACCTTGTCCCTGACGATGCGCGGAGCGCCAGTGATGGAATAGGGTCTGCTGCGATCGGTCGTCTGAATGTCCCAGCGCAGGCTGCCGTCTTCTGCATTCAGGCTGATCAATCTGCCGTCAATGGTGCCAAAAAAGAGCTGTCCGTCTTGGTAGGCGACCCCGCGATTGACGACATCGCAGCACAGGTGAACAGCCCAGTCAGGCGGCACCTGTGGGTCATAGAACCAAAGGAGTTCACCCGTCACAGCATCATGTGCATACACCAGACTCCAGGAAGAGGTGGTGTACATCACGCCATCGATGATCAGCGGCGTTGCTTCCATGCCCCGATTAGTGGGGTAATCGTAGAACCATGCCAGGCCGAGATCACCGACATTCTCGTCGCTGATATCGCTGAGCGTACTGAAGCGATTCTCCCCGTCGTCGAGGCCGTGCTTCAGCCATTCGACATCGGTGGCGCGGGCGTCTTGAGCCTTATCGGCGGCAACTGCGGCTTGGCCGTCGTTAGAGGCTTCCGTCGGCGCCTCGGGAGACTGCTTTGCACACGCCATCAATACACAGGCGCTGAAGAGGGCCAGCGCAGCCAGGTTATATCGGGACATCATCATGGCCTCTTATTAGATGAACGCAGTGTAGTCCAAGGTGCGGCCTGAGAAAACGCGGCGTCCTGCCTATACTGGAGGCGGATCCTCTTGAAAAGAGTCGCAGTCTAGGCGGGCATGAGCGGTACGGAAGCATTTAGGGAAGTAGACAGTCGTCCCGAGAGGATGAATCCGTCCCATTGGTCGATGTTCCTCCTCGTGTCCTGGTTGCTGTGCGCTTCCACGGTGAGTGCCGACATCCCCGGCGATGAGATCAGCACTGCACCAAGCGTTGAGAGCAACAGGTTTAGCCGTACGGTAAAGGCTCTCGGCGAAAGCAACGGTGAAGGTACTCGCGAATTCGCCGTCGACGCGCTGATTGCGCTGGCAGAAATCTACTACGCCGAGTCTGATTTGGCGCGCTATGAATTGGACGGAGAGTCTCCGCCCGATTCTGCAACATTGACGGCGAAGCTTTCCGGGTGGTCATTAGTAATGAGCGCCTATGCGGAGCAACTGTTGACGCTCAGTGCCGCGATAGAACAGGGTGCTACTGCGAGTATTGTCGACCTCGGCCAGCGGGCCTTGTCCCTGAAAATTGATGACCAGCTTGTGATGATCAGCCATCCGCGACCTGCGCAGCAGGCACGCCTTGAGCAGCAAATTCTCGCTCAGTATTGCCGTCGCCGGGACTGCAAAGCTCTCACCGCCGAGCAGGAAACGTCGCTTGTTCCGATCCCGGTGAGTGCCGCGCCATTGGCGCAGGAGTGGGCCTTCACAACAAATGGCCCTGTGTGCCGGGCGGGTCCGTTACGTTTACAGTTTAGCCAGGGCGCGCAATTGGGCAGTGCCAAGGCGCTGTGTGCGCAATTGAGCGCGGAAATAGCGTCCTTAAGACTGGAGTTGCAGTGGCAGCAACGCCATGGCGTTGCCATCGACTATGATGCACTGGAGATCGCCGGTGCCACACAGACACCGGATCATACTGTCTCACTTAACAGTGCCGGCGATTCGGTACTGCTGCCGTTGCCTCTGCTGTTTAGCAGCGAGGGTTTGTTGATCCCGGTTGCCCAATGGTTGCGTATGAGTCTTGATGCCGATGCGGCGCAACCTCAGCCAGAGCTGCGACTTGGAGCGGCCCAGTACGGTTGGGACTCTTGAGTAAGCAGCGCTGAAGCCTGACGCTGACGCATCACCCGCGTATCACATCAAACACCGATATCCCCAGATAAACAGGGAACACACATGAAGAAGCTATTCCGGGCCGCCCTATTGGGCTCACTCATTGTCACCCATCTGCCAGCCACAGCCGACGAAGCTATGAGCGAGACGCAAGCGGCCCTGGGTGGCGGGGGCCGCCCCGTGGGCGAGGCTTACAGTCGAAGCCCGGTATACGGCGCCAACGGCATGGTGGCGACCGCTCATCCACTCGCATCGCAAGCTGCGCTGGACGTGATGAAAGCCGGTGGCAGTGCGCTTGATGGCGCTATTGCAGCCAATGCCGCCCTGGGGCTGATGGAGCCCACAGGCAATGGTATCGGCGGTGATATTTTCATCATCCTGTGGGATCCAAAAACACAGAAGCTGTATGGCTACAACGGGTCTGGGCGTTCGCCCATGAAGCGCTCTCTTGACGAGCTGAAGCGCAAGATTCAGGCAATGAGAGATAGCGGCAGACTGGGTGATGAGTTCAAGGGCATTCCACCGCTGGGCTCGCTGCCGGTAACCGTGCCCGGTACCGTCGATGGCTGGTTTGCAACGCACGAACGTTTCGGCAAGTTGCCTATGTCTGAGGTGCTGGCCCCTGCGGTGCGCTACGCCAACGAGGGTTTCCCGGTGTCACCCGTTATTGCGTATTACTTCGAACGAAATCGTCAGGGTTTTCTGCGCAATGAGGGTCAGGTTGAAGAACTGGAGAACGCCAGGGCATTGTGGTTCCAGGATGGCATTGCCCCTGCTGCCGGTGAGATCTTCAAGAACCCGGATTTAGGCAAAACCCTCACCGTCCTCGGCGAAGACGGTCGCGATGCGTTCTACAAGGGTGAGCTTGCAAAAACCATGGCGGATTACATGACCCGCATTGGCGGTGACATGAGCTATGAAGACCTAGCCGCGCATGAGGGTGAGTGGGTAAAGCCCGGTCATGTGAATTACAAGGGCTACGATGTTTACGAATTGCCGCCGAATGGACAGGGCTACGCCGCACTGCAGATGCTCAACATCCTTGAGAATGTGGATCTGGCCCAGTGGCCTCGCGGCTCAGCCGAGGTTTTTCACTATATGGTAGAAGCCAAACGTCTGGCTTTTGAGGACGTGGCGGCCTACTACGCCGATCCGGCCTTTGGCGATCAGCCGCTGGAAGAACTGCTGACAAAGGAATACGGCAAAGCGCGCTTCGCGTTAATTGATGCGGATAAAGCACAGGCTCAATTTGGTCCCGGCGAGCCAAAGCTGGAGGGTGAGGGCGATACCACCTATCTCACCGTGGCGGATAAAGATGGCATGATGGTGTCGCTGATTCAATCCAACTACCGCGGGATGGGGTCGGGTCTGGTGCCGGACGGTCTCGGGTTCATGCTTCAGGATCGGGGCGAACTGTTTTCACTGGATCCGGAACATCCCAACGCCTATGAGCCGGGTAAGCGTCCATTCCACACCATTATTCCTGCCTTTGTGATGAAGGATGGCGAGCCACTGATGAGCTTCGGTCTGATGGGCGGCAGCATGCAGCCCCAGGGTCATGTACAGATCCTCGTGAACATTATTGATTACGGAATGAACGTACAGGAGGCCGGTGATGCGGCGCGGTTCAATCATGACGGCGGCAGCCAGCCAACCGGCATTCATCGTGATCCTCTTGGTACTATCTACGTGGAAGCCGGTGTATCCACAGAGACTATACAAGCCCTGGAAGCGATGGGTCACAAGGTAGAGGTCGATACTAGCGGTGTCCGCTTTGGTGGTTATCAGGCGATTATGCGTTCACCCGATGGCGTGTACGCGGGAGCCACTGAGATGCGCAAAGACGGCACGGTCACGGCCTGGTAGCGGTAGCCACTTGCCACTGACGTTAGCCTTTACCTGTGGATAGCTATTCAACGCTGCAACTCATTAAAGAGGCCGGTTTTTACCGGCCTTTTTTATTGTGCGAACTGCTGCACCGCGCGTAATAGCTGGCGACAGGTAATTTGGCCAATCAGCTTGCCGTTCTCAACCACAGGCCGGCGCCGCTTGTTCTTGGACAGCATGTCCTGGGCCACATCCACGATGTCTTCGTTGGGGTGGGCAACCACCAGGTTGTCACTCGCCATGTAATCCCTGACTCGGCCGGGGCTTGTTCGGTTGTAAGTGCTGTCCAGCATGGCCCTCAGGCAGTCCAGCTCCGACAGGATGCCAACTAGGTTATCTTGCGAATCGACAACGCAGACGCCGGAGACCTTGTTATCGATAATGACGTGCATTGCTTCGGCGATACTGTCGTCAGCGCCAACCTTTGTGGGGTGAGGCAGCATGTGGTCGCGCAGGTTCACGGAGTTGAGCATGATGGCCTCCCCGGCCCCGCCTAGGTGCATATAGCTGTAAGTATAGACTGCGAAATCAGGGCGGCGCCCTTATCCGGATGGAACAATGAAAACACTGCACTTGCTACGGCATGCAAAATCGGATTGGTCGGCCCCGTCGATCAGTGACCGCGAGCGCGGTTTGAATGCGCGTGGGCTCAGGGCTTCACGCTCAATGGGTCATGCCCTGAGCAACCGGCTGAGAGCGATGAGGGTAATCACCAGCCCGGCACGTCGAGCACAACTCACACTCGAGGGGCTGTGCAGTGTTTGGTCAGAACTGGCTCATCAGCGCCACGTCATCGATGAATCCCTGTATACCTTTAGTGGCGACGACCTGGTTTGCTGGCTTCAGGCGCAGGACGACGGCGTTGATACGTTTTTCCTTATCGGTCACAACCCCGCGCTCACTGAGTTAATCAACCACTGCGCGCCGGCAGCGGCGCTCGAAAATTTGCCAACGGCGGGGTACGCCCGCCTGGTCAGCCACGCGAGTGCGTGGCGTGGGTTCGTGGGCGGCGATGCTCAATTAGCCGATTTATTGTTGCCTCGCTCCCTGGAGCAGGAGCGAGACTAGGCGGCAATCAATCGCTCGCGTCCATGTGGGCGTGCGTAGTCGATGTCCGGCCCCAGTGGTACCACGCCCGTGGGGTTTATCATGCGGTGCGAGGCGTAGTAGTGCGTTTTAATGTGGTCGAAGTCCACTGTGTCAGCAACGCCGGGTAACTGGTAGATGTCGCGAATATAGCCGGGGATGTGGTCATAATCCTCCAGTCGCTGCCGATTGCATTTGAAGTGCCCGTGGTAGATGGCATCGAATCGAATCAGTGTCGTGAACAGGCGAATGTCGGCTTCAGTAACACGCTCGCCCGTCAGATAGCGGTGACTGCCAAGATGTGCGTCAATGTCATCCAATGCATCGAACAGCGTCCGGTAAGCTTCCTCATAGGCACCCTGGGTCGTGGCAAATCCTGCCCGGTAGACACCATTGTTAATGGCTGGATAGATGCGGTCATTCCACTGCTTAATTTGATCGCGCAATGCCACGGGGTAGTAGTCGTCCTGATTGCCGGTAATCCCATTGAAAGCTTCATTGAGCATACGAATGATCTCTGATGACTCATTGCTGACGATGGTGTTCTGCTCCTTGTCCCACAGCACCGGCACGGTAACCCGGCCCGAGTAATCCTCTTGCGCAGCTGTGTAGATCTGGTGGTGGAATTCGGCGTTATGCAGGGGGTCGCCAGAGCTTCCCTCGTCCCGATGGTAGGTCCAACCATGCTCCAGCATGATGGGGCTGACGACGGACACGCTGATGTGCGCCTCAAGCCCTTTAAGGCTGCGCATCATCAGTGTGCGGTGCGCCCAGGGGCAGGCCAGCGATACGCAGAGATGGTAGCGACCTGACTCCGCCTTGAAGCCCGCTTCGCCGCTGTCTCCGGCGCTCCCGTCCACGGTTATCCAGTTGCGGAACTGCGCATCCTCCCGAATGAATCGACCCTTGCTGCCGCTGGTGTCGTACCAAACGTCATGCCATTTTCCTTCCACCAACATACCCATAGCATCTGCTCCAACTGTCTTTGTGTGTGAATGTTTTGATGAATGGTGGGCAGTTTACGTTCGATGATGGCATGCTAAAATCGCAGAAAAATCCTAATAACGTTCTTAAAAATCGAAAGAATCGGCATTTTTCAGGCAGGTCTCGTGTAACAGTTGGGCTAGATATCGCGTCGCCGGGCCGGCTCGATCGGTGTCGGCATGTGTGAGGTAGAGCTGCGCATAGCGGCGCGCCCCCTTTTCCAGTGGCAGGGCCGCCAGGACTCCGGCGTCCAGCGCTGCCTGAACCCGCGGTGCAGGTAGCCATGCAAACCCCATACCCCGACTAATCATGTCCAGTGAGGTTGTCACATGAGACACGGTCCAGCGTTGTTCGGCCCCCAGCCAGCCCGAGTCTGTGTCCTGCTCTCGAGATGAGTCGCGCACTACGATCTGCCTGTACGGTGCGAGGTCCTGGAGATTCAACGGCGCCGGCTGCTGGAGGAGGGGGTGGTCATGTCTGGCGACCGCAATAAAGGCTACCCGTGCAAGCGGGTCCCCAAGAAAGCCCTGCGGTATCTCGCCTGCGATTAGCAGGTCTACATCCCCGCCTCTAAGAAGTTCGGGGCCGCCGGAAAGGACCGTTTCCTGCAACTGCACGCGAGTATTCGGGTAGCGAGCGCTCAGCGTTTCCAACGCATTCACCAGATAGGCGGGAGGGAAGACCTCGTCTACGGCAATGCGGATCTCTGCCTCGTCGCCGGCCGCCAGGCTGGCTGCGACCTGCTCCATATCGCTGGCGTGCTCAAGTAAGCGCTGCGCCCGGCGCAACATCAGCGCCCCGGCCTCTGTCAGCTGCGCTTTTCTCCCCACCACCTCGAGCAATGACAAGCCAAGCTGGTTCTGCAACTTGTGAACCGCATGATTGATGGTGGACTGGCTTTTGTGGATGGCAGCCGCTGCCTGCGCAAAGCCGCCGTATCGCACGACCGCATCAAGCATTCGCCATTGTTCCAGCGTTGTTTTGTTCATACTTTCGACCCTGTCGAACTGATACGCGGTTTTATTGTCAATTTTGGGGAAATAGTCGAAAAGTTCAAGCGGGGCGCTCCGGCGCTGCTTTACTGCGTAGGGCGGGCAAGAGTGCTAGTCTTACGGCCTCTAACCACAAGGAAAGCAGGGAATGATCAGACACGTCATGGTGATAGCGGCAGTTGGACTCGTCAGCGCCTGCGCAAGCAAAACGCCTGTCGCTGAGTCCAGCTTGAGCCAATGCGAAACGCCGCGCCCACAAGTGTGCACCATGATTTATGCGCCCGTGTGTGCCACTCGGGATTCCGGTGCCACCGCAGAATACGCCTCGGCCTGCAATGCCTGTGCGGATGATCAGGTGGTCGCTTACGTCGATGGCCAGTGCCCTCAAGGCTGATCGTGAG
This sequence comes from Parahalioglobus pacificus, assembly GCF_014652275.1. Classification (GTDB taxonomy): domain Bacteria; phylum Pseudomonadota; class Gammaproteobacteria; order Pseudomonadales; family Halieaceae; genus Parahalioglobus; species Parahalioglobus pacificus. Next base: position 70,967 of record NZ_BMYM01000004.1, on the reverse strand, counting down.
CCTAGTGCATTGAGTCCCCGTACGCGCTGCGCTAGAGTTCGCGCGCCCGCAACGACAACCCATAATTGAGAACCGCATGACACTCACCAATCGAATCCTGGTCGCCATGGTTGGCGGCATTCTGCTGGGGTCCCTGATAAACCTGCTGCTGCACAGCACTGGGATTTCAGACACCTTCCGTATGTTGATTGATGAGTACCTGGTATCGGGACTGTTTGAGCTCGTGGGGCGAGTTTTTGTGGCCTCGCTGAAGCTGCTCGTAGTCCCGCTGGTGCTGGTATCGCTTATCTGCGGCTCCAGCTCACTGGGCGACAGCGCTCGGATGGGCCCAATTGCCGTAAAGACCTTGGGTTTTTACCTGGCAACTACGGCAATTGCAGTCAGCACAGCATTGGTATTCGCGGTGCTTGTTGGCCCGGGAACACACGTTTCGCTGCAGTCTGACGCAAGCTTCCAGGCGTCCGTGCCGCCGCCTTTGATTGATGTGCTGGTTGATATTTTCCCGTCTAACCCTGTTAAGGCAATGGCCGATGGCAAGATGCTGCAAATCATTGTGTTCGCGCTGCTGTTTGGCTACGCCATCTCACATGCTGGTGAGCCGGGCAGGCGCATAGCGGCATTCTTCCGGGATATGGAAGCGGTGGTGATGAAGATGGTCGGCATCCTGATGGCATTGGCGCCCTACGGTGTGTTCGCGCTACTGGCCAAGTTGTTCGCGACCATGGGTATTGGCGCCATTCTGGATCTCGCTGTCTATTTCTTCACAGTATTGGCAGTGCTGCTGTTCCACGGCCTTGTTGTCTATAGCTTGTTGCTGCGTGTTTTTGCGGGCCTGTCTCCAGCGATGATGATCTCCAAGATCCGTTCAGTCTGGGCGTTTGCTTTCAGTACCGCATCCTCGGGTGCCACATTGCCCGTCATGCTGCGCACGGTTGAGCGCCGTCTGGGCGTCGACAACTCAGTGGCGGGCTTCACGATCCCACTGGGTGCCACCATTAATATGGACGGCACGGCCATCATGCAGGGCGTAGCCACGGTATTTATTGCCCAGGTATACGGCATCGACTTGTCCCTGACCGCGTTTATTACGGTAATCCTCACGGCGACCCTGGCCTCGATTGGTACCGCTGCCGTACCCGGCGTAGGCCTCATTACCCTTGCCCTGGTGCTGGAACAGGCCGGACTGCCGGTTGAAGGTATTGCGCTGATTATCGGCGTTGACCGTTTATTGGATATGGTACGCACCGCAGTCAATGTGACGGGTGATGCTACGGTTTCCGTCATCGTCGGCAAGAGTGAGAACCACTTTGACGAGCGTGTTTTCCTGGATCCCAACGCTGATGTAAATCCCGATCTGGATGAAGAGGAGCGGCCTGCCTCGGCCGCCTGATTGAAATGACCATACAAGTTTCGGTAGTGCCGGTGACGGCCTACCAGCAGAATTGCTCGATCATTAAGTGTCAGGAAACGGGTAAAGCGGCCATCGTTGACCCCGGGGGTGATGTCGACAAGCTCGAAGATGCGGTACACCAGATGGATGCGACCGTTGAGAAGATCATCCTCACGCATGGACATATGGATCACTGTGCGGCCGCAGATGTGCTGCGCCAATCGCTGTCTGTGCCCATCGAGGGGCCCCAGAAAGCGGACGATTTCTGGATTGCCAAGCTGCCTGAATGGTGTGAAATGGCCGGCTTTCCCCGCGCCGAGGCTTTTGTACCAGACCGTTGGTTGGAAGACGGCGATACCGTGACTGTTGGCGCCCAAACGCTGCAGGTATTTCACTGTCCGGGCCATACCCCCGGCCATGTCGTCTTCCTGTACCCCGAGCAAAAGGTAGCCTGGGTGGGAGATGTGATCTTCCAGGGCTCCATCGGTCGCACTGACTTTCCCATGGGGGACCACCAGGCGCTGGTGGACTCCATTCGCCAGAAGTTATTTCCGTTGGGTGATGACATCACCTTTATCCCCGGGCACGGCCCCACCTCAACCTTTGGCCAGGAGCGCCTGAGCAACCCCTTCGTGGCGGACTCCCGCTATGGCTGAGGAGGGCGACCGCGAATCGCTAATGCGCAAGGAATATCTGGGCCAGACTGCCCGCATACCCTGGACGGAACTGCAGACATATTATGCGCATGGCAACGTGATTCGAATTGCCACCACATTGGACCTTGTTGAAGTGGCCGTCCAGCTGGGGCTGGATAACACAACTGCCTTTGAAACCTGGATAGCCGCTGGTGATATTGCCCCCGTCAGTGATGATGAGGCAAAGGCCTGGATAGAGGACGACGCCAGCGTGTGGGCGGTTGTCGCTGCGCCCTGGATTCTGGTGCAGGACAAAGCACATCAACAGGGTTGAGACGAACGTATTTTGACAATACAAGCGGCCAAGGTTTGGCTAAACTCTTTAACTAATCAAATAACAAGGAGCCCGCTGTGCCCCAGGTAACCTTCATCGCATTCGATGGCACCGAACACACTGTAGATGCAAGAGACGGCGACAGCCTGATGCTGGCGGCCGTTAACAACGGCGTTCCGGGAATCGATGCAGACTGCGGAGGTGGCTGTGCCTGTGCCACTTGCCATGTATTCGTTGAATCGGACTGGGCCAGCAAAACCGGCGTTGCAGACCCCATGGAAGTCAGCATGCTTCAGTTGGCAGAGGGCGTGACAGATACCAGTCGCCTGTCCTGCCAGATCACGGTGGATGACAGCATGGACGGCTTGCGTGTACGCATGCCGGAGTCGCAGCACTAAGCGAGGAAAATCCTCATGGAGAGTGACTGCACTCCCAAGAGTGCGGTCACCTGCCGAGGATACAAAGCCCCCGGCGGAACAAATATCAACGGCCCTAACAACAATAAATAGGCCGAAACACACAGTGGGCGCGGCGTAGTCGTGCAGCACGCCCGTCCCTAACTTGTCGCACCCGTATCGCGGGTGGGACGCTTGTAGCGAGAGTCGACAGGATGTTGGCTGAAACTGAGGGATTAGTTATGAATGCACCCCTGCCCGATCCTTATTCACTGCCTTTGGATAAGCTGGACCCCAGTCGTGCCGAGCTTTTTCGCACCGGCCAGCATTGGGCCTACTTCGAGCGATTGCGCAAGGAAGACCCGGTTCACTGGGTAGATTCTGAGGAGTTTGGTCCCTATTGGTCGATCACTCGCTTCAAGGACATCATGTACGTGGACTCACACCACGAACAGTTTTCCTCAGAACCGACCATCGTGATTGGTGATTCCCAGATCGACTTCGAGCCACCCATGTTTATCGCCATGGATGCGCCAAAGCATGATGACCAGCGCGCGGTTGTATCGCCCGCAGTAGCACCCAAGCAGTTGCAGGAGTGGGAGCGCCTTATCCGCGCCAGAGTGCAGGAGGTCGTAGAGAGTCTGCCGGTGGGTCAACCCTTTGATTGGGTGGATACGGTCTCCATCGAGTTAACCGGACGCATGCTGGCGACCTTGTTTGGTATTCCACAGGACGACCGACGCAAGCTCACCCAGTGGTCGGACGTAGCCACAAGCAGCCCGTCAGTGGGCTTCAGTGCAGTCACAGAAGAAGAGCGCATGGCTGGCCTGCAGGAGTGTCTGGCTTACTTCACCGAGGTATGGAATCAACGGGTGAATGCGCCACCGGAGATGGACTTCATCTCACTGCTGACGCACAACCCGTCCACCCGGAACATGGAGCCGCTGGAATATTTGGGCAATCTGATACTGCTGATCGTGGGCGGTAATGACACCACCCGCAATTCAATGACCGGTGGCGTCTATGCGCTAAACCAGAACCCTGACCAGTTCGCCAAACTCAAGGCCGATCACAGCTTGATTCCCAATATGGTGTCGGAGGTTATCCGCTGGCAGACCCCGCTCGCCCATATGCGGCGCGTGGCCACCTGCGATGTGGAAGTGGGCGGTAAAACCATTAAGGCCGGCGACAAGGTGGTGATGTGGTATGTCTCGGGTAACCGGGATGAAGAGGTCATCGAAAACCCCAACGAATTCATCATCGACCGTGCACGGGCGCGCCAGCACATGTCTTTTGGCTTTGGGATTCACCGATGCATGGGCAACAGGCTGGCAGAAATGCAGCTGCGCATACTGTGGGAAGAGCTGCTGGCGTGCTTCTCAGATATCGAAGTGGTGTCTGAGCCCGAACGCGTTGAGTCTAATTTCGTGATGGGCTACACGAATATGCAGGTCGTGTTGCACCCGAGGTAAAAGCTTGTTCTCAGGGGGTGATTTGGCAGGTGAGGCTCTTGCCGAACCAATCGAACGTGCCCTCTGAGCCCTTGCCTCTGAAATCCACACCGTCGCCGACGTAGTGCATCCCGCTGGCAACCGGTTGTGCCAGTGCGATCACCTGATCATTACCCCGCGTGAAGACGGCGGCCCGGGGTGACAGTGTGTTGTAAAAAACCGCTGTGAACGGGCCCGTGTAGTCGTCGTCGCAGCTTACGCTTTGGTAATCCGGCGCTTCCACCAATCCTGCGGTAATAGACAACTCCACTAACCGGCTATCGTAGGCGAAGGTGACGCATTCCTTCATGTCCTCTGCCTTCCAGCAATCATTGCGCCCCTTAATCCAGCCGCGCTGGATGGCGCGCTGCTCAGCGGTTACTTCGGGGGGCCAATTGGCCGTGGCCTGCGCCCAGGTTTTTGCCAGGCGTCTGTCCAACTCCTGAAGGTCGCCGTCTTCACAGATCAGGGTTTCGACGTCACTGTCGGCTTTGCTGCAATCGAAGGCGGGTTTAGCGCTGGACAGTGGTGACCAAGTCCCAATGGTGAGGGCAAGGGCGACATTGAAGGTAAGGAACAGGGGCAGTTTAGACAGCATGCGTGGGAGTTATTGGCAACAATCAAGCCGCATTGTACCTATTTACAGCGCATGGCGCGGCTATTGAATGACCTTAATCCAATCACCGGTGCGGGGCTCACCCCGCGGATAAAATCCATTGATCAGTCTTAATTGCGCCTCAGCATCGGGCACGCGCAGGCTAGATGCGAGGCTGGCGAGGGTTGCTCCTCTGGGCACCTGCAAATAGCGCACGTATTGTGGCCTTCCCTCACGCTTTTCCCGGTCCTGCATAGGGCGAAAGCTTTCTATAATCGACTTCAGATCAGCATCCGCAGCCGTGAAACTGGCCGCGCTGCCTTCGAACAGGTAGGTGTAGTTGTAGTCGATCACCGCGAGTCGCTTGTCGGTGCCACCACTGGAAGCCACAGCGGTGTAGCCTTCCAAGCCATATTGTTCCAGCGCCTCGGCCTGGCTGAGATTACCAGCGGCTCCCCCCTCAAGCACCGATTGGGGTGACGCGTTGCGATCACGTCGTTTGAGTGTGATTGCTAGGCTTGCGCTATTGTCCGCCGCCCGTGTCGTAATGGCTCTTGAACCGGCGTCTACCGTCCAGCCGGGTGGGTGCTTGAACGTGAAGCCCAACTTATTGTGATAGTAGCGGTCAGGATCAGACTGCCCCTGAACACTGGCGCCCCAGACCAGCCCATTGATGTGGCGACGAAACTCGCCGGGTTGCTCCGGGTTCTCAATGTACTCTGACTGGTCCAGATCGTTGGCCGCACGAACCACGGTTTGCAGACGCTTGTCGTTGCGGGGGTGGGTGGCATACAGCCCGTGATAGGTCTTCACCGGTCGACCAGTCTCTCTGGCCTTTACCCGTTGAAACTGTTCCTGATCTTTCAGAACACCGATGACCTCAAGCAGCGCGTCTACATCGTAACCGCTTTTGTGCATGTACTCTGCGCCTAGCCCGTCTGCTTCCAATTCCATATCGCGGCCAAAGCCACTGATCAGTTCGGCGCCATACATGGAGCTGGCGTCCATGACGTCGCGACTGCCCGTGAGTATGCCAACCGTGGTTGACAGAATTTTGTTGGTGACGCCCGCGGTTTGGCGCCGGCCGTGATGCCTGCCGGTTACATGACCAATCTCGTGTGCGAGCACGCCAGCTAACTCAGCTTCGTTATCCAAATAGGCCATTAAGCCGCGGTTAATGTAAATAAAGCCGCCAGGCGTGGCGAAGGCGTTAATGTCCGGTGAGTCCAAGACCGAAAAGGTAAAGGTCTTTTTGGGCATATCGCTGTTGGCCACAAGGCGTTGGCCAATACGATCGATATACGCCTGTAACTCCGGGTCATCATAGAAGGCGCCATCGGCCTGAAACTTGGCATACATTTCTTCGCCAACGCCGGCGTGGGCCGGTGACACGGCGAAAGCCAGCAGCAAGCACACCGCCGACCACAACTGTAACGGACGTCGCATGTTCAATACTCGCTGGACAGAAACTCGAGCAGTTGGTCACCCAGGCCGTCGCAGGCCGTGCCCTGAACGGGGGCAATAATGGGAATGGGTACAACTACCGCTGGCATGTAGGACTGGCCGCTGGCACTGGTATTCACGCGACCCACTTCGGCTTTGTCTGTGAAGTCCCAGATGGTGGCTTCGTAGTCGGAATCGTTGCCCCAGGTACCAAAGCCAAAGCAGCCTGCGCCACCGGGACCGATACCGCAGGTCATTGAGCCCGCTGAGTTTGTTCGCACTGTGCTGCCGTCAATCCAGATCATGTACTCTGTTTTTAGTGCGGCCATTCTGGCGGCAACCGGGGGCTGCGCCATTAGCTTGTCGATATCCTGCGGGCGCAGCGGCGCGGTGCGCGGCTCAAACCATGGGTAAAGTTGATTAAGAAACTCGAGCTCGCCGATCACATCGATACTGCTATCGCGGGCTTCAATATGCTTGCCCACGCAATCGATGAAATCAGGTTCCGTCTCGTAGTCGCTGGCGTGGCGACGTCCCAGGATAACCACGGTCGCGTCGCCGATGCCCTCGGTTGGCTCGTTAAAGACCATTTCATCAACGGTGGATGTGACACAACCGGTTAGTAGTGCTGCGATCACGACAAAGCTGGCTGTTCGAATAACTGTCATGGCTGTGCGGCCTCTATCTCAGTGCCGATAGTCTGGCTGCCCGTTGCCGCTGCGCTGACCCTGCCTCTCTCGACCAGCCAATCCCGGACGCCGGGAACGCGGGTGAAGTTCACCGCGAAGTTGGCGCCCGCATCGCGCAGCGCTACCACCGCTGCCAGGTTCACCGCATCGGTATCGCTGCGCAGGAATGCCGTCGGTGTTTTGCCGTAGGCGCTCATCGTCCAATCGGTAATGGGTTCGCCGGCGTTGTTCACCAGGTCAAAGTGATAGCGCATCCAGATCTCATACACTTTCACGTTGGTGTGCTGTGGAATGGCGTATTGCAGTTCATCCACACGCGGGATAAGCACGGCATCCACCACCTGGTTCAATTCGCCTTCGCCAGGCTTGTTCTTCATATGCACAAAATTGACGAACATGCTGTCCAGCACGGTATCCCACATTTGAACCTGGGCTTCTCCGGTGCGCACCAGCCACGAGGGCTCAGCGCGACCGGAGGCCTCGTCGAAGAATTCATGGTTCAGGAAAGCGTCTTCATACCAGACCCCAATGGTCAGCGGCATGGGCGATATCAGCGGTTCGGGGAAATTCCCACTCACGACTACCTTCTGGGTGCTGCAGGCACCCAGCAATATTACTACCGCCAGCATGGCGAGGGTTTTCAACCCTCGCAACCGTGTCCGTCGTCTAGGGACGGAAGTCATTAAGCCCGACAAAGGTCCCTCCATTGCGATACGTCAGTTCTCGCATCAGTGTAGCAAAGCGAATCCCCGTGGTTTGCAGATGGGGTGCCCTGATGAATTGTACGGGGAAGCCTACGGCGTGGATGCGCACCCGGCGCTGGCCGCTGGCGTTCTCGCGGTTAAGACGGTCAACGGTGGTGACCACCTGCTGTATGGAGTTGCCGGTGAACTCATCGCCAAACACATAGATACTGATGTTTTTGTTGGGGTCATAGAAGGTGCGAATCGCCGCTGTGATCCCTTCAACGGGGCTGGAATTGGAGAACACGTTCCAATTACGCAGGTTCTGCATCAATACATTGCGCCGTCCGGGGGTATCGGGAATCCACTGGTTGCGATAACGGCTGAACATGTACTGCCCCATATCGTTCATGATCTGGATGCCTTTGACCTCGGGGTAAATGCTCAGCGTAGCCTCCAGTTCTTCCATCATCCGTTCCCAGCTGTAGGAGAACATGGAGCCCGACGTGTCGATGATGAAAATGATGTATTCGCTATCAACGGGTATGCCGCCGATCAAATTATTCTTGGACTGATATTGGTCGCCCAGCAGTCGCTTCATTTCGTCAGTGAGCGATTGTCGCGCGATAGCCAGTTGTTCGGTAATGATGTCGTTGCTGTTTCTTTCTACCTGAATGCTGTCGTAGCGCGATTTGGCGCTGGCCAGTTGGCCCCTCAGGATCGCGATCTTCTGATCGTATTCTGACAACTGCTCGTTCTTGGCATTGAGGTCGCGGTTCAGGATGCGGGTTTCGCCGCGTATTTCGAACACCTGCTCCTGCAGTTCGGCCACCAAGCCCTCAAGATTAACGGTAGACGCTTCGATGATCTGTGGCTGTACCGTCTTTGTAATCATCAACAGCAGAATAACGGCGCCAAAGCCGCAGCAGATAACGTCCAGAAAGGACATCGAGAATTCTTCGGGACCGCGTCTCTTTGAAGGCATGGTAACTCCTAGGGCCAGTCCTGTGATGGGCTCATGAATGAGCCGCGGCTGACCTGTGCCAGTTGCCAGAACTCAGACGCCGCCATCGGGTCACCCTCCATGGGCGCGAGGATGACATTGATGGGGACGTTGCTGGGCAGCTGGCGAATGGCCTGACGGTAAAGCCGCTGTCTATCGCGACCGCTAATGGTATTGCCACGCGGCGCGGTAGTGCCCTGTGTGGGTAGGCCATCGGTAATGAGGAAAATATTGTCCGGGCTTGGGGATAGTTGCTGCAAAGCGATGAAAGCGTTCTCGAGACTGGTGCCACCGGTGGGCGTTGTATCGCGCAAAGACGCAGTGACTTTCTCCAGTTGGTCCTGGTCCGCTACCTCCAGCCATTGGCCATCAGTGCCAAACAGCGCGGCGCGTGCTTCCGTATTAAAAGTGATGACCTGGTAATTACTGCTGACCGGCAGCTGTGCTGTTAGCCAGTCGACTGTATTGACGGCTCGCACCCACTTGTCGGCACTGCGCTGCAGAGCCTCGCTCATATTGCGCAGTCGTATGATGTTCACCAGTCGGTCTGCCAACATGCTGGAGGACACGTCCAGCAAGATAGCAATGTGACGCCCGCCGAGATTCAGCCCCGTTAGATACTGCCGATTGCCTTCGCCGACGAACTCGCGTGCACTGCGCCCGCTCTCGGCTTCTGAGGCTTCCCGCAGCTTTTTGACCTCATCTTCCAGCGATTGAATTTCAGCCTTCAGCTCCTCGATGTCGGCATCGTCGGTATAGCCGTCTCTGGCGATATCCTGAATGAGTGCCTCGTACTGCGATAACTCCTCGGTGATGCGGGTAGCGCGACCCTGTGCCTCGACCAGTTGCAGATCCACATCCGAGAGCGTATTGCGCAGTCTCACTAGACCAGCTTCGCCGTCGGTGACATCTTCTTCCAGGAGGTTGACCTCAGAAAGCAGGTCTTTATTCAGATCCTGTGTTTCGGCCTTTATAGAGTGATCAATGATCAGGAAGACGAGCACGACTGCACCGAATCCACAGGACATGATGTCCAGAAAGCTCAGGTTGAAGGTTGTAAATCCGCGCTTCTTCCTGGCCATGGCAACCCTCTAGCTGAGGACCTCGATCAGTAGGGCGGTAGTGCCTTCGGATACCAGCGTGTCTCCGACCACAAGATTCTCACCTGCGTACGGATCATCGTTTAGCGTGGTGTGGCCCGAAGCATCCGTTGAGAGTACCCAGTCGCCAGATGTCTCCTGCGTTGCCTCCATCGCCAGAGGGTGGTTGCGACCACCCAGTGCATAGGCACTCTGCCCGACCAACAAGTGGGTGGGGACTTTGCCTTCGCGCCGTGCGGGCGGCACAGGGTCTGCAAGTGCCTCAACATTGGGCCGGATCGTCATGCCTTCGCAGGGCAGGGTGCCCGTTAATACCAGCTCATCGGTCGACTGTTCGATGACGGACCTGTGTTGCTGCACGGCCTGATTCACGCTGTCCTCAGCGAGTACCCGGTTATTGGCGAAGTGTCCGTCTATCCCGGGTAGCAGGGCGACAATCGGATCAAGCAATATCTGCTCGTGAGCGGCATTAGCGCCAATGGCTTCTGCAGCGCTGGTGAATAAGCGTGACCCGGCCTCAGTGAGCGCGCTGCGGCTGATGCTGGCACGGTTGCCGGATACCTCGACGATCGTTTCACCCGTGCTGCGCAACTGAGCCAGTACCTTCGGCAGCACATCGTACAAGGCCTGCTCGGTGTCTGCTTTGCGCCGGGGGTCGAAGCGTGTCTGGCGAATAAAAGCTGCAGCTATGAGCTCCACCAGCCGTTCCTGCAGCTGCAGCATGCCGCAGCCGGGTAGGGGCTGGGTCCTTGGTGCGGTGATGGTATCGCCATCGGCAGACAGTTCGGTGATCGTTGCCTGATGCAGTTGTAGCTCAAGGTGGAAGGCCCGTTCACTGGTCACCAGCATGCTGGCCGCGGCAACACTGCGATTCACCAGTCCCGTTGCATTGAAAGGGCATGCCTGAACGATCCCCAGAAGTAATGCCAGTTGATCCCGCTGCAGAGAACCCGGTACGGCCAGTACAACTTGCTCTGGTCTACCCGCATCGCTGTGTAGAGCCTGTAAATGCGCGTGAACAAGATCGGCGCTGTGGCGCGCTGGCCCCAGCGCTGGCTGCAGCGGCTCGGTGTTCAGTTGCCACCAGTAGCGGGTATTGGTGCTGCGGGGCTCCAGCCTGGCACGCGCTCTTGCGTCATTACCAAACTGGTAATCGCCTTTGCTGAACAGCGCATATCCGGCTCCCTGCGCGTGCTGGCTGCCCGCCCAGAGCTGGAGGTTGCAGTCGTTAATGTCCAGTACCGCCAGGGTCATTGCTTATCCTTCACTCAGCCTGCCACGAGGTGACGCATCAGGCGCTTGTCCGCATAGCGCTGCGCATCGAGCACAAGGCGCTCCTGTGAGAGCTGCAACTGATGCAGGCAGAACATGATGATGATGGAAAGTACCAGCGCCACAAAGGTGCTGTTGAAGGCCACCCCCAGACTCACGGTAACGCCGGATATATCACCCTCTACGGCCTTGTAGGCCTGGCCCAGTGCGTCGCCGATACCGCGCACCGTGCCGATAAACCCGATGGAAGGGATTGCCCATGCGATGTAACGCACCATGGATAGTTCCGAGTCCAGTCGGTCTGACTCAACCTCGCACTGTTCCTTGATGGTATCGGATACCGCCTGAATGCTGCCGGTGGTCGCAAAGCGCTGCAGCGCCGCGAGTAAGGTTCTGGGCAGTAGATAGTCCTGCTGCTCGTTGGGCAGTGACTCCAGTGCCCGGCTGTACTCTCGCGCGTCCTCGGGCAACACGCTGGTGCCGTCGGGAATGTCGATCAGATTTCGCTCCACGATGCCCTGCTCCTGCAGGGTGCGACGGCCCTTGTAGCCCATAATCGCCAGCGCCCAGATCAACAGAATGAAACAGGCCTCCTGCTCGAAGTCACGGATCACCACGGCCAGTGTCCGCTCGGGGACAAAATCCTCACCCGCGGCTTGCAGCTCGGCTTGCTGCTGCAACTGTGCGTCGGCGCTGGGCCTGATGACCCCAACATAGACGGCATGCACCACTATGACTGCAATCAGTAGTGCAAAAAGCTGGAAAATGAACTCGGAGGACAGACGGTTCTTCATCAATGGATCCTATATATCAATCGGGAAAGATACCGACTTGTCTTCTGAAATTTGCTCGGAGGACTCGTAGTCCAATGCACCCGGCTCCGGTAATGACGATGCCTCGGGTGCAGCTGCTGGTGGCTCTTCGCTGGCTGATTTGACGCTTTCATCGCTCTCAGGTTCCGCTGCGTCCTGCGAGATGGCAGCGGCAGCGGCCAATAACAGTGCTGTCAGAGCGCCTGTGACAATCGGCTTTCTCATCGTTTACTCCGCATAACGAGCCAATCGAAATCCTACGTCATCACGGCCGGCTTGCCCATAATCCCGATAGGACAGCCGCAGCTCAGCCAGTTTGCTCAGTGACCAGCTAGCGCCTCGTATCACGTAGTTGTCGCCACTCTGCTCGCCGAGAGGATCTACCTGCAGCGTGCTATTGGCTGAGGGAATGGTATACACGTCGTGAATCCACTCAGCGACATTACCGCCGATGTCATACAGCTTATTGTGATTCGGTGGGAAGCTTCCCACTGGTGCGCTGACGACATAGCCGTCTGTATAGCCGTTCAGGATGCGCCCAGTGACATACTGGGAGGTATTGTCTGCGAAATTGCCTACTTTATCTGTGGGCGGGAACACGTCACCCCAGTTAAATTTTTGCAGGGCTTCGCCTTTCACCCTGGCAGCCCAGGCCCACTCTGCCTCCGTTGGCAGCCGGTAGCCCGTCGACGAAGGATTGAATCCTGTAACAATGCCGTTGGTTTCGCGGTAGAACGGGGTTATCCCTTCCCGTCGACTTAGCCAGTTTGCAAACTGCGTGGCCTGCTGCCAGCTAACCTGCACGGCGGGCTGGTGTTCCCGGTTAAGGCTGTTGCCTTCAATCTGGCCCGAGTTGTGCTCGCTTTGGAATTGCCGGAACTGGGCATTGGTTACTTCTGTGGTTTGCAAGTAGAACATGCGCTCCAGCTTCACCGGGCGCAGTACCTCGTTTGCTCGCCGGCCTGGCTCGCGGCGTGAGGCGCCCATGGTGAATTCACTGCGTGATGAGGCCGCGGGGTTGAACAACAGAAGCGTCTGACCAAGAGCGCTGGTGACCTGGGGTTTGATGGCGGCCAGGCGCGCTGCATCGCGGGTTTGCAGCGTAAACGCCATGCGCTGCTCCAGCCCCGGCCTTGGAGTGACTTTACCCCGTGTGGTGGCATAGCCGTCCAGCGAGACTTCCACTGTATGTTCGAAGGCCGGTAGCGAGAGAGTTTGGCTACCCGTGCCACGCGCTTTCCCGTTGATCTTGAGAACGGCATTGCTGGGGGAGACCTCAAATCGTACCTCGCCCAGCTGCGCGCGCAAACGGATCTCTCGCTGATCCTGCGTGCCCGCCGCCATGTTGATCACTTCGCTGTGACGGCGGTAACCCGGTCGAGAGAGCACCAGGCGCTGGTCGCGGCTCGGGGCCACGGCGATTTCCAAAGGTGTTTGCCCAAGGAATTCTCCGTCGAGCGTCACGTTGGCCCCGCTGGGGTTGCTGCTCACCTGCAACAGACCCTCCGCCGGATCCAGTGTCAGCGTACCCAGATCCTGTGGCTGCCCGGCTACGACCGATAGATCGATGACTGCATCGCTGTAAGTTGCCAACTGCAGCATCAACTGCCGTTCGCCCGACAAGATCTCCAGCGTCGCTGGGGTTGTTCCCGAAGGCTCGCCATCGAGCAATAGGGTGGCGCCAGCTGGCGCGGTCGCGACCGTCACTTCAGCCCAGTCAGGTTCCAACGACAGCGAAAGCTGTTGCTGGCGATCCCGGCCCTCGACATCCAGCGCCATGGTCAGCGTCTGGTAGCGTTCAGCCTCAAGGGTGAGTTCGTGCTCGCCCGCATCGACCTTTGCCTGATCCAGGGGCGTACGCCCGATGGACTCGCCGTCGATGAGAACACGTGCGCCCTCCGGCACGCTCGAAATAGTGAGCCGCCCCGGTAGCGGCTGCATAACCACCTCGAATACCTGTACATCCTCGCGTGTGACGCTAACCGTCTCGGCAAAGGGGTAATAGCCGGGCGCATTGACGGTCAATCCGTAGTCACCGGGACGCATCAGATAGCGGCTGCCAAAAGGGACCGCCAGGCCATCGATACTGATGTCGGGTTCGCTGGTCGCGATGACCGTCACTTGCACCGAGTGGGACGTGAACAGAAAACCCATCACTAACAGAAAGGCCAGTGCGATCAGACCCGCGCCCCAGCGCAGCGGGCTCTGCCGCTTTTTTGGCGCAGCACTGGCGTCTGACAGGGGCTGGAAGGCGCTGGGCGCGATAGCCCCGCTTTGATCCTTGGAGGGTTGCCTCATCAAATTGGCTCAGTGCAGGCAATCAATATGGGGTCGTTGCCGCCGTTGTGGCTCAGAGTGAAGGTGCGCCTGACGTCGCGGTAGCCGGTTCGCGTGCCTACGGCGGTATAGGTGCCGGGGCGCAGCGACAGCTGTCGCTCATTAAAGGTCCCCAGCCGCGCCACTTTAAACACAGTGACCTGTGTTGCCCCATCGGACCGAAGGGTAACGGGCAGTTCAGTGTTTGCCTTTGCCAGCGCCTGCTCCAATCCGCTGATCTGCTGCGCCAGTATCGGGCCGCGCGGTGACAGGCGCTTGGCCTGATCGAGCAGCTGTTGTGTCGCATTTGCGACATTGATGTCAGACAGTCGGTTGGGGTCTTCCAAGGCCGTGCGGAACTGCTTGTCCAGTCGGGCTCGCGGTTGGGCCCGCTGCAAGCCCTCGATGGCATAGAGTAGGTTGCTATCAATGGCCAGTGCTTCCTCATAGGCTTTTACCGCGTCTGCCCAGGATTCACTGTTTTCAGCGCGTTCTCCGCTGGCTCTTAAACGGGTGAGGCGGCTCGCGGTCTGCGCACTGGCTACTTCTGCCAGTGCGGTCGCTGCTTCTGATGAACCGGGAACCAGCCCGGCGGCGCGATTGAATGCCTTGCGTGCGGTGTCGAAGCGCCCCTCATCCAGGGCCGTGTAGCCGTCGCTCATGGCGTCGTTAAAGTTACGCGTAAGCAGTGCCTGGCTGACGCGTGTCTGCTCCTGTGCCGCGTAGGTGTGCTGGCCGTCCAGTCCAACTGCAGTGTCTAATTCTGATAGCGCCTGCACAAGGTCACCGTCGGCCTCTGCAGCTTGCGCGGTTTGTATGCTCTCAATCAACTGAGGCAAGACACTGACCCTTGCCTGAAGGCCAGCGTTGGTTGTATCGCCAGGCCCTAACAGCTCAGCGAGGGTTAATGCCTGCTCCGCGGCCTCAGGTTCCAGCGCTTCAATGGCATCGAGTGCCGCGGACTGTTGCGCGGCAAGCGCGTCAGGAATGCCGTTTCCCAGTGCCTGCAGCGCAGCCAAAGCCTCGCGGTAGCCTTGCGTTGCCTGTTCAAATTCTCGCGTCTTGTAGAGCTCGTCGGCTGCCTGTGCACTGGCTAATGCTGATTGAAAAGGCTCCGGCGCCCACTGCTCGACGCCGCGCTCCTCGAGGCGCGCCTGTACGTCCAGCAGCTCCCCGAGCACCTCCTGCGCCTCCTTACGGAGTCTGGCCAGTTGCGCATCCGACCACGGCGACGCTTCCTCGACGGGCGTTTTGGGTTTGTTGCTGCTGGACGGCGGGGTCGCGCTGTCTTGCTCTGTACTGGCGCTTTCTGTTTCAGTTGCCGGACTGGACGCAGAGCGTGGCTCAACCAACGACGGGAGCAGGAACACGACAACCAAGGCAAGCACCACAAGCGCGCCCAATGCGGGGACAACCCAGGCCGGCGGTGACTTATCAGCTGCGGTGGTACTGCCTTCCTGAGCGCTACCTGTGGGCGCGGCTGCAGGAATGGCCTCAAACGGCGTCGGTTTGACAGGGTTGTTGTCGGGAGACATGCGTGTCCTTGGGTTTCTGCCGTACTGCCTACTGCGCGGAAGAATTGTCGGCCTGATTGGCCTCCGGCAGTGCCAGCTCGCCGATCTCGGCGCGATAAATCTCAGCGAGCAGCTCACGCCACTGGTCATATTGGTCTTCAACATTGCCGCTGAGCATGACAGTACGATCTTCCAGCTCGATCACAGAGGGCGTGATTTCAGCCTCCAGCGAAAGTCCCAGTTCTTCCAGGGCCTGAACATGAATCTCTGCTTCAGCGCGCTTTTCAAGGCCACTTTTGAGCAGATAGCCGCCGCCAATCACCGCTACATTGCCCGCGGTGCGCGTCGCTGAGTCACCGCCGCCGGCGGCTGCTACGCCGGCCAGCACAGCAATGCCGCCAGCGATCAGCCGACGCGTGCTTTCCGCACGCAGCTCCTGCAGGGCGATGGTTTCTTCGTAGCTCAGTTTGCGCCACTCTTGATAGGGACCGTACATCTGCCCGTTAAAGCTGCCGTAATAGTCCTGCAGCGTATCGATAAAAACCAGATCGCGCTCTCGGATGCTCCTGACCCGCTCCAACATGGGGTCTTCCTCTGCCGGCAGGCGCTGAATCTGGTATTCACCTCGACGTGATTTGTTCAGATAGCCGGCAAAGGCTTCCTCGGAAAAGTCCTGAGCAAACAGCAGCTCGGTCACTGTTCGTATTTTCTCGCGGTCCTGCCCTGCCAACGCTTCCTGCTGTTTTAACAGGTCATTAGCGATGGTGTTGTAGACCGCCTGGAAGGGGTCGTAAACGGTACGGGTTGTGCTGTTGTACGCGTAGCGACTGGCATTACCGGTGTACTTTCGATTTAGCCATACACGACCGGTGGAGTCGGTCGCGGTGATCATTAATTGCAGCTCTTCACCATTGGAGGCCAGGATCGTGCCCTCGACCACCAGGTCAGTGATGGACGCTTCGCCGGGCATCACCCTCACGGCACCCCAGGCACCGCTGTTTTGCATGGCCTCTGCAAGCAGGTTGGGCATGTACCGGGCTTCGGCCTTGCGTACCTCCGGGTAGATCTGCTGCCCTTCATCGTAATCGTCCAAACCCGGGTCGAACACGGCGATACCGACGTCCAGTAACTGACCTTCCGGCACCGCCGTGCTGGCAGTTTCGATGGCGGGAACCGAGGTGCTTTTTACCGTGTGGTTAACGCAGCCGGTGAGGGTCAGAGCCAGGGCCAGGCCAACAATGCAGTGCAGCGTTCGCCTCATCATTTAATGCCCTTGTACTTACGATACTCATCCCACAACTTTTCTCGCACTGCTGGGTCTGGTTCGCGGGTTGCTGCTTCTCGAAGCTGCCTCGCTACAACGTCGTCATCATCGCCCGAGGGTATGTCTGAGGGCGGGGGGTATTTCGCCGGATTCTGGGGTGCAGAGCCACCGCGCGCAGCACCACCAATGCCGCCGCCACCGCTGTAGCCGCCATCGCCGGGGGTGTTGCTGGCGTAGGGGCTATCACCACCAAAGCCGCTTCCACCGCCGCCTTGCTCCGCTTGCTCTTGCTGTGTGGGCACCGGACGCTCTCGCGCAGCCTGGCGCTGGGCTGCCTGCTCTTCAAGAATCATGGCGTCGAACTCGCCCGTACTGCTCTCCAGACGGGAGTCGAGAATGGCTACCTGCTCGGCCGGTGTCAGGGGGCCGTTGCCGCCAGACTGGCTGTTGCCGCCTGGAAAGCCGCCCGCATACTGGCCTTGCTGGCCTTGCTGGCCTTGCTGGCCTTGCTGGCCTTGCTGGCCTTGCTGGCCGCCGGGATTGCCTTGTCCCTGTTGGCCACTGGCCTCGCCCATGGCGTCTTCCATCGCGCCCAGAATCTCTTCAAAGCTGGGTTCATCGCGCATATCAGGCAGTGCATCAGACCCGCCGGCGCCGTCGCCAAAGCCTGGTTCTTCACCGGCTGCACCGGCAACCTCTTCAAATCCCGGCTCGCCACCCGAGCCGGCATCTTCGCTACCGCTCTGGCCGGATTCAAAGCTGGGATCTCCAGCGGCCCCGCCCTCGGCTGTTTGTTGTTCCTGCCCATCTCCAGAGTTGGGGAACTCCCCTTGTGGAAACTCACCCATCCCCTCATTACCCGAGGGTTGATCGCTACCGGGCGGATTGCCGCTTTGACTATCGGATGCCGATGAAGCGCCCGAGGGTGACTGGCTGCCCTGAGGTTGGCCGCTGCTGGCCTGTTGTTGGCCCTGGCTTGACTGCTGCCCCCCCTGACTCGATTGCTGCGAGGAGCTTTGGCTCTGGCTTGACTGCTGAGACGACTGGCTTTTACTTTGGCTCTGGCTCTGGCTCTGGCTCTGGCTCTGGCTGCTGGAGCTTGACGAAGAGCTGCTGGACGAGCTGCTGGGACTGGGGGGTGTGGGCGGCTGCGGAGTTGTCGGGTTGCTGGCGCTAGGGCACCCGGTCAGCGCTGCGCAGGCGCTCACGGCAAGCGCAAGCTTCAATGCGCTGCGTGAATCAAAAATCGCCTTACCATGTTGACGTGTCATAGGCCCACCCGGTGATCTCACTGTCTACCGGCTCACCCTCCTCAAATCGTGGGCGGAACCGGGTGTTGCGTAGCTGGCGCATCAAGCGGTTAATCTTGGATGACTCCGGGCCCTCGTCGACCCTGTCCAGATCCACAACTCGCCCGCCTGCTGTCACACCAAATTCTAGCAGCAAATCGGCCTGTTCTGGGCTGCCCGTGTCGGGTAGTGCCCTTACACCCGCCAAATTTGGCAGGGGTTCAGCGTTGCCAAACAGGCGCTGTGTCTGTTCTTGGGCATCGTCGCGCTCAGCAAGTTCCATGATCGCTGTGCGATACGTCGTCAATGCGCCGTCTTTGCGCCCGTGCCAGAACTGCCAATCACCCAGCATGCGCAGATCGCGCGCAGACTGCAGTTTATTGCCGTCGCTGTT
This sequence comes from Parahalioglobus pacificus, assembly GCF_014652275.1. GTDB lineage: Bacteria > Pseudomonadota > Gammaproteobacteria > Pseudomonadales > Halieaceae > Parahalioglobus > Parahalioglobus pacificus. The sequence continues at coordinate 52,349 of NZ_BMYM01000004.1, read as the reverse complement.
CTGCTGGTTAAGGTTGTAGATCGCATTGATCACTGACTGCCCACGCTTGTAGGCGCTGGTCTTGTAGGCGTTGAAGCGGTTCTCTTCCTGACGTGCGCCGAAGGCTTCACTGGTGAAGCCCCCTGACGCCATCTCGCCGGAGAACCCGGCAATCAGGTATTGGGAACGGAGCATGCCGTACAGTGGTTCGAGCAGCTTGGGCGAGTTTTCACCCTCCCGGTCAGCGATATCTGTGAGTGCCTGGCGATACAGATCCCACATGGCCAGCAGTCGGGTGAAACCGTATTCACTCAGCCCCAGTTCATAGGCCTGGCGCTGCCATTGCGCCTGTTGCATGAGAGCATTCACACGCGCATCGCCCACCCCCATGGTGCGGCGTTGCACGCGGTAAAGGTAGGTTTGGCGCTCGTCGGCCTCTTCAAATTCCCCCTGGGCGACGTGGCTGGTGATTTGCGCTTCCAGCAATGGCAACTGTCCGGCGCCATAGAGCCCATCATTGATGCGCGACAGGTGTACACCTCGCTTAAAGGCGTCTATGGCCTCCGGGTGCCTGCCCTGCTGTTGAAGGGAGAGCCCTAATCCCAGTAACTGCTCGGGTAACTGTTGCGCATAGGCACCGCCCTCGACTTCGAGCGTGTCTATCACGTCGCGATATTGACTGACTGCCACGCTATCGGCGATCACCTGCGCTTGCTCGGCCTCAGAAAGCGCCGGTGCCGGCTCGTCTGGCCCTGGCTGGGTGTCAGCAGTTTGGGGGTCGTCAAGGTCCGGTGCGGTGCTTGTCTGTCCGATAGTGTCGTTGGATTCCTGCCCACTCACTATCGGTGCTTGTTCGCTCTCTAGCGGAATGTCCTCCGCTGTAACGGTCGCAGCGCTATCCTGTGCCCAGGTCTCGTGGCTGAGAGCCAACACGATGAGGCCAGGAATTAGGCCGGGCAGATGTAGTCGTTTGCGTGACTGCGATGATGTCGACATGTTTTCAGCGCGTGTTAGTTCGTTTTAGAGGCGTCTGACAGCCACCCGAGTGAGTATAAACAGATGCAATTTCATTACCAAAATACGCATCTAGCGGAGTATTGGCTTTACACTGCGTCGCGCGAAACCAGAGGTCAGTAACACCATGAGTAAGTTTGAGCAGGACACGGCGGTCATACAGACGTCGGACAATCAATGGCAGGCGAAGTTGCACAAGGGGTGGCGCATCGGCGCTGTGCCCAATGGCGGCTATGTGCTGTCCATCATTGGTCGCGCTCTGTCTGAGGCCCTGGTCCACGGCGATCCTATGGTGATCAATGCGTTTTACCTCGCCCCCACAGTTTTGGGGGATGCCGAGATTAGTATTGAACCCTTGCGCAGCAGCCGAAACACCAGCCACGCCACAGCCCGCCTAACTCAGGATGGTGAGCTCAAGGTACTGGCGACGGCCGTTTACACAGACCTCGACACACTGTCTGGACCCAGTTGGGTAGGGAAGGAGCGCCCCGAATTCCCGCGTTTTGAAGACTGTGAGATTGGCGCGGATAGCGGCCTTGAGTTCCGGCAGAATGTGGATTTGCGACTGTTGGATGGCGTCGAGGTCTTTCAGGGCGGCGAACCTTCCGGCAGCGGTGAATTCCGTGGCTGGATTCGCCATAAGGATGGCGCTAATCCCGACCCTATCAGCCTGTTGATGTTCGCCGATGCTTTCCCCCCGCCCGCGTTCAGTGTGGTAGGACTTGTCGGCTGGGTACCGACGGTAGAACTGACAGTGCAGGTGCGGGCCAAGCCCGCACCCGGCCCCGTGCAGGCCAGGCTGTACTCCCGTCATGCGACTAACGGAGTGGTCGAGGAGGACGGAGAATACTGGGATAGCGAGGGCCGCTTGGTGGCTATCAGCCGTCAGACCGCCAAAGTCAGAATACCGCGAAGCGCCTGATTTTCACGTTCGTAGGGATTCACGAAGCGACAGCACGAGATTTGGCGCTGTGCCTTCGACAACGCGCCCCCGTGCTGGCGTGAGTTTCGAAGACTCAGCGGTCTCCCGCGACATAACCACCGTGGCGACGGGTATCGGTCGCACCAAACAGCCAGCCGTCTTCCAGCATTATCGACTGGGTGCGGCCCAGTGTCCGGCTACCCACCTCTACCGTGTGCCCCATGCTTTCCAGCAGACGCACAGTGTCTTTGCTGACACCCTGCTCGATGCGCAGTTTGTCAGGGAGCCACTGGTGATGCACTCGAGGCCAGGCTGCTGCGGTGGCGACATTTACGTCAAATACCATGGCGTTCAATATGGTTTGCAGAACGGTGGTGATGATGAGGCTGCCGCCGGGGCTGCCGGTGGCCAGCCACACCTTGCCATCCTTGAACACCATGGTTGGGCTCATGGATGACAGGGGGCGCTTGCCGCCCATAATGCTGTTGGCTTCACCTCCCACCAAGCCGTAGGCATTGGCGTTGCCGGGGCTGGCGGCAAAGTCTGCCATTTCGTTGTTGAGCAGCATGCCGGTCCCGGGCACGGCAATGTGGGAACCGAAGCTGAAATTCAGCGTGTAGGTGTTGGATACGACATTGCCGGCCGCATCCGCTACCGTGTAGTGCGTTGTGTCTGAGCTTTCTTCGTGCAGTGAAGCCCCGGGCACAATGTCTTTCGCCGGTGTGGCGCGCTCTTCGTTGATACCTTCGCGCAGGCGATCGGCATAGCCTTTGTCAGTCAGTGCGGCTACCGGTACGTCCACGTAATCCGGGTCGCCCAGGAAACGGCTGCGATCCGCGTAGGCGCGTTTCATGCTTTCAGTGAGCACATGCAGGTAGGCGGCACTGTTATGGCCCATGTCTTTGAGCGCATAGGGCTCGAGCAAGTTCAAAATCTGAATGATGTGTAAACCACCGGAAGAGGGCGGTGGGGTCGAGACCACGGTGTAATCGCGAAAAGTGCCTGTGACGGGGGTGCGCTCCACAACTTTATAGTTGGCAAGGTCCTCAAGGCTAATAAGCCCGTCGCCGGCCTCCATTTCAGCCACGATCTTTTCAGCAACTTCACCCTTGTAAAAACCGTCGTGGCCTCGCTCCGCGATTTGTCCGAGAGTCCAGGCCAGATCACTCTGCACAAAGTTGTCGCCGATGGCATAGGTTTCGCCGGCGGGTGTAAAAAACAAGCGCTTCGCTTCTTCGTTCTGTTTCAGGCGCTCTGCGCGTGCATTGAACTCAAAGTTAAGCGCGAAGGACACAGGGAAGCCGTTTTTTGCCAGGGCGATGGCGGGCTGCAGGACCTTTTTTAGCGGCAGCGTGCCGTACTTCTCTTGCGCGTAAATCAAGCCGGCGACGGAGCCTGGCGTGCCGGCAGACTGGTGGCTGAAGTACTCCCGCATGCGGTCTACTTCGCCATCCTCATTCAGAAAAAGATCTCGTGAAGCTGTTGCAGGCGCAGTTTCACGGTAGTCGATCAGGGTCTGGCGATTTTCGTCCGCCAGATGAATCAGCATGAAACCACCGCCTGCCAGATTGCCCGCACGGGGATAGGTCACGGCGAGCGCAAAACCGGTGGCAACCGCCGCATCCACCGCATTTCCGCCCTGCGCCAGGATATCCCGGCCGACCTCTGATGCCAGACGCTCGGGACCCACGACCATGCCGTCTTTTGCAGCAATTGGCAGAAATCTGTTGTCATAGTTGATGATGGGCGGCTGGGCATCCGATGCCGGCTGGGCGCTGACTATTGTGGTGAGCCCCATTAGCAGAGCGGGAATCAACAGCGATCGCAGGTGACGAATTGACATCGGCGTGGGTTCCTTTAAAAAGCGTGTGGGCAATGTAACGCAAGCACCGCTGTGCGGCTATCGGCGCCCGATCAACTGCCAATGGAGTGTGAGGCTATGTCCCCGGTGAAAAAAGAGTGGGAGCGCAGGCTACTTGAAATGTTTCGCCGCGCGGCGGCAGGTGACGATGTGTCGCCAGCCATGCAATTGCGTGCTGAGGGATTGATGGAGGCCTTGCTGCTCTTGGGCCAGGACACTGTGACTGGCCTGCAATCGCAAATGAGCGTTATACATGCGCGCGAAATGGGCGAGTCCTTGGAGCAGCGGCTTGGGGAGGCGTGGACCGAAATGCACCCCTTCCCCGAGATTCCGGTGTTCATGCAGCGCGCGCCGGTGTATCCGTCAACCCACGATTGACTATAATGGCACGCAGATTTTTGGAGTTTGATTATGAGTGTACGTTCCGTTCTTGCGGTGATCATTGCGGCCAGCGTTGCCGTGCTCAGCGGATGTGCAAGCCCGCTCACCGCCACGACTGATTTCGACCAGTCGTTTGATTTCCGTAATGTCGACAAAGTGGCGATTCAGCCCTTTGATCGAACCACAGTAAATTCTGTGCGGATATCAGACATGCAGGTCGATCGCATTGATGAGGCGCTCTCCGATGAGCTGGAGCGCAAGGGCATTCGGGTGGTCGGAGACAACAAGGACGCAGATCTGTACATGATCTGGCACCTGGTCACGCAGGAGAAAACCGACGTACGCAGTTACAACTCGGCCAGCTACTACAATTGCTGGCGCTGCGGGCCCAATGTTTCAGATGTCTCCGTGCGCCAATACACGCAGGGTACCCTCATTGTGGATATGATCGACCCTGTGCGGAATCGCTCGGTCTGGCGAGCAGTGATCGAATCTCGCTTGAAGTCGCAGCCGGACCCCGAGAAGTCGGCCCAAAATCGGCGTGAGGCAGCCAGCGCAATCTTCGCGGACTTCCCGCCTTATTGAGTGCTAGGAGTCGGGTTGTGAGGCCTCGCGCCACATAAACCACACCTGAGGCCCATCGCCGCTCACTCTATCTTGCGTAGTCACCTCGAACCTGTGCCGCTGATACAGCGGCACATTCAGTTCGTTCGAACTCTCCAGGTAGGCCGGCATGCCCTCAGCGTCGACAAGCCGAGTGCCCTGCTTGAGCAGCGACGAACCCACACCCATGCCCTGGGCATCTCGGCGACAGCCGATAAATTGCAGGTAGTAGTGCGGTGACGTTGGGTGATGTGTATCAAACAGCGCGCCCTGGTCCCGCATCCGTATCAGGGTGCCAAACCCACGTTTCAATACTAAACGTACGACCAGCGAGAGCATACCCAGGCGCGGCGGGATCTCGAAGGCGATACCGGGAGGCAGCCAGAGCGCTGCACCGCGGCCTTTGTCATCCAGGTGGATGATGCCCTTTGGGAAGTAAAGATCGCGAATGATGATCCGGAAAAAGTCCGCATACAGCGACCGCTCGGGGATCACCCAGTTCATTACCGGGTCATCGTGAAAGGCGTCACTGAGCGTATCAACCAGTAAGTCCAAGTCCTCAGGCGTAGCCTCGCGAATGTGAGGTGCGGTATGCATGGCCGGTTCCTTTTGCGTGTACTGGCGGTGATCACTACCATTAACGGGAAGACTAGCAGGGATTTCAGGTGCGATACGAGCAATACAGGCGAGAGTATGTAGCCGGCGGTCTGCGCCGGGACATGCTTAACGAATGCCCCTTTCAGCAGTTCGAACAGTGGTTGCAGCAGGCGGTGGATGCCGGGCTGGATGACCCTACGGCCATGGCCCTTGGTACCGTGGATGCCAGCGGCATGCCCTGGCAGCGTATTGTGCTGCTCAAGGGGCTATCTGCAGAGGGCTTCGTGTTTTACACCAATCTAGGCAGCGCCAAAGCCCAGGCTATTGCCAGTAATCCTCGCGTATCCCTGCTGTTTCCCTGGAATGCCCTCGATCGCCAGGTGATCGTTGCCGGCACCGCCCGTAAAATGACGCTAGCGGAATCAACCGCTTACTTCCTCAGCCGACCACGGGACAGCCAGATAGCGGCCTGGGCATCGCGCCAAAGCCGGCCGGTATCAACGCGTGCATTGCTGGAAGAACAGTTTCAGGCGATCAAACGTAAATTCTCCGACGGTGATATTCCCATGCCGGATTTTTGGGGTGGCTACCGGGTGCGCCCTGAGCGTATCGAGTTCTGGCAGGGTGGTGAGCATCGCCTTCACGATCGGTTCCTGTACACCGCCAACGGCGAGGGTGGCTGGGCTATTGAGCAGCTCCAGCCCTGACCCGGCGCTGGTCGAAGTAGCGAGGCTGCGAATCGAGCCCCAGCAGTGTGCGCCGAATCATATCCAGTCCGGCAGCGGCAACCATGGTTTGGAACAGAGTGCGCTCTACCGGCCAGTTAAGGCAGCAGGTCTCAATGTTTTCCGGGCTGCCCCAAGCCAGCCAAACGGTGCCCACGGGTTTTTCGTTGCTGCCGCCACCGGGTCCTGCAATACCTGAGACCGCGATGCTGTAGTCGGCGCCAGCACGCTGCATCGCGCCTTCTGCCATCGCCACCACCACCGGTTCGCTAACGGCGCCGTGCTCTTCCAATAATGCCTCGGGCACGCCTAGCACGCGGTGCTTGATGTCATTGTCATAGGTGACGAAGCCCGCGTGAAAACCACGAGATGAGCCGGCGATACGCGTCAACATGGAAGCAATCAGCCCGCCTGTGCAGGACTCGGCGGTGGCCAACGTTTTGCCCCGTTCAACCAGTAGCTCAAGCACCCGCTCCGCCAGCAGGGTGTCGCCCTCGCCAATGATGTGATCGCCAAACAAATCCTCCAGCTGGTGCCTGCAGGCCTGCTGCAGCGCCAGATCATCATCGTTGGTGACCGTGAGTTTAATCTCCATCTGGGGTGCTCCAGCGCGGAACCCAAGGTCGACAGCCGGTGGCCAGTCTGGAACGCCGTCAGAGATTATCTGCTGGGCACTGGACTCCCCCAGGCCAAAGGTCTGCAGGCGCAAGATGTTGTGCTGCTGCGGGTTGCCGAGACGCTGGCGCAGTAGATCCAAAACGTGCTCGAGCATGTGTGAGAGTTCACTGGGTACGCCGGGTGTACAAAGCACCAGGCAGTCATTGACCTCCAGGCTGAAGCCCACTGCGCTGCCGGTTTCATTAGGAATCAGTGTGCAACCGGCAGGCAACAGGGCTTGCTTGCGGTTGGCGGCGTTGAGCGTGAGATTTCGTTTGGCACACCATTGCTCCAGGTGTGCCAGCGCCTCAGGATGCTCAGCAATGGGAAGGTCCGCCACCGTCGCGAGGATCTCCGCCGTGAGATCGTCAATGGTGGGCCCAAGGCCACCATTGACGATTACCAGATCCGCCTCGCGCGTCATGTTCGCCAGCTCTCGCTCCAGTAATGCGCTATCGTCGCCCACAGTGATTTTGCGCTGCACAGTCAGGCCAAGGCTCGCCAGACGCTGAGCCATCATCGCCGAATTCGAATCGACGGTGTCGCCGCTCATGATCTCGTTTCCGGTCAATAACAGCTGTATATCCATGCGCGATTCCTAGCAGGCTTGATCTTGCGTGTGCGAGGCGCAAAGCATAGCGCCTATGCCCCGGCACCCGCAAAATGCTATGTTGGGAATTCAACGCCCTACGCGAGCGCTCCTAATACATTATGCGTTTTTGCTCCCAGTGCGGATCCGCCGTTACCACGCATACTGTTGCGGGTGAGCCGCGTAATCACTGGTACTGCCCCACCTGTGAACAGCCGCGCTACCAGCATCCTATGGTGGTAGTAACCAGCTTTGTTGCCTGGGGCCAGAAACTGCTCTGGGTTCAACGAGCCATCGAGCCCAAACGCGGGCGCTGGGCGATCCCGGGCGGGTTTCTGGAATCGGGTGAAGCACTGGCCGCAGGCGCAGCTCGGGAGCTGCGCGAAGAGGCGGGTGTTTTGGTAGACCCTGATGCCATGAGCCTATACATGACGGGCACGATCACCTTCATTGATCAGGTATTTCTGGGTTTCAGGGCCACCGTGGACAGTGGCGCGGTGAATCCCGGGCCAGAGTCATTGGCGGCTGCCTTTTACGATCGCCATGAGTGCCCGTGGGAGGACGTCGCCTACCCAGAGGTTAACGACGCGATTAGGCAAGCCTACGATGACCTCGAAACCGGTCGATTTGATGTTTGGGAAACCCAGATGACCCCGGATCGCTATTTGCGCGAGATGGTAGTCAAGGAATCGTAGGCGTCGCTGCTGCGGGTTTAAAAGCCGCTGTTTGTCTCCAGATACGACAATTCTTCGGCGGTGCAGGGCCTGCCCAGAATGGCGTTGCGATGGGGAAAGCGTCCAAACCGCTGAATGACATCCTTGTGCGCCTGGGCATAGCGCAGAAAATTCGCGATTTGGGGGTGCTCGTTGGTTTGGGTGATGGCGGTGAACTGCTCTACGCACAGGGCTTGGTCAGCGATTGACTCGCTGTGCTCCAGGGGCATCAGGAGGAAGACCTTGTGGATGCTTGGCAGGCCCTGCCACTCATCGTCATCCAGTGCGGCTTTACTGAGCAAGCGAGCAGCGGGATCGCCAGCGAAGGCTTTCGGTGTATCGCGATAAATGTTCCGGGTGAACTGGTCCAGTAGCAGCACCAGCGCTACCCGGCCTGCGGCACTGCTTTGCCAGTGATCGAGCGCCCCCGCCAGCGCCTGATCCACCCACGTACCGAAGTTATTCCGACAGTGAGCGTCGGTGTCATCGCTCGTAGTAAACCAGAGGTTGTGCTTTTCGGGAGCTGCGAATCCCTGATCTGACAGCGGCCCAAACCAGAAGTCATGAATGGCCTGTATCGGTGCTGTTTGTAATGGTTCGGTCGCCATGGCAGGGATGTCAAAAGGAAGTATCAACCTGCAGTCTGACACGGTCCCGCGCGACACGGTATGCCTGTGATAAAGTTCGTCGCCGCAGCGCGCAGTAATTGCGGCGCAGTCTATCAACAGCGCTCTATCGGGAGAGACCTGTGACAGCCAATATCAATTTGCCCAGAGTGCTCCGCGTGGGTGCGGGCGCCAGCCGTGAAATCGCACAAATCTTGAAGTCCCTAGGCCTCAGCCGTCCATTGGTGGTGACTGATCCCTTTATGGTGCAGTGCGGCTACGCGGGGCTGTTAATCGATGACTTGGACGCGGCGGGTCTTGCTCATAGCATCTTCTCGGACTGCGTCCCGGACCCAACCACTGACAGTGTTCAGGCGGCGTTGACGGTTCTGGATGCAGGCAATCATGACTCGGTGGTGGCTCTGGGTGGCGGTAGCTCACTGGATACCGCCAAGGCCGTTGCGGTGTTGGGCGTTCACGGCGGCAAGATGCGGGACTACAAAGTGCCTGCTGTGGTGGACAGCGGGTTGCCGGTTTTGGCGATTCCAACGACCGCTGGCACCGGCTCTGAGGCCACGCGTGCTGCGGTGATCACTGATACGGAAACCGGCGAGAAAATGTTGTGCATGGGTCTGGGAATGATGCCTGTGGCTGCGCTGGTTGATTATGAGCTGACACTTTCCATGCCCTACCGGCTGACGGCAGATACCGGGATAGACAGCTTGTGCCATGCCCTTGAAGCCTACGTCAGCCGGCGTGCTAACCCATTTACCGACAGCATCGCCCTAACAGCGATGACCACCATAGCTACCCACCTGAGGACAGCCTGCGAGCAGCCGGACAATTGTGAGGCCAGAGAAGCCATGATGCTGGCTGCAACCCAGGGAGGTATGGCCTTTGCCAACGCATCCGTCACGTTGATTCATGGTATGAGCCGCCCCATCGGTGCGTTCTACCATGTGCCGCATGGCCTCAGTAATGCCATGTTGCTGCCCGAGGTTACGGCATGGACTGTGCCTGCTGCCACAGAACGCTACGCAACCTGTGCCCGCCATATGGGCATGGCCACCACCGCTGACAACGACGATACCGCCTGCGAGAAGTTGGTACATGGGCTGCGCGCGCTGTGCAGCGATCTGTCGGTGCCGGGCCCCAAAGCGTATGGCATTGAGGAGGCTGCCTGGTTTGAAGCACTGCCTGTGATGGCCGAGCAGGCCCTGGCCTCGGGTTCGCCGGCGAACAACCCCAGAATTCCCGAGGCCGCTGATATCGTTGCGCTGTATGAGCGGGTCTGGGCCGCCTGACGTGTCCTGGTCGGGAATTGCTTACATTGGATTCTGGCTTTGTTTACACTCGCTGCCCCCGGCCCAGTTGATAGGTAGTGCGTAAATGAAGCGTGTGGTGTTCAACCAGAAGGGCGGTGTTGGCAAGACCAGCATCACCTGTAATCTTGCTGCAATCAGTGCATCCCAGGGCCTTCGCACGCTGGTGATTGATCTGGATGTGCAGGGCAATACCACCCACTACCTGGTAGGCGAGATCGATGCGGATGCCTTTCCCGCCGAGGCCCAGGGCGTTGCCGGCTTGTTCAAGCAGACCGTTGGCTCACGCAAAATGCGCCAGAACCCGGACTCTTTTGTCTGGGAGACACCCTACGAAAACCTGTTTCTGATGCCGGCCAGCCCGGCGCTGTCCGATATGGAGAAGGAACTGGAGTCGCGCTACAAAATCTACAAACTGCGCGATGCGCTGACGAAGCTCGATGAAGAATACGATCGGGTGTACATCGATACGCCGCCCAACTTCAACTTCTACTCCAAGTCCGCTTTGATCGCCGCGGACACCGTACTTATTCCTTTCGACTGCGATAGCTTCGCCCGCCAGAGCCTGTACGCGCTGACAGATAACATTGACGAACTGCAGGAAGACCATAACCCCGATCTTTCAATTGAAGGTGTGGTTATCAACCAGTTCAATAGCCAGGCCAGACTCCCGGGCGAGTTGGTTGCCGAATTGAAGGATGAGGGCTATCCGGTACTCAAGACCTTCCTAAACACTTCGGTGAAGATGAAAGAGTCGCACCGGGAGCATCGGCCTCTGGTAGACCTGGCGCCCAGCCATAATCTAACCACTCAATACCTTGATCTGCACGCGGAACTGGAGAAGGGTTTGCGCCGGCGAGCGCGCAAGTAGACGGCTGTCGTTTCTTTGGCCTCAATGGGCCTTCGCCTTTTTGAGGAATGGTTGCAGCGCACCCGTGCATAGGCGGATGCGCTGCGACAGGTGTTAGACCTCCGGTAGCATACCGCCGGCTTTCGAAGCCGCGTCCACGTACTCATCCAGCAGCCGGTAAATCACCTGGCGGCAGGATTCCACCTCATTGATCTGGCCGATGACCTGACCACAGGGATTGAAGGCCACTTTCTGGCAGTCGCCGACATCGGCATAGGTGGATGTGCGGCGCATGCCATCGGACGTCACCATGCCTTGGAGCGGCATGCCCAATGGGTTGGGCGTATCTTCTCGCTCCCAGGCCTCGGTCCATTCGTTTTTCAGCATGCGGCAGGTTTTGCCAGTCCAGGACCTTGAGCGAATCGTGTCTTCGCTGGTAGCTTCCAGTAGCGACTTTTTCTGTGCCGGCTGCGTATGCGCCTCCTCGACCGTCAGCCAAAGCGAACCGGTCCAGACACCGGCTGCACCCATGGCCATTGCCGCGGCGATTTGGCGTCCGTTACCGATGCCGCCCGCGGCCAGCATGGGAGTATCGCCCAGTGCATCCACAATCTGCGGCCACAAAACGACGGAGCCAACGTCGCCGGTGTGACCGCCGCCTTCTCCGCCCTGTGCGATCACAAAATCCAGCCCTGCCTCTTTATGCGCAACAGCCTGCTTAACCTTGCCGCACAGCGCTCCGATCAAGCGGCCCGAATCCTGCACCATTTTGATTTTGTCCGCCGGCGGAGTGCCCAGTGCATTGGCAATCATGCGGCACTGGGGTCGCTTGAGCGCTTCCTCCAGAAGGGGTGTGGCGGTTGCCTCGGTCCAGCCCATCAGTCCCATTGTATTAGTGCCGTCTGGCCACTCCGGGACGCCCGCATCGGCCAGTAGCTTCTGGGCAAAATCCATGTGCTCCTGGGGCACCATTTTCCAGAGTTGCGCCTCCATTTCCTCGGGGCTCATTTCGCCCATGCCCTCATACTTCTGGGGTATCACTACGTCGACACCGTAGGATTTGTCGCCGATGTGCTCGTCGATCCAATCCAGTTCTTCCTTAAGCTGCTCCGGGCTGAAGCCCACCGCGCCAAGCACGCCGATGCCGCCGGCTTTACTGACGGCGACTACCACGTCGCGACAATGGGTGAACGCAAAAATCGGGTAGTCGATACCCAGCTTTTCACAGAGGTCGTTTGCCATGGGTTTCTCCTTGGTCAGTGAAGAGCAGAGTATTTACGGCGGACACAAGAGGAACAATGGCAGCGCAGTGCCATGGAAACTGGCGCTTTATGACAGCCAATGGAACTCGGCTGTGCATAACCATATGCAACATCGTTATTTGTGAGGCAGCTTTTTAGTCTTTAAAGTTCCGAACTTCAACTGAGGAGGACACCGTGCCTGAACTGGATTTGCAACAAGCGAACGAGGCGCTGCGCGATGCCGCTGCGCCGGACGTCGTGCGTTGGGCTCTGGCGCAGGGCGGTAAAACCATTGCAACAACCAGCATGGGTCGTAATGCAGCGGTGATGTTGCATCTGGTGAGTCAGGTTGACCCGGATGTGCCCACGATTTGGGTGGACACGGGCTACAACCTGCGAGACACCTATGTCGTAGCAGAGCGCTTGATCAACGATTTGGGGCTGAACATCCACGTTTACTCGCCACTTATGACCTCGGAGCGCCGCAATGCCATCATGGGCGGTATTCCCACGGTGGATGACGAAGAGCGGCACACCCAGTTCACCCGGCAGGTCAAGCTTGAGCCATTCGACAGGGCACTGGCAGAGTTTAAACCTGACTTCTGGTTGACAGGCATCCGCCGGGAAGAAACAGAGCATCGCAAGACGCTAGACACGGTCTCAATAGATAACCGTGGCATCGTGAAAGTGGCGCCTATATTCTACTGGAGCGATGATCAGGTCGATGCCTACATGGAAGCGCACAAGCTGCCAACGTGCCGGCATTACTTCGACCCCACCAAAGTCTTTGATGGTAGGGAGTGTGGTCTGCACACTGCGGCCTGAGCCGCAGCGTCATTCGGTTTGGGACAGTAAGGCTTAGCCCATTACCGCCGTGATGATGACGGCCATAACGGCGGTAGCCACAACGAACCCCGCGATAACGATACCCAGGCGCTGCGAGGTCTGTCGGTCTTCCAGCGTGTCCTGTTCCAGTATGTGCTGTGTCATGTTGTGCTCCTCATTGTTAGTTTGTTTGCGCCTGTGCATCCTGTATCAGCACAGGAGTTGCCGCATTGCTGTGTATCAAATCCACCCAATAGGAGAGATGAATGTTTCAGGCCAGTGAGCACCCGATGAGTCTTGACGACACGCTGTCCGCATTGCGTGGGCTGATGGCAGGCGAGACCGATCTGGTCGCCAATGCTGCGAACTTCTCTGCACTGGTGGCCGAGCAGTTATCGGATATCAATTGGCTGGGCTTTTATTTCCTCAAGGGAGATGAGTTAGTCCTTGGCCCCTTTCAGGGTAGGCCAGCCTGCGTGCGCATCCCGATAGGGCGCGGTGTCTGTGGAACCGTGGTAGAAACGGGGGTCACCCAATGTGTCCCCGACGTGCACGCATTCCCCGGGCACATCGCCTGTGATATACGCTCCCGCTCTGAGGTTGTAGTACCGCTGCGCGATGGTGAGCGCATTGTGGGGGTGCTGGATGTGGATAGCCCCACGCCCGAGCGCTTTGATGCTGATGATGTGGTTTTCCTGGAGCGCCTCGCCGCAGAGTTCTGCCAGCAACAGTTCGGCTGACGCCGCTACCCTGATGACCGGCGGGTTAACCCGCTATACTGGTGTCGTCGGCATATTGAGATGCTGAGGCACGAGCAATGCACGCGACGCTGCAGTCAATGCTGGCGTGGTCTACCAAGGCGCGCCATGCAGAGCCCTTTAGGGTAAACCCGCGGGCCGCACAGGCGGTCGCGTTGAGTCTGTTTGTGCTGCTCGCCGGTTGTGCCGGTCATCCCTTTGGCGCGGCCTCCCTGGGTCATGTCGAGCCCCTGCAGATTGATGGTCAACTGTTCACCTTGGAAGATGCAGAGGCGACGCTGGATGCGCCTGATCTGCTGGCGCTGAATGATGACATGCGTAGTTTCGTGGCGACCTACAGTGGTGAACGGGCCAGTGAGAGAGGTCGCCTGGTAAACCTCCATCAGGCTGTTAAGAGCCCCGGCATTCTGGATATGCGCTATGACGCCTTTGCCGAGGGCAGCGCCCAGCAGGTGTTTGCACAGGGCTCAGCCAACTGCCTGTCTTACGCGCATATGTTCGTGGCCCTCGCCAGAGAGGCGGGCTTGGATGCCCGTTACCAGTGGCTGGAGGTCAGACCCCAGTGGACGCGGATGGGGGACAGAGTGGCGGTTCGGCTGCATGTCAATGTGCTGGTTAAGACGCGCCGGGGCGACCGCTATATGGTTGATATTGACCCATTGGAGTCGCAGGACATAGCTGGCTCGCGCACCCTGCGGGATGAAGACGCCGTCGCGCTTTATCACAACAACCTTGCGATGGACGCCCTGTCCAATGATGAAGTCAGTACAGCCTGGCTGCATTTAGTGAAGGCCCTACAGCTCAGTCCTGCTATGGGCCAGTTATGGGTGAATCTGGGCGCAACCTACCGGCGAAGCGGCCAGTTTGAGGCGGCGGAGCGCGCTTATTTCAGGGCCCTGTCGCATAGCGGTGGAGACCGGTCGGCCATGAATAATCTTGTGATTCTGTACGATCAAATGGGGCGGGAGTCCGAGCGAAGTTATTGGGTCGATCGCGTCGATCGCTACCGTCAGGCAAACCCGTATTACCACAGCTGGCTCGGCGATACCGCCGCCGAGAGTGGCGACTGGGTCAGTGCCCGGGGTCATTATGACGAAGCTCTGGAGCTACTTCCCGGGGATGCGCAATTACTGTACGGCGCTGGGTTGATTCGTTATGAGCTGGGCGATCTGGCTTCGGCCAGTGATTACATTGAGCAGGCCATGAAGGCGGCTACCTATCTCACCGACGTTCAGGGGTACCGCATCCAGCTGGAGGCCGTGCAGCGTGAAATGGAGGCCGCTGCAACCGTGAACGAGTGAGCCCTAGGCTAGTGTCACCCGAATGTAGGCGCGCTTACGATACTTGCCCGTGAGGTGAGATAACACATCCCCCAGTGTCATCTGCCAACCGTACTTGTTGCGCAATGCTGCCAGCGCCGTTGATTGGTCGGCCGGGTCTGTTAGCAGCTCAGCGGAAGCTTCATGCCAGGGGCCGGTAAGGCTGCCGGTCACGGTACAGGCGGCTACCCGGGCCTCCGCGAAGTTACGCAGGCGTTTCACCTTTCCGGCATTGCCGGCCGAAAACACGTAATAACTGCCGCCAGCGGGAGCGAACCAGACCGGTGTGGGCACAAAGTCTCCGGAGCGTTTGCGGGTTGCCAGACTGAAGTAGGCACCGCCCTCCATGAATTCGATCTCGTCATTCATTATGCCAATTACCGTGGTTCAACCGTGGCACACATTCGCGCTCAAACGGGCTATGCTGTCAAGCGTCAGCGATCGCCTTGGAGAAATGGAATGGCAACATTGGGGTTCGATACCAGCACCACAGATATTGTGGCCGGGCAAGATTTGAGCGCGATGACGGCTGTGGTCACAGGCGCATCTGCCGGGCTGGGTATTGAAACCAGCCGTGCCCTAGCCTCTGCGGGAGCAAAAGTGATCATGCTTGGGCGCGACGCGAAGAAGCTGGCTGCCGCAGCAGAGGGCCTGCAGGCGGAGGACCTGGCGGGCACCATCGAGACGGGGATTGTAGATCTTGCCGATTTTGATTCGATCCGCGCTTGCGCCGCAGACCTGATAGCGCGCCTGCCGGCGATTACCACGTTGATCAATAATGCGGGCGTGATGGCCCCGCCCTTGCAGCGTACGGCGCAGGGGCTTGAGATGCAGTTTGGCACCAACCATGTTGGGCATTTCCTGCTCACCTGCTTGCTGATGCCCGCATTACTGGCAGGTGCGCATGCACGGATTGTAAACCTGAGCTCTGCCGGGCACCGGTTTGCGAACATCGATTTTGACGACCCGAATTACCAGCAGCGTGATTACGATAAGTGGCAAGCCTACGGACAATCAAAAACCTGTAATGCCCTGTTTACGGTTGCCTTGGAGGCGCGACTGGCGGAACGCGGAATCCATGCCTATGCCGTCCATCCGGGCGTCATCATGACGGAACTCAGTCGCTACATGGATCAGAGCGATTTCGACTTGCTGATGAGTAACCAGCCCGAAGGCAAGGAAATGCGCTTCAAGACGATTCCGCAGGGGGCCGCTACCAGCGTATGGGCAGCCACGGCGGCCGAGTTGGACGGGCAGGGTGGTCTGTACCTGGAAGACTGCCATATCGGAGAAGTGGCCCAACCCGGGCAGGAAACCCAGTTAGAGGGTGGGGTGGAGGCTTATGCTTTGGATGCCCAGGCGGCGGAGAAATTGTGGTCACTGAGCGAGCAGTTGGTGGGTGAGCGCTTTGATCTATAGCTCGCCTGTGACCAGCCGGTGGCTGTTGTTGTGCTTAGGCACCGTGCTGCTGCTGGTTTGCACCGCAGCGATGGCAGACTCCCGCGAGGCCATCGATAGCAAGAGCGCCCAGGCACTGGAGCGCCTCTTAGCTCACAATGCCTCTGCCGAAGACCTACTGGGGAAGGCCAAGGGGGTGCTGGTGTTTCCTGATGTTGTAAAAATGGGGTTCGGCGTGGGCGGACAGTATGGCGAGGGCGTGCTGCTGGTGGATGATGAGCCAGTGGCTTACTACGCAACTGCCGGCGCCTCCTTCGGCTTACAACTGGGTGCGCAGTATAAATCGGAAGTGCTACTGTTCATGACCGATGAGGCGCTGGTGAATTTTCGCAATAGCCAGGGCTGGGAAGTCGGTGTGGACGGCAGCGTTGCCATTATTCAGTCAGGTGCTGGCGGTAAGCTGGATACGCGGCAGCTGGCGGCCCCCGTTATTGGCTTTGTCTTCTCCAACAAGGGGCTGATGTACAACCTTACCCTTGAGGGCGGAAAGATCACGCGCATTGCGCGATGATCCGGGCTTTCGGTATCCTCCGCGCCTGCATTTTGATGGGACAGGACCGGGTTCTCCTATGACCTCTATTTCGACTGTATCGGCACTGCTGAAAGGCGAAGTTGCCGTCGATAAAACTGTGACCGTGCGCGGCTGGTTGCGCAGCAAGCGCGATTCCAAAGCGGGTATCTCATTTCTCGCGGTACATGACGGCACCTGCTTTGACGCGATTCAGGCCGTCGTTCCCAACACGTTGGACAACTACGAAAGTGAAATTCTAAAGCTCACCACGGGCTGCGCCGTCGTGGTTACCGGGCAACTGGTCGAGTCTCAGGGCAAAGGCCAAAACGTAGAGATACAGGCCGCGACTGTGGAGGTTGTGGGCTGGGTGGACGATGCCGAGAGCTACCCGATCGCGAAGAAGCGCCATACCTTCGAGTACCTGCGCACTCAGGCGCACCTGCGAGTGCGCACGAATACCTTCGGTGCGATCACGCGCGTGCGCAACACGCTGGCAAATGCCATCCATAACTATTTTCACGACAACCAGTTTTACTGGGTGAACACGCCCATCATCACAGGCAGTGACTGCGAGGGGGCGGGAGAGCTCTTTCGGGTCAGCACCCTGGACATGACAAATCTGCCGCAGGCGCCCGGTGGCGGTGTGGACTATGAACAGGACTTTTTCGGTTCCGAGGCGTTTTTGACCGTGTCGGGCCAGTTGGAGGTGGAGTCTCACTGCCTGGCCATGAGCAAGGTATACACCTTCGGGCCGACGTTCCGTGCTGAGAACTCCAATACCAGTCGCCACCTCGCTGAGTTCTGGATGGTGGAGCCGGAAATCGCCTTCGCTGACCTGAACGATGATGCACAGCTCGCGGAAGACTTACTGCAGCACGTGCTGCAGCGCGTACTGGACGAGCGCGAAGATGACATGGCGTTTTTCCAGCAGCGTATCGACAAAACGGTGATTGATCGCCTGCGGGCCGTGATCGATAACCGCTTCGAGCGCATCGATTACACCGATGCGATCAAGATTCTGGAAAACTGCGGGGAGTCCTTTGAGTACCCCGTGAGTTGGGGTGCGGACCTTCAATCCGAGCACGAGCGATACCTGTCTGAAAAACACATCGGGCGTCCTGTTGTTGTTATGAACTATCCCAAGGACATCAAGGCGTTCTATATGCGCTTGAACGATGATGAGCGTACGGTAGCAGCTATGGATGTGCTGGCGCCGGGCATTGGGGAAATCATCGGCGGCAGCCAGCGCGAAGAGCGCCTGGATGTGCTGGAAGCTCGAATGGATGAGCACCTCAAGGAAGAGCTGTGGTGGTATCGCGATCTGCGCCGCTACGGCACGGTACCGCATGCCGGCTTTGGCCTGGGTTTTGAGCGCCTGCTCAATTATGTCACTGGCATGGAGAATGTGCGCGATGCCATTCCCTTCCCGAGGACACCCGGCAACGCGCACTTCTAAGTCGTTTTTTGCCCGACAAGGGGGCTGTAAGCCGGCCATTCGGCCCCCTCATCACGCCTTTCCGCCGTTTTTGTGAAAAATTGCCTATTTTTTGTACAGTTCAGCCTCAGGTATCACCCATACTAAAAGTAGGGATATCAGTGATGGCCCCCCAAACAGGGCCGCGAGGCACAGCAATGAAGCGCTACACAGGTCAGTTTTCGCAGGATGCGCCCACAGAGCTGGCGATAGTAGACACCTTCACCAAGCTGATTTTTGGCGAGGCTAACGACTACAGTGGTCAGGAGCTCATGATCATAGAGGCGCTTAGGCGTACCGACAGCAATGTTAGCCTGGATAGCCAAAAGGATATGGGCGTGTACCTGCGAGCACTGGGTGTCCGGGAGATGATAGGGCTGGTGGCGCGCGTCCAAGCCAGTATGGCGCGCTCAGTAACCCTGTTCCCCATGCACTCGGCCGGGGCA
This sequence comes from Parahalioglobus pacificus, assembly GCF_014652275.1. Classification (GTDB taxonomy): domain Bacteria; phylum Pseudomonadota; class Gammaproteobacteria; order Pseudomonadales; family Halieaceae; genus Parahalioglobus; species Parahalioglobus pacificus. The sequence continues at coordinate 33,499 of NZ_BMYM01000004.1, read as the reverse complement.
CAGTCAGCACGCCGTTGGTGAGTCTGCTAAACATCCAATATACGCATTAGCAAAAGAGACGCACCATGTAGGGCATTGGCCCCGCGCCATGCTGCGACTTATTCGCTAGCTTTCTTGGCTTCTACCTTTGCCGGTTTGAGGCCGCACCCCGGGACTAGTTCAAACAGTACTGTGTGATTACCGCTGTCATCTATGCCCTTGAAGTCGACCTCGACGGTCTGCTCTAACTGGAAGCGACGAGTGGTGCTGGTGAGACTGGCGGTCCACTTGTCGTAACTGAACTTCTCGGGGTCCTTTCGAAGATCGACCAACCCTTCCAGCCCGTTGTCATCCAGCTTCAGTGTAAAACCTGAGCTGTTAATGTGAGCGACGATGCCAGTGAAGCGCGTAGTGCCACCGTCCGCCAGACGCTTAATGTAGCGACTGGCAAGCCAACGCTCGGCCTCCTGGGTGGCGGCTCGGCAATTAGCGAGCTTTTGAGCCAGTGCCTGCGTGTCTGCTGCCTGACACAGGCTGGCGGGCTGGCTGTGCAAAATCGCTTTGATCTGCAGATGTACCATGAAGTCAACCAGCTTGCGCAGTGGTGACGTGCAATTGGTGTAACCGGCCAAGGCCATGCCCATATGCGGACCCGGTTCGGTGCTTAACTCGGCGCGCGTGAGCAAGCGGTTCACCATGGAGCGTAAGGGCAGGGCGGCCCCGCTGGCGGTCAGCGCTTTCATGATGGCGCGGTAGCCCGCTACGCTCGTCAAATCCTGTGTTAACAGTTCGGGCACATGCATCTGCAGGAATTTCCGCGTCTCTTCGATACGGTCCTTGCGGAATCCGGGGTGTCTTACGAACGGGCCGCTGGCGCCATTGTTCGCCAGGAACTTGGCAGCGCAGCGATTGGTGGCCACCATGCATTCTTCCACCAGGCGCTGTGACAATAGTTTCTCGCTGGGCTCCACCGACTCAATTTGCTTGTCATCGCCCAGCACCCAGCGGTATTCGCGACGGTCTTCCATCACTAACTCGCGGGTCTCCCGGTGGCTGCGCAGCGCCCGATACACCTGAAGCAGGGCTTCCAGCGGTGTGGCGTGGCTCATCAGGTCATCGGCCTGACCATTCAGGTATTTGTCGACCGCGTAATACGACAGCTTCGCTCTGGAGCGAATGGTTGCTTCCATGAATTCAAAGTCACCGACTTCGCCAGCGTCGCTCACGGAGATTTTGCACACCAGAGCAGGTCTGTCGTCACCCTCTGTCAGCGCGCAGGTATCCTGGCTCAGTGGCTCCGGCAGCATAGGTAGCTGGTCACCGTGGAAATAAACCGACGTTGCCCGTGCCGCGATGTCTTGCAGCAGGGGCGAGTCCGGCGTGATGTAGGCGGTGGGGTCGGCAATGGCTACATACAGGGTCCAGCCGTCGCTGCTGATATCGGCGTAAAGCGCGTCGTCGATATCCTGCGTTCTTGCCGCATCAATGGACACAAACTCAAGATCTGTGAGGTCGCGGCGCGCTCCGGTTTCCAGTGGGTTAAAACTTGCAATGCGCTCATCCAGTGCTTTGCGTGCGGCAGCTGGCCATTCGCCAGGCAACTGGTATTTGGCGGCGGTGTACATGTTCTCGATGCCGGGTGTGCTGTCATCGCCTAGCACCTCCAGGATTTTGGCCTGCGGTTTACCGTCCCGAATGGGATGGCGCAGGATTGCACAGCGAACGTAGTCGCCTTCCTTGACCCCGTTACGCGCGTGGGGTGGTAGGAACAGCCACCGGCTCATGTTGCTGAGGTCGGGCTGGACGAAGACGGCTTTGCCTTTTCGTATACAGCGTCCCGTGAACTCGCTCAGGGCGCTGTCGACAAGCTTTTCAACATCGGCAACGGTTTTGTTGTCTTTGGTCGGGCGGATGCACACCTTGACCCGGTCGTCCGGGAAGACCTTTAGCATCTCATCAGGTGGGACAAAGATCTCGCGACCATCGTCAAGAACCGCAAAGCCGTAGCGCGCCTGAGTGCCTTTGATAACGGCTTCGGCGCGCTCTTTTTCGGCTTCCATTTGGGTTTTCAAGCCCTTGAGTTGAGTCAGGGCATTCTGGTCGAGCATGATGGTTACAGCTTGGAAAAATAGGCAGACAAGCGTGTAACTCTAACGGAATTACTATCCCGTGTCAGTCGAAAAACCGCAGCGCAAAACTTATAGACAGAGGGCGTTGACACGGCGCCAATGCCGCCTTAATAATCAAGGCGTGCAATTGTTGAATCAGGTACGGAAGGACGGTTGATTCATACAGGTTTCGCCATGTGCAGTAAGGCGCCCAGCGCTTGCCGCACAGGTCATTTTAGCGGTGGCGCCCCCACGCTGCCTCGCAATCATCAGGCCGCCAATGACTGAGGCCTCGAGCAGCCTAACCCCTAAAATCCAGCCGGCCGCCAGAGTCGGGGACATCGCAAGACCGGACGCCGTTAGCTGGCGTCATCATCGAGACACACAGCTCCCACACCCCAGCCCCACGAGGATTGCTTTATGGAATCAGGCTCTACCCTGCGCGTAGAAAAAACCACCCTGAAACCCGTCGTTAAGAAAATCTACGTTCTGGATACGAACGTGCTCCTGCATGACCCCACCGCTATTACCGCCTTCAACGAGCATCAGGTCGTTATTCCCATGACCGTGCTGGAAGAACTGGACCATATTAAAGATCGCCACGATAAAACGGTCAGCCGAGAGGCCCGGATCGCCATTAACATGATCGACAAAGTCGTTGACGCGGCGTCACCCCAGGAGATTCAGGCCGGTGTGGAGGTGCCCGGGTCAGTGGCCGAGGGCCCGCTGGGGACCCTGGCGATTTACCCCGATCAGCTACTGACCGATGACAGTGAGGTGCCATTTCTGGATGCCACGCAGGATCAGGCCAATGACAACCGAATTATCAATGTGGCGTTGAAGCTGCAGGCGGAAAGCCCGGAGGCCTTTGTTTGCCTGGTCACCAAAGATATCAACATGCGCATCAAGGCCAAGGGTTCAGGTCTGCAGCGTGTTGAAGACTATCGCCGCGACCGCGTGCTCGACGATATCGACCTGCTCGCAAAAGGCTACGAACACATTGAGGGTGATTTCTGGTCGACCATCTCCGAAGTCGATACGCTCAGGGAGGGGGACTGCACGCTCCACCGGATTCCGCGCCGTTCGCTGCCGCAGGCCTATCCCAACATGTTCCTGTATGACGATCAGGAATTCATGGCCTTCGTTAAACGCGTGGATCAGGATTTCGTCTACCTGCGCTGCGACAGCCGCGACAACCTGATGCACCGTCAGTTCTGGGGTTTGACGCCGCGGAACCTGGAGCAGGCCATGGCGATGGCGCTTCTGGCGGATGACAGCGTAGACATGACGGTCATGACAGGACCCGCCGGTTCGGGCAAAACCCTGCTGGCGCTGTCATACGGTTTACATGCCATTCTCGAGCAGAAGAAATACAACAAACTCATTGTGGCCAGATCGACGCCACCGATCGCGGAGGATATCGGGTTCCTGCCGGGTACCGAGGAAGAGAAGATGGCGCCCTGGCTGGCCGCCTTCGACGACAACCTGGAGATACTGCACGGCACGGATGAATCCTGCCATGGCAGTATCGACTACGTGAAGGAGCGCGCGAATATTCAATTCAAGTCGTTGAACTTCATGCGGGGTCGCTCGTTCAACAATGCCTACATCATCATTGACGAGAGTCAGGGCTTAACCCAGTTTCAGCTCAAATCGGTGATCAGCCGTGTGGGGGCAGACTCCAAGATTGTTGTGTTGGGTAACCTTGCGCAGATCGACAATAAGTACATCTCGCCTCTGACATCAGGCCTCACCTATCTAGTCGAGAAAACCAAGGCCTACCCGCATGCGGGCATGATGCATGTGAATGGAATCGTTCGCTCCCGATTGGCAGCTTTTGCGGAGGAAAACCTCTAGCGCTTGCCGTGTTGGACTAGCGCTTGCGAATGAGATCGCGCTGTAACGCGATCTCAAGTCTCACCACCATGCTCCATACGCTGCGCCGGTTATCCTCGAACTCCTTGCGCCGGTAATTGTACGCCGGCTCCAGCTCAACAAAGAGATAATCGCGGTAGACCTGTCGCCGCCACAACACGCCCAGCCGGTAGTTTTTAACGTAGCTACTGGGTTCGGTCTCACCACTGATGGCGGCGAAATAGTTCAGTGCAATCGGCCGGCGAGCTTCGGGGTCCAGGCGCTGTCGCAGGCTCAGCCGGGTGCGCCATTCCACCCCGTCTGTGCGTTCGCCCCAGATGGCGCGATTACTCCACCGAAGAATGTTGTTGTCGTCGATGACCCTGTTCAAGTCGCCCTGAGTGATGGTGAAGAACTTTTCCTTGTCCGAGTACTGGACCCGCTCAATAAAGCGATAACTGTGCTTATCATCGATAGGGCCCTCGTTGCGGTACTTGATGCCCGGCTTGGGCTTGCTACCAGAGATGCCCATGGTGAGATCCAGCCGGCTTCGGCTACCTTCCCTCACCTCGTACTGCAGCCCGATCTCGTCGTCTACTCGCCTGTCTTCTTCATCGTCCAGATCCGATTCCTCGCCGCTAAACACCAGGTTCAAGCGCCTAGAGATTTTGGGGAGCTGCACCTTGCCACGCAGCCGTATCTTGAAGTCGTGGCCGTCTTCGGTTTCCCAGTCGTCGATGAGTTCCAGTCGTAGCAGTGACTCCGCCTGTTCCAGATTGTACTCAGGGTCGCCAAAAAACTCGTCCATCCATTCGGTCAGGGACTGAGCCTGATTGGCCATGTAGGCATGGCTGTCGTCCACCCAGTTCACAGCAGGCTGTTCATCGAATTCGTTGGGATCGGGTACAGTGGGTTCCCAGGCACCCAGTGTATCTTCCAGCGCCTCACTGGAGACCGGTGCAATGGTGGTGGACGAGGGGCTCTGCTCGGGAGCGGCCGCAGTCTGCTCGCAACGCCCCGGCATTGCGACGGCAAGGCTTGCCAGCGCAATAACTGGCAGCAGGTGATGCGACCTGTGGGTTGGCATGCGCGCTTTCCTTTGTCTCAGCAGAGGATACACTACGCGCCATGGAATCGCTGTTTATCTTGTTTCAACATGTTGTGCCGCAGCAACTGCTATCCCGCTTCACCGGCTGGCTGGCGGAGTTGCGTTACCCCCTTTGGCTGAAAAACTGGGTGATAGAACAGTTTGTGCGCCACTTTGATGTGCAACTGCATCAGGCTGTACACGAACGGGCGCAGGACTACGTTAACTTCAATGACTTTTTCACCCGCGAGTTAAAGCCCGGCATGCGGCCTATTGCCGAAGCCGATGTGGTCCATCCCGCGGATGGTGCAGTGAGCCAGATTGGAACGATTACCGACGGCAGCGTATTGCAAGCCAAAGGCCGGACTTATACCGTCAGTGACTTGCTTGCCGGTGACGAAACCCGCACAGCACAGTTCACTGATGGCAACTTCGCCACTATTTACCTGTCGCCGCGGGACTATCACCGTGTGCACATGCCCGTGTCGGGCACACTCACAGCCAGCTGCTATGTGCCGGGCAAACTGTTTTCCGTGAATGGCACCACGGCAGAGAATGTTGATCGGCTTTTTGCGCGTAACGAGCGGCTGGTCTGTTATTTCGACACCGCCCTGGGTCCAATGGCAATGGTGTTGGTTGGCGCGATGGTGGTTGCAGGTATCGAGACCGTGTGGGATGGCCAGGTGGCCCCGCCACTGAAGGTACCCCAGACGAAAGACTATTCGGCGCTACCCGAGCCCGTAACTCTGGCGCAGGGTGAAGAGATGGGGCGCTTCAAACTGGGGTCCACAGTGATTTTGCTGTTCCCTGAAGGTGCCGTTGACTGGCTCGCAGATTACCAGCCGGGCACGGCTACGGTGTTGGGCCAACCTTTGGCCCAGCGTCAGGGCTAGGCGCCTTCCAGGCTAGCGACGATTCGGCGATAGCTGTCCAGTCGCTGCGGGCTGATATTGCCGCGTTCGGCGGCGGCGAGTATGGCGCACCCGGGCTCGTGCTCATGGGTGCAGTCGCGGAATCGGCAGTGACCCAGGTGGGGTTTAAACTCGACAAAGCCCTGCTCAACCTCTGCGCGGCTCATGTGCCAAAGACCAAATTCCCGAATTCCAGGGGAGTCAATCAGGCTGCCCCCGCTGGGCATGTGTAGTAGCTGTGCTGTCGTGGTGGTATGAGTGCCTTTGGCACGAGCCTCTGATAGCGCCCCCACGCGTAGCCCCGCCTCGGGCAGTAACCGATTGATGATGGATGACTTACCTACACCGGATTGGCCTACAAACACACTGATACGGTCAGCGAGCGCGCTTTCCAAGTCTGTCATGCCACTGCTACCAATAGCACTGCGAAGTACCCGATAGCCCAGTGACTCGTAGGGCGACACCAGTGCCTCCATACTTCTTGCTAACTCGGCATCTTCTTCCAGCAGGTCGGTTTTATTGAGCAACAGGATTGGCTCGCTGCCGGAGATCGCTGAGGCCACCAGATAGCGATCGATGAGGTTTGCGTGGGGCTGGGGCAGTGCCGCGAACACGATAATGATCTGGTCAATGTTCGCCGCCACCGGTTTCAGTGCGCCATGTGGGTCCGGGCGGCAAAGTTCACCGCGGCGCGGCAAGCGGGCAACGATGACGCCTGTGGGCTCGCCACGGCACCATACAACTGCGTCGCCGGTGACCAGTGTCTGCACGTTAGCGCGAACATGACAGCGCAGCACGGTGCCATCTTCGTCCTCAACGGCAACTTGGGTGCCAAAGTGGGCGACAACAAGCCCATTTTGCTCCGGCCCTAATTCGCCCGCGCCCAAAGCTTGCTCTGCCCGCGCCTGCCGCTGCTCGGCACGCTTGGCTCGTTCTTCCTGAATTTTGTTGACTCGCCAGGCCTGACGCCGGCTGAGCTTACGTTTACTCATACAGACATTATCGAAGTCGGCGGGTCGTACTGTCGAGGCATTTGTTACACTGCACTGGCCATCGCAGCAGGACGACATCATGCAGAATCCGAGCAACCTCATCTGGGTAGATCTGGAGATGACCGGTCTGAATCCGGATCAAGACGTGGTTATAGAGATCGCCACGATTGTGACGGACAGTGACCTGAATACCCTGGCAGAAGGCCCTGTGATCGCTATCCACCAGCCGGACGCAGTTCTGGAGGGCATGGATGAGTGGAACACGACGCACCACAATCGCTCAGGGCTGGTCGATCGCGTGCGTGCCAGTGATGCCGATGAAGGCGATGCAACCGAGGACACCATCGCTTTTCTCTCGCATTGGGTGCCGGCAGGCGCCTCGCCGATGTGTGGCAATACCATTTGCCAGGATAGACGCTTCATGGCGCGGCATTTACCCAGGCTGGAAGCGTACTTTCACTACCGCAATCTGGATGTGAGCACCTTGAAAATTCTGATGCAGCGCTGGCGACCTGAGCTAGAGACGGGGTTCACCAAAACCGGCACTCACCTTGCTCTGGACGATATTCGAGAGTCTATCGCGGAGATGCGCTACTACCGTAAACACTTCCTGAATATGGGCTGAGAAGAAAAAGTAAAAAAAGTTTCCAACTATTCCGCCGCCCTCTTGTAAGTCTTATTGACGGCGGGGCATTTACCCAGGGAGCGGGTAGCATCGGTCAGATTGCCGGTAATGCCCCGCCGTCTCTATCGCTGCCTATCTGGAGTTGAATAATGACTCCTCGGAGCTAGACTGTGGGAGTTATGGAAGCATCACCTGAAGAATCCTGGTCGTTCTTTCGAGAGCTAAAGCGTCGAAAGGTCACGCGCACGTGTATCCTGTATATCCTTGTCTGCTGGGGTGCCCTGCAGGTGGGTGACATTCTGTTTCCGGCATTGGGCTTCGATGCCGACCTCGGATCCCGCTACTTTCTTTACGGTGCTGTCATTGGCTTCCCCGTGAACTTTGCCTTGGCCTGGTTTTTTCAGATTACGCCGCAGGGGATTGTTCGCACCACTTCCTTTGTAGAGCGTCGTGTCCTGGCCAACATTCCGCCAATTAATGATAGGCGCACCGGGGGTGTCACTCACTATTTTCGTAAGGGCGACAGTGAGCCGGGTTATCAGTGGACGCTAACGGCGGAAACAGGCCCGCTGGCGGGACTGAGCTTCGGTGTTACCAAGGACATCGTCTTGGGCCGTTCTCTCGAATGTGACCTCGCCGTGGTCAGCCCGCATGTATCTCGTCAGCACGCACGCCTGAGTATGGTGGATGACCAGCTGTACGTGGAAGACCTGGGTTCAGCAAACGGGACCGTGGTGAACGGCAAGGCAATCAGCAAGCGTCAGGCACTGCGCAATGAAGATGAGCTGCGATTCCACGACATCATTTTCCGTGTCACGGAAATGTTTTCCGCTCGCCGCTCGGAGCTCGATGCCGCTAACAAGACCACCTTTATTCAGGCCCCTGCGGTCGACGACGACCGCTAGCTGACCAGCCAGGCAATCACGCCGATTCCCAACGCGATTAGCGCCACCACCTCCAGCTTCTTCAGAGGTTGGCGCTGGGCTTTGGCGCGTGCTTTTCGAATATCCCGCAGCAGCGTGCCCGCTGAGCGGTAGCGTTTCGCTGGCTGTTTGCGCAGTAGCTTTTCGACGATGGGTTGTGCTGCCCCCGCATCTGACAGCGGGGCAGGGTGATGAGTCCGAACCTGCTCTATCAATGCATCCAGCGTTTTACCGGGAAAAGGCGGTGAGCCGCTGAGCAATTCGTAGAGGATCGCGCCCAGTGAAAACAGGTCTGAGCGGCCATCGAGCGTCATGCCGCTGGCTTGTTCGGGTGACATATAGCGCGGGGTGGCGCGGTTTTCCGTACGATGATTCATGGGTCGTGCGACACCGAAGTCCATTAGCACCGCACGTTCGTCATCGTCGCAGATGAAAATATTGTGGGGTTTCAAGTCCCGATGCACCGTATTGCTGGTATGCACAACCACCAGTGCGGCGGCAATATCTTCAGCGATGGCCAGCACCCGTTGGCTGTCCAGTTTTCCTTTGGCCTGCAAATACGCATCCAAAGGTTGTCCCTGGAGCAGCGTCATGGCGATGTAGGGGGTATCTTCCTCGACCCCGACATCGACGACGTTCGGAAGCGCCGGGTGGGAGAGTTCTTCCAGCAGATGCCCTTCCCGAAGGAAGCGCTCTACTTCATCAGGGTTTTCTCTGGCGGCGGGTTTCAGCAGTTTTAGTGCAACGGTGCCCAGCTCATCGCTGTGTGCCCGGTAAACGTCAGAGCTGCCGCCATCGTCCAGATGGTGCAGCAGTGTGAATCGACCCAGCGTCTCCGCCTTGTTCGTCACTGCCTGCTCATAGCAGTAACCACAGCCCAAGTAGCAGCAACGCACCAACCAGCAGCCACACTTTGCCGGTGTGGCTCACGCGTTCGGTTTTGTTCGTGGCCACTGCGTGCCCGATGTTCTGTGTGGTTTCAAGATCGATGCCGCCGTGCGGTGCCGCGGGTCTTGCTGAGGGTGTGCCCACCACGACCACCGTGACATTGTCACTGCCACCGGCATTCAGTGCGCCGTGGATCAACGCATCAACCTGAGCCTGTGGTGTTGCTTCGCGCGCCATAATGGCCGCGATGCCGGCATCTGTGAGTTCGTCAGAGAGGCCGTCGCTGCAAAGAATGATCTGTTCCCCAGCGGCAAGCGTTCCGCTCGCTGAGTCCGGGTTCACGACCACGTTGGAGGAGACACCCAGGGATTGGCTAAGGACGTGCCGCTCGGGGTGCACCGCGGCCTGCTCAGGCGTGAGAATGCCCTGGCGCAGCATTTCGCTGACCGGGTTGTGATCACGAGACAGCTGCTCCAGCCCATCGTCACGGTAAAGGTATGCGCGACTGTCGCCTACCCAGGCAAGGTCGAAATCACTGCCTTGCAGGTGCAGTACAACCACGGTGGATCCCATGTTGCTGCCGTCGGCGCGCCGGTCTATTTCTTTCAGTATGGCCTGGTGCGATTTGGTGATGGCATCGGTTAGCGACTTGCCGCTTGCCACCGCTGATTTGACAGTCTCTTTGACGATGCCGCTGGCGACCTCGCCGTGGGCATGTCCCCCGACGCCATCCGCGACTAACCATAAGCCTAACTCGGGTGAGGCGTCATAGCAGTCTTCATTGTGGTCGCGTTTCAGACCCGGGTGGGTACTGGCAGCAAACTGTGTCATCCGTGTTCCTGTGCGTTCACCGTTCCTCGGCGATGGAATCAGTGTAACCCAAAAGCGTGTTTTCGCTTCAAGCCTTGAATTGCGCCAATGCCCAGACGACGTGTTCGCGTACTAACTCCGAGGGGTGGTCGGCTCGGCTTGCCAGTGCCTCGCGCGCGGATTGGCTTGGGGGACCATTCCCGAGTGCCACGGCGAGGTTCCTGAGCCAGCGTTCATGGCCGATGCGGCGTATGGCAGATCCCTCGGTGTTCTTGAGAAAGGTGGCCTCGTCCCACAAGAACAGGCTGACCAAATCTGCGGAGTCCAGACCGTGCCGCGGCGCAAAATCTGACTCGTTGGTGAGCTGGGCGAACTTGTTCCATGGGCACACCAGCTGGCAGTCATCGCAACCGAATACCCGGTTGCCCATTAATGGTCGCAGTTCTGGGTCGATGCTGCCCTTGTGCTCAATGGTGAGATAGGAAATACAGCGTCTGGCATCAAGCTCAAACGGACCTGTGAAGGCCTGTGTGGGACAGATCTCTAGACAGGCGGTACAGCTGCCGCAGTGCTTGCTGTGCTGTGGTGGGTCGGTGGGCAAAGGCAGATCTGTGTAGATTTCCCCCAGAAAGAACCAGGAGCCGGCTTTGTCGTTAATGAGCATGGTGTTCTTGGCGATCCACCCCAGACCGGCTCGTTCTGCAATAGCCCGCTCGAGCACCGGTGCACTGTCGACAAAGGCCCGGTATTGCCCACCGCCGGCTTCCTTCGCGATCCGCTTAGCCAAAGCGGCCAGGCGGTTACGAATGAGCTTGTGGTAATCCCTTCCCAGGGCGTAGCGTGACACATACGCACGCTCGGGCGAGTCTAGTACCGTTAGGGGCTGGGTATCGTGTGTGACGTAATCCATACGCACAGACAGCACGGCGCAGGTGCCATGCAGCAATTCCTCGGGACGGCTTCGCTTGGTCCCATGCGCCGCCATGTAGTCCATGGAGCCGTGGTAACCCGCTGCCAGCCACCGCTGCAGATACTCCTCATGCTCTCCCAGATCAATGGAAGTCACGCCCAGTTGTTGAAAGCCAAGCTCTGAAGCCCAGTCGTTCAACTGGGCGCGCAGGGCCGAGAGTTCTTGCTGCGACAGTTCGGGGGGCATAGCGTGGGTCTTGGCATTCACTGGGCGTAAGTGTGCCAGAAAGCCGGCGGCTTGAGGGTATACTGCCGTTATGAAAACTGCGTTGTTAGAACCCTTGTTCACTGCCGCTCAAACACGGGCAATGGATGCCGCTGCCATAGAGGGCTGTGGTATCCCCGGGTCGATCCTCATGGCGCGAGCGGCTCAGGCATGTTGTGAAGTGATGACTGCAGTTTGGGGTCAGCCCTCGCGGGTTCAGGTGCTGTGCGGCACAGGCAATAACGGGGGCGATGGTTACTTGATCGCACACCGCCTCCATCAGCGAGGAATACCCGTACAGGTGCTTGAGCTGGGTGATAGCCAAAAGATACAGAGCGATGCTCGCAAGGCTCGCGATCTGGCACTGGATGCAGGTGTGCCTTCTGTTCCCTACGTTGACGGCTGTTTGGAGGGCGACGGCATTCTGGTGGATGCGATGCTAGGAACAGGGCTGGGTGGTGATGTTCGCCCGGTTTACGCATCTGCCTTTGAAGCCGTTAATGCCGCCGGGCTGCCTGTATTGGCAGTGGACGTGCCCTCGGGGCTCTGCGCCGATACGGGTCGAATCCTGGGCTCTGCGGTCACCGCTGATATCACGGTGACCTTCATTGCCCTAAAGCGCGGTCTGTTCACGCTGGACGGCCCGGACTGTGTTGGCGAACTGGAGTTCGCGGATTTGGCAGTGCCTGACACTGCCCACGATTGCGTGGCGCCGGACGTCTGGCGTCTGGATCTTGATACCCTGCTGGCGGAGTTGCCTCCCCGGCCGGCCACCGCGCACAAAGGGCACTGTGGCTCGGTACTTGTCATTGGCGGCGATGAGGGCATGGGTGGAGCGTCATTGATGGCTGCCGAGGCGGCGTTGCGATGCGGTGCCGGGTTAGTGCGCTTGGCGACTCGGGAACAACACGTTGCAGCGGCCATCGCGCGTATCCCCGAAATCATGGCCCACGGTGTGGCTGGCGCGACCGACGTTCGTAAACTCATCGACGCATCTGACGTGCTTGTGGTCGGGCCTGGTCTTGGGCAAAGCGAGTGGTCAAAAGCCTGCCTGCAGGTCGCGCTGCAAGCGCAAAAGCCCTGCGTGCTGGATGCAGATGCGTTGAATGTGTTGGCGTCGGGCGATGTTCAAAGCGCTGACTTATCCGACAGCGTGTTGACACCTCACCCCGGTGAAGCGGCTCGCTTGTTGGGTTGTGCGGTCGGTGAGATTCAAACTGATCGATTTGCGGCGGCCACTGCGCTCACGAGTAAGTTGGGCGCGACGGTTGTGCTCAAGGGCAATGGCACGCTGGTTGCCAGCCAGAAGGGTATTGGCTTGTGCGACTACGGTAATCCTGGCATGGCCAGTGGCGGTATGGGCGATGTGCTTAGTGGCGTATTGGGTGCATTGATCGCCCAGGGCCTCGCGGCCGATGATGCCGCGCCTCTGGGGGTTTGCTTGCATTCTGCAGCGGCAGATATTGCCGCGCTGGACGGCGAGCGAGGCCTGTTGGCTACCGATCTGATACCGGTGATGAGGGAGCTATTGGACTGATGCGCATTGTCGCCAATGGTGAGGATGCCATGGTTACAACTGGCAGGCAGTTGGCAGGCCTGCTGCATGCGGGGCTGGTTGTGCATCTGGTGGGCGATCTGGGCATGGGTAAAACCACGTTGAGTCGAGGCATCGTGACCGGTCTTGGGCACGACGGCGCCGTGAAAAGCCCTACTTATACGCTGGTGGAGCCCTACGAACACACGCGTCCTCCCGTTTACCATTTCGACTTGTATCGCCTGGGTGATCCTGAAGAACTGGAATTTATGGGTATCCGCGATTACCTCGATGGTCAAAATTTGCTGCTCGTTGAGTGGCCTCAGCGGGGTGATGGGGTTTTGCCCCCGGCGGATTTAGTGATTACCATAAGCCGAGAAGGCGACGGGCGCAGCATCGTGTTGCAGGCCCAAACTGACGCAGGGGGCGCGGTGCGGGAGAAGGCCATGGGGATGGCCTGGTAGTTGCCACCAAAAACCATCGTTCGCGTTATCGACGCAGGGCGGGAGTGAGATGAAACAGGGTATCCGGATCTTGCCGGTTATCGCGCTGGTATTGGCAAGTGCAGCCAGTGCGGTGGAGGTGCGCGATGTGCGTCTATGGCGAGCACCTGACCATACTCGTATTGTGTTTGACCTCACAGCGCCGACCTCACACAAGCTCATCGTGCTGGAAAACCCGTCACGCATCGTTCTGGATGTCAGCGATACCGCATTAAAAACCCCGCTGAATGACCTGGAGCTTGGCAATACCCCAATTAAAAATATTCGCTCCGGTGTGCGCGACGGCGACGATCTGCGTGTCGTCCTCGACATGAGCACCACGGTTAATCCGCGCAGCTTTGCCCTCAAAGCCAATGAACAGGCGGATGATCGGTTAGTGCTGGATCTGTACGACAAAAAAAGTGAGCGCACGCAACCGAAGAAAGTGTCGAGGCCGACCACCAATGGTAAGCGCGATCTCGTGATTGCGATCGACGCCGGTCATGGCGGTGAAGATCCTGGCGCTCTTGGGCCCAAGCGGCTGCGGGAGAAAGATGTCGTTCTGGCCATTGCCAAGGAGTTGCATGCGCTGTTTGCGAAGGAACCCGGTTTCAAGCCCACACTGATTCGCAGTGGCGACTATTACATCAGCTTGAAGGGGCGACGTGATCTGGCCCGAAAACGCCAGGCCGATATGTTTGTCTCCATCCACGCGGATGCCTTTGATCGCAAGCAGGCCCACGGCGCATCTGTGTATGCCTTGTCGCTACGCGGCGCCACCAGTACGGCGGCCCGTCACCTGGCACAGCGTGAGAACGCCTCGGACTTGGTGGGCGGCACCAGCCTTTCTGACAAAGACGATGTGCTCGCCGGCGTCTTGGCTGATCTGTCCATGACCAACACTCTGGATAGCAGTTTGAAAATCGGCTCCTCGGTGTTACGGCGAATGGATGATATTGCCCACCTGCATAAGAAGCAGGTAGAGCAGGCCGGCTTTGCCGTCCTTAAATCCCCTGATGTCCCGTCTATCCTTGTGGAGACTGGCTTTATCTCCAACCCTGGGGAAGCGAAAAAGCTAGGCACACGCAGCTATCAGCGGCGTATGGCGAAACAGATTTTTTACGGTATTCGCGACTGGTGGAGCGCTAACCCAACGCCGGGTACCTTGCTGGCCTGGCGACGGCAGCAGGAGGGTGAGCAGTACGTGATTGCCCGCGGTGATACACTGTCCGGTATCGCTCAGCGCTTTAACGTGTCTGTAGACGCGCTCAAGACCCACAACGGCCTCCGCAGCAACTCCATTCAGGCCGGTAAGAGCCTCAAAATCCCGACAACTTAGCAGGTCTTCATGCCCCGCATACAGCGGCTCAGTACCAGATTGGCCAACCAGATCGCCGCCGGCGAGGTGGTTGAACGCCCCGCGTCCGTGGTCAAAGAACTGTTGGAAAACTGTCTGGATGCCGGTAGTACACGTATCGATATTGATGTGGAAAGTGGCGGCACCAAGCTGATACGCATTCGCGATAATGGCCAGGGTATTGCCGCTGAGGATTTACCCTTGGCCTTGGCGCGCCATGCAACCAGCAAAATTACGTCCCTTGAAGACCTCGAGGCCGTGAGCAGCCTGGGATTCCGCGGCGAGGCTCTGGCCAGTATCGGCTCGGTATCAAGGCTCAGCCTCATATCCAACACCGCTGATGACAGCAGCGAAGGGCAGCAGGCAGAGTCTGAGGGACGCGACATGGAAGTCCAGGTGCGCCCGGCGGCCCACCCCAGGGGCACAACGGTAGAAGTGCGCGACCTGTTCTTCAATACGCCGGCCCGCCGCAAGTTCCTGCGCACGGAAAAAACCGAGTTTTCCCACTTGGAAGAGGTGGTTAAGCGCTTGGCGCTGGCGCGTTTTGATGTGGCTTTTAGCCTGCGGCATAACGGTCGTGTGATTCACCAGCTAAGGCCTGCACTGGACGAGCCTGAGCAGAAGCGGCGGGTGGCGTCGCTCTGTGGCCCAGCCTTTATGGAACAGGCGATTTACATAGAGCGCGAACTGCCCGAGTTCAAACTGCAGGGCTGGGTAGGTCTTCCCACGTTCTCCCGCAGCCAGGCGGACCTTCAATACTTTTTTGTTAACGGGCGGGTTATCCGGGACAAGCTGATAGCGCATGCGGTGAAGCAGGCCTACCGAGATGTGCTCTATCACGGACGTCATCCGGCGTTTGTCCTGTACTTGTCGCTAGACCCGGCCAAAGTGGATGTGAACGTCCATCCCACCAAGCATGAGGTGCGTTTCCGGGACGGCCGTGATGTGCACAACTTCATTTTTAGCAGCTTGCACCGCGCCCTGGCGGATGTGCGTCCGGCTGATCAGGTGGAGTCCCCTGGAGCTGCAGCGTTACCGGAGGGCGGTGCCGTTGACCTGACCACCGGGGAAATTCGCAGCCAGGGTGGCCTGGCCTGGGGTACACAGGAGGCTGAGCCGGCCTACTCGATGCGCCCTACGGGCGTGGCCGCTGGCAGCCTGGGGCAGGCACAGATGCGCAGCTACGCCGGAGTTCATCCGTCGTCACCGGCACCCACGATGCCCGAGTCCGAATCACCTGAGTCGGCACCGCCGCTGGGTTATGCGTTGGCGCAACTGAAGGGCATCTATATTCTGGCAGAAAACATTCACGGGCTGGTGTTGGTGGATATGCATGCAGCCCATGAGCGCATTACTTACGAGCGGCTCAAGGAGGCTAGAGCTCAGGAAGGTATTCGTAGTCAACCGTTGTTAGTCCCTCAGGCCGTGGCGGTGAGCGCACGCGAGGTCGCCCTTGCCAGTGAGCATCAGTCGCTGTTCTCGGCGATTGGCCTTGCGGTCGATGTTGCCGGCGAGGAGTCTTTGCTCATCCGAGAAGTGCCCGTCGCGCTGCGCGATTCCAATGTGGAGCAGTTACTGCGGGACGTATTGGCGGACCTTGCTGAATACGGCAGCTCGGATCGCATTGATGCGCACATGGATGAGATCCTCTCAACCATGGCCTGCCATGGCTCCGTGAGAGCCAATCGCCGTCTCACGATTCCTGAGATGAACGCCTTACTGCGCGACATGGAAGCCACTGAGCGCTCCGGGCAGTGCAACCATGGGCGACCAACCTGGACTCAACTGGGTCTGGACGAGCTCGATAAGCTCTTTCTTCGGGGGCGCTAGATGGCCACGCTTCCCGTTGATGTCGTGTGCATTATGGGGCCCACGGCCTCGGGTAAAACGGCCCTCGCCGAATCCCTTTCTCGACATCTTGAGTGCGATTTGATCAGCGTGGATTCCGCACTGGTTTATACCGGTTTGGACATCGGCGCGGCTCGTCCTGACCTGCCCCACGCACTCGTAGATATTCGCGATCCTGCGCAGGTCTACTCAGCAGCGGAGTTTGCCGCCGATGCCCTGAAGCTCATTGAAGAGAGTGTTGGCCGCGGACGCTTGCCGGTGCTAGTGGGCGGCACCATGCTGTACTTCAGGGCGCTGCTGCAGGGTTTGTCGCCCATGCCGGAGGCGGATCAGGATATACGGCGTGCTCTGGAAGAGGAGGCCCAGGCCATTGGCTGGCCTGCGCTGCATCAGCAATTGGCTGCGGTTGACCCGGTGGCAGCTGCGCAGATCCACCCGAATCACTCCCAGCGAATTTCTCGCGCGCTGGAAGTGTATCGCGCCAGCGGTGTCCCTATTAGTCAATGGCAGAGCCAGCCCGCGGTCGCTCCCCTGTTGGATCGGTATCGCACACTCCAACTGGCCATTGCGCCCACAGAACGATCAGTGCTGCATGACAGGATTCGAGCCCGTTTCGAGATCATGATGCGTCAGGGTTTTTTGGAGGAGGTGGCTGCCCTGTATGCCCGCGATGATATTGGTGATTCGGCCCCGGCCCTTCGCGCGGTGGGTTACCGGCAGTTATGGGAACATCTGGCAGGGCGATGCACACTGGACGAGGCTATTGATAAGGGCATCGCCGCAACCCGGCAACTCGCTAAACGACAACTCACGTGGCTCAGGCAGTGGCCCGATCTTCAGTGGATTCACACCGATGAGCGAGGGAACGTTGTGTACACCACGTTGTCTGACAGTGAAGAGAAATTTGGCGACCCAGTGAATCCGCTCTTGAAGTATTTGGGTATCAACCCCACTTAGGTCCCTGAAACTGTCCTATACTGGATAGCAGTCGTACCGAGGGCCCGTTGTAAGAGGCCAGTTTTATTTTTTTTGGCTCGATTTGAGCCTGATAGGAGCTAATTATGTCAAAGGGGCACACGCTACAAGACCCTTACCTGAATATACTGCGTAAGGAACGGGTTCCCGTTTCCATCTATCTGGTCAATGGCATCAAACTGCAGGGGCAGATCGAGTCTTTTGATCAATTCGTCGTGCTATTGAAGAACACCGTGAGCCAGATGGTCTACAAGCATGCGATTTCCACGGTGGTCCCATCCCGTGTGGTCCGCATGCCCATGCAAAATCCGCCGGAAGATGAATCCGGTAGCTGATCTGAATACTTGTGGCGGCCCTTGGCCGCCACAATGCCTGTTCGACCGAGGTAGCCTTGTTTTTTGATCGTCCCGACTCGGGAGAGCGGGCAGTACTTGTCCATCTGAATCTCTACAGCGAGAGTGAGCGCGAAGACCCCAGGGAATTCGAGGAGCTCGTGTTGTCGGCCGGTGGCGACCCCGTGGCCTATGTCATGGGGCAGCGTGAAACACCCCACCCGCGAACCTTTGTGGGTGCCGGCAAGTTGGAAGAGATTGCGCATGAAGTGCGTACACGGGAGGCGGAAGTCGTGATGTTCAATCACGCGCTCAGTCCCAGTCAGGAGCGGAATCTAGAGCAAGAGTTGAAGTGTCGTGTGCTGGATCGCACCGGGTTGATCCTCGATATCTTCGCACAGCGCGCCCGAACCCATGAGGGTAAGTTGCAGGTGGAGCTGGCGCAGCTCCAGCACATGAGCACGCGATTGGTACGTGGCTGGACACACTTGGAGCGCCAGAAGGGTGGTATCGGGCTGAGGGGCCCGGGTGAAACCCAGCTTGAGACTGACCGTCGCTTGCTACGCGCCCGCATCAAGTCGATTACGGCGCGACTGGAGAAAGTGCGTCGCCAGCGCGATCAGGGTCGGCGTTCCCGACGCCGTGCAGAAATCCCCACAGTGTCGCTGGTGGGCTACACCAATGCCGGCAAGTCCACATTGTTTAATCGCCTTACCGAGTCAGACGTTTACGCCGCCGACCAACTGTTCGCCACGCTGGATCCGACGCTTCGCCGCCTGGAGCTTGAGCACGCAGGGCCAATAATCCTGGCAGACACCGTGGGTTTCATCTCTCATTTGCCCCACAAACTCGTTGAGGCGTTCAAGGCAACCTTGGAAGAAACCCTCAATGCCGACTTGCTACTGCACGTTATTGATGCAGCCAGCGAGGAGCGTGACGAGGCCGTGTTTCAGGTCCAGGAAGTGCTGGCCGAGATCGGCGCAGACAAGATTCCGCAATTGAAGGTGTACAACAAGATCGACTTGTTGGAGCAGGCACCGCGTATCGACAGAAGCCCCGACGGCAAACCTGAGCGCGTGTGGCTGAGTGCAGTGACTGGTGAGGGTCAGGCGCTGTTATTGGATGCGGTGGCCGAATTGGTTGGCACCGATATGGTGAGCGAAGAGCTCACGCTCTCACCATCCCAGGGTAAGCTTCGCGCTGCGTTGTATCAGCTGGGTGCCGTGGAACAGGAGAGGCACTCTGAGGATGGACTGGCGCATATCAGTGTGCGATTACCCAGGGCCGACTGGGACCGACTTATGTCCAGCGAGCATCGTGCTTCGGTTTAGGCCTAAGCAACCCCTTCATTCGTATAACCTGTTAGAATTTCGCGACTATTTACCAGGAGTTAGGTATGTCTTGGAACGAGCCGGGTGGCGGCAACAACAAGCCACGCGATCCATGGGGCGGCGGTGATCAAGGACCGCCCGATCTCGATGAAGTACTGAAGAAATTTCAGGAGCGCATGGGGGGGCTGTTTGGCGGTCGCTCGGGTGGCTCCGGGAGCACTGGCGGCGGCGTTTCTGCCGCCATGCTGGGTGTTATTGTCATTGTGGGCCTGCTGGTTTGGGGCGCGATGGGCTTCTATCAGGTTGATGAGCAGGAACGTGCCGTTGTGCTGCGTTTTGGCAAGTATCACGAGACCGTTCGCCCGGGTCTGCAGTGGAATCCACCGCTGATCGATACGGTCATCAAGGTCAACACAACCAAAGTGCGTGCCGCGAGCTTCCGCGAGATCATGCTGACCCAAGACGAGAACATCGTTGAGGTCAGCCTGTCGGTGCAATACGTGATCGACGACCCGACGCTGTTCGTGCTGGAAGTGCGCGACCCCGAGAACTCGCTGCAGCATGCCGCCCAGAGCGCACTGCGCCATGTGGTCGGTGGCAGCAGCATGGACCGTGTTCTTACAGAAGGTCGTGCCCAGATAGCGGTCGATGTTCAGCAGCGCCTGCAGGAATACATCAACATGTATCAGACAGGTATTCTCATCAGCAAAGTGAACGTGGATGAGTCCAAGCCGCCGTCACAGGTACAGGCTGCGTTTGACGATGTGATCAAGGCGCGAGAAGACGAAGAGCGGGTCAAGAACGAGGCCCAAGCCTACGCCAACGGCATCGTGCCCGAGGCGCGTGGTGCGGCTCAGCGCCAGATTGAGGAGGCCAGCGCGTATAAGGAACAGGTCATCGCTAATGCTGAGGGTGAGGCCGACCGTTTCAACAAGCTACTTGCGGAGTACCGCAAGGCGCCAGACGTCACCCGAGAGCGTTTATACCTCGAGGCCGTGCAGGGCGTGTTCAGCAACACCAGCAAGGTTATGGTGGATGTTGAGGGTGGTAACAACATGATGTACCTGCCGTTGGACAAGCTGGCAGGTGGTGCCGCGGCGGCGCGCGGTAGCGCCGGTGGACTGAGCGTCGACAGCTCCAACATTCGCGAGCTGACCGATGCGGTTACCGAGCAGATTCGTCGCGACGCTGCCGCAAGCAACTCTCGCAGAGGAGGCCGTTGATATGTCTGGACGTAATGTAACGATCATCCTGGTGGCTGTGTTGGGTCTGTTTGTACTCAGCAACTCGCTGTATGTGATCAAGGAAACCGAGCGCGGCGTACTCTTGCGTTTTGGTGAGGTTGTGGATCCCGACATCACGCCGGGCCTCCATTTCAAAGTGCCTTTTGTGAACAACGTTCGTAAGTTCGACGGCCGGGTGCTGACCGTAGACTCCCAGCCAGAGCGTTTCTTCACGCAGGAGAAGAAAGCACTCATTGTTGACTCCTACGCCAAGTTTCGCGTGGCCGACACGGCCAAGTTCTATACCGCGACAAACGGTGAAGAGAGCCGTGCCATGGGCCTGTTATCGCAGCGCATCAACGACGGCCTTCGCAACCAGGTTGCGGTGCGGACTATTCAGGAGGTTGTGTCCGGTGAGCGTGACCAGCTGATGGAGGCCATTACGGCCCAGCTGGACGTTGTTGCGAGAGACGAGCTGGGCGTGGAGGTTGTAGACGTTCGCGTAAAGCAAATCGAC
The DNA here is from genome assembly GCF_014652275.1 of Parahalioglobus pacificus. Lineage (GTDB taxonomy): Bacteria > Pseudomonadota > Gammaproteobacteria > Pseudomonadales > Halieaceae > Parahalioglobus > Parahalioglobus pacificus. The sequence continues at coordinate 12,549 of NZ_BMYM01000004.1, read as the reverse complement.
CTGCCGCCCGATGTGTCGGAGTCGGTGTATCGTCGTATGAACGCAGAGCGTGAGAAGGAAGCGCGAGAGCACCGCGCCCAGGGCCGCGAGCTGGCTGAGGGTATTCAGGCGGCAGCAGACCGCGAGGTGACTGTCATCTCCGCCAACGCCTACCGAGACGCTGAACAGATACGTGGTGATGGGGATGCAGAGGCGACACGCATTTACGCTGACTCGTTCAATCAGGATCCCGAGTTCTACTCCTTTACGCGCAGCTTGCGCGCCTATCAGGATGCCTTCCAGGGGTCCGGGGATGTATTGCTGATTCAGCCTGACTCTGAGTTCTTCCGCTATCTGAAGGATCCGAAAGGCGGCAGCTAGCCACAAGCGGGGCGCTATGGCGCCCCGATTTGCATCCAAATAATTCCCATGCAGGGCATGCGCCCTGTGGTAGAATCCGTCAACCGTGGGCTTTGCTCCTTCCGGCAGGAGGGCGTGGACCCGCGGTTTTTTGTGGCGCTTCCTTGAGAGGGCAATTATGACGTTTTGGGATGTCCTCCCCGTGGCCGTCGCACTGGTTTTCGTGATCGAAGGCGTGCTGCCGTTTCTCAGCCCCCGCCGGTGGCGTCAGGCCATTGCTACCATCGCGCAAATGGAAGACAGGCACATTCGAAATTTTGGGTTGGGCAGTATGCTGTTCGGCTTGTTTCTACTCTATCTGGTGAATTAGGACGCCGGTTATGACGAGCACTGATCGCTGGCAGTTGCCGGATGGCATCGAGGAAGTTCTGCCCGGACAGGCTGCCCGTGTGGAACAACTGCGTCGGGATTTGCTGGACCTCTTCTGTAGTTGGGGTTACGAGCTGGTGATTCCTCCGCTTGTGGAATTCACCGAGTCGCTGCTCGTTGGCTTGGGCGCGGATCTCGACCTTCTCACTTTTAAGATGACAGACCAGCTTAGTGGGCGCTCCTTGGGCGTGCGCGCTGACATCACACCGCAGGTGGCTCGCATAGATGCCCACAGCCTGGGCAGCGATGCAGTGACACGCCTGTGCTACGCCGGATCTACACTCCACACGCGGCCCAAGACGCCCATGGCCTCGCGTTCGCCCATTCAGCTGGGTGCTGAACTCTACGGTGATGGCAGTCTCGCCGCTGATGCTGAAGTGATCGGGCTGATGCTGGCGACGCTGGGAGCCGCGGGGGTGTGTAAGGCGGACAAGACTCTCACTTTGGATCTTGGTCATGTTGGCGTTTATGAAGCCGTGCTAAAGGCTGCGGAATTAGATGACGCCACCGAGGAACAGGTGTTTGACGCCCTGCAGCGCAAGTCCAAGCCTGATCTGGAAGAGATCCTGGAGCGCGTCTCTCCTGACAGTGCAGAAATGATTCTTGCCCTGTTAGAACTGCATGGGGATGACACTGTTTTGGCGCGAGCGCGAGAGGCGTTCGCCGATGTGGCCCCTGCTGCGGTGACTGCCATTGGTGCCCTCGAGCAGATTGCAGCCATCATCAGAAACCAACATAACGACATCGGCATCTATTTTGACCTCGCCGAGCTCAGGGGCTATCACTATCACACAGGGATCGTCTTTGCGGCCTATGTCGACGGACATGGTCAGGCTCTGGCCAATGGCGGGCGCTATGACAATGTCGGCGAAGTGTTTGGCCGCGCCCGACCCGCAACCGGTTTTGCCACAGACCTTAAGGCGGTCGTTCGGCTGTTGACGCAAGACGAGCAAGCGCAGCCGGGGGCAATCAGCGCTCCGGCAGTAGACGATGCAGAATTGATTCGTGCCGTAGCTGCGCTGCGGGCGCAGGGCGAGGTAGTGATCAATATGCTGGGCAGCGAGGCTGATCCGCGATGCGATCGGCGGCTGGTGGCAGAAAATACACAATGGGTTGTGAAGCCCATTAATGATTAATCGAGTGCGAGCAACACCACATGAGTAAAAACGTCGTCGTCCTGGGCACCCAATGGGGTGATGAGGGCAAAGGTAAGATTGTTGATTTGCTGACTGAGCAGGTTAGCGCAGTTGTGCGCTTTCAAGGCGGCCATAATGCTGGTCATACCTTGGTGATCGACGGCGAGAAAACCGTTCTGCATCTCATACCCTCGGGTATTTTGCGCGATGGAGTGCAGTGCCTGATTGGTAACGGTGTTGTTTTGGCGCCCGATGCACTGCTCAAGGAGATTGAGGGGCTGGAAGAAACCGGTGTGCCGGTGCGAGAGCGTCTGAAACTGTCTCCCGCTTGCCCATTAATCTTGCCGTATCACGTGGCCCTGGATCAGGCTCGCGAGGCCAAGCGTGGCAATGCAAAGATCGGCACTACCGGGCGAGGCATTGGCCCGGCCTACGAAGACAAGGTTGCGAGGCGTGGCTTGCGTCTGGGCGATTTGCAGAACGAGGCACGATTTGCACGTAAGCTCACCGAGGTCATGGAGTACCATAACTTTCAGCTCAAGCATTACTACCAGTTAGAACCGCTGGATGTCGATCAGGTGCTGGCCAGCACGCTGAAGATGGGCGAGCAGCTGCTGCCGATGATGGCAGATGTCACCGCCATGCTGCATGAGTATCGCCAGACCAACGCAAAGATACTGTTTGAGGGTGCTCAGGGCTCGCTGCTGGATATTGATCACGGTACTTACCCCTTCGTGACCAGCTCCAATACGACCGCGGGCGGTACTGCAACAGGTTCAGGTTTTGGCCCGCTGTTTTTGGACTACGTGTTGGGTATTACCAAGGCATATACAACTCGCGTGGGCTCAGGGCCATTCCCGACAGAGCTGTTTGATGAGACCGGCGCCCACCTCGCCGAGAAAGGCCACGAATTTGGCGCAACCACCGGTAGGCCGCGCCGCTGCGGATGGTTCGATGCGGTCGCCCTGCGTAACGCGGTGAACATCAACTCGGTGAGCGGCTTGTGCCTCACCAAACTGGATGTGCTGGACGGCTTGGAGACTATTCAGATTTGTGTGGGCTACGCCGATCAGGACGGCAACCCGGTGCCCAACCCCGTTGACTCCGACGATTACGAAGGCTTGGTGCCGGTGTATGAAATGGTGCCGGGCTGGCAGGATTCGACACTGGGCGCTAAGTCGCTGGAGGCGTTACCGCAAGCAGCGCGCGACTACATTCTCAAGATCGAAGAAGTGGTGGGAGCGCCCATCGATATCATTTCTACCGGCCCCGATCGGGTTGAGACTATTGTGCTTAGACAGCCGTTTGCTTAGGCACCTATCTTTTCCGCTTCCTTCCTCGTATGACTGTTTAGCCCTATGAACCGAGTCCTGCGTAATAGCGCTTGGTTGTTAGTAGAAAGGGCTATCAAAGTTCTGCTTGGTATCGTGGTGGGGTTGTTAGTGGCCAGGCATCTTGGTCCTGAAGAGTATGGCCGATATTCCTATGTGTATGCTGTGACGGCATTCTACGCCGTTCTCTGCTCTCTCGGTTTAGACGGGATTATTGTTCGCGAGCTATCTCTGCGAACACGAGCGGTTGGTGCTGTTTTGGGCTCTGCGCTAGCATTGCAAGCGCTGGGTGCGGCGATAATCCTGTTGGCCATTTTGGTTTTAGCTTCGATCGGAATATTAGCTGATAACGTTCTTTCTGTGCCATGGCTGTGGGCAGCGTTTGTGATTCCGTTTCTACCGGCTGCAGTGATGCGCTGTTACAACGAAGCAAACACCAATTCAAGGCTATCGGTTATAGCTGCGAGCATATCCGCTATATTCGTTGGAATCCTGAAACTCTTGGCAGTTCTAAGCGGGGCAACTCTCTCGATCTTCGTTTATCTGATTATCTTGGAGTTTGCCGTAACGTCTGCTCTGCTCGTCTCTTTTTATTTGAAGCGCTCACTCGGCGGCAAGATCAACTTGACTGTAGATTCAACTGTCATTAAATCTTTGTTGAAAGACGGCTGGCCAGCTTTTATTGCCGGCATTTGTGTCTTCATGTCCATGAAAGTGGATCTTTTGATGATTCCTTTTCTAAGTAATGAAAGGGAATTGGGGGTCTATGCTGCTGCCGCCACATTAAGTGAGCTATGGGTCTTTCTGCCCACAATTATTGTTGGCTCTGCGTTCCCTACGATTTCAAGACTAAGTGCGGCTAGTAGCATGCAAGGCAGGAAGGGGTGGATCGCCCTCTATTCAGTAGTAATTTGGCTTGCCATTGTTTGCACCACTCTTCTTTTCCTCTTTGCGGAGCAGGTTGTACTAACCCTATTCGGAGATGATTATGCAAGCGCCGTGATTTGCTTGCAGATACACGCCTTCTCAGGGATTTCGATCGCAATAGGATTGGTGTGGAGCAGGTGGTTGTTACTGGAAAACCGTCTTCAGGTTGTTCTCATCGCTCAAGTGTTTAGCGCCTTCTTGAACGTGCTTCTGAACTACCTATGGATCCCCGACTCAGGGGCGGCGGGCGCCGCCTGGGCAACACTCGTTTCGTATAGCCTGTCTACAGCCATAGCTATTTTGCTATACCGTCGTGGTACCACACTCGAATACTTATATGAGAGTTTGAAAGTTTATGAGTTAGGCGCGCATCTTCATTTCATATTCCGTAGTCGGGCACCGCTCTCAAATGCTTCGAAACAATAAAAGTGCTACTAAATGTATAGACACCGATCATTGAGTGACGAGAGGAAGCTAAGCAATCCTCTTTTTCTTCAGTTCTATTATCTAACCTCGGACATTGAAGCATTCTTAAACTGCGTTGCTGCCGGCTCAACACTACTTGATATTGGCTGTGGTTCTAAGCCATATGCTGGTTTAGTCGATAGTTCAGTAAGGTATATAGGCATTGATGCGGACTTAGAGAACATACACCTGGATATTTGTGCGTCTGCATACAGCATTCCTCTGGCTGAACTGTCAGTCGACGTTGTGGTCAGCTTTCAGGTGTTCGAGCATCTCGAAGAACCCTATCTTGCACTCTCGGAGGCGTATCGGGTTCTCAGAGGCGGCGGATCAATCTGTATTACGGTACCAATGTCTGAGCAGCTACATGAAGAGCCGCGAGACTTTTTTCGGTATACCGAGTATGGGCTGGAGTATTTACTGCGAAAGGCTGGCTTTGATGATATTCAAGTTACTAGGCAAGGAACCAACGCCGCTAACATTGGGAGACGCCTGGCTACTGAGCTGTCTGGCTCGATAGTAACAAGGTGGGTTGTTCCGCTGATTAACTGGTTTTTTATGAAGGTCGAACGAAGGCAGGGAAGTGATGTAATGAACTATTTGGCAGTAGCGCGGAAGACTTAGGTTGCATCAATGTATATCGTCTTAGCCGGAAACCATTCGTATGCTGCTCATATTGCCACCGCGATAGCATCTATTCTGCAGACTGCAAAAACTAAATCGAGATTATGTTTTTACATCTTAAATACCGACATTGAAAATTCGCTATTCGCATTCTTGAATCATGCTTCGGCTGGTTTGTCTGTAGAGATCACAGATGTAAAGGTAGCCGATTCTGTTTTGTCTGATTTGGTAGTGTCGCACCATTTTAAGCGGGAAAACTATTTCAGACTTTTGATCCCAGAGCTCATAGATGTAGAGAGAGTCTTGTACCTTGATTCAGATATTATCGTGCGAGGTCCTTTGGATGACTTATTCAATATCGACTTGGAGGGAGCGCTGGTGGGTGCTTGTATCGATTATGGGTCGGACAGGCCTCGTCAGCTCGGATTTCCCGCACATGCGAGCTACCTCAACTCTGGTGTTATGGTTATGGATCTTATTGGGATGCGTGAATCCAATTTCTCGCGCACAGTCATCGATCAGATTCGGGAGACCCCGGAGAAGATAGAATTCGTCGACCAATGCGGTTTAAACCTAGTTTTGAAGGGGGAGTTCAAACACATCGCGCCCAAGTATAACTTTCAATCGATTTTCTTTGACGCAACCTTCCGACGATCATTAACTTGTGGTGATAGAAAAGCTCTGGAGACGGCGATGGTTGATCCAACCGTCATCCATTTCTCGGGTAGCGTGAAACCCTGGCACACTTCCAGCCGGCATCCGTTCAGACATGATTACTGGGAAATTAGAAATACCACTGACTATCGCGCAGTTCTGCCCGATGACTTCGGTTTAAAAGCGCTTCTTGGCAGGTATGCCCCGGAGAGTTTCAAAAGAATACTACGAAAGTTGAGCGGCCTTTTCAGATGAGTAGTGGCTCGAGTTATCAGAGTCACCAGAACCTCCCCCTCCATCAAAGCAAGTGAATTAACACGGAGATTGGCTCAAGAATGTTAGTCCCGCCAATTTTGATAATTGCTTTCAATAGGCCCACTTGCCTCGAAAGGCTTATTGCTGCGCTGCGGGATGTGAAGCCCTCCAGAATTTACTTTGCGTGTGATGGACCTCGAGTAGGCGTGGATGGTGAGGAAGCGCTCGTCGAAACCGTGCGAAGCAAGATCGAGACAGTGGATTGGCCGTGCCGAGTCGAGAAGCGGATAAGTGAGGTAAATCTAGGTTGTAAAGCCGGCGTTGCTTCAGCTATCGATTGGTTCTTTGATAATGAAGAAGAAGGAATAATACTTGAAGACGACTGTATACCTGGTCGGGACTTCTTTCACTTTTGTGAGCAGATGCTGTCGAGATATCGTAATGTAGAGCAAGTGTTTGCTATTACAGGAAATAATTTCCAGAACGACTGGCTTCCCGACGCTAGCACCTACTACTATTCGAAGTACATGCATGTATGGGGTTGGGCGACTTGGCGCCGGGCCTGGCGTTCATACGATGGAAATCTGACTTTCCTGCCCGAGCTTCTGTCCTCTGCAGAATGGGCTTCACTCCACCCAAATCAAAGGGAAAGGACATACTGGGAGAAAATTCTGCACCGTGTTCGCGGGAATAAGATTGATACATGGGACTACTCTTGGGCGGCCTCCATCTGGTGGAACAAGGGCTTGGTCGTGACTCCGCAAGTAAATTTAGTGAGTAACATTGGTTTCGGAGCTGATGCTACCCATACGGTTTCTAAAGACAGTGCGTTCGCGAATATGTCAGTTGGAAGTATGGGAGAGTGCAAGGCTCCCCGGCTACAGCAGGCCTCTCAAGTCGCAGACGAGTATGTTTTTGCAACGATGTTCAATTCAAAGCGTCCTCTAAGCATTCGACTTTTCAGGTGGTTAGAAAGCCTTAGAAAAAAGGCGCGGAAACACTAGATGGCCACAACGTCCGATAATACTGTTGAGAAAGTGTCGTGTAAATGTCGGCTGTGCGGAGCCCAGTCTCAATACGTCTTCAAAGGACCGCTGCTTGATCTTGAGATCGCGTATTACAAGTGCCAAACATGCGATTATCTGCAAACCGAGACTCCCACATGGTTGGGCATAGCCTACGAACACCCCATCAATTCCTCCGATACAGGCATTATGGAGCGAAATCTTAGAAACACTGATGTCACGATCGCAGTGTTGAGCGTCTTCGCCGGTGGAGAAAAGCAAGCTGTCGATTTTGCAGGTGGATGGGGTGTGCTAGTCCGTCTCCTGCGAGATCGCGGTGTCGATGCACGATGGATGGACAAGTATTCAGACAACTTGTTCGCGAGAGGGTTTGAGTACGACAGCAAACAGTCCCGAGAGCACCTTGCCCTAACCGCTTTTGAAGTATTCGAGCATCTGGAGAACCCACTGGAAGAGATAAGGCAAATGGTCAAGATCTCATCCTTCGTTCTGTTCTCAACACAGTTACGAGCTGAAAATAGTATTCCCCCACAAAGTTGGTGGTACTTGGGAGCAGAGCATGGTCAGCACATCGGCTTTTTCTCATTGCGAACATTAGAATGGTTAGCTCGGGAACTGGGTATGCATGTAGTTTCTGATGGACGGAGTTATCACGCATTGACAGAGCGGCCAATTAACCGAATTTTCTGGAAGCCGGTACTTTGGCTCAGTAAACCCATCGCATGGTTAGTAACGCTGCGGCATGAGTCGCTGATACTCGAAGATCATCAGCGGCACTCGCAAGTAAGCCACAGCAGGAAAGAGTAGATATTGATGATATCCCCGAGCTGACGAGGCATAGAACATTTGAAGCTTGAAGAAATGCACAGCCCCAATAATGACGAACCTGCAGTGTTGATCGTCGGATGTGTTCGAAACGTAATGCGCACATTGCTCGAAGACCTCGACGCTTTGCGAAGTGCATTTCTTGGAGTGAGTGTTTGTGTTTTCCTTGTTGAATCGGATAGTACAGACGATACGGTTGTTCTATTAAGTGAGTTGGCTGAGATAGATGAAAACTTTCGCTTCGTATCGCTTGGAAATCTCGCGGATAGCCTTCCTTCAAGAACAGGTCGGCTAGCTAAGTGTCGTAATCGTTACTTACAGGAATTAGATGACTATTCCGGGTACGACCACGTTAAGCACCTATGCGTAGCCGACTTTGATGGGGTAGTGCAACACCTTGATTCTGGTGACATGAGGCGGCTACTGAGTGGCGTAGGTTGGGACGCCTTGTTCGCAAATCATCATGAATACTACTACGATATTTTTGCGCTAAGGCACAAAGAATGGTGCCCGAATGACTATCGAGTAGATGTGGCGCGCCTGGAATCGCAAGGGTTCAGCCATCTCTCCGCCCTAGACAGGGCCTTGCATCGAAGAATGAAATCGATACCAGCGGATTCTGAATGGATTAGCGTTGATAGTGCTTTTGGTGGGTTGGCCCTTTATCGCAGGGAAGCCATTCGTAACTCAAGATATGCCGGTTCTTACGCAGGGGTCGATATCTGCGAACATGTGCCTTTCAATGAATCCATTAAATCGACTGGCGGTAAATTGTTCATATGCCCTAGACTGATAATTGGAGGGAATACAGAACACACGCGCTATCTTGGTTTCGTTGGTAGGGTACGATTCTTCGTCGTTAGGGCTTTGGAAGTATTGTTCTATGCACTTCGTCCTTCACTCGCCGAGCGCAGGCGGGTGCGAAGAGCTCAAGATCTGGTGGGCTCTCCAAGTAATAGAGCTGATTGATTACTAAGCAGACGGATGTCCGCTGGGGAACGGAGCGACGCATATATGGTCAGCATATGCCTGAATATGGTGGTTGGTAACGAGGAGCGAGTTATCCGCCGCTGCCTTGAGTCTGTCGTCAACCATATCGACACCTGGGTAGTGAACTGTAACGGTAGCGATCGATCATCAGAAATCGTTCAGGAGGTGCTTGGGCATCTTCCTGGACAATTGCTCCGAGATCCTTGGCAGAATTTCGCTCAAAATCGGTCGCTTGTGATCAACGCTGCTAAGGGTAGTGCTGACTATCATTTCTGCATTGATGCTGACGAAGTTCTCGATATTAGCGGCAGATTGTCTGACCACATCACCGCCCACGCTGATGTGATCAGTTACTGGGTCTACTTCAGTGAGAACTGGGCATTTGCTAGACCGGGCATTCTATCTGACAAACTGGGCTGGCGATTTGAATCTGTTGTGCACAATTATCCCGCGGCGGACGGAATACAAACTCGGTTGACGTTGGATGGCGTAAAAGCATGGCACTACAAAGATGGTTTTCGATGGGACAATGTTAAGGAAAAGTACGCCAAGAACGCTGCGATTCTTGAGAGAGAGTTAGCTGGTGATCCCGGACGCCTGCGTAATAGGTATCAGTTCTACTTGGGCGAGAGCTATCGGGACTGTGGTGAAAAGGATAAGGCGATAGAAGCCTATCGTGGGCGCATTGCGCTTGGGGGTTGGGAGGAAGAGGTTTACTGGTCGTACTACCAGATCGCGAAGCTGACAGGCGCTACCGACGACTACCTCGCCGCCTTTGAATTCAGGCCTTTGAGGGCGGAAGCATTGTTCGATCTGGCCGAGCGATACCGTAACAAAGGGCAGCACAACACCGCTTATATGCTGTATCGCCGTATAGTCACCGATCCGAACGGTGATCTTTTGTTTGTTGATAGGACGATCTACGATTGGCGGCTATGGGATGCGCTAGCGGTGGCGGGGTATTACGCGGGTGAACGGCATGAGCTTCTGAGGGAATTCTGTATGCGCGCACTGGAGAATGCGCCTAGCGGCCATCAAGACCGCATCAGGGAAAACCTCAAGTATTACTGATGGTCTCTTTTTGAACGCGCCTAACATATAAGCCCCATATAGTTACTGTTACCATCTAATGGCGAGGGATTCTTGGTGACTGAATACGCTATAAAATTTAAGTTCAAGGGGGAAGATTGAGGTTTCCTCCGCTTCACTTTGCCGCCCCACCCGTATTTCTGCTTGTCTCGTCACTATCGCTACTGTGGGTGATGACTCGTTATAGCGCTCATGGCTTTGACTTCACCGACGAAGGTTTTTACCTCAACTGGATATCGACCCCGTTCGCCTGGGACTGGCTCGTCAGTTACTTTGGTTTCGTATGGCATCCGCTATACACAGTTTTTGCGGGCGACGTTCATCTCCTGAGAGTTGCGAATATCGGCGTCACCTTCGGACTGGCTTATTGGCTGGCTCTCTCGCTTATCGCACTTGATCCACCTACGTCCGCCACATCGCGTTTAAGGCGTCATGTTATCGCATCAGCCTCGGCGACCGTTGCGTTCGCGTTATTTGATGGTTGGCTCATCACGCCTAACTACAACACTCTTGCTGTTCAAGGGCTGACCCTAGCTGCTGTGGCCTTGATCTTGATTGAAAAATTTGAGGGCTTATCAAGAAGATGCAGTAACGCATACATGCTTTTGGGATTCGCCGGTGCACTCGTATTTTTGGCGAAGCCAAGTTCGGCAGCTGCGCTTGCACCCACTGCGTTGACTTATCTCTGGTTGTCAGGGAAATGGAACTCGCGAGGAGTGCTTCTTTCGATCGCGGTTGCATCCGGAATACTAGCCATCGCTCCCTATCTGTTTGGTGTTTCAATAATTGAATTCTATGCGAAGATCTCAGAGGGCATGCGTCTTGCAACACTTCTAGAGGGTGGGCATGGTCTGATATCGGCGCTGCGTATAGATCACATCGCTCTAACGAGTTCGCAGTTCTTGATAGCAGCAGCAGTGATTACCATCTGCTCGCTGGCGGTGTTCTTGCAACTTGCGGGCTCGAAGTTGTTTTCAGGTCTATCTCTCATCATCTGCTGCGTTATGAGTAGCATCTGCCTACTTTTTGCCGGGGGTTGGCTCGATGCCTCATCATTTCAAGGCTTCCATCGCAGGGCGTTAATGTTGGCGATTCCCGCCACTAGCGTAGTTATTCTCCTTCTTGGCCGTTTGGTGAGGAACATCAACACCTCTGCGGTAGTCAGCTGGAGCGATCTGGCACTGTTATCCTTCCTCCCTTGGGTGGCGGCTTTTGGTAGCAATAATAACTACTGGTGGTCGGCTGGAGCAGCCTCACTTTTCTGGGTGTTCGCTGCAATTGTGCTTTTTCAGCCTCTTGTGAACCGAGACGGAGGCTGGAACCTCGTCACCCCGGTGATTTTAGGGGCTCAAATTATTACGGCGGGCTTGTTAAACCAAACACTGAGTTTGCCGTATCGACAGCCGTCAATTTCCGCCGGCTTAGCGGAGGAAGTGGTTTTGGCGGGAAAAGGCGGTCCTCTGTTCTTGTCACCCGTTAGCGCCGATTATTTACAAGAAGCGCACGATAAAGCGATACGTTCTGGTTTTCTATCAGGTACCCCTTTGATCGATTTAAGTGGTCGATCACCTGGTTTGCTATATCACTTGGGCGCGGCTTCGGTTGCCCAACCTTGGTTTATCGGAGGCTATAAAGGATCCCATCGACTAGCAGTGGCAACCCTTGCACTTGAGTCCTGTGACAGAGTTGCTCGGTCCTGGGTGCTGTTGGAGCCTGAGGGGCCACGCAGAATAGACTTCAGCGTGCTCACTAGCGTGGGTGTCGAGTTTTCAGACTACTCAGTGGTAGCTGCATGGCAGACGCAGCCGTATGTTGGGGGGTACTACCGAAGGTATACGCAGGTGTTGCTAAAGCCTCACAATCACGTCGGTGTTGAGAACAGTTGTAAGCTCACGCGTGCTGAAGCAGGAAATTAAGGACACCAGAATCACGCATACACAGAGGGGTTAATCTGCGCTCATGTCCACCTATACGAAAACTCCTCAAGGGCTTGGCCATAACTACTCTGATGTGAGTCCGGATGGCTTCCAATATTTTGTGACGGTAAACCACGCTTCGCATCACTCATGGCCGCGCGCAAACTGCCGACGCTCGCAATTGCCAATTGACTCCCGGCCCACCAAATCCTGTACCGAACACTTGCGATGTAGACGTTGCTTCCACTGTCCAATTGGGCGGGTTAGCTGTGAAGTCTGGATAGCTACCGGTAATGGCCGCCCTTACGTTCACATTGCCCGCTGTGCCGGTATTGTCTGTCACTTGATAGGACACATTTATAAGAGTGTCGGCCGCATCGTCACATATCACTTGCACCTGTGCGAAGCTGCGGTTGCCGTCATCATCTGCCGAGACGATCGTCTCGCCAGCTAAGTAAACTTGGCTGAAGCCGCCAGTCGCACCGGTGACGCCTGCCGCACCTGTAGGACCGGCAACGCCTGTTGCACCCTGTGGTCCGGTTGC
>NZ_BMYM01000003.1 GCF_014652275.1 Parahalioglobus pacificus | reverse complement strand
GCGATGGAAGAAGGTCTGCGTTTTGCGATCCGTGAAGGCGGTCGTACTGTAGGCGCGGGCGTTGTTGCTAAAATCATCGAGTAATCGATACGCATGCAGGTTTATCTTGCACGCTTCGGAGAACCCGGCCTTGTGCCGGGTTTTTTGTGCCTGTCTGAAGTGGACGATTTGTCCACATGGCTCATGCCGCGATTCGATACCCGGACACTCCATAGTTACATCCTCGAGGACCTGCGATATACAACTCAGCTTGCCGCGCCGATTTGGAATCTGTCTGATGCCGCGATTCGGCACCCGGACACGCCGTGAATACATCCATGTAGGCTCGCGCCCGGCCTCCTGCCTCGCGACGGTCCAAGCTGCTGAATTCTCGGCATCACTAGGCAGGTTCTGAGCATTACGTTCCGAGAATTTGAGTACGCGTGACCTTCACTTCGGATGGGCAGTTTTCAGGGGGCTAGTCAGTTGCGTAAGCGGATTGCTTCAGCGGAACGATCGAGTCGCGATTTGCGACGCAACCAGCTCTGGAGCTGTCGGCGAGCACTGTTCGAGTCCCGATTCTTCGCGCAGCGAAAAATGGTCGAGTAGCGCAGCAGCGAGTACTGTTGAAGTCGCAGCGACTGTTCCGTGAGGCAATGTGTGCTACGCAGCTATATGAGCTGTGCTCACCTCACCCGGCGTTGGCGCGTCAATAGTCTCGATTAACGTCGGACAATTGTTCATTCAGGGTCAAAAGATCCCAAAGCCAGCCGAGCAGGAACAGGCCGCCGGTGCACAGCCAGATGAGGCCGGTGAAAATTTTCCCCATGTAGAAGCGGTGCACGCCGAAAATGCCAAGGAACGTCAGCAGGATCCAGGCAAGGTTGTAATCGACGGGTCCGGCGACGTACCGTCGATCGGCCGAGCGTGACATGCCGGGTATGAGAAACAGGTCGATAATCCAGCCGATGAAGAACAAGCCCAGGGTGAAGAACCAGATGGTGCCCGAGATCTGACGGCCGTAATAGAACCGGTGTGCGCCCATGAATCCGAAGATCCAGAGCAGGTAGCCCATGAATATTGAGTGGGTATCGTCTTCTCGCGCCATAGTCGCTTCCAGTGTGTCGATCAGTGTCCATAATCCTGTGCGCAGTAAAGGTGGTCAAGGTGTGAAGGTGGAAGGATCTGTATCTATACTCGTGGAGATAGGCCGGTCGCAAACAGCACCACCGCTCTTCTGCGCGTTTGATAGACAAGGAAGGCATATGTTTGGTGAACACCACGACCTAGTGCATGAGTTTCCAGAGCTCAAGGACAAAATTCACGAGCTTAAGACCAGTGATGCGCAATTTCGCAAGCTCTTCGATGAATACCATGAGCTGACGAACTCAGTGGAAAACATGGAGGCGGAAGTGACTCCAGCGTCCACCAGGACCGAGGAAGAAGCCAAGGTGCGTCGCGTCCACCTAAAGGATGAGCTCTACAGGATGCTTGCCGCCTAGGTGCATTATTCTATCTGATTATAACTCCCAGGGCTGAAAGCCCAGAGTTCTATGCTCACGCGCGTCAGTGTGGGCATGCCCTTTTGGCGGTAGATTTAGGGCTTCTGGGCCCGCGAATCGACGCCTGATATTCCCCCTAAAATAATCCTGAATCCGCCTTGACAGGGTAGGGAGCGATCTTTAGAATTCGCGTTCCTTTTTCGGGGGGTCCCATGGCGGGCCTCTGGTTTTTTATTGATTGGAGTTAGGTCAGGTGCAGAATCAACGCATTCGGATTCGCCTAAAGGCTTTTGACCACCGTCTCATCGACTCTTCTACTCAGGAGATTGTAGAGACTGCACGCCGCACCGGTGCGCAGGTTAAGGGTCCTATCCCCCTTCCCACTCGGAAGGAAAAGTACACCGTGCTGGTTTCGCCGCACGTAAACAAGGACGCACGTGACCAGTACGAAATTCGTACCCACAAGCGTCTGTTAGACATCGTTGAGCCCACAGAGAAAACCGTGGACGCATTGATGAAACTCGACCTGGCAGCAGGTGTAGAAGTACAGATTAGTCTTGGTTAACGACAACTCGTAGCAAGACCTGCCCGGCATGATGTGGTCTGTCATGTTGGGCGTGTAACTCCCGGTAGCAGTATTACCGGAAGGCCATAGAGGGTTCAGCCCCGTACACTGGAGGTTAGCAAAATGACTATTGGCTTAGTCGGCCGGAAGTCCGGTATGACGCGCGTCTTTACAGAAGATGGCGTTTCAATTCCAGTAACCGTAGTGGAGGTTTCTCCAAACCGCGTTACTCAAATCAAAGAGCTCGATAGCGATGGCTATCGTGCAATTCAGGTCACTGCGGGTAACCGCAAGGCCGCGAAAGTGAGTAAGTCCGAAGCAGGACACTTCGCCAAGGCGGGTGTTGAAGCGGGCAACGGTTTGTGGGAGTTCCGCCTGGAAGCGGAAGACGAGGCGCCTGAAGTAGGTGCTGAACTGACTGTTGAGCGTTTCGAAGCCGGTCAGAAGGTCGACGTTGCGGGCAAATCCAAGGGTAAGGGTTTCCAGGGTGCTGTTAAGCGCTGGAACTTTAAGACTCAGGACGCCACTCACGGTAACTCGCTTGCTCACCGTGCCCCGGGTTCAATTGGCCAGTGCCAAACCCCCGGACGCGTGTTCAAGGGCAAGAAAATGGCTGGTCACATGGGCGCCGAGAACGTCACTACCCAGGGTCTGGAAGTGGTGCGTGTCGATGCCGAGCGCAACCTGCTGCTTATCAAGGGTGCCGTACCCGGTGCGCCCGGTGGTGACGTCGTTGTACGTCCCACAGTCAAGGCTTAATAGGGGGTCTCTGACGTGGAATTGAGTGTAATCAAGCCGGGCAATGAGTCTGCGGGTACTGTTTCAGTATCTGACGTGGCATTTGCCCGTGAATACAACGAAGACCTGGTACATCAGGTTGTTACTGCCTTTATGGCAGGTGCTCGCCAGGGTACTCGCGCCCAGAAGAACCGCGCTGCGGTCAGTGGTGGTGGTAAGAAGCCTTGGCGCCAGAAGGGTACAGGCCGTGCGCGTGCCGGTACCATTCGCTCGCCCATTTGGCGCAGCGGTGGTGTGACTTTTGCGGCACAGCCGCAGGATCACTCCAAGAAGGTTAATCGCAAGATGTATCGCGCAGCTCTGTGCTCCATCTTGTCAGAGCTGGCTCGTCAGGAGCGCTTGCTGGTGGTTGAGAGCATGGAAGTTGAAGCTCCCAAAACCAAGCTGCTGGTTAAGCAGCTGGGCGAGTACGGTGTAGACAACGTGCTGATCGTTTCCGACGAGGTAGGTGAAAACCTATACCTGGCGTCACGCAACCTGCACAAGGTAGACGTGCGTGATGTCGATGCAGTGGATCCGGTCAGCCTGATTGCCTATGACAAAGTCATGGTGACCGTTGATGCGGTTAAGAAGATTGAGGAGATGCTGGGATGAACCAGGAAAGAGTATTCCAGGTACTGGTAGGCCCTCATGTCTCGGAAAAGGCAGCCATTGTTGCCGACGAGAGCAATCAGTATGTATTTAAAGTCGCGGTAGACGCTACCAAGGCTGAGATCAAGAAGTCAGTTGAGCAGCTGTTTAAGGTCAAGGTGGACAACGTTCGCACGCTCAAGGTCAAGGGCAAGGTAAAGCGTAACCGTTTCGGTTATAGCACCAAGCCGACCTGGAAGAAGGCCTATGTACGACTGGAGCAGGGTCAAGATATTGACTTTGCCTCGGCTGAGTAAGGAGTAGTTCCCAATGGCAGTAATGAAGAGCAAGCCCACTTCACCCGGTCGTCGTCACGTAGTCCGTGTTGTTGGTGAAGACCTGCACAAGGGTGCACCCTACAAGCCGTTGCTGGAGAAGCAGTCTCGCAATGGCGGTCGTAATAACAATGGTCGTATCACCACACGTCATGTTGGTGGTGGCCACAAGCAGCATTACCGCATTATTGATTTCAAGCGCACCAAGGACAGCATCCCTGCGACTGTAGAGCGTCTAGAGTACGACCCCAATCGCACAGCGCACATCGCGTTGCTGCTGTTCAAAGACGGTGAGCGTCGCTACATCATTGCGCCCAAGGGTGTAAAAGCGGGCGATGTGCTGCAATCAGGGTCTGCTGCGCCTATCAAGGCAGGTAACTGCTTGCCTCTGCGCAACATTCCGGTGGGCTCTGTTGTCCACGCGGTAGAGCTGAAGCCTGGTAAGGGCGCCCAGCTGGCGCGCTCAGCGGGTTCATCCGTGCAGCTGGTAGCACGCGAAGGTCAGTACGCAACTATCCGTCTGCGCTCTGGCGAAATGCGCAAAGTGCTTTCAGATTGCCGCGCCACATTGGGCGAGGTATCTAATTCTGAGCACAGCCTGCGCAAATTGGGTAAGGCCGGTGCTGCGCGTTGGCGCGGTGTGCGCCCCACAGTTCGTGGTGTCGCGATGAACCCGGTAGATCACCCGCACGGTGGTGGTGAAGGTCGAACTTCGGGCGGTCGTCATCCGGTGAGCCCCTGGGGTACACCTACCAAGGGCTACAAGACCCGTAAGAACAAGCGCACCGACAACTTAATTGTTCGTCGTCGCGGTAAGAAGTAATAACGGTCGCTAGTACCAAGAGATATAGAGGAAAAGATAGTGCCGCGTTCATTGAAGAAAGGCCCCTTTATCGATCTGCACCTGATGAAGAAGGTGGAAGCTGCGATCGAAGCGAATGATCGTCGCCCGATCAAAACCTGGTCGCGTCGTTCAATGGTTTCACCCGATATGGTGGGTCTGACTATTGCAGTTCACAACGGTCGCCAGCACGTGCCCGTTTTGATCAACGAAGACATGGTTGGCCACAAGCTTGGCGAATTTGCGGTTACCCGCACGTTCAAAGGGCACATTGTGGACAAGAAAGCCAAGCGCTAAGCGCGAGCGAGGATTTGGAAATGGAAGTATCAGCAAGACTGAAAGGTGCTCGCATCTCCGCGCAGAAAGCGCGTCTGGTTGCAGACCAGGTCCGCGGTAAGCCCGTGGAAGAAGCGCTGGACCTGCTGGAGTTCAGCCCCAAGAAGGCTGCTCACCTGGTGAAGAAAGTATTGAACTCAGCGATTGCCAATGCTGAGAACAATGAGGGTGCCGACGTCGATGAGCTGAAGGTATCCAGCATTTTTGTAGATGAAGGTATGACCATGAAGCGTCTGCGCCCCCGTGCTAAGGGCCGTGCCGATCGCATTCTTAAGCGTTCCTGTCATATCACTGTAAAAGTCGCTGACGGCGAAGGCTAAGGTTTAGGAGAAGACCACATGGGTCAGAAAGTACATCCCACCGGCATCCGACTGGGTATCGTCAAGGATCACAACTCGATCTGGTACGCCGATAGCAAGAACTACTCCAAGCAGTTGATTACTGATTTGGAAGTTCGCGAATTCATCGAGAAGACACTGGATCACGCATCAGTGAGCCGTGTTGTTATCGAGCGTCCGGCGCAAACTGCACGCATCACCATTCACACTGCACGCCCCGGCGTTGTTATTGGTAAGAAAGGTGAAGACGTCGACAAGCTGCGCAAGGTCCTGAGCAAGAAGATGGGTGTGCCCGTGCACATCAACATCGAAGAAATTCGCAAGCCGGATCTCGATGCTCGCCTGGTCGCACAAAACGTTGCACAACAGCTGGAGCGTCGAGTGATGTTCCGCCGCGCTATGAAGCGTGTAGTGCAAAACGCCATGCGTCAGGGTGCCGAAGGCATCAAGGTGCAGGTTGGCGGTCGCCTCGGTGGCGCAGAGATTGCGCGTACAGAGTGGTACCGCGAAGGTCGTGTTCCTCTGCACACACTGCGCGCTGATATCGACTACGCGACTTACGAAGCTTCAACTACCTACGGAATCCTGGGTGTGAAGGTTTGGATTTTCAAAGGCGAAGTGATCGGCGGCGAAGAGCAGGCCGATAGCGCCAAGAAGACAGCAACTAATTAAGGGTTACGCAGATGCTTCAACCAAAGCGTACAAAATTCCGCAAGACCCAGAAGGGTCGTAATCGCGGACTTGCCCACCGCGGCAGCAAGGTGAGCTTCGGCGAATACGGTCTTAAAGCGACCGGTCGCGGTCGCGTCACTGCGCGCCAGATTGAGGCGGCTCGTCGTGCGATGACTCGTCACATCAAGCGTGGCGGAAAGATTTGGATCCGCGTATTTCCGGACAAGCCGATTACCGGCAAGCCCCTGGAAGTACGTCAGGGTAAAGGTAAGGGTAACGTCGAATACTGGGTAGCCCAGGTTCAGCCCGGCAAGGTTCTGTACGAAGTGCAGGGTGTGTCGGAAGAGCTGGCTCGTGAGGCATTCGAACTGGCTGCGGCCAAGATTCCCGTTTCCACAACATTCGTTAAACGGTCGGTGATGTGATGAAAGCAAGCGAACTTCGCGACAAGTCGGTCGACGAGCTGAACAAGGACCTGCTCACTTTGCGTGAGGAGCAGTTCAAGCTGCGCATGCAGAAGTCTACTGGTCAGCTGGGTCAAACCCATCTGCTCCGTCAGAACCAGCGCGACATCGCTCGTGTTAAGACTGTGCTCGGTCAAAAGGCAGGTAACTGATTATGACAGCTGCAGAACAGCGTACTCGTACGGCAACCGGCAGGGTTGTAAGCAACAAAATGGACAAGACCATCACGGTTCTGATTGAGCGTAGGGTTAAGCACCCTGTGTACGGTAAGTACATCACGCGTTCATCGAAAATCCACGCGCACGATGAGCAGAACAGCTGCAACATCGGCGACACAGTGACGGTTTCTGAGTCTCGTCCGCTGTCCAAGACCAAGACCTGGCAGTTGGTAGAGATCGTAGAAGCCGCCACAGCGGTTTAAGCGCACAGTAGCGGCTGCGGTCGCAGTTTGGAGTAAAAGATGATTCAGACACAGTCATATTTGGAAGTCGCAGACAACAGTGGTGCGCGCCGTGTGATGTGCATCAAGGTGCTGGGCGGTTCCAAGCGCCGTTATGCCCGCGTAGGTGACCTGATCAAGGTGACCGTTAAGGAAGCGATTCCCCGGGGCAAGGTTAAAAAGGGTCAGGTTATGACCGCTGTTGTTGTGCGCACCAAGAAAGGTGTTCGCCGCGCAGACGGTTCACTGATCAAGTTTGACGACAACGCTGCGGTTCTCCTGAACGCTCAGGAAGCACCGATCGGAACGCGTATTTTTGGCCCCGTAACTCGTGAGCTGCGCGGTGAAAAATTTATGAAGATTATCTCCCTCGCGCCGGAAGTTATCTAGGCCGGGTAATAGGGAAGAGGAAAGGCAATGAAGATCAAGCGCGATGACGAAGTGGTTATCTTGGCCGGTAAGGACAAGGGTAAGCGCGGCAAGGTTCGCAAAGTGTTGGCTGACAACCGTCTGGTAGTCGCTGGCGTGAACATGATGAAGAAGCACACCCGTCCGAATCCGCAGATGGGCGTTGCTGGCGGTATCGTGGAAAAAGAAGCTCCGATTCAGGTCTCCAATGTGGCGATTTTCAACGCTGCAACCAATAAGGCAGACCGTGTGGGCTACAAGGTAGAAGACGGCAAGAAAGTGCGCGTTTTCAAATCCACGGGTGAGGCGATCGACTCTTAAGCCTGGTGCTGACGAGCGAATAGGTAAACGACATGGCAACTTTGAAAGACAAGTACAAGAGCGAGCTCGCTCCCCAGCTGAAAGAAGAGCTGGGTCTGGACAATGTGATGGAAGTTCCTCGCATCACCAAGATCACCCTGAACATGGGTGTTGGTGAAGCGGTAGGTGACAAAAAGGTTCTGGAGAACGCCGTCGCTGACATGCAGAAGATTGCGGGCCAAAAGCCTGTGGTCACCAAGGCGCGCAAGTCTATCGCCGGATTCAAGATCCGCGATAACTGGCCGATTGGCTGTAAGGTCACTCTGCGTTCAGACCGTATGTACGAATTCCTGGAGCGTCTGATCACTATCGCAATCCCGCGTATTCGTGACTTCCGCGGTATCAGCCCCAAGTCGTTTGACGGTCGCGGTAACTTCGCGATGGGTGTGTCGGAACAGATTATTTTCCCGGAAATTGATTACGACCAGGTAGATGCCCTGCGTGGCCTGGATATCACTATCACTACCACGGCTCGTACGGATGATGAAGGCCGCGCTCTGTTGCGTGCGTTCAACTTCCCGCTGAAAGGTTAAGAGGCTTTATAGATGGCTAAGAAATCGATGATCGCGCGCGAGAACAAGCGTACTCGCATGGTGGCCAAGTTTGCTGGCAAGCGTGCAGAACTGAAGGCAATCCTCAAGGATCCCAACGCGTCAGATGACGACAAGTGGAATGCTCAGGTCGCTTTGCAGAAACTGCCTCGCGATGCCAGCCCGGTGCGTCAGCAGCGTCGCTGTCAGGTAACCGGTCGTCCACACGCCGTATATCGTAAGTTTGGCCTGTGCCGTAACAAGCTGCGTGAAGCTGCTATGCGCGGTGATGTACCAGGTCTGGTTAAAGCCAGCTGGTAACGGAGAGAAATAGACTATGAGTATGCAAGATCCTCTGTCAGATATGCTGACACGCATTCGCAACGCGCAAATGGCTGGCAAGGCCCAGGTAGAAATGCCCGGTTCCAAGCTGAAAGCTGCGGTGGCGAATGTTTTGAAGGAAGAAGGTTATATCACGGGCTTCTCCACCTCGGAAGAGGGCAGCAAGCCGCGTCTGAGCATCGACCTTAAGTACTACCAGGGTAAGCCTGTTATTGCCGAGATCGATCGTATCAGCCGTCCTGGTCTTCGTAACTACGCCGGCAAGGGTGAACTGCCCTCTGTGCGCGGCGGTCTTGGAATTGCCATTGTGTCCACGTCTCGCGGCGTGATGACCGATCGCGCCGCTCGTGCGGCCGGTGTTGGCGGTGAAGTGCTCTGCACGGTTTTCTAAGATTTACTGCATTAAAGAGCAATAGACATGTCTAGAGTTGCAAATAATCCGGTCGAGCTGCCCAGTGGCGTCGAAGTCAAAGTTGACGGCAGCCAGCTCACCGTAAAGGGAAGTAAAGGTTCCCTGGAGCTCTCCCTGACCGAGGGCGTGCAGGTCAATCAGAACGACAACGTTCTGAATGTCGCTTATGACAGTGACAAGGCCAAAGCCATGGCGGGTACTACTCGTGCGCTGATCAACAACATGGTTGTTGGCGTAAGCGCAGGCTGGGAGAAGAAGCTGGTACTGAACGGCGTTGGTTATCGTGCCAAGGCATCTGGTAAGAGCGTCAACCTGACTGTGGGTCTGTCCCACCCGGTTGATCACGAGCTCCCAGAAGGTGTCACCGCCGAAACACCCAGCCAGACAGAGGTTGTGGTTAAGGGTATCGACAAGCAGGCCGTGGGCCAGGCAGCGGCTGAGATCCGTGCCTACCGTCCGCCGGAGCCTTACAAAGGTAAGGGCATTCGTTACGCAGACGAGTACGTTCGTCGTAAAGAAGCCAAGAAGAAGTAGGTAAGTTGAGATGAGTGCAAAGAACGATTCAAGACTGCGTCGCGCACGTCGCTCACGCATCCGCATGCGCACCCAGGGCGTTAACCGCCTGAGTGTGCACCGCACCCCGCGTCACATCTATGCGCAGATTATTGCTGCCAGTGGCGACAAGGTGCTGGCGAGTGCTTCCACGCTGGATTCTGATCTGCGTGGTGGCAAGACAGGCAACGTAGAAGCTGCTGCTGCTGTAGGTAAGCTGGTTGCTGAGCGTGCCAAGGAAGCCGGTATCGAGAAAGTGGCTTTCGATCGCGGCGGTTACAAGTACCACGGGCGCGTTAAGGCACTGGCCGACGCAGCGCGTGAAAGTGGACTGGAATTCTAAGGTAGAACTATGGCTTTCAACGATCAAAAGAAGCAGCAACAGGATGGTGACCTCCAGGAAAAACTGGTTCAGGTCAACCGTGTTGCCAAGGTGGTCAAAGGTGGTCGTATCTTTGGTTTTACCGCACTGACAGTAGTAGGCGACGGCAACGGTAAGGTTGGCTTCGGTCGCGGTAAGGCGCGTGAAGTGCCTGTCGCCATCCAGAAGGCAATGGAAGCTGCACGTCGCAACATGATCAGCGTAGAGCTGAACAATGGCACGATCCAGTACCCGGTTAAGGCGAGCCACGGCGCGTCAAAGGTGTACATGCAGCCTGCCTCTGAAGGTACCGGCGTTATTGCTGGTGGTGCTATGCGCGCCGTGCTTGAAATTGCTGGCGTACACAACGTACTGGCGAAGTGCTACGGCTCTACCAATCCGGTGAACGTGGTGCGTGCAACCTTTAATGGCCTGCGCGACATGGCAGCACCCGAAGACGTGGCAGCCAAGCGTGGCAAGTCCGTCGAAGAAATTCTGAACTAATTAGCGAGCTGATCAGTCATGGCTAAAGCAACTATCAAGGTCACGCAGATCAAGAGCACCAATGGTCGCCTGAAGAACCACAAGGCGTGCGTTGCAGGCCTGGGTCTGCGTCGTATTGGTCACACGGTCGAAGTTGAAGATACCCCGTCGGTACGCGGCATGATCAACAAGGTTAACTACCTGGTACGGGTTGAGGATTAAACAATGTCTGAAGTAATGCGACTGAATACCCTGAGCCCCGCGCCAGGTGCCCGCAAAAATGCCAAGCGCGTTGGTCGCGGCATTGGTAGCGGCGTTGGTAAAACCGCAGGACGCGGCCACAAAGGTCAGAAGTCCCGCTCTGGCGGCAAGGTTGCACCCGGATTTGAGGGTGGTCAAATGCCTCTGCAGAAGCGTCTGCCCAAGTATGGCTTCTCTTCCCGTATTGGTCGCACCACTGCGCAAGTTCGTCTCGGTGAGTTGAACAAGGTAGATGGCGATACTGTAGATCTGGCGGCACTTAAAGCGGCTGACCTGGTCAAAGAGAACGTGACACGCGCACGTGTATTCCTGTCTGGCGAACTAAGCCGAGCGCTTACGATCCAGGGTCTCGCGGTCACCAAAGGTGCGCGCGAAGCGATCGAGCAGGCAGGCGGAAAAG
Source organism: Parahalioglobus pacificus (assembly GCF_014652275.1). Classification (GTDB taxonomy): domain Bacteria; phylum Pseudomonadota; class Gammaproteobacteria; order Pseudomonadales; family Halieaceae; genus Parahalioglobus; species Parahalioglobus pacificus. The sequence goes on along the minus strand of NZ_BMYM01000003.1, from coordinate 272,301 downwards.
TAGAGGACTAAATGGCGACAGGTCAGCTGCCAGGGGTCAATAAGGCAGGCATGGGCGAGCTCTTTGCTCGCCTTCGTTTTGTTTTACTGGCCATTATTGTTTACCGGATCGGTACGCATATACCGGTACCCGGTATAGACCCCGCCCAGCTGGCGGCCCTGTTTAACCAGAACCAGGGCACGATTCTGGGGCTGGCCAATATGTTCTCGGGCGGTGCCCTGGAGCGTATGAGTATTTTGGCGCTGGGCATCATGCCCTACATCTCTGCATCCATCATTATGCAGCTGATGTCAGCGGTAACACCGCAGCTGGAGCAGTTGAAGAAAGAGGGCGAGGCTGGCCGCCGTAAGATCAGCCAGTACACGCGCTACCTGACGGTAGTGCTGGCCATTGTTCAGGCCACAGGGATGACTGTGGGCATGGCCAACCAGGGAATGTCATATGACACTTCGATCCTGTTTTTTGTGATCGCTATTACCTCCCTGGTCACTGGCGCCGTCTTTATGATGTGGCTGGGCGAGCAAATTACAGAGAAGGGCGTGGGTAACGGTATATCACTGCTTATCTTCGCCGGTATCGTCGCGGGTTTGCCGGCGGCGATCGGGCAGTCGCTGGAGCAGGCGCGACAGGGTGAAATCAATATTCTGATTCTCCTGTTTATCCTCGCACTGGCCATTGCGGTGATTTACATGATTGTGTTCATCGAACGCGGCCAGCGTCGCATTACGGTGAACTACGCCAAGCGCCAACAAGGGCGCAAGATGGTCCAGGCGCAGAGCTCGCATCTGCCGCTGAAGGTGAATATGGCGGGTGTGATCCCCGCAATTTTCGCCAGCTCCATCCTGCTGTTCCCGGCATCGATTGCCCAGTGGATGGGTAGTGGTGATGGCGCTGATTGGCTGCAGGATTTGGCCGTGGCTATTGGTCCCGGTCAGCCGCTGAACATCTTGTTGTTCACGGTGTTTATTGTGTTTTTCTGCTTCTTCTATACGGCGTTGATGTTCAACCCGCAGGAAGTGGCTGACAACCTGAAGCGTTCCGGTGCCTTTGTGCCTGGTATTCGCCCGGGTCAGCAAACCGCCAACTACATTGATGGCGTGTTGACCAGACTGACGGTCTTCGGCTCAGCGTACATTGCGCTGGTGTGCCTGATGCCTCAGTTCCTGGTTGTAACGTGGAACGTGCCCTTTTATCTGGGTGGTACCTCGTTGCTGATCGTTGTTGTGGTTGTCATGGACTTTATGGCCCAGGTGCAAAGTCACTTGATGTCTCACCAGTATGACTCGGTGATGAAGAAGGCCAACTTGAAGAATTATGGTGGTTCCGGTCGCATTCGTTAAAGCGCGGTCGGACAACGGAGAGAGTAGAGATGAAAGTACGTGCTTCTGTGAAAAAGATCTGCAGGAACTGCAAGGTCGTCCGTCGCAAAGGCGTGGTGCGTGTGATCTGTAACACCGATCCCCGCCACAAGCAGCGTCAGGGCTGATTCGCTGCTGCTGTTGATTTTTTGAAACGATATCGCTAGAATGCTGCGCCTTTCGCCTCCGGTCCACAAAACTGAGTTAAATCAGGGGCTTGGAGTGCGTGCGTGGGCACGCTATGCGTCAATTTGAGTATTTGGAGAAAGTTGGATGGCTCGTATTGCCGGCGTCAACATACCCGATAACAAACATGCTGTTATCTCGCTGACCTACATCTTCGGTGTCGGCCGTACCCAGGCTAAGCGCCTGTGTGCCGAAACCGGTGTTGCAGAAAGCGACAAGATCGGGCAGCTCACTGAAGAGCAGATGGATTCACTGCGTTCCAAGGTCGCTGAAATGACCGTGGAAGGCGATCTGCGTCGTGAAGTGTCAATGAACATCAAGCGTCTGATGGATCTGGGCTGCAATCGCGGTCTGCGTCATCGTCGCAGTCTGCCGCTGCGCGGTCAGCGCACCAAGACAAATGCACGTACCCGTAAGGGCCCGCGCAAACCGATTCGCAAGTAATTCGATACCGAACAGCGAATCCTTTTTAGTGTAGCTGCGCCGTAGCGCAGTGTTGATATTAAAGTAGGAATTAACTATGGCTAAGCCAGGTGCCAAAGGCACTCGTAAGAAAATCACCAAGACAGTGGCAGACGGCATCGCCCACGTCCACGCGTCTTTCAACAACACCATTATTACTATCACCGACCGCCAGGGTAATACCCTGAGCTGGGCGACGGCTGGTGGTTCCGGTTTCCGCGGCTCTCGCAAGAGCACGCCATTCGCTGCTCAGGTAGCAGCAGAGCGCGCTGGCGAAGCGGCAAAAGAGTATGGTCTGAAAAATCTGGATGTTCGCGTTAAGGGCCCTGGGCCCGGTCGTGAATCTGCAGTACGTGCGCTGAATGCTTGTGGCTACAAGATCAGCAACATTACCGATGTGACGCCTGTGCCTCACAACGGTTGTCGTCCGCCCAAGAAGCGTCGCGTGTAATAGGAAGAAATATCATGGCTAGATATATTGGACCCAAGTGTAAGCTGTCGCGCCGCGAAGGCACCGACCTGTTCCTTAAGAGCGGTGTTCGTTCACTCGATAGCAAGTGCAAACCCGAATCAGCGCCCGGTCAGCACGGTGCCCGTCGTGGCCGCCTGTCTGACTATGGCATTCAGTTGCGTGAAAAGCAGAAAGTACGTCGCATCTATGGCGTTCTGGAAAAGCAGTTCCGTAACTACTACAAGGAAGCGGCCCGCCTGAAGGGTGCAACCGGTGAGAACCTGCTGCAGCTGTTGGAGAGCCGTCTGGACAACGTTGTTTACCGTATGGGCTTTGGCGCTACGCGCGCAGAAGCGCGTCAAATGGTTGCTCATAAGGCCATCCTTGTGAATGGCACAGTGGTAAACATCGCCTCGTACCAGGTGAAAGCCGGTGATGTTGTATCACTGCGCGAAAAGGCCAAGAAGCAGCTGCGCGTTCAGTCTGCCCTGGCGCTTGCAGCACAGCGTGGCGAGCCTGAGTGGATTGAAGTTGACGCCACTAAGCTCGAAGGTGTGTTCAAAGCGGTACCTGATCGTCAGGACTTGTCCTCAGAGATCAATGAAAACCTGATTGTGGAGCTTTACTCCAAGTAATCCGCTTCCAAGTAACGAATACTTAGCTACAGGTGCCCTATGCAAAGTGCTGTTAAAGAATTACTGACTCCGCACAAGATCGACGTCGATCAGAAGAGCGGAACCCGCGCCCAGGTAACTCTGGAGCCGCTGGAGCGTGGCTTTGGCCACACGTTGGGCAATGCCCTGCGTCGTATTCTGCTGTCGTCCATGCCCGGCTGCGCGATCACCGAAGTCGAAATCGATGGTGTACTGCATGAGTACTCTGCCATCGAGGGCGTACAGGAAGATGTTATTGAGATCCTGCTGAACCTCAAGGGTGTTGCCCTTGTGATGAACGGCAAGGACGAGGCTGAAATCACCCTGACCAAAAAAGGTCCTGGCCCGGTAACAGCTGGCGATATTCAGGTTGATCACGATATCGAGATCCGTAACCCGGAGCACGTGATCTGCCACCTGAACGACAACTCAGACATTATGATGCGTCTGACCGTCGCTCGTGGTCGTGGCTACTCGCCTGCGGATTCTCGTGAGAATCCCGAAGAGGAAACCCGTTCCATTGGCCGTCTACAGTTGGACGCTACGTTTTCACCCGTTCACCGCGTTTCCTACGTGGTAGAAGCAGCCCGTGTAGAGCAGCGTACTGACCTGGACAAGCTGGTTCTGGATCTGGAAACCAATGGCACCATCGACCCTGAAGACGCCATTCGTCGTGCAGCGACGATTCTGCAGCAGCAGCTGGCTGTCTTCGTAGACCTCGAGTCTGAGTCCGAATCTGAAGCGCTGGTGGAAGAGGATGAGGTTGATCCCATTCTGCTGCGCCCGGTTGACGATCTGGAGCTGACCGTACGTTCAGCCAACTGTCTCAAGGCGGAAAACATTTACTACATCGGCGATCTGGTGCAGCGTACTGAGGTTGAGCTGCTGAAGACCCCGAACCTGGGTAAGAAGTCTCTCACCGAGATCAAGGATGTGCTGGCATCACGCGGTTTGTCTCTGGGTATGCGCCTGGACAACTGGCCCCCCGCCAGCCTGAAGAACGACGAGCGGGTGCTTAGCGTTTAATGCGCACCCCACCGAATTGCTAGAAAGTGCTGCGATAGCACAGACATTATAGGATTGGAAAAATGCGTCATCGTCACAGTGGACGTCAGTTGAATCGTAACAGCTCGCACCGCAAGGCCATGTTCCGCAACATGACCATCTCGTTGGTTGAGCACGAACTCATTAAAACCACTTTGCCCAAGGCGAAGGAGCTGCGCAGCTATGCGGAGCCCCTGATTACGCTGGCGAAGAAAGACAGCGTGGCTAACCGTCGCCTGGCGTTCGACCGTATGCGCAATAAGGCCGCAGTGGGCAAGCTCTTCAGTGAGCTCGGGCCGCGCTACCAGGCGCGCCCCGGTGGTTACATCCGCATTCTCAAGTGCGGCTACCGCGCTGGCGACAAGGCGCCCATGGCCTATGTTGAGCTGGTTGATCGTCCTCAGCCCGAGCAGTTTGATGGCGACGAAGATTAATTCAGGCCTCTCCATCTCCTGAATGAAAAAGCCGGGCGTTGCCCGGCTTTTTTTTGCCCGCAATTTGAAACGCCTCTCCTGACAACAATCTGGTTGCCGCGGTTTCTCGGGAACAGGATTCAGGCAATGCGGTGACTCCGGCGAATGATCGCGGCCCTACCGGACGCGGCCCGACCGGACGCGGCCCGACCGATATGTCTCCAGTCCTGATATGCTTCACGAAACACGGGAGACAGACATGGCTGACACACAGATTGTTGCAGAGGGGCTGTACTTCGGAGAGGGGCCACGTTGGCACGCCGGTCGCCTTTGGTTCAGTGATTTCTACGATCATGCGGTGAAGTCTATGGGCACCAGCGGTGATGTTCGCACTGAGCATACCTTTGACGACCAGCCATCTGGCCTTGGGTGGCTGCCCGACGGGGCTCTATTAGTGGTCGCTATGCAGCGGCTGCAGGTTTTGCGCGAAACACCAACCGGATTTGTGGTGCATGCGGACCTTACAGACTTGGCGCGCTTTATGTGCAACGACATGACTGTCGACAACCAGGGTAGGGCCTGGGTGGGCAATTTTGGCTTTGATCTGGATACCGCCATCCGCAGTCAGGGCATGGAGCGCGTGCTGGCCGATGTTTCCACCACCAACCTCGTGAGAGTCGATCCCGATGGCAGTGCTCACTGTGCCGCTGCCGATATGGCGTTTCCCAATGGCACTGTGATTACCCCTGACGGCGACACACTGATTATTGCCGAAACACTCGGTGCTCGCCTTACGGCGTTCGATATCACGGCCGACGGCACACTGGCCAACAGGCGGGTTTGGGCGGCACTGGAAGGCATTGCACCGGACGGTATTGCTCTGGATGCCGAAGGTAACGTCTGGGTCGCCAATGCCCTGGCCCCCGAATGTTTTCTTGTGTCAGAAGGCGGACGTGCGGTGAGGCGTGTGCAAACCACGCAAAACTGCTATGCCTGCATGTTAGGTGGAGAGGATGGACGTCAATTGTTCGCGATGACGGCCAAGGGCGCTGACAAACAAGTGGCGACCCGCGAACGTGCGGGCCGAGTGGAAGCTATAGCAGTGGAGAGCCCCGGTGCAGGCTGTCCCTGATCAGGCCGCCTTGCGCCCCTTCTTTGGTTTCAGCATGGGTGCTAGGAATCGCCCGGTGTGTGAGCCCTTCACCTTGGCAACCGCTTCAGGTGTGCCGGTGGCGACAATCTGGCCACCGCCGCTACCGCCTTCCGGACCCAGATCGACCACCCAGTCTGCGGTTTTTACGACATCGAGGTTGTGCTCGATGATGACGACGGTATTGCCGTGGTCCCGCAGTCGGTGCAGCACTTCTAACAACTGCTTGATGTCCTCAAAATGCAGGCCGGTTGTGGGCTCATCCAGTATATAAAGCGTGTTGCCAGTGTCCCGCTTTGACAGTTCTCTGGACAGTTTGACGCGCTGGGCCTCGCCTCCCGACAGTGTGGTGGCGGCCTGCCCAAGGCGAATATAGGACAAACCTACATCCATGAGCGTTTGTAGCTTACGGGCTATCGCCGGCACGGCTTCAAAAAATGCCAGGGCATCCTCAACTGTCATGTCCAAGACTTCGTGGATGTTCTTGCCTTTGTAGCGAATCTCCAGGGTTTCGCGGTTGTAGCGCTTGCCCTTACAGACGTCACAGGGCACGTAAATGTCTGGTAGGAAGTGCATCTCTACCTTGGTGACACCGTCGCCCTGACAGGCCTCACAGCGGCCGCCCTTTACGTTAAAGCTGAATCGGCCAGGTTTGTAGCCCCGTGAACGCGCTTCCTGAGTGCCAGCAAACAGGTCGCGGATGGCGGTGAAAATGCCCGTGTAAGTGGCGGGGTTAGAGCGTGGTGTGCGACCGATGGGGCTTTGGTCAATATCAATGCACTTATCGATCAGATCCAGCCCGGCTATTGCCTCGTGCGCGGCTGGATTGAGCGTCGTTGCGCCATTCAGCTCGGTTGCTGCCAGGGGATAGAGGGTGGCGTTGATCAGCGTGGATTTCCCGGATCCCGAAACACCAGTGACACAGGTGAGCAGACCAATCGGGATCTCCAGCGTGACGTCGTTCAGGTTATTGCCGCTAGCGCCGCTTAGCACCAACATCCGATCGGGGTCGGGTGCATGCCGCTGCGAGGGAATCTCGACTTTGCGTTTGCCTGAGAGGTAGTCGCCTGTGAGGGAGTCTTTGCTCTTGATAATGCTTTTCAGTGGTCCCTCAGCAACGATCTCGCCACCGTGTACGCCTGCGCCCGGGCCGATGTCGATAATGTGGTCCGCCGTGCGGATTGCATCTTCGTCATGCTCCACCACCAGCACGGTATTGCCGAGGTCGCGAAGATGGGTCAGCGTGTTCAGCAATCGCTCATTGTCGCGTTGGTGCAGGCCAATAGAAGGTTCATCCAGGATGTACATGACGCCAACGAGCCCCGCGCCAATCTGCGAGGCCAGTCGAATTCGTTGAGCTTCCCCGCCAGACAGGGTTTCTGCACTGCGGTCCAGGGTGAGGTAATTCAGGCCCACGTCTACCAGGAAGCGGTAGCGTGCACGCAGCTCTTTTACGATTTTGTCGGCAATTTCGCCTTTGCGGCCATCCAACACCAGTTGCTCGAAGTAGGCTTGTGCATCGCCCACGGCCATGCCGGTCACGGAGGGTAGAGTGCGCTCATCGACGAATACGTGTCGGGCATCGCGTCGCAGGCGCGTACCGTGACAGTCAGGGCAGGGCGCTGTCGCCAGAAACTTGGCCAGGTCCTCACGCACCGACTGGCTGTCGGTATCCCGGTAGCGGCGCTCCATGTTGGGAATGATGCCTTCAAAGGAATGCGTGCGCTGGAAGACATCGCCGCGATCATTCACATACGCAAAAGCGATCTCTTCTTTACCGCTGCCGTGCAGGATGACCTGCCGGTGCTTTTTCGAGAGCTTTTCGAAAGGCAGATCGATGTCAAAGTCGTAGTGCTCTGCCAGGGAGCTGAGCATGTGAAAGTAGTACACATTGCGCCTGTCCCAGCCCCGGATGGCGCCTTCTGCCAGACTTGCTTCCGGGTGCTGAACGATACGGCTTTCATCGAAGTACTGCTTGATGCCGAGCCCGTCGCAGGAGGGGCAGGCACCGGCCGGGTTGTTGAAGGAAAACAGTCTCGGTTCCAACTCATCAATGCTGTGGCCACAAACTGGGCAGGCGAAGCGGGCAGAAAACAAGAGGTCGTCGCCATCACCGTCCATATACACCACGGAGGCCAAACCGTCGGTAAGATCCAGGGCTGTTTCAAAGGACTCTGCCAGGCGCAGGCCCAGATCCTCACGCACCTTGAAACGATCCACGATGACTTCGATCCGATGCTTCTTGTTCTTCTCCAGGGTGGGTACATCGTCGAGGTCAACCACAATGCCGTCTACGCGCGCGCGCACAAAGCCCGCAGCGCGCAGTTCCTCGAAAACGTGCAGATGCTCACCCTTTCTCTCGCGGATCACCGGCGCCAGCAGCATCAGCTTGCTGCCCTCCGGTAGCGCCAGCACAGCGTCAACCATCTGGCTGACGGTCTGGGCTTCCAGATTCACATCGTGGTCTGGGCAGCGGGGTTCACCCACTCGGGCAAACAGCAGACGCAGGTAATCGTAGATCTCCGTAATGGTGCCGACAGTGGAGCGCGGGTTATGAGACGTGGATTTCTGTTCAATGGAAATCGCCGGCGACAGGCCCTCGATATGGTCCATGTCCGGTTTTTCCATCATCGATAGGAACTGCCTGGCATACGTGGACAGGGATTCTACGTAGCGCCGTTGACCCTCGGCATAGAGCGTATCGAAGGCGAGGGACGACTTGCCTGATCCCGACAAACCGGTGATCACCACCAGTTTGTCGCGCGGGATATCGAGGTCGATATTCTTGAGGTTGTGCGTGCGTGCGCCGCGGACCTGTATGGTGTCCATTACTGAATCGAGGTGTCCTGAAAGTAAACGTCCCAGTATAGAGCCTCGCCTGATGAGCAGGCAAAGCCGCTGCAAATAAATACGTGGTCAGGCGCCGGGCAGATGCTGTGGTGTTTCCTTACTGGTAAACTAGCACCAATCAACTCTTGAGTTATCCGTGATTACCCGTAATCCCATGTCTCGCGGTGAGCGCAGAGCCGTGCTCTCGCTTGCCCTGCTGTACAGCTTTCGCATGCTGGGCCTGTTTATGGTTCTGCCCCTGCTGGCCCTGTACGCTACCGATATACCCGGTGCGACGCCGATGGCTATCGGATTGGCGCTGGGTGCCTACGGACTGACCCAGGCCGCACTGCAGATACCGCTGGGCTGGTTGTCTGACCGCGTGGGTCGCAAGCCGGTGATCGTTGCTGGGTTGCTGCTCTTCGCGTTGGGTAGTCTGATTGCGGCAGTTGCAGATTCACTCACGGGAATTGTCATTGGTCGGTTTATGCAGGGCGCGGGTGCCATCGCTGGCACCGTTATGGCGCTGGCCGCGGACCTGACTTCCGAAGAACAGCGCACGAAAGCCATGGCCATCATCGGTGCCTGTATCGGCGCCTCTTTTGCGATTGCACTCGTTATTGGACCGCTGCTGGCGGCCGCCGGCGGCTTGTCGCTGGTCTTTTCAGTGACAGCGGGGCTGGCTTTGATCGGGGTCGCTGTTGTTGTGTTTATGGTGCCCAAGCCACCCGCAGCCGTTCAGGTGCCCCAGACCGTGCAGCGAGGACAGGTGCTGGCAATGTTCGCGTCGCCCGCGCTGGCCCCCATCTATTTTGGGGTCTTTTGTCTGCACTACGTGCTGATGGCCAGCTTCCTGGTGGTGCCGGCTGCGATGGAAGCCGAGCTTGCTATCCCGCGCGATGCCCATTGGCAGGTATACCTCCCTGTGCTATTCCTGTCGGTGCTGGGTCTACTGCCTCTTATGCGCCTGGGTGAGCGCTACGGGCGATTACGCCTGGCAATGGCCATCGCAATCAGCCTGCTGCTTGTGTCAGTCGCCGCCCTGGTGTTGGGTGGAGGAATGCTTGTTTACTGGGTGGCACTGGTCGCCTTTTTCGCTGCTTTCAATTACCTGGAAGCCACCCTGCCGTCGCTGGTGAGCAAGCAAGCGCAGCCTTCGCTCAAAGGTACGGCGATGGGCGCTTTTTCCACCAGCCAGTTCCTTGGCGCCTTTTTCGGCGGTGTGGCAGGCGGTGCAGCTCTGTCGGTGGGTGGTCCTGTGGGCCTCGCCATCGCCTGTGTGCTGCCGGGCCTCCTATGGCTGGCGCTGTTGGTCCGTCTCGAGCCTGTGCCTGGCGCCAATAGGGCTGAAACTGCCTGATTCAGAGCGCTTAAAGCCTCTCCCTCTGGTGCAAACGCATGAGCGGATTGCTATAGTCGTGGTTTCTATAATCACTGCTTTGCAACGCGTTTCAGGGGGCCAAAATGGCATCAAGGGGAATCAATAAAGTCATTCTGGTGGGCAATCTGGGTAATGACCCGGAGACGCGCTATACGCAGTCTGGCTCAGCCGTCACCAACATTTCACTGGCCACCTCCGAAACCTGGAAAGACAAGCAGACCGGTCAGCCACAGGAACGGACCGAGTGGCACCGTATTGTGTTTTTTAATCGTCTCGCGGAAATCGCTGGTGAGTACCTGCGCAAGGGTTCCAAGGTGTATGTCGAAGGCGCCCTGCGCACCCGTAAATGGCAAGACCAGTCCGGCCAGGACCGTTACACCACAGAGATAGTGGCCGGTGAAATGCAGATGCTTGATAGTCGCGGCGCGATGGATGGCGCTGGCGGCGCAATGGGTGGCGATAACTACGGGCGGGGGCCTGCTCAGGGCGGGTACGACGCGCCCGCGCAGCAACCCCAGCGTTCAGCTCCCGCGCCACAGCAGCAGGCACCTGCTGCCCCACCTTCTGATTTTCCAGTTGATGACGATATTCCGTTCTGATTTCGGGCACCCGGGAATGTGGAACCCCCTCAACGCAGCGGCATAACTGAATGCGGGTACTTTTGCTGGGTGTCGATTGTGCATTGGGACAAGCACTACAGTCTCATTTGCTACGCTGGGGGCGTCATGAGGTGGAAGCACTGAGCTTTACTGCCAGTCGCTGGAAAAGCGAACGTCAGGCTAAGAAAGCGGTTCGCCGAGCGGAACCCGATGCCATCCTCGATCTACGCTTCCATGCGGCAAACGACGCAGGCGCCCAACTTCGTGATCATGACAGTGATCGCAGCCATTGGTTAGCCAAGGCCTGTTCGCGCGGTGACATCATCTACTTTTTTGTTTCCAGCGACCGCGTTTTCTCAGGTTGGCAGGAGCGACTTTACCGGGAAGTCGATGAGCCAGATGCGGCTGATGAAGCGGGCACCCTCCTGCGAGACGCAGAATCGAGCATCCGGCAAGCCTGTGATTCCCATTTGGTGCTGCGTCTCGGACAGGTGTTCTCCCACCACGGCGACAATGCCTTGACCCAATTCCTGGCGCATTTCGCTGAGGGTGGCGATATCGCTTTGCCCGGCACCCGCATAGGTTGCCCCGTTGAGTCCGGGGAAGCGGCCCGCGTGATGGCCGGTATGCTGGACCAGGTCAGTGCAGGCGCTGAAAATTGGGGCAATTTCCATTACTGCAGCTCGGACCCGACCAACTGCTATGAGTTTGCTGAGGTTGTATTGGCGGCTGCCTCGCAGTACTGGGGCTATGACGCTGAGTCCGTTCGTTTGGCGCTGGCACCGGACGAAGCACCGGTTATCCATCGCGTGCTGGACTGCAGTCGTTTGCGCAATCATTTCGCGATTAAGCAGGTGCCCTGGCGCGGTTTCGTCAGCGCGGCTGTGCGCGCACATTACGACATTGCGCGGCAACAAGAGGAAGAATAGTTATGGCTAAAGCCACAGACGGTGTTTCATTGGGCCTGAACGTCGCAGTGCTCACGGTTTCAGATACCCGCACCGCAGCTAACGATACGTCGGGTGATTTTCTTGCTGAAGCCTTGGCGGCAGCAGGTCACAGCGTCGCACAGCGCTTGATTGTGATTGATGATATCTACCGGATCAGGGCGGCGCTCTCCCAGTGGATCGCAGATGACAGCGTGCATGCGGTGCTGGTGACGGGTGGTACCGGGTTCTCGGGCCGCGACTCGACACCTGAAGCAGCTGCGCCTCTCTTCGACAAGCAGATTGAAGGCTTTGGTGAGGTCTTCAGAGCGCTGTCGTTTGATGAAATTGGGTCTTCCACGATTCAGTCCAGGGCCCTGGCCGGTTTCGCTAACAACACCGTCATCTTTTGCATGCCCGGTTCGACGGGTGCCTGCCGCACTGCGTGGAACGGCATCATCGCCGAGCAGCTGGACAGTGCTCATCGCCCTTGTAATTTCGTTGGGGTACTGAACGCTAGGGCAGGCTCGGCATAGCCGCTGATAAGGACAACACCCGGCGCGCGATATGAAAAAGCTAACCCCTCTGGCTGACGCTCTGGACCATATTCTGGAGCGCGCCCAGCCCATGGACGTGGTTGAAAGTGTGCGCCTGCAGGAGGCATTGGGTCGGGTATTGGCCGCGCCGGTCACTTCCGACATTGCGGTGCCTGGCGAAGACAACAGTGCCATGGATGGGTACGCCCTGCGCGCCAAGGATGCCGGTCAGGCACTGGCAGTCTCCCAACGCATAGCCGCCGGCGCGGTGCCCGAGCCGCTCACGCCTGGGACAGCCGCGCGTATTTTTACCGGGGCCACGGTGCCAGAGGGGGCCGATGCCGTGGCGATGCAGGAAGACTGTGTACTCAATGAGGGTGTGATCACCATCACTGCTGATGTGCGTGAGGGCCAGCACATCCGTCGCGCGGGTCAGGATATCCAGGCCGGCGAACAACTACTGGCGCCAGGCAGGCGTCTGCGGCCGCAGGATCTGGGCATGCTAGCATCTGTGGGCGTTGCCACTGTGCGTGTGTACCGGCCTTTGCGTGTGGCCATTCTTTCCACGGGTGATGAACTGCTGGAACCGGGCCAGCCACTGTCCCCCGGCAAACTCTATAACTCCAATCGCTACACCTTGCAGGGTTTGCTGCAGGGGTTGGGCATGGAAGTTATCGATGGTGGCATCGTCGATGACGATGCGGCCGGTACGCGAGAGGCTCTGTCTCGCGCAGCGGCCTCTGCCGATGTTGTTATAACCAGCGGTGGCGTATCGGTGGGTGAAGAAGATCACGTCAAGGACGCCGTGCGGTCGCTGGGTGAGTTGGGACTGTGGAAGCTGGCTATAAAGCCCGGCAAACCTCTCGCCTTCGGTCATGTGCAGGGCACGCCCTTTATCGGGCTGCCCGGCAATCCCAGTTCCGTTTTTGTGACCTTCTGTCTGATTGCGCGGCCCTACCTGCTCAAGCGTCAGGGGTGTGCTGAAATAGAGCCGCCATCCGTTCGCGCTCGCGCTGATTTTTCGATAACCCGGGTCGGCACCCGTCAGGAATATCTGCGAGCAATTCTATCGATTGATGGGGAGGTGATGCGTGTCAGTGTGGGCGAGAACCAAAGCTCCGGTGTGTTAAGCGCCGTCAGCCGATCCAATGTACTCGCCGTCATCCCACCCGGAATGACGGTTTCGCCCGGCGATACGGTGGAGGTATTTTTGCTGGATCTCCTGTCTGGCTAACCACCGCCAGACAGGACAGGTGAGCGTGCCGCTCAGTCGGTGAACTTCTGGAACACCAGCGACGCGTTGGTGCCGCCAAAACCGAAGCTGTTAGACATGACTCGCTGCAAATCCACGTTGTCGTGCCGTTCGGTAGCGATGGGTAGGCCCTCAGCCTCGGGATCCAAGGTCTCGATATTGGCGGAGGCAGCGATAAAGTTGTTCTGCTGCATTAGCAATGCGTAGATTGCCTCCTGTACACCCGCAGCCCCCAGTGAATGGCCAGAGAGTGACTTGGTCGAGCCAATGACAGGAATGTGATCCTGATCGCTGTAGGCAGTACGTACGGCCTTGAGCTCCTGAATATCACCCGCCGGTGTACTGGTGCCGTGAGCATTGATGTAGTCAATCGGGCCTTCCACAGTGGCCAGTGCCTGCTGCATACAGCGCACGGCGCCTTCGCCCGAGGGCGCAACCATGTCATAGCCGTCTGAAGTGGCGCCGTAGCCCACCACTTCAGCGTAAATCTTGGCGCCTCGTGCTTGTGCGTGCTCCAGTGATTCCAGCACCAACATGCCGCCACCACCGGCAATAACAAAGCCATCCCGGTCAGCGTCGTAGGCGCGTGATGCCCGCTCGGGTGTTTCGTTGTACTTGGTGGACAGTGCCCCCATCGCATCGAACAGACTGCTTAAGGTCCAGTGGAGTTCCTCGCCGCCGCCGGCGAACACCACATCCTGCTTGCCCATCTGGATTTGCTCCATCGCATTGCCGATGCAATGTGCACTGGTAGAACACGCAGAGGAGATGGAGTAGTTCACACCCTTGATTTTGAAAGGGGTGGCCAGGCAGGCAGACACGGTGCTGCCCATCGTCTGGGTGACGCGATAGGGACCTACGCGCCGCAGGCCACGGTCACGGAGAATATCAGCAGCTTCGGTTTGGCTGGCAGAGGATGCCCCGCCGGAGCCGGCGATGATGCCTGTGCGAACGTTGGAAACCTGATCTTCAGTCAGCCCAGCGTCGTCGATAGCCTGCTGCATTGAGATGTAGGCATAAGCTGCCGCATCGCCCATGAAACGCAGCTGTTTGCGATCAATGAGCGAGGGAATATCGATATCCGGTGCGCCGGCTACATGAGAGCGCATGCCAATGTCGATTTGCTCTTGCCGAGTGCTGATACCCGAAGTGCCGTGAAACAGCGATTCGGTGACCGCCTTGGCATCGTTGCCCAGGCAGGAAACGACGCCCAACCCGGTGATAACAACCCGCTTCGTCATTGCCCTAGAAACTCTCCGTTGAAGTGAACAAGCCCACGCGCAAGTCTTTGGCGGTGTAGATCTCGCGACCGTCCACCGAAACAGAGCCATCGGCAATTCCCATGACCAGCTTGCGTTCGATAACCCGCTTCATGTTAATGCGGTATTCCACTTTGGTGGCTGATGGCAGAATCTGGCCCGTGAATTTGACTTCGCCAGACCCCAGCGCGCGGCCGCGTCCGGGGTTACCCCGCCAGCCGAGGAAGAAGCCCACCAATTGCCACATGGCATCGAGGCCAAGGCATCCGGGCATAACGGGGTCGCCGGGGAAGTGGCACTGGAAGAACCAGAGGTCCGGATGGATATCCAGCTCGGCAACAATCTCTCCCATCCCATACTCTCCGCCTTCAGAGCTAATATGACCGATACGATCCAACATCAGCATGTTGTCGGTGGGGAGTTGGGCGTTACCCGGGCCGAACAGATCGCCGTGGCCGCAGGCAACCAATTCTTCCTTGGTATATGAGCTTTGTTGTGTCATGGATTTTCCAGTTGTCGCCCGCATTGCTCAAAACAGTCGCAGGCGGTGAAGGCGCATCAGTTGATGGGGCTGTAAGCGCTGCCATTCTAATGCCTGTGGGTGACAAGTCCAGCCTGTTTCGTGGGTGGCTGGCCATTCGGGAACGCCTTGTTTAACATGGGTACAGCGCGTTATTAGGTGGCAATAATGGCCGTTCGGATGGCACCCACCCCGCAGTTTTCCGTAGCAAGGACCCCATATGTTGATTCCTGTTCTCCTCTCTGGTGGCGTAGGCAGCCGGCTTTGGCCTGTCTCACGAGAGGCTCACCCCAAGCAGTTCCTGCCACTGGCCAGTGAGGCCTCTATGTTGCAGGACACGCTAGCCCGCACTCAGGGTCTGGATGCGGCGGCGCCTGTGGTGGTTTGCAATGAAGAGCACCGCTTTATGGTGGCGGAGCAGCTGCGCGAAATGGCCGTGAATCCGGATGCCCTGATATTGGAGCCTGAGGGCAGGAATACCGCCCCCGCGGTCGCACTGGCTGCGCTGCGTGCTTTGGAGGCGGACGCAGAGTCTGTCTTGCTGGTGCTGCCAGCGGATCATGTGATCACCGATCCTGACGCATTTGTTGCCGCAGTGGCCAAGGCCCTGCCGCAGGCGCAGGCAGGCCGCTTGATGACCTTCGGCGTGGTCCCCACTCAGCCGGAGACGGGTTACGGCTACATAAAATGCGGTGAGGCTCTGGCGGACGATTTGTTCGATTTGGAGCAATTTGTAGAGAAGCCCGACGCTGAGACGGCTGCGGCATACCTTGCCAGCGGCGACTACCTGTGGAACAGCGGCATGTTCCTGCTCAATGCCTCCACCTATATGAAGGAATTGGACGCTCAGGCGCCGGCTATGGCTGAGCAGTGTCGTGCAGCCATGGCAACAGCCGTACGGGATATGGATTTCGTGCGACCTGATGCTGCGGCATTTCGAGCTTGCCCCAGTGACAGCATCGACTATGCCGTCATGGAGAAAACCGCGCTGGGCGGTGTGGTTTCACTGGACTGCGGCTGGAGCGATGTGGGCGCATGGTCGGCCCTGTGGGACGTTGGTGCGCGTGACGACAGCGGTAATGTCAGTAAGGGCGACGTTGTTTTGGAAGACAGCACCAACAGCTATTTTCGCAGTGAATCCAGGCTGGTCGCGGCAGCAGGCGTCAGTGATTTAGTTGTCGTGGAAACTGCTGATGCCGTGTTGGTCGCAGACCGGGACCGGGTCCAGGACGTAAAGAAGATTGTTAATCGCCTGAAGCGCGAAGAGCGCAGCGAGGCGTCTCTGCATCATCGCGTGTTCCGTCCCTGGGGCTCCTACGAATCTCTGATCGTTTCTGAGCGCTTTCAGGTCAAGCGCATAGTCGTTAACCCGGGTCAAACCCTGTCCCTGCAAATGCACCATCACCGTGCTGAGCACTGGATTGTGGTAGCCGGAACAGCGGAGGTGACCTGCGAGGATAAGGTGTTCATGCTGGGCGAAGACGAATCCACCTATATTCCCTTGGGCCACAAGCACCGCCTGGCTAATCCGGGTCGTATCCCGTTGGAGTTGATCGAGGTGCAGTCGGGTACCTATCTAGGCGAGGATGACATCGTTCGCTTTGAAGATGTTTATGGTCGCAGCAGTTAAGGCGCAGTCGCGCTCAGCGAGAGAAGGAGAGTTCGCGTAATGATCAAGAAATGCCTGTTCCCGGTGGCCGGTTATGGCACCCGGTTCCTCCCCGCCACCAAGAGCATGCCCAAGGAGATGCTGCCGGTGGTGAACAAGCCACTGGTGCAGTACGGCGTTGAAGAAGCGATTGAGGCGGGCATGCGCAATTGTGCGCTGGTTACCGGGCGCGGCAAACGTGCCATCGCCGACCACTTTGATATTTCTTACGAATTGGAACATCAGATCTCAGGCACCGGTAAGGAAACCTACCTGAACAGTATTCGCGATGTACTGGATCAGGGGGTGTTCACCATGGTGCGCCAGCGTGAAATGAAGGGCCTGGGCCATGCCATTCTCACCGGCGAACCGCTCATTGGTAACGAGCCTTTCGGCGTTCTTTTATCGGACGACCTCTGCCTGAACGACGGTGCCGGCGTATTGGCGCAAATGGCGGAGCTGTATAACCAGTTTCGTTGCTCAATTGTGGCGATCCAGGAAGTCCCCGTGGACGAAGTGCACAAATACGGTGTGATCGCCGGTGAGA
This sequence comes from Parahalioglobus pacificus, assembly GCF_014652275.1. Lineage (GTDB taxonomy): Bacteria > Pseudomonadota > Gammaproteobacteria > Pseudomonadales > Halieaceae > Parahalioglobus > Parahalioglobus pacificus. Next base: position 255,087 of record NZ_BMYM01000003.1, on the reverse strand, counting down.
GCCTCAAGGACGGCATCTATAGAGTCGATGAGATGGTCGAGAAGCCCGATGCCGCCGATGCGCCCTCGAACCTGGCGATCATTGGTCGCTACATTCTGACCCCGGATATTTTTGACATCATTCGTGATACCCCGCCGGGTGCTAATGGCGAGGTGCAACTGACCGATGCACTGCAAACACAGGCGCGCAAGGGCTGCGTGATGGCTTACAAATTCCAGGGTCGGCGCTTCGACTGCGGCAGCGTGCCTGGTTTCGTGGAAGCCACAAACTTCGTTTACGAAAACTACTACGGCAAGGACTGATTCGGTGGAGAAGATTACCTGTTTCAAGGCTTACGATGTGCGTGGCCGGATTCCGGATCAACTCAATGAGGACATTGCCTATCGAATAGGGCGGGCCTATGCCGAAGTGATCAAGCCGAAGCGCGTGGTGGTGGGGCACGATATTCGTCTTACCAGCGAAGCGATCAAGGGCGCATTGAGTAACGGTCTGCGTGATCAGGGCGTAGACGTATTCGATATCGGCCTGTGCGGCACCGAAGAGATTTACTTCGCCACGTCCCACGCCAAAATGGATGGCGGTATCGCCGTCACTGCCAGTCACAATCCCAAGGATTACAACGGCATGAAGTTCGTGCGCGAAGGCTCCAAGCCTATCAGCGGCGATACCGGGCTGTTTGATATTCAGGCCCTTGCCGAGCGCAATGACTTCACCGCAGCAGCGCAGCGCGGTGAGTTGCACGCGCTGGATACCGACGCTGACTATGTTGCTCAATTGCTGAGCTATGTTGATGTGCCGACGCTAAAGCCACTGAAGATTGTGGTGGATGCGGGTAACGGGGGTGCAGGTCGCGTGATCGATCTGCTGGAACCGCACCTGCCGTTCAGCTTTACCAAACTGCATCATGAACCCGACGGTAATTTTCCCAACGGGGTGCCGAATCCTCTGTTACCCGAAAACAGGGAAGCCACGATCGCGGCGGTTCGTGAACAGGGGGCCGATCTCGGTATCGCCTGGGACGGTGACTTCGATCGCTGCTTTTTCTTTGACCACGACGGCAACTTCATTGAGGGCTACTACCTGGTGGGACTGCTGGCTGAGGCATTTCTGCGGCAGGAGCCCGGCGGTGCCGTTGTGCACGACCCGCGACTGACGTGGAACACCCAGGCGATCGTTGAATCAATGGGCGGCAAGGCTATCGAGAGCAAAACCGGGCACGCATTCATTAAAGAGCGGATGCGTCTGGAGAATGCGGTTTACGGTGGCGAGATGAGCGCTCACCACTATTTCCGGGACTTCGCCTACTGCGACAGCGGTATGATCCCATGGCTGCTGGTCGCGGGACTGATGGCCAGCCGCAATCAATCGCTTGCAGAGATGGTTGCCGAGCGCATGGCGGCCTACCCTTGCAGTGGTGAGATCAATCGCACGATTGATGACCCGCAGTCGGTCTTGCAGGCCGTGGAGTCAGCCTATACGGGCGCCGCCGCTTCGGTGGAGAAGGTCGATGGCCTGAGTATGAGTTTCGACGAATGGCGCTTCAATCTGCGCATGTCCAATACCGAGCCAGTTGTGCGACTGAATGTTGAGAGTCGCGGGGATGCCGCGCTGATGGAGGCAAAAACCGCCGAACTGCTGGCGATGATCGACGGCTAGGGCAGCCAACCCAGCGCCAGGCTAATCTTGTTGCTTGGCGCGGTCGTTCGCGGCACGCCAGGCGGCGATGTGTTTCAGCGTCACGGTATCGAGATCTACCGACGGTCGGGTGTTCTGCATGACCTCATAAATGCTGCCACTGATGTCCTTGCCCAGTTCCACGCCCCACTGATCAAAGGCGTTGATCCCCCAGAGCAGGCTGCTGAAATAAGTGCGGTGTTCATACAGCGCCAGCAATGCACCGAGCGAACGCGGGGTTAATGCATCCATTGTGATCAGGCTGTGTGGCCGGTTACCGGGTATTGCCAGGTGCGTCGCCAGAGCCTGTGCACGTTCCTCACCCGCGCCCCGCGCCAGTAGGCTATCGATGCACTGCTGTTCAGTGCGACCGACCGTCATCGCCCGGCTCTGTGCCAGACAATTGGCCACGAGTCGGCCGTGTTGTTCTGTCATGCCTGTGTGCGTAGTCAGGGGCAAGATGAAGTCGGCGCTGAAGGTGCGTGTGCCCTGATGCAGTAACTGGTGAAAGGAATGCTGTCCCATGGTGCCGGCTGCGCCCCACAGCATGGGTGCACTGTCGCTCTTCAGTTCCCTGCCCAGTACATCCACGCGCTTGCCGTTACTCTCCATCGTCAATTGCTGTAGGAATTCGGGTAAGTAGCCAAGCCCCTCACAGTAGGGGAGTACCACGTGGCTGTCGGCGCCCAGGAAGTTAGTGTTCCAGACCTCCAGCAATGCCATCAGGACCGCGAGGTTTTGCCCGGGGACCGCCGCTTCGACGTGCTCGTCCATCTGCTGCGCGCCAGCCAGCAGTTCAGAGAATGTGTGCCAGCCCAGCGAGATGGCGCAGCTCAGGCCAATGGCAGACCACAGCGAGTATCGCCCCCCCACCCAGTCCCAGAGTGGCAGGCAGTGGTCCTCGGGAATGCCCATGTCTGCTGCTGCCTGAATGTCGGTGGTAATCGCCAGGAAGTGCGCCCCCAATGCAGACGCTTCAGCGCCCGCTTGCAGCAACCAACTGCGCGCAGCCCGGGCATTGGTGATTGTCTCCTCCGTGCCGAAAGACTTGGAGCAGACAACGAACAGTGTGGATTCAGGCGATAAGCCAAGCAGTGCGTCTTGCAATGCAGCGGGATCTACATTCGCCACGAAATGGGCATCTATCTTGCCGTCGAACACCTGCAGTGCATCGTTAACCAGCCGCGGGCCGAGATCAGAACCGCCTATGCCGAGGTTCACGACATCAGTGATCGGCTGACCGCTGAAGCCCGTGTGCCGGCCTGAACGAATGTGCTCAGACCAGTCCTGCATGCGCCGTCGGGTTTCGGCCACCGCCGCGTACTCATTGGGGAGGCCCTCGGGGGCGCTGTTACTGCGCAACAGCGTGTGCAACGCAGGACGGTTTTCCGTGGCGTTAACAGTGCTGCCCTGACGCAGCGCGGCAAAGGCGTCGCGTAACTGGGCTTCAGTTGCGAGCGCCACCAGGTGGGTCAAAATGTCATCGGTAACGGCTTGACGGGAAAAGTCCAGGGTGAGGCCAGCAGCGCTCGCGCTGTAGGTGGTGCTTCGGTCTGGCTGGTCGACGAACAGGGACTCGATGGGTATCGAGCGCATGGTTGCTGCATCTTCAACCAGTTTGGGATAGGCCTTCCGCTCAAAGAGCTGCAGTATGGGCGCCATGACAACGTTTCGCTGTGGGGGGCTCCAGTATATGAAGCGGCTCTGGGCGTCGCAATCGGCTAGTGGTCTCGACTGACCGAAAGTTCTGCCAAGGCTTCCATGGCCTGCTTGGCGGCACTGTCGGACAGCCCATCCAGACTGGCCATTGCCTTATCCCTGTAGGCGCTCGCCTGGTTTCGCGTTTCAGTGAGGCCACCGCAGTCGCGCACGGCGGTCACAATGTCGGCAAGCTTGTCGGCGCTACGCTGGGTGATTGCCTCTCGCACTAACCCCTGCTGTGACTCGGTGCCCGTCTTGAGCACATGAATCAAGGGGAGCGTGGGCTTGCCCTCGGTGAGGTCGTCGCCAATGTTCTTACCGGTGACTGCCGGGTCACCTTCGTAGTCCAGTACGTCATCGATCATCTGGAAGGCAATGCCCAGATTAATACCAAACTGTTCCATTGCATCACAGCACGTTGCGTCCTCACCGCTGAGCAGTGCTGCGCCGCGACAGGCAGCGCCGAAGAGAACCGCCGTTTTGCGAGTAATGACATCCAGATACTGCGCTTCAGAGGTTTCGGCGTCGCCGGCGCGCACCAATTGCAGTACCTCACCCTCGGCGATGGTATTGGTTGTATCCGCCATATGGTGTAGCAGCGGCATATGATCCAGCTGAACCATTAACTGGAAGGCGCGGGTATACAGGAAGTCCCCGACGAGCACCGATGGGGCGTTGCCGAACTCCGCGTTGGCGGTGGGTCGGCCGCGGCGTAGCTGGGAGATATCGACAACGTCGTCGTGCAGCAGGGTGGCGGTGTGAATAAACTCCACCACCGCGGCGAAGGTCACATGTTGTGCCTCACAACCACCGAGGGCCTTGGCCGTCAGCAGGGCGAGCAGTGGACGCAGGCGTTTGCCGCCAGCATCGACGATATAGTGGCCCACGTTCTCGACCATATCCACGTCAGAGTGGAGTTGCTCGATGATAAGGTGATTGACCTGTTCGAACTCGTCGGCGACTGCGTCGCGTATATCCTGCATCGTGTGAGGGGTCCTTGATTGCCAGCGCATGCTATGGGGTGAGGCATCGGTGGTCAAGCGGTGGGTCAGACGCCTACAAAGGCAAAATCTAGGCAGCTAAGTGCCTGTCTTATAAAGGAAATTAAACCTTGCTAGGGGGCGGTGATTTCAGTAAAATCGCCGCCCTCATGTCACCCATGCACCGCCACAGGCGGCAGTGGATGGCGTTTTAACTGTTTATGCCTGGCTCTGCCCCTCCTTCGGAAGGATCCACAGACTGCGAGCAGGCTAACTAAACGGAGTGCAACATGTACGCAGTTATTGAAAGCGGTGGTAAGCAGCACCGCGTGATTGAGGGCGAAACCCTCAAGCTGGAAAAGATTGAAGCAGCTACCGGCGACACCATCGAGTTCGATCGTGTGCTGATGGTAGGTGGTGACGATGTGAAAATCGGCACGCCGCTGCTGGACGGCAGTAAAGTAACCGCCGAGGTGGTTGCTCATGGTCGTCACCCCAAGGTGAAGATTGTTAAGTTCAATCGTCGTAAGCACTATCGTCGTGAAACCGGCCACCGCCAGTGGTTCACCGAAGTGAAGATCACTGGTATTTCGGCCTAAAGGAGGGTATCGACCATGGCACATAAGAAAGCGGGTGGTAGTACTCGTAACGGACGCGATTCCGAGAGTAAACGCCTTGGCGTCAAGCGCTTCGGCGGTCAAGACGTTAAAGCAGGCAACATCATCGTTCGTCAGCGCGGCACCAAGTTCCACGCAGGCGACAATGTTCGCATCGGTAAGGACCACACTCTGTTTGCTGTCTCTGATGGCAAAGTAGAGTTCGTCACCAAGGGTCCGAAGAATCGCAAGTTTGTTCAGGTGGTGAGCGCCTGATCTGCGACTCTCGCAAGAATCCGAAAGAGCCTCGTCAATTGACGGGGCTTTTTTTTGCCCCCGAGATTGCAAGCTGGGGTGGTGGTAGCTTTTTGTTCGACCCGCGGCATCGGCCCCGCCGCCGGAGATGCCGTGAACCCGTCCGTGGGGGCTTGGGCTCGGCACCCTGCCTCGCACACTCCGGCGTTGCAGTGGCCGATACCGTGAGTCAGGCAGGTAGCAGCGTGATTGCGACGTGGTCAGCGAAGGCGGCAGGTTGCGCCCGTCACCAAGCGAACATCGTGGAGCGACTGAAGGGCGCAAGCGGACGACGAACGGTGCCATAAGCGGGTGGGTAAATACGCCGATTGAGCGGTGCTGCGTGTTCAAGACCCGCAGTGCCGGCCCTGCCGCCGGAGACGCGGTGAACCCGTCCGTGGGGGCTTGGGCTCGGCGTCCTGCCTCGCACACTCCGGCGCTGCAGTGACCGCTACCGCGGGCCCGATCGGTAAGCGGGACGATGACGAAGGGTTCAGTGAAGGCGGTAGATTGCGCCCGTCACCAAGCGAACATCGTGGAGCGACTGAAGGACGCAAGCGGACCACGAACGGGTGCCATGAGAGCGTTGGCAAGTGCGGCATCAAGAAGAGCATGAAAAGTTACCGTGTAATGCACGGCGTTGCAGGTAAAATGGACGGGTTATGAAATTTGTAGACGAAGCCAGTATCAAAGTTTTCGCGGGCAAGGGCGGCAATGGCTGCCTGAGCTTCAGGCGCGAAAAATACATTGCCAAGGGTGGCCCCGACGGGGGTGATGGCGGTGACGGCGGTAGCGTGATTATGCAGGCCGACAGCGCACTGAACACCATGGTCGATTACCGGTTTCAGCGGCAATACCGCGCCGAGAGCGGCGAGTCTGGCAAAGGTCGCAACTGTACCGGCAAGAGTGGCGAAGACCTGGTGCTTAACGTTCCCATCGGCACCACCATCCTTGATGAAGACAGCGGCGAGATTCTGGGAGACCTCTCAGCTGATGGCCAGCAGTTAATCGTTGCTCGCGGCGGCTTCCACGGCCTTGGTAATACCCGCTTCAAATCCAGCACTAACAGGGCACCTCGCCAGACGACACCCGGCAGCGAAGGCGAAATGCGCTCGCTGAAGCTCGAACTCAAAGTACTGGCAGACGTTGGTTTGCTGGGATTGCCCAATGCGGGCAAGTCCACATTTATCCGGGCTGTGTCCTCGGCCCGGCCGAAAGTGGCGGACTACCCCTTCACGACCTTGGTCCCCAATCTGGGCGTTGTAAAAGTCGATGCGCACCGCAGTTTTGTGGTGGCGGACATACCTGGGCTGATTGAAGGTGCCTCCGACGGGGCAGGTTTGGGGATTCGCTTCCTGAAACACCTCACGCGTAATCGCATCCTGCTGCACATTGTCGATATGGCGCCCTGGGATGGCACGGAGCCTGCCGACTCCGCGCTTGCCATTGTGCAAGAGCTTGCGCTGTTCAGCCCCACGCTGGCGGCCCGCCCTCGATGGCTGGTGCTGAACAAATCTGACCTGCTCACGCCGGAAGAGTTTGCCGAGCGGCGCGAGGCGGTGCTGTCTGCACTGGAGTGGGAAGGCCCCGTTTATGAGATTTCGGCCATTAGCGGCGAGGGCACGCAACGCCTCTGTCAGGACATGATGGAACTGCTGGAGCAGCAACGCGCACTGGAAGCGGAAGATCCCGAACTGGCAGAGCAGGAATTTCAATCGCAGGTGGCCATGCAGCAGGAAGCGCGGGAGCGCATCGCTGAACTGCGTGCTCGCCGTCGTTCGCAGGCGCAGGAAGCGGATGACGACGAGGATGATGACGATTACGACGTGGAGGTGGAGTACGCTCCCTGACCCGTCATGAGTAACCGTAGCGAGATCAGTGCCGCCCGCCGTTGGGTGTTAAAGGTGGGAAGCGCCCTGTTAACCGACGACGGTCGGGGCCTGGACCGGGGAATGATTACCGCCCTGGCGCAGCAGATAGCGGCTCTGCGAGGTGCGGGTAACGAGGTGGTACTGGTATCCAGTGGTGCTGTTGCTGCCGGTGTAGTTCGCCTTGGCTGGCAGTCCCGTCCAACCGCATTGCATGAACTGCAGGCTGCCGCAGCCGTGGGCCAATCCGAGTTGGTCCAATCCTATGAAGATGCCTTCAAGACCCACGGCCTTACTACGGCGCAGGTGTTGCTGGGCCATGACGATGTCAGTGCCCGGGATCGCTATCTCAATGCCCGGGGAACGCTGAATACACTGTTGCAGCTGGGCGTTCTGCCCATCGTTAATGAAAACGACACAGTCGTCACTGACGAGATCCGTTTCGGCGATAACGATACCCTGGCGGCTCTGGTTGCGAACTTGGTCGATGCAGACGCGCTGGTGCTACTCACAGATCAGGACGGCCTCTTTGACGCCAACCCCCGGGAAAATCCGAATGCCACGTTGATTGCTACCGCTGATGTCGGCGATTCCGCCCTGGATGCGGCTGCGGGGGAAGGCGGTGTGCTGGGTCGAGGTGGCATGGTGACGAAACTTCGCGCGGCGCGTCTGGCGGCGCGCTCCGGAACGGAGACTGTCATCGCCGGTGGCCGGCATACGAATGTTTTGGCTGCGATTGCCGATGGCGATAACATCGGTACCTGGCTACGCACCGGGCGCCAGCCGCAGACGGCGCGCAAACAATGGTTGGCGGGTCTGCTGCAGGTGCAGGGTCACATTGAGCTCGATGCCGGTGCCGTGAAGGTATTGAGAGAGTCTGGCCGAAGTTTGCTGCCGGTAGGTGTGGTTAATGTGAAGGGCAACTTTAGCCGTGGCGATCTGGTGTCGCTGACCGATAGTAAGGGCAATGAGGTGGCAAGGGGGCTGGTGAATTACCCAGCCGATGAAGCGCGCCGTATTGCTGGCCGCGCCTCGGGCGATATAGAGCCGCTGCTGGGTTATGGCGGTGATCCTGAGATGATTCACCGCGATAACCTGGTGCTCGCCTGAGTTTTTCGGGAAAAACTAGCTCAGCCAGCGTCCCAGCGGCGTCTTTATCCACATAAAGTGCATCAGCTTGCGCATACCCTCGGCGCTTTCGGCGCTGTAGGGATAGGCGTTTTGCATCTTGCCGCCAAATCGATCAATCACGATTGGCATTTCGTGGCAGTAACCGCGCAGGCCTTTTTTACCGTTCACTTGGCCCACGCCGGATTGTTTGCGCCCACCAAAAGGTGCCGCGGGTACACCGTAGCTCACAGCCATGTCGTTCACGCTGCATGAGCCGGTATCGATGGCCGAGGCCAACTGGTAGCCCTTCTCTTTATCCTGCGTCCATACGTTGCCGTTGAGGCCAAATTCGGAGTCGTTGGCTAAGGCCAGCGCTTCCTCCTCCGAGGCGACTCGTTGAATGCACAAGATTGGCCCGAAGGTCTCCAGGCGCATGATGTCCATGCTGTTGTCGACCTCTGTCACTACCGTGGGCTCGTAGTACAGGCCGGGCAGATCCGGATTGCGTCGCCCGCCCATATGAATAGTGGCTCCCTTGGCGCGCGCGTCCTCTACATGCGCTTCGATGATGCTCATCTGGCGGTCCCAGAACACCGCGCCTACATCTTCTTCCCAGCCGTGCTCGGTGCCCTGGCGCAGCTGTTTTCCTTTCTCAAGCACTTTGGCAAGGAACTCGTCGTAGATTGAATCCACCACATAGATTCGCTCGGTACCACAGCAGTAGTGGCCGGTATTCATGCACGAGCCCAACCAGGCCCCGTCTACTGCGCGGTCGATATCGGCGTCAGCACATACGATCATGGCGTCGTTGCCGCCAAGCTCCAGGGTGCAGGGAATGAGCTGCCGGGCACAGGCCTCCGCTACCTTGCGTCCAGTGGCAACGCTACCGGTGAAGGATATCTTGTCGACGCCGCCCTCAACGATGGCTGCGCCGGTCTCGCCGTCGCCCAGAAGCACTTGCAGCACACCCTCGGGCAGGCCGGCATCCAGGAGCAGTGTCTCGGCCAACTTGGCAGAGAAAGGTGTGACCTCAGAGCCCTTGGCGACCACGGTATTGCCGGCAAGAACGGCCTGTACGGCCTGGTTCATCACCAGTACAAAAGGTCCATTCCAGGGCGTGATAAGCCCTACCACGCCCAGGGGCTTGTAGAGTATGCGCAGCTGTTTGGCGATGCCCAGGATGCCGTGAATCTTGCGTTTGCGTGGCTTGAGAAATTTTTCGGCGTTTTTCGCGTAGTAACACAGCGAGTCTGCCACCGAGAATACTTCCATGCTCATGGCATCAGTTCTGGCCTTGCCGGTTTCGCGCACTACGGTGTCGATAATCTCGTCCTGACGTTCCAGCACCAACTGCAGAGCCCGCTGCACGATTGCGGCGCGCTCCTTCATGCTGGTAGCGGCCCAGGCGGGCTGTGCGGCCCTGGCTTTGGCAATCGCGACTGCCACATCTTCGCTGTTGGCGCACACCAGTTCGCCAATGGGCTCCAGGCTGACCGGACTCTTCAGCTGCAGGTGGCGGCGGGAATCACTGGATTCGACGGACTCGTAAATCGACATGGGCAGGCCCGGACATAGAGGATTGATGACCGAAACTAATGATCGTTAGTCTGGCTGTCAATTTCACTCCAATCACAACCTGCGCAAGGTGTGCGCTGTTGTACCACCACGAATGCTGCAATTGTCATGCTCGCAGCAGTGGAATATGAAATAATCGCCGGCTGCAAAAATGGACGGCCCACATGGATGCCAGTGCTACCCAGTTATTGATTCTCTACAGTGCCTGCATTGTGCTGGTGTCGTGGCTCGGCGGGTTGTTGCCGGGGTGGGTGCGCATGACCCACACGCGCACGCAGCTAATCCTCAGTCTTGTTGCCGGCTTGATGCTGGGCGTGGCGCTACTGCATCTGTTGCCCCACGCGGTTGTGATGTTTGAAGGCCCCCATGCGGTAGACGCCGCTGCGGTCTGGCTGTTAACAGGCCTGGTAACGCTGCTGTTACTGCTTCGTGTATTCCCCTTCCGACTTCAGGGCATCGAGGATGATGACCATCATCACGAGCACCACCACGATCATCAGCATCCCTCACCGGTCAATCAATTGAGTTGGCTGGCGCTTGCCGCGGGCCTGGGTATTCATGCTCTGCTTGACGGAGTTGCGCTGGGTGCGGCCATGCAGGCGCAGGCCGATCATGGCGGCAGGCTGATGGCATTCGGTGTGTTTTTGGCGATTCTGCTCCACAAACCCCTGGGTGCCATGGCGATTACTTCTGTGATGGCCGCAGGAGGATGGTCCCGGAGCGCGCAATTGGGTGCCAATGGGATGTTCGCCCTGTTGTGCCCCCTTGGCGCAGTGCTGTTCTACGCAGGCGTTGATGCCTTGATCGGTGGTGGCAGCGCGGTGGTTGCGGCTGCGCTTGCATTCTCTGCCGGCGCCTTTGTTTGTATCGCGCTTAGCGACCTGATCCCTGAGATTCACTTCCACAGCCATGACCGGGTCAAGCTTACCCTGGCGTTCCTACTGGGAATCGCGATTGCCTATAGTATTGGCGCGCTGGAACCGGCAGGTGCGCATCATGGATAAAGCGGGAGAAGAGGCATGACCACCAAGCGAGTGATCTACCCGCCCATGTGGTTGGTGTTCGGGATTGTGACCACCTTCGTGCTGAACGAATACCTACCGGGAACCCGATACACCAGTTTGGAAGGGCAGCTCATCGGCGGCGTGTTTATCGTGGCTGGATTGGCACTGTTGGTCTATGCAGGCGGGCTGTTCCAGCGCGCGGGCACCAATCTGGTCCCCTTTACCGAGGTGACCACGCTGGTGACAACCGGGGTCTACCGCTTCAGTCGAAATCCCATGTACCTTGGTATGACTGCGGTGCTATTGGGGCTGGCTATTACCGTAGGTGCCACCAGCGCACTGGCGGTGCCCGCGGCGTTCGTGCTGATCATCGAATGGCGCTACATTCGCCCAGAGGAGCAGATGCTGCGTGAGGCGTTCCCCGAAGAGTACGCCCACTATTGCGCCAGCGTACGCCGCTGGCTGTAAAGAACCGACGCTTACTCGCCAGCCAGCTTACGGGCATCATCAATGCCGCCGGCGTTGGTTAAGGCGGTGAAGCCTTCCCCGGCGAGCGCTTCCTTGGCTTTTTCCGCGCGACCACCTTTGCCGCAGTACAGATAGACGGGCGTATCGGGCGCCAACTCCAATGCGGCTACGCCGGTGGCGATGGCATCCCAGGGGATATTCAGCGCGCCATCCACGTGGCCGCTGGCGTATTCCGCCGGTGTGCGCACGTCGATCCACACGGCGTTGTCTTCAACTTGCGCGTTCACTGACACCGTCCATCCCAGCGCCAACAGCGCAACCATTTTACGAAGCATTCTCGTCTCCTCATCGTGTAGCGCCCTTGGCGAGCGCCTGTTCCAGTGTGACTTCCGGCGCCGTCACCGGTGTATCCAACCAGCCCTGAAGCTGCTCCCGCACCAGGGTGGCCAGGAATTCAATATGTGCCTGTTCAGCGTTCAGGCAGGGGATGTATTCATAGCGCTCCCCGCCAGCCTCCATGAAGTACTCGCGGTTCTCTTCCCCGATTTCCTCGATGGTTTCCAGGCAATCTGCTGAAAATCCCGGGCAAACGATTTGCACGGCGTTGATACCCTCAGCAGGCAACGATTTCAGCGTCTCGTCGGTATAGGGCTTTAGCCACTCTTCCCGGCCAAAGCGTGACTGGAAGCTGGTCATGTACTCGCCTTCTGTCAGCCCCAGATCCGCAGCGACCAGACGGGAGGTTTTGTGGCACTGGCAGTGATAGGGGTCGCCATTATCGAGATAGCGACGCGGTTCGCCGTGGTAACTGAAGATCAGTCGCTGGGCGCGGCCGTGCTGCTCCCAGTGGCGACGAATGCTGTCTGCCACGGCAGCGATGTAACCCGGATGGTCGCAGTAATGACTGACAAAGCGGAAGTCGGGTAGCCAGCGCCGCCGGGTAAAGTCTGCCGCCACCGCGTCGAAGGTGGACCCCCCGGTGGGACCGCTGTATTGCGGGTACAGCGGCAGCACCAACAACTTCCGCACACCGCGTTCCAGCAAGCGCTCGATGGCCCCATCAATGGCCGGTTGTCCGTAACGCATCGCGAAATCCACCAGCACCTGCTCCCCCAGTTCGCCGCTCAGTTTGGCCTGCAGGGCTTGGGCCTGGTCACGGGTGTGCAGTAACAGGGGCGAGCCTTGCTCCGTCCATACCGTCTTGTAGGCCTCGGCAGAGCGTCGGGGTCGGATATTGAGAATGATGCCGTTCAGGATGAACCACCACAGTAGGCGGGGGATCTCCACAACCCGGGGGTCGGACAGGAACTGCTTAAGGTAGGGCTTCAGGGCGCGCTTTTCGGGTGCCTGTGGCGTTCCAAGGTTGGTGACCAATACGCCGATACGTGGCGCCTGGTCATGGTTGAATTCGGGGAAGCCTGAATAGGTCATTGCGTGTCCATTATGCCGCGAAGCTGTAACCAGCGCGCATTATATATGCGTACGGTCAGTGACGAGCACGCATGTAGCGGTGTGTTTGGTCAGGTACGCGCGCAACTCATCGCTGGATTCCGGCGATTCATCGATAGTCACCAACAATTCATCGAATGCGTCTTTTTAGTGTCACGGTGCTGGCCTAACTTTGATCACGTGGTCGCAGCGAGAGGCACTCCGGAACGGCCACCCAAACAAGACAGCCAAGTGGCAATCAACACCGAAGGTGTAGGGAGAATGACCATGAAAAATGTAATCAACAGGACGTTGGCTTCTGCGGTAATTGGCATTGCCGCTGGTGTCGCACTGAATGCATCCGCAGAGACTTATGAAACAACCCAGGTAACGACTACTGTCGATAGCCTGCAGCAGGCAGCGGTGAGTCACGCTGACCTGGATCTCACAACAGTCAGGGGCCAGGAAACACTGTACTTCCGTATCAGTGCAGCTGCCGAACAGGTTTGCGGTTCCAGCAACCCCCGGGATGCCGGTGGCATGACCCAGGCGACAGAGAACAAGGTTTGTTTTCAGCGCGCCATGTCAGAAGCCATGGCACAGATAAACGCCGACCAGGTTGCCTCTATCAACGAGTAGGGCACTGGAACAACTTCGGGAGGTGGTCTTAGGCAATAGCCTGGACCGCTGACCAACCAAATAGCCGAATGGCATAAAAACACCGCAGGTGTAGGGAAATGACTATGAAAAATGTAATCCGCAAGACAGTCGCTTTCGCAGTTCTTGGTATCAGCGCTGGTGTAGCAATGACCGCGTCAGCAGAGAACTATGAAACCACGCGAGTAACGACCACCGCTGAGGGACTGCAACAGGCAGCCATTGGCCATAACGACCTGGATCTCACCACAGTACGTGGACAGGAAGCCCTGTACTTCCGCATCAGCGAAGCGGCTGAGCAGGTATGCGGCTCCAGCCATCCTAACGATGCCGGCGGCATTACCCAGGCCACCGAAAACAAGATCTGCTACCAGCGCGTAATGTCTGAGGCTATGGCCCAGCTGAACGCCAATCAGGTCGCTACGATCAACGAGTAAACACTCGTTCTGTTCCGGCTCCTGCAACCCCTGGCGGGGGCCATCAGGGAGCTGCCTTCCGGGGCAGCTCCCTGACGCTGTTTCACACAAGTCCCATCGTTACTGCAATCGTCCCAAAACAACATCCAGCCCCACCGCCAGCATCAGATCCAGGGTCAGGCCGCCACGCAACCACACCAGCGCTAGCCCGCAGGCCAGCGCCACACCCGCAGTGAATGCGATATAGCCATAAAAAGTTGTAGGGCTGACTAGCTTGTCTTCCAGCAAATGAACGCTGTACTGGTTGCGGTAATAGTTGTCTTTGTCGATGCCCTGCTTGCTATCGGTGAGGTCGTTCAGCAGGTTATTGCTAGCGTGTGCGAACAAAAGCCCTATGCAAGTCAGCAACCACACCCAAGGGTCAAACCTGCCTTCTCCCCAGGCCAGTAGTCCTCCCAGCGCTGCTGCCGCGAAGGTGATAAAAAGCACAGGGGCCCCCACCGCAATCAACCACTTGGACACGATGTCCAACTGTGACCAGCGCGCGGCATCCGGGCGCGCCATCTGGTCCAAAGCATTAACCCAACGGGCGATGATCGACATAAAAACCGGTCCGTATTGCCCCGCAGCTCGTTCCAGAGGCTAAGGTGTGTGATGAGCGATCAAGTGTAAGCGAAGCAATCACAGTAGGGGTGACACGGCGATGAAAACAGCACCTTGGACAGCGCGGATCTGTATGGGCATAGCGGCCTCAATCGCGGCACTGTCTGCTCACGCGTCTACAGATGCATCGGCAATGACGGACTACCTGGACGATAACTACCAGCGCTACGCCGGGATCGCGCGCACTATTTGGGAGAGCGCCGAGCTGGGTTATCAGGAAACCGAGAGCTCAAACCTGCTGCAGAAAACCCTGCGCGATGCGGGCTTCTCCGTGGAGAGCGGCGTTGCCGAGATTCCAACCGCGTTCGTCGCAAGCTACGGGCAGGGTGAGCCTGTTATCGGCCTGCTGGCGGAGTTCGATGCGCTGCCGGGTATCTCACAAACCGATTCGCCTTTCCGGGAAATCAGGCAGGATCGCAACGCCGGGCATGCCTGTGGTCATCATCTCTTTGGTGCCGGATCTACGGCGGCGGCCATCGCCGTGAAACAGTGGATGGCAGACAACGATGTACCGGGCACCATCCGGTTGTACGGCACTCCCGCCGAAGAGGGCGGCTCGGGCAAAGTGTATATGGTGCGTGCGGGACTGTTTGATGATGTGGACGCGGTGCTGGACTGGCACCCTGCCAGTCTGAACAGTGCGAACCCCTCCACCAGCCTGGCGAACAAGTCGGCCAAGTTTCGGTTCTACGGGGTTTCCGCCCACGCGGCTGCTTCACCCGAGAAGGCGCGTTCAGCGCTGGATGCCGTGGAAGCCATGAACTTTATGGCCAATATGATGCGCGAGCATGTTCCTCAGGAGACCCGCATTCACTACGTGATTACTAGCGGTGGCTCGGCACCCAATGTCGTGCCCGACTTCGCCGAGGTGTTCTACTACGTCAGGCACCCCAAAGCCGAGACGCTCAAGGGCTTGTGGGAACGCGTGATGGCCACGGCAGACGCCGCGGCTATCGGTACCGGAACCACCCTGAAGGCAGAGGTGATTCACGGCAACCACAGCTTATTGCCGAATACCGTACTGGCTCGAGCACTGCACGCCAATCTGACCACTGTCGGCGGCGTTGACTATGACGCGCAGGAGCGCGCATTTGCCAACCGTATCGATGAGACCCTGAACAATGATCGTGATATCACGGGTTGGGAAAGCACTATCCAGCCCTTTGAGGAAGAGCTGGGCATGGGCTCTACCGATGTTGGCGATGTGAGCTGGCGGGTGCCTACGGCGGGCGTTCGGACGGCAACCTGGGTACCGGGCACCTCGGCCCACAGCTGGCAGGCCATCGCCGCCGGCGGCACCTCGATTGGCTATAAGGGCATGATGGTCGCCGCCAAGACACTGGCGTTAACAGCAGCACAGTTGTTCCAGCAGCCCGATACGTTGGCGCAGGCCCGTGCCGAGTATGAAGAGCGCATCGGTCCCGATTTCGAATACGAAGCGTTACTGGGCGACAGGGATCCGCCGCTGGATTACCGCAAGTAGCAGGCCATAAACCAATAACAGTGCCGCCTGAATCCGGCGACGCAAACAAGGAGAAACGAATGGGAGTTCTGGATCATTTTCGCCTGGATGGCAAAGTTGCCCTGATCACGGGCGGCGGTAAAGGTATTGGCGCAGCGATTGCCCGCACGTTTGCGGAAGCGGGCGCAGATGTCGTGGTGGCCGCACGCACCGAGGCGGATATCCGTGCGGTTGCCCAAGACGCCGAGGCCATGGGGCGTCGCGCTCTGCCGGTAGTGACCGATGTGCTGGACTTTGCCCAGCTTGAGCACTTGGTGAATACGGTACGCGATACCTTCGGCCGTCTCGATATTCTGGTTAACAATGCCGGCGGCTTTCCGCCCAAACCGGCCGCCCAAACCACTGCCAGCGAGTTCGATGCGGCTTTTCGCTTCAACGTGACCACCGCTTTTGAACTGACCCGTCTTTGCGTTCCCTTGATGACCGATGGAGAGGGCGAGGGTGCTGTGCTGAATATTTCCTCCATTGCCGGGCACAAACCCGCACCCTGCTTCACCGCTTATGGCACCGCCAAGGGGGCGCTGTCGTTCCTTACGCGGGAAATGGCGCAGGAATACGCACCGAGGGTGCGCGTCAACGGAATTGCAGTGGGCTCCACCAAAACCGATGCGCTCAATACGGTGTTAACGCCCGAGATCGAGCAGACCATGGTGGACCTGACGCCAATGGGGCGTCTGGGTGAAGTTGAGGATATCGCCCTGGGGGCCTTGTACCTTTGCTCTCCGGCCGGGAGCTACGTTACCGGCGACATCCTGGCGGTGAATGGTGGTATGGAGCGACTGAACATGCAGATGCCGCGTGCCTTTGGCGGCATGGGCTAGGGCGTTTCGGGCGTATCTGGTTGTCGCGACGGATGCGCCCTGATGAAGGCATCTTGTTGGTTGCAGTGCTCAAAGATCCGTTCCAGCGTGGGAAACGGCGACATGTCTACATCAAAACGATAGGCATTAAACATCTGAGGAATCAGCAGGCAGTCGGCCATTCCCGCGGTTTCCCCGAAACAGAATAGGCCGCCGTTACCGCGCACGGCGGTCTCCACGCCGGTGAAGCCGCGGTGCATCCACTGGGTGTACCAAGCATGGATATCGTCTTCGTCCGCCCTCAGGTTCGCTTTAAGGTAAGCCGTAATACTCATGTTGTTTAGCGGCTGCATATCACAGGCAATGCTGTGGCAGACGCTGCGCACCGCCGCTTGTTCCACCGGGGTGGCGGGCAGTAGGGCCGGCGACGGGTAGCATTGATCCAACCACTCTAGAATGGCCATGGATTGCGACAGCGTTGTGCCATCGTCCAATACCAGGGCGGGCACCAGTTGCTGCGGATTCAGCGACGAATAGTCCACAGACTGGTGCTCCGTGCGCAGTAAATTTACCGGTACGATGGTGTAGTCCAGTCCCTTCAGGTTCAGTGCGATGCGAACCCGGTAGGCTGAGGAAGAGCGGTAGTAGCTAAACAGTTTCATGGCTGGATGATGACATAAGGGTCGCGCGCCGCAAGGTTTTCTGTTGCGTTTGTAACCATATCTCGCCTTACCTATACTTTTGCGCCCAGCCTCGGCGGAGCTGCTATGAGCGCGGACTCGACCCAAGACAAACTCAGCCTGCAATCGTTCTTGCCCTATCGCTGCACGCGCTTGGCGCAGTCCATGAGCGTGGCGCTCTCGAGAATCTATACCTCGGAGTTTGGCCTCAGCGTGGCTGACTGGCGAATAATCGTGACGCTGGCCGAACATGGCGAACTCACGGGCCGTACACTGACAGAGCGGACCACGATGGACAAAGTCCGTGTTTCCCGAGCATTGGCTTCGCTTGAGCAGCGTTCGCTGGTGCGTCGACGGCCCTGCGAGCAGGACAGCCGGGCCGCGCTGGTGGCTCTCACTGAGGCTGGGCTAGCGCTTTACCGCGAGTTAGCCCCACAGGCACTCGCCTGGGAGGCGGACCTCTCCAGCGCGTTCAGTGCCGGTGAGCGGGACACCTTCCTGAATCTGCTGGATAAGCTCGAGACCCAGCTGGCACAGCTGGGAAAAACCGCGCCGTGAATCAGTCGGCGCTGATCCAGTCACTGCCCGAGCACCTGCGTGGCTTTGTGCAATATCAGGATTACTCGCGCTACACGCCGCAGGACCACGCGTTGTGGCGATGCCTGATGGCGCAGCTGAGTGAACGGCTGCAGCAGACCGCCCATGCGGTATACATGGACGGCCTTCGGCTCACGGGTATTTCGCTGGATCACATCCCTTCTATCGAAGAAATGAATGAGGCTTTGGCAGCGCTGGGTTGGCGGGCCGTCGTGGTGGACGGCTTCATTCCGCCGGCCGTCTTTATGGAATTTCAGGCCCTGAGGATTCTGGTGATAGCGCTAGACATGCGCGCTGTGGAGCACACGCTCTATACCCCTGCACCCGATATTCTGCATGAGGCAGCCGGTCACGCCCCTTTTATCGTAGACGTGGACTACGCTGAGTTTCTGCAGCTGTTCGGCGAGGTCGGTATGCGTGCTATTGCCTCGAAAGAGGATCACGCCGTTTACGACGCTATTCGCGCACTCTCAGACCTGAAGGCCTGTGCCAATGGTACCCCTGCCGACATTGCCGAGGCGGAGGCAAGGCTGGAAGCCGTAACTGCTGCCAATACTGAGCTGTCCGAGGCGGCGCTGCTGGCACGTTTACACTGGTGGACGGTGGAATACGGCCTGGTTGGGGCCGTCGACGACTACCGTATTTTCGGTGCGGGGCTACTCTCATCCCTGGGCGAGAGTGTGCACTGCCTGGATGATGACGCGGTGCAAAAACTACCACTGACAGTGGACGCCATCAACACAGCGTACGATATCACCCGCGAGCAGCCGCAGCTGTTTGTCACCAGCAGTTGCAAACACCTGAGCCAAGTATTGCGCGAGTTCGCCAATTCCATGGCCTATCAGCAGGGCGGGCTGGCCGGTCTTCAAAAGGCCATCGCGGCGGCATCCGTCTGCACGGCCCAGTACCAGTCCGGCCTGCAAGTGAGCGGACGATTCTGCGATGTGAGGGCTGATGCTGTGGGCAATGTGATCTGGCTGCGAACGGAGGGGCCTACCCAATTGGCGTATCAGGAGTCGCAATTGCCCGGTCACGGTACACAGGCGCACGCGTCCGGTTTCAGCTCCCCGGTGGGCCTAGTCAAGGATTTCAGCCGTTGCCTGTCTGAGTACAGCGTTGACGAACTGAAGGCTCACGGCATCGTAGTGGGCGACTCGGTGCGGCTGGCGTTCCTCTCAGGTATCACGGTCAGCGGCAAACTGGTGGGCATTCATCGGCAGGACCAGCGCAATCTGGTCTTCAGTTTTGAAAATTGCACGGCGACCGATCTAGCCGGTGATGTACTGTACCGCCCGGAATGGGGTGTGTTCGATATGGCGGTGGGCGCCCGCATACCTTCCGTGTTTGGTGGCAGCGCAGATCGCGCTGCCTACCCGCTACACACTCCGCCTGCGTCGCACCGGGAGCCGATTCTGCCCGCGCAGGATGACGCGCTGCTGGGAACCTATGCCGCGATAGACGCGGTTGTCCGAGGGAATCGGTCTCTGGAGGCGGGTCAACTGGAGGCGTGGGCCCGTGTTGCCCAGCGTTATCCTGATGAATGGCTGCTGCGCGTGGAATTTCTGCGGCTGGAGGGTAGCGTAGGCGGTGTGGGGCTGTTGAAGGGGCGAGCGCGCTCTGAGCTTGAGACCATCCTCCAGTCAAAACCGGCACTGGCGGCCACCTTGCGGTTTTAGGGTAAATAGCCGCGGTTTCAGGGATCAGTGATTGCGCCGAGGGGACGAAATACCTAATATTTTGTTTTCATACTCAAGATTCAAAGACTGCCTTTCGGCCGGAGCCACCCCATGAGCCTCACCTTCGATAGTGCCCGTATGCCTAACCCCCACATGAGGGAAGAGCATGAGGCCTGGCGCACCCAGCTACGGCGATTCGTTGACACAGAAATAATGCCCTACGCTGAACAGTGGGATGAGGATGGCCATATTCCCATTGAGCTGTGGCCCAAGGCGGCAGAGGTTGGGCTGTTGGGCCTGGGTTACCCCGAAGCCTTCGGCGGCATCAGTGAGGGCATCGATTCCTGGCACAACTGGATTACTAATGAAGAGTTGGCCCGCATTGGCGTTGGCGGCATACCGGCCAGCCTGATGGTCCACGGGATCGGGCTGCCCCCGGTCATTAACTGGGGTTCAGAGGCTATGAAGCAGGCGGTTGCTCCGTCCGTCATTGCTGGCGAGAAACACATTGCGCTGGGTATCACCGAACCCGGTGGTGGCTCGGACGTGGCAAACCTCAGCACGACCGCTGAGCGTGACGGCGATCATTTTATTGTTAATGGCTCCAAGACCTACATCACCGGCGGCATGCGCGCGAACTGGGTATCCACCGCGGTGCGCACGGGCGGTGAGGGTCCGGGCGGTGTGTCCATGCTCTTGATCCCCACGGACGCCGAGGGTTTTTCACGCACAGCGCTGGATCGTAAACAGGGATGGTGGGCCTCAGACACGGCCACCTTGTACTTCGACAATGTGCGAGTCCCGGTGGAGAACTTGATCGGCGAAGAGAACAAGGGGTTCCTGGTCATCATGACGAACTTCAACGGTGAGCGTATGGCAATGGCATCGGGCATGGAAGCCATGGCCCGGGTGTGCCTGGAGGAGGCGGTGGCGTGGGCGCAAGAGCGTAAAACTTTCGGCAAGCGCCTCGCCGATCATCAGGTCATTCGTCACAAAATTGCACAGATGAAGCAGAAGCTGAACGCGACGCAGGCCTACGTGCGCGCATGCTATGAGTCCATAGAAAGCGGGACGCCCAATCCCGGGGATATTGCCATGCTCAAAGTGCAGGCGAGTGAGACCGTGGAGTTTTGCGCGCGTGAGGCGATGCAGATTCTCGGCGGCATTGGCTACATGCGTGGGTCGCGGGTGGAGCGGATATACCGCGAGGTACGTGTTAACGCGATTGGCGGCGGCTCGGAAGAGATTATGCGCGACCTGGCCAGCCGCCAGTACGGGATATAATCATGAAGCTCTGGCACTGCAATGGCGCGCGTTCACTGCGCGCGCTCTGGACCCTGGAGGAGCTGGGTCTCGACTACGAGTTGGAAGTCATGCCTTTTCCGCCGCGCATTTTTCAGCGCGAGTATCTGGACGTCAATGCGCTGGGCACCATCCCCTACCTGGAAGACGGTGACGTCAGCATGACGGAATCCAGCGCCATTTGTCAGTATCTGGTAGACCGTCACCAGCGCTGGGATTTTGGCTTACAGCCCGACCATCCTGAGTACGGTGCATACCTGAACTGGCTGCATCATGCAGATGCGACACTGACGTTCCCTCAAACCATTACCCTGCGCTACTACTATTTAGAGCCCAGCGAGGCGAAACAGGAGGTGGCAGATGACTACGCGCGCTGGTTCACTGCGCGCTTACGCCGACTGGATGCGCACCTCGAATCGCATGATTACCTGGTGGACAACCGATTCACGGTGGCAGACATTGCAATAGGTTATGCGCTCTACCTCGCGCGGACCATAGAGCTCGACCAGCGCTTCAAACCGCAAACGCGCAGCTACCTTGAACGCCTGTGTGAGCGCGATGCCTTTAAGCGCGCCGATGCTTTTGGCGAACCGCTAAACTTACCCAAGCGAAACACTTAAACCGGATAACCGGGAGAACGATAATGACCGCGTCCCAGAACGAACTGGAAGCCTTCCGCGCTGAAGTCAGTGCCTGGATGGCAGAAAACAAGCCCGCTGACCCTGGCTTTTTATTGCCTCAATCCTTCATGGAGGTGAGCAACGAACAGCAGCTGGAATTCCTGCGGGAGTGGCAGCACAAAATCTGGTCTGCTGGCTATCTGGGCATGCACTGGCCCAAAGAATACGGTGGCCGTGGTATGGATGCGGTATACCAGAGCATTGCGGACCAAGAGATGCGTCGCCACGACGTGCCGATTGTTTTTAATGTCATTGGATTGGGTTGGGCCGGGCCGCTCATCAATCACATGGGAACCGAGGAAGAAAAGCAGCGCTATCTGAAAGGGATTCTCAGCGCTGAAGACATCTGGTGTCAGGGTTTTTCCGAACCGGACCATGGGTCCGACCTGGGTAACGCGCAAACCCGAGCGGTTCGGGATGGCGAGGAGTACGTGATCAATGGCTCCAAGATCTGGACGACCATGGGTAACTACGCCAAGTACATGATCCTGCTGGCCAGGACCAACCCAAATACAGAGCGTAAATACGATGGTTTGTCCTTCTTCCTGTCGCCAATGCAGGCAGACGGCATCGAGACGCGGCCCATTCGAAAGATTACCGGAGAATACGGATTCACCGAGACCTTCTTCACCGATGCGCGCATCCCCGCGTCCTGCTTGATGGGCGAGGAAGGGCAGGGCTGGAAAATTGCCATGCAAACCCTCCAGTACGAGCGTGGTGCACAGGCTGGCGCCGCCGGTGGACTGCAATTCGTTAACATTGTGATTGACGACATGATCAGTCAGCTGGCTGATGTGCGACGCGACGGCGAAGCTGTACTGGATGATGCTGTGGTCCGGGATGAGCTGGTGAAGCTGATCATGGCGGAGAAAGCCGTAACACTGGGCGACAAGCGCTCCTCCATTCCCGCACTCAGTAGCGATTACCCCTTCTCGTTGGCGCTGTCGCATAAGCTCCGCTGGACCGAGTACACGCGCCAGATGCGTCAGTTTGCGATAAACCTTCAGGGTGCCAGTGGCGCACTGTATGTGGGTGATGATGAGGCGCGCCAGGGCGGGTTCTGGCAGCGCGCTTATTTCAATAGCTTCTCCGCCACCATTGGTGGCGGGACCAGTCAGGTGCAGGCCAATATCATTGCCGAGCACGTTCTCGGCCTGCCGAAGTAAGGGGTTACAGATGTCAGTGATTGCAAATACGAAAATGCGCGTAAGCGACGAGCAGTCCATGCTGCTGGATGTGGCGCGTGAATTCTGTCGCGATAAATCCCCTATCGACCGAGTGCGTGCTGAGCTGGAAACTGAAACGGGTTTCGACGCAGCGGTGTGGCAGGAGATGGTCAATCTGGGCTGGACGGGTATTGCCCTGCCAGAATCGGCCGGTGGCTCCGGCTTGGGCATCGGTGCGGTTGTGCCGGTTGTGGAGAGTATGGGTCGAGCCATGCTCGGGACACCGCTCATTAGCACCACGCTGGCGGGACAGCTGATTGTTCGGGCTGGGGGAGAAGAGATGTGGGGTGACCTGGTCGCACAGGTCGCCGCCGGTAGCGTGGCAACCATCGCGCTGTTGGATAGTGCAGATTGGGGGGAAACGCGCATCACCTGTGAGTTGGACAGTGATAACCGCCTGTCGGGCACCAAGACCTTTGTTGCTGATGCCGGCGTTGCAGAACATCTACTGGTCGTCGCACAGCGTGGGGGTGAGCCTGTGGTGGTTCACCTCACCGCAGATCAGTTACCCGAGGGGGCGATCCATCAGCACACCCTTATTGACCAGACCAAGCGCAGTGCGCGGGTCAGTCTGGAGGGCATTGTTGTGGAGGCTTCTCAGGTTCTGGCCGGAGCGGCAGTGGTAGACGCAATTCGCGATGTACGGTTGCTGGGGGCACTGTTGGTGGCCGCAGAGGCCACGGGTAGCGCGGCCTCGTGCCTCGATACCACCGTTGATTATCTCAAAACCCGTAAGCAATTCGGTAAGCTTATTGGTTCTTATCAGGCACTGAAGCACCCGGCGGTTGATATCCTTTGTGATGTCGATTCTGCGCGCTCTTTCGTTTATCACGCGGCGACCCTGGTATCCGATACCTCATTGGGCAGTGATGCGGAAACGGCCTGTCGTATGGCAAAAGCACAGGCCAGCGATACCCTCGACTACGCTGGAGACCGAGCCGTGCAGTTCCACGGCGGCATGGGCTTTACCTACGAATGCGACGCGCAGCTCTACATTCGCCGTGCGCAATGGTCGCGCCAACAGTGGGGTGATGCCCAGCATCATCGCAAGCACTTAGCGCGACTGTTGTTGGACGCGAAGCGATAGCAGAGGTCTCATGCCGGGCCCTGTTCGTATAACAGGCCGTGAGTAAGCCATCCCCACCCCTGAAACGCGGCCCGCTGGGCCGCGGTTTCACTGTGTCCGTTGCCGGTCTTCGAGCCGGTGGCGCGCTGGCCATTGGTGGTGCGCTTCAGAAGCTGCGTGGCAGGCAGGAAGAAACCGCGTTCATGCGTCGCGAGGCTCGGCGCTTTGTGGCCGAGCTCGGTCGCCTCAAAGGCACTTACGTAAAAATCGGGCAGATGTTCGCCCTCTTGGGTGAGCACTTTTTGCCACCGGCACTCACCGAGGCGCTTCACGAACTGGATGCCTCCACCGACCCCTTACCCTGGTCAGAGATAGAGCCGGTGTTGCGCGCCAACCTGGGAGCGAAGCTGGAAGACTTGCAGGTGGAGCGCACGGCGCTGGCCGCTGCGAGCCTTGCTCAAGTCCACAAGGCGACAGTGCGCAGAACCGGCGAGGTGATATGCCTCAAAATCCAGTACCCCGGGCTGGCCGGCGTTATAGATGCAGATTTTGATGCGGTAGTACGGATGCTGTTGCTGGCGCGCTGGGTAGAAGCCGGTCGAGATCTTGATGATTGGCTTGCCAGTATGCG
Source organism: Parahalioglobus pacificus (assembly GCF_014652275.1). GTDB lineage: Bacteria > Pseudomonadota > Gammaproteobacteria > Pseudomonadales > Halieaceae > Parahalioglobus > Parahalioglobus pacificus. The sequence continues at coordinate 230,473 of NZ_BMYM01000003.1, read as the reverse complement.
CGAGCATCTTCATTTCGAAATTGACTACACCCGTGAAGCGGCCATGGGCGACGCCATGGCCTCTCACATTGAAGGCCTGGCCGGTGGCCATCTCGCCGGGCGTTTTCATGTGCCACAGCGCTACGCTGATTTCTGCGCACCGCAGGTGTTGGCCATGGAGTATGTGCAGGGACACCTGGTCACCCAGGCCGAGGTTGCAGGACTCTCGCAAGCCCGACGCAATGCTCTGGGCAAGGCCATGCTGGAGATGTTTTTTTTGGAGCTGTACCAGTGGGGGCTGCTGCAAACTGACCCGAACTTTGGCAATTATCTTATTCGATCCGACGGTGCCAATGACCAACTGGTGCTGTTGGATTTTGGTGCCACGCTGGCTTGTGAGGACGATTTCTTGATACACCTGGGCAACGCCATCGCTGCCGGTCAGGCACAAGATCGTGCGCTACTGCTGGAGAGCCTTATCGGTTTGGGTTGTCTGAGCGAGGCCAACAGCGAAGAGGCGCAGTACACCTTCAGTGAGTTTTGCCTGCAATTGTTAGAACCGCTGCGCGAGCCAGAGCAGCTGCCGAAGGAATACCTGAACGAAAATGGAGAGTATTGCTGGGGACGCTCCCGTCTGATGCAGCGGGTGGGTAAGCAGGCCGCTAGCAGTGCGGCCACGCGCCACTTCACCTCGCCCTCCCGGGAGTTCGCCATGATCGCCAGGAAATTGACAGGCGTGTTCACATTTATTGCCGTGCTGGATGCCCAGTTCAACGCCCATGACCTGGTTCATGCGTATATCCAACGGTGGCTGGAGGAAGACTGAGTGGCGCGACGCGATAAAGATAAAGGAGACAACGATCCAGGTATGAGCGCGGGTGCTGTGCCCACTACCCGGGTAGGGCGTTTTGCCAAGGTAGCAAAACTCGCCGGCGGGGTTGCCGGTGGAATGTTGGCAGAGGGAACCCGTCAGTTACGTGCCGGCAAACGGCCGCGTGCCAGGGACATGCTCCTCACCCCGGGTAACGCCCGGCGGGTGGCAGATCAGTTGGCGCAGATGCGTGGTGCGGCCATGAAGCTGGGCCAGATTCTGTCCATGGATACCGGTGATCTCCTGCCGCGAGAGCTCGCCGATATCTTGTCGCGTCTGCGCTCCGACGCGCAGGCCATGCCACAAAAGCAGTTGGACCAGGCCATGAGCCAGGCTTATGGTGAGGAGTGGGAGTCTCTGTTCTACGGCTTTAACCCCAAGCCGATTGCGGCAGCCTCCATTGGCCAGGTTCACCGCACAGTGTCCCCCGACGGTCGTGATATCGTGCTCAAAGTTCAGTATCCCGGTGTCGCCAAGAGCATTGACAGTGACGTCGATAATATCGCGACAGTATTGCGCCTCAGTGGCTTGCTGCCAGAAGATATCGACATTTCGCCCCTGCTGGCCGACGCCAAGGAGCAGCTGAAGGACGAAGCCGATTACCGCAAAGAGGCGAAATTCCTGCGGGCGTTTGGCGATGTGCTGGCGGACGATGAACGCTTTCTTCTCCCTGAGGTCCTGCCCGAGCTTACGCACCGCAACGTGCTCGCTATGACCTATGTGGATGGCAACCCCATAGAGAGTATCGCAAACAGGCCTCAGGCCGAGCGTGATCATGTGATGACCGCGCTGATCGACCTGCTGCTCACCGAACTCTTCGAGCTGCGCATGGTGCAGACCGATCCCAATTTTGCGAACTACCTTTACCGGCCTTCGAGCGGCCAAATTGTGCTGCTGGACTTTGGCGCTACGCGTCACTTCAAGGCACGGTTTGTCAGCAACTACCGAAAATTGGCTGCGGCGGCCATTGCCGGCGACCGCGAGGCAATGGCAATTGCCGCCGAGAAGGTGGGCTATTCCATGGGCGATGACGATTCAGAGTACCGAAAGATTGTGCTGGAGTTGTTTCTGATTGCGCTGGAGCCCCTGCGCTTCGAGGGTGCCTTTGACTTCGGTGCATCCGACATGCCAGCGCGCCTGTCTGAGCTCGGGCAGTCGGTGTCGGACTACAAAGACTTTTGGCAGGCGCCCCCCATCGATGCCGTTTACTTTCATCGCAAACTGGGCGGCCTGTTTATGCTGGCCAGTCGGGTAGGCGCCAGAGTAGATGTCCAATCGCTGATTAGCCGCTGGCTGTAGGGCGCTTCGTCAGTCTGGGACGCCCGCAGCGTTAGCGGGCAGTCATCACCATTTCCAGCCGGCTCCCCGCAAGTAATACACTGCGCACCACTTCGAAATCCGCTAACAGTGATTGCAGCGCCGACTGTGAGTGTGGCGCGTAATTCGGTATCGCGCGTTGCCGTTGCTTGGTGACAAAATGCTCAGCGTCTGCGACACCATAGCTCACGGCTGATTCCTCGGCCCTGGCATTATGAACGCCAAAGCAATGTGCCCGCGTTCCACTGTGTATGTAGGGTCGTAGCGCCGCCATCAGTGCGCGGGTAACGTCGGCATTCACGTAGTTGAATAGGTCCCAGAAAAGACAGAGGTCAAAGCGCGTGCCCGGGGCAATCCCCAGTATTCGGCCCAGGCGAATTGCCAGTGGCTGTGCATCGTCGGGTGGTGCCTGTATTGGCAGCTCTGTAAACAGGTCCACCACATGCAATCGACAGCGATAGTGCGAGAAGAAAGCAATGGTCTCAGGGGTGGCGGGGCCGATGTTCAGCACAGCAATGCGCCGGCTGTCGTCTAGTGGCTCCAGCAGCGTCGGGAAAAGTTTGGTGGGTTGTAGGGCGCTCATCAGTTACCGGGCGATGAGCGCCGATGCAGCCTCTTAGCCACTCTTCAGATCAAAGCCTGCCGTAGGCGTGTCATCCGACTTGGCATCGCTGCTGGCCAAAGTGGGCTTCTTCACCACATTGTCACCCGGATCCATATCAATGCTGCCCTTGAAGATGGCGCCGTCCTCCAGTGTGACACGCGGAGCAACAATATTGCCCCGCACATTACCTGACTTGGAAATCACGACCTTTTCGCCGCCTTTGATGTCGCCCGTGACCTCGCCGTCGATACGCACCATGCGGGCGTGTACATCAGCCGATACTTTGCCTGACTCGCCAATGGTGACCTCATTGGTGCCTAACTCGATGGTTCCTTCAACCGTGCCCTGAATAGTCAGGTCCTCATCACCGGAGACGGTGCCTTTAATAACGATGCTGTTTCCGATCATCGCAGTGCTCCTGCTGGTCGTGTTGGTTGCGCTGGCCGGCGGGTTGGCTGGCGCAGTGGGCTGGGGTGCCGGGGTCTCAGGCGGGTTGCCCGCGCCTTTGTTCTTGTTGCGCTCAAACATGGTATTCACCGTGTGAACTGACTGCCTGAATAACTCTAGCAGCGGCGATTCTGTTGTCTAGCAGATGTTGTGGAAAACTAAGGATTCGGGCTGTGGCTGAAAATCCGACGCCCAGGTGGGCGCCGGTGATCGGGCTTAGCCGGGATGACTCTGCTGCTCCAGATTGGCCAGGGAGGCACGTTCGCTGGCGATACGCGCCACCAGAGGCATCACCACAATGGACAGCAACGGCGCGAATAACATACCCAGCACCAGCAATGCTGTATGCACACCGTACTCATCCATGACCCAGCCCAGGGCCGGCCCGGTAACGATAAAGAGTGCGCGCACGCACAGGCTTACCAGCGAATTCACCGTGGCACGGAAATCCCCGGGTACACGACGATTCAGCGCCTCATAGAAGAGCGTGAGACTGATGCCGCGTGATACCTGCACCGCCAGACCGGCGTAAACACCCCACCAGCCAGGTCCAACCACCATGCCCAGCAAGCCCAACAGTGGGAGTAATGCCAACAGGAACAGCAGGCGGTTGGTGCCCAGCCACTGCTCGATATCGCTGGCGTAGCGCGCAGCGAGGCTGACGGTGAGTGCGAATACCGCCCACAGGTAGCCAAAGCTCTGCAGCGGCACACCCTGAACCTCCCAGTATTTCTGGTAGATCCAGAACACGTAGACCGCCAGCAAGCCAAACACGCCGATCGCAAAAGCTGTCCATAAGACCACGGGCTTACCAAAGAACAGCAGTCGCGCCACGGCTTTGGCATTGGCGCCATGCGACCCGGTGCGTGTAGGTCTGGGCGTTTCGACCAGCAGCACACCGAGAATCAGCGGCGCAAAACCGGTGATAGCCTGCAGCATGATGACGCTGCTCATAGAGTGCAACAGCAGCAGGCTGGCTGCGATCCCGGCGATACCGGAAGCCGCAGCTTCGATGGCAATCAGGCGACTCAGGGATTTTCCCGCGCCCGCGCCGCCCGGCTTGCCCTCGCGCTGCAGCTGCAACTCACTGTCGTACAACAACGCCAGATCCGCACCGGAAATCAGGCTGAAGCCAACGCCCAGCACCATTTCGTACAGCAGGAAATCCACGAAGGTATTTGCCTGTAACAGGGACAGGAACCCAAGCGCGTTCAGTGCGGAACCCACCAGAATGGCGTTGCGCCTGCCCCAGAGATCCGCAATGTAACCCGAGGGGACTTCACACAGTGCGATCGTGAAGGCAAAAGCGGCCTGGGTCATCAACACCTGACTCATGGACAGGCCATAGCCCTGCAGCAGCGGCACGAATACGGGTATGACCACGATAAAGCTCTGAAAGAAGCCGATCGCGTAGAGCGTCTTTATGTTGTTGTGTAATGAAATGTTCATGGTGCTCGCCCCTGAGAGGCCGAGAACCGGTTTTCGAAGAGCTTTGGATTTAACGTTGGATAACGAAAAAGGCCCCCGAAAACGCGGTTTTCGGAGGCCTCTGATTCAAACGGTATTTATACCTGGTGCTTCCTTAAACCACGCCGCATACAACGGCATACCCACGCAATGACGGAGGCGTCGTGGCGCGGGTGCTGTCGTTTATGCATGCTTAGTAGCGTGGTCACTGTCTTTACTCGTTGGTTGTTCGGTGTCTCTGGACAGCGGGCTTTGCGGTAATGTGCCTGCTGCTTTTGAGCGACGCCTAGCGTTCGCTGCGATCGTGGTTATGCTCGCCAATCCATGTATCGCGGTCAATCACAATCTTGCGATTGTGAAAAAGTTCGCAGGGTAGCGTGCCGATGAGACACTCAGATGACGGGCCACCCCGGCGTTTTATTCCACCGGCAGACCATCTTGCAGAATGCGCAGCATATTCAGGCCCATGACTTTGCGGATCTCCGTTTCGGTGAAGCCGCGATTGAGCATCTCGGTGGTCAACAGGATCAGCTGCGAGGTGTCGAAGGGCGCTGCAATGGTGCCATCGTAATCCGAGCCCAATGCCACGTGGTCTTCGCCGATGAGATCAATGCCGTAACGGATGCCATCGACGATAGCCGCGACGCTCGTGTCGCAGACGGCGGCATCCCAATAGCCGACACCGACGATCCCGCCGGCGTCAGCGATTTCGACCATCAGGGCATCGCTGATATTGCGCGGTGTGTTGCAGTGCCCCTGAAAGCCGGTGTGGCTAACAATGACAGGCTTGTCACTGCGCGCCAGTACATCCCGAACCACGGCTTCGGAGCTGTGCGCTACGTCGATAATCATGTCGAGAGCCAGCATGGCGTCGACCGCCTGTTGGCCGAACTCACTCAGGCCGTCGCCGGTCTCGCCGTGCAGCGATCCGCCCAGCTTGTTATCAAAGAAATGTTGTAAACCCACCACACGTAGGCCGGCGTCGTATAGCACCTGGATGTTCGCAAGCTCACCATCCAGCGCATGGCCGCCCTCGGTGCCGAGAATCCCACCGACCACGGTTTCCCCGGCTTCGCGCCGCGCCAGCAGACGCGCCAACTCGGTACGACTGCGCACCAGCTGCACTTTTTCGGGATGCTCCTCGGCGAGTATGTGCAACTTGTGTGCTTGGTACAGCGCTCGCTCGGTGAGGCTACTCCAGGTGGCAGGCGGCCAGCGTTGGGCAATGGCCAGCAAGGTGATGTTGTCTGAGGTGTCCGTGGCATTGCGTTCATAGTTTTGTCCGGACGGCGACTTGGTCACGGACGTGAAAACCTGCAGGGCGACATTGCCGGCTACCAGGCGTGGCAGGTCAACGTGTCCCCTGTCTGACGCCTGGGTCAGGTCACGTCGCCACAGTGTGCTGTCACTGTGCAGGTCGCCAATGAACAGCTCAGAGTGCAGCGCCCGAGCAGCGTCGCTGATCTCGGGTTCAGGGCCCGGCTGGATAACGTTCATGCCGCGCTCTATTTGCGCCGGTGCCAGCGCGAAGAACAACAGAAGGCCAGCCAGCACTAGCGCCATGACCACAGACAGTGCAGTTTTCATCGATGGATTCCTTGAGCAAGTGCAGGGAGCTTATCAGCCAAGGTACAGCGTTGCATGAGGTTACGCCGGAGGGTTCACCCAATTAGCCTTGTTCTGTTGTTAAAAAATGCGACATTTACTAGAGTCTGTGTTCCGCAAAATTGACAATAAAAAGGATAAACCGTGTTCAGACGATCGCTGATAGCCGTGGCCTGTGTCGCCATGGTGGCCTGTAGTGACTCTTCAGACAACAATCCGCCGCCGCCGGTAGAACCCATCGAGCCCGTGGTGCCCGACGTGACTCTGAGTGCTGAGATCCGTCGAACAGAGTTCGGTATTCCCCACATTAAGGCCGATGACTGGACCAGTCTGGGCTACGGCTTTGGCTATGCCTACGCTCAGGATAACTACTGCGTCACACGGCGCGAAATTGTTTTCGCGAGTGGTCGTTCAGCAGAGTTGTTTGGCGAGGAAGAGGGCAGTGTGGAGTCAGACTTCCTGTTTCGCTACCTCAACGGCAGTAAAGAAGAATTTGAAGAACGGTTTGTCAGTCAGTTACCCCAGTTTGCCCGGGATTTGGCCGAAGGTTACGCGCGCGGTATGAACCGCTACCTTGAGGAAACCGGTGTTGAGAATCTGCCGGAGGGCGATCTTGGCTGTCGCAATGCCGCATGGGTAACACCGTTTGATGCGACAGACCTGTTTTTCTTCCTGCGCCGCGAGGCCCTGCGCGGCAGCTCCGACCAAGGGTTGGTGCGCTCTGCACTGCTGAGCGTTGCAGGTCCAGATGGCGGTAATGCCGCCACCCCTTCGGCGCAGGGACTGGAGAAGGTGGCTGCCTCTGCCGCCATAGCCACGCTGCCGCTGCGTAACCTTGACCAAGGCAGTAACGCGTTGGCTATCGGCAGCGAGTCCACGCAGAACGGAAGTGGGCTGTTGTTGGGCAATCCGCACCAGCCCTGGTTTGGCGCCGGCGCCTGGTACCAGGCGCACCTGACGTTGCCCGGCGAGTACGATGTAGCCGGCGCAGCCCTGCACGGATTTCCTTTCATCGGCATTGGGTTTAATAAGGATGTGGCCTGGACCCACACCGTATCGTTGGCGAACCGTTTCAGTTTTTATGAACTGAAACTCAACCCCGATAACCCGCTTCAATACGAATTCGATGGCGAACTGCGCGACATCGTGCCGCAGGACGTGACCATTGAGGTATTACTGCCCGATGGCACGCTGGAGTCGCGCAGCTACACCTTCTATGAATCGCACTTTGGCCCCATCGTGAACCTGAAGAGCGTGAGCAGTCTGTTGGACGGTTGGCCGCTCTTCAATGGATCGGTGTTGGCATTCCGCGACGCCAATATTCTGACGGGCATTCGCGGTATTCAGCAGTGGATTACCAAGGGGCAGGCTACCAGCCTAGACGAGTACATCACGGCGCTGGATGAGGTCGGAAACCCGGTGTTCCACGAGTTTGCCGCTGATCGTAATGGCGAAGCCTTCTACGGCGAGATTTCCGCGATCCCCTTCGTTACCCAGGCTCAGCTGGATAGCTGCGTCAACGGCATCATTGGACCGCTGCTGGCAGAGGCAACTACCAACGTTATTATCTCATTGGACGGATCAACGTCTGACTGTGAGTGGGGCGATGACCCGGCTGCGCCTGAAGGCAGTAACTTATACCCCGCAAACTTGTTGCCGCAGCTGCGGACACGCGATTACGTGGGCAACAGCAACAACAGCTACTGGCTCAGTAATCCGGCCCAGCCGCTGGAGGGCTTTCCCACTATCATGGGTCCCGTGGGCTACGAGGGTCTGCAGCAGTTCCTGCGCACGCGTATAGGCCACCTGATGGTCGAGGAGCGCAAGAACGCCACCGATGGTCTCAGTGAGACGCCCCTGTTCGACTTGGAGACGCTGAAGGGCCTGATGTACGCCAATCGCGTGTATGGTGCTGAAGTGGTTCTGGATGACGTGCTCCAACTCTGCGATGACGGTATGTCTGCAGACAACCCGGAGGCTTGTGAAGTGCTGTCTCGCTGGGACCGTCGCGTTGATCTGGAGAGCCGTGGTGCACAGGTCTTCAATGAGTTCTGGGCGGGCATCCGCAGGGAATTTCCTGATCCCTACCAGAGTGTGGTGGCCAATGATGAGTTTTGGGCCGTGGATTTCGATCCGGCAGATCCGCTCAACACGCCCTCGGGTATCGATCTGACCGTAGAGGCCAATCGGAATCTGGTCACACGGGTGCTGTTCGAAGCCACCGAGCGCTTGGCGACCCGCGGTTTATCGCTGGATGCCCCTTGGGGTGATCTCCAATTCCTGGAGCGTAACGGCGCGCGCATTCCTATACACGGCGGTGCGGGCACGATGGGTGTGTACGGTGCGATCAGCGCGCGCCTGGGCGACGATGGGTACGCCAACCCGTCCTCGGGCAACAGCTACATTCAGGCGGTCACCTGGGACGAGTCGGATTGTCCGATAGCGGACGTTGTGCTCGTGCCCTCGCAATCCACCGACCCCGAGTCGCCGCACTTTGCCGATCAGACCCAGCTGTACTCCGACAAGCAATGGGTTCGGTTCCCCTTCTGTGAGGAAGACATTACTGCCAACCAGATCGGTGAGACGCTGATCCTGGAGGAGTAAAAAACCACTGGCCTAACCCCTGCGGTTGGGCCAGTCCCCCCGGTGAGTCGTATTATCACTATGACTGACCAACGACTCATCCTAGTGCTTGGCGACCAACTGGGTCCCGACAACCCTGCGCTGCTTGATGCAGACCCTGCCACCGACACTGTGCTCTTCGCTGAGGTCGCAGAGGAGGCCGGCTATGTGCGGCACAACCGCCACAAAATCGCCCTGATATTTGCGGCCATGCGACACGCGGCCACGGCGCTGCGCGACGCCGGTTTCAACGTCATTTACCGCGAGTACTCCGAGGGGGTGCCCTCCTTAAAGGCGGCGGTCGATGAGGCCCTGACGCGAAGCGGCGCAAGCCAACTGTTGTGCACCGAGCCGGGTGAGTATCGTTTACTTGCGGCGATGAGGGACTGGCAGGACACGCTCTCCTGCGATGTCCACATCATTGAAGACAGCCGTTTTCTCAGCTCACGGGCAGATTTTGAGCAGTGGGCCGAGGGTCGGAAACAGCTCCGTATGGAGTATTTCTATCGCGAAATGCGCAAGCGATACGGCATTTTGCTCGACCTCGACGGCAGCCCCGAAGGTGGCAAGTGGAACTACGATGCGGACAATCGCAAGGGCTGGCGCAACCAGGTAGAGATTCCTGTGCGGCAATGGCCTGCACAATCCTCCATAACCGAGGCGGTGATCACGGAGGTGAATGCCGCCTTCCCGAATAATCCGGGCGACTTGTCCCAGTTTTATTGTGCGGTCACTCCCGACGAGGCGCAGCAGCAGTTTCAGTGGTTCTGCCGTGAGGCGCTGGACAACTTTGGTATGTACCAGGACGCGCTGGCCGAGGAGTCCACGCTGCTCTTTCACAGCCTGATCTCAATGTACTTGAACATCGGGTTGCTCAATCCGCTGGCCGTTTGCCAGGCCGTGGAAGCGGCTTGGCGCAAGGGTGATTGCTCGCTGGCATCTGCAGAAGGCTTTATCCGGCAGGTCTTGGGCTGGCGGGAGTATGTGCGCGGTCTGTATTGGCTGGCGATGCCGGAGTACGCAACGCGCAACACGTTTGGCGCGAAAACACCGCTGCCCGATTACTTCTGGACCGGTGACACAGACATGCGCTGCCTGTCACAGGCGCTGACGCAAAGCCTTGACCTGGGCTATGGACACCATATCCAGCGGTTGATGGTGATCGGCAACTTTTCCCTGCTGGCTGGTTTATCCGTGCGCGAGGTCTGCGACTGGTATCTGGCGGTGTACGTGGATGCCTTTGAATGGGTGGAGTTGCCCAACACCTTGGGTATGGCGCTGCACGGCGACAACGGCATGATGGCCAGCAAACCCTATGCTGCCAGTGGCAAGTACATTCAGCGTCAGGGAAACCACTGCGCCCAGTGCCCCTACGACCCTGCAAAAACCACCGGTGAGGGCGCTTGCCCCTATAACAGTCTCTACTGGCGGTTTATAGACCGGCACTCGGAATACCTGACCAAGAATGCTCGCATGGGATTGATCTTGGGTAACTGGCGCAAGCGCGCGCCAGAGCAGCGGGAGGCGATTCTACAGTGGGCCGACCAGGTACTGGCGCACCACGCCCCTAACGCTGCTTAAGCCTGTGCCTGTTGCTGGCACACCGCTTGGAGCAGTACTTCACGTCGTCCCAGTTCTTCCGCCATTTGGCGCGCCACTCGAAGGGGCGGTTGCAGACTGGGCACGTTTTCTGCGGTTTGGGTGAACTCCCCATCAGCTGTCCTGAATGGGCCAGTCGGCGGCGTCAGTAACAAATTCTGGCTGTTGCGGGCGATCGCCGTCCCATTTGGCAGTGAACGTGCCATCCGGGTCATGCTCTTCGGCTTGCTTCTGTAGGTTGAAATGGCGCCCACCCCGGGGGTCGGCGCCGGAGCCTGCAAGGTATTGCCAGTTGCCGTAGTTGCTGGCCACATCATAATCAATCAGATGCTTCTCGAAGAAGGCGGCGCCGTAGCGCCAGTCCAAGCCCAACTCGTTAACCAGACAGCTGGCAGCGATCTGCCGTCCGCGATTGCTCATCCATCCCGTGGCAACCAGCTGGTGCATGAGCGCATTGACCAATGGGAAATTGGTGTCGCCGGCACACCAACGCGCAAATGCGCGCGGCTCGAACGTGCAGTTCACCAGTCGCTTGCGTTTTTTCCCGCCGTGCAGGCGGAACAGATTGATGTCGTCGCGGTAGGCGCGCCAGTGGAAAAATTCGCGCCAAAGCAGCTCGAAATACAACCAGTAGGTGGAGTCATTGGCGGTGTGTTCACGCTCGAAGCGCTCTACCGCGGCTGCCACTTCCCGCACAGACAGACAGCCATTGGCCAGCCAGGGTGACAGAGTGCTGGACCCGGCCAGTCCATTCAGGTCGTTCCGCGTTTCCTTGTACTCGAGTATGGATTGTTCATCGAAAACGAACTGTTGCAAGCGCCGCCTCCCTGCGACGGCGCCGCCACGCACGGGCAGTGCCGTGGAGGGCGCCGCGGTAGCCAGAGGCAATCTGTCGAAGCGCGCTGCCGGGGGTAGCGGTAATTCGGTGGGCGCGGGCCGTGGCCTGTCGTAGCGCACACTGTCTATGGCTTTGCGAAAAGGCGTGAACTGCTGTGGCATATCGGCCACGGCAAAGGGCAGGGCAGATTCTTCAAACAGCGTGTCGGAGCGATACTCGATCAGCGGGATCGCCAGACGCTGGCGCAGCACGTTGCAGGCACGGCGCTCGTAGTATCCGGGCGCCTGCGTGGTGCCCACGCGTGTAATGCCGTAGTCGCGCACCAACTCGGGAATCACCAGTTCCGGTGACCCTTCCAGCACCATGAGGCTTTGTCCCAACGGTGCCAGCTCATCGCGCAGTGCTTGCAGACTCTCCCGCAGGAATCGCTCTCGCTGCTCGCCCATGCCGGTCACATTGCACCAGGGCCGGTTGGTTGGCCATAAATAGACCAGCAACAACTGCTCTGCATCAGCCTGTGCCGCAAGGCCAGGGTGGTCCTGCAGGCGCAGGTCGTGACGGAACCAGTAGAGACTTCGCATGATAAACAGGGTAGCGGTGGTGTGCTTGTTACGACAGGCCGCAATGCGTGGATTTGCCTCAGTGGCTGGTATAACCTGCACAGCCTTTTGACACGATCACCCATGCCAAGGACTAGCCATGAGCGATAACAGCGCCCTGTTTCAACCGTTTACCGTGGGCTCACTGACGCTGCCCAACCGCATCGTAATGGCGCCCATGACACGCAACCAGTCGCCGCAGAACATCCCCACCGATAAAACGGTGGAATACTACCGTCGCCGTGCCGAAGGAGGCTGCGGCCTCATTGTCACCGAAGGCACCTGCCCTAACCACATTGCAGCCAGTGGTTACCCCGGTGTCCCGTATTTCTGGGGCGAGGATCGACTGGCGGGTTGGAAGAAGGTGGTGGACGCGGTACATGCCGAGGGCGGCAAGATTGCTCCACAGATCTGGCACTGCGGCGGTATGCGCAAGGCCGGCACACCGCCCGAAGGGGATGTGAACGGCTACACGCCGTCCGGCATGAATATGCCCGGCAAGGTTTCGCGCCACATCATGACCCAGCAGGATATCGATGATGTGATTAAAGCCTATGCACAGGCTGCCGCAGACGCCAAACGCCTGGGCTTTGATGCACTGGAAATTCACGGTGCCCACGGCTATCTCATTGACCAGTTCTTCTGGGAGGGCACCAACCAGCGCGACGACGCCTATGGCGGCTCACTGGAAAAGCGCAGTCGCTTTGCGGTGGAGGTGATTGAGGCCAGTCGCGACGCTGTTGGCCCTGATTTCCCGATCATTCTGCGTTATTCCCAGTGGAAGCAGCAGGACTACACCGCGCGGCTGGTGGATAACGCCGCGGACCTTGAGACCTTTCTCAAGCCCCTGTGCGACGCCGGCGTGGACATGTTCCATTGCTCCACCCGCCGCTTCTGGGAATCCGAGTTTGAGGGCAGCGATCTCAACCTTGCCGGCTGGACCAAAAAGCTCACCGGTAAACCCAGCATCACTGTAGGCAGTGTTGGTTTGGATGCCGACTTTATCCCTGCGCCGGGCGAAGCGACTTTCAAGGAAGCAGAGACAGCAGGCCTTGACGACCTGTTGAAGCGCCTGGAGGCCGACGAGTTTGATCTGGTTGCGGTGGGTCGCGCAATGATTGCCAACCCCGATTGGGCCAATAAAGTGAAAGGTGAGCGCTCTGACGAGCTCAAGGCCTTTGAAAAAGAGATGTTGATGTCCCTGGCCTAAGTAACGGGCCCTCCCATGAGTCTGTCGCAGCCCGCGCTGCGGCAGGTCTTCTCCAGTAGCAGACCCGCTGGTGACCTGACCGGTTGCTGTCTAGTCCTCAAGAACCCAAAGCGTCGCAATTTTAAGGTGTGATGGCTTTACGTGGGTGCGTTTATCCCATATTTTTGATCCAATTCTGAAACACGCGGTTTGGTTGCGCTCCTTTATATATGCAGTACCGTGCCTTTATCAGTCACAGTCACGACGATGCGAAGTTTGCCGCATGGCTACAGCGTGCACTGGAGAATTGGCGGGTACCGCGACGTTTGCAGCAGCGTGTGGGCTACAGTCGCATCAAACCCATCTTTCGTGATCGTACCGACCTGCGCGCCGCCACCAGCCTGGGTGAGCAAATCGAGGCCGTCTTAACCCACTCAGACAATATGATTGTGGTCTGCTCAGAGGCCGCCGCGCGTTCGGAGTGGGTGGAGCGGGAAATCCTGCGGTATCGTGAGCTGAACCCAGCGGGCCAGATTCTGCCGCTGATTGTCAGTGGCGAGCCCCCGTATTGTTTCCCACGCCCTCTCATTGAAGATGCGGACGGCAATGCCCTTGAGCCCCTGGCCGCCGATGCGCGCAAGGCGGGTGATGGCCGTCGAGACGCCGTCCTGAAGTTGCTTGCAGGTCTGATCGATGTGGATTTCGATGAGCTCAAGCAGCGCGACTTCCAACGTCGGCAACAACGCCTGACAGCGGTGGCGGCCTTATCGGCCGGGGTTGCCGCGGTCACACTGTATCTGGCGTATTTGGCTTACGAGGCCAGGGACGATGCGAATCGACGCAGGGAACAGGCGGACGACCTGATTGCCTTCATGTTGGGTGATTTGCGCGGCAACCTCGAGCCCATTGGCAAGCTGGATATCCTGGATGCGGTGGGCGACAAGGCGCTGGATTACTTCTCGGAACTGGAAGGCGAGGACATCACGCCCGAGGTGGTGCTGAAGCACGCCATGGCCATGCGTCAGATCGGTGAGGTGCAAATGGCGCGGGGCGACTTGTCGGCCGCCTCCGTGGCTTTTGAGCGCTCGCTGGCAGCTCTGGGCTCTATCAGGGACACCCACCCCGAGCCGATCTCAGTGGTGTATGAGATCGCCCAGAATGAGTTCTGGCTCGGCAACGTGGCCTACGAGCAAAATGACGCTGAGCAACGAACTACGCGGCTCAAGAACTATCTTGCAGGCGCGAAGGCGCTGGTTGCGCTCGATCCCAATTCAGTGATCAGTCAGCAGGAGCTGGCCTGGGGTTATGGGAACCTGGGTGTCATCGCCTTGGAAGAAGGTAACTTCGGTGCAGCAGAACGGCACTTGCTGCAATCCCTCAAGGTGCAGCAAGCCCTGAACGACCGATTACCCAGAGCCCAGCAGCTTGAAGAGCAGCAATCTATCTATTCCTGGCTGGGCGAGGCGGCGTACAGGCAGGGCAACGTCAGCGATGCACTCGTCCATTACGAGAACGAATTCACAGCGCTGGATGAAATCGTCCAGCTGTCTGATGACATGCTTTTACGCGAGTTACTGTCATCGAACGGTATGCGATTGGCTTTAGCCAAGCTGTACGTTGGGGATCATCAAGGTTCACTCAACGACAGTGCCCGGGCCTACGAACAGGCGAACGCGCTGAACGAGTACGACCCTGAAAATTTTTACTGGATGCGTGGCCGCGTTCAGTGCGCAACCACCTACAGCCGCAGCCTGCTACATGCCGGTGATGAATCCGCTGCGTTTGCAGTGATGGAGTCACTGGCCCAGCTGCCACGCGAGGTGCGTGACGCCCAGGGCGGGCGCGCTGATGCAGTCATGTCCTATCTCGATGCGGTGTCACAGCGCGCGTTGTCGCAGTGGGCGCTGGGCGATCTGCCCAGCGCCAGAGCCGGGTTGGCAGAGGCGCTGGCGTTTGCACGCGATCAGCCCGAGCCGAATGTAACCATTAATGCCGATGCCTTTGCGCGCCTGTACCTGCTGGCTGCGGAGATTGCCGAGCATTCCAGCGAGGGTGTTCAGGCGCGCGCACTGCGACAGCGCGCGCACGCAGTCCTCCGGCTACCTGAGCAACCGTCTTTAGAACCATCTAGCCGGGTTCTGACCGCGTTGGTGCTGGACAAATTGCAGCTAGAGGGCGCGACTCTAGCCTTCGAAGATGTGCGCAGTTTGGGTGGCGCTGTGGATAGCAGCGAGGCGTTGGCACAGTTGGCCGGTGTCCGTGTACCTGCCAAACCCTGAACGTTTGAGCAGTGCGTTCATTACTGTCAACGCTGGATTTGCAATTGCCCGTATCGAGACTATGGTTGTATCGGAGTTCGGAGAGCACACTTGTTTGCCGCATACTGTCCGAGTGCGATGGATACCGGCGGCACTGAAGAGGAATCGTTACAAATGGAGGATGAAGTCACGATGTCAAACGTAAAACTCAAGGTCACCAGCCAAAACATGTCGAATAACAAGCGTTGGATTCAGGCGGTCGCCAACGACGGAAGCACCACATTTTGGTACAAGTTTTCCGGCGGCAATAAGAACAACGGCAACAACGAATTCGAAGTCGGCACTGCGGATGCGGAGTTCGAGGTCAAGCTCAAAGAGTATGACCCGGACGTGGATGAGGAGGCTAACAACATCACCGATCTGAAGTTTGTCGACTTCATCAATAAATACGACGCTCCTGATATCACCGGCGTTGTTTCGCCCAACGGTAAGCGCATCACGGTGACCGATACCTGCCAGGATGACGGCATCTTTTCATATGGCGCGGTTGTCAATGTCACTTTCGAGGACGCGGCGGGCGCCAGCCAGACGGTGCAGATTACCTGCGACCCGATAATTGTGAACCGTCGTCGGTAGGGCCCTAAACTCTGTATACGCCCGCGCTATTGCGCGCGGGCGCTTTGCGGCCAACAACGCACACGCCCCCTGCAATGCGACTGAGCTCTGCCTTTGCCATCACAGAGCGCACGAGTAGCGTGACAATTGCCCTAGCCGACGCCGGCTAGCGGGAACGGAAATCCGCCCGGAGCATCTGCATCCGGTAGTAAATAACTGCGCACCGCGGCATCGCAGGCGGCATAGCCCCAATTCATGAGCCTCTGTTGCTCCCTCGCATGCTTACCGGACAAGTCAGTCTCGGTGTTTGCCAGCGCCATGGTCTGTTCAAACGGGCAGGGCAGGGTATGAGAGGCCGGGAAACGGCTGATGTCATCACGGATATTCCAGTAGGCACCCTGCCATTGACCCGAACGGAATCCTGCCATCAGCACCCGTTTTCGCAGGGCGCTCACCTGTCTGGCGCTGATATCACTGACCCGCAGTGACTGGTTCAGCCAGTCATATTCTACCGCGTCCTGCGGTGAGGTGGGTGCCGAGGCGTCAGCCACCAGTAAGTTTCCATGCGCCTTCCACACGGCCTCCAGTCCGAGGTTGTCGTACACCCCGCCGTCGGTGAGCTGAATCGTGTTGCGATACTCGGCGGCAGTGCAGTCCGTGCCGGTGCCGTCATCAAAATCATCCGGTTTGAGGGCCAGTATCGCCGGTGACAGGTAAGGCGGGTAGCCCGCTGACGCTGACACTGCATGGGACAGCCGTGTTGTGGGTGAGACCACATAGCCCGTGCGGTAGTCGCCCATGCGCTGCCGTTCAAAGCCCCAGCGCGCCGTTGTGAGCAAGTTGGTGGCATTGATGACGTGGTTAGGAAAGTGGGGGAGTGCCTGGAGCGTAGCGTTGTGCAGGCTGATGGTGTCGATCTGGCCGGCTACATAGGCATTCACACCCCCCTCGATCAGACCCGCTGCGATCGTCTCGGCGTCGATCAGTGTGTGGCGCGTGAGATGATTGATCGCGTCAACAAAGGGTTGGGTGTTGCCAGCGCCCAGCGTGTCCATATTGAGCGCTGCCAGCGCGCTGGTAATAGAGCCGCCAGACACCGACGATACTGTGCCTATCACGCCTTCTCCGGGCGTGTTTTTTACTAATCCGAGTTCCGTCAGGCGCAGGGTGCTGCCTGCATGGAAAAGGGTGGCCCGGTAGCCACCACCGCTCAAACACAGTGCTGTTTCATCCATGCGACGTTCACTTCCCTTGGGTTGGCGAAGGCCCATACAGGGCAGTGTACCCAAGAGTATAGGCCGCACACATGCCATGCCAGTTTTGTGAGACGCAGGGCCCTGTGGCAGTGGGGCGCGATAGCCGACCCTCAGAACGCGGTCAAGAACGAGGCCGCGTTACCCCCGGTGAGTTCTGCGCGTTGGGCCGCCTGCAAAAAGTCACGCCCCTCTTTAGGACTGAGCCCCGGGGCATCGTGGAAAATGCGGTAGCCCCGGTAACGGTGGTACATCTGTAACTGCGGTCTCAGGCGCACGACCGTATCGGGGTCGTGGCCAAACAGTGTTCTATGCAGTGTCGGGAGTTCGAACCAAGGCGTTGTCGGCTTGGCGTGGTGAGCGTTGTGGTAACCGAAGTTCAGCACCAGCCAGTTGGGCCATTCGTAGCGCCAGCTGATCACATTGGAGAACGTGTGCAGTTGCTCCCATTCGGCATCCCCCTTGTGCTCAGACACTTCGTCGCTGAACAGGCGCAGGTGGTAGGGGTAGTCGTGCTGTATGCCATCCATAAACCGCAGCACGATGATCATCAGTGTGTAGGCCAGCACGTAACCCGCAAACGCCAGAGGCTGCCACCACAGCAGGGCGGCCAGTGCAGTCAGGCGCAGTGCCAGCACAGTGATGTTGCGCCCGCGCTGATCGCGCCGCTGAGGGATGATAAAGGCGCTGAACATCATCAGGGCATGCATCAGGTAGTCATGTGCCGGCACGTAACACCACTCCAGGCCACGCGTTACGGCGTACACGCGAGGGTGTGACCTGAAAAAGGCCTCGTAGTCGAACCACACCACGTCGTCGTTATCCACGTGATGGCGGAAGTGTTTGTAGCGGATGTCTTCATAGCGGCCGTAACAGGCACCGCACAGCCAGGACAGCGCAGTGCCCAGTGCCGCGTTGTGGCGGTTCTGCTTGAACACGGTGTTATGGGCGCACTCGTGAATCATGTAGGCCGCGATCACCAGGCTGTGGCCCAGCAGCACAGCCGCAGGTAAGAACAACCAGGCATTGCCCGCAAGTAGCCCGGCCCACCCCAACAGGTAGCTGAGCAGGGTGTAGCCCAGTGCGGCACTGTGCCAGCGTGCTGCGCGAGAGGATTTAAATTGGGGTCTGATGCCGATGTCCCGAGTGTGTTGACGATGGGGTGCAGTGTGCCAAAAAGCGGCAGTCTGTACGAATACTGAGTATCCCCGCGTGGCAGTAGTCACCTTCGCCGGATAAGCTTCGCGGCTGAACTGCAACAGCAGAACATCAGAGCAGCTGAGATGGAGGTGCGCCCGGTGGCGCTGGAACCCGACAGGATAGAGGCCCGCATAGCTCGGGATGGAGCCGTCTGGCGCAATACCACAATCGCCGATCAGGCCTGGCGGGCTGCGCACGCCTACCCGACGCGCGTTGCGCTTTACCTCGAGGATGAGCCCGATGTCACCTACGAGGCGCTGGCAAAGGAAGCCCTGCAGTTGATCGCTGCCTTTCAGGCCATGGGGCTTGTGCGGGGCGACACCATCGCTTTCCAGTTACCCAACTGGCGTGAAGTGGCGGCCATTGATATCGCCGCCGCTGCACTCGGCCTGGTGGTAACCCCCATCGTACCCATTTATCGCGATGCTGAACTTCGCTTCATGCTTAAAGACGCGGGTGTGAAGCTGCTATTTATCCCTGGCACGTTCCGCTCTATCGACTACCCAAGCATGATCGAGGGCTTGATGCCCGAGCTGCCTCACCTTCAAAGGATCGTCACGGTGCGGGCAGAACAGCCCGCCAACGGTTCTGGCGTATTCGTCTCATATACGCACTTGCTGGGGGAGCTTGCCAATCGCGAAACCCTTCCCGAGATCGATCCGAATAGCGTGAAGTGCCGCCTGTACACATCGGGCACCACCGGCACACCCAAGGCGGTGCTGCACAGTCACAACACGCTGAGCTATGTGCAGGGCTGCTCGGAGCGTCATGGTGAGATCGGTCGGGGCGACATCATGCTCATGCCTTCGCCGGTCACCCACGTGACCGGCTATTCCAGTGGCATCAATCTGTGTTTCATGAGTGAGATGCAAACCGCGCTGATGGCGCGCTGGGACGCCGCCGAGGCAGTGGCCTTAATCCAGCGCCTGGGTATCACCCTCACCCTAGGTGCCACGCCGTTCCTACAGGAGCTGCTGGCGGCCGCCAAAGCGGCCGATACCCGATTGCCCACCCTGCGCCAGTTTGCCTGTGGGGGTGCGGCGGTGCCGCCAGGACTGGTGCGCGAGGCTCAGGATTGGTTCGATAACTGTGTGGTCGCCCGCGTTTACGGCAGCACCGAGGTGCCACTGGTGAGCTATGGCTGGCGCGATAACGCGGAGTTTGCGGCAACCACGGATGGTCAACTTTACGCCTACGATGTGCAGGTGCTGGATGACGAGGGCGCTCCCGTGGTTGAAGGCGGCGAGGGTGAGCTGGCCGCCAGCGGGCCCGGCATGTTCCTTGGGTATGCCGATGCGCAGCAAACCCGCGAGGCGCACACCGCTGACGGCTATTTTCTCACGGGGGATATTGGCCGCATTACCGGCGATGGCGCACTGGTGATCACCGATCGTAAGAAAGACCTGATTATTCGCGGCGGCGAGAACCTGTCCGCCAAGGAAATTGAGAATGTGCTGCACGCGCACCCGCAGGTGCAGGAGGTGGCGGTGGTAGCCATGCCCCATGCGCGATTGGGGGAGGGAGTGTGTGCGTTCGTGGTGCCTGCAGACAAGGACCAGCCCACTGGCGATGACGTGCTATCGGCGTTCGCTGAGTCCTCGGGTCTGGCGCGGCAGAAAATTCCCGAGCGCTACGAGTACGTGTCGTCTCTCCCCAAAACGCCCGCGGGTAAAGTCCGCAAAGACCAATTGCGAGCGAGGCTGTGGCCTTAGCTGTCAGGTCGCGATGTCACGGTGGGCTCGCATAGCGGTCCGAACCGCAATGCCAGCAGCGCTCGAAGCTGTCGGGCGAACTGTTATTGCAATGACGGCAGGTCCACTCCGGCGCCTCCGGCGCCGTTGCAAGCTCCTCGACTAATTGCAGCGCCCGTTCGGCATCCCGGTCGCGGCTGACCCAAAGCTCGGGCCAGGCATCAATCGGCGCGAGTTCGCCGATCGCGCCCGATGCGAACTCGTTGCGCAATACGCAGTGAATACCCTGCTGTTCCAGGTACGCGCCTGTCTGCACCACCAAGGCAAGGTTGGCATGAGTGAACACCAGTTTCACGCGCACTGGCTCCGCGGTGAGCGATTAGACAGGTTTCGCGGGCAACTTGCTGGCCATCAGCAGCAGGATGATGGATGAGATCACTTCGACAACAATTTCCTGCGTCGCGAAATCGGCGCCGTGCAATGCATAGGCAAGCGTGCGGAAAAGAGCCGTGCCGCCCATGAGCATCACCGCGGCATAGAGCCATGTGCGATTACCCGTCCAGGTGCCCAAAAGAATCATGGCCCCCATGCTCAGGAAGAAAGCGGTGAGATCGCCGAGTTGCGTGCTGCGCCCCTGATCGCCCGGTAGCAGGGGCATGCCCAGTTGTGCCACAGCGGCGGCCGGGTCGAGGATAAAATTAAGCCCCATTACGACCATCAGCAGGCCGCAGAGTGTGGCGAGGCCACGCAGTAAGTTGAACGCCATAGTCATTCCCCGGAGTGTTATTGTCGTTATGTGCAGGCCATAGGCTATCAGCCCGTTGCCAGCGATGCCATGGCAGTTGGCGGCGCGGCCCCTCGCAGTCTTTCCCGGTGTATAGGCATAAACCGGCATCACTGGGATTGGTGTATGGTGAGCGTAATGTTCACAGGGTAATCGTGATGAAGTCAGACAAAGAATTGGGCATGCACACCGGTATTTCCCGCAGGGATTTCGTGCAGGGGATGGCTGTGGGTGTGGCGGGTGTCGCGGGTATGGGATCAGCCCCGTTGTCCCAAGCGGTGGCTGAAGCCTCTGCAACAGCTGGCGGATCGTCACATGCTAACGATTACCCGCCCAGCAAAACCGGATTGCGCGGTTCCCACCCGGGCTCCTATGAAAATGCGCATGCACTTGCGCTGGAGGGGAAAGGTTTTCCTGAAGCCCGCGCCCTGGATGAGCGCTACGATCTGGTGGTTGTGGGTGGCGGTATCTCGGGGTTGGCGGCGGCGCATTACTACCAGCAGCGTTTTGGCAGCGATGCACGCATCCTCATTCTTGAGAATCATGACGATTTTGGCGGTCATGCGCGGCGTAACGAGTTTCACCAAGCAGGCAATATGCGCCTGTCCATGGGCGGTGTGCACAACCTGGAGTGGTGGAATTTCAGCGATAACGTCTGGGCCTTCATGAAGGATTTCGGCATCGATGTGCAGGCCATGCGCGAGCAGCGTGACTTTGCCTACGGCCGCACAGCCAAGTACGACTCATCCATGTGGTTCGACAAGGAGACCTTCGGGGTGGACAAGCTGGTCACCGGACTGGCCATTGATGTGCCCGGGGGCGCTTCGGACGCAAAAATCGATGAGATCCCCATTTCCGAGGAGGGCAGGGCGTCATTGAAGCGCTTGTACGCGCGGACCGATACCGTTCTGGATGAAATGGGCGAACAAGCGCGAGAGGATTACCTGCGCAGCATTTCCTACCCGGAGTTCCTGAAAACCTATGGCGGGCTCACCGACGATGCCATCGCGCTATTTAACAAGCTGCTGCACGGTGGTTGGGGTGCAGAGATGCGCGCGTTGTCGGCGCAGGAGGTGCTGGAGGAGGGCTTCCCCGGTTATCAATTGGTGGGCTTGGATGTGGGCGAGGGCCGTTGGGACTACCCCGTGGCTATGTGGCCCGATGGCAATGCCAGTCTGGCGCGCCTGCAGGTTGCGCGCTTGATACCCGAGGTCGCGCCGGGCACCAGCGCTGAGAATATTGCCCTCGCGTCCTTTGACTACGATCAGTTGGATAAGCCGGAACGGGCTGTGCGACTCAGGCTCAGTTCCACCGTGGTGAATGTCAGTGAGGCCAATGACGCTGTTGCTGTGAGCTACATCCGTGACGGGGAGGTTGTGAGCGTGCAGGCAAGGCACACGGTGCTGGCCTGTTACCACGTGATCATTCCACACCTGTGCCCGCAGCTGCCCGCTGCGCAGCGTGAGGCTATGAAATACCAGGTGAAATCGCCGCTGTTCCTGACTAACGTGCTGATCCGAAACACCGATGCGCTGGATGTGCTGGGCATCGACAGTGTGCGTTGTCCGGGTCGCCTGATGGAGAACATCTTCACCTTCCGCGGCATTAACACCGGCGGCTATGTGCACCCCATCGACGATACCGGTGCAGTGGCGCTGGTGATGTGGGGTATGCCCTCGCCACCGGACAGTGCCATTACCCGTGATGACCAGCACCGTGCCTCGCGAGCAATTATGCTGGGCCTTTCCTTTGAAGACTATGAGCGGGAAGTCAGGCGCGTGTTGGATGGTCTGTTGGGTCCGGCGGGTTTTGATGTGGCCAATGATATCTTGGCAATTACAGTGAACCGCTGGCCGCACGGGTACTCGCTGGAGTACCTCGACCTTTGGGATGACGATTGGGCGCCGGGCGAAGCGCCTCATGAGATTGCGCGCCAGCCCTTCGGTCGCATCACGATTGCGAATGCCGATGCGGGCGCCAGCGCCTATACCCAGGCGGCGATCGACGAGGCATTCCGTGCGGTGTCGGAGTTACCCGCGGGCCAGGGTTAACTTGCTTTCTGGGCGGGCTCCTGTACCATGCCCGCGCTTCTTGAGCCGGCTATGGGCCGGCACCTCCACCACTAGATACAGACGCTTATGACATTCGAGAAACTCGGGTTGCCCGAGCCGCTGCTGTGCGCCCTGCGTGACAAAGGTTACGAGACACCGTCGCCCATTCAGGCTAAGGCGATCCCGATTGTGATGCAGGGTCGAGACCTGATGGCTGCCGCGCAGACCGGAACGGGTAAAACTGCTGGCTTTACTCTGCCGGTCATCGCCGACCTGATCGATGGCAGCAAACCCAGACCCCGTCATCCCCGTGCTCTGGTGCTCACGCCGACGCGCGAGCTGGCTGCGCAG
Source organism: Parahalioglobus pacificus (assembly GCF_014652275.1). GTDB lineage: Bacteria > Pseudomonadota > Gammaproteobacteria > Pseudomonadales > Halieaceae > Parahalioglobus > Parahalioglobus pacificus. The sequence continues at coordinate 207,133 of NZ_BMYM01000003.1, read as the reverse complement.
ATTCAGGCGAATGTTGAAGCCTATGCCAAGTACACCCGTGTCCGCTCCCATGTGGTATTCGGTGGGGTAAAGATCAACCCGCAGATTGCTCGCCTGGCAAAAGGCGTGGACATTCTGATCGCCACACCCGGTCGCTTGCTGGATCTCCATGGCCAGGGCGCTGTGAGTTTTGATGAGCTGGAAGCGCTGGTGCTGGATGAAGCTGACCGTATGCTGGACATGGGTTTCATTCACGATATTCGCCGTATCGCCAAATTGTTGCCGGAAGACCGACAGACCCTGATGTTCTCGGCAACCTTTTCCAAGGAAATCCGCTCACTGGCCAAGGACTTCCTCCACGATCCCGCCAGCGTCGAGGTGAGCCCACCCAATTCTACCGCTGAGCGTGTTGACCAGTGGGTTTACCCGGTGGATAAGAAGCGTAAATCTGCGCTGTTGATCAACCTGGTGAACAGCAACGGCTGGGACCAGGTGCTGGTGTTTACCCGCACCAAGCACGGCGCCAATCGCCTGAGCCAGCAATTGGAGAAGGCTGGCATTACCAGTGCGGCTATTCACGGCAACAAGAGCCAGAATGCACGGACGCGCGCGCTGGAAGGTTTCAAGGCCGGTAAGGTTCAGGCACTGGTGGCCACCGATATCGCCGCCCGTGGTCTGGATATCAGCCAGTTACCCCAGGTGGTGAACTTTGATCTGCCCAACGTACCCGAAGACTATGTGCACCGCATTGGCCGCACCGGCCGTGCGGGCGCCGCCGGTCAGGCGCACTCGCTGGTGAGCGCCGATGAAGCCGACATGCTCGCGGGCATTGAACGCCTGATTCGTAAGACCCTCGAGCGTACAGAGATTGAAGGCTTTGAACCTGACCATGCAGTGCCGGAAGGCAAGGCCCAGCCGCAGCGTAGCGGCAATGGCCAGCGCAGTGGTGGCGGTCAGCGGAACGGCTCAGGTCAGCGCCGCGGTGGAAGCGGGCGCGGTGGCAATGGCCGCCGTGGCAACAACAACCGCAGCGCCAGCGGCAATGGTCATCGAGGCGCTTCAGCCAATGGCAATCGCCGTGGCAACGATGGTGGCGATGCCGATGGGAATCGCGCCTCGCCTGGCCGCAGCAAAGAGGGCCGCGCGGGCCATCAAAAAAATGATGGGAATGGCAATCGCAGGTCGGGTAAGCGGAATTCGGACAGTCGCAATGTCGGCAATGGTGCGTCCAATCAGCGTAGCGGTGGTGAGCGAAGAGCCGGCGGGAGGCGGCGCCGTTCCGGCTCGGGCAATCGCGCCGCGACTAACTAATGGGCGGCTAGCAGCTGATCCACGGATTCGGCAAAGGCGTCTATCGCCATTGCTTGCCACTGCCTGTCTTCCATGGCCCCGCCAATCACATGGTGTCTCAGGCTGACATACCCGTGTAACAAGGCCCAAAGCTTGAGTGCTGCCCGCTGCTGGGTGGCCAAGCTCGCGGACGGTGGCAGCAGTCTGGCCACGCCGGACACCAGGGCTGCAAACGCGTCTCTCGCGGCCTGTTGGGCGACCTCGGTGGGGGCATAGCTACTGCCCGTCTCGCCAAACACCAGTCGGTAATGACCTTCACGTTCAATGGCCAATGCCAGGTAATTGCGCGCGCCCTGCAGGACTGCCACGCGCGGATCCTCTACCCCGGCGACGGATTCCACAGCCGATTGCACCAGGGCAAACCCCTCCATATACAGCGCATCCAGCACACCCTGTTTGCCGTCAAAGTGGCTGTAGATGGCGATAGTAGATAAGCCCGCGGCGGCGGCAATCGCGCGAACACTGAGTCCGTCGATCCCCTTCTCCAACAGCAGGTCTGACGCCGCCTTGAGGATTTTTTCCTTATTGGTGCTTACAGCCTCTGGTTTCACATCGCATCTCGTTACTGGCCAATACAACCCCGGCGTGACGGTGCATAAGCAGCCTCTGGGGCTGGTTGACACCATAACACAGATTGACTTGAGAGAATAACACCGTTATGTTTTATCTATAACACCGTTATGTATAGGAACCCCGTATCGGCCAGGACGGTGGCCGCAGGAGCACAGCATGAGTCAAACAACACTGAATGTGGATTATCTGGTGGTTGGCGCAGGGGCCGTTGGCATGGCCTTCGCGGATACGATTCTTACCGAATCGGATGCCACCATTGCTATCGTCGATCGCTACGCCAAACCGGGAGGCCATTGGAATTCCGCCTACCCGTTTGTGCAGCTGCACCAGCCGTCCCAGTTCTACGGGGTGAGCTCAAAAGAGCTCAGCCAGGGCCGCTTGGAGCAGGGCACGTTGAATGAGGGGCTCAACGAATTAGCTACTGGCGCAGAAGTTAGTGCTTACTTCGACGATGTTATGCGGCATCAGTTCCTGCCCTCTGGACGGGTGCAGTTTTTCCCCATGTGCGATTACCAGAGCGATGGTCGCTTTGTTTCCAAGGTATCCGGTGAAGTGTTTCAGGCCAACGCGGGCAAGATCGTTGATGCCACCTTCCTCAAGACCAAGGTGCCCTCTACCCATACGCCCAACTTCGCCATCGATGAGGGCGTGCGGTTCATGCCGCTGAATGACCTGCCCAAGGTGACGGACCAGCCCGACAAGTACGTGATCGTCGGGGGTGGCAAGACCGGGATCGACGCTTGCCTTTGGTTACTGGGCATGGGCTGCCCCCCTGAGCGCATCCAGTGGATACGCCCGCGCGATGCCTGGCTGCTGAACCGCGAGAATGCACAGCCCACAGACGACTTCTTCTTCCAGGTGTTTAATGCCCAGGCGGGCATGATGGAAAGCGCAGCGGAGGCCACCGATTTCGACGATCTCTTCCGCCGTCTCGAAGAGTGCGGCTACTTCGTACGCATCGACCCCAACTGCACGCCAGAAATGTTTCATGGGGCCACCATCTCCCTCAGGGAGTTGGATGTACTGCGTCAAATCACCGATGTGGTGCGCCTGGGGCGCATCACGCACCTGGGTGCGCAAACCATTACCTTTGAGCAAGGCGAGCTACCGGTTCAGCCTAACACCCTGTTCGTGGATTGCTCCGCGCGGCCCTATGACGATCTGCCCGAGTTGCCCGTGTTCGATGGCAAGTTGATTACGCCGCAGATGTTGCGTTCTTACCAGCCGGTCTTCAGCGCGGCGATGATTGCCCATCTGGATCTCAGCTACCCCGATGACGCGGCGAAGAATGCGCTGGCCACCCCTGTGCCACCGCCGGAAAGCGATAAGGAGTTTGCCAATTTCACCGCGATCTCCATGACCAACCAGTACCTGTGGTCTCAAGACGCGGCCCTGTCGGAATGGATACTGCATAACCGACTGGATGGCTTTAGCCAGATGGTGAAGAATGCCGCGGGCGACCCGAAAAAAGAGGCAGTGCTGGCGCGCATGAGCAAGAATGGCTTTAACGCCGTGATGAACCTCACCAAGCTCTATCAACAGTACCAACAAGAGGAGGCCGCCTGATGGCCCAGCAACGTTTTGAAGTAAAGCAAACCGGCTTTGACCAGTGGCGGTTGTCAGATGAGAGCGCGGCCTCCCTGACCGAGGGCGAGGTGCGCCTTGCCGTGGACTTCTTCGCTTTTACGGCCAACAACATGACCTATGCCGCCGCGGGCGACATGCTGGGCTACTGGAAGTTTTTCCCGGTGGCGGGTGAGGGTGGTTTCGGTGTGATTCCTGTATGGGGCTTTGCCACGGTCACGGAATCGCTGTGCGAGGAACTGCCCGTGGGCGAGCGCCTGTACGGCTACTTCCCCCCCGCCGATGAACTGGTCATTAAACCCGCACAGGTATCGGGTAGCGCGTTGTTTGATGCGACCGAGCACCGCCAGGCACTGCCACCGCTGTACAACCGCTACCAGCGCGTTGGTGCGGCCAGTGAGCAAAGCCGCGGTCCCGAGATGCTGCAGGCCCTGTTGGGCCCGCTGTATATGACGGGTTATTGCCTGTGGGACATGATTGCCGAGAATGGCTACTACGGCGCCAGCCAGATTGTGGTTGTCAGTGCCTCCAGTAAAACCAGTCTGGGCCTGGCCCAGGCATTGACGGACGATGACAATGCGCCGGCTACGGTGGGCCTGACCTCGGGACGCAACGTCGCCTTTGTGGAGAAGACCGGACTCTATACCTCAGCGCTCGCCTATGACGATGTGGATTCACTGGTGCAGGAGACCACGGTGGTTGTGGATATGGCCGGTAACCCTGCAACCGCGGCTGCACTGCGCTCACGGCTGGGCGACAAGCTTGCCAAATACGTGAACGTGGGCCTCACGCACTGGGATGCAGCCGCGACCGGTGCCGGTGAGGGCGGCGAAGACGCTGAGTTTTTCTTTGCGCCCAGCTACATTCTTGAACGTTCGGCCAGCCTCGCGGATTTCAACCATCTTGCGCAGGCCTTTGTCGCCAGTGGTGCCGCAAAAGCCAGTGGTTGGTTAACGGTGGAGAATGTGCAGGGTCTGGAGGCCTTCAGCGGGCGCTATCCTGCGATCTGCGCTGGCGATATGGACCCATCGACGGGCTTGATCTGCGAACTCTGAAGAATGCTATCGCACCCTGGCGAACTCCTGGGGTTGGTGGGTATTGATGACCAAGGTGCTGGTGACGCCAAGCCCTCCCGTTCACGAAGCGCTTTAAAACCGATCAGCCCCCGCGAGTTTCCAGTCGGACTCACCAAAGCGCGATACGACGACCTCTCGGTGCGGGTGTGCGATGTGCTTCTGGCAGCGTGCATAGCCTCTCCATCCGCGTGACGGAGCCGTCAATGTACTCCCAGACCAGCTGTTCATTCTCCAGATAGCGCCTTACGACAATCGGGCCAATGCCGAAGGGTCTGAAGTTCAGAATACCCTTGTCCCAGGTCATGCTGGCAGAGGTGCGCGGGCAGTACTCGCGATCTCCCAGGGTGAATGCCACACCACCTTCTGTATCGTTGGAGTTCATTCCACCAGTACTGTTAGGGCCGCCGTCGTGAATGATGCCCGCAGCAGTGATGACAACGCGTGATCCGCACTGCTCCACCCGTTCCAAATGACCCAGCTTATCCCCTGCCACGGCAACCCAGAGACCGCGAATGTCGTCCGCATCGCTTGACAGCGGCTCTGTGCATTCAGCGAGTATCGGCAATGGGAAATGGCTGTAAGCACAGCCAGGGGTATTCCCCTTCGCGATGTCGACTGCGCGTTTGCCGCTGCCATCCAGTACCGGCAGTTCGCAGTAATTCACACTGGCGCCATCACCAGCCAGTGTCGCAGGGTCGGTGGTGAGCGGCGGTCTGGCGGAAAAGAAAATCGCCCAGAACAAGAATGCCGCGCCAATGAATAGCAGCACGAGTATGCTTATCAACCATCGGATCATGCGGGTTCTGCCTTTGTATTTACTGATGTATGTGCTGATAGTGAAGTAATTGCATAAAGCATGTCAATATATTCCGGTCGCCCGGTTGTTGAACAGTGTGTTATTTGAAACGCAACACCTTCGCAACCTACAGGCCGACAAGACAGGCCCTGCCCACATCGCTACCTTAGGCGTTTGATCTAACGGCGGACCGCAAATGTCCGCATGCAAACACCGACGGAGACGAACCATGGCCATTACCCAGTTGAAAGGCTGCGACCAGATACCTTCCGAGCAACTCGATGATTGGGGGCCGGTGGAACTGCCCGTGAGCGAGCAAGTGTCGCAACTGTCCGGGCGCGTAATTTGTGAAAATGCCGACGGCTCTGAAGCGGGTATCTGGGAGTGCACCCCGGGCACCTGGACGCGACAAATCATGGATGCTGAACTCAGTACCTTCTTCAAGGGCAAGGCCATCTTTCATCCAGAAGCGGGTGAGCCCATTCACATTGGTGCCGGCGATACGCTGTACTTCGATGCCAACAGCAAGGGTACCTGGGAAGTGATTGAGACCGTGCGCAAAGCCTACCTGACCTATAAAAATGCGGACACGCCCGACTAGTTCGAGGGTCTGTAATGCACGGCCTGCGTGTTAGACTGATCGCATGAATATCGGACAACCCCTGCGTGATCTGGGCGCGGTAGAATCGCAGTCACTGCGCGAGGCCATTCTGGCGCTTGAAGAACCGGTGTGGCAGGAAGAGCAGCTGCGGCAGAAGAAGTACAGCGATGTGCACTACAACACCGAGTCGGTGATCCTGATATTTTGTGATCACGATAACTGGCCAGACGTATCAGTAGTCAAGGGCAACGGCTGGGAGCGACTCCATGAGCATGCAGTGCCGTTGATGCACAACATCATCGGCCGCTACTACCCGGTGGGCGGCACCATCATCCGTGCCATGGCGGCAAAGCTCAAAGCGGGTACTACCATCACTCCGCACACTGACAACCACCAATCCTTTCATCACAGCCACCGGATTCACGTTCCTATCACCACGAACAACAAGGTGCGCTTCATGATCGATGGGCGCCCACACCGCTTTGAAGTGGGCAAGGCGTATGAGATCAATAACCAGCAGCGCCACGGTGTGATCAATGGTGGTGATGAAGATCGCATCACCTTTATCTTCGATTATATTCCCGGTCCGTCACCGGCATAGGTCCTAACGCATCATGACAAAGTTGATTGCCAGTTCCGTGGTGCGCGGCAGTAACCAGGGCGAGAGCCATGGCGGCGTATACCTGTTGGACACAGAAACCGCAGAACTTTTGCAGCCTATCGACTGGAACAAGATGGACATCGATTGGGAGGGACGCGGCTGGGATCGCGGGCTGCGCGGTATCGCCTTCTTCAACGACAACGTCTACATCGCCGCCAGTGACGAAATATTTGTGTTCAACCAGCGGTTTGAGCAGGTTGCCTCTTACCGCAACCCCTACCTGAAGCACTGCCATGAGATGTGTGTGCATCAGGACCATCTGTTCATTACGTCTACAGGTTATGACAGCGTGGTAGGGCTGAATCTCACTACCGAAGAATTCGACTGGGGTCTGCAACTGGTGTCTGATGGACCGGCATACGCGGTACGTCGTTTTGATCCGTGTGGGGATCAGGGACCGCTGCAGCTCAATAAACTGCACATCAACAACGTGTACTGCGATGAGGGCGGCATGTACCTCAGCGGTATCCGCACTGAAGCGCTGTTGCGGTTTAACGGTAAGGCGGTGGGTGTGATGGCAACCCTGCCCCAGGGCGTGCACAACGCGCAGCCTTTCAGAGATGGCATCTTGTTCAATGACACGCGGTCTGATGCGCTGCGCTTTGAGAGCCCTGCCAGTCGTAAGGCCTACCGTATTCCCAAGTACCCGCCGCACAAGCTGACACACACGGATCTGGATGATTCGCGCATCGCCCGGCAGGGCTTTGGTCGTGGACTGTGTGTGGTTTCAGATAATGTGGTGGTGGGAGGCTCTTCGCCCTCTACGATCTCTGTGTATGACCTCACCAAGGACAGGCCAACGAACATGCTGACCCTGTCTATGGACGTGCGGAATGCCATACACGGCCTGGCAGTCTGGCCCTACGACTGGCCCACCGCCTGACGCAACGAGGCAGGCCTGTCGGCCTCTGGTAGTCGCATCAGCACGGGCTCCAAATAATCGATGAGCTCACTGAGCTGATCCTCATAGCGGCGCCAAAGCGCGACTGAGCTACTGTAGATCGGCTGGCGGACCTGCTCTGAGCTTGCGGTCTTCACCGCCCGATCGTTGGCATAGAACTGCAGCATGCCTTCTTCCCAGGGCAGCCTACAGTGCTCGGCGATGGCTCGTGCCTGGGTTTCGATGTCGCTCACCACATTCTCATAGTGCACGGTGAGCACCTTGCCCGGCAGTACCTCGTTCCAGTGATCCATTAGTCGCATGTACTGGGTGTAGTAATGCGCCAGGTCATAGAGGTCGTACGAGAACACCTGGCCGTTGGCAAAGAGCTGCTTGAAGGTGCCGAGGCAGCTGTCCAGCGGATGGCGCCTGGCGTCAATGACCTTCGCGTTGGGCAAGATGGTGTGTAGGAATCCGATCGCAGTGAAATTGTTCGGCATCTTGTCGGTAAAGTAACGCGCGCCGGTGCGGTGTTTGAGGGTGTTCTCCACATATTCTTCACCGATGCCCGCCACATGGTGCGACAGTAGCTCATGCATTACCTGCGGGTAACGAATACCGTCGGCCCGATTAAGACCCGACTCCGTAGCGGCGCGCAGCAGGTAGTGCAGTTCCGCCGTTCCCTCTACCTGAGAGTGGCTGGCCAGTATCTGCTCCAGCAAGGTAGAGCCGGAGCGGGGCAGGCCCAGGATCAGAATAGGCGAGTCGTCGCTGTGTCCCCAGCCTTCGCGCTCAGCGAAGAAATCCTTATTGAACACTTCGATAATGCGGTCGTTGCTGTCCTGGAAGGCGATGGGATCGTAATTGATCTTGAAGCGCTTTTTACTGTTGCCGTGGTAGTAGTGGTCGAAGGCCCGGCTGTAGTCTTTGCGGTCTTCGTAGGCCTTGCCCAGCGCGAAGGAAAAAGAGATCTCGGCATCCTGCTCTTCCTCATCGGCCGAGTCGCGCAGTTTTTCCAGCTGGCTTTCCATCTCGGTGATGTCCGAGTCCTCAAACCGGAACGTCTTGAGGTTGGCCAGGCTCCAATAGGCTTCGCCAAAATCCGGTTTGGACTCGGCACAACCCCGGTACGCCTCGATGGCGTCTGCCTGTTTGCCCACGGTTTTGAGCGCGTGCCCCATGCACAGGAGCGAGGGGAAGTGACGCGGGTTGATGGCCAGTGAGCGTTCCAGGTAATCAATGGCTTTATCCAGTTCACCGGCTTTCATGGCGTTTGCACCCAAACGCTCCAGGGTGTGGATGCTATTGGGCTGTAGCTGCAGTGCAGAGCTGTAGGCCTCCTCGGCCTGGTCAAACTTCTGCTGCTCTGAGAAAGCGGTGCCTAGATTAATCCAGGCCTTCCAGAAATCGGGGGCAATTTCCACGGCGCGGCGGAAGCAGGCGGCCGCGTCGTCATACCGCTCACGTTTGATCAGCAACACGCCCAGCAGCCGCAGTGCGTCCACCTCGTCGGGATTGCGTCGCAGAATATCGCGGTAGGTTTTTTCAGCCCCGGAGAGATCGCCGTTATGCGCCATCTCAAGAGCTCCTGCAAGTGCTTTGCGCGTCGGGTCCGCCGCCAGCGCCTCGCCCAGCGCCGTCTCCGCTTCACTGCCGCGCCCCATCAGGCTAAGTAGCTCGCCAAGGCGCTGTTTCGCACGGCCACCGCTGTCGTACTTGGCCGCGCTGCGTAGGGACGCTAGCGCGGGTTCCAGCTTCTGCTGGCGAATCTGCACATCGGCCAATTCCTGATACGCCTGTGGATGCTCCGGCACCAGGCGAACCACATGGGTGAACTTAGCCTCTGCTTCAGCGTACATGCTCTGTTTAGCGAAGCCTATGCCTTGCAACCGAAGCAGGTTGGGGTCGTTGGGATTATCCGACAGTGCTTTGGACAGCACCTGCTCCGCCAGACGGTAGTTGGCGCTGCGAATAAGCTCAGCGGCCTCCTGAAAAGCCTGGCGGGGGTCGTTAGTGACAATGTTGGGCAAACGCACGCACTCCGGTATGGGTCAGTGCCAGCAGTCAGTGTGCAGGCGTGGTCTGGAGAGGACTGCGCTGCGTTATGGCACTGGCATTACCGGGTGATAATGCCAGTGCTTAGGGGCTGTGCCTAGAAGTCCATCCGCCAGCCGACAGAGATCTCGCGTGGACGCAACGTGAAGACACGGTCATCCGAGAACCTCGGTGAGATAAATGTGATCGCACGCTCGTCCCACAAGTTATCTACGCCAATCCATGCTGACCAACCGTTCACCGATTCCACGGAGAAATACAGTGAACCCACATCGTATGACGGCTGTACTTGAGGCGATGACGTTGAGGCACCGAACAGAGAGACCGAGGCGTTGGTGCCATTGACGGATTCATCGACGTAGTTGTAGTCGAATCGCGCGACGCCCGTCAGGCCACTCCAAGGTAATTCTGTGCCGTACTGTAAACTCGCCGCCACTTTCCACTCCGGCACGACCGGTAGGGGATCGCCTTTTTCCCCAGCTACAATGACGCCGTTGTTCAGAATAATATCGTCATCGATGCGTGCATCCAGGTATGTCGCCGCAGCGGACAATTCCCATCCTTCAGCGAACGCGAAGGCGATATTGCCCTCAGCGCCATCGATAGAGGCATTCCCCGCGTTGACCGTGGTCGAGCCGGCCACGGGTAGGTCCACCTGTATCTGGTAATCTTCCCAGTCCATCACAAAAGCGGTGAGGTTGGTCAGTAGTCGACCGTCCATCCAAGTTGCCTTGGCACCAATCTCATGGTTCTTCAACTTATCTGGCCCAAAAAATTGCGGTGCACCAAGCTGTATGGAGGCCGGATTTTGCGTGACGCCGCCGTTCTGTCCGCCCACCCGCACGCCTTCTGAGTAGGTGGCATAAATCAACGAGTCGTCCGTTGGTGTCCACGTAACATTCAGTCTTGGGCTGAAGTCTTCGGTGGTTTCTACAACGTCGAAGTTATCGAAGACGTTACCGACAAATAACGAATTCTCAGCCACACTGCGATCCGTTTCGAACCAACGGCCGCCTGCGGTAAGCGTGATGTCCTCCGTGAGTCGGTAGCTACCCTCTGCGAATACTGCGATGGTCTCTACGTTCTGCAATTGGCCGTTCAAGCTATTTCCGGCCAAGCCGTTGTACGTCTTGTCGGCTCGGAAGCCTTGATCGAACCAGTCGTTGGTGGGCTCAACGCCGTAATACGTAAATATGGAACCCCCGCCGCCATTGGCCGCGAGATCGTCTACGAAGGACAGGTAATCCCATTCATTGTCGGTGTCCTCATAAAAGGCGCCCACCAGCCAATTGAACTTGTTGTCGCCCGTATCTTTGGACACGAGGCGAATCTCCTGAGCAAACGAGGTGACCTCCTGGTCCAGGGAGATTTGTGCTGTGGGATCTGCACCGAAGTCGTTGTAGTTTACAAACAGGTAGCAGCCGTAAGTGACGGCGCACGTATCGTAGTCTAAGAACTCGCGGATGCCTGTATAGTATTCCGCCAGATCCAAACCATTCACTTTGTAAGCGGTCATGTAGGCGGTGGAATCCAGGTCGTAGTCGATCTTACGGTTGTGCGTGCCGCCAGCTATGGTCAGGTCGGCGAAGCCCAGGTCGCCTTGAATGGTCAGCGAGAGGTTGTACCACTCGTCGTCACGCTTCTCGTCTTTGAACTTGACGGTGTTCAGGTCACCGAAAGCGGGGTTGTAATCGAAACCAGCGCCCAATTCTGAGCTCTGATAGGCAACACCTGCGTCAATAATCCAGTTTTCATTTGGCGTCCAGCGCACGAATACGCGAGCACCTTTGGCGACCCAGTCGTTGATATCGTCCTCGACTTTGTCCGCGTTGTCGCGGTCACCGTTCTCTGGTGAGAAAACGCTGGTCGTGCCCAGCACGTTATCGATGTAGCCGCCTTCTTCCTCGTAGAAACCGACAAGACGAATTGCCAGAGTATCTGGAATGGCCACTAGGTTCAGAGCACCGCTCACGTTGTAGCTGGGGTCACCCTCCGACATGATGGTGCCAGCCTCGGCCATCACCCAGCCGTCGGTTTCTTCAGTGTTGGGCTTATTGGTTACAATCTTCAGTGTGCCCGATTGTGATCCTGCGCCGTACAGAGTGGGCTGCGGCCCCGAAAGGGCTTCCAAGCGCTCCACATCGTACAATCGGACATCAGGATTCTGCCCGTCTCGGGTAATGGGAATCTCGTCGAGATACAGCGTGGACGAGCTGATAGTGTCGAAGCCACTGGGCTGGGATACCGCTCCACGAAAGGCAATGGTGCTCGCGCCGGGGCCAGAGGTGCCAAACGTGACACTGGTGAGGTCGCGCACGTAATCTTCAAAACCGCGCACCATACCCTCGCGCAACGCCTTCTCGTCGAACGCTGTGATCGCCATCGGGATGTCTTGGACATCCTGCACACGGCGCCTTGCCGTAACGATGATTTCTTCCAGAGCTTGAGCGCCGGCTTGCTGGGGGACACTCACCATGGAAGCGACAATACCCAGTGCGATGCTGGAGGGGACGAACGGTATATGTTTATTGATAGGCACGGCTTGCATTCCCTTATGCGACGTGTAGATCTTTTGTTCTACACAAAAGCAGAAAGCCTGACTTCCTAGCCTATAGGGGGTTTACGGATGTCTCGGGAAAAGGGTTTATGATTTTCGCGCGGTTCAATAGTAGAAGCGCGTAAAAACCTAGATTACCCGACGCTGCCTTTTCTTCAGGCCGTTCGAACGAGGCAAGCCCTATGACTTTTTCTCCAATGTTGAGACCATTGCTAATCGCTGGTGCGTTGCTTGTCAGCGGGCAATCCGCCGCGGCCGAGAAGCCCAATATCGTATTGATATTGATGGATAATTTCGGCTATGGCGAAGTTGGGGTCTATGGCGGTGGTGTATTGCGCGGTGCGCCCACACCGAACATTGACAGCATCGCCTCAGACGGCGTGCAGCTCACCAACTTCAATGTAGAAGCGGAGTGCACGCCCTCGCGGGCTTCGCTGATGACCGGGCGGTACGGTATGCGTACTCGGCTGCGCCAGGAGCTGCCCCCGCGCGATATTTGGTACGGCATTACCGCCTGGGAGATTACTCTCGCAGAAATGTTGTCTGATCGCGGCTATGCCACGGGCATGTTCGGCAAGTGGCACTTGGGTGCTGAGCCTGGCCGCTATCCCACCGACCAAGGGTTTGACGAGTGGTATGGTATTCCTAATTCTTCAGACCAGGCATTTTGGCCCGACAGCGACAGCTTCCAGGCAGATGCGGGTGTGCGTTTCACGCATGTCATGAGTGCCATTCGCGGCAAGGTGCCCGTGGAGGGCGTTGTGTATGACCGCGAGAAACGTACTCTGATTGACGGCGAGATCACGGACAAAGCCATCGATTACATTCAGCGTCAGGCCAAAGCCGATAAACCGTTCTTCGCGTTCCTTCCTTATACACAAACCCATGAGCCCGTGGATGCGCACCCGGACTTCAAGGGCTCTACCGGCAACGGTGCGTTTGCCGATGTGTTGGCGCAGACGGATTCGTACGTTGGCCGCATTCTGTCGACGCTGGACGAGCTGGGCATTGCCGACGACACCATTGTAATTTTCACCGCCGATAATGGCCGGGAAGGTATCAAGCGGTCCTTTGGCTTCACTGGCCCCTGGCGCGGCTCCATGTTCTCTCCCTATGAGGGATCCCTGCGAGTACCGTTTCTACTTCGCTACCCCGGTACGGTGCCCGCAGGGCAGGTGTCTAACGAGTTGATGCACCTGGTGGACCTGTTCCCAACACTGGCGAACTGGTCGGGCGGCGATATCCCCACAGATCGGACGATGGATGGCACTGACCAGACTGATTTTTTATCGGGCAAACAAACCGAGTCCAATCGCGAGACCGTGATGATCTACATCGGCAACGAATTGTTTGGTGCCAAGTGGCGTCACTGGAAAGTGCTGATCAAGGAAATCGACGACAAAAGTTACGCCATACAAAACATGGCCTATCCCTCCTACTACAACCTGCTGATTGACCCCAAGGAAGAAGAGCCCGAGAAGTTCTATCTGGATGATACGTGGGTGGACTCACCTTTGTGGGAGGCCATGTACGAGCACGAGCAATCGCTGGCGAAGGATGCGGGCACTCCGGGCGACTGAAACCAATCCCGGCGCGTAACAACCCCAGATAAGCGAGTTGTCGGTGCGCTGTTATGGATTACGTGATTATCGCTGTGGTGTCATTGCTGGGGTTGGCCGGTCACGTGGCACTGTACTTCTGGGTGCGCTTCAAGATCGATGAGGCCGTGATTACCAAGTACCTGGAAAGCCACGGTGCCACCTCCTTATCGACAGCGGCCATCACGACGAGTGTGTGCCGCGCCTCAGATATCAGACCCGATCGTTGCAAATTGGTGGTGAACAGCAGTGTGCGACTGCGCTACACCGCAGCAGGTGATAGATTGTTCGTTGCGTCCGATTTCGACGCCTGACGCCGATGCTTGAAACCAGGACGCCTGGAGCCAGGACGCCTGAAGCCGGGGTAGGTGTCGCAGTAGATGCATAAAGGAAGACATCGCAAGCAAGGGAGCTACCAAGTGGTAAAACGGCAGTGGGTGAGGGTATGGGCGCTGGTCTTGGCGGGTGCCGGCATCGTCGGACAAGGCGCACAGGCCAGCGACTACCAGGACCTTGTGCTGCTGTCGGATGCGTTCCAGCAGTGGAAGGCCGACGATAACAGTATTGGCCGGGTCACTGAGGATGCGGCGGGCCAACCCATCGAGCCTGTGTCAGATTACAGCCCGCAGGCGATTGCCACGCGCCTTGAGATGTTAACCAGCTTGCAAACTGAACTGGCGGACATGGATTACAGCCAGTGGTCGCGCTCTCAGCAAGTGGACTGGTTGGCCCTGCGCTCGCGCCTGGACCAGCATGAATATCGCCTGCGAGTGTCGCGTTACTGGGCACGGGACCCCGGGTTCTACGTTGACCGCATGCTGTGGCTCACCTTCACGGAGCTGCCTGTGGAAGGCGCCAAACGCGAACAGTTGCTGGCTGAGCTGCGGGGCATTCCCGTGCTGGTGAGTGCTGCACAGGCAAACCTCACTGACGTAGCCGCCGACTTCGCCTGCCTTGCCATTCATAATCTCAGTAACAGTGACGGGGTAGGCCACGGCCACCCGTATCGGGAGACTCCGCCAGCGGGTGTTATCGGCTGGTACAGCGATCTTGCCGAGCGCGCGCGTACCGCCCAGCCAGAACTGTTGCCGGACATTGAGGCGGCCAGGGAAGCGGTGGTTGCACTCAACGACTGGCTGGTAGAAAACCGCGACGGCTGGACCGCCAGCGCCGGTTCCGGCAAGGCCGCCTTTGACTGGTACTTGAAACACGTGAAGCTGATGCCCTGGACCAGCGACGATCTGGTGATCATTGGCGAACGCGAGCTGGACAGGCTGTGGTCACTGTATGCGCTGGAACAGCATCGCAATCGTCAGGAACCACTCTTGCTGCCGGCGACCACCGCTGAAGACTACCAGGCACGCATAGCGGCAACCGACGAAAAGATTCGCCGCTTCCTGGTGGAGCAGGACATCATCACGATTCCTGACTACGTGGGTGAATTGGACACCAACGTGCCCTGGCAGGTGCGTCCCGGTGGCCTTAACTTCTGGGAGGCCGTGCAGTTTCGGGACCCGGCGCCTGATCACCTTCATGCAGTGATTCCCGGGCATCGCTTCGATATTTTGTTAGCGGACAACCTGGCTCACCCGATCCGCAAACACATTCGCTCGGGTGCGCGTATCGAAGGCTGGGCCACCTACCTTGAAGAGGCCATGTTGCAATCGGGGTTGTTCGCCGACACGCCGCGCGTGCGCGAGCTGATTCATGTGTTTGGAATATTCCGCGCCGCGCGAGTACCGGCGGATGTCTGGTTGCAAACGGGCCAGATGACGGCGCCCGAGGTGGTGAGCTATTGGCGCGAACAGGTGCCTTTCCTGGATGAGGACGTGGCGCGCGTTGATGCAGAGATCTACTTGCGCCGCCCGCCCGGTTACGGTGTGGGCTACTCCATTGGCAAGGTACAAATGGACAAGCTGCTGGCCGATCGCAAGCGTCAATTAGGTGATGACTTCAACCTGAAAGACTTCCATGATGCGATCATGGATGCGGGCCCGCTGCCACTGTCGTTGGTGCGCTGGGAAATGACCGGGCTGGATGACGAAGTGAAACAGCTGTGGTCGCGCGATCCTATTCCACTGGACTGAAACGCACTCTTCGCGGGGATAGACAGCATGGCAGGTAACGCAGTGACTCAAAGGCAGGTTCTGAATAGGGCGTTTGCGTCATGGGTGGCGCGCGCACGCGTGTGCCTGAGCGTGGTTGCGATGGGGCTGGCAATCCCCGCCACGGCCGCCGATAAAGCGTTCTTCCCCGACGAAGTCACCCCTGAGGTGCTGCAGCAACAACTGCAGACAGCCGCGGCAAGCGCGAAGGCAGCCAACAAAGATCTGCTGGTAGTGCTCGGTGCCAACTGGTGTCACGACAGTGAAAACTTTGTGACTCGGAAACTGACAGCGCCAGCGGTGGCCCAGGTGGTGGATAAACGCTACCAGACGCTGTTGGTTAACGTGGGTTTGTATGAGCAGCTTCAGGCGCAGCTCGATGTGCTGGGCATTCCTGTGTTGTACGGTACGCCCACGGTGATTGCCATCGATTCTGATACGGCGCGCATCGTGAACCGCGATTCACTGGATACCTGGCGCAGCGCCGATGTGCGCAGTGAGCAGGAGGCGGTGGACTATTTCTCGGGATTGCCGGATGCGCCACCAACCACACTCATGCCGGAGTCACCGGCCCTGGTGCAGGCCAACCAATCCATTGATGCCTTCGAGCAGGCCCAGGGCAAGCGGATTACGCAGGCCTTTGCTGAGCTGGGCAAAATGATGGCTGCCATGCATCCCAACCCACCGACGGACGAGTTTTTAAAGAAGTGGGATAACCTGGGTGCCGTGCGCGGCCCGATGCCGGATGACCTGCGCGCCCTGCGTGCCTCCGCCCGCGCCCAGGATGGCGAGGGCGCGGACCCCATCGTGCTCGAGTTCCCTGACTACCTCTTATTCACTGATTAGGCGCTGGGCTTATTTTCCCGTGTCTTGGTTGTCTCAGGCAGTGTCGTTTAACTGGAATGCAGTGTCACCTTGATGTGCGGTGAAAAAACAGCAGGGGTAGGATGCTGACGATCCAATAAGTCACGTCGCCTAAGTCCTGCTAGTATCTGCAGCACCAGAACAACGATCGAGCGGTGGAACACGCAGGCTCGCTTAAGCCCACACCAGTCACTCAGCCAGGCCACACATGCCGCTTTTCCCGACCTACGACGCCGATGCGCATTTCTTCTCACGAGAGGACGCGCTCAACCCCATAGGCACTTTCTCGCGCCATGCCTTTTTTCTCGATGACAAAGAGTGGCCTTCGGTCGAACACTATTATCAGGCCATGAAATTCGATGACGCACAGTACCGTGAGCGAGTGCGCACCGCGGGCCACCCCAAAAAGGCGCGCCGCCTTGGCCGTAACCGCTTCAAAAAACGCCGCGCAGATTGGCACAGCGTCAAACAGGTGGTGATGACACGCGCTGTCTATACCAAGTGCCGCACCCACGTAGAGGTAGCCGAAGCGCTACTGGCACTGGGTGAGGTGACCTTGGTAGAAAACAGCAGCTATGACTACCACTGGGGCTGCGGTCGCGATCGCCGCGGCGATAACCACTATGGCAAGGTGTTAATGAATGTGCGCAGCAAACTGCGCGAGGAAGCCCGGCAGTAATGACCGACAAGGCTCAACCAAAATTCACGCTGCTTTTGAACTCAACCAGTTCCGCCTTCATGACATCCAGTACGGGTTGGCGCACCAGCAACTTGTTGGCGGCGTAGTTCTGCTGCGGCAGCTCCGCCAATTCGGAGGCGACAGCCAATGCCCGCGCCTGAATACGATCGGCTGAAGTGACCTCATCCAGGAAACCCGCGGCTACCGCTTGAATCGGGTCGTAAATCTCTGACTGAATCGCTGCCCGCGACAGGTGTGCGACCGCCAGACGCGCCCGTGAGAGGGTGACCATGGGCTTGGGCAAATCCATGTGGATGCGTGTTTCCGGCAAGGTGAGCTTAAAGTCGCCTTCGGTGCCAATGCGGGTGTCGCAGGACATCAGCAGGAATGCGCCCATCGCAATGCCGTGGCCGGTGCAGGCGGCAACCACGGGCATGGGGAAGCTGAACAGACGAATAGACAGTTCCATGCCGCCGGCAACCATCGCTATGCCGGCTTCTGCGCCCTGCTGGAATACCTTGAGATCGAAGCCCGCAGAGAACATTCCCTCGCGGCCCATCAGCAGAACCGCGCCGGCGCCTTCCGCTTCTGCCTTGTCGAGACAGTCGTTCATGGTGACAATAAAGTCCGGGCTGACCACATTGGCTTTACCATCATCCATTGTGATAATGGCAATCTTGTCTTGGATCGTAAATTCCATGGTGTGCTCCTGTTCGTGTGCGGGCACCTGTGGCGCAAAGAGCCACTACCGTACCCGCATAGGGCAAGGCTTGGCAATCTAAGCACCGTGTGTGCCGCCATTGGCGTGTGCGCTCAGGCCGTGTAAAAACCCTGTGCAAACCCGGCGATGCGGGCGCCGGGGACAGGGTAGAAGACGGTTAGCGAGGTTGAGCGCTCACGTGGTTACGCAATTGCTCTACCCGCGCCCGGTTGGCGCCCATATCGCCAATCCCTAGTCGAGAGGAAGAGCGCACGTGCACCTGCTGGGCACTGGCGTCGTAGCGCAGCTGCACGTCGTCCTTGTAACCCATGGTTGGCGTGGTGGCCACGGCTTGCAGGAAGTTCGGCTGCACCGTCTCGACAGACCAGTCCGGCCGATTGGCGAGCCAGTCCTTCAGCGCCTGCCATTGGGTCGGCGTCGCGGCGATGGGTGCGATCGAGGCACTGCCCTGACCGTTCTCGCTGTTCACGCAGTTGGGAAAACTGCCGCAGGCCGGCAACGACTCGCCAGCGACAGGCGGTTGCGGTGCGCTGGTGCAGGCAGCAGTTAGCAAAGTGATGAGAGTGACGGTAAAAAATCGATACATAGAGTGAGTCTCGCTGCTGGTTGCCCGTTTGTGGCACCACCGATGCAGTCGCAGGGGCGCTCCGCTGATCATCGCGGAAGTTATAGCGCAATGTCTATGGGCTAGCGCGCCATGGCACTGCGGGCATTCGCGGGTGACCACGGTGTTCGTGTGATGCCGGGCAACTATTTACAAATAGTTGCAGAGTTTAGTACGCGGCTTGGTGGCCTGCGTGCAATACTTGGGTTCACGGATAGGGAGCTGCCAATGATTCGTCTTGCTGTCACTGTAGTTGGGCTGTGCACGCTACTGAGCGCCTGTAAGATCCAAATCGAGGTGCCCAGCAGCGGTGCCATCAGCACGGATTCTGGTGCAATCTCCTGCCCCGCCTCCTCGCGCTGTGTAGTGGACGTCAGCGATATTTACTTCAACGAAGTGTTTCATGCTGACGCGGCCAGTGGCTTCGAATTCCTTGGTTGGCATCCCCGACATCGCTCCTTGTGCAGCGGCTCTGCGGCACCCTGTGCCCTTTCCACGCGGAGTTTTGCCGATAATGAGGGCCTCATGGCGCTGCTGGAGGATCCTGACGAAATATTTTATCTCGATCCAGTGTTTCAAAGCACCGGGTTCAACGCATTGATGATTGGACACAGCTTCTTTAAGCCCTTCGCCGTCGGCATGTCCGCGCACGCGGAAAGAGCGGGTATTGACGCGCATGAGCAGACGGTTGTTTTCTCAGGGGGTGCTACCGGTGCTCCCGAGGCGTTGTGGGAAAACGCGAGTAAAGGTGACATGATCCGAGCAGTCCTAGATGAGGGCGGCGTGGATCTTTTCGCCATGACGTATCATCCCGACTACCCAGGGCTGCGGGGCTATCAGCTGTGGATAGACTACGCACTGAAAAGTAACCCGGGCGTGCGTATCGCCATCGCGCTGCCCTGGAACCCTTATCCTGCATCGATTACGACAGCGGTGGACGAAAGCACTTGGGTATCGGGCCTAGAAGGCCAGTTTCACGCCGGCATTCGGCAACTACGTCGCGAGTACCCCGATACGGAGATCTTCAGTATTCCCTATGGTCAAAGTGCTTGGGAGCTTCGCAAGCTGTTTGATACAGGGCAGTTACCGGATGTGGAGGTTTTGCAGAGCAGGGATCGGCCGGCCATTTACAGGGATAATCTGGGACATGCCCGCGAGATTCTGGTGGAGTTGGGCCAGCTGGTTTGGTTGCGGTCGATCTATGGCGTCGACCTCGACAACTATGACTACGAGCCGCCCTACCAGACCGATCTGAAAGCACTGGCCCAACGCATCACTGATGACTATACGACGCAGTACGAGGCGGTCTACGACGCGCCGTATCGATGACAGCAACCGGATTTACCCAGCAGCGATTGTCACCGTTGGCGATTTCACAAAGAGTAGCCGAGGCTGTCAGCAATATCGTTGGGCGTACCTATACTGAAAGTCACAGACTTTGGGAGCGAATGACAAGGGTATGAATGAAGGCATTCTAATTGGTGGTAACGACAACGGGCAGGTGTTTCTAAATCCGCGTTATGCCAACCGGCACGGTTTGGTGGCGGGTGCCACTGGTACCGGAAAAACTGTAACACTGCAGTCGCTGGCAGAGGGTTTTTCTGACCTGGGTGTGCCGGTTTTTCTGGCAGACGTAAAGGGTGATCTCTCCGGCATCAGCCAGCCTGGTAAGTCGCACCCCAAGGTGGACGAACGCGTCGCCAGCATTGGTATTGAGGGCTATCAGCAAACGGCTTATCCCGTTGCTTTCTGGGACGTATTCGGGAAAAAGGGCACCCCGATACGGGCCACCATTTCTGAAATGGGCCCGCAGCTCATCTCGCGCTTGCTGGACCTTAACGAGACCCAGGAAAGCGTTATAACCCTGGTGTTCGAATTCGCGGACGCCGAGGGCATGTTGCTGGTGAACCTGGCTGACCTGCGCACCACGCTGGAGTATCTGGCGGCCAACCGCAAAGCGCTGGGCGCGGGCATGAGTGTCTCTACCGCCTCGGTGAATGCGATATTGCGACGATTGCTAATGCTGGAACGCGAGGGCGGTAAAGCGTTCTTCGGAGAACCTGCGCTACAGTTAGAAGACTTCATTCAGCGAGACCGCGACGGTCGCGGCATGATCAATGTGCTGGCCGCCGACAAGCTCATTATGAGTCCGCGTGTGTATTCCACGTTCCTCTTGTGGCTACTCTCCGAGCTGTTTGAAAATTTGGAAGAGCTGGGTGATCCCGAGCAGCCAGTCCTGGTGTTCTTCTTTGATGAGGCACACTTACTCTTTCGCGACGCGCCGAAAGCACTTCTGGAAAAAATCGAACAGGTTGTGCGACTGATCCGCTCTAAAGGGGTAGGGGTGTATTTTGTATCGCAAAGCCCGGGCGATATCCCCGATGCAGTGCTGGGTCAGTTGGGCAACCGCGTGCAACATGCGCTGCGGGCATATACGCCCCGAGAGCAAAAGGCCGTACGCGTGGCGGCACAATCGTTTCGTAAAAACCCCAACCTCGATACTGAGACTGTAATCTCAGAGCTTGGAGTGGGCGAAGCCCTGGTGTCTTTCCTACAACAAAAAGGCGTACCCACACCCGTAGAACGTGTTCTGGTGCGTCCGCCCCAATCGCGCATGGGCAAGGCTACGATGGCGGAGCGTGAGGCGGTGCTGGCCAAGGACAGTAACCGCCAGCGCTATGGTGAGGCGATTGATCCCCGCTCCGCCCACGAAATTCTTCAGGAGCGCATTGCCAAGCAGCAACAGGCAGAGCAGCAGGCGGAACTTGCCAAGCGCGAAAAAACCGCCGCGGGTAAAGCAGCCTCGAAAAAGCGACGCGGCGACAGCGCGACGGAAGCTTTCATCAAAAGTATGGCGCGTGCCGCCGGCAGCAATTTGGGCAGAAATTTGTTCAGAGGCATTTTGGGGTCATTGCTTAAGTGAACATCCAGCTCCATGGCTTCAGTTAAGTTGGAGCGCTATGACACAAACACCCAGCACAGGTTTACCAGCAGAGCGATGAGTGTCAGTGCCACACTCGCATGATGTAGTCGATTGAACAGGGATTGATTGCCGGTGTCGGTGGCGCGATTAGTTGCGGGCACCAGACTGTTGCAAACTACGGCACAAACCAGGGTAATGGCACTCACCCCAATGGCAACGGGGCCGGCGTCACCGAGAATCGATGCGGCTAACATGCCCGCAGCCATAACTCCCACAACGCGGAAAAGTACCGGAAAGATACGACGGATTAGAGGGCCAGCATGATGAGCGTCGAGCGTGCCGAAAATCAATGGCGCGTTGATCGCAGATTGAAACAGTATTAAACCGGATATGATGCCGGAAAGTAGTAGGAGTATGTGATGCAGCATCGGATGATCGCCTCGACGAGTAATACGAGTAGGATACGTGCCAACGCCGTCGAGAGGGGGTGATCGTCCAGAAGGCGTCGATGTGATAAGCATGGACAAACGCAGTCGAGAATTTGAGCGGGGTGACCAAGTGCTGGTGGCGCATGCCAGCCACAGTGGCACCGCCGAGGGCATAGCGAGAGAGATATGCATACAAAACCCGGTACGCTGTGACTTGTACTCGCTGGGTGAGCTGTCCCCTCAATCGTTAGAGACGTATGGCCAACAGCTTTTCATAGTAGCTACCCATGGAGATGGCGGGCCGCCAGATAATGCGGCTAAGTTCTTCGATTTACTGCAAGCATCACGGCCAAACCTCTTTGAGGTGCAGTTTGCGATGCTGGCTCTGGGTAGCCGCGCTTATCCGCGGTTTTGTCAGTTTGGCCGCGATTTTTATCGTTTACTGATAAGTGCCCAGGCGCAACCACAGGTATTACCGGTAGAGGTCCATAATAATTGCGCCGCTACTGTCACCCACTGGCGTAACAAGGTTAATGAGGTGTTCAGTCTCTGTCCGGATCCTGATGCAGATTGGGAGCCAGCTACTGTGATGGCAGTGGAGAGAGCCCAGTCAAGCTCATTACACGTGACGTTCTACATCAAAGGGCTGGAGTTCGTCGGTATCGAGCGTGTGTGGATTATGGAGCCCAGCAAACGTAGACACCCGGTTGAGTGTGCTGTGCTATCAGGTCCAGAAAGCCCGTTTACTTGTATCGAGATATCCGATGCGGGTAGAACGTCTCGCTCACTTGCAGATGCAAAACCCGGTGACAAGTACTTGGTGCGCTGGGATTCCGTTAGTTGATGGCCTTTTCGGAAACAAGTCCAGCGGGTTAGCGATCAACGGAAGAATCTGCAGTCATTGCGATACATACCCTAGCTAAGCCCTTGCCGTGCGTCAGCGTCTTCGGCAACACGCAGTAAGTGCACCCCTAGCAATAGTGTGGCGGCAACACCTGAACTGCCCGCCACGGGCAGTTCGCCAAAAATATCCGTGCCCGCGGCCATCGAAAGAAGGTTACTCAACATTGCGACTGCGCCTACGCTTGCACCTATTTTTCCATAAACGCCGCCTGCGCCCAGACTAAAAACAACCAGCGCTACCGCCAGCAGGGCCTTGGCACTGTTGTAGATCATGAATGAAAATTCAACGACCGCATTTGCTGCAGGACTGAACCCTTCCACATTTCCCGCGGACTCAAAAAAGGGATTGAACATGGTCAGGCCAACGCTTACCTGTACAACGTTCAGCAATGAAGCGGCGATAATGGCCGACCAGGCTAGGTGGTAGCGTTTGACTTGTCCGAGCAAGGCTCCTGCTAAAGCGGCGATCAGTGTAAATAGAACGCTCTCCAAGCCCCATAGCATCTGCCGCGGTACATCTGTCTCTGTGACGTAGAGAGCGGTGTATATGATTTGCGTAGCAGCAGAGGCAACTAACAAAATACCGGCGGCTTGCGCTGTGTGATGAGTGGTGACTTCCATGTTGATTGCCCTGTGTATTGTTGTCACGGCTATGCGACAACATGTGGGCCGATTGGTTTCTGCACGGCGCGAAAAATGTGCTCAGTTTCGTGTAAGTCCACCTCGCACATTTCCAATTCTTGTTCTACCTTTTAAGAGCGTTGGGAAAAATCACAGATAAAGGAGTTTCCGATGAAAGCATTTCTTACTGTTATGGCCGCATTTGCATTGATCGTCAGTCACGGTGCTATTGCCCAGGATGTTAAAAAGCTCATGGACGCCGTCGATACTGATAAGGCGATGGAGTCCGTCGATCAGGACAAGATTAAAGACGCCGTTAGCGCCGACGGTGTTGACTACAAAAAAGCGGCGGAAGCGGTCGATACTGAAAAGGCGGCTGAATCTGTCGATGTTGACAAAGTCAAAGAGGCCTTGCAGGAGGGCGGCAAGTAGTAGTTCCTGGTGCTGCCGCGGCGAACTATTGACTTAGTGCTCTCTCGCCGTGTGCAGTGCTGTTTAACCAATGAATAGCGATCATTAGAAGCCGCGCTGGCAGTGTGCCGGTGGCTTCAGTCATTGCCCTACGCAGACCAAAGCTCAGCAAGAATTCAACACGGTGGCCTGAGCACCACTGCATAGGGCGACCGGTGCAAGTACCCCGGGTTCCCCGCTCCCTGTTTCTCCCTTTCCATGCGACGGTCGGTATCGGCCTTCGCGCGTCCGCTCTCCGAGTGTGAAGGTGTGCTGCTGCTTGATGTGATCGGTCCTGAGCCTCGAGCACCTTGACTGGGGCACACACTTAACTTCTCAACGACCCCGGGGCGTAGGACTTTTCCGTCAAACGCGAATGAGAATCATTGTTTTATACGATGTTATAGCACATCATTGACGGAAATCGTTACAGGTGACACTGATGCAGCGAGATATTCATCCAGACTATCGGGAAGTGCTTTTTCACGACACCGCAGCCAATGCGTATTGTGTGATTCGCTCCACCGCAGAAACGACGCAGACAATGGAGTACGAGGGTACCGTCTACCCTTACGTAACCTTAGACGTCTCAAGTCAGTCTCACCCGTTTTATACCGGTAAGCAGAGTGTGTCTAAGAACGATGGACGCGTTGCCCGATTCAACAAGCGATTCAACAGAGGGGTGAAGCGATAATGCAAGTCTTGAGCTCTCTTAAAACAGCCAAGTCGCGTCACCCGGACTGTCAAGTTGTCAGGCGACGTGGGCGTGTATACGTGATTTGCAAGTCAAACCCGCGATTCAAGACTGTTCAGGGCAAGCCTAAAAAGAAACGTTAGATCCTCAACCTGCGTGCTAGCAGCAAATGAAGGCCTTTGCTGAGGGCGAGCCGCGTTTTCCTGCACGGTAGGGGCGCGAAACGCAGCGACTTGTGTGGCGTAGCCCCAACGCATGCTAAATCGTATCTACCGTCGCCAATGTTGATGTATGCGATAGATCATCGCCGCAAGAAAAAGAAGCGCCATGGTGTACCAGGTCACCGCATAGAGTAGGTGTGTGTTGCGAAACTCGATTATTGTCATGCCACCCCGCGGCCATCCCAGAGCGCTGTTGGCATGATCAGCATCGACATAAAAGCTTGCCGTGTCGCGCAATCCGACGTCTTCGCTTAGGGCAGTGATATCTACTGAGTACCACCGTTGGTGGGCGGGGTCGTTTTTTTCCAGCAATGTACCGCCCGGCTGAGTGACTCGAAGCAGCCCTTCTACGCGTTGTCTGCCTTCCGGCCTGCTCCACTGCGACTGATCGATACTGGTGGTAACGAATCCCCGATTCACCCAAACGGTATAAGCGTCTCCTTGCAGTGGGGTTAACAACCAATATCCAGCGCCGGCTTCTGTCACTGCTTTGACTTTTTTCGTATCCCCATGTCGAAATACGCCCTCGACAAAGACCCTTAAATACTCATGTGTCTGGGCGCTAATCGCGTCGGTGGGTGGTGGTACGGCTGTTTGAAAGGCGCGGTCGTTCACCGCGTTGATCAAGTCGAGCTTCCAGTCCAGTCTGCGAAGCTGCCAATTGCCGAGTGAGAGAAGCGTAGCGAACGTGATGGCGCATAGGATGAGAACAATAGCATTCTCCGCCGTAGAACGGCCCGCGGGAATGTCTTGGGTTGGATTGTCCCTTGCCTCACCGCCCTGGCTAGCGTCAGGCGACATGTCTACTCATGAGAGGAATGCCCAACGGTTTCAGGTGTTGTTTCACCGTCGGGTGCAGCAACACGAGCATTTTCTCGAGCGGACACGGATTCTGCGTCGTTGATAAAGTGTGGCGGCATCATGTTGGTGTGCAAGTGATACATGACCCAAATCGAACCTGCCAATACAACGAACAAAATAATACCGGTAAAGATGAGCGACATGGCTTGCCATCCTTGCTCTGCCCGTAAATCAACATGCAGAAAGTAATAAATGTGCACCAAAATTTGTCCGGTGCCGAGCACAAAGATGATGGTGAGTGCAGCGCCCAGGTGCATGGGCGTATCACTCATCACAACCCAGAAAGGGATAACGGTGAGAATAACCGATAGCAGGAAACCGGTGATGTAAGACTTGTAAGAGCCATGTGAACTGGGCTCTTGACCTGGTGTGTCGAACCCGCCTCCATTGGATGTTTCTTGGGTAAGTCCGCTCATAACAGTACCGCCGCCAGATAGACGAAAGAAAATACCCCGATCCAAATGAGATCAAGGAAATGCCAGAAAAGGCTGAGGCACATTACGCGGCGTTCATTGGCGTCTGTTATCCCGTGCATGTACAGCTGTACGAGTAAGACACAGAGCCATATGGTCCCTACGGTAACGTGCAAGCCATGGGTGCCTACAAGAAGCCAAAAAGATGACAGGAACGCGCTTTCCATAGGAACTGCGCCTATGCTCCACAAGTGAAGAAACTCTCTGACCTCCAAGCCGAGAAAGGCGGCCCCAAAGACACCCGTGACGATGAGCCAGAGGGCGGTGTTACGGAGTTTGCGCTGCTGCATGTTGATCACGGCAAAACCGTAGGTTATCGAGGAGAACAGCAGCATGAACGTCGAGAGCAGAATCATATCGATCTCGAAAATGTCCGCCGGTGCTGGCCCTCCCGCAAAGTTTTGTCCTACTACCGCATGCACCGCAAACAGAACGCCGAAGATCAAGCAGTCGCTCATCAGGTATAGCCAAAAGCCGAGCATTGTGCCCGTGTCATGGCTATGGTCGGCATCGTGCGCGTGGCCTGACACATGAAAATCGATGCCTGATACGACCTCTGGTCCGTTAGGCATATCGACGTGATCGCCTGGCATGGTTGTGGCACTCATGCTTTACCAGCCTCGGGTAACGCGAACATTCGTCCGCTTTCAATGTCGGCAACTTCGCTGACGGGTACGAAGTAATCCCTGTCGTAATTAAAGGTGTGAAAAATTGTGTACCCCACGGAAGCGACAAATGTTGCGATTGCGAGCCACCAAATATGCCAAACCAGGGCGAAACCCATCACTGTTGCAATCGCTGCCAAAACGACCCCCGTCGCGGTGTAGCGCGGCATATGAATGGGCTCGAACCCCTCTGTGGGCGGCGTGTAATTGCAGCGCTTCATATGATCCCAGGCGTCTCGTTCATACACCCGAACGGGAAGTGCAAAATTATAGTAGGGCGGTGGTGATGTGGTTGACCACTCAAGCGTGCGCCCATTCCATGGGTCGCCGGTTGTATCTTTAAGCGCCTCACGTTTGCGGATGGACTGTACGATTTGGATGATGAATGCCGCCAATCCCGCCGCAATCAGCAACGCGCCAATGAGTGCGGTGAAGAAATATCCAGCGTAGATGGTATCTTCGAATTGGCTCAGGCGGCGCGTAACGCCCATGAGGCCAAGGACATAGAGCGGCATGAAGGCGAAGTAGAAGCCAATAAACCAACACCAGAAACTGACCTTGCCCCAAAACTCGCAAAGCCGGAATCCAAACGCTTTCGGCCACCAATAGTTAATACCGGCGAAGACACCAAACACCACACCGCCAATAATCACATTGTGGAAATGTGCAACCAGGAATAGGGAGTTGTGCAGGACATAGTCTGCCGGGGGTACTGCAAGGAGTACGCCCGTCATACCGCCTATCACAAAGGTGAGCATGAAGCCGATCACCCAAAGCATGGGGACATCCAGACGCACTCGCCCCTTGTACATTGTAAATAGCCAGTTAAAGAGCTTCGCGCCTGTGGGGATGGAGATGATCATCGTCGTTATGCCGAAGAAGGAGTTCACATTAGCGCCGGCACCCATCGTGAAAAAGTGGTGGAGCCAAACGATGTAACTCAACACGACGATAACGCAGGTCGCATAAACCATCGAGGTGTACCCGAACAGCCGCTTGCCCGTGAAGGTAGGAACAATTTCAGAGAAAATGCCAAAAATGGGCAGGATGAGAATGTACACCTCTGGGTGACCCCAAATCCAAATGAGGTTGATGTACATCATGGGGTCGCCGCCCATATCGTTGGTGAAGAAGTGCGTCCCCAGATAGCGGTCTGCTGTTAGCAACGCCAGTGTGGCCGTTAAGACCGGGAACGTCGCAACAATCAGCACGTTCGTACAGAGAGTGGTCCAGACGAAGATCGGCATCTTCATCCAGGTCATGCCCGGGGCCCGCATCTTTACGATGGTGACAATCAGGTTAATCCCGGACAGCGTTGTCCCTATGCCAGCAATATTGAGTGCCCACAGGTAATAGTCCATTCCTACACCCGGGCTGAAGGTGAGACCTGACAAGGGAGGGAAGGCCAACCATCCAGTAGCGGCAAACTCGCCGACGAACAGCGATATCATAATCAGGATGGCGCCCGACACGGTTAGCCAGAAACTCAGGTTATTCAAAAAAGGGAAGGCGACGTCACGTGCTCCGATCTTCAGGGGCATGAGGTAATTCATAAAGCCGGTGACGTACGGCATGGCCACGAAAAAGATCATGATGACGCCATGAGCCGTGAAAACTTGGTCGTAATGGTAGGAGGGGAGATAGCCTACATGCCCTGCCGAGGCCAGCGCTTGATGCCCGCGCATGAGAATCGCATCTGAAAAGCCTCTTAGCAGCATGATAGTGCCAAGAACCATGTACATGATCCCGATCTTCTTGTGATCGATAGAAGTGAACCACTCGTTCCAGAGGTAGCCCCAGAGTTTGTAATAGGTAATCAGGCCTGCGACGGCCAGAGCAAGTAGTACCGTGCCGATGAAGGTCCCGAATACAAGTGGGTCATAGAACGGAAAAATATCCCACGTTAACTTCCCCCAGAGAGGGTCTGCCGTCGCGGCACCCTGTGTGCCTCGTGCTGTCAAGTCTGTCTGCATAACGCGTTTGTTGTGTAAAAAATAAGTCCTGTGATTGTGGTCCTGCTCTGCCTAGTGACCACTGTGTTTGCTGTGTCCACCATGCCCACCGAGGTCTTCGACACAGGTTGTGCCTCGCGGCACGCACATACTGAGGATGCGTCGCCATAGATCGGCGTCTACGTGGCCGTAGTACGTGACGGCATGGTCGATTGTTGGGGCTTCAAGTGCCACGTAGCTGTCTCGGTCGAGTGTTTGATCAGCCTCTCGGACCGTGGATACCCACTCCTGGAAGCCCGTCTCATCAAGTGCATGGACCGTAAAATCCATGTATGAGAAACCCGGGCCATTATAATGAGACGCAAAACCGCGATACTCGCCAGGCTCGTTCAAGACACCGTTTAACTCGGTCTCCATGGCAGCCATGGTGTATATCATCCCGGCAAAGTCAGGGATATAAAACGCGTTCATGACCGTCGCGGATGTCAGTTTGAATTCGACTGGGCGATCGACCACTGTCGCTATCTCGTTCACAGTGGCGATGCCCTGCTCGGGATAGATGAACACCCATTTCCAATTGAGCGAGACCACTTGAATCGTAAGTGGGGTGACATCAGCGCTGATGGGCTTTTCGGGGGAAATGCGGCGCAGGTCGTTGTAAGGTTCAAGCCTGTGCGTGGCGACCCAAGTCAATCCTGCCAGACAGATGATGATCGCCAACGGCAGTGCCCAGACGATGATCTCGAGGCTCACCGAGTGATCCCAGTCGGGTTCAAATCTCGCTTTCTTATTTGACGCTCGGTAGTGGAAGCTAAAGAAGACAGTCAGTGCCATCACAGGCAAGATGATGATCAGCATCAGCACCGTGGCGTAAATTATTAGCTCACCCTGCTGCATAGCGACATCGCCCGCTGGGTCAAGCAGTACCAGATCGCACCCGCTTAACAGTGCTGCTGACGCTACAATCAAAGGGAAAAAAGCGCGATGTAGAATCATTAAGAAATTGGCGTGGCTTGCAGGCGGTTAAGACGCGGTTAAACGATCAGTTACCGTTCAAGTGCTGTCTAACACAGTGCAAACCCACCCAGTGCCTCAACCACATATCTGATGTCACTGCTCGGCTATAATCAGCAAAGTCGATGACAAGGGAAAGTGTTAAATCTTGCAAAGACCTATAGTATGGCACGAAACGATTGACTCCACATGGCGGACAGGCGTGGCGCTCAAAATGTCTATCTCCTGTCGAGCAAATGGATGCAACCGAAGCATGAAGGAGCAAAGGTGATGGAAACACAATCACATATTCCAGCTGAGAAAGCTTCCCTGGATGAAGTTGCCACCACAGTCGTCATGGCACGCGTGACGGACTATTTTGGCTTTTTTGTTTATGCCATTGCGTCTGCACTTGTTTTCCCGCGACTTTTTTTCCCTGAATATCCCCCTGTGGAGGGTATGCTGCTTTCATTCCTTGTATTTGCGCTGGCTTTCTTGGCGCGACCGATCGGTGCCTTGCTGGCGCGCGTCGTCGATCGCAAAGCTGGACGCCCTGCGAAGATAACACTGGCGACCATGGTGTTTGGTATTTCAACGGTTGGCATTGGCTTGCTCCCTGGGTATGCCGAACTGGGCTGGTTAGCCCCGGTGGCACTTGCTGTATTCAGGATCGGGCAGGGGCTGGGTTTGGGCGGCTCTTGGGATGGGGTC
This sequence comes from Parahalioglobus pacificus, assembly GCF_014652275.1. Lineage (GTDB taxonomy): Bacteria > Pseudomonadota > Gammaproteobacteria > Pseudomonadales > Halieaceae > Parahalioglobus > Parahalioglobus pacificus. Next base: position 176,555 of record NZ_BMYM01000003.1, on the reverse strand, counting down.
ACGCTTCAGTTGCAAAACGCCGCGCCTGAACATCGGCAGGGCCTTTACACGATGATCCCCCAGTTGGGTGGGCCTATCGGATTTTGCGTTGCTGCATCCATGTTTTACGTACTCACAGGCTTTCTCAGCGACGAAGAGTTTATGAGCTTTGGATGGCGTTTTGCTTTCTTTGCTGTAATGGCCGTGAACGTGGTGTCACTGTTTGCACGGTTACGCCTTTTGACCACTGACTTTGGTGCTGACGAGTCGCTTTCGCAGTCCAGTCCCGTCGTGGAAATGGCGAGAGCGCAGTGGCGGCCAATCGTTCTCTCCGCCTGCTTGCCTCTAGCCACTTACGCGCTGTTTCATTTGGTGACGGTGTTTCCGCTCGCCTACGCGATTTTGTATGCGACAACGTCTCTTCCCGAGATTCTCATGTTGCAGCTAATAGGAGGCGGTCTTTCCCTAGTGACAATGATTCTTTCGGGAGTACTTGCCGACCGGTTTAGCCGTCAATGGGTGATTGGCACAAGTACGTTACTCATGATCGCACTGTGTTTCACGATACCCATGTTACGGACAGAGCCTGCCGTGTTTATTGTGGCGGGATTTTTATTGCTGGGGCTCTCCCAAGGCCAGTCAGGCGTGGTGTCTGGTGGACGCTTCATTCGTAGGTATGCCTATTCGGCAAACGCCCTGTCTGTGAATCTTTCTTGGATACTCGGAGCCGCGTTTGCTCCAGCGTTGGGCGTCTGGCTGACTGACAGATACGGTGATTGGGCTGCCGCTCTTTATCTGCTGTCTGGTGTCATCGTCACTTTCTTTGTCATGACGGTGCTTGTGCGTCGCAGCGCAACGGCTGATGAGGAGGGGGCAAGCGCGTAATGAAGCGACGTTGAGCGTCAGCGCATCATGTAAGGCTCGCTGCCGGTATCGCACGATCTGCGCACCCCTGGTAATTTGCGGGTGCGCACAGGTTCTGCATCTTTCCTAGGCGGGTGGTTTGTACAGACCCTTCCCGGTGATTTTAGGCAGGTCGAGTGCTGATACCATACCCGGGCCTTGCTCCACTACCGAGGGTATAGCGTTCACAATGGTCGTTGCCGTCAAGATTACCCCGCCCACGGCGTGATCGCCCTTGCTGTCTTCCATGTCCATGGCAATTTCCATGCGCGGCTCGCCCTCAATGATCACACGGTAACCTTTGCCCTGCGGCCAATGGGGCGCGATATCGTCGGTGAGGCGGGTGACGTGCTCCAGCACAATGGCGTCGCGCCCATCCACCACGCCGCGAACCTCAAAGCGCATCGCGCCCGTAGTGCCGGCTTTAAAGACCCCCATCGCATTGGTGACGTCACTCTCCAGCGGCAGGCGCTCATGCACCTCATACACCTTATCGAGAGTGAGGCCCATGCCTGCAGCCACGGACCATACCGAGCCGCCCCAGCCAATAGAGAGCATGCCCTCCTGGAAAAGCAGGCACTCGTGATCCACGGGGTAACCAAAGCCCATGACCTCGCGAATGGTGTGTTCCTGCTCGTAGGTGGCGTAGTTCACGATCTCCTGCATGCGCACACTGGACCAGTGCTCCGACAGCCCGGTGAACATCAGCGGCATGGTGTCGTTGGCAAAGCCGGGGTCGATGCCGTTGTTAAAGCAGGTGGTGTTGCCCTCGGCGCACGCCGCCTTTAACGGGTCTGCGAGAAACGCGATGCCGGGGTTGTCGGGGTACTGCAGCATCACCAATGAACTGGCCACCACGTTTATGCCCGCCCGCAGGCAGCGCGCCTGATCTTCCGCCGCTTCCATCATGCGGGTCTCGGCATGCGCCGTGTACACAACACAGTCGGGTGCGAGGGCAAGCGCTGCGTCGATGTCGGTGGTGGCTATGACGCCGGTGGCGCTCTCATAACCGATGAGGTCGGCGACATCTTTGCCGGCTTTATCATCTGAGCTGACGATATGCCCAACCAGTTCGAGTTCGGGGTGATTCAGCACGGCGCGGGCTGCATAGGTGCCCACGTTGCCAGTGCCCCAGGTAACGATGCGATACGTCATGAGGTTTCTCCTGATTGTTATTAAATACTGAAACCATACGCACGGTAGCAACGAACGGGTGGCAATCGATGGCTTGTTGAGGTGTCGTTTGGTTTTGAGGTGGGGGTGGTTTAGTTAGGTAGATTGTTGGGGGGGTCAACGGTAAGTCCAGCTTTCGCCTGATGGGGCGTCGCCACATTATGAGCCCATCGCTAGGATCAATTTCTACGTTTGGTGCTCTGTAGCCTCGTTCGCGGCAAGCCACTTGCGCCAGTCGCCCTCGAGCTTTAACAGGCCACCAGGATAAGCCTTATCGAGTGCGGACACCGCCGAGAATGGTTTGCAAGAATGGGCATGTGCCCCTTCGATAACTTCCTTAATGGCATACATCCCAGGCGCACCCTGCATGAGAAAGTGCATCAATGACCACGCTGTTGCGTAGTTTAAATCGCGTTTTGGGCCGTTCCATTGCAACCTGTCCTGCCTCAGAAAGTCGCCGAGGCTAGGCACACTGCTGCTACTGAGCCGTCGGAGATGCTGCGTGTTTGGTTTGATCGTCCCGCTCTGTGATGAGACATCCATGGTCTCGAAGTACTCTGCCAAGCCCTCGGTAAGCCATGGTGCCGTGGGGCCCAAGTGACTAGCGGTAATCAGATGCGAAATTTCGTGGAACGAGGTGGCTAGTGCTCGATCAGGCCTGCTGCTGTCGTAACGCACGAACGCCTCGTTTCTGGAGGGCATGTAAAAACCTGCAACTGGCTTGCTATTGGGCCACTCTCTGGCGCGTACCGCGTCGAACTGGCGCTGGTCGATAATTTTCAAAGTGATGCGTGACTGCCTGAGATTCTTTTCTCCGAGAAAGAAATGCCAGGTGTCGTACATGCGCTTGCTTCCCGCATGAATTTGGCCCTGAAAGTTGATGGGCAGTTCTACTGCGGTGGTGAGAATTTGATAGGTGAAGTCGCGCTTGTTCCCCGATATGTCCGTAACGTTGGCAATGCGATTGGGCGGCGGTTTGTCGGCCATGTGCGTGCGACCGTTCTCGTCTTCCCATTTGTACACCAGCACGGTGCCAGTATCTGTTCGTCCCTTGGTGGGCGGGCGCCCGCACACTTGGTGATCGTTCGCGGTGTGGTCGTCCGCTAAGGCTGTATGAGTGTGCAGCGAATGTGGGGAAGCAGAATCCCTAATATCTGAGGCCTGTTGGCCATGCACAACATCCGGACCGGTTAGTGTGGGCGCGTCCTCCAAAAAGACCTCGGCGAGAAAATGCTCTACCCGATCAAACAGTGAGATAAGAGGTGCAAAGAGCCTGGCGTCGGTGCCTTTGTTTAGCCATATAGCGCCGGCAATGCTTAGGGCGAAGAGCAGGGCGAAGGTGAGCCAGAATCTGGGGGTGTCTTTCATGGCTCGCTTAGTTTAGCAAACGAGGTGAGTCGAAAAGAGGGGATCAATCTAAAGGGTAAAGCTCTTTTTTGGTGGAGGCGGCGACAACTGAAAAGAGTATGCAAAATATTGATTCAATTGGATTCAATTGGATTTAATTGGGTGAAGTACAAGAATATACCGCCATTCCACCAAGATTGTTTAGTCAAGGCTTTCTCGCTCTCCGCCATTTTCATTTTTTAACACTATAATAATAGCGTTTTCTGAAAGCGGAATTTCATTGCCTACTACGTTGCCTACTAAGAACTCTCTTGCTGGACAAAGCAGCTGAGTACAGCTTCGACATCTGCAACCTGCTATGCGGGACACTACTGCCGCAGAAACCAAAAAGGGCCACCCGTTTTGAGTTACGCAATAGGCCGGGAGATAAAGAGTTGCGCCGCTCTCGGCCATGCCCGAAAAGGGGGCAGGCTCTCCATGGCCTTTGCGGCAGACCAACACCTTGTTGGCCGTCCATCAATGGCGTAAGAACAGTCAAGCTAACTCGTTTAGGGAAGTTGTGATCGCTTTCGCACATCCATGTGCTTCGCGATCGCCCCACATCGTGTGGGCCACCCGCGCCTTTCAGGCGCGGGATCAAATCTGCAGTCTCCTGAAATAAAAAAGGGTCATCCTGTGGATGACCCTTTTTCATTTATGGTGGAGGCGGCGGGAGTTGAACCCGCGTCCGCCAGCACTCTGCCTTTGGCTCTACATGCTTAGATTCCGTTTATTGATTTAGCCACACGCAGCCCAACGGGCAGGACGCCTGCGGCGATCCCCGTAATTGTTTAACAGCTAGGCCCGAGGCGTGCTTCGCTGCGATCCAGTTCTATATGACAGTCAGTAGCGCGGGGCTGGAACCTTGCTAAAGACCGCTAGGGCCGAAGCCACTAGATGAGGTCTAGATGACCGCTTACGCGGCCAGTGCTACCTCGTAGTTGTCGTCGTTGGCAACTAATCAATTACAGCTTTGGATTAACGTGATTGGCTGTCATCACGGCATGCACCGCAGGGTTCGTTACCGTCGTCGAATCCAGATCGCCCCCAGTAGTGTAGGCGCGATTATACTGCAAAGCGGCTGAACTTGCTGCCTGCGCCTTACTTTGGCCGCCCGCCAAACATCCCTCGATAAATCAATGCCTTAGCCATCCGGGTCTTTCACGGCGCGGTATCTACTCCATGGTGCCCTGTGCGCGAATCCGCCTGCCTTGACAGGCGATGTGGCGCACTCCACCATCACGGTTCCGGTTTCAGCGCTAAAGCATGAAACACGGTCACCCAATAATGATATTCAGCCCGCGCTCACAAGGCGCTGGCCACTGCGCACGGAACCTGAATGCACGTCATTCTTACCTTTATCCTTCTGTTTGCCGCCTGGCTACTGTGGAGTGGGTTTTTCAAACCCCTGCTGCTCACCCTGGGTGTGCTCTCGTGTGTATTGGTATTGGTGCTGTCCCGTCGCATGGGCTTTTTCGAGAAGGGGTTTTTCAGCCTGCACCTCATCGGCCGGCTGCTGCCGTTCTGGGGCTGGCTGGGTAAAGAGCTCATCACCTCCAACCTGCAGGTGGCGCGCATCGTGCTCAGCCCGTCGCTGCCCATCAGCCCCACGCTCATCAAGCTGGACGCCCTGCAAAAGGAACCCATCGGGCAGGCCATTCTGGGTAACTCCATCACGCTCACTCCAGGCACGGTCACCATCGATGACCACGACGGTCAGCTACTGGTGCACTGCCTCACGGAGTCCGGCGCCCAGGCCCTCAAAGAAGGCGAGATGAATCGCCGCGTGGCGGCGCTGGACGACTAATACCCATGTACCTCGCCGCCGCCCTAGCCATTCTCATTACCATGGTGCTCGCACTGATTCGTGCGCTGTCGGGCCCCTCGGTCTACGACAGGGTGCTGGCGGTTAACCTGTTCGGTACCAAAACCGTGCTGCTGTTGTCGGTGGTCTCATTCCTTTACGGCCGTACCGATTTCCTCGATCTCGCGTTGGCCTACGCGCTGATTAACTTCATTGGCGTATTGGCGGTGCTGCAGTTCTTTGAGAGCCGCGAGCGCAGCAACACCGACGAGGCACAGGGTCAATGATGGCGCAGGCGCTGGATATCCTCAGTTGGGCCATGCTGCTGGCGGGCGCCACCTTTGTCTTTATTGGTGGGGTAGGGGTGCTGCGCATGCCCGACCTCTACACGCGCATGCACGCGGCCAGCCTCACCGACACCCTGGGCACCTTGCTGTTGCTGGGTGGGCTGATGCTGCAGTCGGGTCTGTCACTGGCCACCTTTAAACTGCTTGCGGTAGCGGTGTTCCTGCTGCTCACCGCACCCACAGCCACCTATGCGCTGGCCAATGCAGCGCTGCTGGCCGGCCGTTTGCCCAAGGGCACCACACTGCCGGAGGACTTCAAGCAGTGATTACGGTGGTCTTCAGTGTGTTCCTGCTCACCCTGCTGGTCATCACGGCGCTGGGTGTGGTGCGCGCACAGAACCTGTTTACCGCAGTCATGCTCACGGGCATCTTTTCGCTGCTGATGGCCGCCAACTTCTTCGTATTGGATGCCGCCGACGTGGCCCTCACCGAGGCCGCCGTGGGTGCAGGCATCTCCACCGTCCTGTTATTGGGTGCATTGGGCCTCACGCCGCGCGAAGAACGCGCCAGTGGCGCCAAGCGCTGGCTGGCATTGGTGGTCACGGCGCTCACCACGGTGGTGTTGCTCTATGCCACCTTCGAACAGCCACGCCTGGGTGACCCGCAAGCGCCGGTGCACCAACACGTGGCCCCCTGGTATCTGGAGAAAACCCCGGAGCTGGTCGACATTCCCAACGTGGTCACCGCGGTACTGGGCAGTTACCGGGGCTACGACACACTGGGCGAGGTGATTGTGGTGCTCACGGCCGGCATTGGCGTGCTGTTCCTGCTGGGCCTGCCCGGCGCAGTGGGTGATCGCCCCCGCGACGACATCGCCAAGGGCCGCACCTACCTCAGTCATCACCTGGTGCCGCAGGTGGTGGGGCGTCTGGTGATTCCCTTTATTTTACTGTTTGCCCTGTATGTGCAGTTCCACGGCGAATACGGCCCGGGCGGCGGCTTCCAGGCCGGGGCGATTTTTGCGGCGGCCATGATCCTGTATGCCCTGATCGAGGGCGAGCGCGAAGCGCTCACGGTGATCTCGCCCAAGCTGCTGATCTGGATGATGGCCGGCGGTGCATTGCTCTACGGTAGCGTGGGTCTGGTGACCATGGCGCTGGGTGGCAACTTCCTCGATTACAACGTGCTGCACAGCAACCCGGTGGCGGGTCAGCAGTGGGGCATTATTGTGATCGAACTGGGCGTGGGCATTACGGTGGCAGGTGTGTTGCTGGCCATCTATCACGCCTTTGCGGCCAGAGGGCACTAGCATGATGGAATTGCTGGGCCTGTATAACTACTGGGTATTTGCGGTGTTGCTGATGATCGGCTTCTACGCCGTCATCGCGCGGCCCAATATGGTGAAGAAGCTGCTGGGGCTGTCCATCTTTCAGGCGGCGGTGTTCCTGTTGTACATCACCATGGACAAGGTGGAGGGTGGCACCGCCCCGATTATTCAGAAGGGCGTGGAGGATGCGATCTACTCCAATCCGCTGCCCCAGGTGCTGATTCTCACAGCCATCGTCGTGGGCATTTCCACCACGGCCCTTGGGCTGGCGCTGGTAGTGCGCATTCATGAGGCCTACGGCACCATCGAAGAAGACGAAACCCAGCGCGCGGACCTAGACGAGTGAGCTTAACTGCCCAATTGCCCGCACTGCAGGTAGTAGTGCCGCTGCTCACCGCGCCACTGGTTGTGTTGTTGCGTACCCCCGGTTTGTCCTGGGCCGCCGCCACCGCCGCAAGCCTCACGGCCTTCGCTATTGCCGTGGCACTGGCCGGGCAGGTGCTTGCCGGCGAAGTCATTCATTACGAAATGGGCGGCTGGCCCGCGCCTTTCGGTATCTCGCTGAACATCGATGCACTGGGTTCGCTGGTGCTGCTACTTGTTACCGGCGCCTCAACGCTGGCGCTGGTGGGCGGTCGCGACAGCCTGGCCACCGAAATCGAAGCCGGACGCAGGCACCTGTTTTATGCCGCCTGGTTGATTGTGCTGGCTGGCCTGTCGGGTATTGCCGTCACTGGCGATGCGTTCAACGTGTTCGTGTTCATGGAAATCTCGTCCCTCGCCACCTATGTGCTGATTGCCGCAGGCCCAGACCGGCGCGCACTCACGGCCACGTTCAAGTACCTGATCATGGGCACCATCGGTGCCACTTTCTACCTGATCGGGGTGGGTATGGTGTACATGATGACTGGCACCCTGAACTTTGCCGACATGGAAGTGCGCCTGGCGGAAGTCACTGAACTGCGCCCCATCGTGGTGGCGGCGGGCTTTATTACCGTGGGCCTGGCACTGAAGGCGGCCATGTTCCCCCTGCATGTGTGGCTGCCCGGCGCTTACACCCACGCACCGCACATGGTCACCGCGTTCGTCGCCGCCTGTTCCACCAAGGTGGCCATCTACGTGTTGCTGCGCTTCGATTTCTTCGTGTTCCAGAACAACCTGTCGCAGCACGATCTGCATTTCGCGTCCTTCTTATTGCCGCTGGCACTGCTGGGCATCCTGGTGGGCTCGGCGGTGGCCATGGTTGAGAGCAACCTTAAGCGACTGCTGGCGCACTCATCGGTGGCGCAAATCGGCTACATCCTGTTGGGCGCCAGCCTCATCTCCGAGGCAGGCATCACCGCAGCGGCGGCGCACATGTTTAATCACGCGCTGGCCAAGGGTGCGATGTTCCTGGCGGTGGCGGCGTTTGCGCTGCGCCTGTCTGGCGTGCGCCTTAATGACATCGCCGGTGTCGGCCGGCAGATGCCGCTCACCTTTGCCGCACTGGCGGTGGCCGGTGCCAGCCTTGTGGGTATTCCCGGCACGGCCGGCTTTGTGTCCAAGTGGCTGCTGCTGCAGGCCGCCTTCGCCCAGGGCACGCTGGGTCTGGTGGCGGTGGTTGTAGTTGTGCTGAGTTCCCTCGCGGCCGTGGTCTACGTCTGGCGCATTATCGAAGCGGCTTATTTCTGTGAGCCCTCAGCAGAAGTGCAGGCTGCGCGTGAAGCACCGCTACCGATTCTGGCGGTGCTGTTATTGGCCGCGGCGGCTAACATCTACTTCGGCCTGGTGCCGGCCTTCCCGCTCTCACTGGCAGAGATGTCGGCCACTGAATTGCTGGGTGGTCTGCAATGAGTGCGCAGAACACCATTCTGTTTGCGCTGCTATGGCCGCTGTTGGGTGCAGTGGGTATCGCCCTGGCCGGGCGCTGGCCTAACCTCCGAGAAACCGTCACGTTGGTCACGGCGTCGGTACTGGCACTGTCTGTTTGGTCGCTGGCGCCGGGCATTATGGACGGCGGTCGCCCGGGCGTGGTGGTTGCCGAGGTCTTCGGCGGCCTATCCATTGCCTTCTCGGTAGAACCGCTCGGGATGCTGTTCGCGGCGCTGGCGTCCACGCTGTGGATCGTGAATTCCGTGTACTCCATCGGTTACATGCGCGGCAACAACGAAAAGCACCAGACGCGGTTCTACGTGTGCTTTGCCATCGCCATTGCCGCCGCACTGGGTGTGGCCTTTGCCGATAACCTGCTCACCTTGTTCCTGTGTTACGAAATTCTCACGCTCTCTACCTACCCGCTGGTCTCCCATAAAGGCGATGCCGCCACCATACGTTCGGCGCGAATCTACCTGGGCATCTTGCTGGGTACCTCCATCGGCTTGCTGCTGCCGGCCATTATCTGGACCTACACCGTTGCCGGCACGCTGACCTTTACCCCCGGCGGCATTCTTGAAGGCAACCTGGCAGGCCCGGCCGTGGGTCTGCTGCTTGGCCTGTATGTCTTCGGTATCGGTAAGGCGGCGGTGATGCCGGTGCACAAGTGGCTGCCCTCAGCCATGGTGGCGCCCACGCCGGTCAGCGCTTTGCTGCATGCGGTGGCCGTGGTGAAAGCCGGTGTGTTCACCGTCACCAAGGTCATCATCTACATCTTCGGGGTAGAGGCCCTGTTTGCCGAGCCCTCGGGCGGCTGGCTGGTGTATGCCGCTGCGTTCACCATTATTGCCGCGAGCGTCGTGGCACTGCGCCAACAGAATCTGAAGCGCATGCTGGCTTACTCCACCATCGGCCAGTTGTCCTACGTGATCATGGCGGCGGCGGTGTTAACGCCCCTGTCGGAAGTGGGCGCAGCGGTGCACATCGTGGCCCACGCCTTTGGCAAAATCACCCTGTTCTTCTCGGCGGGCGCCATCTACGTGGCCTCCAAGAAAACGGAGCTGCCCCAGTTGCATGGCATCGGCAGGCGCATGCCCTGGACCATGGCAGCCTTCACCATCGCCGCACTGTCCATGATTGGCGTACCGCCCACCGGTGGCTTTGTGTCCAAGTGGTTCATTCTCGCCGGTGCCTTCCAAACCGATAATTACCTGGCCATCTTCACCATCATTCTCAGCACGGTACTCAATGCCGCGTATTTCTTGCCCGTGATTTTTGCAGCCTGGTTCTCAACCGAGCCTGCCGGTGGCAAAGACCACGGCGAAGCGCCCTGGCCCGCGGTGCTGGCGCTGTGTGTGACGGCCATGGCAACCCTGGCCTTTTTCTTTTTCAACCAGCCGGTGCTCGAATTGGAGAGCCAACTGGTGGGGAGGCTCAAATGAGCGACAGAGAGTCTTCGGTGGATTGCCCACGCGCCGCTGGCCCCGACAATCACTGGCTGACCCGTCCCGGCACCATTCGTCTGCTGTGGATCGTGTCGTCTGTGATTCTGGCGCTCACTGTGCTGGCGCAGTTTGCGATCAAGATCAAAGGCTATTTCGTGGTGGACGGCTGGCTGGGTTTTGGCGCCGTGTTCGGTTTCCTGTGCTGTGCTGCCATGGTGCTGGTGGCCAAGGTCCTGGGCGTTGCGCTCAAGCGCCCGGAGGACTACTACGATGATTGATGGCGTCATCCCTCCCGCGTTTGTCCTGCTGGCCGGGGCGGCACTGATCGGCCTCACCCGTGGCCATGTGCGCACAGCGGTGCTGTTTGCGGCGCCACTGGCGGCGCTGTGGGCGGTGTGGCAAATCCCCGATGGCGTGGTCGTTACCGCGCAGTTCCTTGGGTATGAAATCCAGCCGGTAGAAGGTAGCCCGGTACGTCGTCTGTTTGCCACGATCTTCTCGCTGATGGCGGCAACCGGTGGCTTGTACGCCTTCCGACAGGCCAAGTGGTACGAGCTCGCCGCGGGTTACGCCTACGCCGCGAGTGCGGTGGGCGTGTCGTTTGCGGGTGATCTCATCACCCTGTTCCTGTACTGGGAACTGATGGCGATTTTCTCCACGGTGGTGGTGTGGTGTGGCGGTACGCCCGAGGCCCGCGCCGCCGGTATTCGCTATGCCATCATGCACCTGCTGGGCGGCGTTATCCTCAAGGTGGGCATCGAGGGCGTGGTGGTGCATACCGGCTCGGTCGAAGTGCAGCCACTACTGGCCGCCAACTTCGATACCTGGATGATTCTTATCGGCATCCTGATCAACGCCGCGGCACCACCGGTGTCGGCGTGGTTGGCCGATGCCTACCCATCCTCCAGTCCCACCGGGTCCGTGTTCCTGTCGGCCTTTACCACCAAGTCTGCGGTGCTGGCGCTGATCCTGCTGTTCCCCGGTGAGCCGGTGCTGATCTGGGTGGGTCTGTACATGATCTTCTACGGCATCATTTATGCGCTGTTGGAGAATGACGCCCGGCGGATTCTCGCTTACTCCATTGTGAACCAGGTGGGTTTCATGGTGGTCGCCGTGGGCATTGGCACCGAGCTTGCCATTAACGGCGCGGCCGCCCATGCCTTTGCGCACATTGTGTATAAAGCGCTGCTGTTCATGAGCGCGGGTGTGGTGATTTACCGCACCGGCATGACCCGGTGCTCAGACCTCGGCGGCCTGTTCCGCACCATGCCTCTCACCATGGTGTGCGGCGTCATCGGTGCCTTGGCTATTTCCAGCTTCCCGCTCACCTCGGGCTTCACCACCAAAACACTGATTTCTGTGGCGGCAGAACAGCAGGGGCTAGCCACGGTGTACTTCCTGCTGGCGGCGGCGTCTGCGGGTGTGTTCCTGCACGCGGGCATCAAGTTCCCCTGGTTTGTGTTCTTCCAGAAGGACTCGGGGCTGAGGCCAAAAGACGCGCCCTGGAACATGGGCGCAGCCATGGTGTTCTTCGCCTTCCTGTGTATTTTCCTGGGCGTGTACCCGCAGCCGTTGTGGGCGCTGTTGCCATACCCCATGGAGTACTCGGCCTATGAGCCGGGCAAAGTGCTGTTCTACCTGCAGTTGCTGCTGTTCTCCGGGCTGGCGTTCTTCCTGTTCCTACCGTTGATGAAGCGCACGCTGACCATCTCGTTGGACATGGACTGGTTCTGGCGTGTGGTGCTGTTCCGGCTGGGCAACGCCGTGCTCAATCTGGGCGTTGCACTGCGCGAAGCCATGGAAGCCACGGTGGAGCGCGTGCAGCAGGGCCCGGGTGCGCGTTTGGTGCAGCTACTCGACAGCAGCGGCGCCTTGGGCAGAACCTGGCAAATTGGTACCACCGCACTGTGGATCGCGGTACTGCTAACCGTGTACGTCTTCCTCTACTACATCGATTAGCAGCTCGACCGTGCAGAGCGCCTGAGTAAGCTAGTCGTCGCCGGCGAAGCCCGAGTCCCAGTATTCCAGTGTCGTTTGCCGCTTAAGGCTCTTTACATTACTGCGATGATTATCGATCCCCACGTCGGTGCTGACTCTATTGGTGCCTGTGATGCTCACCCTGCTTCCCAGCTGGCGTCGGCGACAGCGCATCGGGCAACCTGCTTTACGGTTGTCGGTTCCGCTGGCCAAAACTCACCCAACTTGGCCTGATTTGACTATTCTATTGGGTAGGGCGCCTCTCTAGACTTCGCAGCACTTCAAACGCGCCCCCCGGAGTGTGATATGGACTACGATCTGAAAATCATTAATGGCCTCGTTTTTGATGGCGAGGGCAATGCACCCGTGCAGCAAGCCGTGGCTATCAGCGACGGCGTCATCGTGGCGCTGGGCGACTGTCCGGGCGAGGCGCGGGAAGTCATTGATGCCGCCGGGCATATCGTGACCCCCGGCTTCATCGATATTCACACCCATTACGACGGCCAGGCGAGCTGGGATGCCGATATGCAGCCCAGCGTGAACCACGGTGTGAGCACAGTGGTGATGGGCAGCTGTGGTGTGGGCTTCGCGCCAGTGCGGGCCGACGACCGCGATCAGCTGGTGCGCCTGATGGAGGGTGTTGAAGACATCCCCGGTGCGGCGCTGTCAGAGGGAATCACCTGGGACTGGGAAACCCTGCCGGAGTACATGGACGCACTCGATGCCAAACCCCACAGCATCGACTTCGCGGTTCAAATCACTCACGACCCTCTGAGGGTCTATGTGATGGGCGAGCGCGCGGTGTTTGATGAGCCCGCCACGACCGAGGATATCGCCCAAATGCGCACGCTCACCCGGGAAGCGCTGGAAGCAGGCGCCATTGGCTTTTCCACCGGTCGTTCCGATGTGCACCGCAGTGCCGATGGTCATTGGACACCCGCGTCCGAGGCCAGTATCGACGAGTTAACCGGCATTGCCAGCGCCTTCGATGGTGTCGGCCACGGTGTGCTGCAGGCGGTGAACGACTTCAATCTCGAGCGCGACGGCGATCAATTTGATGATGAGTTCGACATCCTCGAGCAGTTCGCCACGGCTTCCAATGGCAGCCCTTTCTCACTGTCGCTGATGCAGCGCGACTTTGCCCCCGACCAGTGGCTGCGCATCATTGATCGTGCAGAAAAGGCGAAGTCCCAGGGCCTGAACATGCGCCTACAAACGGCGCCGCGCGGCATTGGTGTGACCGTGGGTCTGCAGTGCACCTTCCATCCGTTCATCGGTTTCCCCAGCTATAAGAGTATTTACGAACTGCCGCTCTCAGAGCGCGTGGCGCGCATGCGCGATCCGTCGTTCAAGGCCCAGTTGCTCACCGAGAAGAGCGAGCCCATGGCGGGGGACGGCACGTCCGTACCGCCCATTGCCGATGCACTGCTGGCGGCGGTGGATTTCGTGGCCTCAAAAACCTTCCGCCTTGGCGAGAACCCGGACTACGAGCAGACTGAAGAGACCTCGGTGCTGCAAATGGCCAAGGACCGCGGCGTGCCCACGCTGGAAATGATTTACGACCTGATGCTCGAGAACGACGGCAAAGAACTGCTGTATTTCCCCATCTACAACTACACGGAAATGTCTTACGACAACGTCTACACCATGATGCGCCACCCGCAATCCCTGATGGGCTTGTCGGACGGGGGTGCGCACGTGGGCACCGTGTGCGACGCAAGCTTCCCTACCTATCTGCTGAGCTACTGGACCCGCGATCGCCAGCGCGGTGGCAAATTGGAGCTGGCCGACGCCGTGCGTCGTCTCACCTCCGACATTGCCGACTACGCGGGCATGACCGACCGTGGTCGCTTGCAGGTGGGTTTGAAGGCCAACATCAATGTGATCGATATGGAAGGGTTGCGCCTGTTCGCTCCGCACATGGTGCAAGACCTGCCCGCCGGCGGGCAGCGCCTGCTGCAGGAGGCTCAGGGGTACCGTGCGGTCATCGTCGGTGGTGAAGTCGTTCTGGCCAACGACGAACTCACCGGCCGATACCCGGGTCGACTTGTGCGCATGGGCCAATTGCAGACGCAGGCGGCCGCCTGAACGCACTCGCCGACATTTTGGCTGCGGTCAGCCTGCCGCAGCTGTTGTTGGTGTGGGCGGTGGTGGTCTTCGCCGCCATCATGCGAGCCTTCACCGGCTTCGGCTTTGCCCTCACGGCGGTACCGGTGTTCTCACTGTTCATGCCGCCCACCCAGGCCGTGGTATTAAGTGCATCGCTCACCCTGGGCGTAAGTCTGGTTACGCTGAAAACCTATTGGGGCCGTTACCCGTTGCGACCCATGGTGCCCCTTTTTGCGCTGTCGCTAGTGGGTACAGTTGCTGGTGCGTTTGCCTTGCAGTGGCTCTCGCCCGAGCAGTTCAAGCTGTGGATAGGGCCGTTGGTGATCGGGGCCTGTGCGCTGTTAACGTTCTATCGGCCCGGCAAGCGCCAGGGCAATGCCGCCGTTGCCGGTGGTGTGGGTTTGGGCTCGGGGCTGATGAACGGGGCGTTTGCCATGCCAGGCCCGCCTATCATCATTTACGCGATGGCCACCGAAGCGCAGCCCGCCCGCAGCCGCGCACTGCTGATGACCTTCTTTCTGTTCTCGGCGGTGGTGGCGTTGGCGTCGTACACGGCAGCGGGGTATGTGAACGCACGTTCGCCCTGGCTATTCCTGATGGCGTTTCCCGCCATGCTCCTGGGCGACAAGCTGGGGTTTATTTTGTTTCACCGCTACGGCGATGCCTTTTACCGCCGGGTTGCGCTGGTGGTGTTGTTTGCCGTGGGTGTAACGATTAGCGGGCGGGCGCTGTTTAGCTAGGCCGCTGGTCGGAACGCTTTTTATCCGCCGATGCCATAGGCGCTGATGGCGCCCGCGATGCCTGCCAGCACCATTTGCACGCCAATGACAGCGAGGATAAGGCCCATCAGCCGGGTAATGACCTTGATGCCATTGTCGCCGATCAGGGTGACTAGGCGTTCGCCCGAGCTGAAAAACAGCCAGGTGATCAAACACAGCATCGCAAAGGCCGCCGAGGTGATCACAAAGTCCGTCACGGTACCGGCCGAGGCGTAGTTCATGGCCGTGGCGATGGTGCCGGGGCCCGCCAGGATGGGCAGTGCCAACGGGGTGATGGCGACATCGTCGCCGCTGTCATCTTTATCTTCTTCGCTGGGGTGCTGTACCGACGAGTGCTCGCCGCCCTGGAGCATATGGAAACCCACCAGCGCCACAAGAATGCCACCGGTAATGCGAAAGGCGGGCAGGGTGATGCCGAACAGGCTGAAGATAAGTTTGCCGGCCGCGCAGAACACCACAATGATGACGAGGCTGAGTAGCAGCGCACGGGTGGCCGTGCGCTTGCGTTGGGCAGCGGATTGGCCGTCGGTCAGCCCCAGGAACACGGGGGTGTTGGCAATGGGGTTCATGATGGCGAAGAAGCCCATGAACACCGACAACACGTGACCGACTAGTCCCTCCATGCAGCTGGCTAACCTTAAGCCAGTGAATCCAGCTCGAAGCGACTCAGCGGCAGTTCCCGAATGCGCTTGCCGGTGGCGGCAAAGATGGCATTGGTCAGCGCTGGCGCAATGCCCGGTGTACCCGGTTCACCCGCACCGCCCCAGGCTTCGAGGCTGTTGATGATGTGGGTTTCGATTACCGGCATCTCATTCATGCGCAGGGCAGAGTAGGTATCGAAGTTGCCCTCAACCACCTGGCCTTGCTCAATGTTGATCTCACCGTGCAGCGCGGCGCTGAGTCCGTAAACAACGCCAGACTCCATCTGCGCCACCATGCCATCCGGCGACACGGCGTAGCCGGCATCAACGACGACGACCACGCGATCGACACTGACATCGCTGCCGTCCACGGTCACTTCCACCACTTCACCCACGATGGAACCGAAGGACTGCTGCAGCGAGATGCCGCGCCCGCGGTTCGGACCCAGTGGCGTATCCCAATCGGCCTTGGCGGCGGTTTCGTCCAGCACTTTGAGCAACCGGGGCTGATCGCTCAGCAGCGAACGACGATACTGGTAAGGATCCTGGCCGGCTTCATAGGCGAGTTCGTCGATAAACGACTCGGTGAAGAAACCGTGCTGCGAGTGATCGACGCTGCGCCAGGGGCCGAAAGGCACGTGGGTTTTGCTGTCGATGTAATGCACTTTTTGGTGGGGCACGGCGTACGGGATATGCGGTGCCTCTGCCGGTTCGTGTTTGTCCACGTACAGGTTGTCCCAGGCCTCGGGCTTGCCATTGTCGGCCAGCACCGCGCGGAAGGTGGACGTGAACGCAGGCCGGTAGTGATCGTGGCGCACGTCTTCCTCGCGTGACCAGATCAACTTCACCGGATGGCCACTGGCGCGGGAAATCTTTGCGGCCTGGATGGCGTAGTCAGGCGTTGCTCGGCGTCCGAAGCCACCGCCCATCTGGAAGTTGTGGAAGGTCACCTGCTCGGCGTCGATCTCCAGTGCATCGGCAACGCTGTAACGGAAACCCAGCGGATTCTGTGAGCCGGTCCAGATCTCGCACCCCTGGTCGGTCACGTGGGCCAAGGCGTTCATCGGTTCCATGCAGCTGTGTGCAAGGTAGGGCACACGGTAGCTGCGCTCAATCACGTTCCCCGCGCCTGCGATAACGGCATCGGCATCACCGATGCTGAGGTCATCATTGGACTCACCTGAGTCGCGCGCGGCACGCAGGTCTCTGTCGAACTGCTCAAAAATGCCCTGCGTGGATTGCAGGTCATTGTCGGTGCGGCTCCAGGTCGGCTTTACCTTCGCCAGCGCCTGCTTGGCCTGCCAGTAGCCGTCGGCCACAACCGCGACGGCATCGTCCAGAGTGACGACATCAACGACGCCCGGCATCGCGCGGGCGGCGCTGTCATCCACCGATTCCAGGGTGGCACCGAACACTGGCGCCGCCATGATGGTGGCGTATTTCATGCCCTCGACGGATGCATCCATACCGAATTGCGCGGTGCCATCCACCTTGGCGGGGATATCGCGGCGTGGTCGGCTTGTCCCCATGATCTTGAATTGATCCGGGGTCTTCAGGGTCGGGTCGTTGGGCGGTGTGTAGCTCGCCGCTTGCTCTGCAAACTCTGCGTAAGGCGCACGCTTGTTGGAAGCGGCGTGCAGGATGTGGCTGTTCTCGGTGGTGAGTTCGGCCAACGGCACCTGCCAGGTTTCGGCGGCCGCAGTCATCAGCATTTCCCGCGCGGCCGCACCGGCCACACGCATACCGAATACACCGGTGGCGCGAATGCTGGTACTGCCACCTGTGATTTGCAGGTGAATCATTTCGGACACTTTCTGCAGCGCGCCATCCAGTGTCGGAATCAGTACCTTGGGAATTTGCGGGTCGGGCAGTATGAAACCGCGCGCCATGGGCCCGTTGGCATAGCCGTCCTCAGCCGGTGCCTCCATGAAGCTGACGTTGTCCCAGTCGGCGTCCATTTCGTCCGCCAGCATTTGCGTCAGGGCGGTCTGGGCGCCCTGGCCCATCTCTGAATGCGCAACAATAGCGGTGATGTGATTGTTGGCATCGATTTTGACGAAGGCGTTCACCAGCGTCTCATCGCCGTCGGCAACAAACGGTGCCAGTTCCGGTGCGCGCTGTCCGGGGCGGATAGCCACACCCACCACCAGAGCGCCGCCACCCAGCAGGCCGGCGCCAATGAATCCGCGTCGTGTCCACTTACCCATTTTGCACCTCCTGCGCTGGCTCGAAGACTTGCACGCCACTGGCGGCAGTCTTGATCGCGTCCTTGATGCGGCTGTACATGCCGCAGCGGCAGATGTTGCCGGACATGGCGCCGTCGATCTCGGCATCGCTGGGGTTGGCATTGCGTGCCAGCAGTGCGGCCGCAGACATGATCTGTCCCGACTGGCAGTAGCCGCACTGGGGTACCTGATGATCAATCCATGCCTGCTGCACCGGGTGCAGTGTGTCGCCGTCAGCCAGACCTTCGATGGTCGTTACGCTGCGGCCCTGGGCTACAGAGACGGGCAGGCTGCAGGAACGCACAGGGCTGCCATCCAGGTGCACCGTGCAGGCGCCGCACTGGGCGATGCCACAGCCGAACTTGGTGCCGGTCATCTCGAGGTTTTCGCGGATTACCCACAGCAGCGGTGTGTCTGGCGACACATCCACCTCCATGGTTTTGCCATTCACTTGCAGTGTCACCATCGCCGGCTGCTCCCAACTGTGCTGTTGTTATCAGGCTGTATACGGAAAGGGGCCGCGGTCCGATTGTCCCGCGCCGGGGCGCTCATTGGCCCGCGCAGTACCCCGGGCGGCACTCACATCCGCAGTATAGTGGTTTGGGCGCGGGGGGCTACTGCTTTACGTTGTCGCGAATCACGCGTTGCTTCTGACGATCCCAGTCGCGCGATTTTTCGGTGTCGCGTTTATCGTGGGTCTTTTTACCTTCGGCCAGGGCAATGCGCGCTTTTACAAGGTGCCCCTTCCAATGCAGCTGTGTGCAAACGCAGGTTTGGCCTTTCTTGGAGGTGGCCGCGACCAGCTTTGCCAGCTCGCGTTTATTCAGCAGCAGTTTGCGGGTGCGCATGGGCTCGGGCGACACATGCGTAGACGCTGTCTCCAGCGGACTGATCTGCGCGCCCACCAGAAAGGCCTCGCCATTGCGCAGAAACACATAGGTGTCGGTGAGCTGCACGTTGCCCGCGCGCAGGCTTTTCACTTCCCAGCCCATGAGGGCGACGCCCGCTTCGAAGGTATCGAGCAGGTTGTAATCGAAGCGCGCGCGCCGGTTCTGGGCGATGACGTTACTGGGAACTTTGGACTTCTTTTTCGACATGGCGCGCATTATACGGCCAGCCCGAAGTGGCGAAACGTGAATCTTTCCCTTTTACCCCGCGGCCGGCCTCGTGCACCCTTGTTGCATGCTTAGTTTGGCCTCTCCATAACGTGGCACGCAGCCCCGGCATTCTCGGTAACTGGCACTCGCGGACCACCTTCGTGCTGGCGCTGGCGGCGTTTGCCGTAGGACTGGGCAATGTCTGGCGTTTCCCCTATTTGCTGAGCACCTATGGCGGTGGCCTGTTCATGTTGGCCTACGTGGGGGCGCTGGTCTTGTTGGCGGTGCCCATCCTGGTTGCCGAGGTGGCCATTGGCGGGCAGGGCAGGGGCTCGCCACCCCTGGCCATGATGTGGGCCGCAGACCGCTCCATGACATCTCGCAGCTGGGCTGCAGTGGGACTGTTGATTTGCGCCGTGGCATTGATGCTGTTGGTGATTCAGGTGGTGGTATCCGCCTGGGTGTTGGGCACAGTGAACGATCTGCGTCTGGGCGGTTTCTCCGGGGCCAGCGTCATTGATGCCGCTACGCAATTTGAGCGCCTGCTGGCAGATCCCACGGCCCTGCTGCAGTGGCAGTCCCTGTTTTTACTCATACTGGCCACCGCCACCTGCCTGGGCATTCGGCGCGGGGTGGGCGTGCTGGTGTGGATTCTGGTCCCCGCCATTGTTGCCGTGCTCATGCCGCTGATGGACTTCGCCCTGCGTCACGGTGACCTAGTGGGTACCGAGAACACCCTCTTCGCGATTCAACCGCTGGATTTTGGTATGGAGGCGGTGTTGTTTGCGGTGGTGCAGGCAGCTTTCACACTGGGCATCGGTGCCGGTGTAGGAATGACCTATGGCGCCTACTCATCCGCGCGTCTGCCTGTGGTGCGCTCTATTCTGGCAGTGGCGATTTTCGATTGCGCAATCGGCGTTGGGGCGGCTGTTGCGGTGGTGCCTTTGGTGCTGGGCGCCAATCTGGAGTTGGCTCAAGGGCCGGCGCTGGCCTTTATTGCCATGCCCTACGTCTTCGGCAATTTGCCCGATGGCGAGATGTACGGGGTGCTCTTTTACGCGCTGCTGTTGCTGATTGCTCTGGGCTCTGCGCTGGCATTGATGGAGGTGCTCACAGCGGCGGTCAAACAGCTGTTGCTGGTGCGCAGGCTCACGGCTGCGGTGATTGTGGGTGCTGGGGTCTGGGCGCTGTGTGCATCGGTGACCCTGTCGCTGTCCGGGTTTGGTCCGCTGGGTATCCCCTTGATGCAGTTTCTGGATAGCGCAGTGTCGCGCCTCGGGCAGCCGCTGGCGGTGCTGGGGGTGGGCCTGTTCGTGGCCTGGGTGATGCATCCGGTGCTGCGGCATGATCAGCTGGCCCGGGCGCCTGAATTACTCTACGCCACCTGGTTACTGCTGCTGCGTTATGTGTCGCTGCCCGTTATCATGGCGCTCTTCGTTGTCGCACTGTTTCACTGAGTAACCACCCCTTTCATGAAAGTCATAGATCGCAGCGCCTTGCTACCCTTCAGCGCTAGCCAACTGTTCGACCTGGTGAATGACATTGAAGCCTATCCGCAATACATGGATGGCTGCGTCGATGCGCGGGTGCTCAGCCGCGAGGGCAACACCATCGAGGCCGAGCTCAAGCTGGCCAAGGGCGGCATCAGCCAACGCTTCAGCACGCGTAACTCCTTGCAGGAAAATGAGTCCATCACGCTTGAATTGGTCGAGGGACCCTTTGACAGCTTTTGCGGCCAATGGCGATTTAAGGCGCTGGGTGATGAGGCCTGCAAGGTGAGTCTGCGCTTGGAGTTTGCAACCAACAATGCATTGGTGGGTGCAGCAGCGGCTAAATTGTTCGACCGTGTCACCGGTGAGCTTGTCGACGCGGTGTCGCGCCGCGCCAAGCTGTTGTACGGTTAGCGCAGGCAAGGAGAAACCACCGTGGCAACGCCAGAGATATCCATAGAAGTGGCCTATGCGCTACCCGAGAAGCAGACCATTGTGCCGGTGACGGTCGCCGAGGGCACCACCGCACTGGAGGCGGCGCAGGCCTCCGGCATCGCCGCCAAGTTTGATGGCCTTGTGATCTCTGATGATCTGAAGCTGGGCGTATTCGGCAAGGCAGTATCGCCCACGCAGGTGTTGCGCGACGGTGACCGGGTAGAGATTTACAGGCCTTTGGAGGCAGACCCCAAAGAGGTTCGCAAGGCCAGGGCCGCAGCGGCGCGCGAGAAGCGCGACGCCAAGGAGTAACGGCCGCTCAGAGCGGTTTAGCTGTCGTTATCGG
Source organism: Parahalioglobus pacificus (assembly GCF_014652275.1). GTDB lineage: Bacteria > Pseudomonadota > Gammaproteobacteria > Pseudomonadales > Halieaceae > Parahalioglobus > Parahalioglobus pacificus. The sequence continues at coordinate 155,301 of NZ_BMYM01000003.1, read as the reverse complement.
CCGCTTCGACGTCTTCATTGCTTTGCTCGGCGGAGGCTTCGCCTTCGCTGTCGCTTGCATCGCCTTTTTCGGGACCAGGGCCACCGGCCCACTCAGGTAAGACATCGCCCGTCACATTGACCAGCGAGTCCCCTTCGAAGAAAACCGAAACACTGGAGGCGCGCAAAATCTGGCCGCCGTTGCGAACGCTATAGGGGTAATCCCAGCGGTTGCTGTTGAATGTGTCTTCAACCAATGGTGTACCCATAATGAAGCGCACCTGGCGGCGGCTCATACCGAGCTTTAGCTGATCGACCATTTCCTGGTCGACGATGTTGCCCTGCTCAACGTTGATGCGGTACACACCGGGGAAACCCATCGCGCCACAGGCGGTGAGTGAGGCAATAAACAGAGCGATTAACAAAGGGCGCACAGACGGGAACTTCCACTTCTCTAACTGGGGTGGCATCATACATTTATCGCACAGCTCAGAGAACCCCCGCATCATGTCTGATGAAAATAAGGAACTGCGCAAAGCCGGCCTTAAAGTAACGCTGCCGCGCGTGAAGATCCTGCAAATATTGGAAGCGTCAGATGGCGCGTCTCAGCACCTCAGTGCCGAACAGGTCTACCAATCGCTGCGAGATGCGGGCGAAGAGGTCGGCCTGGCCACGGTTTATCGAGTGCTCACCCAGTTTGAGTCCGCCGGTCTGGTTACACGACACATCTTCGAGGCCGGCCGCGACAAGTCGGGCACGCCCCACTCGGTGTTTGAATTGGCTAAGGGCGAACATCACGATCACATGGTGTGCCTGAATACCAATGAGGTGATCGAGTTTACCGACGAACTGATTGAAAAACGCCAGCACGAAATTGCGGAAGAGCACGGTTACGAATTGGTTGACCACTCCCTGGTGCTCTACGTGCGCAAGAAAGACAGCTAATCGTTCACGTCCGCGTTGTTCCTGACGCGGGCTTTTACCCAAACACCCACTTCGACACACTATCTGCGTGCCTGCAGCACAGCGCTAGCCGTTGATGGCTGAGAGCATCTCCTCGGCATGCGCCCGGGTTTGCTGGGTGATAGTAATGCCGCCCAGCATACGAGCGATCTCCTCGATACGGCCATCGGCATCCAATGCCGATAGCTGGGTGCGAACAGATTTCTTGTCGCCCTCCTTGGCCACCTGCAAATGCTGATGCCCCTGTGCTGCCACTTGCGGCAGGTGAGTCACACAGAGCACTTGGGCATCGCCAGCGAGTTGACGCAGTAATCGGCCGACCACCTCGGCAACACCACCGCCGATTCCCACATCCACTTCGTCGAAAACCATCGAGGGCACCGTGCCTGTGTTGGCAGTAACGACCTGTATGGCAAGGCTAATGCGCGATAGTTCGCCGCCGGAGGCAATTTTGCCCAAGGGTTGAGGCTCGGCGCCCGGGTTGGTGCTGATCAGAAAGTTGATGTCTTCCTGGCCCTGGGGGTGCGGGTCTTCACCACCGCGGGGGGGCAGGTCGATCGTTAACGTACACTGGGCCATAGAGAGCGAGGCCAGCAGTTCCGCGGCTGCTTTTTGCAGCCTGCGCGCCGCCCTGCCGCGCTCTTTGGTCAGCATTGCGGCGTCCTTGCGGTATTGTGCCAACCATTGCGCTGCCTGCTCGGTTAGCTCGGCAATGCGTTCGTCGCCACCGCTCAGTGTGGCCAACTCTGCGCTGAGATCCGCATACTGCTGCGGTAACTGTTCAGGCATTACCCGGTGCTTGCGGGCGACGTCATAAATCTGTTCCAGCCGTTTCTCGACCTCAGCCAGCCGCGCCGGGTCCACTGACACGGAATCGATGTAGGCCTGTACTTCACTGTGTGCTTCTGAGAGCTGAATCGCTGCAGAATCCAGCAATTCCCACGCGTTCTCTACGGTCTTTCCTGCGTGGCCGTCGCCCTGCAGTAGCTGGAAGGCCTGGCGTGCGCCGGCGGCCTGTGCCTCGGTCAGCGTCAGCGCCTCGTGGGCAGCGCGCAACACATCCTCGGCATTCACCAATCGTTTCTGTTCCTGCTCAAGCGCCAGCAGCTCATTCTCGCCCAGCGCCAGTTCATCCAGCTCCTGCGCCTGGTAGTTCAGCAATTGGGCGCGGCTGCTTTGCTCATCACGTGCTGCGATCAGTGCGTTGAGCTCGTGGTGTGCACGCAGCCAGTCTGAAGCCGCTTGTTCAACCCGTGTCGCCAATGCCTGCTTGCCGGCGAACTCGTCCAGCAATGAGCGTTGCACGGATTTTCGCAGCAGCGATTGGTGGGCGTGTTGGCTGTGTATGTCGATCAGGTGTTCGCCCAGTGCCTTGCAGTCCTGCAGGGTGGCCGGGTTGCCGTTGATGTAGGCGCGTGAGCGGCCCTCGCGAGTGATCACACGTCGCAGCAGGCACTCATCACCCGCCAGTAACTCCCGCTCTGCCAGCCAAGCCTGCGCCGCAGGAATGTCAGCGATATCGAAACTGGCGTGGATGTCCGCGCGCTCGGCGCCGGGGCGAATACTCTTGGAATCAGCGCGATCGCCCAGGCAAAGTCCCAGGGCATCCAGCATGATGGACTTGCCCGCGCCGGTTTCACCGGTGATCACCGTCATGCCGCTGTGAAAGTCCATCTCCAGTGACTCGACGATGGTGAAATTACTGATGCTGATAAACGAGAGCATGGGCGTGGGTCTGTAAGCGTTGCCGCTGTTATAACCCAGATTTAGACCGCCATAAACATCAATTGCCAGCATAGGGACTGAGCTCTTTTTCTTCGCGGCCAGACTGTGATAAAACCGTGCTAATTCTTACCAAGAGTGACTCATGGCTGAAACCGAACTGTCCGAACGCGCACAGACCCTGCTGAAGGTGCTGGTCGAGCGGCATATTCGGGACGGCCAGCCAGTGGGCTCCTCGACCCTGCGTGAGGAGGCGGGCCTGCCCGTCAGCGCCGCCACCATCCGCAACGTGATGTCCGACCTTGAGGAGCGCGGTTTCCTGCACTCGCCTCACACATCGGCGGGTCGGGTACCCACGTCTGCGGGCTATCGCCTGTTCGTCGATTCTTTGCTGCAGGTACAACCCCTGGACGACCACTCACTTTCTAACCTGCGCCTGGAACTCAACCCCGATAAAACGGCGGGTGAGCTGGTGCAGTCGGCTTCATCGCTGTTGTCCACGATCACTGCCCAGGCGGGCATCGTTACCGTGCCCAAAGTGGAGTCCAACCAGTTGCGGCAGGTGGAGTTTCTGCCGCTATCGGGTAACAGGGTGCTGGTGATCCTGGTCATCAACGAGCGTGAGGTACAAAACCGCATCATCCATACGGATCGGCCCTTCACCGAAGAGCAGCTGCGCGCCGCTGCCCTGATGGTGAACCAGCGCTTCGCCGGGCATGAGCTCACCGCCGTTAAGGCGGGGCTGGTGAGTGAGATGCAACAGGCACGCAGCCGCATTGATAATTACCTGAGCGATGCGCTGGATCTGGCCAACCGTGCGCTGGATGCGGATGACAGTGACGAGCAGTACGTGATGGCCGGCGAGTCCCGGCTACTTGATGGTGCCACGGCCGAGGAAGTGCTCAAGCTGCGAGAGTTGTTTGACGCCTTCGAGCAAAAGAAAGACATCCTGCACTTGCTGGAGCGCTGCTCCCGCGCCGACGGTATCCAGATCTTTATTGGTGAAGAGGCCGGGTACGAGGTCTTTGGCGACTACAGCGTGGTCACTGCGCCCTACAGTGATGGCATGCGCACCCTGGGTGTGCTGGGAGTCATAGGGCCCACCCGCATGGCCTACGAGCGCGTGATTCCCATTGTGGATGTCACCGCCCGCATGCTCAGTTCTGCCCTGGCCAAATAACCCCACAACCCCCAAAAAACCGGCAAATTTTCCCCTCGGGGCCTTGAATTGGGCCCTTCTGGCCCCCATGTGGCTCTCATCACACAGTGATTACCCATTTACCGCCATGATACGGAGCACAGACAGCATGGCTGATCAGGATCAGAAGCAAACGGAAGCCGTTGAAGAAACGGTACAGGACACCGCAGAGACCACTGCAGCGGCTGAGGAAGCCGTCGCCGCGGAAGGTGAAGAGGCCACGACTGAGGCTGCTGAACCCACCCCGGAAGAGACTATTGAGCAGTTGCAGGCCGATGTTGAAACTGCGCGCGACAATGCGCTGCGTGCCCAGGCCGACGCGCAAAATGTGAAGCGCCGTGCCGAGCAGGATGTCGAGAAAGCCCGCAAGTTTGCCCTGGAGCGATTCAGTGGCGATCTGCTGCCCATCGTTGACAACCTGGAGCGTGCGTTGGAAGCGGCCACCGAAGACGAGGCGGTGAAGCCCATCGTTGAGGGCGTCGAGCTGACGCTGAAGAGCTTCCTGGACGTACTTGGCAAGAACAACATCGAGCAGATCAACCCCGAGGGCGAGCCTTTTGACCCTCAACTGCACCAGGCCATGAGCATGGTGGAGAACCCGGATGTGGAGCCCAATTCCGTGATTGCGGTGGTGCAGAAGGGTTACAGCCTGAATGGTCGGCTGATACGCCCGGCCATGGTGATGGTGAGCAAATCTGCGGGCTAAGGGCCCTTGAAATCGGCCGATTCAGGCCCATATAGAGAACATCATATTTGTGAGGGCAGGCATTTACTGCCCGCAAGAGGAGAGAATCATGGGAAAGATTATTGGTATTGACCTGGGTACCACCAACAGCTGTGTATCCGTTCTGGACGGCGATGCACCCCGCGTTATTGAAAACGCCGAGGGCGATCGCACCACACCCTCAATTGTTGCTTACACCGACGACGGCGAAATTCTGGTTGGCCAGAGCGCCAAGCGTCAGGCAGTCACTAACCCCACGAACACCCTGTTCGCGGTAAAGCGCCTGATTGGCCGTAAGTTCAAGGACGGCGTTGTCCAGAAAGACATCAGCATGGTCCCTTACTCGATCGTGGAAGCGGACAACGGCGACGCCTGGGTGTCTGCGAAAGACGAGAAAATGGCGCCCCCGCAGGTCTCTGCGGAAGTGCTGCGCAAGATGAAGAAGACGGCTGAGGAATTCCTGGGCGAGTCTGTCACCGAGGCGGTGATTACCGTGCCTGCGTACTTCAACGACTCACAGCGTCAGGCGACCAAGGACGCCGGCAAGATTGCGGGTCTGGAAGTGAAGCGCATCATCAATGAGCCCACAGCGGCGGCATTGGCCTATGGCATGGACAAAGGCAAGGGTGACCACACCGTTGCTGTTTATGACCTGGGTGGCGGTACCTTCGATATCTCCATCATTGAAATTGCCGAGGTCGATGGTGAGCACCAGTTTGAAGTGCTTTCCACCAACGGTGACACCTTCCTCGGTGGTGAAGACTTCGACCTGCGCCTGATCGAGTACCTGGCAGACGAATTCAAGAAAGAGAGCGGCATCGACCTGCACAACGATCCGCTGGCACTGCAGCGTCTGAAAGAAGCGGCAGAAAAGGCCAAGATCGAGCTGTCCAGCTCGCAGCAGACAGAAGTGAACCTGCCTTACATCACGGCTGATGCAACGGGTCCCAAGCACCTGGTGGTCAAGCTGTCGCGCTCCAAGCTGGAGTCGCTGGTAGAAGATCTGGTGACCCGCTCCATGGAGCCGGTGAAGGTTGCACTGCAGGACGCGGGCCTGAACCCGTCTGAAATCGACGATGTGATTCTGGTCGGTGGCCAGACACGCATGCCAATGGTGCAGGCTGCCGTTGCCGATTACTTTGGCAAAGAGCCGCGTAAGGACGTGAACCCCGACGAAGCGGTTGCCATGGGCGCCTCTATTCAGGGGGCGGTACTGGCCGGTGACGTGAAAGACGTACTGTTGTTGGACGTAACGCCTCTGACCCTGGGTATCGAAACCATGGGCGGTGTTGCGACTCCGCTGATCGAGAAGAACACCACGATTCCGACCAAGAAGTCGCAGATCTTCTCAACCGCGGAGGACAACCAGACTGCCGTGACTATTCACGTGGTTCAGGGTGAGCGTAAGCAGGCCACGGGTAACAAGTCACTGGGTCGTTTCGACCTGGCTGACATCCCGCCCTCGCCGCGCGGTATGCCGCAGATCGAGGTAACGTTTGACCTCGACGCCAACGGCATCCTGAACGTGTCCGCCAAGGACAAGGCGACTGGCAAAGAGCAGTCTATCCGCATTACTGCTTCTGGCGGTCTGTCGGATGAAGAGATCGATCAGATGGTGTCTGATGCCGAGGCCAATGCTGACGCCGATGCCAAGTTCGAGGAGCTTATCACTGCACGCAATACGGCCGATGGCCTGGTGCACGCAGCGAAGAAGACCCTCGAGGAAGCGGGTGAGCACGCCACGGACGACGAGAAAGCAGCGATTGAAGCGGCGATTTCCGAAGCGGAAGAAGCTGTGAAAGGCGACGACAAGGACGCGATCGATGCAGCGGCTAACAAGCTGACTGAAGCGACCGGCCCTGTGGCGCAGAAGATGTACCAGGCACAGGCTGCGGCTGGCGAAGCCGGCGCAGAGCAGGCGGCGGATGCTGCCGATGCCCAGCCTGCAGACGATGCTGTCGACGCTGAGTTCGAGGAAGTGAAGGACGACAAGAAGCAGGCCTGATTCGGGCCGCATTCCACCCGCTGATGCCTCCATCGGCGGGTAGGAATTCACGCAAACCATACTACGCGGGACATCAGTGCCCGCGTCGTTGTTTAAAACGGGGCCACAGAGAGCCTGACTGATTTATGTCGAAACGCGATTACTACGAAGTGCTGGGCGTTGATAAAAACGCCGACGAGAAAGAGATCAAAAAGGCTTACCGCCGGGTAGCGATGAAGTACCACCCGGACCGTAACCCCGACGATCCCGATGCCGACGAGAAATTCAAAGAGGCCAGCGAGGCTTATGAAATTCTCAGCGATGCCGAGAAACGCCAGGCCTACAACCAGTATGGCCATGCGGGCGTAGACCCGCAAATGGGTGGTGGCGCCGGCTTTGGTGGCGGCAGCTTCAGCGATATTTTCGGCGACGTATTCGGCGACATCTTCGGCGGTGGCGGCCGAGGCCCCGGTGGCCCGCAGCGTGGCGCTGACCTTCGCTACACCCTGGAAGTGTCATTGGAAAATGCCGTTAAAGGCACCACTGTGGAGATTCGTGTGCCGACGCTTGTCCACTGCGAAACCTGTGACGGTTCGGGCGCCAAGCCGGGTTCCAAGCCCACGACCTGTGGTACCTGTGGCGGTGTTGGCCAGGTGCGTATGCAGCAGGGCTTTTTCCAGGTGCAGCAAACCTGCCCCAATTGTCACGGTCGCGGCACCATCATTTCTGATCCCTGTGACGATTGCCACGGTGAAGGCCGTGTCGAGAAAACCAAGACCCTGTCGGTGAAAGTACCCCCCGGTGTGGATACGGGCGACCGTATCCGTTTGGGTGGCGAAGGCGAGGCCGGTGCAGATGGCGGACCTTCCGGTGACCTGTTCGTTCAGATCTCTGTGAAGCAACACCCCATTTTCGAGCGCGATGGCAAACACCTCTACTGCGAAGTGCCCATCACCTACGTTGATGCTGCGCTGGGCGGTGAGCTGGAAGTGCCCACGCTGGATGGTCGCGTGAAATTGAAAGTGCCTTATGAAACCCAGACAGGTAAGCTCTTTAGGCTTCGCGGCAAGGGTGTGAAGCCCGTGCGTGGCGGCAGCGTCGGCGACTTGCTGTGCCGGGTTGTGGTTGAGACACCGGTCAATTTGAGCAAGCGCCAGAAAGAGCTGCTGGAAGAATTTGCAGACACCCTGGGTGAGGGCGGCAAGTCCCACAGCCCCCGGCAGAGCAGCTGGTTTGAGGGTGTGAAGAACTTTTTTGATGACATGACTTCATGACACTACGAGTAGGTATCACCGGTGCTGCGGGCCGGATGGGACGGACCCTGGTTGAAGCCCTTGGCAATGCCGAAGGCGTTGAGCTGGCGGCCGCACTGGAACGTCCTGACAGCAGCCTGGTGGGTGCCGATGCGGGTGAGCTGGCAGGCCTTGGCCGCAATGGCGTGGCAGTTGCCGGTGCCCTGGACACCGTGATCGGCGATATTGATGTGCTGATTGATTTCAGCGTACCTGCAGCAACCCTCGCCAACCTGGCCGCATGCCGTGCCGCCAAAACCGCCATGGTCATTGGCACCACGGGCTTCATGTCCGAGGAGCAGGCACAGATTGATGCCGCAGCGACAGATATCGCCATTTGTAAGGCCTCCAATTTCAGCACCGGTGTGAACCTGTGTTTCAAACTGCTGGAAACCGCCGCACAGGTGCTGGGCGATGAAGTCGACATCGAAATTGTCGAGGCGCACCACCGCCACAAGATTGACGCCCCCTCGGGTACGGCTTTGAGCATGGGCGAAGTGGTTGCCGATGCCTTAGGTCGCAACCTGAAGGACGTTGCTGTGTATGGCCGCGAGGGCCAAACGGGCGCTCGAGACCGCGACACCATCGGTTTTGCGACAGTGCGCGCCGGCGATATCGTGGGCGATCACACGGTGATGTTCGCCGCCGATGGCGAACGCGTAGAGATCACACACAAGGCCAGTAGTCGCATGTCCTTTGCGCGCGGCGCCGTGCGCGCCGCTGGTTGGGTCGGTACCCAGAATCCTGGCCTTTACGATATGCAGGACGTATTGGGGCTGTAGTGCCCTCACTAACAGCGCAGCACATTTAGGATTGGCGATGAACGAACATATTGTCGACATTGACGAAACCAACGCACAGGCACTGCTGATTGAGGAATCGCACAAGCGCCCCGTGGTGGTGGATTTCTGGGCCGACTGGTGTGAGCCCTGTAAAACGTTGATGCCGCTTCTCGAGAAGATCACCACTGAATATGACGGTGCATTTCTCCTTGCGAAGGTGAACGCCGATACCCAGCAGATGATTGCCCAGCAGTTTGGTGTGCGCAGCCTGCCAACGGTGATGGTGATTCAGAATGGCCAACCGGTAGACGGCTTTATGGGTGCCCAACCCGAAACGGCCGTGCGGGAGCTGCTGCAAAAGTACCTGCCCGCGCCTTGGGACCCGTTGCTGCAGCAGGCCAGTGAAGCCCTGGAGCAGGGGGATTTCGCAGCGGCCGTTGCACCCCTTCGCCAGGCCTACGAGGAATCCGGCCAGCAACACAATGTCATGATTGCCTACGTACACGCGCTGATCGAGGCTATGCGCCTGGATGATGCCGAGGCAGTGCTCGCTACGGTGGGCCTGGCGGATCAGGATGCCGCGTTCGAGCAGCTATCTGCGCAGTTGCAGCTGAAGCGCGAGGCGGCCAAATCCCCGGAGATGGCAGCGCTGGAGGCGGCGGTGGCGACTGATCCGGATGACGCTGACTCACGTGTGAAATTGGCGGTGCAGTACACCACGGCCGGACAGTACCGCGATGCGTTGGAGAACCTGTATACCGTGCTGAAGGCCGATACCGACCACGATAATGGCGCCACCAAGAAGCTGCTGCTCGATACCATTGCCAGTATTGGCAAGGGTGACCCTCTCGCTGCCGAGTACCAGCGCAAGCTGTTCAGCCTTCTGTACTGAATCTGTCCGGGGTGTGTGACCGCGCACCCCTCAAAATCTCGTCTATTCTTGTTGGGCGCTAGACGCCTAAGTCCCGGTTCCGCCGTATCAATACCAAGGGAAGAGGGCGCTGCCGACAGCGCATAATCCTTGTTTTGGTCGCCCTATTTCGCTAGGGTACATGCCCGATTTCTAAAAAACATACCCAAAAGTCAAATCCTCCAGGAGACTGTACCGTGGATACATCATTTTCCCCCGAAGATCTGGCGTTTCGCGATGAAGTAAGAGCCTTCTTCGCGGAAGCCTACGACGAGGAACTGCAGGCCAGAATGGCCAATCTCGACACCTTCAAGGACGCTGTCATTGACTGGCAAAAGCGTCTCTACGAGCAGGGTTGGATCGCGCCGAGCTGGCCCAAGGAGTACGGTGGTACCGGTTGGACCACAACCCAGAAGTTCATCTATGAGCAGGAGCGCACCGCAGCCGGCGTGCGTGACGTGATTCCTTTCGGTCTCACCATGGTCGGACCCGTAATCTACGCCTTCGGTAATGACGAGCAGAAAGAACGTTTCCTGCCCGGCATCCTTAAGAGCGATGACTGGTGGTGCCAGGGCTACTCCGAGCCGGGTGCCGGTTCCGACCTGGCCTCGCTGAAGACCAAGGCCGAGACCGACGGTGATGATTACATTATCAATGGCGCCAAGATTTGGACCTCCTACGCGCAGTACGCGGACTGGATCTTCTGCCTGGTGCGCACCAGCAATGAGGGCAAGCGTCAGCAGGGCATCAGCTTCTTGCTGATCGACATGAAGACCGAGGGCATCAAGGTCAACCCCATCATCTCGATTGATAACCATCACAGCCTGAACGAGGTGGAGTTCAACAACGTTCGTGTACCCAAAGCCAACCTGATTGGCGAAGAGAATAAAGGCTGGACCTACGCCAAGGCGCTGCTGGCGCATGAGCGTACCGGTATTGCCGGCGTGCCCGACACCAAGCGCAACCTCGAGAACGTGAAGAAGTACGCCCGCGAGGAAGTGAACGGTGGCCGTGCCCTGATGGACGACCCGATTTTCCAACAGCGTGTGTCGGATATCGAGATCGAGCTGATGGCACTGGAGTTCACCGAGCTGCGCGTACTCGCATCGGTAGCGTCAGGCGGTGCCCCCGGTCCCGAGTCCTCGTTGCTGAAGATCAAAGGCACCGAGATGCAGCAGGCGGTGCAGGAGCTAACCATGGAAGTGGCGGCTTACTATCAGGGCGTTCTGCCCACGGATTTGAGCACCGACCAGATCGGCCATGATTTCGGCAGCAGCGCCCGTCAAAGCTACATGTATGGCCGCGCAGCAACGATCTATGGCGGCTCCAACGAAGTACAGCGAAACGTGATCGCCAAAGCGGTCCTGGGTCTAGAGTAAGGTTTTAAGGAAGTAACAATGAATTTCGATTTCTCTGAAGAGCAGGGCATGCTGCGCGACTCGGTTGCGCGCTTTGTGCAGGACGATTACGACTTCGACACACGCCGTGCCATTGCCGACTCCGAGCAGGGCATGAGTGCCGAAAAGTGGCAGACGTTTGCGGAGCTGGGTTGGCTGTCGGTACCGTTTGCCGAAGAGTACGGCGGTTTTGGCGGTGGCCCGGTCGACGTCATGGTCGTGATGGAAGAGCTGGGCAAAGGACTGGTAGTCGAGCCTTACCTGGCCACGGTCCTGATGTTTGGTGGATTGCTGCAGGATGGCGGTTCAGACGCCCAGAAGGAAAGCCTGATTCCGCAAATCATCGATGGCAGCCTGCAAGGGTCGTTCGCTTACCTGGAGCGTCAAAGCCGCTTCGAGCTGGCCGATGTGAAAACCACCGCGACTGCGGATGGTGACAACTACGTGATTAATGGCGAGAAGGTCGTGGTTTTCAATGGTGCCAATGCCGATCAGCTGATTGTGTCCGCGCGCACCTCCGGTGAGCAGTCCGACGCCGACGGTGTGAGCCTGTTCCTGGTGCCTGCAGAGGCTGCCGAGAAGATCACCTACCGTATGATGGATGGCCAACTGGTTGCGAACGTTACGTTCAACAACATCAGCGTGCCCGCCACGGCACTGGTCGGTGAGTTGGGCAAAGCACTACCCCTGATAGAAGACCTGGTGCAGCGCGTGATTGTGTACCTGGGCGCTGAGGCGCTGGGTATCATGAGCCAGCTGAACACCAAGACTCTGGAATACACTAAAACGCGTGAGCAGTTCGGCACGGCGATTGGTAGCTTCCAGGCACTGCAGCACCGCATGGTTGATACCTTTATGTCGTACGAGCAGAGCAAGTCGATGCTCTACCGTGCGGTCTGTTCGCTGAAAGATGAAGATGATGGTACTGATAGTGAAATCCACGCGCTGAAGGTCATGATCGACAAGGCGGGCAAACACATCTACGGTGAAGCCATCCAGATGCACGGTGGTATGGGCATCACTGATGAGCTGGATATCGGCCACTTTGCCAAGCGTTTGATGATGATCAACACGACCTTCGGCAACGGTGACTTCCACCAGGGCAAGTTCAACGAACTGCGCTACGCCAGCTAACCGCAAGGGAGATACGGCATGAAGTTAGGCTTTCTGCTCGGCTATTCGGGCAAACACATCCACATTCCGCTGGATTTGATCAAAACGGCGGAGTCCATGGGTTATGACTCGGTGTGGACGGCAGAGGCCTATGGTAACGATGCCGTTACAGCCGCCTCCTGGGTGCTGGCGAACACTGAAAAAATGCGTGTGGGTACTGCGATTATGCAGATGCCCGCGCGAACGCCGGCGATGTGTGCCATGACGGCCATGTCGCTGGACCAGCTTTCAGGCGGACGCTTCATTGCCGGCCTGGGTGCCTCGGGCCCGCAGGTGGTTGAGGGGTGGCACGGCGTTCCCTATGGGAAGCCAGTGACCCGTACCCGTGAGTACATCCAGATCATGCGCAAGATTTTTGCGCGCGAAGGCGCCGTGGAGTTCGATGGTAAGGTGTACCAGATGCCGAACAAGGGCGAAGGCACCACAGGACTGGGCAAGCCCTTGAAGTCCATTTTGGCGGCTAACACCGAGATCCCCATTTACACCGCGTCCATTACCCCTGCCGGCCTGCGCTGCGCGGGTGAAGTGGCCGACGGTGTTTTCCCTGTGTGGATGAACCCGGACAACTACGCCGTGCTGGGTGAGCACATTCAGGAAGGCTTCGATAAAGCCGGTAACGGCAAGAGCCTGAAAGACTTCGACGTGGCGCCGTTCGTATCGGTGGCCGTGAACGACGACCTTGATGCTGCCTACGATTCCCTGCGCCCCTGGCTGGCGCTGTATATCGGTGGGATGGGCGCCAAGGGCAAGAACTTCTACCACGACTACGCCACCCGCATGGGGTATGGCGATGCCGCAGACCAGATTCAGGACCTGTACCTAAGCGGCCAGAAGGCAGAAGCCGAGGCCAAGGTGCCCAATGCTCTGCTGGACGAAGTGGCTCTGGTTGGCCCGCGCGAGCGCATTGTCGAGCGCCTGAGTGCTTGGAAGGAAGCCGGCAAGCGTGGCGAAGTGGGTTCTATGCTGCTGGGCGTGCACGATACCGAGGTGCTGGAGCTGTTCGCTAAGGAAATGCTCTGATGCAGATTGCGGGTCAGGTCTGCGTTGTCACCGGCGGCGCCAATGGCATCGGCAAGGCACTGTGCGAGCGCTTTCACGCTGAGGGTGCCAGCAAAGTTATCGTTGTCGATCTCGAGGCCGATAACGCCAAAGCCGTTGCTGCCACGTTAGACGGTGATGGCTACGGTGTTGATGTGCGTGATGAAGCGCAGATCAAGGCCATGGTGGAGCAGGTAGAGGCTGATCACGGTCGCATCGATCTGTTCTGCAGCAACGCTGGCATCATCGCCGGTGATGGTGAGCCCTGGTACGCCACTTCTGCTAGCAATGATGTGTGGCAGACGATGTGGGACATCCACGTGATGTCGCACGTATGGGCCGCGCGCGCTTGTCTGCCCGGTATGATTACGCGAGGCGACGGGTATTTCCTGAATACCGCCTCCGCCGCAGGTCTGTTAAACCAGGTGGGCGACGCCGCCTACTCCACGACCAAGCACGCAGCCGTGGGCTTCGCTGAGGCGCTGGCCATTACCCATGGCGACGATGGCGTTAAAGTGTCATGCCTGTGTCCCCAGGCGGTGGCTACGCGCATGATTGGCGGTGTGGAAGATGGCGGTACCGCCGGCGTCGATGGCGTTATCACGCCGCAGGACGTTGCGCAGGCGGTTGTTGAGGGCATCGCCGATGAGCGTTTCCTCATCCTGCCTCACGCCGAAGTGCAACAATACCGCGAGCGCAAAACAGCCGATTACGACCGCTGGATCGGCGGCATGCGGAAGTTGCGTCGCAGTTTCGGTAACCCCTCACTGTAAGGCTGTCTCAAGCCAGGGAGCTTCCTTGGATATTCAGGAACGATTCGCTCGAACCATTCTCAATGGCTTCGAGTCTTACTTTGCTGATTTCCAGAACATCACGCTGGCAGCCAAGTCGCGTTTTGAAAACGCCGACTGGCAGGGCATGCAGCAGGTCTCGCGCGATCGCATCGATCTGTACAAGCACAAAACCACGCACACGCTGCCTTTTCTCGAGCTGATCGCCGGCGAGCAGATTAACGATCTGCTCTTCTGGCGGACGGTGCGGGATCTCTATTCCCAGTTAATTCGCGGGCATAATAATTTTGAGATTGCTGAGACCTTCTTCAACTCAATCTTTTGTGCCGTGTTCAAGCATCGCAACATCCGCAATGATTATGCGTTTGTGTTTTCACCGCTTGGGGATATGCCGCCCTCGGATATCAGCAAGGTCTACCGCACCTTCCGGCCCGAGCAGGGCATGGCTCAGATGTTCACCGAACTGCTGAATACCTATGCGATGAATCTGCCCTACGAGGATGTCGAGCGCGATGTCGCCAACATCATCGATGTGATTGAGCGTGTTGTTCGCCCCGGTTTCAACCTCGACAGGGCGGGCGTGGAACTTCAGGTACTGGAGCACCACTTCTTCCGTAACAAAGCGGCCTATATTGTTGGGCGGTTGGTCTCAGGCGGTGACACGCTGCCGGTGGTGCTGCCCATTCTGCATAACGAGCAGGGCCAGGTGTTTGTGGATACTGTGCTGTTCGGCTCGGACCGCTGCAGTGTGATCTTCAGTTTCACCCGGTCGTATTTTTTGGTGGATGCCAGTATCCCCTCGCAGTATGTGCTGTTCTTGCAAACACTAATGCCTGCGAAGCCTATCTCCGAAATATACAGTGCGATGGGCTATAACAAGCACGGCAAGACCTACTATCACCGCTGCGCCTACCGCCACATCACCAGCACTACCGATGAGTTCATCATCGCTCCCGGCATTAAAGGCATGGTGATGAGTGTGTTTACGCTGCCGTCGTACGAATTCGTTTTCAAAATCATCAAAGACCGCTTCACACCGCCCAAGGACATGACCGAGGAACAGGTGAAGGACAAGTACTCGCTGGTGAAACGGTGGGACAGGGTAGGGCGCATGGCCGACACCCAGGAGTTCAAGAACCTGGCGTTTGCGCGTGATCGTTTCTCCGACGAATTGATGGAAGAGCTGCGCCGGGTGGCACCGTCCAAGCTGGAGGAGCGTGGCAAGGCCCTGATCATCAAGCACGTGTACGTGGAACGCCGCATGACACCGCTCAACCTGTACCTGCAGAATGCCACCGATGAGCAGGTGGCCGCCGTTATGGACGAGTACGGCAATGCAATAAAACAGCTGGCCGCCGCTAACATTTTTCCTGGCGACATGCTCCTGAAGAATTTCGGTGTGACGCGGCACGGACGCGTGGTGTTTTACGACTACGATGAGATCGTGCCGTTGCTGGACTGTAACTTCCGCGAGATTCCCGAGCCGCGCAACGAGTACGAAGAGATGGCCAGTCAGCCCTGGTACAACGTGGCTCCCAATGACATCTTCCCCGAAGAGTTTCGTTTGTTCTTCTCGGGGAACCAGCGGGCACGGAAAGTGTTCGACGCTATTCACAGTGATATCTACCAGGCGTCGTTCTGGCGAGATATCCAGGACAAGATTCGCAACGGTTTCGTAGACGACTTCTTCCCCTATCGTCGCAAGCTACGTTTTGAGCGAGACACCAGCCTCACTGCCGGGAGAGCCTGATGGCCACGATTTACCTAGTACGACACGGGCAGGCATCCTTTGGTGCCGACGATTACGACAAGCTCTCTGAACTGGGCGTGCGCCAGGCCGAAGTCGCCGGACACTTTTTCCGCGACCAGGCCATCCAGTTCGATGCGGCCTACAGCGGCGATCTGTTACGACAGCGCGAAACTGCCCAGGGGGTGTTGGCGAGCCAGCCCGGTGACGTGCCTCATCATGTCGACCCGCGTTTCAATGAGGTCCGCAATGACGAGCACTTGGAATATCTGGTGCCGCACGTGCTAGCTAAGAATCCTGAGTTTCAAACGCTGCTGGATAACCTCAAATCCAGCAAGGATTACCAGAAGGTGATCGATGCGGTGTTTAACTACTGGGTATCACCCGAGTGCGACGAACCCGCAATCCAAAGCTGGGCGGACTACTCGGGCGGCGTGCGCGATGCGCTGCGCGACGTGATCAGCACCCAGGGTAGTGGCAAGACCGTGGCTATTTTCACTTCCGGCGGCACTATCGCGACGATTGTTGCCATGGTGTTGGGCCTCGGGGGTGAGCACACCTATCGTTTCTATGAGCCGGTGTATAACTGCTCTATCAGTCAGTTGTTTTACAGCGGCAGTAAGGTATCTCTCTCCAACTTCAACGACGCATCCTTCCTGCAGGTGTTGGGCACCCAGCTGGGTGAACAGTTGATCAGCTACCGCTAATGAATCTCTACCTCGTCAGGCATGGCGAAGCCGCTGCCTCCTGGGGCGAGCACCACGATCCCGGCCTGAGCGCACTCGGGCATAAGCAGGCCTCCCAGGCCAGTGACCAGTTACTGACTGTGCTGACAGGCGGCACGCGTCTATACAGCAGCCCCTTGGCCCGAGCACAGGAGACGGCGCAGCCCTTGGCGTCAGCGCTGGAGCAGGCTCCGTTGATTGATGACCGAATTCGCGAGGTTCCTTCCCCGGTTTCCATGGCGCAGCGCCAGGACTGGTTGCGCGCATTCATGAAGCAGCGGTGGTCACAGCAGCCCCAATCGCTACTGGCTTGGCGTCTGTCGGCGTTGGACTTGATGCAGGAACAGGCCAGTGATGCCGTGTTCTTTACGCACTTCTTGGTGATTAATGCGATTGTGGGTGCGGTGTTGAGCGAGCAAGCCACACTGCATTTCTGGCCAGACAACGGCTCCATCACACATCTGCGCCTTGAAGGCGATAGCCTTGAGTTGGTAGCGTTGGGTCAGTCTATGAAGACGGTGGTGAATTAAGCGGCTCTCTGTGCGCACGAGCACTCACCGAGGATGATCTGACAGCCGAAGGCCCACTGCGCCAGATTGACCTCAACGAGGTGTAAGGGGGCATAACCACTTTCGCCTAATGGCAGTCATTTCACTAAAGTGTAGGCACGTTTAATTTTGTCTAGAAGGCAGAGTATTCAATCACGGAGCCCTTCTATGTTATCTGGCTTTACTAATATGTATAGGGTTTATACGGGAACAGAACTTCTGAAATCAGGAGTAAGTGGTGAGTAACGAACAACTCCTCGGTATCACGGAACAACTTATTCTACTTTCAGCTTTTCTTGGTGGCTTCTCGGCTACTTTCTTGGCAGCTATTTTGGCCTTCGACCCCAAGAAAGCTATCGCAAATTGGGTCGTTGTGCTGTCCGCAATTTCAGCATGTAGCTTTGTAATTTGCGCTACTGTGTATGAACGAAGCACACGATAATGCTTCGAGCAGATATTTAATCTGGCTCATTCGACCATGTCCATGGATCAGCGTAGGTTGATACCGGGGCAGTGCATCGCAACAGTTCAATAGCTTGGCACAGTCATTTAAGTGCCGATGGTACAGTGACTGACGGTTCGGCCGGCAGCGAAGTACTTCATCTTTGGTGTCACATGAAATTTCTGACCGAGATATTAATCTCTATGGTGTTCTCCCGATATGAGTAATGGCTTTCATAATCTTCCCGCCGGCTTGAGTGGGTGGGTGGAGTCCATAGCGGGAGGTAATATCACCCGCCTCGAGCGGCATGTGGCCCGGAGGGAGGCGTGGGTGGTGGATGTCACGGCAAGTGACGGCACCGTTTTCGAGGGATTTCTTCGTTTGGATCGCAATCCGGTGGCAGACTCCAGCGTATCGCTACGGAGAGAAGCCCTGATTTGTGAAGCACTTATGAATACTGACATCCCGGTGCCACAGCTGCACGGTTGGAACGAGGAGTTGCATGCAGCACTATTTTCCCGTGATTCGGGGTGTGCGGATGTCGATAAGCTGGACGACAAGGCACAACAGCGCGCGGTTATGGAAGATTTTATTCGTATTATCGCTCGCCTCCACCTACTTGATATCGATGCCTTGGGTCTCGATAACATACTCGGTGCTCGCCCCCAAACGCCTCGGGACTGCGCACTCGCTGATTTGGACGCACTGCTTCACCAATACCGACGGTTCTTATCGAGCTACACCAGCCCTTTGCTGAGCTACGGCGTGCAATGGTTACAGCGCTTTGCGCCCGACAGCGTGTCCCGGCTATCTCTCGTTCAGGGCGACACCGGCCCTGTAAATTTTATGTTCGTTGATGACCGAGTCAGCGTGATTGTTGACTGGGAATGGGGTCACTGGGGTGATCCTATGGAAGACCTCGGCAATATCTGCGTGCGAGAATTTTGGAATCCCAGCGGTGGTTTAGAAGGGTTGTTTCAGCTCTACGAGGAAGAATCTGGTCTTCCTTATCGGCAGGCCTCCGCCCAATACTATCGCGTGCAACAGAATATTCGTGGGGCGATTCCGACTCATGCTGTCTGCGCGCATCCACCAGAGGGTCAATCACTCGCATGGTATTTGTGCTACCGGTATGTATCCGATCGAGCGACGTGTGAGGGCATAGCTGATGCCATGGGTATTGAAATCGGTCGTCCCGACATGCCTGGGCCTGTGGAAGAGAGTGATCCTCTGTTGAATTTCGCCGTGCGTAGCATTGTGGACGATGTTCTGCCCCGGATGGAGGAGGGTTTCGCGGCATCGCGAATACTGGACGTGGCTCGACTCACGCGCTGTGCTGAGCGCCGCATCCGGTTTGGTCGTGCTGTGGATACTATCGAATGCGAAGAAATTGCCGAGCTGTTGGGTGTGAAAGTCGCCGATTTATCCAGTTCTTTGTCTGCACTGGACCAGGCCATTGCGGCCCAACAGCTAGACGATGAACCCTTGCTGCAATACCTCGCACGGCGTGCTTATCGTGAGGAGTGGCTCAATGCACCTGTCGTAGAGCTGTACCCTGATCGTCGCTGGTCATCACTCGACTAGTTCGTCTCTCCGTCGCTGGTCATTGCCTTACACGTCAGAGTTGCAGGCGCCGCTCTCATAAAAGGCTGAGCGGCGCCAGAGTGTATGAAAACCGATAGGCTCAGTCGACTTTCTTGAAGTCAAGTAGAGGGCGTCTTTGATTGTCCATCAGTTGAAGCTTGTTTTGGTTTCGTTCAAAGTATGCGGCTGCAGACAAGGCTTTTTGATATCTATCTGCGTCACTCATATCGGCACAGAATTTCTTGGTGGATATTAGCGGGCCGAAGCGCAACTCGTCCCCCTCCAATTTCTCTATCTGAGCGCGTAATGCATTGCAGCCATCATTGCCAAACATCTGCATTGTTCGAATGTTGATCTCGAGATTGAGAGAACCAGCGCGTTTTGGCTTCTTGGGCGCCTGTGCGAATTCGTAAACAGACCAAATGTCATTAAGAGGTAGCAGAGGATCTGCCTCTTTACTGATAACTGTTACCAAGCTGTAGATCAGTGAGGATGCATCCGCAGGTAGTGGGTCAGCATCACGCTTTGTGATGCGTACGAGAAGCTTATAGATGTTTCCCGGTTCGAAATCGAACCCTTCTATCTCCTGGTAGAAGTATTCCCATTCATCACTTTGACTCTCCCGAATCCGGTAACATTGTTGAGGCCCGACCCCGACGCAATCCACTTTTGCGCTATCTAACCAAATCCGCTTTTCCATCCCCTCTGAAGACCTAAGCTCTGCGCTGCTGAGAGCAACGATTATTGCAATGACCTGAATCAGCCTGCGCTGCCAGCGCCGGCGAAATTCTGTGACTTTCAGCTCTGAAATCATAATCCTTCCTGTGTCTCAACGTCGATGGCTGCCAGTGAACCTTGGAGCCGTCACAGTAAGCAAGATAAGAAATCACCTTAGAAAATCGCCGGAGAGTATTCTCAGCGTACTTCACTCGGCGAGATTACATGATCCCAAACAAAGTGGGCCTACTCAATCACTCGCACTGGAGGAATGTGGTCTATAGTCTGTTTTGGGGGACCCGTATGGAGGCGAGATGCCATTTTTTTCAGCGCGAGTAAGTCAAAGCTTCTTTTCGATTGCAGTGAAAGCGATATTCTTTCTTGGTTTCTCTGCTTGTGCGCAGGCGACGGAATGGCCTCAGGAGATTGAGGCCAACGGTAGCACGATAACGATTTATCAGCCCCAGCCTGATTCAATTGAGGGCAGTCTCATTACCGGACGTTCCGCGCTCTCTATCACGAGCAGCGATACCGACTCGCCAACATTTGGCGTGGGCTGGTTCTCGGCGCGTCTCACCACAGATCGTACCGCTGATCTAGCTTCGTTAACTGATATTCGATTAGATCGTGCTGCCTGGCCCGATTCCAAAGACACAGAAGAACAAAGTTTGTCACGTGCAGTGGAGAATGCTTTCGCGGGCACTGTGATGCAAATGAGGCTGTCGGATATCACCGCCAGTTTAGCCGCGAATCAAAAAGCACATGAGAGTCTCGAGTCCATAAACAATACACCACCCAAAATCGTCTTTCGTGAAGAGATCTCCGTGCTATTGCTTTTTGATGGTTTGCCGCGATTTGCAGCGGTCTCAGACTCAAATTA
Organism: Parahalioglobus pacificus; assembly: GCF_014652275.1. Classification (GTDB taxonomy): domain Bacteria; phylum Pseudomonadota; class Gammaproteobacteria; order Pseudomonadales; family Halieaceae; genus Parahalioglobus; species Parahalioglobus pacificus. The sequence continues at coordinate 134,706 of NZ_BMYM01000003.1, read as the reverse complement.
TGAACGAGCCGTAAACACAGCGATGGTTGTCGTCAGGGACAATGGCAATGGAAAGGTTTACTTGACCAACGGATCGACTTGGTATCGGTCAGCCGATCCACTTGGACCCTGGGCCCCTGCCGACAGCGTGCCACCGGATTTAGTGAGTATGGTTAGTCTCCCGACAGAGGAGGGCGCAGATAGGAACGTCGATGTTCCGGCTATCGTTACTGCTACTGAACCCACAGAGCTTGTTGTTAGCTCTGGTTCACCGAAATGGACGAGTTTAGATGGTGGAAAATTGCTCTACGTCCAAAACACTGAAACACCTTGGATACGTGATTTAGATACGGAGAATGTTTATCTTCAGCTTTCGGGCCGTTGGTTTAGATCGCAGAGTACTCGAGGCCCTTGGGTTTTTGTGAGAAGCGATAAGCTTCCGGACAGCTTTCAACTCATTCCACCGGGTTCAGATATTGGCGGCGTTCGCCATTCCGTAGCAGGCACTCCAGAGTCACATGAGGCGATTGTCGATAACCAAATTCCTCAAACCGCAGCAATCCGGCGCGATGAGGCGACGCTTAGCGTGGAGTACGATGGTGTGCCCGAGTTTAAAACCATTAGTGGTACCTCAGTCTCATACGCTGTAAACACTGGCGCGCAAGTCTTGCGCATAAACGGACGCTTCTATGTTGCTGATAATGGGGTTTGGTTTGTCGCTAAGAGCGCTGAAGGCCCGTGGGAAGTTGCCGATTCCGTGCCAGAGAAAGAGATTGCTTCGATACCAGCGTCAGCGCCCGTGTACAACACCACTCACGTACACGTCTACCACTCTACTCCCGAAATCGTATACGTGGGATATACACCGGGTTATCTGTGGTCATTCAACTACTATGGCGCGCCTGTTTATGGCACTGGCTGGTACTACCCACCTTATATCGGTCGTGTCTATTACCCGCGCACGCCGTCCTGGGGGTTTCATGTTGGATATAACCCATGGTTTGGCTGGAACTATGGTGTGAGTTGGGGCGCGCCCTTCTACCGAGCCGGAGTGACTTGGTCAGGAGGTTGGCGCCGAGGGTACCATCCCGGTCGATGTTGTTCCGGTTTTTATGGCGGTGGCTACAGGCACAACCAAATTACGGTCAACACCGGCGATATTCATATCGGCAGGTCATCGAACTTTAGGCATCAAACGCTCTCAACTGAAAGTAAGGCACGACCATACCGTCATGCCAATCTTTATCGGAATGAGGTAAACAAGCGACGCGTGCTAGATCAAACGGCAATACATAAAGACCTCAAGGTCACGCGTCCTGTGAAAGGCAAAAAGAACAACGTATATGCAGATCAAATCGGAAGGGTTGCACGGCATGATGGGGATAACTGGCAATTGCGACATGACAAAGCGTGGAAGCCGGTTGATCAACTTCACCCGAGTCGACTAGATGACGGTAGGGCGCCTCAACCAGATCGCGGAGTTAAACCGACCAGGCCACCGGCGGTGCTGCCTGCCAATAAGGCGCATACACGATCGATGGTGCCGCCGGCACATGGCATCAGTACACTCCCTGAAAATCGATCGAACATACATCACCACACGCGTCCTGCCGTCCATCCGGAGGTTGGCCATATTGCTCGCCCCCCAATGAGGCCGAGTACGCGGCCTGCCACGTTGCCCAAGAAGAGGCCGACAGCACCCAGGGCAACTGGCTCAACATCGTTTGACCATTCGCATATGAACAGACACGTTCAAGCACGACAGCGGGTGCGCTGAGGAGACTCAGCTGCTATGTTCTTCGATTATTTTCTTCTCGATGGGCAATAGGAAAGTATGCCGGACGTTAACATGACCCAAGCGTGCGACATTGTGAGATGCACGTCGATGCGACAGCGTTGTGAGAGTGCCGTAAATGTAACAATTATGCCAGCATAATGGAGAAGATAGACTAAACTTGAGGTCAAGCTCACTCCAGTGGGCAAACTTTCGTTGCTTTGAACAAGAAACCAAAATCATAGGTAAGGATTGCGTATGAATTTTCAGGCAGGAACTCGAGTATTGACGATGATCGCTCTAATGGGCGTTGCTACATTTGCACAAGGGAAATCGCCTAATATCCTGGTCATATGGGGTGACGATATAGGTTGGTCAAATCTAAGCTCATACAATCACGGCGTCATGGGATACCGCACTCCCAACATTGATAGGATCGCCGACGAAGGTGTTCTTTTCACCGATCATTACGCTCAGCCCTCTTGCACAGCCGGACGAGCTGCCTTTATCACAGGTCAGTATCCCATACGATCTGGGATGACAACGGTAGGGCAGCCCGGCGATGCGTTGGGTTTGCAGAAAGAATCGCCTTCACTGGCTGAAGTGATGAAGGCACAAGGTTACCGAACCGGGCACTTTGGCAAGAATCATCTCGGTGATCGTAATGAACATTTACCAACGGTGCATGGCTTCGACGAATTCTTCGGCAATTTGTACCACTTAAATACGCAAGAAGAATCAGAACAACGCGATTACCAGAATTTCGCGAAAGCCTACTCCGGCGACTTAGAGAGCTATGAGGCGAAATTTGGAACGCGTGGTGTTATCCACTCGTTCGCGTCAACTAAATCTGACTCAACAAAGCACCCAAGATTCGGTCGCGTCGGGAAGCAGACGATTGAGGATACTGGCCCTCTAACACAAGAGAGGATGAAAAATTTCGATGCTGGAGAGGTCATTCCCAAAGCCTTGCGATTTATGAATGACGCTAAAGAAGCAGAGGAACCTTTCTTTGTTTGGCTCAATACAAGTCGAATGCACCTTTACACACGCATTGACAATGGCTGGCTCGAGAAAGTGGAAACGATAACCAGTGAGGCTGATTACCACGGTGCAGGCATGATGCAGCACGATCACGACATGGGGATCGTTTTGGACTGGTTGGATCAACACGGATTGAGTGACGATACGATCGTTGTCTATTCAACCGATAATGGCCCAGAACACTCTTCTTGGCCTCATGGGGCTACTACGCCATTCCGTGGTGAGAAAATGACGACGTACGAAGGCGGTGTCCGTGTGCCACTTATGGTCCGCTGGCCTGGCGAAATACCCGCCGGAACAAAATTATCCGGTATTCAGGCCCATCAGGACTTGTTCACCACTTTATCTGCTGCTGCTGGCGTTCCAGACGTTGCCGAAAAAGTTATGAAAGAGAAGAAGCAATATATAGATGGCATTAATAACCTGAACTACTGGATGGGCGAACAGGCCGGCTCAAGTCGTGACCATATCTTTCACTATTACGAAAGTAAGTTAACCGCTGTCCGTATGGGGCCTTGGAAGTTTCATTTTTCAACGAAAGAGGACTATTACGCTAACGTCATTCCAAGGACGGTGCCCTTGGTGTTCAACATCCGTATGGACCCCTATGAATCTTACGATAGCTCGGATTCCTTCGGTCATCTTCTGCAGAAAGTCTCTTGGCTGATGCAGCCAATGGGAGAGCTCATGGGGCAGCATTTGCAAACCTTAGCGGAGTACCCCCCTGTTCAAGGTGGTAAAACATTCGATATGTCGAATGTGGTGGACGAGTTCATCAACAAGCCTCGTCAGTGACCAATAAGAGCCCGGATGGTTTGTACTGAGCAACCTCCGGGCGTTTGTGCCACCGTTGCAGTGCACATTAGTTCATAGAGGCTATCAGCTATTGCAGTCACTGTGCATGGAAGGAAGGTGTGGGTGCTGTGTTTGACGTCTTGATTGAATTCCTGCGTGCGCAACCTGTTCTTTTGCTTTTTACCCTGCTTTTTTTGGGGTATGTGATAGGTCGCATCAATGTTGCCGGATTCACTCTAGGCCCAGTTGCCGGGGTTTTGTTCGCCGGTATCGTTTTCGGCCATGAGGGGCTTAGGATTTCGAAAGCAGACCAAGCACTCGGTTTCGCACTCTTCATTTTCTCGGTGGGCTATCAAGCTGGCCCTCGTTTTTTTAGCGCTCTCAAGGCTGACGGTTTCAAATATTTTGCCGTATCGCTCGTTGTTGCTTTGTGCGCGGTAACAGTGGCCTTCTGTGCATCGCGCATGCTGGATATGCAACCCGGTGTTGCCGCCGGGTTGCTTGCGGGTGGATTGACAAGTTCTCCTACACTGGCGGCGGCTCAAGATGCGGTTCGCGACGCGAGTATAACGATGCCGCCCGGTTACTTGCCCGACGATATCATAGGCAATATCGCGAGCGCCTACGCGATTACCTACATTTTCGGTTTGACTGGTCTGATCACTCTCATCAGGTACTTGCCAAGGTGGCTCGGTATAGACCTGGAGGCTGAGTGCCGCGCTCTTGAACATTCTCCGTCAGATCGCCGCAATCCAATCAACATCACCACGCGTCGTTACCGCGTCGAGAACGCTCCTTTTACAGATTTACCGGTTAAGCAGTTACGGGAAAAATACGGGAGCCTATTACCGGTTGCTACCGTTCTTCGTAACGGTAAAGAGCTGACACTCGGGAGCCAGGATTTTTTGCAGCACGGTGATTTGCTTGAACTGATTGCGCCGCGCGAGTTGTTCTCAACGGATGTGCAAGAGATCGGCCCTGAGGTGCCTTTAGATTGGGATATCTCTGAGATTCAAGAGACCCGCACGGTTGTCGTAACAAACGCTGCAGCATACGGTAAGACATTATTTGAGCTCGATATTCCCAAGGCGTTTCGAGCCATCGTGCGCAAGGTTTTACGTCAGGGGGTTGAGTTGCCTCATCACGCCCAGCTTGAACTCAAGAAGGGCGATGTATTGCATGTGGTGGGCAAAAAAGAAAATTTGGTGAGTCTCGGAAAGTTTATGGGACACATCGAGGCGGATCTTCGTGAGACAGACATGCTAACTTTCGCACTCGGTATATCTGCAGGAGTACTGATAGGGCTAGTCTCGTTTCATATTGCAGGGGTTGAAATCGGTTTAGGGAATGCGGGCGGCTTGCTCACGGCTGGGTTGGTGATCGGTTACATGCACAGTGTCAGGCCCACTTTTGGCAGGTTGCCAGAAGCTACTGGCTGGTGGCTAATGGAATTTGGTTTGTTGCTATTCATGGCCGGTGTTGGCCTACAGGCAGGCGGGAGCTTCATAGAGACGTTGGCGTCATCCGGACCTTCGTTAATTGTTGCCGGTATAGCCATTACTGTAGTGCCAATTTTAGTTGCCTACTTTATAGGGGCACGTGTCCTCAAGTTGAACCCCGCGATTTTAATGGGTGCGTTAACGGGGGCCATGACCAGTGGTGCATCACTCAGTGTCGTGACTGCCGAGGCCAAAAGTGCAGTACCCGCTATAGGTTACGCAGGCACCTATGCATTCGGCAACGTGTTACTCATGGTCGCTGGACCAATGATGCTCCTGATAGGCTAATGCGTTAAGCACCACGTGTAACTTTTGGGTTACGCGAAAGGGAGCCGTGAGTCAGACAGATACAAGTGGTCACGCGGGGGTTAATCGTTTTGGTCAGGACCACGACAACACGCCGTTTCCGGCCCTCACCGTCTCGCTTATCTAATACTGTAATTGGGCAACTCACAGTTAACCTACACGTTTTAAAAAATTCTATTTATCTCGCGAGAGATTTTCACTAATCCGTAAAAGTAAGGTTTGAGGTGCGCGATATGAAAACCACGCCAATAGCAGTTTTCTTTGCCTGTATGCTGACCGTCTTCGTATGTGACTCTGTTGCGGTTCAGCAAAGTGCAACGAGTGAATCTGCGAACGCTACCATCTACCACAATGGTCACATACTTACGATGACTGGAGATGCACCTTACGTTGCAGAAGCTCTCATCGAGGAAAGTGGCCAAATCGTATTCGTTGGCACACTCAAGGATGCCAGGCAGCGTGTAGGCAGCAGTGCGGATGAGTACGATTTGGAGGGTGCGACGTTAATGCCTGGCTTTATCGAGCCCCACCTTCACCCGTCCCTGGCTGCAGTGATGCTTCAAAACGAGATTATTGCGCCGTATGACTGGAAGCTGCCATCCGGAGTGAAGAGGGGAGTCGCTGGAGAAAAAGAATTTCGTCAACGAATTACCGAATCCATTCAAGGGAACGCTTCAGCAGATGAGCTTTACTTCATCTGGGGCTATCACCAATTGTGGCATGGCTCACTGTCGCGAGACCTCCTCAATGAGATAGCTGGCGATAAACCCGTAGGCGTGATACATCGATCGTTTCACGAAATATTTTTGAACGATGCGGCGATTCATGCATTGGGGGTAAAAGAAGAAGACTTTGCTGGCAATCCGCAAGTTGATTGGGCGCGAGGCCACTTCTACGAAGGCGGCTGGTTGGCTTTGGTTCCAGCGATGGCGCCAGTGCTTCTGGAGCCTGAAAAATATCGTAAGGGCCTATCCGTGATGACGGAACTCTTGCAAGATAATGGCGTTACGACCATCGCAGAGCCCGGTTTCCCAAGCTCAGATTTTGAAACAGAACTGGCTCTCCTTTTGGCGGAAATGAAGAAAACTCCACCGTATGACGTTTATTTGATACCCAGTGGCACGCAGCTTTACGCCATGAAGGGTGGTAATCAGGAAGCCCTGGACTTCATTGAGACGCTTTCAACTACCGAAGAGTACAACACAAAAAACGTAAAATTCCTGCCCAAGCAAGTGAAGTTATTCGCTGATGGGGCGATTTACTCGCAACTCATGCAAATGAAGGATGGGTACACCGACGGCCACGAGGGTGAGTGGATGACACCCCTCCCGTTATTCGGTGAGCAGGTCGAGATGTACTGGGACAACGGCTATAAAATTCACGTGCACGCCAACGGTGACCTCGGTCAACAGATGGTCATTGACAACGTATGGCGGCTGCAGTCCGAGAATCCCAGGGACAATCATCGGTTTACCTTACACCACATGGGCTATTTTACAGACGATATGACCGAGATGATGGCGGCTTTGGGAATGGAGGCGTCAGTTAACCCGTATTACCTATGGGCACTGGCAGACAAGTATGCAGAGTATGGCCTGGGTCGTGAAAGAGCGGAGAACCTCGTGGCGCTGAGACTCCTGACGGACCGCGATATTCCTGTGTCCTTCCACTCCGACTTTTCAATGGCACCAGTTGAGCCGTTGACGCTTGCCTGGACAGCGGCTAACCGTTCAACGTCACAGGGTAACTTGTTAACACAGGACCAACGAATATCGGTGTATGCCGCACTGAAGGCAATCACAATTGATGCGGCCAGAGCCCTCAACTTGGAGTCTGAGATCGGCTCACTGGAGCCGGGGAAGGTGGCCAATTTCACAATACTTGAAGAACATCCGCTCGAGATTCCTTCGATGCGACTCAAAGATATTGCAGTACGCGGAGTCGTCTATCGTGGAGCTGTTCATCTAAACGAGGAGCCGAGAATGGCGCGCGATACCGAGAGAGTTGTGGGGGGGTACCAGGCGGTTGAAGTCGACGAGCGCGTCGAAGAGGTGGTCGCTTTCGCTATCGGCCAACTGAAAACACCTGCAACTTTGCAAAGCATATTGGACGTGCGAGCCCAAGTGGTGAGTGGTATGAACTACGATGTTACTTACAGACTCGACGATGGCGAGGTCTGGAATGCTCTCGTTTATAAGAACCTGCAGGGTAAATACTCATTAGTGCAGCAAGCAAAGAAGAATTGAGCGTTGCACCTTGACGGCGCAGTCCATACGTCTGTGAGATGCTGTCAGCCGTTCTGTAGGTGTCGGCGTTTTGGTCCATCGCCTTAGTGATTCTGAGACAGATTGCTGACTGCAGCTACGCGGGGGCACTGGCTCCACAGATCCATCGCCATGATCTCCGTGCGCCGAGAACCCTGAACGCGCAGCAGAGTGCGCCCTTCTGCGGATGGGAGATGTCCTCTTGTACTTACTACTTGAAAATGATAATTATTATCATTAATGTAGTCCCATCTAATGCAGGAAGAATAAGAGGTGATGTGATGACCCAGGGTTTTTTATGCGCACGGCACCGGGCCTGGCTGTGCGAGCAACCGGCCGCTATCGACTCAGTTTGGGAACGGGCGTACGCCACAGCGATCCTGTACCAGGAGCAGGGTGAGCCCTATCAGGCCCTGCGCCATGCGGGGGCGGCTCTTGAGGCCGCCGATATTGCGCTAACGCAGGCTGGCGTGCTGGAGCACAGAGCTATAGAGCGCTATAGCGACGCCTGCGTATTAATGGCCGGTGTGCTCAATGGTTTGGAAGATACCCGTGCGGTGAACTCCCTCGTAGAGGCCAGTGTTCAGCGCCTTGGCAGTGCGCTGACAGTTGGTGGGCCGCGAGAGATTATTCTTGCAGCCTGCAAACGGCTAACTCAATGGGTGAGTGCGCCGCACGCCCAGCCAGTGCATTGAGCGCGGGCCATGAGCACTAAAGGCGTTAGCACAGTGCAATTGGAGGTCTCGGTCACCGTGTTGGAGCGGTTGTTCCAGCACAGGGAGTTGGCCGTTGCCGAGTTACGCTGCCTGAACAGCGATTCCCAACGCGGTATTCGGACAGCGCTTGCACGTTCTCTCTGCAACTCGGCGCATAAAGAGGAGTGATGCTAGCTGTTGCCGCTGCGCACCCTGATCAGGGCTTCCTGTACCGTGGAGGCCACAAGTTCCCCCGATTGGGTAAAGAACATACCGCGACTGAAGCCGCGTCCGCCATGGGCACAGGTGCTGTCCATGGTGTAGAGCAGGTACTCGTCGGCGCGGAACGGCCGGTGAAACCAGATCGCGTGGTCCAGGCTCGCCGCCTGCAGATCCCTGCTCATGCCGGTATAGGGGTGCGGTAGGGTTGCAGCACCCAGCAGCCCAAAGTCGGATATGTAGGTCAACACGGTTTGGTGCTGGTTGAGTTCGTCACCCAGGCCAGCGGGCGCCTTGAACCACATATGCTGCACAGGATCCGCTGGCTGCGGGTCCAGGTAGTCGCGCCGGGTGATGTTGCGCCGCTCAATCGCAGGCGGTGTGATCGGCTTTATCTTATCGGGGTTTTCCTTCGCCATGCGCGCCCAGAAATCCACGTCAGACTCCACGTCCTCTGGCGGTGGCACATCGGGCATCTGCGCCTGATGCTGTAGCCCCTCCTCGGCCACCTGAAACGACACCGATGTGCTGAAAATCGCCTTGGCGTCTTGCTTTGCGACTACGCGGCGAGTCGTGAAGCTGCGTCCATCACGGATAGGATCTACTTCAAACACGATTTGCTTGTTCGGATCGCCGGGCCGCATGAAGTAGGCATGCATGGAATGCGCGATGCGGTCGCTCTCCACTGAGCGGGTTGCCGCATTCAGTGATTGGGCGAGCACCTGCCCGCCGAAAATGCGTTTGGGTTGTGAAGGGCTATTACCGACAAACAGGTATTTGTCGATGCGCTCCACTTCCAGATAAGTGAGGAGCTTCTCCAGATCAGCTGGCACAGCAATACTCCGTGGTTGGCCTACAGCGGTGTGCGGGGTGTTAGGCCGTTAAAGAAAAGATCGAAATAGTCGATGGCGGCAGCGTCGATGTCGTCCACACGGCGCCACAGACTGATATCCATTGCGGCGTTTACGGCACCGGCAATCAGGAACTGGGCGGTGTCTGTGTTAACCGCTCTCACGCTGCCATCGGTAATGCCCTGGCGCAGAAAATCGCCAAAGCGCCGGTTACTGGCGTCCGTGCGTTCCAGCAGTGCCTGGCGCCGTTGCCGGGGAATGGATGTGATGGTGTTGTAACGAATGAGCGGTCCCTGATCACTGTTTTGCACATGGAAAATGCCGCGGCAGGCGCGCTCGGTTTTACGCAGTCCGTCGCTGTCACTGCTGCCAGCTTCTTCGTAAATGGCTTCGGTGATATCCAGGGAGTAGCTGTAGCAGCTGTACAGCAGGTCTTCTTTGTTTTTGATGTGGTAATAGAACGCCCCTTTGGAGACGTTCAGGTGCTCGGCGATGTCGTCCAGCGAGGCGCCATCGAAGCCGGCGCGGTTAAAAAAGCGGGTGCCCGTTTTGAAGAACGCTTCCTGCTTCATGCGATTGCGCTCAGCTCGGTTAAACCCCTGAGCCGCTGCCGACTCCACCCGCTCGAAAGACAGCTCAGCCGGCTCGAAAGTATCCCCGGCAGGGCAGAGACCGTTGAAGATAATATTCAGTGCTTCGTCGGCCACGCTGTGCATCTGCCCTTCAGGAACAAGGTGCAGCCAGTAAAACACCCATTCCATGGAGCCGATTAACGCGCGAGTTGCTGATATGGCATCAACCTCTCGAAACTGTCCTGAGGTGCTGCCGGAGCGTATGTAGCCGCGCAGCCGCTTGAACATTTCTATATAGCTGGCCTCAATACGTTCGCGGTGGTCCTGCTTCAGCGAGGCGATTTCCAAGAGGGCGGCGCGATGGACATCGCGGCCCTCGATAGGCGCCAGCCAGGCATCGAAGTAATGCCGGATGAACTGCGACACCTGCTCGACCGGGTCCTGCGTTTGCTCGTCGATGGTATCGAGCACTGCATGGTGGTGGTCCAGCGCTGCCATGTAGCACTGGTAGATCAGGTCTTCTTTGGTTTTAACGTAGTAGTACAGGCTGGTTTTGGTGAGACCCAGGCTCTCGGCGATGTCTTTGAGCGTGGTAGCCCGCGACCCTTTGGAGTTAAAGAGCTTGGCCGCCTGCGAGAGAATGGCGACACGCTTGGCGTCGTGCTGCGCCGTTCGGTCGAAGGGTGACGAGGCACCCGTGCCTGAATCTTGCTTGTTGGAAGCCATCGATTTCGGTGTGGGGCATTAACCGCAATGCCCGCAACTTACTCCAGAGTCTGAGATTCCAACTTTAAGTATTTTTTTTGTCGCTGTCGATACCGTTACCGGGTTATGACCCTGTTCCCACCTTGATGTCTAACCATTTGTGGGACCGGTAACGGTGAATCAGCAAGATGGCCTTGAGTGAGTAATCGAATAGCATTACGGCGAATATCCAATACACCGATAGCCCCAGCGTAAAGAAGACCCAGGCGGGTATCAGACGCCCCAGCATCAGGCCGCAGAAGGTGGAAAACAGCGGGAAACGGGTGTCGCCCGCGCCGCGCAGTGCGCCCGCCAGGGCCATTTCGCAGGCCATCATGGGCTGTGCAGCAGCGATCATGTAGAGGAAGACCTTGGTGAAATGAACCACCTCGGGGTCATCGATCATGAAACGGGCCAGGGGGTCGGCAAAGACCACCAGCACAATCGAGCCGCTCACCATCGCCAGTAGCGCCAGGCGCAGCGAGCGCCACCCTGCGGCGACGGCCAGTTCGGGGCGCCCGGCGCCTAACTGCTGGCCCACCAGTGTGGCGGCCGCAATACCAAAGCCAAAGCCAATCACGATCGGGAAGGACACAATGCTGATTCCGATACCGTAGGCGGCGTAAGCGTTGGTGCCGTAATGGGCCAATATGCCGAAGAACACCAGGAACGAGAGCTGGATAATCGCCTGCTCAACCATCGCTGGGGCGCCAATTGTAATCAGCTCCTTCACTTGCCGCATATTTACGGCCAGCTCGCGCAGGGGTAGGAGTTTGAAGCGGCCTCGCCACCAGAAAGCAAGGAAGACCAGCGTTACTGTGAATCCGGCAGAGCCGCCACCCAGTGCAATACCCGAAACCCCCATGGCAGGCAGAGGTGAGTAACCCAGTGCAAGTATCACCCCGAAGGTGATGTTCAGAATGGAACTGGCCAGCAGGAACCACAGGGGCGTGATGACATCGCCCGTGGCGCGCAGCGCCGTCGACAGCATCATATTCAGGGCAGAGGAGATACTGAACACGCCCAACCAGAAGATGAAGCCAGAGGCGGAGAGGGTAGTGGGCTCATCCAGACTGAAGAGCGAGGCAATGGCCGTGGGTACCAGCAGCGTGGGTAATGCCAGTAAGGCCGCAAATATCACCGACACCTGCATTGCGCTCCACGCTGCGCGCTCGGCCTGGCGTACCTGCTCCGCGCCCCAGGCACGGGCAACTGTTGCGGTGGCGGCCACCGACAAGCCCATGAGCACCGCTTGGATCAGGAAGAAAACGCGATGACCCGTGGTAACAGCGGCAACCGCAGAGGTGCCCAGCTCAGCGGCAATCCGAATATGGGCAAAGCCCACCGTTGTGAACAGCAGGTTCGACAGTATCGTTGGCCAGGCCAGTTGCCAGACCTTGCGGCTGGTGGACTCGCTCTGATTTGGGAGAGACTGCGACACGCGTGGCACTCTGTTGACGGTGGCGTATTCTAACAGCGTTCCCGGTTATAGGTTTGCTCAGGCCAGGGCAGCACACTCCGCGTGGCGAAAACAGGTGACAAGATGATCGTTCACCATGCCGGTGGCCTGCATGTGCGCGTACATAATCGTTGAGCCGACGAAGGTGAATCCGCGACGCTTCAGGTCTTTGCTCAACGCATCGGATATGGGGCTGGTGGCGGGCAGCTGATCCAGCGCGGAAAAATCATTCTGGATGGGGCGCCCATCGACAAAGTCCCAGATGTAATCTGAAAAGCTGCCGAACTCGGCCTGAACCTCTAAAAAGGCGCGCGCGTTCTTTCGGGCACCGTGCACCTTAAGCTTGTTGCGGATGATCGCAGGGTTGGTAAGCAGTTTATCCAGCGCTTTGTCGGATAGTTTGGCGACCTTTTTGGCATTGAAGTCTGCAAAGGCTTTTCGGTAGCCCTCGCGTTTGCGTAAAACTGTTATCCAGGCAAGGCCCGCCTGCGCGCCCTCCAGCAGCAAGAACTCGAACAGTGTTTGATCATCGCGCACCGGCACTCCCCACTCGGTATCGTGGTAATCCATGTAGAGTGGATCTGTGCCGCACCAGCCACAGCGTTGGTTCATGCTTGTCTCCGTACATTCGGTGTAGGTCTGAAGATAACCCGATTGTGGCTGGGGGTGTACGGGTATGCGACACTCAGCGCCGGTTTTTTGGGAGACGACAATGGCAGACACGATTAGCTTTGAACAGCAGGGAGCTATTGGCATCCTGACACTGAACAACCCCGACAAGCACAACTCGCTGGGTAAGCAAGAGCTGGACGGCATTCAGGCAGTGCTGCGCAGCGTGCAGAGCGATAACGCTGTGCGCGCGCTCATTGTTACCGGCACAGGTGATAAGACATTCTGTGCGGGCGCGTCTCTTGCTGAACTGAACGCTGGCGATATTTCCGGTGACGATTTCCAGGCGACCACAGATATGCTGGCAGCACTCCCGATTCCTACAGTCTGTGCGTTTAACGGCAATGTGTATGGTGGTGGTAGTGAGTTGTCTCTGAGCTGCGACTTCCGTATTGGCTTTGATGGTATGAAGCTTCGGGTGCCGGCTGCGACCATTGGCCTGTGCTATCCCATTAGTGGGATACAGCGATTTGTAGAACGCCTGGGCGTGGGCCCTGCCAAACGCCTGCTGTTGGCGGCCGAGTTTGTCGACTCGCGACAGCTATATGAGATGGGCTTTCTCGACCAACTGGTAAACCGGGAAGCGATCGGCCAGGCGAGCATGGACTATGCGGCCACACTGGCAGAGCGAGCACCGATGGCGGTGGCAGCCATGAAAAAAATCATTAACCACGTGGCAGCGGGCACGCTGGACATGGATGATGCACAAGCGTTGGCGAAAGAGTGCAGCGACTCTAAAGACCTGCAAGAGGGGTTTGTGGCGCAACGCGAGAAGCGTGCGCCGGTATTCAAGGGGTTGTAAGCACTGGCCTAGCTGAGCTTCATGGTGCCATGACATTGAAGCTCACAATCAATCGCGAACCACGGCATGTCGAGTGTGTTCAGCCACTCAAGCGCATCGGCCTCTGACTTGAGGCGCGCAATGGTGGCGGCGGTGTAGGCATCAAGGACCTTCTCAGATCGGATAGCCACGCTTAGCAGCCCATCAATGGGTTGCCCCGTATCTGGGTCTATGGCGCGCCCGTGGCGGGCGTTCTGTAGGATCAAGGGTCGCTCGTAGTTGCCACGCATGCTCAGTGCGGCGTCGTTTATCTTGGTGCGAGCCACAGCGCTGCTGCGCCCTTTGGGGAAGCGTATACCGTGGAGCCAGTTCGAGTGATCGCCTTGGCGACCTATCGCCGCCGCGTCTCGACTGAGATCTAGCAGCGCGCTCACGGCGCCGGCTGCTCTCAGGGCGCGCACCGCACAATCCAGTGCATAGGGGCGAACCGTGCTATCAAGATCCAACAAAGTGGCGGGGCTTGCTAGCGCGACACCCTCGGACGATACATTGATGTTGGAATAACCCGTGGCTGCAGCCACTTGACGAGCCCGCTCGCTCGTCTGCTCGCTGACGGCGGTATCACCGTAAAGCGCCGATACCATCTGCAGGGTAGGATCGAACCTTTGGTGCGTTTCGTCCCTGATGAGGGCAATCAGGCTGAACAGGCTGCGCGTTTCCGCATCAATCGGAATGACCTGCCCTGAGCCCGCAGATTGATTCACGGCGTACACAATGCTCTTGGGATGCTTGGCTGCGAACTTCACCTCCAGCCGATGCAGTTCACCCAGCGCTGCCGAGATGGCTGCCTCAGCAATCCCGTCGCTGTTATCGACAACAATATGGCAGGGCCGACCCAGGGCCGTGCCTCTGAATTGCAAAGTGTTGCCGACGTTCTTGTAGTTTCCTGCTGTCATCCGTACGTTATAGCAGCGCTAGGTGGATATAGGTCAGTTTCATTCATATCACCGCAGGAGGGGCTCCGGTCGCAGGAACTCACAGCCTAGCGCAAACAGTGTGTCGCTACACTTCGCGTCGTGGTCCACATCAAGTGATTCAGCGATGTCCGACAGATTCTCTTCCAGCCAGGGTTGGTCTGTGAGCCATTGAGCAATCGAACCACCTTGTTCGGCAGTGAAAGAACCTCTCAGAACCCATCCGACCCGGTTAGTGTCTGTGATAACCGGTTCTGACAGAGACAGGTTGAGTAAGGCAACCGCCGGGCTCAGTTCCGGCGTGGCTCTTTTGGCAAGAGCAATGAGGTAGTGGATAAGCAGAGCACATCGAAGGGCGTACGGAGCTGGTTGCGTCAGAGTGCTGATCTCCACGGTACAAATCACCCGTGAGGCGAGGGACTGGTCGGCATCAATATGAATGTCGATCAGCTCATTGGTATAGCTTTCCACGTCGAAGTGGATATCGTTTTCAAAGCCCTCGACATTACGCTCAAACGCCAGCAGGGAAAGCGAGAGTTCACGGTCAGGCGTCGATTTGCCGCCATTGGGTGGCGGCACGAGTTGCTGAACGAGAGTAAGCAGGTCTGTGGTATGTGCGTTGTACTTCGAGAGTATCTGTTCCTGAATTTCAATTTCGTCTTGCACTTCTTCCAGTAGCAGATCGTTTTGCTGGCTGATATAGGCATTCATCCGCCGGGACATAGTTTGGACTGCCATACGCAAGTACCAACGGCGAGCCATGATTGCCGCAGCGATTGCTAGAACGATGTAAGCTGCGAATGCGTAGGTGGTTAGCCACCAGGGCTTGAGCACAGTAAACGAGAGCACTAATCCTTCGCGATTCCAGCGCCCGCTGGAGTCGGAGCCCTGAACGTGGAAGATGTAGTTACCGGGTGGTAGTGCTGAGTAGTTCACCTCACTGGTACTGCCGGATTCAACCCACTCGTCGTTGTACCCTTGTAGGCGGTAGCGATAACGCGTCGCGTCGGCCTGGAAGTGTTCCATAACGGCGAAGTCCAACAATATGCTGCGGTCACCGTAGTGCAGCTCAAGGTGTGGAGGGATGTTCCCACTTTTAACAAAATCCGCAGTGAATACAGCGCTATGTATGCGCTCGAACATCATTTTTGGCGGGTCTACAGGTGCCCCGGGCAAACTACCTTCAAACACATTGAAGCCATTGCTCCCACCGAAGTAGAGTCTGTCGCGAGAGTCCTTGAATACGGCGCCGACGTTACAGGATTTGCTTTGAAGGCCATCGCGTAGCGAAAACCTGTGCGTCGTCTCAAATCTATCATTGGTGACTATGATCCCGTCGGAAGTGGAGAACCAGTAGTGGTTTTCTTTTTCGAGGACGCCGCAGGCTATTGCTTCGGCCAGCTCATTGTTGGGTGGTCTCTTCAAAGCTAAGGATCTTGGTTGTTCCTCCAATCGCTCGGCCATCCAGATGCCGTTGTCCAAGGTTGATATGATCATGTAATGCCCAGACTGTATCCATTCTAGACTGACCATCGTGCCAATAGGATGACCGCCTGAATTGAAACTGACGCGTTGAGACGTGCCATCTTTAGTCCAATAGACAAAAAGAGCATCCTCATTCCCATAGTAAAGATAGTCTTTTACTCGTTTGCTTATAAGCGTTACTCGGCTGGGGGATTCGTCCGCTTTGAAGCTTTCTCGCGACTCTTTGTCGAGTATGTATAGCCCTTCGTTAAGTGTGGCCAATAAAACGTGCTGGCTGTCCTGAATAGTCCGTATCGCAGGTATTGGCTTGTTTGGGAGATAGCTCTTAAACTCTGATTGATCTTTATCGATACTCGCTGATTTGGCCGCTACGACCCCGTGCTCTCTGAGGCCGATCCAGATGTCATTCTCGATACTCTCGATTGTCATCGCACGTTCATCGGGCAAACCTCTCAGCCTCGAGAAAGTCGATAGGGCACTAGAACTTTTGCTAAAGCGAAAGACGCCACTGTATGTGGCAATCCAAATGTTTTTGTTCTCATCCTCCGTGAAATTCAGAACTTCATTCGATAGCCTGTGGCTTTGATCATTGAAGCCGTCGAAAAGCCCCTTGCTTAGGTAGTTGAGGCCCCGATATGTGCCAATGAGATAGCCGCCCTTTAAAGGCGAGATGGTGAGAACATGATTATTGGACAGCTCAGAGTTGTCTTTGCCTAACTCGGTCAAGGGCTGGGTTTTGCCTCGTGGGACAACCGCGATACCACCATCAGTGCCGATAATGTAATGATTAGGCTCCACTACTAATTGATCAGCGGATTTTTGACTGAAGGTCTGGCTCACAGAATAGCGCTGACTGTTGAGCGTGTTGATGCCTTCTAGTATTCGCCCGTTCTTTGTAAGAACTGTGATACCGCCCTTGCTACCGATATGGAAGTCACGGAACTCGGTACCTTCGCCAAACTCTAGCGCCTTAACTTTTTCTTGAACCGTGAAATTTTCAAGGTCGATTCGTAACAGGGAAGATTGGGTGAGCCCGTAAAGAACCGAGTCATTCAGTTCCCGCAGCGTTAAGAGTGGTTTATCGAGCAGTTTGTCACCCGACTTCCACGCAAAAGACACGTGGCCACCTAACTCATAATCGTATGCGGCAAGGAAACCTAGGCCCCAGAGCCAAATTTTGTCGTGACCCTGGAGAATGCCCAAAACTTTGGCGTCAGCGTAGTTGCGAAACCATGGCGTATCTATAACCCGCAGTTGGTCGCTGTCTACTCTGGCTAGATATCCCGTTTCAGTGAGGATCCATATTTCCCTGCCGGAATCTTCCTGAACTATATCCCTTATGATTTGGCGTCCAAATAACGGATCTAACCCGTCCACAATCTCAGTTGAATAGAACTTACCAGCGATAAGCACTTGAAGCCCTGTGAGCGAGCCAACCCATACTTTGCCGTCGGTGTCGGAGACAACGCTCGTTATAGAGGTCTCCGTCAATTTTTCCGGGTGAAGTTGGTGAATGCTCCACCGAGCATTCACACTCAGAGTGCAAACAAGCAGTAGTAAAGCGCTAACAAAGGAAAACATTCTTGCTTTTGTCATCCTTGACGTATCGCTCCGGCCCCGTGTGTCTATGTTCGCCCTAGGGTGGAGCTTGCCCTAGAAAATTCGTCTATAGCATCTCGGAAGACATCCAAATCTAACTCGGGGAAAGTATCTGGATTCCGCTTACACTTACGTTCTATTGCTTCAGAAAGCAGTTTAACGTTGAGAGCCCCAATGTTGGCACTCATTGATTTCAGTGCGTGAGCTGCCTTTCTGAGCGCTTCTGTGTCCTGCCCAGAGGACGCAGATTGCATCTCAGTCAGCAGCGCACTGGATTGGGCTTGAAACCCTTCCACCATGGGCTGGAACATAGCTTTGTTTAACTGAGATTCGAGATCGAGCAATCCGTTTATGGTTGGCTTGTCTAGTACTGTAGAGCTATTGTCAGGTTCTTGGTCTCTAGCGCTGTGGTCGATCTCGGACGCATCACTGAGGCGAGTATAGGCTTGCTCGTGAGTCAGTAGGCCGTGATCTTGCAATACGGTTTTCAGGTCTTCTATCTTGAATGGTTTTGCAATGTAGCCGTCAACTCCTGCTTCGTATGCACGGCGCACTGATTCCTCTGAAGTAGACGCCGAAACCGCCACTACTGGTGTCCGTTCCATGCCGGTGGCGTTTTCATGCTCTCTTATTCCTGCTGTCGCAGCATATCCATCGAGAACTGGCATCTGACAATCCATGAAGACAATATCGAACTGGCCGGTGCCGTACTTCTCTATCGCCTCAAGCCCGTTATCAGCGAATTCGACTGATAGTCCAAGAATCTGCAGCATTTCACGCGTGATCTCTTGGTTGAGAGGTACGTCCTCTGCTACTAATGCCTGTACGGAAGTGATGTCTTGTGCCGGACGGTGGTTTATTGATACGTCGCTAGCTGGTTGCAGTGCTTGGTGTCGATGGTCGCGCAGTTCGGTCAGTGCTTCTCTTAGGTTTTGCTCTGTGATTGGGTAGGGCAGTACCGCTCTACAAACGTCTGAGAACTTGTCTTGTAAGCCCAGGGGGGCGCCTACGATTGTTTGCTCCGCGGCTCTAAACACAGTCGAGTGTTCGTTCGATTGCTCGATTTCTTCATAATCGAGGAAAGTAAGTTCAAGGGATTTACCGTCGCGATCATGAACTGATGATTCTCGATGTTCCATTATTTCAAAGCCAGCTCTGACCAAGTGTGAGCAGATCATTGCTTTTCGGTCTTTATCAGCACAGACAATGGCTGCTTGTGCACTCTCCTCTTCGAGGGAGCTATCATCCGAGAGGTTTGTTGCTTCTAGCGCAATATCCACCGAAACCGATGTGCCTTTGCCAAGCCTGGATTCAATTGACATGGTGCCACCCATTAGTTCCACTAGACTCTTGCTTATTGAGAGCCCCAAGCCCGTACCACCGTATTGCCTTGAAGTACTTGCATCGGCCTGTGTGAAAACTTCGAATATGTGTCCCAGCTTCGAGGACTCAATGCCTATCCCCGAGTCATTCACAGTTAAGCTGACCGAGTGCTTGTCACCTAAGGCCTGTTCTTGAACATGAATGCTGATCGTCCCAGCCTCCGTAAACTTGATCGCATTGCTTAACAAATTTGTAAGTACCTGCCGAATCTTCGCTTCGTCTCCCAAAAGGGTGGTTCTTGATGGACTGACAACAGTCGTGAGATTAAGTCCCTTTCTTTGTGCTATGTGTGCGTTGAGGAATGCTACATCGTCTACGATGGAGGATACGGTGAGTGGAGCTAGCGTGAGCTCTGCTTTGCCAGCTTCGATCTTTGAGTAGTCTAAAATTTCATTAATGAGCCCTAGCAATGAGCGTCCGCTCGCGAGCGCAGACTCAGCAAAGCGTGATTGTTGCTTGGTTAACCCGGTGTTCATCAGTAGCTCAGTCATGCCTATCATTCCGTGCATAGGCGTTCGAATTTCGTGACTCATAGTAGCTAGAAACTCAGACTTGGCATTGTTTGCATCTACCGCTGCGCGTCGGGCAATTTCCAGATCATTTGTTCTCTCAGCTACGCGATCCTCCAGTTCCCGCTGCCTGGTGATTAATTCTGTCGATTGTCGTTTCTGTCTGAGAAGAATCAGATAGATGACCGAGAGTGCGGCGAGCACGTAGAGTGCGTAGGCCCAAGGAGACAGCCAAGGAGGAGGGGAGACATGAACGTTGATTTCCCGTCCATTCCAATTCCACACGCCGTCTGAGTTGGACGCTGCGAGCGACAACTTGTGTGTGCCGGCTGGCAAAGTGGTAAAGGACGCGGAGCTTGCGTCTCTCGAGATGATCCAGTCTTCGTTCAAACCTTCCAATTTATAGGCGTATTGCACGAGAGCCGGGTTGGAGTAATCAGCAGCGAAAAAGTCCACGCTAATCATTGTGTCCTGATAGTCTAGAAACACGTCGGTTACGTCAGCATAGTTCTCTCCGATCGTCCTTACCTCGTTCATTATTCTTATTTCTGAAATCTCGATTTGTGGCGGTGGGCTATCTGCGATTTGATTGTTTGCCTGGATCTGGTTGAACCCCCTGGGCCCGCCAAAGTAAACGCGACCAAGTTGATCAGTAAAAGAAGCTCCCATATTGAATTCTGTGTGTTGGAGTCCATCGGCTATATCGTAATGCCTCGCTTCCAAACTCTCGGCATCTAACTGAGTTAGTCCTTTGTTGTGAGATAGCCAAAGACTGCCATTTGCATCCTCCTGAACTCCGTAGATGCTGGCGCTGGGCAGGGAGACGTTCTCAGAGTAATGACTGAATGTGGGGTTGTTATTCTTTCTGTCCTCCAACGACCACATGTTAAGTCCGCCACCAGCAGTGCCGATCCATAGATTGCCCTGCTCATCTTCATGGAACTCCCAGACGAGATTGCTCGAGAGGCTGTTGATGTTGCCCCTCTCGGAGTAGTAGCGTTCCGCAATGCCAGTGTCTAGATCCAGTCTATTGAGTCCATCCTGAGTCCCGATCCAAACGTAACCTAGAGAGTCTTGGAAGACAGCGAGCACGTTGTTGCTACTAATGCTTCTGGGGCTGTCCGGGTTGTATCTGTAATTTCTGAAGGATTTATCGCCTGGATTTATACTCCCGATTCCACCGCCATATGTTCCTACTAGTATCTGGCCGCCGATAGTCGCGGTAATCGATGTTATGCCGTTGGCACCGATTGATCCTGGATCTTCCGGGTTATGTTGAAAGACATCTGTCTCTCCAGTAGAGAGATCGATGACGTTAAGGCCGCCCTCGAACGTGCCCACCCAGAGCGTGTTCTTGTGCCCGAGCAGTGACATGACGGTCGTATCGGAAATGCTGGGAAAGGTTTCCCGCGTTATCCAGGTCACGTCGCCGGATGCGAAATCATAATTGTTTAACCCATCGTCAGTGCCAACCCATAACGTATTCGGCCCAGTCTGTGCAAATGCATTGACCGAGCTATCTGAAAAACCGTTTCTCTCAGCATCAAAACTTGCTATCCCCGATGATATTCCGACGGCAAGACCAAATTCCGTTCCAACCCAGAGCACCCCTTCGCGAGATTCAAAGGTCCCGTAGGTACCATCACTCGGGAGGTCCGAGTTAATCTGGCTGTAGCAGTTAAAGCGACTGCTGGCGCTTCTCTTCAGACAAAGCCCATTAGCGGTGGCAGCCCACAAATTTCCGGATTCGTCGATGAACAGACTTCGGACAAGGCTGGACGTGATCTTTCTGTAGTCCTGCTCATCTGCCCCATAAAGTTGATAAGAGTTATCTTCACGATTGAGGCGAGTGATGCCGAATCCGGATGTTCCTATCCATATAACGTTGTCGTCGGCTGCAATGGATGATACCTCCGGGGGTGACGAACCGGGACTGGCATTCATGAAAGCTATGGGTGATATCTGCCCGGTATCGTCTTTATGGCTTTCGATTCTCAGAACGCCGCCGGACTCAGTGGCGATCCATATCAAGCCATCATAAGACTCAGCGAAGTTATTTACCGTTCCCCAATATTCGCCCGCTCTCAGGTTGGGTCGGAAGTGGAAGTACTCGTCGTTGATCGGATCGAAGCGAGTGATTGCGTTATCGTGACCGAGCCAGATATGACCGTCAGTGTCTGCATGGATAGCGTAAATGTCATCGGAGGCTATGGAGATGCCGGGATTGGCCGGATCGAACAGAATCTTTGAAAAGCCTTTCTGAACTTCATGGAACCGATTCAGACCGCCGCCGACTGTAGAAACCCAGACAGTGCCTCTGAGATCTTCGGCGATCCCTGTGACGTCGTTTGATGAAATCGACAATGCGTTTGTAAGAGAGTATTGGTACTGCTCTACTTTTGTACCATCGTAGCGATTCAGCCCATCCTGTGTGAGTAACCACAAATGGCCGCTAGAGCTCTGAAACGTCTCCCTCACGTTCTGTTGGGTGAGAGAAGCATTTATTGGCGAGGGTGAGAAAGCGAAGTCCGCCTCATCGCCCAAAACAACGTGCAGTGGAGCGAGAGCTAGTACAAGGGCGGCTAGAACCCGTAATGATCTGTACAAGGACGGTCTCCGGTGTATGCGCCGGAAAAGTGTACTTAATTCAGTATCTGGGGGCTATAAATGATCGGGCAGATACTACTTATTGCAAACTGCCATGGTGCAATGGGTGCCCAACGTTAAGGCTTGGCAGGGTGGCCTGCGCGATTCGTGCAGGCCACCTCTGTGATCATCAATAAGCGAGTTCTAGCGGATACCCCACTTCATGCCGCTCTGGTCAGCAGTGTTGCGGATGCCCCACTTCATGCCGCTCTGGTCAGCAGTGTTGCGGATGCCCCACTTCATGCCGCTCTGGTCAGCAGTGTTGCGGATGCCCCACTTCATGCCGCTCTGGTCAGCAGTGTTGCGGATACCCCACTTCATGCCGCTCTGGTCAGCAGTGTTGCGGATACCCCACTTCATGCCGCTCTGGTCAGCAGTGTTGCGGATGCCCCACTTCATGCCGCTCTGGTCAGCCGTGTTGCGGATACCCCACTTCATGCCGCTCTGGTCAGCAGTGTTGCGGATACCCCACTTCATGCCGCTCTGGTCAGCCGTGTTGCGGATACCCCACTTCATGCCGCTCTGGTCAGCAGTGTTGCGGATACCCCACTTCATGCCGCTCTGGTCAGCAGTGTTGCGGATACCCCACTTCATACCCGCCTGAGTCGCTGCATTGCGCACTCCCCAAGCATTAGAAGTAGCTACAGACTTCGCGCCTCGCGCTTGAGTCTCTTGTTTGGCGTTATCGCCTTGCCACTTGAAGCCGCTGTCACGGCGATCCCATGACTGTGAAACATGCAGCTTTGAGTCCTGCTTGCCAGCCCCCCACTTATAACCCGCCGCAGAATTGGTGTAGTTGGCCTGCTGGGCCAGCACCTGGGCTACCTTGGTTACGCCGCTGGTTGGTGTCTGCGCCGAAGAGTCGGCGGCAGAGGCCGACCAGCTGATGAATGCCGAGATCGCGGTCACGGCCAGAGTGGTGGTCTTTTTTGAAGTGATGCCTTTCATAACGCAGTCCCCTAAAATTTTGTGATGTAGATCGCAAGTATTGAAAAAGAAGTTTGTTCGTTTCTAACGGAGGCCTAATAATATAAGAGGCAGGAGGACTGACCCCAATGGGTTAGTGCCGTTGTTAGCTGATGGTGCAGTCAGGTATTCCAACGGCACCCGATTCGCCTAAGCGGTTGTTTTTTAAACAGAAACTGAATTAGATTAATCGTTGGGTGTGTCGCTGCCCCAAATGGGGTAATTCTCGAAGGCTGTCGCGCCGTGACGCCGGCGCCAAATGTGCTACTGCCCGGCTAATGCGCGTATTTTTTCCCGTTCCTGGGCGTACACTTCAGCCCAATCAAAAGGGCCATCTCCCTGGAGTGCAGATCCTCTGCCGCTCGAAGGCCGTTCCACGAACTCTTTAACACCCCACCGTATTCGAGTATCGGGCTCGTCTATGGCAGTGTCCCTGGCCAGCATCTGGTCTAGCCCTGGGAGGCTAACCTGGTCGTCGCCGTCTACGATGGCCGGTCCCTCGTATTGCGCCCTGCCGGCCAAATCTGCCGCCAGATCCAATTCGCTGTTGCCGCAGCCAGTGTCGCCCAGCGTTATTGCTCGCTGCAGGCTCACGTATCCCAGGCCCTGCTTAAACGGGCTGTAGGCCAATAAGCCCTCGCTACTGATCGCGAGCTCGGCGCTGCTGGTGAATTTGCATTTAACGTCGTCGGGTGACAATTCGGGCTGCAGCTGCAACAGCAGCGCAGCAAGCCCCGAGACTAGAGCGCTCGCCTGCGAGGTGCCTGTCATCACGAACTCGCCCGTAGGCAAAAAGTACTCCGGGTTTGTCTGGGCGATGGTCGAACCGGGGCGCGTTACGCCGGTAATGTGACCACCGGGTGCCACAATGTCGGGCTTAATGTGGCCGGTGGGTGTGGGCCCCTGCGATGAGAAATCCGGCACGTAGTCGTCGTCGCGGGTATCGATGGTCCAAGAATCCGTCACCGCGCCAACGGTGATGATGTAGGGCAGGTTGCCCGGGGAGCCTACCGTCATGGGTTCGGGGCCTTCGTTGCCCGCTGCTGCCACCACAGTAATGCCATCGGCCCAGGCCCGCATCACTGCCTGATTAACGGGATCCAGCCAGTAGGGCCAGCGTGGTCTGGCGGCAAACGATAGATTGAGTACTCTGATCCCGTATTTTTCCCGGTTATCTACCACATACTGCACACCGCGAACGATATCGAGGAAATCGCCCTGGCCCTCAATATCGAAGGCTTTCACCGCAATCAGTGATACGTCCGGGGCGATACCCTTGAATCCTCCCGTGTGCGCGCCGCCTTGCAGAGTGGGTTCGCTGTGCGCCAACACGCTGGTCATGTGAGTGCCGTGGCCGCTTTCATCAAAC
Source organism: Parahalioglobus pacificus (assembly GCF_014652275.1). Classification (GTDB taxonomy): domain Bacteria; phylum Pseudomonadota; class Gammaproteobacteria; order Pseudomonadales; family Halieaceae; genus Parahalioglobus; species Parahalioglobus pacificus. The sequence goes on along the minus strand of NZ_BMYM01000003.1, from coordinate 110,124 downwards.
ACTTCCTCGGATTGTTCCTGGCCGGTGATGGCATCGTAGCGAGCGAGTATGCGGCTGTTTCCGGCAGTGTTCAGGGTGAGGGCAGGGTGTTCCCACAATCCGGAGTCCAGCACCGCCACCGTCACGCCATTGCCGGTAATACCCTGTTTATGGAGTGCGTCGGCGCCGGCCACTGTGGCGTAGTAAAAGTCCTCGTGGTTGTTCGGATAGCCCGGCACGAGTTCGGTGGTGCAGTCTGTTCCTGCACTCACGCTGAACTCCAGGTCGCTTTGTGACAGCGCCTTGAGGTCATTGGAGACGATCGAGAGTGTGTTCTCACCCGGCGCAAGCACCAGCTCGCCGTCCTCCAATGACTTCTCTACCGGCAGAGTCTGGTTCATAGCGAAGGGTTTTGAGGCCAGTTTAATGTCTGCTGTTGTCTGGCTTGCGGTCGGCCAACTAATCGCGACCCGGGTCAAGCTCAGCTCACGGTCAGACTTGTTGAACAGCGACCAGGTCGCTGTGTCGCCTTGTCGCACAACTTCCAGCGCGCCGCCCAAGGGGCAATCATCAGTCGTGGCTTCAGGTGGAATCTCCAGCGCCAGGTCGTCGATATAGCGGGCGATACGCGGGTCATTCCGGATGGTGTCGAATTGCGCCGGCGTCAGCCGGGCACCCACGGCATCAATGATTGGCAGATGGTGTGTGAGCGTGCCGCCCGCCTGTTCCGCGAGGGTCGCCATGGTTTCTGCAGATTCGCCCTGCAGCATTACATGCAGCAGGCCTTGGGCATCTGTGGGGCGGGGTGGGTTCTCGTCAGCGACGGCTGCGCAGGTCGCAAACAGCAAGCAGAGTGCAACAGCCCTCATCCGCTGGCGTGTAACTCGGTTCGGCCATTCATTGCGCGCTGTATATCCACAGAGAAGTCCTGCTGGAGTATGCCCGGCACATCTTCGGGGTAAAGCGGGCGCGCAAAGTAGTACCCCTGCAGGTAGTCGCATCCGCGCTGGGCGAGATAGCGCAGTTGCTCTGCCGTTTCTATGCCCTCCGCGATGGAGCGCATGTTCAGCGTCTTGGCCAGGGCCAGAATCGCATCCACGATCGCGGCCCCGTCGGTGCTGTTTAAACCCATCACGAAGCTCTGGTCGATTTTGAGCGTGTCGATCGGGAAGCGCCTTAGGTAGTTTAGCGATGAATAACCGGTACCAAAGTCGTCTACTGCCAGCGCCAGTCCCAGTGCCTTCAATTCCTGCAGTTTCTCAATATTAGTTTCCGCATCCGTCATAATTGCGCTTTCGGTCAGCTCCAGCTCAATGCGCTCTGGGCTGAGGCCGGAACTGGACAGCACATCCCCAATGTATGACGTGAGATTGGGCTGGTTGAACTGCAGGGGCGAGATGTTAATTCCCACCCGGAACGGGGGCACATTCAGCGAGTCCCAGTGCAAGCAGTCGCGCGCTACTTCGGCCAACACCCAGCTACCCAGCTCGATGATCAGCCCCGTACGCTCAGCAACTGGAATAAACAACCCGGGCGAAATGATTCCTCTCACCGGGTGCTTCCAGCGCACCAGCGCCTCCATGCTGATCACCCGGCCCGTGCTCACCTCAATCTGTGGCTGGTAGCGCAGTTCCAACTGGTCAGCGCGCATCGCTTCGCGCAGCTCTTCTTCCATCTTGAGCTCTTCGATTGAGCGAGCGTTCATTTCCTCGTTGTAGAAGCGATAACAGGCGCGGCCTTCCGCTTTTGCTGCGTACATCGCCGTGTCGGCATTGCGCACCAGAATGTCGGGATAGTTACCGTCCTGCGGGTACATGGCGATGCCGATACTGGGCGTTACCACCGGGTTATGCGACTGCAGCGGAATGGGCTCAGACAGTGTGGCGAGAATTCGTTTTGCCACTACTTCTACCGCATGCACATCGTCAATTTCCGAGAGCACTACGGTAAATTCGTCACCGCCCAGTCGGGCGATCTCGGTGGGCCTACCCTCCATGGCTTCAATGTCTTCGGCGGTTTGGTCGCTGTAGTAATTAATGGAGTCGTCTTCGCGCAGCTCCAGCGTCAACCGTTTCGCAATCTCCACCAGCAGGCGGTCACCGCGGCCATGCCCAATGGAATCATTAATGCGTTTGAAATGATCCAGGTCGATAAAGAGCAGGGCGGCGCCCGTGCCCTTGCGCTGGCATCGGCGCAGAATGCGGTTGAGCTGCTCGTTAAAGCTGCGTCGGTTGGGCAGTGAGGTGAGCGGGTCGTAATAGGCCAGATAACGCAGCCGGTCTTCCTGGCGCTTCAACGAGTTAAACGCATCACTGGCGCGCAGCATGTACTGCACATCCCGGCCCAGTAGCGACCAGTTCACAGGCTTGGTTTTGTATTGGGTGGCGCCGGCGTCAAACCCCTGATCGATCGATTCCCTATCGTCAGAGCCGGTTACAATCATAATGGGCACCGACTCACCGCGAGGCATGGCGCGAATGCGCCGGCACACTTCCAGTCCCGTCATGCCAGGCATTTCAACGTCAAGGAATACAAGGTCTGGACGCTCGTTCACGAACATCTCCAGCGCCTCTATCCCGTCGGCGGCCTCAATAACGGTCATGTCTTCCGCTTCCAGGCACTGGCGCGTGAGCATACGCACGTTCTGGTCGTCGTCACTCACCAGTACTTTTGCGCGCTTCTGGAAGATGCCGCCTGTTGCCATACGGAAAACGGTTGTCGAATTAAGATGTCAAGAAGGCTACCACCGCTCTGGCGGGTAGCACAGTGTTGATCCGTGTTTTTGGCGGATTGTCAGGACAGTAGTCGTTCACTGCGCTTATAGCGCTGTTCCTGCACAAATCGCGGCAGGCGCTGCAAGGGGATGGCGGGGCTGTAGTAGAAACCCTGCACCTGTTCGCACTGGTTCTCGCGCAGGAACTGGAGCTGCTCGTAGGTTTCTACGCCTTCGGCGATAACCGGCATGTTCAGGCGGCGCGCCATCTCAATGATCATGGTGCAAATCGCCACTTGCTGGGCGTTATGCGGCACATCGCGCACAAAACACGAGTCGATCTTCAGTGCAGAGATGGGCAGGTCGGTGAGGTGGGATAGCTGCGAGAAGCCGGTGCCAAAGTCATCCAGCGAGAACGACACGCCCAGCAACCTCAGCTCATCCATGCAGGCCTTGATGGCGTCGGGGCTCTTGAGAATGGTGCTTTCGGTGAGCTCCATTTCCATGCGCTGCGGGTTGGCGCCGGTGTGCGAAAGAATGTCTTTCACCAACGCCACGAAGCGGTCGTCCTGTATCTGGCTGAAGGAGATGTTCACGGCAACGTCAACGTCTTCCATGCCCTGTTGCGCCAACCACACCTGGGCCGAGCAGGCATGCTGAATCACCTGGTAACCGATGGTTTTAAGCAGTCCCAGGTCGTCACAGGTGGCGATGAACTCGCCGGGGCACAGCAGGCCGCGTTCGGGGTGATTCCAGCGCAACAAGGCTTCCAGGCCGCGAAGCTCACCCGAATCCACATCAATACGCGGCTGGTAGTGCAGCTCAAATTGGTTTTTGCGCACTGCTGCTCGCAGTTCCGCCGCCAGCGAGGTGTTGCCCGCCGTATCAAATTCCAGCTTGTGGCTGAACTGGATGCAACGGCTGCCGCCGGCTGCTTTGGCCTGCAGCATGGCGCTGCGCGCGTGGTCAATAATTTCAGCGGCGTCTTCGGCGTCCTGGGGATACGTCGCCGCGCCGATGCTGGCATCGACCGATACCTGTTGATCACCCAGGCTCAGCGGCTCCGAGACGGCGCGCAAAATCTTGGTGGCGATCTGCTCCACGTCCGATGACGTTGCTACATCTTCCAGTATCACCGCGAACTCATCACCGCCCAGCCTGGCGAGGCTGTCACTGTTGCGCAACTTGTTCGTGATGCGCCGGGCCAGTGTGCGAATCAGGTCGTCGCCCGCGTTTTCGCCATGATGCACATTGATATTGGCGAACTGATCGATGTTGATGTAGAGCAGGGCCGTGTTGAATTCCAGCTTGCTCGCCCGTTCCATTGCTAAATCCAGGTGCGAACGGAAGCCGCTGCGATTCAGTGCGCCGGTGAGGGTATCGCGATTGGACAGCGCCGATATGTGCTGGCGCGCCTCGCGCAGTTGAATGCTGTAGTCGAGCACCCGGTGTAACAGATGATCGTCCACCTGACTGCGGGCTAGGCAGTCCTGGGCACCCAGGGTGCGAAAGTAAGCCACCGTGTCGGGGTCATCGCGCTCTACCAGCAGGATAATAGGCAGGTTGCTGTGGTGCTTCTGTGCCAGGCGCAGTATGTAATCGGTTTGTGCGCCATCGGCCATGATCAGTGCGTCAACGCCGGGGTCTGCCAGCACTTCCACCGGCCGCAGCAGTGCGTCGGCGGAGACAATATCAAAACGGTTGGGGACGGCTCGGGCCAGGCAGTCGGCCAGCAGGCGATGGTCCTCGGGCTGATCCGAGATAATGGAAATGCTATGCCTGCTCACTCAAAGCCCCGTGTGGTCATAAAAGTCCTGCTCGGACAATGGCGACCAGTCTCACCCGGTCGCTCGCGGCACAAAATGCCGTTTTCTTTATAATACAGCGAGTTATACGGAATAACTGAGCAGAATTCTAGTCAGCTTTTGTGAAAAATTTGGCTAGTCAACTGTTGTTGGTGGTCCCCGAATATTGGCCCTGGGCGACATGGCGAGGCCGCCGGGTCGCAGTAGTCTGTCTGGGTACTGTCGCGAACCCACGGAGTGAACGTGCGTAATCCAGCAGCCCTAGTCATTTTTCCGCTTGTTGCTATGGCAGGATGTGGTGCAGAACCACCGCCTGAATCGGTGTTTGCCGTTCAATCCTATGCGCAGCAAGTCAGCGTGCCCTGCGCTGATGTTCAGCCTGAGCGGCGCGCATTATGGGGCGATCTCCATGTGCACACATCGCTGTCCAGTGACGCCTGGAATTTCGGTGTGCAGGTGATGCCGTCCGACGCTTATCGCTATGCCTTTGGCGGTGCGGTCAACCTTCCGGGCGGAGTGGGCGAGCCCGAACGCGAAGTGCGCTTGGAGCGGCCGCTGGATTTTGCCGCGGTTACCGACCACGCAGAGTTTTTGGGGGAGCAGGCAATCTGTAATGATCCCCAGTCACCCGGCTATGCCTCGGGATTTTGCGAAGTCATGCGCAGTGGGGAAGGGCGGGCACCTGCTCTGGTCATGCGCATCATGAGCCCTTTTTCCTCCCGTGATGTAGACACCTGTGAGGCGGATGGCGAGCGTTGCGGCCAACGTGCCGAGCGGGTGTGGGAATCCACTATCGCTGCAGCAGAGGCGCACCAGGATCACAGCAGCCACTGTGAACGCACCACCTTTGTGGCCTATGAATACAGCTCCTTCCGCATGGGGTCTAACCTGCATCGCAATGTGATTTTCCGAAACGCAACCGTGCCGCAGCGGCCCATTTCCTATCTGGAGGCTCATCGGGAGTGGGATTTGTGGCGCCTGTTGGAGACCCACTGCAATGACAGCGACACCGGCTGTGAGAGCCTGGCTATTCCGCACAACTCCAACATCAGCAACGGACGTATGTTTGCCGTGGATTACCCCGGGGCATCCAGCATTGACGAGCAGGTTCAAAGAGCGGCGCTGCGCGCGCGCCTGGAGCCGGTGGTGGAGATCATGCAGCACAAGGGCGATTCGGAATGCCGCAATGGGCTGGCAGGTGTTTTGGGCGGCGAGGATGAGCTCTGCAATTTCGAAAAGTTTGAAGGTTTCGCCTTCACCAGCACGGTGGGTGAGAACGAAGAGGTGGGCAGCTGTTACGCCGGACCGCTGGCGGATTGGGTACCGCATCTAGGGCCCGACTGCTTAACCCGCAACAGCTATGTGCGCTATGCCCTTATTGAAGGATTGAAAGAGGAGCAGCGCCTCGGAGTAAATCCGTTCAAGGTGGGGCTGTCGGCCAGCACGGATACCCACAACGGTATTCCCGGCGCGGTGAATGAGCGCAACTTCCCGGGGCATCTGGGCGAGGCAGACAGCAGCGCGTTGCAGAGGGTGCAGTTTGACCGTGCGATTCCCGGTAACGCGAGCAATGGCCCTGGTGGAATTATTGGTGTGTGGGCCGAGTCCAATTCGCGCGACAGTATCTTCGATGCGCTGAAGCGGCGAGAAGTGTTTGGCACCAGTGGTCCTCGCATACAGCCGCGTTTCTTCGGAGGCTGGGATATCCACGCCGACACCTGTGAGTCACCGCAGCGTATTGCGCTTGCCTACGAAACGGGCGTCGCCATGGGGCAAGACTTGCCGCCCAAGCAGGCGAGCGAGCCTGTCTTCCTGGTGGCTGCCGCTGCCGACCCTGGCACGGACGCTTTGCCGGGAGTGCCCTTACAGCGACTTCAAGTCGTGAAGGGCTGGGCAGATGCACAGGGCAATCATCACCAGCGCGTATTTGATGTAGCAGGTAACCCCAATAACGGTGCTAGCGTTGATCCTGCGGATTGCAGGCCCAAAGGCGAAGGTTTCGCGCAGTTGTGCGCGGTCTGGCGCGACCCGGAGTTCGATGCCGGTACCTCGGCGGTGTATTACCTGAGAGCCGTGGAAAACCCGAGTTGCCGCTACACAGCGCACCAGTGTTTGCAGCTCCCCGAGGACGAGCGTCCCGCTGATTGCGACTCGCCCTTTATGGACCCGGTCATTCAGGAGCGCGCCTGGAGTTCGCCCATCTGGTATACCCCCGCGGGGTGATTGGCGCCGGAGGGATTGTGCTAGACTCTCGCCCCCGTTTTAGTACTACCCAACGCGTTACATGAGCATCGCCGCAGACAAACTCGAGATCATCCGCCAACAGGTGCAAGTGCACTTGGATTCGGCCCAGGAAAAGCAGCTCACACCTGAGCAGGAAGAAGCACTGAAGTCACGCATCAAGGCGCGGCTTGAGGCAGAGAATGCGGTGTTGGTTGCCCACTACTACACGGCGCCGGCCATTCAGGCATTGGCAGAAGAGACCGGTGGCTGTGTGTCTGATTCATTGGAAATGGCGCGCTTTGGTCACGATCATCCAGCTGAAACCCTGATCGTGTGTGGTGTGAAGTTCATGGGCGAAACCGCGAAGATTCTCACGCCCAACAAGCGCGTGCTGATGCCAACGCTGGAGGCGACCTGCTCGCTGGACCTTGGTTGCCCGATTGACGAGTTCTCCGCGTTCTGTGACCAGCACCCGGACCGCACGGTGGTTGTGTACGCCAATACCTCTGCCGCTGTTAAAGCCCGTGCCGATTGGGTGGTGACCTCCAGCATTGCGCTGGATGTCGCCGAACACCTGGCAGACGAGGGTAAGGCGATCATTTGGGCGCCCGACCGTCACCTGGGTGACTATGTCAGGCGCGAATCAGGGGCCGACATCCTCATGTGGGACGGGGCCTGTATCGTGCATGAGGAGTTCAAGGCGCGCGGCATTGAAGATCTCAAAAAGGTCTATCCAGAGGCGGCCGTGCTGGTGCATCCCGAATCACCCCAGTCGGTCATCGCGCTCGCCGACAGCGTGGGCTCAACCACGCAAATCATCAAGGCTGCGCAAACGCTGCCCAACAAACAGTTCATCGTAGCTACCGATCAGGGCATCTTCTACAAGCTGCAGCAACAGGCGCCCGATAAAGAGTTCATCATTGCTCCCACAGCAGGCGAGGGCGCAACCTGTCGCAGCTGTGCTAACTGCCCATGGATGGCAATGAACGAGTTGGAATCATTGGCCGAAGTGTTCGACCGCAACAACAACGAAATCTTTGTTGATCCCGCGCTGGGCGAGCGGGCCATGGTGCCCTTGCGCCGCATGCTGGATTTTGCCGCGGCAAAATAAGCGCTGGGGCAGCAGTGTCGACCAGGACTTTCTAAGACTCCATCTGCTGGCGCATCTGCGCCACGTCACGCAGGCGCTGATTGATGGTCGCGCTGGTGTGGTAATCATTGCGCACCAACTTCAGTGCATAATTCAGCTGCTTTTCCGCCTGGGTAAGAATGCCATTGAGAATGAAGTACTCGGCGCGGCTCTGGTGTAAGCCCACGATATTTCCCGACAGGCCCTGAACCTCCGCCAGCAGATACCACAGGGCAGGGTCGTTCGCTTGTCGCCGGCTTTGCTCAACCAGTACCTGCTCGGCAATGTGCGACTGCTGGTTCTGCATTAGCGCGTTGGCATAGGCCATTGTCAGGGGGTGGTTGCCGGGTGATAGCGCCAGGCGTTGCTTCAGCTTTTCAACGGCGGCTTCGGGATTGCCGCGGGCAAGGTCTATCTCCGCGTCGGCAATGATGTATTCCAGCCGATCGCGATTTTTGCCCCATATGCCGTCCAGCTCCAGGCTGGCCTCATCGGCGCGTCCACCCGCGGTCAGTGCAAGCACCAGCCCGTAAGTCGCAGCCTCGGCGGAGCGAGGATTGCCTTCAAGCTCGCCGCGAAAACGCTGGATGGCTTGCTCGGGTGTGTCAGCAAGCTGCATAACAGCACGTGCGCGCATCAACTGGTAATCAAGACTCACGGGGCGCGGGGTCTTGGGGTACTGGGCTGCGCGGTTGCGAGTATCAGCCACCCGGTTTTCTGACAGTGGGTGCGTACGCAGGAACTCTGGAATACGGTTACCGCTGGAGTAGCGCGAGGCCTGCATCATGCGCTCGAACATTGCCGGCGCCGCATAGGGGTCGCGTCCTGCCGCCACCATAGTCTGCATGCCCACGCGGTCCGCTTCCGCCTCATTACTGCGGCTATAGCGCAGCGCAGAGTCCTGAGCCGCGGCTTGCGCGGCAGACAACGCAGCCATGCCGGCATCCCCGCCCGCTGTTGCCATCAATACCAGGCCTGTAAGCATGGCGGCCAGGTTGATCGGTGTCTGGTTGCGCTGGAACTCGACGCGGCGCGAAAAGTGTCGCTGGCTGAGGTGCGCGATTTCGTGGGCCAGCACTGTGGCCAGCTCGTCTTCGGTCTGGGCGTACAGCAGGAGCCCATTGTGCACACCGATCACACCGCCGGGCACGGCAAAGGCGTTGATGTTGGGGTTGTCCACCACCACAAGGTCAATGCGTCTGTCCTGCAGCTGGCTGTGGCTCACCAGATCGAAGATCAGGTTTTCCAGGTAGCTGAACATCAATGGGTCATCAACCGTGGGCGCCTGGGAGCGGAAAATTCGCAGCCAACTGCGCCCCAGGTTGTACTCATACTCCGCCGAGTAGAGGCTGGTGCTGGCCTCACCCAGATTCGGCAGTTTCAGTTCCTCATTGCTCGCTGCTACTGGCGTTAACAGAGTCACCAGCAGTAGGGGCAGGCAGCATTGCCGTAGGAATCGGAGGATGGTGGGCATAATCTCGTTTCGTGAATGGCAGGTGGCCGCTGATGTGCAACCACGATTGCCATTGTACTGCATTCGCTCTTGTCGCGGTTACCGCGCAGAGGTGGTTTAGAGTGGATACGCTGCGCGGAGTTCCCCGGTTTTGGTGCTGCTGCGGTTGCCGATATACTCATCCTCTTTCGCCAATGAAGTACACAGCATTATCTCGATGACGATCCAGATTGATACCGATGTCGATGCCACCGGGCTAACATGCCCCATGCCTCTACTGAAGGCGAAGCGTGCGTTGAATGCCATGGAAGCGGGCCAGTGCCTGCGTGTCACAGCTACGGATCAAGGGTCCGTTCGGGATTTTCAGGTGTTTGCCCAGCAGTCCGGGCACGCATTGCTGGAAAGCAACGAATTAGATGGCATCTACACTCACATAATCAGGAAGCGCTGAGAAGGGACGCACGCCGCCATGATGGAAGTTCTGGAGAAGTGGTACCGCCGCTACCTGTTTGAAGAGGAGTCCATACTCCTGCTGGTCCTACTGTTGATCAGCGTCGCCTTGCTCATGACCATTGGCGACATCCTGGCACCCCTGTTGGCCTCACTGGTGTTGGCCTATCTGATGCAGGGCGTGGCTAACCTGCTGCAGCGCAGTGGTTTGCCGCCTCGCCTTAGCGTTGCCTTGACGTATCTCATCTTCGTGGGCGCATTCTTCACGATTACCCTGCTGTTATTGCCGCTGGCCTGGCGCCAGCTGGTGAGTCTGGCAGGCGAGCTACCGCGGATGTTCGACCAGGGCCGCCAATTGCTGGTCATTCTTCCGGAGCGTTACCCCGAGCTAATCAGCGCAAACCAGGTCAATCAATTTGTCACCGCTGCACAAGGCGAGCTCGCCGGTGTGGGGCAGCGCATCGTGACCTGGTCGCTGGCGGGCATACCGGGCCTGTTCATCATCATGGTGTACATGATCCTGATTCCGCTGTTGGTCTTCTTTTTCCTGAAAGACCGGGAAACCCTCACCCAATGGTTTGTGAGTATGCTGCCGGCAGAACGGCCACTACTTAATCGGATATGGCGTGAAATGGACCAGCAAGTGTCCAACTACGCACGGGGCAAGGTGGTAGAGGTGATGATTGTTGGCGTGGTGAGCTACCTTGCCTTTACCTGGCTGAACCTTAACTACACGGCGCTGCTTGCGCTGTTGGTTGGGTTGTCGGTAATCATTCCCTACGTCGGTGCAACCCTCGTTACCCTTCCTGTGGTGGCGGTGGGCTTCTTCCAGTTTGGTCTCACCAGTGAATTTTATTACGTGGTTGGGGTCTATCTGGCTATCCAGGCGCTGGACGGAAACGTCCTGGTGCCTCTGCTGTTTTCGGAGGCGGTGAATCTGCACCCGGTGGCCATCATTGTCGCGATTCTGTTCTTTGGCGGCGTCTGGGGTCTTTGGGGCGTGTTCTTTGCGATTCCCTTGGCCACCCTGATCAAAGCGATTATTAATGCCTGGCCAGAGCCCTCGGATACGCCCGAGGCTACACAGCAAGAAACCCTTTAATCCGCACGGAGTTGTTGATGTTGTTTTCACAAGAAGCCGCGTGGCAGCGTCTGCTGCTAGTTGTCGTTGCCGCCCTGGCACTCACTGCTTGTTCGTCAGTGGATGGTGAGGCACCGCAGCCCGTACAGAGCCCTAATGACGATTACCAGTACCGTTACCTGGTGCTGGATAACCAGCTGCCGGTTTTGCTGATCTCCGATACGGATGCGCCCAAGGCGGCGGCTTCGCTGGACGTGATGGTTGGCAGCGGTGATAACCCATCCGGCCGCGGTGGCCTGGCGCACTTTCTGGAACACATGTTGTTCCTGGGCACTGACAAGTACCCCGATGCCGCTGAGTACGAGCAGTACATTACCGAGCACGGTGGGTCGCGCAATGCCTATACCAGCTTTGAACACACCAATTATTTCTTCGATATCAACGCCGAATTTTTGCCCGAGGCGCTAGACCGCTTTGCCCAGTTCTTTATCGCCCCCCGTTTCGATGCGCAGTACGTGGACCGCGAGAAGAACGCCGTGCAGGCGGAGTACCAGATGGGGATCACCAGCGATGGTCGCCGGGGGCTGGATGTGTTGCAGGAGGTGATGAACCCCGAGCATCCCTTCAGCCAATTCAGTGTGGGTAGCCTTGAGACTCTGGCCGACCGTCCCGATTCCAGCATCCGGGAAGAAATGATCGCCTTTTACAACAAGCACTACTCGGCCAATGCTATGCGTCTGGTGGTGCTGGGCAATGAGTCTCTGGATGAGTTGGAAGCATTGGTGACACCTATGTTTAACGCGGTGCCCAATCGTGATTACCAGCCGCCGCAGATTGAGGCGCCCCTGTTCAAAGACGCCGATTTGCCCCTGCTGGTGCAGGTTGAGCCTCAGGCGACTTCTCGCAGTTTGTCGGCGAGCTTCCAGATTCCGGACTTTCGCGATGACTATCACGTTAAACCTGCGAACTACCTGAGTAACCTGTTGGGGCATGAGGGTACGGGTAGCCTGCTGTCTCAGCTGAAGGCAGAGGGACTTGCGGAGAGCCTGTCGGCCGGTGCGGGCCTGGGTTGGCGCGGCGGTGCATTGTTGTCGATCAATGTAACGTTGACCGAGGCGGGCGCTGCAGATTACGACAGAGTACTGCAGTTGATATTCGACTACGTCGCCATGCTGCGTGAGGCCGGTCCACAGCAGCGCTTGTACGAAGAGCAATCCGCGCTGGCGGCACTCTCGTTCCGGTTCCGCGAAGAATCGTCGGCCATTGGCTATGTGAGTGCACTCTCCAGTGGCATGCACTACTACGCCCCGGAAGACATCCTGCGCGGGCCCTACATTATGGATGACTACCGGGCGGATGAGCTCAGTTCACTGCTGGAGTACGTGCGACCTGAACGCGCATTGGTGGTGTTCACCGATAAAACCGCCATGACAGACCGCAAGAGCCAGTACTACGAGGTGGCCTACAGCGCTCAAACGCTGGCCGGGGAGCGCGTTGCCGGATGGGAAGTACCGGTAGAGCCCGCAGTGTTTGCACTCCCGGCGCCCAACCCCTTTATCGCTGAGGATGTGTCGCTGGTGGCGATCAGCGAGGATAATCCCGAGATCCCCGAGCGTCGGCTTGAACAGCAGCGTCAAACCATTTGGTTTCAGCAGGATGACGAATTCCGCATCCCCAAAGGTGCGTTGTATGTGAACTTCCGTTCTCCGTTGGTCGGCGGCACGCCGGAGAATGCGGCTTCAGCCCTGATGTACACCAACTTGTTACAGGACTCGGTGAATGAGCTGACCTATCCGGCATTATTGGCGGGCCTGAATTTCAGTTTCTACAAACACTCACAGGGCGTGTCACTGCGCTTGAGTGGTTACACCGACAAACAAGAGGTTCTGCTGGCGCAGCTGGTAGAGGCGATCCGGTCGCCCCAGTTCAGTGAAGACCGCTTTGAGAACATTCGCAGAAACATGATCCGCAATCTGGAGAATGCGGTGGCCAAGCGCCCGAGCAGCCAGGTGATTGACGATCTACGCGAGGCCATCCTTTACGGCCAATGGGGCGAACAAGCCATTATCAATGGGCTGAAGCAGCTGTCTCTGGAAGACTTGCAGCAATACAGCACAGCCTTCTGGGCATCGGCGACGGCCGAGAGCCTGCTATTTGGTAATTACACAGCGGGCGCACCTGCTTCCCTGGCCACCACGCTTGAGCCTCTGCTTGCCTCAGGCGAGCCCGTGTCTTTACCGCCATTGGAAGTCCTTAAACTCGCCCCTGGCGAGAATCTGCAGTACACCGTGGCTGTTGATCACTCCGATTCTGTGATCGCCTGGTATCTGCAGGGTGGCGGTAACAGCTACGCCGATCGCGCGGCCACGGCCCTGGCCGGGCAAGTCACCAAGTCCGGCTTTTTCCAGCAGCTGCGTACCGAGCAACAATTGGGATACGTGGTGAGCAGCTTCTCATGGGCACAGCTGGATGTGCCGGCGCTGGTGTTATTGATACAGTCGCCCAGCCACAGCGCGCCGGAAGTCAGCACTGCTATGAGCGAGTTCATGGCACGCGTACCTGGCGAGCTGGATGCCGCACAGTTTGAGCGTCACAAGGCGGCGCTGGTGAATGACCTGAGGCGGCCGGACAAAAATCTGTGGGAGCGCGCGGAGTTTTACTGGCAGTCCATCGCCAAGAAGCAGTACCAGTTTGATGACAAGCAGCGGCTCGCGGATACGATCTCGGGGGTGGCCCTCGACGACTGGCTCGCGTATTTCCAGCAGCACTTCCTCCATCAGGCTCACAGCTTGCAGGTGGTCACGGCGGGCCGCTGGGGTAAGTTCCCTGACCTGGGTGCACAGCGTCTAGACAGTGCGGCGCAGATCAAGGCTGATCACGCGCGTTACGTTATTCAGTAAGCCATCATCGGAAGCGGGCGGGCTACAGAGCGCGCCCGCTCCATTTTGTAGTTTGACTACATTCTTGCCGCGCCCCAGCGCGTAATTGGGCCAGCAAAGGCCGCAAATATTCCCCGATTAACCGTTCTATAACGGCACTTTATGGCGATAGCGCCATCCAGACTGTAGTATTACTACACCCTTTGCGGCCGAGCTGCGTGAAAAATGACCAGCCGGACTGCAATGTTGCCGAGTTTGCCCGGCAGAGAGTTTCTAAATTACGGCATATTTCGTGGCAAGGTTCTTTTTAGGAATCCACTTGATCTGATCGCAGATGCAGGCGCACAAGAGCGCGGCGCCAGACAGCGAAATACGCCCAGCAATACAGTCGCAGGAGCGCTGAACGCCCATGATCGATGACCTGGATCCTATAGAAACCCGCGAGTGGATGGACGCCCTTGACGATGTGGTCAAGCACGGCGGGGCGACGCGGGCCGGCCAGTTAATGCTGGATGTGGCCAAGCATGCCGCCGAAATCGGCGTTCGCCTGCCGGCTGCTATCACGACCCCGTTCCGCAACACCATTGCCCCGGCTGATGAGCGCCAGATGCCCGGTGACCTGTTCATGGAGCGGCGCATACGCTCGCTGGTGCGATGGAATGCACTGGCGATGGTGATGCGGGGCAATGACAACGATGAGGGGCTGGGTGGCCACATTTCCTCATTCTCCTCCAGCGCGACTTTGTACGACATCGGCTGTAACTACTTTTTTAGAGGCACTGAGGGAGGCCATCCCGGCGACTTGGTGTTCTATCAAGGCCATAGCGCGCCTGGCATGTATGCGCGCTCTTATCTCGAGGGCCGATTAAACGAAGACCAGCTCGATAATTTCCGTCGTGAAGTCGACGGCAACGGCCTTTCGTCGTATCCCCATCCCTGGTTGATGCCTGACTACTGGCAGTTCCCGACCGTTTCCATGGGACTTGGCCCCATCCAGGCGATTTATCAGGCGCACGTCATGAAGTACCAGGCCAGTCGAGGCTTGCTGGACCATGCTGATCGCAACGTGTGGTGCTTTATGGGTGACGGGGAGTGCGACGAGCCAGAGTCGCTGGGCGCTATCGCTTTGGCCGGTCGTGAGAAGCTGGGCAACCTGCATTTTGTGGTGAACTGCAACCTGCAGCGGCTGGACGGGCCTGTGCGTGGCAACGGCAAGATCATTCAGGAACTGGAAGGTGTGTTCCGCGGCGCGGGTTGGGATGTGCTCAAGGTTATTTGGGGGCGCAAGTGGGACCCTCTCCTGGAGCGCGACGATACCGGGTTGCTGCAGCAGCGCATGGACGAGGTCTGCGATGGCGAGTTGCAGAACTACAAATACAACGGCGGTGCATACACCCGTGAGCATTTCTTCGGTAAGTATCCGGAGTTGCTGGACCTGGTCAGTGACCTTTCCGATGAGGACATCATGTACCTGAATCGGGGCGGACATGATCCCTACAAGGTGTATGCCGCCTACGCGCAGGCTGTTGCGCAAACGGAACGTCCCACCGTGATCCTGGCGATGACCGTGAAGGGCTACGGTATGGGCGAGGCGGGGGAAGCTAACAACGAAACCCATTCCCTCAAGAAACTGGATATGGAGAGCCTCAAAGCCTTCCGTGATCGCTTTGCCATTCCAATCAGTGATGAAGAGCTTAAAGATGTGCCTTATTACCGGCCGGCTCCTGACAGTCCCGAAATGCGCTACATGCGCCAGCGGCGCGAGGAGCTGGGAGGTTCACTGCCCGTTCGGCGCCATGCCCCAGAGCTGTTGTCAGCACCCGCTCTGGATGCCTTTGATGGGCAGCTGAAAGGCAGTGGCAAGCGGCAGATATCGACCACCATGGCATTTGTCCGGATCCTGTCAACGCTGGTGAAAGACAAGGCCATCGGCGAGCGCGTGGTACCCATCGTACCTGACGAGGCGCGCACCTTCGGTATGGAGGGCATGTTCCGACAATTGGGCATTTATTCCTCTATTGGGCAGCAGTACACGCCGCACGATGCCGGCCAGATCATGTTCTATAAAGAGGACAAACAGGGCCAGATTCTCGAAGAGGGTATCAATGAGGCGGGCGCATTCTCGGCCTGGCTAGCGGCGGCAACGTCCTACAGTGTCAGCGACTACCCGATGGTGCCGTTCTACATCTTCTACTCGATGTTTGGTTTCCAGCGCATTGGCGACCTGGCATGGGCCGCCGGTGACAGCCAGGCGCGGGGCTTCCTCATTGGTGCGACAGCAGGGCGCACCACCCTGAATGGCGAGGGCTTGCAGCATCAGGATGGGCACAGTCATTTATTGTCCAGCACGATTCCCAACTGCGTGAGCTACGACCCAGCCTATGCCTATGAACTGGCAGTGATCATCCAGGACGGACTGCGCCGGATGTTTGCCGAGGGCGAGAACAAGTTTTACTACATCACCACGATGAACGAGAACTACACCCAGCCGGAAATGCCGCAGGGTGTAGAAGACGGCATTGTTAAAGGCATGTACCTGCTGCGCAGGGGAGCTGAAAAAGGCGAACACCGCGTCCAGCTGATGGGCGCCGGAGCTATCCTCAGGGAGGTTGAGGTCGCGGCGGAAATGCTGGAGGCGTCATACGGCGTGGCTGCGGATGTCTGGAGCCTGACCAGCGTGAATGAGCTTCAACGTGAGGGGAAAGCTGCCCAGCGCTGGAACCTGTTCCACCCGGAAGAAGAGCCCCGCGTTCCTTATGTGACTGCACTGTTGCGCAACAGCACCGGGCCTTTCATCGCGGCTACCGACTACATCAAGGCGCACACCGATCAGATTCGCGAGTTTGTCCCAGGGCATTTCACGGTGCTGGGGACGGATGGTTATGGCCGTAGCGATACCCGTCAGAAATTGCGCCGCTTCTTCGAGGTCAGTCGTGAGTATGTCGTGCTGGCAGCGCTTCGGGCGTTGGCCGATGAGGGCAAATTTCCGGTGGCAAAGGTCAGCGAAGCGATGCGGGACCTCGGTATTTCCCCCGACAAAATTGACCCGATGCAGGCCTGATCTGCGCGAACAGCAAAGGACTATAGCGTGGCTAAACAACAGGTAAATGTTCCGGACATTGGCGGTGCCGAGGGTGCCGAGGTTATCGAGTTGCTGGTTCAGCAGGGCGAGCAAGTTGTCGTAGACCAAAGTTTGCTGGTTCTGGAATCAGATAAGGCATCCATGGAGATCCCCAGCACGCTGGCGGGAACGCTGATGGAGTGGCTGGTTGCCGTGGGTGATGAACTGGCCGAGGGCTCGCCAGTTGTGGTGATTGAAACCGAAGGAGATATCGGGGACGCAGCGCCGCCAGCGCAAAAAGAGCAGCCCGAGGAAGCGGTTTCTTCAGAAGCCGGTCAGGCCGGCTACGCAGCATCTCCTGAGGCGCCTGAGCTGAATGAGACCGCTGATGCGCCGTCAAATGAAACCACTGATGCGGGCGCTAAAAGTGAGTCCAGCATTACCATCAGTGTGCCAGACATCGGGACCGACGATGCGGTGGATCTGATTGAGCTCAGTGTGAAGCTCGGCGATGAGGTGAGCGAAGGCGATACGCTTTGCGTGCTGGAGTCTGATAAAGCCTCTATGGAGGTGCCGTCTACACATTCAGGTACTGTCATCGCCTGGCTGGTGAGCGAGGGCGATAGTGTGACTCAGGGAGCGGAATTGCTAACCCTGGGTGTTCAGTCAGGGCAAAGCAGCCAGGTAGCGGGCGAGCAGAAAGCCGCCTCGCCAGAGCCGAGCACATCCAAGCCGGCGACAAGCGCGCCCCGCGCAGTATCCTCTCAATCCGCTGCGCCGTCACCCCAGCCGGCCAAGTCACCCGGCGGCAAACAAGCCGCGGACGATAAAGTCTATGCAGGGCCTGCGGTGCGCAAACTGGCGCGGGAACTGGGCGTTGATCTAAGCCGGGTCCCCGGCACAGGTCCTCGCGGACGGCTACTTAAGGAAGATGTGCACGCCTTTGTACAGGCGGCACTGTCAGACACATCGTCGGCGCAAGGTGGGGGCGCGGGTATTCCCGCAATCCCGGAGGTCGACTTCTCGGCCTTTGGTGACGTCGAAGTGGTGTCACGCTCGCGGATGGACAAACTAACAGCGACGAACATGCAGCGTAGCTGGTTGAACGTTCCTCATGTCACGCAGTTCGAAGATGCCGATATCACCGAGCTGGAAGCGTTTAGAAAGAGCCTGGCCGGCGAAGCGGAGGCGCGGGGAACCCGGCTAACGCCGATGCCATTCCTACTCAAGGCGGTTGCTGCGGCACTGAAAGAGCATCCTAAATTCTGTGCATCGCTCTCTGCCGACGGCGAATCCGTGGTGTACAAACAGTACGTGCACCTGGGTATGGCGGTAGATACACCCGCAGGCCTGCTAGTACCCGTGCTTCGTGATGTGGACCAAAAGTCGGTCTGGGAGTTGGCCGAAGAGGTGCTGGAGCTGGCCGCGAAAGCGCGAGATCGGCAGCTCAAGCCCGCCGAGATGCAGGGCGGGTGTTTTACTTTGTCCAGCCTGGGCGGCATAGGTGGGCGTGGCTTTACGCCGATAGTGAACGCGCCCGAGGTAGGCATTCTCGGTATTTCCAATGCCCAGATCCAACCTGTTTGGGACGGCGAGCAGTTCCAGCCGCGCAAGCTGCTGCCACTGTCGTTGTCCTACGATCATCGCGTGATCAACGGCGGCGATGCGGGTCGCTTCTGCGCCACCCTTAAACTGCTGCTTGCAGATATTCGGCGCCTGGTGCTCTAGGACGGGGCAATTCACCAAAACAGTGCCCCTTGGCACGGATAGTGCTGTAATCGTTGGTATAGAGGATCTGATGGATACCCTTGACTACAAGCGATAACAGGCGGGAGCTGGCGGATTGGGAGCACGCCTTCCTGCAACAGGAACAGCTTCCAGATAGCTATGGCGTGAGTGCACGAAAATGGTTCACGCCCTTGGTGTCGCATTTAATACTGCGCCAAAACGGTGCAGATGCGCCTCTGGTGGTTGGCTTAAATGGCTGCCAGGGTTCCGGCAAAACCACCCTGTCTAAGTATCTGGTTGCCGCACTGGCAATGCACGGTGTGCCCGCGGTGTGTCTGTCACTGGACGATGTGTATCTACCCAAGTCTGAGAGAGAGCGGCTTGCCGAGGCCGTGCATCCGCTGCTCATCACGCGTGGCGTGCCGGGAACGCACGAGGTGCCGCTGCTGATCGATACCATCAATGCGCTTTGCGACCGCGAACTGGCAGAGACCGTGGTGCTACCCCGGTTTGATAAAGCCAGCGATGATCGCGCGCCAGAAGGCGAGTGGGAAGCCGCTGGACTGGTGCCCAGGATCATCTTTATTGAAGGCTGGTGTATGGGGGTGCGCCCACAAACACAGGATGCGCTGATCGACCCTGTGAACTCGCTGGAGCGGGAAGAGGATCCTACGGGCGTGTGGCGCCGTTTTGTGAATCGCCGTCTCGCTCAGGATTTTCCGCCATTGTATGCGCAGGTTGATGAATGGCTGATGCTGCGGGCACCTTCGTTTGACTGCGCGCTGCGATGGCGCCAGGAGCAGGAAGAGAAACTCGCCCTGGCCCGCGGCGGCATGAGCGAGCAAATGCTGTCCGGTGCTGCGCTGGAGCGATTCGTAGCGCACTTCGAACGACTCACGCGCCACGGCCTGAAAACTCTGCCAACCGCGGTGGACCATCTGTTCACGCTGGGCTCTGATCGCTGCCTCGATTCCTACCGTGGCATTGTGAGCAGCGAGCCGTGATAGCACCCGTGGCGGCGTCCACATCGCGCATCGTCGTGACGGATCTGGATGGCTCGCTTCTAGACCACTACACCTACGATTACACCGCCGCCGAGACAGCGTTGAATGCGCTGGAGCATGCCGGTGTTCCCGTGATTTTGGCGTCCAGCAAAACGCGGGCGGAGATGCAGGCGCTGCGGGAAGCCATGGGGAATTGGCACCCCTACATCGTCGAGAACGGCGCGGGAATCGCAGTGCCCAGTGGCTACTTTGGTCCCGCCGTAACACCCACCGAAGCCGAAGGCGATCGGTTACCACTGGCGCAACCGCGTGCGCATTGGCTTCAGTGTTTGGATGCAGTGAAAACAGACTTTGCCGGCGAGTTCGAGAGCTTTGCCGCTGGTGGCGATCAGTGGGTTAGCGAAGTAACCGGCCTGAGCTTGGAGGCAGCGCGACGCGCCAATCAGCGCGAGTTCACTGAGCCCGTCGCTTGGTTGGGGAGTAAGGATCGACAGTCCGAATTCATCCGTACGCTGGAGTCCATGGGCGCCCGTGTGCAACGTGGTGGTCGGTTTCTTGCCGTAGGTGGAGACGCGGATAAAGGTCGGGCATTGAGAAATTTGCGCGATCGATACGCAGACTATGCTGGCGCCGCAGTGAAAGTGCTGGCACTGGGCGACTCCCATAATGACGTGGCCATGCTGGCCGCCGCAGATGCGGCCGTATTAGTGCGCTCACCGGTTCATGAGTTTCCAAGGCTGGATAGCGATTTTGCTGTCTACCGCAGTGAAGCTATCGGTCCTGAGGGTTGGGCCGAGGGTGTGTTTCATTGGCTGGAAGGCGAGCAGGTTTAACAGGGTATTTGAGATGGGCGATTTTTATCAGAACGGCATAATCACGACCTTGCACGATTTGGATCAACGACCGATTGAGGCCATTGAATCCGAGCTGCAGGGCTTTTCAAAGCAGCGCCCGATGGGGCTGATTCTGCCCTCGCTTTATTCGGAGCTCGAAGGTGAGGCGCTGCCCGCAATACTGGGTCAAATCGCGCAGGTTCCCTACCTGTCTGAGATCGTTATTGGCCTCGATCGGGCAGATGCGTCGCAGTATGGGGCGGCGCTCGCATTCTTTGATCGTCTGCCACAGCGTCACCGTGTACTGTGGAACGATGGCCCTCGACTCAAAGCCCTTGATGCCGAGTTGCAGTCCCATGATCTCGCGCCCCGGGAAATGGGGAAGGGGCGCAATGTGTGGTACTGCATGGGCTATACGCTAGCCTCGGGCCGCACCGAATCAGTGGCTTTGCACGACTGTGACATCACAACCTACGACCGGCGACTCCTCGCGCGCTTAATCTACCCGGTGGCTAATCCGCGATTTAACTACGAATTCTGCAAGGGCTTTTACGCCAGGGTGGCAGACGGCAAGATCAATGGCCGCGTCAGCCGCTTGCTGGTAACGCCGTTGCTACGGGCCTTGAAAAAGACACTCGGTGATATGGAATACCTGGAGTATATGGATAGCTTTCGCTATCCATTGGCGGGCGAGTTCTCTTTTCGGCGCGATGTGCTGACTGATATTCGTATTCCCAGCGACTGGGGCCTTGAGATCGGTGTGCTTTCGGAGATGTACCGGAACTATGCGAACAACAGGTTGTGCCAGGTGGATATTGCAGAGGTCTACGATCATAAACACCAGGACTTGTCTGCAGGTGACGACAGCGGTGGTTTGTCCAAGATGTCCATCGATATTGCCAAGGCGCTATTCAGAAAACTGGCAACTCGTGGCGTAACATTTAACAGCGAGACTTTCCGTTCACTGAAGGCGACCTATTACCGCATCGCTCTGGACTTTGTAGAGACCTATCACAATGATGCAGTAATGAATGGCCTGAGTCTGGATATACACACGGAAGAAAAGGCGGTGGAGCTCTTTGCAGAGAATATAATGAAAGCGGGCGAAGCCTTCCTGGATCGCCCCATGGAACGCCCGTTCATTCCCAGCTGGTCACGCGTGACAAGCGCCATGCCCGATGTATTGGACAGGTTGCTGGATGCTGTTGAGCAAGATCACGCGGAACTCGTCGGCACCTGAGATGACAGTACAAGAACTGCACCCTGGTGAAGTGCTGCGCGACCGTGTGCAGCAACATCTCCGACTGATCTACGGCAGCGCGCTGGCAGAAGGCGATGTACCCCTGCTTGCTGATGAGCTGGTCGGGTTGATGCGGTTAGCGTCGGTTGACCATGCGCCACAGCAGCACATTAATCATTGGGATCAACGAGATGCCATCGTTATTACCTATGGCGACACGCTGCAATGTGAGGGCGAGAAGCCCCTGCACACCCTGAAGCGTTTTGCCGACAGCCACCTGTCGGGTTCGGTGAGTGCGCTGCATCTGCTGCCTTTCTACCCCTGGAGTTCTGACGACGGGTTCTCAGTGCTGGATTACTCCAGTGTGAATGAGGCGTTGGGTAACTGGGCCGATATCACGGCGCTGGATGAGTGCTTCGATTTGATGGCGGACCTGGTGATCAATCACTGCTCTGCGCGCAGCCTTTGGTTCGATAACTTTCTCAAGAATCGTGAGCCGGGCGCTGGTTATTTCAAAACAGCCAAGCCGGATGATGACCTGTCGGCAGTGGTTCGGCCGCGCACCAGTTCCCTGTTGCGTGCTGTGGAGGCTGTGGATGGTACGCGGCATGTCTGGTGCACATTTAGTCATGATCAGGTGGACCTGGACTTTGGGAATCCTGATGTCCTGAAGCAGTTCACTGCCATCGTTCGCCAGTATCTGGATAGCGGTGTCCGTATCTTTCGCCTGGATGCCATTGCCTTTCTGTGGAAAGTGCCCGGAACCAGCAGTCTCAACCTGCCGCAAACGCACGAGGTCGTCCGCTTACTGCGAACGCTCGTTGAGCACGCGCGCGAGGACGCAGTACTCATTACCGAGACCAACATTCCCAACCGCGAAAACCTCTCGTACTTTGGCAACGCGAACGAAGCGCACTGCGTGTACAACTTTTCTCTGCCGCCTTTGCTGCTGAACACATTGGTAACAGGCGACTGCACCTACCTCAAACAATGGATTATGAGTATGCCGCCGCCGCAACACGGCACGGCCTACTTCAACTTTATTGCGTCACACGACGGCATTGGGCTGCGCCCAGCAGAGGGTTTGTTGTCCGACGAGGAACTGGATACGCTGATTCGCACCATGGCGGGCTTCGGTGGGCATATCTCGTACCGAGCACTGGAGAACGGGCAGAACAAGCCTTACGAGATCAATATCTCGCTATTTGATGCATTGCAGGGAACGGTAAACGGAGCAGATGCCTATGGGCTGCAGCGGTTCATCTGCGCGCATGCCATCATGCTGGGCCTGGAGGGAATACCTGGGATCTACATACATAGCCTGTTAGGCACGCGTAATGACTATGCCCGTGTGGAGCACACGGGTCAGAACCGCTCCATTAATCGGCACCAGTGGGATCTCCCCGAGTTGGAGGAAGCCCTGGCGGATGATCAACGTCACCACGGCGCTGTGTTTGCCGGCATCAAGAACCTGTTGGCGGTTCGTCGGCAGCAGGCCGCATTTCACCCTAACGCTGTGCAGTTCACCCTGCAGCTGGGCAGCGCTCTGTTTGGTTTCTGGCGGCAGAGCATGGACAGACGCCAGAGTATTTTTTGTATTAGCAATGTCAGCGACACACCGCAGATGCTGCGACTGGCAGAGCTGAACCTGATAGATGCGGAACACTGGCAGGATCTCATCAGCGGTGAGGTCTACTCTGATCGCGCGCAGCAGTTCGAACTGAAGCCCTACCAAACGGTGTGGATCAGCAACATGGCGTCGCACACAGGCGTGCCGCAGCAGTAGCGGCCCTCGCTTAGACGCCACGTTGAGCGTCAGGTTTGGTGGCCTCGCTCGCCGTTTCGCATACGGGTGGCTGTGCTACACTCGCCGCACCTGTGAAACGCGTCAGGAAACCAGCGCTAATGATTATAAAACCCCGCGTACGCGGTTTTTTGTGTACCACGACTCACCCGGCAGGTTGTGCTGCCAACGTTCAGCGACAGATTGATTACGTCAAATCCAATGGGCCGATAGATCAGGGACCAAAGCGGGTTCTGGTGATTGGTTCCTCCACGGGATATGGACTTGGCTCGCGCATCACGTCTGCGTTTGGTGCGCAAGCCTCAACCCTGGGTATCTTCTTTGAGAAAGAGGGCACCGAGCGCAAGCCGGGTACGGCTGGCTGGTACAACTCGGCGGCCTTTCACCAGCAGGCAGAAGCCGCCGGCTTGTATGCAAAGAGCATCAATGGCGACGCCTTCAGCGCGGAAGTGAAACAGCAGGCCATCGATATTATCAAGCAGGATATGTGTCAGGTTGATCTCGTGGTGTACAGCCTTGCTGCACCGCGTCGGCAGCATCCGGTCACCGGCGAACTGCACAGCTCCACACTGAAACCTATCGGCAGCGACTCTACCCAGAAAGGCATTAACACCGACAAAGGCGAAATCCAGGAGTTTCACCTGGAGGCGGCCTCGCAGGACGAGATCGACAATACCGTTGCAGTGATGGGCGGCGAAGACTGGCAGATGTGGATTGATGCGCTGGACGAGGCGGGTGTGCTGGCCGATGGCGCGAAGACCACCGCCTTCACTTACATTGGCGAGAAGATCACCTGGGATATTTATTGGCACGGTACCATTGGTGCGGCCAAGCAGGATCTCGACAAGCGTGTGATCAATATACGCCAGCAATTGGCTGCCCGCGGCGGTGATGCACGGGTCTCTGTGTTGAAGGCGGTTGTCACTCAGGCCTCGGCAGCGATTCCCGCGATGCCTATTTACCTCGCGATTCTCTTTAAAGTGATGAAGGCGCATGGTGTTCACGAGGGCTGTATCGAGCAGATCGATGGCCTGTTTCGTGATTCACTCTATGGCGCTACGCCGACCCTGGATGATGAAGGTCGCCTGCGTGCCGATGGCAAAGAGCTAACGCCTGAAATTCAGTCTGAGGTCGCCGAGCTCTGGGACCAGATTAATACGGACAATCTCAGGGAGCTCTCAGACTTCGACGGTTACCGGCAGGAATTCCTGCAGCTGTTCGGGTTTGAAGTCGACGGTGTGGATTACGACGCGGATGTGAACCCCGTTGTGCCAATTGCCGGTCTGGCCTGATCTCGATGTTTGATCACGGCGTTCCTTTCCGGCTCAGTCCATTGATCAGGCGGTTGGTTGCACCAAACCCCGGCATCATGACCGGCCCGGGCACCAATACCTATTTGATTGGCAACCACGAGGTGGCGGTGTTGGACCCCGGTCCCGCATTGCCTGAGCATGTCGATGCCATTCTGGCTGCCGGTGAAGGCCGCATTCGCTGGATTGTCTGCACCCACACTCACCCAGACCATTCTCCTGCCTGGCAGGGTGTTGCCGCCGCCACTGGCGCACAGGTCATTGGCGCATTGCCAGCGGATGACCGATTTCAGGATGATACGTTCAATCCAGACTGGCGCATCCAGCATGACGAGGTGCTGCAAGCGCCGGAATTTCGCCTGAGAGCACTGCATACGCCCGGGCACGTCAGCAATCATTTTTGCTACCTGCTCGAGGAAGAGGGTGTTGTCTTCGCTGGTGACCACATCATGAGCGGTTCAACGGTTGTTATCGTACCCCCGGGCGGGGATATGAGCGCTTACATCGCGTCGCTTCAGTTGCTGCTGGACTATCCCGTGCAGCGCGTAGCGCCGGGTCATGGTGAGATGATCGATGATTGCCGCGCCGAGGTGGAGCATCTCGTAAAGCATCGCCTGGCCCGGGAAGCCAAGGTTGTTGCGGGCCTTGAACAGACCGGCCCCGCCGATCTGGATACACTGGTGGCCGTGGTCTACGACGATGTGGATACCGAGCGGCACGAGTGGGCCAAACTGTCAATGTCGGCGCATCTGATCAAGCTGGCCGATGAGGGTCGGGCCCGTCACGACGCCGATGCCGGTATCTGGGCGCTGACCTGATCTCGCGCTGCAGTGGTAAACAGCCAATAGCTATCTGTCTAAGAATAAACAAGAGGAGAAACCCATGAACGGACTGATGATGGGTACGCACCTGACCATCACCTCAATCATGGAGCATGCTGTTCGCGTGAACGGCGATGTGGAGATTGTGTCTGTCACGCATGACAATCCGCGGCATCGGTATAACTACCGCGAAGCCTTTGGACGTGCAGGGCAACTCGCCAATGCCATGGCTGAATGGGGTCTGGGCCGTGGCGATCGCATAGCCACCCTGGCGTGGAATGATTACCGCCATTTCGAAACCTATTATGCGTCGGCCTGCAGCGGCTACGTTTGTCACACCATTAACCCGCGATTGTTTCCGGATCAGTTGGTTTACATCATCAATCACGCCGAAGATCGCTACGTCTTCCTGGACCGGGATTTTGTGCCGCTGGTGGCCGCGATTGCGGACCAGTGCCCCGGCGTAAAGGGTTGGGTAGTGCTGACCGACGAGGCAAATATGCCGGCGTCGGAGCTCGAGAACCTGATGTGTTACGAGACGCTGATCAATTCCCACAGCCGCGATTTTGACTGGCCTGAACTGAACGAAAACGATGCCTGTGCCCTGTGTTACACCTCGGGTACCACGGGCAACCCCAAGGGCGTGCTGTACGGTCACCGCTCAACCATTTTGCATGCCTACGCATCGACCATGCCTGATGTGATGGGGCTGTCGGGCTCGGATGTGGTGCTGCCCATTGTGCCCATGTTCCATGTGAATGCCTGGGGCAACCCTTACTCCTGCCCGATGGTTGGCGCCAAGTTGGTGTTCCCCGGCAATAAAATGGGTGACGGACAAACACTCTCTGCACTGATCAATGAAGAGGGCGTCACCATGTCCGCGGGTGTGCCCACCGTGTGGTTGGGTCTGTTGGCGCACCTGAAGGGATCTGGCGAGACCATCGAGAGCTTGCAGCGTGTTCTGGTGGGCGGCGCTGCCTGTCCGCTGTCGGTGATGGAAGACTTCGACACCTACGGTGTGGAGACCCGCGTTGGCTGGGGCATGACCGAAATGAGTCCGTTGGGTACTGTTAACGCCTGTACGGCTCAGCGAGACCGCTATACACCGGAGGCATTTGCCAAGCAGCGCCTGAAAGCGGGTAGGCCGGTCTTCGGCGTGGAAATGAAGATTGTCGACGATGCAGGCAAAGAGCTTCCCTGGGATGGCCAGGCGTTTGGTTCGCTGAAGGTACGCGGTCCGTGGATTTGCTCCAGCTACTTCAAGCTGGACGGTTCCGACGCACACGCCGAGAACGGTTGGTTTGAGACCGGCGATGTGGCGACCATCGACCCCGAGGGTTACATGGCGATCACCGACCGCACCAAAGACGTGATTAAGTCGGGCGGCGAGTGGATTTCTTCCATCGATGTGGAAAACGTGGCCACGGATCATCCTAAGGTGGCGGAGTCTGCGGTCATTGGACGCTATCACCCCAAGTGGAGTGAGAGGCCGCTTCTGGTTGCCGTGAAGGCGCCGGGTGGTGAAGACCTCACAGCCGAAGAACTCCTGGCCTGGTTTGATGGAAAGATTGCCAAATGGTGGGTGCCAGACGCGGTGGAGTTTGTGGAAGAACTGCCCCACGGTGCGACGGGCAAAATCCACAAGGTGGGATTGCGGGAGCAGTTCGAAGACTACGCGTTCCCCGACGCTAGCTAACCGTCGCGCGACCGGCCGGCTTGGCGAATTGCCCGGCCGGTTGCCCCGGCGGAACTCAAAGCGGTCAGGTCGAGGCGATTCGGCCCCCGCCCACTGCTGGTATTAGCCACCTGTAATATCAGTCATGCGCGGCTGCGGTTCCGCGCTAGCGCGTTGCACAACTTATTGCACCAGTTATTACAATATGCGTAGTAATCAGGCCGCATATCTACGCATAGTTTGCCAATTACCCGAATTCTGATTATTGTTGAGCGCAGAATTCGTTAATTTAGCGCGCATATGTCGTCTGCACTTCCCACAACCCTGCCTGCGCTGGTGGCTGATGCCGCCCGGCGATTCGGTGCGCGGCCGGCGATTACCGACGGTGACACCCGGCTGACTTACGCGGAACTGGATCAGTGGCGTCGCCGAAGTGCGCGCGCCTGCATGGCGGCAGGGATTGCGCACGGTGATCGCATCGCCATTTGGGCACCGAATGTCCACGAGTGGATACTCGCTGCGATTGGCGCCCAGAGCGTGGGCGCAGTTTTGGTGCCCCTGAATACCCGCTTGAAGGGCCCCGAGGCCGCATACATTCTGCGAGCCAGTGGTGCGAAAGCCCTGTTCACCGTGGATGAATTTCTCGGTGTGAACTACCCGGAACTGCTGAAGGATGAGGCACTGCCATCGCTGGCGTTGACGGTATGCCTGCGGGGTGAGGCAGCGGGTACGATGCCTTGGAGTGACTTCCTGGATGGCGCCGATGCGATCGATGAGTCGCAACAGCTTGCATGCGAGACTGCGATCACTGGCGATGATGTGCTGGACATCCTTTTCACATCCGGCACCACGGGCAATCCGAAGGGCGTCATCACGCTGCATGCCCAGAATATTCGTACCTTTGCAGAGTGGAGCGGCACCGTCGGCCTGCGGGAAGACGACAACTATTTGATCATCAATCCCTTCTTCCACTCGTTCGGCTACAAGGCCGGTTGGCTGGCCGCCATGATTCGCGGTGCCCACATACTGCCTGTGCTCAGCTTCGACCTGAATGCTGTTGTGGCCCAGATCGAGCGCGACAGGATCACCATGATTCCCGGCCCGCCAACGATTTATCAGTCGCTGCTCGCCTACCCACAACGTGACGCCTTCGATCTCAGTAGCTTACGCCTGGCGGTAACAGGTGCAGCACCGGTACCGGTAAAGCTGGTGGAAGACATGCGAGAGGTGCTGGGCTTCGAGGTTGTGGTGACCGCTTACGGGCTGACCGAGAGCTGCGGGGTCGTCACCCTGTGCCGCGCCGAGGACAGCCCCGAGCGTATTTCGCACAGTTCGGGTCGCGCCATGAACGGGGTCGAGGTCAAACTCGTCGATGCTAACGGTGAGACAGTGCCTGCCGGCACTGAAGGTGAGATTTGGTGCCGTGGCTTCAACGTCATGCAGGGTTATCTGGATAACCCGGAAGAGACCGCAAAAGCCGTTACTGGCGAGGGTTGGCTGAAAACCGGTGATGTGGGCGTGATGGATGAGGACGGCTATGTGCGCATCACCGATCGTATCAAGGACATGTTCATCGTTGGCGGCTTCAACTGCTATCCCGCCGAGATCGAAAACGCACTGTGTTCCAAGCCCGGCGTTGCCAGGGCGGCGGTTATCGGCGTGCCCGATGAGCGCTTAGGCGAGGTCGCCCGGGCCTACATCGTAGCGGCGCCCGAAGCATCGATAAGTGCAGAGGAAATTGTCGCCTGGAGCCGCCAGAACATGGCGAATTACAAGGTGCCTCGAACGGCGGTCATCGTTGATGAGCTGCCGATGAACGCGGGTGGCAAGGTGCTCAAGGGCCAACTGCGTGAACGCGCTGCCAGGGAGATGGCGTGAATCAGATGGCGACAGATACTGCGCTGCCAGATATCTCGCTGGACGATGCGGACGCCGGCATCATCGCGCAGCTTCGCGCCGATGGCCGGGCACCCTACCGTGGTATGGCCAAAGAACTGGGGCTGACAGAAGCGACAGTGCGCAGCCGCATCAAACGCTTGGAAGAGTCCAACGTGTTACGAGTGGTCGCAGTCACCGATATTGATGCGGCGGGATATGGATTGCTGCTCTCCATTGGTGTGCAGGTAGACGGTCGCTCACCAGAGGATGTTGCCCGTGATCTTGCGGCGCTGCCTGCGGTGTTCTCGGTCAACGTTGTGGTTGGGGCACAGGACATTGAAGTGTTGGTCTGCGCGCGCGATGCGCAGGACCTCTATGCCCTTACCAGTGAGGTGCTTGCGCGCGTGCCGGGCGTGGCGCGCCTGACACCGGCGCTGGCGGTTGATGTGCTGAAGAACCAGCCGGACTGGGTTCCCTTCAACACAAACACTGGAAACAGTTTTTTTGCCGCGGGGCCGGACGCTGGCGGGAGCGCGCTGGATGCTGTGGACCGCGCCATCGTTTTACAGCTATCGCATGACGCGCGCACCAGTAATCGACAGATTGCAGCAGAGCTTGGTGTTGCAGAGGGAACGGTACGCACGCGTATTCGGCGTCTCGAAACGGAAGGGCATATCCGGCTGACGGCGGTGACCAATATCGAACGATTCGGTGATGCGTCTCTTGCCTATATTTTCGTCGAGGTCAGCCGCAGCGATAGAACGCAGGCTGTGGCGAAGGCGATGGCGGATATTCCCGAGTTGGGCTTTGTTGGTGTGATGTTGGGACGTTCGGACGTACTCGGTATCACCATGGTGCGCAATACCGAGCACCTGGCGGATTTCATTCACCGGCGCATCAGTGCTATCGATGGCGTGCGCCGTACCGACAGCACCCTTGGCGTGAACTTCATCAAACACGATTACCGCATGGCGCGCATTGTCGCTTAGCGAGACAGAAGGTCAGAAGGAGCAAGTATGGATAAGCGAATGACAGCCAGTGAGGCTGTGGCGCAGATAGAAGACGGAATGACCGTCGGCATCGGGGGCTGGGGGCCGCGCCGCAAACCGATGGCCTTAGTGCGGGAGATTCTGCGCTCTGACGTCAAGGACTTAACGGTTGTGGCCTACGGCGGTGCTGATGTGGGCATGCTGTGTGCAGCCGGTCGCGTTCGCAAATTGGTGTTTGCCTTTGTGTCCTTGGACTTCATTCCCCTGGAACCTTACTTCAGGCAAGCGCGCCAATCCGGTGGCCTTGAGGTGATGGAGATTGACGAAGGCATGATGTTGCTGGGCTTGCGTGCCGCAGCCTGGGGTTTGCCGTTTATTCCCACCGAGGTTGGATTGGGCACTGACATTATTACGCACAACCCCGAGATCAAACTGATCGACAGCCCCTACGACGATAAAGAGTGGGTCGCAATGCCAGCTCTCAAGCTGGACGTCTCCCTGATACACGCAGACCGTGCTGATGCGCGCGGTGTCTGCCAGATTGCTGGCCCCGATCATTACATGGACGACTGGTTTGCCCGGGCAGCCACCACCACGCTGGTGTCCTGCGATGAACTGGTGGATAGCGAGTATTTTCATTCGCCTGAGCAGGCGCGGCACGTGCACTGGGAGCGAGCGGCAACCAGCGGCGTGATCCCCATCCCCGGGGGTGCACATCCCAGCTCCTGCAGTCCGCTGTATGGTTTTGACGTGCCACACTTCAAAGCCTACGCCGCCAGTGCGAAAGAGGGCGGTATCCAGAGCTACCTGGACAGCTACCTTGGGGCGGACGAAGCGGAGTATCAGTCCCGCGTTGGCGGACTGGATGCCATTCGTTCCATTGAACTTCCCACTTACTGAGCGTCCAGGAGAATGACCATGACAGAATATAGCCTGGCAGAGTTGTGCATCGTTGCAGCCAGCGAAGCATTCAACGACGACGGAGAGGTACTGGCGACGGGGATTGGTGTCATACCGCGTCTGGCGGCCAGTCTTGCGATGAAAACCAGCAATACCGATCTCATGATGACCGACTCCGAGGCATTTATGCTGTCGGAGCCCAATCCATTAGGTAAGCGCGATGCTGACTTTGAGCAGGCGAACGAAAGCTGGATGGGCTTTTCGCGTATTTTCGACAACGTGTGGAGCGGCAAGCGCCATGCCATGTTGGGCCCTACCCAAATCGACCGCTTCGGCCAAACAAATACGTCCGCACTGGGTGGCTCTTATGCCCAGCCTAAAGTGATGATGCTGGGTGCGCGGGGTTTTCCGGGTAACTCCATTTCACACCCGAACAGTTTCTTTGTTCCAGACCACAACCCCCGTGTGTTTATGGAGGGCGAGTGTGATTTCGTTTCCTCCGTAGGCTACAACCCCGATCGATTGCCGCGTGGGCACCAACTGTCAGATATCGATATACGCCGGGTGATTACCAACTTGTGCGTGATGGATTTCGGCGGACCTGACTACCAGATACGACTGCGATCCCTGCATCCGGGGGTAACGGTAGAGCAGGTACAGGAAAATACGGGGTACCCCGTGTTTGTGCCCGATGATGTGCCACAGACGACTGCGCCAACCGCCGAGCAACTGGCAGTGATTGCGGCGCTGGATCCGCACAATCAGCGCGCCCTGCAAATCAGGGGTAATCCCCCGGGTGTGCCCGCCGCGGGTGAGGCACAGTAATGTCCTCGCTGGAGACTCGCCTTACCCAGTTGCTGGGTTGTCGCTATCCCATTGTTCAAACGGCGATGGGCTGGGTTGCTCATCCCGAATTGGTCGCGGGCAGCTGTAACGCAGGTGCCTTTGGTTTTCTTGCTGGCGCCACCATCCCGCCCGAGGAGATGGAGCGCGACATCCTGCGGGTAAAGGCGCTGACTGATAAACCGTTCGGCGTGAACTTCCATATGTATCAGCCGAACGCTGCCGACATCGTTGATATGGTGATTCGCCACGGGGTGCGTGCAGTCAGCTATTCCCGCTCGCCCGGGCCAGAGTTTATCCAGAAGTTGAAGTCCGCCGGTGTAGTGTGCATGCCCACGGTGGGCCTGCCCAAGCACGCGGCGAAGGCGGTCGAACTGGGTGCTGACGTGGTTACCGTGCAAGGGGGCGAGGGCGGTGGCCACACGGGGGCCGTCCCTACAACGCTGTTGATTCCACAGGTCATCGATGCGGTTGGCGAGAAGGTGCCCGTTGTGGCGGCTGGCGGCTTCAAGGACGGCCGGGGATTACTGGCGGCGCTGGCCTGGGGTGCCGACGGCATAGCAATGGGCACGCGTTTTCTGATGACGGAAGAAAGCCCGGTGCCTCGCGAAACACTGCAACGCTATGTGGACTGCGGTGATCCCGCACAGATTATTCGTTCAACGGCGATGGATGGTTTGCCCCAGCGCATGATTATGAATGAGGTGTTGGGCGACCTGGAGCGCGCCGGCAATCTCCGCAAACTCTGGATCGCTGTAAAAAATGGTCTTGCCTACCGCAAGTACACAGGCGCTACGATCGGTCAGCTCTTGAAATCGGCGCTGGCCATGAGTCGCGATGACGATCTAACACCCGCGCAGGCGATTATGTCCGCCAACGCCCCCATGATTATCCAGAAAGCCATGGTGGACGGCGAACCGGCGCATGGCGTGCTGCCCAGTGGGCAAGTGGCCGGTGTTATCGACAGCATAGTCAGCTGTGAGTCACTGGTTCAGTCCATCGTCGAAGAAGCCGAACAGCGATTGGCGCTGCTGGCCTTGCGCAATGACAACAAGAAAGAGGGAGTGCCTTCAGTATGAAGACACCATTTGATGTGCATATTGAAAACGGGATCGGCGAATTAGTGCTGAACAATCCGCCGGTTAATGCGTTCGACAGCGCAGGCTGGTTCGCAATCGCCGATGCCCTGGACGATTTCGGCGCCGATGACGCTGTGCGTGTGATCGTTGTGTCTGCCGAGGGCAAGGGCTTTTGCGCCGGGGTTGATATCAAGGAACTGGCTGCAAAACCTGAAAGAATCGTGGACGTGAATCGAGGTAACTACGAGACCTACCGCGCTATCCACCGTAATCCCAAGCCAGTGATTCTGGCGCTGCACGGTTTCGTGTTGGGCGGCGGTATCGGCATGTCCGGTGCTGCCGATATCCTTGTGGCGTCAGAGTGTGCCCGCTTTGGTGTGCCCGAAATAGACCGCGGGGCTATGGGCGGTGGTGCGCACCTCCAGCGGCTTTTCCCGGTGCAGAAAGTGCGCCACATGTACTTCACCGGCGAGTTTATCGATGCGCAGGAGGCCTACCGCCTCGGTGCTGTCGAAAAAGTCGTGCCACGCGAACATTTGCGTGAGACCGCGCTCGGTATCGCCCTAACCATTGCTGAGAAATCACCCGCGATGGTGGAGTTGGCCAAGGAAGCACTGACCGGTATTGAAGACGGTGACCTGGAAGCCAAGTACCGCTGGGAGCAAGGCTTCACGCTTGAGGCTTACACCATGGGCGACTCGCAGGAGTCGCGCGACGCCTTCGTTGAAAAACGCGACGCAGATTTTAAGGAGTAGCACCGCTACGGTGCCTATCTGACCAATGGACTTATCGTATTCACAGAAGCAGCAGGATTTTCGCGCAGAGGTGCGGCAATGGTTGGCCGAGCATGTGCCAGCCCAGCCTCTACAGACCTTTGATACCGCAGAGGGCTTTGCCCAGCACAGGGAGTGGGAGGCCACGCTGAACAGTGGGCGCTTCGGCATGGTGACCTGGCCGGAAGCGCTGGGTGGGCGCGGTTGCGACCTGATCGAGTGGCTGATCTTTGAAGAAGAATACTACCGGGCGGGCGCGCCACTGCGCGTGAACCAGAACGGAATTTTTCTGCTGGGTCCCACCCTGATGGAGTACGGCACCGAGGCGCAGAAGGCGCGCTTTTTGCCGCGCATGGCGACCGGCGAGGATGTGTGGGCGCAGGGCTGGTCAGAGCCCAATGCCGGCTCTGACATGGCAGCCATTCGAGCCCGCGCCGAGCGCAAGGGCGACAAATACGTAATCAATGGACAGAAGATTTGGTCTACGCGTGCGGTCTGGGCCGACTGGGTGTTCGGAATGTTTCGGACTGACCCTGACTCGCAGCGACACAGGGGGCTGACATTTATTCTGGTGCCGCTGGATAGCCCGGGTGTGACTGTGCGGCCGATCCCGCAGCTAGACGGTTTGCCGGGCTTTGCTGAAATTTTCTTTGACGATGTTGAAGTCTCAGAAGATTGTCGCCTTGGCGATGAGGGCGCAGGCTGGTCGGTGGCCATGGCCACCGCAGGATTTGAACGCGGTTTGATGCTGCGTTCGCCGGCGCGTTTTCAGGAAACTGCGAAACGTCTTGTTGAGCTGTATCGGGAGAATCGGGCGTCAGCCGACCGTGACCCGGCCATTCGAGAGGCAGTGATGCAAGCCTATCTTGACGCGGAGAGCTATTGCCTTTCGACCTACCAGACTGCCTGTCGTTTAAGCCAGGGCGGAAAAATTGGTGCAGAGTCGTCAACCAATAAAATCTTTTGGTCTGAACTGGATCAGTCAATGCACGCAACCGCGATGAGCATTCTGGGTGCGCGGGCCGAGCTTTGGCCACACGCGCCAGACGCGGCAGGTGTGGGTAGCTGGCTGGACGGATGGCTGTTCTCCCAGTCGGGCCCTATCTATGCGGGCACCAATGAGATTCAGCGCAACATCATTGCCGAGCGGATGCTTGGCATGCCGCGATAAGGGAGAGCAGTGATGGACTTTACGTTTTCTGAAGACCAATACCTGTTTCGTGATTCCGTGGGTGAGTTCTTGCGCAATGAGGTAACACCGGAACGTATCCGCGCGGGTTGGGAATCTCCGACCGGACGCGACGATGCGCTGTGGCAGGCTCTGACAGAGTTGGGTGTTACCGGGTTAACGGTACCGGAGTCGCATGGCGGTCTGGGTATGTCGGCAGTGGACTTTGTGCTACTGGCGCAGGAGTGCGGGTATGTGGCACTGCCAGAACCACTTGTTAACACCGCTTTGGTTGCCGTGCCTGTATTGCAGGCCGTGGGCGGCGAACTGGCCGCTACCTGGCTCCCGAAAGTAGCCGACGGATCAGCGCGTGTTGTGTGCGGCCTGGCCAATAACCAGTTGGCAGAGGATGCGCACGTGGCAGATCTTCTGCTGTGGTGCGAAGGTGATGCCTTGTTTGCACTGCATCCGGGGCAATTTACTGCGCGCGCAAATGCGTCTGTTGATCCATCCCGCCGTTTGTACGCGATAGCGATAGAGCCGGGCGTTGAGCCTGTGCTCACCGGCGCTGCGGCCAACGCCGTTGGCGGTTTGGCAATGCGCCGCGGCGCACTGGGTGCTGCGGCGCAGTGTTTGGGGCTAGCGCAACGCATGATCGATATGTCCGTGGCCTACACTTCGGATCGTCAACAGTTCGGTAAACCCATTGGTTCGTTCCAGGCGGTCAAACACCACATGGCCAATGTGGCAGTGCGCCTTGAGTATGCAAAACCTGCGGTCGCGCGCGCGGCCTACTCGCTCTTTACAGACGACCCTGGCGCGCAACGTCATGTTGCCCACGCCAAGTTGGCAGCCTGTGACGCGGCGAACCTTGCGGCGAAACACAGTATCCAGGTGCACGGCGCCATGGGTTATACCTGGGAAGTGGATCTGCACATCTTCATGAAAAAAGCCTGGGCGCTGGCTGGCACCTGGGGTGACAGCGGTTTTCACAAGGCCTGTGTCATGGATTACCTCATGTATGACGACGCCCGACTCGGGGCGACCGGCACCTTCTCATAGTGATTGATCGGAGATAGAAAAATGGCAGAAGCCTATATTGTTGATGCGGTGCGCACGCCCACGGGACGCCGCAAAGGTGGCCTGGCGGATGTCCATGGCGCTGACCTGGGCGCACACGTGCTCAAAACGCTCGTTGATCGTAACGCCATTCCAGACAATGACTATGACGATGTGGTGTTCGGCTGCGTGGACACCATCGGACCGCTGGCGGGGGACATTGCGCGCACCTGCTGGTTGGCAGCGGGCTTATCGGACGAAGTGCCTGGCACAACGGTTGATCGTCAGTGCGGCTCATCGCAGCAAGCTGTGCACTTCGCAGCCCAGGCGATTATGGCCGGCGTAAACGATGTGGTTGTGGCAGGCGGTGTGCAGACCATGACCCAGATTCCTATTTCCTCCGCGATGCTTGCGGCTGAGCCTCTAGGGTTCAGCGACCCGTTCTCCGGCAGCCAGGGTTGGGTTGCCCGCTATGGCGATGTGCCAGTTTCGCAATTCAACTCGGCCCAGATGATCGCTGACAAATGGAACATCAGCCGGGAAGAGATGGAGGCCTTCGCTCTGGAGTCCCACACACGGGCACTGCGCGCCATTGAAGAGGGGCGATTCGATCGGGAAGTGGCACCGTTGAATGGCGTTGAGATGGACGAGACGCCGCGCAATACCAGTATGGAAAAGATGGCAGAACTTGCACCACTGGCGGAAGGCGGCACGATCACGGCAGCGGTATCGAGCCAAACCTGCGATGCGGCCAGCGCCATGCTGCTGGTGTCCGAGGAAGCGCTCAAGCGCTATAACCTGACCCCCCGTGCCCGTATTGCTCACATGAGTGTGCGCGCGGAGGACCCCATCTGGATGCTAACTGCGCCTATTCCCGCGACTGCTTATGCCATGAAGCGGTCGGGTATGCGCCTCGAGGATATGGACCTGGTAGAGATTAATGAGGCTTTTGCCTCTGTGCCCATGGCCTGGTTGAAGGAAACCGGTTATCCGCATGAAAAGACCAATGTGAATGGCGGCGCGATCTCTCTTGGTCACCCTCTTGGGGCCACGGGGACCAAGCTAATGACCACCTTGCTGCATGAGTTGGAACGCACTGGTGGCCGCTATGGCCTGCAAACCATGTGCGAGGGTGGTGGCCAGGCGAATGTCACAGTGATTGAGCGGCTGTGATTTTATCCCTAGGTAAGCGACGACAGATTCACGGCGTTGTGATGTGCAGTGAATATGAGTGAAGAATAGAGAAACAGTGTGGAGTTGAGCTTGTGAGCGGAATTTGTGAAGGACGCGTTGTGATTATCACCGGCGCGGGGGGCGGACTGGGTGCAGCTCATGCGCGGGTGTGTGCCGAAGAAGGCGCCAAAGTCGTTGTTAACGATATTAATGCCGATGCTGCTGCAGAAGTGGTAGCGCAGATCGCGTCAGAGGGCGGCGAGGCTGTGGTCAATACCTCGGACATCACCGACTACGGCGATAGTCTGAATGCGATCAAGCAGGCCATCGATACGTACGGCGATCTCCATGCCGTGGTTAACAATGCCGGTATCAACCGCGACCGGATGTTCGCGTCGATGACCGAGCAGGAATGGGACGCTATTATGTCGGTCCACCTGAAAGGCCACTTCTGCATCAGCTCTCACGCAGTGCATTATTGGCGGGGACGGTCAAAGGAAAGCGCCGAGGTCGATGCCCGAATTATCAACACTACTTCCGGCGCTGGCCTTCAGGGCTCTGTGGGGCAGAGCAACTACGCGGCCGCCAAGGCCGGCATTGCAGCGCTGACGCTTAATCAGGCCGTAGAGCTTGCCCGCTATGGCGTCACTGCAAACGCCATTGCGCCTGCCGCAAGAACCGGCATGACAACCGCGGTTCCCGAGATGGCTGAGCGTATGAAAAAGCCTGAAGACGATAGCTTTGACTACTGGGCACCGGAGAACGTGTCATCCCTGGTGGCCTATCTGGTCTCGGGCGTTTCGTCGCGCATTACCGGTAGAGTCTTTGAGTCCGAGGGGGGCAAGCTCTCCATTGCGGACGGTTGGCGCACGACCCAGGGCCTGGATAAGGGAGATCGGTGGCAGCCCGCTGAACTTGATGCCGCGATGGATCAGTTAATGGCCGCTGAAGTCCCCGCCCAAAAAGTCTACGGCAGTTAAGGTCCATGGAGTTTTCCTTCACTGAAGAGCAGCAAATGATCCGGGATACCGCCCGGTCATTTCTTGCTGAAGTATCAAGCAGTGCCGCTGTGCGTGGTGTGATGGGCAGTGAGTTGGGCTATGACCCGGATCTCTGGCAGAGAGTCTGCAAGGAGCTCTACTGGCCAGCCATGCACATCCCTGAAGCCTACGGCGGTTTGGGGCTCGGGTATGTGGAACTGGTGGCCACTCTGGAAGAAATGGGTAAGCATCTGTTTTGTAGCCCGTTCTTTTCAACGGTGTGTCTTGGCGCAAATGCTGTATTACTCGCTGGCACTGAGACCCAGAAGCAGCAGATTTTGCCGCAGTTAATCGATGGCGTAACGGCCAGCGTTGCGTATACCGGCGCGTCCAGACGGTCGGACTGTGCCTCGGTCGAAGGGATTTGGGAACGCACCGCCGATGGCTATCGGCTCGATGGTTATTGGCGCTACATACCCAACGGCCACAGCGCTGATGTACTGATTGTGGCTGCGCGCACACCATTCAGCACAGGTCCTGATGGCATCAGTCTTTTTGTTGTGCCTAGCGATACGCCCGGTCTGGAGCGCAACTATTTACCCACTATGGACGAAACGCGTAAACAGGCAGAGGTCTACCTGCGCGATGTTTTCCTGCCAGAGGATGCGTTGCTGGGTGAAGCCGATCAGGCTGGGCAATCCGGTGAGTGCCTCGAGAAACTGATAGCACTGGCCGCCATAGCAGTTGCGGCAGACCAAGTAGGGGTTGCTCAAGAGTCGTTGGACAGCAGCGTTGCCTACATGCAGGAGCGTGTGCAATTCGGCCGCGTGATAGCGTCTTATCAGGCGCTTAAACACAAGGCCGCTGACATGATGCTGAAAGCTGAGGCTGCGCGCTCCGCACTGTATTACGCGGCCTGTGTTGCAGACGAAGCGCTGCGTGGCGGACCGCTTGGCGAAGAGCTTTTGGAGGCCGCGAGTATCGCGAAAGCCTATTGCAGCGATGCGGCCTTCTTCAATGCGGGCTGCGGCATACAGCTACACGGTGGCGTCGGCTTTACCGAGGAGTACGACATACAGTTGTTCTTCAAACGCGCAAAGTCGGCGGAAACACTTTTGGGCAATGCTGCGTGGCACAGGGAAATTATTGCCTCTCAGCTGCTGGACGGTGAGGTAATGGGTTTATGAAACTGAGCTTTAGCGCGCAGGATGAAACCTTCCGGGAGGAGGTGGCCACGTGGATGGGTGAAAACCTCACCGGTGAGTTTGCCCAGATGCGCTACCGCGGCGGCCCCGGTGATGAACATGTATTCGTCGAGGAGCGCAAAGCCTGGGAGCGAAAACTGCACGGGGGCGGCTGGACCTGCATTGGCTGGCCCGAAGCCTATGGAGGCCGGGGCGCCACAATTGAACAGCAGGTGATCTTCAACGAAGAGTATGCCAGAGCGGGTGGCCCGGGACGCATGGGCCATATCGGCGAAACGTTAACGGGCCCGACGCTGATCGCCTATGGGACCGACGAGCAACGCGAACGTTACTTGCCCGGCATTCTGCGTGGTGAAGACTTCTGGTGTCAGGGCTATTCTGAGCCCAGCGCAGGGTCCGACCTGGCTAACGTAAAAACCCGTGCAATCAAAGATAAAGACAGCGGGCAGTGGAAAATCAGCGGGCAGAAAGTGTGGACCTCATTGGCCCACGAATCGGAGTACTGCTTCGTAATAGCGCGCACTGACTCAGAGTCTGTGGGCAATAAAGGATTAGGCTTCTTCCTTGTCACACTGGATCAGCCGGGAGTGGATATTCGCCCCATCCAACAGATGACGGGAACCTCAGAATTCAACGAAGTATTTTTCGATGAAGCCGTCTGCGCAGACAGTGATCTCGTGGGGGCACCCGGTGACGGGTGGAAGGTTGCTATGGGGCTTCTGGGTTTCGAGCGAGGCGTTTCTACGCTGGGGCAGCAGATGCTGTTTCAAAATGAGTTGGATGAGATTGTGCGATTGGCGAAGGTGAATGGGGCGTCGCAAGACCCTGCGCTGCGTCAACGTATTGCGGATGCACACATCGGCCTTCGCATCATGCGTTACAACAGTATGCGAATGCTCTCCGGCGGTGGCGACGACGGCAGCCTCCAGAAAGAAGCCATGATCTACAAGCTGTATTGGTCTAGCTGGCATCGGAATCTGGGTAAGTTGGCCATGGATGTGATGGGCCCAGAAAGCGAAGTGCTCGACGCTGCTCCCTATGAGTTGAGTCGCCTACAGGCGATGTACCTGTTTACGCGGGCTGACACTATTTACGGTGGTACGAATCAGATCCAACGCAACATCATCGCCGAGCGGGCTCTGGGTATGCCTCGGGAGCCGCGCGGCTAACCCGTGCTCACCTCTGTTCAACAGCATAGCGTGTGGTGGCGGAGCACGCCGCACAAGATTTCAGATTCCACGTGTTAAGCGAGTAAATCATGGCATTGAAAGAACCACCTCCCTATGTCGAGGGACACAATCTGCTCAAGGGCAAGTCCGTTCTGGTGACTGCCGCTGCGGGCGCCGGCATTGGTTTCGCGGCAGCGACCCGTGCAGCGGAGGAGGGCGCTCGCGCCGTGATGATCAGTGATATTCACGAAGGACGGTTGGCCAAAGCCGTAGAGACGCTGAGAGCTGAAACGGGGCTGGAGCGGGTCTATGGAAAGCTCGCCAACGTTACCGACGAGCCAGATGTTCAGGCGTTGGTGGATGAGGCGGAGGAAAAGCTGGACACCGTTGATGTTCTGATCAACAACGCGGGGCTGGGTGGCACGCGGTTGCTGGTAGAAATGTCGGATGAAGAGTGGTCGCGCGTACTTGATGTAACCCTGACTGGCACAATGCGAATGACGCGAGCGATGCTGCAAAAGATGCAGCCCCGTGGCGCTGGCGTCATTGTGAACAATGCCTCCGTGCTGGGTTGGCGCGCCCAGAAAGAGCAATGCCACTATGCGGCAGCCAAGGCCGGTGTGATGGCGCTGACGCGCTGCAGTGCGCTCGAGGCTGCTGACCACGGAGTGCGGATTAACGCGGTCTCTCCATCTATTGCGTTTCACGAGTTCCTGAAGAAGACCACTCCCATGGAGTTGCTGGAACAACTCGCCGAGAAGGAGGCATTCGGCCGGGCGGCCGAGGTCTGGGAAGTTGCTAATGTCATGATGTTTCTGGCGTCTGACTACTCTGGCTACATGACAGGTGAGGTGATCTCCGCATCCAGCCAGCGAGCCTAATCGCGTCTGCGGTATTGGGTCATTTCTAGCGTGCATGATTCGCGCCGTCGACCATGACGGCGCGACCCCTGTGTTACACTCGAGGCAACGATAAGCGCCAGTGCATTGGCGCTGAGACTCAATGGCGCAGTGGAATCCATGAAGAAAATCGGCGAGCTATTGGTAGAGCAAGGCAAGATATCTGAACGGGATGTCGAACGAACGCTGCTTGCCCAGAGCGAAATGGGCGACAAGTTTGGCCAGGTATTGGTGAAACTCGGCTTGGTGTCTGAGTTGGATTTTGCCACCGCGCTCAGTGCACAGCTTGATATTCCGCTACTTAACTCTGCTGATTATCCTGAAGAGCCAGTCCAGGTTGATGAAGTTGCCCAGGATTTTCTCTTTTCTAACTCGGTAGTGCCGGTCGCCAAGACAGGCGACGACCTGACTTTCGCCGCGGCCGTTCCTCAAGACCCCTACATCAGCAAGGCCCTGGGCATGGCTGTCGAGTCGCCCGTGACTGTGGTTTTGGGCTTGGAGAGCGATATCAGCAAGGCCCTGCAGGCGCATCTGGTCTCTGATGCAGGCGATAATGAGGAAGAGTTCGATGACCAGTTTGCCGGGCAGAGTGATGATGAGTTTATCGAACACCTGCGGGATTTGGCCTCTGAAGCACCCGTCATTCGGCTGGTAAACCAGATTATCCACCGGGCGGTAGATATGGGTGCGTCAGATATCCACATCGAGCCCTTTGAGGATGGCTTGCACCTGCGCTACCGCGTTGACGGGGTATTACAGGACTACCCGGATGCACCGGCCGGCAACCTCTCAGCGGCGATTGCGTCACGTATCAAGCTGTTGTCTCAGATGAACATTGCCGAGCGTCGATTGCCTCAGGATGGACGCATTATGACCCGGGTGAAAGGCCATGAGCTGGACCTGCGTGTGTCAACGATTCCGACCGTGCATGGCGAGAGTATTGTCATGCGTGTGTTGGATCGCGAGAGTATTCGCCTCAGCCTTGGGGATATGGGGTTCAGTGAGGATACGCTGGAGCGCTACCAGACACTGCTCGCCAGGCCGCACGGCGTACTGCTGGTGACCGGGCCAACTGGGTCGGGTAAAACCACCACGCTATATGCCTCGCTGGCTTCCTTGGATTCAGAAAAGCTAAAGATCATCACGGTTGAAGATCCCGTCGAATACCAGCTTGGCGGTGTCAACCAGATACAGGTGCAGTCCCAGATCGAGTTAACGTTTGCTAGAGCCCTGCGGGCGATTCTTCGGCAGGACCCCGACATCATTATGATCGGTGAGATGCGAGATACTGAAACCGCACAGATTGGCGTCCAGTCAGCGCTCACCGGGCACTTGGTGCTATCAACCTTACATACCAACACTGCTGCCGGTGCGATCACGCGTCTGGAAGACATGGGTGTGGAGCGCTACCTGATTACTTCCTCGGTGAACGGCGTTCTGGCCCAGCGCCTCGTGCGAACCTTGTGTAGCAGCTGTAAAAAACCCGTAGAGCTGAGTGACACCGCGATTGCACAATACGGCTTAAAGCGTTTT
Source organism: Parahalioglobus pacificus (assembly GCF_014652275.1). Taxonomy (GTDB): domain Bacteria; phylum Pseudomonadota; class Gammaproteobacteria; order Pseudomonadales; family Halieaceae; genus Parahalioglobus; species Parahalioglobus pacificus. The sequence continues at coordinate 67,288 of NZ_BMYM01000003.1, read as the reverse complement.
CTGCCAGAGGGTCAGCGCACCGTTTACCAGGCCGATGGCTGCGATGCCTGCATGGGCTCAGGCTATATAGGGCGAACATCAATCCATGAGCTGTTTCCGCTGGATGAGGTGATGCATCGCGTCATCATGAGTGGCGCAGATGCCACTTCGCTGCATGCAGCGGCTCGCGATCAGGGCATGTTGACCCTGTTTGAGGATGGTTTGCGCAAGGTAGTGCAAGGCCAAACCTCGATTGAAGAAGTATTGCGGGTCACACAGGACCAGAGCGAAATGGACGTAGATGCTGGCGACGGTGACCTGGCGCTGGCGCAGTCAGCGGCTGTCTGATATCTCCATGCCATCTTTTTCTTATAAGGCCATTGGCCGTGACGGTAAAAGCCGTGAGGGCATGATCGAGGCCGACGGCACCGAACTCGCTCAACGACAGCTCCGCGCGCAAGGCTTAACTCTGCTCAAACTGGAAGAGGGCGGGGCCGAGGCGCAGAAAGGCAAACCACCCTCACGGCAGGACGTGCTGTCCATGACCACTGAGCTAGCCGTGCTGCTTCGCGCCGGTTTGCCACTGGACAGGGCCCTCAAAGTGCTTATCGACATGGCCGCCCAACCCCAGATGCACGCGTTGCTCAGTGATTTGCTGAAGGCAGTGAAGGGCGGTAAAGCGCTGAGCGTGGCCTTGCAACCCCACGAAGAATTATTCGGCAGTTTCTACCTCAGTATGGTCAAGGCCGGCGAAGCCAGCGGGCAGTTGTCGGATGTTCTCGATCGACTGGTGGAGTACCTGGAGAACGCCAAGGCGAACAGGGATAGCGTGGTGTCGGCGCTGATATACCCGGCGATCCTGCTGGTTGTATCTGTGCTTTCGATTGTTGTCATGTTGGGCTTCGTTGTCCCTCAGTTCGAAACCCTGTTTGAAGATATGGGCGAAGCCCTGCCCCCGCTGACAGCGGCAGTGATAGCGGCGGCCGACTTCATCGCTGCGTGGGGCTGGCTTCTGGCCATAGTGACCGTGGGTGCTGTTATCGCCGGCAAGCGATGGGCGGATAGCGACGAGGGCAAGCGCAGCCTGCACGCGAGGATGCTCAAGTTACCGCTGGCCGGCGGGATCGTTTTCGAGTTTGAGGTGTCCAAATTTGCACGCACCGTGGGCACTTTGCTCGGCAACGGCGTGTCACTGCTGAAAGCCATCTCCATTGCCATCGAAACCGTGGATAACACGGTTATACAGGAGTCCCTCGAGGTGCTGCCGCCTGCAGTCAAGGCGGGTAAGCGAATGTCAGTGGCGCTGGAGGAAACGGAAATGTTCACGCCGATGGTCATTCAGATGATCCGGGTCGGCGAGGAGTCAGGCAGTTTGGGCGAGATGTTACTCGAACTGGCCAAGGTGTTTGATGACCATGTGCAGGCGGGCGTTAAGCGCGGCCTCACCTTACTGGAGCCCGTGCTTATTCTCGGCATGGGCTTTATCATTGCGGTCATTATTATTGCGATATTGATGGGGATACTGTCTGTCAATGATCTGGCGTTGTAACAACGTCGGGCAGCAGGCATACCACTCCCGAACTAGGTGACAAATTATGACTAAATCTACCCGCAACCGAACCGGCCAGAGTGGCTTCACTCTGATGGAGCTGTTGGTGGTGCTGGCGATTCTCGGCCTCTTAATGAGCCTCGTGGGGCCGCAGGTGCTAAACCAGTTGGGCGGGGCAAAAACAAAGACGGCCGCCATTCAGATCAAGGACCTGGAGCAGGCCCTTGAAATGTACAAGCTGGATGTGGGCCACTTTCCCTCGAGCAACGAGGGACTGCAGGCACTGGTTGAAAAACCGGCGGGTAAGGCAGGTTGGAACGGGCCCTACCTGAAGGGCAGCGTGCCGCTGGATCCCTGGAACCGTGAGTATCTGTATAAGTACCCCGGTGATCGCGGTGACCTGGATATTATCAGCTATGGTCAGAACGGCACGCCCGGCGGTGAAGGTGAAGACGCCGACGTGACTAACGCCAACTAACTCACGTAGCCAAACGCCAGTGAGCGCGCTCATGGCATCAACTCAAGGCCTTATCGTTCCGACTCTCCCGCGACAGCGGGGCTTTACGCTTTTAGAGCTCATCGCCGCCATGACGGTGGTGGGCATTGTGTTGGCCGTTTCCGTCCCGGCGTCTATCCGTTTTTACGAAAGCATGCAGTACCGCCAGGCCATTCGGGATACCGTGACCTTGCTGGCTGCTGCACGCCATCGTGCCGTTAGTACAGGCGAGGCGCAGGACGTGGTGATCAACCCCCAAAGACGGCTGGTCGTTCTCGGCAAGGAGCGGCGGAAACTGCCCAAGACTGTGGAAATCGTGGTGAACACGGCCCGCGAGGTGAATCGTGAGGATGCGGGTGTCATCCGATTTTACCCGGAGGGCGGCTCTTCCGGCGGCGGCTTGGATATCGAACGACCCGGGGTGGGTGGTGTTGCGATAAAGGTGGATTGGCTGCTGGGTAGCGTGTCTCATGAGGCCTATGACTTTGATTAGTCGAAGGACGGCGCGTGGGTTTTCGCTGCTGGAGATGGTGGTTGCGATCTCCATTTTGGGGTTGGCCCTGGCGGCGCTCTATCAGGCGGCCAGCGGTGCTACGCGAAACGTTCGCACGGACGAAAAATACGCTTTCGGTGTGGAGCTGGCCCGTTCGCTCCTGGCTGAACATTCGCGTGTGCCCAGAAACGGTCTCAGCGATAGAGGCGAGACCGAGGGTGGTTTTGTGTGGACAGTAAACACCTGGCCGGTGGAGACCGCCAGGGAAGGCTTGCCCCAGGGAAGCCTGCATCACCTCGAGATCACCGTGGGGTGGACCGACGGGCGAAAACCAGGCCGTTTCGTGCTCAATTCCGTGGTTGAGGCCCTGCCGCGATGAGCCAAGGTGTGCCAAAAAGGGCGCAGCGCGACGCCGGATTTACCCTCATCGAAGTCATGGTCGCCCTAACCATCCTTTCACTGGTGATGGTGGTGACGGTCACCGGCCTGCGCACCCTCGGCAACACACAGGTCGCGATCACCCGCCTCACGGATCGCGTGGATGAAATTCGTAGCGTCAGTTCGTTCCTACGCGATGCCTTCGATGCCACCATTGTCGGTGATGATTTAGGTGGATTAACACTCGGCGGTGGTCGCGGCGGGCCTGGAAGCGGCTTCTTCCGCATCGAGGAGGACGGCTCACTGGAATGGCGCTCGTCCATGCTCTTTGGCGAAACCTACGGCGGCAGTTTTTACCTGCGTCTGGCGCAGGTGGAAAACACGCTAATCCTGCAGTGGCAGGAGCCCGAAAATTCTGAGCCCTATGCCTGGGAAGAGAGCCCGTCGCGTCGCGTGATTGATCGCGTGGAAGAGTTTTCAGTGGCCTATCGACGGGAGTTGGATGGCGATTGGATTACTGAGTGGGATAAAAGCTTCGCGACGCCCTACCAGATACGACTGCGGATCAAGTCTTCCGACCGCTATTGGCCCGACATGATTATGGGTATGGGGCGATGAGGTCACAGCAGGGCGTCGCACTCGCCATTGTAGTGTGGTTTATCGCCGGTATGTCCTTACTTGTGGCGGGCATCGTGGCGCAGGCGCGCGTGGATACCCAGCTTGCGCAGGTGCACGCTGATCGCGCACGGGTGATTGCAGCCGGAGACGGCGCCGTGCGTTTGCTGATCGCCGATATTGTCAGTGAAAGCCGACAGCGCAATCTTCAGGAACCGCCCCAGTTGGAGCGTCGGTATCGCGTCGGTGAGCAGGAGGTGACTATCGTGATCACCCCGGTGCAGGGTTTGATCAGTCTCAACGATGCCCAGGTGCCGCTGCTGAGAGAGCTGTTCAAGCAAGCAGCCGGTATGGAGCAGGGTGAAGCGGTCGCCCTGGCTCGCACCGTCAACGAATGGCGCAATTCCCGGCCGCGCCCACGTGCCGCAATAAATACCTTTGAAGTCGGCGAAGACCTGCTCAGGGTGGGTGGCTTCAGCCGCGGCGACTTTGACCAAGTCAGAGACTATGTGGTGGCTGGGCGCATGGCCGGCGAGCGCACCGTGCCGATGATCGCTTCACCCGAGGTGCGGCAAATACTGGCAGCGTCGGGCGTGCCTGTTGGGAATCCATCGCAAGCCGCAATCCGACAAATTCTCGCTGGTAGCCCCTTGCGTGTGGATGCGATAATCAAAACCGGCGGACGCGAATGGGTGCGCCGCCAATGGCTGCAAGAGGGCAACAGTGGCGTCACAGACCTGCCCTGGCACGCCATGCGAATCGAGCCGCCGCGGGTGATGCGGGGCAAGCGTCGCAAAACTGACGGGTGAATAAAAGGATGAAACAGCTGCATGGCGCTTGATAGCCAACAGTGGATGCTCTTTGGGTATGACGTGCGTGATACGGGCCGTTTGTGGCAGGCCGCGTGGAGGGAGTTTCTGTGGTCGGATGATTCACCGGTCCGGCAACAACTGGACGATGTGGTCACCCTCACCGACGGCGACACCAAAACGTCTTATCAGGCAGGGCAGCGCATAGATGCGACTACATCCCATTTGGTTGCCGTTGCCGTGCCCAATGATCTGGTGCTGGAGCGAAGCCTGGAACTGCCCGGTGCGGTGTTGCCCAACCTGGAATCTGTGATGGCGCTGGAAGTTTCCTCCAGCAGTCCTTTCTCGGCTGATGATACAGCCTATGGCTGGTCTCGGCTTGCAGGCAGTGAAGACACTCTGAACATTCGCCTGGTGATTCTGTCGCGCAGTGCCGTCATGACATATCTTGCCAAATCACACGATATTCATGATCCTGGTGAGCGCGAGGTATGGGCGCAAGCCGACGGCCACTGGGTGATGGTGCGGGGTTTTGGCGAGCAACATCGACAGCAGTCCTATCGACGTCGCCTGATACGCTGCGGCGCCTATGTCGCAGCGACGGCCTTGGTGTTGCTGGTGCTGCTTGCATTCAACGTTGGCTTTAAACAGTTTGAATTGAGTCGGCTGGAGGCTGCATCGGCTGAGCTGCAACGTGACGCAGCACCTGCACTTGCCCTCAGGCAGCGTCTGGGCGCTGTGAACGGTACTGTCAGTGAAGTGAATCGTCTAGTGAGTGAGTACCCCAGCCCCCATGCGGAACTCGCGCGGCTGACCGCCCTGATGGGCGATGACGTGTTCATACAGCAGTTTCAGATGAACGGCCGCGAGATACGTCTGCGTGGTCGCGCTCAGGATGCGGCATCGGTGATGCAATTACTCACAGAGCAACCGGAGTTTGTATCGGTGACTGCACCACAGGCAATCACTCGGATCTCTGGTAGCAGCGAGGAACAGTTCTACCTGAACATCCAATTGGCGGGAGCTGATCAGAAATGAACTGGATTCGTACCCACCGCCTATCCTCTGTGCTTATTGGAGTGACACTGCTGTTACCGATCCTTGTGTATTTGTCTGCGGTGACCTCACTGCTGGGCAGTCGGTCAGCTATTCAGTCGGAGATAGACAGTTTGCAGCCGCGCGTAGCGCGTGTTCAAGGTGTGTTGGCGTCCCGTACCGCCTTGGAGACGGCAATTCAGTCTGCCGGTGGTAATGCCGGCATGGTGTACGGCTCGGCTCAGGATCAAGCGTCCGTGTCGGCGGCCTTACAGGCTGAGGTCCGTCGCCTGCTAACTGACGCTGGAATGACCATCACCAACAGCCAGGTATTGCCTCCGGAGCAACTGGAGAGCTTCGATCGTATGGCGATCAGCGTGATGGCAACCGGTGACGTTGCCGCGCTGGATGCCGCGCTGACTAGCCTCGCGTTGTATCGACCCATGCTTCTTATTGAGGGGCTTGATGTTTATCCCAAGCGGCTGCCACGCAACCAGCGTAACAAGGGTGTTCAGGATGTGACGGCGCGCTTTCAGATTATGTCCTTGAGGTCGGCCTCATGATGGTAATCAGCGACGTCCTGTCACGTTACAAAACCCGGGTTAATCCCTTATTTGCCGAGCGTCGTCTGGAACTGGCTTTGGTGGTCGCCCTGTTGCTACTCGCGCTGCAGCTGGCGTGGGGCGTTACACGGCAGATCGTTGACGGTGGGCCCGCCCCGATTCCACCTGCGGCCGACTCGTTGAGTGTTCTAGCGCTTGAGCAGCAACCCGAAGTTTCTGATGACGCTTCTGCAGAGATTGTGAGCCGGCCGCTCTTTTGGGCCAGCCGTCGACCTGCCCAAGCGCCGGATGAGACCGCACCGAAAAAAGAGAAACCAAAGGCAGCGGCTACCACGCTAAAGGGCGTGAGAGTGGTCGGGGTATTTGGCAGCGGCGAGACGGGCGGTGCCATCGTAATCGTCAAAGGCAAGCGGCAGCGGGTCGCTGTGGACGATGAGCTTGAAGGCTGGACGCTGGAATCCATTGCGCCTGATCGCGCGATATTTGTCAGCGCGGGCGGGCGCGACGAGAAAATGTTGAGCATGGCATCGCTGGATGTGCAGTACAATGCGCCCGCGACAAGCGCCTCGCCGGCAGTGCCGACGCGTGTGCCTGGCCAAAAAGTACCCATTGCACCGCTGCAGGGTATTCCGGAAGCTGAGGCTAGCGAGGAGCAAAGCTTGTCTATGGGTGGTCGGTAAAATACCGACGAAGCTCCGGTGAGTGCAGGCAACAGGCAATAGCGTCGGCATACAAACCGACAAATGACAAAAAGTAATATGTACCACAGGGGTTATTGGGGCAAGTGAAGATGGGAAACCGGTTACAAGCTGCCAGAGTGACAGCGCTGATACTCCTTCTGTTAGGGGTGTTAACCAGCTGTGCCTCTTTGGATCAGCAGGGGGTGGGCGAGAACACCCTCGCGGATTTGGATCCATCTAGCGAACAGCGTACGGGCCCTGTCGAGAGCGCTGCGGTGCTTGCCGGCAGTGACGATGATCTGACCATTCCTGATCCGGTCATCTACAAGGGCACGGATAGGCCGATCAGGATGCCGTCCACCGAAGAGCCCGTGCGTTTTGTGGGTGAAGATGTCAGTCTCAACTTCGAGGCGGCGCCGCTGTCTGAGGTTGTTCACGCGGTCATTGGTGACATCCTGGGCCTTGATTACATCGTCGATGGACCTGTTAACGGCACCGTGACCCTGCGCACGCGGACGCCTATTCCCCGCGATGAATTATTGGTGGTGCTGGAGTCCCTGCTCAAAGCCAACAATATCCTTATGATCCGCGGCGACACGGGTCGTTACCTGATTACGGCTTCTAACCAAGCGTCAAGACTCTACCCAGACGTGGGCTCGCCACAAGATACCGCAGCCGGTTACAGTACGATTATTGTGCCGCTGCAATACATCAGCGCGAGCGGTATGGCCGAGATCCTCAAGCCGCTGGCTGAAGAAGAAGCGTTCGTCCGCGTCGATAACACCCGTAACTTATTGATGCTTGCGGGAACGCGCACGCAGCTGCGGGGCTGGCTCGAAATCGTGGAAACCTTTGATGTGGACCGACTGAAGGGCATGTCCGTAGGTCTGTTCCCGTTGGAGAACAGCGGTGTCGAGGAAACCGCAGAGGCATTAAATGCCCTTCTGGGTGCAGACGGAGTGGGCGGCGCGAGCGACGAAGATGATTTCGGTCAGTTGGTGCGCATCATTCCCTTCGAGCGATTGAATAGCATTCTGGTGGTGACGCCACGTGCTTACTATCTTGAGGTAATGGGTACTTGGATAGAGCGCCTCGATACTCCTGAAACTGCTGGTGGAGAGAAGCGCCTATTTGTGTACCCCGTCCAGAATACGACCGCTGGTCGTCTCGCGGATCTGTTGAATAGTATTTACTCCAGGGGTGGGAATCAGGCTTCTCAACAGGGCAGCCGTGCGCAGGGTGGGGTTGCACCTGGCTTAAACCAGGAGTCGATAAATAGCGGGCGCGCGCGCGGCAATAGCAGCGGCACTGGTCGAACATCAGGCGGTGGCTCTAATCGACTCGCGGCTGTCAGTATGGGCCTTGACGGTAACCCGCTTGCGGAGGATGTCCGCGTTGTGGCAGACGAGGAAAATAACTCGCTGATGATTTATGCGACCGGTGTGCAGTATAAGCTCATTAAGTCGGCGTTGGAAAAGCTAGACACAGTGGCCACTCAGGTGATGATCGAGGCCAGTATCATTGAAGTCCAGTTGACCGACGAATTGCGTTACGGCCTGGAATGGACGTTCAAGGGTGGGCTGGGCGACAACTATGGCGGGGTAGGGGTATTGGCAGATGCAGCCGCAGGTCCAGCACGAATTGCGCCGGGTTTTTCTTATACGATCACCAATTCCATTGGCGATGTCAGTGCTGTACTGAATGCGTTATCCCAGAAGTCCCTGGTTAATATTATTTCTACGCCGTCAGTGATGGTGCTGGACAATAACTCGGCATTCATTCAGGTAGGTGAGCAGATTCCAGTGCGACGGGGTACGACGGTGACCAACGGCGGCACTACAACGGAGAATATTGAATATCGCGATACGGGTGTGCTCTTGGATGTTAAACCATCTGTTAACGCCGGTGGACTGATTACCATGGATATAGAGCAATCTGTGACTGATGTTGGTCAGCTCGACGTGGGTGGTAATCGACGGTTCCTCAATCGAGAAATCAAGAGTCGTGTCGCTGTGCGCAGCGGAGAATCTGTGGTGCTGGGTGGTTTGATAAGGGAAAACGTATCGAATTCGGATGATGGCGTGCCGTTCCTGCACACCGTTCCTGTTTTGGGCAGTCTATTCGGTACTACTGAAAACAGCGATAACCGAACTGAACTGATCGTTATTATCACGCCGCGAGCACTTTACAACGAGACAGACCTGCGTCAGGTGAGTGATGAGATGAAGGCTAAAGTTCGAGATTTGAGATTGCTCGAAGAGAAGGGCGCTTGGCGGTAATATTCACATCAGTGATTGATCGTTGCGGGCGCTCTCGGTGACGATGTCGTGATGTGAGCGCGGGGTGCAAGCGGCGTGTCGCAATCATTTCATGTTCGCGCACATCGTGCATTCGTCGCCACAGCCCAAACTTGCACCTGTGCAGCCCTTGATTTATTGTTCGCGACCCTACCTATCTTGGCCCTCCAGCATCATTGGCTCGAAGCGCTATTACAGACAAAAGCACGGTGAATAAATTGACGATAATCAACGGCTTACACATCCCGACGCCGAGATTTTTTTGCCACGCTCGTGCCGTTGTTGCTCTGGCGTTACTGATGCTTATCGGTGGCTGTTCGGACACCGTGGAGATGACGCAGGACCGAGAGGACCGCCTGCATGAAAGGGTCACTGCTCGCTGGGCGGCGATTAATCTTGCACAGTACGATGAGGTGTGGGCCTATTCCACACCTAATTTCAGAGGTGTATTCCCTAAACATCTGTACCAGCAAAAGTTTTCACAGTTGGTTAATAATGAGTTGACAGGTATCGAAGTCACCTCCTATGATTCGCGAGCAGCTGTAGCAAGTGTGGCGGTTAGGGTCATGGCCGAGCCGACCAAATTTGCGTCGCCTTTTGCGCAGGCGGCCGGTGCACTGCCAGATACAATCTACGAGTCTTGGTTATTTGTAGAAGGGGACTGGTGGTACATCGATCGAACGCGTAAAGCCCGGTGATGTAGACAGCTAGCTGCGGCTGGCAATAAAAGCGCTAGCAAAAGAAGTAGTAATTCTTTTAGTGAGTTGATCAATTAGGAGTCTCCTATGACTAATTTCAAACGTGCAGGCGTAACTGCAGCCGTGGCAGCCGCCACAGCTTCATACGTAGGCCTGTCAAATGCCCAGGTAGAGCTGTCTACAGCTGATCTGGGCGACGCAGCAATCATCCCGTACTACACAGTACAAGACGGTCTGCGTACCGGTGTGCACATCATTAACACCTCCGCTGCAACGCAGGTGGTTAAGTTCCGCATGCGTCGTGGTTCGGATTCACTCGACGCCCTTGACTTCAATGTCATCATGTCTCCTCAAGATGAGTGGGTTGCGTCGATTTCTAAGAATGACGACGATCAAATCGTTGTAACTACTGCCGACACTACCTGTACTGCGCCCGCGCAACCTGCAGGCGGCTTTGTTATGCCTGAGACCTTCAGTGAAGGTGCAGAAGAAGGCTATATCGAAGTTATCGGTATGGGTCAGCCAGTCAGCGAAGCATTGTCCCTTCCTGTAACTGCAAAGCACGGTGCGACTGGTGTACCGCTGAGCTGTGACCTGGTACGTGACAACTTCTTCCGTGTACCCGCAGGGTCTATTGGCAATGTAGACGTGAAAGGTGTTCACTTGAACAGTGCTACTGCGTCTCCTGCTACCCAGACAGATGACTGCGACGATACCTTGATCCCTGAGTGTGGCATCACGTTCTACGAAGCGACTGACAACAGCGCTTTGAAAGTGTCATACTTCGTTCGCGATTCAGAGGGCGGCCTGGAATTCGGTAACAACGCGGTTCACCTGTCAGGGTTCTCTGACGTGCCTCGCATGACTAACCAGCAAGCACTGATCACCGTCAATGGCGAGCTTCAGTTTGATCCCCTAAACTTCGAGCTGCCTAACCTTGATGGCGGACCCTATGACGCCGGGACAACGGACTTCTCAGCTACCGCAAGCCCATTCGGTAAGTACAACGAAGTCCGTGCTGTACTTGGTGGTCTAGGCCTTGTCAACGATTGGTCTGCTCGTGCGACCAGCGATTTTTCTGTGAACACAGACTGGGTCGTGACAATCCCAGGTCAGTACCTGATGGTTAACTGGGCAGAGATTGCGTTCAATGGCTCTGCAGCATGCGGTAAGACTGGTGCTGACTGTATCTCAACCGACCTCCCTGTATCGCTGGGTGTCTCTCTCTACGATCGCGAGGAAGGTCAATTTGCTTCTGACGACGGTGAGCTGAGTGTGTCTCCTGGTGGCGGTGAGTTCACTACAGATACGTTGGAGAACGAAGTTAACGTTCTGCAATTTGCAACGGCTGATAGTGACGCGAACGTTCTGGGCAGCCAGTATGCCAAGACTGTGAACATTCAGGTTGAGGCAGACAACGGATGGGCGAAGGTCAATCTGGCTCCATTCCCTGCTGCAAAACCCACGCTGATCTACTACCCTGACCCCAATTCTGCAGTGGCCGCATCAGGCGGCGTTCCTGCAATTGGTTTCGCGGTATGGGAGCGTAACTTTGGTGCGAATGCTGCAGCTAACTACGGCCGCGCTATCGACCATAGCTACTCCTCGAACTAAAATGGTGCAGTCCTTGAGGACTGCACCCTTCGAGTAATAAAATACCGGCGCTCGCGCCGGTATTTTTTTGCCTCATTTCTTCTAAAACTTGCCGCGATGCATCGACATTCGCATGAAATAATCCTAGGAAGTGTCTGTATGTCTCTAAAGGAATTCCTTCGTATTGCCTCCATTTCAGTCGCGTTGATGGTAGTGATCCCACCCGTTGGGTACGCCCAGCAGACGGTGATTTCAGACGGTGAATTTTCGATGTCTGAAGACGAGTTGGCTTACCTTGTCAGTGTGTGGCCCGAAGACACGCTGGCGGCAGCAACAAACGATGTGTCTGCTCGCTACGGATTACTGAATATCATCGCTCAGAATACGAGGCTAGCGAACGCTGCACTTGCGTTGAACGAGGACGATGGTCCGGACTACTACAAAATGCAGCTGTTGCTCAGGACCACGCTTCGCGATTACATGGTTCAGCGCTTCAAAGACGGTTTAGAGTATCCCGATGTCACGGCGGTTGCAGCCGAGCGATATGAAGCCCAGAAGCGAAAATATGCTTATAAGGCTGAGCGCAGAAAATCATCGCACATACTTTTGCGTTGTGACCTTTACAAGTGCTCTCCACGCACTGACGAAATGAAGGAGCTGACTTCCAGACTTGAGAGCGGGGAAAGCTTCGAAGCGCTAGCTGAAGAATTCAGCGAAGATCCCGGGTCTCGCAAACTCGGCGGTAAATTCGATCAATGGATTCGATTAAGTGATAGCAATATTGATAAAGCCTATAGAGAAGGCCTGTTTTCACTCAAATCTGTGGGTGAGGTTACGGGCGTAATTAATTCGAGGTTTGGGCTCCATATTATTCGTTTGGATGCGCTTGACCCCGAGAACTACAAGCCTTTTGAGCAGGTCAAGGGCGCTATCGTAGCCGACATAAATCGAGAATACTTGGAGCAGCAGCTGGAGGCCTACCAAGAGGGCTTCGGTCTCAGCGAAGATGCTGTTATCGATGGTGAAGCCATGGATCGTCTTTTTGCTCCCCAACGCGCTGACTGAGCAGCGGTGTCTGAACATCCACGCTTTAGAGAATCACATTTTAGCCATTAAACTTTTTTGGATCGCGCCCCGACTCTTGGGGCGCTATCATCCACGCCATAGATCATAGTTTGCGCGTAAATACGGCCTTATGACCAACGTTGTTATTTTGGGGATGCACCGCTCAGGGACATCCATGGTGGCGGGCGCGCTAGCGAATGCTGGCCTCTTCGCGGGGTTGAACGACGATCTTTTGCGAGACCAGGACGACAACCCGCACGGTTTCTTCGAGCGCACGGATGTCGTGACACTGAATGATGTCATCCTGGCTGAGATGAAAGGGAGCTGGTTTGATCCGCCCTTCGACGTGCTTGTGCAGCCCGAATACTGCGCAGAGTTGTCAGTGATTCTTGATAGCCTGTCGAATGATGGTCCCTGGTTGTTGAAAGACCCACGAATGTGCCTCACTTGGCCTGTATGGAAAGAACAGCTGGCCGGGGCCCATGTCCTATACGTTTACCGTAATCCGTTGTCGGTGGCCAGATCACTGGCCAGTCGGCACGGCTTTCCGTATTTGATGGGGCTTGCGCTGTGGGAGTATTACAACAGTCACATCCTGAAAATGCTGCAAGGCCGGCGATTCACAGCATTGTCATTTGATGCGCTAAGTGAGGATCCGCCGAGTGTGTTGCAGCGCCTTGAGGAGCAGCTCGCAGAGAACGATGTCGCGCTGAAGGTCCCACTAGCGGCAGATACGTTTGATGCAGGCTTACGCAGGTCAGTCATTAGCCAGGGCGATGCGTCTCACCAATTGCTCACGGAGTCCCAGCAGGCACTGGCGCTCTATTGCGACTCGTTATGCCAGGGCTTGCCTGCGGGTGAATTACCGCCTTTAGAGCGCGGCCTGTTACCTCGCATACACGATTTGGCTGAGGCGTTGGCACCGTTATCTGACGCTATTGAAACTCGTGCCCAGCTGGCTGAGTCACAGGTGCTGTGCGCAGAGCGCACGGCTGAGCGTGATGAGGGTCTGGTGCAACTTAAGCGGGTAGAGTCCGATTATCAGATGCTGGATAAAGCGCATCAATCAGAGCTGCAGCGTCATCAACAGCTGGTTTCGGTTCACGACGCACTCGATAAAGAGCATTCCGCGTTAGCAAGCGCTCACACGGACGAGGTTGCGCGACATGAATCGCTGATTGAAGCGCATAATTCGCTGACTGAAGCGCACAATGCGCTGGGTGCTGAGTACAGATCACTGCAGGAGAAGGCCCAGTTTCTGTTTGAGCTGGTGACGCGCACTTTCGAGAACTTGCTGGCGTATGAGCTCTCTTTCCTTGGCCGCCTCGGTCGTTTAACCCGGCGTAGTTATCGGCTGCTGACGTTTAGGCGGGGCCAGTCGACGGCTTATGAAGACTCACTCGCCGAGGCCAGACACCATTTTGAACAATTCGAATTACAGGTGCCTGAGAGAGTACCGGGTAAGTTGGCGATGGCGGGTAGTGTGGTGCGTTATGTTGCCGAAAATCCGGCGGGCTCGGCTCGTAGCTTCAGCCTTCCGCGTTTAAAGCGGGCTGCGCAGGTGTTCCTTGGCTCCGACGCGGAGGATGTCAAAGTTTGGGTAGACAGTCGCTTTCCCGACCGAGATGACACCGGCTATAGCCACGATGGCGCCGATGACGCCTCGTTGGATACGCTAGAGCTCGTTTTCCCCAAGTTTGACGAACCTCGCGTCTCTATCATCGTGCCGGTGTATAACCAGTACCGGGCCACCATGACCTGCCTTAAGTCGGTATTGGCACACACAGACATGTCTTACGAGGTGATCCTGGCCGACGATTGTTCGACCGACCTTACAGCAACGATTACCGAGCGTGTGGAAAATCTCGTGATTGCCCGAGGTGAGCGCAATCTCGGCTTCCTTAGAAATTGTAATGCAGCATCACAGTTGGCAAAGGGTGATTACGTACTGCTGTTGAACAACGATACCGCCGTAACTGAGGGCTGGCTGGAGCCAATGGTGCGCCTTCTGGATGACCACACCGACATCGGGATCACCGGCCCCAAATTGCTGTTTGCCGATGGCAAGTTGCAGGAGGCAGGCGGCATTATGTGGCGTGATGCCTCTGCCTGGAATTTCGGCAGGGCAGACGATCCGGAAAAGCCCGCTTATAGCTATGTTAAGGATGTGGACTACATTTCCGGCGCCTGCCTGTTGGTCCGCAAATCACTGTGGGACGACCTGGGTGGCTTTGACCAGCGCTATGTACCGGCCTACTACGAAGATGCTGACATAGCCTTCGCAGCGCGTGCCAAGGAATACCGCGTGGTGTACCAGCCCGCATCAAAGGTGTTCCACTTTGAGGGCGTGAGCAACGGCACTGACCTTGAGGCTGGGATTAAGCAGCATCAGGTGACTAATCAAGCGGTGTTCCGAGACAAATGGGCGCAGGTGTTAGACGAAGATCATTTCGATAACGCCCAGCACGTATTCTGGGCCCGAGATCGCAGCCGCGAGCAGCGCAGCATTCTGTTTATCGATCACTATGTGCCTCACCACGATAAGGACGCTGGTTCACGCTCGACCCAGCAGTATGTCGAACTCATGGTTGCCATGGGCTACAAGGTCCTGTTCATGGGCGCAAACTTCTTCCCGCACAAGCCCTACACCGAGCAGTTGCAACAGCTGGGTGTAGAAGTACTTGTGGGTGAATCTGTTGCCCGGGGGCTGGAGCGCTGGCTCGCCGACCACGCGCAGTACATCGATAACATCTACCTGCACCGTCCCCATGTGGCAGAGCAGTTCCTCTCGCATCTGCAGCGTATGGCGCCGCGTCCCAAGATCGTCTTCTTCGGTCACGACTTACACTACTTGCGAGTCGCCAGGGAGGCTGACTTGCTGGGTGATGATTCACTGTTAAAAGACTCCGCAGATTGGCGCAAGCGCGAATATGCGGTGTTTGATCAGGTAGACACCGTTTACTACCCATCACAAGCCGAAGTGGATGAACTTGCAAGCAACGCAGTGAGTACACCCGCTCGTGCTATCCCGCTGTATGCGATGGATGTGGCGGCGTTACCGGAGTACAGCCCTCGAGCAGGCGCCGATATTCTCTTTGTGGGGGGCTTTAACCACCCGCCCAATGTCGATGCCGTTAGCTGGTTTGTTGATGCCGTGATGCCACTCTTGGTCGGAGAGTTCCCCGAGATACGGTTCCATATCGTCGGGTCCAATCCCACTGACACCGTGCAGGAGCTGCAGGGCGGATCAGTGCAAGTCTACGGTTATCTCAGTGATGAAGAGCTGGCTGCTATGTACAGGAAGGTGCAAATGGCAGTGGTGCCACTGCGTTTCGGTGCGGGCGTTAAAGGCAAGGTGCTGGAAGCCATACAGATGAACGTGCCATTAATCACCACACCCACCGGCGCAGAAGGGATTCCCGAGGCTGATAAGGTGATGCAGATCGCGGAGGATGCACAGGGTTTTGCCACGGCCATTAGGCAAACACTGGCGGCCAATGCAGGCAGCAACTCAGAAGCCCAGTACGCAATGTCTGCCCGAATGGCGAATTATTTGCCCTGGCTGCAAGAGAACTTCAGCAGGGATGTAGCCGCGGCGATCGTGCGCGAAGATTTTGGTGAGCCTATTCGCGAGCTGAAGACGGCCGCATACACGATGACGGTAGGAGAGCATTAATGCGCCACGTGTTACTGCACGGTCATGTCTTCAAGAATGCAGGGACAACACTGGACTGGGCGTTGCAGCGCTGTTTCGGTGATGGGTTTGTGGATCACCGGCGTGATGACCTGATGCGGTCCCAGGGCGGCAAGCACATCATGGAAATGTTAGAAGCCGACGAGAGCATTGTAGCGATCTCCAGTCACCATATGCCCCGTGATATTGTCGACACAGATCAGGTGAGCTTTCACCCTATTTATATGTTGCGGCATCCCATCCTGCGTATTCGCTCCGTCTACGACTTCGAACGCAAGCAGGAAGCGCAGACCCCAGGCGCGCAGGCGGCAAAGCGCATGGATTTCCGAGAGTATGTCGACTGGCGCATGCAGCCAAAGGTGGCACCGACGATCCGTAACTTCCAGACCCGTTATCTGGCGGGTAGGTTGCCGCCGCGTTTCGAGAAGATGGCAGACTTCGACTACTTCGAGTTGGCGATGCAGACGCTGCACCAGGTGCGCTGTGTCGGTATCGTTGAGCAGTATGACGCTTCGATGGTGCTGATAGAAAATACCGTGCGGAAGCGCTTCAAGGCGATCAATCTGGCGCACGTGCCGCAGAACGTTACCGGGCAACAGCGCGCTGCGCTGAGCCAGGAAGAGCGCATTGGACGCATTCTCGACGAGTTGGGTGGACTGCAAGCGAAAGTGTTGGAACACAACAGCTTCGACATGGCGTTATACGAGGCGTCCCGGCATGTTTTTACACGGCGACTGGAGGATATTCCGGAATTAAGCGCGCGTCTGCAGAAGTTTCGTAAGCGATGCACAGTACTGGAACGTCAAGAGAAGAAAAGCGCGCGGGAGCGCGCGCGCCAGGAAAAGCGAGATCAAGCCGAGGCCAATCGCGGTGCCTGATCAGCCATGAAGTGCATACTTCATATCGGCACTGAAAAAACCGGCACCACTGCACTGCAGCATTACCTGTTCCAGCACCGGGCGCATCTGTCCGATCAGGGTTTTTACCTGTGTCGCAGTGTAGGTGATCGTAACGACCGCCGCCTTGCCCAGGCGATGATGTACGACTGGCGAGAGGATGATTTCTTTCGTCATGCGGGGCTGAACACATTGGAGGACCGCAAAGCTTGGCGTCTCGAAACGGTGGATGCTTTTTGCCAAGAGGTGCGCGCGGTGCCGGCTGGTCACCACACGGTGCTACTTTCCTCGGAACACTTCCACTCTCGGTTAGTAAACCGCGGTGAGATCGCCCGGCTGGCCAGTGTACTCTGTTCAGTTTTCGATGATGTGGAAGTGCGCTGCTACCTGCGCCGTCAGGATGAGATGGCGATCAGCCTGTATTCAACCGCATTAATCGCGGGGCACGTAGTCGATAGCCTGCTGCCACAGGAGTCTGGCAGTTTCCGCAATCGCAATTATTTTGATTTTGAACGGCTGTTGCAGCGTTGGTCTAGTGCGTTTCCGACAGCGCGAATGCACCCTGCAATCTACTCCGCTAGTGCCATACATGGGGGTGACGTGGTCCGGGATTACCTCGCTTCGATTGGCGCAGATATTATCGAGAACTATGCGCCTCAGCAGACTAATACCTCTCTTGGCGCGGAAGCCCTGCAGGTGCTGCTGAAAGTAAATAGGCAGCTTGCCACGCTGAATGCACGGGATGAAGCCGTAACGCGGCGCCGCGCAGTGCTTGAGTACCTCAGATCACAGCCGGCAGGAGATAGTCTCCTGCCTCCCCGCGCGGATGTTGAAGCCCTTATGCAGTACTATGAAGGCAGTAATCGTCGCTGCGCCCAGCTCTGGTTTGGGCGGGATGCGCTATTTGCTGAACCGCAGCGTGCTTACCCAGAAGCAGGGTTTACGGGGGAACCACAGCGTATTGAGGCGTTATGGCAGGGCTGTGCAGCGATATTGCAGCAGGGAAACCTCTGATGATGTCCTGCTCAAAGACGGCGCAGCAGCCGGTACCACTCCAAGAACACAGCGGACGGAGACATAGAATCACGGTGGCGATCATCTACGGGGCGAAGGAATGCTGATTTCCGTACACCTGCCAAAAACCGCGGGCTCCAGCTTTGTGGCGGCCCTGGAAGGTTGCTTTGGCGAGCACCTGAGGCGGGACTATAAAGACCTGCCGATGAATCGCAGTACGGCGATGCGCAACTTGGCCGCTTTAAGAGGCGCTATGCGTTTGTCCGGGCACGATGGCGTCGCCGAGGACATTCAGTGTGTACATGGCCACTACATGCCCATTAAGTATCGACTGATGCGCTCTGCCACGCACAAGCAATACGTCACCTGGATGCGCGATCCGGTGGAGCGTCTGGCCTCTCACTATCACTATTGGCGGCGCACCTATGAGCCTGAGTCTGCCGCAGCGGTGCACCGGCGCGTGGTCGAGGAGGACTGGACGCTGGAGCGCTTCTGTCTAAGCCGGGAAATGCGCAATACCTACAGCAAATTCCTCTGGGGCTTTTCACCCGGGCGTTTTGACTTCATTGGCATCACTGAAGACTTCGCCGAGGAAATGCGGCGGTTTTCGCACCAGATCCTTAAGAATGAACTGTCTGTGCCCAGCTTGAATCGCAATCCAGGCCGAGATCAAAGTCCCTACATAACCGACCCCGGCTTTCGGCAAGCCATTGAACAATACCACCAGCGCGATATGGCACTTTACCAATACGCATTGAACAGGCCGGAACGGCATCAATTACCACCTGTGGGGCCGATGGATGACTGACGATCAGGCGCGCGAGAGCGTGATGAGCGCCCTGTGGAATCGGCGCATGTTGATCTGCGTCTTTACGGGTTTCGCTTCGGGCATGCCCCTGTATGTGCTCCTGCAGTTGGTGCCCGCCTGGCTCCGGGAGGGGGGCGTATCCCTCACGGAGATTGGCCTCTTTGCGCTGGTGGGCATTCCCTACACCTGGAAATTTCTGTGGGCCCCCTTTATGGACCGCTGGACCATTCCAGGGCTGGGCCGCCGCCGTGGCTGGATGTTGGTGTCGCAGCTCGCGCTCATTGTGGGCATTGGCGTTATGGGGCTGTTTCCCCCCGCTGATGCCACAGCAGCTATTGCCGCTCTGGCGTTTATCGTGGCGTTTTTCAGTGCGACGCAGGATGTTGCTATTGATGCCTACCGCCGGGAGATCCTGCCAGACCAGGAACTTGGGCTAGGTAATGCTATTCATGTGCAGGCCTACCGCATTTCGAGCTTGGTGCCCGGCTCTCTGTCCCTGATTCTGGCAGATATGCTGGCCTGGTCCAGTGTGTTCTGGATTACGGGCCTGTTTATGATGGTCGGTGTCGCGCTGAGTCTGTTGGTGGAGGAACCCGCCTCGGACGTGCCTGAGGCCGCGAGCCTGAAAGACACGGTGGTAGCGCCTTTTCGCGATTACTTGTCGCGGCGCGGCGCTTCGAGCCTGCTGCTCGCGCTGGCCTTCATGTTCCTCTACAAGTTGGGGGATAACATGGCCACGGCTCTGGCAACGCCGTTCTACCTGGACATGGGTTTCACCAAAACACAGATTGGTTTGGTGGCTAAAAATGCAGCGCTGTGGCCTGCGATTGCCGGCGGTATTCTCGGTGGCCTGGTGATGGTCAAGGTTGGGATCAACCGTTCCCTTTGGCTGTTTGGTGTCATTCAGATGGTCAGCATTCTTGGCTACGCCGTATTGTCTGAGGCAGGGGCCGTACTTTGGCTGTTGGGAGCTGTTATCGGCTTTGAGTACCTTGGTGTGGGCATGGGTACGGCGGCATTCACGGCCTTTATTGCCCGGGAAACCAGCCGCACCTTCGCTGCAACGCAATTTGCCTTGTTTACTGCACTGGCAGCGCTGCCCCGAACCTTTGCCAATGCCAGCACCGGTGCCATCGTTGAGTGGCTGGGTTGGACGCCGTTTTTCCTGCTCTGCACGGTCCTGGCGATACCCGGCATGTTGCTATTGATTTGGGTGGCGCCTTGGGGGCAAAATGCCGAGCGGGTAGGGCAATAATTCACCCAAACAATAACGATAAAGATTGCTACGGCATGGATGCCTGTAAACAGGATAGCCCCATGTTTAAGATCCGAGTGCACCCACGCACCCGGCCAGTGCTGAGTATTGTATTGGTCGTCTACGATATGCCGCGTCAGGCATTGAACACTATTGCTACGCTCTGCGCGGCATACCAGCGCAACGTCAATGAAGGCGACTACGAAGTCATCGTCGTCGAGAATCGCTCTGACAATACGATTCCAGATGCAGAGATCGCCGCCTTCCCGCGGAACATTCGGTATCTATTGCGCGATGAGACCCAGCCGACGCCCGTGCACGCGGTTAACGCCGGTGCGGACCTGGCGCGCGGCGATCACATCTGCGTGATGATCGATGGCGCGAGAATGGTAACCCCCGGTGTTGTCAGCGGCATTCTCAAGTCTCATCGTTCAGCAGCCGGCGCTGTGGTCACCGTGCCCGGCTATCACATTGGCTCAGAACTGCAGCAGGACGCCGTGGAAAGCGGTTACGACGAAGCCACCGATCGCGCTCTGGTCGGCTCAATAGGCTGGCAGTACAACGGCTATGCCCTTTTCGATATCGCCTGCTTCAGCGAATCCTGCGCCGTGGGCTTTTTTCTGCCTAACGGTGAGAGCAACTGCATCAGTATGCCGCGTCGTTTTTGGGATGTCCTCAAGGGCTGCGACCCGCGGTTTAACATTCGAGGTGGCGGGCTCTGCAACCTCGACCTCTACAAACGGGCTCTTGAGATGCCCGGTTCACAGCATTTTCTATTGCCCGGTGAAGGCACCTTCCACCAGTTCCACGGTGGGGTCACCACGGGAGGTGAGGCGCGCTGCCATCGGGAGGCGCTCATCAATGACATCCGCGCCCAGTACCGCAGTATCCGTGGTAAAGACTACACGCGCCCCGAAACTCGCCCCCAATTCATGGGCGAAATTCCGCCGGAGGCCATGCGCTTTATGGCTATTTCGGTGGATAAGGCCCGCGAGCAAGAGCGTTATTCGCAGCCCGTCGAACTTCGTGCTGGCGCCAGTGCTGCCTGAGGTTTTTATCGGCCCCTGCTGAGACGGAACTGGCGCAGGTTGATGGTGTTTTTCACAGAGAACAGCACGCCCTCTGCTTCCAGTCGCTCTCGCTGCGTATAATAGCCATCCGAGCCCTCTGGTAGAGATAGCCTTCCCTGTGCATTGATAACCCGATGCCAGGGTACCTTTGATCCCGAGGGCAATACCCGTAGCGCAGCGCCAACGCGCCGCGCGGCCCCCGGTAGATCCGCCATATGCGCGACATCGCCATAGGTGGCCACACGGCCAGCGGGAATCAATGCAACCACCTGCCAGATCCGGTGATTAATATCCGGCTCTTTACCCATGCGTTCTAAATATCCTGACGTGACGACATCGCACCTTATGAGATCAGCACACTACCACAGGCGCAGCGCCTGGCCTTTGCTCAGCAACTTGATCGGGTTTGCATGCCTAGTGATCGGTAATACTGCTCTCGCCGATAGGTTGCACCTGTCCGATGGTGAATCCGTTGGCGGTACGCTGGTCAGCGTCGCCGATGGCAAAGTCAACTGGAGCAATCCCATCTTGGGCGAGCTCAGTGTGGAGCAGTTCCACGTTCGGCTTATCGAAACCGAGGAGCGGTATGATCTCAAGACGTCGTCAGGCGTGCTGGAGAACTGTTGGATGTATACAGAACGAAGCCGCCAACATGTTCACTGTGATCAGGGGGTGCAGACACTCGCGGACTGGAAGCTGGTTGTGGCTGCAGGTGAAGCGGTTACCGAGCCGCCGCCGCTGCTCACCCAGCGGGGCGATGCCAGTTTTGCTTTCGAGAATATCTCGGGCAATAGTGATATCACACGCTACGACCTGAATGTTCGCAGCGAGATACGCTACATTGAGTCCAGGCACACCCTGGCACTGCGCTACCAGGAAGAAAGTGCTGATAGCCAAACCAATCGCAACCAGTGGCGGACCAGCTATCAGTACGACCAGTTTCTTACCGAGCAATGGTTTGCCACCGGTAACGCGTTCTACGAGGAAGATGAATTCCGCGAACTGGACCAGCGTAGCTCGGTGGGTGCCGGAATGGGTTACCAGTTTTTTGAAACCAGTTTCGTGGATCTGTCCGCCAAAACCACGTTGAACTATCTCGACGAGCAGTTTGCCACGGGTCTGGAGCGCCAGAATATGGCCTTCCTCTGGAACCTGGATTTCATTTGGCGCTTTAACGAGCGGGGCATGGAGTTGTTTCACCGCCACGCGTTTCTGCACGCCTTCGACAGTAGCGACGACTACGAAGTGACGACCAGCACAGGGTTCAAGTACCCGATTAACGGCAGTTTTTCCTCGGTGATTCAATTGGATTACGACTACGACAACCTGCCCGCTGAAACGGCCATTGATAAGACTGACCAGCGCTGGACCATCGGTATCAATTACGATTGGTAGGGGCGAGGTTTTCACAGGGCCGCGCGCAGGACTTGAAATGCAAGGTATTCACCCGCATAGACTAAGACTATGAAACTATTTTTGATGCTCCTGCCCTGGCTGGAGTTATTTACCCTGATTCAATTGGGCATTGAAACCAGTGCGTTAACGGCCCTTGCCTATGTCATGGTGACCATTGTCGTGGGCGTTATGGTGCTGCGCTGGCAGGGGATGGAGCTGTTCAATCGCCTGCGCGAAACACAGCAGGGGGCTGTGCTGGGCCCGCGGCTGCTGAAGGACGATATGTCGGTGGTGCTCGCCGGGTTGCTACTGATTGTGCCCGGCATGATCTCGGATATTGCAGCCGTTATCGTGTTGATAGGCCCATTGCGGCGCAGGTTGGCCCGCATGGTGTTCGGCCCTGAGCCCGAAATCTATGCCCCTGAGCGCGATAATCAGGCACAGACCACCATCGACGGCGACTTTAAGCGCGTCGATGAGGCTGAGAAAAAATTCTAAGCAACTGTAATCGATAGAAAAAAGCTAAGTATCCAGATGCGCGGGAGCACTTCTGTTCTCGCTTGACTCCCGGTTGCGCCTGACTAGAATTAGCACTCCTTCGAGGAGAGTGCTAATCAGGGCTTGAAATCCCTGACAGCGCCCCAAGTTACCTAAACAGTTCCCCAAGGTGGGGGCAGATCACAACATTTGATTGGAGAGTAACACCCATGAAAATCCGTCCGCTGTACGACCGCGTTGTCGTTCGCCGCAAGGAAGAGGAAGAAACCACAGCCGGAGGCATCCTGCTGCCCGGTTCCGCCAAAGAGAAGCCCAATCAGGGTGAAGTGATTGCTGTTGGTGAGGGCAAGTCCCTGGACAACGGCGAAGTGCGCCCCCTGGCTGTCAAAGTTGGCGACACAGTTGTGTTTGGCCAGTACGCAGGTAGCAACACCATCGATGTTGACGGCGAAGAGCTGATCATCATGGGCGAAAGCGAAATTTTTGCGGTTGTTGAATAAGCAACCTCGCAAACACAATAGAGAGTTAAGGATTTAGAACATGGCAGCTAAAGACGTATTTTTTGGTGATGACGCGCGTTCACGCATGCTGAGCGGCGTGAACATTCTGGCAGACGCCGTCAAAGCCACCCTCGGTCCCAAGGGCCGTAACGTAATTCTGGACAAGTCCTTCGGTGCTCCCACCGTCACTAAGGACGGTGTATCGGTAGCCAAGGAAATCGAACTGGAAGACAAGTTCGAAAACATGGGCGCCCAAATGGTTAAGGAAGTTGCTTCGCAGGCATCTGATGCCGCGGGCGACGGTACTACCACAGCCACTGTACTGGCTCAGTCCATCCTCAACGAAGGCCTCAAGTCTGTTGCGGCGGGCATGAACCCCATGGACCTTAAGCGCGGTATCGACAAGGCCGTTGCTGCTGCAGTTGCCAAGGTGCAGGAAGCGTCTATTCCCTGTGAAGACACCAAGGCGATTGCTCAGGTTGGTACTATCTCTGCCAACGCAGACAGCGCCGTTGGCGACATCATTGCCGAGGCGATGGAGAAAGTCGGCAAGGAAGGCGTTATCACTGTTGAAGAAGGTTCCGGTCTGGAAAACGAGCTGGACGTTGTAGAAGGTATGCAGTTCGATCGCGGTTACCTGTCTCCTTACTTCATCAACAATCAGGACAGCATGAGCGTCGATGTCGATGCGCCTTTCGTCCTGTTGGTTGACAAGAAGATCTCCAACATCCGTGAACTGCTGCCCTTGCTGGAGCAGGTTGCCAAGGCGTCCAAGCCGCTGGTGATCATTGCAGAAGACGTTGAAGGTGAAGCCCTGGCAACCCTGGTTGTGAACAACATGCGCGGCATCGTTAAAGTGGCGGCCTGTAAGGCACCTGGCTTCGGCGATCGCCGTAAAGCCATGCTGCAGGATATCGCTATCCTGACTGGCGGCACCGTGATCTCTGAAGAAGTTGGCCTGGATCTGGAATCTGCGACTCTGGATCACCTGGGTACCGCAAAGCGCGTCACCATGGACAAAGACAACAGCACCATCATCGACGGTGCCGGTGAAGCTGCGGCCATTCAGGCGCGTGTTGGCGAGATCCGTACTCAGATCGAGAACACTTCATCCGACTACGATCGTGAGAAGCTGCAAGAGCGCGTAGCCAAGCTGGCTGGCGGTGTTGCAGTGATCAAGGTGGGTGCTGCCACCGAGATCGAAATGAAAGAGAAGAAAGCCCGCGTTGAAGACGCGCTGCACGCGACGCGCGCTGCCGTTGAAGAGGGTGTGGTTGCCGGTGGTGGTGTAGCGCTGGTGCGCGCAGTAGCGTCTATCGCTGACCTGACTGGTGACAACGAAGACCAGAACCACGGCATTGCGGCTGCGCTGCGTGCAATGGAAGGTCCTCTGCGTCAGATCGTCGGCAACGCCGGTGACGAAGCGTCTGTTGTTCTGGACAAGGTGCGTCAGGGCGAAGGTAATTTCGGCTACAACGCAGCCGCTGGCGAGTACGGCGACATGATCGAGATGGGCATCCTGGATCCCGCCAAGGTCACTCGCACCGCGCTGCAGGCAGCTGGCTCCGTGGCTGGTCTGATGATCACTACTGAAGTGATGGTTGCTGACAAGCCTGCTGATGCGGCTGCAGGTGCACCTGCGATGCCCGACATGGGCGGAATGGGTGGCATGGGCGGCATGATGTAAGCCCGGCTACTTATTAGCCGCGAAAGCCCCGCCCCGTGCGGGGTTTTTTTTGCCCCCACGCTTACTCGGAATGCGATGATTGTCGCGAGATTGGTCTGCCGCAGAGTGCCCTGCGTAAGCATGCTTAACACGGCCTAAACAGCGTGGGCTGGACGCTGGTGGTGCCTGAGACTAAAATCGGAGACGAAAGAAGATCTGAAACGCTGGGATTGCGCTTGGTAATCCTTTGGCTCATTCAGGCAACTCGCATCAATTATTAAGGGAAACATCATGGAACAGGCTCTTGGATTCGCTTTCCGCTGGGCGCACGTAATCTTCGGTATTACGTGGATCGGTATGCTGTATTACTTCAACTTCGTTCAAACTGAGTACTTTAAAGAGGCAGAGGCGGAAGGCCTGAAAGATGCCAAGGCCAAGCTGGCGCCGCGTGCGTTGTGGTGGTTCCGTTGGGGCGCGATGTTTACGTTCATTACCGGCCTCTACCTGCTGCACTATCTGAAGGCTTACGCCAACTTCACCGCCTTTGGCTGGATCTGGATGGGCGCCCTGGCGGGTACCTTCATGTTCCTGAACGTTTGGCTGATCATCTGGCCCAACCAGCAGATCGTTCTTGGCTTGAACGGCAAGTCTGGCGACGGGCCCGCCGCTGCGGCGAAGGCAGGTCTGGCTTCACGTACCAATACACTGTTCTCCGGCCCAATGCTGCTGGGTATGTTCGGCACTGGCCACTCTGGTATCGCGCCCAGCGCCACAGCGGTTGGCATCGTGATGGCAATTATTGTGCTGCTGGAACTTAATGCCCTGTTCGGCAAAATGGGTCCCATGGCATCGGTTAAAGGCGTTATTCACTGTAGCATTGCGCTGGTTGCCGCTTTCTGGGCGATTTTCGCTTTCGTATAAGCGCGACCTCGCCGATAAAAGCCGGGCTAAGCCCGGCTTTTTTGTGTCTCGCGTTCTTGCCCCGCGGTATACTTTGCGAAATTTCCACGCCCGCTCCCGAAGATCATGGTCAGAGACGACGACATCGAACCCATTCCCGCTATTGTGCCCAAACGTGACGGCGAGTCGCAGCAATACGCGACCGCCAGAGGGAAGGGTAATAAGGGCAAGGTGACACGGCGGGGAACCGGTCGACGCTCCGGTGACGGCGGCTCCGGGGGTGGCAGCCTGTTGGGCAGGCTGGTGCTCACCGTTGCGCTTGTTGTTGCCGCGGTTGGTTGCGCCTGGGCGTACCAGTTACAACAGCAGCTACAAACGTCGAATGCCGAGCTGACTGCGGCGACCCAGCGGATCTCCGATCTCGAAGACCTGCTGTCTGATACAGACGAAACAGTTAACCAGTCCGCGACGGCCATGCGCGCCCAGCTGAAGCTGTTGGATACCGAGGTGCGCAAGCTATGGGATGCACGCAAGGTAAGCAATCGTAAGATTGCCGGCCTTGAAAACGACAGCAAAAAACAGGGCGCTCAAGTCGCCTCCCTGGTCAGCTCGGATTCTTCCAATTCCGCTGCAGTGAAAACACTGAATAGCGAGATCGCCAAACTCAAGGGCGTAGCGGGTGATCTTGAGCGACTTGCCAGTAATGGGCAGCGTAATCAGGCAGAGGTTGAACGCGTGGCCGACGCGCTCAATCGGTTTGAGCTGGATAACGCCAAGCTCTCCAAGCGTGTAGAAGCCTCGGAGGAGTTTATGGCCTCTGTGAATGCCTCTCGTCGGCAGGTGAACACCAAGATATCCCAGCTTGAGGCTAGCGTAAGAGCGCTGCAAAACCCCGCGCCCTAGTCCCCAACGCCGTACTGCCCCCGGGCCATGTATACTGTGGCCCGCACTTTTAACGCCATTTCAGGAATCCAGCGATGACCGTAATCCGCCAGGACGACTTTATCGACAGCGTGGCCGATGCCCTGCAGTTCATTTCCTACTATCACCCGGTGGACTTTGTGCAGGCCGTGCACAAAGCCTGGGAGATGGAGCAGAACCCAGCGGCCAAAGATGCCATGGCGCAAATCCTGATCAACTCTCGCATGTGTGCCGAAGGCCACAGGCCTATCTGTCAGGACACCGGCATTGTCACGGTATTCCTGAAGATCGGCATGAGTGTGCAATGGGATGCGAAGATGTCAGTGGCCGATATGGTGAATGAAGGCGTACGGCGCGCTTACACACATCCGGATAACGTGCTGCGTGCCTCCATTCTGGCTGACCCAGCGGGTGCGCGGAAAAACACCAAGGACAATACGCCGGCGGTCATTCACATGGAGGTTGTCGAGGGCGACACCGTTGACGTGCAAGTCGCAGCAAAGGGCGGAGGCTCCGAGAACAAGTCAAAGATGGTGATGCTTAATCCTTCTGACAGCATTGTTGATTGGGTTGTGAAAACGGTACCCACCATGGGTGCGGGTTGGTGCCCGCCGGGCATGCTGGGCATTGGTATCGGCGGTACCGCTGAGAAGGCCGCCGTCATGGCCAAGGAATCCTTAATGGACCCCGTGGATATCCACGAACTGCGTGAGCGCGGGCCCGCCAGTCGCGTCGAGGAATTGCGATTGGAAATTATGGACGCCGTGAATCGGCTGGGCATCGGTGCGCAGGGGTTGGGAGGTCTTACCACGGTGCTGGACGTCAAGATCCGTGATTACCCGACGCACGCTGCCTCTTTGCCCGTGGCGATGATTCCCAACTGTGCCGCCACGCGCCATGCGCACTTTGTGCTGGACGGCAACGGACCCGCGCTGCAAACGCCCCCCGATATCAATGACTGGCCTGACATTACCTGGGAAGTGGGTGATGGCGTGCGCAGGATTAACCTGGATACGGTAACACCTGAAGAGGCATCCCAGTGGCAGCCTGGCGATACCCTGTTGCTGTCAGGAAAGATGCTGACCGGCCGTGATGCCGCGCACAAGAAGATGAAGGAACTGATTGAAAGCGGCGAGGGGTTGCCCGCGGAAGTCGATCTGAAGGGACGCTTCATCTACTACGTGGGTCCCGTGGATCCTGTGCGCGATGAGGTGGTGGGCCCCGCTGGCCCGACAACGTCCACTCGCATGGATAAGTTCACCGACTTCATTCTTGAGCAAACAGGGCTTTTGGGCATGATCGGCAAGGCCGAGCGCGGTCCCGCCGGTGTAGAAGCCATCAAGAAGCATGGCGCTGTTTACCTGATGGCTGTGGGTGGTGCGGCTTACCTGGTGTCCAAGGCGATAACGTCTGCCAAGGTTGTGGCCTTCCCTGAACTGGGAATGGAGGCCATCTACGAGTTCGAGGTGAAAGACATGCCGGTGAGCGTTGCCGTTGACGCGCGTGGTACATCGGTCCACCAGACAGGACCGCAGATCTGGCGTGAGAAGATCGAAGAGCAGGCGATAGAACTGATCTAGCGCGAGCTCGCAGACATTGGCCGAAACTACCTACTACTGGCACGACTACGAAACCTTTGGTGCCGTGCCCTCCCGCGACCGCCCTGTGCAATTTGCGGGGTTACGCACAGACGCTGATCTGAACCCCATTGGCGAGCCGCTGGTGGTTTACAGCCGTCCCACGCCCGATTATCTGCCGCGCCCCGGCGCCTGCCTGGTGACCGGAATTACGCCCCAGCACGCATTAGAGCAGGGCGTCAGCGAGAGTGAGTTCATTACACGCATTCATCAGGAGCTTTCGGCGCCAGGTACCTGTGGCGTCGGCTACAACTCTATTCGCTTTGATGATGAGGTGACGCGGTTCACCCTGTATCGCAATTTTTTTGATCCTTACGTGCGCGAGTACCAGAACGGCAATTCGCGCTGGGACATCATTGATATGGTGCGTGCGGCCTATGCCCTTAGACCAGAGGGCGTGGTGTGGCCGAGCAGGGAGGACGGGCTACCCAGTTTTCGTCTGGAGGATCTCACTGCGGCAAATGGCATCGGCCATGAAGCCGCGCATGATGCGCTGTCTGACGTTCACGCCACAATAGCGGTGGCGGGCTTGATTCGGCGTGCGCAGCCGCGGCTGTTTGAGTACTTGCGCAGTAACCGATCCAAGGCGTTTGCGCAGTCGATGCTGGATATTGCTGCCATGCGCCCCGTACTGCATATTTCCGGCATGTTCGGTGCGGCGCGCGCAAACGCAGGACTGATCGTGCCGCTGGCGATGCACCCGCAGGAGAAGAACAAGGTGCTGTGCTACGACCTGATGGTTGATCCGGACCCGCTGCTCACTGAATCACCCGAGACCCTACTGGACCGGCTGTTTACCCGTGGCGAGGACTTGCCCGAAGGCATTGAGCGGCCGGGCTTCAAGACCGTACACTTGAATCGCTGCCCTGTGTTGTTACCGGCAAAAATGGCGGATGCTGCAATTGCTGAGCGGCTGGGTATCGATGGTGATACATGTCGGCGACACCTGGCCGTGTTGCGGGAAATGCGCGCGGGCGACAACAACGCCTTTCAGCAGATAATGCGCAAGATTGTTCAGGGGCGTGATTTTCCTGCGCGCTCGAACGTGGATGAGGCGTTATACCAGGGGTTTTTGGACGACAGGGACAAGTCGGTGATGCAGCAGGTTCGAGAGGCTTCGGCGGATGAATTGGCCTCAGCCAGCTTTTCGTTCAGGGACAAGCGGCTGCCTGAGCTGCTCTTTCGTTACCGCGCGCGTAACTTTCCGGAATCCTTGAGCGGCCAAGAACAAGCCCAGTGGCAGGAGCACTGCTTCCAGGTGCTGACCGACCCGGATGCCGGAGACGGGTATACGCTGGAGAGCTTCCACCAGGAAATTGAGGTGGCGCTTGCCGATGTCTCGCTACCTGCGAAAGACCGTGAGGTGTTGGAGGCGCTGCAGGCCTATGGGGACGGCCTGTTAATGTAGCGATGGACCGCCGTCTTCGCGACAGGCGCCCTCCATTAAGTCCACCATTAAATAGTACCTCTATCCCGACGTGATTCCGGGTCGCCCGCCGCCGTATAATGCGCGCATCACTGACAAGGAGCTTTCCCTTGGAATTTGCCGGCAGCCACATTCTCTCTGTTGATCAGTTTGAGCGCCCTGATGTAGAGCGCATTTTTGAAGTTGCCGACCGGATGGAACCCTACGCGCATCGGCGCCGGATTACGCGGGTTTTGGAAGGCGCCATTCTGGGGTCCATGTTTTTCGAGCCCAGTACCCGCACCCGCGTGAGTTTTGGCAGTGCCTTTAATCTGCTAGGGGGCGAAGTGCGGGAGACCACCGGGTTTGAGCAATCCGCCATCGCCAAGGGCGAATCCCTGTACGACACTGCGCGTGTACTCAGTGGTTACTCCGACGTGATTGCCATGCGCCATCCCACGCCAGGATCCGTAGCGGAGTTCGCCGGGGCTAGCCGTGTACCCGTTATCAACGGCGGCGATGGGAGCAATGAGCACCCCAGCCAGGCGCTTCTGGACCTCTACACCATACGCAGTGAGTTGGCGACGCGCGGGCGCAGTATTGAACAATTGCGAATTGCGATGGTGGGCGATCTGCGTTTTGGCCGTACCGTGCATTCGCTGAGCAAACTGTTAGCGCTGTTCCCCGGGGTTCAAGTGGTGCTGATTTCGCCGCGGGAGTTACGCATGCCCGAGGGTATTGTTGAACACCTCAGGGCCTCTGGCCATTCAGTGCTGGAGTCGGAGGAACTGGAATCCAGCATCGCCCATGTGGATATTGTCTACAGCACCCGAATACAGGAAGAGCGTTTCCAGTCGCAGGAAGAGGCCGACCTTTACCGGGGCCGGTTCCGTTTAAACCAGAGCATCTACACGGCCAACTGCGAACCGAACACTGTGATCATGCATCCTTTGCCCCGCGACTCCAGGGACAATGCGCGTGAACTGGATGATGACCTCAACGACAACCCGAATCTCGCCATTTTCCGTCAGGCCGACAATGGCGTTCTGGTCCGCATGGCACTGTTCACGCTGGTACTGGATGTTGTTGATCAGGTAGATCGCGAAGCGCGCGACGTTAACTGGTACACCGCGCGGCGTTTTTGATGCCTGTTACGCTGCAATACGGCATTCGGGATGTAGAGATCCTGGCCCGCGAGACCGTGTTCCAGGGCCATTTTGCAGTGGCGAAACTCACTCTCAGACATCGCCGTTTCGGGGGTGACTGGAGCCGCGAAATGACGCGTGAGGTGTTCGAACGCGGCGATGCCGTCGGCGTATTGCCCTACGATCCCGTGACCGATAGCGTGATTTTGATCGAGCAGTTCCGCCCTGGCGCCTACCGAACCGAGGGCCCGGGTGCGGGTGATAGCCCCTGGATGCTGGAGTTGATTGCTGGCGTTGTTGAAACCGGTGAAAGCGACCTTGAGGTGGCGCATCGTGAAGCTGGCGAAGAGGCCGGTTGTACACTGGATCAAATGGAGCCCATCGCCACGTTTTTTCCCAGCGCGGGTGCCTGCTCTGAACAAGTAAGACTGTTCTGTGGACGCACGGTAACGGCAGGCGTAGGTGCAGTACACGGTCTGGCAACCGAGAACGAGGATATCCTGGTCCACCAGGTGAGCCGGGAAGATGCCATGGCGCTGGTTGCTGCTGATCGCATACCGAATGCGCATACATTGATATCACTGCAGTGGCTTTGCTTGCACGGCGATGACCTGCGTCGCCGCTGGCTGGATTCCCTGGTATGACGGACACTTCGAAGCCCGAAGCGGATCAACCCTCAGGGCTGTTAAAGTCCAGCGCTGTTGTGGGAAGCGCCACCATGCTCTCCCGGGTGCTGGGACTTCTGCGGGATATCGTGCTGGCCAGCTTCGTTGGCGCCAGCGCGAATGCCGATGCTTTTTTTGTGGCCTTCAAAATTCCGAACTTCTTGCGGCGGCTGTTTGCCGAGGGTGCTTTTTCCCAGGCATTTGTGCCGGTGCTCGCTGATTACAAAGAGCAGGGGAGCGTAGCTGCCGTGCGCGCGCTCATCGATCGGGTTGCCGGTGTATTGGGGACTACACTGGTGTTGCTCACGGGGCTTGCGATTGTGGCATCGCCCTGGGTAGCGGCGCTTTTTGCTCCCGGCTTTGTCAGTCAGCCCGAGAAATATCAGCTGACGGCCGACCTGATTAAGGTGACCTTCCCCTACCTACTGCTGATTTCGATGACCGGCCTGTGCGGCGCTATTCTGAATAGCTATGGTCGTTTCGCAGTGCCCGCGCTGACTCCGATCTTTCTTAATCTGTCGTTGATCGGTGCGGCGTTGTTCGCTGCGCCCTACTTTAATGAGCCTGTATTCGCACTGGCTTGGGGTGTGTTTGCGGCTGGCGTGATTCAGCTGTTGTTTCAGCTCCCGTCCCTGTATCGGCTCGAACTGGTGCCGCGGCCCATCTGGGATACCCGCCATGAAGGGGTAATGCGGATACTAAAATTGATGGTGCCCGCGCTGTTTGGCGTATCAGTAAGCCAACTCAACCTGCTGCTGGATACGGTGCTGGCGTCCTTCCTGCCCACCGGCAGCGTATCCTGGCTGTACTATTCCGATCGCCTCACCGAACTGCCCCTGGGCGTGTTTGGCATCGCCATTGCGACCGTGATCCTGCCCAGCCTGTCTGCCCAGAACTCGGCGGATAATGCGCGACAATTCTCACTCACCATCGATTGGGCCGTGCGCATGATCTTGCTGATCGCTCTGCCTGCTGCGATCGCGCTGATTGTGCTGGCTGAACCCATACTGATTACCCTGTTCCAGTACGGTGCCCTGACTCCCGCAGATGTCAGTATGTCGGCGCTCAGTCTGCGGGCCTACAGCCTTGGCTTGCTCGCCTTCATGCTGATCAAGGTGTTGGCGCCGGGCTATTACGCGCGCAAGGACATGGTCACGCCAGTCAGGATCGGAATCACGGCAATGGTATCTAACATGGTGCTCAACGTGATCTTCGTATTGCCTCTGATGACCCTGTACGGCATTGGCCATGTGGGTCTGGCACTGGCGACCAGTGTCGCGGCCTTCATCAATGCGGGATTGTTGGCGCGAGGGCTGTTACGCGGCGGGGTCTTTGCGTTTCAGCCGGGCGCCGGGCGCTTCTTGTTACAGGTGTCTCTGGCGACGGTGGTGATGGCGGCTGTGATCACATGGCTGTTGCCGGCGTCTACTGTCTGGTTGGACTGGCTGTGGTACCAGCGCGCGTTCTGGCTGGGTGGCCTTTGTGGGCTGGGCGTCTGCCTGTACGCTGCCATGCTGCTGGTGCTGGGGCTTCGTCCCTCACAATTGCGCGGCCCGCGCGCGCTGGCCTGAGCTGGGCTTTCACGCGCAGTGGGCATAGGCTCACAACAGCGAATTCGATATACTTGCGTGTCGATTCCCTAGGACTTCCCTGATTCCCATGGAGCTGATACGCGGCCTTCACAATCTGCGGCCCAGACACCGCGGTTGCGTGGCGACCGTGGGCGCCTTCGACGGCGTACATCTTGGGCACCGTGCGGTGATAGGGCACCTGTTGGAGAAGTCTCGAGAGCTTGGACTGCCCTCTGCCGTGATGGTCTTTGAGCCATTGCCCAGGGAGTATTTGTCGCCCATTAAGGCGCCAGCCCGATTAATGAGCTTCCGGGAAAAGTTTGTGGCGCTGCGTGAACTCGGAGTGGACCTGCTATTGCGTGTGCGCTTTAACGAGCGGGTAAGAACCATGAGTGCCGGGGCGTTTGTCGAAGACATTTTCGTGCAAGGCCTGGGCGTGCGCTACGTGGTGCTGGGCGATGATTTCCGTTTCGGTAACGACCGAGAGGGCGATCTGGCGTTTATGCAGGCCGAAGGCCAGGCGCATGGTTTTGAAGCGGCGCCCACGCCTACATTTGCCCTCGCCGAGCAGCGTGTGAGCAGCACGCGTATTCGGGAGGTGTTGGCGGCGGGTGAATTCTCATTGGCGGAAACGCTACTGGGTAGGCCCTATAGCATCAGCGGGCGGGTCGGGTATGGGCGTCAACTCGGCCGTACACTGGATGCACCGACGGCTAATGTGGAATTGAATCGGCTGCGGGCGCCCATTAACGGGGTGTTCGCTGTGACGGTTAACGGCGGTGGCCTTGTGAACGCGCCGGCCGTGGCCAACGTGGGTACCCGCCCAACGGTAAATGACAGCATACGCGCCAACCTCGAGGTGCATGTGTTGGAGGGCTCTCCGAACTTATACGGTGAGCGCATTGAAGTAACTTTCTGCCATAAAATGCGTGATGAAGTGAAATACGACTCGCTGGACGCATTGAAGGCAGGGATAGCACAGGACATTAGGAACACAGCGCAGTGGTTTGCACGGCGCGGCCATTGATTAACGACTATGAGTGATTACAAAGACACGCTGAACTTGCCGCAAACCGGCTTTCCTAT
Organism: Parahalioglobus pacificus; assembly: GCF_014652275.1. Classification (GTDB taxonomy): domain Bacteria; phylum Pseudomonadota; class Gammaproteobacteria; order Pseudomonadales; family Halieaceae; genus Parahalioglobus; species Parahalioglobus pacificus. Next base: position 32,912 of record NZ_BMYM01000003.1, on the reverse strand, counting down.
GAAGGCCAGCCTGGCTCAGCGAGAGCCCGAGCGATTGAAGCACTGGCAGCAGATGGACCTGTATGCGCAGATTCGTCGCGCGAATGCGGGTAAGCCAACGTTTGTGCTGCACGACGGCCCTCCCTATGCCAACGGTGACCTGCATGTGGGTCATGCGGTTAACAAGATCCTCAAAGACATCATCGTAAAGTCCAAGTCACTGTCGGGGTTTGATGCGCCATACGTTCCGGGTTGGGATTGCCATGGGCTGCCGATTGAATTGAACGTCGAAAAAAAGGTCGGCAAACCCGGGCACAAGATTTCCGCTAGTGAGTTCAGACAGAAATGCCGGGACTACGCCGCGCGCCAGGTGGATGGTCAGCGCGACGTGTTCAAGCGCATGGGTGTGTTGGGAGATTGGGATCAGCCCTACCTGACAATGGATTTTGGATTTGAGGCCAATATCATCCGTACCCTTGGCCGCATTGTGGAAAACGGCCATCTTCACAAGGGCTTCAAACCGGTGCACTGGTGCACGGACTGTGGCTCAGCGCTGGCCGAGGCCGAGGTGGAGTACAAGGACAAGCAATCGCCGGCCATTGATGTCGCCTATACCTGCAAGGATTCGGCTGCCGTTCTCACCGCCTGTGAGTCCAGCTATGAAGGCCCGGTGGCAGTGGCCATCTGGACCACCACGCCCTGGACCCTGCCCGCTAGCATGGCGGTCAGTGTGCACCCGGATCTGGATTATGTCTTATTGGCTGCTGGAGACAGGGCCATCCTGGTCGCAGCAGAGTTGGCGCAGGACTGCGCTGCCCGCTTCGACCTGCCCAATGTATCCATTGTGGGGCGCTGCAAGGGGCGCGATATCGAGCGTCAGATGCTGGAGCACCCCTTCCTGGATCGCGACATCCTTGTGGTCCTCGGTGAACACGTCACAACAGACGCCGGTACCGGCGCAGTGCACACAGCGCCTGCACACGGTCAGGACGACTTCGTGGTTGGCGAGCGCTACGGCATAGACGTGTATAACCCGGTGGGCAGTAACGGTGTTTACCTCGATGACACGCCGTTGTTCGCGGGTCAGCATGTCATGAAGGCCAATGCAGCGATTATCGAACTGTTGCAAGAGCGCGGTGCGCTATTACATCACGAAGCCTATACCCACTCTTACCCACACTGCTGGCGTCATAAGACACCGATTATTTTCCGGGCGACGCCCCAGTGGTTCGTGAGCATGCAGCAACACGGTTTGCTGCAAGCCGCTGCTGATGCGGTAGAGGCTGTGCAGTGGCTACCAGAGTGGGGCAGGGCACGCATTGACAGTATGCTCACCGACAGGCCGGACTGGTGTATTTCCCGGCAGCGAACCTGGGGCGTGCCGATTGCACTGTTTATCCACAAAGAAACGGCTGAATTGCACCCCCGCACCCCAGCACTGATCGAGGCAGTGGCTGAGCGCGTGGAAGAGAGCGGCATTGATGCGTGGTTTGACCTGGATCCGGCCGAACTGCTGGGCGATGAAGCCATTCAGTACGACAAGGTTACGGATACCCTGGATGTGTGGTTTGACTCGGGTGTAACACACGCTTGTGTACTGCGCCAGCGCGATGGTTTGCACGCACCCGCTGATCTCTATCTGGAAGGGTCTGACCAGCACCGCGGCTGGTTCCAGTCCTCATTGCTGACGGGTATTGGCGCGTATGCCGAGGCGCCCTATAAAACGGTGCTGACCCACGGTTTCACTGTGGATGGCGAAGGCCGCAAGATGTCCAAGTCGTTGGGCAATGTGATGCTCGCTGACAAGACCATGAAAGATAAGGGTGCAGATATTCTGCGTCTGTGGGTGGCATCCACCGATTACCGTGGCGAGCTGGCTGTGTCTGAAGAGATCTTCAAGCGCACTGCCGACGCCTATCGGCGCATTCGAAATACAGCGCGATTCCTGCTGTCGAACCTGAATGGCTTCGACCCTGCAAGTGATCAGGTGGCGGCACAGGACATGTTGTCACTTGATCAGTGGGCTGTGGATAGAACGGCAGCGCTGCAGGACGAACTGCGTGAGGCCTATGATGCATACCAGTTCCACCAGATTTACCACAAGATCCACAACTTCTGTGCCGGCGAGTTAGGCGGCTTCTACCTCGATATCATTAAAGATAGGCAGTACACCACGCAGGCAGACAGCCTGGCACGGCGTTCTGCGCAGACGGCGCTGTACCACATCACAGAAGCGCTGGTTCGTTGGATCGCCCCTATCCTGAGTTTCACCGCTGAAGAAATTTGGGAAAACATGCCTGGAACCAGGGAAGATTCTGTGTTCTTGGTGGATTGGTATTCAGACCTGGCACGCCTTGATCATACGCAGGCTATGGGGCGTGATTTCTGGCAGCAGCTACAGCAAGTCCGTGATGCGGTGAATAAGGAAATGGAAGTGAAGCGGGCCGCAGGTGAACTGCGCGGCTCACTGGATGCTGATGTCACGCTGTATTGTGAGGATGCGCTGCACGCCACCTTGGCGTCGCTGGGCGACGAGCTGCGATTTGTACTGATTAGCTCAGGGGCAACACTCGCACCGCTGGCAGATGCACCCGCCGGTTTAGCCGAGGCGGAACTCGAGGGTCTAAAAGTGGCGGTTAATGCCTCCACCAATGAGAAGTGCGAACGCTGCTGGCATCGCAGGGCCGATGTCGGCAATTTCGCGCAGCACCCCACACTGTGTGGTCGTTGTGTGACCAATGTGGAGGGAGAGGGTGAACGGCGACTCTACGCCTAACGGCTTGCGCGTCCTGCCCTGGTTCGGACTGGCAATACTTGTCATCGTTCTGGACCAATACAGCAAGCAGCTGGCAAGTAGCCTTCTGGATTACGCGCGCCCGGTAGAAGTGTTCAGCTGGTTTGATTTAACGCTGCAGCACAACAGTGGTGCCGCCTTCAGCTTTCTCGCCCAGGCGGGCGGTTGGCAGCGCTGGTTTTTCAGCGGCATCGCTGTCGTTATCAGTGTGGGGCTTTCAGTCTGGCTGGTGCGCCTACCGAGAGAGCAGCGCCTACTGGCTTTATCCCTCGCGCTGATTCTGGGTGGGGCTATTGGTAATCTCTGGGATCGCCTCGCACTGGGTTACGTGGTGGACTTCATTTCTGTCCACTATGCCGGTAGCTATTTCCCGGCCTTTAATATTGCAGACGCTGCGATTACAACAGGCGCTGCACTGATGTTGCTGGAAAGTTTCCTGACCCGCCCGGGCCGTGAGACCGACCCCAGCCTGGAGGATGATCAATGATAGATGTGCCCGTCAGCGAAGGCACCCGCGTGTTCCTCAATTTCTCTGTGAGTTTGGAAGACGGCTCTGAAGTTGATACCAATTTCGGTGGTGAGGCTGTCGATTTTGTAGTCGGTGATGGCAGCCTGCTCCCCGGGTTTGAGCGTGCCATGTTTGGGATGACCGCGGGGCAGCGCCAGGTGTTTACCATTGCCCCTGAGGATGCCTTCGGCCAGCCCAACGATAACAACGTGCAAGAGATTCCACGTTCGCAGTTCGATGACGACATCGATCTGCAGATAGGATTGGTGTTCTCTTTTGCGGATGCCAGCGGCGGCGAATTGCCCGGCATGATTGTCTCGTTTGATGATGAAACGGTGTCTATCGACTTCAACCATCCCCTGGCGGGTCGGACCATATTGTTTGATGTTCAGGTACACCGCGTGGAAGCGGCGGAGCTGCACTGATGGAGATTCAACTGGCGAACCCAAGAGGGTTCTGCGCCGGTGTTGACCGCGCCATTGATATTGTTAATCGCGCGTTGGACGTGTTTGGCGCGCCCATTTATGTGCGCCATGAAGTTGTGCACAACAAGTTTGTGGTGGACGACCTTCGCGAGCGCGGCGCCGTGTTTGTGGATGAACTCGAAGAAGTGCCCGATGACTGCATCGTGATCTTCAGTGCTCACGGTGTGTCTCAGGCTGTTCGCACTGAGGCTAGCAACCGTGGGCTGAAAGTGTTCGATGCGACCTGCCCGCTGGTTACCAAGGTGCACATTGAGGTAGCGCGTTACAGCGGTGAAGGGCGTGAGTGTGTGCTGATCGGTCATGCCGGTCATCCCGAGGTAGAGGGCACCATGGGTCAATACGATCATTCTCTCGGTGGCGAGATTTACCTCGTGGAGGATGAGGCACAGGCGGCATCGCTCACGGTAAGGGATCCCTCGAGGCTTTCGTATGTCACTCAAACGACCTTATCCATGGACGATACAGCCCGTGTCATCGACGCGCTGCGTGAGCGGTTCCCGGGGATTACCGGGCCGCGCAAAGACGACATCTGCTACGCCACGCAGAATCGCCAAGACGCGGTCAAACAGCTCGCAGCATCTTGCGACCTGATGCTGGTAGTGGGCTCGCCCAATAGCTCAAACTCCAATCGTTTGCGGGAGCTGGCCGAGCGCATGGGCGCTCAGGCCCACTTACTGGATGGCGCTGACGACATCGACCCAGCCTGGCTTTCCGGAAAATCACGCATTGGCGTGACAGCGGGTGCATCTGCACCTGAAGTCTTGGTGCAGGGCGTAATCGATGGACTGCGCGCGCTGGGCTGTGATAGTCCGATAGAGGTGGCAGGGCGGCACGAGAATGTAACCTTTTCGCTGCCGAAGGAACTGCGCCTCAAGGATGTGAGCTGACCAAAACTGTGATTTTGGTCAAATTCCCGCAACTTTCTAACCACTTGTCGCCCCGATTGACCGTTTATCCTAAGTGCACCTGTAGTGCGCCGCTGGGGCTGCCTATACTCCGATAACACTAATAAGCCGGTATCGGGGAATTCATGCTGCTCCGTCTTCAAACAAGACTGTCTTCCCAGCGGGGCGTGACCCTGCTGGAGCTGATGATTGTATTGGTGATCGTTGCCGTGCTCGCCGCCATTGCGGGCCCGTCGTTTCAGGACACCATCAAACGCAATCGCAAGCTGTATACATTGGAAGATACGCTGGCGCTGCTGAGCTATGCCCGTACTGAAGCGGTAACGAGCAGCCTTGCCGTCACCGTCTGCCCCAGTGCTGATCAGGTGAGCTGTGCTGGCGGTACCGATTGGTCTGTGGGTGTCATGGCTTTTATCGATAATGGTGCCGATCCCGGAGGCGGTGGTGTAGCCAATGACCAGATATTGAACGGCCAGGAACTGCCCCTGCGAATCATCAGTAACGTGCGTAACGGTGTAGAGGTAATCGGTCCCAACTTTTTCGCCTTTGATGGCGATGGCGGTTTGCCAGCTGCCACAACGATCCAGATTTGCGACGATGATGGCCCCACGGCAGCCTCTGCAGTGGTATTGAATGTGTCTGGACAACTGCGCACCGGCATCGATTCCAATAACGACGACATTGTTGATGGTCACTGTGCGCCCGCCACGAGCGTCACCTGTGCTGCCTATGTGTGTCCGTAGAACTGCGGAGTTCTTAGAACCATGCCCAAATCCTTAAAAGCCAGCTCTTCAATAGCCAAATCACCACGTAAGCAACAATCGGGCTTTACCCTGATTGAAGTCATGATCGCTGTGCTGATTCTTCTAGTTGGCCTGCTGGGTGTAGCAGGTATTCAGCTAATCAGTTTTCATAACAACCAGGGCGCTTACCTTCGCTCGCAGGCTACCTTTATCGCCTCAGATTTCCTCGACCGGATTCGCTCGAATCCGGCTGGCCAACAAGCGAATGCTTACGACAGTGTCACCGTAAATTCAGGATCGGCTGTGACGACGCCTGCATGTCTGTCGTCGACCTCTGGGTGTTCGGGCGCTGATCTTGCCGATAGCGACATTGCCGATCTGGCCGGGCACTTCGCATTGAACCCACCGACCTTACCCAATGGTAGTGCCACCGTGCAGCGCGTTAATACCGGTGGCTTCGACGAATATATCGTTACCGTGTTCTGGTCAGAGAAAGACTGGTCGGGGAACGGCTCTCAGGACGCGCGTGCTACGGCAACCCGTCAGGTACAGTTGAGGACAATCGTCAGATGATGCTGCAACGAATGAGCGGTATACGTAATCAGCGCGGACTGTCTCTGCTTGAGCTAATGGTGGCATTGGCGCTGGGCGCCTTTCTGATGCTGGGCCTGGTGAACATGTTCATTGCATCGCGCGCGTCAGCGCAGGTTGAAACGGCATTGGCGAGGCTGCAGGAAAATGGCCGCTTTGCTGTCGATCTGGTGTCACAGGATATTCTGCGTTCAAGCTATACCGGCTGTAACAGCGTGCGCGGCACCGTCACGGTCCTTGCAAACAACGCGGCGTTTGAAGGGCTGCGCGGCTATGAGCGTAAGAGTGCTTGGGCACCAGACCCCAATGCGCCAGCCATCTCAACGCTGCTCAATACTGCGCGCGAAGGTAGCGATGTCGTCAATCTCCAGGCAGGCGTGTCACTCGGTCGTGACTTACTAACGGCAGATGTCGATTCGACAGACACCTCATTCGCGGTCAGCGACAACCCCAACGGGGTGATTCAGCAGAATGACCTGGTGATCTTGTCGGGGTGTCTTACCGCGCACTTGCTCCGGGTGACGAATACGCCCGCAACGTCAGGCGCGACGGCGGTTGCATACACGACAGCGGGTAACAGTAGCAGCAGCGTAGAGCCCGGATACCGCTATACGGCAAATACTGAGGTGATGACCTTCGAGAATGTGGTCTGGTACATCGGCGATACCGGACGCGATCGCAATGGTTACGACGTGTGGGCGCTATATCGCCTTGATCTTGGCAACGGCAGCAACGACGAGATGATTGAGGGCGTCGAGTATATGCAGGTGCTTTACGGCGAGAGAACAAGCATAGGCGCTTCCGGAACGACCCGGTTTGTTAACGCGGAGAGCGTGAGTGATTGGGAAGACATCGTGTCGGTGCGGGTTTCGATGCTACTCCAGAGTTACGAATCTATTCGTTCCGAAGACGACACCACCGACTACGTGATGCTCGATGAACTGGTTGGTCCGAGTGGCACCTATTCGCACAGTGGTGGCCGTGCCCTGAGAAAAACGTTCAGCACCACGCTGGCGCTGCGCAATACGCCGTACGATCTGTAATGGAGCCTGTGATGAGAAACCCCAAGAAAGAATCAGGCGTCGTGCTGCTGGTTTCGTTATTACTGTTATTGCTGATTACCATCGTGGGGTTTTCCATGATGGATACCAGTAATCTGGAGGTAAAAATGGCCAGCACCAAAGAGCTGAAGGCCATTTCTTTCCAGACTGCCGAATCGATTCTTGATGAATCGTTGACAGAACCTGGTGCTATCGACCTGTTAGGGCGTTCGTTGAACGCTTTCTTCGCAGACCCGAATGACCCTACCTGGCCCACGGAAGACAATTACGCTTACACCGGCTACGACTTTGGAGAAAGGGATGTGGACGCGCGCGGCGATAGCGAAACCCGCTTTTTGGGGACCGCTTCAACCATCGGCTACTCTATCCGCAAGGGTTCATCGGGCATTGAAACCTATTACTACGAGGTGGAGGCTAACGGATTGACTGTCAATCCGAATATCAGCAGCAATCATTTTCAGGGAGTTTTCGTTGAAGCTCCCCGCGTAAACTAGCGTACTGGAGGTATGCAGATGAACGTCCCGACAATTGCCAAGCGTGCCAAGACAGTCAGTCTCACTCTGCTCGCTACCCTGTGGACCTTGGCGCCTGTATGGGCCGACGATACGGAGATTTTTTTCTCAGATACTAGTGGGTCTGGTGCAATTTTTCCCAATGTTTTGTTTATTGTCGATACATCGGGTTCCATGGGTGAATCAGTTGAAGGAACAGATAATGACCGACTAGAGGAGGTTCAAAAAGGTTTCAGGGAGCTGTTAATGGAGCTAAGCGAGGTAAACGTAGGCTTGATGCGTTTCTCAAATCCTGGCGGCCCTGTATTGTTCCCGGTGTCAAATATTGACAGTAGCATCAATGCGCTTGAAGACGTCGAGCTTGCTGTGAGAATACAAAGCGATGGTGACGACGTGCAGGAGCTTGAAGCTAGCGGCAATGTAATATCTGATCAGCAGTCGCTATACCTCACCAGCTTTCCAGGAGAACTCAGCCGGATAAGCAAACGCATTAATTCGCGACAGGATAATCCGATCAGCAACCGTGATGCGAATCAGCAAGTCGGTGGAAGTTTAGTTATCGATAACTCCGACGGATTAGTGCTTAACGGTAAAAGCGCAGGCAGCCCGCAGCTGATGGGACTAAGATTCAACAACGTGGAGCTACCGGACAACGCTGTGGTAACAAACGCGCGAGTACAATTCCGTGTACAGGGCGTAAATGTTGATCAGCCGGTGGCCGTGCAAATATCAGCTGCTACCACTAACACTTCGGCTTTCAACCAGAACAACGATATTGAGGAACGGCTCCGAACCACCGAGACTCGGAGCTGGATACAAGAAAGCGGCCTAGCCTCTGGCGAGTCGATATTTACGAGTAACTTTGCCAACGTAGTTAACGAGGTCATATCGAGGCCAGAATGGGATGAAGACAACGATAATCTAGTAGTGATCTTCGACCCGTCCCAAGATTCGGTTTCCGATACATCTGGAGACCTTAGGCTTCGCTCTTATGAATCACGTGATGAAGAAAGGGAAAGGCCTAGACTCGTAATAGATTGGTACCAGGGGCCAGATGTAATCGAGCCGGGTGAATCTGCAACTGCACTCAAGTTCAATGGTCTAGATATTCCGCGAGGTGTGGATATTACTGAGGCTTACATTGAGTTCACATCGGATACCGAGCAAACGGGCACATTCGAGTTCAATATCACTGCCGAGGACGACGGCACTCCCGCACCGTTATCAGATACAAATCGAGACATTAGCAGTAGGAGTATGCTGACCACGCCCATTACATGGCAAGGTGACGAAACCCTGTCTGTTGGAGACACATATCGTACTGACGACATATCTGCACTCGTTGAAGCAGTCGCTGGCCGCAGTGATTGGTGCGGAGGTAACGATATGGTCTTTCAGGTGAGTGGTGGCAATGGTGCACGTACCGCGTACTCTCACGACAGCGAGCCAAGCCAGTCGCCACGATTAGTGGTGAAATACGATTTCGGTACTATTCCTAACGGGACTTCTTGTTACCGGGCTACTGTGAGTAGGCGTATCATCGCAAGCACTGACGATATTGAGGATGACGGTAGTGTACTGCGCACTGGCGACATACTTGACTTCAGAAATAATAATAAAGTGGGGCTTCGTTTTACGGACGTGCCTATCCCACGTGGCGCAGAAATCTACGACGCTCGGATCGAGCTGACGCAACGGAGTGGTAACGACACCGGAGCAACTTCGTTAACGGTCGCTGCACAAGCCTCTGATGACGCAGAAACGTTCAGTAGCTCCGAGGACTCCATAGATGCAAGGACTTACGGTGCCTCGATTACCTTTGATGAAACCAGGGACTGGGACGTTTCCAGCAACTATAAAATCCCTGACCCCGCTGGCTCTGCGACTGGTGGTTTAGTTACACAAGTGCAAGGTGTCGTCGATCGAGCAGGTTGGAGCTCTGGAAACGCGATGGCATTCAAAGTGACTACTTCTGGCAATGATAGAAGGGCGTATACATTCGATAGTAGTCCCGGACAGGCGGCTCGACTGATTGTTGAGTTTCAATCAAATGGAGCCGGTGCGAATACCCGCAAAGTACGGGATGAGCTGGTGTCAATTGTCGATCGCCTAGACCATGCCGGATGGACACCTGTGCAAGATACCATGGTGGAAGCTATCAGCTACTACCGGGGTGGCAATGTTCTTTGGGGCTCCCGGCGAGGCGGCGGGAACGGTGAGTCAGGACCACATGCCTACACCAGGGTTTCGGCGCCTGGAGCTATGGTGCCCGGAACATTTAGTATTGTTAACCCAGAGGGATGTTCTGCAGACAATCAAGGCGCAGCTGCTTGTGCGGGGCAAACTATTCAGGGTCTTGGCTCTGGTGGTTCAGCTTTCTATGAAAGCCCAATAACGGACTCATGCCAACGAATTAACCACGTCATTCTATTAACCGACGGCTTTGCAAACAGAGATCACTCCGAATCTTTGATTAAAAGCTTCATTGGGGAGTCTTCTTGCGAGGATCAAGGTGAAGGTGGTGGCGGAGTTTGCGTCCAAGATCTTGCTGCATTCGTGAGTGATCCTAACTCAGCCGATGTATCGCCTCTGCCTGGCAAGCAACGTATTATCACCCATACTGTTGGCTTTAATTTCGATAGTGATTGGCTGCGGGGGGTTGCAGACGCCGGAGGCGGTACTTTTGTAACAGCGAATAACGCTCAACAGTTGAAAGATGCCATAAAAGATATCCTCAACAAGGCTTTGTTGGTAGACAACACGTTTGTGGCGCCAGTGGCGGCAGTTAACCAGTTCAACCGACTTAACAATCTCAACGACATATACTTTGCGGTTTTCAAACCGGAGGAAATACCCGAGTGGCCCGGGAATTTAAAGAAGTACCGGCTTGGCGAGAACAACTTGGTCTTGGACTCAGCTAACAAACCTGCAGTGGATCCTGATACCGGATTTTTCAGGGATGGCTCGAAAGATCTTTGGAACATCACCAACTCGGCAGATGGCAAGGAAGTGGTTAAAGGGGGCGCTGGTTCGCGAATACCTGCCTACACCGCACGCAACGCCTACACGTATCACAGTAACTCTACGACTACCAAACTCTCCGATAGCACCAATGCTTTATCAGTTGATCGAATCGCGCCAGATGGCTTGACTAAGGACATGTTCGACGCAGCGGCGCTGACTGATAGCGAATTTGAAGCGCTTATTGAATGGATTCGCGGCAGGGATGGACAGAACGCCGCTAGCAGGTACTCTTTCAACGACCCATTGCACTCTCGACCCGTCGCGATTACCTACGATGCAGATGATCCGAATGACCCCTCCAGTCAAGATGTGGAGATATTTCTCGGCACTAATGGAGGCGGCTTGCACGCTTTTAATGCCAGTGATGGATCAGAAACATTCGTATGGTTTCCGGAGGCCACCTTAAGCATTCAAGATGATCTTAGAAGTAGCAAAGGACCTTCGCACCCGTATGGAATCGACGGAAGCATTGTCCCTTGGGTGTCAAACAACGGCAGCCCGTCGATTAGCGCGAGTGAAGGCGATTTCGTTCGCTTGTTCTTCGGGATGCGTCGAGGGGGCAGTAATTACTATTCGCTTGATGTGACAGACAGGAGTGATCCAGAGTTTAGCTGGATAATTGAGGGCGGCGCGGGTGATTTCTCAGAGATGGGACAGAGCTGGGCAACGCCAGTGAGAGGTAGAATAAAGCTTCTTAACCAGCCAGTCAGGGATGTGCTTTTCATCGCAGGCGGATATGACCCCGCAAATGATCAGGAAACGGTTAGAACGCCAGATAGCTCAGGTCGGGCCATTTACATTGTTGATGCAGAAACGGGTGAAAAAATCTGGTCAGGCGGTCCCACCGATAGCTTCGACGGTACCTTCCCTGATATGCAATATTCCATCCCATCTGGATTAACAGTTGCCGACGTGGATTCCGATGGACTCGACGATATTATTTTCGTCGGTGACACTGGAGGCCAAGTATGGAGGTTCGATGTACTAAAGAATCAGGCGGTTGAAACTTTAATCAAAGGCGGCGTGGTTGCTGATCTCGGTGTCGCCATAGGCGACAATACAGAAGTTAGAAATCGTCGATTCTTCCATGCTCCTGATGTAGCTCTAACTGAGCGGGACGAAATATTGGAACTCGCTGTTACGATTGGATCTGGTTATCGGCCATCACCGCTCAGTGAAGTTACGCAAGACGCGTTTTTCATGTTACGCCAGCGGTCCGTGTTTGGTCCCCCCGTTACTTATGAAAAGCTTAACGTCGACAATTTATACGACGCGACTGACAATCGAGTGGGTGATGGCATTGACGCTCTGGGTAATCCAGTATCGAAGGTGGCGGCTCGATCAAATTTGGAGGCGAAAGAAGGCTGGTATATCGATCTTCATGACGCTTCTGAGCCTGGAGAGAAAGTACTTTCTACCCCGCTCACGCTGGACAACACGGTAACGTTCGTGACTTATACACCCAGTGACGGGCTCGTAGACTGCCAAGTCGTAGCAGGCGTGTCGCGAGTGTATGCGGTAAACTTGGATGACGCGACCCCAGCGGTTAACTTCTTGGGGACAGATCCTCTCGACGAGGACTCTCGTGCTTTTCAGCTGCAAACCCCAAGCATCATTGATGAGCCCGTCGTAATTTGCACTGGCGAGGGGTGTGATGTTTTCACTGGGGCAGAGCAGCCGCCTCTTGATGCACTATTGAATGATCGCATAACGCGTACTTACTGGCGCAAGGAGAAGTAAGTGAAAAAGATCCGCGCGATGAGTTGGCCGTCGCAAGCCATTTTACTGCCACTTGTGTTCATGCTGCTTGTGCTACCAGATGTTGGCATGAGTGATCCCGAACGTATTTCCCTTCAGGACATACGTGGTGTTGCAATGGATGCAGCAAAGGAGCTCGCACCTGGTGTGTCTTTCCAGTCAGCCGAATCAAGTTATTGGGATGACGAGCCCGTTTACGTATTGCACGGTGCTCGTTTCAACGAAGTATGGCGTATTTGCGTGACACATATGGGTGTTATCAAAGAGGTCAGCGTGGAGGACCGTGACGAGTGACAGGTGTTTCAGATGCGTGAAAAACAACGTGGGTTCACCCTCATCGAGCTGATGATTGTGGTGGTTATCGTGGCAGTGTTACTCGCAGTCGCCTTACCGAGCTACCAGAACTACGTGCTGCGCACCAACCGTACCGCCGCGCAGGCGGATATGCTGGCAGCGGCGCAAGCCATGGAGAAGCTCTACACGGTCAACTTCAGCTATGAAGCTGCAGTGGCTGGCACCACGTTTCCTAATGAGGGGCCAATCGATGCTACCGTGAAACGTTACGATTACAGCTTTCCCAACGATCCCAATGCAACGAGCTATTTGATGCGGGCGACACCCAAGGGTCCCCAGACCGGTGACGGCATCATGGAAATCAATCATCTTGGCCAGCGCTGGTGGGACAAAAACAACGACGGAGATGTGACTGACACCGACGAGAACAACTGGGACCGCCGTTAACTTAACAGGCTGAACCGTTTCCTATAGGGGACAGCTGAGGTTGTCCCCGTATCGGTTCTCTGCAATACCGTCTTCATTACTATCCACGGGCTCGTAGCCGCGACCTCCCTGATTCACCACCAAAGCCCCCGCGTACCGGGCATCATTGTTGTCCGGGCAGTAATAAAGTGTGCCGTTCTGCCAGGTATTACCCATCTGCAAAAACGTGATGTAAGGCCTGCCCAGCGCGGAACGCCAGCGAATATTGCCATCACCCGTGGGCCAGTTAATGCTCCGTAACAGCTCATCGTCCGAGTCCAGCCGGCGGTTCTTAGTCTTGTCTACAAAAACGATGATGTCCTTGCTGCCTTGCCAACTTTTGACACAGCGGCCATCGCCGTCAATGGCGCACACGGTGGTGGGTTGCGCAGAGTACACTGCGTGGGTACGTGCAAACTGAAACAGGTCTCGAAAGGTGTCCATAGCCCGGCGGACCTGTGCTCGTTCAGAGAGATGCGCAAACGTTGGCCCCGTCAGCGTCATGAGTGCAGCTATCAGCGCAAGAACGGTGAGTAATTCCATGAGCGAGACCCCGCGAGATTCCGAGCGAGTTGCCATGCGCTTGACTCCGTCTGACAAGAGACACAGGTATAGCGTGGTTTGAGGGTATTCTTCGGGCCGTGCGCGCTTATGCCTGTAAGTGGGCGGAGGGGATCAGTCGCCTAGGCCCAGTTTCTTTAAGCGGTAGCGAAAGCTGCGAAAGCTGATGCCGAGCTTCTCGGCGGTACGTGTGCGATTGCCGCCGCAGTCCTCGAGTGCAGCGGCCAGTATGTTGCGCTCAACTTCTTCCAGATAACTTTCCAGCTGGCCGTAAATGGCCTCAAGTTCTGGCCCTGACCCAGTGATCACTTCCCGATCACTCTTTCGCTCCCGGGCATGGGGTGAGCGCGGAGCAACGTTGGTAAACTGCAGATCCTGTGCAGTGATGGTATCGCCTTCGGACAAGGCGTGAGCGCGCTCAAGCATGTTCTCCAGCTCACGCACGTTGCCAGGGAAGTTATAATTTTGCAGTGATTCCAGTGCCGAGGCTTCAATGTCCACGGCGCTTCCATGGTCACCCATGCGCGACAGTATGTGCCTCGCCAGCTGTGGCAGGTCACTCTTTCTATCCCTTAGACTGGGCACCTGTAGATCGATAACGTTAATGCGGTAGTAGAGGTCGTCCCGGAAGCGGCCTGCTTCAACTTCCTGTGTAAGGTCTTTATGTGTAGCGCTAAGCAGGCGTACATCGATGCTCTGTTCTTCAGCAGCACCTATCGGCCGAATAGCCTTTTCTTGTATTGCCCGCAGCAGCTTTACCTGCATGTTGAGAGGCAGATCGGCAACCTCATCGAGAAACAGGGTGCCGCCAGACGCGGCTTGGAACAGCCCGATTTTGTCGTGGCTGGCTCCCGTAAAACTGCCGCGTTTATGGCCAAAAAGTTCGCTTTCCATCAGATCCGGTGGAATGGCGCCACAGTTCACTGCAATGAAAGAACCCGATGCCCTGGGGCCCATGTTATGAATCGACCGCGCGACGACTTCCTTGCCTGAGCCAGACTCGCCATGGATATGAACCGGGGCTTGGCTGCGGGCAACTTTCGACACCTGCCGGCGCAATTCCATGATGGCTGGGGCCTCACCGATCAGGTCCTGCTCGGCAGGTGAATACTGTTCTGAGCCTCCACTTTCGAGTTGCAGCGCACTGCTGACCAGATTGCGTAGACCGCCAAGCTCAATGGGCTTGCTGATGAAATCAAAAGCGCCCGCCTTTAGTGCGGTGATGGCAGTTTCTACTGAGCCGTGGGCTGTGATCATCGCCACGGGCATATTGGGGTATTCCGCCTGGATGTACTCCACCAGGCTGATGCCATTGCCATCGGGCAGTTTCATATCTGTCAGGCAGAGATCGGGTTTGATCTCGTCGACCAGTGTCAGTGCCTCGTTCAGTGTGGCAGCGCCGTGCGTGTCCAGACCCATGCGCGAAAGCGTGATGTGCAGCAGCTCGCGGATATCCGGTTCGTCGTCGACAATGAGGACGGACTGTTCGTTCATAGGGGTTCTCTGGCGGTTACTGGGCGCGTTGGTTTAAGGCGACACGGAAACAACTTTCTCCCTCCTCCGTTGTGCGGTAGCTCAGCGCTGCATTATTGATTTCACACAATTCCTTGCACAGGTACAAGCCCATGCCACTGCCTTCCTGCACTGTCGTGAAGAAAGGCTCGAATAATCGCCCCTGGTCGGCCGCTGACACGCCGGCACCCTGATCAATCACATCGATGCAGCACTGGTGGGTGGCAAAGTCCATGTTGACTTCAATGCGTGCAGATTCTTTGTCTGTGGCCAGCTGGCTGTGTCGCAATGCATTGTCTAACAAGTTGCCCAGCACCCTGCGCAGGTTCTCCGGATCGAACTCTACCAACAAATCCTGGTAGTCGCAGATCAGGGTGACTTCGGCAGGTCGGTTCAGGGTGTCCAGATAGTCGCCCACAAACCCCTGTAGCCACTCACCGAGCTGAATATACTCTGGCTTGGGCGCTTCACGGCGGGAAATCTGCATGACGTTTTCTACGATCTGGTTAACGCGGACGCTGTTCTCCATAACGATATTCACCATGCGCCTATCCGCGTCTGCCAGCTCTGGTGACTCGTCCAGCAGCTGGGCAGCGTGGCTGATCGCACCCAATGGATTGCGGATCTCGTGAGCGATGCTCGCCGTCAGGCGTCCTAATGATGTGAGCTTCAGCGACTGTGCATATTGGGTAACTGGCGTGTAGTCCTCTACGAAGACCAGTGCTTCGCCCGATGCGGAAGGCTGCAGCTGGCGGAAGTGGGCGATCACTGGCGGTGTGTCATCAGTGATCTTGAAGGGTTTTGCGCGGTGTAGGCCAGTGTCACGCCAGTGTTCGAATTGATACGCCAGGTCGCTGCTGTACTCCGCCAGCTGCCGGCCCTGCTCTACAGTTAGCGGGCGCTGCGGTGCCAGTAGATTAGTGGCAGATTTATTCATCACCCGCACCTTGCTGTCGCTTCCTACCAAGAGAATGCCGGTTTGCATGTGCTGCACGATCTGCTCGTTAAGTCGCTGCAGGTTATACAGGTCAGCGGCCCGGTTTCGCGCCAGCTCCTCCACGCGGCCTAGCCTGACGGCGATGATCTGTACCATCAGCGACACGCCGAACAACAGTACACCCAGAAGTCCCGCAGGAAAGAGTGCGCTGATGCCAAGCGTTCCAGTGGAGATGAGGCGAACGGTGTCGGCCAATATGGCCAAAACACTCAGTGCGGCTATCAGGGTGGCGATAGTGCGTTTAGGTATGAGTACTGCGCTGGCCGCTACTGTAATGATGAGCAGAACGGGGAGGCCACTGACCATGCCGCCACTGGCATCCGAGAGCAGTGTGATTGCTGCAATGTCGACCAGGAAGATGGCGAAGAGCAGGGACAGGTTGTTATGCCACTGCGTGGCCAGGGCGCCCATCAGGGCGATGCTGGTGGCCAGGTAAACCACGGCCACTCCCAGGTACAGCTGTGGGTTCAGCATGCCCACCAGCTGACGGGTATTGGGGCTGATCAACATCACCAGCAACACCACGGACAGTAGCGAGCGATATCCCACGTAAACCCTGAAGAGGCCTGCATTCTGCGTGCTGGCAGAAGATGACGCGGCGGGCGGACTGAGTATGGCGGGTCGGGTCACTGTTTGTGCGGCCTCTATTATCAGGCTCCAGTGTAACAGCGTTAGCGGCAGGACTGGGCCGCAGCCAAAGCGCACTGCACTGGTCTTCCAGCGCCGTTTGCCTGAAAATACCGGCCCCGAAACAGGAAGTGCACACCATGGCCTCGCTACAAATTCTGATGGCCCAGATCAATACGCTGGTTGGCGACTTTGAAGGCAATACACGCCGGGTGTTGGATGCTGTGAATACAGCGGTTGAGTCGCATCCCGATTGCGTGGTGGTGTTTCCGGAGCTTACGCTCTGTGGTTATCCGCCTGAGGACTTGCTGCTGAGGCCCAGTGTGGATTTGCGCGTTGAAGAAAGCCTGAACCACCTGCTGGCACAACTTCCCGGTGGCGCCTGGGTGGTTATCGGTTACCCAAGGCGTTCGCAGGGGCAGCTTTTCAATGCGGCGGGCGTGATGCACGGCGGAGAGATTGTTGCCGAGTATCACAAACAGGCGCTGCCTAACTATCAAGTCTTTGATGAGAAACGGTACTTCGCGGCGGGCGATTCGCCTTGCGTGCTGAGCGTTCAGGGCATCTCTGTGGGCTTGTCTATCTGCGAAGATATCTGGGAATCCTCGCCGGCCCAGCAGGCGGCAGATGCGGGTGCAGAGCTGCTCCTGAATCTCAATGCGTCCCCGTTCCACAGGGGGAAATCGCAGGACAGGCAGGCTGCTGTTATCCAGCGAGCCAAAGAGACCGGCTGTGCGGTGGTGTATGTGAATCAGGTGGGCGGTCAGGACGAGCTGGTTTTTGATGGCGGTTCTTTCGCCGTGACAGCCAGCGGTGAGGTGGCAGCAACCGCACCCCACTTTGTGGAATCCACCCAATGGCTAAGCGTAGCGCGCAATGACAGCGGTTTGTTGCTGACCGGAAATGGCGCGATGGCAGACCCCGAGGACCTGGCGGCTGTCTGGCAGGCTCTGGTGTTGGGCGTTCGGGACTACGTCAACAAGAACCGCTTTAATGGTGTGGTATTGGGATTATCGGGCGGCATTGATTCGGCCTTGACCCTGGCGGTTGCTGTGGAGGCCTTGGGGCCGGAGCGCGTGGAAGCGGTGATGATGCCGTTCCGCTACACCTCGCAGATGAGCATCGATGATGCGGCGGAGCAGTCCAACACCCAAGGCGTCACCCACAAAGTCATCCCCATAGAGCCGATATACAACGCCTTTATGGACAGCCTGGCGGACGAGTTTGAAGGCATGGGGGCGGATACAACTGAGGAGAATCTGCAGGCGCGGTGCCGCGGCGTATTGTTGATGTCCATTTCAAACAAAAAGGGCTCACTGGTGCTGACTACCGGCAACAAGTCTGAAATGGCGGTGGGCTACTCTACGCTGTACGGCGATATGGCCGGCGGTTTCGATGTGCTCAAGGATGTGCCCAAAACCCTGGTGACCGCACTGTGCCGCTACCGAAACACACTCGGTCCCTGCATCCCCGAGCGCGTGATTGAGCGGCCCCCGTCGGCAGAGCTGGCGCCGGACCAAAAGGATGAGGATTCGCTGCCGCCCTATGACGTGCTGGACCGCATCTTGGAGATGTATGTTGAGCAGGATATGAGTGCGGAGGCCATCATTGCCGCTGGCTTGCAGCGGGATCAAGTTGAACGCGTGATACGTCTGGTGGATCTCAATGAATATAAACGCCGGCAGGCGCCGATAGGAGTACGCATTACCCAGCGCGGGTTTGGTCGTGACAGGCGCTACCCGATTACCTCGGGTTGGCGCATGGGGCACTAAGCCCCTGATGATCATATGCCCCTGTGTCGAGGGGCATAGCGAATTAGAACTTCATGGGCCGCGTGTCGAACTGCGGGGGTTGGGGTGGATCGAACAAGCCAAAGGTGGCTTTGTTGACCCAGGAACGCTGCAAACCGTCCGCGGTATACACCGTGTCAAACTCACCTTGCTCGTTCAATGCGGGGTGGTCAGGGTAGTTCATCGCCAGCGTATCAATGGCATCGTTGGCAAGATCATTCATCCCCAGAATCAAATAACCCTGAGCCATCACCGCCAAGCCGTCCGCTACAGCCGGCGTACGCTGGAAGTTCTCTACCACGTAACGACCCCGGTTGGTCGCCGCCAGGTAGGCACCGCGACGGAAGTAGTAGTTGGCCACGTTGATCTCGTGACGAGCCAGTAGATTTCGCAGATACACCATGCGTGATTTGGCATCGGCTGCGTAGGGGCTGTCGGGGAAGCGTGAGACCAACTGCGCAAACTCGGCAAAGGCCTCCTTGGCATTACTGGTATCGCGCTTGGTAATGTCCGTTGGTAGGAAGCGTGCAAAGACATCTTCATTGCCAGTGTAAGCCGCCAAGCCCTTCATGTAATAGGCATAGTCCACATTGGGATGCTGCGGATGTAGGCGGATAAAGCGATCTGCCGCCTCCACCGCTGCCTCGTGTTCGTAAGCGCCATAGTGCGCGTAGATGAGTTCCAGCTGCGCCTGCTCAGCATGCTTGCCGAAGGGGTAGCGCGACTCCAGCATCTGCAGAGCGCGGACTGCGAGGTCGAAATTACGGTTGTTCAGGTGCCGCTGGGCCTCCTGATACATCTGCTGCTCGCCCGCATCGGCGGCGATATCGGGCAGTTCCTCGTTGCCCGAGCAGGCGGTGAGGAGGGCCAGCGCCAATGCGGCCAGAGGATACTTCAATAGATTCAACAAGTTCGGTGCCTTGAGCGTGGTAATATTGGCAGTTCAGGGCCGCTATTTAACCACAGGCCGATCACGTCGAAAACAGGACATTGGGCAGCATGGAACGGGTTGAACTTACGGCTGAGATTCCCCTGGATGCGCAGGGTGAGCGCCTGGACCAGGTGGCCGCGAGGCTGTTCCCGGATTACTCGCGGTCTCGCTTACAGGGCTGGATTAAGTCCGGCGAGCTGCTGTTGGACGGCGCTGCGGCGCGAACACGGGATAAGGTGCGCCCCGGGCAGGTGATCACTGTTGGCGCCGAGGTTGAGCAGGTTGTCTCCTGGGAGGGTCAGGCGATCGAACTGGATATTCTCTATGAGGATGCCGACATCATCGTTCTGAATAAGCCCGCCGGCTTGGTGGTGCACCCGGCGGCGGGTCATGCCGACGGCACTCTGGTAAACGCATTACTGCACCATGCCCCCGAAATGGCCAGCTTACCCCGGGGTGGCATCGTTCATCGGCTGGACCGAGAGACCTCTGGCGTGATGGTGGCCGCGCGCAGCTTGCAGGCCCATCACTCGCTGGTGGCCCAGCTCCAGGAACGTACGGTCAAGCGCCAGTACTGTGCGGTTGTCATTGGTGTAATGACAGGCGGTGCGACCATAGATGCGCCCATTGGCCGTCATCCCAAGCAGCGTAAGAAAATGAGTGTTGTGGCGATAGGCGGCAAGCCGGCGGTGACTCATTACCGGGTCGAACGTCGATTTGGTCATCACACGCAAGTCAGCGTGAACCTGGAAACAGGACGTACGCACCAGATTCGCGTGCATATGGCGCACAAGCATTACCCTTTGATTGGCGATCCGCTGTACGGAGGGCGCCCTAGAATTCCGGCCGGCGCCTCTGAAGAGCTAATCACTGCCTTGCGCGGCTTTCCGCGTCAGGCGCTGCACGCCCAGCGCCTCATTCTCGAGCATCCCGCCAGTGGCGACATTCTGGAATTCGAAACGGATCTGCCGGCTGATATTCAAACTCTGCTGTCCGTGCTTGAGCTGGAAGATCCGGTTGTTGCCGCGTATTGAGCCATGCTGGCCCGCAATTCCGGGGGTCTGCGCTTTATCCACAACGCGAGTGGGCGGTGTCAGCGCGGCACCCTACGAGAGCCTGAATCTTGGCGCCCATGTTGGCGATACGGTTGAGGCCGTTGCGGAAAATCGCCGAAGGCTGAGCCAGCAACTGCCCAAAGGTACTGAGATCCAATGGCTCAATCAGGTCCATGGCAATAGCGTTGTTCATGCTCCCAGTAGGGGTGCGCCCAATGCCGATGCCTGCTGGACCACAACGCCTGGCATTGCGCTGGCGATTATGACCGCGGATTGCCTGCCCGTGTTGCTGGCCGCGGTTGATGGTTCGGTAGTGGCAGCCGCTCATGCGGGCTGGCGAGGTCTGGCCGACGGTGTGCTTCCCAATGTTGTCTCTGCACTGCCGTGTGAACCCGCCAAAGTGCAAGTCTGGCTGGGACCGGCTATAGGGCCCCAAAGTTACGAGGTGGGGTTTGAGGTGCAAGCGGCGTTTGCCCGCGAGATAGCATTACATTCCAATGCGGGCGGCGACCCGGAGACCTTGTTTCGCCCATCCAGTCGGGGAGACGGCCACAGCTTTGCCAACCTTGCCGCCATCGCTACTGTGCAGCTGCGCGACATGGGCATCTCGAACATTTATGGTGGCGCAGACTTCGACACCTTCTCCGATCACAGGCGTTTCTTTTCTCATCGCCGCTCTGGCACTACCGGGCGCCAGGTATCAACTATCCTCATCGCACCGCGCTGACTCTTTTGCATCTCTAAAGCGCGCAAATCCTGTCGTTTACCCCTACTTGAAATAGGGGCATTCGGACCCCATCTATGGGGTCAGAAAACATGATTCTCGCAGCCTTATAACGGGTTGCGAACGGAGGAAATGACCATGCGAATGGATAAGCTGACAAACCAGCTGCAGGCGGCACTGGCCGATGCACAATCGTTGGCGCTGGGTCGAGATCACAATTTCATCGAGCCGGCACACCTGTTAAAAGCCCTGTTGGAGCAATCCGGCGGCGCAACGCGCCCTTTGCTGCAAAAAGCGGGTGCGAACCTGACGGGTCTGGTAAGCGCCGTGGATACGGCGGTTGACGCCCTGCCCACCGTGAGCGGCACGGGTGGCGATGTCCACGTCTCCCAGGAACTGGGAAAGATACTCAACCTGACCGACAAACTCGCCCAGAAGGCGGGAGATGCCTACATCTCCAGCGAGCTTGTATTGTTGGCCATGCTGGAAGCGAGGGGTTCGCAAGCTACATTACTCCAGCAGCACGGAGTGACATCGGAAGCGCTGAGCGCTGCAATCGCCGATGTTCGTGGCGGTGAGGCGGTATCAAGCCCCGAGGCGGAGGAGTCTCGGCAGGCCCTGGACAAATACACCATCGATCTTACCGAGCGCGCAGAGCAGGGCAAACTGGATCCTGTGATCGGTCGCGACGACGAAATCCGTCGCACCATCCAGGTGCTGCAGCGCCGTACGAAGAACAACCCCGTGCTCATCGGTGAGCCCGGTGTCGGTAAAACGGCGATCATTGAGGGTCTGGCTCAGCGCGTTATCAATGGCGAAGTGCCGGAAGGCCTGAAAGACAAGCGCATTCTTTCTCTGGATCTGGGTGCACTGCTGGCAGGTGCCAAGTTCCGCGGCGATTTTGAGGAGCGCCTGAAGGCGGTGTTGAGCGAGCTGTCCAAACAGGAAGGTCGGATCATTCTGTTCATCGATGAACTGCACACCATGGTCGGTGCCGGTAAAGCCGAAGGCTCAATGGATGCCGGTAACATGCTTAAACCTGCACTGGCGCGCGGTGAATTGCATTGCGTGGGCGCTACCACCCTCGATGAGTATCGGCAGTACGTTGAGAAGGATGCTGCGCTAGAGCGTCGTTTCCAAAAAGTGTTGGTGGACGAGCCCAGTGAAGAAGACACCATCGCGATCCTGCGTGGCTTAAAGGAGCGCTACGAGGTGCACCACAGCGTGGACATTTCCGACAGCGCGATCATTGCTGCTGCCAAGTTGTCGCAGCGCTACATTACGGATCGGCAGCTCCCGGATAAGGCCATTGACCTGATCGATGAGGCCGCGAGCCGGATCCGTATGGAAATTGACTCCAAGCCTGAGGCGATGGATAAGCTGGAGCGACGCCTGATTCAGCTGAAGATTGAGCGCGAGGCTGTGAAGAAGGACAGCACGGAGTCTGCACAGCAGCAGGTGGGTTTGCTCGATGCCCAGATCGAAGAAGTAGAGCGCGAGTTTGCGGATCTTGACGAAGTCTGGACTGCAGAGAAAGCGGCGGTACAGGGCAGTGCCGAAATCAAAAGTGCGATTGAGCAGGCCAAGCAGGAGCTTGAACTGGCGCGGCGCAACAGCAATCTCGAGCGCATGTCAGAGATTCAGTACGGTCAGATACCCGCCCTGGAAGACCAGTTGGCTGCGGCGGCCGAGGCTGAGACCGTGGAGCGCACACTGCTCCGAAACAAGGTCACAGAGGAAGAGGTGGCGGAAGTCGTCGCACGCTGGACCGGCATTCCTATTAGCAAAATGCTGGAGGGAGATCGTGAGAAGCTGTTGCGCATGGAAGAGTCGCTGCACGCACGTGTCGTCGGCCAGGACGAGGCGGTTGTCGCGGTATCCAATGCGGTTAGGCGCTCACGGGCAGGCTTGTCTGACCCTGCGCGCCCCAATGGTTCGTTTCTGTTCCTCGGCCCGACCGGTGTCGGTAAAACAGAGCTGTGCAAGGCCTTGGCCGAGTTTCTGTTTGACAGTGAACAGGCCATGGTGCGCATCGACATGTCTGAATTTATGGAGAAGCATTCGGTAGCGCGACTGATTGGCGCGCCCCCCGGTTACGTGGGTTATGAGGAGGGCGGCTACCTGACTGAGGCAGTGCGTCGTCGTCCCTACACCTTGCTGTTACTGGATGAGGTGGAGAAGGCCCACCCCGATGTCTTCAACATCCTGTTGCAGGTGCTGGAAGACGGCAGGCTGACGGACGGCCAGGGCAGAACGGTGGACTTCCGCAATACCGTGATCGTCATGACATCCAATCTTGGGTCGGATCTGATCCAGGAGATGGCATCGGGTGGCGACTACGATGCCATGAAGTCGGCGGTAATGACTGTGGTGGGTAGCCACTTCAGACCCGAGTTCATCAATCGTATCGATGAGACGGTGGTATTCCATCCGCTGGAGCAGTCGCAGATTCGAGGCATTGCCGAGATACAGCTGTCGCATTTACGAGCGCGTCTCGCCGAGCGGGAGTTGGCACTGGATATCTCCGAGGCATTCCTGGATAAGCTGGTGGAGGCGGGCTTTGACCCGGTGTACGGTGCAAGGCCGCTGAAACGAGCCATTCAGCAGGAACTGGAGAACCCGCTGGCGCAAAGGATTCTCGCGGGCGAGTTTTCTCCAGGGCAGACCATCCGAATCGATCTGGAGGAGGATGCGCCTATATTTGAGGCCGCTTGATTCCCGATTGACGCTACAAACGAAAAGGGCCCCGATGGGGCCCTTTTTTATCTCTGCAACGCAGTTGGTGCTACTCGCAATGCACCTTGATGGCGTCCTGCGCTTTGCGGCGCTGGGCGTCCAACTCCTCTTCAGTAAGGAATCGGTACTCGCCGTTATCGTCTCGAATACGCACGCGTGCAGTGGAGTTCAGTGTGCCAAGATTGGCTTGCGCGCGTTCACAGATCTCGGGGTTGCGCGGTATTACCTCTAGGTTTTGCTTGTCCTTATCGACAGTGTCGAACTCATTACCCACGCGCGGTGAGGTTTCCGCCGGTACTGCGCCTGCGGTGGCCGGCACCTCACGCACGGTGGAGCTACCTGTTTTAACCACTTCGTAGTCCACACCCTGAGGTGGCGGGCGGTCGCTGTGCACCGGATTGCCCCTGTCGTCCATCCATCGGTAGTACACGTTTTGCGCCGCGGCATTGTGCGTCAGCGCCAAGAGGCTGATCACCGCGGTTGCGAATATCCCTTTCTGCATCATGCTGATCACGAGTGGCCTCCTCGAGAAATCGATTGATAACGCTAAAAGTAAACCAAAATCAGCAGCTTAGCCAATCATCATCTATGTTCGGTATAAATGCCGCGGGGCAGTAAAACGGTTGACAAGGTGCCGCCGACTTTCAACAATACGCCCGTCTTGCAGTTGGTAACGGCTAACGTTGAGTACCCTCAGCCTCTGGCCCACTGTTGCGATGCGATTATTCGCTTCAGCTGTCTGCATGTCCCGTAATCAGTGATTCACGCATTGGTCTCACTGAGGGCCCGACACTGCGCTACCCCGCAGGGCGACCGATTACACGGGTTCGTGATCGATTTCCCCATGGTGCGTCCTGGATCGATCCGGGCTGTGTGTTGAGTCTGCAAAGGGGGTGGCGTCGTCAACTTCCGGCCGGTTCAGGCCAGTAGTCAGCAACGACCACACACAAACTGTAGCTTGCCTGCGCGAGGGTTACGCGTGCCGGCAATGTGCTAACGGGAGAAAAACCGTGGAGTTGTTATCTGGTGGCGAGATGATCGCCCGTGCCCTGGAAGACGAGGGCGTTGAGTATATCTTTGGTTATCCGGGCGGCGCCGTCCTTCATATCTACGACGCGCTGTTCAAGTCTAACAAGGTCCCCCACATTCTGGTGCGCCATGAGCAGGCTGCTACGCACGCGGCCGACGGCTATGCGCGTGCAACCGGCAAGCCCGGCGTGGTGCTGGTGACCTCTGGTCCCGGCGCCACTAATGCCGTGACCGGCATTGCCACTGCTTACATGGATTCCATTCCCATGGTGGTGCTCTCCGGTCAGGTACAAAGCCACCTGATTGGCGAAGATGCGTTTCAGGAAACTGATATGGTGGGTATCTCCAGGCCCATCGTGAAACACAGCTTTCAGGTGCGTAAGGCCGAAGATCTGCCAGCAACGATCAAGAAAGCGTTCCACATTGCTGCCAGTGGGCGGCCTGGTCCCGTGGTGGTCGATATCCCCAAGGACATTACGCGCCCAGACGAGAAGTTCGAATATCACTACCCCGAGTCGGTGAAGATTCGCTCATACAGTCCGGCGCAGCGCGGGCATACCGGGCAGATCAAAAAAGCCGCCCGTATGCTGCTGGGCGCCAAGCGGCCCGTCATCTACGCCGGTGGCGGCGTAATCCAGGGAGAGGGCAGCGATTTGCTGGTCGAGCTTGCGCAGCAGCTTAACTATCCGGTTACCAATACTTTGATGGGGTTGGGCGCCTACCCCGGCAGTGACCGGCAATTCCTTGGCATGCTGGGTATGCACGGCTTCTACGAAGCGAACATGGCCATGCATCATTCTGACGTGATTCTTGCCGTGGGCGCACGCTTTGACGATCGTGTGACCAATACGGTGAGCAAGTTTTGCCCGGGCGCGAAGATTGTTCATATCGATGTTGACCCTGCCAGTATTTCCAAGACTGTGGCGGCCGATATTCCTATTGTCGGGCCAGTCACGTCGGTACTGCGAGAACTGATTGATCAGGTGTCGGCGCATCAGGAGAAAGATGCAGAGTTGCCGGATGCGGCGGCGCTGGGTCGCTGGTGGGACCAGATTGAAGAGTGGCGCGCAAGCCACGGTCTTTGGACGGGGCGCCGTTACGCCGAGTCCGAGAGCATCATGCCGCAGCAGGTAATCGAAAGTTTGTACCGCGCGACGAACGGGGATGCATACGTCACCTCGGATGTTGGTCAGCACCAGATGTTTGCTGCGCAGTACTACAAGTTCGATAAGCCGCGCCGATGGATCAACTCCGGTGGCCTGGGCACCATGGGCTTTGGCCTGCCTGCAGCAATGGGGGTCAAACTGGCATTCCCTGACATTGATGTTGCCTGTGTGACCGGCGAGGGCAGTATCCAGATGAACATCCAGGAGTTGTCTACCTGCACGCAGTACAACACGCCGTTCAAAATTATCAATCTGCGAAACAACTATTTGGGCATGGTCAAGCAGTGGCAGGACATGCAGTACGAGGGCCGCTACGCCATGAGTACTTATGAGGATTCCCTGCCTGACTTCATGAAGTTGGTGGAGTCCTTCGGGCATGTGGGTATTGAAGTGCGCAAGCTGGAAGACCTGGATGCTGCCATGGAAGAGGCCTTTGCTATGAAGGACAAGCTGGTGTTTGTTGATGTCTTTATCGACCCCATGGAGCACGTGTATCCCATGCACATTGCACCGAATGGCTCGATGAAAGATATGTGGCTGAGCAAGAACGAGAGGACCTGAGATGCGCCGGATAATTTCTATACTCATGGAAAATGAGCCCGGTGCCCTCTCCAGGGTGGTGGGTTTGTTTTCTCAGCGTGGCTACAACATTGAAACGCTGAATGTGGCGGCCACCGAAGATCCAACGCTGTCGCGCTTGACGCTGACAACCGCGGGCGACGACAAGACTATCGAGCAGATCACCAAGCACCTCAACAAGATTGTGGATGTGGTGAAGCTGGTTGATCTGACAGAGGGCGCGCACATCGAGCGTGATCTGATGTTGATCAAAGTGCGCGCGCAGGGCGTTGCCCGCGATGAGGTGAAGCGCACCACCGATATTTTCCGTGGCCAGATTGTGGATGTGGGGCCCAATGTGTACACCATTCAGCTCACGGGCACCTCCGACAAGCTGGACTCCTTTGTGGCTGCCATGGGTGATGCCACAATTCTGGAAGTTGTGCGCAGTGGTGTTGCCGGTATCGCGCGCGGTGAGAAGGTGCTCAGCCTTTAGGAACCTGGTTATGCCGTATCTGTAGCGCGTGGATCGAGTGATCCTTTCTTAAAGCCATCTGCAGTGCGGGTGGCCTTTTTAGTTTTACCCGGGAAAGCTACTCTATCGCCGGCGGCAGGTGAGGGTTGCCTCAGAGAAACGCAAAAAAGAGCCGTCCGTGGCAGCACGGCGCCGGCCATCCCTGGCCGGCGACGTTCTCTTCTGGCAACCCTCACCCACCGCCGTGAGATCTGCGATGGCAATGCGTCACGCAATAAAAAAGGGCCAACCACTACAGTGGCTGGCCCTTTCCAAAACAAGGATTTCGCTGCGGTTTAAACGATGCGCTTCATGGCCGTCATATAGCCGCGCAAGGTTTTACCGACCACTTCCACAGGGTGGCTTCGAATCGCTTCGTTAACAGCAATCAGTTCCTGGTTGTCGACGCCATTGTCACTGCCCAAACCTTCGCCAATGACATCGGTTTCAACCTTGGTCATGAAGTCGGCGAGCAATGGGCGGCAGGCGTGGTCAAAGAGGTAACAGCCGTATTCAGCCGTATCAGAGATCACGACGTTCATCTCATACAGCTTCTTGCGGGCAATGGTGTTCGCGATCAGTGGCGTTTCATGCAGCGACTCGTAGTAAGCCGATTCAGCTTTAATGCCAGCGTCAACCATGGTTTCAAATGCCAGCTCTACACCGGCTTTAACCATGGCGACCATGAGAATGCCGTGGTCATAGTATTCCTGCTCGGGAATCTCCGCGCTGGTATTGGCCGATTTCTCGAAAGCGGTTTCCGCTGTGGCTGCGCGCCAACCGAGGAGGTTTGCATCGTCCTTGGCCCAGTCGGCCATCATGGTGGTGGAGAAGTGCCCGGACATAATGTCGTCCTGATGCTTCTGATACAGCGCGCGCATAATGTCTTTGAGTTCTTCGGCAAGGTAGTGCGCGCGAATCTTTGCCGGGTTTGAAAGCCGGTCCATCATGTTGGTGATGCCACCGTGCTTCAGGCCTTCGGTAACGGTTTCCCAGCCATACTGAATCAGTTTGCTGGCGTAATCCGGCGCGATGCCTTTCTCCACCATTTTGTCGAAGCACAGAATAGAGCCAGTCTGCAGCATGCCGCAGAGAATGGTTTGTTCGCCCATCAGGTCAGACTTCACCTCGGCGATAGGCGAGGATTCCAATACGCCTGCACGGTCACCGCCGGTACCGGAGGCCAGTGCCTTGGCAATCTGCATGCCTTCGCCGTTGGGATCGTTTTCGCGGTGAACGGCGATCAGCGTGGGTACGCCAAAGCCGCGCTTGTACTCTTCGCGCACTTCGGTGCCGGGACATTTGGGGCACATCATCACCACCGTGATGTCTGACCTAATCTGCATGCCTTCCTCAACCAGGTTGAAGCCATGGGCATAGTCCAGACAGGCACCTTCCTTCATCAGGGGCATGACCGCATTGACTACCGCGGTGTGCTGCTTATCCGGAGTGAGGTTCATTACAACATCAGCACCTGGGATCAGGTCTTCATAGGTGCCAACGGTAAAACCATTCTCGGTGGCGTTTTTCCACGACTGGCGCTGCTCGCTGATGGCGGATTCGCGCAATGCATAGCTAACATCCAGTCCCGAGTCTCGCAGGTTAAGACCTTGGTTCAGGCCCTGTGCGCCGCAGCCCACAATGACGATTTTCTTGCCTTTGAGGTAGTCGCAGCCATCGGCGAACTCGTCTTGCGTCATGAAGCGGCACTTGCCCAGCTCTTCCAGCTGCACCCGCAGCGGCAGGGTGTTGAAATAGTTTTGTCCCATGGAAATTCTCCTGTGAGGGCGTGTGATCATTGGAATGCGCGCACAGTACCGGATCGTGTAATTTGCGTAAAACGCTATATAATGAAAACTGTATTGCGATAAATGCAATAAAAGATGCCCATCATGTACGGAGAAAATTCGTGGACGTACGCACGCTGGAGGTGTTCCTCAGCACCGCCGACACACTGAACTTCAGTAGAACCGCTGAACAGCTGCACATGAGTGTTTCAGCCGTTAGCCGGAACATCCAGAAACTCGAGGAAGAACTGGGTCAGGTGTTGTTTCACCGGGACCGGCGGCATATGGAGCTTAGCCCGGCGGGCTCTGCCTTGGTGGATTACGCCCGCGATGCCGTCGCACGCTGGCGCCAGTTACGCCGGGACATGGCGGGACAGGCATCGTTATCCGGGGAGATCAGTGTCTTTGGCTCAGTCACCGCCAGCTATCGCGTGCTTGCGCCAATTCTGGAGAGTTTCCGGGTGAGCTATCCGGGCGTTGACCTGATGCTGAAAACCGGTGACCAGGCAGAAGGCGTTCAGCGGGTGCTTGATGGCTACACCGACGTTTCTGTGAGCGCGAGGCCGTTTGGTTTGCCGGAGCGTTTGGCGTTTCTCCCGCTTATGGAGTCGCCTCTGCGAATCATTATTCCCGCATCGGACTGTCAGGTGCGCCAACAAGTTCTCGGAATAGTGCCCGGCGATAAAACGGCGTGGCGACATGTGCCCATTATCGTGCCCGAGCGAGGTGTTAGCAGAAGCTCGCTGCAGACCTGGCTTAAGCAGCGCCAGTTGCAGCCGCGAGTTTACGCACAAGTGGCTGGACACGAAGCCATTGTATCGATGGTTGCGCTTGGGCTTGGCGTTGGAATTGCACCCGAGCTGGTGATAGAAGCCAGCGGTATGGGTAATCGCGTCGACTCCTTGCCATTGGATGCGCCCCTCCCGCCGCTGTCGGTGGGCTTGTGTGCACTGCAGGGCCGGCTGGATTCGCCCGTGATGGCCGCATTCTGGCAGTCGGCAAGACAGGCCTATCAAAGCACAGTCTGATAGACTTGGCCGCCATGAACGACGGTGACGAGCAAAAAGATCCCCAGGAGGCGACAACGGGCGTAAGTCCGTCGTTGGATATGCTGGTTGATGAACACGAGGAAGAGGTGTCGGAAAACGGGCGCACCGTTCGCCGGCGAGGTGTTTACCTCCTCCCTAATCTTTTCACCACCGGCGCGCTGTTCTCTGGCTTCTATGCCATTGTGGCCGCGATTCGCGGTGACTTTGAGGCGGCGGCTATTGCCATCTTTTTTGCAATGGCCTTCGATGGCCTCGATGGGCGCGTTGCCCGGCTTACCCATACCTCCAGTAAATTCGGCGCAGAGTACGACAGCCTCTCAGACATGGTGTCTTTTGGTGTGGCTCCTGCGCTGGTCGTTTTTAGCTGGGCACTGGGCGATCTGGGTAAGCTCGGTTGGAGTGCGGCTTTCGTTTACATTGCCTGTGCCGCCCTCCGACTTGCCCGGTTCAATACGCAGATAGACACGGCGGACAAAAACTTCTTTACCGGTCTGGCCAGCCCGTCGGCGGCGGCCATTATCGCCAGTTTGGTGTGGGTCTGTTCAGACCTTGGGCTGGTGGGTGCCGAACTTTCTGCCGAATTCTTGGTGTTTGTTGCCGTGCTGACGGCAACCGTTGGCTTCCTGATGATCGCTAACTTCCCTTACTACAGCTTCAAAGGCGTTGATTTTCGTGGGCGCGTGCCCTTTGCGGTGATCTTCCTTATCGTGCTGGTTTTAGGGCTGGTGACTGTGGATCCGCCCACCGTGCTGCTGATTGCCTCGTCCACATACGCGGCATCAGGGCCCATCATGGCGGTGCGAAACCGTCGTAAGTCTGTCTGACGGCCTGCCTTCCAAGGAAAAAGTGACACATCGGGGAACCACTGAAACCCGTTACACTCAAAGAGATAAGCGCATTTAAAAGGTTATCTCATGGCCAGCCGTTTCAAGATACCCCATATCGCGTCTTCTGAAATTACATCAGAGACGGCCTACTTCAATCGTCGTGAATTGATCAAAGTTGCTGGGATGGCCGCCGTGCCTACTGCATTGGCGGGCTGCTCCTCGGCGGAGTCGGCGGAAACACCGCTGGACTTCGCCGCAGCCGGAGATGCGGGTGCAGGTTTCACAACCAGTGAAGCGTTGACGCCTGAGGGCGACGTGAAGTCCTACTGTAACTTCTACGAGTTCGGCACCGACAAGGGTGACCCGGCAAAGTACGCCAGTGAAATGACCACGGACCCCTGGTCCATAGAAGTCGACGGCATGGTGAATAAGCCGGGCAAGCTCAACCTGGAAGACATCATGGGCTTCGAGCTTGAGGAGCGTATCTATCGCTTCCGTTGTGTAGAAGCCTGGTCGATGGTGGTGCCCTGGATAGGCTTTCCACTGTACAAATTGCTGGAGAAATTTGAGCCGACCTCCGATGCGAAGTACGTTGAGTTCCGTACCCTTTATCGGCGTTCTGAAATGCGCGGCACTCGATCATTTACCAACATTATTGATTGGCCTTACCGCGAAGGCTTGCGGATGGACGAGGCCATGCACCCGCTAACGCTGATGGCAGTGGGGATGTATGGCAAGACGCTGCCCAACCAGAATGGCGCCCCCATACGGCTGGTGGTTCCATGGAAGTATGGTTTCAAGAGTATTAAGTCTGTGGTCCAGATTCGCCTGACGAGCAAACAGCCAGACACCTCGTGGCAGGCGCTGGCCGCGAGCGAATACGGTTTTTATTCCAACGTGAACCCCGAGGTGGATCATCCGCGCTGGAGCCAGCGCTATGAGCGTAGGTTGCCCTCGACGCTACTCAATCCCAATCGAATTCCTACCCAGAAATTCAATGGATACGAAGAGCAGGTTGGCGCTTTGTATGCCGGTATGGATCTAAGCAAGTACTACTGAGCACACGGCATATGAAGATTGGGAACAGGATGCTTTGGCTCCTGCTTTTTCTTGCAGCCTTGGCGCCGTTTCTCTGGCTGGTGTTTTTGGCTCAGGGAGGCGGCCTGGGCCCGGACCCGGCGCGTGAGTTGATGCACTTCACAGGCGAGTGGGCGCTGTACCTGCTGGCGTTTACTCTGTGCCTGACGCCGATGCGACGACTGGGCTTGTGGAGCCGTGCGCTGCGATACCGACGAATGATGGGTATGTTTGCGTTCTTCTACGGTTGTCTCCATTTGCTTGGCTTTGCCCAGCTATATGTGGGCTGGAGTGGCGCATTGATTGCAGAAGAACTGCTCGAGCGGCCTTATATCCTGGCGGGTTTTTTGGGCTGGCTATTCATGCTGCCCTTGGCCATCACTTCCACGCGGGGCTGGCAACGGCGTCTGGGTCGCAAGTGGGTGAGTTTACACAAGCTCGTTTACCCGGCAGCCATCGCCGGTGTTGTGCACGTGTTCTGGCAAGCCAGATCGGATATTGGCGAGGCGCTGTTGTATGTAGCAATCGTTACAGTTTTGTTGGCGTACCGCTTGGTACTGCGATTGCGTACGGAGAGCCAGCGGCGAGCCCAAACTGCATAACGGATAGAGCGGTTGGCGGGCCACGAAGGCGGCAAAATTGAGCGCGGATTTGGACGCTATTTCGGCACCGCAAGTTTCCAATAAATTTTTTTGAAAAAGGCCTTGCGGGGCGAAAGCGCATGCGTATAATGCGCATCCTCGGTTGGGGGGCACCCCCCGAACCACAACCCACTCCTGGCGAGCTGGGTGTTGCTTAACAAGTAGATGAAGACAGATGTGTGGGCACTTGTTGGAGTAGTTGTCACAACTAT
>NZ_BMYM01000002.1 GCF_014652275.1 Parahalioglobus pacificus | reverse complement strand
ACCGGTTGCTCCTGCAGGCCCGACCAAGCTCACTGGCGGCGTTGAGGGCGTAACCCATGCACCGCCCGCTTTGGGGCCGTAAAGTTCATTCGTGGCTGAGTCGATGTAGTAATCGCCGTCAACGCCATCGGCGCCGTCATCGGGGGCACCGCTGCCATTGAGCACGGTATTGCCGTCAGTTCCTGTGGCGCCCGTCGGTCCGACAGCACCTGTGGGGCCAACAGGACCCACCGCACCCTGAGGGCCAGTGGGCCCTTGCACGCCTGCCGTACCGGGCGCGCCGGTTGCCCCCGTCGCACCGGTGGGACCAGCAGCACCCGTTGCACCTGTCGGTCCAGTGACACCTTGAGGACCTGTAGGGCCAACATTCGATCCCGCTACGCAGTTGGTGACTTCTCCTGTCGCTGTGTTGTAGCAAAGTGGCTCGTTATTTTGCGCCGTGCCAACGACGTCAGGTAGGCGCACAATCCCACGCACATTTACTGCACCACCGGGCGCAGGAGCGATATCCACGTCTTGCGAGTAGGCTGCCACAGAGCCCATTAACACCGACACGGTCGCGGTGTAGAGGAGCCTTCGACGGAATCGAGGCGGGAAACTTTTCTTTCTATTTTTCAATGTTGCTAGCCGTGGGAGCGGACAGCGTTATTCTGCCAAATGTAAGTAGTCGTTAACAACCGGTGTGAGTAATTAGACCCCTTCTTGTGTGATGGATATCACGACTTCGCCATCTAATCCTTCGCTCACGGAAAACTCTATCGGCTGGCAACACACCTGGCAGTCCTCTATGTAGCTTTCTCCAAGGTCTCCAGGGTCGATCAGCACGTCAATCGACTCCCAGCAATAGGGACAGATCACTGACGACTCTTGCAGTTGAAAACTCACAACTCGGCTAGCGACAAGTTTACGCGGCTCGATTCGATGATCCTTGGTACTTGGAATGGTCGGGCATTACCGAAAATACCAGGGCACCATCATCTATCTCGCCCTTCAGGAACATGTCGCGGTCTTTGGCGTAGTTCTGTGGGTTCACCCACGGCGCTGCATCGCCCTGGCGCGGGAACAGGTGCATCACACGCTCCATGTAACCCGGGTTGAACTCGTCAATCCAGCGACGGGCAGCCATACCCTGTTTGGCCTCGGGCACCACAGGCTCAACCGATAGGGCCCCTTTCTCGCGCATTGTGTTCAGCAGCCGGCATGTCCATTGCGCAATCAGGTCTGCGCGCAGTGTCCAGGACGCATTGATGTAACCGAAGGTCATCACCATGTTGGGGATGTCGGAAATCATCATGCCTTTGTAGGTCCAGTGTTTGGCGAAGTCGAGGGCCTGACCATCGCGGGTGAAGTGCGCGTCGCCCATCATCACCAATTCCAAACCTGTGGCACTGACGATAATGTCGGCATCTAGTTGCTCGCCGGACTTCAAGAGAATGCCACCCTCAGTGAAGCGCTCTATATGGTCAGTAGCCACCCGCGCCTTGCCTTCCCGCAGAACGGAGAACAGATCACTGTCTGGCACCAGGCACAGCCGCTGATCCCAGGGGTTATAGCTGGGCGTGAAGTGTTTCTCCACATCGTAATCAGGGCCAAGCTCGTCGCGCACAAATCCTAACAAGCGCTGCTTCAGCTTCTCGGGCTTGCGGCGAGCCAACCCATACAGCCACTGCTGCATGCGCGTGTTCTTGAAGCGCGTCACCGCGTAGGCCCATTTCTCGGGCAAGATTTTTCGTAAACCGTTGGCAATTCGGTCACGACTCGGTCGCGACACCACGTAGGTGGGCGAACGCTGCAACATAACCACCTCTCGCGCACCACCCTCGGCCATGGCCGGCACCAAGGTCATCGCCGTCGCGCCCGACCCAATCACCACTACCCGCTTATCGCTGTAATCCAGATCCTCCGGCCAGAACTGCGGACAGATAACTGGCCCTGTGAACGCCTCGCGCCCCGGGAATTTCGGCATATGCCCACGGTCGTAGCTGTAATAGCCAGAGCACATAAACAGGAATCGGGTTACCAGCTGCGATTGGCTGCCGTCTCCGTGCGCAACGGTCACCTGCCACGTTGCAGTCGCAGAATCCCAGTCCGCAGCGGTGAGTTGATGATCAAAACGGATGTGATCCTGGATGTTGTATTCACTCGCCGCCTCTTGAATGTAAGCCCGGATAGAGGGGCCGTCGGCGATGGCTTTGGGGTTCTGCCAGGGCTTAAAGCTGTATCCCAGCGTGTGCATGTCACTGTCAGAACGAATACCGGGATAGCGAAAGATGTCCCAGGTGCCACCCAAAGACTCACGTCGCTCGATGATCGCGTAGCGGTGGTCGGGGCAATGCGTCTGTAAATGCACCGCCGCCCCGATGCCCGAGAGGCCCGCACCCACGATCAATACATCTAATACTTCCTGACTCATTACCTCAATTCTCCTGTCTTCCGCCGGAGGCTAGCGCTGATCCGCCTGTGCCGCCGTGTCGTACCGCCACTATGCAATGCCGATACCATTTATTCGCTCTCATCGTTTTGCCCCTGCTGGCGAGCTGCTTCGCAGCGCCCGGCTATCAGGGGCCCGAGAGCGATCACTTCGATGGTAAGGTGTTTTCAAACACCGTGCCGATGGAAAAATCGGCGGGCGATATGATTCGCCTCGGATGGGGGAGTCTCACACAGGCAGCCGATTGGCCGCAATGGGTAGACACAGAGCAGCAATCGATCACGCAGGAAAGGCTGGAGCAGGGCCTTTCCGTCACCTTCATCAACCACGCGTCGTTCCTGATACAGGTCGATGGCATCAACATTCTCACTGACCCAGTGTACTCCGAACGGACCAGTCCTGTGGGCTGGGCAGGGCCAAAACGCGTGAATGCGCCGGGCGTGGCCTTGGAGGCCCTGCCCCCCATCGACATGATTCTCATTAGTCATAATCACTACGACCATCTAGACACCGACACGTTATCCGCGCTGATAGCACAACGAGAACAGCCACCCCTGATTCTTGCGGGCCTGGGCAATGGCGCCCTGCTGAGAGAGATTGGCGCGACCGCCTACCAGGATATGGACTGGGGTGACTCAACAACCTTCAACGATACCGAGTTTATCTTTGCGGAGTGTCGACATCGGTCTGGTCGAGGCATCTCCGACCAGATGAAAACCCTATGGGGCGCCTTTGTGATCAAAACACCCAGTGGAAATTTGTATTTTGGCGGCGACACCGGCTACGGCGCCCACTTCAAGGCCACGGGCGAAGCACACGGCCCGTTTTTATTGTCTCTACTACCCATAGGTGCTTACGAGCCGCGCTGGTTCATGCGCGATGTCCATCTCAATCCCGAGGAGGCAGTGAGAGCCCATCAAGACCTTCGCAGTCAACGCAGCATCGGCATGCATTTCGGTACCTTTCAGCTCACCTACGAGCCGATCAACAAGCCGGTGGAGGACTTAGCTGTCGCAATGGAGGCTGCCAGCATAGCGCCGCCCGACTTTAGAGTGATGACTTTAGGTGAAACCTGGCGAGTCGTTCCTGACGATTAGTCCATCCACTTATCGACGGCGATTGCCTGGCTGTCGCCCAGCCGCTTGAGCAGCACATGAGGTTCTGTCTCCACCTGCAACACTTCACGGTGCTCAGCCCGCACAAAGCGCTGCTCCACCATGGTGTCGAGAAAGCGCAACAGGTCGTCGTAATAGCCCGCCGTGTTCAGCAACCCCACAGGCTTGGCGTGAAAGCCGAGCTGGTTCCAGGTCCACACCTCGAACAGCTCTTCCATGGTGCCTAATCCACCGGGCATGGCGATCATGGCATCCGAACGTTCAAACATGGCCATTTTGCGGTGATGCATGGAGTCCACCACCTGCAACTCCGTCAGCCCATGGTGCTGAACCTCTTTCTCGGCGATATCGCGCGGGATGATGCCGACCACTTCGCCGCCAGCGGCCAAGGCAGCATCGGCGGCTTCGCCCATCAAACCCACATGCCCGCCGCCGTAGACGAGAGTGATCCCCGCATTAGCCAGACACTCGGCCATCGTCCTGGCGGCCTCAGCAAAGGCAGGATTCGCGCCCGGGCTGGAACCGGTGTACAGACAGACCGAGCGCAACACAGCTAGCGGACCGATCGCCCTTTGTTGGCGGCAATGCGCAAGCGCAGTGCATTGAGCTTGATGAAGCCCTCCGCATCCGCCTGGTCATAGGCGCCAGCGTCTTCCTCAAAGGTCGCAATGTGCTCATCAAAGAGGCTGTCTTTGGACTGACGACCTGCAACGATCACATTGCCTTTATACAGCTTCAGCCGAACGCGACCATTGACCGTTTCCTGCGACGCATCGATCGCAGCCTGCAGCATCTTGCGCTCGGGTGACCACCAGTAGCCGTTGTAGATGAGGGTGGCATAGCGTGGCATTAACTCGTCTTTCAGGTGCGCGACTTCACGGTCCAGCGTGAGTGACTCAATTGCACGGTGCGCCTTTAGCATGATGGTACCGCCGGGAGTCTCGTAACATCCGCGCGATTTCATACCCACGTAGCGATTCTCAACAATGTCGTCGCGGCCAATTCCATTGGCACCACCGATGCGGTTCAGGGTCTCCAGCACGGTCGCCGGCGACATCGCCTCGCCATCGATAGCCACAATGTCACCGCGCTCGAAGTCCAGCTCAACGTAGGTGGGTTCATCCGGTGCTGCCTCAGGACTCACAGACCAGCGCCACATATCCTCTTCGGATTCAGCCCAGGGGTCTTCCAACACACCACCTTCATAAGAGATGTGCAGCAGGTTGGCGTCCATGGAGTACGGGGACTTTTTCTTGGAGCTTGAGAAATCAACGGGAATATCGCGCTCCTCGCAATAGGCCATCAATGACTCGCGAGAACCCAGATCCCACTCACGCCACGGGGCGATCACCTGAATACCCGGCTTCAACGCGTAAGCACCAAGCTCAAAACGGACCTGGTCATTACCCTTGCCCGTGGCGCCGTGTGAGATCGCATCTGCACCCGTTTCGTTGGCAATATCAATCAAACGCTTGGCAATCAGTGGTCGGGCAATCGAGGTGCCCAGAAGATATTCACCCTCATAGACGGTATTTGCGCGGAACATGGGATACACAAAGTCCCTCACGAACTCCTCGCGCAGGTCATCGATGTAGATTTCTTTAATGCCCAATGCCTCGGCTTTGGCTCGAGCGGGTTCTACTTCCTCACCCTGACCAATATCCGCGGTGAAAGTCACCACCTCACAGCCATAGGTATCCTGCAGCCAGCGAACAATCACGGAGGTATCCAGGCCTCCTGAGTAAGCGAGTACCACTTTTTTGATATCTGACATCGGGCAATCCCTCTTACTGGGTTAAAAATGGGGCGCATAGTGTACTCTCGGGCCGGCATTCTGCACAGGCGCAGCAAGGCTTAAGTTTCTCGCGCATCGAGATTCCGGTAGCATGGCGGCTTTCTCTGTTCTGGCCCAATGTCGTGAATGAACTGACGCTAACCCGCCCCGACGACTGGCATGTCCACCTGCGCGACGGCGATGCTCTGAGTACCACCTGCGCCGACATGGCGCGCTATTTCCAGCGTGCCATCGTCATGCCCAACCTGACACCGCCGGTCACTACCGTGGCGCTGGCAGCCCAGTACCGCGATCGCATTAACGCTGCTATGGCGGGCCTTCCCCACACTTTCGAGCCCCTGATGACGCTGTACCTGACCGACCAAACCAGCGCGGAAGAAGTGGAGCTGGCGGCAAACTCCAGCCATGTGAAAGGCGTAAAGCTCTACCCGGCAGGGGCAACCACCAACTCCGATGCGGGCGTTGCTGAGCTAGACGGCCTGTACCCCACGTTAGAAGCCATGGAGAAGCACGACCTGCCATTACTGATACACGGCGAGGTCACCGATCATGACATCGATATTTTCGACCGCGAGAAAGTCTTCATCGACCGCCATTTGGCGCCGATTGCCCAGCGCTTTCCCTGTCTAAGAATCGTACTAGAGCACATCACCACCAAAGATGCGGTGGACTTTGTGCGGGAATCGCCCGCCAATGTGGGCGCGACAATCACTGTTCACCACCTGTTGCTGAACCGAAACGACATGCTGGTCGGCGGCATACGCCCTCACTACTACTGTCTGCCTATTTTAAAACGTCAGCTGCATCAGGCTGCGCTTCTGGGCGCCGCGACCTCAGGGAATCCCAAGTTTTTCCTGGGCACCGATTCCGCGCCGCATACCACTCACAGCAAAGAATCCAGCTGCGGCTGTGCTGGCGCCTACACAGCGCATGCCGCCATTGAACTCTACGCCGAAGCGTTTGATGGCGAAAATGCCCTCGATAAATTGGAGGGCTTTGCCTCCCATTTTGGGCCAGATTTCTACCGCCTGCCGCGCAATACAGACACCATCACGCTGCGACGCGAGACCTGGGAGGTGCCCGGATCATTGCCACTGGGTACAGAATCATCACTGACCCCCTTACGCGCCAACGAGAGTGTGGCCTGGCGCGTCGTCAGCGCCGCGAGCTGAGGCCTTGATGCTGGACACAGAACATCGCATGGCGGATCGCTTCCGCGGCTTCCTGCCAGTGGTGGTAGACGTCGAAACGGGCGGCTTCGTCTCGGCCACCGACGCCATCCTGGAAATAGCGGCCACGCTGATTCGCATGGATGAGGATGGACGACTAAACGTTCACCGCACCCTGAACTTCAATATCAAGCCCTTTGAAGGTGCCAATATTGAACAGGCTGCACTGGACTTCACCGGCATCGATCCACACCACCCCTTCCGGGAGGCGGTGGACGAGGAAGAAGCACTGGGCGAGTTGTTCCGGGCAATCCGAAAGGAAATTCGGGATCAGGGCTGCAATCGCGCCATACTGGTTGGCCACAATGCCCACTTCGATGCGGGCTTTGTGAATGCCGCTGTCGAGCGCTGCGGCATCAAGCGAAACCCCTTTCATCCGTTCTCGCACTTCGACACTGCCACGCTGTCGGGACTCGCCTACGGACAAACTGTGCTGGCCAAGGCCTGCGGAGAGGCCGGCATTGCCTTCGACAACTCAGAGGCACATTCAGCTGCGTACGATGCAGAACGCACCGCCGAGCTATTCTGTGAAATCGTTAACCGGTGGAAAGACTCCGGCGGCTGGATGCCCGCCTTCGAGGACTAGAACCTAGCCGCTCAGGCCTGGCTGTCCTCGCCACTAATCTCGTTCAATACCAATTCCAGCTCACGTACCACTGCCTCGATGGAATCCAACGTGAGTAGCTCGTACTTTAGCGACTCATCCAGGGGCAACAGCTGAGCAAGGGTGTAGGCCACTTGCCAGGCATCGTTGTAATCCACCGCCAATCCCATACGCTGCACGTGAGGGTGGTTTTCAAGACTGCGCAACACTGCTACCAGCGATTGCCAAACCTCGAGAACGGGTTCAGGTTCAGGCTTCGGCTTTAGATCAACGTGGCCCATCACCAGCCCGCTATCCGCTCGATCACTACTGTGCAGATCAAATCGCTCGCCACCAGCGATCGTGACGCCCAGCAAACCATTGGGAAGCTGATCCCAATCGACAATGCGCGCATAACAGCCTACGCCAGCCAGCTGAGGCTCACCTGATTGCGACGCGGCCACCTCGGCGCCTTTCAGCAACCAAATCACGCCGAAGCCAGTGTCATTGCGCATACAGTCCCGCACGAGATCCAGATAGCGCCGTTCGAAAATCTGTAGCGGCATGCGCCCATGCGGCAACAGCACCGCCGACAGGGGGAAAAGGGATATTTCAGTCATTACTCACGGTACCGAGCGCCCATCGGGCAGGCTGTCCATTTCCAATTGATCCAGAATAGTAATGGCTTGTTCCGGTGAACTGCCACACACCTCGACCGATGCCTGAAAATCGCCGCAAGCTGCTGGTCTGCGTGGGTCGCCAAACAGGCGGCACCGGCGCTGTTCATCCAGATGCACACAGACAATGCCCGCCGCTTTTCCCTCTGGCATCCCATAGAACGGCGTATTGATAGAGGGGGAAATGCAACAGGCGCCGCACTCAGGACGACACTGCACCCGCGTCCCCTTCAGGCCCCAGTGGCTTGAACACCAGAATCAATTGGGGCAGCAACAGCAGCGCGCCCAAGACCGCGACAACCATGGCAAGCACGGTCAGCAGACCGAAGTAGATGCTTGGGTTGAAGTTCGACAGCGTTAGCATCGAAAAACCAATAACGACGGTAATGGTGGTGTAGTACATGGCACGGCCAATACTGCCGTGGCAGCGATACATGCTCTGACGGTAATCGCGGTCAACCTTGAATTCACGGATAAAGCGATGAACGTAATGGATGCAATCGTCCACGCCGATGCCCACCACAATGGCTGCTATCGTGATGGTCATGATATCGAGCGGGATTCCCAGCACTCC
This sequence comes from Parahalioglobus pacificus, assembly GCF_014652275.1. Lineage (GTDB taxonomy): Bacteria > Pseudomonadota > Gammaproteobacteria > Pseudomonadales > Halieaceae > Parahalioglobus > Parahalioglobus pacificus. The sequence continues at coordinate 1,013,660 of NZ_BMYM01000002.1, read as the reverse complement.
CATGGTGCCCAGCACCAGCCCTGCGGCCAGCAGATTGGGTGCCAGGGCAATCAGCGCCAAACGCAATGAGCGGAACAGGAGCCAAAACATCACAGTAATGGCAAGGAACACCACACCAAGCGTCAATATCTGTGATTTGAACAAGCTCTGGAGCACATTGTTATAGAGCACCAGCATGCCGGTGAACTTCACTTGCTCAGGTGCCAGGCCCAGCCCGTCAGTCAGTTCCTGATGCAGTTCTTTCAGGAACGCATCGCGACGCAGCTCCTTGCTGGTCTCCATGGCACGCAGGGTTACCCTGGCCTGTTCATCCTCTACTGAGAAATACGGATTCACCATGAGATCCGCAATATCCTGCGGCAATGAGCGCTGTACCAGTGCCAATTCAACACTGCCAATGTCTGCGCCCAGCAGGTCTTTTACCACGGCGAAGGTGGTCGACAGGGAAAGCACCTTGCCGGTCTCAGTACGTGCATCCACCAAATTGTGCACCGCGTCGATGGTGCGCAGACCCTCGTAGCTGAACCAATAGCTGGGTTTGAAGGATTCTTCGGTAGCGAAGGCATCACCCTCGTCACCGAACCCATCGCCAAAGTCATCCCCAAAGCCATCGTCCCACTCATCCAGAGATTCGCCAGACACTGCGCTGGTATCCACAGGCGCAAAGTCATCAAAGTCTTCAGCGAACTCATCATCGGCACTGACGGGCGTCGCATCCGCTGCAGGTGCAACAGCCTCGAGACCGGGCAATGGCTGGCTGGTATCCGGTGCCGAAATCACGATATCCAGAGGGATGGTGCCGCCAAGCTTGGAGTCCAGCAACTCCATGCCCTGATAGATCTCGGTGGTGTCCTTGAAATAGTCGATGAACCGGTTTTCAACCTGCAGACGACTCACACCCCAAAACACTACGCCCACCAGCACGGCGGTCACTAACAGAATACCGGTGCCGTGTTTATCCGTAATGGCCGCAAACTTAACCGTCATCGCCTGATGGACAGCGCCGTACTTGAAGGGCCGGCCCTTGGGCCAGACCAGCATCATGCAAGGCACGATAACGAACGCCAGTAACAGCGCGAGTACGATTCCCACTGTCATCATGTAACCGAAATCAATCACTGGCTGGATACCGGATACCACCAGCGAAACAAACGCGACCACGGTGGTCGCACCGGTGTACAGGCAGGGTACTGCCATCAAGCGAACAGCATCGCGAACCCGTACATACAGATCCCCGTCAGGATCCTCAGCATGAAGCTCGCGATATCGCACGATCAGGTGAATGGCGATTGCGAGGGTAATAATCAGCAGCACGGCCACGAAATTCGAGGAGATGACTGTCATCCGCCAATCCAGGAAACCCAGCAAGCCCAACATCACGGTCACCGTGACCACGCAGGTGACCAAAGGAATCACAACCCAGCGAACGCGCCGGAAAATCAGCGCAAGCACCACCAACATGACGCCGATGATGGCGCTACCGAACAGCACCAGATCACTGCGTACAAAGCTGACCATATCCGAAGCGATCATCGGAACACCACCCACAAAAATCTGGGCATGGCCCCGATACGCATCAGCAATGTTGCGAACCTCAGCGACCAGCCGGCTCTGTTGTTCCAGCGCGACTGAGGAGTGTTGTTTGAAGGCTTCCTCGATGCGCGCAAGCTCAACCTGCCCCGCAGCATCCAGTGCATCGCGGCGCGCCAATCGCCGCAACTCCTCGCGCTCATCCAGCAACGTAAAGTAGGTGACATCGCGGGCCAGATTCACCTGTACCGCCGTCAGGTCGCCGCCCTCACTCACCAATAGGTTGGCGTAGATCGGGCTGGTGGTGAATTCCGTCAAGGCCAAACCGCGATCCAGGTCCGGCGTTTCCAGCGTGGGCAGCCCCTCGCCGGCGGTGATGTCAGACAGTCCCACCGGTGGGCTTTCCAACAACGGCACGTCCCAGACCGTAGTAACGGAGGACACACCGGGCAAAGCGCGCAGCTCATCCGCCATCGCTCGCAAGGGAATCAGCGACTCATCGCCCAACAGCGGCCCATCCGGCGCCCAGGTGAGCAGCAAAAACTCTTCGGCACGGTAGGCTTCACCGATTTCGCGGAAGAACTCCAGGTCGGGGTCGCCCTGCAGCAGCAGAGAGTCCGCCGAGGCATCCAGCTTGATCTTGGGCACCTGCGAAAGGGCCAGCAGGAATACCACGGCGACTATGGCCAGAGACAGCCACGGTCTGGCCAAGACGGTACGCTCATAGGCGTCAGTGAGCCCGTTGCTCATGAATTGCTGTTCTCCCGCAGCTTTTCCAACAGGCGACCGTGGATCCCACCGAAGCCCCCATTGCTCATAATTACTATGACATCGCCAGGCTGCGAGTCGTTCACAACGACCGCAATTAACTCGTCAATATCCTGTGCCAGCGAGGCCGGTACTTGGCTCTCGCTAATCACGGTATCCAAGGACCATTCCATGCCTGGCGGTTGATACCAGTACACACGATCGGCATCCGCAGTTGCCGCCGCGAGCGACGCACGATGCTCTCCCATACGCATGGTGTTGGATCGCGGTTCGATCAGAGCAACTACCCTGCCCTGTGCCTCGCTGGCACGCAGCCCAGCCAGCGTGGACGCGATGGCTGTGGGGTGATGCGCGAAATCGTCGTAAACCCAGACGCCTCGCTCAGTACCCAGCAGCTCCAGACGCCGCTTAACGCCAGTGAAGCCATTCAGCGCTGCCACTGCATCGCGGGGCATCACCCCCACATGGCGTGCTGCTGCGAGGGCAGCCAGTGCATTCTCCATATTATGTAACCCACGGAACTGCCAACGGACTTCCAGATCCGGGCTATCCGGTCCCTGCACCGTGAAAGCGGATCCGTCGGGTGCCAACAGGTTGGCAGACCAATCAGCGGCGCCTTCAACACTGAAGCTTTGACAGGGCGTCCAGCAGCCCTGCGCCAAGGTATCGTTGATAGCGCCCGTAGCGTCTCGGTGTACCACAAGGCCCTCACCCGGCACGCAGCGCACCAAATGGTGGAACTGTCGCTGTATCGCAGCGAGATCCGGGAAGATATCGGCGTGATCAAATTCAAGGTTGTTGATGGTCAGTGTACGGGGACGGTAGTGGACAAACTTCGAACGCTTATCAAAGAACGCCGTATCGTACTCATCGGCTTCTACCACGAAAAAATCCGACTCGCCGCTGCGCGCTGAAACGCCAAAGTTGGCAGGCACGCCACCAATGAGGAATCCCGGGGACATGTCCGCGTGTTCCAGTATCCATGCCAGCATACTGCTGGTGGTGGTTTTTCCGTGGGTGCCCGACACCGCCAGCACCCATTTGTCGGCGAGCAGGTTTTCAGCTAGCCACTGGGGCCCAGAGGTGTAAGGAATACCTGCGTTCAACAGGTACTCAATAGCCGGGTTGCCCCGGGTCATCGCATTGCCCACTACCACGACGTCGGGGGCCGGCTGCAAATGTGCCGCCTCATACCCTTCCATCAACTCAATGCCGGCATCCTGCAATTGGGTACTCATGGGCGGGTAGACGTTGGCATCTGACCCGGTAACGCGGAACCCCCGCTCGCGAGCCAGCAGAGCGATACCTCCCATGAAGGTGCCGCAGATACCCAGAATATGAATGTGACCGGCCACAATGCACCCTCGTTTCGCAGCGCGCATGGTAGCACGCAGCCTGAAACAAGGGAGTACAGGAGTCCACAATTGACGGGCTTTCCCGTATGATTCGCCCCTCACTTAACGGGTCCACTGCGGGACCCTCTTTCAGACCTTCACTGGAGCACCAATGGCTCGCAAAAATGCTTTCTATGCACAGTCGGGCGGCGTTACCGCTGTGATCAATGCCTCGGCGTGTGGTGTCATTGAGACGGCTCGCGCTAACCGCAATACCATCGGCAAAGTGTATGCGGGACGCAACGGCATTATTGGTGCACTTCGCGAAGACCTCATCGACACCAGCAAGGAATCAAAAACTGCGATCCGTGGCCTGTTGTCTACACCGAGCGGCGCCTTTGGTTCCTGCCGGCATAAGCTGAAGTCACTGGAAGAAAATAGGGCCGAGTACGAGCGCCTTATCGAAGTATTTCGTGCACACAACATCGGTTACTTCTTTTACAACGGCGGTGGCGATTCCGCAGACACCTGCCTGAAAGTATCCCAGCTCAGCGAATCCATGGGGTACCCACTGCAGGCCATCCACATTCCCAAGACCATCGACAACGACCTGCCACTGACAGACAACTGTCCCGGCTTCGGTTCGGTGGCGAAATACGTGGCTATTTCAACCCGCGAAGCCGCTATGGATGTGGCGTCGATGTGCGAAACCTCAACCAAGGTTTTCGTTCTGGAGGTTATGGGAAGGCACGCAGGCTGGATTGCCGCTGCCTCGGGCCTGGCGGCAGAAGAAAAAGGCGACGCGCCGCATATCATCCTGTTCCCGGAAGTGCCCTTCGACAAGACAACATTTCTGGCCAAGGTGCAGGCGACCGTTAAGAAGAACGGCTATTGCGTGGTTGTGGCCTCTGAGGGTGCGCAGTACGCGGACGGCACTTTCCTCACCGACTCCGGCACTCGCGACGCCTTCGGACACGCCCAACTGGGCGGACTGGCACCCACACTGGCCGGCATGATCAAGTCCGAGTTGGGCTATAAGTATCACTGGGCAGTGGCGGATTACCTGCAGCGCTCAGCCCGTCATATTGCATCGGCAACCGATGTTGAGCAGGCCTACGCCCTGGGCAAGGCGGGTGTGGAATTCGCGTTAGCGGGCAAAAACGCCGTGATGCCTGCCATCGTACGCGGCAGTGGCAAGCGTTATAGCTGGCGCATCGGCGAAGCCCCACTGCATAAGGTGGCCAACAAAGAAAAAATGATGCCCAAGCGCTACATCACTCGAGACGGTTTTGGCATCACCGCCGCCGGCCGCGAGTATCTGGCGCCGCTGATCACAGGCGAGGCTTACCCAGAGTACCGCAACGGCATGCCCCGCTACGTGCGACTGAAAAACGCGTCGGTGCCTCGCAAGCTCAAGGACAGCTTCACCGTGTAAATACGCCAACGCCTGGTGCTTTTCCGGCACCCCGGCCAATCCCGCCCGCGAGGCGGGATTTTTGTGTGTGCAGGCTGTACAATGCGCGCCCCCATAGTGATGACACCCTTGAGGAATTGACCTGTGTACAGCAACAACACTTACAACCGCTGGCGTCGCCATCCCTGGCACGGCCTGCACGCACGCCCTGAAGATGCCGCTGAAGACATCGTTCAGGTGTACGTCGAGATGACGCCTTCCGACGTCGTGAAGTATGAGTTGGATAAGAACTCTGGCTTCCTGATGGTCGATCGTCCTCAACGGACCACCTCTAGCCCCCCCGCTCTGTACGGTCTGATTCCTCGCACCTACTGTGCGGAAGAAGTTGCAGCGCGCTGCCCGGATGCCGACGAAGCTGATGGCGACCCGCTGGACATCTGCATCTTTTCAGAGCGTCTGATCAACCGCGCAGACATTATCCTGAATGCGCGTGTTTTGGGCGGCATCCAGATGATCGATGGTGGTGAGGCCGACGACAAGATCGTTGCTGTTCTGGAGGGCGATAACATCTGGGGCGACGTTCACGATCTGTCTGACCTGCCTGACATCAAGATCGAGCGCCTGCAGCACTACTTCTCAACGTACAAGATGATTCCTGGCAAAGACGCCAACATCAAAGTTGATTTCGTTTACGGCCGCGAAGAAGCACTGAAAGTTATCGCCGCCGCCGAGAAGGACTACTGGAACCACTACGGTCATCTGCACGACCAGGCCAAGGCTCGCGCCTCGTCCTGATCACACCGGCCCGGGGCACCAGTCCTCTGGCACTGTAACATAACGCTCAAAGAGCTGGTCGAGGCTATCCTCGGCCAGCACTCTCCATGCTTCATCCTCGTCGCCTAGCGCCTGTGACCAAACTGAGACCACAACCTCAGGCGTAAGCTCATGCTCGCACTGGCGGGCCAGTGGTGCGTAACTCAAATGCCAGCGCTCCACGGCAACACCGCCCCGATCACTTTGGTAGGGCCGATAAAAGCCGAACGACGCATCCCTTGCCATGCGGCTATCTAACCAAGCGTGCAAGGGCCCAAACACGCCATCCGCCGCGACTTCCTCGGGCACCAGCTGCACGGCATAGTCATCCGGAACGGCTGCAGCGTCATACACATCGAGATCAGTGCCCCAGTGGTGGCGGGAAGCTCCCGGCAGCGCAGAAAAGCGCAGAATCGCGTGCAGGCGCTGAAGTGGCGTCATGACATCGAGATCAACAACGCTGCCCGCGTCGTCATGTACGGCTCGCTCGCCGCTGGCCTTGGCATTGACGATCGCGCGCTGACGTTCGAATGAGCGAAAGCCACTGACCACCTGTAGGTCAAAACCCGCATCAGCCGCAGCGCGCTGCAATTGCGACAGCGGGGCTATCACATCCCGATGCAGGCGCTGGCCATTAGCAAGTGTCACCAGCTGCCGTTCGTCACGCCCCGTCAGGTACTCAATGCGGCTACTATCCAGCAAGGCCTGCGCTCCACTGTGTCTGTTTCAAAATTGTCCGCCATCGCTATCCAGACGACTGGCGCCAGCGGTGCTGACGATCAATACTACACTCCACCTGTTTAGATTGCCGAGCCCGGAGAGGTTTCCACAATGCTTCATCTGTCCTTCAGTCCTGCCCGTCCACCCAGCGTGCTGATGCTATTGCTCTCTCTTGCGACGCCGCTGTCCTTCGCCGATACCGCCGTCGTTGAAACTGCCCAGGGCGCTACCATGACCTATGAATATGAAGGGGATAGCTTGCGCCTCACGCCAGACCGCGACAACCCGCAAAACTATACGATCTTGCGCGATGGCACGCTTTTCTCAGTCTCAGAGACCAATGGCGAACCTACCGTAATCAATGTAAGCCAGGCGATGGCGCTTTTGGGAGCCGCTGTGCAGCAGGCGGCGCCCGGGGCCGCCAACGCGCGTGTTGAAAGCCTCACCAAAACCGGACGCAAGGAAACCGTGGCCAATATAGAGGGCGAGGTCTACGACATCACCTTCGTTGACTTTGATGGCAAGACGCAACGCGCACAGATGGTGCTTTCGAAAGACCCTCGCGCGGTACGTTTCCGTGATGCCGTATTTACGTTTGCCACCGTTGTCACCGAGAGCATGGGGCAAGAGATTGATCAGGAGCAGCTACAGAGTCAGCTGATCGCCGAAAATCTCGGCGTGCTGCGTTATGGCGACGATCTGAGCGTGGCCGTGATACAGGAAGACACCATTAACCCGCAGCGCTTTGAACTGCCGGCACCGCCCATCGACATGAGCAATCTGGGCGGCCTGCAGAATATGCTCAAGGGCAGCAGCGACAATAGCGATATGAGTAAAGCTTTCGACAAATTGCTCGGTAATTGAGGTGCGGCAGCCAGCGTGATTCATCTTGGAAGCCTTGAGGAATTTGCGGTAAATACCACAACTCACCTGCTGCTGGATGGCAACCCTTTGCTCATTGTGCGACAACGAACATCCATCGCCGCCTACCGCAATCAATGCCCGCACACGGGCGGTACGCTGGACCCCATGGGCGGCTCGGTTGCCAGTGAAGACGGCCTATTGATTACCTGCCAGCGGCACGGCGCGCAGTTCCGTTCCGACACAGGCCAGTGTGTTGCGGGCCCCTGTATGGGCGAGTCACTCGAAGCTCTGTCACTTACCGTTGAAAATGGCGAGCTCTACCTATCGCCCTAACCACCTATCCGCGGGGCCCATTGAGTGGTCCTTACAGGCTACCCTCTTCAGACAGCATCGAGCGAAAATGGCAATGGCTCGGTCAGGGTCAGCGCTGCGTCACTCACCGCACAGCGCCAGGCCTGCACCTCAAGACCGGCCCCAATGCCTGCCGCGAGGGTCTCGCAGTACGCGGGATCAATATGCCGTGCGCCGGTGACCCGCTGTATCCCTTCGTGCATCACACAGAAAAGCAACACGGCACGTGTGCGCTCATCAAGAGCACCGACCAACTCTCGAATATGTTTCTGACCCCGAGCGCTGACCGCATCCGGAAAGGCACCTAAACCCTCCTCGAGACAGAGCGTGACAGATTTCACCTCAACAAACACCCGGGCATCGTCGTTGCTGAGCAGCAGGTCGGCACGACTGCCTTCCCCATATCGGACCTCGCTCTGAATAGAGGGATAGGCGGCGAACTCAGGCAAACGGCCCTGCTCAATGCCCTCCCTGACTACCTTATTGGCGCGTGCAGAGTGGATACAGGCCATGCCCTGCGGCGTTTCAACCAGCTCCCAGGTGTGAGGGTATTTGCGGGTCTTACTGTTGCTGTGCGATAGCCACACCCGCGCACCGTCGGGAGCACAACCGGTCATCGCCCCGGTGTTAGGGCAATGCACGGTCAGTGGGGTGCCATCATCAAGAACAACGTCAGCGAGAAAGCGCTTGTAACGTCGCTGCAACGTCGCCGGAATCAGGTTGGGCAGATCCATCAGCGCAGCACCTTGGCCAATCGCTCGACCGCCAGTTCCAGTCTCTCCATACCGGTGGTGTAAGAAAAGCGCAGGTGCTCATTTGGCCGATGGCGCCCAAAGTCTAACCCGGGGGTAACGGCCACCTGATGATCCTCAAGCAGTGACAGGCAGAAGGCTCGACTGTCATCGGTGTGCCTGCTGGCATTCGCATAAATATAAAGAGCACCATCAGGCTTGCACGGAACCTCAAACCCCAGATCCAGTAGCGCCGGATACAGAAAGTCGCGGCGCTGGCGAAACACTTCACGACGCTCATCCAATATATCGCGCGTGGCGGGTTCGAATGCGGCAAGGGCCGCGTACTGGCCCATTGTCGACATCGAAATAAACAGATTCTGCGCCAATTTCTCCAGTTCCGGGATCGCCGTCTCGGGCGCCACCAGCCATCCCAAACGCCAACCTGTCATGCCAAAGTACTTGGAGAAACTGTTGATCACAAAGGCGTCCGGGTCCACCGACAGCACCGAGGGTGTTGCCGCGTCATAGCCCAGGCCATGATAAATCTCATCAACGAGCAGGTAGCCGTGGCGCGCTTTAACGGCCGCTGACAGGGCAGCCAGTTCCTGTGCCTCAAGCGCAGTTCCCGTCGGGTTCGCGGGACTGGCAACCAACACCCCCCGTGTAGTGCCAGACCAGTGTCTATCCACAAGTTCGGCAGTGAGCTGAAACCGGCTCTCGGGGCCAACGGGCACCAACTCGCCATGCCCTTCCACGAGGCGCATAAAGTTGCGATTGCAGGGGTACCCCGGATCGCTCATCAGCATACCGTCGCCAGGATCCAGTAACAGCGCTGCCAGCAACAGCAGCGCTCCCGATGCACCCGGCGTCACCATGATGCGCTCCGACGGCACATCCAGACCGTAGTCGGTGTGGTAGTACCTCGAGATAGCCTCGCGCAACTGGGGAATGCCCGCCGCTTCGGAGTACTGGGTACGGCCTGCAGCAAGGGCCGCTCTGCCAGCCTCGACGATCGGTTGGGCAGTGCTGAAATCCGGCTCACCCGCTGCCAGGTGAACGACGTCGTGACCCGCCCGCGACAGCTCGGTCGCCCTTGCCAGTACCTCTACTACCCGGAAGGGATCTATCTCTGACAACCGGCGAGCGTACTCGCCATTGGCCCGTCGATCCGACATCGTTGAGCTCCGCTGGAAAAAGCCGCATTCTAACAACTGCAGGGCGCCAGCCGACGCCCTGAGAGGGATGGATATTTTTGTGGCAGCCCCGCAGGATATCTGGTAGTTTCACCGCCCTCTGACGGCGGGGCCCTTTTCAGGGGCCTGCCGAATCGTCGAGTAGCACTGCACGTATGGGACATTAACCATGCCAACAAAAGCGAAAGCCGCACCCAAAGCAAAAGCGAAAGCCAAGGCAAAAGCCAAGGCGCCTGCGAAGGCGAAAGCAACCGCCAAAGCAAAGGCGGCGACCAAAGCCAAAGCACCTGCGAAGGCAAAAACCGCAGCCAAGGCCAAGGCACCGGCAAAGGCCAAAACGGCAGCCAAGGCCAAGGCACCTGCGAAAGCAAAGGCGCCCGCCAAGGCAGCAAACGCGGCCAAAAAGCCCGCAGCCAAGCGCAAAGCCACAGTGAAAACCAGTTCAAGTACTGAGTTCAAAAACTTCGAGCCGTACGAGCCCAAGCGCGGCGAGGAGTACATGAACGAGCCTCAGCGGGAGCACTTCCGCGGCATATTGCTGGAGTGGAAATCACAGCTGATGCAGGAAGTGGATCGCACCGTTACGCACATGAAGGATGAAGCAGCCAACTTCCCTGACCCGGCCGATCGCGCCACTCAGGAAGAGGAATTCAGCCTGGAGTTGCGTACCCGTGATCGCGAACGCAAGCTCATCAAGAAGATCGATAGCACCATGGAGCGCATCGAACAGGATGACTACGGTTTCTGCGATGCCTGCGGCGTAGAGATTGGCATTAAGCGTCTGGAAGCGCGTCCTACTGCCTCTCTGTGCATTGATTGCAAGACCCTTGATGAGATCAAGGAGAAGCAGGAGCTGGGTTGATACGGCGTCATGTGCGCATCCACCCACAGCTACCGGGGGCGCTTCGCCCCCTCGCCTACCGGCCCACTGCACAAGGGCTCACTCATCGCCGCTCTGGCCAGTTACCTAGACGCCCGCGCCCATAGTGGACAGTGGCTGGTGCGCATTGAAGATATCGACCCACCCCGAGAGCAGGCCGGTGCCACCCAGTCCATTCTCAATAGCCTACAGGCACATGGCTTGTATTGGGACGATGACCCTCTATTCCAGAGCACACGCAGCGACGCCTACGAGCACGCCATCACCCGGCTGCACACCGATGGGCTCACCTTTGCGTGTCAGTGCACCCGTGCCGCACTGGGCCCCGACGGCTGTTGCAACGGGCGCTGTGAGGCAAGCAGCACGTCGCTGACACCCCCTACAGCCACCCGATTTCGAGTGGAAAGGGCTACCGTTATTAGCACTGACGATGGTGTGCAGGGCCAACAGAGCTGGCCCCTAGGCCAGGACGCACCGGATTTCGTCATCAAGCGTAAAGATGGACTGTTCGCATACCAATTGGCTGTTGCTGTGGACGATGCACAACAGGGAATTAGCCGCGTTGTGCGCGGCAGCGACCTGCTGGATTCCACGCCGAGACAAATCGCCCTAATGGGCGCATTGGGGTACGACGCACCTGAATACAGCCACATCCCAATACTCGCCACCCCAGACGGCCAAAAGCTGAGCAAGCAAAACCATGCCGCGCCGCTGGCTGACCAAACTGCCGCGGCGAATCTGCGCGAAGCCCTGGACTACCTCGGCCAACCACCACCGCCCACAACACTGGAAAGCCCTGTAGACATTTTGACGGCTGCAACAACGCAATGGTCTGAAGCTGCTATCCCAAAAGCAATGGCGATAATCGCCTAAGCCCCGCCAGGTGGCGTTAGCGCTGCGCTCGGCTTAAGGTGTAGCCCATCCATCGACAGGAAACTGGCACATGTATATCAATCGCTTGCTGCTACTCGTAGCGGGCCTACTCGTCGTCTTCTACCCGACTCTGGAGGAGTGGTTATTTGGAGACAGGGGTGCCTGGTACCGCCCCTATCTGATCTGGGTATTAGCCATCGGCGCCGCTTACTGGAACCAGCGGCGCAGGTCAGTCGATGAGCTTTAGCCTGACGCAAATTCTCGGGGCGGTTATCGCCTATCTTTCCGGTCTGTTTCTCGTGGCTCACTTGGCAGATCGCAATAAGCTGCCCACCCGCCTGACCAACAGTCCGATCGTGTATGTGCTGTCGCTGGGGGTGTTCGCTGGCGCCATGGCCACGAACGCGATTTTCTCGCTGGCGCAACAGCACGGCTACGGCTACCTGCTGTACTTTGTCGCCGTATCGCTGATGTTTCTCATCACTAACCTACTGCTGCTACCCATTCTTCGACTCTGCCGCGTCTACCAGCTGGCGTCCTTAGCCGACCTACTGACCTTTCGTTTCCGCCGGCAATGGATAGGCAGCGCTGTGACCGTGGCCATGTGTCTCACACTGATGCCAATGCTGGCACTACAGATAGAGGTCGTTGCAGACAGCATCAAGATTCTTGGCGGTGACGCACAGGGCTTACTGCCCACCTCCAATCGGGAAAGCGGCCTGGCGCTGTTGTTTTGCATCATCATGATCGGCTTTGCTGTGCTCTTTGGTACACGCAATGTCGAGAATCCCAACCACAACCGCGGCCTGGTAGTAGCCATCGCCTTCGAATCCCTGGTAAAGCTGGGCGCACTGTTTCTCCTGATGCTGTTTGCAGTCTATGGTGTCTTTGATGGGTGGTCGGGACTTGATCAGTGGTTGAGCAGCAGCCAGAACCGGATGCAGCCTCTGGATCAACCCTTGGCCGGGGAGACTGCGCGCATGATGCTGTTGTTATTCTTTGCCGGCGCCGTCTGTATGCCGCACATGTTTCATATGTTGTTCGCAGAGAACACTGATAGCCAGCACCTGCACACAGCCAGCTGGGGACTGCCACTGTATCTGCTGTTACTCAGCCTGCCGGTTTTGCCCGTGGTGGCCGCCTGGGCGCAACTGGACACCGACATGCCCACCGCCTATGCCGGGCTTGCCGTGGGTTTATCACTGGAGTCTGTCGGCGCCAGCGCGGCGGCCTTTATCGCCAGCCTGTCTGCCGCCAGCGCAGCCATCATTGTCACGACGCTGGCACTGGCGAACATGTGTCTCAATCATTTGGTGCTGCCATTAAATCTGGTCCAGATTCATTCCGAGCAGAGCCTCTACTCGCAACTCAAGTGGCTACGCAGAACCCTGATAGCGCTACTCATATTCGGTGGCTATGGCTTCTTCGTGGTGTTGCATGGGCAGCTCAAGCTGGCTGAGCTGGGCCTGGTCGCGTTCGCCGGCGTGCTGCAGTTTCTACCCGGCCTGGTGTTCACATGTTACTGGACGGGGGCGAATCGTAAGGGCGTTATCTGGGGACTAGGAGCAGGTTTGGCACTGTGGGCGATTTCACTATTGCTTCCGCTGTTCACGGCGCAACCGCCGGACTGGACAATGGGTCTGGCGCAGCGCTGGTACGGTGATGCCAGCGATACCTGGGCTGCGGCCAGCGGGCTGGCACTGGCCGTCAACAGCTTTCTCTGCGTCGCGATATCCCTACTGACCAATACCAGTGAAGAAGAGCAGATTGCCGCCGAGATCTGTGCGCTGGACGAGACACAGCGCACCGCGCGTCGCACATTGACGGTCACCAGTGCTGCCCAGTTTGTGGAGAAGCTTGCCACCTCGCTGGGTGAGCAAACGGCACAGGCCGAGGTCAATCGCGCACTCGCACAGCTGCAGTTTGAGGTGACGGAACGTCGGCCCTACGCATTGCGCAGGCTGCGGACCCGCATTCTGGGGAACCTCTCCAGCCTGGTGGGCCCGACCGCCGCCTTTGCCATCGTTGAGCGCGCGCTGCCATTTGACAGTCGTGGCAGTGTCTATCGGCACGAAGACTTCACCCTGCTGGAGCGCCGTCTTGAGAAGGCCCAGGGGCGGTTTACCGGATTGGCCGCAGATCTGGACAACCTCAGGCGTCATTACCGACAGACCCTGGATGATCTGCCGGTCGGCATGTTCTCTCTGGGTAGCGATGACGAGGTGCTGCTGTGGAATCGCAGCATGGGCAATATCACGGGCGTCGATGAAGCGGCCATTGTTGGCTCATTGTTGCAGTCACTACCGGAACCCTGGGGCAGCGCCTTCGATGACTTCCTGCGCCAGGACTCACAGAGTCTCACCAAGCAGCAGCTAACCATATCGGCAACAGACACGCGCTGGATCAGCCTGCACAAGACCACACCGCTGACGGCAGATCAGGATACGCTGGTGCTGGTTGAAGACATCTCGGACATGGAGCGCTTACAGGACGAGCTGCTGCACAGCGAGCGCCTGGCGTCTATAGGTCGGCTGGCCGCGGGTGTTGCCCATGAGATTGGCAACCCGGTGACAGGTATCGCCTGCCTGGCGCAAAACCTTGCCTATGCCGAAGATCCGGCTGAAGTCAGGGACGCCAGTGAAGATATCCTGAAGCAGACAGACCGGGTTACCCGCATCGTGGAATCACTGGTCAATTTCTCACACGTGGGTATTGGCAGTGAAACCCTCGCAGAGCCCTGCAATCTCGCTGACTGCGTCGATGAGGCTGTCCACCTGCTCAGACTGAATCATCAGGCGCGGGAAGTTGCTTACGATAATCGCTGCGACCGCGAATTGTTGGTCAGCGCAGACAGCCAGCGCCTGTTGCAAGTGTTCGTCAATCTACTCAGCAACGCCCGAGATGCCTCACCCGATGGCGGTCATATCTGGATTGACGCGCGACGCGAAGGGCAGCGGGTTGAGATATCGGTAGAAGACCAGGGTAGCGGAATCCCGCCCGACCTGATCGAGGACGTGCTTGAGCCCTTCGTAACCACGAAAGAGCCCGGTGAAGGCACTGGACTCGGCCTGTCGCTGGTCTACAGCATTGTCGAGAGCATGCAGGGTAGCTTGCAGATTCAAAGCCCAGTCAATGAGCAGGGCGCTCCCGGTACCCGAATCTGCCTGTGGCTGCCACTGGGCGACTACGGTAGCACCTTCGATCTCTAGGTGGCACTGTCACTGGTAAAGCACCCTCGGTAACGGTATGTTGTGTAACCCGTGTCCTGAGGTAACACACCATGCAGAGCATTCTGGTTGTCGAAGACGAGTCGGTCATTCGCAATGCCCTGAAACGCCTGCTTGAGCGCAGCGGATATAACGTCTCCGAGGCAGGTTCTGTACAGGAGGCTGAAAGTCAGCACGCCCTGGGTAGCTTCGACCTGATTATCAGCGATCTTCGCCTGCCCGGCGCCCCCGGCACCGATCTCATCAAGAAAGCGGGCGACGTGCCGGTACTGATCATGACCAGCTATGCCAGCTTGCGCAGTGCCGTCGATTCCATGCGCATGGGAGCAGTGGATTACATTGCCAAACCTTTCGATCATGGCGACATGATCAGTGCCGTGCAGCGCATTATCGCCGATCATCCTACGCAGCAAGCGGGCGCTACTGAACGGCCGGCCGCCGCAGCCAGCGACACACCCGGCATTGTGGGCAACTGCCCACCAATGTTGACTCTGTTCGACCATATCAAACGCTTTGCGCCCACAGAGTCAACGGTGCTGGTGCTGGGCGAAACGGGCACTGGTAAGGAGATGGTGGCGCGCAGTGTTCACCAGCACAGCCAACGAGCCCAGAAGACTCTGGTTTCAGTGAACTGTGCGGCCATCCCTGAAACACTGATCGAGTCGGAATTGTTCGGCTACGAGAAGGGTGCCTTCACGGGCGCCAATACCAGCCGTATGGGACTGATTGAGGCGGCCGATGGCGGTACGCTGTTCCTCGATGAGATCGGTGAATTGCCCATGGAGGCCCAGGCGCGGTTGTTGCGCTTCATTCAGGAAGGCGAGATTCGCCGTATCGGGTCCGTCAGCTCCCGCAAGGTGAATGTCAGGCTCATATGCGCTACGCACAGGGACTTACAAGCACTCGCCGCCGAAGGGCATTTCCGTCAGGATCTGTTCTACCGCATCAATGTGCTACGCCTGCTATTGCCGCCGCTACGCGAGCGGGGCAAGGATATTCTGCACCTCGCAGAACACCTGCTGGAACAAAAATCCACAGCACTGAGCCGGCCGGCGCCCAAGCTCTCGCCACGCGCCATTCAGGCGATCACCACCTATCAATGGCCGGGCAATGTCCGGGAGCTGGAGCACGCGATAGAGCGCGCCATCGTTCTCACGGATGGCGAGGAAATCGAAAACGAAGCGCTGGGCATTGACCTTGAACTGGTGAACGTCAGCCGCCTGCGTGGGCAACGCATTGGCGCCAGCAGTCCTCGCACGCAGGTCACCAGTGACCCGGCAGAGGATCTGTCACTGGAGGATTACTTCCAGCGCTTCGTGCTGGAGCACCAGGATTCAATGAGCGAAACGGAACTGGCCCAAAAACTGGGTATCAGCCGCAAGTGCCTGTGGGAGCGCCGCCAGCGTTTTGGCTTGCCTCGCAAAAAGGGGAGCTCGGGGACGCGAAAGGTAGCTTCTTAACTGTTACCGGCCCGTTTTCGCGTAACAAAATGGGCGGCGGAAAGGTAACAATGCATTGTTTCAGTATTGTTACCGTGCAGGCTAAGAGTTCATAACCTTCTGTTTATAAACACTTTATTAAAACTTGGCACACGCACTGCTATCTCTTACGCGGCGATTCAATAAAAATAACAATCCCGCCGCTAATAACAATAATAAAACCACACTATGGACCTGGATGGGGAAGATTTCTTCCCCCTCATTTCCCGGCTGCCAATGGCAGCAAGTCTGTGGGGCCACTAACCCGACAACGTCTTGATTCCAGCCACGCTTCGGCGAAGGCTGGCTCGCAGCTCATAACTGCGCTGTTGGACCAAAAACAATAACGATACACAGAAATAACAATAAGCCTCGAAGAGAGACCTGGATGGGGAAAGCTCAGCTTTCCCCATCAACTTCCCTACCGCATTACTCCGGAAACCTCCATTGGCGCGCCAGGCACTCAGATTGCTGCTAGCGCTGTGTTAGACTTCCCACTCTTTTCATCTCACAGGGCCTGCGACGCTTGAAGGTCATCCCCCGGGACGAACACAACGTCTCCCGCAAAAACATCAGCGACAGCGCGCTCAAGGTGATGTCTCGCCTGCGAGGCCATGACCACCAGGCCTATCTTGTCGGCGGCGCGGTCCGAGACCTGCTGCTGGGCGGGCATCCTAAAGATTTCGATATCGCCACCGACGCCACCCCAGAAGAAGTGCACGCGCTGTTTCGCAACTCGCGCATCATCGGGCGCCGTTTTCGTATTGTGCACGTGCGTTTTGGCCGGGAGATCATTGAGGTCACCACCTTCCGGGGGCACCACGACAGCGGCAACGACGG
Source organism: Parahalioglobus pacificus (assembly GCF_014652275.1). Classification (GTDB taxonomy): domain Bacteria; phylum Pseudomonadota; class Gammaproteobacteria; order Pseudomonadales; family Halieaceae; genus Parahalioglobus; species Parahalioglobus pacificus. Next base: position 996,641 of record NZ_BMYM01000002.1, on the reverse strand, counting down.
TGCAGGCAAGACTGCCGCCAAACGCAGCGACAAAGGCCTGCTTCTGCGCGACAACGTATACGGCACCCTGGAAGAAGATGCAGTGCGACGTGACCTCACCGTCAACGCGCTGTACTACGACGCCAAGGGCTTTACCGTACTGGACCACGTTAAGGGTCTCGACGATATCCATGCCCGCCGCATTTGCATCATCGGCGACCCGGCGACCCGGTATCAGGAAGACCCGGTGAGGATGCTGCGCGTACTGCGATTTGCCGCCAAACTGGATTTCACGATTGAAGCGGGCACGGCAAAGGCCATTCCGCAATGTGCACATCTTTTGGGGGAGATACCCTCAGCACGACTGTTTGATGAGTTCCTGAAGCTCTTTATGGCGGGCTACGCCAGGGCTACCCTGGACCAGCTGATCGAGCACCGGCTGCTGCAATACCTGTTCCCGGAAACCGACCATGTATTGCGCCAGGATGCGCGCGCCATGACTCTGGTGCGAGAGGCTATGGCCAACACGGACAAACGGATCCGGCAGGATAAGCCCGTAACACCCGCGTTCATTCTCGCCGCATTGCTGTGGCCAGTGGCCAAGCGCGAGGCAGACCACCTTCAGCACCGCGGCGACCCAGCCAATATCGCCATGCACAGCGCGGCGCAGCAAGTCATTGCACAGGCCTGCCAGCACGTCGCCATACCCAAACGATTCAGCATGCCCATGCGGGAAATCTGGGAGTTTCAGCTGCGCCTGGAGAGGCGTCGTGGCAAACGCGCTGCCGAACTGGTCGACCATCGCCGCTTCAGGGCTGCGTACGACTTCCTTCTACTGCGTGAATCTGCCGGCGAAGAAACCGGCGGTCTGGGGCCCTGGTGGACCGATTTTCAGACGCTGCCTATGGAGGAGCGGCTGGAGGTTGCTAGCAAAATAAGTGATGGCGCAGAACCGCGCAACCGCCGGCGCAAAGGTCGCAACCGCACACGCACTCGTCGCGGCAACGCCAACCAGTGAGTCTGGCTTTCATAGGACTGGGGGCAAATCTCGAGCGCCCCTTGCAAAACTTGCAGCACGCCGTATTGCGGCTCGCTCAAACGCCGGCGGTCACCGTCACCGCGACCTCACCTGTTTATCGCAGCGAACCACTGGGGCCACAGGGTCAACCCGATTACTACAATGCGGTTATTGCCTGCGAAACGTCGCTGGCACCGCAGCAGCTGCTGTACGCGACACAGAGCATCGAGAATCATCTGGGCCGCGTACGCAGCCAGCACTGGGGTCCCCGAGTGATCGACCTCGATATTCTGCTTATAGACGGGCTAGAGATCACCGAAGAGCGCCTCACCGTTCCCCACTACGCCATGCGCACACGCAATTTTGTGCTGCGCCCGCTGGCAGATTTGGTGGGCGAGGATTTCCAGCTGCCCGGCGGCGAAGTTCTTGGTACATTACTGGCCGACTGCCAGGGCGCATTGGAACCTGCGAATTACAACCTGGCCTTCGACGTTCCAGACCATTAGGGAGAGCATGCTTGAGCGACGCCGATAAAAGCCTGACTGTCGATCTCAAGGGCCGCAAGCCCCCCGCCTACATCGCCGTTGAAGGCGCTATAGGCGTCGGCAAAACCACGTTGGCTAAACGACTCGCAAGCAGCTTTAACTACCAGACCCTGCTGGAAGATGCCGAGGAAAATCCATTCCTTGAACGCTTCTACCAAAACCGTCACCAGGCGGCCCTGGCGACTCAGCTCTTTTTCTTATTTCAGCGAGCACAGAAAATTCAGGACCTGCGTCAGGCCGATATCTTCGAGCCTGTGCGTGTAGCCGATTTCCTCATCGAAAAAGATCCCCTGTTCGCCCGGATCAACCTCGACGGCGATGAGTTTCAACTCTACGAAAAGGTGTATCAGCAGCTCACGATCGACGCACCAAAACCCGACCTGGTCATTTACCTGCAGGCCTCCACCGAGGTGCTGCTGGACCGCATAGAACAGCGTGGGATCGCCGCCGAAAGGGCAATAGACAGGGACTATTTAGAGCGCCTCAATGAAGTGTACAGTGAGTTTTTTCTATACTACGATGGCGCTCCATTACTGATCGTAAACGCCAGCGAAATCGACCTGGCAAACGGTGATCGCGATTACCAGCACCTGGTGGATTACATGCTGGACATACGCAGCGGCCGTCACTACTTCAACCCCACCTTCTTCGGATAGTCCCCATGCCTAAGATCACAATCAGCACGCTGGATCGCATGAAGGCTGCGGGTGAAAAATTCGTTTGCATTACGGCCTATGACGCTACCTTCGCCCGACTGGTGAGCGACGCAGGTGCCGAGACTATTTTGGTGGGTGACTCACTGGGCATGGTCCTGCAGGGGCACGACAGCACCATTCCAGTGACTATCGACGATATGGCCTACCATACAGAGTGCGTAACGCGTGGCCAGCCGAATTCACTGGTCATCGCAGATATGCCGTTTATGAGCTACACCAACACCGAGCAAACATTGCATAACGCCACAGCGCTGATGCAAGCCGGTGCCCAGATGGTGAAGATGGAAGGTGGTGTCTGGCTCAGCGACAGTATTCACAGCCTGGTAGAGCGCGGTGTTCCCGTCTGTGCCCACTTGGGACTGACACCTCAATCTGTAAACGCCTTCGGCGGCTACCGCGTGCAGGGACGCACCCCCAAGGAAGCCAAATCCATTCTGGCGGATGCGGTGGAGATTCAGGACGCAGGGGCCAGCCTTTTGGTGCTTGAGTGTGTGCCGGCGCACCTGGCCACAGACATCAGCTCGAAGCTGGATATCCCGGTGATTGGTATCGGTGCCGGCGCAGGAACCGATGCACAAGTGTTGGTGATGCACGACTTGCTGGGCCTGTCCACGCACACACCGCGCTTCGTACAGAACTTCATGGCCGGGCAAGAGTCCATCGCAGATGGACTGGCAGCTTTCGTACAGGCAGTGAAAAACGGTGACTACCCCCGGAACGAGCACACCTACGAGTAAGCTTGCAGGCTCAGCGCGAAGCCAACTCAACCCAAACACCTGCCCGATACACGCTGCGATCACTCAGCGGTGCGTCCACTCGCTATCATCTCCACCTCATAATACCAAGTAGGTACTTACTATCAATTGGTAGCACTTTTCCGAAGTAGCACACTTTTTCTGGGTGAATCGGTAACAACACATTGTAAATATTTCCTATTTCAACGTTGATGACCCGTAGGCCGTGGGGCATACTTGGCGCCCGATCAAGGCTCTGTAGGCCTTGAAAAAGAGGTTTTGCATCACCGTTCCGCCGCAAGGGAGTGGTTTTACATGCGCACCGTTACCAGCAACGCTGCACTACAGTCCTGCCTGAATCGCGCCCGCGGCGCAGGGCAGCGTATTGCCTTCGTTCCCACCATGGGAAATCTGCATGAAGGCCACCTTGACCTGGTGCGTCGCGCGCGTAGCTGTGCCGATCTTGTAGTTGTGAGTATCTTCGTTAATCCCCTGCAGTTCGGTGCCAACGAAGATCTGGATGCCTACCCTCGCACTCTGGCTGCCGACAAGGAAAAACTCTTTTCCGAGGGCGTGGCGTATCTGTTCAATCCGGACGTGGATCAAATCTACCCGGAGGGCATGGCCCTGCACACCAAGGTGCGCGTGCCTGATTTGTCCGAGACTCTTTGCGGTAGCAGCCGGCCTGGGCACTTCGATGGCGTCACCACGGTCGTGAACAAATTGTTCAACATCGTGCGCCCCGACGTCGCACTGTTCGGTGAAAAGGACTTCCAGCAGCTGTCCATCATTCGCAAGATGGTGGACGATCTGTATATGCCTGTAGAGATCGTTGGCGTCGCCACAACACGTGCCAACGATGGTCTCGCACTGAGTTCACGCAATGGCTACCTCAGCGCTGAAGAGCGCAGTGTGGCACCGCTGCTGCACGAAACGCTCAACAGCTGCCGCGAAGCCATCGCCTGCGGCTTTGACAACTTCCTGCAGCTGGAATCACACGCACGCATGCAGTTGCTGCAAGCCGGCTTTGACCCTGATTATTTTGCCGTTCGCGATGCACGCACCCTGCGCGCTGTGTCCGAGGACACTGAAGAGATCGCAATACTGGCCGCCGCCCGATTGGGTAAGACGCGCCTTATCGACAATGTACGCCTCAGCGTCAATCCGGTGTCTGACTGGGGCATGCTCGCAAGCTCTTAACGCGCAACGCCACCGAAAACACCACTCCAACAGTATCCACCTTCATACCGGCTCGGCAACGCTTGCGCAGTCCTTATCGGGCAGTATGATCTGACTCTTAACTATCGATAAGAGTCGCCCTCTCCATGTCTGAGTTCCCAGTCCATCCCGTTCCCGCCAGCTTCAGCGACGCGCACATCGACAAAGCGCGCTACCAGGCGATGTACCAGCGATCAATCGCCGAGCCCGACGCCTTCTGGGGTGAAATGGCCGAGGAGCACCTGTCCTGGGACGCACTCTGGCATACCGTCCGAGCCTTCGACTTCAGTAACGGCGAGGCCGCGTGGTTCAGCGGTGGCATTCTTAACGCCAGCGTTAACTGTATCGACAGGCATCTACCCGCGCGCGCAGACCAGACGGCCTTTATCTGGGAAGGCGACGACCCCAATGACAGCGCCCACATAAGCTACGCCCAGCTAAAAACCGAGGTGTGCAAGCTCGCCAATGCACTGCGATCAAGGGGCGTGAAAAAAGGCGACCGCGTTTGTATCTATATGCCTATGGTGCCCGAGGCGGCTTACGCCATGCTGGCCTGTGCCAGAATCGGGGCGATTCATTCCGTGGTTTTCGGTGGCTTCTCACCCGAGGCTCTGAAAGACCGGATTCTCGATTCGGACTGCCAAACAGTGATCACTGCAGATGAGGGCGTTCGCGGCGGCAAGCCCATACCGCTAAAAGCCAACACCGATAAAGCGCTGGCGGCCTGCCCGGGCGTGCATACCTGTCTGGTAGTGAAGCGCACAGGAGGCCAGATCGATTGGCACAGCGGCAGGGACCAGTGGTATCACGAGCTCACCGGTGTGGCTGCCGGCGACTGCGAGCCCGAGCCCATGGATGCCGAGGACCCGCTGTTCATTCTTTACACCTCCGGCTCCACCGGCAAACCCAAGGGTGTTCTGCACACCACGGGCGGCTACCTGCTGCAGGCCACCATGACCTTCAAGTACACCTTTGATTATCGGAATAACGAGGTGTTCTGGTGTACTGCCGATGTGGGCTGGGTCACCGGTCACACCTATATTGTCTACGGTCCACTCAGCAATGGCGCGACCAGCCTGATGTTTGAAGGCGTTCCCACCTACCCGGATGCAGGACGCTGTTGGGAAGTCGTGGACAAGCACCAGGTGGCTACCTTCTACACAGCACCCACCGCCATTAGGGCACTGCACGCTGTGGGTGACGAGCCCGTGACACGTAGTTCGCGGGCAAGCCTGAGACTGCTGGGCTCGGTGGGTGAACCGATCAATCCGGAAGCTTGGGAGTGGTACTACCGGGTCGTCGGCGACTCGCGCTGTCCCATCGTAGACACCTGGTGGCAAACTGAGACAGGCGGCCAGATGATTACACCGCTGCCGGGCGCTACAGACCTCAAACCGGGGTCGGCCACACTGCCCTTCTTTGGTGTTGAATTAGCCCTGCTGAATGAAGACGGCAGCGAAATTGAGGGACCCGGTGCCGGCTATCTGGTGATCAAGAGTTCATGGCCCAGCCAAATACGCACCGTGTACGGCGACCACCAGCGCCTGATCGATACTTACTTCAGTCATTACGATGGCTACTACTTTACAGGCGACGGCGCTACGCGTGACGAGGATGGCTACTACTGGATTACTGGACGGGTAGACGACGTACTTAACGTGTCAGGCCACCGTATGGGCACAGCCGAAGTCGAGAGCGCGCTAGTGCTGCATGATGACATCGCGGAGGCCGCTGTCGTGGGCTATCCGCACGACATCAAGGGCCAGGGTATCTACGCTTATGTCACACCGATGGCAGGTGTGACACCCAGCGATAGCCTGCGCGATGAGCTGGTACAGCTATGCGTGGCCGAGATAGGCCCCATTGCCAAACCGGATGTCATCCAGTGGGCGCCGGGGCTACCTAAGACGCGTTCCGGAAAAATCATGCGACGCATACTGCGCAAGATCGCCGAGAATGAGCTCGAGAACCTGGGTGATACCTCTACACTGGCCGACCCCGGCGTGGTGCAGGATCTCATCGATAACCGCAGTAGCTAGCTGAGAAGCGCCGCTTAGACCTGACTGCACAACTAGCCGACCATCACGGGGCAAAAAAAAGGGCGCATCCGAAGATGCGCCCTTTCTATTCTCTAAAGACTGCGAGTTATTCGGCAGCCTCTGCAGGTGCGTCGTCTGCTTCGTCTTCCAGCAGCTCCTTGATGGAGAGCTTGATACGACCACGCTGATCGACGTCCAGCACCTTAACGCGTACTTCCTCACCTTCGCTCAGGTGGTCGGTCACGTTCTCCACACGCTCATTGGCGATCTGGGAGATGTGTACCAGGCCATCTTTGCCGGGCAGGATGTTCACGAAAGCACCGAAGTCTACGATGCGAGCAACGGTACCGGTGTAGATAGCACCAACTTCCGCTTCTGCCGTGATTTCCTCAATCATGGCAACCGCCTTGTCGCGCGCCGCCTGGTCCTGACCGAAGACACGTACAGTGCCGTCATCGTCGATATCGACAGTGGCACCGGACTCTTCGGTGATTGAGCGAATGGTTGCACCGCCCTTACCGATGATGTCGCGGATCTTGTCGGAATCGACTTTCAGCGTAATCATGCTGGGTGCGTTCTCGGAAGTCACTTGACGCGGCTCAGCCAACACAGCGTTCATTTGGCCCAGGATATGCAGACGCGCATGCAGCGCCTGCTCCAGAGCGATCTCCATAATCTGCTCGTTGATACCTTCGATCTTGATATCCATCTGCAGTGCAGTGACACCTTCGGCGGTACCGGCGACTTTAAAGTCCATGTCACCCAGGTGATCTTCGTCACCCAGGATGTCGGTCAGTACGGCAAACTGGTTACCGTCTTTCACCAGACCCATTGCAATACCGGCAACAGGCGCCTTCAGTGGTACGCCCGCGGCCATCATCGCCATAGAGCCCACACAGACTGACGCCATAGAGCTGGAACCATTGGATTCGGTGATTTCCGAAACCACACGCACTGTGTAGGGGAACTCTTCTTCGTTCGGCAGTACAGCTGCCAGACCACGACGCGCCAGGCGACCGTGACCGACTTCACGACGACCGGTGAAACCGATGCGACCTGCCTCACCCACTGAGTAGGGAGGGAAGTTGTAGTGCAGCATAAAGGGATCGCGACGCTCGCCTTCCAGCGCATCGATGATCTGCGCGTCACGGGTAGAGCCCAAAGTCACAGTACCGATGGCCTGAGTTTCACCGCGGGTGAACAAGGCGGAGCCGTGTGCTTTAGCCAGCAGATCAACTTCACAGGCAATCTGGCGCACGGTGCGGGTGTCACGACCGTCAATGCGGGGCTCACCAGCCAGGATGCGCTTGCGCACCAGGTTCTTCTCAACCTTTTTGAACATATCCTTTACGTCGTCGGCGGCGGTACCACCTTCAACAGCCAGCGCTTCCACGCAGGCAGTACGGATCTCAGCTACGCGATCGTAACGCGCTGACTTCTCGGTGATGCGATACGCTTCACCCAGATCGTTCTGAACTTGACCTTCAACAGCGGCCAACAGGGCCTGATCGATGACAGGCGCCTGCCAATTCCAACGAGGCTTGCCAGCTTCTGCAACCAGCTCGGTGATCGCCTGGATAACGGTCTGCATCTCCTGGTGTGCAAACAGCACAGCACCCAGCATCTGGTCTTCGCTCAGCTCTTTCGCCTGCGACTCAACCATCAGAACGGCGTCTTTGGTGCCGGCAACAACCATGTCCAGCTCGCTGTCTGCCAATTGGTCATAGGTGGGGTTCAGCATGTAACCCTGCGCTTCGTTGAAGCCGACACGCGCGCCACCGATAGGACCATTGAAGGGGCAGCCGGAGATAGCCAGTGCCGCGGAGGTACCGATCATTGCGGGAATATCTGGGTCGATGTGCTTATCAGCGGACATCACAGTACAAACCACCTGTACTTCCGCCATGTAACCGTCTGCAAACAGCGGACGAATAGGACGGTCGATAAGACGGGAGGTCAGGGTTTCTTTTTCGCTTGGGCGGGCTTCACGCTTGAAGAAGCCACCCGGGATTTTACCTACAGAGTAAGTCTTCTCCTGGTAGTGCACAGACAGGGGGAAGAAGTCCTGGCCGTCACGCGCATTTTTCTCTGCCACAACAGTACACAGTACAGACGTATTTTCGACTGTAACCAGCACTGCTCCAGTGGCTTGGCGGGCAATTCGGCCCGTCTCCAGCGTGACGGTCTGTCCGCCATACTGGAATGTTTTAGTTACTGGATTCACTATTTTTCTCCAATTCTAGATAAGGCAACCGGGGCCTGATGCCCCGGTAGCTAAGCGGCTTATCGACGCAGACCCAGACGCTTGATCAGTTCAGCGTAGCGAGCAGTGTCCTTGCGCTTGAGGTAGTCCAGCAGTTTGCGGCGCTGGTTCACCATGCGGATCAGGCCGCGGCGTGAGTGGTGATCCTGTGCGTGCGACTTGAAGTGTCCCTGCAGCTGCTCAATGTTTGCTGTGAGCAGGGCTACCTGTACTTCAGGGGAACCAGTGTCGCCTTCGCCTTGCTGGTAGTCTTTTACGATTTCCGCTTTCTTTTCAGCAGTTAATGCCATGTGTATTTCCTCGCTCAATCTGCCCCGGCCCGGGATTTACATCCACCGTCGACCGCCATTATCAAAAGAGCCTGTCCGTGCAGATTTACAGACAGGTTCGCGTCACCGACCGGTGACTACCAGACGACGCGGCGCCACGCGCCCATCATCTAATATCTCTCCAACGCCCAGGAACTCACCGCTGTCCAGAGCGACGCGCACCATACCATCACAGGGCGCATTTGGCACCAATACCGGCTGCCCCTGCCGCAGGTAGTAACCCCCGGCCTCACTGAGGCTCACAAGGGGTAAATCCTCCAGCGCATTGTCTGCCGGCAGAAGCAGTGCATCCATTTCTGCCAGCTTGTCATTGGCCTTTAGTGCTTCCAGCGTTCCGAGTGTCACGCTGTCTTCCAGTTTGAAGGGCCCGGCCGCCGTGCGACGCAATGCACTGACGTGTGCCCCTACGCCCAACGCTTGGCCAAGGTCCTCGGCTATGGAGCGCACATAGGTGCCTTTACTGCACTCTATCTCTATATCTATTTCTGCGCGCTCCCCTGACCGGAAGGCCTTGAGTTCCAGCCGGTGAATCACCACCTGTCGGGATTTACGCTCTACTGCCTTGCCTTCGCGAGCCAGCTTATACAACGGCTTACCGTCCTGCTTGATCGCAGAAAACATCGACGGCACTTGCTCGATCTCACCGCGAAAGGCTTCCAGGGCCACCTCTACCTGTTGCTCATCGAGCGCCGACGCGTCTCGGGTAGTGGTGATCTCGCCCTCGGCATCGCCGGTGGTCGTCGCCTGCCCCAATACAAAAGTACTGGCGTAGCCCTTGTCGGCATCCAGCAGGTACTGGGAGAATTTCGTCGCCTCACCAAAACACAGTGGCAGTACGCCGGTCGCCAGTGGATCCAGTGAACCCGTGTGACCGGCCTTGGCAGCAAAAAACAGGCGTTTTGCACTTTGTAGGGCCTGGTTAGAGCTCATGCCCACCGGCTTATCCAGCACCAGGATACCGTCTACCGGGCGCCCGCGACGTCGCCGTGCCACTAGGACTCCTCGCCGTCTGGGTCTTCGTCCTGACGCAGGCCCAAATCACGATCTGCCTGCGCTGCGCGACTGATCAAACCCTCGAGGTGTCGGCCCTGCCCTACACTGCTGTCAAAATAGAAGCTCAGGCGTGGCACCATGCGCATACTGGCATCGCGTGACAGCTCGTTGCGCAAGAAACCGCTGGCTTTGTTCAGCACAGCGGTCACCTCTTTAGCCTCGTCTTCGGTATCGCTGTCGAGGCGGGTGTAATACACGCGCGCGTGGGACAGGTCCCTGCTCACTGTCACTCCAGTAACACTGATCATCCCCAGACGCGGATCACGCAAGGACTGCTGTATCAGTGATGCAAGTTCGCGCTGCAGATAATCCGCAACGCGCTGGGTGCGACTGTATTCCTTGGCCATGGCACTGCCGCTCTTAGAGTGAGCGGGAGATCTCCTTGACCTCGTAGACTTCAATCAAGTCGCCTACTTTAACGTCGGTGTAGTTCTTAACACCGATACCACACTCGGTGCCATTACGAACCTCATTGGCGTCATCCTTGAAGCGACGCAGGGATTCCAGCTCGCCCTCGTAAATGACCACGTTGTCACGCAATACACGGATAGGCTTGGATCGGTATACCGTGCCCTCTACAACCATACAGCCGGCAATCTGGCCGAACTTCGGCGAGCGAAACACATCGCGTACTTCTGCGATACCGACGATCTCCTCGCGCAGCTCCGGCGCCAACATGCCGGACAGGGCCTGTTTTACGTCGTCGATTAGATCGTAGATGACGTTGTAGTAACGCAGGTCTACGCCCTCGGCTTCTACCAGACGCTTGGCAGCGTTATCGGCTCGAACATTGAATCCGAAGATAACGGCATTGGACGTCATAGACAGCGTCACATCGGTTTCAGCAATACCGCCCACGCCGCCGGAAACGATGTTGACCTTCACTTCGTCGTTGCCCAGGTCCAGCAAGGCAGACTGAATCGCCTCCAGCGAACCACGAACATCGGCTTTGACGACAATATTAAGTACTTTGCGTTCGCCAGCCGCCATGCTCTCGAACATGTTGTCCAGCTTGGCTGCCTGCTGGCGCTGAATCTTGGAGTCGCGGCTCTTTTCCTGCCGGTACTCAGCCAACTCACGCGCCTTGCGTTCGCTCTCCATGGCGGCGAACTGGTCACCCGCATCCGGCGTACCATTCAGGCCCAGTATTTCAACGGGGATACTGGGGCCGGCTTCCTTAATCGGCTGGCCGTTCTCGTCCAACATGGCGCGCACACGACCGTATTCCAGTCCTGCGAGCACAATATCGCCTTGGCGCAGCGTTCCGCTTTGCACCAGCAGAGATGCCACAGAACCGCGGCCCTTATCCAGGCGTGATTCGATAACAATTCCCTGCGCCGGTATGTCACGGGGAGCCTGAAGCTCCAGCAGCTCTGCCTGCAGCAAGACCGCATCGAGCAGCTCGGGAATGCCTTCGCCAGTGTGCGCAGACACACTGATGAACTGCGTGTCACCGCCCCAGTCTTCGGGGATAACATCCTTGGCAGCCAGCTCATTCTTGACGCGGTCGGGGTCGGCCCCTTCCTTGTCAATCTTGTTCACGGCTACGATCAAAGGTACTTCGGCAGCGCGCGCGTGCTGTACAGCCTCTTCGGTTTGAGGCATCACACCATCGTCGGCCGCAACTACCAGAATCACAAGGTCGGTACTCTTGGCACCGCGCGCACGCATCGCAGTAAAGGCAGCATGTCCGGGTGTATCCAGGAAGGAAATCATGCCCGCGTCGGTTTCAACGTGGTACGCGCCGATGTGCTGGGTAATGCCGCCCGCTTCGCCAGACGCCACATGACTCTTACGGATGTAATCCAGCAGTGAGGTCTTACCGTGGTCAACATGACCCATGACCGTAACAACGGGCGCACGCGGCTCCGCCGTACCCTCATGCTGGGCAAGGGTTTCTTCCAGTGCATCTTCCAGCACTTCCTCACTCACAACCTTCACTTTGTGACCTATCTCTTCAACCACCAGCGTGGCGGTATCCTGATCGATCATCTGGTTGATAGTGGCCATGACACCCAGCTTCATCAGTTCTTTGATGACTTCGCCGGACTTCACGGACATCGCCTGGGCCAACTCGCCTACAGAGATGGCATCACCCAGCTCTACTTCATAGGTGATAGTGGCAGTGGGCATCTCGAAGCCGTGCTTGGAGTGTTCTTCGTGCGTCGCCTTCATGCGCTTACGGCCACCGCGACGTCGACCCACACCTGACTCGGCAGAATCCAGATCGGACAGCGAGAGATTGTGCCCACGCTGCTTGCCACGGCCGGCTGGCGCATTTCGGCCCAGACGGCCACGGGCGGGCTTGCGACGATCCGCTTCGCGCGTGGGTGAAGGTGCGTCATGCAAACGCTTGGGCCGTTTGGCAGCAGCATCCTGCGTTTTCTCTTTAGCTTTGGCGGCGGCCGCCTCCGCGTCTTTGCGCTCCTGCTCGGCTTTACGCGCTGCCAGTGCGGCCTCGCGCGCAGCAACCTCCTCGGCTTCCTTCTTCTTGCGACGTGCGGCTGCACGCTGACGCAGGACTTCGGGATCCAGATTTTTCAGATCTTCTTCTGTTTCTTCTGGCTCCGGCTCCGGCTCGGGTTCCGGCTCGGGCTCGGGCTCGGCCGTGACTTCCGCCACGGTTTCTTCAACGACAGCAGGCTCTGCTGTAACTTCCTCAACGAGCTCTTCCGTATCGACGCCTGTGCTCGCCTCTTCCTCTGCCAGCGCTTTCAGTTCTTCAGGGTCACGCTTCACATACGTGCGCTTCTTGCGTACTTCCACCGCCACGGTCTTCTTACCCGACGAGCCACTGGAACGCAGCGTGCTCAACGTTTTGCGCTTCAATGTTATCCGCTTAGGCGCATCCGTCGATTCGCCGTGGCTGCGCTTGAGGTAGGCAAGCAGCGTTTGCTTGTCCTCTTCAGATACATCCTGCTCCGCGTCGGAGTGGGGCAAGCCCGCCTCCTTCATTTGCGTCAACAATCGATCGACTGATGCGCCTACTGTTTCTGCGAGCTGCTCTACTGTCACCTGCGCCATACTGTTCTCCTTGGTCCCTGTTCTGCCTTACCGCTGACTCGAATTCGCTGAGTGGCTTACTCGCCTTCAGCCTCCGCGAACCAGGGAGCCCGTGCAGTCATGATCAACTCACCCGCACGCTCTTCAGTCATATCTTCAATGTCCAGGATGTCTTCAACACCCTGTTCAGCAAGGTCTTCCATCGTGACAATGCCACGGCTGGCCAACACGTAGCCCAGATGCTTGTCCATGCCATCCATAGTGAGCAGGTCTTCGGCCGGCTCGTTGGCACCCAGCTGTTCCTCCGATGCAATAGCCCGTGTCAGCAATGCATCTTTCGCGCGAGCGCGAAGTTCTTCTGCGATTTCCTCATCGAAGCCTTCGATAGAGGTCATCTCTTCCAGCGGCACGTAAGCCACTTCTTCCAGGGTAGTGAAGCCTTCTTCCACCAGGATTTCAGCCACTTCCTCATCCACGTCCAGCTGCTCACAAAACTGCTGTATCACCTCACCGGCTTCGGCTTCGTGCTTGGCAGCCGCTTCTTCGTTGCTCATCACATTGATAGACCAACCGGTCAGCTCTGCAGCTAGGCGCACATTCTGACCCGCGCGACCAATCGCCTGTGCCAGGTTGTCTTCAGATACGGCGACATCCATGGTGCCGGTATCTTCGTCTACTACGATGGACTCAACTTCCGCCGGCGACATGGCATTGATCACCAGCTGCGCGGCGTTGTCGTCCCACAGCACGATATCGACACGCTCATTGTCCAGCTCATTGGATACCGCTTGAACACGCGAACCGCGCATACCCACGCAGGCACCCACGGGGTCGATACGCTGATCATTGGTTTTCACCGCAATCTTGGCGCGTGAACCGGGGTCCCTGGCGGCGCTGCGGATCTGGATAACTTCTTCTGAAATCTCGGGCACTTCGATCTTGAACAGCTCGATCAGCATCTCGGGGCAAGAACGCGACAGGATCAGCTGAGGGCCGCGGCTTTCTGTGCTGATCTCTTTGAGGATAGCGCGCACGCGATCGTTCACGCGGAATGTTTCACGCCCGACCAGTTGGTCACGAGGCAACAGGCCTTCTGCATTGTTGCCCAGATCGACGATGACATTGTCGCGGGTCACCTTCTTGACCGAGCCGGCTACCAGATCACCCACGCGGTCTTCGTACTGCTCAACAACCTGCGCGCGCTCCGCATCACGGACGCGCTGTACAATTACCTGCTTTGCAGTTTGGGCCGCGATACGGCCAAAACCGACGTTCTCTACCTGCTCTTCAAATACATCACCGGGCTTGAGAGCGGGATCTTTCTCTGCCGCTTCATCGGTGTACAGCTGAGTACCCAGTACCGCCTGCTCGTCATCGGGCACGACCAGCCACTGGCGCATGGTCACGTAATCGCCACTCTCGCGATCGATGGTGACGTGAATATCCGCTTCTTCGTCATAGCGCTTCTTGGTTGCTGTTGCCAGAGCCAGCTCAATCGCCTCAAAAATGATGTCCTCTGACACCCCTTTCTCGTTCGATACTGCCTCTGCGACCATCAGGATTTCTTTAGTCATGCTCATGCCTCACCCGTATTACCCGCGTCATCCAGACGGGGATGTACTCGCGCTTTTTCAACTGTGCTGAGGGGCAAAAGATATTCATGGTCATCCACGTGGATCACCACATCTTCACCCTCCATGCCCTTTAATATGCCTTTGAACTTGCGCCTGCCTTCAAACGACGAGCGCAAGCGCAACTCTGCTACCTCACCGGGGTACATCGCATAGTGTTCTGGCTTGAACAACAAGCGGTCTACGCCTGGCGAAGACACTTCCAGGGTGTACTCCCCGGAAATTGGATCCTCTACGTCCAACACACTGCTGACCTGGGTGCTCACCAACGCGCAGTCGTCTATCGAGATACCGTTATCGGACTCGATGTACAGGCGCAGCGTACTGTGACGTCCCTGAGACAGGTATTCCAGGCCCCAGAGCTCGAAGCCCAGCGCCTCAACGGTGGGCTCCAACAACGACTGAATCTGTTGTTCTTTAGTTGCCAAGCCAATTCTCGCAGTGTGTTTTCGACACATACGAAAAAGCCCCAAAAAGGGGCTTCTTCACTTCACGTCACGGTGTAGGAGCGTGTGACGTGTATTTGGTAGCGGGGGCCGGATTTGAACCGACGACCTTCGGGTTATGAGCCCGACGAGCTACCAGGCTGCTCCACCCCGCATCAATACATCCTCGCTGTGAAGGCCCCTTGGCGCTTCACTCTGAAGCTCACTTTATGAGGTGTGCTCCAAATCGAGGACCGGCATTATAGGCATGCCCCCCTGCCCGGTCAACACGATAATCCGAAAGAATTTCACTGCGTGTTTTTCGGCGAAAAACACCTGCTTTAGGCATTCTGACGAATACTGACTTGCTGACGAATTTCTCCAAATACGGACTCGCCCAGCGCGTTATACATGGCGATCTCAACCGTATCGCCATCGCCCATAAAGGGTGTAGACGGACTGCCCTGGGCAATCGTTTCAATCATACGGATCTCTGCGATGCAGCTGTAACCCAGCCCGCCGTCAGCAACGGGTTTACCGGCGGAGCCGTCAGCATCCTTGTTCGATACCGTGCCCGACCCAATCACACAGCCTGCGCCCAAGGGCCGAGTTTTAGCAGCATGGGCAATCAGGGTTGGAAAATCGAAGGTCATATCTACACCCGCATTGGCTTTACCGAAGGGCGCACCCTGATAGGAGACTGACAGAGGCAGGTGCAATTTCCCATCGCGCCAGTCATCACCCAGCTCATCCGGTGTTACGCACACAGGACTGAAAGCACTGGAAGGCTTGGACTGGAAGAAACCAAAGCCCTTACCCAGTTCGCCCGGTATCAGGTTTCTCAGCGAAACATCGTTCACCAGCATGACCAGGCGCACCTGCGCTGCCGCTTCAGCGGCAGTCGCTCCCATGGGGACATCACCAGTCACCACTGCCACTTCGCCCTCGAAGTCGATACCCCAGGCAGCATCGTGCATGACAATATCTTCACGGGGCGCCAGAAACGTGTCCGAGCCACCCTGGTACATCAGAGGATCTATCCAAAAACTCTCGGGCATTTCCGCGCCGCGCGCCTTGCGTACAAGCTCAACGTGATTGACGTAAGCAGATCCATCCGCCCATTGATATGCACGAGGCAGCGGAGAAGCGCAGGCAGTCTGGTCGAAGGGATCGCCTTCACCAGCGTTCACCCGTTCGCTCAAGCCCTGCAGCACAGGTGCCACCTCATCCCAATCATCCAGGGCACGCTGCAGTGTGGTGTCTGCATCCAAATAGCGGCGAAGGTCTCTGGATACGACAACCAGACGGCCATCACGTCCGGTATTAAGCGATGCCAATTTCACGATGTTGTCTCCTCAAATTCGCGCTCGTGCAGCCATGCCGCATGACGGGGCGCACGTTTCGTGTCCGCCCATTCTTCCAACATTGCCGGCGCAACCTCGTATAAGCGCTCAAGATCGCCCGGCCGATCAATATTGGCAGCCAGCTCCAGCCGGTGGCCGTTGGGGTCGAAGAAATAGATAGATTTAAAAATGCCGTGGTGCGTAGGGCCCAAGACCTCAATGCCCTGCGCCTCGATATGGCCTTTAGCTGCAAGTAGCTCGTCCTCGCTACCCAGCTCAAACGCAATATGCTGTACCCACTCGGGTGTGTTCCTGTCCCTGTCCATGTGGGGCGAGTTGGGTAGTTCAAAGAACGCAAGAACATTGCCCATGCCCGCCTCCAGAAAGACATGCATATAAGGATCAGGGGCCTTGGTGGAAGGCACCTGGTCCTCCGCGATGGCCAGCTTCAAGTCCATGCCCAGCACATCGCGATAGAACGCGACGGTCTCGCTGGCGTCATTACAACGGTAGGCAACATGGTGAATCCTGCGAATGTCCATCGCTTACGCCTCGGCGGCAGCATCCGAGATGGCGCCGCGATTCAACTGGTCACGCTCGATACTCTCAAACAGTGCCTTAAAGTTACCCTCGCCGAAACCTTCATCTTTTTTGCGCTGGATGAACTCAAAGAACATCGGGCCCAATTCAGTTTCGGAGAAAATCTGCAGCAACAAGCGAGGCTCTCCACCCTCTGTGGAGCCATCCAGCAGTATGCCGCGCTTCTTGAGTTCTTCGACGGGCTCACTGTGACCCGGCAAACGCTCCTCCAGCATGTCGTAGTAGGTATCTGGCGGTGGGGGCATGAACGTTTGACCGGCAGCGGCCAGCCGGTCCCAGCAGGCAATAATGTCGTCACAGGCAAAGGCGATGTGTTGAATGCCCTCGCCGTTATATGCCATAAGATATTCCTCGATCTGACCGCCACCACCTGCACTCTCTTCGTTGAGCGGAATGCGGATTTTGCCGTCGGGCGCTGTCATGGCTTTAGAGAGCAAGCCAGTGTGCTCACCCTTAATATCGAAGAAACGAATTTCCCGGAAGTTAAACAGGCGCTCGTAGTATTCGGCCCAGTAATCCATACGTCCGCGATAGACGTTGTGGGTGAGATGGTCCAGGGTATGAAACCCGAATCCTGCGGGGTGCCTGTCTACGCCTTCCAGCCAATCGAAGTCGATGTCATAGATGCTGCTGCCTTCGGCGTAGCGGTCTATGAGGTAGACCGTGGCACCCCCGATGCCCTTGATTGCCGGCAAACGCAGCTCCATAGGACCTGTATCCACGACAACAGGCTCCGCACCCTGCTCCAACGCCCGCTGATAGGCGCTGCGTGCATTCTTCACACGAAACGCCATACCACAGGCAGAGGCACCATGCTCCCGGGCATAGTAGAACGCGTGACTGCCGGGCTCGTAATTAGTGACGAAGTTAACGTCGCCCTGGCGCCAGAGGTCCACATCCTTGGAGCGGTGCCTGGCCACATGCGTGAAACCCATTTTTTCAAACACGGGCTCTAGTACTCCCCGCTCGGGTGCGGTGAATTCGACAAACTCGAACCCATCCAGGCCCATGGGGTTTTCAAACAGATCAGCCATTGCGTACTCCTGCGACTAGCGCTGTGGGGCAATTCCAGAATAGACGCTGAAGTATAGGTAGCCAGCTATTTAGTTACAAGTGTAACTAAATAATCACGAGGGAGTGCTGCATTGAACGACATCAAGCTCGTTCGTCTTTGACAGATTCCATGACGACATGTGTGGTGATGGTGCTGACCTGGGGCAGCAAACCCAGCACATCAGTATGAAAGGCCTTGTAGCTTGCCAGATCCGGGGTCTCCACCCGCAGGAGGTACTCGAAGGCGCCGGTGATGTTGTGACACTCACGCACTTCGGCTGACTGAACGATTGCGCGCTCGAATGCATGCTGCGCTTCAGCAGTGTGACTTGAAAGCCCCACTGCAATATACGCAGTAAACCCAATACCCATTGCCGCTCTATCCAGTACTGCCCGATAACCCGAGATAACGCCGCTGCGCTCCAGCTCCTGAACCCGGCGCAGACAGGCCGAGGGAGACAAACCCACACGGGCTGCAAGCTCTGCGTTCGTCACGCGGCCATCTTGAACCAACTGATGCAATATTCTGTTATTTATATTGTCCATAGCTTATTTTTATTGCGTATTTGGGCCAAATATACGCAAATTTCGCAGCATATTCGAAGCCTTTTCGTAGAGAATGTGCGCATGAATATCGACGCCTATATCGCACTCGCCATCTTTTCCTTTGCCTCCTCTATCACACCGGGGCCTAACAACCTGATGCTGATGGCAAGCGGCGCCAATTACGGCATTCGCCGCTCCTTACCGCACATGATGGGTGTGGGCATAGGTTTCGTGTTTATGGTGCTGATGGTGGGCATTGGCCTGGTGCAGATTTTCGAAAGCGTTTCATGGAGCTACTTAGCGCTTAAGATCATCAGCGCAATTTACTTGCTGTATCTGGCGGGGCGCATCGCCACTGCGGCGGCACCCGGCGAAGGCGAAGCTGAGAGCGGTAAGCCGTTTACATTTTGGCAGGCGGCGGCGTTTCAATGGGTCAATCCGAAGGCCTGGACCATGGCCCTGACCGCAGTCGCCGTGTACGCGCCCAGCCAAAGTCTTCTGGCGGTAGGGCTGGTGGCGGCCGTTTTTGGCAGCATCAACCTTCCCTGCATCAGCCTATGGACCGCCATGGGAGAGCAATTGCGCGTGGTGCTCACCAACCCCAGACGATTGCGTGCATTCAACGTCACCATGGCATTACTGCTGGTCGCATCGCTGTATCCGGTGTTGATTTAACCTGGGGCACAAAAAGCCCGGCAAGTGCCGGGCTTTTTGTTGGTTGGTGCCGAAGGCGGAGCCAATTGCACCGCAATTGGCGGGCGAGCCCGAGGGGACTCTGAGCTCGCGTAGCGAGCGTTCCCCTCGGAAACAGCGAGCACCCAAATAGTCCCGCGAATTTAACGAAACCCAAAAACGAGAAAGGCCTTCCGATCTGGAAGGCCTCTCTACTTGATATGGTGCCGAAGGCGGGACTTGAACCCGCACGAGCATAGCTCACTACCCCCTCAAGATAGCGTGTCTACCAATTCCACCACTTCGGCTAATTTCGATTACAGCTCGGGAACGTCGTCCTCTGTGCTGCTTGCGGCAGGCGCGTCATTCTCTACCACAGGGACATCAGAATCCAGCGCTGGTTGTACAGCTTGTTCTTGCACCACGGGCGGGATCTCAAGACCAAGATCATTGGTGGGCGCACTGCGCTGACTGGCAATCAACGCAAGACCGAAGCTGGTCGCAAAGAACAGCACCGACAACCACGCCGTAGCCTTGGTCAGCACATTACCGCTACCCGTGCTGCCAAACAGAGTCTGGGAGGCGCCCGCGCCAAAGGAGGCACCCATGTCCGCGCCCTTGCCCTGCTGCAGCATGATAAGGCCAATAATGGCCAACGCCACCAACAGGTGTATTACTAAAATAATCTGGTCCATAGTTCTCTGCCCCGCGGGCTTCGTGGCAACGGCCTACCCGGCCGCCGCGTCAATAATCTTTCCAAACTCAACGGCATCCAGCGCCGCGCCCCCGACCAACGCACCATCGATATCGGGCTGAGCAAATAATTCGACCGCGTTTGCGGCCTTCACACTGCCGCCGTACAGCAGTCTTGTTTCATTCGCGCTTACACCCTCTATCGATGCTAACTCGTTGCGAATGTAGGCGTGCATCGCCTGCGCCTGTTCGGGCGTCGCGGTCAATCCTGTGCCTATGGCCCATACTGGCTCGTAAGCAATCACCAGACCTTCCAGTGAAGACTGATTCATCAGGGCACCGCGTAGCTGCTCACCAACCACCTGCTCAGCATCACCCGCCTCGCGTTGCTCGCGGGTCTCCCCAACACACAACACTGGCGCCAAGCCCAGAGTCACAACAGTTGCCAGCTTTTCAGCCAGCAGGGCATCGCCCTCCTGGTGATACTCACGCCGCTCTGAGTGCCCTATCAGTACCAGCGCACATCCCTGGTCGACCAGCATGGAGGCCGAAATATCGCCGGTATAAGCACCGTCACTGACAGGGCTGCAGTCCTGCGCGCCGACTTTGATACCTGAGCCCGTTAGCGCCGCAGTGGCTTGCTGCAAAAACACGAACGATGGACACACTGCCAAGTCCACTGTTTTCGCCATTTTTAACTGTGACAACCCCGAAAGGAGGCTGTCGACGCTGGCTATTGAGCCGTTCATTTTCCAATTACCGGCAACCAAAGGACGGCGCATGCTCGACTCCCAGCGAAAAAGCGGCGGCAATCTTACCCAAGAAGGCCAGCACAGACAAGAAGAGGCTCAGCTCAGGGCTTGCTCAACCGCTTCTGCCAAAGACTCACAGTGGCGTCGCACCTCCTGGGCATCCTCACCTTCAACCATGACACGAACAACAGGTTCTGTGCCGGAGGGGCGCAACAAGACCCTGCCACGGTCACCCAGCGCTGCTTCGGTTGCTGCCACCGCGCTGGCGATTGCCGGTTTGTCGTTCAGGTTTATGGTGCCAGTGGCGCGCACATTAATCATGGTCTGCGGAAAGCGCGCCATACCGCTGCGCATCTCTGACAGACTTTTGTCGGCTGAGCGTAGTGCCAGTAATATTTGCAATGAGGCTACGATGCCATCACCAGTAGTAGTTACATCGGCGCAAATAATGTGTCCGGAGGACTCACCACCCAGCTGCCAGCCGTGGGCTTCCATCAACGCCTTCACATAGCGATCGCCGACGTTGGCACGCTCTAGCTGCAGACCCTGCTCACGCAGGGCCAGCTCTAATCCGAGATTTGACATCAGAGTGCCCACAACACCGGCATCACTGCGGCCGATGGCCAGCCTGTGCATGGCGATGATGTACAGCAGTTCATCCCCATCAACGACAGCGCCATCGGCATCCACGAACGCAACGCGGTCGCCGTCCCCGTCGTAGGCAATGCCAAAGTCCGCCCTGTGCTCGACCACCGCTCGCGATAGAGCCTCTGGCGCTGTAGAGCCCACACCTTCATTTATGTTGAAGCCGTCAGGAGTGACACCAAGACTGATAACTTCGGCACCCAGCTCGCCAAGCACGCTGGGCGCAATGTGGTAGGTAGCGCCATGCGCACAATCCACGGCTATACGCAGGCCTCTGAGATTGAAGCCCTCGGGCACAGTGGATTTACAAAACTCAACGTAGCGACCAGCGGCATCCGATACACGCGTGACCTTGCCAATATCGCGGGACTGCACTGTCGTAAGCGGCAGCTCAAGCTCAGCCTCAATCTCCAGCTCCAGCTCATCTGGCAACTTTGCGCCATCTGGCCCAAAGAACTTAATGCCATTGTCGTAGAAAGGGTTGTGAGATGCGCTAATGACAATACCGGCGGAAGCAGCCTGTGTTCGCGTCATCAGGGCAACCGCCGGTGTCGGCATTGGCCCCAGCAGCTTCACGTTGACCCCAGCGGCAACCAAACCCGCCTCCAGGGCAGACTCGAACATGTAGCCGGACACGCGGGTGTCCTTACCGATAATCACCGTTCCTCGACCGGCGCCCTGATCGCGGCGCGCAAATACCCGACCACAGGCCCATCCCAGTTTGAGCATAAAATCGGGCGTGATCGGCGCCTCACCCACAGAACCACGTATGCCATCAGTGCCAAAAAAACGTCGGCTCATGATTCTCCCACTTCTCGTAACGCTGTAATCATGGCCAAGGCGTCCACCGTTTCGGCCACATCATGTACGCGCACTATACTCGCACCGCGCTCTACCGCGAGCACGGCCAGCGCCAAACTGGCGGGCAGCCGCTGATCCACATCGCGGCCAATCAACTTCCCAATCAGCGACTTGCGCGACAAGCCCACCAGTATCGGCAGGCCAAGTTCAGCCAACCGTGGTAACGCCGCCAATAGCTGCAGATTGTGCTCTACGGTCTTACCGAAACCGAAGCCGGGATCGAGAAGTACACGGTTTCGACTGATACCCGCTGCCTCACAAGCTTTCAGCCGTTGCGTCAGGAAGCTGGAAACGTCGGCCACCACATCCTGGTATTCCGGATTCGCCTGCATGGTGCCCGGCTCGCCCTGCATATGCATCAGACAGACCGGGAGCTGGGTGCGCGCAGCCGCCTCCAACGCTCCCTCGCGCTGCAATGCACGTACATCGTTGATTAGCCCACACCCTGCCGCGGCAGACTCACGTATAACGGCCGGTGTGCTGGTGTCCACGGAGATAACGACATCCAGCGAATGTCGAATCCGCTCGACCAGCGGCACAACCCTGTCCAGCTCCTCTTGCTCGGATACTGGCAAAGCCCCAGGCCGGGTAGATTCACCGCCCACATCTAAGATAGTGGCACCTGCTTCAACCATAGCCTGGGCCTGGGCAAGGGCAGCATCGAGGTTAAGGCTGGCGCCGCGGTAGAGGGCCCCACCGTCAGAAAAGGAATCTGGCGTGGTGTTAATCACCCCCATTACACGGGGTAATGACAGGTCTATAATGCGACCGCCGCAATTAAGCGGCGGCCAGGCAGTGTTTGCTGAGTGTGACAATTGTGGTCCCGTCAGTGCTCGCCGGCGGGGCCACCTATGGGACTGGAGGGCTTGGGCTCTTCGTCAGACGATGCGGCAACATTGCCGTCACCGCTGTCCCCGGAACCGCCCCAATCGCCTGGCTCACGGGGCGTACGACCCGCCATGATGTCGTCGATCTGGGCAGAATCGATGGTCTCATACTGCATCAGGCAGTCGGCCATCACGTGCAGCTTATCCACGTTTTCACTGAGGATGTCTGTGGCCTTGGTGTAACACTCATCAATGATTCGACGTACTTCTTCGTCGATCTGCTTCGCTGTCTCGTCAGACAAGGCCTGGTGTTGTTGCGCCGCACTGCGGCCCAGGAAGACCTCTTCGCCGCCCTCGTCATACATCAACGGCCCCATACGCTCAGACAAGCCCCACTTGGTGACCATCTGGCGGGCAATCTGTGTGGCACGCTCAATGTCATTGGACGCACCGGTGGTCACTCCGTCTTTGCCCAGGGTCATTTCCTCGGCAATACGGCCACCGAACAGGCTGCAGATCTGGCTGATGATGTGCCTGCGGCTGTGGCTATAGCGATCTTCCTCGGGCAGGAACATGGTGACGCCAAGGGCTCGCCCGCGAGGAATAATGCTCACTTTGTACACGGGATCGTGTTCAGGCATCAGTCGGCCAACGATCGCGTGACCCGCTTCGTGGTAAGCCGTGTTCCGCTTCTCGTCTTCAGACATCACCATGGACTTGCGCTCAGCACCCATCATGATCTTGTCTTTGGCAAGCTCAAACTGGGTCATGCCTACCGTGCGCACACCCGCACGCGCCGCGAACAGCGCAGCTTCATTCACGAGGTTGGCCAGATCAGCGCCGGAAAACCCTGGGGTACCGCGGGCAATCTGTGACGGAATCACGTCTTCGGCCAAAGGCACCTTGCGCATGTGTACCTTGAGGATTTGCTCGCGACCGCGAATATCGGGCAGCCCAACCACTACCTGCCGGTCAAAGCGGCCGGGGCGGAGCAGGGCCGGATCGAGCACGTCAGGACGGTTGGTGGCTGCAATAACGATCACGCCATCGTTCATTTCAAAGCCATCCATTTCCACCAGCAACTGGTTCAGAGTCTGCTCGCGTTCGTCGTGACCACCCCCGAGACCGGCGCCGCGGTGGCGACCTACCGCATCAATCTCATCAATGAAAATGATGCAGGGTGATTGCTTCTTGGCTTGTTCGAACATGTCGCGCACACGGGATGCACCCACGCCCACAAACATCTCAACAAAGTCCGAACCGGAGATGGAGAAGAAAGGCACCTTGGCCTCGCCGGCAATCGCTTTGGCCAACAATGTTTTACCCGTGCCTGGCTGCCCAACCATGAGCACACCGCGAGGGATGCGGCCGCCCAGTTTCTGGAAACGGCTGGGGTCGCGCAGGAATTCAACCAGTTCCTGAACGTCTTCCTTGGCTTCATCAACGCCGGCAACATCGGCAAAAGTGGTTGTAATCTGGTCTTCGCCCAACAGGCGCGCCTTGCTCTTGCCGAAGCTCATGGGACCGCCGCGGCCACCACCACCGCCCTGCATCTGGCGCATAAAGAACATAAAGACAGCGATGATGATCAGTATGGGGAAGCTGGCAACCAGCAGTTGCGTCCACACACTCTGCTGTTCCGGCTTACGCCCCTCGACCACCACACTGTGCTCGAGCAGGTCGTCCATCAGTTTGGGGTCATCGACCATGGGCCGAATCGTTTCGAAGTTCGAGCCGTCGTAGCGCTCACCGGCGATAGTGAGTCCGTCCACAACCACCTTCTTCACCTGGTCACGCTGAACCTCGGCGATGAAATCCGAGTAGCCCACCTCTTCGGTTGGACTTTGCATATTGAAGTTGTTGAAGACCGACAACAACACCGCGGCGATCACCAGCCACAACAGTAAATTCTTTGCCATAATGCTTAATGCTGCTCCAATTGGGCGGACCCGCGGTATGCGGATTAGCCAGCTTCGACCCTCAATTATAACCGGACAAGTCAGGCACCATCGGCAACCCGGTGTCCCGGCCAAGCTTTACTCGCCAGTATAGGATACGCAGGGAAGGGGGTCTCAGACCGGCGCACTCTACATCACATGGGGCCAGACCAGCAATTTTCAAGACCCAGGCTCAGGACCCGCGGAAGTCTCGCGCCACCAGATACACTTCACGGGAACGCGGCCTGGAAGCGGCGGGCTTACGGGTGAGCACCTTGCCGAAACTGTCGCGACAATCACGCATCAGGGCCTCAAATCCTTCTCCCTGGAACACTTTGGCCACAAATGACCCACCAGGGGCTAACACCTTGCGCGCCATATCAACGGCCAGTTCAACCAGGTACATGGAGCGGGGCTGATCCACAGCGGTCATACCGCTCATATTTGGTGCCATGTCTGAGACCACGATATCCACCGGTGATTCGCCAATCACTGCCAGAATCTCTTCAAAGACAGCGTCCTCGGTAAAGTCGCCCTGGATGAACTCGACCCCCGCGAGCGCATCCATGGGCAGAATATCCGAGGCAATCACACGCCCCTTGTGACCCACCAGATCTGCCGCCACCTGGGACCACCCGCCCGGTGCGCTACCCAAATCTACCAGTGTCATACCCGGGCGTATCAGGCGGTCTCTCTCCTGCAGCTCCAGCAACTTGTAACAGGCCCGGGAGCGGTAACCCTCACGTTGCGCTTGTTGCACATACGGGTCGTCGCGGTGCTCCTTGAGCCAGGCCTTGCTGGATGAACGCTTTTTCGCCATGTTGGATACCAGTTACGGGAGGGCCGGGGCTGGTGTAGAATGCGCGCCCCCTGAAACAGCCATTGTAACGTGGAACCACCATGAGCAAGAAAGGCAGTCTTGATATCAAACAGCTCCGCGCCATCGGGCACAAACTTAAGCCCGTGGTGACCGTTGCGGGCAACGGCCTCAGCGACGGCGTTATCACCGAAGTTGATCGCGCCCTCACCGATCACGAGCTCATCAAGATCAAGCTCGCGGTGGGTTCACGCGAGGCCAAGCAGGCCGTTGCCGAGGAGTTGTGTGAGCGCGCCGGTGCAGAGGTTGTGCAAAGCATAGGAAACGTGATCCTGGTGTTGCGCCGCACGGCCCAGCCAGACCCCAGGAAATCAAACCTCCTGCGCCCGCTGTAAACCGCTCTCTTACCAGGCCGCGCAGCGGCTGGCTTCACGCAGGTGTTTAGCTTGGCTACCATGGCGCTGTTATCGGTAGTAGCGGCTAAGACATGGGCGACATTCTGGAATTCCCCTCGCAACAGGCCCAGGGCCTGGCTTATCTGGAACGCCAGTTGCGCGAAATGCTCGCCGCCCGCGGTGCCGATCAACCTCTGATCGACTTTGCCAGTTCAGAGCTGACACAAATCTACGCCCAGTTAAGCGAGTCCGAGCAATACAGCTTCAGCGTAGAGCTACCCGAGACTCTGTCTCAGGAAGAAAAGGATGCGTTGGAGACGCAAATCAACGAGGGCCTTGGCGGTGTCGCCAAGGCCAATCATGCGCTAATGCTCAGGCTGATTGCCCAGCTGGTGCTGGCAGAGGTGAAGCTCTTCCAACATCAGCGTCCTGACTAGACGGGCATCTTGTTAGCCGCGAAAACGGCTGGGTTCAGTAATGGTCTTTTAGACAACCTTACCGAATCCCCGGGACTGAAACGCCGGTCAGTGGATGTCCGGGCTTTTATCTCAAGCCCGGAGGGAAGGCATAGCCGATACAACACTGTCGATCCCTCGAAAGAGAGGCTTGCAACACGCGCTTGCACCTCGCCATCCGATACATGAACTTGAAGATCCTCAGGCCTCAACAGGACTTCGACGGAACCCAGTGCGGGTGAGTGGTCGGTGGTAATCAATCCCAGTTCCGTCTTGATGCCTGTCCCTGTGCTGTCGCCGGGTATCAGGTTGGCCTCCCCCAGAAATCCCGCCACAAACCGGTTGGCGGGTCGCGTAAAGCAATGTTCTGGCGTGTCCAATTGCTCCAACTGCCCCGCATTCATTACACCCAGTCGATCACCCACAGACAGCGCTTCTGACTGATCGTGCGTGACCCAGATGGCGGGCAGGCCGGCTTCCTTGAGCGCATCGCGGATCTCAAAGCGCAGGTTGTCCTTGAGTGCAGCGTCCAGGTTTGACAAGGGCTCATCCAATAGCAGCAGTGACGGCTCGTGGGCCAGCGCCCTTGCCAGCGCCACGCGCTGCTTTTGCCCCCCTGACAACCTGGCTGGGCGCGCATCGCGCAGGGTTTCCAAGCCCAGCAGGGAAATCCAATGGTCGGCCGGCGCTCGATCCTTCAGCCTGAACGCCACATTGTCGATCACCGAAAGGTGAGGGAACAAGGCAAAATCCTGAAACACCATGCCAACATTGCGTTGCTCTGGCGGCACAAGCGCCTTTGCACAGGATGTCCAACCCTCTCCGCCTATTGAGCCCTCAGAGATCGCCACCAGACCGGCTATCGCATGCAGCAAGGTGGTCTTGCCACAGCCGGTAGGACCCACGAGCATCAGTATCTCATCGGACTGCAGGGTGAAGCTCAGATCCCGAACGACTCTTACCGAGCCATACTCAACACTGACATTACTCACAGACAACATCAGTTACATTCCTCCTCGCGATGTGCAGTGTCACCCTGTTGCTCGCCAGACAGGATGAGCATCAGCCCGAAAGCCGAAATCAATACAAGGAGCAAACCTGGCACAGCGGCCCGCCCGAAGTAACCCGCTTCGTACACACGCCAAAGGTACGTTGCCAATGTTTCGAACCCCGTGGGAGCCAATAAAAGCGTTGCGGGAAGTTCGCGCATGGATTCCAGAAACACCAGCGCCGCACCCGCAATGAGCCCACGTCGCGTTAAGGGCAGCGTCACCCGCATAAATGCTTCCCTTGGTGTGGCGCCGAGTACTCTCGCCGCTTTTACCAAGCTCTCATCAATGCCCTCCGCGGTGGCGCGTAACGATCCTACTGCCAAGGGCAGAAAGCGCATCACATACGCAGCCACCAGCAGCATCAGCGTTTGATACAACGAGGGAAGCTGCAGACCCACGTAGACTAGCGCCGTACCCATAACAATACCTGGCACACCAAACCCGAAGTAAGTTAGCCGTTCCATGAATCGACCGGCGGGTCCGGCCATCGCCGCTAACGCCATAGGAATAGCCAGGATGGCTGCGAACCCGCCTGCCAGCAGCGCTGCATAGGCCGAGTTCCACACATAGCTCAGCTCGAAGCCAGCACTGCCTTCTCGCCACAGCCACAGTGTGAAAATTCCGATCGGTAAGGCAAGCGCCAGCAAGATAATGGGCAGAGCAACGGCAGCAGCAGATAGAGTCTGCGCTGACGTTGGATACAGCGCTAGTGCGCGCCCCGGACGCTCGCTGGTACTACTCAACTGCGACTCCAAAAATAACACCAGTCCCACGATAACCAGCAGCTGCAAAGACAATACTGCCGCCCTGCCCAATGAAAACGCGTTGTACTCCACGTAAATCATGCGTGTGAAGGTATCGACCCCCATTATGGCGGGCGTCCCGAAATCTGACAGGGCATACAGCGCAGCCAGTAATGCACCCGCACCAATACCGCGCAGCGCCCGAGGCAGTACAACTTGCCATAGGCTGGCAGAGAGCGATAAGCCGAGTATGCGCGCGGCATGGACCTGACTGGCATCAAGGCTCAATAGCGCTGCTCGGGTGGTCAGCATAACGAAAGGGTAGGTGTAGAGCGTCATCACCAGAGCCGCACCTGCCATACCCTCGACGGAGGGAATGGTCACGCCCAAGGTCACAGCAAACTCTCCCGAAGGACCAAAAGCAGCGAAAAACGCAAATGCGCCGATGTAGCTAGGCAGGGCGAGTGGTGCAGCAAGCAGGACCAACCAGAGTCTTTGCAAGGGCAAGCTTACATAGGCAGTCAGAAGTGCAAATGGCACACCGATGGCAATGGAGCCGCACGCAGTCAGTCCTGCCAATAACAGGGTGTTGCCCAGCAATCTCAGGTTGCGAGCCTGTAGAAGTCCGTCAGGCGCCTCCGCCAGAATACCCAATACGACCAGTGGCAGCAGCGCACACACGGCAATCACTGCCGCCAATGGGTAGGTGGGCGAGATGCGGATCACAGCACGTCTGCATCGCGCATCAGATCTAATGTTGGGCGCAAATCCGCGAGTGCAGTCAGGTCGATCTCTGGTGGGTTAATGGCAGACATTCGCGGCAAGGCCCCAGGAGGCGCCACACCCTCAACGAGTGGGATCTCATAGGCTTCCCTGGCTAGGTAGGACTGGACCTGCTCAGTCAATAAATACCGTATGAAATTGGTTGCCAGTGGCTTATCGCTCACGGCCACCGCGGCAGAGGCATTAACCAGACACCCGGCGTCATTGCGGGTATAGGCCAAAGCAACGTTCGCATCTGGCTTGCCCGCTTTCAGTCGCAGGGTGTAATAGTGATTCGCGAAGCCAACATCCACCTCCCCGCGCTCCACCGCCATCACCACACCTAGCTCGCCCGCGTAGCTTTTCCCGCTGCGCTTTACGCGCTGCAACCAATCCTTGGTTGCAGCGTCACCCTCGAGTAACCGCATTGCAGTAATAAAGGACTGGAATGAGGCATAGGCTGGCGACCACCCAAGAGTGAGGCCGCTGTCGGGGAACGCCATAATATCCTCAGGAATCTGCTCAGCTGAGAGTCTGCCTGTGTGGTATGGAAGGGTGCGGATCCTACCGGTAACCGGCGTCCAATTATCGTATCGGAATGCCAGCTGCAGTTGCGCGGCAACATCACTGGGCAGCGGGCGGGCGATTCCCGCGTCGCTAATCAAGCCCACAGCACCGGAATCTACTGCCCAGAACACATCTGCGCGCTGAACACCTGCCTTGCCCTCGGCAACAATTGCATTCGCCAGGGCCGCCGTTGGACCGCGGCGGACGCCCAGTTTCAGTTTTGGGTTCCTGGTCTCTATCGCCTTGAGGACGTTCTCATAGAGTCCGCCCTCCCCCCGACCGAGATAGAGCGTTAAGTCTCCCTCGAGGGGTGGTAGTTCATCCACCGACGTGGCGGCGCGCAGTGATGGGAGGAATGCCAGACCTCCGGCGGCTGCCATTCCCTGGATAAACGCGCGTCTGCGCATATCAGAAAACGTCGCTTCGGTTGGCTTCGGCGTCTGCCAGCAGCGATCGACAACGGTCCAGCTTGGACTGCATAAGCTCAACGACTTCACGAACTTCATCAATGCTTTTCTCGTCCTGAATCGCCTTGGGCAACTTGACGTTGAAGTCAATCTCCAGATCTTCAACCAGCGCGGCGTCCAGCGAAATGAGGTCGCCCTCTATTCCCTCGAATCGGGTCAGATAGGTTTGTTGGACGATTTCAATAGCATCATCAGAGAGCTTCTCTGCGTACTTGGCAACCACTCGATGCAGCTCGCGTTTGATAATGTCGACGGTTTCTACCGGGTTCGCTGCTTCTGTATTGGCGACCGGGGGAAGCATGCCGCGCGCCTGGTATTCAGCAGCCACTTTTACGGCGCCTAACGACTGCCACAACACCGCGTCAAGGTCAGACTTCACGGCACGGACCTGCTCGACAGGCTGCTCCTCTTCAATGGCGCCTTTTACTGCAAAAAGCCCCTGCCAGATCGAGGCGTATAGGGGGATATAGTTGGTCTCAATTGCAGAGTGAAAGTCCACGGCTTCCCAGTACTCGACCACGTTGTCTGGTTGAGCCGCCTCAACCCCGCTCTCTGCGTAGGTATCGACCATTTCGTCAATCTTGCCAATCATCCAGCTGACTTCCTCGCTGTAGTCATCCAGATGTGCCTTCATATTGTTGACGTGTTCGCCGATAGCGCCATCCGCTTTTACCTGTGCTGCAACTAGTATCGCCGCCAATCCAAAAGCCACTGCCCGAAAGTGTTTCCAACTATTCATAGTGAAGTTCCGCTGAGTGCTTAAATGAGAATGATACTCATTTGTTGGGGCAGCTGCCAGCAACCCTCCGGTCGCTATGCACGAAAACAACAGCAAAGGACTGTTGTCGCCATCCCTGTTGACCCGACAACAGTGGTTCGGCGAAGACTTACGCTTTACCGGTGATGGACCTGATCGATCTCGTACTCGATGTCACCGCCAGGGGCACGAACCATCACAACATCGCCCTCTTCCTTGCCGATCAGGGCGCGGGCAATGGGGGATCCTACCGAGATAAGGTTGGCCTTCACATCGGCCTCGTCCTCGCCAACGATACGGTAAGTCACCGTCTCGTCTGACTCGACGTTCAACAAGTCGATGGTAGTACCAAAAATGACTTTGCCGGTCTTGGGGAGCGTGGTCACGTCGATCACCTGGGCATTGGACAACTTGCCCTCGATCTCCATGATGCGGCCCTCATTGAAGCTTTGCTGTTCGCGGGCGGCGTGATACTCCGCATTCTCTTTCAAGTCGCCGTGTTCGCGCGCCTCTGCGATCGCCTCGGTGATACGGGGGCGGTCCACTTTCTTCAAACGCTCCAGTTCTTCCCGCAGGGACGCTTCGCCACTGACCGTCATCGGAACTTTGTTCATGAGGCAATACTCCCGTGCAGGTCCTGCAGCCTGCGCACCGCTTTATCATCCTTCAATTTCAGGGACATGGTAACGGCCTCTGCCGCCGCCAGGGTGGTGGTATAAAACACCCGATGCTGCTCGGCGCTTGCCCGAATCGGGGCTGAATCTGTAATTGCCCGTCGGCCTTCGGTGGTGTTGATAATCAAGTCTGCTTCATCGTTCTTGATCATGTCCACAATGTGCGGCCTGCCCTGACTCACCTTGTTCACGCGCCGCACGGCCAGGCCAGCCTTCTCTAGCGCATCCGCAGTACCGCCAGTTGCTGCCAGATCGAACCCCAGACCAACCAGTTCGCTGGCGACGGCCACGGCACCCGGCTTGTCGACATCGCGCACGCTGATCAGTGCCGTACCTGAACGTGGCGGTTGGTCGCCCGCTGCCAACTGCGCTTTGGCGAAAGCACTGGCAAAAGTATCGCCGGTACCCATCACCTCACCGGTGGACTTCATTTCAGGCCCGAGGATGGGGTCTACGCCGGGGAATTTATTGAAGGGCATCACCGCTTCTTTCACGCTGAAATAATGCGGTACCACTTCTCGGGTGAAGCCCTGCTCGGCCAGGGTTTGACCGGCCATACAACGTGCAGCCACCTTTGCCAGCGAGGTACCGATGCACTTTGACACGAAAGGCACAGTCCGTGAGGCACGCGGATTCACTTCGATTACGTAGATCTCATTATCCTGCCACGCCAGCTGCACATTCATCAGGCCGCGAACGCCCAATTCCAATGCCATGCGTTTGATCTGCTCACGCATCTCGTCCTGCACCGACTCTGGCAGGCTGTAGGGCGGCAGTGAACACGCGGAGTCGCCCGAGTGTACGCCCGCCTGCTCAATGTGCTGCATGATGGCGCCGATGACGACTTCTTCGCCGTCAGATACCGCGTCAATATCCACTTCAATTGCGGCACTCAAGAAGCTGTCCAGCAATACTGGGGCGTCGTCGGAGGCTTGTACGGCCTCGCGCATATACCGCAGTAAATCCTCTTCCCGGTAGACGATTTCCATTGCGCGGCCGCCCAGCACATAGGAGGGACGCACCACCAAGGGGTAGCCGATCTTCGCGGCCGCCTCGACGGCTTCTTCCGTACTGCGCACTGTGGTGTTATCCGGCTGACGCAGGCCCAGCTTCTGAATCATTTGCTGGAAACGTTCCCGATCCTCTGCGCGGTCGATCGCGTCCGGCGTGGTGCCAATGATGGGGACGCCCTCGGCTTCCAGGGCACGAGCCAATTTCAGCGGCGTCTGCCCACCGAACTGCACGATCACACCCTTGGGCTTCTCCAGGGCAACAATCTCGAGCACATC
The DNA here is from genome assembly GCF_014652275.1 of Parahalioglobus pacificus. Lineage (GTDB taxonomy): Bacteria > Pseudomonadota > Gammaproteobacteria > Pseudomonadales > Halieaceae > Parahalioglobus > Parahalioglobus pacificus. The sequence goes on along the minus strand of NZ_BMYM01000002.1, from coordinate 963,781 downwards.
CTCCAGCGTCACCGGTTCGAAATAGAGTCGGTCTGAGGTGTCGTAATCCGTCGAAACTGTCTCTGGGTTACAGTTGACCATGATGGTTTCGTAACCGTCTTCACGGGCAGCCAGAACCGCGTGCACACAGCAGTAATCGAACTCGATGCCCTGCCCGATACGGTTGGGGCCACCGCCCAGAACCAGAATTTTGTCCTTGTCGGATGGCGCCGCCTCACACTCCTGTTCGTAGCTTGAGTACATGTAGGCAGTGGCCGAAGCAAACTCCGCGGCACAGGAATCAACGCGTTTGTACACGGGGCGAATGTCGAGCGCCTGACGATGGTGGCGAACAGCAGTTTCAGACTCATTCAACAGCACCGCCAGACGGGCGTCCGAGAACCCTTTGCGTTTGAGCTGAAACATTTGGTCCGTGTCGATATCGGCCAGGTTGACGGTTTTCAAACTGTCTTCGGTGTCCACCAGATCCTTTATCTGTACCAGGAACCAGGGATCAACGCCGGAGAAACCGTACACCTCATCGATACTCATACCCGCGCGGAAAGCATCGGCGATAAACCAGATCCGTTCCGGCCCGGGATTGGTGAGCTCGGAGATCAGTTCTTCGCGCAGATCGGGATTGTCGACGTCGAGTTGATGCTCAAAACCGCTGGAGCCAACTTCCAGGCCCCGCAGCGCCTTCTGCACCGACTCTTGGAACGTGCGCCCAATCGCCATCACCTCACCCACCGACTTCATCTGGGTGGTCAGGCGCGGGTCAGCCGCACTGAACTTTTCAAAGGCAAACCGGGGAATCTTTGTGACCACATAATCGATGGCCGGCTCGAAGGACGCAGGCGTGGCACCGCCGGTAATGTCGTTCTGCAGCTCATCCAGGGTGTAGCCAATTGCCAGCTTGGCCGCCACCTTTGCAATGGGGAAGCCAGTCGCCTTGGAGGCAAGCGCCGACGAACGCGATACCCGCGGATTCATTTCAATGACCACGAGGCGCCCGGTTTTGGGATCTTGCCCAAACTGCACATTGGAGCCGCCCGTCTCAACGCCGATCTCACGCAGTACCGCCAACGAGGCGTTACGCATGATTTGGTATTCCTTGTCGGTGAGCGTTTGGGCGGGAGCTACCGTAATCGAATCACCGGTGTGCACGCCCATGGCGTCAAAGTTTTCGATGGCGCAAACGATGATGCAGTTATCGTTGCGGTCGCGCACCACCTCCATCTCGTACTCTTTCCAACCAATCAGCGATTCGTCGATCAACAGTTCAGTGGTGGGCGACAGGTCGAGGCCCCGCGTACAGATTTCCTCGAACTCATCGCGGTTGTAGGCAATACCACCGCCAGAACCACCCATGGTGAAAGAGGGGCGAATGATGCAGGGGAAACCGATGGCATCCAACACCTGGAACGCCTCTTCCAGGCTGTGCGCCGTGGAGGCGCGCGGCGTCTCCAGTCCAATACGCTTCATCGCCTGGTCAAACAGCTGGCGATCTTCGGCTTTGTCGATGGCCTCTTTGGTGGCACCGATCATTTCCACGCCGTGCTGTTCAAGCACACCGTGCTTGGCTAAATCGAGAGCACAGTTGAGTGCGGTCTGGCCACCCATGGTCGGGAGCAGTGCATCGGGTTTTTCAGCCTCAATGATGTTGGCAACCGTTTGCCACTCAATGGGCTCGATATAGGTTGCATCCGCCATGGCGGGGTCGGTCATGATGGTGGCCGGATTTGAATTCACCAGGATGACGCGATAACCCTCTTCACGCAGGGCTTTACAGGCCTGGGCGCCGGAGTAGTCAAACTCGCAAGCCTGGCCAATCACAATGGGACCGGCGCCGAGGATCAGGATGCTTTGGATGTCAGTTCTTTTTGGCATGGATCAAACGGCCCTGGCGGCTCGAGCTTCGATCAGCTCGATGAAGTGATCAAACAAGGGGGCGGCATCATGCGGCCCGGGACTGGCTTCGGGGTGGCCTTGGAAGCTGAACGCCGGCTTATCCGTGCGGTGAATACCCTGCAGCGAGTCATCGAACAGGGATTTGTGGGTCACTCGTAGAGTGGCCGGCAAGGACGACTCATCGACCGCAAAACCGTGATTCTGGCTGGTGATCAGCACCGTGCCATCGTCGAGATTTTGCACCGGATGGTTGGCACCGTGGTGGCCAAACTTCATTTTCAAGGTGCCGGCGCCACTGGCCAGCCCGAGGAGCTGGTGCCCGAGACAGATGCCGAACACCGGAATGTCTGTTTCCAGAAGGCTCTGAATAGCGCTGATCGCATAGTCACAGGGCTCGGGGTCGCCGGGACCGTTGGAGAGGAACACGCCGTCGGGTTTCAGCGCCAACACATCCTCAGCCGAGGTTTGCGCCGGGACGACCGTGAGGCGACAGCCGCGGTCGACCAACATGCGCAGAATGTTGCGTTTAACGCCATAGTCATAGGCAACTACGTGCCAGGGCGTCTCCCTTGCCTGGGCAAAACCTTCGCCCAGCACCCAACTACCCTCGTTCCAGCTGTAAGCTTCCTTAACGGAGACCTCTTTCGCCAGATCCATACCTTTCAAGCCAGCGAAGCCCTGTGCGCGGGCAAGGGCATCGGCTTCATTGATCGACTCCCCCGCCATCAGGCAGCCATTCTGGGCACCCTTTTCCCGCAGGATTCGGGTCAGGCGACGAGTATCGATATCGGCAATAGCCACAATGCCTCGCGCCTTGAGGTAATCATTCAGGCTCTGCTCATTGCGGAAATTACTGGCCAGCAGTGGCAGATCGCGAATCACCAGGCCGGCGGCCCAGATGGCCGTGGACTCTTCATCCTCGGGCGTGGTGCCGGTATTACCAATGTGCGGATATGTCAGGGTGACAATCTGACGAGCATAGGAAGGATCAGTGAGTATCTCCTGGTAGCCGGTCATTGCCGTATTAAAGACGACTTCGCCGACGGAATCGCCGTCAGCACCAATCGACAGACCGTGAAAAACGCTGCCATCTTCGAGTGCGAGAATCGCTGGGCCGAACAATTTAATCTCCCTGCTCACCTGTGAGCGGCGCGCTCAAAAAAAGCGAGATGGGAAACCGCATCTCGCTTTTTTCATGTCCGTTTCCTGGGCAATGCACGCCGTGCTCGCTGGCTCCGACGCTGATGTCGGAGGTTTTAAAACTGGGCGGGAATTTTAGGGTAAGCGCCCTCCACTGTCCAGCAAACACGGGCGCGGGCAGCCCACCCTGCGCCACTGCAACAGCGATGCCAACGGCTAGCAGATGCGCCCCAATCAACAGATGCTGCGCCGGCGTGCCGGACGCCGGGGCGCTTAAACGCTATGCTAGCGACCCTCATGCCCTTATCCGGCGCGTTCGGATAGACACCTTGGGACCTGCCAGCACCGAAGCGGTGCAAGGCAACTTAGCAGCGGAGACAGAGTAATCTCGGATCGCGACACAACAACCTCGGCAACATCACTGCCTGGCGGCCAACTCGCGGTACTGATTGCCGCACTGATGGCCACCGGTATCGGCCAGTCGCAGGTGTTCGCTATTCTTGCGCCCCTGGGCCGAGAGGTGGGCATGCAGGAACTGCAGATTACGTCCATCATCGCGATCTCTGCGCTGGTATTCGGGCTGGCATCACCACGTTGGGGCAGGTTCAGTGATCGCAGGGGGCGCAAGCCCGTGATGATCATCGGGTTGGCCGGCTACACCGTGGGCACCCTGCTTTTCACCACGGTTTTCCTGCTTGGCCTGAAGGGGATACTCACAGGCATGACGCTCTATCTGGTCGCCCTGCTCAGCCGCTGCGCCCAATCCGTGATTATGTCCGCCACCAACCCCAGCGCCACCGCCTTTGCCGCCGATCACACAGCTCGCAGCGAACGCACCCGCACGATGGCAAAGCTGGGTACTGCCAACAGTCTCGGCATGATTCTGGGTCCCGCCGTCAGCGGCGCCTTGGCCACCTTTGGGCTACTGGCGCCCCTTTATTTTGCCGCCTGCCTCGCTGCTGGCGCTGCCCTGCTGGTTTGGCGCCGGCTTCCGGTGACCCCGGCGTCAGAGCGCACACCCAGAGACAACGTGCAGCGCCTGCGCTTCACCGACCCTCGCTTACGCCGTTACATCATTACCGCGGTTGGCTTATTCATTGGGTTCTCGGGTATTCAGCAAACTCTGGGATTCCAGCTGCAGGACAAACTTGGGCTTTCGGGCATTGCCACCGCACAGATGACTGGCGCCGCATTAATGGTCTCCGCAGGCTTTACCTTTCTTATTCAGATCACCGTCATGCAGCGCCTGAAGCTGCAGCCAGGCACCTTCATTCGGCTGGGACTGCTGTCGATGCTGACGGGAGCGGCGGTGATAGCCGGCTTTCAGGATTTCCAGACGCTCGCCATGGGCATGGCCTGCCTGGGCACCGGCTTGGGCTTATGTATGCCAGCGATCAGTGCCGGCGCCTCGCTGGCCGTATCGCCCGAAGAACAGGGTGGCGCCGCGGGCTTGATTGCGGCCTGCCCGGCGCTGGGCTTCACACTAGGGCCCATCAGCAGTGGCGCGCTGTATCAATGGCAGCCCGCACTATCCCCCTTGCTGAGTGCCCTGGTCTTTTTTGCGGTGTTGGTAACCTTGGTGTTCAGCTCAGCGCCAAGCGCTCAGGATTGACGATAAAGGCATCGAGGCGGTAACAGCGAAAAGACGCAGGAAGAAGAAGCTCGTACTACTTACTCGCCGGTGTGAATTCGCGCCAATGCGCTGCGCAGTTTCTCGGGGATGGGTACAGAACGGTTCTCCGCCCGCTCCACAAAGACATGCACAAAGTGGCCATGGGCGCAGGCTTCCTCCCGCCCCGCTTTGAAAATGCCGATGCCATAACGCACGGAGCTGTTCCCCAGATGCTCAACGCGCACACCCGCCTCAACCTGCTCCGGGTGGGCAATGGGGGCGTGGTACTGACAGCCGGAATTCACCACGAATCCGACGATAGTGCCGTCCTGTGGATCAAGGCCACCCTCTTCAATAAGGTATTGGTTGGCCGCCGTATCGAAATAGGAGTAGTAAACAACGTTATTAATGTGGCCATAAATATCGTTGTCTTCCCACCGTGTCGTGATGGGATAAACAGCGCCATAATCAGCACGTGTTGGCAGTGCAGATTCAGCCATTAGACAGAGGCTCCATAAGCATCGGTGTAGATGGCCAGCGCATCGGCTTCATTGACCTCCCGCGGATTGTTCACCAGCAGGCGTTGTTGCTGCATCGCATCGGCGGCGAGCATCTCAAGATCGGCTCTGGGCACATTGGCCTGCGCAAGGGTCGCCGGCAATTCCACCTCGTCGATCAGGTCGCGCAGCGACTGAATCATCTGCTCGGTCTTGTCAGCATCGCTACCTGATAAGGGTTGGCCAACCACAATCGGGGCAATCTCTGCATAGAGTGCTGCAGCCTCGGGCGCATTAAATGCGAGCACGGAGGGCAGCACCAGTGAATTACTCAGGCCATGCGGGATGTGATAGTGACCGCCCAAGGGGTATGCCAGCGCATGCACTGCAGCCACCGGCGCATTGGCAAAGGCCTGTCCCGCAAGCATCGCGCCTAACAGCATGTGCCCGCGAGCCTCGCGATTAGCGCCGTCATGAACCGCGGTGCGAATGTTGCGACCCAGCAATTCCAGCGCCTGTCGGGCAAGATTATCCGACAGGGGATTTTTTTTGTGGCGAGAGGTGTAAGCCTCAATGGCATGGACCATGGCATCCACGCCGGTCATTGCCGTCACGGACGCGGGCAAGCCCAGAGTCAGGTCTGCATCCAAAACCGCCACATCGGGTAACAGCACCGGCGAGGACACACCAGCCTTGGTGGTTTCCCCGGTGGTGACCACGGCAACGGGTGTGACCTCGGAGCCTGTGCCCGCCGTTGTCGGCACCAGGATCAGCGGCAAGCGCCCACCGGTGACCTGCTCCACCCCGTACATTTCCGACAACCCCTGCTCGCCAGCCAACAGCACAGCAACCACTTTGGCAACGTCCATGGAGCTGCCACCGCCTATTGCCAGAACGCCATCGACACCCGCATCACGGCCCGCGTCCGCGGCAGCCAGCACTGTCTCCTCCGGGGGATCTTCCCGCACCTGATCAAAGAGAACGATCTCGATGCCCTGCTTTGCCATTGCTTCCTGCGCTGGCTGCACCAACCCGATGGCCACAAGCCCGGGATCAGTGACCAGCAGCAAGCGCGAAACACCGAGGCGCTTGCACTCATCGGCCAGCGACAGTGCTGAGCCAGGCGCGCACAGCACCCGGCCGACGGTATTGAACAGAAACGGCTGCATAGCTTCAGTCCGTGGTGATGATCACTTTGCCGCGTGCACGGCGCTCAATCATGCAGTTAAACGCCTCTTCATATTGCGCCAACGGAAACACGTCTGTCACAACCGGGCTGAGTTTGCCCTCGGCGAAAAACTTCCACAGCTCTTCGATGTTGGCGACATTTTCTGCCGGCTCTTCCATGGTGAAACGCCCCCAGAACACTCCGATCAGGGCGCAGCCCTTCAACAGAGTCAGGTTTAGGGGGATAGCGGGGATTGGGCCACTGGCAAAACCGATGACCAGGAAGCGGCCATTCCACGCCATGGAGCGAACAACCGCTTCGCTGAAGTCACCGCCGACGGGATCATAGGCAACGTCCACACCCTTACCGCCAGTGAGTTCCTTAATGCGCCCGCGCAGATCTTCCTTGCTGTAGTTGATAACCTCATCGGCACCCAACTTACGACACAGCTCCAACTTCTCATCCGAGCTGGCAGCAGCAATAACCTTGGCGCCCATCAATTTTCCAAGCTCAACGGCAGTGCTGCCCACACCGCCGGCCGCACCCAACACCAACAGGGTTTCACCAGACTGCAGATTGGCGCGCTGCTTCAGAGCGTAATAGGACGTGAAATAGGTGATGGCCACACCCGCTGCCTGCTCATAGCTCAGTCCCTCAGGCATGGGGAACACCGACATCTCATGAGCGGCGATACGCTCGGCAAAGGCACCCACGCCACCCATAGAGACCACATTGTCGCCCGGCTTGAAACGGGTAACTGCTGAGCCAACCGCGGCAACAACACCGGCGCATTCACCGCCGGGTATAAACGGCATGTCCGGCTGTGTCTGGTACTTGCCCTGAATGGTCAGCACGTCGGGAAAATTGAGACCGCCGGCTTTGATATCGATCAGAACATCGTTCTCGCCAACAGTGGGCTCTGCCCAATCGTTTTCCAAGGTCAGCTTGTCGGCCATCCCGTGTTCACTACAAACCACTGCTCTCATTACTGTTTCTCCGTATTCCCTTCCCGCAGCCGGGCCTTAAACAAGAACGGCGCCCTGAGGCGCCGTCGTTGAGCTTAACGTGCTCAGCACACCTCGAACAGGCCTGCTGCACCCATGCCACCACCGACACACATGGTGATTACAACGTACTTAACACCACGGCGCTTGCCTTCGATCAGTGCGTGACCAATCAGGCGCGAACCGCTCATGCCGTAGGGGTGACCCACAGAGATAGCGCCGCCGTTTACGTTGAGCTTGTCGTTATCGATGCCCAGCTGATCACGGCAGTAAATTACCTGTACCGCGAAAGCTTCGTTCAGCTCCCACAGACCGATATCATTCACAGTCAGGCCGTGCTGCTTGAGCAGCTTGGGCACTGCGTAGATGGGGCCAATGCCCATCTCGTCTGGCTCCAGACCGGCAACTGCGATACCTCGGTAGATACCCAGAGGCTCCAGACCTTCCTGCTCTGCCACTTTCGAATCCATCAACAGCTGGGCTGAAGAACCGTCGGACAACTGGGATGCGTTACCCGCAGTGATGGTGCCGCCCTCAATCACGGTCTTAAGACCTGCCAAACCCTCAGCAGTTGTGGCGCGAACACCCTCGTCTGCGCTCACAGTCACCTCAGCTTCAGACTGTTCGCCGGTTTCCTTGTCCCACACGATGCGGTTGCAAGTAACAGGAACAATTTCATCTTCGAAGGCGCCATTTTCATAACCGGCGGCGGTACGCTGCTGCGACTGCAGGCCATACTCGTCCATAGCATCGCGCGAGATGTTGTAGCGCTTGGCGACAGTTTCCGCTGTCTGCAGCATGGGCATGTGAATTGCGGGATGCATTTTCACCAGCTCTTCATCGCCTGCGCGGTGCAGGTTCATGTGCTCGTTCTGCACTAGGGAGATGGAATCCAGACCACCGCCCACAACAACATCCATGCCATCGTCGATGATCTGCTTGGCTGCTGTTGCCACGGACATCAGGCCGGAGGAACACTGACGATCGATTGTCATGCCCGAGGTGGTTACGGGCAGGCCGGCACGCAGTGCGATCTGGCGCGCGATGTTAGAGCCAGTGGTGCCCTGCTGCAGCGCGCAACCCATGATGACGTCGTCGACCCGCGCGGGATCCACACCGGCACGCTTCACAGCTTCGGCAACCGAGGCCGCTCCCAGTGATGCACCGGTCAGGTTGTTAAAGCTGCCGCGATAAGCCTTACCAATCGGGGTTCGGGCGGTCGATACAATTACTGCTTCTCTCATTCTGTCTATCCTCTTAATGTCGGTCGCGTTCAGTCGAGCTTAATGCCCAGACCAGTGGCTGCCTTTGTTGTCATTTTGATGCTCTGCTCGAAGCCGGCGTTCAGCACTTTCTCGCCCTCAGGCGAGCTGATTTGATCCCAGTGCGCGGCGATGCCCTCCGGCGTCTGCTCATCCGGGGAGAGCCACATACCGTCGGTTTCAACGATCTTCGATACGGAGTAGGCACCAGCGCCCGCACACAGAATGGTGCGAGTGGGCGCTTCTTCGGCCACCAGATACAAAACTGCAGGGGTTACTGTCTCAGGCGTCAGCAGGTCAAAGGCCTTTTCGGCGATCAGGCCCTCCGTCATGCGGGTGCCCGCGGTGGGTGCCAGTGCATTGACCTTGATGTTGTACTTGGCGCCTTCCTGGACCAGAGTATTCATCATGCCGATCACGCCCATCTTAGCGGCGCCGTAGTTGGTTTGGCCGAAGTTGCCATACAGGCCGCTGGATGAGGTCGTTACGACAATACGGCCGTACTCCTGCTCTTTCATGATTTCCCAGCAGGCCTTGGTGCAGTTAACGGTGCCCATCAGGTGCACATCCACCACCAGCTTAAAGTCGTCCAATGTCCCTTTGCTGAAGCTTTTGTCGCGCAGGATGCCGGCGTTGTTCACCAGGATATCGACACGACCCCAGGTATCCATCGCCTGCTTTACCATGGCTTCTACTTCTTCGTACTTGGCCACGTTGGCACCGTTAGCGATAGCCTCACCACCGGCGGCTTCAATCTCTGCCACTACTGCCTGTGCGGCCTCACTAGACGCGCCCGTGCCGTCGACAGAGCCGCCCAAATCGTTGATAACAACCTTGGCACCGCGCTTGGCCAACTCTATAGCGTGGCTGCGCCCCAGGCCCTGGCCAGCACCGGTAACAATGGCAACTTTGCCGTCATAGCGAATCGTCATACTGTGTAATCCTTACTTACTACTGTGTTAATACGTGTTTGTGATGAAGCGGTTAACCCGCCACCACCATAGACAACCACTCTGCAACCAGTGCTGGGTTATCTTCACCTTCGATCTCTACCGTCACGGCTTGAGTAATCAGGAAACGGTTATCGTCTTTAGCGTCGACGTCAGTCACCTCAACGTGGGCGCGCACACGCTTGCCAGCGCGCACCGGAGTCAGAAAACGCACTTTGTTAAAACCGTAATTAATACCCATCACAATGTTTTCCGGCATCAATCCGGAGTCCTGACACATAGGCACCAGGCAAGACAGCGTCAGAAAACCATGAGCGATGGTGCCGCCGAAAGGTGTCTGTGCTGCTTTCTCTTCATCGAGGTGGATGAACTGGTGGTCATCGGTCACATCAGCAAACTGGTTGATGCGCTCCTGATCGAGGGTGATCCAGGGGCCGGGCTCAAACTTGGTACCTTTCTGGTTAACCATTTCGCTGGCGGGAACAACCTTAATTGCCATGGTGTACTCCTAGTGACGGGAAAATTGGAACTCAGTGTAGACCACGTGCGATTCAATGCCGCCACAAACCAATGCTTGTTACCGGGTGCATATATGCACTTATCGCGACGCAGTGTCAGATTTAATCGGCTGGAGGCGGGGCTGGAGCCCGTCCTTCAGCGGGATTTGAACATACAGTATGTATTTTTGTCTTTCAAGTATTTCGCGGTGACCTGCGGCACTATTAACTTGGCAGAGTTGACTGAAGTGACCGGGCAAAAGTAAGGGGGGCTCCCGCGTCTTGAACCACCCTATGGCGCTGTCTTACAGCGTGCGAATGACGATCTGATCGACCGCCTTAAAGTTAAAGTAGCGCGGGCAGCTCTCCCCCGCGCTCCGTCCCGAAAAGAGCATACCTGCGAGATTGAGGGCAGTATTGCAGTCCTCTGCCGTCGCAGGGTCATATTGCATAAGGGGTGACTCCCAATAACGGACAAGGGCCGGCAATGCCGACCCTTGTGCTGTGGATCACGGCACTGATCAGCCATGCCTACGAATGGCATTAACCGGCTTGGTGTCCATGTATTTACGGAACTCATTACGGCCCACCACCATGCGGTGAACTTCGTCCGGGCCGTCCGCCAGGCGCAGCGTGCGCTGGCCCATGTACATCGCGGCCAGCGGCGTGTCTTGCGACACACCCGTGGCGCCAAACATTTGAATCGCCTGATCAACAATGCGAATAGAGACATTGGGTACGGCTGTCTTGATCATGGAAATCCATACACGGGCCTCTTTGGGGTCCACGTTGTCCATCATCCAGGCTGTCTTGAGGGTCAGCAGTCGCGCCTGCTCAATGTCCATGCGGGCATTGGCAACGATATCGATATTGCCACCCAGACGGGCAAGAGGCTTGCCGAACGCTGTGCGGCTAACCGCGCGCTCACACATCAATTGCAGCGCTTTCTCAGCCGCGCCAATCGCACGCATGCAGTGATGAATCCGACCCGGGCCAAGACGGCCTTGGGAGATCTCGAAACCACGACCCGGGCCAAGGATGATGTTGTCCTTGGGTACACGCACATCGGTGTAGCGCTGGTGCATATGACCATGGGGCGCATCATCCATGGAAAAAACGTTCATTGGGCGAAGGTTTTCCACCCCGGGCGTATCCATGGGCACCAGGATCTGCGATTGCTGCACGTGGGTTGCCGCATCGGGATCAGTTTTAACCATGACGATCATGATTTTGCAGCGGGGATCGCCGGCACCCGAGATGTAGTGTTTCTCGCCGTTGATGACCCACTCGTCACCATCGAGCACGGCCTGCGTGCTGATATTGGTTGCGTCGGAGGACGCCACTCCAGGCTCAGTCATCGCATAGGCCGATCGAATCTCGCCGTTGAGCAGAGGCTTCAGCCACTGCTCTTTTTGCGCTTCAGTGCCGTACTTGTGCAGCACCTCCATGTTGCCCGTATCGGGCGCAGCGCAGTTAAAGACCTCGGCAGCGATGTGGGATTTACCCATTTCCTCAGCGAGGTAGGCATACTCAACCGTGTTCAGCCCGGAGCCGTGCTCACCCTCTGTCAGGAAGAAGTTCCACAACCCCTTGGCCTTGGCTTTGTCTTTCAGGCTCTCCATGATCTCAGTCTGTCGATCCGTGAACTGCCAGCGATCGCCCACGCCAATCTCGTGAATGTAGTCATGCTCTACCGGCGCGATTTCCTCGGCCATGAACGCCTTGACGGCAGCCAGCAGTGGCTCGAGATTCTTGCTTACACCTAAATCCATATCAGTTCTCCTCGTTACAAATACTTGCGGGCAATGCCCACTACGCCAGTTGCTCTGCGTAATCCTGCTTCAACTGGCGCTTGAAAATTTTTCCCGACGCGATGCGCGGGAGTTGCTCGTCTGTGAAGAACACATGCTGCGGTATCTTGAAAGCGGCCAGATGTTGCTGCAGGTGTTGATGCAATGCGTCACGCGACAGGTTCTGGCCCGGATGCAGCACAATACAGCACCCCACGGACTCACCCAGGCGCTCATCCGGCAATCCAAAGACGGCCGCCTCGAAAACCGCAGGATGACTATAAATCGCTGCCTCAACTTCCAGACAGCTAATGTTCTCGCCGCCGCGAATAATGATTTCCTTGATGCGATCGACAATATAGATAAAGCCATCTTCGTCCATGTAGGCTACATCGCCCGTGTGGAACCAGCCATCAATGAAGGCTTCTGCCGTGGCCTCTGGCTTATTCCAGTACCCCGCTCCGTTCGCCGGGGAATAGATACACAGCTCGCCGCGCTCCCCCGCCGGCAGCGCGTCGCCATTGGCATCGATAACCTTGAAATCTGTTACTGCCGGCACAGCCCTACCGGTGCTGGTGGGTTTTTCCAGGTAGAACGGACCGCTGTTGAAGGCACCAAGGGCGTTCGTTTCCGTCAAACCGTAGCCAATGCCAGGTGTCGCCTTTTTGAAGGTATTGGCGATTTTCTTAACCTGTTCCGGTGGGCGCGCCGCACCACCGGCAAAAATCTCCGCCAGCGAGGACAAATCACGATCCGAGTGTTCGGCCGCCGCCTGCATTTCCGCCGACATAGTCGGCACACCGGTAAACCACGTGATGCGCTCCTGCTCCACCAGGCGCAATGCCTCCTCGGCATCCCACTTATACATAATCACCAATTTGCGACCGACGATGATGGATAACATGAAGGCAGAGTGGCTAGCCGTGCAGTGGAACAGAGGTACCGCGAGTAGCCCCGAGGGAGGGTACTTCGCTCCTTCGCCGTCATCCGCCGGTGCCAGCATCTTGCTGGCAGTGCCCATCAGCAGCCAGCTGTACAAGGCCGCGATGATCCCACGGTGTGAGGACACTGCACCCTTCGGGTGCCCTGTGGATCCAGAGGTATACATGATGGTGGCGTAATCGTCAGGCGCCACCTCAACCGACGGCATCGCCGTGCCTGCAAAGTCGTCACAGAGCTGTGCAAACGGGGTTGAATCGACGGGCAGATCCGCACAGTCTTCAACGGAAATCAGCTTGAGTTTCAATGCATCCGCTAGCGGAACCAGACGCTCCATGCGCTGGCGATCGGCAACAACCACAACGCTGCCACTGTCTTCCAGACCGTACTGCAGTTCCTCCGTTGTCCACCAGGCATTCATGGGAACGGCCACTGCACCAATGGACACGATGGCGATGAACGCCATCATCCATTGGGGGTTGTTGCGACTGACAATCGCTACACGGTCACCGGGAACAACACCGTAATGCTGCTGCAGTGCCGCAGCAAAAGCAGACGCATTTTCATAGGCCTGCTCGAAGGTGTAGCGCTCGTCGCGGTAAACCGCGAAGTCCTTACCGGCGTGATTCAGCATAAAACTGAAGTAGGTGCCCAGGTTCTGGGGCGCCGATGCGTAGTTGCGATAGCTGGCGGAGCCGACCTCCACCGTGTTCAGCTCAAAGGGCTGACCCGGAGCAGTGAGGTCGGTGACCAGTTTTTCAAAAGCAGCAATTCCAGGGTTCACTATTTTTATTCCCTATAACAGTTGCAGTTGCTGTTGCAGATAGACCTAAAAGCCCACCTGCTCAGCGTAACGATCGAGGTGGTAGTTGTAGTCACCAAACGTGTGTTGGGCAACCCGCGCGCGCTTGATGAAGAAGCCGATCTCGTGCTCGTCGGTCATACCAATACCGCCGTGCATCTGCACGCCCTCATTGGTGGCGCGCTGCGCAACCTCACAGAGCTTGGCCTTGGCCGCGCTGGCCAGCAAACTCAGTTTGTCACTGTCCGCATCCACGGCATGCAAAGCCTGCAGCACGATAGAACGTGACAGCTCCAGTTCTGCAAACAACTCTGCAGCCCGATGCTGCAATCCCTGGAAGCTGCCAATAATGTGGCCGAACTGCTTGCGCTCTTTCAGGTATTCCACCGTTCGCTCGAAAGCTTCAGTAGAAAGACCCAGAAGCTCAGAGGCCAGACCCACATTGGCAATATCCAGTGTGCGTGAAAGACCGGCCCAGGCACCATCCAACTCGCCCATCAGTGCATCAGCAGGCAGGCTAACCTCTGCAAAGGTCACCGTGCCGGCATTGTGGCTGTCCACCATGCTGCGACGATCAACACTAACGCCCTCAGCATTGGCAGGCACCAGGAATGCACTGAGGCCGCTTTCAGTGCCCGGGGTACCGCTGGTGCGTGCGATCACCACAAACTGGTCGGCAACGTGCGCGTCCAACACCAGCCGCTTCTCGGCATTGATCACAAAACCTTCGCCGCTTTTGGTGGCAACTGCCGCCGTAGCCGCTGGCGCATGGTGTGCGCCTTCCTGTAGCGCCAGAGTTACCAGTGTTTCGCCCGCAGCGATCGCAGGCAACAGCGCTTCTTTTTGCGCCGCTGTGCCCAACTGCGCAACCGCGGTGGCACCCACAAGCACTGTGGACTGTAGGGGCGAGGCCGACAGATTGCGGCCGGCCTGCTCCAACACCAGACCCAGGCCGGTGTAGCCATAGCCCAGGCCGCCAAATTCCTCGGGTATGGCAATACCTGCCCAACCCATCTCAGCCATTTCTTTCCACACCGCGGCGTCAAAGCCCGTGGTGTCTTCGCTGTCGCGCAGGGCGCGCTGGTGCGCGACGGTAGCACGCTCAGCCAGAAAACCTGCGGCGGCGTCTTTGAGCATCACCTGCTCTTCATTCAATACCAATGCCATATCTGTATTCCTTTGCCTTCCCGGCCTTATGCGTCGGGCAAGCCAAGCACGCGCTTGGCCACAATGTTCAATTGCACCTCACTGGTGCCGCCTTCAATAGAGTTGCCTTTGGAGCGCAGCCAATCACGGGCCAAGGTCCCATTGTTGTAGGCTTCTCCGTCCCAGCCCACAGCGGGCTCACCGTAAACCTGCAGGTTCAACTCGTTGCGCCGCTTGTTCAGCTCGGTGCCGTAATATTTGAAGATCGAAGAGGCAGCGCCCAAGCCCTGACCTGCTTTCACCTCATCGCCAACACGTGACATGGTTGCGGCAAATGCCAGCGCGTCCAGCTGGTACTGCGCCAGACTCTGGCGAAGAATGCCATTGACAAGCCGGCCCTCACTGTCGCGGCCCATGATGTCGGCAGCGCTCTCGCCCAAGGACTTTTTGGGTGCTGCGCCGAAGCCGGAAATCATTTCACGTTCGTGGGTCAGCAGGTACTTGGCAATCGTCCAGCCCTTGCCCTCTTCACCAACCAAATTCCTTTTCTCTGCACGGGCATCGTCGAAGAAGGTTTCACAGAACGGCGATGACCCACTGATTAATTTAATGGGTCGCGCTTCTACGCCTGACTGAGCCATGTCAAACAGTACAAAGCTGATGCCTTCGTGCTTGGTGCCCGAGTTGTCGGTGCGCACCAGACAAAAAATCCAGTCGGCCTTGTCAGCATAGGATGTCCACACTTTCTGACCATTGATGAGGTAGTGATCCCCGTGATCATCTGCGCGCGTTTGCAGACTGGCAAGGTCAGATCCTGCGTTGGGTTCCGAGTAACCCTGACACCAGCGAATTTCACCGCGGCAAATGGGCGGCAGGTGTTCTTTTTTCTGTTCCTCATTACCGAACTGCAGCAGTGCCGGGCCAAGCATGGAGATGCCGAAGCTATCCAGCGGGCTGCGCGCGCTGATTCTCGCCATTTCTTCCCGCAGGACTTTCACCTCATCCTTATCCAGGCCGCCGCCGCCGTACTCTCTGGGCCAATGCGGCACGGTCCAGCCGCGCTCGGCCATACGGTCACACCAGACTTTTTGGTCGGGATGATCGATCTCCGGATTGCGGCCACCGTTGTACAGGTCATCAAAGCCTTTAACGGGGACACGCATAGTTTCGGGGCAATTTTCCTCCAGCCAGGCACGCGTTTCCTGGCGGAACTGGTCGAGATCACTCACGGGAAGTCCTCTTTGAAATGGTGCGGTGCGGCAATCGAACCTTGCCACGTCTCGCGGGTAATTGTGGGCTAGCGCAGCCACCCTGTCGAAATTTGAACTTACAGTATGTTTTTCTTCCTTTCAAGTATTGTGGGGAATTTGTCCCAGTCCAAGCCCTTTTCAAGAGGCAAAAAAAACCCCGCTTGCGCGGGGTTTCGAGTCGCCATAAGGCCTTAGAACTCCAGCTTCACGTCCACGCCGTACATGCGGGGCATGTTGTACTGGAAACCAAATCCCGACAGGTTGTAGACCACTTCTTCTTCGTCGGTGAGGTTTCGACCCCAGGCAGCCACGGTCCAGCTGGTGCCGCCCAATTCAATACCCGACCAGGCGATGCGACCGCCCAGCAGGCCCAGCGAGTCCACGGGCAAACCCTGGCCAGACTGAGAGAACAGTTCGTCGCGCCAACTGTAATTCAGGTGGAAATCCAGGCTGGACCCGCCCGCCATGGGCAGGCTGTAGTCAAAGGCGGCCGATACCGCGTTCTCTGGCGCGAAGGGAATGAAGGTCTGATTGGAAATGTCCACACCGCGCAGATCCACCGCGCTGGCCGGCGGGCCGGCCAGCAGGAAACTGTCGTCAGGCACGATGACATCGTTCAGCTCGGTATCCAGATACGTGTAGTTGATGGTGAGGTTGGCGTTCTCAAACATCGACCAGATGATATCCAGCTCAACCCCATCCACAGAGGCCTCACCTGCATTAACGTTTTCAACGTAGGAAGCAAACAGAGGGGGTTGCCCGCTGATAGTCAAAATGAAGTCGTCGTAGTCGGTGTAGAACAGGGCCGCGTTAATCCGCAGGCTGTTATCCAACCACTCGGACTTCAGACCCACTTCATAACTCAGGGCCTCTTCCTCATCGAAGGTCAGCCCGAAGTCCAGCGTGCGCTCTCCCGAGCCACCGGCGCGGTAGCCAGTGGCCGTGCGGAAATAGGCACTAAGGTCGTCGGTGAAGGCGTAGTCCAACACGAATGTGTAGTCCGTGCGGTCGTAGTCCAGGCTGTTCTGTCCGGGGAAGAACTGAATTGATGGGTTGCTGGGGTCAACACCGCGGGTAGCATCGCGCTCGTCCTCGGTGTAACGCAGGCCCAGTGTGATATCCAGCCTGGAGTCGAGAATGTCCGGCGTGAACGTACCCTGGGCGAAAAACGCCTGCGACTCCAGATCCGTATCCAGCGTATGAATGCCGAGGTTGTTGCCACCCAGCAATACCGAGAGGGACGCCAGCGGCTCGGCAAGGGCATCCAGTGCCAGGGTATTGGCATTGGTCCACTGCTCTTCGGCCTTCTCACCCTCTTCGTCGAAGTAGTAGTAACCCACAATGTATTGCAGGCGATCCTCAAAGGCTGCTCCAAGCAGCTGCAGCTCCTGGCTGAAGGCATCCGTCTCCCAGTCTACGCCCGTGGCAAAAAAGAGGGTGTCGGACCAGTTCTGGACCGCATACTCCTCCATGGAGCGGTACCCGGTGATGGACTTCAGGGTCAGTGAATCATTGATTGCCCAAGACAGGGTGAGGTTATGGCCCGATTGCTCGGTATTACTCTCCGGCAGCACATAGCGGTACGGCGCACCGCCAAGGAAGAGATGGGTGGTTTCTTCCTGACGGCTGCTTGGGTCCTGCTGATAATAAGGGGCAGTGCTGTCGACTTCAGACCAGTCGTAGCTGTAGTCCACGGAGAAGTTGTCTGTGGGATCAAAAGCCACCGCAATGCGCCAGCCCTCCTGCTCGTTCTGGTAGAAATCTTCAGCGGGCTGATCCACTACCGGGTTAGGGCCTTTGTTTTCTACCCAGCCATCGGTGGACTCTGTGTTATAGGTTGCCTTTACCTTCAGTTGCTCACTGATGGGCGCATCGAAGGTGATACCCGCATTCCAGTGGCCGAACTCGCCGGCACCGGCTGTTACCGTTGCCTGAAACTCATCCCCAGGACGCTTGGTAATCAGGCTGATCGCACCGGCCGACGAGTTACGCCCAAACAGGGTGCCCTGTGGACCACGGAGAATTTCAACACGCTCCAGATCCAACACGTTCAGGGTCGCGCCAGAGGTCCGCGCGATGTACACGCCATCAATGTACAGTCCGACCGGGTTGTCGATAGTCAGAGTCTGCGAGTCGGTGTTACCGAAACCGCGTAGAAACAGCGAAATATTGCTGGTTGATGTCGGGAAGTCATAAGCCTGCAAGCTGGGCGCCTGAACAGACAGATCCGTCAGATTCTGGATACGCTGGTTTTCCAGCATATCTGCACTGTAAGCGGTGATTGACAGGGGGGTGTCCTGCAGGGATTCCACGCGTTTCTGCGCAGTCACAATCACTTCTTCAAGTTGGGCGGATGCCAGCATTGCCTGACTGGCGGCTACAAACGCCACTGCCAGGGGCAGCGTCTTACGACCGGTGTTTAGCATTAAGGGGTTCCTCACTCTTGCGACAGCGTGTCTGCGCCGTTCGTTATATTTGTTATTCGACTATACCCAAGCGCAGGCATAGCACATCACAACTATTCACGATCTGCGTCGTGCATCACCGCGAAATATACCGTGCACCTTGCGCCAAAACGCGAAAACAGCGCGCGAATCCGCGTGCCGTTCTCAATAGTTGTACCGGGTTGTGCTGCTGCGCCGTGACCTACGGCACAGACATCAACTGGCAGAGGGGGAAGCCTGAGGCGCTGTAGCAATCCCGCGCCGCTGCATCACATTCAGCACCGCCACCGTTAACGCTGGCAACATCGTAAGGGTAACAATCGCAGCACCCATAATGCCGAACATAACAATTGCGCCCACACCACGATAAAGCTCAGTACCGGCGCCGGGAATAAGCACCAGAGGAGCAAGCCCGAATAAGGTTGTGATGGTGGACATGGCAATGGGGCGCAGGCGCGCGGAAACTGCACGACTCACTGCGTCTACCGGTGCCAGGCCCTCGTGCAGGTTTTTAACCGCCAAATCCACAATCAAGATCGGGTTGTTGACTACCGTCCCCATGAGGATCAAAAAGCCCAGCATAGAGATCATGTCGAAGGGCTGGGAGATGGCAGTCATGCCCAGCGCCGGAAGCAGCGCACCCACACCATTGAGCAGGGCAAGCCCAACGATGCCACCGGCGATACCCAGCGGAATCGACGTCATAATCAGCAAGGGGTAACCCCAGTGCGAGAAGATCGCTACCAGCAGCAGATAGATAATCACCAGTGCCACCAGGTAATTGCCCTGCAGGGAGTCACGCGTGGCATCCAACTGGTCTGCCGCACCCGAAATGGTGATATCCACACCTGCAGGGATCTCACCCGCTTCACGCAGTTGGGCCACCAGTTCATCGCGCACGATGTCCACCCCCGTCTCCAGTGCCACCGATCGCGGCGGAATAATGTTCAGGGTGACGGTGCGACGCCCGTTAACGCGGCGCAGGGAATCCGTATCGATGGTTTCGTCGATGGTTGCCAAAGAGGCCAGTGGCAACACTGAGCCCGTTGGGGTGTACACGGGTAACTGCCCCAATGTTTCCAGTTCGGCGTTCTGACCCACGTTGCTGTAGAGATAGATGTCTATCTTGTCGTCATCGAGAAAGAACTCATCGACATAGCTACCGTCCGTTAAGGCTGCGACCGTGAATCCGAGTTCCTGGGCAGTCAGTCCCGCCTCAGCAGCGCGTTCCCAGTCCGGTCTTATCTCCACCATGGGCTGCGCCAGAGTCAGCGACGAGGGCTGGCTCTGTATCCGAGGGTTATCAAACACCTCACCGGCACGTCGATAAGCAGCGAGGGCCACGCGATAAATGTCTTCCAGACGCGCGCCGGAGATATCCAGGTTGATGCTGCGCGTACCGCCGTCGTTCGAGCTGATGATGGAGCCGCGGCTGGCAAAGGCCCGCATACCCGGGTACTCCCGGTACTTGGCGGTCATTACATCCATTAATGCTTCGATATCACCAACATCCGAAGGCTCGGCAACAATGCGCACATTGTCGGCGGCATAGCGCAGGTTCATGTACTTCATGGCCGGCACAGCAGACTCCCCGCGATGGAAGACATCAGGGTCGGCACCCACGTGAGGCAGGAAGTACGCCTCAATTTCTTCAGCGATGACTTTCATCGCCTGCATGTTGTAGCCAGGGGGCGCACTCATTCGAGCAAACACCTTGGGCTCTTCGCCCTCAGGAAGGTACTCAGCCGGCGGGGTCAGGAAGACAACGATCGCTCCGCTAACCAACAGCGTAGAAACCACCACCGTCATTCTTCGCCTGCCTGTGGCCAGCATCCAGTCAACCGCGGACAGCGTCCTGTCGCGCAGCCGCTCACCAATCCCGTGCAAGGCGTTGTCTTGTCGCGTAGTAGGCGTGAAGCGCGCCGCTGCGGTTGGCAACACGGTTATGGCCACCAGCATCGACGCAAGGATTGCCGCCGAAATAGCGATGGCTACATCCGAATAGAGCTGCCCCGCTTCCTGCTGCACAAATGCTACCGGGATAAACACCAACACCGTTGTCATGGTGGACGCAAACACCGCCGGCCACACACTCTTAACGCCGTCCAGGGCCGCCTGCAGGCGCGCCTTGCCCTTCTTGCTTTCCAGCTCAATGCTCTCCAGGACAACGATACTGTTATCCAGGGTCATACCAATAGCAAAGGCAATGCCCGCGAGTGAGATCACATTCACTGTACGACCGGCTAGCAGCAAACCAACAAATGCGACGATGATGCAGATTGGCACACCAATAACGCCGATCAAAGTGGTGCGAAAGGAGCGCAGGAACAGGAACATAACCCCTGTCGCCAGTAAGGCACCCAGGATGAGGTTCTGCCACACATTGCGCACCGAGTTTTCTACGTACTGCACGTCATCGGAGGTACTACGTATGCTCAGGCCAGCGGGTTCCAGTAGTTCTGCGTTCAACCGTTCCAGTTCCGCCAGTGCTTCGCGCTTTATATCAATGACGTTAGAACCCGCTTCCCTGCGCATGGCCAGACTGATGGCGGGCGAGCCATTGATACTGGAGTAACCCCGCTTTTCAAAGTGGTCAAGTTGCACTTCAGCGACATCAAACAGGCGAGTCACGGTATCGCCACGACGGCTCAGCACCAGGTCATTCAATTCATCCAGGGAATCGAAACGGCCAATCGTACGCAGCACATATTTGCGCTTGCCCGCTTCAACCTCACCGCCTGAGCGATCGCGGTTGCGACTGCGTATGGCATCACGCACATCCCCCAAGCCCAATCCACGTTGGGCCAAACGCGCGGGGTCTACAAGAATCTGAATCTGTCGATTTGCACCGCCCCATACCGCGACCTCAGACACGCCGAGAATTCTGGATAAGCGGGGTCGGACACTGTCTTCGACGAAGTCCACCATCAGGTCCAAATCCAACTGCCTGGGGTTGCCCGGCAGCGGCGTGATGGCAAAGAACATGAAGAAATTGCTGGAGAAGGAGGTGGCGAAGATACGCGGCTCATCCACATTTTCCGGGTAAGACGGCACCTGACTGAGCGCGTTGTTCACCCGGATGAGCATGTCAGTAATGTCGGTCCCGAAGGGAAACTCCAGTTCAATCCGCGCCTGGCCACTGGATGCGGAGGCGAGCACACGGGTCAGACTGGGCAGGTTTCGCAGATACTCCTCCTGCTCAATCAGGATCTCTTTTTCCACGTCCTGCGGGCTGGCCCCTGGCCAGCTGGTAACAACGGTAATAACCCGAACGTCGAGATCGGGAATCATCTGCACAGGAATACGCAACGCCGCCACGATTCCCAGAACGGCAACGATCAGCACCACGACCGTAGTCAGCGTGCCTCTTCGAACGATCTGCTCAAACATGGTGCTGCTCCTAGACGGCGGGCGATGCAATATCGGTTATACGAACTGGCTGCCCTGCCCGCAGCGCCTCATTGCCACGAACAACAACGCGCTCATTGCCTTCGAGGCCACTGAGTATCTCCACCAGACCGCCGAACTGCAGGCCCTGCTGTACACGCTTTTCTCCCACCGTCGTTATGCCATCCGCCTCGACAATCACCCACACAACGCTGCGTCCGTCCGGGTAACGAACGATGGCATCACGGCTCACCACTACGCCGTCGCGACCGGCCGGTACTTGAACATCTGCCTTCACCGACATGCCCGGCACAAGGGCCGGCGCATCATCTTGCGGCAAGACGCGCAGTAGGAAAGTACGGGCTGCAGGATCGCTCACGGGCACTGCCGTTGCTATGCGCCCTTCGTAACTCCGGTCGTTACCCAATCCCACCCGGTAGGTGACGCGCACACTGTCATCGATGGCACCCAGATAGTCGTCCGCAACGGCAAAATCCAGGCGCACTTCGTCGCTGGAGACCAGCGCAAGCACCGACTGGCCCGGACTCACCCATTCGCCGATCTCAGTGAGTTTGGCCGCCACCACAGCATCAAAGGGCGCCCGCACCTCCGTGCGCTCCAATAGCGCCTCCAGGCGACGTGCTTCAGCGGTCGCCGCAGCAAAAGCGGCCTGATCCTCAGCAACCTCGGCTTCAATGTCGCGTACTACACTCTCGGCAATACTGGCCTGGGGAATCAATTCACGCGCTTCACGAAGGCGGCGTCGGGCATCCTGTACCGCTAGGTCTGCCTGGTGCTTACGTGCGCCGGCGGCATCGAACTCCAGCTGCGCGATCTCCTGATCCAACTTGATCAGCACATCTCCGGCAGCCACCCGCATGCCCTCTTCTACGAGCACGGCCTTTACCTTGCCGCTGGTTTCCGCTGACAGACGCGCGCGCCGGGCAGCTGTCACCGAACCTGTGATTTGTAGCTGCTGGAGTACGGGCCGCACATCGGCCTGAGCCACGCCCACCGGCACTTCGCGCTGAGCCATCGCAGGCATTGCCATTGTGGCTATCAGTAAAACAAGTATCTTCATCGCTTCGTTACTAGCCTAAACGCTTCCCCTATCCGCCCCATATCATCGCCACGAAATGGGCGATGGCCTGAACGGATAATCCGGATGGTAATTACGTTGTGCGGTCCTGTTTGGACTTTGTCCAGAAATCCGGGCCCGCTGTGAGGGCGCGCATTGTTTCACAGCATCGTCCCACTTGCGAGATGCCCGAAAGCAGGCACAAAAACCGGCATTACCGGCCGCCTCGGGACGTCGCATCGGCCGACGACAGCAATACAGTCGCACGCGAGCTGAGAATTTGCCCTCCCGGATTGGGACTGCGATAGACTAGGCTCCCTCGCATCTTCACTCGGAGTTAACCCATGCGTGCAGTCGTGGTCACCGGCGTCTCTACCGGTATTGGTTATGCAGCTTGCCAGAGCCTAATCGCGGGCGGCTTTAAAGTTTTCGGCTCGGTGCGCTCCCAGGCAGACGCAGACCGCATCGCAGCCGACTTGGGTGAACATTTTTCACCCCTTATCTTCGACGTCACGGATGAGGAAGCGATTAACGCGGCGGCAGACTGTGTGCGCGGCGCGCTGGGTGGCGCCACCCTGGCAGGACTGGTAAACAACGCAGGCATCGCCGTTGCCGGCCCATTGACCGAGTTAAGCAGCGAGGACCTCCGTCATCAACTCGACGTGAATGTGATGGGGCCGTTCATGGTGACCCGCGCTTTTGCGCCACTGCTTGGAGCCGATGATGCAGTCACCGGCCCACCGGGGCGCATCGTGAACATCAGCTCTGTTGCCGGCAAACGTGCCATGCCATTTATGGGGCCCTATGCCGCATCAAAGTTTGCACTGGAGGGGTACTCAGAGTCGCTGCGCAGAGAGCTCTTGCTCTACGGCATTGATGTCATTGTTATCGGGCCTGGCCCGGTAAAAACCGCGATCTGGGACAAGGCCAGCGACCTAGACGCAGAAGACTATAAGCATTCGCCTTATTACAACATCATCCAAAAATTCAGCGGAATGTTCATTGAACAGGGGCAGAACGGGTATCCGGCCGAGCGACTGGGTAGCCTTATTCACCACGTACTGACCACCAACAAACCCAAAGTGCGCTATGCGGTAGAGAAGGGAAGGCTCTTGGAAAAAGTCGCACGCGTTGTGGCAACCGAACGCGCGCTCGACCGCATTATCGGGAAGATGCTGGGCTTATTACCGGCGCGACAGCGCTAGCTGTATCCTGGCAATCACCACCGTGAACGAGCAGGACCACTATCAGCGAACCCTGATGCAAGACGCAGATCGGGGCAACCCTATCGCGCGAAACCTTCTTATTCACGGCTGGCTGGGGGCGGGCAACACGTCCGCGGTAGACAGCTGGCTAAAAGACCACAAAGGCGGGGCGCAGCATTTAGACACTGTGCTGTTTGAAGCCGAGCTCAGTTGCTTTCACGGCTGGGTTGGCGAAGCTCACTGGAGCGAGTCCCTGCGGCACTGCGCCGGAAAGGGTCACAAGCAAGCGCGGTTCATTGTTTCGCTCTATGAAAAATGGGCCAAGTTACAGGGGCTTGGCGCCACAACCGATGCACTCACTGCAACATGGTCATCACCACCATGGCGCGAAGTTGCCGCCCAGGACGGCCTGGCCGTGTACCAGTGCTTGGACTTTGCGCCACACACCCTCTTGGCCTTTATTCGCAACAGTTTGGGCCGGGCGCTGCGCCCGTCCGCGGTCGTTGACCCCGACACGGGCGCGGCCGTACGACACCCGGTGCGCATAAACAGCGCCGCACAGTGGTTTCCGGAACAGCTGGGCTGGGCGGGTAAACTACTGGAACAGCGTATGGGCTTAACAGCCAATTACGACCCGCGGTGCGGCGAAGTGTTCAGCCTGCTGCACTACACGCCAGGCGAGCGTTACAAGGCCCATTACGATTGCCTACCCAGCGAACAGGCACACTCGCCACAGGGCATGGCGCAGGGTGGCCAGCGCACATTGACCGTGCTGCTCACGCTGGGCGATCAAGGATTTGAGGGCGGGGCCACTGCATTTCCCCGGCTGGGCATCGATGTGCACACGCCGCCAGGCGCTTTGCTACGCTTTAATAATACCGACGATAATGGCCAACCCCTGCGATCCTCGCTGCATGAGGGTCAACCAGTAACCCGCGGAGAGAAGTGGCTTCTCAGCAAGTGGGTGCGCGAGCAACACACACCCTACGGGGCCGAACTTAATCCCATTGGATAACCAGAAGAACACTTATGCGCCTGATTCTGAAATGTCTCGCTGTACTCATACTGATACTGGTGATTGCCGCCGCGGTTTTCTACGAGGTCTACCTGAAGGTTGGCCAGTACAGCTACACAGGCACACCACCCAGCCCGCCCTCTGCTGAGGTAGCGCCGGATGCTGATTGGCAATCGCTGTTCGATGGCGACTCTCTCACCGGTTGGCAGGCAAAGATCGTGGGGCGACCTGCCGGTGACAACTATCGCAACACCTTCCGGGCCGCGAATGGCGTGCTCAGTGTGAACTACGACGAGTACGATGAGTGGCAAGGTGAGTTCGGCCACCTGTTCTACGAAACGCCCTTTTCTCACTACATCCTGCAGCTGGAGTACCGATTCGTTGGCGAGCAGATCGCCGAAGGCTCGGCGATGGCATGGGCCTGGCGCAACAGCGGCATCATGCTTCACAGCCAGTCGGCAGACACCATGGCTCTGAATCAGGATTTCCCCGTATCGCTGGAAGCCCAATTACTGGGCGCCCACGAGGGTGAACACCGCCCAACAGCCAATCTCTGTACGCCGGGCACGCACGTCTACATCCACGGTCAACTGCACACTCAACACTGCATGAACTCGCAGTCAGCCAGTTTTCCGGGCGATCAATGGGTCAGCCTGGAGATCGAGGTAAAGGGCAGCGAACGCATCCGGCACTTCATCAATGGTGAGCTAGCCATCGAATACACACAGCCCCAGCTCGACACCTGGGGCGGCGACGGCAAAGCCCTGGCCGACCAGGGCGCAGCGGTATCGCTAACGCAGGGGTACGTCGCGCTGCAATCAGAGAGCCATCCTGTAGAGTTTCGGAATATTCGACTCCTACCCCTGACCAAGGAGAACTAGGTATGGCGAACATTCTTATCACCGGCGGCACTGCGGGTATCGGAAGGGCTGCGGCGCTATTGCTGGCGAACAAGGGGCATAGGGTTGTCGCTACCGGCAGGGACACTGATGCCCTGGCTGAGCTGGATGCGTTAGGCAGCAACCTCACCGGCATCGCAATGGATGTGATCGATGTAAACTCTGTGACGGACGCCGTTGCAGCTGCCACCCAATGGTTCGACGGGAAAGCACCCGATGTACTGGTGAACAACGCCGGCTTCGCGCTGGTTGGACCGCTGGAGTGCATTGAGGACAGTGAGTGGGAGCGCCAGTATCAAACCAACGTATTGGGCCTGGTCCGCGTCACACGCGCGGTGATTCCCGCGATGCGAGCGCGCCGCAGCGGCAAAATCATCAACGTTTCATCAGTTGCAGGCCGGGTGACACTGCCTTTTTTTGCGGCCTATAACTCGACCAAACACGCAGTAGAGTCGATTTCCGATTCGCTGCGCACTGAACTTCACCCCCATGGAGTGCAGGTAGTGACTATTGAGCCAGGGGCAGTCAAAACCCGCTTTGGATCACTGGAGCAGGCACAAATCCAGAACTGGATAGACGCTGAAACGCCTTACACGCGCCAGCTTACGTTGCTCAAATCATTTCACCATGAACTGCATGCCAAAGGTGCAGACCCAACCAGCGTGGCCGGGTGCATTGTCGCCGCCTGTGAGCACCCCAACCCTGCCCCTAGGCAAGTGACGCCTCTGCTACCGGGTGCTGCCTTTATTGCTCTGAAAGCATGGCTGCCCACCCGCATAACAGATTGGATAGTGAGGAAGCTCACGGGGCTGGATAAGGCGGGCGTGCAATGAATATCGGGCCAGCTTTGTTGGAGGAGTGAGTACTATGAGCATTTGCAAGAACACCGTGGTGTACTTCCACTACGACCTCACTGACGCCCAAGGCACACTGCTGGAAAGTTCACGTGACGGTGAGCCCAGCGCCTACTTGCATGGGTCAGCTAACATTCTACCCGGCGTTGAGACTGCACTTGAGGACAAAACCGAGGGCGACACGATCAGCGTCACCCTGCCACCCGAGCAAGCCTACGGACCGCGCCGGGAGGATCAGGTCAGACGAGTGCCAGTGAAGCATTTGATCTACCAGGGGAAGTTGCGCCCAGGTTTGACCGTACAGGTGAATACGTCGGAAGGACGCAAGCCCGCGACCGTGGTGAAGGCAGGAAAATTCGGCGCTGATATCGATACCAACCACCCTATGGCCGGGCAAACGCTCACCTTTACTATCGACGTCATGCGCTTGCGTGATGCCAGCCCCGAAGAGATCGCACACCGACACGTGCATGGACCCGGTGGTCACCAACACTGACTGGGCGGCACAAAAAAGGCGGATCAAAAAGTGTATTCAGCAAAACCTGTGTATTACGCTGGGTGGGTGACTGCCAGCCCCTTAGATATCAATACTCCGTGATCTCGTTAGTATTTACACAGTGTGTAAAACTACTGTGTAAAAGAATCTAGCGCGCGGGATGCAGCAAGCTTGTTAGATGGCTTTTGCGGCGGTGAGCATTACTTGGTGATCCGGTAGCCGCCGCAAAGTCTTTCGCCGATCCAATTATATGAACCTCCGCCTCGGCGCGCGTGATTGCCGTGTAGAGCCATGCCCGATCCACAATCCGCCCACGCTACAGCGCAACGATCACTCGCGGGAACTGGGATCCTTGGGCCTTATGGAGTGTAATGCCGTAGCTGTAATCGTTCAGACGTGAACTGACAGACAGCGTCAGCTCTGATCGAGCTTTCTCCATATGTAATAGTTCAGACCCCGCCTGACAGGAAGTGCCCGACCAGGTTGAGACTTCCTCCAAAGCAGACCTTCGTTTTCACACCTAGCGATAGCCGCTACCGGCCAGAAGCGGCCGGTCGAGCACATTTGACTTCAAGTAAATTCTCAGGAGTTTCTACGTCGCGAGGCCCCCGGCGGGCCGCTCATGTAGTGACTTGGACACTACACCTTATCTCTCGAACGACAATAGCTGCAGATAACTGATGATGTCTTTCTTGTCCTGCTCGTCCATACAAGCAGGCGCGTTCGGATCGCAGCCCAACCCGAAGGACCCGTCCGGGAAGAACGTGAACATGAAATTGTACTGGTCGAGCACCTCGTCCAGCGTCTTCGCCGAATTGTTGTGGAAGTATGGGGCCGTGTCCGGTGTGCCCCACAGTGTCGGTATTTTGAAAAGAGGTCCCGCTATACCAACGATCAGCTCGTTGGGAATCATCGCCGGAGACCCATCCTCAAGCTGGAACTCCTGGAATCCGGTGGTGAGTCCTATTCCGGGATCGGAAACCGGGGCCGGAAAAACATCTGTCGTGCCCAGTGGGCCGGGCGCAAGCTTATTCGTCTCCAGGTCAACGTAGCACCATCTGAATTTCTCATTCGGGATATCAGGTGCCCGTTCCGCGAACGAGGATTCGATCGGCATCCCCACACCGTTCGGATGGAACCTGCTCGTACGGTTAAGCATGGGCCCTGAGTGGCACTGGCCGCATTGCCGATCGGGATTGAAGAAGGCACGACCGCGCTTCTCCGCCGGTGTATTGCCATCTGGCAACGCGAGGACTGGGCGATTGTCAACAAACTCCATCGTTCGGCCAGGCTTAAGTGTCGCTGCAATCGCAGAGTGACTGAACAAAGACGACTGAAAAGCGGCTATCGCCGCCAGCTCCTCACTGGTTGGCTCCCGGCCTGGCTCGGCATGGGAGTGCACGGCGCTCAGGGCCTGAGCCACCAGGTCATCGCCTTCCCTTCCGTCGTGCATAATGTGCTGTTCGAGTGCCACATTAAACACAGTTGGACTGCCACGATGCATGACCACCGTCTGATTCGTTAGATCGTCACACTTGCGTATCCCGAGCCCACTCGGTGTTCGTTCGGGCAGATCTAGTACGACTCGGACAGTCGCATGCTCCTTTAGTCGCTCGTAAGAGTTGCCCACTCCGTCATCGCTGTCGATCGAACGAAAAAGCGGTCCATCCGGGTCGCTCGCGAACAGTTCCTGAACAAATTCTGGCGTGATAGTGCCGAACCGGTTTAATTCATGGCAGGTTGTGCAGACGCGCCCATTGCCGGAGAAGGTCTCCGATGTGAATATCTTCTCTCCGTGCGCAACGACATTCGGGCCGTTAGTCCCGGGCGAAAGTTGGTCAGGTGCTGCTTGCGCGGATATGATCAGGGCAAGGATGGGTGTGCAGCAAATGAGTGTGTCAATGGTTCTCATGGTATCTGGCCTCGTTGCATCGTGGATGGCTGGAGGCGACTGGCCTCCGCCAGCCCGCTCCGGTCACCACGATGCTGCCGACCACACCATGAAAATGGCACGCGAGCTTATGAATTCTTATGAAATCCCTGCAGTGGCGCGCCCTGCAGCGGGTTTGCCCGGACTCAAGTCCGATGGGCGAGCACTTGAGTAACGGAGCTGACATCCGCCTATGAGCTCTCCAGGATCAAAGATCTACGAATTCGGGGACTACCGGGTTGACCCGGCCCGCCGCGTGCTCACCGATGCCAATGGGCAGCGAATTGAGCTCACCGGCAAGGCATTCGACACGCTTCTCTACTTCCTCAAGCATCCGGGCATCGTCATCGATCGAACGACACTGCTCAGCGCCCTGTGGCCCGACACAGTGGTCGAGGAGAACAACCTGAACCAGGCAGTGACGGTCTTGCGGCGGGCGCTGGGTCGCGACTACATCACTACGGTGCCAAGGCGCGGCTACCAGTTCACTGCAGCCGTGCACCAAAATGCCGACCTAGCACACGTCGTCGTCAGTGGCGGCGAGTCGCCGCCATCACGCAAACTGCCTGCTGTCTTGGCCGCCGGAATCCTTGTCGTTGCCGTCGCTTACGCTTTGTTCGGCTCGATTTCCAATGGGCCCGCCGATGCACGGCGGTCTCCGAAGGTCGCCGTGCTTCCCTGCGACAACCTCAGCCCGGATACCGAAGACGCCTATCTGGCGCTCAGCCTGCACCAGGAGATTCTCGAGCAGCTCGGAAAGCTCGGCGGCCTGCTCGTGGTCTCCCGGTCATCGATGATGAACTACGTGGCCGACCGCCCCCCAGTACCGGAAATCGCTGAACTGCTCGATGCGACAGCCGTGATGGAGTGCAGTGTGCGTTACTCGGCGGGCGAGATCGTCGTTACCGCTCAATTGATCGACCCTGAAACCGACAGCCCGCTTTGGTTGCAATCCTATCCCGGCGACCTGGCGGAGGTATCGACGGTAATCGACATACAGGCGGACATTGCCACTCAGGTCGCGGCTGCGCTGGGCGTCGACTACTTGCCGGCGGAGCAACAGCGGCTGGAGAAGATGCCGACCGCGTCGGTTGACGCATACGC
The DNA here is from genome assembly GCF_014652275.1 of Parahalioglobus pacificus. Taxonomy (GTDB): domain Bacteria; phylum Pseudomonadota; class Gammaproteobacteria; order Pseudomonadales; family Halieaceae; genus Parahalioglobus; species Parahalioglobus pacificus. Next base: position 933,422 of record NZ_BMYM01000002.1, on the reverse strand, counting down.
CGAATACTTGAAGGCGAAACAATCGGTGACCTGGGGTGGCTACACGCTGGGCTATTCAAACGACGACTTTCATCGCCATATCAATCAAGCCATCGAGGCGGATCCCGGGTTTGAGCTTGCCTATTCCGACCGGGCTATCGGCCATCTGTCCAGGGCGATGGACGCGCTCATCAAGCACCATCGAGCCCGTGATCCTGATCCCAATCGGGACACGCCGGAGCAGTTACTCGCGCTCGCTCGTCAGGATGCCAACACAGCGCTCGACCTCGATCCGGCCATCGGGCGGGCGCACGCCGTACTGGGTGCGGTCGAGCATATTTTGGAGAACAGGGAATCCGCGCACGCTCATTTCCGGCGAGCCATCGACTCCAGCCCGAACGATGCGGAGATATTGTCATTTGTCGTCGGCTTCTATCTTCGCGGCGGCCAGCAAAGGGCCGCGCTTGAACTACTGACACATATCAAGCGATTGGACCCGGTCGATCGGGATGTCGGCTTCTATTTTTACCTGGCACGCGATCGGCAAACCGCGATGCAGTTGCTTCGCCGCATGTTGAAGCTCAATCCAGACGATGCCTACGTTCATTCGTTGATCGGCTACTGCCTGGCGCTCGATGGCATCGCGGAACAGGCGGAAACTTCGCTTCGCCTCGCTGAGGAGCTTCATCGTCGCGACGCCCAGGTATCGCAACAAGGGCTCTCAGCCGGGGGGCTCTCCACGCTGGCCTATGCCTACGGTCGAATCGGACTTGCCGATGACGTGCAACGCCTGGCTGAGCAGTTCATACGCATTGCAGACTCTAAACCGGTTCACCCTATGCGCCAAGCAGAAATCCAGCTCGCACTGGGTAACATTGATCGAGCCTACGACGTCCTTTCTGTGATGGCCGAGCGCCCATTGCCGCCATTTGTTTCGCTGCAGCTCGATTTCGTGTTGAACACGTACAACGATCCTGTACTTGAGGAACCGCGCTTTGTCGCGCTCAGGCGCAATCTCGGTGGCGAGGCGTTTCCCGATGATGCCAAGGCCGACTGACTGATAGGCGAAAATTGAAGCAAGTTTTGGACAGACCTACAGCTAATCGTTGTCGATCTCGAGAAGGGGCGGCTGCAGGTCCGTCAATCCGTCCGCACCGGGTCGGAATCAGTCTATAAGCACTCGACCACCAAGCGTCTGCTTTCGCTTGAATCTGACACGGTCAGTCAGATCAAGTACAAGCTACTACACGTAGCCAAGCTGCATTCTTGCTCCAGCGGAGAGCAACAAAAAACCCGCCAAAGCGGGTTAATTGTCGGTTTTTACACCTTTCTAATCACTGTACGCTACAGATGATCCGCCTTTTTTTTCTCCGGAAGGAAACTCTGGTGATGACTAGAACGCGTAGCTCACGCGGGCAAACAGATTGATGCCTTGCGCAGGTAGGCGTTCGCCGATAGCAATATCCGGATTCGCCGCGCGGTTGTAACCGGCAAGGTGCGGCTGGTACTCGCGATCAAACAGGTTGTTTACACCCGCAGAAAACTGCAGGGATGGCGTCGCTCTCCAAGAGCCACTGACATTCACGACACCGTAACCCGCACTGCTTTGTTCGCGGTTCTCTGCACTGACATCGTCGTGAGAGGCATACAGGACCGATTCAAGCTGCGCGCCCCATCGGTCGAGCTCGTAGTGCAGGCGCGCGGTCATGTTTGGCGGCGCAATGCGATACAGGTTGTCCTCCACATCGCGACGCTCTCCGCGCACATAATTCACCAGACCGGATAGCGCCCAGCGGTCAGAGAGCTGCCAGCGCCAGTCCATATCAAAGCCATAGAGTTCGGCATCAACATTGTTGAACTGCAATGGGTCCTGCCGCGATGTGCCGTTGGCCATATTCATCATGCGCACCATCATGGTCGCAGGGCTACCCATATCCAGCTGTGTGCCCTGAATATAATCATCCACGCGGCTGTAAAACAGGCGCGGCCGCAGACTGACATTCCCGGTCACCCAGTCGAGCCCAAGCTCCATCGTGCGAGACTGTTCTGAATCCAGCTTAATGTTGCCGATGTATACCTGCCCATCGGCCAAGCCCGCCGTCGCCTCCAATGGCAGCCAGAGGTAACGCTCCTGATGACTGGGCGCGCGCATTTTCTGTGCCAGACCGATGTAGGCAGAGACGGCAACATCAAACGCATATGCCAGCCTTGCCACCGTATCCACATTGGTATCGGACTGGTCACGATCTGCCGCGTTAAAGCGATCGCGAAGTGCCTGCGCTGGCGGCATCATCATTGCGGGTGTGCCGTTCACCTCATCGGCATTCATGGATACGCGGTTTACACGCACACCCAGTTCACCCGACCAGGTATGGTTCCATTGGTGCTGGCGCTCCAGGAACGCACCGATAACGTCTCGTGAGGCGTTGTTGAAGTTCACCACAAAGAACATGGGGTTAGTGGGGTTATCGATGTTGGAGTCGTGGGTCGCGCTAAGCCCGTCAGTACCCGCAGTCCATTGGCCTGCGTCGTCAACAAGAGTGGCTTCGAGTTTGAAACCCATGTTCTCGGTAGCGGCGATGTTCTGGCGAAACATGGCCGGCATGGGCGCCCGGCGCAGATGGAAATTCGTCATCCCATGATCCAGCTCCGAGTAATGCACCGAGGCACGGAGGGCGAGGTTGCCCGCAGGATCAAAGCGATACGTCAGGTCATAGAGGTCGCCCTCGATATAGTCGATATCCATCGGCAGGGCTGGCGTACCGGTTTCCCCTGTATCGTTGTAGCCATAATCCAGTTGGACACTGTGATCGCCGAATCGGTGGCCATAACCAATGTCATAACGCTGCCGCTCGTACTCGGTAGGCAGAATTCCTCCGCCAGGGAATGCCATATCGTCGCCGCCCTGCAACATGGCACCGACTTTAAAGCGCTGCGTGTCATTGGCTGCCTGGATATCTGCATCTACCTGATAACCGCTGTTTGCAGATTGCAGGCTGGCACCCACCCTTCCACCCATAACAAACGCATCCGCATTGGCGAAATCCAGTCGACGCTTGCGGGCATCGATGGCGCCACCGATGGATTCCTGCGCGATGCTGACTGGCGCGATGCCCCTATACACTTCCACCGTCTCCAACTGCGCATTGACCGCGTAAGACAGGGGCGGGTCCATCCAATTGGGGCCAGCAGGCGAAATCTGCTGACCGTCCAGGGTGACGGCAATACGTGGTCCATACATGCCGCGGTACTGGGGAATACCCGTTAAGGGACCATTGGTATTCACGTTTGCGCCGGGCGCCTCACGCAGCAACTCAGCAATGTCCGGTGCTACCGACAAGGCATCCGTCACATCGATGGTGCGGGTATCGTATTTTCCGGACACCACGACTTCTTCTATTTCTTGCGCCACAGCGGACTGCAGCGCGATGGCGGCCACAAGGCCACCACCTAGCGAAAATCTATTCATTACAACTCTCCTAAAACGTCCGCGCAGGCGCGGCAACAGCTAAGCCGACGACGGGGTCGTGCAGCGGTTAATTCATCAGACTGTGTGAGCCGTTCTAGTGAGGTGGAGATCGGACAGGTGGGCGCAGCCATTTTGATGGCAGCACTGGTCGCACTGCGGCGGCAAGCACCGGCAGTACTGCTGTACTGATCGAGCTAGCGGCAATGCTGACAGCGTTCGCTGCGAGGGCGCCAATGCCTGCAAATATACAGCCGGGGTCGGCGGAGGTTTTACTGATGCCCCCAGCATCGCCGTGATCATGGTGATGATGATGGTGGTGACCGGCGGCCTGTGCCTGTAGCGCATCGATAATAATGGCGCTGCGCAGGTCACCGGGGCAAAGGTGGAAAGCGGTACCAGAGGAAAGCGGTGCCGCCATGTGACCCTGAGGCACAATGCCACCTGCAACCAAATAAGCGAGCAGGCACAGCAGCGCCACGCCACGTCGGCGAGCGCTCTGGCTTTGCGGTCGGGTTTGTTGGATGGAGTGCACAGCAAGCATAGGGTAAGTACAGCGGCGCGAGTATAACAGCAGGACCCTACTGCTGTTACCGCTGCGCTATACCGAAATTTGCATTAACCTGATAAGCACAGGCGACCGGGAACTCCCACTATCGCGCAAGTAATCTACGCGTCAAGGCTGCGGTATATCGATAATGATCTTGCCACGCGCCCGACCGCTCTCTGAATAGTCAATCGCCGCCGCTATGTCACCGAGCGCGTAATGCGTGTCGATCTGCGAGCGCAATTGCCCGGTGGCCATCATATCGGCGATCACCTGAAGGTCCTGTGCTTTAAATACAGCCATAAGGCTGCGGATATCCTCGTCCACAAATGGCTGCAGGATCATAGCCCCAATCGTACCTTTAAACGGGCCTACCCAATCGCCGTAGCCGCCAGCAACCATCACCAGGCTTCCGCCGGGTGCCAGGACATCATGATTCGCGAAAACCGAATGGTTGCCGACGTTATCGACAATCAGATCGTAACGCGCGTCTTCCTGTGTGTAATCCCGGCTGCGGTAGTCGATCATCTCATCCGCACCCAGGTCGAGCACGCGCTGGTGATTGCGCGCACTGGCTACACCCGTGACATGGGCGCCCATAGCCTTGGCGATCTGCACCGCGTAGGTGCCTACACCCCCGGAGGCGCCATTGATCAATACGCGCTGCCCCGCCTTGAGGCCACCCTCGTCGCGCAGCGCCTGCAGCGCCGTTAATGCGGCCACCGGCGTCGCCGCAGCCTGGGCATGACTCACACTGGCAGGTTTGAGGGCGACGGCGCGATCTTCTGTGCGCAGCAGGTACTGGGCAAAGGCGCCATCGCCACCACCGAACACTGCATCACCGACTTTGAATGCCGTCACCTCGGGACCCACTGCTTCCACGATGCCGGAAAAATCTCTGCCCAGGCGAATATTGTCTGGACCACCGATTCCCGACATCAGGCGCATCACATAAGGCGAACCGCGCATAAAGTGCCAGTCCAGTGGATTAACAGAAGCAGATTGAACGCGCACCAGTAATTCATTGCCAGTGGGTACGGGCTTGGGCAGTTCGCTCACGTGCAGCACGTCGCTACCGCCATAACAGTAGTAGCTGGTGGCCGTCATGGTTTCGGGTGCACTGGAGTTCCCGATCGTCGGGGGACAGGACGACGAGTACTGCACGGCCAGGGCCAGTCCTATCAGACCCACCACCAACAGACCCAAGGCACCCCCAAATACCCATTTCAAAAAACGCATCTCTCGCCCCCTTGTCTTTCAACGTTGCTGCCAGCATACGCGCAGACGCTACTGGCATCATTGAACCTGCGACGAACGCGCCCAGAACTGCGACGAGTTCACCCGAGTGGACTATCTGGCCGCCGATCAGTCTCCAAACCAGCAAACCCTGTTGCCATCCCGTGTTCGGTGGTAGCGTTTGTTCCCCTACCTATCGGGGTCCCGCAGGGATACCCCCACGCGTGATGGAGTACAAAGCATGGCAGAAAAAATCAAAGCCGCCATCATTGGGCCGGGCAATATCGGCACCGACCTGTTAATGAAGGCGCAGCGAAGCGAGCTCATCGAACCCGTGTGGATGGTGGGCGTAGTGCCTGACTCGCCTGGGCTTGCCCGCGCGGCAGAAATGGGCCTCAACGTCACCGCCGACGGTGTGGATGGCATGCTGCCGACCATGCGCGATGACGGGGTGCAGATTTGTTTCGATGCGACCTCAGCCTATGTTCACGCTGACAACAGTCGCAAAGTGAACAGCCAGGGCGCGGTGATGATTGACCTTACTCCGGCAGCGATCGGCCCCTTCTGCGTGCCCCCGGTTAATCTTGATACCGCCGTTGCAGAACAGGCGATGAATGTGAATATGGTCACCTGCGGCGGCCAGGCCACCATCCCTCTGGTGGCGGCGGTGAGCCGAGTACAAGCGGTGAGTTATGCCGAAATTGTTGCAACGGTGAGTTCACGCTCTGCCGGCCCGGGCACACGAAAGAACATCGACGAGTTCACCCGCACGACCGCCAAGGGAATCGAAGTGGTAGGCGGTGCAGACAGTGGCAAGGCCATCATCGTGATCAACCCCGCCGAGCCACCGCTCATCATGCGCGACACCATCCACTGCCTGACCCACGATACTCCCGACGAGGCCGCGATCACCGACTCTGTTCACGCCATGATTGCCGAGGTGCAGCGCTATGTGCCCGGTTACACCTTGAAGAACGGCCCCGTTTTCGATGGCAAACGGGTATCCATTTACATGGAGGTTGAAGGACTGGGAGACTTCCTGCCCAAATACGCCGGCAACCTGGACATTATGACTGCGGCAGGCCTGCGCACTGCAGAGATGTACGCTGAACAAATCATCGCTGGAAACTTTACGCCAGAGGCGGCGTAGCAAACGCACGGCAGTCTTTAAACAGCGAGTGCGAGAGGACTAAGAATGGACCTGAAAGGCAAAAAAATCACCGTGCATGACATGTGTCTGCGCGATGGCATGCACCCCAAGCAACACCAGATCACAGTGGATGAGATGGTGGATGTTGCAACGGCGATGGACGATGCCGGCATCCCAATGATCGAAGTGACGCATGGCGACGGCCTGGGCGGCGCCAGTGTTAACTATGGGTTCCCGGCGGCCTCAGACGAGGCGTACCTGACCGCGGTCTGCAAGGCCGTCAAGAACACGCGCGTCTCTGCATTACTGCTGCCGGGCATTGGCACAGTGGACCACCTGAAAATGGCCGTCGACTGCGGTATCTCAACCATACGCGTAGCGACTCACTGCACAGAAGCCGACGTCTCTGAGCAGCACCTGCAGATGGCCGCAAAGATCGATGGCCTGGATACCGTGGGCTTCTTGATGATGGCCCACATGATCTCGCCAGAGGAGCTATTGGAACAGCTGAAGCTGATGGAGAGCTATGGCGCGAACTGCGTGTATATCACTGATTCTGCCGGCTATATGCTGCCGGACGATGTGACAGCCCGCGTGGCACTCGCCCGTGCTGAGCTGAATCCGGAGACGGAAATTGGCTTCCACGGCCACCACAATCTGGCCATGGGAATCGCCAACTCTTTGGCGGCTGTTGAAGCGGGCGCCAGTCGCATTGACGGCTCGCTCGCCGGGCTGGGCGCAGGGGCGGGCAATACGCCATTGGAAGTCTTCCTGGCAGTCTGTGATCGCATGGGCGTGGAAACCGGTGTCGACCTCTTCAGGGCCATGGATGTTGCGGAAGACAAAATCGTGCCGCTGATGGATCACATGGTGCGGGTTGATCGCGACTCACTCACCCTGGGCTGGGCTGGCGTGTACTCCAGCTTCCTGCTGTTCGCGAAGCGCAGCGCGGAAAAATACCAGCTCTCAAGCCGCGACATCCTCGTAGAGCTTGGCCGCCGGGGTACCGTCGGTGGCCAGGAAGACATGATCGAGGACCTGGCACTGGATATGGCAAGGGAGAAAGGCACACTCTAGCGACCACTCGCGTTACCGGGCCCCACTATTGCAGCCGGGGCCCAACACCTCCCCACATTCTATATTGAGCACTGGCGTTGTACCTGTTCATGGGTACACTGCGTACACAATAAAAATGCCAGAGCCTCTTCATGAACTTCGATATACCCCCTGATATCGCCGAATTCCTCGCAGAACTCGACGCGTTTATCGACGCCAAGATCAAACCCCTGGAAGCGAAGGACGACAATATGCGCTTCTTCGACCACCGGCGGGAAGACGCGCGCACGGACTGGCATAGGGACGGCTTGCCCAATGAGGCATGGGAAGACCTGTTGCGCCAAGCCAGGGATCTGGCCATCGAGGCTGGCGTGTTCCACTACCCCTTCCCCCGCGAGTTTGGTGGGCGCGACGGCAGCAATCTGGGCATGGCAATTATCCGCGAGCACCTCGCAGCCAAAGGGCTTGGCCTGCACAACGACCTGCAGAACGAGCACTCTATCGTCGGCAACAGCATTGGCCTGCTGCTGATGCTGGAGTACGGCACAGAGGCACAGAAAGCACAGTGGCTCGAGGGTATGCGCAATGCGCGCATGGGCTTCGCCTTCGGCATCACCGAGCCCGAGCACGGATCAGACGCGACCTATATGGAAACTGCGGCTGAGCGCGATGGCGACGACTGGATCATTAACGGTGAAAAGACCTGGAACACGGGCGTGCATGTGGCGCAATGCGACATGGTGATGGCCCGCACCTCGGGTGAGCCCGGCGATGCGCGCGGCATTACTGCGTTCCTCGTACCCATGAAGGCCCAGGGCGTGAATGTTGAAGAGTACTTATGGACCTTCAATATGCCCTCGGATCATGCGCGCGTGAGCTTCACGAATGTACGCGTGCCCGACGCTGCCATTTTCGGCGGCGAGGGACGCGGCCTACAGGTCATCCAACATTTCTTTAACGAAAATCGCATCCGGCAGGCAGCGTCCAGCCTGGGTGCGGCGCAGTACTGTGTGAATGAGGCAGTAGCGCATGCCAATAACCGCAAACCGTTTGGCAAGCCCTTGTCCGCAAATCAGGGTATTCAATTTCCCCTCGTCGACCTGAATGCGCGCTGCGAAATGCTGCGTGCGTTAATCCATAAAACCGCCTGGTTAATGGATCGCGATGGTGCGTTTTCGGTCTCGGATAAAGTCTCCATCTGTAACTACCAGGCCAACCGACTGTGCTGCGAAGCGGCGGACTTCGCCATGCAGGTTCACGGTGGTATGGGCTACTCCCGCTACAAGCCGTTCGAACATATTTACCGCCACCACAGACGCTACCGCATCACTGAAGGCGCCGACGAAATCCAGATGCGCCGCGCCGCAGGCTATCTCTTCGGGATGATGAAGCAGCACAAGCCCAAAGGAGTGTCCTGAACGTGAGCACCGGGTTTGAACAGCGCCTGACTCAAGTACTGGCAAGAGAGATACCGGGATTCAAGTCACTGAGCAACTGCTTGCAGCTTACTGCCGGAGCCAGCCAGGAAACCTATCGCGTCAGCGTTGATACGGACAGCGGCGAACGGGTATTCGCTCTACGGCGCGCGCAGCCGCTGTTGGAGGACGCCTCATCCCTGGGTGGAATCAGCCTGGAGACTGAAGCGACCTTGCTGCAATTGGCGGGCGGTGCCGGCGTGCCCGTACCTAACGTGGCGTATGTACTGCAGCTTGGCGATGAGCTGGGTTCCGGCTTTTTGATGCAATGGTTGGAGGGCGAAACCCTGGGCCAGCGTATCGTGCGATCCGACGAACTGGCGGATATCCGACCGGCACTCGCTCGGCAGTGCGGCGAGGCGCTGGGACGCATTCACAGCATCGACTGGGCCGAGGCCGGACTGCAGGCACAAGTGCCCACATTGTCGCCTGAGGAATTGGTGGACCAGACCTTCCAGTCTTACCGCGACCTTGACGCTCCAGCCCCGATGATCGACTACTGTTGGCGCTGGCTGAAGGAGAATCTACCCAGCAGCTACCGCCAGGCTCTGGTGCACGGTGATTTCCGCAATGGAAACCTGATGATCACGCCGGAAGGCATTTCTGCCGTACTGGATTGGGAACTGGCACAGATCGGCGACCCGCTGCGCGATCTGGGATGGCTGTGCGTCAACTCCTGGCGCTTCGGGCAAACAGATTTGACCGTGGGCGGGTTTGGTACGCTGGACGAATTGTTGGCAGGCTACGAAACCACGGCGGGCATCTCCGTCAGCCGTGAGGATGTACTGTTTTGGCAAGTGTTTGGGTCATTTTGGTGGGCCACGGCAACTCTGCAGATGGCGGGCAGTTGGCGCAGTGGTGAGACGCCTAGCCTGGAGCGGCCTGTGATTGGCAGACGATCCTCTGAAGCACAGATGGACTGCGTTAACCTGCTCATACCCGGCGACTACCAACTGCCGGATACTGGCCGCGCGCTCAGCGAGGGCACCCAACTACCCATGCCGGCCGAGCTAATCTCCGGTGTCATCGATTTCCTTAAGCACACAGCGGCCGATCAGTTAGACCCCCATAACAGCTTTCTTGCGAAGGTAGCAGCTAACTCGCTGGGAATCGCCAGCCGAGAATTTAGCTGTGGACCCGAACTTGCCTCAGCCGAGGAGAAACGTCTGTCTCAACTGCTCGATCGAGCCGGCACGCTGGATGAGCTGCGTTGCGCGCTGGTTAATGCCCTGCGCGATGGTCTACCGCTACATACGCCCAATCTGGACCACCATTTACGGCAAACGGTTGCTGGCCAGTTAGCCATTGACCAGCCACGGTACTCAGCCTTGCACTAACTTCCCCGATCACCAAGGCCCGAAGCACCCGGATGGAGACATTGCTCCGCCCTGCCACCCGCCCCAAGACCTACCTCAGTACGCACCCGCGCCTATCTCAGCACAAAAGCCGAGACTGTGGCAGGTGTCACACTTTCAGAACTTATGCACAAAAATTTCTTTTAATTTCCTGCACATAGGGGCAAATATGGCTAGAATCGCCGGCCGATTTGGAGGCATATGGGCATGAACAGGGTTCTGACAGCAATTGTAGTTGCACTGGGTTTCGCACTCGGCGGCCTAGCCATGCCTGCGCAAGCGATAGATTGCCCTGCTAACAACTACAGCCTAGGCTCTCAGACAGACGTTGATAACTTTCCCGCCGGTTGTGACACCGTTACCGGCCGCCTCCGCATTGAGCACGACGGCAGCGACCCCGGCGTTGACCCTGTCGTAAACCTCGCGCCGCTGGCTGGCCTACTCACCATTACTGGCGACCTCAGTGTGCGCAACACCCCCGAGCTGAGGAATCTGTCGGGCCTGGAAGGTGTTACCGCCATCGGTGGCAACTTGCAGATCACCGCGAACGCGCAACTGAGGAATACAGTGGCACTGAACGGCGCCAGCGTGGGTGCGTACGTGCGGGTGGAGACGAACCCACAGTTGCGATCACTGAACCTTGCGAGCGTCGGACCCAACCTCAACGGCTATCTGCGTATTCGCGACAATCGTCGTCTCAATTCGATTGCTGACCTATCCGGCATCGAAACCGTGACAGGTTATGTGTTCATTTTTAACAACGACAGACTGCTAATGCTGGCCGGCCTCAACGACCTGAATAGCATCACTGAATATCTGACGCTGCAAAACAACAACCGGCTCAACGACATTACCGCCCTATCCAACCTCTCGACGCTGGGCGGTAACCTACGGGTGCGCAACAACGATGACCTGTTGTCGCTCAACGGGCTGAATGGTCTCAATGCCATCAATGGCTTTCTGGAAGTCCGCGACAACAATGAGTTAACAGACCTCAGTGCGCTGGGCGACATTGCAACCGTGAGCGACCGCTTAACTATCCGCAACAACGACGCCCTATTGACCCTCGCTGGCCTCGAATCCATCACGGCCGTGAATAGCAACATCGAGATTCGTGACAACCTGCTACTGAATGACATCTCCGCATTGAACGGGCTACCCACGGCAGGGAGAAACCTTGAGATTCGCAATAACGATGGCCTGGCCAGTCTCGCTGGGTTGGATAATTTGACTCGCGTTAATCGGGATCTCACTATTCGGGACAACGATGCACTGCTTGATGTCAGCAGCCTGGCAAAACTTGCACGCATCGAAAGGCGCCTGTTTATCCAGAGCAACGCCGCCCTTACGAACCTGAATGGCATGGGCAGCCTGGTGCGGGTCGGTAATAGCGCCATAGTAAGGCGCAACGACAATTTGGCAGACTGCCGCGCTTTGATTCCGCTACTGGATGCGACCGATGATGCTGATAGCGGCCCCTCCGCGGCGCCAGTGCCGGACGTCAACAATGGCGTGACCGTTAATAACAATGCTGTGGGCTGTGAAAGCAGCTCCGCCATTCTGGCCTCGGCTGCAGCGCCTGAGTTCACTCAGGAGTTCACACCTGCGCTGACCAGCATCACTGGTACTACTATCGGAAGCCAGCTCAGGTTTGACATCAGCAACAACAATCCTTCGCGGATCACGGGCGTTGCTCTGAGCAACACGCTGCCCGCGGGCATCGCGCTGGCCTCGCCTGCCGGTGCCAGCACATCCTGTGCGGGCAGTCTGAGTACCAGTGGCAGTGACACCCTGACACTGGGCGCATTCGCGCTCGCCGCAAATAGCAACTGCACAGTAACCGTTGATGTGGTGGGCACTGCCGACGGCAGCTTCGCCAATGATACAGACCTCAATTACATCACCAGTGATGCGTCTGCCAGCAGCGTCATAAGCAGCGCGACACTTACGGTAGACGATGAAGCACCCGTGATCACCATTCCGGGCGCAAATCCTCTGGAGCTCTTCCAGGGCGACAGCTTCAGTGATCCTGCGGTGTCGGCAAACGACACCATCGATGGCAGCGTATCTGTCACACGCAGCGGGACTATCGACACCTCTGTGCTGGGCAGCTACACACGCAGCTACACAGCAACAGACGCTGTCGGCAATAGCACCACTGAATCCCTGACAGTCAATGTTATCGCCGTGCCTGTGCCCGGCATTTCACTGTCGCCCTCATCGCTGGATTTTGGCGGCGTTCGGGTGGGCTCAAGCAGTGACTCACAATCGGTTTCCGTTCAGAACACCGGCACTGCTGCGCTGAACGTATCTGCCATCAGCGGACTGTCCGCGCCCTTTAGCATCACTGGCGGCAGCTGCAGTGGCGGCGCGTTTGCGCTGCCGGCTGGCGACAGCTGCACGCTGGATATCGACTTTTCACCCACGGCTGCCGGTGGCGCTGTGGCGACACTGACCGTCAGCAGTGATGCCCCCACAGGGGATGCCAGTGTGGGTGTCAGCGGCACAGGTACCGAGCCCGTACTGACGCTGAGCACGAATGCTGTCGACTTCGGAGAAATAACGATTGGCGCCAGCAGCCCCGCTGGCCTTGTCACGCTGAGCAACTCAGGCAGTGCAGACCTTTCGGTCTCGGCTATTGCGGATCCCGCAGCGCCCTTCAGCCGATCGGGCGGCAGCTGTGCGGCCGCTGGGATGACCCTCGCACCTGGCGAGAGCTGCAGCCTCGAGTATGTATTTACGCCCACGGCGGCCGGTGCTGTTGATGCCAGCATTACACTGACGTCTGATTCTGCCAGCGGTGCGACCAGCATTGCTCTCACCGGCGAAGGTCGCGATTTATTCCGTAGCTTCGCGGGTACGCTCCCTAGCGGTGGGGCAGGCAACATCAGCTTCACTACCACGGACCCAAGTTGTGAGTTTGCATCCGACCCTCAGTTTATTCCGGCGCGTAACTATTCGCCTGCACCACCTGCAAACCTTGTGTTCGTGGATGGCATCGTCATTTTTGAAGTCGAGAAATGCGCCATTGGCGCCACTATTGATGTCACGGTTGATTACGGTGCACCGCTGGACCCTAGCACTCAGAACTGGAAAACCCTTTCGGATACTTGGCAGCCCTTCCCTGCACTAGTGTCGGGAAATAGCATGGTGTTCAGTCTGACGGATGGAGCCAGCAACGATGAGGACGGCACTGCCAATGGCCGTATCGTTGATCCTAGTGGCGCAGTGCTGCCAGCAGCACCCACTGCCGCGCCCCCATCAACATCATCGGCCCCCGCTGCAAATACGCCAGTACCCGTGCCGGTGAACGCGCCGCTGATCCTGCTGATGCTGGCTGCGGGTCTGGCGATGCTTGCACGCAATCAACCGGCGCTGCGCAAACGTTAAGCATGCCCCGGGGCGGTAGACACCGCCTTGCTTTCGCGTCGATTGTGGCCGCTTTCTTCTGGACCATCTACTTTGCTGGACGCACAATAACTGGCCTCCGAAGGTAAGCAGGTCAGCCATGAACTATCGCATTACTCCCGCTCCCACTCCGGTCGTGGTGGCGTGGCCTACTCAACTTGCCCGTATCACCGGCGTGCTGGTGTTAGCCGCCACCTCTCTGCTTGGCCTACCCGCATCTACAAACGCATCCATGAACAGTGATGAGGGCAAATCCGCGGGGAAGTTACTTTCCCAGCGAGAACGTGCCGCGTTCATTGATCGCAACCTGGAGCACCGCTTCGAACACACATTGCCTGCGCTGATGCGCCGGGAGGGCATCGACATGTGGCTACTGCTCTCGAGGGAGTACAACGAAGACCCAGTGCTGAAAACCATGCTCCCTGCTTCGTGGATGTCAGCCCGTCGGCACACCATGCTGGTGATTTATGATCCCGGTGAAGGACAGGCATTGGAGCGCCTCGCCGTGGCACGCTACGCCGTCTCCGATCTCTTCACCCAAGCGTGGGACAAGGAGCAACAGCCGGACCAGTGGCAGGCACTGGCCGCCATCATTCGCGAACGCGACCCCGAGCGCATTGGTATCAATCGTTCGGTGGACTTTGCCCTGGCGGATGGAATCAGCAGTACGGAGTACGACAGCCTGCGCAGCGCTCTGGGCAATGATCTAAATCAAAGGCTTGTGCCGGCGCAGCCACTGGCCATTGCGTGGCTGGAGACGCGCAGCGAACCCGAGATGAGTGTGTATCCTGATCTGGTTGCGCTGGGCCACAGCCTCATTGCCCGCGCCTTTTCTAACGAGGTTGTGACGCCCGGCGAAACCACCACAGAAGACGTGATCTGGTGGCTGCGCGAACAAAGCGCCGCGTTGGGCCTGGGCAATTGGTTTCATCCCACCGTATCTATCCAGCGCGCTGACAGGCAGGCGTTTGATCAGGTGGAAGCCTTCTCTAAACGCGCTGGCGATAATGTGATCCAACCGGGTGACTTGCTGCACATGGACTTCGGGCTCACTTATCTCCGACTGAACACTGACCAGCAACAGCACGCTTATGTGCTGAAACCCGGCGAGACCGATGCGCCGCAGGGTCTCAAAGACGCACTGGCGGCCGCGAATCGACTGCAGGACATCGTGACAGGTGCCTTCGCCACCGGAAAAACTGGCAACCAAGTACTTTCCAAGGCCAGAACACAGGCGATCAAAGAGTCACTTAAACCAGTGATCTACACGCACCCGCTTGGGGTACACGGTCATGGCGCAGGTCCAACCATTGGCCTATGGGATCAACAAGAGGGCGTGCCCGTTGCGGGTGACTATCCGCTCTACCCCGATACGGCCTATTCAATCGAACTAAACGCCGCCAGCACGATTCCGGAATGGGACAAGGAAATCAGAATCATGTTGGAAGAAGATGCTTTCTTTGATGGTGAGAAGGTAACCTATCTCAAGGGCAGGCAAACGCAGTTTCATTTGATCAGTAGCCCCTAGAGCAGGGCATCCACCACATTTTCGATCAGGGCCGCACCCACCCATGTCATGGGCACAATGAGTATGTAGAGCAATAATCGCCCCACTGCGCCCGTATCAAGTGGCCATTCCGGCACCTGCTTTAAGTGTTTACGGTAGCTCAATAGCGTATTCAGCGTTGCCAGCGTGGGCTCGCCCTGAGCGCTACGCACCTCATCAATCGACTGATTGACCTCAGCCATCGCCACTTGCTTGGCAAGCTTCATACGCCGGTGTACTCGCCACACCGGAAAGATCAGCATAAGAATTAACGGCACGCCGGTGGCGATCAAACCGGGCGCTGATGACACCAGCGTGGACCGGTCATCCACCAGAAGGATAGGGAACAGTGCAAGCGCCCCAAGAATGGAGAGACTGGACGCGATGCCCACACGGGCAAAGGGTAGGAGCTTATCGTGACGGAACAGGTCCACGCGCTTGAGCTGATTGGCGAGGCGCCCAACGCGAACTGCGTTCTGCATCAGGCTAAAGATAGCCGTGGTCATTACTATCCAAACCAGCAGCGAACCCAGACTGGCTGTGCTGAGCGCCAACTGTACAGCCGACATATGCGCGGTATCCGGTTCCAAAGATACCAACCAGATCTGACCAAGCCCTCCCAGGATGCCCCATGCCAGTACCATGACTTGCCAGGCAATAGACTGATGATCCAGTGATTCGATGAACGCAGAAAGCTCGTCCTGCGACATTTCGAGCTCCGGTGCCAGGTCTGCCATGGCCTTGCGCGAATACTCGCAAATATAGGCGTAGGCCGGCATGGTGTAAGCCGTGATCGCACAGAAAAAGGTGGTGGCAAATGCACTGCCTGCGTACCGTTGCAGCAGGTAGAAAACGCTGTAAAGCAGGGCGAAGTAGACAGGGCCGGTGAGGTGCCAGCCGAAACGGCCAGGCAGTATAAGTTTTAACAGCCAGATTTTGGGTGCCATAGTCACTGCCTACTTCCAGTGACACTACTATGGCACAGCTCGTCCGGTGCTGATATACAGTACACGGAAAACTGCCTCATCAAGCAGGCACTCGAAATGACTTCAGAAGCCCTCTCGCTCGTGATAATTTTCGCCCCTGAACAAAAGCGCTCCGGCGTCCAGGTAACGGCAGATCAAAGATATCCAGCATGGCAACTATCACTCTTCTCGACGGCTCAATCGGCCAGGAACTTCTGAAACGATCCGGTGATGCAGCAACACCGCTGTGGTCCACGCAGGTGATGATGGATCACCCTGATTTGATAGAAGCGGTGCACGACAGTTACTTCAAAGTGGGCGCGACCGTCGCCACCACGAATACTTATGCCATTCTTCGGGATCGTCTGGAACCTGCGGGCATTGCAGACAAACTCGAACCCCTTACGAACATCGCCCTGACTGCAGCATGCTCAGCACGGGACGCTGCGGGCAAGGGCCGGGTGGCGGGCTCAATTGGCCCCCTGGGCGCCTCCTACCGACCCGACCTGGCGCCCTCGCCTGAAGAAGCCGCGCAGCAATACGCGGAGCCAGTGAACCTGATGGTGGACCATGTCGACATGCTGTTGCTGGAAACCATGGCATCGGTAGAACAGGTTGAAGGGGCTCTACGCGCCTGTGTTGGCAGGGGCAAGCCGGTTTGGCTTGGTGTGACGGTGGATGATGATAATGGCGCCAGGCTGAGATCGGGCGAATCCCTGCAGGAATTGCAGCCAGTACTGCAGCAGCACACTCCGGACGCAATATTAATCAACTGCTCACGCCCGGAAGCGATTGGTGCTGCTCTGGACGTCATAAAAGGTTTCGATCTGCCCTTTGGCGCCTACGCCAATGGCTTCACACATATCTCTGAGGCATTCCTCGACGACAAACCCACGGTAGATGCGCTCTCACAGCGTCACGACCTTACACCTAAGGCTTATGCTGACTTCGCTATGCAATGGGTCGACCAGGGAGCCACTATTGTTGGTGGTTGCTGTGAAGTGGGTCCGGCGCACATTGAGGCCCTGGCGAAGCGACTACAAGAGACAGGCCACACTATCGCCTAGCTTGCGACGGTTGCTACTTCCGGCACCTTAATACACATTCCCGGCACCGTAGCGAGCCAATACAACAAGACATTACAGCCGCCCACTACAGCGAGCTATGGTGCCAGGTCTTGCTCTTTGATGATGGCATCAAAGTAACGGGTATCGCTTTTACACTCTGTCATGCGAGCCGCAAAATCGTCTCGGCATCCGGGGTTGCAAAACCCCACAGTTAATCCGCGGTACTGGACCAAAGAGTCGTTGGCGACGGGCTTGCCCGAGCGCGGGCAATACCGGTTTATCACATCAGGCATAACGATACTCCATGCTTGCACTTCAGTATGATACTGAGTCTCCAGAAAGCGGAGCGCAATACATTCTGAGCTAACTCGTGCACACGCGGGGATTACAGTGCATATTGTGCGCCTGCGAGCAGGAGAGATAGCTATGGGCAAGCCACTGTGGGTTCCCAGCGACGAGAGAGTTGCCGGGGCCAATATCACCCGTTTTCGGGCGGCGCTGTCCGAGCGCGGCATCAGTGTCGGTGAAAGCTACTCCGACTTACATCAGTGGTCAGTTGAGCAGCCCGGACTCTTCTGGAGTGCCGTCTGGGACTATGCAGACGTTATTGCAGACGGCGACCCGGCACCCGCCGCGGAGAACCTCGATCTTTTCCCGGGTACGCAGTGGTTCCCGAACACCCGCCTGAACTTCGCCGAGAACCTTCTGCGCTTCAGAGATGAACGCACAGCGATCGTGTCATTGCTGGAAAATGGTGAGCGCACAGAAACGAGCTATGCCCAACTATACCAACAGGTCGCGCAACTGGCGGGTGCATTGCGCGCACAGGGCGTGGGCATCGGCGACCGGGTAGCGGCTTTTTTGCCCAATGTTTCAGAGGCGGTGGTGGGCATGCTCGCTACTGCAAGCATCGGCGCCGTCTGGTCCTCTTGCTCACCGGACTTCGGTATCAACGGCGTCCAAGACCGCTTCGGGCAGATCGAGCCAAAGGTATTGATTACTACCGATGGCTACCACTACAACGGCAAACGCTGCGACATTCTCGAGCGCGTCGCCGCGATACGCGAAAGCATCAGCAGCCTGGAGGCGGTCGTCATCGCTCCGTTGCTGAACGCCGCACCCGCGATCAGCGCAATACCGGGCGCGGTACTTTATGGCGACTTTATCGCAGCCAACAGCACGGATTTGCACTTCGAACGGCTGCCCTTCGACCATCCGCTCTACATCCTCTATTCGTCCGGGACCACGGGCGTACCCAAATGCATTGTTCACGGTGCTGGCGGCACCCTGCTACAGCACCTGAAAGAACATCAGCTGCAAACAGATATCGGCCCACTGGACACCTTTTTTTATTTCACAACCTGCGGCTGGATGATGTGGAACTGGTTGGTATCGGGACTCGCTTCAGGCGCAACGCTAGTGCTGTACGATGGCTCCCCCTTCGCGAGTAACGGACAGGTGCTGTTGGACGCGATAGACCGCGAGGGTATTACGGTATTCGGCACCAGCGCGAAATACATCGCCGAGTTGGAAAAAGCAGGCCACAAACCCAGGGAGAGCCACTCACTCGAGAGCCTGCGCACCATACTCTCGACGGGTTCACCCCTGTCCCCTGAGAGCTTCGAGTATGTGTACCGCAATTTAAAGGGTGACGTCTGTCTTTCCAGTATATCGGGGGGCACCGATATCATTTCCTGCTTCGTTGGCGGCTGTCCGGTACTGCCCGTGTACAGCGGAGAGATTCAAGCAGCAGGACTGGGCATGGCCGTGGAGATCCGCGATGAAGAAGGGCAACCTATCCAAGGCAGTAAAGGCGAACTCGTGTGCACTGTTCCCTTTCCCAGCACGCCCATTGGATTCCTCAACGACACTGATGGCAGTCGCTACCGCGACGCTTACTTCGACAAGTACCCTAATGTCTGGGCCCACGGCGACTATGGGGAACTCACCGAGCACAACGGATTCATCATTCACGGACGCTCGGATACCGTCCTCAACCCCGGTGGGGTTCGCATAGGAACGGCGGAGATCTACCGCCAGGTTGCGCGCACGCCTGAAGTGGTCGATAGCGTGGTAATTGGCCAGAACTGGTATGACGATGTACGGGTTGTGCTGTTCGTGGTGCTTCACGACGGCGCTGTTCTCACCGACGAACTTCAGGCAAAGATTCGCAGGACGATTCGCGAGAATGCGACGCCCCGCCACGTGCCCGCGGTCATTGTGCAGGTCTCGGATATCCCAAGAACCATCAGCGGTAAAATCGCAGAGCTAGCAGTACGCAACGTTGTCCACGGCGAGCCCGTGAAGAACAACGACGCGCTGGCCAATCCAGAGTGTCTGGAATTATTCCGCGGATTGCCGGCGCTAGACTCCTAGCCCAAGAAAGGTCCTGAAAGCTGCATTGATCCGACCCCCCAGCGGGTACGTCCAGACGATGCCGAGCACAAGGTTTGACCAGCCAACGGATAGACGTAGTAGGAGGTGCCAGCTTGTTAGTGGCGGCACCAAACGCTAGCCGACCAATGCGAGGTTCTGGCTCGTGAACCTTGCGGTCACTTCCCACAGTATGTCCGCGTGGAGACTCCGCCGAAAACCGTGACTTTTTATGCGATGCCCGCGCCCATGGACAACTCCCAGCAAACATCTACAAATCATACGAAGTGGAGCGTTTATTTCACTGTTCTCAAAACCGGAAGGTAACGCCCAGTACGAGACCGGACTGGCTGAGCTCCAAATCGGCGTTTTGCGCATCGTGATCGATAGAAATGTACCGATAACCGCCACGCAGCAACCAGCCATCGTTCAACGCGTAGTCAACCGTGAATAGCGCCTGCCACGTTTCGCTGCCGCTACGGAAGCCGCCGTAATCGAAGCTGCCCGTTCCTGACAATTGATCTGAGACCGGAAAACGCGCGCGAATACCAATAAGGGGATCAAACCAGTCGTCATCTACCAATTTCGAGGGGCCGTCCGGTATGAGGGCCATCGTCGTGTCTATGCTGAACCATCGGAAACCGCTTGCGATATCCACCTGCACCCTTTTGTTTTCGTGTACCCGGTAGGCGAGGTAACCGTTAAGAATCCGCATTTCTAAATCTGTATTGAGATCGGAAAAAGCGGGCCCTGGCGTTGCGTCTGAAAAAGACAAATCGTAGTACTGGTAGTCAGAAATAAAACTCCACCTGCCATTTCTAGCGCCAAACCCGCCCATGAACGCGAAATCCAGATTATCGAGCGCGTCACTGAAGCTCAAAGTACCCTCGATCGTTCCCGCAGAGTTTGTGATTGTTTGGTCGGTATCAGTCGCGAACAAGTAAATAGAAGCATCGTAGCTCCACTCAGCACCCAGTGCATGTGAGGCATTGGCAGCGCAGAGCACACCTAAACAACGCGCCAAAAATGTTACAACCGATTTCATGAAGTTGCTCTCTATTGTGTCTCCGCTACCTGCTCTAGAACCTGAATCTGGCCGTCACTGGGGGTTTTCTGTTCGAGTTACAAATAACATGGCTTGGACAAACAAGTTTGCGGATATTTCGTTTTGCCGCCTCGAACCTAATCCGTGTATTTAACCTGCACGACCGAAATCTCACCATTAAAAGCAAATGCGCCTCGGTCGTAGTAGTCAATGGACACCGGCGACTGCAAATCGACCCCGACATCGAAGGTTTCGTTAGGAGCGAAGCCAAGCTGCGCTGTCACCGGAACAACGCCATCGGCGACAGCTTCTCCATCAACCATAAGCGTGACTCGGATAGGTGCAGCCCTCGATGCGTCAATAATCTCGGTGATAACTTCAATACGGTGTAAACCCTCAGACAAGCGGTTGTCAGCTCTAATGTGGGTGCGCTCTATCTGGAACAAATTGTATTCGAACGACAAAATGCCGTCGACAACATATACTGCGACACCACCAGCGAATCCACCCAGTGCATAGAGAACACCTTCTGCGTTCTTCGGCACATTGACATCCATTGTGACTCTGTTCGCTTGCGCGCCAATCCGCGGCGCTACGAACGACGGCATGCGATTGATGTCTCCGGAGAGCTTCCATTCCCGGTAAGGTGACTTAGGTGCAAGATCTGGGCGCATCACCGGGACAAAGAGGCCTCCACCGACCGGAAACCCCCTGTTTCTCTCAAACTCTCGTTCAAAGAGAGCCTGCATTTCAGACAGTTTCTCCGGCATCTCAGCGGCGAGGTCATTCGACTGAGACCAGTCATCCTCGAGATTGTAGAGTTCCCAGACGTCGTTATCCGGGTGCCAAGCCAACTGTCCTTTTTCGTTAAAAAACCCTGCAGGGAGCCCCGGCACCCAGGGCGTTCTCGGCCCAAATGCACTCGCAAACCAGCCATCGTGGTAGATGCCTCGGCTTCCCATAATTTCAAAGTACTGAGTGCTGAGTTCGCCGGCCGCGGTCGGATCATCGAACGTGTAGGCCATGCTGACACCATGTATGGGGTCCTGCGCGAAGCCGTTTACTGTGTTTGGCGGCGTTATATTGAGCACCTCGTAAATCGTCGGCACAACATCATTCACGTGATGAAATTGTGAACGATTTGGGGTGCCCGGCGTGATCTGTGCCGGCCAACGTACAGCCATTGGGTTGCGTGTACCGCCGAAATGTGCAGCGACCAGCTTGGTGGACTTATAGGGCGTAGCTCCTGCCCACGCCCAGCCAGAGTGGTACATGTTATCGGTTAATTCGGAGCCCAAGACCTCAAGCCCCCCGAGCTCTTCCAATGCGTTGATATGCTGCGTCGTAGTGGTCGGAATACCATTTTGTGCTAGTAGCTCGCTGATGGTACCCGACTGACCTTCCGCCGAGGCGCCATTGTCACCCCAGATGTAGAAGATGAGTGTGTTGTCTCCATAGCCGAGATTATCGATCTCATCGACGACTCGACCCACCTGAGCGTCTACGTGCTCAGTGAAACCCGCAAAAACCTCCATGAGGCGCCTCTGGAAGTCGCGCTCGCCTTCCGGGATTTCGTCCCAGCCAACCATAGTCTCAGAACGTGGCGTGAGTTCAGCATCCTTCGGAATCCAGCCTTTCGCCTTGGCGTTAGCAAAATATCTTTCCCGGGCGGCATCCCATCCAGCATCGTAAACCCCTGAATACTTGTCGGCCCACTCTTTAGGCACTTGGTGTGGCCCATGAACTGCTCCAGGCGCCCAATACATGAAAAAGGGTTTATCCGGAGCAAAGGCATTGTGCTCGCGCAGCCATTTGATAGCGT
This sequence comes from Parahalioglobus pacificus, assembly GCF_014652275.1. Lineage (GTDB taxonomy): Bacteria > Pseudomonadota > Gammaproteobacteria > Pseudomonadales > Halieaceae > Parahalioglobus > Parahalioglobus pacificus. The sequence goes on along the minus strand of NZ_BMYM01000002.1, from coordinate 910,932 downwards.
CATCAGCAAGGTCCTCGCTAATGTGATAGTGCTCATTGCCGCCAGACGTTTTTGGGTGATCCACATAGGTAGTATTGCGCACCAAGTTAGGCGACCACTGGGAGGCCTCTCCTGCGAGGAATCCATAGAAATAATCGAAGCCATATCCCGTCGGCCAGTTGTCAAAGGGGCCTGCAGCTGTAGTTTCAGTGGCGGGCGTATTGTGCCACTTCCCCCAAGCTCCGGTGCGGTAGCCATAATTGTTCAAAACCTCTGCCACCGTGGCACTGGTCTTGGGAATTACGCCTGAATAACCATCCCAATCGTTGGCGAGTTCTGCAATTTGCCCGTTACCCACCCAATGGTGGTTGCGTCCTGTGAGGAGTGATGCCCGTGTGGGTGAACACATAGCTGTCGTGTGAAATCTGGTATAGGCAATGCCCTCTGCCACTAGCCGATCCATTGTGGGCGTCGCGATATCACCACCGAAGGTGCTGGACTGCGCCGGTCCAACATCATCAATTAACACGACAACAATGTTAGGGGCATTCTCGGATAACCGATTCACCTGCGGTCCCGGCTTGTACACTGAATCCTGAATGGTGCGCTTAGCGATGCTGTCTGAGGGCTTGCTTGGGAAGGGAAGCGTTTCTTGTGCTAACGACAAACTCGCAAAGCTTGTCGTCAGGAACAACGACAGCGCTGCTACCGAGAGGCCGCGAATTCTCAGTAATGCGTACATCATTGTGTACCTCCTAGGACTGGAGCGGGCCACTTCAGACGTCCCTTCCAATCGCTTTTCCGGGATTATTTGGCTCGCTCACGATGACCATACTGATCGCAACTTTTGCTTAAGTGCACCCTTATGTGCAGTGGTTGCGGCTAGCTCTTCTTTGCACTCATCATGTTGACCTCGCTGCAAAGTGGCTTCGCTATTTTCAACGTGTAATACCACGCCTTTGACTATGTACTAAGGTGTCTTTACGGTCAATGTGCCGCCTTTCTCACTTCTGCGCTGTGTCGAGCTTGCCTATGAACCGTTGCTGGCCAACACACCTGACTCATCTACCGCTAGTGCGAAGTCCATGTGATTGTTCCCATGGTGTTGTGCGTTTGCCCAGCGGGGAGAACAACTTAGCCTTTGTGCTTTACAAACGAGGTTACGTCTGCCGAACGCTTGGATAAGAAAGTGATAAAAATTGTAATACCTACCGGACCATGAGGCATGGGAAACATGCTTATTTCACTGGTGCGTAAAAAAACGCCCCGCAGTGCGGAGCACTCAGCCCCCACAGGTTTTGGATTTTCAGTTTTAAAGGCCGCGTATTGCCTGGCTTTCCATTTTTCTATGGGGGGCAATTCACCCGCCTATTTGCTGTCTGAAGTTTCTGTTTCGGATGAGACAAGGATGTTGATTGGTGAAAGGTTGGGCGCAGCGCCTGTCACACGGCCGCCCTGGTGAAAAACATAGTCACCAACATTGCCATCTCCCGCGATAATCTGGCGGCCGCCCTCGGCAGATTCGATCTCCAGCGTGCCGCCCGCGCGCTTGGCGACGATCTGACCCACCTGTTTGGTTTGGGTCGGCAGTAGCTTTTTCAGTGCCAGGTATAGATTGGCGCTCATTGGTGAACCCTCTCGATAGTGACCTGTTGCTTGACTCGCAGAGCGACGCCTCGCGTGCCTGACCTTTTCGCTGTGGCGGTGACCGATACCGCCCTACTCATGCCGAGCCAGGCTCCGGCGTAGTTGCCATCGTCACCGGTCCCGCTGCTCACCAGCATGTCTGGCTGGATCGCGCCGCTGAGTGCTACAGTTATCTGCAGAGGGTTAACGGAGGACACCCAATGACATCTTACGCCATCGCTGTGTTCTGGATTATTTGTGGCGGCATTGCCTGGAAGATCGCAACAACTCGGGGCGGCAACGGCGCGCTGTGGGTCGTCCTCGGGCAGCTGTTCGGCCCATTTGCCATCCTTGCAGCGTCTCTTATCCGCAAGAGTTCGTCGGCATGACGGAACGGCTAGGCGACCTGACCGATTTTTTCCTGCACCTGGACGATCTCAAGGCGGTCGAGCGCCGCACCTACATCCGCGGCGGCGATCGTCGCGGGAACTCTGCCGAGCACAGCTGGCACCTGGCAATGGCGTGCTGGAGCTTTGCAAAGATGTTCGAAGATGAGTTTGATGTCGATCGGCTGATCAAGATGCATGCCTTTGTCGAGCAAGAGAACCCAGAGGTGTGAGCCTGGGTTACCTCGAAGGTCAATTTCGCAGTCGACCAGCGTCGGCTAGATGATAGCTAGCCGCAGTCACAGGTCAGGATCAGGTGCACGTCTTCATCGTTTCCGTAGCAAAGTAGCAAAGAGGACAGCTCATTGAGCAGCGATCAAATTCTGGGAATCATGGAGCAGCTGGTTTTACTGTCCGCTTTTCTGGGCGGGTTCTCCGCGACCTTTCTGGCGGCGATTGTGGCCGTGGATTCCCAGAAGTCGGTCGGAGGCTGGATCGTGGTTTCATCGGCCGCTGCTGCTTGCTGCTTCATCGTCTGTGCAGCTTCGTCGGTTGCGGCCGTTAATGGCATTCAGACTGGCCTTGTCGATGCCGAGGATGGTTTCGGAGCCCTAAAGTGGATTCGTTTAACGAGTGCTCTTTCCATGGCCCTCGGTATGCTTTCCCTGCTCGCGAGTATCGGCCTGTCTGGGTGGCTCAAGGATCGAAGAACAGGGGCCATCACGACGACGATGGCTGTCGCAGCCATGCTAATCGTCGGAGTGCTGATTTGAGCGCTGTGCCCGGGCTGTACGCCCATGAGGAAGTCTTATCGCATCGTGTACATCTTAGCGATTCACGACCCCGAGTCCTTCAATCGCTAATTAGCGGGACATGTCCCCACAACGCTCCTGGAATCGCATTTTGTCGAACGGTGGATCTCGCCAGACGACCGGCCATAAAAAAACCCGCTCCCTGGTGGGAACGGGTTTCGATATGGTGGGCCGTGCTGGGCTCGAACCAGCGACCAATTGGTTAAAAGCCAACTGCTCTACCAACTGAGCTAACGGCCCGAAACTGCCGCGACAAAAGCGATGCCCCTGACGCGAGGTGCGTATAGTACGGATTTCGAAGGAGAACTCAAGCGATTTTTCGAGCCCGAAAACCGGGGTAAAAAACTACTACTGATAGCGCGTAGGATCGGCCACACCAGCGTCGAGGAAGCCCTGCCGCCGCAGCCTGCAGCTGTCACAGCGTCCGCAAGCGAGACCGTCGTCTGTGGCCTGGTAACATGAGACTGTCTGGCTGTAATCCACGCGTAATTCCAGACCCGTGTTAATGATTTCGCCTTTGGTCATATCAATCAGCGGTGTATGGATAGTGATGCGTTCACCCTCAACGCCGACCTTGGTCGCAAGGTTCGCCGTGGCCTCAAACGCGGCTATGAATTCAGGGCGACAATCCGGATAGCCTGAATAATCCACCGCGTTCACACCAATAAAAATATCTTGTGCGCCCAGCACTTCCGCCCAACCCAGTGCAATGGACAGGAACACCGTATTTCGTGCCGGCACATAGGTAATCGGGATCCCGTCGGTCTCTCCCTCGGGGACATCAATGTCGGTGTCGGTCAGCGCTGAGCCGCCAATGCTGTCGAGATTGAGCGAAACCACCTTATGCTCTACGTCAGCGTAAGCGCCGGAGACCCGATGCGCCGCATTGAGTTCCGCGCGATGGCGTTGCCCGTAATCAAAGCTCAAGGTGTAACAGGCATAGCCCTGTTTTTTTGCCATAGCCAACACGGTGGTGGAATCCAGTCCACCACTCACCAATATGACGGCCTTCTTTGCGGTGCTGCCCATCAATGCCCCGGCTCGTCATTCCACAGCAGCTTGTGCAGCTGCAGTTGCAACCGCACAGGCAGGTTGTCTGCCAATATCCACTCGGCTAACTCGCGGGCACTGAGTTGCCCGTGACTCGGAGAGAACAATACGTCAGAGACCTTATTAGCGAGCCCGAATTCATCCAGCTTAAAACGGGCCCACTCATAATCCGCGCGGTCGCATATCACGAATTTCACCTGATCAATGAGGGTTAAGTAGTCGATATTGCCGTAGTCATTGCGGGACATCTCCGCGGACGCCGGGGTCTTTAAATCCAGCACTTTGACAACCCGCGGGTCGACTTGCGCCACACTCATGGCCCCACTGGTTTCCAAGGACACCTCATAGCCTGCGTCGCAAAGTTGCGCCAGCAGCGGCAGGCAGTTGGGCTGCGCCAGGGGTTCGCCTCCGGTCACCGTCACGTAAGCGGGACTGTGGCTCGCCACTTCGGCCGTAATGCTTTCAAGCGTCCGCATATCACCGCCTGTAAAGGCGTAAGCGGTATCGCAGTACACACAGCGCAACGGGCATCCCGTCAGCCGGACGAAGACGGTGGGCAAGCCCACGGTCCTCGCCTCTCCCTGCAGGGAATAGAAAATTTCGGTGATGCGCAGTTGCTGATCGGTATCAGCAACTGCGGGGGAGTTTACAACAGACATATCGAGTCGGCTCGCAGGGGGCCTAGAAGTTCTGGTCCAGGAATTCCTGAGCCAGTTTGGCGGCAGAGCTATCGCCGTATTCGGCGATCACCCGATTGAGAAACTCACGAGAGCGCTGACTGTTGCCCTTCATGAAGTGCACGCGGCCCAGTTTGTACAGGGCATCGGGCACCTTACTGTTGTCAGGGTACTGATCAATCAGCAGAGTAAATGACTGACGTGCAGATTCAGGGTCGGGTGGTGTAATCACCAGGTACAACTCACCCAGCCAGTAGTGGGCATTCGCGGCAAACTTACCCGCTGGATAATTCTCCAGGAACTGGCGGAAGGCATCGACAGCCTGGTCGAACTGTTGCCCGCGAACCAGTGCGTAAGCAGCTCGATAAGCATCAGCCTCACCCGGTTGCGCCGGCGCTCCGGAACTTGCCCCACCTACTGCAGCCGTGCTGCTGGCACCCGCAGCAGCGGATGTACCGGACGCTGCGCCTGTGACCGGCGCGCCGCCCGACAGTGCACTGAGGCGCTTGTCGATATCAACGTAACGCTCCAAGCTTTGCTGCTTGAGCGTGCGCAGCTCGAACGCCTGCTCCTCAACGATGCCATTGAGACGCATCACCTCCTGCTGCAGCTGTTGAACCTGATAGAGCAGGTTGCCCGCTGATTGTCCCTGCCCGGCGATGGGCGCAGGGGCAGTATTGGCCGGCTGCGAAACGGTCGGTGCTACCGTGCCACTGATCGGAGCCATACCCGTCGTGGGCGGTAGGCTGGAGCCCGTATAGGCACTGCTTTGTGTGCCAGTACCAGTCGTTCCGGTTGCGGCAGGTGCATTACCAATCCCATAGCTACGAACCCCGGTGCTCTCCTGAGGTGCCGTGGTGCTGGGCGTTGACGACGTGCTCGGCGCCTGCTGCTTTGCAGCTGCGCGCTCTGCTTCTACATCAACATAGCTCTGGGCCAGTGCCGATAAGCAAAACGGGCCGGCCAAAAGGGCCAGCCCGCTCGCTGCAAACAGTTTTGCTATCCGCATGATCTACCCGTTACTTGAGTTCCACGCGACGGTTCTGAGACCAGTTGGACTCACCAGAGCCGTAGGCCACTGGCTGCTCTTCACCGTAGCTGACAGTTTCAATGCGGTAGCTGGCGATGCCGTTAAGGGTCATGTAGTCGCGAACCGCATTGGCTCGTCGCTCACCCAGAGCCAAGTTGTACTCGCGGGTGCCGCGCTCATCGGTGTGACCTTCCAGACGCACTTTGTCGTCATTGGTGGCCAACAGTGCAATGTGAGCGTCCAGCGCTTGCTGGGCTTCAGGCAGCAGCGCTGAGCTGTCGAATTCGAAGTAGAAGACAGTGCCAACGGCGACGGCTGCTTCACGCAGACGCTCCTGGCCACGACGCGCTTCAGCAGCAGCAGCTTCCTCTGCGGCACGGGCTTCTGCGGCGGCTGCGGCAGCAGCGGCTGCAGCTTCGTCTTCCTTCGTGTCGCTGCTTGAACAGGCTACCAGAAATGCCGCTGTGAACAGCACGGTCAGTGCCTTACCGGCAACAGGCAGATGTTTCATATTACCCTTCCTTAATAATGTAGTTTTAACTGTTATTAACGCCGGTTACCGGAACATATAGGGCGACCAGGCCGGCTCTCGAACGTCCCCTTCCCGCGCTGGCAAACGAAACTTAACTCCCCCGTCTACCGAGACCGCCGCGAGAATTCCGCGCTCTCTGAATTTCGTGGAATACAATACCATAGAGCCATTAGGCGCGATACTGGGACTTTCATCCAATTGGGTGGAAGTCAGCACCGTGGTGCGATTAGTCACCAGATCCAAGATTGCGATGTGGAAACTGCCGCTGCGCTGGGTCACCATCACCACGTTTCTGCCATCCTGGGCCACCCGCGCACGGGCATTGTAGTTGCCCTCGAAGGTCACCCGCTCTGTGGCACCGGTGCGCAGGTCATAGCGATAAATCTGCGGCCGCCCACCCCTGTCAGAGGTAAATAGCAAAGACTTGCCGTCGGGCATCCAGGTAGGCTCAGTATCAATGGCGTAGTGCCGTGTGACGCGTGTGAGGCGCTTGCTGGCCAGGTCCATCAGGTAAATATCCGGACTGCCGTCCTTGGAGAGCACCATGGCCAAGGTATTGCCATCTGGCGACCAGGCGGGGGCACCGTTCAGGCCCTGGAAGTTGGTTAGCTGCTCGCGTGCGCCCGTCATCAGGTTCTGGCGATAAATCGCCGGCCGCGTGGTTTCAAAAGAGACATAAGCAATCTCCTGGCCATCCGGGGACCAGGCTGGCGCCAGCACGGGCTCCCGTGATTCCAGCAGCACGATGGGCCGCGCACCGTCGGAGTCGGCCAGGGTGAGGCGATAGTAATCCTTGCCCGTGGGGTTACGCGTCACAGACACATACAACAAGCGGGTAGCAAAAGCGCCCGGTATACCGGTGAGCTTTTCATACACCTTATCCGATACCTGATGAGCCAGCATGCGCGCCTCATTGGGGGCGCCTTCTATCACGCCCCCATCCACTCGTGCCTGCCGGTTAACGTCATACAGCTCGTACTCGATGCGCATCTGACCGGCCATGGACACCCGGCCTATCAACAGGTACTCCGTGTTCAGCGCGCGCCAATCGCGATAAAACACATCCTGCTGGGAACTGGGAAAACCCAGCATGTCGGCACGGTCGACGGGCATAAACTGCCCGCTGCGAGAGAGGTCGCTCTGCACAACGCTGGCAATATCCTCAGGTGCAGTGCCCCCGCCCTGCCAAGCAAAGGGCACAACCGCAATGGCGGTGGGGTTATCGACGCCCTGCGTGATCTCAATGGTGAGCTGCGCGTGGGCAGTCGAAGCTGCCAGACAAAGGCTAAAGAACAGGGCAATTGAATGTAGAACGCGCATCAGTAACGTAGATCCTCGGGTCGGAACAGTAGCCGGAAGCGGCGGAAGGTCCGCTCAAACTCGCTCGCCGGCAGATTCTTTAACTCGGGAAAGCTCCCCGCTTTCTCGACAGCATTGATGGCGGAGCGGTCAAAGGCCCCGTTGCCGCTACTTTTAATAACACTCACGCTCACCACTTCACCGGTGGGAATAAGCTGAATAGACAGCAGTGCCTCCATCCCGTTGCGGGCGCTGGGCGGACGGCTCCAATAATTGATCACCGTTTGCTGGATCAGCGCAGCATAGCTGGTTGCCATTTCTTCCGCCGTTGCCTCAGCCACCAGCGCATCTTCTTCCTGCATGGCACGGGCCATATCGGCACGAGTGAGCGCAGCCAACTCCTCTTGGGTCATGCGCGGTTCGGGCTTGGGCTCCGGCTTCTTCACCGGCTCTACCTTGGGTTGCGGTTTGGGCTTGGCGGGCGCCGGCTTGGGCTTGGGTTTGACGGCCACGGGCTTTGGTTTGGGTCGTGATACGGTTTGCCGGGGCTTGGGCTTTGGTTTCGGCTGGAAGGATTCCAGCTTCACCAGCTTGGCGTTGACGACTTGAGGGGCCGCAGGCTTAACCGTAATGGTTTTCTGCTCGAAACCGCTCCAATTCATCGTAAGGGCAGCCACCAGGGCCGCGTGCATAGCCACGGTAGCCAGCGCAGGCACCGCCATGATGCGTGGCATCACGGGTTTGGCATACACGGAATCGTTCACTCGGGGTTCTCCGTCACCAAGCCCACACTGGGGGCACCCGCCTCCTGCAGCGCTGCCATTAGCGTAACCACCTGACCATAGGGCACAGCGCGATCACCCCAAACCAGCACAGGTTTGTCCGGGCTGCGGCGCATAACCGCAGATACGCGCTGCTTAACCGTCGCCAGGGTCAGCACCTGTTTTTCATTCGCACCCAGGTTGAGGTAGAGCTGACCTGCGCTGTCCACGGAGACAATCAGGGGTTCACTGTCCTGGTTCTCCACCGGGTCAGCACTGGCTTCGGGCAGATCCACTTTCACACCCTGCATCAGCATAGGCGCAGTCACCATGAATATAATCAGCAGCACCAGCATCACGTCGATGTAGGGCACCACGTTGATCTCGGACATGGGTCGACGTTTTTTGCCGCCGCGAGCCATTGCCGTTACCCCGCCTTCTTATCCTTGGAGCGCAGGGCATAGGCCTGCCGGTAGAGGATGCTAGAAAACTCATCCACAAAGGTGTCATAGCGATTGCCAAAGATCTCGACGCGCGCTGCGAAGCGGTTATAGGCAAGCACGGCCGGAATAGCGGCAAACAGCCCCATTGCCGTCGCCACCAGAGCCTCCGAGATACCCGGAGCCACTGTAGCCAGCGTTGCCTGGGTGGCGTTGGCCAAGCCCCGGAAGGAATGCATGATGCCCCACACAGTACCGAACAAGCCGATATAGGGGCTGGTGGAACCCACCGACGCCAGAAATGCCAGGTGTCGCTCCAGGCGCTCCTCCTCTCGCAGGGTTGCCACGCGCATAGCCCGGCGGGAACCTTCCAGAACAGCCTCTGAATCCATATCTGATTGCTGCGCGAGGCGGGAAAATTCTTTGAATCCCGCGCGGAAAATACTCTCCATACCCATGGCAGAGGCACCTTCCGAGGCGCGCTCATTGCCTTCCCGGTACAGCTGCGACAGATCGATGCCTGACCAGAAGCGCTCTTCAAAGTCGTACATCTCATCCCGCGCACTGCGGAAATACAGGAAACGCTGGATGATCATGTACCAGGACACCATAGACGCCCCCATCAACATGGCCATCACGGCCTGAACCGTGAAGCTGGCATGCAGTACCAGGTCTATCAGGCTGAGTTGTTCTTCCAAGACCTATTCCCCTCGCTACTGCGGCTATGGGCGCCGCATCTATTACTTATTGTCTGTTGACCACTGCTTCAGTGCGTCGCGCATCTCAGGTGGCATACGCATGGGCGTCACGCCGCCACTGACCACGCAGGCAATGGTCACCGTACCGCTAACCAACGTGTCCTCACCGCGGCGCACTGTCTGACGCAGTGTCATTGAGGCCCCACCGAGCTTGTCGATCGCGGCCGTGGCCAGCAATTCATCATCCAGCCTCGCCGGCAGGTGATAGTGTAACGCCACATCACGCACGACGAACATCAGATCGCGATTGAAAATCGCATCTTTGCCGAATCCCAGCTGGCGCATGAACTCGGTCCGCGCACGTTCCATAAATTTCAGGTAGTTCACATAGAACACAATGCCGCCCGCGTCGGTGTCTTCGATATAGACCCGCAGCGGCAGGGAAAATTCCCACTCACTCATCAGCGTCGCCCTGCTCCAGGTCCAGCGGCAAGCTCGCGGTCTCGCCCTGATTGGGCTGCTTTAGGCCAAAATGGAGATATGCGTTGCGCGTCACCATGCGCCCGCGGGGCGTGCGCACCATAAAGCCCTGCTGTATGAGATAGGGTTCCAGCACGTCTTCGATAGTGCCGCGCTCTTCAGAGATTGAGGCGGCCAGGCTATCCACGCCCACCGGTCCGCCATCGAATTTCTCTATCATGGCCAGCAGCAAACGCCGATCGAGGTGATCGAAACCGCGTTGATCCACGCTAAGCATATCCAGCGCACGGTCAGCGACCTCGTCAGAGATGTGCCCATCGGCTTTCACCTCGGCGTAGTCACGAACGCGGCGTAGCAGGCGATTCGCAATTCTCGGCGTGCCACGTGAGCGCCGGGCGATCTCAGTGGCGCCAGCGGCATCCATGCCAATACCCAGAATACCGGCAGACCGCTGCACGATGTGGGCAAGGTCTGGTACCTGATAGAACTCCAGCCGCTGCACGATACCGAAACGGTCGCGCAGTGGTGAGGTCAGCAACCCTGCCCGGGTCGTCGCGCCAATCAACGTAAAGGGGGGAAGTTCCAGCTTGATAGAGCGGGCGGCCGGGCCCTCACCAATCATGATATCCAGCTGATAGTCCTCCATCGCCGGATACAACACTTCCTCAACGTAGGGGCTAAGACGGTGAATCTCATCGATGAACAACACATCGCCGGGCTCGAGATTAGTCAGCAGTGCCGCAATGTCTCCGGCTTTCTCGAGCACGGGGCCGGAGGTGGTTCTAAGGGCCACACCCATTTCGTTGGCAATGATGCTTGCCAGTGTGGTTTTCCCCAGCCCGGGCGGGCCAAAGATGAGTGTGTGGTCCAGCGGCTCACCACGCCCCTTGGCAGCCTCGAGGAAAATACTCATCTGGTCACGCACGGTGGGCTGACCCACATACTCGTCCAGACTCTTGGGTCGGATAGCCCGATCCATGGCCTCTTCAGACTGACCCGTGGTTTCAGCTGCGATCAGGCGATCTGTCTCAATCATTTCAAGCCGTCCGTGCGTCGCGCGCGATCACTGTTCATGCGCTGACCGCCGCTTTCAATGCGCGGCGAATCAACTCTTCACTGTCGTCAATGCTGTCGTCATTCACAGCGGCCACCATCCGGCTTGCCTCTGCCGGTTTATACCCGAGCGCCACCAGCGCGCTTTCGGCATCGGCCACACGATCGCTGGCTCTGGGCGGTTTTTCGGTTGCAGACGCAGGCTCAGCGGAGACCTCATCCAGCCAGTCGCCTAACTTGTCGCGCATTTCCACCAGCAAGCGTTCCGCTGTCTTTTTACCCACTCCAGGCAAGGCCACCAGAGCGGTCAAATCATCCGTTTGTACTGTGTGCGCGAAGCTGCGTGCATCCATGCCCGACAGAATGGTCAGTGCCAGCCTCGGGCCCACGCCGCTGATTTTGATCAGTTGACGGAACAGTGTGCGATCAGATTCCTCGGCGAAACCGAACAACTGCTGCGCATCCTCGCGCACAACGAAATGCGTCAGCAGTATGACCTCAGCGCCAGTCTCAGGCAGCTGAAACAGCGTTGTCATGGGTACCTGTATTTCATAGCCCACACCGGCCACATCAACCAATATCTCCGGTGGCTGCTTGTGCACCAGTTGCCCGCGAATTCTGCCAATCATCTAAACCGGTAATCCCCTAACGAATACGTCTGCGGCGCACTGAGGTTGCGCCAGCCATATGCACCATACTTTGGCGTGTGTGAGCATGACACAGCGCTGCTGCCAGAGCATCTGCCGCGTCCTCCTGCGGCTCAGCGGGCAGATTCAACAGGGTTTTAACCATGTGCTGCACCTGCGACTTATCGGCGGCGCCCGTCCCCACAACCGACTGTTTGATCTGACGTGCGGAGTACTCAGAAACCGCCATGGCCTGCGCCACACAGGCCACGATGGCGGCACCGCGTGCCTGCCCAAGCTTCAGCGCAGAGCCTGCGCTTTTGGCCATAAACACCTGCTCAATGGAGAGCTCTGTGGGGCAGTGCAATTCCACCAGTTCAGTGACCGAGGCATAGATTATGCCCAGGCGCTCAGGCAACTCGGCGTTGGGCAAGCGGATGACACCGCTAGTGATGTAGCTGCTTTTGGCCCCGACTTGATTGATGATGCCAAAGCCGGTTTTACGAGAGCCGGGGTCAATCCCCAGAATAACTGCCATTTTCTACTGCCTGCCCCTGTGGCCGTAGTACTGCCGATTATTATGTACAAATTTACAGTAGGGGTCAGCCATTTGCTGGCCCGGGGGCGGCTATTTCTAGCAGAAGTTGAGCTTGCAGCTTGCAGCTTGAGTCGATGAAGTCGCGAACGACTAAAGGTTGGCAAGGACCTCGTCAGGGATTTCCACGTTGGTGTAAACGTTCTGGACGTCATCCAGGTCTTCAAGGGCGTCAATCAAGCCCAGGATGGTCTCGGCCCCGCTGGCATCAACCGGGACAGTAGTGCTGGCGACCATGGTGACCTCACCCCCTTCGGGGTTAAGACCCGCCTCTTCCAGCGCGGACTTTACTGCCGCAAACTCCTCCCATGCGGTGGTGACATCGACCGAGCCGTCATCGTTGCCCTCAATATCTTCGGCACCCGCCTCCAGCGCCACATCCATAATGCGCTCTTCATCGGCACCCGGTGCGTAGGCGATCTGACCCACCCGGGAGAACAAATAGGCCACGGACCCGTCGGTACCCAAGTTACCGCCGCGCTTACTGAAGGCATGGCGTACTTCGGCAACGGTTCGGTTGCGATTATCGGTCATGGCCTCTACCAACACGGCGACACCACCCGGGCCATAGCCCTCGTAGGTAATCTCTTCCATGTTGTCGGCATCGTTGGTACCGGCGCCCCGGGCAATAGCACGGTCGATGGTGTCTCGGGTCATATTGGCGCCCAGCGCCTTGTCCACAGCCGCACGTAATCGCGGGTTATCTTCGGGAGCAGGCCCACCCTGTTTCGCCGCCACCACCAACTCGCGGATCAGCTTGGTAAAGACTTTGCCCCGCTTGGCATCCTGTGCCGCCTTGCGGTGCTTGATGTTGGCCCATTTACTGTGTCCAGCCATATCCCGACTCCCTTACTGACTTGTTACCGATTGCTCAGGCAATGCCGTCTGCTGACTTCTCGCGCAGGCGAATATTCAGCTCGCGTAACTGCCGCGCACTCACATCGCTGGGTGCCTCGGTCATAACACAGGCTGCGGTCTGCGTTTTCGGGAAGGCGATAACGTCCCGAATAGATTGGGCGCCCGTCATCAACATCACAATGCGGTCCAGGCCGAAGGCCAGGCCACCGTGGGGCGGTGCGCCGTACTTCAGGGCGTCCAGCAGGAAGCCAAACTTCTCTCTGGCCTCTTCGTCATCGATGCCCAGGATGCGTAGCACCGCTTGCTGCATAGATTGGTCGTGGATGCGGATGCTGCCACCACCCAACTCGGTGCCATTAAGCACCAGGTCATAAGCCTTGGACAGTGCTTCACCCGGGCTGGCTTCCAGCGCCTCCACGCTGCACGCAGGCGCGGTGAAGGGGTGATGCAGCGGTGTCCATCCGCCCTCTCCATCTTCCTCGAACATGGGGAAGTCGACGACCCAAAGAGGTGCCCATCCGTCGGCAACCAGGCCCTGGTCCTCAGCCACTTTGACGCGCAGCGCACCCAGCGCTTCGTTAACGACTTTCACCTTATCAGCGCCGAAGAAGATGATGTCACCATCGGCGGCGCCCAGACGCTGCATCATCTCGGCGACCACAGCTTCGGGCATAAACTTGAGAATGGGGCTTTGCAGCCCCTCAACACCAGCGGCAAGGTCATTGACCTTAATCCAGGCCAGACCACGCGCACCGAAGACACTGACATAGCTGGTGTAATTGTCAATTTCCTTGCGGCTGATGGTGGCACCACCCGGAACCCGCAGCGCTGCCACGCGACCAGCGAGATCATCAGCCGGTCCACGGAACACTTTAAAATCAACCTGTTGCATCAGGTCATCCAGCGACACCAGCTCCAGCGCAATACGCAAGTCCGGGCGGTCTGAGCCAAATCGGTCCATCGCTTCGGCGTAGGTCATGTGCGGGATATCGCCGAGGTCCACATCCAGAACGGTGCCAAACAGCTGGCGCACCATCCGCTCAGTGATCTCCATGATGGCATCCTGATCCAGGAATGCGGTTTCGATATCGATCTGGGTAAATTCCGGCTGCCTGTCTGCGCGCAGGTCTTCATCACGGAAACAGCGGGCGATCTGGTAGTAGCGATCGAAGCCAGACACCATCAATAGCTGCTTGAACAGCTGAGGCGACTGCGGCAGTGCGAAGAACTGACCGGGGTGTGTGCGACTGGGCACCAGGTAATCGCGCGCACCCTCGGGCGTAGCGCGGGTGAGAACGGGCGTCTCGATATCCAGGAATCCCTCTGCATCGAGGAAGTTGCGCACCGCCGATGTAATGCGAGAGCGCATGATCAGGCGTTCCTGCATTTCGTGGCGACGCAGGTCCATGTAGCGGTACTTCAGGCGGACGTCCTCTCCCACCGCCGTGTACTCATCCAACTGGAAGGGGGGCGTCTCGGCAGAATTGAGTATCTCCAGCTGCTTGCCCAGCACCTCGATCTCACCGGTGGCCATCGCAGGATTAACCGTGGCCTCGCTGCGGGCGCGAACCCGACCCGTGACCTTTAGCACATATTCGCTACGCACCTTATCCGCGCGCTCGAAGTGCTCCTCTGTATCCGGGTCAAAAACAACCTGTACGATGCCGGCGCGATCGCGCAGATCCAGGAAGATCACGCCGCCGTGATCCCTGCGTCTATCGACCCAGCCGCAAAGGGTGACGGTTTCATCAATGTTGGCGCTTCGCAAATCGCCGCAGTAGTGACTGCGCATAATGGGGTTTCCGTTGGTAATGAGGGCGTGCGCTGACCGATTCAGGCTGCGCTACTGGAGTCGTTGTTGCCTGAGCTTTTACCACCATCCGCCTTGTCGGCAGCGAGGTTTTTCTTGTCGCCGGTTTTGAAATCGGTCTCATACCAGCCGCCGCCCTTGAGACGGAATGCGGCGGCGGACACCAGTTTTTTCAGCGCCGACTGCCCGCATTGGGGGCATTCCACCAGCGGTTCGTCACTGATTTTTTGCAGGGCTTCCAGCTTGGCGCCGCAAGACTCGCACTGATACTCATAGATAGGCATAACGACTACCCAACAACATTGTCAGATGGTGAAAAAAGAGGCGCGGATTTTACCCCAAGGGGGCAGGTGTGGCCAATGCGGGGGTTGGCTGATTTTGAGGGAGCGGTAACCTTACACCCTGTCTGTGCATGGCGAGGGGTAGGATTAGCTCCGCCACCTGAGGTGACGGAGCCAGGAAATGGCCTTAAGAGCTGGCGAATTCCTTCATCTTCTTCAGAGGACGCACCTTAACAGCAATGCTGGCAGGCTTGGCCTTGAAGGTAGTTTCTTCACCGGTGAAGGGATTAATACCCTTGCGAGCCTTCTTGGCGGGCTTCTTAACGGTGGTGACCTTCATCAGACCAGGCAGAGTGAACTCGCCAGCGCCGCGCTTCTTGATGCTGCGCTCAATCAGCGTTTCCAGCTCACCCATGACGTCGCCAACCTGCTTCTTGCTCAGGCCGGTGCTGTCAGCGATGCTCGCCAGAATCTGACTCTTGGTCATTTTGTCTTTGATTGCCGTCGCCTTCTTAGCAGGAGCGGCTTTCTTAGCTGCTACCTTCTTCTTGGCGGGGGCCTTCTTGGCAGGTGCCTTTTTGGCCGCTACTTTTTTCTTAGCGGGTGCCTTTTTGGCTGCTACCTTTTTCTTGGCTGGAGCCTTCTTTTTCTTCGCTGCTGCTTTTTTGGTTGCCATGTCAGTTAAAACCTTCCCTAAGTTTTTAATGGACTTATCGTTTAAGCCGGTCACTTCTCCGCTTCCCCGACCGCAGAAAACAGCGACTTTCCCAGACTCACGGCAAGGTATAAAGCATGAAACGCTGTAATACAAGCGTTTTCAAACAGGGGTGAGAAAAAAATCCCTATTTTTACTGTCTCAACGCGTTTTTTGACGATCCAAAGTGGTGCAAAACCCTAAAGCGCGCTAACGCCGGGTAGGCTGCTGTACCGCCCTGCCCAAGCCACGTAAAATGGCGCCCTCATTCGCGACACGATTTTTGGTTTGTATATGCGCACCAGCAACTTCCTGATTTGCACCCAAAAGGAAACTCCCGCCGACGCCGAAGTCATCAGCCACCAGCTGATGCTGCGCGCCGGTCTCATACGCAAGCTCGCCGCCGGACTCTACACATGGCTACCCCTGGGCTTGCGCGTACTTCGCAAAGTCGAGGCGATTGTGCGCGAGGAAATGGACCGCGCTGGCGCCCAGGAGATCAGTATGCCGGTAGTGCAACCCGCTGAATTGTGGGAGGAATCGGGTCGCTGGGAAGAGTACGGCCCTGAACTGCTGCGCATCAAGGACCGACACGATAGAGACTTTTGCCTGGGCCCTACACATGAGGAAGTCGTCACTGAACTCGTGCGCAATGAAATCAAAAGCTATAAGCAGCTCCCTCTTAATCTCTATCAGATACAAACAAAGGTGCGTGACGAGATTCGCCCGCGCTTCGGCATCATGCGTTCACGCGAGTTCCTGATGAAGGATGCGTATAGCTTTCACGAAACGCCCGCATCATTGGCAGACACATACGACGTTATGCACGGCGCGTATTCGGCTATCTTCACGCGCCTGGGACTGGATTTCAGGCCAGTGATTGCTGACACCGGCAGCATCGGTGGCAGCAGTTCCCACGAATTCCATGTTCTGGCCGGTTCCGGTGAGGATGACATCGCCTTCTCTGACGGCAGCGGCTATGCTGCCAATGTCGAGATGGCCGAAGCGTTACCCCATAGCGATACTCGCGCAGCAGCGAGTGACGACATGGCGGAGGTGGCAACGCCCGGTGTACACACCATTGACGAGCTTGCCAACAGCCTCGCTATCCCGGCAGAAACGACAGTTAAGACTCTACTGGTAAAGGCCGACGATGACACCGGCTCACCGGTTGCGCTGGTGTTGCGCGGCGACCATCAACTGAATGAGATCAAAGCGGAAAAGCTCGCCGGCATCGCCAGCCCGCTGGCAATGGTGGAGGAAGACGCTGCGCGCGCTACCTGCGGCGCAGGCTTCGGCTCTCTCGGTCCTGTGGGACTCGCTATTCCCGTGATTGTCGACCGCAGCGCTGCAGTCCTCGCTGACTTTGTTTGCGGCGCCAATAAAGATGGTTTTCACCTCACCGGCGTTAACTGGGAGCGTGATCTGCCGCTGCCCCGCATTGAAGACCTGCGCAACGTGGTTCAGGGCGACCCCAGCCCGGACGGCAATGGCAACCTGCAAATCAAGAGAGGCATTGAGGTTGGCCATATCTTCCAGTTGGGCACCAAGTACAGCGAAGCCATGCAGGCCAATGTGCTGAACGAGAACGGCAAGAACGTTCCCATGTTTATGGGCTGCTACGGCATCGGCGTTAGCCGCATCGTTGCTGCTGCCATTGAGCAGAACCACGACGATAATGGCATCACCTGGCCTACTGCCATGGCGCCTTTCCAGTTGGCCATTGTCCCCTTAAATATGCACAAGTCGGAAGCCGTCGCAGCCTGCGCAGAAGAATTGTATGCAGACTGCGTGGCCGCGGGCATCGACGTACTCATGGACGACCGCAACGAGCGGCCCGGGGTGAAGTTTGCCGACATGGAGCTGATGGGAATTCCTCACCGCATTGTCATCGGCGATCGCACGCTGGCAGACGATAAACTCGAGTACAAGGGACGTAGCGACGATGAAGCCACGCTGCTACCCCGCGAAGGCATTCTTGCTGCATTGCAAGAACGTATGGCGTCCTAAGTACAGTGATGCGCGCTGCTGCACTCATCGGTCTGCTGATCGCGCTGGCGGCACCCGCCAGCGCCCAACCCGATGAGGCTGAGCGGGAAGCACTGCGCAGTTTTCTGGAATCCACCATCAGCGGCGCAGACAGCTTTACAGACCGCTATGACGCGGAGGTGTGGCTAGTCGACATGTCCTCCCGTCTGGCGCGCTTCGTCGACGACCCTCAGCAGAGATTACAGCTTCTGCGTCAGATCCACGCCGCAGCGACAGCCGCCGAACTGCCCCCGGAGTTGGTGCTGGCAGTGATCGAAGTCGAAAGCCACTTCGACCGATTTGCTGTCTCCCGCGTGGGTGCTCAGGGCATGATGCAGGTGATGCCTTTCTGGAAGGACGAAATCGGCAGACCCGATGACAACCTGACCGACAATCTGACCAATCTGGAATATGGCTGCCGCATTCTGCAGTTCTATCTGCAGCGGGAGAAAGGACGGCTGCACCCTGCACTGGCGCGATACAACGGTTCCTACGGCAGGCGCACCTACAGCGACAAGGTCTATCGGGCCTGGCGCGACCATTGGCGCACTGAGCCGCTGGCGTGGCTGGAGTAAACTAGCGGTAGCTGCCGGGAGACTGGCCTGTCCACTTCTTGAAGGAGCGGTGGAAGGCGCTGGGATCGCTGAAACCGACGTGCTCCGCAACCTCACTGACTGTAAGACCATCGCGACTGAGCAATGAAATCGCGACATCCCGTCGGGCGTTATCCTTAATGCGCTGGTAGGAAGTCCCCTCGCGCTCCAGGCGCCTGCGCAAGGTTCGCGCTGACATACTCAGCAGACCGGTTAGCTCCTCGAAGCTGGGCATTTCATGGCGAAAATCATCGCCCAGAATTTCACGAATCCTGAAGGTGACACTGCGCTCACTCGCCTGAGGCTCGATCACAATATGATAGGGCGCCAGCTTCAGAAAGCCCTTGAGTTGAGCCTCGTCCCTGATTAGCTCAGCCTCAAGGTGTCGGGCGCTGAAGCCGACAGCGTTCACCGGCTGGTTGAATCTCACCGGGCAGGGGAAAAAGTGACGAATACCGGCAATGAATTCAGGTTCCGGGCCGGCGCACTGGGCTTCAGTGATGTCGATACTCTGACCTATCAACCAGCCACAAAAGCGCAGCCACATGGCCAAGCCACACAAAACACTGGCCTGGGCCTCAGCGGAGTCATCACCGCTCAGGTAAGACAGCGTCGCCTCCTTGTGCTGGGCATCGACGCGTAACTGGTTGTGCACCTGGGCCCCATGGCGAACCCGGCAGCAGGCATTGAATTCGATGGCGCGACGCATTGCCGAAGCCAGCGTGCCGCTGCCCAACATGGATAGAGCTATCAGCCGCGTTGTGCCCACGGGTGTGCGCACATCGGGCATCACGCCCCCAGACTCGTCCCCCAACTCCCGAAAGAGCTCATTGCACAGCCGGCTGTATTGCTCACGAGACACAAAGACCGTCTGTGCTTCGCCACTCAGAGGATCGAAGGGAAACCTTGCACGCTGCAGCATCGCATCGACATCACGATTGAACGCGCGCGCCTGTACCAGCAGCGCTCGGGTAAACGCCATCGGCACCGCGTCGTTATAGAGGTCTGTGGTGGGTCGCCTCGCCGGCATAAGTCTTCACAACTGGTACAACGGCCGGGATTATAGCCCGGCGACTGCCGACCCTGCACCGGCTGGCACGTTGACTTCGGCGAGAGGCCCTCGCACACTCACTCTGGGGAATATAAAGAAGAGACATCATGTCCGACATCCAGCAGCTGAGCCAATGGAACAAGGACATATCGCTGGCTATCGCAGAGCTAGGCACCGACCGGTTCTTTCCCAAGCTGGTGAAGGCCATAAAAGGCCAGGTCGCCATCGACTATCCACAGATCTGGCTGTACCACCGCGACCTACCACCCAAGGTGCTGTATCACGAGATACCCGATCATGCCTTGCGCTCGCAGGTCGACCTGTATTTGGAGGGGCCGTATCGGGAAGATCCGTTCTACCAGGCCTCTATGAATCAACCGCGCTCACGTATCTACCGCTTGTCGCGACTCACCTCTGACAGCGCACAGCAGTCTCAGTACTACACGGATTACTATGCCGACACGGGCACGGTTGACGAGGCCGTGTACCTTTCCAAACTGCGCAGTGGCAACGTGATCAACATCAGCATGATGCGCTTGAGACAGCACGGTGAGTTCAGCGAAGCGGAGTACGAGAAGCTATATTTACTGGCCGACCCCATCGTCGAGTTGATCAAGTCTCACTCCGAACACGACGATTTCGCAGTGACGCACCTGATCAAACCGGGCATAGAACAGCAGATCGAACAGGCGTTTAACACCTTCGGTGAGAGCATGCTGTCACCCCGCGAGAAGGGTGTGTTGGAACTGATGCTGCGTGGCTACAGCACAGATGCCTCTGCGGATCGCCTGGGTATCGCGGTGGAAACCGTACGCCGCCACCGTAAGAGTATTTACCGTAAGTTGGACGTGAGCTCCCAGACCGACCTTTTTTCACTGTTCCTGAACGCCATGTCCTGCCTGGGAGAAGCTGCCGGCGGCGATCCACTGAGCGTGTATATGGCCCCGCGACAGGCTTAGCAAGCGCCAGACATCCTTGCCACAAATAAGTTGGATGTACTACCTGCCCTAACTGGGGCATTGCCAGCCGGCAGCCCTGGATTGATAGTGACCACTTACCGGAAATACACGATGGTCTACCGATGTCCCAGGAAGTGGACTGGTTTCTGCGAGCACACCCCGAGATCACGACGATCGAAGCGCTGCTCCCCGACTGCAACGGCGTTATGCGCGGCAAGTGGCTTCCCCGCCACAAGCTGGCAAAGATATTTGACGGCGAACTGAAACTCCCCCAAACAGCGCTCAGCCTCGACATATGGGGCCGCGACGTTGAAGAACTGGTGTTTGCTTCCGGCGATGCCGACGGTATTTGCCGCCCGGTTGAAGGCTCATTGCTGCCCACCCCCTGGTCGCCTAACGGGCAGCATGGCCAGGTGATGATGTCCATGTATGCCGCCGACGGCACGCCCTACATGGGCGACCCGCGTCACGTGTTGAAGCAGGTGGTATCGCGCTTTACCGAACGTGGCTGGCGACCGGTGGTCGCCGCCGAGCTGGAGTTCAGTCTGGTGACCATGGAAGACGGGCACCCCTCCCATACCTGCCCCTCCCCCGCCGCTGGCACACCCGTGGGCGGCAATATGTACAGTCTGGACGTGCTCAACCAGCATCAGGAGATGATTGAGGAGCTCCGAGTTGCCTGTGAACAGCAGGACCTGCCCTTCGACGGTGTTGTTAAGGAGTCCGCCCCCTCCCAGTACGAAATCAACATGCAGCACGTAGACAGCCCGGTGCTGGCCGCCAAGCAGATCATGATGATGAAGCGACTGATTAAGGGAGTGGCTGCCAGACACCAGCTGATCGCCAGTTTCATGCCCAAGCCCTTCGAGGAAGAAGCGGGCAACGGCATGCACGTGCACTGCAGCGTGTTGGATGAGACCGGCAAAAACATCTTCGACGATGGCACCGAACGCGGCAGCAGCTTCCTGCTGCAGGCAATTGCGGGATGCTTATCTCACATGGCCGAGTCCATTGCGATCTTTGCGCCCAGCTATAACGCCTACCGACGTTTCCAGCGAGGATCACACGCGCCCACAAGCCCCAGCTGGGGTTACGAAAATCGCACCGTTGCCGTCCGGGTACCCGCAGGGAATCCGGCGGCGCGGCGGCTGGAGCATCGGGTGGCCGGGGCAGATGCAAACCCCTACCTGATGTTCGCTGTTTTGTTAGCTGCCATGCTTGCCGGTATTGAACAGGAAATGTCGCCCGGTAAACCGGCGACCGGGGACAGCTACTCACAGCAAAAGGACACACTGCCGGTCTACATGCAGGACTCGCTGGGCCTGTTCCAGCAGTCGGAATTCATTCGCGACGCGCTGGGTGACGAGTTACAGCGCATCTTCAGCCTCACCAAAGAACAGGAAATCGACGAGTTCCGCCGGCGCGTTACTCAGCTCGAGTACCAATCCTACCTGGAGAAGCTGTAGCGCTGACTCACTGGCGGCACAGCCCACCGGGTGCGACACTGGGGGCTCTCAGTCGATAGACCGCCGCTGTGTCCTACTATTCACCTCACTCAGGGCTGCGACAAGGGCTACGCACACCGCTCTGCGCATTGGCTCTTCTCGCAACTGCCACCACACAGGCCGCCAGCGACGCAGAAAGCTGCGCCGCCGCGCTGGGCCAGCCGCTGGTCGGTGAGCAGGTGCTGCTGAAATCGCCACTGAGGGTTCTCAGCTGGAACATACAAAAGGCGGGTGATACAGATTGGGCCGGCGATCTGAGGCAGTTAAGCGATAACATTCAACTCGCGTTCATTCAGGAAGCGGCAGTGAAGGCCAATATTGCCGGCGAGATTCCGCTACCGCTCTATCAGGCATTTGCAGCCGGCTACACTACCGACGATATCGAAACCGGTGTCCTCACCCTCAGTACCAGCTCTCCCAGTTTGCTGTGCAATCTCACCGCCTGGGAGCCATGGCTGGGTACGCCTAAAGCCACCAGCGTCACCGAGCATCCCATGGCGGGACACGAAAACCGGCTGCTGGCAATCAACATTCATGCTGTGAATTTCGAGCTCAGTGCTCAAGAATTTGAGGCCCAATTAAACTCTATTGCCACCGTGATCGCTGCACACACTGGGCCGGTAATCGCCGCGGGCGATTTCAACACCTGGAGCGAGGACAGACAGGACATGGTGGACGCACTGATGGCCGAGCACGGCTTGATCAACACCACCTACGAGCCAGACCTGCGAACACGCTTTTTGGATTGGCCGCTGGACCACATTTATCTTCGCGGTCTCTCAGTGCAAGATACCGAGGTCACCGCTGTAGACAGTTCCGACCATAACCCGCTGAGCGCGACCCTGACATGGCCATAAAATCCACACTACAATCGCCTTCCCCGCGTTGCACCTGCCTGACAATGGTGCTGGTATCACTGCTGTGCCTCTCGCTACCAACGCGTGCCGATGACAGCAGCACAGAGATTGAAGCCCTGCTCTCACAGGTGGCGCAGAGTGGTTGCGAGTTTCAACGCAATGGCAGCGTGCATTCTGCCGAAGATGCCGCGGATCACCTAAGACTCAAGTACCGTCGCGGCAAGCGCCACGTAAACAGCACGGAGCAGTTAATCGACCGCCTTGCCAGCGAAAGCTCCTGGACAGGCAAGGCCTACAGCGTGATCTGTGACGGTGTGGAACGCCCCAGCCGCGACTGGCTCTACGAAGCACTGGCGTCGCTAAGAGCGCCCGAGTGAAGCTGATTCGGTACTACTAGGACCTGGCGTGCTCGCGCTGCAGGCGGCGGGTGAGCACAAATGCGGCCACAATACCCAGGGCACCAAACACCGTCATACCCAGCGCCTCGCCCAGCAGCACCCCCCGCGCGCCAAACAGTTGCGCGCCAAAATAGACCCCGGGAATGATTCCCAGCAGCACTTTACTAAAGTTAAAGGCTGTGGCCCATTTTGCCCGCGACAGGTTGTTAAAGCTGGCGTTTGCGGCAAACAGGGTGCCGTTGAAGAAGAAGGCACCCACCAGAAATGTGTTGTAGAAGCGAATGAGGTCTGCGGCCTCGTCACTGGCGGAGAAGGTGGCAATAATCGGCTCGGTCAGCAGTATTAGCAGCAGCCATACCAGGATCACATACACCAGATTGAACAAAAGCGCATTGCCAAGCGTACTGCGCACACGGTCGTAAAACCCTGCCCCCGCATTCTGGCCGATGATCGGACCAATGGCCCCGGAAAGCGCGAATACGGCGCAGAAAGCCACCGGCGCGATACGCCCCATAATTGCCGCGCCGGCAACGGCGCCATCACCAAATTCTGACAGCGTACGCAGGACAAAGCTGTTACCAATGGGCGTGGCAAGGTTGGTCAGCACGGCTGGGCCGGCAATCGCCATAATCGGGCGAATATCGGCGCGAAACTGGGGGTAGCTAACCCGGCGCGGCAGATGATGGACGCCAATAAGTGCCCGCCACGCAATAACCAGCGTCACCACACGGGACGCCACCGATGCCCAGGCTGCCCCTTCAAGCCCCCAGCCGAAGGTGAAAATAAACAGCGGGTCCAGAGCTGCGTTGGTCAGCGCCCCGTACACGGTTGCCCACATGGCGCGCCGTGCATCACCGACCGCGCGCACACCCGCCGCAGCGCTCATCCCAATAACCAGTATCGGGATAGACAGCATTAGGATCTGGGCATAGCGGATGGCATAGTCCAGCGCCAGACCACGGGCCCCGAGCAATACCAGAAGATCCTCAAGAAAGACCCAGCCCACGACGCTCATCAGCACCGCCAGCACACCATTGAAGAGCAACGCGCTGCTACAGTAGCGACCTGCCAGGTCCCGCCGATAGGCGCCCTCAGAACGGGCAACCAGTGCACCCAAGGCTATCTGCAGACCGATACTGATCGACACCAGAAAGTAGATCAGCGTACCGGCGAAACCCACTGACGCCACCAACGCCTGCTCACCCAGCAGGGTAAGAAAGTACATATCAACAACATCAGCACCGAACATGGTGAGCAAGCCCGTAGCGCTGGCGCCGGTCATCACCAATACGTGCCGCATGGTGGAGCCGCGGGTGAAAACCGCCTTCTCACTCATGGTGCAGGAATGCCTTGCCTTGGACGTAGGGATGAACTGTCACGCGGTGTGGTGGGCTTGAACTGAGGAGGGCGCATAATACTGCATTTTTATGCCGGCGCTGCGGCAAGTGGTCAACCGGGGCGAAATCGCCACAGCGCAAAGACATCGAGGGCACAACCCGCTACCATTACACCATTCAATAGAGGTACTCAGAAGTTATGAACAGCACCGACGCAAAGCCACCGCTGCTACCCATCAACGTTGCCATTTTCGTTGTGCTACCGCTGGCTGCACTGGTTCTGGTACCCGCCTGGGGCGTGTACCACGGATACGACGCCTTTCAGTGGTTGTGGGCGCTGGCCTTCCTTTACCTGAACGGTATGTCCATCACCGGCGGCTACCACCGTTTATGGGCACACAAGGCCTATGAAGCCAGCCCTGCGCTGCGCTGGTTCTATGCGTTCTGGGGCGCCGGTGCCCTGCAGAACAGCATCCTCATCTGGGCGTCAGACCACCGTCGCCACCACCGCCATGTAGACGATAACGAGCAGGACCCTTACTCAGCGGGCCGCGGACTCTGGTTCAGCCATATGGGCTGGATGCTGCGTGACTACAAATCCAACGAAGCGGACTTCAGCAACGCACGCGATCTGCAGCGCGACCCGATCGTCATGTGGCAGGACAAACACTACGTTGCGCTGACGACCTTCATGAACCTGGGCTTGCCCATTCTGCTGGGCCTGTGGCACGGGGATATTATTGGCACGGTGCTGCTGGTGGGATTGCTGCGCCTGGTGGTGAATCACCACGTTACCTTCTTCATTAACTCACTGGCGCACTACTGGGGCACGCGCCCTTATACCGAGAGCAACAGCGCACGGGACAATGGGTTCCTCGCCTTCCTGACCTACGGGGAGGGCTACCACAACTATCACCACATCTTCCAAACTGACTACCGCAATGGCATTCGCTGGTATCAGTGGGATCCCACCAAGTGGTTTATCAGCCTGTGTGAAAAGCTGGGCCTGGCCTCGAATCTGGTGCGCGTACCCGACTTCAAAATTCAGCGCGCCATTCTGGATACCCAGTTTGAGCGAGCGCGTCGAGAGCTGGACGACAGCCCCGCCGCAGAGGGACTGCGCGCCACACTGGAGCGTGAGTATCAGCTGTTCACTGAGTCCATCAACCAGTGGAAAGAACTGCAATCGCAGCGCTACGAGCAAAAGCGCAATGCGCTGGAAGATGCTCTCTCTGAGAAGCGCCAGCAGTTGCAGGAGAAGTGGGACAATGCAGCGTTGCGCACCCGCTTCCGGGAACTGGAGTTCTCCCTGAAGATGCAGCGCAAGCGCGTGGCATTACTCATGGAGCAGGTGCAACTGCAAGCAGCGCAGGCGGCATAACACGATGGGTGGGGGTTAGCCGAAGCTAATCCCGGCGAGCCCCGGGCACGTATCACCCCCATACCAAGATCACTGCGCGAACGCGCGAAGGAGTAATCCGCATGTCTGAATCAGTCTTCGATTTCAGCGCCACTACCAAAGCAGGCTCTGCAAAGTCACTGGCGGATTACAAAGGCAAAGTGCTGCTGGTGGTTAACACAGCCTCAAAATGCGGCTTCACCCCGCAGTTCGAGGGACTAGAGTCACTGTATGAAACTTACAAGGATCAAGGTCTGGAGATCCTGGGCTTTCCCTGCAACCAGTTCGGCAAGCAGGATCCGGGCAGTAATGATGAAATTCAGGAATTCTGCCAGTTGAACTACGGCGTCAGCTTCCCGATGTTCGGCAAGATCGAAGTCAACGGGGGCGGTGCCGACCCATTGTTCAAGTACCTGAAGAAGGCTGCGCCGGGCGCACTGGGCACCGAGCGCATCAAGTGGAACTTCACCAAATTCCTGATCGGCAAAGACGGCTCAGTTTTAAAGCGCTACGCACCTGCCACCAAGCCCTCTGCCATAGAAGCGGATATCGAAGCCCTGCTGGGCTAGACCGCTGGGGCACAAGCGTGCCCCTACCGATCAGTGTTCGCGGGTGGCTCGGAACTCGATATCCGGCCAGCGCTCTTCCATCAGCTGCAAATTCACCCGTGTTGGGGCCAGGTAGGTGAGGTAACCGCCACCGTCCACCGAGAGCTGGTCCGCTGCCTTTTTGCGAAACTCTTCAAGCTTGCGCTCATCCTCGCAGTGCACCCAGCGAGCGGTGTAAACGTTCACCGGCTCGTAAATCGCCTCGACCTTGTACTCGTCCTTCAGACGATAGGCCACCACATCAAACTGTAGCTGCCCCACGGCGCCCACGATCAGGTCCGTGGAGCTGATGGGCGCGAATACCTGGGTAGACCCCTCTTCCGACAGCTGCTGAAGCCCCTTCTGTAGCTGCTTGGACTTCATGGGGTCGGCCAGCCGAATGCGGCGGAACAATTCAGGCGCAAAGTGGGGAATACCTGTGAACTGAAGATCCTCGCCGGCGGAGAAGGTGTCGCCAATTTGGATGGTGCCGTGATTATGAAGGCCGATGATGTCGCCGGACACGGCCTCCTCCACCAATACACGCTCGCCGGCCTTGAAGGTGACGGCATCGGCGATTTTGACGTCTTTGCCCACCCGAACGTGGCGCATCTTCATGCCTTTGTTGTACTGCCCGGAGCAAACCCTCAGGAAGGCGATACGGTCACGGTGCCTAGGGTCCATGTTGGCCTGGATTTTAAAGACAAATCCCGAGAACCTAGGCTCAGTAGCCGCCACCTCGCGGCCTGTAGTGTGGCGATCCAGAGGCGCTGGCGCCCACTCAACAAAATCGTCCAGCATTTCGCGCACACCGAAGTTGGCCAACGCAGTGCCAAAGAATACCGGCGTTAGCTTGCCAGCGAGAAACTGCTCCAGATCAAATGCGTGGCTGGCACCGCGCACCAGTTCTATTTCCTCGACAAAATCGTCGTACTCATCACCCAACAGCTGGCGAGCCTCGTCGCTATCCAGACCGTCGATGCGCTCATCCGGGTGCAGCTGGCTGTTATGACCTGCCACATATTTATGGATGGTGTCGGTATAAAGGTTGTATACACCCTTGAAGAAGCCGCCCATTCCAATAGGCCAGTTGATGGGCGCGCCCTGGATATCGAGTACCTCTTCGATTTCATCCAGCAATTCAATAGGGTCGCGGATGTCGCGATCCATCTTGTTCACAAAGCTGATGATGGGGGTATCGCGCAGGCGACAGACGTTCATCAACTTAATGGTGCGATCCTCGACACCCTTAGCGCCGTCAATGACCATCAGGGCCGAATCCACCGCGGTCAGGGTACGGTAGGTGTCCTCGGAGAAATCCTCGTGCCCCGGCGTATCCAGCAGGTTCACCGTGCGCTCCCGGTAGGGAAATTGCATCACTGATGAGGTAACCGAGATGCCACGCTCCTGCTCCATGCTCATCCAGTCGGAGGTGGCGTGAGGACCCTTCTTCCCCTTCACGGAGCCTGCCACCTGAATGGCACTGCCCAGCAGCAGAAGCTTCTCGGTAATCGTGGTCTTACCGGCGTCCGGGTGGGAAATAATGGCGAAGGTGCGACGCGACTGTATCGCCTGGCCAAGTTCTGACATGAGACTGTCCGTGGAAAAAGCGCGGATTATACGCGGATTCCGCCATGCGTAGCAGTGGCGTCAGTCCGTGTTGGCGGCAGCCAGTTCCCGCTGCAAATGGGTCAAGAGGGACTCGCCAACCGCATCCATCGCGGGCATAGCACTCTCTGCCAGCAGTTGCGCCATGGATGTCACCTCAAGGCCCTCATGGCCGCAGGGGTTGATACGCGAGAACGGTTCCAGATCCATATCCACGTTGAGCGACAGCCCGTGATAGCTGCAGCCGCGGCGAACGCGCAAGCCCAGAGAAGCAATCTTCCTGCCCGCTACGTAGACCCCAGGGGCCGCAGGGTCTGGCGCCGCCTGAATACCGTAATCGGCCAGGCAAGCCACAATGGCCTGCTCGATCACATCCACCAGCGCGCGGACACCCAAACTATGTCGCTTCAAATCAATGAGCAGGTACACCACCCACTGCCCTGGGCCGTGATAGGTTACCTGACCACCGCGATCAACCTGAACCACGGGTATGTCGCCCGGCGCCAGCACATGCTCGGCTTTACCTGCCTGGCCCTGCGTGAATACGCGTGGATGTTGTAACAGCCACAGCTGGTCTGGCGAGTGTTCGTCGCGGGCATCGGTGTAGTCCCGCATGGCAGTCAGTGTTTCGCTGTAGTCGGCGAGGCTCAGCCGACGCAGTTCGAGAGCGGCCATAGCGGCCTATATCACCATCTGAACCAGGCCGGTCCCCATGAGGTCCTGGTGCAGTGCGTCCAACTGCTCCGGCCCGGTCGCCACGATGGTCACATTAATTGATGTAAAGGTGCCCTTGCTGCTGCCTTTCACCAGAACGGTGTCGCGATCAAAGCCGGGCGCATGGCGCTCAACCAACTCCAGAACCACACGCTGAAATTCGTCGCCACTTCTGCCAAGCACCTTTATCGGATAATCGCAGGGAAATTCAATTTTGGGGGGATCGGGTTGCTCCGTCATTGAACTTCGGCCTTAGGCTGAGAAAAGTTTGGAGAACCACATCAGGATGCTGTCCCACAATCGTGCAAAAAAGCCTGCTTGCTCAACGGCTTCCAGTGCCACCAATGGGGTCTCGTAAAGCGTTTCCTCATCCAGCACCAGGGCAACCGAACCCAGAGCATCGCCTACCGCTAGCGGCGCGATGATGCTCTCGTTCTTGGTCACTACTGTTTTCAGATGCTTCTCTTTACCGCGCGGCAAGGTTAGCACCACCGGCTCCTGTACGCCGACAGACAAGGTGTCGCTCACGCCTTTCCAGACACGCACTTCGTCCAATGCGCCACCTTCCGCAAACTGGGTGGTTGTCTCGTAAAAGCGGAATCCGTAATTGAGCAGTGAACGCGTCTGGTTCTTACGTGCGTTAGGGCTGCGGGTGCCCATCACCACAGAGACGAGGCGCATATCACGGCGCTCGGCTGAAGCCACAAGGCAATAGCCAGCCTCACGGGTATAGCCGGTTTTCAGGCCGTCCACGGAAGGATCTTCACCGAGCAGGGAGTTGCGGTTGTACTGGCGGATATCGTTATAGGTGAACTCGCGCTCGGCGTAGATCTTATAGTGCTCGGGGAAATTTTTAATCATCGCCCGGGCAAGTATGGCCAGATCGCGAGCCGTTGTTATGTGATCGGGTGCGGGCAGACCGTGTGAGTTTTGGTAGTAGGTATCGCTCATGCCCAGTGCTTCGGCATAGCTGTTCATCATGTCCGCAAAGGCCGCCTCGGTACCTGCGATGTGCTCGGCAATCGCAACCGTTGCGTCGTTACCAGATGAGATCACGATACCGCGCTCCAGGTCAGCCACCGACACATCCATGCCCGGCTCGATCCACATCAGGGACGATCCGTTAAACACGGGATTCTGCGACCAGGCGTTACGGGACACGCTGACCATGTCATCGGCGGCTATGCGGCCGGCCTCCATCTCGGCGGCCAATACATACGCCGTCATCATTTTAGTCAGGCTGGCCGGTGGCAGAGGCATGTCCGCGTTGTGCCCCACCAGAACCTTCCCGCTGGCTGCATCCATCAACAGGTACGCTTTGGCATCCAATTGGGGGGGCGCCGGAACAATGCTTGCGCCCAGCGCTGGCAGAGTGAACACGGCGATAAAAACAGCGGTCAAAAAGCGAGACATAAACACGGGAACCATTGCGGGCGTGGG
Source organism: Parahalioglobus pacificus (assembly GCF_014652275.1). Lineage (GTDB taxonomy): Bacteria > Pseudomonadota > Gammaproteobacteria > Pseudomonadales > Halieaceae > Parahalioglobus > Parahalioglobus pacificus. The sequence continues at coordinate 880,769 of NZ_BMYM01000002.1, read as the reverse complement.
CTTCAGGGGATGTTACCCCAAGGCCCGAGCGAGTGAAACGAAATCAGGGCTCAGGGCAGGGGTTGGCCGCTGCCGTAGCCGCTGTCACTAAGCTGACGGCGCACTGCGGCAAACTGCTGTGGGTCATCAATCGGACCAACACGTACGCGGTAAAGCAGGCCATCACCCGCACTGACGGGGCTCACCGCTACCGGCGCAGAAATTACAGTGGCGATCTCATCGCGAAGACGCTGTGCCGACGACTCTGCGCCAAACGCACCCATCTGCAGGTAACGATAACTGCCCAGAGTGGTGCCGCGACGGTCATCAACTCCGGCTATATTGAGCACGCGCACCTCTACCGGAGCCGTGCCCTGCTTCATGAAGCCCAGCTTCACCGCCGCACCGTAAGACAGATCAATAACACGCTCAGGGTGGAAAGGACCCCTGTCATTCACCCTGACGACGATACTGCGGCCATTATTGAGGTTAGTCACTTCGGCGTAGGTGGGTATTGGTAGTGTCTTATGCGCAGCCGTGGCGGCATAGAGATCGAAGATTTCACCGTTGGACGTCTTGCGGCCATGGAATTTGGTGCCATACCAGGAGGCAATGCCCTGCTCACGGTAGTTGCGATAATCGTCCATGATTTCGTAGGTAACGCCATTCACCGTGTAGGGGCTTTTATTGCCAGCGGCGAGAATGGGATCAGGCCGGGGGACGGCATTGGCAACGTCGCCCGGTGCAATCGTGCGCACCGGCGCGCCATCGCTGACCGTATCAGTCACCGCAGTGCCGCCACCCCCACCCGACTGCGGCGGGGGAGTCACCGTGCAGGCTGCGAGGGCGGCAAAGCCCAGCACAACCAGAACCCATCGCATCAACTGCCCACCTCATCGGCCAGGCGCTGGCTCAGCTGATACACACTCATGGCGTACATTGCGCTGAGGTTGTAGCGAGTAATTACGTAGAAATTGTGTAGACCCATCCAGTACTCGTAACCATCAGCCAGTTCAAACTTCATGGCCGTTGCCATGGCGTCATCCGGCAGATCACGCATCGGTTCGACACCCAACTCGGCCAACTCCGCCACCGTGCGCACCGGCTTGAGGTCTTTACGCTTTTGCACAAATACATCGTCAGGCACCGAGCTATCGGCCTTGGCGATGGCAACCACATCGCCGCCGCTGCGCCAGCCGTGCTCTGCAAAATAATTGGCTACCGAGCCAATGGCATCCACGGGGTTATTCCAGATGTCGATCTTGTCATCGCCATCAAAGTCGATCGCATAGGCGCGGTAACTGCTGGGCATGAACTGGCCATACCCCATCGCGCCTGCATAGGAGCCCTTGAAGTCCGCCGGATTGATGCCCTGATCGCGGGTCAGCATCAGGTAGTTCTTGAGCTCTTTGGTAAAGAACTCGGAGCGACGCGGGTAGTCGAAGGCCAGCGTCGTCAGGGCGTCGATCACCCGGTAACTGCCAGTGATGCGCCCGTAATACGTTTCAACCCCGATGATAGCGACAATGATCTCTGCAGGCACACCGGTCTCTGCCTCGGCACGCGCCAGGGTTTCGCGATGGGTGTTGAAGAAAGCAACACCCTCTTCTGCGCGCTGTTCAGTCAGAAATATCTCGCGGTAATCGTACCAGGGCTTGGTCTTTTCAGCCGGCCTATCCATCGCCTCGATAATGCTGTCCTGGCGCTGGGCGTCCGCCATCACCGCTTCCAGTTGGTCGCGATCAAACCCCTCCTCTGCCACCAACTGGTCTATCACCGCTTGGGCTTGCGCATTGCCCGCATAGCTGTCGGCGCGTGCGGACAGCGCAAGCACTGACGTCAGCAAAGTAATGAAGAGAGTGGCGAATCGAATCATGGCAGTGCCTCTATTGGCCAGGTTGTGCGGGAGGGGATTAATAGTCAGCAATGCGTTGCTCCGTGCTGATTGCCATCAGCAGGCCAAAACCTGCCATCAGGGTCACTACAGATGTTCCACCGGCACTCACCAGAGGCAGCGGCACACCCACCACGGGCAGCAACCCGGCGACCATTCCCATATTAACAAAGATGTAGACAAAAAAGGTGAGCGTCAGGCTGCCAGCGAGCATGCGTCCGTAGCTGGTTTTTGCATTCAGCCCAATCCAAAAGCCGCGCAGCAGTATCAGCAGATACAGCGCTACCAGCGTGAGAACACCGCGCAGGCCGAACTCTTCGGCAAGCACGGCAATAATGAAGTCTGTTCGGCTCTCAGGCAGGAAATCCAACTGTGACTGGGTCCCACTCTGCCAGCCCTTGCCAGACCAACCACCCGAGCCAATGGCCGTTTTCGATTGGATGATATTCCAACCTGCGCCAAGTTTATCGCTCTCGGGATTCAGCAATGTCAGGATGCGCTGCTTTTGATAATCCTTAAGTACGAACAGCCACGCCGGCCAGGCAGAAGCCACCGCCAGAACAGCAGCCCCGAAGATGTAGCGCCAGCCGATGCCCGCCATAAAAATCACGAACAGACCGCTGGCGGCAATCAATAGCGCTGTCCCCAGGTCTGGCTGCCTGAGGATAAGCACAGCGGGCAAGCCGACAATAGCAAGGCTCACCACAATGTATTTGAAGCGGGGCGGCAGCACCCGATCAGCCAGATACCAGGCCACGGTCATGGGCACCAGAATCTTGAGAATCTCTGAGGGCTGAAAACGAAAACCGCCCAACGACAGCCAGCGCTGAGCGCCCTTGGCACCCACACCCACAAAGATAACCGCCACCAGCAGGCCAATACCTCCCAGATAGAACCAGGGCGCCCATCGCATATAGGTTACCAGTCGAATCTGCGCGGCCACGATCATCACCACGTAGGCCACCAGAAAGTATTGACCCTGACGAATCACCGCAGCGCTGCTCTGCCCGGACGCACTGTAAAGCACCAGCAGGCCGAAGCTGGTCAATGCCAGCAGCAGAACCAACAGTGGCACATCGATGTGGAAACGGCTGGCAGCGCTTGGCCTGCGGGCGAGATCTGCAGAACCCTGCGGCAGTTGCCTCAGATAATCCGCCATCAGCCAGCGTCTGCCCCGAGTAACCAGGTATCGATCACCTCGCGAGCTATTGGGTAGGCGGCACTGCTGCCACCGCCATTTTCGACCAGCACTGCCACCGCAATGGTCGGCGCTGCATAGGGTGCAAACGCGATGAACAGGCCGTGATTGCGGTGCCGTTCGGCCACCTCCTCTTCACGATAAACCTCGCCCTGGGCAATACCGATAACCTGTGCAGTGCCCGTCTTACCTGCCATTTCGTACGGAATATCCTTACCGATGCTGCGCGCTGAACCGCGCTCCCCGTGCACAACATCGCGCATGGCCTCATGCACCGTGTTCCAGTGTGCCTCAGTGGCAACAACCGGCGGCTGCAATGGAGCCTCTACCAGCTCGCTCCCCCGTGAACGCACCAGTCGCGGTGTGCGGTGTTCGCCTTTGGTAGCCAAAACGCTGGTCGCCACAGCAAGCTGCATCGGCGTCGTCAGCACATAGCCCTGTCCAATGCCGGCGCTCAGCGTCTCGCCCGGGTACCAGGGTTGATTCAGCGCATCGCGCTTCCAGCGGGTGGAGGGCAGCACGCCCCGGCGCTCGTTGGTGGTGTCTACTGCCGTTCGCTCGCCCAGACCAAAGGGGTGGAGATAGTCGTACATTTTATCGATGGTCAGCTTGCGCGCGAGGTCGTAAAAGTAAACATCACAGGACTCTACAATCGCCATGTGCAGGTCGACTTCCGGCGCATGTCCTGTGCCCCGAATCTTCAGAATCCAGTCGCGGTAACGCCGCGAGTCACCCGGCAGTCGGTACCAGCCCGGATCCGGCACCGTCGTTTGGGCCGTTACCAGTCCCGACTCGAGCCCCGCCAATCCCATCATAGGTTTCACGGTCGAGCCCGGCGGATACTGCCCCTGTACTGCCCGGTTGAACAGCGGCACATCTAGAGAATCTCGCAGCTCGCTGTAGTTCGCGCTGCTAATCCCATTCACAAACAAGTTGGTATCAAAACCCGGGGTAGACACCAGCGCCATCACGCCGCCTGTTTTGGGATCAATCGCTACCACGGCGCCGCGCTGCTCACCCAGGGCCTCATAAGCAGTGCGTTGCAGATTGATGTCCAGGTGCAAGGTTAAATCCTCGCCGGGGGTTGGTGCATACCGCTCCAGGACCCGCAGCACCCGGCCATGGGCGTTGGTCTCTACGTTTTGGTAGCCCACTTCACCGTGCAGGGTGTCCTCGTAATACTTCTCAATGCCAACCTTGCCCACATGAAACGTACCACGATAGTCGCGCTCATCGAGGAACAACGCTTCTTCCTCGTTGATGCGGCCCACATATCCCAGCGCATGCGAAAACAGCTCGCCGTGCGGGTAGTGGCGTAGTAACTGCGCGTCCACAACCACGCCGGGTAATTCGTGCCGGTTCACAGCAAGGACCGCCTGCTCCTCCTCGGTTAAACGAAAACGCAGCGGTACCGCCTCGTAAGGACGTCGGCGGTTGAGCTTTTTGCGGAAGTTATCGAGATCGCGATCAGAAATCGGGACCAGTTCACCTAGCCGGGTGAGTGTCGCCTCCAGATCCGGCACGCGCTCTCGTACGACCGACAGAATATGGGTGGCGCGGTTGTCGGCGAGAAGCACACCATTGCGGTCGAAGATCAGCCCGCGCTTGGGCGGCAGGGGCTGCAGCTGCACACGGTTGCGCTCGGATTGGGTGCGGTAGGATTCGTAATGCGTGATCTGCAGGCTGTAATAACGGGCGACAATCAGCCCCAGCGCCATGACCACAATAAGTACTGCGGTAAGGGTGCGTGCACTGTAAATCCGGCTCTCGCGAACGGGGTCCTTAAGTGCTATTGCTTGTGGCATCTACCGCGCGGCCTGACACACCATGAATCAGGCTCGATGATACGGGTGGTTCACAGTGATTGTCCAAGCCCGATACAACTGTTCTGCCAAAACCACCCGCACCAGCGGGTGCGGCAAGGTCAGCGCGCTCAAAGACCACTTCATATCGGCCCGATCCAGGCAGGCGCGAGAGAGGCCGTCGGGGCCGCCCACCAACAGGGAGACATTGCGCCCGTTCATCTGCCAGTCGGACAGACGCTGCGCCAATGATTCGGTAGACCAGGGTTTGCCAAGCACATCCAGGGCCACAACCAGATCACTGGGCCCAATGGATTGGAGGATTTGCTCGCCTTCTTTCTCTTTCAGACGGACGGTATTGCCATTGCGCTTTCCGCGCTGGGCCAGTGGCAGCTCGCGCCACTCCAGATTCAGCTCACGCGGCAGTCGCTTGCTGTACTCCTGTGTGCCCTCGGTCACCCAGCCGGGCATTTTACTGCCCACGGTGTGTACCGTGATGCGCATCAGGCGCCGGCGTCAGTAGCCACCCAGAGTCGCTCCAGGTCGTAGAAGTCACGGGTTGCCGGCAACATCACATGAACCACCACGTCACCGAAGTCCACCAGCACCCATTCTCCTGCATCCTGGCCTTCAACACCGATGGGCGGCATGCCCTGCTTCTTGGCCTCCACACAGACGTTGTCGGCAAGGGATTTCACGTGCCGGTTCGATGTGCCGCTGGCAACCACCATGTAGTCCATCACGTCGGTCATCGCACTGACTTCCAAAGTGACAGGGTTAACAGCCTTGAGGTCATCCAGCGCCTCAAGAACCAGTTCTTTCAAAGGTTCAGCGTCCATGCGTCAGGCTTTCTTGCTCAATGTCATGTTGTGGGAGATCTCCCTGTATAAAGTTCATGTTGATTAATATAGTCCAGTACGGAGTCGGGCAGCAGGTAGCGCGCTGATTTGCCTGATTGCAACAGCGCGCGTATCTCCGTTGCCGAAATGGGCAGTGGCCGCAGTGATTCCAGATACACCCGCCCCTGCGGCACATCGAACAGATCACCGGGCAGTCCCGCTTCGTGGCTGGTCAACCAATCGCCTAGCTCTCCGCCACGTGGCAGGGTAAATCCGGGGCGCGCCACGACTACCAGATGTGCATAGTCCAGCAGGGCCTGCCAGCGCGACCAACCGGTCAGGCCTTGAACAGCGTCACCACCCACGACAAGCAGCAGCGGCATTTCCTGTCCCACCTCAGCGCGCAGCGCCTTGAGACTATCCACTGTGTAGGAGGGGCCAGATCGCGCCAATTCACGAGTATCACAAATCAGGCGAGGCTCATCATCCACGGCCAGCTGCACCATGGCAGCCCGGTGTTCCGCGCTGGTTTGCGGTTCGTCCCGGTGCGGTGGCCGAGCCGACACCATCAGCCTGAGCTGCGACAGGTGCAGATGATCGACCAGTTCCAGGGCCGAGCGCAGATGACCGAAGTGCACGGGGTTAAAAGTACCACCCAGCACAGCTACCGCCTGAGCGCGCTTAGCCACATCCATAGTCAAGTGCGAATTTGTCCGTCACCCAGCACCACATATTTCTGCGAGGTCAGACCTTCCAACCCTACAGGGCCGCGCGCATGGAGTTTGTCGGTTGAGATGCCGATCTCGGCACCCAGGCCATACTCAAATCCATCCGCAAAGCGGGTAGACGCATTGACCATGACCGAGCTGGAGTCCACCTCACGCAGGAAGCGCATGGCACGGGAATGGTCGCGCGTGACAATGGTGTCTGTGTGTTGGGAGCTGTAGGTGGCAATGTGGGCCATGGCTGCATCGATATCGGCGACCACCTTGATCGCGAGAATCGGTGCCAGGTATTCCGCGTGCCAGTCCTCTTCCGTGGCCTGCTGCAAGCCCGGCACGATCTCCAGTGTTTGCTCGCAGCCGCGCAGCTCAACCCCGTGCTCGGCGTATGCACTTGCCAGAGAGGGCAGCAGCGTCGCCGCCTCGCTCTGCGCTACGAGCAAGGTTTCCATGGTATTGCAGGTGCCGTAGCGCTGGGTTTTTGCATTGATGGCAATGTCGGTGGCCATTGATGGGTCGGCACCGCTGTCGATGTAGACGTGGCAAACGCCATCCAGGTGCTTAATGACCGGCACCCGGGCGTCCGCACTGATACGCTCAATCAGACCCTTGCCACCGCGGGGAACAATCACGTCCACGTATTCCGGCATGGTAATCAGTTCGCCCACCGCCGCGCGATCGGGTGTGTCCAGCACCTGAATAGCGGCTGCGGGCAAACCGACCTCGGTCAGGGCATCACGCAGACACGCAGCGATAGCAGCGTTCGACTCAATGGCCTCAGAGCCACCGCGCAAGATGGTGGCATTGCCTGATTTAAGACACAGGCTGGCCGCCTCGACGGTCACATTGGGGCGCGACTCGTAAATGATGCCTATCACACCCAGAGGCACGCGCATGCGTCCCACCTGGATGCCAGAGGGCATGGTGCGCATGTCTGAGATACTGGCGACCGGATCTGGCAGATCGGCAACCTGGCGCAGGCCCTCCAGCATGGTATCGATGCGCGCCGGGGTTAGCGCCAGTCTATCGAGCAGCGCTGCGTCCAAGCCATTACTCCTTCCCCTCGCCAAATCCTGCTCATTGGCATGGGTCAGTGCCTCTCTGGCCTGATCCAGCCGACGACGCGCGGCCAGCAATGCAGCATTGCGCTGCTCCGTGCTGGAGGCTGCAACATCGCTGGCGGCGGCTCTGGCTCCGCGGCCCAGAGCGGCCATGTAATCCTTGATATCCATGTTCGGTCATCCCTTGTGGGCCGGCGATTATACCTAATGCGCAGAGTCGGTGTGCTAAGCTCGGCGGCCTCTTGATCCTGTGCGGAAACCCATGATGAGTGCGAAGCCCACCCTGGAATTTTTCTACGACTGCTCCAGCCCCTGGACCTACCTGGCGTTCACGCGAATGATCCCAATGGCGCAGGAATTGGGTGTGGATATGCAGTGGCGCCCCATTCTCGTGGGCGGCGTGTTCAACGCGGTCAATCAGGAGCTCTACAGCAAGCGCGCCAGTGCTGCTGCCAACGAACGGCAGTTCCGCTACTACCTTAAAGATTTGGGCGACTGGGCCTGGCTGGCGGGCGTGCGCATCATTCAACCCGACGTGTTTCCCGTGAACAGCGCCAAAGCCATGCGCGCTGCCATCTATGCTGCCGAGCAAGGTCAGGAGATCGCATGGTCGCGCGCTGTTTTCGAAGCGTACTGGGGAGATAATCGCGACATCTCACAGCCGGAGGTACTGGCCGACATTGCCAGCGCAATCGGTCTGGACAGCGATGCGCTGGCTGCTGCCTGTGATAACGATACTTACAAAGCGGCACTGCGCGCCAACACCGATGACGTGATCGCGCGTGGCGGCTATGGCTCACCCACACTGTTCATCAATGGGGATGATATGTATTTCGGCAATGATCGCCTGCCGCTGGTCGAGGCTCGATTGAAGGCACTGATGGGCAACCTCTAATTGCGTTAAACCGCATACCAGATAGCACCAGCCCAGGCCGAGTCAGGAAATGTTATTGATTGTTGTTGACAATTATTCTCATTCTTATTACTTTTTGCCCATCGACAGCAGCCAGCCACCGTTTCGCTCATGTACGTCTGTATTTGCAAAGGAATTACCGATACCCAGATCCGCGCCGCCGTTCAGGATGGCGCCAGCTCGGTAAGCGACGTACACAGCAGCCTTGGGGTTGCCAGCCAGTGCGGCAAATGCGGCATTCTCGCCAAAGAAATCGTGCGCGAATCCCTGGACGATGTGATGGACAACGAGCAGCTGTTCTACGCCGTCACCTGATCGCTAACCACTTCCCAGTTCGTTCCCGGCCCCTGGGTACGACACCCGGATATTCCCTGTTTAGACCCGGCCACGCTGGCCAGCTTCTTTCTGTGATTATTCACGCGGGGCCATAAGTAGCATCGCGCTGCAGATGCACTGACTGCTGCTCTTACTGTTTGTGCCCCTATAGACAAGCACCCTTGCCGGCAGTGCGCTGTATCAATGCCCTCCCCCGCTGCCCCCTCATTGCATAAATTTCTGCCAACAAAGGCATGAAACACAGCCCGGCAACACTGGACCCTTAGCTGAACAGTATCACGACATCACGGGATGATAATCGCTCTGATTATCATTATAAATTTTCAACAAAATCAATAACTTAGGTTGACTTAGCGTTAGAAAGGCGTCACTCTTTGCGCATCAACACAAAGGAGGCTAGACCATGAAAGGCGACCAAAAGATGATCGACCACCTCAATACCATTCTCGGTAATGAATTGGTGGCTATTAACCAGTACTTCCTCCACGCCCGCATGTACAAAGACTGGGGCCTGAAAGAGCTGGGCGAGCACGAGTACCACGAGTCTATCGATGAGATGAAGCACGCCGACTCACTGATTGAGCGCATTCTCTTTCTGGAGGGCTTGCCCAATCTGCAGGACTTGGGCCGCCTTATGATCGGTGAGAACACCAAGGAGATGCTGGAGTGCGACCTGAAGCTGGAGCATATCGCCCACGCCGACCTGATTGCTGCCATCGAATATGCAAATTCAACAAAAGACTACGTCTCTCGAGAAATTCTCGTTGATATCATGGAATCCGAGGAGGAACACATCGACTGGCTGGAAACTCAGCTGGGCCTGATCGAGAAGGTGGGTATTCAGAACTACTTGCAGACCGCGATGCACACGGTGAAGCCCGACGAATAAGCAAGGGCAGGTATGAGAAAGGCGCGATAGCTGACTATCGCGCCTTTTATGATATCAGGCAGTCGCTTGGCTAGCAGCCGCTTCCTTGATCAAGGGCTGCAGCTCACCGGATTCAGCCATCTCAGTGACGATGTCACAGCCACCGACCAGCTCACCGTTCACCCACAGCTGGGGAAACGTGGGCCAGTTGCCGTACTTGGGCAAGTTTGCGCGCACATCGGGGTTTGAGAGCACATCAACGTAGGCAAACCGCTCGCCGCAGGCCATCAAAGCCTGAACGGTGCGCGCTGAGAAGCCGCACTGGGGCTGGTTGGGTGAGCCCTTCATATATAGCAGGATGCTGTTGTTCTCCACCTGCTCTTTGATGGTGTCCATAATATCCATGCATTAGCTCCTGTGTTGTCGTTCAAACGGGGGCGCCATTCTAGCCACTATTGCCGCGGATTTCTGCCCTGTCACGAGGTTTGCACCGCGGGCGGGGTAACCGCTATGATCGCTCCTCAGAGGCAGCCGCAGCTGCCTTTTTGCGTTTTTGGGGGACACCGATGTCAGCACTGATGCCTACCTATGCCCGCCTGCCCGTGACTTTCACCCGTGGTGAAGGCGCCGTGCTCTATGATACGGAAGGCCGCGCCTATCTGGATGGCCTGTCGGGAATCGCCGTTACTAATCTGGGACACGCACACCCAGCCATTACCGAGGCAATCCAGCAGCAGGCCTCGCAGTTGATGCACACCTCCAACCTGTATCGCATCCAGCCTCAGGAAGATCTGGCCGACGCACTGACAAGCATCACCGGTATGGAGCGCGTTTTCTTCGGCAATTCAGGGGCGGAGGCCAATGAAGCCGCGATCAAACTGGCGCGCATGTATGGTCACCAGCGCGGCGTTGAGCGGCCCTCAATTGTGGTACTGGAGAGCGCGTTTCATGGGCGCACCATGGCCACACTGAGCGCCACCGGCAATCGCAAAATCCAAGCCGGGTTTGAACCGCTGGTGGGCGGCTTTGTGCGTGCCGCCAGGGGCGACAGCGCTGCTATCGCCGCGATCGCTGACAACAACCCCGATGTGGTCGCCGTGATGGTTGAACCTATCCAGGGCGAGGGTGGTGTCATGCCCCTGGGCGACGAATACCTGCGCGAGCTTCGCACGTTGTGCGATGCCAATGAATGGCTGCTGATTTACGACGAGGTGCAGTCTGGCAACGGCCGCACCGGCCATCACTTCTATTATTTGGGCACCGATGTAGTACCCGACATCGTTACCACCGCGAAAGGCCTGGGCAACGGCATGCCCATCGGTGCGTGTATGGCGCGGGGCAAAGCCGCCGATGTGTTTGGGCCCGGCCACCATGGCTCTACCTACGGCGGCGGGCACCTGGCCTGCGCCGCCGCCCTGGCCGTCACCAACACGCTCAGCGGCGGTGACCTTACAAACAGGGCACTGTCCCTTGGCGAAACCGTTCGTAGCGCTGTCGTGGCAGGGGTCGCTGACAATTCAGTCATTACAGATCTGCGTGGTCAGGGGCTCATGATCGGCATCGAGCTGACTCGTGACTGCACTGAGCTTGTTGGGCAAGCGCTGGGGGCAGGGCTACTGATTAACGTAACAGCCGGCAATACGATTCGACTGTTGCCGCCGCTCGTCATGAGCAAGGAACAGGCAGGCGAGCTCGGTGCCGGCGTTGCCGCCCTGATCAACGCTTTTTACGCCTAGGGGCATTTGGCAGGGACGATGAAGGCACAGCGAGACCTACGCCGTTAAGCACCTCGAACCGGTTTACACAAACACGCAGCGATTTAGACAGCACAGGCAAGAATAGGATTGGCCATGGCGACTCAGCATTTCCTCACACTGATGGACTTCAGCCCAGAAGAATTGCGCACCATTATCCGGCGCGCGATTACGCTCAAGCAGGAACGGGCCGACGGTGTCGATCAGCGCCGCTACCCCGGCACTGTGCTGGGCATGATTTTTGCCAAATCCTCCACCCGCACCCGCGTATCTTTTGAAGCCGGCATGGCTCAGCTGGGCGGCCACGCCATGTTCCTGTCGCCAAACGATACCCAGCTTGGGCGTGGAGAGCCCATCGAGGATTCCGCGCGCGTGATCTCCTCCATGGTGGACGTGGTCATGATACGGACCTTTGGGCACGATATTGTGGAGCGCTTTGCCGCACACTCCAGCGTTCCGGTTATCAATGCCCTCACTGACAGCTACCATCCCTGCCAATTGCTGGCCGATATGCAAACCTGGTTTGAACGGCGCGGCGATATCGCCGGCCACAGGGTGTGCTGGGTCGGGGATGGCAACAATATGTGCCAGTCTTACATCAATGCCGCCGCGCAGTTTGATTTTGAGCTCACCATTGCCTGCCCTCCCGGCTTTGAGCCCGACGCCGATCTGATGAGCCAACACGGGCAGCGCGTCCACGTCGAGCACGACCCTGTTGCCGCCGTCCGCAATACCGACCTGGTGGTAACTGATGTCTGGGCCTCGATGGGTCAGGAGGAGGAACAGACCGCACGCGAGGGAATGTTCCAGCCCTATCAGGTGAATGAGGAGTTGATGGCACACGCCAACAGCGACGCACTGTACATGCATTGCCTGCCCGCCCACCGCGGCGAGGAGATCAGCGCGGGACTGATGGACAATCCAGACACGGTTATCTGGGACGAGGCAGAAAATCGCCTGCACGCGCAGAAAGCGCTGCTGGAGACCCTCTTGGACGCTGCCCGGCGCTAAATCCGGGCGGCTGCCCCAGCTAAATAACTGGGACGAATATACGTCAAGGTCGTTATAAAAAAATGATCGTAGGCTTCCCGAAAATGGCTCAGGGGATGTCTGTCGAGCCGGTCTTTCAGGTAAGTCGCTAACTCACAGGTTAGTAGGTACCTACACCCGTTTGGTATACCCCGCCGCGCACACCTTATCCACAGCATAATCCCAGTCTATTGCCCTTGCATTGGCCCAATAGGCGCATTATCTTGTATTCCAGTGACTCACCTACCCCAAGATGTTGGGGATTTGCTCACAATCGCTGGTCAAAAATCGACCATAAAGCCAGCGATCATCGTGACAGGGCTGGGGCAGTCACGTTTTCAGGGCGCTAGAGCGGGGCTTTAGGCCATTGAGCCTCACTCATAGCACAGCGCACTGAAGGCACGACCAGGGGAACACACATCAGCAGTGATCAGCCCGCTTCCGGGGGCAGCTGCATTCAGGCGTTGCTACGCGGCGCCTCTCGACGAGTGGTCCTCGATGGCTGGAAAAAAACGCTGTTGTGGTAATCAACAACTATAAGGCCAAGCGCCAAACTCGGAGAGACGATGCAGACTGAAACCAACCCCACCGGTACTACCCAAAATGTGCCCGCCGGCACAGAACAGGCCTCTGTCAGCGGTAACATCGCCGCGACCGCGCCCGGGCATCTGAGGGTCATTAAACGCAATGGCACTGTGGTACCGTTTGAGGAGAGCAAAATCTCCGTGGCCATTACCAAAGCTTTCCTGGCAGTTGAAGGCGGCACGGCAGCAGCCTCCAGTCGCATCCACGAAACCGTCGCCAAACTGACCGAGCAGGTCACTGCAACCTTTAAGCGTCGCATGCCCTCGGGCGGCACCGTGCACATCGAAGATATTCAGGACCAGGTAGAGCTGGCACTGATGCGTGCGGGCGAGCACAAGATCGCCCGCGACTACGTAATCTACCGGGAAGAACAATCACGCAAACGCGCTGCCAAGCAGGCTCTCTCCCCTGCTACCCAGGAAGCCGCCAACGGCATCAACGTGATTCAGGCCGATGGCAGCCGCGCACCGCTGGACATCGAGCGTCTGCACACCATCGTCTCGGAAGCCTGCGACGGCCTGACCGATGTCAGCGAAACCCGCATTCTGGATGAGGCACTGAAAAACCTCTACGACGGCGTGACCGCCGAGGAACTCAGCACCTCACTGGTGATTACTGCGCGCACCCTGATTGAGCAAGAACCCAATTACAGCTACGCCGCGGCACGCCTGCTGTGTGACAACCTGCGCAGCGAAGCGTTGAACTTCCTCGGCGTGGCCGAGAATGCCACCCAGGCGGACATGGGTTCGCTGTATACCGAGGCGCTGGCTGCCTACATTGAGAAAGGCGTCGCACTGGAACTGCTGGCTCCCGAACTTGCTGACTATGATCTGGCGGAGCTGGGTGCCGCGCTGGATCCTGCCCGGGATCTGCAGTTCACCTACCTGGGCCTGCAAACCCTTTACGACCGTTACTTCATCCACAGCGATGAAGTCCGCTTTGAACTGCCCCAGGTGTTCTTCATGCGCGTGGCCATGGGCTTGGCAGCGCGCGAAGACAACCCCAATGCAAGGGCCATAGAGTTCTATCGTCAGCTGTCTTCCTTCGACTACATGAGCTCTACCCCCACACTGTTCAACGCGGGCACCCTGCGCCCACAGCTGTCTTCCTGCTACCTCACAACAGTGCCGGATGATCTCAGCGGTATTTATGGCGCTATCCACGACAACGCGATGCTGTCCAAGTTCGCCGGCGGCCTGGGTAACGACTGGACGCCTGTGCGCGCACTGGGCGCCTACATCAAGGGCACCAACGGCAAATCACAGGGCGTTGTGCCCTTCCTTAAGGTGGTGAACGACACCGCAGTTGCCGTTAACCAGGGTGGCAAGCGTAAGGGCGCTGTCTGTGCCTACCTGGAATCCTGGCACATGGACATTGAAGAGTTCGTGGAGCTGCGCAAGAACACCGGTGATGATCGTCGCCGTACTCACGACATGAACACCGCCAACTGGATTCCAGATCTGTTTATGAAGCGGGTTTTCGACGACGGCGAGTGGACGCTGTTCTCACCCAACGACGTGCCCGACCTCCACGACCTGTATGGCAAGGAGTTCCAGGAGCGCTACGAGCACTATGAAGCGCAAACACGCAGCGGCGAACTGAAGTTGTTTAAGCGCGTCCAAGCCGCCAACCTTTGGCGCAAGATGTTGGGCATGCTGTTCGAAACAGGCCATCCGTGGATGACCTTCAAGGATCCCTGCAACCTGCGCTCGCCACAGCAGCACGCGGGCGTGGTGCACTCGTCCAACCTGTGTACGGAGATCACGCTGAATACCAAGTCCAACGAAGAGATCGCGGTATGCAACCTGGGCTCGATCAACCTGCCCCAACACATCGGTGAGAACGGACTGGATCTGGACAAGCTGCGCAACACCGTTCGGACAGCCGTGCGCATGCTCGATAACGTGATCGACATCAACTACTACTCCGTGGGTACGGCTGAGCAGTCAAACATGCGTCACCGCCCTGTGGGTCTGGGCCTGATGGGCTTCCAGGATGCGCTGTACAAGCAACACCTGGCCTATGGTTCCGAGCAGGCGGTGGAATTTGCCGACCGCTCCATGGAGGCAATCAGCTACTACGCGATCGAAGCCTCCAGCGAGCTGGCTGCAGAGCGCGGCCGCTACAGCAGCTACGAGGGGTCCCTGTGGAGCCAAGGCATATTGCCCATTGATTCGCTGGATATCCTGGAAGAGCACCGCGGCAGCGAGTACATCCAGCTGAATAAAGAGCAGACTCTGGACTGGCCCGCACTACGTGAGCTGGTTGCCCAGCGAGGTATGCGCAACTCCAACGTGATGGCGATTGCCCCCACGGCGACTATCGCCAACATTACCGGTGTGTCGCAGTCCATCGAGCCCACGTACCAGAACCTGTATGTGAAATCGAACCTGTCCGGCGAGTTCACTGTGGTTAATCCCTACCTGGTCAATGACCTCAAAGAGCGTGGCCTCTGGGACGGAGTGATGGTTAACGACCTGAAATATTACGATGGCTCCGTGCAGGCGATTGATCGCATTCCGGCTGATCTCAAGGCCATCTACGCCACAGCCTTCGAGGTAGAACCTCGCTGGCTGGTCGACGCTGCGAGCCGCCGCCAAAAGTGGATAGATCAAGCACAGTCTCTGAACCTGTACATCAATAATGCCAGCGGTAAGAAGCTCGATATTACCTATCGTATGGCCTGGTACAGCGGTCTCAAGACAACCTACTACTTGCGCTCACTGGCAGCCACTGGCACCGAGAAGTCCACCATCGATACCGGCGCGTTGAACGCGGTGTCTAACAACTCGGAGCCGCAGCCGGCACCTGTACCGCAGGCTTGCTCACTGGACGATCCTGACTGTGAAGCCTGTCAGTAACCACGATTACTAACGACCGAAAGAGTAGAAACTCAACACCAGGGGATAGCAAACAGATGTTGAACTGGGATGATTACAACACCGAAGAAGCCGCTGGCGCACCCGCAGCGGCAGCCGCCGCAGCTGTCGCTGAGGCAGCACCCGAGCCCGCGCCCGCGGCAGCGGCACCTGCCGCCGCGCCAGAGCCCGTAGCGGAGCCCGCACCCGCCGCCAATGACAATGTCGCAGCGGCGGCGCGAAACCTGGCCACGCTGGATGTCGCGCCCGGCCTTGAAGAGCTGGAAATGGGCGCCGCGCGCGTCTCGGTTGACGAAAAGGCCATGATCAACTGCCGCGCCGACCTCAACCAGCTGGTGCCCTTCAAGTATGACTGGGCCTGGCAGAAGTACATTGATGGCTGCGCCAACCACTGGATGCCGCAGGAAATCAACATGACGGCCGACGTCGCCACCTGGAAAGATCCCGAGGGTCTGACCGAAGACGAGCGCCGCATTGTGATGCGTAGCCTGGGCTACTTCTCAACCGCGGACTCGCTAGTTGCCAATAACCTGGTGCTGGCCATCTATCGGCTGATCACTAACCCGGAGTGTCGCCAGTACCTGCTGCGCCAGGCGTTTGAAGAGGCCATCCACACCCACGCTTACCAGTACTGCATCGAGTCGCTGGGCATGGACGAGGGCGAAGTCTTCAATATGTACCGGGAAGTCCCCTCGGTCGCAGCTAAGGCGGCCTGGAGCCTGGGCAAGACCCAGAGCCTGTCCGACCCCACCTTCACCACCGGTACACTGGAATCGGACCAGGAGTTGCTGCGCAACCTGATTGGTTTTTACGCCGTCACCGAAGGCATCTTCTTCTACTGCGGCTTCACCCAGATTCTCTCCATGGGCCGGCGCAACAAGATGACCGGCGTCGCCGAACAGTTCCAGTACATCCTGCGTGATGAGTCTATGCACCTGAACTTCGGCATCGATGTGATCAACCAGATCAAGCTGGAGAATCCTCAGCTGTGGACAGAGACTTTCAAGCAGGAAGTCGTCGAAATGATTCTGGAAGGCACGCAGCTGGAGATCGAATACGCGCGTGACACCATGCCCCGCGGTGTACTGGGTATGAACGCGGCCATGATGGAAGAATATTTGCAGTTCATCTGCAACCGGCGCCTGTCGCAGCTGGGCCTGCCTGAGCAGTTCCCTGGCGTGCAGAACCCCTTCCCGTGGATGTCGGAAATCATGGACCTGCGCAAGGAGAAGAACTTCTTCGAAACGCGCGTTATTGAATACCAGACAGGCGGTGCGCTGAGCTGGGATTAATCCGGTGCGCCACCGTTGCTGTATACAAGGTGGCGCCCACTCGTGGCGGTGACTGAAATAACGAGCTCAACCTGAGGGCCAACCCATGGACAAGAGCGATAAAAGCCAGAGCGACAATGAGACCATCCTGATGGCGCTGGACCAGATCAGCCAGACCATCGATGTGATGAACAGCGTCGTAGGCCGACTGCGCACTTACCTACAGGAACAGGAAGCTGCGGCACAAAAGAAATCCAGCAAAGAACCCGTGGAGGAGCTGGCTGGCTCAGATCGCATCCTGCACTAACCTTCGATGGGCTGATCACAGCCGGCTTTCTTAGTCGGCTGCTTGGACCCTCTCCCCCGCCAAACCGTGCCACTGCACCGAAATGACCCCGAGCTCTGTCATGAGCCTTGAGCACGTTACCCACGAATACACCGGCGATCGCCGACTGATAAGCCTTGTAACCCTGATTGTGGCTAATATTCTGCCGCTAATCGGCGTACTGTTCTACGACTGGGATGTGGCCGCCCTAGTTGTGTTGTACTGGTCAGAAAATCTTGTCCTGGGGTTTTACACTCTGGCGAAGATGCTCGTCACTTCTCCCGTGGGTGGCGTATTTTCAGGCCTTTTCTTTTTGATCCACTACGGTGGCTTCTGCGCGGTCCACGGGCTGTTCATCGTGACTTTGCTGGTGGACCCCGAGGCCGACGTATTGGCCGGCGGCCAGACCTGGCCTTTCTTTTTCGTGTTCGTGGAGCTGCTGGTCGACGTGGTGAGCTTCGTGCTGGCCCAAGCGCCCACCCAGTGGCTGTGGGCCTTCGCCGCCCTGTTCATCAGCCACGGTGTCTCCTTTGTTCTCAACTTTCTGCAGGCAAGAGAACGAGAAAAAACGGCATTGAATGCGCTAATGACTGCGCCCTATGGCCGCATCATCGTGATGCACATCGCCGTCATTCTGGGGGCAATGGCCATTACCGCCCTTGGGCAGCCCCTGTTTATGCTGTTGATTCTTGTGGTATTGAAGACCGCCGTGGATATCGCGCTGCACTTGCGCGAACACCAGAGGCTGGCCGCGGGCGGCAATACGGCCTCAACTTGAGCCAATACGGCGCAAAGAATTGGCGCAGCCCGCGCCAGCGTTTATGCTCTCAGCACGAATTCATGATCCGGAGTGCACCATGCATCGCCTGTTTCTCGTCCTGTTGTTAATTGCGCTGCCGCAGTGGGTCAGCGCGCAGACCTTGCGCGTCGGGCTGTCTGCCGACTACCCACCGCTGCAATATAAACAGGATGGTGCCGTCGTTGGTGTAGAGCCCGATAATGCCCGTGCCGTGACCAAAATCATGGGCAAAGAACTGGCGATTTTTGAATACCCCTTCGACGAGCTCATCCCTGCCTTAGAACAAGGTCGAGTGGATGTCATCATGTCAGGTCTGAGTGTGACCGCTGCACGTTCGCAGCGGGTTATGTTTGCTGAACCTTACCTCAAGGTCGGCCAGATGGCCGTCATGCACAAGGACAGAATCGGCAGCTTCGCCCAGCCCTGGGCTATCTATCGCGAAGGCGTGCGCGTGGGAGTAGAGCCAGGCACCACCGGCGCTGCCTTTGCAGAGCGCGAACTCACAGAGGCCCAGATCAGCTACTTCGCCGATGGCACGGAGGCCTTCGCCGGTCTTCGCGCCGATGCCATCGATATCTACATTCACGATGCACCCACCGCCTGGCAGCTGGCCAACTCGCTGGAAACCGATGATCTGATCAGCACCTACAAGCCGCTGACCGAGGAGTATCTCGCCTGGGCCGTGCGCAAGGACGACGGGGCGCTGGTAACCGAACTCAACAGCGCACTGCGGCAGATGCGTAACAACGGCACGCTGCAGTACATCATCAACCGCTGGATACCCGTACAGATTCAGGTTCAGTAGCATTCACGCTCAGGTTCGGTAGCCCTCTGGTTCAGGTTCGATAGCCCTCAAAGGCCACTGGCGACTCCCTATGTAAGCATTGTAAACTTCGCCTTCCCCGGAGGGCGGAGCCGCACTACAATACCCGCCCCCCGTAGCCCACGCTGCCGTGCAGCGCTACGTTAACCATCGACGTCCCCACCTTTCACAACAGGACACAGATATGATCTACCAGAGTGATTCACTCACGGTCACCCGCCTTGAGGGCGATATCGCTGAGCTGAACTTTGACCTCAACGGCGAATCCGTCAACAAATTCAATCAGGCTACCGTCAACGACCTGACGGCTGCGCTGGACGCGCTGGAAACCGAATCAGGCATCAAGGGGCTGCTGGTTACCAGTGGCAAGGGTGTCTTCATCGTTGGCGCAGACATCACCGAGTTTACCGAGCTGTTTAAGTCCACCGCGGACGAGATCAAGCCGGTGTTCGTGCCTAACAACACCAACCTGAACCGCATCGGCAAGCTGCCCTACCCCAGCGCAGTAGCCATCAATGGTTATGCCATGGGCGGCGGTCTGGAAGCCTGCCTGGCCTGCGATTTCCGCGTGATGAGCACGGCCGCCAAAGTGGGCCTGCCAGAAACCAAACTGGGCATCATCCCCGGTTGGGGTGGCACAGTGCGCCTGCCGCGCCTGATCGGCGTAGATGAGGCCGTGATGTGGATGGCCACCGGTGCCGAAAAACGCGCCGATGAAGCACTGAAAGCTGGCGCCGTGGATGCCATCGCCGAGCCGGATCAGCTTCGCGCGGTCACGCTCGCAACACTGCAGCAGGCAGTGGATGGCAAGCTGGAATACAGCGAGCGCCGCGCGCGCAAGCACGGCCCGTTACCGCTGAACGATACCGAAGCGATGATGAGCTTCTTCACTATCCGTTCCATGGTTGCGCAACAAGCAGGCAAGAACTTCCCCGCACCGCTGAAAGTGGTCGATGTGATCGAAAAGGCCCGCAGCATGAGTCTGGAAGAGGCACTGCAGGTCGAAGCCGATGGCTTTGCGGAAGTTGCCACAACACCCGTAGCGCAAGCACTGGTCGGCATCTTCCTGAACGACCAATTCCTCTCCAAGAAAGCCAAGGGCTGGGAGAAGAAAGCGGACAAGGCCATCGAGCGCGCCGCAGTACTGGGTGCCGGCATCATGGGCGGCGGAATTGCGTATCAGTCAGCACTGCGCGGAACCCCGATCAAGATGAAGGACATCAATCAGGACGGGCTGGATCTGGGCCTTAACGAAGCCAACAAACTGCTCTCCAAGCGCGTCAGCCGTGGCCGCATGACACCGCAGAAGATGGGTGAGGTACTGAACAGCATCGACCCCACACTGGATTACAACGGTTTCGAGGACGTGGACATCGTTGTGGAAGCGGTGGTCGAAAACCCGAAGGTGAAGCACGCTGTCCTGGCGGAAACTGAAAAGCAGATCGACAAGGATGCCGTACTGGCATCGAACACCTCGACTATCTCCATTACGTATCTTGCCGAGGCACTGGAACGTCCCGAGAACTTCTGCGGCATGCACTTCTTCAACCCCGTTCACGCCATGCCATTGGTAGAGGTGATTCGCGGTGAGAAGACCTCCGATACCGCCGTTGCCCGCACCGTGGCCTACGCCAACAAGATGGGCAAGAAAGCGGTAGTTGTGCGTGACTGCCCAGGATTCCTGGTTAATCGCGTGCTGTTCCCCTACTTCGCCGGCTTTACCGGCCTGGTCAAAGACGGCGCCGATTTCCAGCAACTGGACAAAGTCATGGAGCGCTGGGGCTGGCCCATGGGCCCCGCCTATCTGTCCGACGTTATTGGCATCGACACCGGCGTTCACTGTGTTGAGGTGATGGCAGATGGATTCCCCGATCGCATGACGCCGCAGTACAAGACTGCGACCGACATCATGTTCGAGAACGATCGTCTGGGTCAGAAGAACGGCAAGGGCTTCTACGAGTACGTCACTGACAAACGGGGCAAGCCCAAAAAAGTGGTCTCTGAAGAAACCTACGCCCTGCTCGAGCCCCATGTGGAGGCCCGCAAGGACTTCGACAAGGACGAGATCGTTCCACGCATGATGCTGCCCATGGCCATTGAACTGGCACGCTGCCTGGAAGAAGGCATTGTGGAAACCCCAGCAGAAGCGGACCTGGCACTGCTGTATGGCGTTGGCTTCCCTCCCTTCCGCGGCGGTGTCTTCCGCTGGATGGACACGGTCGGTATGGCTTACATCGTGGAACAGTCCGAGAAGTATGCGTACCTGGGTAAAGCCTACGAGGTGACCGAGCGCATGCGCGAAATGCTGTCTAACAGCGAAACCTATTACTAAGTTCGGGCTTAAAGGAGAAACACTGTGAGTTTGAATCCAAGAGATGCTGTCATTGTTGACTACGCCCGCTCTGCCATGGGCCGGTCCAAAAACGGTTGCTTCCGCAACGTACGCGCCGACGACCTGTCTGCTGCTGTTATCAAGGGAATGCTGGCGCGCAACAGCGCACTGGATCCCGCCGAGATCGACGACCTGATCTGGGGCTGTGTGATTCAGCGTGGCGAACAGGGCATGAACCTGGCGCGTATGATCGTACTGGGCGCAGAGCTGCCGCACGACATTCCCGCACAAACCGTTAACCGCCTCTGCGGGTCATCAATGTCGGCGCTGCACACTGCGGCGGCCAACGTGATGGCCGGCGTGGGCGACGTCTACCTTGTGGGCGGCGTGGAACACCTGGGTCACCTGCCCATGATGGACCCCAGCAATGCGGATCCCAACCCCCGCATGGGCCGCTCGGTGGCCAAGGCAGCGGGCATGATGGGCATGACCGCTGAGTACCTTGCCATGATGCACGGCATCGGCCGCGAGCAGCAGGACGCCTTCGGTGTACGTTCACACCAGCTGGCACACAAGGCCACGGTTGAGGGCAAGTTTGATCGCGAGATCGTTGCTATCGACGGTCACGATGCATCGGGTGCACTGACTTCAGTTCGCGCCGATGAGACGATTCGCCCCGATGCGAACATTGAGGACATGGCCAAGCTGGCACCGTCCTTTAACCCCCAGGGCGGCACCGTCACCGCGGGCCAGAGCTCTCAGATCTCTGACGGCGCATCGGCCATGCTGGTCATGTCAGCCGAACGCGCGCAGGCACTGGGCCTGGAGCCCGTCGCCCGCATCCGCGCCATGACATTGGCCGGCGTCGATCCCTCCATCATGGGTTATGGCCCGGTTCCCTCAACCAAAAAGGCACTGAAGCGCCTGGGCCTGTCGATCAACGACATCGATATGGTGGAGCTGAATGAGGCCTTTGCAGCGCAGGCTCTGCCCGTGCTCAAGGATCTGGACCTGCTAGATGCCATGGACGAGAAAGTGAACGTTCATGGCGGCGCCATCGCATTGGGTCACCCCTTTGGCTGCTCAGGCACACGCATCACGGGATCGTTGCTGAATGTCATGGAAGATCGGGATTTGACCCTCGGCATATCCACCATGTGCATCGGTCTGGGCCAGGGCATCACCACTGTGGTCGAGCGGATCTAAACCCACACACAGTTTCACTACCCCAACGGCGCTCACTGAGCGCCGTTTTTTTTGGCGAAACCTTTGGAGGAAATATGAGTTCGGAAAAGTTTGAGCATGGCATGGCCAAGCGCCGCGAGGTGATGGGTGATAGCTTTGTCGACAAGGCACTGGCCGGCGCCAGCGAGTTCACACAGCCACTGCAGGAACTGGTGACCCGTAACTGCTGGGGCGAAACCTGGCAACGCGATGAGTTATCGCCAGCCACACGCAGCCTGATGACTCTCAGTATTCTGACAGCCCTGCGTGCATCTAACGAGCTGAAAGGCCACGTGCGCGGTGCGCTCAACAATGGCTGTAGCGTTGAGGAAATCCAGGGTGCGCTGCTGCACGCAACGGTGTACTGCGGCTTTCCCGCAGGCATGGAGGCGTTTCGCGCAGCCGATGAAGTCATCAGTGCCTGGCAGGCTACGCAGGCAGAGTCCGATTAAGCGCTGTGCGTTACGACATCATGCCACGGTGTAGTTGTCGTCGCCCGCAGTGCCGCTGAGCAGTTCGTCTATGCGCTCCAGCAATGTAACTAGGGTTTCGTAGGACAATCCAGAGCCGCGGAAAAACTCCTCGGCCATAGGTGCAATACCGCATCGATCCGGCAGGGGTTGATGGTTGTCCAACATGGTGTACAGGGTGGGCAAAAACACGAACTGCAGCCATTGGGGCAAGGTCAGGGTGTCTACGCAAAATGGCTGCTCTGAAGCCAGCGCCTCGGCCGAGGGCGGAATCTTGTCCCACAGGCCCAGCTGTCGCAGTTGTGCTTCGACATCGATTAACACCGCTGCAATATCGGTGCGCACGACTGCATTGCTCTCGTTTATGGCTTCTTGTTGATCGCTCATGAGGCCTGAGTGTACACCGTTGCTTAAAGGGCAGCAGCGCCGGCTTATCCAGCGACTCCCTCGCTAGTCAGGTGCAGCGCCAGACGCTGAGTCACTGACCCGCAGCACCAGCTTACCGGCAGCTTTGCCGTTCTCAAGCAAGCGATGCGCGGCAGCTACATCTGCCAGGGCATATTCATGGATTGCAGGCAGCTGCAGTCTGCCGTCGGCAACGGCATCCACGATGGTCGCCAGATCTGCAGCACAGTCAGCGTCGTCCATAGCGAAGACCTGGCGGGCTATGCCAGCCCCCGCTGCATCGGCGATCAGTGCAGGAACATCCCCATCGTCATTGAGAGTTGCGATGCTGACAACACGGCCGCCGGGCTTCACCAGTGCGGCAATATCCGGCAGGCTGGACGCACCTACGGCATCGATCAAGAGATCCACGCCCGCCGGGTGAGACCGGGCGAGTTGCTCTGGCAGATCGGCGCGGTAGTCCACTGTGCGGTGTGCACCCAAGTTCTCCAGGGCAGAACGGTTGGCCGCGCTGCAACTGGCAGTCACATCAGCACCCAGTTCTTTCGCAAACTGTATCGCGAAGCGGCCCACACTCCCGGCACCGCCGTGCACCATCACTGACTGCCCAGGCTGCAGGTAACCGCGATCGGTGCGGGTGATTGCCTGCCATGCGGTGAGCGCAGACACCGGAACCGTGGCAGCAACACGCAAGTCCAGGGAGTCGGGGACCCTGGCGACACCATCAGGCGATACCACTAAATACTGCGCATAGCTGCCCCACTTTCCCTGCCCGTGTGCTGACGGCGTTACCACCCGATCGCCCACCTGGAACGAGCTGCCAGGCGGCGCCCACTCAACCCAGCCCGCGGCATCAAAGCCAATAACGTAGGGGAACTCGATATCAAAGAAAGCAGTGAGGTAGCCCCGCCTGTCCTTCCAGTCCGCCGGGTTCACACCGGCGTAGGCAACCCGGATAAGCAGTTCATCCCCCTCGGGCTGGGGCCTGGGAAGGGGTACACACTGGAAACTGTCGGCATCGCCAAACCGAGTGAGTACAGCAGCCTGCATGGTGGGCGTTGTGGCGTCTGTAGGCACTGACATCTGGGGCTCCTGTGCCGCGAACGTATTAGGCGCTTCAGGCCAGATTGCGCTGGAACGGCGGCAATGAGTCGAGGATCGCGCGGCCATAACGGCGGGTAATGATACGCCGGTCCAACAGCGTCACGAGGCCGGAATCCGTTTCCGTACGCAATAGGCGCCCAGCAGCTTGCACCACCCGCAGTGCCGCATCCGGCACGCTGATCTCCATGAAAGCGTTGCGGCCCTGCGCTTCCACCCACTCGGCCAGTGCCGCCTCAAGCGGGCTGTCAGGCACCGCAAAGGGGATCTTGGCGATGACTACATGACGGCAGTAGTCACCGGGCAAATCCACGCCCTCGGCAAACGAAGCCAGTCCAAAGATGGCACTGCCGCTGCCAGCGTCAATGGCCTCCTTGTGCCGGCGCAGTACCTCCTGCTTACTGTAATCGCCCTGCATCAGCAGCCAGCTACCCAGCTGGGCTTCTACGCCATCGTAAACATCCAGCATCTGCCGGCGTGATGAGAACAGCACCAGAGAACCCTGTGCAGGATCGAGTAGGCGCGGCAACATATCGATCAGCGCCTGGGTGTGCGCTGTGGCGTCACTGGGGTCGCAGTCCATGGCCGGCACGCTGAACACAGCGCTGCCATAATCAAAGGGACTGGCCACTTGCTTGTAGACGCCATCGCGGGGCGAACCGCTGTGCAGAATAAAGCGCTCGAACGAATTCAGCGCAGACAGGGTGGCAGAGGTGATGACAACACCCGCGGCCCGCGTCCACAGGGTCTCATCCAGGATATCGGCGGCAAGTATTGGGCTGCATCGAAGGTCAAAGCCAAAGGTGTCTCCCCCCAGCATCGTAATCCAGCGCGCCATCGGCGGCTGACCCGCAATGTCTTCTATGGCGTAGGCCTGCCAGAGCGCAAGCACGGATTCGGCTCGCCCCAACATGGCACCAATATTCAGATGCCAGGTTTCCACGTCGTCCCGCGGAAGGTCTGCGAACTCCTCATCCAGTGCCGACTCCAACAGTCGCTCGGCCCTGGTCAGGTAATCCACTACCTGCTGAAAGCTGCCCGCCAGCGTGGTTGCCATCTCGCGCAGTGCGGACGGCACCTCACCGTGCTCAAAACGCAGTACCTGGTCATCACGGCGCTCATCGAATTCGTGATCCTCAAACAGCGCCGCTACTTGCTGCTCGGCAACGCGAAGACCATCTGCAGACTGCTCCATGGCCTCGGGCAATTGCGACAGCGGGTGGCCCAAACCCAGAATCGATGCGCTGAGACTGGCCGCCTGTGGCAGGAGCTTGCCGCTCTCCTCCAGCCACTGAACTGTCGTGTGCAGGCGGCAAAATCCCGAGAAGTGCGAAAGCGCCTTGTCGGGCAGATGATGGCCTTCATCGAAGATGTAAATGCTGTCTTCAGGGGGCGAGAGAATTGCACCACCGCCCAGTGCCAGGTCTGACAACACAAGGTCGTGATTGGTGACAATGATATCCGCGGTCTGCAGCGCATCGCGCGCTCGATAGAAGCTGCACTGGCTGATGTTCGGGCAGCGACGCCCACTGCAGCCGCTATGGTCGGTTGTGGCCGCGAGCCATACGCCCTCGTCGAGCGCATCGGGCCAGTTGTCCCTGTCACCGTCCCACTGCCCGCGCCCAAGGGCATCTATCATGGCGGTGTACACCGGCAGCGCAGCAGCGGCAGAGCTGGCCTGTGCGGCCTCATCGGGGTATAGCGGCAGCAGCTGTGTATCGCCCTCGCTGTCCGCCATCAGCCGATCCAGCTTGGACAAACAGACATAGCGCCTGCGCCCCTTGGCCAGCACAAAATCGAAATCCAGCCCGCTGTGACTGCGAATGTCGGGCAGGTCCTTGTCGACGAACTGTTCTTGCAGGGCAATGGTAGCGGTGGCCACCACCAGCCTTTTGCCCAGCGCCTGCGCTAGCGGAATAGCGGCGACCGCGTAAGCAATGGTTTTGCCGGTCCCGGTGCCTGCCTCGATCACACACACGGCGGAGCTTTCCGGGATGGCGTCGGGGTCCTCAGGAATACGGCCCAGGGTGTTCGCGATCTCCGCGATCATTTGCCGCTGACCCCAGCGGGGGCTCAGACCCTTGCGCTCTACGATGGCCGTGTACGCGGTGCGAATCTGGTCTTTGATCTCGTCGCTGAGCAAGCCTACTCCGCTGCCTGCAATTGTTTGAGTTTGCTATTCACCGCGTTGGCATAGATATCTAGCGCATAAGGCCTGTGACTACTAGGCAGGGCATCGATACGCGCTTCAAAGGCGGCACGGGATGTATCGCCCTCTTCCGTGTAAAGGCCCGCCGGCAGCTCACTGCGGTCGCGACCCGTGCGCCGCTCCCAGGCATAGAGATTCGTGGGGTGCAGGCAGTAATCGCGAATCACCTGCCGATCAACCTCTGCAGCCACCGCATCCGGGGTTTCAAACTCTGCTCCCAGCGGGCTGCCAAAGCTCACATGTACCCGCCCCTTCTGGCCCTCGATGCCCTGGGCAATTGAGGCAACATCTTCCTGCTCACCCTTCTCGTATACGCCCTGTGCACTGATCTGATGCAGTTCGTTGGCCTTCAGCGCATCACAGGGATCGAGCTCATAGGAAATCGCCACGGGCACAATGCCAAGGCCGGCAATATGCTCGCCAAACGACTCATTGCGCTTGTCTCGACTCATTCCCAGCATCTTGATGATGGCAGGTTCAGTTCTGTCGACGCCATCTTTGGCCCGACCCTCCCGCTGCGCAATCCACACTGGGACATTCTCCTCCTGCAGCGAGTGGCGAATATAGGCCGCGAGTTGCTTGGATGCCGCCAGCAGCTCTCGCGGGCCGCTGACAGAACGCTTGACGATAAAGCTCTTGTTCAGCCGCATGAGGTCGGACACCCACGGCTTGGTCAGCAGATTATCGCCAATGGCGATGCGCACCGTGTCGTGGCCATTCTGGTTCAAGGCATAGTTAGTGAAGGCTGGGTCCATGGCAATATCGCGGTGATTGCTCATGAAGAGATAGGATCTGGAAGGGTCCAGGGCATTCAGGCCAGACACCGAGAACCCGCCGGTGGTATCGGCAATCATCTGCTCAACATAGTGCTTGATGACCATCTGCATGCCATAGACGTCATCGATGCCCTGCAGCTGTTTGCTCAGGGTGCGGCGAACCAACGGCCGGCACAGTGCGGGGAAAAGGCTTGCCAGACGACCCAGGCGAAAACTCGCCAGGGCGCCCAATAATTCCTTGTCCTGCAGCAGTCTGGCCAGTACCGGTGCAACTTCCTGGTCGCGGTAGGGGCGAATCGCCTCGTAGGGGTCGTTCAAGCCTGTCTCCGGCACTCAAAAACGCCGCACACCTTACCCAAATTAACCGTTGCCGTCATCCGCAGGGGCGGTCTGGCCCGCTGACGACGGGCCACGTTTCTGCTACCCTGCGCCCGCTTTTTGACCAACACCATGCAATCACGACAGAGACACGGGGAAACACCATGGAAGCGGCTAACGCCACACTGTTAACGTTTGGGGTCGCCACACTGCTGGCGAGCTGGGTACTGATGCTGATCGTCGCCTGGCGAGAAGACTATGCCTGGGGTCTGTGCGCCCTGCTACTCCCCCCCTTCGCCTACCTCTACGGATTGTTCCGTCTGGACAAGGCTGGCCAGGCCCTGCTGGTGGCACTCGTAGGTTGGGTACTTATCTGGCTTTCGCAGTAACACCTGCACCTTTTGGGCAGCATTACCAATCTGTAATGTTGCCCTGACCCGCCACAAAAAATCCTAAATATATCCCAATTTTCAATGGCTTAAGAGAAAATCGACCACCCAAGGTCGGCACTTGTTACGCTTTTACCCAAACGGTTACAAATCCGTAACTGACAACCCACCGTAAGCTCTGCATATAATCCGGGCCGTCCAGAGGGGAGGCTGCCCAGAGTATTACCCATCGGGTCCATAGTGAATGTTTTACCAGTTAAGGATGTACTTATGAAACTGATCAAGATTGCTGCTGCCAGCGCATTAATGGCAGTCTCCGCGGCCAGCTTCGCCGCAAAACCCACTAGCATCGTTTTCGAAGCCAATGGCGAGAACGGTGAAGGCACCGCCTACTCCACCTACATGGTGAAGTGCTCTAATGGCAAGAAAATGGAGCTGACTGCTTGGGACAACCGCCGCAAGTGGTGTGTCGGTGGCATGGACAGCGAAGAATGCCAGAAGAAGCAGATCAAAGCCGCCAAGAAGGCCTGTAAAGCCGCTTAGTTAGCGCAGTTGCTTGATCAAGAGCCGCGACCCTGTCGCGGCTTTTTTTTACTCGCCGCATGCCCCACGGCACTCAGCGTTGAGACGCAGGCTCGGTCTCTAGTCCAGATAACGGCGGTACAGCTCATCGCGTTCCGCGCTCCCCACCCCCAGCGCATCCTTGAGATAGGCATCCAGTGAAGGGTAGTGTTGGTCGATACTGTCCAGGGCCTTGGCCAGATAGTCCGGCTGCACTTCAAGCATGGGCCGCACCGCCTCACAGGGCAGGGCCTCCATACCGTACTTTCGCTTCAGCCGCTCAATTTCCGCATCCGGCGAAAAGAACTCCTGAGTCAGCAGGTAATCCGCCATCACTTGATCCCGGGAAACCCCCAGCGCCAGCAAGATGATTGCAGCCGCAAAGCCTGTGCGATCCTTGCCCGCCGCGCAGTGCACCAGCACGCTGGCATCGTCGATGGCCAGCAGCTCGGCAAACATCCGAGAGTAGGTCTCCGTCTGGGCCAGGGCAAAGTCTTCATTAATAAGGACCATGAAATCGAACATGGACTGCCGCCCCTCAAAATCCGCCGCGCCCGCCTCCTCGAAAAAAGCGGCATTGCTGCCGGGCGTTATCGGCAGACTGGCAGTGCGGGGTGTGCGCTTGCCCGGCAAGCGGCTGGGCTCGTTCTCCTGCTCATCCAGTCGGCGAAAGTCGCAGATAAGATCGATGTCGAGCTCAGACATCAGGTCCAAATCCCGCTCGGTCAGGGTGGAAAGCTGCCCTGACCGAAACAGCTTACCCCAGCGCACGCGCCGGCCCTGCTCGGTGGCATAGCCGCCAAAATCACGAAAGTTGGGTGTGCCCTCCATGCCGAGGCGGCGCTCAGGCGCCTCTACCGTATTGCCATGCTGGTCCTGAACACGAAAGTAATGGCGACCCTGGCGGGGTAGGCCTTCCAGCCGGGCGCGTCCAGCTGCCTGCTCAAGCGTGAAATCGCCTGCGTCTGCCGCCATCGGCTGGACGCTGACGCGGGTATCTGGGTGGGACACATCCCAGCGGATATGGTGCACCCCATCCGGCTCTCGCCAAATGTGGACGCTGTCAGGATCTAAGGGCATAGGGTAACTCTGCGAAAGTCGGTGTAGGGAGTATCGGTGTCTAAGGTAACGGGGCTACTGCTCAGGCCCCTGGTAACTGAACACTGCCCGCAGGAGCGTCTGCATCAACGCCAACTGCTTGTTCAGCGCTGCATCACTGAAGGGGTCCTCCCCCAACAAATCGCGATACATGGGTGCCATGGTCACGTAGGACATGACCAGGTTGTTAAAGGCCATGACGGCCCACGGCTGCAATCCGGAATCGCCCAGCAACATACCAGAGGCACCGTCTATCTCGGTATCAGAGACAAACATGGGGGCAAAGTAGCGGTCGATCAGGGCTGTGGTCTGGGGCCCGCCTGACAGGGCAGCGTGCTGTAACAGACGCGCCAGATTGGGGTTGGCCTGGTGCTTGCGCACGATAGTCTCCAACCACTCAAGCACGCGCTCCTGCGTGATGGGTCCGCGGTTCAGCTCTTCCATGGGTCCGGTGAAATCATCCAGCAAGCGCTCAAGAACCGCGGTATACAGCGCTTCCTTATTGCGGAAGTGGTTGTATAGGCTGGGCGAGCGGATACCGACCTGATCAGCCACTTCACCCAGAGAGGTTGCGCTGTAGCCCTTCTGCGCAAACAGATCTTCTGCCGCATCGAGAATACGCTGCGCGGTAGGTGCAGTGTCTGGCGACGCGGCCAGGGAGGGAGTGGAACTGGACTGAGCCACAAAGGACCTGCTTAACTGATAACTAATGGTCATTAGTATACCCCAGCCCGCGCGGGTGATTCATGAACAAACCACAACCTGACAAGGACGGCCTGAAATGAGCGAAGAAACGCAAATCAGCAATCTGATTTTTGAGTATGCACGGCGCATTGATGCCGGTGACTTCGAGGGCGTGGCAGCACTGTTTAAGCATGGGCGCATCAGCACGCTCCAAGGCGATGTGGAGGGAGAGGCGGCAATACTGGCAATGTACCGGAGTTCAACGCGGCTCTACCCCAACGGCACTCCCAAAACACGTCACCTCACCACCAACCTTGCCATCGAGCTGGACGGCGATCGCGCCCGCTGCCGTAGCTATTACACGGTGATGCAGGCTACCGAGGATTTCCCGCTACAGGCCATCATCAGCGGGCACTACGAAGACGAATTGAGCCGCCTTGAGGGTCAGTGGGTATTCACTCGACGGCACATCGGCATAGATCTACTGGGTGACCTCAGTCGACACCTGTTAATCGAGGTCTAAGGCGCTGCCGATGTAAGCCGCACTGACGCCGCTACCCCAGCCCCACTTTTCACGCACCCCACTTTTCACACACACCGCTAGGACATATTCTTGTGCCCCACTATTTCTACTGACGGCAGTAACAGGGGCGAAAGTGCAGGATTCACACGATGCCATGAGCAAGCCCGGCAAGCGCGGCTTGGCCAGGTTGGTTGCAGCGACACGCCACTCAGCCGATGGGTTTGCCGCCGCCTGGCGCAATGAAGAAGCCTTTCGCCTGGAAGCGAGCCTCGCGCTGGCCTTTGTGCCTCTGGCGTTCTTTGTCGGCGAATCGCTGGTACACCAGCTGCTCCTGTTGGTGGTCTGTGCACTGGTCATCCTCGCCGAGTTGGTCAACACCGCCATCGAAACCGTGGTAGATCGCATCGGCCCTGAGCAGCATCCCTTGTCAGGTCAGGCTAAAGACATCGGCTCCGCCACAGTCTTTGTGAGCCTGGCGCTGTTCCTGGCTGCCTGGGTACCCAGCCTGTGGCAGTGGTGGCAAGGCTAGCCCGCAGGGCCGCGTCAGCGGCAAGCCTGTCACGGTTGACAAGCCACAGCGGAGTATGAATAATTCGCGCTCCCTGATTTTTGACCCCTAGAGGACAATACCGTGGCGAATTCACCACAAGCGAAAAAGCGTGCCCGCCTGGGCGAAAAGCGTCGTGTACACAACGCCAGCCTGCGCTCACTGGTTCGCACCCGCATCAAGCAAGTTATTGCTGCTATCTCCAGCGGCGACGCAGAGCAGGCAAAAGCCGCTTATGCGCAAGCTGTGCCGGTCATCGACCGCATGGCAGACAAGGGCATCATTCACAAGAATAAGGCCGCTCGTCACAAGAGCCGCCTGAATGCCCAGATCAAGGCCCTGGCTGCCTGATCCACTGCACCAATCAAAGAAGGCCGGCACTCGCCGGCCTTTTTTTTGCCCGATTTTTTTATCGGCTTGCCAGTCATCAGTCATATGTGGCCAAATGCACATATGCAGAAAGCCACAACCCCTGCGCAGTACGCGCTGATCCTCATCGACATGGTGGAGGCACAGGGCCATAGGCGCGATGCGCTACTGGCCGATACAACACTGGCCGTCACAGGCATCGACGGTATCGGTGCTCGGGTCAGCCAATCAGATTTCGCCCAGTTGGTGCGCAATGCCTATGCCCTGACCCATGATGCGGCATTGGGGCTACATCTGGGCATGCGCCTGAATATGAGCGCCCATGCCGTCCTGGGGCAGGCCATCATGACCTGCAACGACTTGCATGAAGTGATGGAACTGTTTCTCAAGTACTACCACCTGCTGTCACCGGCGCTGTATCTGGAGTATGAAGCAGAGGGCGACCAAGCCGTATTCACTATCGTCTCCACGCCGGAGGAGAACACGGTCGAGTTCGCCTACGAAATGATGTTTGCCGCCTTTCGCAATACGCTGGACGGCTTACTTGGGCGCACAGACCTGCCACTGACAGTGTCGTTCCCCTACCCCGCACCCGACTACGCCCAGGAGTACCACCGCCTGCTGGGAGAACATGTGCAGTTCAACAGCGTGCGCGGCCGCATCGTCATGGACAAATCGCTGCTTGATACGCAGCTACCGTCTTCAAACCCGGCGCTGCGCGGTCTGTATGAGAGTGAGTGCGCACGCCTGTTGGCAGACCTGGAAGAGGAAGACTCAGTCGCGGAGCAAACATTGCGTTTGCTGCGCAAGCTTGAGGGGCAGTATCCCCAGATGCCACAGCTAGCCCAGATGCTGAACTACAGCTCTCGTACCTACAGACGCCGCCTGGAGGGTGAATCGCGCTCCTATCAACAACTGCTGGATACTGTCAGGGCGGAGCATGCCACCCGCTACCTCCTAAACACGCGCCTACCACTGTCTACCATCGCCTACATGGTGGGCTTTAATGACGCCTCCAACTTCCGCAGGGCATTTCAGAAGTGGACAGGGCGCACACCGCGAGAGGTACGTGATGCCGGCTAAGGCACTATCGGTTTATCTGGGGCGCGAGGCCGCAGCGCGCATTGCCGAGCAGGGTTGGCACCCCGATCACTTCGATCTGCTGATGGGCGCATCCGGCGGTCCCAAATGGTTCATTCTCAGCGGCCTGGACCAGACCCTGTTTGGCGATTTCCTGGCACGCGGCTCACAACCACTGACGACGTTGGGGTCATCCATCGGCAGCTGGCGACACGCCTGCCTCCCGCAGTCGGACCCTGCAGCGGCCATCCGTCGACTTGAAGCGGGCTACCTGTATCAGGAGTACAGCTCGGCAAAACCCAGCGCGAAAGAGATCAGCCAAGTCAGTACCGGCATTCTTGATAGCGTGCTTGAGAAAGACGGGCTGGCGGAGATCATTGCGCACCCTCGCTACAGCAGCCATGTAGTGACGGCACGCGGCCTGGGGCTGGCATCGAGACAGGGCGGTCCCTCACTGATTGCAGGAATGGGGATGGCGGCAGTACGCAATGCCATGAGCCGCGAGCAGCTGCACCGCCACTTCCAGCGCGTGGTCTTTTACAGCGGCGAGACCCTGCAGCCGGCTCTGGATTTCCACGACTTCGACACCCTGCACGTGCCCATGGCGGAAGAAAATATACGCTCTGCGCTGCACGCCTCAGGCTCCATTCCTTTTGTGCTGACCGGCGAGCAGGATATTCCCGGCGCCCCGCGAGGCCAGTACTGGGACGGCGGCATCATCGATTACCACTTCGATTTGCGCCAATACTACCGCGATGGCCTGCTGCTATACCCGCATTTCCGTGCAGACATTACCCCCGGCTGGTTTGACAAGTTTCTGCCCTGGCGAAAGCGTGCGCTGGCAGCTTACGACAAACTGGTGCTGCTATGCCCAAACCCGGCCTTTGTGGCGGAGCTACCGCTGGGTAAGATCCCGGATCGCAGCGACTTCACTCGCCTGTCCCCCGAGGAACGGGTCGCTAACTGGGAAACCTGTGTCACGAGGAGCCATGCGCTGGCCGATGAGTTCAACCTGTTGATGACCGGCAGTGACCCGCTGGCGGGTGTCACGGTGCTCGACTAAAGACCCGCAAGCGCGGATCACAACTTAGGTGATGTATTCGTCCAGATAACGGCGCACTTCGTTCTCCAACACACCCTTGAACGCCGAAGCGAGCAATCCCAGGCGCACGGATACGTCGACGACGCCCCCCTCAAAACTGAGTTCGCCGTCTACACCTGCGCCCTTGATGCGCACGCTATCTCCCTGCCAGCGCGCCTTCACACCGTGCTGCTGCTCCAGCGTGGCGGCCAGGCCCTGCGCGGCTTCGCGCAGCTCTTCAACGGGCATTGTGTAGGGTTTGCTCACTCTGAATCCGGCCATTCGCGCTGCTCAATGCCTCTTGTTTTTTGCAGTATATGTCAGCTACGGGGACTGCGCATGACCAGCCAGTTACCGAACAGCACTAGGCATAAACCCAGGAAGCTGGGCAGCGTCCATTGGTAGCCCTCGATCAGAGTGGACAGCATGAGCGCAACGATCGGGAACAGCAGGTTGGAGTAGGAAGCCCTGTCGGCCCCAATTTGACCGATCAGCGTGAGGTAGGCCCAGAAGGCAATCACGGAGCCAAATACCGACAGATACAGCAGCGAGCCGATGTACTCGGGCGTCAGCACCAGGCGGATTTCATGACCCATCGCAAACGCCGCCGCGTAGAGCACCAGCGAGCCGTACACCATGCCCCAGGCATTCGACGTCAACACGGGCAACTGACGCTTATGGTGCCTGGCGGCCACGAGATTGCCGCAAGATGCAAAGCAGGTACCGGCCAGACACAGCAACAAGGCGCGAAAGTTTGCATCACTGAGGTCCAGCGCTTCCAGTTCGGGTAAGAACACACCTGCCATGCCCACCATACCGATGATGCCACCCACGGCTACCCCGGCATTCATGCGCGCCCCCAGGAAAACCGCACCTCCCAGCATGTTCAGAATCACCATGCTGGAGAACACCACCGCCACCAGACCGCTGGCGAGCTGCTGGGTGGCGGTGTAAATGAAGACGTAGTTGATGCAGAACAGGCACAGTCCCTGCAACAGGACAAACGCGTGGTCGCGCAGCGCCATTCGCACGCGCTGGCGTCGCAGGACTAGCCAGGCGAACACCAGGGCGCCTGCCAGGGCGAAACGATGAGCGATTGAAACCAGTGGGGAAGCGTCACCCAGCTGATAGGTGATGGCGAGCCAGGTGGAACCCCAAATCAGGACCGTCAGTACATACAGTGCGGAATTGTTCATCGCCGGGGATTCATCCGACCCTGCTCACAAGGCCGCGCACTGTAGCATAGAGCGCCGGCAGAAGCGCCGGCGCGCAGCAGCCTTATCCCTGCTTGATGAACTCGCCTGCGTACCACTGCATCATCTGCAGCTTTTGCTCCAGCGTGTGGTCGGGCTCCAGCTCATACACGTTGCGGAAGGCAATAATGACATCAGTGACGCCGATGGCCTCAAGCTCCTCGATACCTTCTTTGGTGAAAGCATTCTGTCCGGTGGTAAACACTCGGAAAGGTCGGTCGGCGGTGCCGTATTCATCGCGCAGCTCATTAATGCGGCGGATATAGGCGGTAAGCTGCTCCATGTCTGCACCGGCACACATCCAGCCGTCGCCCACTCGCGCAGCACGCTTCAAAGCAGGCTCTGCATGCCCGCCGATCAGGATGGGGGTTTTCTCGGTGGGCACCGGGCACATTTTATTCGCGGGCATATTGTGAATCTCGCCCTCGTACCCAAAGAACTCACCTGACTCCAGCCCGCGAAGGATATCGATTTGCTCATCAAATCGCTTTCCGCGCTTCTCCCAGGGCACGTCGCACACCGCGAAGTCTTCTTCCCACGGGCTGATCCCCACACCGAAATCAAACCGGTTGCCGGACAGCTGCTGGATGCTCTGCACCTGCTTTGCCACCACTGGGGCCTGGCGAACCGCCAGCTTATAAACAAAGGTGGCAAATCGGATGTGCTCAGTCACAGCGGCCATCGCAGAGACTGCGATCAAGCTTTCCAGGAAAGGTACGCTCTCCAGAAACTCGCGACTGCCATCGGCGTTATAGGGGTATTTGGAGCTGCACTCCTTGGGGTAACAGATGCTGTCGGGAATGGTAATCCCGTCGAAGCCAGCTTCCTCAGCGGCCTTGGCTAAGGGCAGATAGTGCTCTGCGACACTCATCCCCACCTGATAATTGAAACGCATGGAATTCTCCTGCACTGTGCTTGGGTGTGGGACTTATACGTCATACGCTGCCTGATCGGGCCAAGTGCCCGACTTCTGTCGGGCAAATCAGCCCACTTGGCATTAAATGCTGAACCTCTAACCCTCGTTTAACGGCCAATGACCCATCAACTATCCGGCTTTCGCCAGTGGTCACACGCCGGTCTATTGATTCCCCGAGCGAATAGCCAACATCACCCGCGCTCGCGCGGTGATGCTTTACAATGCGCGCATGACTGACATCACCCCCATAGACAACGACCTTTCCCGCCGTTTCCTGTTCGAGCAGGCCGATATCCGCGGCGAGACTGCGCACCTGGAGCAGGTGCTCAGCGATGTGTTGGAGAGCCACCAGTACGCGCCCGGTGTGCAGGTGTTATTGGGCGAGTTTCTGGCGGCCTCGGTGCTGTTGAGCACAACCCTTAAGTTTGAGGGAACGTTGGTATTGCAGGCGCGCAGCGAGGGCCAGGTGCCATTGGTCATGGCCGAATGCAACAGTGAGCTGACCGTGCGCGCCATCGCGCGCGGCGCGCAGGAGGCTACCGCCTCGGATTTCGATCAGTTGCTCAGTGAGGGGCAGCTGGCGATTACCATCGACCCGGTGAAGGGCCAGCGCTACCAGGGAATTGTCCCGCTGGTGGGTGGCAGCCTTGCCAGCAGTCTGGACGCCTATTTTGAGCAATCCGAACAGCTACACACCCGTTTCTGGTTGCGCAGCGACGGCCAGCGTGCCGCCGGCCTGTTACTGCAGCAGCTGCCGGCCCAGTTGGTGACCGATGCCTGTGAGCGAGAGGAACAGTGGGCACATATCTGCACACTGGCCGCCACCGTTCAGGACGAAGAGCTGCTTGAGCTGGCTGCCGAGCGCATGCTCTACCGCCTGTTTCACGAGGACCCAGTGCGCCTGTTCCAGCCACGCGGCATACGATTTTCCTGTACCTGCTCGCGGGAACGTACCCTCAATGCGCTGTCATCCATCAGCGTTGATGAGATCGAGGATATCCTGCGCGAACAGGGCAGCGTGACCATGGATTGTGAGTTTTGTAACCAGCGGTATGTGTTCCAGAAAGAGGACCTGGCCGCACTGCTGGAACGGGGTGAAGACCCCACATTGCACTAGCGAGAACGCTGGTGGATTTTTAACCCCTGCCAGTTCGCTTCGCTCAGCGATTCTGACATAATGCACGCCCTCCGCCGCAGCCAGATCGGCGGTATGACGGGCCTTGGCACCCTATGTGAATGAACCGGCAACCGCTAAATCGAACTTTCGCCGACCACAGGACTACGAGTACATCATGACCGCGAACACCCCCAGCCCCCAGGAACACGTCGATCTGGGATCTGCCCAGCTTGTTGAGCAAGCACTCACCCGAGAAGAGGGCATTTTGTCGGACACCGGCGCCCTGTTGGTTACCACTGGCAAACGCACGGGCCGCTCACCGGCGGATCGTTTCATCGTTCGCGAGCCCTCCAGCGAAGATGCCATTGAGTGGGGCAGCGTTAACCGCCCCTTCGACGCGGACAAGTTCGATGCCCTGTGGTCACGGGTCAAGGATCATCTGGCTAGCCGTGAGCGCTACGTCTCCCACCTGCACGTGGGTGAGCACTCAGACCACTACCTGCCGGTGAAGGTAACCACTGAAACAGCCTGGCAAGGCCTGTTCGGTCGCAACATGTTCATCCGGCCCAAACAATACAATGCCGGCAACAAGCCCGAGTGGAAGATCATGAACGCTGCTGGCTTCGTCTGCGACCCCGAGCGCGACGGCACCAATTCAGACGGCGTGGTTATCATCAATTTCGGCCAGCGCAAAGTACTGCTGGCAGGCATGCGTTACGCCGGTGAGATGAAAAAGGCCATGTTCTCAGTGCAGAACTTCCTGCTGCCTGAGAAAGACGTCATGTCCATGCATTGCAGCGCCAATGTTGGCGAAGACGGCGACACCACCCTGTTTTTCGGCCTCTCTGGCACGGGTAAAACAACCCTGTCTGCTGACCCCAGCCGCTACCTTATCGGTGACGACGAGCACGGTTGGGCCAAGGGCTCTGTGTTCAACATCGAGGGCGGCTGTTACGCCAAGACCATCGATCTGAGCCAAAAGAATGAGCCCGTGATCTGGGACGCCATCCGCTTCGGCTCAATTATCGAAAACGTGGTGCTGGATGACACTCGCCACGCCGACTACTGCGACACCAGCCTGACGGAGAATGGCCGCTGCTGTTATCCGCTGGAACACGTGGCCAAGCGCACGGAAGCCAACGCCGGCGGCGAGCCCAAGTGCGTTATCTTCCTGACCTGTGACGTCTCCGGGGTTCTGCCCCCGGTATCCATACTGTCCAAAGAAGCGGCAGCCTTCCACTTCCTCAGTGGCTACACAGCGCGCGTTGGCTCCACCGAACTCGGTGCCGAGGCCGGCATTCACCCCACGTTTTCTACCTGCTTCGGCGCACCCTTTATGCCGCGTCCTGCCGGCGATTACGCCGAGCTGCTGATGAAACGCGTTGAAGACTTTGGCAGTCAGGTCTACCTGATCAACACCGGCTGGACCGGAGGCTCAGGCGCCCCGGGCGGCACGGGGGCACGCTTCCCCATCCCGGTGACTCGCGCTGTTGTCGCCGCGGCACAGAGCGGTGCCCTGCTCAATGCACCGACCCAGCATCTGGATATCCTCAACCTGGACTTCCCGACTGAGATTCCCGGTGTCGATGCCAAGTACGTGGACCCCCGCGCCAGCTGGGGTGACGAAAGCGCCTATGACGAGCAGGCCAGCAAGCTGGCACAGCTGTTCCAGGAAAACATCACCAAGTTCGATGTTTCCCAGGCCATCGTGGACGCCGGCCCTAAAGCCTGACCCGATATCCTACCGGTGCGGCAACACGCCGCGCCGGTCACTTGCCCCCGCGCAAACCAGCCTCTGCGGCTCAGTTCACGCGACACGCACGCTCCATCCACCAAGCAACCACCGATTTGTTCCCCTTCGCCTCACACTAGGTCTGCAAGGCGTCTACACTGATGGCTAGCACTCAATGGGAGAACCTAGCTTGAAGGCCCTTACACAACTGCTCTTCGCCCTGCTCGCCGTGATTGCCCTGCAACCCTGGAGCAGCGCATTCGCCGCCGATGCCGCCGGTACGATCAAGACCAGCCGGGGAGATGCCCATATCCTGCGCAACGATACCCGTCTCCCTGCCCAGGTTGGCAGCACGCTCTCGACCAGTGATCGCATTATCACCGGTGCCACCGGCGCTGTGGGTATCACCCTGAAGGACAACACGCGACTCACCGCTGGGCCCAACACAACCTTGGACTTGAATACCTTTCGTTTCGACAAGACCACCCACAAGGGTGCATTGGATGCGACAGTACAGCGAGGATCGCTTGCGGTGATCTCCGGCAAGATCGCCAAGGCCAGTCCCGATGGTGTGCAGTTCCATACACCCACCGTGACCCTTGGCGTCCGAGGTACCGAGTTCATCATTGAAGCAGGGGTGCAGTAAACCATGTGGGGAGCACTACTGATTCCGATTGTGGCCTGGCAAATCGTAGAACTGTTCACGCCCGAAGAGATACCGGATACCGTAGCCGATAAGGTGATCCTGCTGCCCGATGCCGACGGCAGCGTTGGCGAGGTTGTGGTACGCAGTGCTACCGGTGAGCAAACCTTGAGCAGCGCCTACGGTGCACTGGAAGTCACCGCCAGCGGCACGCTGGAGAGTACGACTGA
Source organism: Parahalioglobus pacificus (assembly GCF_014652275.1). Lineage (GTDB taxonomy): Bacteria > Pseudomonadota > Gammaproteobacteria > Pseudomonadales > Halieaceae > Parahalioglobus > Parahalioglobus pacificus. The sequence goes on along the minus strand of NZ_BMYM01000002.1, from coordinate 840,634 downwards.
AACGGCGGCATCTGTGCGCGCCGCCTATGGCAATGTACTGGACGCACAACCGCCGGAGCCGGTATCGCTCACCGTCTACTTTGAGGCAGGATCATCCACCGAGCTGACCGCCACCTCACTGCAGACAATAGATCGCTTGAAAGCCGTTCTGGCAGACCGGCCAGCACCCGAAATCCTGGTGATCGGCCACACGGATACCGTGGGTGATCTGGAAGACAATGACAGCCTCTCCAGGGCGCGAGCCCAAACCGTGGTCGACGTTATCAGTGCGACCGGGGTAGACGCGGCGTCCCTGGAAGCCAGCGGAAGGGGCGAACGTGAACTACTGGTGCCCACCGCTGACAAAGTGAGTGAGCCGCGTAATCGACGGGTGGAGATCAACATCCGCTAGCCGCACTGGAAACCGGTATGAAACCGCTGTTACAGACCTTACGTGCGCTGCTCACTTTCCAAAAGGGCAGACCCGTGGCCGTGCTTATTCTGCTCTGGACCTGCAGCCTGTCGGTGCTGTCGGAGCTGACTCTGCCTGGCGGCATCAGCCAGTACTCAGGTCTCTTCACCCGGCCATTCAGTAGCGGACGGCAACTGCTGTTTGATGGCTACCAGAAATCCAGTCCCAGGGAACGACAGTCTCAGCCCGTCACCATTGTGGCCATCGACGAGGCGAGCCTGGCCGCCATCGGTCAGTGGCCATGGCCCAGGGATCAACTGGCTGAGTTGATTAATGCCATTGGCGCATACCAACCCGCTGCCGTGGGGCTGGATATGTACATGCCCGAGTATGACCAGACGTCACCGGACAAGGTGGCAGCGGCGTTGCCGCCGGCAACCGACCCAGCGATTGCGGAAGCCCTGTCCAAGCTGCCGCAACACGAGGCGTTGCTGGCTGAGGCGCTGTTTAACACGCCCTCGGTATTGGGGGCCGCTGGCTTTGATTTTGAGACCTACACTACCCGCAGCGGCTTGGTGACCACCCCTGTCGTCGAACAGGGACACAGCAGTCAGCCCCATGTGCGTCATTTCCCCGCCGTGCTGGCCAGCTTGCCGGAACTGCAGTCTGCTGCCTGGGGTCAGGCCATTCTCAGCGTGGATCTGGATTTTGGGGTTGTTCGCCGCATACCGCTAATCAGCAGCATTGGCGACACGCTGGTGCCCGGGCTCGCCATGGAGATGTTCCGTGTGGCCACAGGCTCGGAGGCGGTCATTGCCACCGCTGATGAACGCGGCGTGACATCGGTATCAGTGGCTGATCTCGCCGTACCCACCCAGCCTGGGGGCGATGTATGGCTGCACTTCGCCGAGGCGGCCACCTCCAGTGGACGCTACCTCTCTGCCGCCAAACTATTGTCTGGTGAGGCTGATCCGGAGTTACTCGCTGGCAAACTGGTGCTACTGGGGCTCACGGGCTTTGGCCTGAATGACATGCGCACAACAGCGCTGGGGGAGCTGGTGCCCGGCATCGAGATACAGGCACAACTCATCGAATCCCTATTCGATGGCCGTTTCATACAGCGACCCTGGTGGATAAAGTGGACCGAGATAGGCGGGATACTGTCGCTGGGTTTGCTGCTGGTCTGGTTCATTCCAAGGACCGAGTCACCGCTGGCGCATTTTCTGCAAACCGTGCCACGGGCCTACCTGTGGATCACACTGGGCTTAAACGCGGCGCTTGCAGGGTTAGGGCTGCTGGCCTTCATACATCTGGGCCTCCTGTTTGACGTGGCGTCCACCTTCATCATTTTTTCCGCCGTCATCGGCAGCCTGGTTTCCAGCGCCCTGATCGAATTGGACAAGGTATCGAAGGCACGTGAAGCCGAGGCGCAGGCGCGAAAAGAAGAGCGTTTGCGTATCTCAGGCCTATTACAGAGCGCGACATTGACGAGTACCCATGGCTCAGAACTGCAGTCGCCGTGGCTAAAACACCGCCTTCAGCAAGACCAAGCGTTGCAGGCAGAGTTTCAGTTGCTGGATACATCACAGCAGCGGCTGGTTCATCTCTGCCTCGGGTCGACTGATGGTGCCGACGAATGCCTGCCAGCGCTGGATGAGGCGCTGGCGCATCATGCCGATACTGCTGACGCAGAGCAGCAAGATACTGCGCTACGCTTTCTAACCGCGTTATGCGACAGGGAGCCGGATAGCGCTCCCTAGATTCCGTCCATCGCGTCTGTGAGCGTTTGACGACGGCGCAAGACGTGCGTACCCACCTGCTCACCCAGCAAGTAGAGGCAGGGCACCAGCAACAGGGTTACCCCGGTCGCGAACAACACTCCGAACGCCAGGGAGATCACCATTGGAATCAGGAACTGCGCCTGCAGGCTGGTTTCGGCCATGATCGGCAACAACCCGATAAAGGTCGTGAGCGAGGTCAGGATAATAGGCCTGAACCGGTCCTGACCGCCCTGCAGCAGAGCGTCCACCAAACTGTGACCGGCCGCGCGCAATTGGTTGATGCGATCAATCAGGACAAGATTGTCATTGACCACAACACCGGCGCAGGCAATCACACCCATCAGGGAGAACATACTCACCTCCCAGCTGAGCATCATGTGCCCGAAAATAGCGCCCATGATGCCGAATGGCACGGCGGTGAGCACCAGGATCGGCTGCCAATAAGAGCGAAATGGAATTGCCATCAACGCGTAAATCACCAGCATGGACAGACCCATGTAGCGCAGCATCGCGCTCATAAACTCGGACTCTTCCTGCAACTCCCCATCCAGCGCCATGCTCAGGCCTGGATACTGTTCCTGCCACTCAGGCATTCGTGTGCGAACAATCTCGTTGACGACCTGGCGCGGATTTGAGGTTCCCTCGGCCACATCCGCACTGACCTCCAGTGTACGTTTGCGATTAAGGCGCTCGATCTCCATGTAGCTGGGCGCGTAGCGGATCTCGGCAACGGTATCAAAGGGCACCTCCCCGGCGGGGGTGCGCACTCGCATCTCACTGAGGTTCTCTACCGACAAACGTTCCTGCTCTGGGTAGCGCACCATCACCCTGACATCTTCCTTGGTGCGGGGAATCCGCTGCGCCTCGGCGCCGAAGAAGGCCTGGCGAACCTGTCGCGCCAACTCCGCCAGGGTCACTCCCAGATTCTCGGCTGCGGGTTTGAGATCCAGTACGATTTCCTCCCGCGGGGAATCCAGCGTGTCGTTAATGTTGTACACGCCGGGATAGCTGGCCAGTGCAGCACGCAGTTCGAGTGCGACATTGCGCAGGTCTTCCAACGAGGGCGATGCCAACACAAGGCGTATCGGCTTACCCCGTTCGTTCACCGTGTAGTCCAGCTGCATCTTCTTGACCGGTGCCACCTCGCCCATCAGCTCTTCCCAGCGTGCCGCCAGTTCCGCCGTATCGACGAGGTCGGATTCAGACTGCACACGCACATCAATGATGTTGTCCTCTGCCTGGGAGTCGATATGCCCAATCGGGGGACCAAACAGGTTCAAGGCAGGGTTACTGTTGTACTCGGCCTTAAGGACAACAGCGGCCGACTCAACCTGTCGCAGTATGCGCAGCGTCTCCTCAAAAGACCCTCCCTCGGGCAGCTCGATCTCGGCGCTTACGTTGTCGGCATTGATCGACGGGAAAAACCCGGTGCGCAGCCAGCCGCCCGCGTAGAAAGCCAGGCTGATCATTAACGCCACCAGAAAGACAGCAGCCACCAACATATTGGCGCGCAGGCAGCGCTCCAGAAGAGGCCGATAAACGTCTTTAGCGAGATAGCTCATCGAACTGGCGCATCGCTCGCGCAACTGCTCAAGCTTGCGCAGCGCGGCAAATCGGCTGGGCCTGGAGGGCGCCATGTGTGCCAGGTGAGGCGGCAGGATCAGAAGACACTCCACCAGAGAGAAGGTAAGCGCCAAGATCACCACAATGGGAATCGCCGCCGCCGCATTTGCCATCTCTCCCGGCATGAACAGCATGGGCACGAAGAAAATCATGGTGCTGATCACGGCAAACATCACCGGTTTGATCACGCCGCGAGTGCCGCTGAGGGCACCCTTAGCCCCGGATTCACCGGCGGTCTGACGCGCGTAGACCGACTCGCCCACAATAATCGCATCATCCACCACAATGCCCAGCACAAGCAGGAAGGCGAACAGTGAGATCATGTTGAGACTCACACCGGTGTACTGCAAGAAAAATAGCGTCCCCATAAAGGCGACGATGATCCCGGTACAGACCCACATCGCCAGCTTCGGTCGCAGAAACAGCACCAGCACAAGAAACACCAGCACCAAACCGCCGATACCGTTTTTCAGCAAGGTTTCCACCCGGCCTTTAAAGGGAATGGAGGAGTCCTGCCATACCGCAAGCTCCACGCCAGCGGGCAATCGTTTTTGCGCCTGTTCCACCCAGGCATTCACCCGCACGGAGGTCTTCAGGGTGTCCGGGTCAGAGGTCACGAACACATAGAGATTGTGTGAGGGCTTGTCGTTGAAGCGGGTGCGTACGTCCTTGTCTTCAAAGCCATCCACAATCACCGCCACGTCGCCCAACAACACCTGTGTGCCATCACGGTTGGTCAGCAAGGGAATACGCTCGAAGTCGTATCGGTTGTAGGCCTGACCGCGGGTCTGCAATTGAATATCACCGCCCTCAGCCTTAATAGCCCCGGCCGGCAGGTTCAGTGATGCGCCCTGAATGGCGGCTACCACGTCGCTAAACGTTAGACCGAAGCGGCGCAAGGTGAACTCCGACACCTCCACTGACACCTCGTAGGGTCTGGGCGACGCGATCTCCACCACCGACACGTAAGGTTGATTGGCCAGATCGTCCCGCAGCTGCTCGCCCAGCGCTTTCAACTCGCGCTCACCGAGGTTGCCGGCCAGGGAGACCACGGCCATCATGTGCCGATAGGCGATCTCCGTCACCACGGGTCGCTCGGCGTCTACGGGGAATGTGTTGATCGCATCAACCCGGGTTTTAATCTCCGCCGTGAGCCGCTGCATGTCGTAGTCGGTCTCGGCCTCAACCACCACGGTACCCGCGTTCTGGCGGGCCGTAGAGCGGATCTCCTTAATACCGCTGAGATCGTGAATGGCTTCTTCAATGCGCACATTGATCTGCTCTTCCACTTCCCGCGGCCCTGCGCCCGGGTAAGCAAGCGTGATGCTCACCCGGTTGATTTCGAACTCTGGGAAGAACTGCTTATTCAGTGCCGGCACACCGAGAAACCCACCGATCAGAAGAAATACCATCAACAGGTTGGCGGCAATCGGATTATCAATGAACCAGCGAACAGGGCCTCCCATGGTCAGTTCGCTCCCCCAGCCACTTCATTCGCATTGACCGTAACAGGGGCGCCCGCCACAGCCACGGTGGGATCGCTGACCACCACCCGCTCACCGGCACTGATACCGGTCACCCACATTTGGCGCCCGTCGCTCTGCAGCACATCCACGGGGCGCGCCTGGGCCCGCTGCTGGGCATCCACCACCATCACCGAGCCATCGGTGCGCAAGGCATTGCGTGGCAGGGTAACGACATCGGGGATTTCCCGGCCAGAGATAGTTGCGCTGACGAACAGCCCGGGCGCCAACGGCGGCCGCTCACTGCCTTCCTCTTTGGCAAACGGTCGCAGCACTTCGGCCACCGCGTACACAACGCGGCTGTTGAGGTCGATACTGGCATCGGTGCGGACAATGCGACCCTTCCAGGTCCAGAGCCGGCCGGCAAACTGGGCGTTGAGTGTGACCATTGGTACCTGTGATGCCTGGCCCTGATCGCCACTGTTGTCGTAGCTCAGCGGCAAGTCCAAGAGGGTTACCTGGCGGTCCGTCAGCGGCAGCCGAACCTGAGCAACATCCGTGGCGTACGCCCGTGCTATCACTGTCCCGGGGGCCACGTACTGACCTTCATCCACCATTTTCTCGCTGATGCGACCATTAAAGGGCGCTGAAATCGCGGTGCGCGAGAGGTTCAGGCGCGCCGAGGAGAGGTCTGCCTGCGCCGCACGAAGCGATGCCTCCGCTGCTGCTATCTGGGGTTTGCGCAGGAACAGGTCGTTGGCCTCATCTGTGCCCAGGTCCCGCCATTCGCGCTGCGCCTGTCGGGCTCGGCCGCGCTCTTCGGCCAGCACCTGTCGCGCGCTGGCCACCTGAGACTCGGCCCGGGCCATGGCGAACTCGTAATCGGCCTGCTCAATCTGTACCAGTGCTTCCTCGGCCTGAAAAAAACCACCCACTTCAAAAGCGGGTGCCCGACCCACCACCAAGCCGGCCACCTGACTGACCAGGTTGATCTCTCGCAGGGGTTCTACACTGCCCTGTGTCTCCACACTCAGTGCCTGAGGTGACGGCTGAGCAACAAGTACGTCCACCGTTGGTGGCGCCAACGCAGGGGCTACCTGCGGCTCCGGCGTGGGCTTACCCGTCAATATGCCGTAAGCCACAGCACCCCCTATAAGGACCACCGCCGTGGCACGAAACCAGTGTTTACGCCACTTGGGAGTCATATCCGCCTCTCACCTTTCACCCTTCTCATCACGTCTTACTGAAAACTGTCTATTACTCACTGCCTGCGCCAATTCGCATGCGCAGTACGCTCCCTAGCACTCGCTATGTGCTTCACACAAAAATGCCACAACAAGCCGGAGCGAACCTAGCCCACGCGGGGCTACGATTGTAGCGAGAATCTGAAATCAGCTCTGTTAAAAAGTGTATACGTTAGCCCGACCCTCACAGATGGCATCTCAGTGGCACACGACTTTAGTATGTTTATTCTAATTTTCTGGCGTAACGTTCTCTTCATCGGTGCCACGGCGCTGTTTTAACTTTCAGGAGATGACACATGGCTGAAGAGACCAAAGCAACGGCGAAGAAAGCGCCGGCCAAGAAAACCGCTGCTAAGAAGACTGCAGCCAAGAAAACTGCGCGCAAAACCACTGTTCGCAAGACGGCGGCACGTAAGACGACTGCTCGCAAAACCACTGCGCGCAAGGCTGCACCCAAGCAGAATGCGGCTGTTAAGCAGGCCGAAGAGTTTGGCGTTCAGGCGCGCGAAGCCGGTCGCAACGCATTCCTGGCCAGCCTGGGCTTCTACGGCAAGGCCTACGACCAGCTGCAAGAGCAGTTCTCCAACCTTCAGGACGAGCTGACTGCCCGTCGCAAGAAGGCTGACAAGGTTTACCAGGACCTGATCAAGCGTGGCAAGAAAGTCGAGAAAGACGCCAAAAGCGCCATCAACGACATCGAGCTGCCCAAGGTTGAACTGGATAACCTGACCGATCGCAAAGAGCTGGACAAGCAGCTCAAGAAAGCCAAGGCACGTTTCGAAGATCTGCGCGAGCAGGTTAACTTCCGCAACGCCGCTTAAGCCCATCCAGGCTCACTCATCCCCGGTTTAGGGGATTTTTCGGGGTCACATTGTGGCCCCTTTTTTATCCCAAAAGCCGCCTCGATTCCCGGTGCGCAAGTCTTTTTTTTGCCCCCTGTTCTGGTTTAATGCCAACACGCATCTGCGCAACATCCCGCGATACAACGAGCAGACAATGAAAGACGATAAAAACAAAGTAACTGATAAAGCCGGCGAGATTGCCAAGAACATCTGGCTGGCTGGCGTGGGCGCCTATGGCCGCGCCGTTGATGAAGCCCAAGACAGGCTCGGCAAAGTGGGCGGCCAGCCGCCTAAGCTATTCCGTGACCTGGTGAAAGCCGGTGCCGCTCTGGAGGAGGAGGCGCGCGAAGCCCTGCAGGCGGGGCAAACCGCCCGGGACTCCGTCGAGGAGCGCATTGGTCGCGTTCGCGAGAACTTTAATTTGCAGCGACCCGCCCGCGGCGAAGACCTGTTGGCATTGCACGAAAAGATTGATCGCCTGAGCAATAAAGTGGAGGCGCTTACCCGCGCTATGGCCGATCAGGGCGCGGTGAAACCTGCGCGCAAAAAGGCCGCAAAAAAGAAGGCGCCAGCCAAAAAAGCGGCAACCCGAAAAACTGCCGCACCCAAGAAGGGGGCCGCCAAAAAGGCCCCCGCTAAGCGCAAAGCCAGCACCGCCCGCGCCAGGAAGGGCTAACGCAACCGGTGAAAACCCGGGACCGCATTCTGGTTACCAGTCTCGCCCTGTTCAATGAGGAGGGCGAGGCCCATACGACCACCATCGACATCGCCAATGAACTGGATATCAGCCCAGGCAACCTGTACTACCACTTCAAAGGCAAAGATCAGCTCATTGCCGAGCTGTTCCACCAGTACGAAGTGGCTATCACCGGCACGTTGGCCGCCCCGCTTGAAAGCCCATTAGGCAGCGAGCGAGACTCCGTCGAAAACAACTGGTATTACCTCTACGTTGTGCTGGAAGAGATGTACCAGTACCGCTTTCTCTACCACAATCTCGACGACATCCTGCACCGTTACCCCGCTATCGAAAAACGGTTTCGCCAGCTAATTCAGCTGAAGAGAGCAGCGCTGTTTGCTATCTGCCAACGCCTCATCGAGGAGTCGGTAATCGAAACCGAGGAGCAGCAGCTGGTAAGTCTGGTCGACAATATGACCCTGGTACTCAACTACTGGCTGAACTACGCCAGGCTGCTGCACGGGGAGCGGGAGCCACAGCTCATTATTCACCAGGGCGTGCTGCAGTTGCTCACCATGGTCGCCCCCTATTTAGGTGAAGACCAAATCACCTTCTATCACGACTGCGAGAGCATCTACGCAGACATGCTGGAGCGCTACTAAACCGATAGCCGCCGGGCCGATCAGACTTGGGCTTTGAGCAGCAGCATCGCGTCATCGCCGTGAAACTGCAGTTCGGCGCCGTACTCACCAGCCCACCACTGCCAACTACTCCGGCTAAAAAAACTGATATGCGTCGGGTCGTTCTTGTAATGCCAGCCCTCAAAAGCCTCGCGGGAGCGCACCAGCTTCGTCATCACACCCAAGCACCCCCCGGGTCGCAGTTGGCGCCACAGCCCGGACAACACCTCGCCGGGCTGGCTCAGATGCTCAACAACTTCAGTGGCAGTGATAAAGTCGAACTCGCGATTCAACACGCTGCGATCATCCGCATAGAAGAGGTCATAGAGGGCCATGTTGTGCCCCGCCTCTGACAGCATTGCAGCCAGCGCAGGGCCTGGGCCGCAGCCAAAATCAAGACCCTGGCAGGCGTCGGGCAACTGCCGTACCAACGGCTGCGCCAGACGGGAGAGAAATCGGCGGTAGCTGGGATCGTCTACCCGGTTCTGGTGCAAATCGTACTCCGCGCGCTCCGCCTCCTCGCTCAGGTGAAACCGTGCGGGTACCCAGACGAGATCGCAGCGTTGGCATTGCAGGTAATCCCTGCGGCGATCACTGGCGTATGCTTCACTGTGCTCATGCGCACACAGAGGACAGGGCGATGACTGCTCCATCTGCTATGCTTCCCCGCTTCCCAAGGCCTGACTAACAAGGAGATTCCAATGACCATACAGGTTGGCGAAAACGTACCCGCGTGCACCATGAAAGTGATGGGCGACCAGGGCCCCACTGATATCACCACCGACGAGCTGTTCGCCGGTAAGAAAGTTGTACTGTTTGCGGTTCCGGGCGCCTTCACTCCCGGTTGCTCCATGACTCACCTGCCCGGCTACGTGGTCAATGCAGACAAAATCAAGGTGGCAGGTGTTGATTCCATCGTCTGTATGGCCGTGAATGACGCATTCGTGATGGATGCCTGGGGCAAGGCCCAGAACGCCGAAGAGATCATCATGCTGGCCGATGGCAACGGTGAATTCACCACAGCCCTGGGTTTGGAACTGGATGGAACGGGTTTCGGCCTGGGTCATCGCAGCCAGCGCTTCGCGATGATCGTTGAAGATGGCAAAGTCAGCCACCTCAATGTTGAGCCCGGCCCCGGCGTCGATGTGAGCTCAGCCGAGACCATGATGGCGCTGCTCTAAGCGTCGCCTGCATCGCGGGTCACTGAGACCTGCGATGCCAGTCTGGCCCGATCCGCGTCGGTAGCCGGCTTCCCCGTCTCGTAGAACGATTTCATTCCCGCGGCCACCTCGATCAGACTCTCTTCCATAGTGGGCACAATAAACTGTCGCCCGATCCAGTCGCCCAGACCACCCCAGGGCATCACAAAGCGCAAGGCCAGCTCAATCCGCGTCTTCCCTTTGCCAGCATCGAACAGCGCGTAGTCGAAGAACACAGACTCAAATGGCGCCATCGGTTTTTCACCCTCGTGCAATCGAATCGTAAAGCCACTGCCCGGTTCCCAGCGGAAAATCGTCTCTTCGATATAACCGCCGTCCATATCGTATACACGCCGGTGCGCACCGACTCCGCTGGTCGCATCCGACATAATCTCCGTGCGCGACAGTCCCGGCACGTAATTGTGTGCCAGAGAGAAATCCTGCAACAGGCTCCAGGCTGTATCGTGATCGATGTCGGCAACCACAGACACCCCAGCGCCACGCTCGGGGTTGGGTGACCCGGAGCAGCCCGTCAAGACCAGCAGCGACACACACAGGGCAAGGATTACCGGGAATTTCATCATGCAGCTCTCCGCATCAGGGTGCCTGCTGCTATCGAAAACAGGCAATAGGCAAGGAAATAATAGAAGCCGGGTTCGAGTCGCGCGTCCATAGTGAGCATGTCGCCCATCTGGCCAGCCGCGCTGCCGGCCATGTAAGAGACCAACAGCCCCATAACGAAGACATCCGCCATAGACCATTTACTCATGCCCGCGTTCAGTTGCAGCAATGCCACACGCCAGGCCGGATTGGGCAAGACCAGCGCGGCCAGCTGCAGCAGAAGTTTCAACACCGGGATAACCACGCTGAAGGTGACGATCAGTAGAGCAACCAACAGGTTGCCGCCCTGCGACAGGCTCTGCACAGTGCCCCAGATAGAGCGTGTTGTCTCATAGGCGCGCAGCTGCCCTTCAATTTGATCAAGGCCCAGTAAACTGGAAAACATCGCCAGCATTCGCCGGGTTTGAGGGTCCGCGTTTTCGCCGGCCACCAGATCCACGCCCAGCGCTGCTATCTTCGACTTGTCGATGTCGCCTGTCAGCGTCATTACCGGTTGGGTAACGCCGGGGTACAACAGGGCCAGTGATGCCAGCGCCAGCAGTAGGCAGAGGAATTTACGTTGTGCGCTCATACAGCCTCCAGGATGAAGGCTGCATGATAGCCAGTGTGGCTGCGTGCTTACAGCGCGCTGGGATCGTAGTTGCTATAGAACTGACCGTACCATTTGCGAAACTTGGCGATGGGCCCGTCACCGTCACATAGCACAGGCAGACGGCGATAAACCTTGTGCTCCCAGATGGGCTTGTCTTCTTCCAGCTGGCCCACAATGTCCGCCATGATGGCGGCATTAACACCACCTTCTTTGACCTGACCATTCACTTTGGGCTGGGTGAAGGCGAACCGGAGAATGACATTCTCGTCGTCAATCGGCGTCGTCAGGCCCATCAGGAAGGTATCTGCGATGCCTTCAAACTTGGTGAAGCCCTGACCGGGTCCCATTGAGTTGGTGTAAATGGCGCCGTCAATCTCGCCGCGCGGCGTTGGCATCTTGGCGCGCTGCACACCCGTGGCGCGCGGGCCCTCATAGGTCGTTTCCCACTGCGGCATAGAGGCAGTGCGATGCACGTAGCGGAAGTGCGCGGGATCCGCAGCATTCTCGGCCATCTCCTGGGGGTGGGTTGTAATGTGCCACTCGTACCGTTTTAGCGGTGCCCAGTCATCGCTATTGGCCTCGTCATGTACCACGACGTCCCACAAGGGGTCGATACCATCCGGGTGGTACCAGGCCCAAATGACCTGGTTAGTCTCGGTAATCCGGTACGATTTCAAACAACGGGTGCCCTGCACCTTGGGCGGCATATTCTTGGCGTAAGGCACGTCCGTACACTCACCTTCCCCGTTGAATTTCCAGGCGTGGAAGGGGCAGACGATTGACTCGCCCTGAATGCCGCCGCCACGGCCGGTGTTCTCATGAATGCCGTAGCCCAGATGTGCACCCAGGTGCGGACAATAGGCATCCAGCAAGGCAGCATTGCCAGACTCAGTACGAAAGAGCACCAAGTCTTCCCCAAAGTAGCGTACAGCCCTGGACTGACCCACTTCTAATTCGTCGGAATAGGCCACGGCATACCAGCCGTGAGGAATGGGCATTGGATATCGCTTGCTCATAAAACTCCCTCTTTTTTTGCACGGCCCAGCGCCGGACCATGGCGATGACCTTACGCGACTGACCTCAGCGAACAATATCCGATTGAGCCAAGAAGGCTTGCAATAAGCGTCATTGCCCAGCCATTGTCCCGTTTTGCCAGTCGTACTCAGGTAATCAGCAGATAGCACAGGGTGCTGATAACCAGCACCCCCAGCAGGTTCAGCAAGACCCCTTCCCTGGCCATGCGTGCGGTTGTAATCAGGCCGCTGCCAAACACCACCGAATTCGGCGCTGTGGCCACGGGCAACATGAAGGCACAGCTGGCACTCATCGCGGCCGGCACCATAATCCATTCGGGCGGAATGCCCGCCGCCAATGCTGCAGCGGCCAGCACGGGCATCAACAGCGTTGTGCTGGCCGTGTTGGAGGTGGTTTCGGTCATGAAGGTCACCACCAGGCACACACTGGCCATCAGCACCCACAATGGCATTGCGGTAAGACCGGCAAGACCATCACCGATCAAACCCGAGAGCCCGGAGTTGACAAAGCCACGCGCCAGACAGATTCCCCCTGAGAACAGCAACAGCACGCCCCAGGGAATGGTGCTGGCTCGCTCCCAGTCCAGCAGCCGACCGCCGCGACCGTTGGGCACCAGACACATAACCACCACCGCCAGCAGGGCAACCGAAGCATCATTCGCCCAAGGCACACCGAGCCAGGTTTTCCAACCACCAAAGGGTTCACTGCGGGTAATCCAGGCCAGTGCCGTGACGGCAAAAACCAGCATCACGCGCCGCTCCTCTACCCGCCAGCGGCCAACCTCGGGCAGAGTGATCGCTAGGCCGCCACCCATACCGCGAGTCAACACATAAGCCATCGCGGGCACCATAACGGCGACCACGGGCACGCCCCAACTCATCCACTGGGTAAAGCTCACGGACTGCCCGGTGTACTCCTGGTAGACCTGCATAAAAATCAAGTTGGGCGGCGTTCCTATTGGCGTTCCCAAGCCACCCACGCTGGCCGCATAGGCAGTACCCAGAAGCAATGGGACCGCCAAGCGCTCACGCTGACTAGTGCCATCCAGCACAGCCAGCGCCACCGGCAATAACATCAGGGTGGTTGCCGTGTTGGAGATCCACATACTCAGGGCGGCCGCGGCGACCATAAAACCCAATACCAACCGACGCGGACTGCTGGCACCAAAAAGGTTCACCATGCCCAGCGCTATACGTCGGTGCGCGCCCGAGTGCTCCATCGACTTGGAGAGCAGGAACCCACCCAGTAGTAGCAGGATCAAGGGCGAGCCGTAGGCGGCACCGACCTCGGCCGGCGTCAGAATCCCGGCCAACGGCAACACGGCCAGCGGCAGCAGGGATGTGACGGGGATAGGGATGGGTTCAAACACCCACCAGACAACACACAGCACGGCAACACTCAGCACCACGCTCATCGCCACGCTGTAGTCGGTGGCAAACAGCCACAGGCCTGCCGCAAGGGCCGAGGCTGGCCCCAGCCACAGCGCATGATCGCGCCAGGGCATCAATTGAGAGGCACCTTAATCAAACGGTCGCCTAAATAAGACCCGATGTACAGAAAGTCTCCATGCTGTAAGGCTACCGTGCCAGCACCCATGGGCGGCCCTTCACGGCTAATCAGCAATCGCGACGCCAGGGTCTCAGGGTCCAGTTCCACAATGTCAAAAGGCAGCAGGCTTGGAGTTTCGAATCCGTGCCCCAGCGATACCACCAGATCGAGCACGCTTACCGGGTGTGAGGCCACCAGCAACTTCCCGCCCTCTGTCCAGGCACCGTTATCGGTTTGCATCACCTCGGCCTGTGCCAATAATTCACCGGTCTCGAGGTTGTGGCGACGCACGGTGTTGCCGAAATAATCGTTGAGATAGAAGCTCTGCCCATCGGGTGCAAGGGAGACACCGTTGGGAAAACGTGCCTGGGTATTGGGCACCTGCGCAAAACCGGTCTCGGGCGACCAGCGATACAGGAAGCCCGTGTCAAAGCCCAATACTGCGCGCAGCAGCTGCCAGGGCAAAAGCCCCTGATCAGCCATGTGTGTCACTAAAAAACCGCCGTCGGCCAGAGCCACCGTATCATTGAAGTTGGCGTTATCAGGGCCACTAACGCAGCCGCGCCACACAGCCGTCGGCGCTGGGTCGCCCGGCAGCAGCTCAAAAAACTCCACCGATTCACGCTGCTGATGATTCACCACCAACACCTGCCAGCGACCATCAGCTCTGACACGCACATCAATACCGTGACTGAGGACCCAGTCAGGGGCCGCGGTACAGGCGGGGTCGCCCCAACCCGGCTCGGGGGAATTTTCGCCCACGCCCTCGCCATAGATGCGCGTTAGCGCGTCGGTTTGCGGATCCAACACCAATAAGCCACCGGGGGATCCCATGGAGCTGATCACGATGTACCGGTTGTCAGGCGTTCTCTCCAGGTCTTCGGGTCCCACCAGACCGCAAATAGGTACAACCCCATCAACGGGCTCACAGTCAGCCTGCGCATACCCCATAGAGGTATTCATAATGGCAAGCACAAAAGCCAGCGCCAGCTGACTACGTATCATCACTTTCCAAGTTTGGCGCATAGGGGCGTCTCCTTTCGCTGCTGGCAATCCTGTCCCAGCCGCGACACGCTGTAAAGCGCAGCTGCTCTGGTGGGCGACAGCGTAACCGACTAGACTCGTAGCTCTTATGTCATCACTGCCCTCACAGCTCGTCGACCGTTTCGGCCGCCAAGTCACCTACTTGCGACTTTCCGTCACAGACCGATGCGATTTTCGCTGTGTTTACTGCATGGCCGAGGATATGACCTTTGTACCCAAGGCGCGGGTGCTATCCCTGGAGGAACTGTTCCAGCTGGGTCAGGCGTTCACCGAGTTAGGCGTGCGTAAGATTCGCCTCACCGGTGGTGAGCCGCTAATTCGCAATAACATTCTGTCGCTGGTGCAGCGATTGGGCGCCCTGCCCGGACTGGATGAGCTGGTACTCACCACCAACGCTTCGCAACTGCCCCGCCTGGCTGGCCCTCTGAGGGAGGCCGGTGTTAAGCGGCTGAATATCAGCCTGGACAGCCTGCAAGCCCGGAAGTTTCGCCGCCTCACACGCCACGGCAACCTGGACCAAGTCATTGCAGGCATTGATGCGGCTATCGCTGCAGGCTTCGACGGCATCAAGCTGAACAGCGTGGTTTTAAAGGGTCGCAATGACGATGAGGTTCTGGACCTGGTCGACTTTACTGTTGATCGCGGCATCGATATTGCGTTCATTGAAGAGATGCCCCTGGGTGCGATTGTCGAGCATGATCGCAAGCTGAGCCTGTGCAGCAGCGACGAACTTCGCCAACAGATTGCTGAACGCTACGACCTGACCGCACTGGGCGATCCCAGTGGCAACGCAGGGCCGGCGCGTTACTTCAGCTTGGATAACACCGGCTCGCGGGTAGGCTTCATTTCGCCCCACAGCAACAACTTCTGCCATTTGTGCAATCGGGTGCGCATTACCGTAGAGGGGCGCTTGCTGCTGTGCCTTGGAAATGAACATTCCGTGGATTTGCGTGAACGCCTTCGAGCGTCCGATGCCAGCGCCGAGTCGCTGAAGCGTGCAATTGTTGATGCCATGGACATCAAGCCTGAAAAACACCACTTTCACAGCGACGACGAACCCCAGATCGTGCGCTTCATGAATATGACGGGTGGCTGACCGCCCCCCCCTTTCCCAGTGTGCACCGAGCACACAGTCAGTAAGAGGAATATTAGTTGAACACTGAGGATTTCCCGCAGCTCGAGTCGGTCGAGCGTATCATTGAGGGCTTTGAGTCCTACGGCTACATCTGCAGCCGCAAGATAGCGACGGCCGTCTTTCTCGCCTTCCAGCTGCGCAAGCCCATTCTGGTAGAGGGCCCTCCCGGCGTCGGTAAAACCGAGCTGGCGAAAACCACCTCGGAACTGTTGTCCCTGCCACTTATTCGACTGCAGTGCTACGAGGGACTGGATGAGGCAAAGGCGCTATATGAGTGGAAGTACGGCAAGCAGCTGCTTTACACACAGGTACTAAAGGAAAAACTGGGCGACCTCTTACAAGGTGCTCAAGGACTGGCCGAGTCAGTAGAACGTCTACATAAATTCGGCGACATCTTTTACTCGGAAGACTTCCTGGAACCGCGGCCGCTGCTGAAAGCCATGCAACAGGACAAAGGGGCCATTCTTCTGATCGATGAGGTCGACAAATCTGACTATGAGTTCGAATCCCTGCTGCTGGAGATACTCTCTGACTATCAGGTATCGATTCCGGAGATTGGCACCGTGCAAGCCCGCACCTCGCCCATGGTGTTCCTTACCAGTAACAATACGCGGGATATCTCTGATGCACTGAAACGGCGCTGCCTGCATCTGTACATTCCCTTCCCCTCCGTGGAACTGGAAGAGCGCATCGTGCGCAGTCGTGTCCCGGACGTGGACGAAAGCCTGCGTCACCAACTGGTGCAGTTTGTCCACTCACTGCGTGAGCTAGACCTGAAAAAGACACCGGCAATTTCCGAAACCATCGACTGGGCCCGCAGCCTGTTGTTGCTGCATACCGAGGAACTGGATGAGGAGCTGGTGCGCTCTACCCTCAACGTGCTGCTGAAATTCGAAGACGATATCGAGAGCGCCGAGTCGGAAGTGCGCACCATGTTGCGCAGCAACACCGGCGACAACTAAGCACCGTGCAAACCAGCCTCGTCAATTTTATTCAGGTATTGCGCAGTCACGATGTGCGCATCTCGCCGGCCGAGACGCTGGACGCAATGGATGTCGCCGATGCCCTGGGCTACAGCGATCGCAATCAGCTGCGCGACGGACTGGCGATGACACTGGCGAAAACCCCGCACGAAGAAGCGGTGTTCATGCAGTGCTTTGATCGCTACTTCAGCCACAAACTGGCAGACCTGTCTGATTCTTCGCAGGCGGAAGATGCTCAGCCTGAAGCCGGCGAAACAAACGCCGACAGCCAAACCGCGGACGGAGAAAGCGGCGAGGCCGCCGGTGATGGCGAATCCTACGAGCAGGACGGCAGCGCTGGCGACAACCCGCTGGCGGACGCGGCGGGAGACTCCCCGGAGCTTCAGCAATTGCTGGACAGCTCGCTGATGCAAAGCCTGATGAACAACGACCGCAATGCGCTCAGCATGGCAATGAGCCAGGCCGCGGCGAAAGTAGGCCTCAACCAGATTGAGATGTTCACCCAGAAGGGCCAGTTCAGCCGCAAGATTCTGGATGAACTGGGCGAAGCCCATATCCGCCAGGCAGTCATTGAGCTGGAACGGGCCAACAGCCCGGCACTGGATGAACTGCGCCGCTACCGGGACATGCTGCGTGAGCAGGTGCGCGACCTGGTAGATCGGGAATATCTCCTGCACGCCGAAGGCCGCAACCAGCAGTTTATGGATGACATACTCAGCAAAACGCGGCTGAACAACATCGAACACCACTACCAGCAAAAAGTGCAGGCGCTGGTGCAAAAAATGGCGCGCAAACTGGCGGCCCGTTACGGGCGCAAGCGCAAGACAACACGGCGCGGCCAACTGAACATGGCGCGAACCATCCGCAAGGGTGTTGCCACAGACGGCGTGCTGTTCAACACCTACTTCCGTCAGGTAAGTCGCGACAAGCCGCAGGTGCTGGCCGTGTGTGATGTCAGCGGGTCGGTGGCCGCCTACGCGAAGTTCCTGCTGATGTTTCTCTATGCGGTGCAGGACGTATTGCCGCGAGTGCGCAGCTTTGCCTTCTCCAATCACCTGGGAGAGGTCAGCGGCCTGTTCGACGAGCATCCGGTGGAGCGGGCGGTCGAGCTGGTAAATTGGCAGTACGGAGGCGCCACAGATTACGGCGGCAGCCTGGAAGACTTTGCGCGTCTGACGATGGACGATATCAACACGCAAACCACGGTCATCATTCTGGGAGATGCGCGCAACAATCGCGGCGAACCGCGGCTGGACATCCTGCAGAGCATTTACCAGCGGGCCAAACAGGTCATCTGGCTAAATCCGGAATCGCGCAAGGCCTGGGGCACGGGCGACTCGGAAATGCCGCGCTACCAAAGTGCCTGTCATTTCGCGGCGGAGTGCAATAACCTCAAGCAATTGGAACGCATCATCGAGCAACTGCTGAAAAGCACCCGCTAGGCCTATGACCTATTACTGCCAGGATTGCAGCTATCGCGGTAAAACAGCGAGCCCCAGCGGCGACTGCCCCGCCTGCGGCTCGTTTGCCCTTACACGAGGGTCCAGCGCTGCTGAAGAGGAGCAGCCTCCAGCCGCGTGGCGCTTGTACCTGATGTGGGCGCTGTGGGCTGTGTTCATCGGTATGGTGGCTTGGAAGGTGCTGGATTAATCACCAAGTGGTGTCGGTGCAGGGCGCTTAAGCCCGCCGCTGTTTTTGCCGGCGCCTGATCGGTGGCCCTCCGAGCTCCCCTCACTTGGTCGCGAGCCCTACGGTCTCCCTCCACGCGGTCGGCACACGATCTGATGCTGCTGCCTGGCAATACCACCGCCGAGCCTTATAAGAACCAGCGCGCAGGCGAGTTTATCATCGTCTGAGTTACACCGGCGGTTAAAGGAAGCGCCTATCGGAAGACGGTTACTTCCTCGTCCTCGCCGTCCAGTGTCTGCAAGCTGAGACCGGAGGCATCATCCGCCTCCTCTTTGGCAAACTTGATCTTGAGACGCACATTGTTGGGCGAATCGGCGTTCTTGAGTGCCTCTTCCTCTGAAATCAGCCCTTCCACGTACAGTTCGAACAGCGCGCTGTCGAAGGTCTTCATGCCGATGTTCTCGGATTTCTCCATCACCTCCTTGATGCCTTCGATCTCACCCTTGAGGATAAGATCAGCCACCATGGGTGTGCCCAGCAGGACTTCAATGGCGGCACAGCGCTTACCGTCGGTGGTGGGTATAAGGCGCTGGGACACAAAGGCCTGAATGTTCAGCGACAGGTCCATCAGCAGCTGCTGACGCCTGTCTTCCGGGAAGAAGTTGATGATGCGGTCCAGGGCCTGGTTGGCGTTATTGGCGTGCAGGGTGGAAATGCAAAGGTGGCCGGTCTCGGCAAAAGCAATGGCGTGTTCCATGGTCTCGCGATCTCGAATCTCACCGATCAGGATCACGTCAGGCGCCTGGCGCAGGGTGTTCTTCAATGCGTTGTGCCAGTTGCGTGTATCAACCCCGACCTCGCGCTGGTTGACGATGGATTTCTTGTGATTATGGACGTACTCAACGGGGTCTTCGATAGTCACAATGTGGCCACTGGAGTTGGCGTTGCGGTAATCAATCAACGCCGCCAGTGAGGTGGACTTGCCCGAACCGGTAGCACCCACAAACAGCACCAGACCACGTTTGCGCATCACCACTTCGGTGAGGGTTTCCGGCAGGCGAAGGTCTTTCCAGTGGGGAATCTCGGCAACGATATTACGGGCGACGATACCCACTTCGTTGCGCTGCATAAAAATGTTCACGCGGAAGCGCCCGTATCCGGGCAACGACAGCGCCAGGTTCATCTCTAACTCCTGCTCAAATTCCGCCTGCTGCATGGCATCCATCACTTCCCAGGCAATGTCCTTGATCTCACCCGGCTTGAGGATGTCTCCCCCAATGGGTTTAAGCTTGCCCTGAAACTTGGCGCAGGGCGGTGCGCCGGTGCTGAGATAGAGATCGGAGCCGTTTTCGCTGGCGAGCAGCTTCAGCCATTGAGTGATTCGCACGTGAGTGTCCCCCTACACAACAGGGGCCCGTGGGCCCAATTCCTTTGAGTCGTGTTGCTGTCCTAAATACATGGTTCCCCACCCATCTGAATGATGAGTGAGGAAAGAGTATCAACTTGCCGGGGGCTGGCAAGATAAGAAATGGACTTTTCTGATTATTGCGCCAGTTCAGCGTCCAGCTGACGGCTCACCGTGCCGGGTGGCTGCGTGTTGCGCGCAAACAGCGCATAGGCGGCGGGTACCGCGAAAAGCGTAATCACCGTTGCAAGGGCAACGCCGCACATCACCACAATGCCGATCACGGTGCGCACTTCGTGCCCGGGGCCACTGGAGATCACCAGGGGAATGGCACCAATCACCGTTGTAAACGCCGTCATCACAATCGGGCGAAGTCGCTTGGACGCGCCTTCCAGTATCGAGTCCTCAAAGTCACGACCGGAATCGCGAACCTGATTAATAAACTCAACTATCAGGATGCCATTTTTGGTAGCCAGACCCACCAGCATGATCATGCCGACCTGACTGTAGATGTTCAGGGTCTGGTCAAACAGCAGCAAACCGCCCAGACCGCCAATGAGGGCCAGCGGTACGGTGAAAAGGATGATCGCCGGGTGTACAAAGGATTCGAACTGGGCCGCCATCACCAGATACACCACCAGCAGTGCCAGCGCGAACACGAACAGCACACTGCCACCGGCTTCCACGTACTCCAGCGACTCGCCTTTATAGTCGAAGGAGGCATGATCCGGCAGCTCACTGCGCACCAGGTCTTCCAGGTATGCCAAGGCGTCCCCAAGCGCATAGCCATCGGCAAGGTCTGCCGACACAGTCAGCGCGCGCACACGGTTGTAGCGGTTGAGGCTACCCGCATCGGCCTGCTCACGCAGAGTGACCAGGTTGGCCAGCGGAATCAGTTCGCCGGTGCTACCCGAGCGCACATAGATATTGTCGAGATCAGTGAGGGTACGCTGGCGATCACGCTCGCCCTCTACGATCACATCGTATTCGCGCCCACCCATGATGAAAGTCGTAATGCTGCGAGCGCCCAGCAGGGTCTCCAGCGTACGGCTGATATCCAGGAGACTGACGCCCAGATCACCGGCTCGGTTCCTATCAATGGTGACGCGCAATTGCGGCTTGGTAGGACGCAGGTCCGTATCTACACCCACCAATCCTGGGTTTTCGGCGATCTTCTCTCGCAGCAGATCCTGCCACTCGGCCAGCTCTTCGTAACTGTCGCCACCCACAACAAACTGCACAGGATCGTCGCTGGAACCGCCCAGACCCTGAGGTGCGCGGATGAAAACACGGGCACCGGCAATATCCGCTACCCGAGAGCGGGCATCGGCCTGAATGTCCCAGGTGCTGCGTTTACGTTGATCCCAATCCGCCAATACCATCATGGCGAAGCCACGGTTAAAGGCCTCACCACCACTGCTTAGCGGTGCGCGAATCAGCAAGCGCTTGACGTCGCCGCTCTCTACCAGGGGTAGCAGCCGCTTTTCGACTTCCTCGATCTGGCGCACGGTGTAGTCATAAGAAGAACCCTCCGGCGCAGTCACAATCATGAACAGCAGCCCGCGATCCTGCAGGGGTGAGTACTCCTGAGGTACCGCCCTGTACACCAGTCCGGCACCCAACAGGCTGGCCAATAACACGGGCACTACCAGCCATGGGCGACTCACCAGCGGTCGCAGAAGCTGCTGATAGCTGTTCTCCAGTCGCAGACTGATCCCCTCGACCATGGTCGCCATGCGATTGGACACCGCCTCGCGGCTGAGCAACTTGCTGCAGATCACCGGACCAAGGGTCAGGGCAATGAAGCTGGAAAAGACAACTGCAATCGCCATCGTCACGGCAAACTCACCGAATAGACGGCCGACATTACCCTCGAGGAAAGTAATAGGTACAAACACCGCCACCAGCACCAGTGTGGTAGCAATCACAGCAAAGGCTACCTGACGGGAACCGCGATAGGCTGCCACCAGCGGCGACTCATTCTTATCCACCAAGCGCCGATGAATGTTCTCCAGCACCACGATGCTGTCATCCACCACCAGGCCAATCGCCAGCACCAGCGCCAACAAGGTGAGCAGATTGATGCTGTAGCCAAACAGCCAGAGTGCCGAGAACGCTGCCACCAGCGATATCGGCACAGTCAAGGCCGGCACCAGCAGGCTACGCGGATCGCCAAGGAATAGGAAAATCACCAGCACAACCAGCACAGCGGCAATCAGCAGCGTCTTGTAGACTTCATCAATCGCAGACTCCACGAACACAGAGTTGTCGAAGCTGGGAATGACCTCCATGCCTTCGGGCAGCTGGCGGTTGATGCGCTTGATCTCTTCACGCACCTGCAATGCAACGGTGAGCGCATTGGCCGTGCTTTGTTTGACAACGCCCATACCCACCATGGAGGCGCCGTTACCACGGAACAGGCTTCGGTGTTCCCGGCTGGCCAGCTCAACCCGTGCCACATCACCCAACCGAATCAGGTATCCATCCGCGGAACGGCGGATGACCAACGCGCGAAAATCCTCTTCGGTACTGTAGCCGCGCTCAATGCGCACCACGAAATCCCGCTGCTCTGAGTTCAGCGTGCCCGCAGGCAGTTCCACGTTCTGCTGACGGATAGCGGCTTCCACATCTGAAACAGTCAGCCCCCTCGCAACCAGTGCATCCCGGTCCAGCCAAACGCGCATGGAGTAGACCTGCTCACCGGTAATGCGTACGCGCGCCACGCCTTCCAGCACCGAAAAGCGGTCCTCCAGGTAGCGCCGGGCATAGTCCGTCAGCTCCAGCGAATTCATGGAGGGTGATGACAGGTGCGCCCAGAAGATCACCTGCTCGTCGCTAGCGCTTTTGCGCACCTCCGGTGGCTCGGCTTCATCAGGCAGATTATTGAGAATGCGTGAGACTCGGTCGCGGACATCGTTGGCCGCATTGTCGATGTCGCGGCCCAGCTGGAATTCCAACTCGATGCTGGAGCGGCCATCGGAGCTGGTCGAGGTCATGGTCTTAATGCCTTCAAGACCAGACAGACGGTCCTCAATCAACTCGGTGATTTTGTTCTCTACCACCGCAGCAGATGCACCGGGGTAGAGTGTGATGATGTTAAGAATGGGTGGATCGATGTCGGGGTATTCCCGCAAGGGCAATCGATCGAAAGACAAAAGACCAAAGGCGAACAACAGGGCGCAGCCCACCACGGCCATCACCGGGCGGCGCACCGCCGTATCAGAAAGCATCATGGTTAGGGCTCCACCACCAGCACTTTCGCGCGCTGCCCGCCCAACTTTCCAACGCCATCACGCACAATTTCATCGCCGACGTTGAGCCCATCCAGCACCTCCACCCAGCCGGGCACCCGGGCACCGATTTCGATCTCGGTTCGCACGGTATCGTCGCCAGCAACAGACCAGACAAAGTGCTGTAACGCGCGGGACTGAAGGCTTTCCTCTGGCACCATCAGCGCGCTGCGCTCGGGGCCGCGAATCACCACTTCCATCAGCAGTCCGGGGCGCAATAGGCCGCCCGGATTATCAATCACCGCGCGCGCTGTCACTGCACGCGCCACGGGATCAACCCGGGAGTCCACCGCCAGTAAGCGGCCAGTAAATACCGTGTCAAAGGCCGGCGTTCGGGCCTGTATCTCCTGGCCGGCAGCCAGGAATCCGAGCCGCAGCGCCGGAACATTGAAGTCCAGACGCATTTGGCTAAGGTCATCGAGAGTGGTGATGCGCTGACCCGGCGTTACCAGGGCGCCTTCAGAGATCTCGCGCAAGCCGAGAACTCCTGCAAAGGGAGCAACCAACGTGCGATCGGCAATGCGCGCTTGAACTTCCTCTATCTGGTGACTGACGATCTCTACTTGGGTGGATGCGCTATCCAGTTCGGTTTGCGCCACCTGATTCTGGCGTGCCAGATTTGAAAGCCGCTGCACTTCACGGCGAGCGTCTACCAAGGTTGCCTGCAATTCGCGCAGGGAGGCCTGCTCGGCATCCTGCTTCAGCCTGGCGAGCACGGCGCCCTTCTCTACGGATTGACCATCGGTGAAGGCCAGTTCGGTCACAATCTGGGACACGCTGGCGGTGATGTCTACCGACTCCCAGGCACGCAGAGTGCCCAATGCCGACAGCTCATCTTGAAAGGGCCGCTCCTCCACAGCGTAAGTGGTGACGGCCGCCGGCGAGCGTCCGCGAGGTGCTTCGCTGCCGCCATCTTCTGCCGGCCAGAACCAATAGGCCAATGCGGCGGCGCCAAGTGCAGCTGCAACAACAGTTATTGGGCGCATAAGTGCTCCATATCTGGGCCCACCCATGGGTGGCAGGTGGACCACACCGGCGGCACCTTGAGCCGCTGGCGGTGGAAAACGTGGCGCGCAGTATACAAAGGTGCATAGTGCAGCGCTGCATACCATACGCGGCCCCCTGATACCTCGATCATTTGTTCACTGGAGGCCCTCTCACGCACCGACCTATACTCAGTCGTCACAGTCAGGCGGGAGAAAGCCAGTGGATGCTGAACGTCCCACACCCTTGGTAGATGACCTTGATCGCACCCGGGAGACGCTGTGCCAGTGGTTGGCCGAGCGGCTAGGCCATGCAGTCACTATAGAAAACCTGCGCATTCCCGAGGGGTCGGGAATGTCCAATGTCACCCTGCTGTTCGACATCAGTTATGAACAGCGGGCCACAACCCACCGTCATGCCTGCGTGGGACGGCTACAGCCAGAAATCGCGCGCCCGGTATTTCCCGAGTACGACCTGAGCCTGCAGTATCGTGTGATGGAGGAATTGGGCCAACACAGCGACATTCCCGTGCCGGCTCTACTGGGCCTGGAACAGGACACCAGTGTCCTGGGCGTTCAGTTTTATGTGATGAAGCACACCGCGGGTCGCATCCCCAGCGATATGCCTCCCTACAATATGGATGGCTGGATGGTGCAGGACACCGACGAGGCCCAACGCGAGAGCCTTTGGAACGCCGCCGTGGACACTTTGGCCCGCTTTCACACCCTGGATTATCGGGCGCTGGGATTTGCCGACCTTGAGGTGCAGGGCAAGACACCTTTACAGCAGCAACTGGACTACTGGCAGCACTACCATGACTGGGGGCTGGAAGGAGAGCAGCACCTGATTTGCATGCAGGCCATGGCCTGGCTGCGCGCAAACCAGCCTGCCGATGAGCCGACGGTGCTGTGCTGGGGAGACTCCCGCATCGGCAATATGATTTTCAGCGAAGATCTTGGCGAAGTGGCAGCCGTGCTGGATTGGGAAATGGCGGTGCTGGGTAATCCGGTACAGGACATCGCCTGGTTTAACTTCCTCGATGCCACCTTTGCCGAGGGGCTTGGCCTACCGAGGCTGCCGGGCCTACCCGACTATGCCAGCACCACGGAGCGCTGGGCCCGCGCTAGCGGCTTTGGTGCCGAGCACTACGATTACTACGAGATCTTCGCCGGGCTCAGATACGGACTTTTGCTATCGCGCATTATGCTGGCCACGGGCCAGGCCAGCGAGGTACAGGAGAACTTTGCCTGCCAGCTGCTGGCCCGGCGAATGGCCTCTCACACACAGGTCTGACAGGACCACGGCTGCGTAAGTACTGCCTGTACTGGTTCCGTCCAGCCATATACACTTGCCCCGCACGCTGGCCGGCACCCTGCCTGCCAACCGCACAGCGGGCCAGCCCTAGGGAAAGGAGCACCACTTGTCCGATCAATTGCAGCGCTCGCTGGACGCGCTTGCCGACCCCGACAGCACACACCTGCTAGCGGGCATTCAGCGCGGCATTGAGAAAGAGAGCCTCAGGCTGAACGAAGAAGGCAAGCTGGCACAAACGCCGCACACGCGGGGTTTGGGTTCTGCTCTTACGCACGACTTCATCACCACCGACTATTCCGAAGCCCTGCTGGAGTTCATCACTCCGGTGGATACGAATATCCAGTCGGGTCTGGAAACGCTGGCGGATATCCATACCTTTACCTACCAAAAACTGGATGACGAAACGCTGTGGTGCGCCAGCATGCCCTGCATCGTTAATGGCGATGAAGGTATCCCGGTCGCGGAATACGGCAGCTCGAATGTCGCCACCATGAAGAAAGTCTATCGACTGGGCCTGGGGCATCGCTACGGTCGCATCATGCAGACCATCGCCGGTATCCACTACAACTTCTCTATGCCGGAAGCATTCTGGGACAAGTGTTGGGAAGCCGACGGCCGCCAGGGTGAGCGCCAGGACTACATCACTGAGCGTTACCTGGGCCTGATCCGCAACTTCAAACGCCACTCCTGGTTGTTGATTTACCTGTTCGGCGCGTCGCCCGCGGTTTGTGCCAGCTTCCTGCGCGGCAATACCGACCATGACCTACAGCCCTTCGACGGCGACGCCCGCAGCTTGCACATGCCCTACGGTACGTCGCTGCGGATGGGCGACCTGGGCTACAACAGCTCAGCCCAGAAAGACCTGACTGTTTGCTATAACTCACTGGATCGCTACGTGACCACCCTGCGCTCTGCCATCATGCAGCCCCACGCAGACTACGCCGAGTTCCCGAGCGGGCAGGATGGTAACTACGAGCAGCTCAATGACAGCCTGCTGCAAATCGAGAACGAGTTTTACAGCCCGATCCGGCCCAAGCGCGTCGCCCGCTCCGGGGAAACGCCCCTGGGGGCACTGCGCCGCGGCGGTATTGAGTACATTGAAGTGCGCTGTGTCGACGTCAATCCCTTTACCCCGCTGGGGCTGGACGGCGAGCAAATCCGTTTTCTCGACACCTTCCTGCTGTATTGCCTGTTGGCCGACAGCCCCGACTGTGACGAGGCGGACCTCGCGCGCCAAACCGCAAACATGCAGGCAGTGGTGACACGCGGCCGCGAGCCCGGTCTGAACCTTCAGGCCGCAGAGGGCGAGCAGGCGCTAACAGCAATGGGCCAGTCGCTGCTGCAGGCCATGAAGCCCGTAGCAAAGCTGCTGGATGCCGCCAATCACGAGTCGGGGTATTGCAATGCGGTGCTGGATCAGCGGGCCAAGATCGACGACCCTGAATTGACGCCCTCTGCACGCATACTGCGGGAGATGCGCGAAAAGGATCTGCCTTTCTTCCGCCTGGCGATGGCTTACAGCCAGGAGTGGGCACAACACTTCCGTCGTCGTCAGCTATCCACCGAGACGCAGGCGCGATTCAACGATGAGACACAGCGCTCACTGACGGCACAGGCTGAGCTGGAAGCGGCTACCGACACCGAGAGCTTTACCGACTACCTCAATCAGTTCTACGACCAATACAACCACCTGTAGCACCCATGAATCATCTGGCGCATTTGCACCTGGCATGGCCCGACCCGGGCCTGCTGTGCGGCGCCATTGAGGGTGACTACCGTAAAGGCCCGGTGTCACAAAGCCTCCCGAAACCGCTGGCTCTGGGCGTACGACTGCATCGCCGCATTGACGCCTTCACAGACAGTGACGAGGCGCTTGGCGGGCTTCGCAATCGCTTCCCGCCATCGCTGCGTCGTTACGCCGGCATCTTGCTGGATCTGGCCTTCGATCACTTTCTCGCCCTGCACTGGACCCAGTTTCACGCAGACATGCTGGAAGACTTTGCTGAGCAAAGCCTGGACATACTGGAACGGGAAAGCCATCAGTTGGATGCGCGTAGCCAGCGAACCATTCGCGGTTTCAGGGAGCATGGCGTACTGCTGCGCTACCGCGAATGGGACATGATCGCGGGCAGCGCCAGCCGCGTGGGAGAGCGTTTAAAACGCGGCAACGCATTGCGCGATACCGACGCCAGTCTGCGAGCCCTGCGGCCTGATATGGAGGCGGCTTTTCTCGCGTTTTACCCGCGACTGATGGGGGAGGTCCGTCGGTGGCGTGCTCTTGCTGCGCCGGAGCCCGCAGCCGTATAGTGAGGACTCATCCAAGCCGGAGCGCTTTCCATGCCGGAGAGACAAGAGAATGCGACCGCACAGTTTGTCGCTGTGGACGAATTGCTTACCCGCTGGCTGGCGGAGCGCCGCAGCCTGCTGACCCGCTATACCGAACTGGTTGTGTCTCTGGATATCCAGAGCTCTGAAGACGCGTTGAAACAGCGTCAACTGGAGCTGTGCACACGGCTGATTGATTACACCTCAAGTGGACACTTCGAGGTCTTCCACGAGTTGCTGGCAGAGGCGGAGCAATTCGACGATGGCAGCAAAGATGTGGCCGTGCAACTGATGCCCTCTATCGGTGATACCACCGAGGTCATCCTGGCCTATGAGGAGAAGTATGGAGATGGCGGCAATTACCCGGAGACCTTGCCGCGAGATCTGTCGGCCCTGGGTGAAGTGCTGGAATCAAGATTTGTGCTGGAAGACCGACTGATTGCCGGTCTGCATCAGTCGCACCGACGCCTGGTGGAATCACCGGCGCCGGTTTGAGGGCAAATTAGCCTTCGCTGGCCTCAGCGGCAGCCTCGTCGCTAGCGCCTTCCTCGGCAGCAGCCTGGCTGGGGATGGCAATCAGCTCAACGTCGAATACCAGTGCAGCATTAGGACCAATCAGCTGACCTGCACCACCAGAGCCGTAGGCCAGCTCAGAGGGAATGTACAGCTTCCACTTGGAACCGGCGGGCATCAATTGCAGGGCTTCTGTCCAACCGGCAATCACTTGACCCACACCGAAGGTGACGGTCTGGCCGCGGCCATAAGAAGAATCAAATTCAGTGCCATCGATCAAGGTGCCGCGGTAGTGCACCTCAACGGTGTCTTCAGCACCGGGCAGTGCGCCCTCACCGGCCTCGACCACTTCATACTGCAATCCTGACTCTGTCACGATCACGCCTTCACGCTGTGCATTCGCTGCCAAGAACTCTGCTGCTGCGGCTGCGTTGGCCTCAGCGAGCGCAGTGGCATTGGCCTGCTGCTCAGCTTCCATACGCTCCTGGAAGGCAACCATCTCGGCGTTGATCTCTTCGTCAGTCAGACGTGAGTCAGTACCTGCCATAGCATCACGCATGCCTGCTGAGTAGGCGTCGGCATCCAGATCCATACCGTCGGTGACCATGCGCTGACCCATACGATAAGCAAAGCCGTAGCTCAAACGCTTGGTGGGTGTATCCAGTGCAACCTCAGCGTCTGCGCCGGAGCCAGAGTCCTGGCTGCAGCCCTGCAGGCCTACGAGCATTGCGGCGATAACCGCGGGAAGAGCGAGTTTTTTCATAATTCCTTCCAAGTGACAGTTCAGTCGAAACCGCGGGGCTGAACATCAAGCACCCCCACTGGCACCATGCAGGCCAGAAAGAGGAAAAGTTGATTACGTTAAGAACCGAAACGCGGCAGCAGTGAGCGATAGTACTATTGTGTCTCTGTCTCGGCTACCCCCGAAAGCGCGGCCAGCAAGCGCTGGAACAGGGACTCCCATACGGGCGACTCCCCCGCTGTGACACTGAATACAAGCCGGAGATTTTGAGCCAGTGCATTGCCCGCTTCGCTCAAGCCATTCGCCTTGCCTGCGCCGGCATACAGCAGCCCCAGTTGATGCTGCTCTGCTGACAACTCCAACTCTAAAACACGCTGGCGCAATGCCTCAGCACCCGGCACCTCCTTGAGATATCGCCGGACCCGCCGTAGTGGCTGAACACTGCGCTGTCGCCAGTGGGCGACGCGAGTCTCAGCTTCATCAAAGTGGGTCTTATCAAGACGCTTACCGGACTTGCCGAGCCAGGCACCGTACAACAACAGGTTCACGTCGATGGAGTAATCATCCTGCGCAGCGAGGCAAGCAGCGGCGACCTCTGGTGCTGCGTAGACCCGCGTAGCAAAGGACCACAGATCATTTTCCAGCATGACACCTTGATTGGCTTTGGCATTGGGATCTGACACGTCTATCGATTTCCTGCGAGTTGTCTAGAGGTGGCGGCAGCGCTGGCAGTACAATGCGCGCCCATGATTATTCTACGCGACATCGCGATTCGCCGGGGCAGCAAGCTTTTGCTGTCGGAAGCCAGTGTGACCCTGCAGCCGGGACAACACCTGGCACTGATTGGCGCCAATGGCTGCGGCAAGTCCAGCGTGTTCGCCATGCTGCTGGGCGAGCTGGGCGCCGACACTGGCAGCATTGAGGGGCTGCAGGGCCTGCGTATTGCGCATATGGCGCAGGAGGTCCACGCTGCGGATGAAACAGCGGCAGATTATGTGCTCGGGGGGGACGCAGCTGTGGCAGCGCTGATTCACCGAAGCCGAAAAGCAGAAGCCAGTGGTGACTTTGAAGCAGCCGCTGCCGCTCACCAGGCACTGGATGCAGCCAATGGTTACGATGCCCCGCGTCGGGCGCTGGCGCTGTTGCGTGGTCTGGGCTTCGAGGAAGACGCGGGCGAGCGCGCCGTGACCAGCTTCTCCGGCGGCTGGCGGATTCGCCTGAATCTCGCCCGGGCGCTGATGACCCCCTCCGAGCTGCTACTGCTGGATGAACCCACCAACCACCTGGACCTGGATGCCACACTCTGGCTACAGGATTGGCTGGGACGCTACGAGGGCACCTTGCTGCTGATTTCCCACGACAGGGATTTTATAGACGCAACCTGCCAGCGCGTGCTTCATATCGAAGGTCAGCGATTGAATGCCTACAAGGGTAACTACTCCGACTTCGAACGCGACCGCGCCCAACGCCTTGCCAATGAGCAGGCCAGCTTTGAAAAACAACAGCGACGCGCTGCCGAAATCGAAGACTTCGTTCGGCGCTTCCGCTATAAGGCCACCAAGGCCAAGCAGGCACAGAGTCGATTGAAAGAGTTAGAGCGCATGCAGATTGCCGCGCCCGCACACTTTGACTCGCCCTTTGAATTCCGGTTCCTGGCGCCCGAGCGCGCCAGCGACCCCATCCTCAGGCTGGATGAGGCAGACCTGGGCTACACGGACCGCAGTGTGCTGACACAGGTCGACCTGCAAATCCGCCCCGGTGATCGCCTGGGACTCCTGGGACGCAATGGCGCAGGTAAATCCACACTGCTCAAATCGCTCAGCGGCAAACTCGCGCTGTTAAGCGGGCAACGCCAACCCGGCGCCCACTGCGCCATTGGCTACTTCGACCAGCAACAGCTGGACGTTCTGGACCTGGACGCCAGCCCGCTGCTGCACCTGCAGCGCCTGAGCCCGGACGCGCGACAGCAGGAGATGCTGGATTTCCTGGGTGGCTTTGACTTTCGTGGCGACGCGGCAACCACCGCCATACGCCCCTTCTCTGGTGGTGAGAAAGCCCGATTGGCATTGGCCATGGTGGTTTGGCAGCGCCCCAATCTATTGGTGCTGGATGAACCCACCAACCACCTGGATCTGGACATGCGCCATGCCCTGGAGGTAGCGCTGCAAGGGTTTGAGGGCGCGCTGCTGCTGGTCAGTCATGATCGTCACTTACTGCGCAATACTGTTGAAACATTGGCACTGGTGCATGATGGCCGCGTCACTGAATGGTCGGATGACCTGGCGGCCTACGAGCGTTGGACCCTCAGCCGGGAAGTGAGTGATGCCGCAGCGCCCTCCACTGCCGACGAGCGCGATAGCTCCAAAAAATCCCAACGCCAACAGGCCGCTGCGCAGCGCGAGCGCCTGAGACCGCTGCAAAAGGCGGTTAAGGCAACGGAGTCTGCCATGGCCAAGACGGAGAAGGCACTCGCCGAAGTGCAGCAGCTGTTAGCCGACAATGCCCTCTACGACGTTTCGCGTAAGACGGAACTGGCAGAGTTGCTGCAACGTGAGGGAGAGCTGAAGTCCGAGAGTGATTCGCTGGAAGAGCAATGGCTTGAACAGCAGGAAGCACTGGAGCTAGCGCTCAGCCAAGGCTAGTTTTTCGCCCCTGTCCAAGCGCTTGATGGCGGCTTCACGCCGTGAGGCGGCGCTGCGATCCTCTGCCGTGCAGGACCACAGCAAACTGACCGGGCGCCTGCCCCGGGTGTATTTCGGCCCACCTGCTAACTCTCCGTTGTGCTGGCGTAGCCTGCGCTGCAAATCTTTGGCGATGCCGGTGTACAGGGTACCGTCACTGCAGCGCAACAGGTAAACGTGCCAGCAGTCCTCAGCCACGCTGCCAGCCGTGGAAGCGCTCTACCCAATTCAACAAACCCTCGGGCTTGCGCGCCTTACGCCACTCACTGGCGGCAAACTTGTTACTCTCACCGAGCGTGGGGTAAATGTGGATGGTGCCCAGAATCTTGTTAAGGCCGATGTTGTACTTCATCGCCAGAATCCACTCATTGATCAACTCGCCCGCGTGGTAACCCACAATTGTGACGCCCAGGATGCGGTCGCGACCGGGCTCGGTAAGCACTTTTACAAAGCCGTGGTCTTCGCCATCGGCTATCGCCCTGTCCAAATCGTCGATACCGTAGCGGGTCACCTCATACTCGATGCCCTGAGCATTGGCCTCAGTTTCACTCAAGCCAACCCGTGCAACCTCAGGATCGGTGAAAGTAGCCCAGGGCACCACGGAATAATCCACCTTGAAACGCCTGAAGCGGCCAAACAGCGCATTGACGGTGGCATACCAGGCCTGATGGCTGGCCATGTGTGTGAACTGGTAGGGCCCCGCGATATCACCGCAGGCGTAAATAGTGGGCACAGCGGTACGCAGGTATTCATCCACTTCCAGAGTGCCGGCAGGCGTCACACCGATACCGAGCTTTTCAAGATTCAGCCCTTCGGTGTTGGCGGTGCGACCTACCGCCAGCAGCAATTGATCAAACTCCAGCTCAACCTCGCCTGCCGGCGTATCGAAGACCCCGTATTGCCTGTCACCGTCGCGCTTGAATGCCTTGGCCTCAAAACTTGTATGCACGGTCATGCCCCGTGACTCGAAGGCTGTGTGCACTAGCGATGACACATCCTCGTCCTCGCGCGGCTGTAATCGGCTGCTGTGGGTAGCGAGGGTGACATTGCTGCCGAGTCGGGCGAAGGCCTGTGCCAGCTCACAACCAATGGGTCCTGCGCCCAGCACCAGCAAGCGACGGGGCGCTTCGCGAATGTCCCACAGGGTGTCCGAGGTGAGGTAGTCCACTGTGTCCAGCCCGGGAATATCCGGCACACGCGCGCGCGAACCGCTGGCGATGACAATGTTTCGGGCGGTGATTCGTTGACCGTTCACCTCCACTTCCCAGGGCGACACGATGGTGGCATCGCCCTGCACGCAATCCACACCCAGACCAGTGAAGCGCTCCACCGAGTCGTGCGGCTCAATACGCTTTATCACGCCCTGCACCCGCTCCATCACCGCGCGAAAATCTACCGACGGCTCGACTGTCGCAAGACCGAACTCGTCGCCCCGGCGCATGTAGTCTGCGATACGTGCGGAGCGAATAATGGCTTTGCTGGGCACACAACCGGTGTTCAGGCAGTCACCGCCCATACGGTCCCGCTCAATCAGCGTCACCTTCGCCTTCACCGTGGCCGCGATCAGCGATGCGACAAGTCCGGCTGACCCAGCGCCTATAACTACCATATTGGTATCGAACTGCTTGGGCTTGGTGAACCCTGCAAAGGCACGACGGGCCTTAATACGTGACAGCAAGGCGCGGGCCAGGAAGGGGAAAATGGCCAGCAACACGAACGAGCCCAGCAAGGGTGCTGAAATAATGCCCGACAAGCTCTCCAGTTGACCGAGCTGGGTGCCGGCGTTCACATAGACAGCGGTTGCCGGCAGCATGCCCAACTGTGACACCCAATAAAAACGCGCCGCGCCAATGGGCAGGAGCCCCATCAGCAAGTTGATCACGAAGAAAGGAAACAGCGGCACCAGCCGCAATGAGAACAGGTAAAAGGCCCCGTCTTTGGCAAAACCCTCGTTTACCGCGCGCAGCTGACGTGAAAACTTACCCTGCACCCAGTCCCGGAGCAGGATACGTGACACCAGGAACGCCAGGGTCGCACCCACACTACTGGCGAACGACACCAAGACCAGCGCATACCAGAACCCAAACAGCGCCCCACCTGCGAGGGTCATGATGGCCGCACCTGGCAGCGACAGCCCTGTCACCACGACGTAGACAGCAAAGAACAACAGGCCTGCTATCACAGGGTTTTCGTCTTTCCAGGCCTGCCACTCGCCCAACTGGGCTTTGGCCACATCCAGTTGCAGGTAGCTACCAATATCGAAGTAAAACCAACCAGAGAGTGCAGCTGCCAGAAGCACCAGCACGATGACTTGCTTTTTATTCACCAGGAGTCCCTTGTTTTAGCGGGGTATGGCCCCATGATAGTTGAGAACCCGGTATGACAGGCAGTGAAGGTGGCGGTTCACCGTAAAATTACCGCCGACCTAGATCAAATTTCTATATGAGCATATCGAATCGTTCTGGCGGCAAATCTTGAGGCCGGCAGAGCCGGTGGTAACATGCCACCACTTACACCGGCGATCCCAATCGCCCGCACGATGGAGAAGACAATGAGCGACAAGATCGTACACGTCAGCGATGCGACGTTTGATCAGGAAGTACTGAATTCAGAGCTTCCAGTACTGGTAGATTTTTGGGCAGAGTGGTGTGGCCCCTGCAAAATGATTGCACCGGTGCTGGACGAATTGGCCGACCAGTTCGACGGCAAGCTGAAAATTGCCAAGGTCGATGTTGACGCCAATCCCGACATTCCACCCAAGTTTGGTATTCGCGGCATCCCCACCCTGATCGTCTTCAAGGGTGGCAACGCAGAAGCAACCAAAGTAGGTGCGCTGTCAAAAACCCAACTCGAAGAGTGGGTGCAGGGCGTTATCTAATTGCCTTTCGGGCCGGCCACTTTGGCCGGCCTCATCTCGCGCTGTTGCCTTAATAGCGCGCTTCAAAAAACCACTAGACGCCCTTCTGACCCCGTGCTAAATTTCGACTGTCGCACGCCAGTGTGACTATAAAAACAACCGCTACCCCCAAACCATTTGCGCTCATTACGTCGCCACACGTCTGGCTGGGCAGCACAATAATTGCATTTCCAAAACCTCTCCCCCATCTCTTTGAAGAACCTCTACCTCTATGAATCTTACCGATCTGAAGACTAAGTCCACTCAGGAACTGATTGATATCGCCAAGGATATCGGCCTGGACAACATGGCGCGCTCGCGCAAGCAGGACATCATCTTTGCCATCCTCAAGCGCCACGCAAAAAGCGGCGAGGACATCTACGGCGATGGCGTGTTGGAGATCCTGCAGGACGGCTTTGGCTTCCTGCGCTCCGCAGACTCCTCTTACCTGGCGGGACCGGACGATATCTATGTGTCACCCAGCCAGATTCGCCGTTTCAATCTGCGCACCGGCGACACCATATCGGGCAAGATCAGACCACCCAAGGACAGCGAGCGTTACTTCGCACTGTTGAAGGTGGGTGAGGTTAACTTCAGCAAACCTGAGAACTCGAAGAGCAAGATACTGTTTGAAAACCTGACGCCGCTGTTTCCGGACGAGCGTCTGGCACTGGAGAAAGGCAACGGCAGCTCAGAAGACCTGACCGGCCGTATTATCGATCTGGTCGCTCCCATCGGTAAGGGCCAGCGGGGCCTGCTGGTGGCGCCGCCCAAGGCCGGTAAGACCATCATGATGCAGAACATCGCCCAGGCCATCATCAGCAACAACCCAGAGTGCTACATCATTGTATTGCTGATCGATGAACGCCCGGAGGAAGTGACCGAAATGCAACGATCAGTGGGTGCTCGCGGGGCCGAGGTTGTTGCTTCAACCTTTGACGAGCCACCCTCGCGCCACGTGCAGGTTGCCGACATGGTGATTGAGAAAGCCAAGCGGCTGGTGGAGCACAAGCGCGACGTGGTGATTCTTCTAGACTCCATCACGCGTCTGGCGCGTGCCTACAACACCGTGATCCCCTCCTCTGGCAAGGTATTGACCGGTGGTGTTGACGCCCACGCGTTGGAGCGCCCAAAGCGCTTCTTCGGTGCGGCACGTAACATTGAAGAAGGCGGCAGCCTGTCCATCATCGCGACCGCGCTGATCAACACCGGCTCGAAAATGGATGAGGTGATCTACGAGGAGTTTAAGGGCACCGGTAATATGGAACTGCACCTCGACCGCAAGGTGGCCGAGAAACGCGTTTACCCCGCCATTAACATTCGCTCCTCTGGCACACGCCGTGAGGAACTACTGACCGGCGATGAAGAGCTGCAGCGCATGTGGATTTTGCGCAAGCTGCTGCACGGTATGGAAGATACACCGGCCATTGAGTTCCTGATCGACAAGCTCAAGGACACCAAGACCAACGACGAGTTCTTCCTGTCGATGAGGCGTAAGTAACGCGCCGCTACTCAACGGCGGGCACAACCCCGCCGTAACCTACCTCACCAAACTCTCTGTCAGTCGAGCCCCAGTACTTTTCTGGCAGGCACCTTCTTGACACGCTGCTATCTAAAGCATCCTCGCGGTGCTGTAGGCGAACAAGCCGCATTCACTGCTGAGACTGCTTGTGCGCGGACTCAGTAACGCACCACTGGCGCGGGTCCAGCTGATAGTAGGTTTGCAGCTCCAGATACAGATCCGGCCTGCGCTGATGAAGTTGGTGCGGCTTCTCAAAAAAAGTCTCGGTAGCCACTGCGAAGAACTCTGCTGGGTTGGTGGCGCCATATTGGTCCATCACCGTCTTGAGGCCGTGCAGGCTGCGCATTTCCAGATCTTCAAAGTTCTCGCTGAAAACCGTGGCCCAGGTCCGGTAGCTGTTGCGCCTCAGCGGTGGGGCACCATTGGTGCTTCCAGACTCAGCATCCAGCTGGTGAGCAAACTCATGCAACACCACGTTATGCCCATCGGTGAAATCGGCAGCGCCGCTGGCCACATCGTCCCAGGATAAAATCACCTTACCATTACTCCAGGACTCACCGAGCAGGCCATGAGGCCCTGATGACACGGTGCCATCACTCTGCGCCTGCTCACGCTCTACACGAAACGCGCCCGGATAGACCAGGATAGACTGCAAGGCCGGATAGAGGGCACCGCCGCGATTGAGCACCAGCAAACAAGCCTCTGCAGCGATCATCACCCGCATCTCGTCTGTAATCTCAAGTCCGGCGCAGCCGTAAAAGGTTTTGCGATCAATGAAGAACTTGATCATGGACTGCAATCGCTGCTGCTGTTCAGCGTCAAGCGCGGGGTACACCGGTAGGCGCTGCTCCAGTAGTGCCAGCCAGTCCTCGGGGAAGGGTCTTCTCTGCACCGACCAATCTCGCCAACGTCGGAAGCCAAGCCAGGCGAAAAGGGCCAGCAGTGCCAGACCAATAGGGATAAGCGCAATCATGAAGTCAACTATACAGGGATTTGGCGCGCTGCCCGCCAACCTCAGCACACTCGCAAACAGCAAAGCGGTTATAGTGTCGGCTTTTCACACACAGGGCCGCTGCCGGTGAAGTACAGAGACCTGCGGGAGTTCATCGATGCGCTGGAACAGCGTGGACTGCTAAAACGCATCACGACAGAAGTCGATCCGAATCTCGAAATGACGGAGATCGCCGATCGCACGCTGCGAGCCGGCGGGCCCGCCCTGCTCTTCGAAAACCCCAAGGGGCACAGCGTTCCGGTGCTGGCCAACCTTTTCGGGACACCCGAGAGGGTAGCTCTGGGCATGGGAGCAGACAGCGTGGATGCGCTGCGGGACATTGGCGAGTTGTTGGCTTACCTGCGCCAACCCGATCCCCCCAAGGGCATGCGCGACGCACTGGACAAAGCCCCCATTCTCAAGCAAGTGATGAATATGGGACCCAAGGTGGTGCGCAACCCCGTGTGCCAGTTCCATGTGAAGCGCGGCGAGGACGTTGACCTTACCCAGCTCCCAATACAAACCTGTTGGCCCGGGGACGCCGGCCCCCTGGTGACCTGGCCTTTGGTGATTACCCGCGGGCCGGAAAAGGAACGGCAGAATCTGGGCATCTACCGGATGCAGCTGATTGGCAAGAACAAGCTCATCATGCGCTGGCTGTCCCACCGCGGGGGCGCACTGGACTATCGCGACTGGCAGCTTAAGCACCCTGGCGAACGCTATCCGGTGGCTATTGCACTGGGCGCAGACCCGGCAACCACGCTGGGGGCGGTAACCCCGGTGCCGGACAACCTATCCGAATACGCATTTGCAGGCTTGCTGCGCGGCGCCAAAACCGAATTGGCGGAGTGTGTCACCGACACCTGTCGCAACCACGGCCTGCAGGTACCTGCCAACTCCGAGTACATCCTGGAGGGGTATCTGGAACCGGGTGAGATGGCCGATGAGGGCCCCTTCGGTGACCACACCGGTTACTACAACGAAGTGGAGAGCTTCCCTGTGTTCACTGCAGAAGCCATCACCAGCCGTGAGGCACCCATTTATCACAGCACCTATACCGGCAGACCGCCGGATGAGCCTGCCATATTGGGTGTGGCGCTGAACGAAGTATTTGTTCCGATTCTGAAGAAGCAGTTTCCCGAGATTGTGGATTTCTATCTACCGCCCGAGGGCTGCTCCTACCGCATGGCAGTAATCACCATGCGTAAGGAATACCCGGGGCATGCCAAGCGTGTGATGCTGGGCACCTGGTCGTTCCTGCGCCAGTTCATGTACACAAAGTTTGTGGTTGTTACCGATGACGACGTCGATGCGCGCGACTGGCAAGACGTGATCTGGGCGATGACCACGCGCATGGACCCCAAGCGCGACTCGGTATTCATTGAGGATACACCCATCGACTACCTGGACTTCGCCTCACCCGTGGCAGGTCTGGGCTCAAAAGTCGGCTTTGATGCGACCAACAAATGGCCGGGTGAAACGACCCGCGAATGGGGCGAGCCCATCACCATGAATGAAGAGGTTAAAGCGCGCGTTGACGCGCTTTGGGACGATTTGGGTATCGACTAAGCGGCCGCGCTAGTCCTGACTGGAGAGGCGGTGTGATTTTGGCAGGGGTTTCTCTGGCAGCGGCAATGCCGGCAAATTTTGGGATGACAAAGCCAGGGCTTCATTAAAGTACGCGCTGCTGGCGCGAGTATCACCCATGGCGGTCACCAGCCTACCCAGCTCGGAATAAGTCTCCTGATCGGGGCGCAGCTGGGCCGAGCGTTCAAAATAATCCCGTGCCTGACTCCACAGACTTTGACGCGCAGCCAGCCGGCCCAGGCATAGCAGTAAGTCCGGGTCTTCAGGATGCTCGGGTAACCAGGCCTCCGCTTGTGCGAGCTGACGCTCGGCGTGCTCCGTTTCCAAGCGACCGTACAATGCCACCAAGCCTGAATCCCACTGCTGCTTTAGCCCGCGCAGAATGACTTTCTCGGCAGCGGCACTGGCGCCCACGGTCTCCAACTGTTCAACGTAGCGCTGGCGCAGTCCTGCGTGTTTCTTCTGGGCAGCGGAGAGACCGCCCCAGTAGCGCTGCAAGCTAACCGCAGGTTCATCGCCGGTAGCACTGCTCTCCAGACGCTGAACCTGTACCTGCTGTTCCAAAGACTCAAGCGTCTCCGCAGGAAAGACTTTGTACTTGTGAAGTTCAGGCAACAGTTGCGCCAGTTCTTCCCAGTCACCCAGACCCTGGTAGGCCTGACACAACAGGTCCAGAACATAGGGATGACGGCCAGCGTTACGCCGGGCGCGAACCAATGTCGCCAGGGCCTGCTCATATTGGGCCGACGCCAAACGCATCTCCGCCTGTGTCAGCTCAACGGCGATGCCGGCCTGGGAATCGGTAGCCTCCGCCGCGCCCAGGTATTCGCGAACCTTATCCTGCTCACCCAGGCGATGACTGGCGCGCGCAGCAACCAGATAATTCAGCAAGGGCGCATCACTGTGGCTGGCACCGCGCAGCAACTGCCGGCGGGCCTTCTGCCAATTGCCTTCGATGAAGTTGATCAGCCCGCGATTGGTCAGCCGCGCCGATTGGCGCGACTTGCGCCCTATCATCCAGCCCGCCAGGGAATGCTGGCCAGCTAATAGCCGGCGAAAGGTGCGCACAATCAGGTAAATCGAGACCGTGAACACCAACAACAACAGCAGTGCCACCCAGAGGCTGCTCTCCAGGGTGAGGTCACCGTAAGCCACCAGCACATACCCAGGGTCGGTTTCAATCAGGGCGACCACCGCCACGCCCAGTAATAGCGCAATCAGGGCATAAACGAAGACCCGGCGCATGATCAGGGTGCTCCCTTGGCAGCGTTGTGGCGGCTGATTGCGGCCTGCAACTCACGCAGGGAACCTGACACATCGGGCAGATCGACCTGCACGGTTTCCTGGCGCATTCGGGCAATGTCGTTTGAGAGCGCCCGGGCTGCGGCTTCGTCAGATTCGAAGAACTGCGCCACCCACTCCTGGGCGCGACCGAGACTCTCGGTGAAGAGGAACTGATTGCCAGACAACAGTGCAACCTGGGCCTGTTCCAGTAGCATCCGGAGATTCTGCCTCACCATACCTTCCCACTGGGGGTCCATCAGCGCCTGCATGGGCACATCGCGACGGCGGATGATGATGTAGTCGGACAGTTTGGCCAGCGCTGCCTCATAGCCCTGCGCCAATCGGGATTGCCAATCGTCAGCCGGCTCAGGGGGCGGTGGTGCATCCAGCTCGGGCAGTTCGAAGATGGCCAGCGAATCCGCCTGGTTGATAAGAGCCCCCAGGCGCACATACAGGCCCTCGATATCCAATTGGGGCACTGCCCGCACAGCGGCAATATCCGTGGCCAATGCAGCGCGCACAGACAAAAGCGCCGGATCCTCCATCTGTTTAATAACAGCATCTGCGCTCGCAAGTAGCGCAGCGGCTGCCTGCGTATCACCGGTCATTAGCAGACGCTGGTTCGCCAGCCGCAGTAGATACTCGGCCTCGGCAAGCAACCAACTTTCCCGGTCGGCGGCGGTGAAACGGGTGAGCTCTGAGCGCTGCTCAGCAAGGCCCTCTTCTACTTGGCGCAGACGCGCAGCCTGTGCTGACACCTCGCCCTGAAATTCGGTAGAGCGCGCCGCACCCGCTTGTTCGAGACGAGCCTCCAGAGCGGCCAGCGAAGATTCAATACTGTCGCGCTCGGTTGAATCCGCTGTCTCCAATGCGGCAAGACGCTCAGATAATACGGCCGAACGCTGCATGGCCTGATCGACAAGCCAGGCAACACCGCCCCCCAGCCCAACTACCAGCAGCAGAGCCAGCCAGGCTATAAAGCCACCACGCCGTTTTACCTCGGGTGACGGTGATGGCTCATTCACGGTCGCATCAACGCTAGACGCCGTATCGCCCTCAGCCATTGTCACAGCGGTGACGCTGTTCTCATCCCTGTCACTGTCACTCACGCGTGCATCCCCTTGTTATCTCGCCAGGCCAATACCGTCTCTGCCATTGCGTCATCAGAGGCGTTGCGGGCGGTCAGCACCTGCTGCCAGCCCAGTTCCCGGGCCTCCTGCGCCACTCGTGCCGACGGCACCACCAGCGTTAATGCTGTTAAGTTAGTAGTTTCACCGGGGGGACGCAATCGGGTGAAGTTGGCCAGACCTTCACCGCTAGTCAGCACTACCGCGGCCACACTCTCTACGGACAGCTGCTGCGCCAGCTCCTCCGGCGAAATCTCCGGGGGGCTGCGGCGGTAACAAACAAGACTGGAAACGTTGGCGCCGCGCTCTAATAAAGTATCGCGCAGCGTCTGGCGACCGCCCTTGCCTCGCACAATCAGCACCTTTTCACCGCTCACTGACTGTAAGCTCGGCAGTCGCAATAGACCCTCGCTGGTCATCTCCTGGCCCGGTGAGAGCACGTCCATACCCTGCTCGCCAACCAGTGCGGCAGTGCGTTCCCCGATCGCGTACCAATGAATACCCACCGGCAGCTGCGGCCAATAGTCCCCAATGGCGTCAAAGCCGAAGTGCACCGCATTGGCGCTGATAAAAATAATGTGCTGAAAGCTATCCAGTTGAAGTACCGCCGCGTGGCTGCCTTTAGGCAGGGGTTGCAATGGCTGTAGCGTCAACATGGGCTGCTCTACCACCCGCAGCCCCTCAGCCGACAGACGCTGACAAAGCCCCAGGCTCTGCCCCGCCGGCCGGGTAACCAGCACGGCGGTGTCAGTCACCGTAGACCTCGGCCAGAATAGCGGCTGCACCCTGGGCCAGCAGCGCCTCACCCACTTCCACGCCCAGGGCCTCGGCCCGTGCCATGGGCGCTCTGCCCTCCGCGCGCAGAATCTGGGAGCCATCCGGGCGACCCACAAGTCCACGCAGCCACAACTGCTCTCCCTCAATAACGGCATAGCAGGCAATTGGTACCTGACAACCGCCGTTCAAATGCCGGTTCATTGCGCGCTCGGCAGTCACGCGAGCGGCAGTAGGACCATTATGCAGCGGCTGCAACAGTTCGAGTGTGGCGGTGTCATCACTGCGCAGTTCAATGCCGACAGCGCCTTGACCACCGGCAGGCAGAGAGTCCTCTACCTGCAGACTGTCCCTAATGCGCTCGGCAAAACCCAGACGCTTGAGCCCGGCGCTGGCAAGAATAATCGCGTGGTATTCCCCCGCATCCAGCTTGGCCAGGCGAGTATTCACATTACCGCGCAAAAATTTCACCGTGAGATGTGGCCAGCGAGCACGCAACTGGCATTCCCGCCGCAGACTGGAGGTGCCGACGACACTGCCTGCGGGCAAGGCCGCAAGGGCGTCGAATTCATTACTGACGAAGGCATCGGTGGGGTCTTCACGCTCACAGATGACGCCCAGGCCAAGCCCATCCGGAAATGCCATGGGGACATCTTTCATGCTGTGCACAGCGATGTCGGCACTGCCATCAAGCAGGGCAGTCTCCAGCTCTTTTACAAACAGCCCCTTGCCGCCCACCTTGGCCAAGGGGACATCTAGCAGCTGATCCCCGCGAGAGGTCATACCCAACAGCGTGACTGCAAGGTCGGGGTGCGCATGTTCCAACGCAGCCTTAACGTGGTTGGCCTGCCACAGGGCCAGTGGGCTTTCGCGAGTGGCAATCACCAGAGAGCGAGACATAGGCAAAATCCGAATCAGGGACGCAGATGATACCAGTGCTGCTGCTAGCGCTTAACCAGCTTTTCCTTTACCGCCGCTAAATGACGGCGACTGACGGCGGGTCTCAAATCGCACTGCGCCAACTCCACGACCCAACCGTCGTCACTGCGTGAGAGTCGCTGTATATACCTGAGCGAGACCAGCGCGTTGCGGTGCACGCGCACGAAACTGTCTGAAAATTCAAGCTCCAGGTCCTTCAGCGTGTCCGGAAGCAACAGCTGCTGTTCGCTGCCGTACGCAGTGACATATTTCTGCCCCGCGATAAAGCAGCGCACCTCATTCACCGGCAAGCTCTCAACGGTGCGCTGACCCTGACTGCTAACATGCGTGCGGGCACCCTGCTTATCGTCAGGCCTCAGGGCAGCCAATTGCAGTCGATTCACGCGCCCGGCACGGGTTAACGCACGCGCCAGCTCCGCCTCCCGCACGGGTTTCAGCAAATAGGCAACGGCCTCGTGCCGCAGTGCCTCTAGGGCGTACTCATCATAGGCCGTGCAGAACACAACCGCGGGCGGTTCCGGCAAAGTTTCCAGTTGCTCCGCAACCGCTATTCCATCCATACCCGGCATACGGATATCCAGCAACAGGACGTCGGGCTGGCACTGTGCCACCAATGCCAGGGCAGACTCGCCATTGGCCGCCTCTTCGGTTTCAGCGTCGGGCTGCAGCGACGCCAGCAGCCTTACCAATCGCTGGCGGGCCAGCGGCTCATCGTCCACTACCAAAATTTTCACGGCGTCACCGGGTAAGAGAGCGTGATGCGGTAAGCGGCCTCTGTGGCCTCACTCTGGAGCAACCCCTGAGTCCCATAGAGGGCCTGCAGCCGTTGCTCGATATTTGATAGGGCCATGTGATGGCCATCGCTATGCCCGCCACGCTCGGGAATCGGGTTGGTGACCT
Source organism: Parahalioglobus pacificus (assembly GCF_014652275.1). Taxonomy (GTDB): domain Bacteria; phylum Pseudomonadota; class Gammaproteobacteria; order Pseudomonadales; family Halieaceae; genus Parahalioglobus; species Parahalioglobus pacificus. The sequence continues at coordinate 796,874 of NZ_BMYM01000002.1, read as the reverse complement.
CCACCGCTATTCGCTGCTCGCGGAGCGCCACCGCAACGCGGATCACGCCTCCCTCGGCGCGCGGTGCAATACCGTGATACACAGCATTCTCAACCAGCGGTTGCAGCAACAGCGAGGGCATTGGCAGGCTTCGCGCTGCTTCATCAACTTGCCATTCGCACTGGAGCCGCTCACCCAGACGTAACTTCTCTATACCGAGATACACCTCGCACAGCCTGAGTTCATCGCCCACCGTGTGCTCGGAATCCCGATCGTTGAGGCTGGCACGAAACAACTCAGCAAGATCCTCCACAGCGCGCTCCGCATCCCGCGGGCGAGCATCGATCAGGCTGGCAATGCTGTTCATGGTGTTGAATAGAAAGTGTGGCCGGATGCGCGCGCGTAGGGAATCGAGACGCGCCTGCAACTCCGCTCGCTCGCGCAGGGTAATCTGCTGTTGCAGGTAAAAATAACGCAGCACCAGTGCACCCAGCAACCAGGCAACAAGCACGTTACGAAACACCCACCAGTACGCAGAACCCACCGGCGGGAAATCTGCCACAGCAACGGTAACAAGATAGGAACTGACAGCCGTAACCAGTGCAATCACGGCCAGACAGCAGGCTGCAGTGGCCACCAGGCTCAGCCGCGTGAACGCACTGCGCAGCAGGCAAATAGTGGCTGCGCAAAGCAGCACTACCCACTGCGTAAACAGCGAACACAGGGCCAGCAGCTCCCAGTCGAAGTTTGGCAGGCTGCTGTTCGCCAGCGTGTACACCAGCACCAGAAGCTCGGCGAGCAGCACCATGATAAACACCGGGCGCGGCGCGCAGATGTCGGGAACGAAAAGTTCACCGCTGTTGCGCACCGTCAATGGTGGTGACTGTTGGCCGTCAATGGCCGCCATAGCATCCTGTTCCTGCACTGCCCGGTGGTATACTTGCACCCTTTGACCCCGGCGAACAAGTCTGCTGCCTCACCGCTTGCGGATCCAGCCGATGCCGGCACTACCACTTGGGAACACAAGCAGCATGAGTGACAAGCAGGACACCAGCAAACTCTGGGGCGGCCGCTTCAGCGAGGCCACCGACAGCTTCGTACAACGCTTCACGGCATCGGTCGATTTCGACCAGCGCATGGCCAACGAAGATATCGATGGCTCACTGGCTCATGCCAGCATGCTGCAGAGCGTAGGTATCCTGAGTGCGGATGAGCTCGCCAGCATCGAGCAAGGGCTGCACCAGATTCGCGAAGAAATCACCTCCGGCGCATTCCAGTGGTCAGTGGAGCTGGAGGATGTTCACATGAACATCGAGGCCCGCCTGACACAGCTGATCGGGGTGACGGGCAAAAAGCTTCATACAGGACGGTCGCGCAATGATCAGGTCGCCACCGACATTCGCCTCTATCTACGCAGCGCGATTGATGCCATAGCCGGTGAACTGACCCGGCTGCAGCGAGGCACCATCGAACTGGCAGCGCAGCATAATGATACTGTGATCCCCGGCTTCACTCATCTGCAGACCGCGCAGCCCGTGGCATTTGGGCACCACTTGCTGGCCTGGAACGAGATGCTGGAACGTGACTACGGTCGCCTGCAGGATTGCCGATCACGCATGAACCAGTCGCCGCTGGGGGCAGCTGCACTTGCCGGCACTACCTACCCGATAGACCGGGCGCAGACCGCCGCAGCACTGGGCTTCGACAAGCCCACCGAAAACTCGCTGGATTCCGTGTCTGATCGCGATTTTGCCATCGAATTCTGTGGCTTTGCTGCCCTACTGATGACTCACCTGTCGCGTATGTCGGAAGAGCTGGTGCTGTGGACATCGGCACAATTCAACTTTATCGAGCTGCCTGATCGTTTCTGCACGGGTTCTTCCATCATGCCGCAAAAGAAAAACCCCGACGTGCCAGAGTTGGTGCGCGGCAAAGTGGGCCGCATCAACGGTCACCTGATTTCGCTGCTGACGCTGATGAAAAGCCAACCCCTGGCCTACAACAAAGACAATCAGGAGGACAAAGAGCCGCTGTTCGACACGGTCGATACCGTACTGGATTCACTGCGCGCTTTCGCCGATATGGTACCCGCAATCAAGGCGCGCCCCGAACCCATGCGCGAAGCCGCCCGCCGGGGCTTCTCCACTGCCACCGATCTGGCGGACTACCTCGTGCGCAAGGGCTTGCCCTTCCGGGATGCACATGAGGTGGTTGGCAAGGCCGTTGCTCACGGCGTGGCGGAGAATCTGGATCTCTCTGAGATGTCACTGCAAACCCTGCAGGGTTTCCACAGCGACATTGGCGAAGATGTGTTTGAGGTACTCACCCTGGAGGGTTCGTTACAGGCTCGCGACCATCTGGGTGGCACCGCACCTGCGCAGGTGAGTGCAGCCTGTGATCGCGCCCTGGCCCGCCTTGCAGAGCGCACCTAGAGCGGCAACGAAAACCGGAGGCCGTGAACCGGCGGCCTTATTATTTGGGCGTGTAACGTACGCTGGCCTGGAAAGTGATATCCGGGCCGGTCTCGACCTGAACATCCTCCACAAAGCTGAAGTCCAGCTGCCACTGGGAGGCCACCTGCCAGCGCGCACCTAGCGACAACAAGATCGCATCCGTCCCCAATGCATCAATGTCGCTGTCCAGCGGCGCGGCATTGGCGTCTAACTGCGCCAACAGCGACCAGTTTTCACTGACCCGCCAATCGACACCCACGCCTGCAAACCAGAGATTGTTTTCCTGCCGCGGCCCCAGCAGGTCACTGTCGTCAGCGTACAGATAGCCCAGCTGCCCGTACCAACTCAGTGGCAGGTCGGTAAGGTGCTCACCCCCAAAGCGCAGCGCAACAAACACATCATCAGCGCCGCTACCCTGAAAATCGTCCTCATCACCGGTACCCGCTTTATAACCCAGCGCCACGGACGCCGCTGCGGTATCGCTCTGGTGGAAGGTGTACGCCAGTGACAGTGTGATATCACCCAGGCCTGACGTGTCGTCATCCAGACCAAAACCGGTGTCCGCCGACAAGTAGCGGTACTCGAGTTGGTCGTCTTCCGCATCAGACCTGCCACCGTCAGACATGCCCCAGAAGTCGTGCCAGCCATTGATAATGCTGTCGAGATTCCCCCCCGACTGTTGCTGCCAGGGCACCTCAAGGGCAAGCGTCCAGTTTTCGGCAAAGCACACGCGTAGATCCAGCGCCAGACGCAATGTCTCCCCGTCCAGCAATAGCGACTCGCCAGAGGCATCGTCGAGAACGTAGTGGCTGGCAATGCTGGTGTGCAGATTGCCCTGCCAACCGTCCACCGCGCGGGCACTGCTCTGCGACGGCAGGCCCAGCAGCCCGGCCACGGGTGACAGGTTTTTGACATACAGCGGATCAACGGCCAGTACAGACCTCGCCACGCTCAAGCCCAACAGGGCGACCATGACTGTAGGGCCATAACGGAATAATGTAGGAGTTCTGGCGTGCATCACAATCGCTAGGCGCTTAACGAGCAGCCTATGATAGGCGTCACTCGCAAGGGAAACTAGCGGACGCTATACTCGGCGTTTTACGACTTGGACGTCCCCAATGAGAATTGTGCTGATCCACAGCCTGCTGGCGTGTTTGCTGCTTGCCGGTTGTGGCCAGACTGGGCCGCTGTATTACCCGGAGCCACCCGCACCGGAACCGCCCCCTGCACAGGACTCTTCGGACAACTAACGCCTCATGAGCATGTTTACCCGCGAGAACGGCGCACTGCTGGCTGAAGCCGTGCCCGTGGCGGAAATCGCCCAGCACTACGGCACACCCACGTTTGTTTACTCCCGAGCCGCGCTGGAGCAGGCACTGGATGAATATCACAGTGCGCTAGAAGGCTGCGCGCATCTGGTGTGCTACGCGGTAAAAGCCAATTCAAACCTTGCCGTACTCGATGTCTTGGCCCGTCGAGGCGCAGGCTTTGATATTGTCTCTGGCGGCGAGTTGGAGCGCGTACTGGCCGCCGGTGGCGATCCCGCGAAAATAGTATTCTCAGGTGTAGGCAAGACGCCTGATGAGATGCGCCGCGCGCTGGACCTGGGCATCCGCTGTTTCAACGTGGAATCCGCGGCCGAGCTGGAAGTGCTCAACACCGTAGCGGGCGAGTGCGGCAAGACAGCGCCGGTCTCAATACGCGTGAATCCCGACGTAGACGCAAAAACACACCCGTACATTTCCACCGGCTTGAAAGAGAACAAGTTCGGCGTGGACATGGGTCAGGCCGTGGATGTGTACCGGCAGGCAAAGGCGCTCGCGCATATCGACATCGTCGGCGTGGATTGCCATATCGGCTCCCAGCTAACAGAGATAAGTCCCTTCATTGATGCCCTGCACCGCCTGCTGTCACTGATCGATTCACTAGCCAATGAAGGCATTGTTATTCGTCATCTCGACCTGGGCGGCGGCCTGGGCGTCACCTACCGCGATGAGCAGCCGCCCAGTGTCGCCGAGTACCTGTCTGCCATTCGGGCGGAAGTGGGCGACCGCAACCTGGAACTGATGTTCGAGCCCGGCCGCTCCATCGCTGCCAACGCCGGCATACTGGTGTGCAAAGTCCAGTACCTGAAGCAAACACCGGGTAATGACTTCGCCCTGGTGGATGCAGCGATGAACGACTTTATCCGCCCCGCGCTATACCAGGCATGGGTAGACATACAACCCGTACACCAACGTAACGACGGCATCGACGCCACCTGGGATGTGGTGGGACCGGTGTGCGAAACCGCAGATTTTCTGGGCAAAGACCGCGGCATGAACCTCGCTGAAGGTGACCTGTTGGCAGTCGCCGGGGCCGGGGCGTACGGCTTTGTGATGAGCTCAAACTACAACACTCGAACCCGGGCAGCCGAAGTCATGGTTGATGGTGACAGGCACTTCGCCGTGCGCGAACGCGAAACCCTGGCGGACCTGCTGCGCGGCGAACACCGCCTGCCAGACTAAGCCTTATGATCCTGCACTTCACCAAAATGCATGGCGCCGGGAACGACTTCGTCGTCATCGATCTGGTCAGCCAGCGTGCCCGGCTGCGTAGCCGCGATATTCGCAAATTGGCCGATCGGCACTTCGGCGTCGGCTGTGACCAGGTACTGGTCGTCGAGCCTCCCGAGAATCCGGATGTGGATTTCCGTTACCGCATTTACAACGCCGACGGCTCAGAGGTCAGCCAGTGCGGCAATGGTGCGCGCTGCTTTGCCCGCTTTGTGCGCGAACGCAGGCTCACCAGCAAGCGCGTGTTACGGGTTGAGACCAGCGCAGGCGAGCTGGAACTGCGCATGATCGACAAGCAGCAGGTGGAAGTGGCGATGGGCGTCCCCCATCTCGCACCCGCTGAGGTGCCCATCGAGGCCGATAGCCAGCAGGCGCTATACCCGCTGGTTATTGACGATCAAACCCTGGACGTCGGTGCTGTGTCCATGGGCAACCCGCACGCCATTTTGCGTGTAGACGATGTAGACACCGCGCCTGTGGCAACCCTGGGTCCACGCATCGAGGCTCACTCGAGCTTCCCCGAGCGCGCCAATGCCGGCTTTATGCAGGTGGTTGCCGATAACCACATTCGCCTGCGCGTCTTTGAGCGCGGCGTGGGCGAAACCCTGGCCTGCGGCTCCGGAGCCTGTGCTGCCGTAGTGCACGGTATCCGCCAGGGCTGGCTCAGTGACACAGTGACAGTTGAACTGCCCGGCGGTAAGCTATCCATCAGATGGCCGGGCGACGGTGAGCAAGTGCTCATGACCGGGCCAACCGCCGTCGTTTATGAGGGCAGCATAAAAATCTAGGGTCAAAAGCCCACCGCGTAAGCCAGGGGAAATTATGTCGGGAACGAATGAGCAGGCGGTCGCCGCCGAGCACGAACTGGATGAGGACCAGGTACGCGAGTACCTCAAGGAGCACGCCGACTTCTTCCAGCGCCACCCTGACATGCTGGACCACCTTCACATCTCCCACGCCTCTGGCAGCGCCGTATCCCTGGTGGAAAAGCAGGTGAGCGTACTGCGCGAGCGCAACGTAGAGATGCGCCATCGCCTCAACGCACTCACAGCCAACGCACGCGACAACGACTTACTGTACGAAAACACACGCCACCTCGTTCTTACACTGCTGGAAGCCCGGGATCGCGAGAACCTGGCAAAGGCTTTCACTGTCAGCATGGAACAGGACTTCAAGGTGGAGCATGCCAGCCTGATACTGTTCGGCGAACCCGGCAGTGAGGGCGACTGCCGATTGGAAACAGCAGACAGCGCGCGCATCGAGATCGGCGCTATCCTCAAGGGCCGCAAGCCCATGTGTGGCGTGCTGCGCAAAGAGGAACTGGGCTACCTGTTCCCCAATGCAGGCGATATTGGCTCTGCAGCGGTGGTACCACTGGTTGCCGGCGAGGAATTGGGCGTCGTCGCGGTGGGCAGCTCGGACGCCCAGCGGTATCACAGCGGCATGGGCACACTGTTCCTGACCCACATCGCCGATGTGCTCGTGCGATGCATGGCCCACTTGCCACGGGACGGACACGCCTGAGGCGCCAATGACAGAATCCGCCCTTGGCGCCGCCATCCGGGAATTTCTGACCTACCTGCGCGAGGTTCGCCAGCTCTCGCCGCATACCCTGACCAACTATCAACGTGACCTGAATGCCCTGCTTCTGTTTTGTGACGCTGCTGGCCTTTATGAGCCCGATGCCGTGCAGGAGAGCCACATTCGCCAGTGGGTAACCGGCATGCACCGCAAAGGCCTGGCAGGCAGCAGTATTCAGCGCAGCCTCTCCGCATGCCGCTCCCTATACAACCACCTCGGGCGTCAGGCTGGACAGCCTCGCAACCCAGCCGCGGCGGTGCAGGCGCCGCGCAAACCGCGCAAGCTGCCGAAAACGCTGGATGCGGATCAGTTAGATCATTTCCTCAGTAAGAGCGACGACAGCCCGCTGGGACTGCGAGATCTGGCTATTGCCGAACTATTCTATTCGTCAGGGCTACGCCTGGCTGAGCTGAGCTCGCTCAACATTCACGATATCGATCGTAATGGCAGACTTGTAACTGTCACCGGTAAGGGCAGCAAGACACGCACCGTACCGGTGGGACAAGCCGCGCTAACCGCCATCGATAACTGGCTGGCGCAGCGCCCCGCCCTGGCACCCGACAGCGACTGCGCCGACGCCCTGTTCACCAGCAGCCGTGGCGGCAGATTGAGCGAGCGCTCTATTCAGGCGCGCCTGCGATTACTGGGCCGCAAGGCGGGCATGCGCCAGGATGTTCACCCCCATATGCTCCGGCACTCCTTTGCCAGCCATATGCTGGAATCCAGTGGCGACCTGCGGGCCGTACAAGAGTTACTGGGGCACGCGAATATCGCCACAACGCAGATATACACGCATCTGGATTTCCAGCACCTGGCCAAGGTCTACGATGCGGCACACCCCAGGGCCAGACGCCGCAAACCCAAACCGGAGTAAGTCATGCCCATAGAGGTGATCACCTTCGACCTGGACAACACGCTCTGGGACGTTGAGCCTGCGCTATTGCGTGCTGAAGATGCCCAGCGAGACTGGCTGCTTCAGCACCGCCCCGGCACCATTGATAACTATGATCACGAAGGGCTGTGGGAATTCAAGAAGCAAGTCTGGAAGCGACACCCCGAGCTTCTCCACAACGTCAGCCAAATGCGACTGGTCACCCTGCGGGAGCTACAACTCGCAGCAGGGTTTACAGAAGAAGAGGCAGAGACCGGGGCCGAGCACGCCTTCGCCGCGTTTTTGACTGAACGACACAAGGTGCAGTTGTACGAAGAGGCATTAGAGATACTGGAACAGTTGGCCGGCCGTTACACGTTAGGGGCTCTGACTAACGGCAATGCCGACATCTACAAAACAGACGCCGCAGAGTATTTCGATTTTGCGTTTCTCGCCGAAGACATTGGGGCCGCAAAGCCTGCGCCGGACATGTTTCAGGCAGCGCTAGCCCATGCAGGCACCACACCGGACTGTATTGTTCACGTGGGTGACAACCCGGATCACGACATCAAAGGGGCTCAGGGCGTGGGGATGTATACGGTCTGGATGAACGGCAGGAACCATAGCTGGCCGGGTGGCCGGCGGGCCGATGCAGAGATTAGGAATCTAAACGAATTGCCGGCGGCCGTAGAGGCGCTGGCGGGATAAGAAAAGGCCGGCGCCGAAGCACCGGCCATTGCTGCCTCAGGTTTTGCCTTTGAGGATGCGCTTCTTGGCGTCGTTGTATTCACGCTCTGAGATCACACCTGAATCATAAGCTTCCTTCAGATCTAGCAATTGCTGGCCCTGAGTTTCAGTCTGCTTAACCGTGGTGGTGCTGCCGCCACAAGCCGCAACGCCCAGCGTCATGGCCAGCACAGCAGCTGTCAGTGCAGTTTTCTTTAGCATGGTGTTTTACTCCTTTGGGTTGTTATCAACGGCGGCCTAAACGGCAGACTCGCCGGTCTCGCCTGTGCGAATACGAATAACCTGTTCCAAGCTGGATACAAATATCTTGCCGTCGCCTATTTTACCCGTATTTGCAGCACCGATGATCGCTTCCAATGTGGGCTCTACCTGCTCGTCAGCCACAGCTATCTCAAGCTTGAGCTTGGGCAGGAAATCCACCACGTACTCGGCACCCCGGTACAGTTCAGTGTGTCCACGCTGGCGGCCAAAGCCTTTCACCTCTGTCACCGTGATGCCTTGCACGCCTATGTCAGACAGTGCAGTACGCACATCGTCCATCTTAAAAGGTTTAATGATTGCGGTGACCAACTTCATGGCAAGGCGCCTCGCAGAACTGGATCATCCTATTATGAAAGGCAAATGCAGAATCGCAAGCCATAAAAAAGGGGGGCCAAAAGGCCCCCCAAGCACGCATCGCAAAATGCGCCCGCAAGACTATTTCGCGCTGACAAACTCCGGGTAAGCTTCCATGCCGCACTCGGCAAGGTCCACACCTTCGTACTCTTCTTCTTCGCTGACGCGAATGCCCATCACCATCTTCAGGACAAACCAGGTAGCGAAGCTCGCTGCGAATACCCAGCCAAAGATCGTGGCCGCGCCGATCAGCTGACCGCTGAAGCTTGAGCCGTCGTTAGTCACCGGTACCAGCAGCAGACCCAGCAGACCCACAACACCGTGCACTGAGATAGCACCAACGGGGTCGTCAATCTTCAGCTTGTCGAGGCCAATGATGGAGAACACAACCAGCACGCCGCCCAGGCCGCCGAACAGGGTTGCCTGCAGGGCAGTCGGGGTTGAAGGCTCAGCAGTAATTGCTACCAGGCCAGCCAATGCGCCGTTCAGTGCCATAGTGAGGTCGGCCTTGCCGAACATCAGCTTGGCGACCAGCAGTGCTGCGATCAGGCCGCCAGACGCCGCAGCGTTGGTATTCAAGAACACAACCGCTACGGAGTTAGCGCTTTCCACAGTCGCTGTAGCCAGCACGGAACCACCATTGAAGCCGAACCAGCCCATCCACAGGATGAAGGTACCCAGCGTTGCCAGTGGCAGGTTGGCGCCGGGGATCGCCTGGGCCTGACCCTGAGGGCCGTATTTGCCCTTGCGAGCACCTAGCAGGATTACGCCAGCCAGTGCAGCCGCCGCGCCCGCCATGTGGACGATACCGGAGCCAGCGAAGTCAGAGAAACCGAGGTCACCCAGCGTGTACATGCCAAAGACGGGCATACCACCCCAGGTCCAGCTGCCTTCCAAGGGGTAGATGATGCCGGTCATGACAACCGCAAAGGCAAGGAAAGCCCAGAGCTTCATGCGCTCAGCCACCGCACCAGAGACGATCGACATAGCCGTGGCTACGAACACAACCTGAAAGAAAAAGTCTGCCGAGGGTGCGTAGGTTGCTGGCTCATCTGCTCCAGCAACGCCGTCAGCTGCAAGGCCGCTGAGGAATGCTGTGAAGTCACCGCCACCGTACATGATGGAGTAACCGCACACCATGTACATGGTGCAGGCCACTGCAAACAGCGCCACGTTTTTCAGAAGGATTTCAGTGGTGTTCTTGGAGCGGACAAGACCGGACTCCAGCATGGCGAAACCGGCCGCCATCCACATAACCAGCGCACCACACACAAGGAAATAGAATGTGTCCAGCGCGTACGATAATTGAAAAATATTGTCTTCCATTGGAATGAACTCTCTCTAATCGGGTAAGCAGGGTTAGATGGCGTCTTCGCCGGTCTCACCGGTACGAATCCGGATCACCTGTTCCAGCGTGGAAACGAACACCTTGCCGTCACCGATCTTGCCGGTGTTAGCTGCCTTGGTAATGGCTTCGATGGTCTGGTCTACAACCCCATCAGCAACCGCCACTTCAATTTTCACTTTGGGCAGAAAATCCACCACGTACTCTGCACCGCGGTAAAGCTCAGTGTGGCCCTTTTGACGACCAAAGCCTTTGACCTCAGTCACGGTAATGCCCTGTACGCCGATTTCTGATAACGCTTCGCGCACATCGTCCAGTTTGAATGGCTTCACGATAGCCGTGATTAACTTCATGTTTCTCTCCTGGTCTTATTGCGGCGCCCCGTGAGGCGCCGAGTCGGATTTCAGCGCGCCTTACAGGCTCTTGGAAATGCTGAATACGATGGTGTCATCGACTAGATCGTCCAGGCCAAAATACTCGTCGCCGTCCAAATCAGTGCCGACCCATGCCAGACTCCAATCAACGGCGAAGTAGGAGGCAGTCAGACCTACCGAATAGTCGATGTAAGAATCACCGTCTGACAGAAATACATCAGCGTCATCGAAATCATTCAGACCGACGTGTAAATCCAAAGACAGGGTGTCCGACAGACCGAAGCTGTAGTCCGCGTAGTAGTAGAAGAAGCTGCCAGATTCCGCGTAATAATCATCTGAGTAATGAATACCGACAGTACCGTCTGCAAATGATGCACTGGCGTAAATTTCCTGGTAGTCACCTTCCAATACGCTGCTGTCACCGGGATAGTCGTAGTACAGGTAACCCACGTCCAATGCCAGGCCTGAATCGCCGATATCGCTGGCCCACCCCACGTAGTAGTCCAGTTCCAAACTGCCGTTCAAGCCCTGCGAGCTGTCAAGATCGAAATCCACAGACGAGCCCCAAGTGCCTATGTAGATACCATTGTCGAAGGCAACGTCAAAACCACCCTGTACGGCGATGTCGTCGTTGGACTGCGAAATGCCCCGGAAGCGGTAGTCGCTGGTCAGAGCAACATTGCCGCTAATTTCGACTTCTGCCTGCGCCTGATTGACGACGCCGCCGGCAAGAAGTGCAGTGGCCATTGCAGCGGGAAGCATTTTTTTAATCAGCATGTTTCATTTCTCCTAGTTGGGCGTTGCCGCACTGTTTGCTGGGAGCGCTAGCAGTTACGACACAACGCACTGTGATTCATTGCTGTGCTCCCGATAGAGCGAACGCTGTGCCAGAAATCTATAAATCTAATAAAAACAGTAGGTTAATGTGTAATTGCGCACCTATGGGGCGGGAAGAGAACACTCTGTCACTGCGTGAACCGCACCATTTGAGAGCGTTGCACCATATAAGTGCACACCGATGCGCTGTGAGTGCGTCTGGCTTTGCTCTACTATCGGTACCCAACGACATCAACGACAGGTCTTACCAGATATGGCGATTAAACCCCCCAAGCCACCACCCATTACCGATGTGATCGAGCAGGTCAATCAGCTGGTAGGTAACAGCGGAATACGCGAGGAGGTCGATAAAGGCGTACGCACACTGGCCCAATCCGCGCTGCAGAAGCTGGACGTCGTCAGCCGGGAAGAATTCGACGCCCAGACCGAGGTACTGAAGCGCACGAGAGCACGTGTGCTGGAGCTGGAGCAAGAGCTCGACGCCTTAACGCAGGCGCTGGATGCACAGGGAACATCGCCGGCGAACTGAACCCATAACAGCACCCCTCTGCTCAAGGATGAGCTATGGAATTTGCCACTGTTCGCAGCCGCGCGGAGTGCGGTCTGCAGTCACCACCCGTCACGGTTGAGGTTCACCTCGCCAACGGCTTGCCTGCATTCAACATGGTGGGCATGCCTGAAACTGCCGTGAAAGAGAGCAAAGACCGGGTGCGCAGCGCGCTGGTCAACAGCCACTTTAGCTTTCCCGATCGACGCATCACCGTAAATCTGGCCCCCGCCGACCTGCCCAAAACAGGCAGCCGGTTCGATCTTCCCATCGCTCTCGGGATTCTTGCCGCTTCCGGACAACTACCTGCCGAAACACTTCAAAAGCGCGAATGCTTTGGCGAGCTTGCACTGGACGGAGGTATCCGCGCAGTGCGCGGCTTGCTGCCCGGAGTGCTGGCAGCAGCCGCCGACGGTATGGCTGCCGTCATACCCGCTGACGAGCACAACCTTGGAGTGCTTGCATCCCGGGCGAAGCTCGAACCCGCCACCAATTTACTCAACCTTTGCGCCAGCCTGAAAGGGCTTGCGCCCTTTGCACCATTAAAGCGCACACAAACATCCGTCCTGAACACTGCAGCCAGCGACATGGCCGATGTCGTGGGCCAAGCTGTTGCCAAACGTGCATTGGAGATTGCGGCAGCCGGCCGACACAACGTTCTTTTTTTCGGCCCTCCTGGCACCGGTAAGTCGATGCTAGCCAGCCGGTTGCCCGGCCTGTTATCACCTCCCTCCGAGGAAGACTATCTCACCAGCATTGCGCTACATGACTTGGCACAGATGACACCTACAAGACCCGGGCTGCCGCCATTTCGCTCACCCCACCACAGCGCCAGTGCCGCGGCACTAGTGGGTGGCGGCGCTGTGCCAAGACCCGGCGAAGCATCATTGGCCCACGGCGGCGTGCTGTTTCTGGACGAGTTGCCAGAGTTTCAGCGCCCGGTGCTGGAAGCCTTGCGTGAACCCATGGAGAACGGGGAAATCACGGTCTCTCGCGCTCGCTTTAAATTCCGCTTCCCGGCGCGCTTTCAGTTGGTTGCAGCGATGAACCCCTGCCCCTGCGGTTATGCCGGGGATGAGGAGCGTCACTGTCGCTGCACACCTGAGCAGGTCGCGCGCTACCAACAACGCGTGTCAGGGCCACTGCTGGACCGGATTGATCTGCACGTTGGCGTCACACGCCCACCCGCGCAACAGTTGCTAACGACGCAGTCACAGGCGGAGAGCAGCGCCGAGGTGAAGGCGCGTGTAGATAGCGCGCTGGCGCACCAACTGGCAAGGCAGGGGTCACCCAACGCGCAGCTTACGCCTGATGCTCTGCTGCAACATTGTCAATTGCTCACATCCGATGCGCAGTGGTTGCAGTCGGCAGCGGACTCGCTGGCTCTGTCCGGTCGGGCCCTGCACCGCACACTGCGCGTAGCACGCACGATCGCAGATCTTGCTGGCGCAGACTCCGTTGAACGCAGCCAGCTGGCCGAGGCGCTAAGCTACCGACGGGCGCCAGCAGAGCCACACCGTTAAAGACCAAACCTCATACAGATGTCCCCAAGTCGATGCACTGCGGCAGTTCCTTTCGGCGGCGCGGGCTAGCACCGTGACGGAGCACAGCGCTCACCCCGGCTCGCCTTGCCTACGCCGAACAGGCTAATTACTATCGACTAATAGTTAGTAGTTTGGAGCAAAACCTGTGAGCCACTGCCCCTTTGCCAATCTTCTGGACCCTGATACCTACGCCGGAGGCATGCCCTATCAACAGCTGAAGGCGGTGCGCGATACCGGCCCGGTGGTGCGTATGGAAGACCCACTCACTGGCGTACCTTATTGGGTGGTCACACGTCAGGCTGAGCTCGACTATGTCTCCAAGAATCCCGCCCTGTTCTCATCCGCGGAGCGCAGCGCGTTCCCCATGGAGTACGACCAGGAGATGGTTGAAGGCATTCATCGCAGCACCATCATCAATATGGACCCGCCCCAGCACCAGCGCGTCCGCCGCATTGTGCGTAATGCCTTCACGCCTAAGCGGGTGGAGTCCTACGAGGCAAAATTCAGGGAACACGCAAAAGCGATTGTCGATGCCGTGGCAGCTCGCGGCGAGTGCGAGTTCGTCGAGGAAGTTGCGGCAGAGCTTCCACTCATTGCCATTCTGGAATTGCTTGGCGTGCAGCTTCAGGACCGCAAACAGTTCTTCGACTGGACCAACACCATGATCTTTGCCGACGATCCGGACATGGCCACCTCAGAGCTGGAGGGGCAAATGGCGTCGCTGGAGGTGATTCAGTACGCCCTGAAACTGGCGGAGCAACACCGCGCCCAACCCATGGACAACATCACCGGCGCCCTGCTCGATGCAGAGCTGGACGGCGACCCTCTGACGGAAGACATGTTTGGCTGGATGTTCATCCTGATCTTGGTGGGCGGCAATGAATCCACTCGCACAGTTATCGCACAGGGTATGCGACTGCTGATGGAGCACCCGGACCAGCTGCAATACCTGGTAGAGAACCCGGAGAAAATCGGCGGTGCGTGTGAGGAGATCCTGCGCTACAACACGGCTTTTATCGCCATGCGGCGCACTGCCATGGAAGACCTGGAGTTGGGCGGCCAGGCCATCAGCAAGGGCGATAAAGTGCTGCTGCACTATCACACGGTGAATATGGATGAGACCGTGTTTGGCGAGGACGCGATGGACTTCGACGTCACCCGTCCTGAGCGCATGCCTGACCTGTATAACCAGCTGCGCTCCTTCGGCATTGGGCAACACTTCTGCATTGGCTCGCACCTGGCACGGCTTGAATTGCGCATTATGTTCGAGGAAATCATCCCACGCCTACGCCAGCCCCAGTTTGCCGCAGAGCCATTGTTCGTTCGTTCATTCTTTGTGAATGCGATGAAAGCGATGCAGATTCGTTTCGAACCGGAGGCGGAAAGCGCTGCCTGACGCAGCGCTGACGATAGCTGGGTGTACTTGCTACGGAACTAGTCGTTCCAGGTTTCGGCGCGTGTGCGTCGAAGGCGCTGTCGGTAGTTGGATTTGGCGAGCTGCTGCATATCCTCAACGGTATCGCTTTCGTCCATGATCTCCCGGCCCAGCAACGTCTCTACCGCATCCTCCAGCGTCACAATGCCTGAGGTCTGACCATACTCATCTTCCACAAGGAAAAGGTGCTCACGGCGCTTGATGAACTGGTCCAACAGATGAAGCACCGGTAGCTCTTCCGATACACGGTGCACCGGCAATACACAGTCAGTCACTGAGGTATCCGCCTCTTGATGCCTATCGAGCTCCAAAAGCTTTGGCTTGAGCACCACACCAACCACCGAATCCACGTCACCTTCGTAGACGGGAATCCGCGTGAACGGAACCTCTTCCAATAGCTCCAGCGCCTGCGCAACGCTCTGGTTCACATCCAGTGCTGTGACCACCGTGCGTGGCGTAAGTATCTCTCCCGTGCGGGTCTCTTTGAGCCTGAGGATGTTTCCCATCAACTCGCTCTCCTGACTTCCCAGAGAGCCGTGGCGCTCACCCAGCTTGGCCATGGCCGCCAATTCTTCACGGCTGATGGTTTCGCTGTGACCACCCGCAAACAAACGCGTCAGCTGACTGGATATCCACACGAAAGGAAACAACAAACGCACCAGTAAGCGAATGGTGACTGCCGCTGGCAGAGCCAGCTGCTTCCAGAAGACGGCACCCAGGGTCTTGGGAATGATCTCGGAGAGATAGAGAATCGCCAGGGTCAGCAGGAACGCAATAAGGCTTTCCCACTGCGGCCCAAACACGCGCACGGCCTGGGCGCCCACACCGGCAGCGCCCATGGTGTGCGCAAAGGTATTCAGTATCAGAATGCTGGACAGGGATTCATCAATCCGTTCACGCACGAGCTTTAGGGTTTGTGCCCGGCGCGGTTTACTGCTCAACGCGCTCTCAACGTAACCTGGCGTCACGCTAAGCAGCACAGCCTCAAGGATGGAACACAGAAAAGAGACGCCGATAGCGATGGAGAGATAAATGACGAGTAGCGTCATGAAATGTGGTCAGGCCCTGCTGCTGTTGAATGTGCATTGTAGCTTATGCTCGCGGCATTGCATCGCCAGCCCATCGCTGCAACTCCTGCGCCAATACATGCTAGCCTGTTGACCTGACGTTGGTTTGGAACGCTCCATGGAAAGCACTGCCGATATCCTCGAAAAACTCAGCGCCTACGGCGAACTGATCGTATCGGGCCTACTCATCATGCTCGGGGGCATGGTAGCGATTCTGTTGCTGTATCGGCTGGTGGCAGCACTGATCAAACCCGGCACCCTGTTCTCGCGCATCATGAAAGTTGTTTTCGGCGCCATTTACGCACTGATCCTGGTCATCACGGTAATGCTTGCGGCCGAGCGTCTGGGTTACGACGTCGAGGGGCTGGCGGGCATTGCCATACTGTTGGTGATCGTGGGTGCCATTGTGGTGTTCTTCCTGATTCCTTTCCTGCCACGACTCCCCTATGTCGTGGGCGACATGGTGCAGCTGCGCGGCGTGATGGGCTCCGTGGAAGCCATCACGGCCTACCAAACCGTGGTTCGCACCTTCGATGGACAAACGGTCTACCTGCCCACCGCGCTGGTCATGGCCGGTGCCATCAATAACTTCACTCAGGTTCCCCAGCGCCGGGTGGAGCTGACACTCACCGTGAATGCCAGCGATGACCTCGGTGCGGCCAAGACACAGTTGCTGACACTGATGAGTAGCGAATCAGCTGTGCTGGCGGAGCCACCGCCGGCGGTATTCGTGACCGGCATTGAGGATGGCCGGGCAACACTGTTTGCCTTTTGCTGGGTTGCCAACGCTGACTGGTTCGCCACCCGCGATGCGCTGTGGATCGCTGCCGCCGAGGCGTTCTCGACCTCTGATGGATTCACGCTGGCCGCACCGCAGGTGTCCGTTAAAACAGAATCTTCGACCTAAGTTTGCCGCGGCGATAGTCGCGGCACACCTAGCTGGCTACAATGGCGTTTTGACCAGCGGTACACCCCCGACGTGACTCAACTTAACCCCCGCCAGCGTGAGGCGGTGCGCTACATCGACGGCCCCTTACTGGTGCTGGCCGGCGCGGGCAGCGGCAAGACCAGCGTAATTACCCAGAAAATCGCCTACCTGGTGCAAGATTGCGGCATCAGGGCCAAGCACATCGCTGCGGTGACCTTCACCAACAAGGCTGCACGCGAAATGCGCGATCGCGTGGGCAAACTACTGGGCAAAAACGCGGTGGAAGGGCTGACGGTCAGTACGTTCCACCAACTGGGTCTGAACATCATTCGTCAGGAGAGAAAACACCTGAGCCTGAAGAGCGGCTTCTCCATCTTTGACTCTCAGGACTCACAAACCCTGATCCGGGATCTGCTGGTGCAAGAGCATGGCACCGAGGGGGACAAAGCCGCGCTGATCCAACACCGGATTTCCCAATGGAAGAACGATGCTGTGGCACCAGAGCTGGCCGTGAGCGAGAGCAAGAACCCTGCGGACATGCTCTGTGCACAGGCCTACCTGCGCTACAACCGCGCGCTCAAGGCCTACAATGCGCTGGACTTTGACGATCTGATCCTACTGCCCACGCAGCTGTTTGCGGACAAACCTGACGTGCTGGAGCGCTGGCAAAACCGCGTACATTACCTATTGGTCGATGAATACCAAGACACCAATGCCAGCCAGTACACCCTGGTGAAACAGCTCACCGGACTGCGCGGCGGTTTAACCGTGGTCGGCGATGACGACCAGTCCATCTATGCCTGGCGCGGGGCAAAGCCCGAGAATCTGGCTCAGCTGCAGGAGGATTTTCCCGGCCTGAAGTTGGTCAAGCTGGAACAAAACTACCGCTCCACCGCCCGCATCCTGGGGGCGGCCAATACCCTGATCGCCAATAATGCGCACGTGTTCGATAAAACCCTTTGGAGTGAACTGGGTCACGGCGAACCGCTGCGGGTGATTCGGTGCGCCGATGAGCAGGCGGAGGTCGACCAGGTGGTCGCCGAAATCCTAGACCACAAACTGCGTAAGCGCACCCGCTTCGGCGACTACGCCGTGCTTTACCGTGGCAATCACCAGGCACGCATTCTTGAGCTGGCCCTGCAGCAACAGCAGGTGCCGTATCACATGAGCGGCGGCACTTCGTTCTTTGCACGTAACGAGGTTAAAGACATCATGGCCTACCTGCGGCTGCTGCTGAACGAGAACGACGACAACGCGTTCCTGCGCATTGCCAACGTTCCGCGCCGCAAGCTGGGCACGTCTACCCTGGAAGCTTTAGGTGTTGTGGCCAATCAACGCCGCTGCAGTCTGATGCAGGCCATAGGTCGCGCCAATTCGGGCGAAATAGCGGAGGCCGGACTTACCCGCCTGCGTGACTTTCGGCTCTGGCTGGAAGAGCGTCGGCGCGCCAGCGAGGGCGGCGGCGGTATCAGCGCCGTGCGCAAGCTAATCGGCGATATCGGCTATGCCCACTGGCTGGATCAAATCAGTTCCTCGGAAGACGTTGCGGAGAAACGCATGGCCAATGTCGATTTTCTGATCGACAGCCTGAACCGTGTTATGCAGGACGAGGCGGTAGAGCTGGATGAGGCTATCTCACGACTTATCCTGAGGGACATGCTGGAGCAGCAAGAAGAAGAGGACGCCCGTGATGACCGCGTGCAACTCATGACCCTGCATGCTGCCAAGGGACTGGAATTCCCGCATGTGTACATCATCGGTATGGAAGAAAACCTGTTACCACACCGCGCCAGTGTCGAAGAGGGCAATCTGGAAGAAGAGCGCAGACTGGCGTACGTAGGCATTACCCGGGCGCGGGAATCACTGGCTATGACATTCGCCGCGAAGCGTCGTCAGTTCGGCGAAACCCTGGATTGTGAACCCAGTCGATTCATTGATGAGCTGCCTCAGGATGACCTGACCTGGCAGGGACGCGAAGACGACGACGGGAGCGCCAACGTCGCCCGGGGCCAGGAAACCCTGGCCGGGCTAAAGTCATTGTTTGCCTGAGGGCTATATGCGATAGCAGACTGCTGCGGAGTTGTGTACCCGGCATGATCAAACACCCGCACTCTCCAGCTCTGACTATCGCCTTACGATGAAGAAGCCGGCGACTCCGCTGTGTCACTGGTTGCTGGCGTGGCAGCGCCCTGCCCTTTAAGCTGTTCGCGCAAACTCTGCACCATCGTGTAAAAACCAGGGATGAAGAGCGTGCCGACAACCAAAGCAGCCAACATGCCGCATAACACTGTAATGCCCAGCGAACGCTGACCAAAGGCGCCCGCGCCGGCAGCAAACACCAGCGGCAGAATACCGAGAATGAATGAAATTGCCGTCATGCACACCGCCCGGAAACGCAGACGCGCTGCCTCACGCGCCGCAACGGCGATGTCCTCACCCATATCCTCGCGCCGTGTCTTGGCGAACTCCACAATCAGAATCGCGTTTTTGGCCGCCATCGCGATCAGCAGCACCAGTCCGATCTGGGCGTAAAGATTCAGTGCCGTGCCGGTGAGCAACAAACCGGCGATCGCACCGCCGATGGCCATAGGCACGACGAGAATAATGGCGAAGGGAATCGACCAGCTCTCATATTGGGCAACCAGGAACAGGTAGACAAAGATCAGCGCCATGGAGAAGGCCAACACGGCTGCAGAACCGGCTTCCCGCTCCTGATACGCCATGCCTGTCCACTCAATACGGTAACCCGAAGGCAGCGTATCGGCCGCCATGCTTTCAAGGGCCATCATGGCCTGGCCACTGCTGTAACCCGGCGCGGGCCCTGCTCGCACCGATGCCGCACGGAACAGGTTATACCGCTGGGAGACATCGGGACCCAGAATAGGTCGCGTTGTCACCAGGGTACTCAGGGGGACCATCTCGCCACCGGCAGACTTCAGGTAGAAGTAGTCCAGATCCGAAAGGTCTGAACGGAACTCCGACTCCGACTGCATGATGACCTTGTAGGTTTGACCAAACTTATTGAAGTCATTGATATACAGCGAACCCATCTGGGCCTGGAGCGTCATAAAGATTTCGCTCAGGGATACCCCCAGGTTCTTTGCCTTCACCCGATCTACGTCGATGTAGTACTGGGGAACATTAGCGCGGTAGGTGCTGAATACGCCAGCCAGCGCGGGATTCTGATTACCGTCAACGATGAAGTTATTGAGGGTGGCCGCCAGCTCAGAAACTGGCCGTGAAAGGGAATCCTGCAAGAGCAGCTCAAGGCCCCCCACCGCGCCCATACCGGGCACTGCCGGTGGGGTAATCGCAAAGACCTGGGCCTCGGGCACCTCAGACACCACACGTGCGTTCAGGCGCTGGGCCACGCTGAACACCAACTCTTCCTTGTCCTCTCGCTCGTCCCAGTGCTTCAACACCACAAACAGCGTGCCGCCATTACTGGCCATGGCTCCGGTGAGAATTGAAAACCCGGTAATGGAAGTGACGGTTTCTACGCTGGGGTCCTCGGCCATGATCCGCGTGACTTTGTCCATGACATCCTTGGTGCGATTGATAGAGGACGCATCGGGCAATTGCACGTTCACGAACAATGCACCCTTATCCTCATCCGGCACGAACCCGGTGGGCGTACTGATAACACCCAGACCCAGGGCCGCCATCCAGGCAACAAACACCATGGCGACAACCACCAGTCGTCGCAGCACCCATTGCACGCCGGTATCGTAGTGTCCGGTCAGCCAGCCAAACCCCGACAGGAAGGCGGTGTACCAGCGCGCCTCTTTCTGTTTTCCAGGCTTTAGCAGCAGAGCACACAGGGCGGGGCTCAATGTCAACGCGTTGATTGAGGAAAACACCACGGCCACGCAAATGGTGACCGCAAATTGACGGTACATTTCACCGGTGATACCCGGCAACAATGCCACAGGAATAAACACCGCGAGCAGCACCAATGTGGTGGCGATAACTGCGCCGCCAACCTCCTGCATAGTGATCAGCGCGGCGTCCACAGGACTCATGGTCGGGTCTTCGCGCAAATGACGATCACAGTTTTCGATCACCAGGATGGCATCGTCCACCACAATACCAATGGCCAGAATCAGGCCGAACAGGGTTACCGTATTGATCGACATGCCCATGGCCAGCAGTACCGCAAAACTGGCGATCAGGGAAACCGGGATAGCCACCGAGGGCACCAGAGTGGCGCGCCAGCTACCCAGGAAAACAAAAGTAATGGCGATGACCAGAGCAACGGCCTGCATCAGGGAAATCACTACCTGATTCACCGCAGTGGAGACATAACGTGTGGTGTCGTAGCCCACGACATAGTCCATGCCTTCCGGGAAGCTCTTGGCCAATTCAGCAACCAGCTCGTCCGCCGCCTCACCAGCTGCGAGGGCGTTAGCGTCGGCCAGCAGGTACAGCGCCAGATTTACCGCTGGGATGTCATTGGTTTCACCGTAGAAGTTATACCCCGACTGACCCAGCTCCACGCGGGCAACGTCTTTTAAATAAATGGCGGAGCCATCTGGCTTTGCTCGCAATACAATCTGTTCAAACTCCTCGACGTCCTGAAGGCGGCCCTTGGTCTGCAGGGTGTACTCCGTTTGCAAAGGGCCGTCGAAGGGCGGCGCACCGATTTTACCGGCAGCCACTTGCACGTTCTGCTCAGACAGGGCACTGCGCACGTCCATCACCGACAAACCGAGCGTCGCCATACGATTAGGGTCCAGCCACAAACGCATCGAATAATCTGCCTCGCCCAAGATCTGTGCGGAGGAAATACCCTCTACCCGGGCAATGGCGCTTTGGATATTGATTTTCACGTAATTGGAAATAAACGCGTAGTCCAGCGATTTGTCCGGTGATGTAAAGCTGATAATTTTCAGGATGTCGGGTGACTGCTCATCAATGTTCAGGCCCTGTGCTGTCACTTCTGCAGGCAGGGAGGGTTCCGCCAGCTTCACGCGGTTCTGCACTCTGACCAGAGCCATGTCGGGGTCGGACCCGATCTCAAACGTCACCGTGAGTGAATAGCTGCCATCGTTGGCACTTTTGGAGGACATATAAATCATGCCCTCCACACCGTTCACCGCATCCTCAATCGGTGTTCCCACCGTCGCCTCGACAACCTCTGCCGAGGCACCGGGGTATACGCCGTTAACCACGATGTTGGGCGGCGAGATCGCTGGATATTCGGTAATAGGCAGGGTGACAATGGAAATACCACCAGCCAGCGTCAGAACAATCGCAATGACCAGCGCGAACTTGGGGCGTTTAATGAAGAATGCGCTAAACATCAGGCGTCTTCGCCTTCTGTTGCCACTTGGTTGTCGCCGGACTCGCTGGAATCCGTGAGGGAGCGCACCGACACCGGCATACCCGGTCGCACCTGCTGCAAACCTCGAACGATCACGCGATCACCGGCTTCTACACCTTTCTTAACCAGCACCTGCTGATCCATGCGGGCACCCAGCTCAACGTTATGCCGCACCACCGAGTTGCTCCCATCTACCAGCAACACAAAGCTGCCCTGCTGATCTGCTTGCACCGCCGCCTGGGGTACAAACAGCCCCTCAACCAAGTCGGTTTCTTGCAGCAGAATGCGCACGTACTGGCCCGGTACCAACAGAGCATGGGAATTGGGGATCAATGCCCTGGCCTCCAGCGTACCCGTCGCCTCGTCGATCCGGTTAGAAAAGTAATCTATGTGGCCGATCTCTGGGTAGGTCTCACCGTTGGCCAAGCGCAGGCTCACTTCAACGTTTTGCAAGTCTTCCGGATTTGCGCCTCGCGCGTTATCCAGACGCTCTGCCATTGCTGCCACATAAGCGGCTTCATTAACCTGGAACAGCGCCTCAATCGGATCAATGCTGACCAACGTAGTGAGGTTGCCACTGTTAGGCCCCACAAGATCGCCTGGGCTTACGGCGCTGCGCGCAATGCGTCCAGTAAAGGGTGCCCTGATCGTCGTAAATCCAAGATTGACCTCAGCGCTGGTGACCTGGGCATTGGCCGATTCTATGCCGGCGTCCGCTTCGAGTTTTTTGGCGGTAAGGTTGTCCATTTCAGCCTGGCTAATCGCACCTTGCGGCAACAGCTCCTTGCCCCGGCGGAAGTTGCGCGCGGCATTGGCCTGGTTGGCCACAGCCGATGCCAGCCCGGCCTTGGCACGCGCCAGCGCGGCCTCATACTCTGAGGCGTCGATGGTATACAGCACCTGGCCCGTCTCTACCGTCTCACCCTCTTTGAAATCTCGCGTTTGCACATAGCCAGTCACCTTGGCCTGCACAGCGACGTCATCGCGCGCGTGCAGCCTTCCGACGAACTCAGACTTGGGCTGGTAGGGCTCAGACACCACCTCATCCACCACGACTTCGACCACACGCGGTGGTGGGGCTTCCTGGGAACAGGCAACAAGGAGCACTACGGGAAGTATCAGGGTCAATCGTAACAGCACAGTCGCGGTCCTAAACAGACGGGATTCAGCCAGTGTAGTGCAACTGCGACAACAAACGAGTCCCTGAACACAAAAACTGCGCGATAGTGCCAACTTCCGAGCACAAAAAAGCCGCCCTAAGGCGGCTTTTCAGGTTAACAGCGGTTAGTGCTTACTGGCTGTTTTCCACCATGTAGTCAACGGCGGCGTAAATCTCGTCATCAGAGCAGTTCATGCAACCGCCTTTGGCGATCATCCCCGTGCCGGGCACACCGTTTACGCCAGCGTCGTGCAGCGCCGCTGTGCCCTTGGCTATGCGATCCGCCCAGGCAGCCACATCACCCAGTACAGGTGCCCCGCCAGCGCCGGTGGTATGACAGGCCATGCAGGCACCGTTGTAGACGTCTTCGCCGGAACGGGGGCCAGAGGCCGCTGCAACGGCCGCGCCACCACAGCTGCTATCACCCTGCAGGCAGATTTCGCCAACAGGCTTGATGCGGTCTTCGATCGCGCTGCGCTGCGCACCGGTGAGCTCTACTGCAGCGGCAGCTGCAGCAAGCGTCGCTGCAGCAAGAAATACGGTCACTCGAGTAATCACGTGTCATTCCTCTTTCAAAACGGCGCGCATTATAGCGATTTCGGCCCGTCGATAAAACTGCCCATAGAGGCGGCTGTCACGCTCTGTTAGCATCCCTGCAGCCTGACCAAACAGCGGAGAAATTCATGAAACTGTACACCTACGACCCTGCCCCCAACCCCAAGCGCCTGGGGATGTTTATGGCCTATAAGGGCATCGATATCGAGACGGTTCAGGTCGACATGATGACCCAGGAGCAATTGGGTGAAGCCTATCTGGAAGTGAATCCTCTGGGCACGGTACCGGCACTGGTGCTGGATGATGGCACCACGCTCACTGAGGTGATTGGCTGTTGCAACTATCTGGAAAGCCTCTACCCCGAGAAACCACTGATGGGCAGCACCGACCTGGAGCGCGCGCAGGTGATCAGCTGGGATCATCTGCTATTCGTGAGTGTATTCATGGCGGTTGCCGAGATTTTCCGGAATGGCAATCCCAATTTTGCCGGCCGGGCATTGCCCGGAGCGCTGGGCATCGAGCAGATTCCCGCGCTGGTTGAGCGCGGTCAGCGCCGCCTCGAAGCCGGATGGCGCACCGTGGACAAACGCCTGGGCGAAGCCGATTTTCTGGCCGGAGATAACTTCTCACTGGCGGATATCGACTTGATGATCTTGGCCGAGTTTGCGGGTTGGGCGGCAAAATCACCGGTGCCGGAAGACTGCGCCAACATTCTCGACTGGATGCCACGGGCGAAAGCGTCCTTCGAAGGCAGCTAACACTTGCCACTGCTGGGCTAAAAATAAATCGCCAGCTGCACAAACGCCGAGGGGCCGGTACTCAACCTGAGCCCCTCAATGCCGCTGTCTATTCCTCCGTACTCGGTACCGCCCGGTCCCAAGGGTACATTGGCCGCCATCAAAAGCAGCCAGTCCTCACGCACATCCCATTGAGCCACGACCTGCGCCAGGGCAGAGCCGTCACCCATGTTGTAGAACACATTGGGCGTGATGTTCAGCAATGGCGTCACCTCTACCTGCAGCGAGCCGCCCAGGTAGTGCCTGCCAAGGGTGAAGAGTTCGCCGCGGTTAATGCGCTCGGTCAGCTCTGATGCGTCGGCGATATCCTCCGGGGTGTACTCGCTCTGGCGCAGTCCAAACCCGTTGAAGAAGTACTCGGCCACAGCACTAACGTTGTAACCACCTGGCGTCCACGACCAGGACCAGTTCGCCACCAGGCTGGTGACCATGCCGTCGTCCGTGTCGGTGAGCATCACATCGCCGCGCAGTACCGCATCACCCACATTGGCCACACCGCCGACAGCTACGACAGTGTCGTTGTAATGCTCTGCCAATAGAAGGTCGTATTCCCGGTCCATGCCAAAGCCATGAAACTTGATGGCATTGGACTGCACATCGGTGCTGACATCACCGGCGTCATCGCGTCGATGCACGGAGACAAACTGCCAGTCACTGCCCGAGTCCAATAAGTACTGCCCGTAGAGCATGTCATCGCCAAACTTGTACTCGGTGTCGATTGCCGCGGGGTCAAAGGGATTAAAAAAATCCACGGGGTTATAGATCAACCCATTGCCCCAACTCACCGCCTGGCGACCAAAGCGCAGCACCGCTTTCTCACCGGTGTAGTCCAGATGCAACCTGTCCAGGCGATGAACCAGCAGGGTATCGTCGGTGTCAGTGATGGTGCCCGTGAGGTCGAACCAGCGCCTGTCGTCGTCCGGCAGTGGCAGCGGCACCACAAAGCTATTACCCAGCGTGCGTCGCAATTCCAACGAATCGCCGTGTAGGCCCAGCACCTGGTAATCGGCCTTTAGCTGCCATGCACCGCTGCCTGCGCTGAAGTTGAAGCGCAGATCCAAGCCCTGGTCATTGGCGACCGCACCAACGCTTTCTCGGAACAGGCTGTCGTCAGGGTAACTGGCACTGAGAAGAATGCCTTTGGCGTGACCACGCTCAAAAGGATTAGCGGCGACCGGCGCAACCAGGGCGCAGCACAGCGCGGGTATCGCGCAAGCCAGCGCGCGCAGGCTGGCCATTCACACAACCATCGCGGTGGGTTCCTGGGCTTCATCACTGATCATGCGACCGTCCTGCAGTTTCACCAGTCGACGGGCGTAGCCCATGACACGGCTGTCATGCGTAGCAATGACAAAGGTAATTCCGCGCTGGTTCAGTGACACGAACAGGCCCATCAGCTGGGCCGCACTGCGTGTATCGAGATTGGCGGTGGGCTCATCCGCCAGCACAAGTTTGGGCTTACTGGCTATGGCTCGAGCCACGGCAACGCGCTGTTGCTGGCCACCCGAGAGCTCTGCCGGCAATCGACTTTCCAGCCCTTCCAAACCGACCTCGGCCAACACTTCCTGCACACGCTGGCTTCGTTGCCGGGCGTCAACGCCCTGCACCTGCATCACAAACTCCACGTTCTCACGCGCAGAGAGTACGGGCACCAGGTTGTAAGCCTGAAAGACAAAACCTACATTTTGCAGTCGCATATCGGCGAGCTGCCCGCGCGACAGATCTGTCAGCACGGCGTCACCCACCTGTATGCGGCCACTATCGGGAGTATCCAGACCACCCATGGCATTCAGCAGCGTGGTTTTACCGGAACCCGAGGGGCCAGACAGGCACACAAACTCACCTTCTTCGATGCTCAGGGAGACATGGTCAAGCCCGACTATGGTCTCCCCCCCCTGCTCGAAGGTTTTGCACAGATCATTGCAACGAATGGATGACATCTATATTCCCACCTCAGGTTTTGGCCAGCGCGCGAATGGGATCGAGGCGCGCAGCTCGCCAGGCCGGTAGCAGGCTGGCGAGAATGCCCAAGCCAACCACAATCGCCGTGGACGTGAGCATGTCGCGCCCATCCAGCGCCGGGTACAGCGTGGTGCCCATGGCCATCATTTCCATACCATCAGCGACGGCAGAGATATCGATACCCGACTCCAGCGGCTTTATGGTTAGCCAGGCGGCGACGTTGCCCACGATCAGCCCCAGCGATAACAGCAACACACTTTCGATCAGCACCTGCAGCAAAATAAGCCCCGGGCGCATGCCCAGAGCCTGCATCAGTCCGATTTCACGCATGCGCTCAAACACCGCCATCACTAATGTGTTCACCAGACCAAAAGACAGCGCCAGGAAGATCACCACCATAAAGATCAGCGTGAATCCGTCTTGCACTTTCAGCATCGATCCCAGGTAGGGATCAAGTTGCTGCCAGCTCTGCACTAACTGCATGTTCGTCACAGCTGCGGCCAATGGCGGCACCAGCGACTCAGAGTGGCGGTAGTCGCCACCGATCACGGCCACTTCAGAGACCGCGCTCCCTAGCTTCAACATGGACTGGGTTGGGTTTCGCGCCGCATAGACGAGGGTGTCTTCAGTGCTGCGCAATCTCGCACGGTAGATGCCGACAACGCGCGCGCCGCGGTCGGCAACATTGTTGTCGGGATCCTGCGACATCAGCACCACACGCTTACCCATCGCCGTATCAAGGCGCTCAACCAGGCGCTGGCCCAGTACGACACCGCGGTCGTCTGCGTCGCTAAGGAAGCGTCCCTCGACAATCGTGTCGGGCAGCGCGCCAATGGCCGTCTCACCTTCAGGGTCAACGCCCAGCAATATAACGCCACGACTGTCGTACTCGGAGGACACCATCGCCGGCACACGCACACGCGAGGTCCATGCAGTGATCGGAGGCTGGTTCAGCGCGTCCAGCAAGTCGCCATCAGGGGGCGGCATGCTGTTCACCACACTGGGATCGGCGCGGTAATTGCTCTGGTGGATCTGCACTTCGCCCGGCAGGGTGTTAAGCCCGCTGCGCACCATTTGGTCAGTCATCCCGCGCAAGAAAGCGCTCATGGCGATCATCGCCCAGACACCTACAGCAATGGCCAGCAGCATAATCAGGGTGCGGCGGTAATTTCGCCATAAATTGCGCCAAGCCAGTCGCAAAAGAGTTGCCAGTGGCAGGCGCATTACACAGCCCTCATGGCGGGCACCGGACGCAGCCGGAAAATTCTCAATGCCGGATACAGGGCGGCAAAGACCGACATAACAAACACTGTGAGCGGACCCCACAATAAGCCCAACGCGCTGACCTCAGGGTAAATGCGATCGGGCAGATTGAACTGGGAAGCCATTTCCTCCATCCCAGGAAAGTGGAAGCCGGCAACGCTCAGATAGGCGACCACGGCGGCGCCGCCCAATACGCCTATCGACAAGCCCAGAGCGGCCATCATCAAGGTTTCCATGCCCACCAGGCGAGCAATACGTGATGGCTTCATGCCCAGTGCCAACATCACGCCAAACTCGCGGGTTCGCTCCAGTACCGACATCAATTGCGTATTCAGCACGCTGAAGGCCACCAGCAACACCAGCACGCCGTACATCATCCAGGCCGACGCCATATCAGAGGTAATGGCCTGCCGCAGCCCGGGTAACAGCGCGTCCCAATCGAGCAGCACCAGCTCGTCACCCAGATCCAGCTGTGGCGCAAGCGCCGCCAGGCCTGGGGTCACCGCATCGATATCAGCAAAGCGAATAACAATCTGGTGTCCATGATCGCCCATGGCAAAGACCTCCTGGAACCATCCCAGCGGCACGTGCGCCATGGCCCTGTCCAGATCGTCGATCCCGGAATCGACTATACCCACCACAGTGGCCACGCCCGCTGCAAACGAGCCATCACGACCACTGCCGAGAAAGGTGATTTCATCGCCCAGGGTGGCGCGAAGATTGGTGGCCAACACTCGGCCTATGACGATGGCATCGTTATCTGATTCACTGAGATAGCGGCCCTGGGCCACCAACCCGGGCAGTGTAGAAACCAACGGCTCATAGGCCGCTTGCACCCCACTGATTTGCACACCAAAGGAGCGCTCTTCACTGGAGGCCAATGCAAAACCAACGGCCCTCGCGCTCACCGATTCTAGGCCGATATCGCCGCGCACTTGTTGTGCCAGCGCCGCAGCTGCGGGCACGGACTGGCGCATCTTGCCGTCGTCCAGGTAGTCCTTATGCTGAATTTGCGCATGGCCTGTGAAGGGGCCCAGGGAGTTATCAATCATCATCCCGTAGGAACCCAATTGCAGGGAGATCATGAACACCAGCAGCACATTGCAAAAGATCATCGCACCAACAGTGAGCCAGGTGCGGCGGCTGTGACGCCAGAGATTGCGCCAGGCCAGGCGCGAGCCAACGTTCACTGGCGCGGATTACGCAGGTTCGACAGGGTGAAAAGATTGCCCGGGAGATCGATATCAAACTCCACCTCGGCGGTAGTTAGCTCAGTCCACTCCCCCGGCTTTTCTTCACGAGCCATGCGCATCACTGTGGCTACGGCTCGGCCAGACATCATCTGTATCTCACGGGCGCGCAGGGTTTTTACCAACTGATTGTCCTGATCCCAGAACTGCTGCTCCAGCAATACCCAGTCGTCACGCACAGTGAACACTTCCTTACCCCAAACGACTGCAGCCTCCTCATGGGGAACCGACTCAATTACATAAACGGTGTGACCATCCTGCTCGCGTGTCTCTAACAAGCTGTGATCGTACTGGTCGATCACATCGGTATTCTTGCTGATGTCCTTGTTGGAGAAATCACTGCCCATCCAGTTCTGCCCCATCATGGACGAGGGAATACGAATCACACGATTGATCTTGGGCGTGTAGGTCCACATGTTGCCGTCCAGTGTGAGCGTGCCGTTTCCGGCATCCTTGCGCGGCTCTACAACACGCACCAGCGTTTCATCATCGCCCTGGGTCCAGGCCTGCATGGTCATACTGCGGGTCCAGTCTGCGCGCTGGATAGTCATGGTCATCTCTGAGTAAGACGTGACCCCGCGGTAGTGGTCCATCGCCTGGCGGATAATCTGCTGGGCGTCCTGTGCCTGTACAGGTTGCGCAAGCGATGCAAGCAATCCAAAAACCATCAGCAATCGTTTCATGACCATTCTCACTCTTTAGCGGTTAACAACGCGCCTTTCTGCACACACTGATGCCCATTCAGTTCGTACAATAGGCTATAACAGCACCATGAATTTGTCGCCTTCAACACCGCCCGATCAACGAGTTGCGCCACACCCGTGGTTGCTATTGGCCGCGCTTTTTGCGGTGGTGCTTGGCGTTCTCGCAGGTTGCTCTGAGGATGGCGCAGATGCTGCGATGACCGACTACCACGCGCGGCTGGGCAACACGCTGGATATCGAGATAGCAACAGCGGCTAAAGCAGATTGGCCCAGACTACCCCCGGCTCGCGATATGCGGTTACGCATTGAGGGCTCAGAGCTGGACGCACTGGACTTTCTGGCGCTATCCGGTTGCGCGGTACAGGTCACCATCGGCAAACGCAACAGCAGCCTAGGGAAGAACGCGCCGCCCTCACAGCGCCTGCTGCTGGAGCTTGAGTACCTACGATTGGCCCCCGCTTGCATTGAAGCTCAGCGCGCCGAGGGTGAAGACGAACTCGCCAATACCTTGGAAAGCGCCTGGGCGCAGAAGCGTGAGCAGCTACCTGCACTGATTTTTAATGCCACGCTGGGCGGCGAGGAGTTCCGCAAGTTCTGGCGCCCGGGAGCTCTGACACCGAACTACCCGGCGCAAACCAGCAGCCAGGTGATCACCGCACTGGAGGCCATCAACGCCATGACGGAGCGCTGGTTGGCCGGGGACTATCGTGCGAACAACACGGCCTTTGAGCTGGAACTTAGCGAGATTGCGCGGGGTGACGGTGGGGAGTTAATCCGCGCATTGGTGTTGCAGCAGCAGGGGCTTGAAGCGGCCAATACCGCTTTGGAAGCTCGCAGGGTGGAGCAGCCGCTGTGCGCATTCGGGCCGGGCGATCCTACCGCGCGAGTGTTGAAAACGGTCATCGAGAAATTTTTTGTGGGCGGCGTTCAACCCTGGTCAGCGGCCATCGGGCGGCGTAAGCACGACCTGCTTGCGCCAGTCACAGAGCTAGAGACCTCGCTTGCGAATGCTACACCAGACCGCTACCGCGATTGGCGAGCGTCACGTGATGAGCGGATTGCAGTAGCCAGCGATGCACCGAAACGACATGTCGAGACGCTCAAGAAATTTCTTGAGCCGTGTGGCGGGGTTTCGCGGGTAACACGGTAAGCGTTTACTATATCGAGGTGAATCCCGAAAAATAACAAAGACGTCTATGCTTTGCTCGATCGACCGTAAGCGCGTATTTGAGACCACGCCTTTTGCACACTGTTTAGCGCTCGGCTTGGTACTGACATTAAATGCCTGCGCCAGTATCGATTTCACAGCGCCAAAATCGCAGTCCCATGCATTGACCGACACAGACACTACGCAGTTGGGTGAGTCCCTAGCCTACAGCCACGGATATCCAGAAGGTCACTCGGGCTTTCATTTGTTGTCGGACGCTATCGATGCTTTGGCAGTTCGGCTTTTGGTGGCTGACGCCGCCCAGCGCAGCCTCGATGTGCAGTACTACCTTATCAACAACGATATCATCGGCAGGGTCTTCTTGGCTTACCTGCTGAAGGCTGCTGATCGAGGTGTGCGCGTCCGCCTGCTAATCGACGACATCAGCACACGCAACATGGAAGAATTGCTCGCGGGGTTAGCCAGCCATCCCAATTTGGAATTGCGATTGTTCAACCCTTTCGCAAATCGGCGATTCAGGGGCGCCGACGCATGGGATTTCGCAAGGCTCAATCGTCGCATGCACAACAAGAGTTTAACGGCAGACAACCAGGTAACCATTGTCGGCGGACGCAACATTGCGCGGGAGTATTTCGCCGCCAATATGGAATACAACTTTGGTGACTTGGATACCCTCGCAATCGGCCCTGTCGTTCAGGACACATCTGCTATGTTCGACGCATTCTGGGCGCATGAGCGTGCTGTGCCCTATGAGCAATTGAGTGAGCAGCAGCCTGACCAGGGAGAGCGACTAGCGGCGGCAGTGGCCAAACTGGAAGACGCGGTGGAGCGTGTAAACAACTCAGTGTATGGCAAGGCGCTTAGCAGTGCCTATTCAGAGTACCTGGCCACCAGTGCATCACGATTCGAGGTCGCGCCCTATCGCCTCGTGTTTGACTCACCTGACAAAGTGTTCGGAAAAGTGTCGGGTAATGAGGCTATTGTCACGCCGCTGGGCGAGGCGGCGAGATCGGCTAATCAGAAGCTCTTAGTCATTTCACCGTATTTCGTGCCTCGCGCGGCAGGCATCAAGTCACTGCAAGGGATGGCCGACACCGGGGTGCAAATTGATGTCGTAACAAATGGCCTGGCTGCCATTGATCACATCTGGGTGTATGGCGGCTACGCACCCGCGCGTAAACCTTTGCTAAGGCACGGGGTGCGACTCTTTGAAATGCGCGGCGATCAAGGCTTTTCGGGTACGGTGGAGGCCGGAACTGAAAAGGCTAAGTCCAGCCTTCACACCAAAGCCTTCGTGGTGGATAAGCGATACGTTTTTATGGGCTCTTTTAACTGGGACCCGCGCTCGTCCGGCATAAATACCGAGCTCGGTATACTGATGGATGCACCCAAGATCGCCGGCCAAATCACAGGCTTGGTGGAAACGACCTCAGCGGAGCGCGGTTATCAGCCCTTCCTCAACGAGCGTGGCGATATAAATTGGCGCAGCATGGAAGGCGGCGAGTGGCGAATCCATGACAAAGAGCCAGAGTCTTCCTGGGGGCGTCGCGCAGCCGCCAAGCTCACTCGACTGCTGCCCATCCGCAGTCAGCTTTAGGCCGAGCCTCCGAAAAAATTCTGTTAGACTCGGCAGCAACCACGGGCTGGAGACCGACAATGAGCATAAAAACACTGATCCACCGCGCAGCCGTTGCCTTTGGCCTACTCGCACTGGCGGCCTGTGCCAGCACCCCCAAGCCCGATGTGGACTACAAGTCGGACTACGATTTCAGCAAGGTTCGTACATTTTCATTTTATGATGAGTCCGGTGACGTTACGGGTGACAACCCACTCACACTGAGTGACTTCCAGAAAGAGCGTATTGATGATGCGCTGAAAACTGCGCTCGAGGTAAAAACACTCACCTACGTAAGTGATCCCAGCGAAGCAGACATTCTCATGAGCTGGCACTTGGATGCTCGCGACAAAACTGATGTACGCACTTACCAAACACCCACCTATGGCGCCTACGGCCCCTACTACGGCCCGTATAACCGCTATTCCCGCTACAACTGCTGGAGCTGCATGGGCACACAAACGGAAGTGTCGGTGCAAAACTACACACAGGGCACATTTATCGTTGATATGATTGACCCCACGTTGGACAAGTCCGTGTGGCGCAGCGTGACACAATCCAAGCTGAAAGGTCAGCACGAGTCGGATCAGGGTAAGTACAACGAAGCCGCTGCGCGGATTATGGCGGATTTCCCTCCCTACTAAGTACGGAGCGGGTTAGACCCCTTTCTGGAAGTCGCGCGCAGCACGCCCGGCAATTAACGGCAAGTCCAGATACGTTTTGATGCCCGGCTCCGCCCGGCACACATAGGGAATAGCGCTGACACCATGATTGGCGGTGGCCACGATACCTGGGTTGCGTTCCAACCCCGCGGCCACCGACTCCGGGTGCCAGCCGTGGAACACCACCTTTGAACCCGGGTCACCGGTGACTTCCACTTCAAAACGCTCGCCTTCTGCTCCGAAGCTCCAGCCCGGATCAAATCCAGACTCACCCATAAACCAGTTCACACGCACGGTAATAACGGGCTCACCACGCACGGTACGCTGCCAGGTGAATCTTTGCGCCGCCACCAGTCCCGGCTCGATCACACCAATGGGCGTATCGACAGGCTGCGTTGCCACGGCCACTTCATGGGTGGCATTCATCTGGGGGTCGATATCAAAGCCCAGCTCGGCAGCAACCATTTCCATAGATTGTCCGAAACCATCGCCCAAAAACTGCACCATGGGACTGGCCGCCGCTTCCTCTGGCGTCTTCCCGAACAACATGATGTCACTGATAACAGCAGGCGCTCCGTAAGTACGGATATCTGAAAACTCTTCAGCTCGCACATGGGTAATGCCGGCGGACAGCGCCGATACCATCAGAGGGAACCGTTCCGTGATACCGCCAGGATGAATGCCCGTACCATGCAGGGTGCTGCCGCCCCGCTCGCAGGCGGCCTGAATAACGCGGACGTCGCGAGAGCCAGGATAAAACCAGCCGAGCGGTGTCACCACGTTTTTACCACTGGCCAGCAGCCGACACACCAGATCGGGGTCGGCCATGACCGGGCTGTACAGAACGCAGTCTGCGTCCATGGCAACTAGCGCGTCTGCATCTTGCGTCGCTATCACGCCAATATCGGATTCGCCGACGAGTTCGCCGACATCCTTGCCAGCCTTGGCGTCACTGCTGACCCAACAGCCCACCAGCTCCAGTTCAGGATGAGCCATGACCGCTTGCATAGCCGCGCGGCCAACGCCACCGGTTGCCCACTGAATAACGCGATAAGGCATCAGGCACCCGTCCCGCTGGACAGGTGCGCGTAGGCCTCTGGCAGCGCTGTGTTCCAATCGGGCGCTTTGGGCGGCATATTGAAGACAGCCGGCGGCTGCCAGGCCATAGCTTTCAACACCTCGCCCACAGAGCGCATGTTCAACATGTCGTGGCTGTAGCAAAACAAGCCGTCACCTGCGTAATAGAGGATAGAAATTCCCGGGACTATCCACTGCCCTCCCTCGGGCTTCTTACCCAAAACTTGATCCCACTGGCTAATCAATCGATGCCCATCGACCATGGTCCAGCGCTCAGGCGAGGACCAGCCGTGGCCGGTAAGCCCTGCCATGGAGTCCACAAGGAACTGACGGATAGCCTCGCGCCCCTCTTGCCGGCCCCAGGCAGGGTCGATATACACGGCGTCTTCGACATAGAAGTCAGCCAATGATGGCCAATCGTCTTCACCAACGTCTATGGCATCACGCACAGTCACATAGCGCTCGTAGGTGCTAAGAATCTCCTGCTCAAGCGCACTCTTAGTCGTCATTATCGCGTCTCATCTGTAGGGAGTGATGAGAAGAGACTAGCGCAGACGAGGCGGCCCGTTTGATCGGGGCCAGATCAATCGCGACGTGGTTCAGCGGTTAAAACCAAAACCCCGCTTCGACCTCAGTGCGAGGCGGCCGCCGCATGTGATCTGAGCGCATCCAGCGACACCACCGTGAGCGCCGCAGCATCGCAGGCAGCCAGAATCACCCGCGGCGCCACACCGGCATCGTAAGCTTCCTTCCAACGGCTGGCGCACAGACACCAGCGATCGCCAGGGACCAAGCCAGGAAAGTCGAATTCGGGGCGAGGTGTGGTGAGGTCATTCCCTCTGGCCTTGCTGAACGCCAAAAAACTCTCTGTGACCTCGGCACACACCACATGTCTCCCGGCATCGCGCGCTTCCGTGCGGCAATAACCATCACGGTAGAAACCCGTTCTTGGGGAGAAGCAGCAGGCCTGCAAAGGCTCGCCGAGAACATTTTTAGCATCATTGCTCACAGTCAATTTCTCTTTGGTAATTTACTTGATACGCGGCAAAGCCCGCATCGGTGTCTTTGATTGAATGGGACCTGGCTGAACCAAAAAGCGAGACCGCTACGTACTGATACTAACGTAAAGAGGGTCCTCTCATGTTTGTCAAAGCCATCATCCCCGCTGTCATTCTGTTCTTAATCAGCGCCACAGTGCTGTCCCTGGAAGAGCCCAAATATGCCGCGGTTCAACAGCTAGGCGAGGTGGAGATTCGTCAGTATGAGTCCACCATACAGGCACGCACCCCAATGAACGATGATGTCAGCGATACGCAGGGTTTCCGGGCCCTGGCAAACTACATCTTCGGGGGCAACGACAGAGAGCAGGAAATTGCAATGACTGCACCCGTTGAGATTCAACTGGCCGAGGACGGCTACATGGCTTTCACACTGCCCTCGGAGTTCGACATGGCCACACTGCCTGAGCCAGACCTTGCTAATGTGACCCTATTGGAGGTGCCGGGCAGACGCGTAGCTGCCATACCCTTTTCCGGTTGGGCAACGGATGGCAAGGTGTCGGAAATGACAGAAAAACTGATGGCCGTGTTAGCCGAGAATGAAATCGAAACGGTAGGTCCGCCTTCTGTCAATCAGTACGACCCGCCCATGACGCTGCCTTGGAATCGACGCAATGAGATCATCATTGAAGTACTGCCCTAGCATCCCTTGAAGAAAGGTTCTCCTAAACCGCTGGCGGTAACCTTCGAATAGGACTCTGGAGGTTTGCCGCACACGACAGTGTGCGCTTTAGAATAACGACTGTGATGCTATGAGCGCACGTCAAAACGTCTTCATCATTGGTGTTGGCATTTTCCTTACGTTTGGTTGAATGGCCGTCTACCCCGCTCTTTCGAATCTCATTATGCCTTGCGCGCCTGCCGCGCCACGTACCATTGCACCAGTCTGTCCAATAGACCAAGCTTTCCACCGGCAACACCCTCCGAGGAGGCCCCTTCGATGTCCAGTTCCGCGCCACCGGCGCGGTATTGCTCAGAATACATGTCAAGAATCTTCTTTTTGACCATACCGCGCAGTGGAACGTGCGCCATCATCCCATACGTAGCCGCACCACCCTGTTGCGCCAATGAAGGATCAGCACGCACTACGGCCACTGATTCGGCCAGGTCAGCCAAGTAGTGGTCGACGACGGGTAAGTGCTGTGCCGTCACCATCGCATGTAGGCCAGGTGGACCCTGATTGCGATTTACCTGCCAGCCGCGTGCATCCATTTGGTCGCCCACTGCATAAATATTCAGGTCTGGATCCAAGGAGCGGTACGAAAACAGTGGTCCCTGCGGATTACCCATAACCTGCAGTCCATTTATGGCATTCACGCCGGCCTTGAGTCGCGTCACAGCCTCCAAGGTATCTGCGGCCAGATCGCGATAACCCTCCTTGCCAAATAACTGCAGCGCTGCCCATGCGGCTGAGTACCCGCCGCCGGGCCGAGTGCCGAGTAGTGCAGAGGAGGCAAATACGCCACCAGGCCAATCTTCATAAACAAACATCTGGTAACGCAGGTAATCGAGGCTTCGATAGGTAATGGTCGAGGCACCCTTCGCAGCGAATCCGTATTTATGTATGTCCGCTGAGATCGATGTCACCCCGGGTACACGATAGTCCCAAGGGGGAAGCGACTCTCCATTCATTTCCATAAATGGCAATATGAAGCCGCCGACGCAGGCATCAACATGTAAGGGAATGTTCCTATCCTGGCCAATCTTACCCATGGCAGATATTGGATCTATCATTCCGTGGGGATACTCTGGCGCTGCACCGACCATCATGATCGTATTTCGATTAATGAGTCGTTCAAGCTTTTGCAAATCAGGCGTGAAGTCGTCTTTCAGCGGCACTAGACGGACCCTGACATCAAAATACTCGGACGCCTTAAACCAAGCGACATGCGCAGTCGCTGGCATTATCATTTCAGGGCGGCGGATTTTTCGGAGGTCTCGAGCCCTATCGCGGTATGTCTTGACCGCCATCAAACAACTTTCGGTACCGCCAGAGGTAACGACGCCGCATACGTCATCCGTCCCATGAAGGAGTTCTGCTGTTGCAGAAATAATCTCGCTTTCCAGGCGCTTCAAGCTTTTGAACGCTCCAGGATTCAAACCATTCTCGGATGCGTAGCAGTGATACGCGTCCTTCAGAAACTCTGAGTGTTCTTCGTTTAGATAGTAAACCAGGCTCCAGAGCCTACCATCTTTATAATCTGGATCGTGCTGCTTGAAGACCTCGAGCCTTTGCATTATGTCTGAGGCAACGGAACCTTCTTCTGGCATAGATTTGTGCATTACTTTTCCCCCTAGCATTACCAGCAGATGTCGCTGCGACTGCGGCAACGGGTAATCCGATCAGCATAGCACCTGTATAGCCTCGTATCGTCAGTGAGGTTCGACGCGACTAGTCGTTTTGCACCGTTGTAACCACTTGAGGCAGCGCTCGGGACATCGTGCCCGCGGCGCACCAGTCCCTGTCCGTATTGCCTGTAGTTCTGCAGTCAGGCGATAGCGCCTTAGCGGATGTCAGAGTGTGAAGGTTCTGCGTATGGGCTCAAAACTTTACCGATGCCATCCAGCAGACCCCCGCTATCGATATTCCTCTTACGGCACATTTCCCGCGGTAAAGATCTCGGTGGCAGTGGCTGCGTGACCATTTGCCTATAACCAATTGATCCACACACAAGTCGCATGTCAGTCAAACCAGTAATTTAACTGTACAGCAACACTGCGTGGACGATCGTAAAAACCTGAGTAAGATGGCGCAAAGAATGGGCTACCGCCGGACAGAGTCACTTCTGTTATGTAACTCGTGACTTCCTCGTCTGTGAGATTTCGGCCAACCAGGTAAATGGACCAACGATCGGATTCCAGTCCAAGCTGGGCGTTGAGCTTTGTATATGCGTCCTGTTTCAGTGGTTCATACAACGTGACTTCCATGTATTGTTCATCCACATAGTTGGCATCGATACCTGCGAAAATTGAGTAACCTCGATCAAGCACTTTTGTATAAGCGAGGCCCAAGCTTCCTGACCACTCAGGGGTAAAAATGTTGCGCTTTCCCGCGTAGTCACACTTACGCTCGCCGGTCTCGATAAATTCGGGTCGCGGACAGGAACCTTCGTATTCTTTGAACTCAAAGCTGAGATACGCTAAGGACAGTGTTGCCGACAGCCCCTCGGTGAACTGGACGCGCCCGTCCAGTTCAACACCTTGAGTGACAGCTTCAGGCGCATTTCCTACGAAGAACCCTGCCTCTCCATCAAACTGGCTGACCTGTAGATCCCGATAGTCTGTGTAAAAAACGGCCGCATTGAGCTCTGCGCGATTATCGAACAAGCGACTTTTAATACCAGCCTCATAGGTAATCACGGTCTCATTATCGTATGCGAAGTCACCTTCGCGATTACCGCGCGCATCAAAACCACCAGACTTATAGCCACTGGCGACAGAACCATACATCATGGTGTGATCACTCGAGTCCCACTCCATTACCACACTGGGGGTGAATGCTTCTTCACTCCTTTCCTCTGATAAGTCATGCGTCGAAAAGAATCCTTGCGGATACTCAGGGCCCAAAGCGGACTCTGCACTCAGCTCGCCCAAGGTTTGCAGATCAATACCTAGCAGCTGATTTACGACGATCGACTGCTCAACATCAAAATCGTTCGTAAGTGTATTTTTGCTATCAATAGTACGGGCGGCATCCTTTTCTTCGTAGGTGTAACGCGCACCAACAGTCAGTCGTACATTATCTGAAAGATTCCAGGTCGCTTGGCCAAACAACGCATACATCTCGCTGCCTGAGTCATAGGCACGGCCTGTCTTCGAGTTAGCGCCTTTGCCAATCGCCGTCAGTTCAGCGCCCAGAGGCCCTAGCCTGTCTCCAAGTGTCCCGAGCGCAGTGAGAATATTGTTGCCATCAACAAGGCTGAAGCTGTCAAAGTTCAACTCGGAGCGCTGATAAAAGGCCCCACCCAGCCAATCAACAGTTCCGCCAACAGGTGAGGCTAGCCGTATTTCTTGGCTGAACTGTTTATAGTCCTCACGTTGCGTGATCGATAAAACATCAAGGCCGGTCTGGTCACAATCGCAAAGTTCGTTCGTGTCATAAGACAGCCATCCCGTGACAGCGGTCAACTCCATCTCATTGAGGTTGGCCTCAACTCGCAGTGTTACGTTCGTTGCGTCAATCTCAGAGAACTCGTCGATGCTGGTGGAGCGTCTGAAATCAAATGTACCGTCCTCTTGCCCCACGTCCTCACCCGTTAGATCTCCTAACGATTCGCCGATTTGCGGGTAAGTCGAATCGTTAAAAAGAAACGCTAGCGGCCCGCCCTGCGATGGCGAATTCACAAAGACTTCGCTCGGTGTCCCGCTAGCATCGATCAAGGCGCGCTCAATTTTCAGCGATGATGTCACTGCATCGGTCATGTCCCAACGCAGCTTCGTGCGAATAGAGAATTCTTCGCGACTGGGTTCTGACGCGGATAGGATGTCATTGTCGTAGTAGCCACCGTCCGAGAGTGATCGGACAGCCAGACGGGCGGACAACACATCGTTCAGTGGTCCTGACAGGGTTCCACTGTAGACTTGTTGGTAGAACTCATGCTCGTACTCACCCGAAACCCGGGCTTGAAAAGTATTGGTCGGCTCTGCCGTCGTTAAGGAGAGCGCACCGCCGATACTATTTTTGCCAAAAAGTACATTCTGAGGTCCACGTAAAACCTCAATGCGCGCCAAATCCATAAAGGGCATACGTGCGAGGGGCGCACGCCCCAATGCCACATCATCTGTGTACTGAACAACGGATTGTTCGAAGCTTTGGTTAACACCTGACCCGATCCCACGGATAAGGAGTACCGGTCCGAGAGCCGTGTCTGCCTTCTGAAAGTTCGGCACATATGCCGACAGATCAGCGAAATTGAGAATACCCGCCCTATCAAGCTTTTCACCGCTAACTGCCGAAACTGATATCGGGACGTCCTGTAGCGACTCAGCCCGTTTCTGTGCAGTGACCACAACCTCCTCCAAGACTTGTGCGCTGAGTTTTCCAGGATTTGAAAAAATCGCGCAAAGTGCCGCGGTTGCGAAAATATTCGCTCTCGAGAGGCCACGTGTATCCACAGTCAACATAACTTACTCCGCTCCAATCTAAGTCTCGACGTCTTTTGAAGGCACGAGATGCTCACTGCCGATTCGACCTTCAATGCGGCGCGCGAGTGTAAAAAGGTTGACTATAGATAACAAGGAAAATATAGTGTTTTGCATATTTTTCCACAGATCAACGCCCGTGACTAAACCCGCAGCTAATTCGGCAGTCAGCGACAGAGATGCAGCCATTCATGCACGGGTATTGGACGTGTTCGAACACCAATCACGCACGGTGGGTCCGCGCAATGTTGTAATCAGTCAGTTAGTGGGCGAGGTTGGAATCAGTACCAAAACGCTTTACCGGCTATTTGAGAACAAATCTCACATCGTTCAAGAACTGATTAATTCATGGGCAGATCATTGGTTTCAGAAGCGGGAACAGGGCATCAGCGAGGGGCTTCCGCCAAAAGAGAGGATAGAGCTTCTTATTACGCAGTGGGCGGACCATCTCGGCAGGTTCAGCCGTGAGTTCTGGAGGCAACTTGAGCGCGATTTTCCTGAGGCTCACTCGATCTATCGAAAGCATTACCAGGTCTTTATGGAACATTCGCGGCAAAGCCTGTTGGTTGCCATTAGAGACGATTTGAATGCTGGCCTCGCACTGTCCTCGCTGATGGCGCTCGTAGATCATGCTGGCACGCAAGGAGTTTATGATCGCCATAACATGACGAGACGCGATGCGCTGGTAGAAGTAATCGGGCTGTGGGCTAATGGCGCGCTGAAGCAAGAGTATTTGTCATGACTGGAGCAGACGTATATGCCGTAGGCGCACCCTTAATTGTCTTGATGATTCTCGTTGAAGCTGCGATTTCAAATTGGCAGAAACTCGATTACTACAACAGAGATGACTCGCTCGGCACGCTTGGCTTGCTCGGTGGGAATGTAGTTATTAATGGTGTCACGCAAGGCACGATTGTAGGGCTCTACTTTTTCCTTTATCAATTCCGCATACTCGACATCGCGACGCATGTGCCCCTGTGGCTGCAATGGATCATCGCATTTTTCGCGATTGACTTTACTTTCTATTGGTATCACAGAGCATCACACAGGATAAGGTTTCTCTGGGCCGTGCACATGAATCACCATTGCAGCCAGCATATGAATTTCAGTGTTGCCTTCAGACAGGCCTGGTTCGGCCCCATCAGCAAAGTGCCGTTTTTTCTTTTTCTGCCCGTGATCGGTTTTGATCCGAGCATCACTGCAGTCGCAGGCGTAATGGCGACTCTGTGGGGTGTTGTAGGTCACACCCAGACCATTGGCCGCCTACCACCGCTTCTAGAGGTGATATTCAATACGCCGTCTGCCCACAGGGTTCATCATGGCAGTAACCCGAATTACATAGACAAGAACTACGGGAACCTATTTATGATTTGGGACCATCTTTTCGGCACTTACGCTAAAGAAGAGGAACCTGTCACATTTGGTCTTGTCAAAAACATTCCTACCAATAACCCTCTCAAACTAACGTTTCATGTGTGGCGACAAATCGCCGCAGACATCCGCAGATCGACCACCGCACATGATCGCTGGATGAGCGTTTTCGGCCCGCCAGATTGGCAACCAAATTCAGAGCACGAGCTTTCACTTCGTGTGCCTGACAGGCATATATCAAGGTAGATGCTACGTGCTTTCATTTGGTGTCCAAGCTTTGCTTTGCCTAAAAGCAGTAACGGACAGCGACGGATGACTCACTAGCCCTTTGCTCCGAACGGGCGATTACAAAGATGTTGAGCAATTCCAACATTTACAAGAAAATGTTGCCGTCGACTCACCTACTTATTGCGAGCAAGTTTGCCCGAATCAGTCGTTAAGAAGCGAGAGCCCGACCGCCGTCACGGTGCCGCACCCAGTCGTCGTAACATGGCGGGAGGGTTTCATAAAAGCACCACACCCTGTGGACTACAAGCGTAGAGAACGTTAGTCTCCCCATCCCGATCCGCCCGTAGCTCAGCTGGATAGAGCGCTGCCCTCCGGAGGCAGAGGTCAGAGGTTCGAATCCTCTCGGGCGGGCCATCCTCTAGCGACCATCCCAGTAAGCTTGCACTAACATAAATGTCAGTTGGACCATATTTGGACCAAATCTGGACCAAGTTTGGCATCTAAGAAATTGCTCCCCGACAAACGTGACTTTTAGCTGTAACTGGTCCAAAGCGTAACCGGTCTCGCTGTGATCAAGATTGAGCCCCA
The DNA here is from genome assembly GCF_014652275.1 of Parahalioglobus pacificus. Taxonomy (GTDB): domain Bacteria; phylum Pseudomonadota; class Gammaproteobacteria; order Pseudomonadales; family Halieaceae; genus Parahalioglobus; species Parahalioglobus pacificus. Next base: position 754,074 of record NZ_BMYM01000002.1, on the reverse strand, counting down.
AAAGTCAGCCTCTAAATTCCCTGCGCGGCACGCGCTGTCGAAAAATGTGGCACCAAATAGTTGACAGAGCGCGGCGAAAAATCTGTGCCGTCGGCCCATATTTTTCGCATGATTGAGTGGGTTGCGACATGGCGGAACAGAAGCCATTTAACGACCAAGTGAGTTAGTTTCCCTCCGCTCAGCGCAGTCCCCGAATCCACGATACGTTCACCTTGCAGTCATCGAAATAGACCTCAAGGAGTGAACGATGAGCAATACTTACCTGACCACCGATGAGCTTTCTGAGCGCATCAAATTCGACCCACGCTACATCCGAAATAGCCTCAAGGGTTCCGTCCTTCTAGAGGGCGTCCACTACATCCGCCCTTTCGGGGGCAGGAAAATCCTCTACATCTGGGAACAGATCGAAACGGACATGGCCAAGGCCTGCTCCACTGCTGACCTGATGAAAGGCGTAATCTGAGGAGGCCGTCATGGGAACTATTTCTCCAGAAACGGTTGCGCCGTCTCTTTGACATGTTGCCCGTGCTCTGACTCGTCCCATGTTGTCAGGAATATTTGGCATTGCGAAACTTCCGCCATCACCAGCTCTGACAGTTCGATTGAGTATTGAGACCGTGCAATTGGAGTCTAAAAGCAGCTCAGTCTGAGCGTGGGCATTACCGCCAATCCCAGACGCAAAAAGAACGAAAAGTGTGAGAACAGAGCGCGTCGAGATAACTTTAGCGGTTATGCTGGGAATCATTCGCAGCCCCCCCTAGTTCCCTTCACTTGATGTTAATAGAGGTACAACCTCAAGCAGCGAGTTGGACATTTCAGGTGACATGATCGACTGTGCACCGGCGAACGAATACTCACCGGCCGAGTCAGATCGCAAAAAAAACACGTAAGACATCCTTGGCCTCAGCGAATCCACACCACAAAGATGAGATGACGAGCTCCCGCCTAGTTCTAACAAGCCAGTAAGTGAACTTACTTCTCCAAAAAAAGAGCCTTGTCTAGATGCTTCGATCTTGGCCAGTTCTTCTTCTCTCTCGGCAATCGATATTCGCCCTTCGGAGCTTGCTTTCTCAACCGAACTCCTCTGACGTCGAAACTCTCTTATGGAATCGTCCGCCCTGTTACGAAGATCATGCACAGAAGATTGGTATACAGAAGAAAACAAGTTTCCAGACGACATGACTACCTCAATGCTATGCGGTTCGAACATACTCCCCAGCTCGACGACCGGCGGCTTTATCCACTCCCTAATGGCGATAGGGATCCGAACAGCTTTGAGATGAAGTACATCTGTCAGCGTGGACTTCTGCCATACTTGGCTTTCAAATTCAGGCATTTCCACTAGAGCAACGGCGTCAGCCTTCTTCAGCTTGTAATAAAGCTGCTCCTGAAGAGGGCTTTGCCAGACCTTTCCCGCTGGAAGTTTTCTAAGGTTGGCCTCGAAAGCTTCATAGTCCGGCCTTTCCGACTCTGGAATCCTTTCATAAAGATCTCTTGAACGAAACGTTGGAGGGACGGGATAGCTTATCTCGCAGACTTCGTTACCGGCCTCGCCAAGGTCGTGTGCTATTGCTTCGTGAAGAAAAAGGGATGTCAATAGGAACACGGCAAAGTACCTCACTGACATACCCCCCCGTATCAGGATACCCATCCGATACTTGGATGAGACTGGAAACGCATGAATAACCACCTCCAAGTGGGACAGTTCCAAGTAAGCATACCCTAACTTTTCTGAGCCGAGGACCAAACAGGGACTGCTGTTAAATCCACTCTTCAGAATCGACGAGTTTTCTGACCATTAGCTTTAGCCGGTGTCAGGTCTTTCCTACTACCCAATCGATACCCTTATAAGAACCTTAAGCACTCTGTTCTCCTCTCCGCCAGCACTCTAGAACTACACGTGGTAATCATTGCTTCATTTCGGGATAAATCTCCAAGGCGTGATGTAGTCACAGCTCTGAAGAAGTTAAGAGATACCGTATGGTGTCGCCTGGCGAATCTTCCAATTACTGGAGAAATGATGAAAGGGCTGTATTAAGTGTTGAGATATTCTTCGTGAGGTAAACCCTGAACCAGGGCGCGTAATCACTTGGGCGATGATTTACATCGTTGATCACTGACTCCCAGGACGAAAATCGATACTCACGGATCTCGGCCGGATCCGGAGAGATGTCTCCGCGGTGCGTTCCAACGAATATGTGGACATACTCATTTTCGGTAAGCCCGCGAGTGACTTCCGCTCGGTAGCGTATATGTCCCAATCGAGTGAGGACACTGCTGAAACCAAACTCCTCCATTAATCGACGTTGTGCTGCTTTTTTGGTCCGCTCTCCCGGTCGCGGATGGCCACAGCAGGTGTTTGCCCACAGATCCCCGGAGTGATACTTCGAGGTTGCTCTGCGTTGCAGCAGTAACTCCCCTCGCTCATTAAAAATAAAAATTGAGAAAGCCCGATGCAACTTCGATTTTATGTGAGCAAACTGTTTCTCAGCAGCTCCCAGTGGACGATCCTGTTCGTCAACGAGGATAACCGATTCGACTTTGGGATAACGAACGATCGCCTTTACAGTGGTCACGAATTTTCTGCTTTATGTAGATGTGCGAGCACATCGTGTAGGAGCATGTGCGGAACCGTCAACGACGCTAGCCCGATAAATACTGTGCCTAGAAGAAGCTGCTCGATTTCGATATGGGCAGGGAAAATAATCCAGGCGGTCATCGCGATCAGCACGGCAAGCAGTGTGTGCAGAAATGCCGATAACCCAACTCTGTATCCAGCACCCTTAAGTATTCTCAGCAGGTGTCGAACACTGTGTAATCCGCAGAAGTAAACGAGGAAGAATGTGATCGGCGGTAGCGCCCATGCACAGACCAAGAGTATAGAGCTCTCGAACAGAAATTGCGGTTGTCTAGGAGCACGGTACAAGATACTCAAGAAGAGAAATACACCAAACACTACCGCCGAGAAACTCTGCGCGACCACGATGGTCGAAGACGGCTCACCAGTTAGTGCGCTGTAAAGCACCTGCACGCTCTCGGGGTGAAATAGTGCAGGCAGAGAAACAAGCGTAATTCCCGCAGCCAGTCTCTCTAAAGAAACAAGGTGATCTCTCCAATCACCGCTAAAATGCCAAGCGGAAATCAACAAGAAAACACAAAGGCTGAAAACGGGAAACAAAAACCACACGACTGCAGTTAACACAGCCAATCCGGTGTACCACAGATAGAAAACTACAGAGCCCTGCCAGCCGTCGCCGGTAAAGCCGCGACGTTCGGCATACCAGGCATCAATAGCACCATGTGGCAGACCCATGGTAACCACAGCAACCGCGAGAAAGGTAACCGCCGTGCGCCCATCGGGTGCTAGTTCCATGTAGGCTAGAAACAGGGCAACTAGGCAGGCCACGAGAAAAGCGGCGTTGTCGCCTCGGAGGATCATCTAACGACAACCCTCTGCGAAGCTATGTTGTCCTGACGATGGAGCAATGTGTTTAGGAATGGGCGTGGCGGCAATGACTGGACTATCCGCCGCCAAACTCCCAATCGAGAATACCCCGACATAAAATCTGAGAACTCCCCACCTTCCAGCGTGGCCGCAATCGAGTGAAAAAACTCAGCGGACCGATCGGGATGGCGTTTCAAGGTTCTGAGAAAAATCTCGTCCATAAACGATTGGAACTTGCTTGCGCTAGCGTGGGTTTCGCTGCCGTAACCAGAGAGAGAGTAGGCGAAGCGTTCAGCCCATTGCTGGATATTCTGGAATCCGTATCCGGTGGCTGCTCTCAGTGCGCCACCGGATATACCGGCCCGATAAACTTCTTTATCGGCCCCCTCCGTAGCAGGCATGCCCATGGGTAGGGCGCCACACTCTGCATAAATGACACGTCCGTCCTGTCCACCGAGCAAGTTACGAGTGTCTTCTTCTAGGTCTTTTGCCAACTGGGCTTTGGGGCAAAGTGTTGTGCAGAATCTTGTTGTCTCTACAAGTGCCCTTTGAGAGCTAAGCGGTAACACGTATACAAATCTGAAGCCCAAGCCGTCATCGCGCATGTCCGTCATCAGGCCGGCCTTGTGAGGGTCAAACACAGGCCGTTCAGTCTCAACTTCGTGTCCCATAAAGCACTGTAGGAGCGTTGCAGATTGCAATTTCTTCTGCGTTGGCGGTCGTGTATCAACGACGCGGCGTGCATAAACCGCACCATCTGGAAGACTAATTTCCAGCCCGTCGGCGTCTCGACGAATACCGAATACCGGCGCCTGAGTTCTTACATTGACGTTAGGTTCCCTATCGATGATATCCAGAGCATCATTGTAAAAGTCGATGCTTCTTATCATCTGGTAGGAACGTCCGCTGGCCGAGTGAGTTATTGCATCGCCCGACACAGTTGAAATTTCCCACTTAGCCCACTCCTTCGAAACGAGGTGATAAAGATGGTGATTATTACTGGCCCAGAAGCACCAGGTTTTGTCGTTGACATAGTTTCCGCGAGACTCGAGAACCAACGTTTTTGGTGATGTTGGTATACGGCACAGCTCGCGAGCAAGTGACAATCCGGCGCAACCACCTCCGATTATCACAACGTCATATACGTCTACGCGAGACACCCAGGCTTGCCTTCGTATGACACTCGGACGCCGGGAAGCCCAAGTAATGGCGTATGGAGCTTTGAAATGCAGTTTTTCTCCGCAATGTCCGAGGTGCTCTCTCGCGGCTCGGAGAAGAGTGCCCGAAGCGATACTCGTACTTTTCTTGCGTTCCCAACAATGATCCGAGATTCATTGACGTTATAGTCCCGCTCACGGATCAGCTGCCCAATCTCCCGATAAACCGATCGAGCCACACGAACCGCAAATTGTGAACGCAAAGGGATGTAGTGCAAGCCAAGGGCCGCACTCATATAGTAGTCATCGGCGAGATTCAGCAGTTTCTTAAGTCCGGAACTAACAGCCGCTTGCGTGCACGCGCTTGGCGCCACTAGGTCGCGAGCCCGCAGTCTGTCTATCCAACTGCCGGGTATGTACCTGCGACCCATCGCCGCGTCTTCCCGGATATCGCGGGCGATGTTGGTGAGCTGCATCGCGATTCCCAGATCAATCGCAAAGGGTAGCGCTCGACTATCTTTCACATTCATGACGGCACACATCATTAATCCGACCACACCCGCAACTCGGTAAGCGTACTGAACCAGCTCCTCCTGTGTATCGATAGCCACTGTCGTAAGGTCGCTTTCGAGGCCATCAATGAGTATTGCGGCAAGTGCGGGGTCCATTGACGTGTCCCGGGCCAGTGACAGGAAATCAGCAACGACCGGATCGCAGCCAGTACCGGATAGCAAGTGTTTGCGCGTTTCTCGGAGTGCGTTACGGGCAGATTGAATAGTGGCTCGTTCGTCTACGAGATCGTCCAAGTATCTGCAGAACGCATAAAGCCTTGCTGCTTTGTATGAGGTTTCCTTACCCATGAACTTGCTGGCCAACGCAAATGTCTTACCGTGCTTTGCAAGCACCTTGTGAGCGTCACCCGAGGATGTTGGATGTTTGATCACGGAGAAACCTCGTAAGTGCGACAGTCGGCGACCTGAATGTCAGCGGCTGGCACAACTTGGTCGAGGACTTTAGCAGAGCTTAGAACACCAGGTAATCCCGCGCCTGGATGTGTCCCAGCGCCGACGAGGTAAAGGCCCTTTGGACCCTCCCCAACGTTGTGGTAGCGAAACCAGGCAGACTGATAGAAAGTGGGCGCAATTGAGAACCCCGCGCCGTCGGGGCTTAGATAATCCGATTGAAAGTCCTCGGGCGTCATACAGAAGTCACTGGTGATGCAGTCCCGTAAGCCGGGAAGTATAGTCTCGTCCAAAGCTTCCACCATTCGCTCACGCAGGCGATGGCCTTCAACACTCCAGTCAATCTCGGCCGAAAGGTTAGGAACGGGCACCAGTGCGTAAAAACTGTCGCATCCATCAGGAGCGAACGTCGGATCTGTGGCTGTCGGCCGGTGGAGATACATCGAGAAGTCCTCAGAGAGAACTTTGCGATTAAAGATGTCATTCAGTAGATCTTTGTATCTTTTCCCCAACCATATAGTGTGATGTTCGACATCTTCATACGCGCGCGTTGTACCAAAGAAGAGCACGAAGAGGCCCATGCTCTTTCGCGCGAACCGCGTTTTCAATTTTGCCGTTGCCTTGGATTGTCTGTCGTTCAGCATCGACGAGTACAAGAAAGCGGGGTCTGTGTTCGACACGACTATGTCCGCATCAATCCGCTCTCCCGTGTCAAGAAAGACACCGCGCACCCGCTTGTCCTCAACACATATTCTGTCAACGGTTGTGTTCAGCCGAGTGTTAATCCCCTGTTCGGACATCAATCTTGCAAGTGCGTCAACTAATGCACCGGTTCCTCCCATTGCGAAGTGAATGCCATGGGCTCGCTCAAGATAGTGTATGAGGTTATAAATACTCGTTGTTTGGAAAGGATTGCCGCCCACAAGCAGCGGCTGAATCGAAAATGCCCTGCGTAATTTTTCAGACTTCAGATATCGGCGAACGAGTTGCCAGACACTCCTGTAGAGCCCCAGTCTGGCCATGGATGGAATAAGTGCGATCAGCTTGCGCGGGTTATGAAACGGAACGTGGGCGAGTTTTTCGAATCCGAGTTCGTAGATACGGCGACTGGCCTCAACAAGCTCCAGATACCCCTGTTCATCTTCGGGGGCAATGCGTCGAATTTCAGCCAGCGTATCTTCGATGGAGCCGCCGTAGTTAAAGTGGGTACCATCTGCGAATTGAAATCGATACCAAGTATCTAGCGGCTTCAGTGTTACGTAGTCGGCTATATTCCTCCCAAATAGAGCGAATAATTCTTCGAACAAGAACGGTGCAGTGATCACCGTAGGACCAGCGTCGTGACGAAATCCGTCACGAACGTGGACCTGAGCACGTCCACCGAGACGTTGGCAGCGGTCTATGATTTCTACCGTATACCCGCGAGCGCGCAGCCTGAGTGCAGCTGCGATACCTCCGAACCCTGCGCCTACGACAACGGCATGTTGAGTAGGCCCTGGAAATTGTTTCGCTTCCATACAATCACCCGCCTAGTGAAGAGAGCAAGTCTTCTCGGATGTGGCGAGCAACCAGGCGTGCAGCGGTGACACGACCTCTGCAGTCTTCTTTTCCAATTGCTCGAAGAGTCGATCGGCTGTTTCGACTTCAAGCTTGGTAAGTGAAAGAGCAGATCTCAGGGCGACGGATCCTGAAAACGTGATCCAGAACTGTTCCATGAGCTTCTGGGAACATGTTGCTTCATGTCTTGGTTGGGCGAGCGAACGATACAGCGCGTCAAAGTCTCTGCGTGTTGCGGTGTCGAGTGAGTCCGCAAACAGCGAGATAGCAATGTTGGGGCGCATCCTTGAAAAATCTGAGCTCGGATTCGCACTGCTGACGCGCCGATCAAAATTGGCAAGGTCGTTTATCGCCTGGAAGGCTATGGCACACGCGTTGAGGTATTTTTTTGTGCTTCCAGCCACTGAAGAGCTGTCGTAGGTGCGCAGAGCGCCGCAGACCGGAAGACTGAACAGTGGTCCCGTTTTTCTGATGGCAATCGCAAAGCAACGCTCAACTGATGGATAGTGGTTACAGGCAAATTCGCTGGCCTGACCCTGTGCAAGCTCCTTGATGGTCATGCTCAGGGCATCGAGTGTCTCCCTGCGGCGCGTATACCTCCGCGCCGCGGCATAGCTTTCGCTGATGAGTGCGTCTCCAAGGCAGAGTGCCACCTGGGAACCAAACAGGTGCGAGACGGATGCTCGTCCGCGACGTGTTTCATCCATGTCGCAAATGTCGTCATGAACCAACGTTGCGTTGTGCAAGAGCTCTACGGCCACGCCCCATTCAATCGCTTGGTTAGTGTCTGCGCCGTCGGCTAGCGCTGCTCTCACGGCCAGCTGGCCGCGCAGCATCTTTCCATTAGTGCCTAGATGATGAGTGCATGCATCGCGCAGAGGGTTTTCGAATTGCAGTGCGATTCCAAGCAACCGGTCAGCGATACGCTCTTTGCAGTTCTCAAGAGCCGTGTCACCTCTTGGTGTGAGGGTCGTAATGCTATTTATACGCGCGGCCACAGCAACCATAGTTAACTCCCGGGCGTTTGTTGTTTGAGTTATGTGGTTGGTTACGCGCGGTTTTCGCTAGGGGATCAAAATATTGAAAGTGAATGAACCAGACCATTAACAGTGTGCGTAACTGCATTAACCGGCCCCATCGGGGCGGTGAGCGGTATCTCTCTCAGCACGCATCAAGGAGATGACGATGTTTAATAAAAAACGCTTTATCGTCACCCCTGCAGTAGTCACGGGTTTACTCGTGGCGGGCACAAGCGCATTCGCTGGTGACTCGACTATGCTGCAGTCAGGTGATTTTGTTGGTTATTCCTTCTGGTTGATTTCAATGGCGCTCGCCGCGTCGACGATATTCTTCCTGATGGAATCTCTGCGCATCGGTGGTAAGTGGGCAACTTCGCTTACCGTATCTGCGCTCGTAACTTTCATTGCCGCGTTCCATTATTTCTACATGCGAGAAGTGTGGGTCGCAACGGGCGACACTCCGACAGACTTCAGGTACATAGATTGGCTGTTGACAGTTCCCCTGCTAATGATTGAGTTTTACTTAATACTCGCTGCAATAACCAAGGTTTCAGGCGGCATTTTCTGGCGGTTACTGATCGGTACCTTGGTCATGTTGATTCCCGGATACATGGGTGAAGCCGGTTACCTGAATGTTACTGTTGGCTTCGCGATTGGCATGTTGGGGTGGGCATACATTCTGTACGAGATATTCTTTGGGGAAGCCAGCAAAGTCGCAGCGACTGAAGCTCCTCCTGCCGTGCAAAAGGCCTACACGCTGATGAAGTGGACAGTGACCGTGGGCTGGGCTATCTATCCCATCGGCTACTTCCTGGGCTATCTCGCGGGAGGCACAGACGTTGGAACTCTCAACATCGTGTATAACCTCGCGGATGTCCTGAACAAGATCGCGTTTGGTCTGTTCATCTGGTACGCCGCTAACGAAGCGACGGCAGCTAAGGAGTAGCCTTTTGCTAGTGCCTGCGGGGCTTCAACCTGGAGTTTCGCAGGCTTTTTCCTGAAAATGAGTCGATACTTTCCTGTACAAAACCTCGTCAAGGTTGCCCGATCCGGCATGTGAGCTATTTTAAATAAACGCCGGACGTCTTAAGTCGGCAATCACAGTAAATTCTCAACAATGAGGCGAAGTAAGATGGCGGGAAAATTTGAGCTCAAGAAATCTCCCAGCGGCAAGTTCATGTTCAATTTGAAGGCAGGTAACGGACAAATCATCCTCACCAGCCAGATGTATGCAACCAAGGCGTCTGCTGCTAACGGCATTGAGTCGGTCAGAAAGAACAGTCAGGATGACTCGCGCTTTGATCGCAAGGTAGCTAAGAACGGTGAGCCCTTTTTCAGTCTCACATCGTCGAATGGCCAGAACATCGGGAAGTCAGAAAGCTATTCGTCGGCGTCCGCGATGGAAAATGGAGTGGCGTCAGTGAAGAAAAACGCGCCCGACGCGCCCGTTGCTGACAATACCTGACTGACCCGGGCGGCGGTCAGCTCAGGAATGACTTGGCTGCCCCCATCAATCTGGTCAGTCGGCCGACCTGCTCCAACAGGCCGCCGCCGCTGGCCTTGTCCATCACCTGGGGAATGACGTCGGTCAGGCCTGACGCTGCGCCAACTTTGGCGCAACTCCGCTATCAAAGTAGTCGGGTGCATTCGGCGACTCCCCACGCCCAGTGTTTGGAAGGAGTGTAGACGATCGATCCCCGATCATTGGGTCGTGGGTTTCAGCAGATGCCTTACTGCAGCTTCGCCTGGTCCGGGGGTGGTTGCGGTGAGTGCAACTACCCCGTTGTGTAGAACGTGGGTGATGCCGGCCCCACCGGCAGACCAGCAACAAACGTCCAGACAAAAAAGAAAATCGACCACAGCACCAGGAACGCAACGGAATACGGCAACATCATTGCTATCAGCGTCCCCACGCCGGCCCGCGGTTGATAGCGCGTTACGAATGCCATAATCAGTCCGAAGTAACTCATCATCGGCGTGATGATATTGGTGCTTGAGTCACCGATTCGATACGCCGCCTGAATCACCTCGGGCGAATAGCCCAGCAACATCAGCATGGGCACGAATATGGGCGCCGTCACCGCCCACTGCGCAGACGCCGAGCCCAGCATTAAGTTGATAAAGGCGCACACAAGGATGAACAGGAAGAACAGCAGTGGACCGGTAAGCCCGATGTTCTCCAGGAAGGTGGCGCCAGCCACTGCGGTGATGGAACCCAAATTGGTCCAGGCAAAGAACTTCACAAACTGCGCAGCGAAGAACACCAGCGCAATATAGAGCCCCAGCGTGCTCATGGCATGGGCCATGGCATCAATCACGTCACGGTCGTTCCGAATCGTACCGACAACGCGACCGTAGACGATGCCAACCATCAGGAAGTACACGAAGATGATGGCAACGATGCCCTTGAGAAAGGGCGATCCAGCCACCGCACCTGTTTCCTGGTTTCTGAGTATCGCGCCTTCAGGCACAACCAACAGGGCAATGACAACCGCGAACAGGACTGTTGCCCAGAGTGATTGCCAGAGTCCGCGTTTCTCATTCGCGGTTAGCGGGTCCATCCGGTGCGCATCTTCATCATCCATGCCTTGTGGCGAACCCTCGTACACACCCAAGGACGGCTCTACCACTTTAAGGCTGATGAAGCTGCCAACAGCCGTAATCAGGAACGTGCTGGCGATCATAAAGTACCAGTTAGCGCTGACATCGACTTCGTAGTCTGGGTCGATCAGGCGCGCCGCCTCTGTTGTAATTCCAGACAGCAGCGGATCTACCGTTCCTATCAACAGGTTCGCGCTGTAACCCCCGGAGACACCGGCAAAGGCAGCAGCAAGCCCGGCAAGCGGATGTCGACCCAGCGAGTAGAAAACGACCGCCGCCAGCGGCACCAGCACAACGTAACCCATCTCGGAGGCGGTGTTAGACAGCACACCTGCGAGCACGATGATTACCGTGACCAGGCTGGGCGGCGCATTGATGACCATGCCCCGAATAACGGCAGTCAGCCACCCCGAACGCTCAGCAACACCCACCCCCAGGAGAGCGACCAGCACCGTACCCAGCGGTGCAAACTCAACGAAATTGCGCACCAGGTTGAGGACGATCATCCTCAGGCCCTCAGCGTTCATAAGGCTGACAACCTCAATCATGCCGTTCGCAGCCCGCCCACTGGCGCCCTCCGGACGCGGGTCCGCAACCGATAACTCAAAATAACCAAGAATCCCCGATAAGACGACAACACCGCAGGCAAACAGCGCAAACAAGGTCACTGGATGAGGCAAGGCATTGCCCAACCACTCAACCACATGCAGGAAGCGGGTGATTCGGCTCTGGCCCTGTGGGGCCGCGGGCTTTTCGGTCATGAAGTGAGTACTCAGTCTGGTGAAACGGTGGGGCGCTTGTCGGTTGGAGTCTACGGCAATCGCTACCAAAAGTGGCTAAAAACTCCGGGGTTGTGGGGCGAGCCGCTCACCAGATGCGCCATTACGCATTCAATACTTTGCACTCAAAAACCCAGACGCCCATCACAGCCACTCGAAGACGGCAAGACGACAAGGCGACAAGGCGACAAGGCGACAGTCAAATCAATATGCAGCGTGGGCGGTAGACCTCACTACGAGACAGCAGTCACAAATCGATGAATCTCCCGCCTTCACTCGCTAACCTACGCAGTCTATCAGCGGGCGCCAGGCGATCGTCTTCAGCAGCCAATTGCTCCATTCTGGCCAATACGTTCTCTGCACCCACCACATCGCCGTAGTACATGGGACCGCCTTTGTCGCGCGGCCAGCCGTAACCATTGAGCCAGATCACATCGATATCGCTGGGACGCTGGGCTTTACCCTCCTCCAGGATCTTCAGTCCCTCATTGATCATGGGGAAAACACAGATTTCGATAATCTCGTCAGCCTCGAGACTCACCGGCTCGGTATTCCCGGTAATCTCACGAATAATCCCGGCGGTCACCTCAGAAGGTACGCGGTTTCGCTCAGCGTCATAGTCGTAATACCCCGCACCTGTTTTCTGACCGCGGCGATCCATTTCACAGAGGGCATCACGAATGGGGTTGGCAGTTGTGGCCCCCTTCTTCCAGCCGATATCCAGGCCAGCGAGGTCAGACATCTGGAACGGCCCCATGCGAAAGCCGAAACGGTTAAACGCATCGTCCACATCCCAGGGCATCACTCCCCGATCCACAAGGGCATTTGCGGCAATGCCCCGGTACGCCAAGATGCGATTGCCCACGAAACCCTGGCAGACGCCCACCAGCGCGGCGATCTTGTTAATGGTTTTGGCGAGCGTCATCGAGGTCGCAATCACGTCATTGGCGGTATGGTCTGCGCGCACCACCTCCAGCAGCTTCATAACATTGGCCGGCGAAAAAAAATGCAGTCCGATAACGTCCTCAGGCCGCGAGGTCTGAGCCGCTATCTCATCGATATCCAGTGCCGAGGTGTTTGTCGCCAAGATGGCGCCGGGCTTAGCGATCTTATCCAGCCGAGAAAATATGCTCTTCTTGATCTCCATATCTTCAAACACGGCTTCGATGATCAAATCGCAGTCGGCAAGCTCAGACATATCCAACGACTGGCTAAGCCTGCCCATTCGCACATCCACTTCTTCCACCGGGAAACGACCGCGACTGGCACTGCGCTCGTAGTTTTTACGAATGACGCCAAAGCCGCGATCCAATGCCGCCTGCTCGGTCTCAACGATAGTCACCGGTATTTCGGCATTGGCGAAATTCATGGAGATTCCGCCGCCCATGGTGCCGGCACCAATAATACCCACGGAACTAATCGCTCGCGTTGGCGTTCCTGCCGGGAGGCATTCGATCTCGGCGGCCATCATCTCGGCGCGCGCGATGTAATCATCAACATCGGGAAGTGACATCAGTTTGCTCTCTTTAAGGGTCCTAGAAATCCTTGCCCCAGTATAGACACCGGCTTTCAGAGGATCACTGTGCCTTTGTGGGAATGCTTTCGATGAAGAGCAGCCGTCGATTCAGGATGCGAAGCGGCTCACTGAGAGAACAGGTGTAGGGGCGTGTACGCTTGCCACACAGGCAAGCGTCAAGTGTGCAATCTGAAAGATCGGGAGCGCAATGATTGTGGACCGGCCGGTCCGACACTGGCACAGGTCAGGGGCGATTGGCCGTTGTGCGCGTCACGTCCATACCGACACCAATAATGGTGTAACGATTTGCGCCCTGCGCTCTGTCCCAAAAACCTTTGCTGCTGCCCCGCTGGATAAACCGGTAGCTGATTGCCGTACCCGCGCTATCCACACTGACACGCACAAGGCGATTGGTTCCAGCATTATCCAGCAGGTCATTGCCCAGCATCTGCTCCAGGGTTTGATTGGGAAATGCCATCCCACCCCCCAAGCGCACCGAATGATCGTAATACTCATTGCCCATCGTGGGCTCGCCCTGAGTCTCTAGCAGTACGCCATCGCTCAGTCGAAAACGGGTAAGCCTCGGATAGACGCTTAGCCGTATGCCACTAGCCAGAGTTTCGCCGTCCCAGGCGAAGCTGGCATCCGATGTATCCAGCCTGACTACACTGCCACTCCCCACAACCCGCGCCTCTCCCGTGCCGAGGTCTACCGATAGCGCAGTATCTTCATCTACACCCAGACCAACCTGCTCGCCAGTGAGCGGCAATGCCCTGATCAAACGGCCCAGCCGGGCCTTGCGATCAAAGTGCTGGTCGACCAGCCCCCTCGGCAAAAAGCCCAAACCTGCGGACAGACTGAGGTGACCCTGCTCCTGCTCGGTCATGGCGTTGTACTCACCGGGCTCAGGCTGCGTGAGTGCCGTAAAACTGTCACCGCCGGTAATCATCAATGTGCTCATGATGGCGGCACCTGCGGAAGTGCCGCCAATCACCGCGCCGTCCTGCAGTCGCTTGCGCAGCAGCTGCAGGAACGGAGACTCCTCACCGGAGGCGCTACGGGTGAGCTGTGTGATTCGTGACTGGTCGCCGCCGGTAAACCAGAACCCTGCGGCAGTTTCGATGCGCCTCACCAGCGCACTGTCCCAGGCATTCTCCTTCCAGGACGACTCGTCCACATCCTCTGTGCCGCGATCATCCAGCAAGGCCAGCGGGAATACTTCCAGACGCGCAGCGTCTACCCCAAACATCGCCAGCGACTCGGCAGCAGACTGGCCCGAACGCGCGGGGCGCCCACTGGCTGCGGGAATCACCACAACCGGGCCGTCGCCAGAGAGATGCGTGACAAACTCACCGAATACCTCAGCGTTATCTGCACGCACAGCGCCACCGGCGATAACCAACTGACCGGTGGCATGCACAGCGGATTGGCTAAAGATTGCGGCCATTGCCACGGCTGCTCGGCACCAGCTGAGTACTGCGCTGCGTTTATCCATTCGTAGCTTCATCAGAACCCATAGGTGTAACGCAGCGTAATGTAACGGCCCATCGAGTCGTGATTCAGATAATCCACATTCGATGACAGACCCAATACCTCGGGTGGCTCTTCGTCTGTGAGGTTACGGACGGTGAGCGCCAGCGTGTTGTTCTGGTTCATATCCCAGTAGAGGTTGAGATCCAGGACAGTCCATGAATCGACATCGACGCGCGCATCACTGGGAAGGCCCACGGCCTCCAGAGTGCGGGGGCTGGGGTCATCTCGATAACCGTCGGTGTACCGAAGACCCAGTGAACCGCCCCACGTATCACGGTCGTACCGCACTTTGGCATTAGCCAGAAGCTCTGGGTACAAAAACTCTCCCGCCTCATCTATCACCGGTGACGCGTCTGAAGACTGGCGCTCGTACTCGATCAGGTAAGTCATATCTGCCAGCAGGGTGATTGTTGCGGCGCCCACATCGATGCTCTGTGTGTAGGCCAGGTCGATACCACTCACATCTTCAAAGCCCAGGTTGGACAGCTCGAAGTGCGCGTCGACAACAAAGCCGTCTTCAACTTCAAGCCCGGCTTCACCAGTGGGCAGTTCACCCTCGCCTACTACCGGGTACTGACCAGCGAGTGCACGACGAATAAAGTCGTCCTCATCGATACCGATCACATCGTCGTAGCTGATGCTCCAGTAATCCACGGTGAGATCAATATCCTGCGTGGGTGACCACACGAAGCCTGCACCCCAAGTATCGGCGGTCTCGGGCTCAAGGTTGTCATTGGCCACATCTTCGGAGAACAGCGATTCGCCATCACCTTCATCAATCCCATCACAGGCTCCCGGAGTCTCTACACAGTTCACTGTGTAAGAGCTCAGCAATGTGCCTGCGCCGACTTGCGCTAGTGAAGGCGCGCGATAGCTGGTGGAGTAGTTAGTACGCAGAATCAGGCTTTCCAGTGGCTGCCAGCGCAGGGCGACCTTGGGATTAAAGTCGCCGCCAAACGTATCGTAATCGTCGTAGCGCCCGGCCAGCGTGAGGTCCAGGTTATCAGTCAGCGGGATATAGAACTCGGCGAACAGCGCCCACTGGTCGCGCTCTGCATCCGCTGATGTGGAGCTGAAGCCCAGGATCGGTTCCGGGTTGGTGGTGGTTGCCACCGCGATACCCGAAGGCACATCTTTCACCTCTTCGTGTCGCCATTCGCCACCGAATGCGGCCTGTATTTCCCGGTTATTGAACTCAAACAGTGTTCCCGAGGTGACGAAGTCCAGCGAGTACATTTCGGAGTCGCCGTTGCGTCTTGCGGTGGTGCGCAGGGCTTCATCGATACCGTCAGCCTGTGACGCCTGACCATTGAACGGGTTGTACCACAGGGTACTACGACCATCGTCCTCGCAGGTGTTGCCGATAAAGTCGGCATCCGGGCGGGCGGGATCTACGTCCCAGCGCTCAACGCGGCTGCCGTCCGTGCACAGGTTGCCAAGCGCGGCGTCATAGAACGCTTCTGCAACTACCAGACCGCTAATGCCGCGCTG
Source organism: Parahalioglobus pacificus (assembly GCF_014652275.1). Taxonomy (GTDB): domain Bacteria; phylum Pseudomonadota; class Gammaproteobacteria; order Pseudomonadales; family Halieaceae; genus Parahalioglobus; species Parahalioglobus pacificus. The sequence goes on along the minus strand of NZ_BMYM01000002.1, from coordinate 738,014 downwards.
CTCAGACTCGTTGGAGCCGTAGGTAAACGCCGTCTCGAGGTTCCAGCCGTTGTCGAAATCGATTTCGAGACCGGACACCAAGCGGTAGGTTTCCGACTCTACAGATACCGCGCGCGGCTCGGGGATTTTGCCCCAGGCATACACGGGGAAGCCAAAGAAGTCGCTCCAGTCGTCAGCCCCGCCGTTGTCGCCCACAGCAATCAGGTCGTCGATCAGCTCCTGGGGCCACAGCGGGCTCTCGGGATCAAAGGGTGCGCGCGAAAAGTTCGCAGGCGAGCTGGTGCCATCAGACTCGGTGCTTTGATACAGCACCTCGTTGAACCAGGTCGTGTTTTCATTGACCTGGAAGTTGTAGGTGAACACGCCACCAATGCTTTCGAACTCGTCGAGCACGGAGGTAAACGCGTTGGTGTTCACTTCACAGAACTCACCAAAGTTGCCAATGCCGAAATCTTCAGCCGCACAGCCACCGTTCTCGGGTTTCTCAACCTGATCCTGTGAGTCGGCGAAGAACAGGTCATTGAACGAGGGGAAAAAGCCTTGCTGGCTGGGGCGTTTGGAGACCGCACTCACATCGCGATCGCGGTTAAACATCGCGTTGCGCTTGTAGTAATCGACGATCGCCATCACGTGGTGTCGCTCGTTGCCAACGCCCGCCGCCAGGTTCAGATTGTATCGACCTTCATCGGTGCTATCGGTGGAATCACCGTAGGAGCCTGTGATTTCAAAGCCTTCGTAGTCTTTGCGCAGCTCGTAGTTGATCACACCGGCGACTGCATCGGCGCCGTAGGTGGCCGACGCACCACTGGGCAGAATCTCAATGCGCTCGATGGCTGCAGCCGGTATGGAGTTCACGTCGATAAACGAAGCCTGCCCATTGGCGAAGGAGCTGACCGTGGAGCGCCTGCCGTTGATCAGTGTCAGCGTGGAGCCCGTGCCAAGTCCGCGCAGGGAGACTGAGGACGCACCCACCGGAGTATCACCCGACAGGGCTCCCGCAGTTGCTGTGGTGAAGGTACCGGAACCACCACCCGTCACGGTGAGGTCCTGCATCAACTCACCGATACGCAGAGCCCCCGATTCGAGAATGTCCTGCCGGTTAAGCTGTATCGCCTGCGTTCCGCCTTTCAGGTCCAGGCCCTTAATGTGCGAGCCTGTAACCAAAACCTCTTCCAGGTTTGCGGTCTCGTCCTGCGCCAAGGCTGTTGCGGAAAGCAGTGTCAGTGCGCTGGCACATGCCAGCGATAACGGTCTGCGTTTAAAGGTTGTTTTCATGGTTTTGGTCCCCCAAATAAAAAGTCTTGTCGCGCTCTATGGTTCAGGTGCCTGCAGCCAGGCGCCGTTGCACATCACGGCCTTCAACTGTCGCTGTGACACATCGATCAGTAGAAGATCTGCAAACGCGTTCTCTGTAATTTCTCCACGGCGGTAGAGCTTGAGAGCCCTTGCGGGGTTTGTTGTTATTGCTGGCAGTACGAGATCTCGCATCGCCGCGTCGTCAGCCACGTCTAAAAGCGCGGATAGCAATACATCCGGGCTTGCAGCTCGCGACCGGAGGAATTGCTGATCCCGGTACTCCGGGAGAGAGCCGCCGGCATCTGACGACAGGGTCAACTGCTGCGGTGGAACACGGTTGCGTTCAGCCATGGCCAGCGCGTCCAGCACTGCAATCTCGCCGTCAGCGAGAAACTCAGGCGTTGTCGATGCAGTGAAATCAATCCAGCCGCCTGCCCTTGCATGCTCAAAGGCCTCCAGTAACAAGGACTCACTGCGATTGGCGTGCGTGGGATAGAAGCACGCGGCCGGCAGCTCGGTATCGGCGAGTGCATCGCGCATAAGGGACAGGCGCTCAGCGCCATCGCCCACATGCAACATCACGGTACCGCCCTTGCCGCTGAGCGTGCCGCCCAGCTGTGATTGGGCAGCCAGCTTGCGTAACTCAAGGGCTGTAGGCTGAGAACTGCGATGGTCGGCAATAGCGATTTCACCAAAGCCGATCACAGGATCGATCATCACCAGGTCGCGAGCCACATCACCAGTAAGCGTGGGCGCAGGCACCTGGTAAGAACCGCTATACATATACGCCGCCAGGCCCGCCGCACGCAGCGCCATCACATGACCGTAGAGAACATCCAGAGAGCGGGTAATGGCATCGGTGCCCAGTGCCCCCACCGGTGTGGTGACACCCGCTGCGATAAAGTCTGCCGCAGTGAGCTCAGCGGTGCGCTGACCGAAACCACCTTCGCCGCCACCGCCTGCAGGGTGCGTAAGTGCATCGACAATGCCGGGCACCAGCGTCAGGCCATCGGCGTCAATCTCATTGACGTTAGCGCCGGTGATCTCAATGTCGCGTCCGACCTCGACAATTGAGTCGCCTGCGATCAGCACATCGTTGCGGCCGATGTCTTTTGGCGCCAGCACTGCTGCATTACGAATCAAAGTGATCATGGTTGGCTATTGATATCCAAACAGGGCGGCGCCAATCACAAAGGCACTGCCGATCAAAAAAAGTAAGCCGTAGAGGCCGATGACAGCGCGCACCCAGGCGAACCAATCCAGCCGGGCAGCACCCAGGCAGCCCATCAGGGCGGCAGAGGTGGGAACAAGAATATTGGTGAAGCCGTCACCCAGCTGAAACGCCAGCACGGCCACTTGCCGGGTAACACCCAACAGATCAGAGAGCGGCGCCATCAGCGGCATGGTCAGTGCCGCCTGACCGGAACCTGATGTCACAAAGAGATTGAATACGCTCTGGCCAACCAGCATTAGCCACGCGGCCGCCGCCGCGGGCAACCCTTCCAGCGCATTGCCGCTCATATGTAAAAAGGTGTTCAACAGACTGGGCTGCGTGGGATCGTCCCCACCCATCAGGTACACAATGCCTTTTGCGAGTCCGACTACCAGCGCCGCGGGGAGCAGATCAGCCGCCCCCGAACGGAAGGCAGCCACGGCGCTATTGGCGTTCATGTTGTTCAGATTGAACACCGTGCCGATAACACCGCATACGATCCCCAGGATCATGAACTGCGTGGCAATCTCCGACAGGTAATAGCCGGCGGCGATAACACCCCAGCACAGCCAAGCGACCGTAGCGAGCAGGCTCAACAGCACCAGCCAGTCGCCGGGCCCCAGCTTTTCGCCCGAAAGTGGCTCGCTCGTTGCGGAGTGATTGGGGTTGCGCGCGCTGGCCGCGTAGCGCAGACAAAATACGATGCCCAACAGGGTACACAGCAGCCAAAGGCCAATGCGCAGGGGCATACCGCTCAGCAGCGGTAAGTCAGCAATGCCCTGGGCAATCGCCACGCTGAAGGGGTTCATCCACGATGATGCAAAGCCGATCTGGGTTGCCACATAGGTGATCATCACCACAACAACATTGTCGTAGCCGAGCCTGCCCAGCACCGGTAACAGCATCAGCACAAAGGGAATGGCCTCTTCACCCATGCCGAACACCGCGCCGCCCAATGAAAAAAGGGCAAACAGCATTGCGAGGAATACCGGGCCACCGCCTCCGGCATGTGAGAGCAGCGTGATGACGCCACGATCGACCGCCCCCGTGCCCAGCACCACACCAAAAGCCCCGCCAGTGAGCAGGATGAAGGCCATAATTCCCACAGCGCCGCCGGTGCGGTCGCCCGACACGAGGCCCTCAAACATGGCATTGAAGAGTGCCGGTGTGCCGTCGCTACTGAATAGTGACGGTGACGATGCCTCTGCGTAACGGAAACTGTCAGGGTCGATAATCGCGCGATCTGAAGCGGCACCTTCCGGTATGACTACATCGAAGTATCCCGGCGTGATGAACTGCGCAGCTACAAAAACCAACAGAGCTACCGCGCCGATAATCAACAGACTATCGGGCATCTTTGATGCGGGCAGCGCGTGCTGGGACTCAGTCATCACCCACCAGGCTCGATTTTTCCGCGAGGATATCGTTGATGCGGGCCAGCACTTCCATACTCTGGCTGCGGTCTTCAGAGGCAACTTTGACCGCCAGCGCGTTGAGGAGTACATCCACGGAAGCAGTGGTATTGGTAAAGGTCATGCCCTGACAGGAGACCAGCAATGCATGATTTGAGTACGCCGTTGCCGGGGCGCTAGGACGATCGGTGATCGCCACGGTCGTGAGCTGGCGCTCATGCGCCTCTTTCAACACATCGATGGTTTCACCCGAATAAGGGGGAAAGGACAGGCCGAGAACCACATCACCCGGTCGCAGCACCACCAACTGCTCACGCGGCGAAGTAAACCGCGAGTCCAGCGACGAGCAGCGAACGCCGTGCTCGGTAAAAATATAGGTGGCCAGGTCGGCAAGGTGCGCTGAGATACCCAGGCCAAAGGTGAAGACGTGGTCAGCCTCACGTAGCACCCGAGCGGCCTCTTCAAACGCTTTGCGGTCAATGCTTTTCAGGGTGCGCTCAATATTTTGGACCTCGAGCCGCGCCATGGCAGCCAACACGTCCTTACTGATGTCAGGCCCGTCATTGGCAGTATCAGTGTTGGCTCCTGCCCCGCGGAGCATGGCAACCAGAGCCATTTTCAGTCCCGCGTAACCTTCGTACCCAATACGCTGGCTCAGGCGCACCACCGTTGCTTCTGAGGTACCCGTGCGCTCGGCCACTTCCATCACCGACAGAAACGGCGCTTCCTGCAGGTTATCCATCAGGAAGTCAGCGATGACCTGCTGCTGCTTGGACAGCTGGGCGGCATTGGCCATCAACCGATCGCGCACGGTTTCGGTGCCCGTTTCCCTATTGATTATATTTGACTGCTTTTCTTTCATCTGATCATACTAGATGAAACTTTTGTTTCATGTAAAGGTTTTGAACTAATTTTCTGCTGAGTAACCGGTGGCTACTGACCCGGCGGGGGAACTTAGCGAGAGGATCTGTTGGTTATGCGGACCGTGCGGGCTCAGGTGCAGAGTTGCGCCAAGCGATGGGGATCGCGGTATTTGCGGGAATGATCGGGGTTACCGTGTTTGGTCTGCTGCTCACCCCCGTGTCCTGCTCGCTATTGCAGCGCGAGAACCGATGAAAGGCTTGCGTGAGCTCAACCAGGCTTCACAGCTTTACTACTGAACGGGTGAAAATATATGTACGGGCCGCCGCAGATCTTGAATCCAAACTAACCTGAACTACCTATAACCCAACGAGAAGAACATAAAGCAGTGGGGAATTTTATGATCGCTCGATGGTTAACCTTGAGGCTTTTGCGACAAGCGTCCTTCTCAATCCTGTGTTTGCTGCAGACGCAGCACCGGCAGTAAAGACAGAACCCGTCACCATCTTCACCGCCAAAAAAGTGATCACCATGGAGCCCGGGCTCACGGGTGCCACCGCCGTTGCCGTCGCTGAGGGACGTATTATGGGCGTGGGATCTGAACAAGAGCTCAACGTTTGGATCGAGCAGCGCGGCGGCAAGGTAGATCGCACGCTGGAAGGGAAAATCATTATGCCGGGGATGATCGACCCTCACGTTCATCCCTCACTACCCGCAGTGCTCACTCAATTTGATTTTCTGGCACCCGAGGATTGGTCGCTGCCTACCGGCGAATTCCCGGGAGCCAAGTCTCCCAAGGCCTATGAAACGCAGCTCAAGGCACGTGTTGAAGCCTACTATTCGGACGACAACCCGCGCGACGAGGGCGTGCCATGCCGGCCAATGGATGGCACCGCTAGAAACAACCTACGCCTACGCGGAAACGTTCTGGAATGCCGGCTATCAGCTGCATGCACACACAAACGGCGATGCCAGCGCCGAAGCGTTAATCGAGATGGTGCGAAAATTGCAGTCAAAGAAACCCCGTGTGGACCACCGCCTGACGCTCGAGCACTTTGCCTACGCCACAGAGGATCAGGTGCACAGGATGCATGCGTTGGGAATGAATGTATCTGCCAACCCTTACTACCAATACATACTCGCAGATGTGTATGCCATGCAGTGGTTGGGACCAGACCGCGCACGCAACATGGTGCCGCTGGGCGCAGTGGTGCGTCAGGGCATGCGTTTCGGGCTACACTCCGACTGCCCCATGGCGCCTTTGAGCCCGCTGACACTTGCCTGGGCTGCAGTGAATCGCTCAACGATCAACGGCAACAGTAATAATCAGGCGCAGGCAGTGTCGGTGGATGATGCGATGCGCGCCATTACCATCGATGCCGCCTGGCTAATGCGTAAAGAGGGCGAGATAGGCTCGATTCGTGCGGGCAAGCGCGCCGACTTTGCTGTGCTAGAGCAGGACCCTTACGCCGTCGACCCTGATGACATTAAGGACATCAAGGTATGGGGCACCGTTTTTGGCGGAGAGCTGTTTCCCGTTAAAGACTAATCTTTCACTCAGCGTGGAGACGGAAACTATGACGAGACTTGCGTTAACGATTGCCACTACATGCCTTCTTTTATCCGCATGCAGTGGCTCAGAGACACCCATTGAGGAGGATACTGCGGCGGTGAGTCCATTTTGCAGTGACGGTAAGGCGATGCCGGGTGGCTGGCGCAGCGCAGAGGTGTCTGAAGAGGCTAAAGTTGCCCTGGACTTTGTCGTCGAACGTATGAACAGTGCCGCCAACGTTCAGGAGATACTGGCTGTAAAGATGCAGGTCGTTGCGGGCCTGAACTATGCCATCGATTTTCAGCTGGACAACGGTGAAATCTGGAATACTCGTGTCTATCAGGATCTGAAAGGAAACTTCGAGATGACCCAACCCGCCAAGAGGGGCTCTATGAGTGATGGCTGCCCTCAGTAAAACAGGTCAGTAGAAGCAACTTCGCATATGAACCAAGCGGACGACGCCTGGAGTGTGCGAGTTAAGAGATAAATACTGTCGATCAACCTGAGGGCTTCTAGTCGTGCCTACCGCACTAGAGCTGTGAGTCGATAGGCAGCAGCTTAATGAATCCGGTGGTGAAGCGTTGGCCAAAGGTAGAAAGAGGGTCTTCATCGTAGGTCACGGTCTCGCCGTCAATCTCAGTCGTCCAGAGAAGATCGCCGTCTTCATCCAATGACAGGCGATAGCTGTTTTTCAGACTCGCGCCCTCCACCATATACGCATTCAGATCCGCCGCGATCGTTTCACTCTCCACATAAATACCCGCTTCCGTGTTGATATTCGCGGATCGAGGATCGAGGTTAAAACTGCCGACAAAGGATGCCTCGTTATCAAAAGTTATTGCTTTGGTGTGCAGCCCGGCTCGCGACTCCCCGCCCAGCTTGCTCTTGATAACGTTGGAATCTGCGCGCAGTTCATAGACCTCAACACCAGCTGCCAGCAGCTTTTCGCGGTACTTGGCGTGACCGGCGTGCGCAGCCAGGACATCGTTAGATAGCAGCGAGTTGGTAAGCACTCTCACTTTGACTCCGCGCGCCGTCAGGCTGCCCAGCCTTTCCACGCCTCCGTCGCGCACGACAAAATACGCAGACTCTGTGTTCAAGGTGTGCTGCACACTATCTAACCGCTGCCGCAGTGCTATGAGGATTTCGCCTGTAGCGCCAGACTCGGCGACTGTGTCGGGCCGATTCCAGACAATGCGCCCACGCGCCCAAGGCCATCGCTGCCAATCTTCATGGATAACTTTGCTCAACGCGATCACGTTGTCTTCCGCAATGCCCGTGGTCTCTGCCTGAGCTAATTGTTCACGTACGTTGGCGATCATAGTTGTCGCATCATTGATGTCTGCAGCTTGCTCCACGATGTCTACGACCGGGATCGCATCATCGCCATTCCAGAAGTGGTCGAACACCTGTGAGGCCTCCCGCACCACGGGCCCTATCGCGCCAATGTCCAGATCCCGGAAGTTCGACGAAGGATCACTGTCAAAATAGTGGTTGCCGATATTGCGTCCGCCCACCACCGCGATACTGTTGTCGGCAATCAACATCTTGTTGTGCATGCGGTGGTTTACCCTGTTCAGGTCGAACAAGAAATCCGCCATGCTAAAACCACGGTTAGCGAAGGGATTAAAAAGCCTTGCCTCAATATTCGGGTGTGCATCAAAGGCCGCGATGCCGGCATCGTCTCCGCCAAAACCCAAATCATCGACCAGAACCCGCACGCGCACACCGCGGTTTGCCGCGCGCACCAACCTCTCTGCCATTAGCAGACCAGTTTCATCGGGTTCCCAGATGTACACCTGCACGTCCACGGCTTGCTCGGCAGAATCAATCAGCGCCAGGCGCGCGGCCAACGCTTGATCACCGTTCTTTATAAGTGCAAAGGCCGACTCGCCAGGGTGCGCGTCCTCACCCTCCGCAAAACTCGCGCCCAAGGTCGTCGACCGATAGTCAGCGAATGCAGAGCTTTCGACTGCTGAGGTGCTCTCCGGCAACTGGGCACACCCCACCAAGGCCACGAACGACACCGAATAGACGAATGCGTGAATGAAGCCGGTCCTCTCGTGTTGCAGCATCGTAGTCCCCTGTGCCAACGACTAATGAGTATTTTCAACGTATGGTTAGCGCCCAACAAGCGTAGCACCATCTGCTAGTGACGGTTTTTCGCAATGGCATACACCAGCCGATCACCTATTCTATAGATGTGTCTCGTCATGCATTGGATTCGCTCTGTGGCTAAAGCTACTCAGTATCTATCGATTATCGCAACTCTTCTTTTGCTCCCCGCTATGGGCCTTGCGCAGTCGCCCGACCCACTGCCGTCCTGGAAGGACACCCCATCGCGTGAAGCTATTCTGGCCTTTGTTGACCAAGTCACGGATAAAACATCGGCGGACTACGTAGCCCCCGCGGAGCGAATTGCCACTTTCGATAACGACGGCACGCTCTGGTCGGAAAAGCCCCTCTACTTTCAACTGATGTTTGCCATTGACCGAGTGAAGATGCTGGCACCTCAACATCCCGACTGGGAGACCCAAGAGCCTTATGCGTCCTTGCTAAAAGGAGATACCAAGACTTTCGCAACCGGCGGCATGCGCGCCATTGGCGAACTGCTGAAAACCACGCATACGGGAATGACAGCAACGGAGTTTGAAGCTCTGGTGAGTGACTGGCTGGCCAGCGCGCGCCATCCCACCACCGGCCGCGCCTATACCGAGATGGTGTATCAGCCGATGCTGGAGCTACTGGATTACTTGCGTAGTAACGGCTTTAAGACATTCATTGTCTCAGGCGGTGGGTTGGACTTCATGCGCCCCTGGGTCGAAAAGGTATACGGCATTCCACCTGAGCAGGTGGTGGGCAGCAGCAGAAGAACGGTTTACGAGGTGCGTGAGGGTAAGCCCGTACTGGTGAGATTGCCGGAAATCGCCTTTGTGGATGACAAAGCTGGCAAGCCCGTGGGCATCCATACACATATCGGTCGCCGACCCCTGATGGCCGTGGGTAATTCGGACGGTGATCTTGAGATGATGCAGTACACCGCTGCGGGCGAAGGGCCTCGATTAATGGTCTATGTGCATCACACGGATGAGGCACGCGAGTGGGCTTATGATCGTGACTCGGCTGTTGGGCGGTTCGACAAAGGATTGGACGAGGCACGCGCCAGAGGCTGGACAGTGATTGATATGAAGCGTGACTGGAAGGTCATCTACCCGGACCCCAAGCCCTGAGCGTGATCGCACAGTCACCTCAGGCAGTATCCAGCAGTATTTTCCTCTCCAATGCACCCCTGCTGATAAGCACACCGGGTTAACAGCGCTTGGATTGGCGCCCCACGCCAGCCTTGACTAAGCTCATCAATGAACAAGGATCCAACCCACTGATAATCAGGGAAGAATCCGGCATGAAGACGAAACAGGTATTAATCACTGGCCAGTGCCGCCAGCTTCATTGCCGCATTAGAACGGGACGATTGGCAAGAACCACTGACCGCAGCGCTGGACCAAGGGCGAGAAGACCCCGAGGTTCATCGCCTCGCCGCCCTTACCTATTTGCGAGCAGCCAACTTCGATGCTGCCAGGGCAGAACGGAATCAAGCGTCAGCACACGGATACCCCCTATTCTTCATAGATGCCGATGCGCAGTTCGACCCGTTAAATGACCCGAATCGCGTAACGGCACAGAGCACACCGTAGCCGACCGGCCTAATTCCTTGCCTATCGGGACGCTGGACATTGCTCATCGACACTGGGTAGCGTTGCCGGCTAACTCGGCAACACCGCGAAAGGAAGACTCATGTCCACTAAAACACTGGCTGACTGGCAGCAAGCGGCCCAGGCAATTCAGATTGATGGTCGCGCGTTTATTAACGGCGAACGTGTCAATGCAGCTTCGGGTGCCACACGAACTACCTACAACCCGGCGAATGGACAAGCCCTGGCAGAAGTCGCCAATTGCGATGCCTCCGATGCGGATCGCGCCGTTGCGATCGCACGAGCCACGTTTGAGAGTGGCGAGTGGTCTGGCATGGCGGCGTCTGATCGCAAGATGGTGCTAGTGCGCTGGGCAGAACTCATCGAAAAACACGCCGACGAGCTTGCGCTGTTGGAAACGCTGGATGTGGGCAAGCCCATTGCCGACACCGTGGATGTGGATGTGCCGTCGGCCGTGCGCACGACCCGATGGACAGGCGAGGCCATCGATAAGGTTTACGAGCAGATATCTCCTACACGCGGCAGTAGCCTGGGCCTGATCACGCGCATGCCGCTGGGCGTAGTCGCCGCCATCGTGCCCTGGAACTTCCCACTATCCACCACCGCCTGGAAACTGGCACCGGCGTTGGCCACCGGCAACTCCGTGATCCTGAAGCCGGCATCAAACACACCACTTACAGCGCTGCGTATAGCCGACCTCGCAATAGAAGCGGGCCTCCCCAAAGGGGCTCTGCACGTATTGCCCGGACCCGGTGGCAGCCTGGGCGAACACATCGCCATGCACGCGGACATCGACGGGCTGACATTCACGGGGTCAACACCTGTGGGTAAGCAGTTGATGGTGTATTCCGGTCAATCCAATTTGAAGCGCATCTTTCTGGAGTTGGGCGGCAAAAGTCCGAATATCGTCTTCCCCGATGCGGATCTCGAAAAAGCGGCCAGCGCCGCTGCCCTAGCGGTGTACTACAACGGCGGACAAACCTGCACCGCGGGTACGCGCCTGATTGTTCAGGAATCGATTCACGATGCCTTTGTTGAGCAGGTGATTGAAGCCGCCAAAGGTTGGGCACCGGGCAACCCGCTGGATCCCAACACAGCCATGGGCCCCATGGTTGATCAATCGCAGTGCCAAACAGTGATGGACTATGTGGAGATTGCCAAAAATGAAGGTGCAAACCTGGCCTATGGTGGCAATACCGTGATGGCAGACACCGGTGGTCACTACCATGAGCCGACCATTTTCAGCGGCGTGAATAACCAGATGAGGATTGCTCAGGAGGAAGTATTTGGTCCGGTGCTATCTGTGATTCCTTTCAAGGACGCTGACGATGCCGTGGCGATAGCCAATGATTCCATCTACGGATTGGCTGGCGCGGTCTGGAGTCAGAACATCAACACCGCCCACAAGGTCGCAGAGCGCGTGCGCGTGGGCACCATGGGAATCAACAATTACTTCGGTGGTGACATCACGGTGCCATTTGGTGGATTCAAGGAAAGCGGTAACGGGCGCGATAAGTCCATGCATGCCTTTGAAGATTACACTGAGCTAAAGACCACCTGGATCGAGTTTGATTGATCAAACGCCATCCAGCGAATGGCTCCGCCTTCGGGCGGAGCAACTCTTCGTGCATTACATTTCTTAACCCTTCCCTACAGAGTCGATGTAGAGCCCGACACCCCCATTTCTAGACTGTGGCCATCACTTAAGAGGCCGCATGCATGTCTACCCACTACTTTCACTCGATACCCTTTGGCGCAATGATCCTACTAATCGGATGCGGCAGCTCAGGCGGGGACAGCGATGCGAATACAGCGGCCATGATCAGTTCAACTCTAACGAATGATTTTGGTACAGATGTGTCGGCAGGTAGAGATGTAGATGAAGGCGACGCCACAACAAGCAGCGACGCCATACCTCGACTATCGATTGCCATAAGCGCGGATGCCACCGGCGATGTCACTTCGCAAGCCAATGGATATACCTGCAGCTTTGAGGAAGGCGCTTGCACCTTTGACGCCATCGCTGGCGGTGGCGAAGTGTTTATCGCGCATCCTCGGAGCAATAGCGTACTAAGCCACTGGAAAGGCTGTGATGCAGACGTGCTTGCCACGTCTGTGGGCGCACCGGCGATGACTGGCTGCACCCATTTGTCGGGGTCAGGTATGTCCGGCAACTCACTGATCGGTGGGAACTAGGGCTGCGTGCTGATTATGACCAAGAAAGCAGCAACAATAGTGCCGCTCAAGGCATCGGGACATTCAACTATCGGTTCAGGGATTTGGGCTATGCGTTCATCGGATTCCGACATCTCAGCTACGATTTCGACAACTCCAAAAGTGGTACAGACCGTTATGCCGTCGATGCCGAGGAGCGCGGCCCTGTTTTTGGAGTGAATTTCTACTTCTAACCGTTCCCCTACTGCGCGGCAACATCTCACCTATACATGACCGCAGCCAAGCGGAGCTGCGGTGCCAACACCATGTTCAGCAAACTCAATCGCCACCTTCAGTTTATCCAAACTTGTAGATGCACCAGCCTTGTCTATGCTTCGTTTTGTCATAACAGCGGCGGCAGTACAGCTGCTGGACACGTTTGATAACAAGCAGGGAGAAACCTGCAAAGGGAGTTTCAATATGAAACAGCGTAAGACAATCATGGCGCATACCGCTGCCACAGTTCTCGCAGTGAGCCTCACCGCCGGGACAGCAGCGGCCTCCGAAAGCACGAAGCCTGCTGGCGCCAAAGGCATGGGTCAGGTCGCTGCCGGCCAACCCAAAAGCAATCAGTTCTGGTGGCCGGATCAGTTGGATCTGTCTGCACTGCGCTCTCACGACACACGCTCCAACCCACTGGGTGAAGATTTCGATTACGGTGCAGCTTTTGCCAACCTTGATCTCGACGCGGTGAAAAAAGACATCGATGCAGTACTCACCGATTCGCAGGATTGGTGGCCCGCAGACTGGGGTAACTATGGCCCCTTCTTCATTCGCATGACCTGGCACAGCGCGGGCACCTACCGCACGCTGGATGGCCGTGGCGGCGGCGATGGCGGCCAAATGCGTTTCGATCCCCTGAACAGCTGGCCGGACAACGGCAACCTCGATAAGGCCCGTCGCCTGTTGTGGCCCGTTAAGCAAAAGTATGGTGCTGCACTGTCGTGGGGCGACCTGATGATTCTGGCGGGCAACGTTGCTCTGGAGAACATGGGCTTTGAAACCTACGGCTTCGCCGGTGGCCGCACCGACGACTGGGAGCCCGATCTGGTGTACTGGGGCCCCGAGGTAGAGATGCTGGCCAGCGACCGCGAAGACAACAACGGCAAGCTGCAACGCCCACTGGGTGCCACACACATGGGCCTGATCTACGTAAACCCAGAGGGCCCCAAGGGCAAACCCGATCCCATCGGCTCAGCCAAGAATATCCGCGTGGCTTTCGGCCGCATGGCCATGAACGACGAAGAGACCGTCGCGTTGATCGCTGGTGGCCACACCTTCGGCAAGATGCACGGTGCACGCAAGCCTGCTGACTGTGTCGGCCCGGAGCCCGGCGCAGCACCTATCGAAGAGCAGGGTCTGGGCTGGAAGAACAGCTGTGGCAAAGGCCACTCTGAAGACACCACCACCAGCGGCCTGGAAGGCGCATGGACTCAAGCACCCACGCAGTGGACCTCACTGTACCTGTCGAACCTGTTGAATAACGAGTGGGAGCAAACACGCAGCCCCGCCGGTGCTATTCAGTGGGTGCCCAAAGACAAGGCCATGCACACCACGGTGCCGGATGCGCACATTGAGGGTAAGTTCAATGCCCCGGTGATGACCACCGCGGATCTGGCGCTGAAAGCCGACCCTGAGTATCGCAAGATCATCGAGCGCTTCCTCGCTGATCCCAAGGAATACCAGATGGCGTTTGCCAAGGCATGGTTCAAACTGACTCACCGAGACATGGGGCCGCGCGCTCGCTATCTGCAGGACGACACGCCCGCGGAAGCGCTCATCTGGCAGGACCCCATCCCTGAGGGTGGCGCCATCAGCGATCGTGATATTCGCAAGCTGAAGGGCGAGATCATGGACAGCGGCCTGAGCGTGTCTGAACTGGTGCGCACAGCCTGGGCATCTGCCGCCAGCTTCCGCGCGGCGGATATGCGCGGTGGGGCCAACGGCGCTCGTGTCGCACTGGCACCGCAGAAGGACTGGGCAGCAAATGACCCGAAAGAACTGGCCAAGGTGCTAGATACCCTTAAAGGCATCCAGTCTGACTTCAACGGCTCACGCAAGCAGGTGTCATTAGCAGACCTGATCGTGCTGGGCGGTGCAGCGGCGGTTGAGAAAGCGGCGGCAGATGCAGGCATGGATATCCAGGTGCCCTTTGTCCCGGGTCGAGGCGATGCCACCCAGGCGCAGACCGATGTGCGTTCCTTCGGACTGCTAGAGCCCAAGGCAGATGCGTTCCGCAACTACTTTGATGCCGATACAGCCTATCGCTCACCGGCTGAGATGCTGGTTGACCGTGCCGATCAGCTGAACCTGACCGTACCGGAAATGACAGTTCTGTTGGGTGGCATGCGCGCCCTAGGTGCGAACACCGGCGGTACCGCTCATGGTGTCTTCACCGACAAGCCGGGCACGCTCACCAACGACTACTTCGTTAACCTGCTGGATATGTCCACCATGTGGCGTAAAGCAGGCACCGAAGGGCTGTACGAGGGTGTTGATCGCGCCAGTGGTGAAGTGAAGTACACCGGCACAACGGTGGACCTGATCTTCGGCTCAAACTCTGAACTGCGCGCCGTGGCAGAGGCCTATGCCTACGATGACGCCAAGCAACGCTTTGCGGATGACTTCGTAGCCGCCTGGACCAAGGTGATGCAGCTGGATCGCTTTGATCTGAATCGCGATCTGTAGGCACCTACCGTAGGAACGCTGAGGGCCGGTATTTTCCGGCCCTTTTTTTTGCTTACGCTAAAGCGATAATCTTCCCGAGGCGTTCTGGTCACTCGTCTTTCAAGGAGCATTCTGCCGATGAAATTCCTTCTCGCGTTACTGTTGAGCATGACGGGGGTATCGCAAGTGCAGGCAGACACCCAAGGGCAGTCGCACATGCACGGGCCGCGAACGACGGTGTACATGGTCGACGATATGGCACGCGCCAAAGCCTGGTATACCGAGGCCTTTGGTATCGCGCCGTACTTTGATGAAGCCTATTACATTGGCTTCAACGTCCGGGGCTATGAGTTGGGTCTTATGCCTGCAGACGCGAGCGAGAAAGCGACCTCGGTAATCGCTTATTGGGGTGTTGATGACGCAGATGCGGCCTATGATAGGCTGGTAGGGCTAGGTGCCACTCCGCTTAACCCCGTATCGGACGTGGGTGGGGGCATCAGGTTGGGTGTGGTTAACGATCCGTTCGGGAATGCGCTTGGGGTCATCTACAACCCGCACTTCAACTCGGCAGTTGAGTCACCGGATGAAGATTGAGTGTTGGGAGAAGGGGCAGGCACGGCCCGCCCCAGTTAGACAGTAAGGTGTGGCGTGATGCCCAGTTACTCACAGTCTTTGTGACTGCAGATCTGGTCACCGTAGTAGTTGTCTTCAAAATTGCACTGCAGCCCACAGTCGTTTGTTGTATCTCTGCTGAGCAGTATCTGCAGCTGGTGAATAAATTGTGCCATGGTGTCTCTCCGATTCAGGGTGAGTGTTTATTCTCAATCGAGACACCCCTGGCGTACATCCGGAAGACTAGAACATCACGTTTAGCGCTTTTGGATGGAACTCAGCTCCCGCTTAAACAGTTGAAGTAGTGCCTCCACGTTGGCCATGCCCGGGTAGTTGGGCCGAATAACGATAGCCAGATCCCTGTGGGGCCCCGGGTCTGCCAGCGGCAGCACCGCCAAATCCTTGGTGTCGCCAATCAGTTGCTCCAACGCCAACTCGGGTATCAGGGTTGATCCCATTTTCCCCGATACCAGCTGCACTAATGTGGCCAGGCTGGTCGCGCTGAAGCTGTGCACAGAGTCGTCCTCTAACCGGCAGGCCGACAGGGCGTGGTCCTTTAAGCAATGTCCATCCTTCAGCAGCATCAAATGAGACTCTGCAATGGTGTCTTCATCCGCTTGCTTCAGACCTTTGCTGACCGCTGAGCGATGGGCAACCCACTTGAGGTCCTCCTGCCAAAAGCTGAACGACAGCAAACCATCGATCGGGTACGGCAGCGCCAGAATAGCGGCGTCCAGTGCACCACGGCGCAGCATATCCACCAGTTCGGCAGATTGGTCTTCCACAATATCCAACCGAAGCTTGGGAAACTCCTCCTGCAGCGCAGGCAGCACGCGCGGCAGTAAATAGGGCCCAATAGTGGGAATCACGCCCAGGTTGATCTGGGTGCTTAGCGGGTCACGCTGAGCATCCGCCAGACGCAGCAAATCTTCCATCTGCAACTCGATGGCGCGGGCACGCTCCAACACCTGCTGACCAAGTGGCGTCACCAGCACCTTGCGGTTATCGCGCTCGAAGATCTGGAAACCCAGCTGCTTTTCAAGCTCGCCCAGCGCCGTACTCAGCGCGGACTGGGAGATATTGCATTCCTCGGCGGCGCGCTTGAAGTGCAGGTTGCGTTCAACGGCCAGGGCGTAGTGAATCTGTTTCAGCGAGATCATGATTCCATTTTACTTAACATAATTTATTTCATCGATCTATTTTTGCGAACGTCGTATTCAATATTCCCCGTTTTTCAATCGTCCGCCCGAGGATTAACGTAGCAATCTCACTGTTGCCACACAGTATTTATCAACCAATTAGGGAGCACTACACATGGCACTGGTTAACACTACTATCAAGCCGTTCGAAGCCACCGCATTCAAGCAGGGCGAATTCGTTGAGGTATCCAGCGAAGACCTGAAAGGGAAGTGGGCGATCTTTTTCTTCTACCCCGCCGACTTCACCTTTGTTTGTCCCACCGAACTGGGCGACCTGGCGGATCACTACGAGGAGTTCCAGAAGCGCGGCGTAGAGATCTACTCTGTATCGACTGATACTCACTTCACCCATGCGGCATGGCACGAAGCCTCAGACACCATCGGCAAAGTGCAGTACACCATGATCGGCGACCCCACCGGTGAGATTACGCGCAACTTTAAAGTGATGCGTAAGGACCAGGGTCTGGCTGATCGCGGCACCTTCATCGTAGACCCCGATGGCGTTATTCAGGCTATGGAAGTGACTGCAGAAGGCATCGGCCGTGACGCCGAAGACCTGCTGCGCAAGGTGAAGGCCGCGCAGTACGTTGCGGCTCACCCCGGCGAAGTTTGCCCAGCTGCCTGGAAAGAAGGCGAAGAGACCCTAGCACCCTCACTGGATCTGGTTGGCAAGATCTAAACCCAACCACTGGCGGGCCTTGTGCCCGCCATCACTTAACGAATTTGGAGCGTTACCGTGTTAAGCAAAGACATTATCACCGCACTCGAAACCTACACCGCGTCTATGCAAAATGACGTGAGCTTTGTTGTGCAAACAGGCGAGCACGGCAAACGCGAAGAACTGATGGAATTTCTGGGCGGCATCGCTGGCGTCAGTGAGCGTATAACTGTCGTTGAGCGTGACCTGCCCGAGCGACTGCGCAGTCCTGTCAGTTTTTTACTGGAGGCCGACGGTAAAGATACCGGCATCACCTTCTCAGGTATCCCCGGTGGCCACGAGTTCAACTCGCTGGTGCTGGCACTGCTGCAAGCATCCGGCACCGCACTCAAGCTCGACGACGGCATAGCCAACATGGTGCGTAACGTTGAGCAGACGCTGCACTTCGAGGTGTTCATCAGCCTGAGCTGCCACAACTGCCCCGACGTGGTGCAGGCGCTGAACCAGTTCGCCCTGCTGAACGACAACATTAGCAGTGAAATGCTGGATGGCGGCCTGTTTCAGGACATTATCGACGAGCGCGACATTCAGGGCGTTCCCAGTGTCTACCTGAACGGAGAACTGTTCGCCAACGGCAAAGTAGATGCGGCCATACTCATCGAAAAGCTGATGGAGCGGAACCCAGAAATCGCCAAGCCTGCGGACTCAGCCAGCCTGCCGCTGCAGGACGTGACCATCATCGGTGGCGGGCCCGCGGGCGCCAGCGCCGCGATTTACGCGGCGCGCAAGGGCTTGGCCGTCACCGTGGTTGCTGATCGCGTCGGCGGACAGTTGAAAGACACGCTGGGTATCGAAAACCTGATCTCGGTACCCCGCACCACCGGGCCCGAACTGACCGGCGCACTGGTCAACCACATGGACGAGTACGACATTACCGTTAAAGAGCACCTGCGTGTGGATGCCATTGAAGGCGACCAGATCAAAAGCCTGGTGCTGTCGTCGGGCGAGCGCATCGATACGCGAAGCGTGATTCTTACCACCGGCGCGCGCTGGCGAGAGCTGGGCGTCCCGGGCGAGAAAGAAAACGTGGGCAATGGTGTGGCTTACTGCCCGCACTGCGACGGCCCCTTTTTTAAAGGCAAGGACGTGGCCGTGATCGGAGGGGGCAACTCTGGCATTGAGGCGGCGCTCGATCTGGCCGGCATCGTCAAATCGGTTACTGTGTTTGAGTTTCTCCCCGAATTGAAAGCGGATGCCGTGCTGGTGGAACAGGCTGAGAAACGCGACAACATTACCATCCTGCGCAACGTGGCTACCCGACAGATTATCGCCACCGATGGCAAGGTGTCGTCCATTGAATACCAGGACCGTGCCACGGAAGCGGTGCACAACCTGGATCTGGCCGGCGTGTTTGTTCAGATTGGTCTGGTACCCAACAGCCAATTCCTGGAGGGTATTGTTGAGCTCACACCCCACGGTGAAGTGATTGTGGATGACAAGGGCGCGACGTCAGTGCCCGGTATCTACGCTGCCGGGGATGTGACGACCACGCCCTACAAGCAGATCATCATCTCCATGGGTGAAGGTGCAAAAGCTGCGCTGGGTGCATTTGAGTACCTGATGCTGAATCCCGTTGAGCAAGAGAACAAAGACTCTGAGCTAGCGGCCTGATACCGCTAGCGCAGTAAGCCCGGTATATACCGGGCTTTTCTTCTTGGTCACTCCCACCGCACCGGTTGCATCGCCACCCTATCACTGCTCGTCCAACTGATGGCTGTCTTCAGCCACCAAATCAAGCCCATACACTTCTCGAAGCATGGCCACCTTGGCCAGGGTCTCTTCACCGAAGGGTGTCTTAACCTCCAGGCAATGCAGCGCCATGCCTTCGAGTAGGTCGCCCAGCGACATATCCAAAGATTCAGCCAACCCATTGAGAACTTTTAACAGGCGTTTTTCGATGCGTACGCCGGTCTGAACGCGTTCTATTGTCTGTTTCTTAAATGTCATTTCGGTACATATGTACCGAAATGGCAAATCAGATTTTGATGTATGCATGCTTGCCGGGATGCATCACCTGCGCCCACCAAAAAAATTTTTCCCACCTGCATCTAAACAACGCCCTCGGCGCATCTGTACAATTAAAGTCACTTAATAGAGGTATACGCTATGGAAGGGTCAGGTATCGTTGCAGGCATCGGCGCTGCTTCATTTTGGTTGTTCATCGCCGCCGTATCGGTGGCCGCCATCTGGACTGAATCAAAGGAGAAACAGGCCAAACTGCAAACGCTGCGTGAGTTACTGCAACGTGAGGAGACACTTGATCCCACTGCCGTAAAGGCACTGACGCGCGCCATTGAGGGCGACAAAGTTGCCAACGCAAAAAGCACCAAGCAAGGACTGGAGATAGCGCATAAAATTACCCTGTTTGTAGCGCCTGGGCTGGTATTCCTTGGCCTGATGGTGGGCGCATTCTTCGAGCTACTGGGCGTGGGTGGCCTTTTATTGGCTGTGTCTTACGGCCTGCTGATGGCATCGCGCCTGATCACCATCGAAGAAGAACCGGCTTAAACCACGCTCAGGGATTACGCCCACTTGAACTCGCTCTACACCAGCAGCCAGGAAGCGCTGCTCGTGAGCCTGGCCCGAAATGGCGATCAGGCGGCTTTTGCCGAGCTGGTAAGCCGCCGGGGCGCTGGCGTGCGCAGTCTGCTACGGCGAAGTAGCAACAATGCGGCGCTGGCGGATGACCTCGCTCAACAAACGTTCTTGAGGGCGTGGGTGAAACTGAAGCAGCTCAAACAGGCCGATCGGTTTGGCAGTTGGCTTCGACAACTGGCCATCAATGAGTGGCTGCAGCACATACGTAAGCACGATGCCCTCGCGCTATCCGACACCGTCGACGATGAATCACTGGCAACGAACCAGACCAGGCCCGATATAGCCCGGGACCTTGAGGAAGCGCTGAAGAAATTGCCCACGGCGGCGCGCCTCTGCGTGGTGTTGTCTTACCAGGAGGGCATGTCCCACCGGGAAATTTCAGATGCCACCGGACTCGCAGCTGGCACGGTGAAATCCCATATTCGGCGGGGCACACAAACCCTGAAGCGCCTGTTATCAGATTACAACGAGGAGGTTGGCAATGAACCCGGAGAATGACCCAGACATTGCCGCACTGTTCGGATCGTCACCCGACACGCAGAATGACGCTGAATTCACGCATAGGGTTGTGTCCGCCGTGCGTACACAAAACCAGCGCCGCCGGGCACTCTGGTGGATGCTTGATGTGATCGCTATCGTGGTACTTTGGCTACTGGCAGAACCCCTGCAGGCAGCACTTACAGCCACCATACCCTGGCTGTTTAATGCGCTTATCCCCGTCGAGGACTCCGCTCTCGGCGGGCTGCTGTACCCCGTGAACAATCTGGCAAGTGCAATCTTGTTGGCTTTTCTGCTGTGGCGCAGCGCGTGGCGGGCACTTCGCAACTAGCGAATCATTGGCTGGCAAGCGGGATAGGGCTTTTGGACCAAGCAGGGTAATATCAGTGGCGCTAACGACGGGACACTACCAGTCACCGTCTCCCAGAAAACAATAAATGGAATAGCGAAGACTCCGATGTCATCACCGACAGACGCCTTGTCGCAAAGGCCGAAGCAAATCAACTACCAACGCATCGACGGTCTTAGTTTTATCGGTAACTACACGCGGGAGCTGCCCGTCAATCTCGTGCGCATGGTGGAAAATGCCTACGACTGGGAACACTTGCCCTGCGTACATGCGTCCTCATTTGAATCCATTGAGTGCCTGGACGAGGGCAGTTGGGGCTGGCGTGCCAGCGCCGTACCGACCAACAGTGAGGGGCAGAGCCAGTTACTGGAGCTGCTGGTAGACAGAGACAAGCACTACTGGGCCACTACCATTGTGGCCGGGCCTGGCGAAGGAGTCGAGATTCACACACAAGCCGCTGCACTAGGCGATAACAACATCACTATCGACGTGCGCTTTTACAGCAAGGACGAGATTACTGAGGACCTCAAGCCGGTTTACCTCGACGTGCTGAAAGCACAGTACGGCGTGCTCTACGATGAAGACGAAGTCCTAATGCAGGGCCGTCAAGCCGCGCTGGATCAGCAACTCGCTCGCCGAGGCGCCGAGGCACCGCGGCGCACCCGTGTTGGTGCGGTTGCTGAGTTAGACACTACAACTGTGACCCGGGTTGAGACCTCCAACGGCAGCTACTGCCTCTACTGCAGCGATGGAAAATGGATCGCCTACAGTGCAATTTGCCCGCACCTACTTGGCCCTTTAGAACATAGCGCGCCTGACAATGGCATCGTACAGTGCCCTTGGCATGGTTATCGATTTGACATCCACAACGGCAACAACCTCGACAGCAAGTGCCGGGGTCTATCTACAGCACCCGTTGTTGAAATTGAAGACAGCGTTCTCTATTTATGCCACCAGAGTGAGGAGCCTCTAGCCTGATGGAACCTACACTGGACACCTCCGGCACGGTTACCCTGTATGCACTGGGTCTTCCGTTGGTGCTCGCGCTAATAATGATCGAGACCCTTGTTTTGCAGTGGCGACGCAAGCCTTATTACAACCGCGGTGACACCCTCTGCAGTCTGGGACTGTTAGCCGGCAACATTGTGATCAATACCGTCATCAAAGGCGGCACCCTGGGCCTGTACCTTTATCTTTACCAATTCCGGGCAGTGGATATCGGCAGCATTCTGCCCACCTGGGCAGTGTGGTTGCTCAGCTTTGCGGCCATCGATTTCGTGTTTTACTGGTTTCACCGCCTGTCGCACCGGGTACGCGTGCTATGGACTATTCACATGAGTCACCACTCCAGTGAAGAAATGAACTTCGTGGTGGCTTTCCGTCAGCCATGGCTGGCGCCCATCGTTAAAGTGCCATTCTTCGCGGCGCTACCGCTGGTTGGCTTTGACCCTACGATAACAATGGTTGCGGGCGTTGCTGCAACTCTGTGGGGCGTTGTTGGGCATACGCGCATCGTCGGAAAACTGTGGTGGCCGATTGAGTGGCTGTTTAATACGCCCTCCCATCACCGCGTGCATCACGGCAGCAATGCACAATACATCGACAAGAACTACGGCAACCTCTTCATTATCTGGGACCGCATGTTCGGGACCTTTGAGGAAGAGAAAGAACTGGTGGTTTACGGGCTGCGCCACAATGTGGACACGTTTAATCCGGCGCGAATTACGCTGATGGACTATCAGGCACTGTGGCACAAACTGCGCGGCGCGCGCTCACCCGGCGAAGTACTCGACTACTGCTTCGGCCCACCAGACTGGGAACCTCAGCAGGCAGCGGGCACGACCGTTAAGTCGTAAGGCGCCAAGGCAAATGCCGCGCGGTCAGAGGTACTTCATCGGACTGTAGCCAACTACGTCAGCAAAGCGGCTGGAGAAACTCGAGCGACTCATCGCCGCACGGGAGGCTAGAGAGTCCACCGTCCAACTTTCTTCAGGTCCTGTATGAATTGCAATTAGCGCTCTACCCAAATGCGGGTCTGAAAGTGCCACAATCAGGCCGGTAGTTAAGGTGCCGCTGGTAGCCGCTTCGCGTAGCACTTGAATGAACAGCAGGGAGGCCATCTGATCAATCGCCGCGTAGGCGCCGGAGCTATCGTTGCGTAGCTCCTCCAGCATCATGTCTACCAAGCGCCCTGCCCTATCATCTACGCTGTTTTTCGCGGCCTCAAGCAGCACGACTTCGGGCAGCGCCTTTAGCACGGGGAGCAGCGCGGGGCTCGAGAACTCGAAGAAACCGCACACCATGCGAGTCGTGGTATCCCCATCGTTACTCATAGGTGCATTCACGGAATCAGCTGCCGGCGACTCCGGTGAGCTGGCAATAACGTGATGCGCATCTTGGGGGAATTCGACCAAATCCCGCCGCTAAAGCGCTCTGGGTGTTGATTCGGGAAAGTACAGCCAGGCATTCCCCTCGACGATCAGATGAAAGGGAATTCGCCGTGAGCCTGCGGTGTCCACGGCCCAGGTGCCGCAGAAGTCGCCGTCGACATAGACCTCCGCTTTCAGTGCCAGACGCGCTAACAGCACACTGAGGGCATCGGGGCTATCCCGATAAATAGTAGGCGAGACCTGATCCTCAGACATGAACGTTAGTGCCCATGAGCCACACTCTCACGCCATCACAGCGCGGGTGCCTCGCGCGACGCGACGGTCTCGCCAGCGCTCCAGCAGAACAACGGCCGCCGAGGCATACAGCGCCACCGCCACTAACAAGCTTAGTCGCACCAGAAACGCAGTCATCACATCTTTACCCGTGGCGCTGTCATTAACCGCGGGCCCCAGTAGAATCAGTAATGTCACCATCGTATTCACCCAATAGGAGGGCGGATAACGACTGGGCACAACGCCATACACTCGGGCGCAAATATAGACACCCACCAACAGCATCCACAGCGTAAACATCCACAGGGAGGGCCAGACCGAGAGGCCCAGCCAGAACATCACCGCCCACAGGCCGCCCATGAACGTAGAACCAACCAGCTCACGCCCTGCGTGTTTGGCATCCGTCACCGAGTCCTGCTGGCCCAGTTGCACCGCCTTCATCACGGTAGGCAGGTAGGCGGTATTGGCAAGCACCAGCAAAAAGGCGGGAAACACAATCAACGTGGCACGCACCGCCAACCAACTTGACTGTGCAGGCGCTACCGCCGGCATCTCAGGTGCGGGGCCGTCCTCAGGAAAGAACGGATAAATCAGCCAAAGACTAACGACACCAATAGCCACTCCGAACACCATTGCCTGAATCAGCGCTGTCGCCAGCGCCATGCTGGTCAACCCCGCTGTAGAGATGATCGCGATTCCAGCCGTAAGGAAAGTGCCCACAGGCCCTTTGCCCAAGTTAAGCGCCACATAGTTAGCGAAGAACAGGCCCAGTAACACGAGCATCAGCCCAGTCATGGGGTAATAGCGCAGCACCGGTGTTAACAGTACGCCTAGCCCCAGAGTGAGAACTAATAGCAGCGACAGACCCAAGAGGCCTTTGACGCCCATAGGCGGTGCCGGCTTTGAAGCCAGAATGAACGCGAACAACGGCGCCATGAATGGCAGTTCCAGCGCCAGCGCATAGCCGCCCGCCAGCGCCAAAGCGGTGGTTGCCGCTAATCGAAAAACGCGTCTGGCGGCCAACGGCATCTGCCGGGGCATAGGCATCGCCGCTACCTCAATAGGCATACGCCAGCCAGCTCATGAACCGGATATGCAGCAGCGCCAGCCATTTTAGCGGTCCGCCCTCAGAGGCATAAGCCACCACGGAGACCTGACCACCCACCCGTAAGTTACCCATCAACGCGGGCGACTGCCTGGGGTTAAAGCTGACGGTCACAGGAAAGCGCTGGGCCTGACGCAGCCAATCGCGGTTATTGTCGACGGTTGGCAAGGTGCCCGGTGCTGCAGAGCCGCCGCTGTTTACACCCAGGCCGATACTCTCTACACGACCGTCGAACACTTCGCCGGGAATCGCATCGAAAAGTATCTCAACGGGTGTGCCCACTGCCATATGGCCCAGATTGTTTTCCGTGTAATCGGCCTGGACCCAAACGTCGGACCGCGACACCAGCGTCATTACCGGCGCGCCGGCACCCGCAAACAGACCTACATCGGCAGCAAGGTCAGTAATCACACCATCAGTGGAGGCAAGTACCCGTGTTCGCTCAAGGTCCAACTGAGCCTTTTCGACAGAGGTTTGCGCGACTTTGAGTTTGGTGTTGTTCTCACCGTCGCCGCCCTTCTGCTCAATCGCCTGCTCTATCTGTGCCTCAGCCGCACTCACGGCGGCCCGCGCCTGATCCAGACTGGCGCTGGAAATCTCGAGACGTCTAGCTGAAATGGTCCCCGGGTCCTGCTCGCGCAAGCGGGTTAGCCGGTCAGTGTCTTTCTCTGCTTTCTCCAAATTCGCCTCAGCAGAGCGCAGGTTTGCGCGAGCTGCCTCAACGGCGGCATCCCCGGCCTGAACCTGCCGCTGGGTATTCTGTAAATCAGACTCTGCCCGCGCCAGCGCGATCTCATACTGCAGGGTATCGATGCTGAAAAGCGTATCGCCAGCACTCACCTGCTGATTGTTCTCCACGTTCACTTCACGCACGATGCCGGACACCTGAGGTGCGACACCAATAACATAGGCGTGCACTCGCGCCTGGTCAGTGTATGGTGTGTAGCGATCGGCGAGCAGATACCAGACCAAACTAAGGCCGATTACCACGGCTACTCCGAGGCCGCCGCGCTTTACCGTGGCCCGGGCATTCTCTGACGATTCCTCCACCGATTTTTCAGGTGGTTCTTCAACCGATGCGTCATGCTGGCTGTCACTCACGTGTCTCTCCCGTCTCGGGTTCATTCTGTGGCAGGGGCTCACGCAACTGACCATCCCAATCAGTGCGCGATTCCATACGCTCAATGGTCTCAGCCGGCAGCGCCTCGCTCAGCTCAACCGGTTTCCAGCCACCGCCCATAGCACGATAAAAATCGACAACCGCGCTGGCATGGGCGCCCTGATTCGCAACGTAGCTCGTGGACTGGTTAGCCAGGGCCCGCTGGGCATCCAGCACTCGCTGGAAGTCCGAGTAGCCCTCTCGGTAGCGAGTATTGGCGATCTTCAACGCACGCTCAGACGAGGCGAGTGCATCCTTGAGCATGGCGTCCTGTTCACGGGTCTTAGCAACCGTAATGGCGGCATCGTCAATCTCGCGCGCGGCCTGCAGCACCGTCGCCTGATACTGTTCTATTGCCTGCTCCAGACTGGCATCCTGAACGCGCACCGCATTTTCCAGGCGCCCGTAGTTAAAAAGATTCCATGTGAAGGCCGGGCCAAACCCGGTGCTGAGGCTGTCGGTGCTGCCATCAGCAGTGTTGCCACCCCAGCCTATGGTGCCGAACAGGGAAATAGACGGGTAGAGATCGGCTTCAGCAACACCGATCTGCGCAGACTGTGCCGCCACAGTAAATGCCGCAACTCGCACATCGGGCCGACGCATCATCAAGCGCGCCGGTATCTGGTCGATCATGCCGGGTGCCAGTTTTGGTAAGGGTTGCGCCGGGCCGGCCAACTCCGGCAGGTCGCCTGGCCGCCTGCCCAGCAACGCTGTGAGCGCATTCGCCAACTGCTGCTGCGTTGCCTCTAGCCCGGGAATGGCGGCAGACGTTGCCAGGAACTGAGTGTTCGCCTGCTGCAGATCCAACTCTGAGTCCTGCCCACTGTCATACAGCTGCCGTGTGATCTCTAAACTGCGCAACTGCAGATCGGCGTTCATTTGTGCGATCTGAATTTGACGGGTTGTCGTGAGATAAGCGAAATAGGTTTGGGCAACCTGCGCGCTGACCAGTACCTGCGCGTTACGCTGGTTCGCAATAGAGGCAAAGAAAGCGGCGTCGGCAGATTCAATGCTGCGTTCAAACCGTCCCCAAAAATCCAGCTCCCAACCCAAATCGAAGCCGAGATTGTAGTTATAAAGGCCGCTACGATCGCCTGAGTCATCACCCTCGGTAGGCCAGTTATCCACGCGGGCCGCGCTGCCACTCCCCTGCTGAACCTGCGGGTACTGCGTGCCGACCGCAATGCCCAGCAGCGCGCGACTACGCGCAATATTCAGTGCAGCGATTCGCAGCGACGGGTTAGCTTCTCGCGCAGAGAGAATCAGCGAGTTAAGCACAGGATCATTGAAGGTCTCCCACCAAAAACCCAGCCTTTGGACATCATTCGGGTCTGCAACACTCTGCTCCACCTCGCCATAGAGTGTTGTTTCCCATTGGGCCAGCCAGTCGACATCCGGTTCCTGGTAGTCAGGCCCGAGGGTTGTACAAGCTGTGAGGCTAACGAAGGTAGCGATCAATAGGACACTATGGATCAGCGACCGCCCGCGAACGCGCTGCAGCAAATACAGCAGGTGAGGAACGCACCTATTCACGATGCGACACCCCGACAGTTCGACCCGCATATCGAGTGATTCGATAACACCAGCTGGATTGGGAGAAGTAACACGCAGTTCCTTTATTGTTGTTTATTGCGCCTGCGAGAGAGCATCACACGCTGTTACCGTCAGTATAGCTGAGCAGGACTACGATTCATCTGCTATACATGCCGCAGGTTTTATAAAGCGAAACACCATGAGAAGACTGGAAACCCCACGCCTTATTCTCCGTGCACCCCGCGCGGAGGATTTCCCGCGATACGCCGAATTTGCCGCCGACCCAATTACGCAGGAGCACCTGGGCGGTGTTCAGGCGGAGTCAGACGCATGGCGCACATTCGCCGCCACTCTTGGCGCATGGCAGCTAACTGACGCGGCTATGTTTGCCGTGGAAGAGAAATCCTCTGGCCTATGGATTGGGCGATTAGGCCCCTGGAAGCCGCATCAATGGCCGGTCAAAGAGGTGGGCTGGGGACTACACCGATCTGCCGAAGGTAAGGGCTATGCGCTGGAAGCAGCCGTCGCCAGTATCGACTATGTGTTCGCCGAGCTTGGGTGGGAGCGCGTTGATCACCTCATTGCCGACGACAATACACGCTCACAAGCATTGGCGCGGCGCTTGGGTTCTGTGCCCGGCGAGGAAAAGCGGATGCCGGGCTCATTGTCGGAACATCAGGTGTGTGCCTGGGGACAAACGCGAGACGAGTGGCTGGCGCGACGCGAGCAGTTCGATGTATTGGTGCCTAGGTCGCTCTGACGGTAACCAGCCCGGCGCGATCGACCCGACAGCAGCGCTTCAGTCTCTCGGCCGCATAAGACTTTCGCCGAGTGAGTGGAGAGACAGCGCAGCGCTCTAAAGCTCTCGACCAAGCGAGGGCAGCTTGTACCGCCGATAGTTAGGCAGAGAGATTGAAGGGGTGGTGGCGCGGCCAACTGAAATGGCGTAATTCACTGGCCCGACGCCGGTATCGCCGGCGCCTGATCGGTGAACCTCCGGGCTACCCTCACGTAGTCATGAGCCCTTCGGTCTCTCTCCATGCGTTCGGCACACGATCTGATGCGGCTACCCTGGGATGCCCCCCCGGTCCAAAGTTCGTAGCGCGCTGTTCATGGACATCCCGATCAACAACACAGTGATTAAACGCGGCACCTGGTACGCGGCGGCCTACAACGAGGTGTTCCTAAATCTCGAGCAGGACATACGCGACGGCAGGGAAGTAGAAACCTTTGACCGAAACCGCTTGTACGGCGCTATTGGCTATGCCGTGCGCTATGACCTGAAGGTCCAAGCGGACTATATGTACCAGTCCAGCGACACCGTGGACAAAGAGCAATTGCAATTTAGCCTGCACCACAACTGCTGACGGTTGCGGCGCAGGGCGACCAGCCCTAGCTCGAGCGACCCGCCAGAAGTTTCTTCTGCAACGCCATCAATCGCTTGGTTGCCGCAAACACGGACATCTCGGGATCCGGCTTGCCGGCAACACCAATCTCATCAATCTGGGCGTAATACCAATACTGCACACCGAAGGTTGCGATAGTGCGGATCGTGTTAATGGCATTGAGGAAGGACAGCCAGCCCGGCAACAGGGACAATTCGTTCTCATAACGCGGCAACTCATCAAGGCCGTCCAGTAACTGCTTGGGCCCATCAGTCATCACACACAAAGGGCGCCCCAGCCCAATGACATCGGCACTGCTCTCCTCCACAACCTGCTCCATCACATCGCGACGACGGAAGCCACCCGTGACCATCAGCGGCACATTCACCTTCTCCTGCATGGCCTTTGCGAAGTCGACGAAATAAGCCTCGCGAGCCCGGGTAGATTCTTTGATTTTCTGCGGCTCAGACTCTTCAGAGCCCTCCATCCCCAGCAGCTTGGGCTGCTCATAGGTACCGCCGGATATCTCGATCAGGTCAACGCTGGCTTCCTCGAGCCACTGCACCACCTGCAAGCTGTCTTCAAAGTCGAAGCCGCCCTTCTGGAAATCGGCGCTGTTGATCTTCACGGACACCGGAAACTCGGGACCCACCGCCGCGCGCACCGAGGCCACTGTCTCCAACAGCGCACGAGCCCGATTCTCCAGTGAACCGCCGTACTCATCGTCGCGCTGGTTAGCGCGAGGGCTCAGAAAGGAAGATAACAAGTAGCCGTGCGCGGCATGCACCTGAACGCCGGTGAAACCCGCCGCCTTACACGCCGCAGCGCACACACCGAATCGACGCACAAGATCCGCGATTTCGTCCTGAGTCAGCGGCTCGGGCTCGCCAAACTGTCCGCCCGGTAATCCCAGCTTCACCGCAGACGGTGCCTTGGGATGGGGATTCACCACTTTTTGAGTCTGGCGGCCCCCGTGGCTGATCTGCGCCCAGAAGTGATTGCCATTGCGAGTTGCCTCTTTCGCCCATGATGCCAGAGCCGACGCCATCTCCGCGTCGGGCTCTGCGTCTACAACCACATTACCCGGCCGCTCCAGGTGATCCTTATCAATCTGGATGTTTCCAGAGAGCAACATACCGGCACCGCCATCGCTCCAGATACCGTACAATCGGTTCAGTTCAGGCGTGGGCAATCCATCCGGCGTTGCCAACCCCTCGGTCATGGCCGCCTTGGACAAACGGTTAGGCAACACCGCGCCGCAGGGTAAAGTCAGGGGTTGATGCAGAACTGAGCTCATGGAGATCCTCTTTCTATTGACGTGATCACAAACTACCGCGCGTTAGTCTACCCACTCACGGGGGCAAAATCCCGCTGTGGATAGATTTGGACGCTGGTGGCCGGCCATGTACACTTCCTGCCCCTAGCAGCACAGTCACAGGCCCGCAAAAGCGTGTTCACCTATCTCAACCCCGACGTCCGCGAAAAGCTGATCGACCACGGCAAGCTCATGCGCATTGATTCGCAAGGCGAGGCCCTGGATCCGCGCCAGTCGCCGCCCGCCGACGGTGTGGCGCTTAACCTTCTCGGGCCCATTCCGCTACCACTGGGCCGCGGCCATGAACAGCCAACCGTCGACTGGTATGCAGCCGTAAGAAGTACAGAACTGGGGCAGGTTGAGTCGCTGGCAAACACCCTGCGCGACAGCGGCGGTCAGCACCTGTTCGCCGAGCTCGTATCCAGCATGGCCGTTAACAGCGTGTTAGCCATTGGCGATGCTGCTAACGCTGAATCACCTCTGGTGCGGGTGCACTCGAACTGTCTTACCGGCGATATTTTCGGCTCGCGCCGGTGCGAGTGCGGCCCGCAATTGGAAGCGGCACTGGATCGTATCTCCCAGGATCCACAGGGCGGCTATCTGGTGTACATGGCCGGGCACGAAGGTCGCGGCATCGGTCTGTGGGCAAAAGCGGCCACTTATCTGCTGCAGGACGAAGGGGAAGACACCTACCAGGCAAACCGGTCTCTGGGCCTGCCTGATGACTCGCGCGACTTTTCCGATGCCGCAACCCTACTCAAGTTCTTTGCCGGCGACAGACCAATACGCCTGCTCACCAACAACCCCAAGAAAGTGCGTGACCTCACTGAACTGGGCCTAGCGGATATCACCGCTGTGAAACACGTCATTGGCGTAGACGACAACAACCGCCGCTATCTGGAAGCCAAACGCGAATGGGGCCACGAGATTGGAGAGCAAGATCTCAGAACCGATGATTGATCTGCGCAGCGACACGGTCACGCAGCCGAGCTCAGAGATGCTCGCTGCAATGGCCGCCGCCGAAACTGGTGACGATGTCTACGGGGAAGACCCAACTGTTAATGCTCTGGAAGCCTACGCCGCCGAGATAACCGGCAAGGAAGCTGCCTTGTATGCCGCTTCCGGCACCCAGACCAACTTGCTGGGAATTCTCAGCCACTGTGAACGCGGCCACGAATACATTGTGGGTAGCCGTGCGCACACCTACATGTATGAAGGCGGGGGCGCCGCTGTGCTGGGCAGCGTACAGCCCTGCCCGATTCCTTTTAACAGCCGCGGCGAACTGCCGCTGGACGAGGTCGAGGCCGCGGTCAAGCCTGACGATGCCCACTTCGCAATTACCCGATTGGTATGTTTGGAGAACACTCACGCTGGCAAGGTACTGTCCATGGCGTATCTGGATGAATACAGCCGCCGTATGCAGGCGCTGGGCTTGCGTCGTCATCTAGACGGCGCGCGCGCCTTCAATGCTGCCGTAAAGCTCGACGTGACTATTGAGGGTATCTGCCAGTACTTCGACTCAGCGTCACTGTGCCTGTCAAAAGGTTTGGCGGCCCCAGTGGGTTCGGTGCTGGTTGGCAGCAAAGACATCATCGCCCGCGCCCGTCGTTACCGCAAAATGCTGGGCGGCGGCATGCGCCAAGCTGGCGTGATTGCAGCAGCCGGTCTTTACGCACTGAAAAACAATGTCCAGCGCCTGGCAGACGATCACGCCAATGCGGCGCGCATGGGCCAAGCCCTGAAAGAGATGGGGTTACCACTGGCAAATCCCGTAGAAACCAACATCGTGATGTTGGCGCCGGAGATCGACACCACCCCATTGATTGAACATCTGCAACAGCACGGTGTCCGTATCAATGGTCATCGCTGGGTTTTTCATCGCGACATTTCCAGCGACCAAACCGACCACATCATTGCAGCCTGCCGCAGCTACAGGAATGAACACGCCGGAGAATGACCACAAGCGATTGGGGATGACCATGCAGGCTCTGGCCTGGCTGGTGCTCATGACGCTATTGGTGATCTTCTTCACCGACCTGCTGCAAAAACAACACAACCCCAACCAATCGCTGGATACGCGCATCGCTACCGACGGCATGCGTGAAGTGGTGCTGACGCGAAACCGCGCAGGGCATTATGTGACTGACGGCATGATCAACGGCGAGCCGGTGGTATTCATGCTCGACACCGGCGCGACCGGTGTAGCGATACCCCTCGACGTGGCGCAGCGCATCGGCGTTCAGCGGGGGCGACCCATGCAAACCCAAACGGCGAATGGCATCGCCACCAGCTACACGGCTACGCTGGATAGCGTGAGCGTGGGTGGTATCGAGTTAAATGGGGTGGCTGCTGGCATTGTTCCCGGGCTGCGCACCAGTGAGGTGTTGTTGGGAATGTCGTTTCTGCGCCACATCGAATTCACGCAGCGGGGCAATACGCTGATTCTGCGGCAGTACCCTAACTAACCGTCAGTGCTGCCAGCTGGGCGTCGGGTATAACTCAGGTGAGATACCGACCTCCATCGCATTGTCGCAACCCCACTTTGGTTGACCCACCATTTCATCGTAAGCACTGCGCTGCCGCAGGGTCAGTTCAGCGATGGACAGACCTTCCAACTGCTTTTTCATTTCGAGCAGATTGCGGGTTTTAATCGTTCCGCCTTTGCTGTCAGTGATCAGGCACTCCTGTCCGTCAATTACCGCGAAGGCAATGTAGAGACTGAGGTCGACTGAGTCGATCACCACTTTCATTACGGGGCCGTCCGCAGCGAGCTTTTTAATGGGGATTTTCATGTCGTAGATTGTGCGCCGCACTGGTGGTGTGCGCACGTCTTGACGGTAAGCTTTAAAGAACAATAGCTGGGCAAAGCACGGCTCACAGAAACGCCAGCGTCAGCAGGACAATGGCAACAAAACCGAAAATCAGTGTGATTCCGTAAGCAAAGTATATGAACAACGATTTAACAACGGCGCCGATCGTGCCCGAACCGTATACGCGCATGAGTGCCAGAGGGAGATAAATAATCAGGCCGATAAACGCCACGCCATCCAGCGCACTGGTTACGGATGCCAGACAGGAATCGATGAGATACAGCAGAAAGGCAAAGCTGTGATAGTGCAGACCAAACACAAGGTGCTGCAGGTAATGGAACGGCGACAGCAGGTAGCAGATCCATAGCAACACCGCGAACAGTGGCAACATCAGGAACATCACTTGGGGCAGATACTCCAGAAACAGCCCAAGGAAAAGCGAAGGCTCTTCCTTCATACGGCGTACGTTGCCCTCCATTCGCGACTCCAAGTCCCCCAACCACGATGGCTTCTCTTCATCGCTAAAGCCAAAGTTAATATTCACGTGGTCTTCGTCATCGACAGAATCCGCATCACCGTCCACTGCCGCCTCTGCTGAAGCTTGAGCTGACGATTCGGCACTTTGACTTGCAGAAGGCGCCCCCCCGTATTCGGTTTGCGCTGGATCCTCGCTAGCCTCCTTTCGCGCTTGAAGATCAACGTCAATCCCCAGGCCGTCGAGCGTTCGTTGCGCCTCGGCAAGCCCCTCCGGGTCAACTTCGTCATCCGACGAAATGAAGACAGATACGTCACCGTCTTCATTGGTGACTTCGGCCATCATGTCTCGGGCCAGGAAAGACACCACGAGAAAAAGTATGAAACTGACAATGATATAAAGGCGAAAAGGCGGCATGTATCGAGCACGCCGCCCGTCAATAAACTCCGCTGTCAAGAATCCAGGGCGAAACATCAGGGGAAACAGGGTTCGCCAGAAGCGCGAGTCCCAAGTCACCATATCAAGCAGGATATCGCCCGCCGCCTCTGAAAAATGCAGATCTCTACGCCCCTCGCGCTGACCGCAAACACTGCAATACTCGCCATGCAGCAAAGCACCGCAGTTGCGACAGTTTGTGCGTGGGTTGTCTGGTAACGTTTTCATGTCAGCGACAGTAAATGAAAGCAACAATCAGCTCAATCCTGCGGACATGGCAAATCCATGTTGCCGATAGCCGGCGCGTTGGCGCTCAAATCCACTAGCCCGACGACAGCAGCGCGAAGCGCCGAGAGTCAGGCAAAGAGATTGAAGAAGTAGTAACGCGAAACAACACACGTACTGCTAAGCTACGTGGCATCGAATACGATCGAGATACTTGGCGTGAAATTGTCCCGCTTTGGAGAGCAGTTTGGCCAGCGCACCGGCATAGTTTCGCTGATGGACGATCTGGGTACTGCGCTAAGCGAAAACCCTGACATGATCTTCATGGGCGGTGGCAATCCCGGCCGCATCCCCGAGGTAGAGGCCTTCTTTGCCGAGCGGCTGCAATCCGTGCTGAATGATCCGGCGCAGCGCCACACCCTGCTGGGCGTCTATCAGTCGCCTCAGGGCGATCGTGAATTTCGTCGCGAGCTCGCTAAGCTTCTAAGGCGCCAGCACGGTTGGGCTATCTCCGAGCGCAATATTGCGGTGAGCAATGGCAGTCAGTCGGCGTTTTTTGTCCTCTTCAACCTGCTCGCGGGTAATATGCCGGATGGCGGGCAGCGCAGCATTCACCTGCCGGTAGCGCCTGAGTACATCGGTTACGCCGACGCGGGTCTGACGCGAGGCTTCTTCACTGCATCTCGCCCCGAAATCGAGCTGCTGGAGGGCGACCTGTTCAAGTACCACGTCGACATGAACGCCCTGCAGATGGACGACAGCATGGGCGCCCTGTGCGTCTCGCGCCCTACCAACCCCACCGGCAATGTACTCACCGACGAGGAAATAGCACACCTGGACTCGGTGGCGCGCGCTGCAGACATCCCACTGATCATCGACGGCGCTTATGGCCAGCCCTTCCCCGGCATAGTGTTCACGGGTGCGGCTCCACATTGGAATGAGAATACAGTGCTTCTGCTCAGCCTCTCAAAGCTTGGGCTGCCCGGGGCACGTACGGGGATCATCGTTGCCAGCGAGCCATTAATTGAGGCCTACACAAACGCTAATACCATTGTCAGTCTCGCTTGCGGCACGCTCGGTCCTGCCCTCGCCAAGACGATGCTGAGCAACGATGACATTCTCACTATCAGCGAACGGCATATAAGGCCTTTCTATGAGCACCGAGCCGCACAAACGGTGGATTGGCTACGCCAGGACTTGGCTGGCCTGCCCTTCCGGATTCACAAGCCCGAGGGCGCAATCTTCCTATGGCTGTGGCTGCAAGACCTGCCCATCACATCGAAGGAACTTTACCAGCGCCTAAAGGCCAGAGGCGTACTGGTGGTACCGGGTGAGGAATTCTTCATCGGCATGGATGATGAATGGGACCATCAGCATCAGTGCCTTCGGATTTCCTACGGCGCCGACGCCGACAGCGTGCGAGCCGGCGTGAAACTCATCGCCGAAGAGGCAAAACTCGCCTACGAACAAGCGGGTTGATTCGCCTATCGCCTCGCACGCCACCCCCGGTCGCCAAGCCCTGCTATATTGAAGGCTGACATAGCGCAAACGCGGGGTTTGTGCAGCTTCACCACTGAACGAGAGTCTTCATGTCACGCCTGCTACTGATCATCGCTATCCCTCTGGGAATCATCCTCCTAGCCCTGTTGCTTATCCCAGCCTTTGTTGACGAGCAGCGTGTCCTGACCCTTGCACAGGACGCCATCAAGCAGAAGACAGGTGCCACGCTTGAGGTGAAGGGCGAGGTGAAGTTTTCGCTGTTTCCTACCATCGCTGTGACGCTGGGTGATGCCGCGGTCACGCTGCCCGAGGAGGACGCGCCTACCGCGACGGCTGAACTGCTATCTATCGGCGTTCAACTGCTACCGCTTCTATCCAAGCAGGTAGAGATGGAGCGCATCCTTGTGCAGGGCCTGAACGCTACCGTGCAGCAAGCTTCCGCACCCAACACTGAGGGTTTACCCGACCCCACAGCTATGACCCCTGAACAGCGCAAAGCCTATGAGGCGGCTCAGCAAGATGCGGCTGATGCCGCTGCAGAGCAGGTACAAATGCTCGCGGCACCGCTGGCGCTGACCATTGATGAGTTCTCAGTCACCGACTCAGGGATTCAGCTTGTATCGCCGGAGGGTGACATCACCACATTACGCGTAGAGCAACTGCAGCTGACGGATGTAAACACCGCGGGCCGTCCTGTCACACTTGAGGCTGTTGTCTCCGCCGCGACCAGTGCTGAGGCACCGCCCGTGGAGGCCACCGCCAACGGAGCACTGGTAGTGGACGCCGATTCACGTCAGATCACATTGTCCGATCTGGCACTGACTATTGACGGCATTATCGCCGAGACGGTTGAGCTCACTTTCAATGGTGACGCTGATCTCAACGCATTGGTCGCACAACTGCAGCTCGCATTCGTCGTTGGAGAGTCACGGGGAGACGGCACCGTGCGCTATGCGAGCCTCGAAAGCCCGCAGCTGGACGCTACGCTGACAATGAACCTGCTCAATGACGCCCTGCTTGCGCTGGCGGGATCTGACGCTGGTGAGGAAGACGCCTCCGCGGAGACAGAGACCAACGCAAGTGACGGTGACCAGCCCTTACCACTTGAGGCGATACGTGGCCTCTCTACACGCTTTGACTTGAATGTTGAGAAGGGCATCTACGGGAACTACGAGGTGGACAATCTGCGGCTTCGCGGCCAGGCCATCAATGGCGTGGCGGAAGTCACAGAGTTGAGCGGCGAGCTTTTCGGCGGAGAGCTCGGTATGACCCTATCGCTCGATGCCACTAACGACAACGCCAGGCTGACCACAAAGGGCGCCGTCGATGGTGTTGATATCGCTGCCTTATTGAGTGCGGCAGAGGTGGAGGCCAATGTCAGTGGTAGCGCCACCCTAGACTGGAATATCCAGGGCACCGGCCGCAGCAGCAATCAACTGGTTAATAACCTCGCGGGGCCTGCCAATCTAAAAACCGACGCGGTCGTGCTCGAAGACGTGGGTATCGAAAGAATGTTCTGCGACGCCGTATCACTGGTTAACCAGGAATCAATGACGGAGACCTTGCCGGAGCGCAGTGAGCTGAAGGACCTCTCCGCACAAATCGTATTCGCCGATGGCTTCGCAAAACTGGCACCGCTGAACATTGATACGTATGCGGCACAGATGCGAGGCACTGGACGCTTGGCGCTGCTGAAACAGAACTTCGATGCCACTTTTGATACCCGCTTGCTGCCGGAACTGGGCGAGCTGGATCCAGCCTGTCGTGTTAACGAACGACTCACCGATATCGAGTGGCCTGTGAGTTGCGAGGGGAACCTGGCATCCGATGACGCTGCAGATTGGTGCAGCGTGGATACGCAATCGATTATCGAAGATCTCGCCAAGAACGAGGTTAGGCGTAAAGTTGAGAAGGAAGCGGGTAAGCTGTTAGATAAGCTCTTCAAGAACGATTAAGAGCTGTGCTTCCGGACCGGGGGGAGCGAGCGCTACCCCCAGGAGATGTGGAACGGACTAGAACCAGCCATCGTTGCGCCCGAGACCGCACTCACCGTCTGCAGTGTCTAGGACCCCTTCCAGATCACCAGCGCTCAGCCCCTGGCTAAACGCTGCGCGGCCCGCTTCATAGTCTTCTTCAGTGACACTACCCTCGGGAAGCTCGGCGCGATTGATCGCATTCCAAGCCAGCCAAAGATTGGTGCGCGACAGATCCTGCACGGGCGCCTCGACCAGCCCCGCCACAACAAAGCCTTTGCAGTAACCGTACTGGGTGTCTTCTTTCTCGGTCCAAGGCCATTCCATTGCATAGGTGGTCATTGAGCAAACCAACAGTGCCGAGGTTGTCATCAGGCGGAACATAGTAGTGACTCCTTCATATCGAGAGCCCAACAGTAGACTGCGGGGCCGTGTTTGCCAAGCACTATGAAAACAGGAACGAGGCTCTAAAATAGCGGTATGAAACGTCCGCTAATGCTGCTGTTCAGTGTCGCCGTCGGCATCGTATTGTTTTTATCGCCAGTACCGGACGGCCTCTCGACCGAGGCCTGGCAACTGTTCGCGATTTTCGGCGCCACCATTCTCTGCGTCCTGACCGGGGGAACGACACTGTTCCTCGCAGCAATACTCGCACTGGTAGCCGCCGTGCTAACGGGAACATTGGATCCCGACGCCGCCTACGCGGGCTTCAGCAAAGGCTTTATCCTTCTGATCGTGGTGGCTTTTCTGGTCGGCAAGGGCGTCGTCAACTCAGGCCTTGGCGCACGCATCGGCTACTTACTGGTGAGCCGTTTCGGCCGTTCGCCTTTGGGCCTTGCCTACAGCATCATGGCCACCGACGCCGTCATTGCCCCTGCGTTTCCCAGTAATACTGCGCGCTCGGGGGTGTTGTTTCCTATCGTTTACTCGCTGGCGGAGAACAACGGCTCACATCCCGGTGACGAGAGTCGACACCGCATCGGGGCTTACCTGATGCTGTGCGCCATGGTCAGCCTCGCCCTCTCCTCCGGCCTGTGGCTGACGGCAATGGCGGCGAATCCCGCAGGCGTTGCGATCGCCGCTGAGCAGGGTGTCAGCATCAACTTTGCCAGCTGGTTCATCGCCGCCAGCGTGCCGACTTTTTGCGCCATCGTTGTTCTTCCGTGGCTTCTGTATAAGGTCTTTCCGCCCACCATCGGCGCAACACCAGAGGCGCCAGGGCTGGCACAGGCAGCGCTGAAAGAAATGGGCCCGCTCAGCCGTAAAGAATGGATTACCCTCTCAACCTTCGTCACACTGGTCGGCGGATGGGCGCTGGCGGGTATCATCGGTTTCGATGCCACCGCCATCGCTTTCCTGGGCCTCGCGCTGCTCATTATGGGTGGCGTATTCAGCGTGAAGGATTTGCGCGAATCCGGTGATGCGCTGGAAACGCTGATCTGGTTCGCAATCCTGTACACACTGAGCACCGAACTGAACCGCCTCGGGTTCATGTCCTGGGCGGGCAATCTGATGGGTGGCGCTGCGACGGATTTCGCTTGGCCAATCACCTACGTATTGCTGCTATGCCTGTATGTGATCGTGCACTACCTGTTTGTGAGCCAGACCGCGCACCTGCTAGCCTTGTTTGGCGTATTCCTAGCTTTATCCCAGCCCAACGTACCGCTACCTTTGATGGCAATGATGCTGTTACTGGCGACCAATTTTTTCTCGGTGCTTACACCGCAGGCCTCTTCCTGCAATGTCATCTTTGTAGGCAGCGGCTATATCACCGGAGGCGAGGTTTATAAGTACGGCGGCCTGGCAACCGCAGCGTGCCTGCTGATTTTCTTACTGGTGGGAACGCCCTGGATTTTATGGGTGCTTTAATCCGCCAACGCGGAGAAAACCAGAGCCGCGGCCAATACCACCGCCGCCATCAGCAGCAAAGCGACTGCATAGGCTTTTGGTACGGCAGCCGCCAAGTCGCCAAGCGGCACAGAGTGCGCCCTCCGCCCGATACTGGCCACCACTGCGAATGCCAAAGCCACCACGCATCCGGCAACGTTCCACCATAGCCAGGAGACCTGTGGCGCCCACAGCCATAGCGAGGCATTTGCCACCAACCCCAAGAGGAACGCGATGATGGCTGTCCGCTGGCCGGCGCCGTGGAGAAATATCGCAATCAAGAACAAGCCCAGAAGCGGGCCATTCGCCATGGAGCCTACCTTGTTGATGGCCTCAAGTACGGTGGGCGCAATGTGCTCCACCTGGAACGACAGCGCCACGGCGAATAGGCCCCACGCCAGCGTCAGTAACTTGGAGTAAAGAAACAAGCTGCGCTCTGGAATGACGCGGTCACG
Organism: Parahalioglobus pacificus; assembly: GCF_014652275.1. Classification (GTDB taxonomy): domain Bacteria; phylum Pseudomonadota; class Gammaproteobacteria; order Pseudomonadales; family Halieaceae; genus Parahalioglobus; species Parahalioglobus pacificus. The sequence goes on along the minus strand of NZ_BMYM01000002.1, from coordinate 698,192 downwards.
CTGCAGGAAGTCCTCAAGCGTACTGGCAGATAGACTATTCAGGGCCGAGTCGATGGACGACATTGCCGCCGCAAAGAGCCCGACGATAGCGAGCCCGGCAATACCAGGCGCGAACTCCCGAATGACGAAGGCAGGGAACACCAGATTGTAGTTAGGCGTGCCCGCTGCAGTCGCCGGCAGGGATGCGACAAGCGCTGGCTCTCGCATCGCATAGGCAGCCAGCCCAAGGCCAAGCAGGCAGTAGGCCAACACCAGCGGAAAACGAAGCAGGCCATTGAGCAGCAAGACGCGCTGGGTCTCACGCTCATCCGCAGCGGCGAGTAGACGCTGAGCCTGACTCTGGTCACAGCCGTAATAGGCCATGTACAGGAACAGGCCACCGATCACCATTGGCCAGAAGCCATAGTCATTACCGCTGAAGCCCCAGTCCATTGAGACGGCCTGCCACTGGCTGGTGATGGCCTCGGGCCGAGCCAGCAGAGGTTCTATCACCATCGACAGACCCAGCAATACCGCCAGCAACAGCAGCCCCATCTGCAAAACATCTGACACGACCACGGCACGCATCCCGCCGAGCACGTCGTAGACAATGGTCACACCCATCAACAACACTACAGATAGCCAGAACGGTTGCCCCGTGACCAGACTCAGCACCGAACCAACCCCATAGATAGTCACACCGGTAGCCACCCCCCGGAACACCAGAAAACAGGCGCTGGCTAGAAGGCGTGCCTGCAAACCCAAACGTTGTTCGAGGAAGGCGTAGATTGAAATGGCGCCACTGCGACGCACCGGCAAAAAAAGGGCGCAAAGGAGCAGCATAGCCAGTGGCACGGCCAGTTCGTACTGCAGCCACAACATGCCACCACCGATCACAAAACCGACGAATGCCGGTGCGCCCAACAGGGAGTTAGTTGAGCACTGGGTCGCTACAACCGAGGTTGCCAGGGCCCAACTGGGCAGTTTCCCACCACCCAGGTAGTAGTCTCTACGTGAGCCCTGCTGGCGGCCCAGCCACGCTGCAAGTCCGAGCATGGCGAGCAAATACAGCCCGATGATCCACCAATCCAGAGTCGCAAGGGTATCTGCCATACGCGTGATTCGCCGCTGCTATGGCGCTAGCCTGCCACAGGGTCTGGTACAGCGTCCAACCATCTCAGTTCAAGACGCGATAGCCCCGTCCGCGCAGGCACTGCTTCACCACCTGCACCTCGCTCCTGGAACCCTCGGCAACACCGCGAGCACCACCGGTGACCGCACCGGCGCCCGCACCGCGCTGGGCATCGCGACTGTTGCCCACTGCAGCACCGATCAGCCCGCCAACAACCGCACCCGATGCGGCGCCGCGAGCAGCCTTCTCGCCTGTGCGTACCTCATCGGCATACACCCGGCATTGGGCCAGGTCTTCCTCATAGCGCGCAGGATCTACGCCCTTCTTGTCGATGATGATTTCGTCAGTGGTGGTACAGGCAGCAAGCAGCGGTAGAAACACCACCACTGCTGCGCAGGACCGGGGCTTTGCTAAATGATGGCTACGTACTGACATCGATCTTAGAAAGACAGGCTGTCGTCATTGCTGTCGCGTTTGGGGCGGTTAGCGCGCCAAGTGGCCATCTGCTCGCGTTGCTCATCGGTCAGTACCTCGTTGACGTCATCGCGGCTGCCGCCGTTTTCGCGAATCTCCCGCATTTGCTCAACCTGCGCATCCGTCAGATTCAACTCATCGTGCATGCGCTGCGCATGCTGCTGGCGCGACTTCATCTTGCGGGCCTTATCCGGATTTTCCTCACGCCATTGCTGTGCCTGGCTGCGCTGCTCGTCTGTGAGCACAGCACGAACATCTTCTCTGGAACCACCGTTGGCACGGATCTCGCGCATTTCCTCGACCTGTGCGTCGCTCAGGCCAAGACGCTCTTGCATACGCTCAAGGTTCTTGCCGCAGTGCCCATCGGCATACGATGCTGCGCTGAGCGCCAGGGCCAATGCAGAAGCAATAACAGCAGTTGTTTTGGTCATCGTCATAATCATCTACCTCGTTGTGTGTTGACTTGCGATCGATTGGACCAGAACCGGCTGTTAATCTGCTCCCGCGCCGGGTAAAGAAGTGTAAAGTCAGCCTGCGGGGTTGGTGAGCATGGCGGCGACCGCATCAGCAAGGTGAGGCACTTTCTCGGGAGATCCCGCATCGAAGGGGGGCTGAGGATCATACTCAATGGCTAACTGAAGCAGCTGTGCGAACTCTTCGCCGGCGATTTCAGCCGCCAGCGTCAGCCCCATGTCGATGCCCGCGGAAACGCCCGCCGCCATCACATACTTATCACTGCGAACAACGCGCTGCTTGGTAGGCACGGCCCCGTATTGCTCCAACACCTCCATGGTTGCCCAGTGTGTCGTTGCCTCCCTGCCACTGAGCAGGCCGGCGGCGGCATACACCAGCGAACCGGTGCACACAGAGGTTGTCCATTGGGTGGTGCCATCGATTTGACGAACCCAGTCAAGCACCGCCTCATCGGTGAGCAAGGGCCAGGTGTCAGTGCCCCCTGGCATCAAGAGGATATCCGCGCTTTGCACATCGGACATGGCGCTATCGGCAACCAGTTGCAGCCCTGTGTCAGCCGTGACTGGCCCTGCCTGCGCAGCAACCCGCCTGACGTTGATATCAGGCAGGTGGGCCAACACCTCGTGGGGCCCTACCAGGTCCAGCGTTGTCATGCCGGGATACAAAAACGTTACCAATTCCATGCCTGTCTCCTTGTACCTTGTGTGCCTGAGTTATCGCATCACACTCACACGGCCAGCGCTTCGACGCGAGCAGGCACGTACTTGTGATGTGGGGTAGCCGCAAACGCGTCGCAGTCCTTCAATGATGTCAGTTCATTCGCGGCCACACCTGTGCGAACACCGTCTTCGTTGTCCAAACCATAGCCGTTCGGTAAGGATATGTGTCCAGCCTGCATTCGGTCGTTGATCTCCACACTGGCAACCGCAGAACCGACGGCAGTGGTGATACGCACCTGCCCCCCTTGCTGGACGCCAAGCTGCTCAGCATCGGCTGACGACATTCGCAGAGCGCCCTGCGCATCTTTGCGCCGCCAACCGCCATCGCGATAGATCGTGTTGGCTGAGTAATCGCGGCGCTCCCCTGCCATCAGGATGAAGGGGTACTGCGTATCGCGCGTGTCCGCAGGACCGGCTTTGAGCGTATCAACAACTGCCAACAGCTCAGGCAAGGCCAGCCGTATCCGGCCATCTTCGGTGCCCATACGCTGCCATGATTGGCCGGGCTCATCCCTGGCGATCACCACACCAGAATGCCCGTTGATAATGGCATCGAACAGCTGGTCCGCTTGCGACATGGGTTCGCCGGAGTATCCCGCCCGGCCCAGGCTCTCGCTCTCCTGCATGGCCATAGACACTGTGAGCGGCCAGAGCACCGCGCCCTCTGCAGCACCCTCGGGCAATGTCGGCCCAAGTGTTCGGTAAAGCAGTACCGGCGCAATTTTGGCCACCATCGGATCTTCGGCCATCGCCTGTAGAAAACGGTCCCTAAAGGCATCTCTGCCGTCCGCTTCAAGAATGCTGGAAAGCTCGTCGCAGAGGTCCTGCGGCATTAATCCCGCAGCCTCAATCAGACGCGCGTGAATCTCAGCTTCGGACAGGCTGTCACCTAACGGTGCAAATAACGGCTTTCTCAGATGGAAATAGTTCTCGGGGTTCTCAAAATTGAAGAAGGTTGCTTCCCACTTCTCATACTGCGTCGATGCCGGTAGGACATAGTCGGCTTCGCGCGCGGTCTCGGTCATCGCCACATCGATCACAACAACCAGATCAAGCGACCGAAGTGCCTCGCGCATCTTCTGGCTGTCGGCCAGAGAGTGCACCGGATTCGCAGCCTCAACCAACATGGCGCGGTAGCGGTCTGGGTGATCGGTGAGAATCTCATCGGCGATAACATTGCAGGGCACCAATCCACTGATGATGGGCGCGCCTACCACCGGCGTTTTGCGCGAGCTGCGCCCGCTGCCACCCAAATTTTGTAAGGCCGCTACCGTAAATTGGCCACCGGCATTACCAAAGTGACCACACAGGCTCCACACCAGTTTCTCCAGGTAGCTCACCAGCGTGGAATGGTGGTTCATCTGAACACCCAGGTCCTCGAAGAAAGCCGCGCCGTTGGCGTTCGCAACCGCGGTCGCAGCCGAGCGCACCTGCTCCTCAGGCACACCCGCAATCGCGCAGTAATCCGCGATCGGAATGCTCTCAAACACCTGCATCACCGTGGGCGCACCGTCTGTGTGCTCCGCTAGCCATGCGGTATCGGCCAGGCCGTCCTGAACGATAACCCCCAGCATTGCCGCCAATAACCAGGCGTCCCTGCCAGGCTTCACCCGCAGATGAATGTCCGCGAGTTTTGCGGTTTCTGTGACAACGGGGTCAACCACAATCATGGTGCGATCGGGATCTTTGCTGATTTCGCGTAGCAGTGCCCTCGCCCTTGGGATGCCGTGCGAGTGCCAGGGATTTTTGCCCAGGAAAAAAGCAACGTCACAGTGTTCGAAATCACCGCGCACATGGGTGCCGAACATTTGCGAGTTCACCCAGAACTCACCGGTTTTCTCCTGCGCCAGCGCGTTCGACCGGTACCGGCTACCCAGTACCGCGCGCGTTGCACTGGCATAGGCCCCCGGCAGGTGATTGCCCTGGCCGCCGCCACCGTAATAGAAAATCGACTCGCCACCGTGTTGATCCCTGAGCGCGATCAGGCGCTGCATGATCTCCGTGGTCGCGGTCTCCCAGCTCACCGGCTCATAGGTGCCGTCCTCGCGCCGACGCAAAGGCTGGGTGATGCGGTCTTTCCCGTTTTGGTAATGATTAAGCCCACTGGCTTTCTGACACAAGTAGCCCTGCGAGGCGGGGTGATCTTCATCACCTCGAATGCGTACGATCTCCCTGGCCGCTTCTCCGCCCGTTTGTACATTTATGCCGCAGTTGCACTCGCACAGAATGCAGGCACTGGATTGCCAAGCTTCACTCATTATCCAACCCTCTCATCTGACGTCGACATTCAGAGTAGGAAAATAGTTCTGTTTTGCAACCCTTTAGCTATCACAACCTAGGGTGCAGAATTCTCCGCGGCTTCCAGCGCCTTGCGCTCGGCCACCAATTCCCGCACATCAGCCAGCAACGCCTTCGCATCGAACACGATGCCATCCTTGATGGTGTAACGGATGCCACCGGCGGTTTCCATCTCGCCTTTTTCTAAATTGAGACGGCGGTGGCCTGTGCCATAGAGCACCTTAAAGTTGGCTAGCGGATTCTCATCCACAATCACCAGATCCGCTTTCTTGCCCAGTTCGATAGAACCAATTTGGTCATCCATACCAAGCAGCTCGGCGCCATTGAGGGTTGCCGAGGTCAGCACCTCCAGCGGGTGAAAACCGGCTTCCTGCAGAAGCTCCAGTTCACGCACATAGGCGAATCCGTAGATCTTGTAGATGAAGCCCGCATCCGATCCTACGGTCACACGACCACCGGCATTCTTATAGTCGTTCACGAATTGCATCCAGCGCTGGTAGTTGCGCTTCCAGGCAATCTCGTCGGCGGTCGTCCAGTCAAAAAAGTAGGAACCATGAATCATCGGGTCGGGTTCAAACGCCCGCCGTATGTAGGGCATGGTGTACTCGGCGTGCCAGTCCGCGTTTCTGGCGCGCATCAAGTCGCGGTTAGCCTCGTAAATGGTAAACGTGGGATCAATGGTGAAATCCAGCGATATCAACTCATTAATAGTGGCATTCCAGGTCGCGGATCCCGGCGGTGCGGCCTGCTCCCACAGGCGTCCTGCTTCGCCAAAGCGGTCCTGCTCGTTGTTGTAGTTGTAGCCGTAGGGGTAGTCCTGAATCACCTTGTCGTCGAACATGGCTTCGGGCAGGCCATACCAATGCTCCATGCTGTCCAGACCCATACGCGCGCTATCGAGCACATTGATGCGCTTAACCGACAATTGGGCATGGTGATACGTGGTTTTCATGCCCTGCTGCTGGGCTTCATCCATCGCCGCTTCGATGATGGGCGGCGCAGCGCCAAAGAACTTGAGACCATCGGCGCCTTTTTTACGCACCGCCTTTACCCAGTCCCGAGCTTGCCGGGTTGTGAGCAAGTTAGGGGGGAAAGCACTGTGCACCAGCATTCGGGGGGCGGCAATCTCACCGGCCTCACTCAGCCGCTTGTGCTCCAGGGTCCAGCTCAAACCCATCATGGCACCCACATCCCGCACAGTGGTGACGCCGTGGGCCAGCCAAAGCTTCAGTACATACTCGGGATCAGTCAGGGCACCAGCTGGCGCGTGAGAGGGCGTACCCAGATGGCCGTGCGCATCAATGAATCCGGGCAACACGTACTTGCCTTGCGCATCAATTACGCGCGTGCCCTCGGGGTAGCCTGCGTCACCCATCGCCGCGGCCTTGGATGAGCCCGAGCGAATCTGGGTAATGCGATCCCCTTCAATCACGATGGTCAGCGGCCCGCGATTGGGGGCGCCGGTGCCATCGATGATGTAACCGTTCTCAATCACCAGCGTCTCAAAGGGGCCCTCGCTTTCATCACCTCGCGGTGGCGCTATACGAGGCGCAGGAAATCCGCGCGCCAGTACTGGGGCAATAGACTCCTCCCCCGGCTCCGCTTTTACCGGCGAGAAGCCAGCGGCCCAGCTGGACAATGGAAGTGCCAGAAGCAGCGCAGGCACTGCGAAGAGCAACGGATTTCGGGGCATGGTTTTGGGCTCCAGTCGGTCGAAAAATGTTGCCCAGACTATAGCACCGCTTTCGCGCCGCTAACGTACACTGCTGCACAGCCTGACAATAAGGAAAACACCATGAGCCGACTATTAAGTGCTCTGCTATTGAGCCTCATCAGCCCACTAGCGCTGACAGAGGTCGCGCCAGAACCTGCAGCGACAGCAATTATCGAGGAGCTGGGTCTGCGCGAATCGCAAACAGCAATGTCGGATAACCCGCGCTGGAAACCAGGCAAAGTCGTGGTTGCCAGTCCCCAGCGTTTCGCCGCACTGCTGCCTGACTACGAGGCGCGTATTTCTCGCGCCGCAGGGGACTTGGAGGTGGTGTTCGATCGCTCCGGCAACTGGGCCATGTCCGATGAACAGCTGAGCGGCGTAGATGCCGTGATAGGTCTCTGTACACCGCAAACCCTCGCCAACGCCGATGCCAACCTACTCTGGCTGCACAATTACAGCGTGGGTATGGATCGTTGCCAGGGCCTGACTGAGACGCAGAAAGATGAAGTGGTGTTCACTAATAACAAGCGTCTGTCAGGGCCTACCATTGCAGAACACACCATCGCAATGTTGATGTCACTGAGTCGCGGCATCCCCAGTTACACTCAGGCGCAGGTGAAGAACGAATGGGATACCAGCCCCGCCCAGCTGCAACGGTTCGGTGAACTCAAGGGCAAAACATTGCTGGTGGTTGGCCTGGGCGGCATTGGCACTGAGATCGCCTGGCGCGCTCACGGCCTGGGCATGCGTGTTATTGCCACGCGCAATTCGTCCCGCACAGGGCCAGACTACATGGACTATGTGGGCTTGTCCGACGAGCTGAATACGCTGGCGGGCCAGGCCGACGTTGTCGCCAACGCCCTGCCACTCACCCCCAAAACCGCCGGCGTGTTCGATAAGGCATTTTTTGATGCGCTGAAACCGGGGGCTATTTTCCTGAGCGTTGGTCGCGGCAAAAGCACCGTTACCGGGGACCTGATCGCGGCGTTGGAATCAGGTCTGGTTTATGGCGCAGGGTTGGACGTCACAGACCCGGAGCCGCTGCCAGAAGACAGCCCTCTCTGGCAAATGGACAGGGTAATTATCACGCCGCACATTTCCGCCTCCGGGGCAGACAGCCTACGCCGCATGACCACCATCGCCATTGAGAACCTGCGTCGCTATGCCGCCGGCGAGCGCATGCTGAACCTGGTAGATATCCGTAAAGGCTATTAGGTCTGCCGCTAGGCTGCGCGCAGCGCCCGCCCCAGCGGGCGACTGCCCAACACATCGGTAAAGTCACTGCCGTCCCAAACCGGTTCGCCGCGGATATACACGCGGCTCACGATACCCTCGGGGCGATTCACCATCTGGTTGTGCTGGAACAGCTCGCGGAATTCCAGCTTGCGCGTGGCATCACAATTCCAATCCTTGAGCGCGTCCGGGTTGATCAGCGTGATGTCTGCCTGTGCCCCAATCTCCAACGTGCCGACATCCAGACCAAAGAACGCGGCGGGCTCGCGGGTGAGTCGCTTCACAATCGTACTCACCGTATCCAGCCCTTGCTCCTGAGCCAGCTTCAAGGACATGAGGTTAGCGTCGAAAAAGGCCATGTTGGTGATGTGTGCGCCGGAATCGTTGAACCCGGGCATGGAGTTTTCATCCAGTAGCAGCTCCAATGTCGGCACATTACCCACGTTGCCCACATCCGCGTAGAAGCGGAAGTTCTTGTCGTAGGCGCGCAGCAAGTGCAGCATGAAGCTGGCGTCGTCTTGGACAGGTTTGGGAAAGGCGTCAAAGGCGTCACGTTCCGCGTCGGAGCGTGCTCGATCCGCCTGGCCCGCCTGATACGCCTCGAGGCGGTCAAACACCTGCTGCATTGTCTCCCCATCCCATTCGCTCACCGGTGCTCCGTCGAAGGTCAGCATGTCGAGCTCGCGAATGACCAGATGATCAGGCAGCCCCATCTTCGCTTTGAAGGTGGCGAAGTTGTTACCGCGTCGCCCGTGGTACCAGTCTTCACGGAAATCCTCCACCCACTGCGGGTCATTTAGCAGCGCCATGCGGCCCTCCACATCCTCATACTCGCAGGCGATAAGTTTGGCGGTGGACTCCAACTCTTCAAACAGCGGACTGACGATGCCGTCCGACCAGACGCGGAAGTTAGTGCCCAATGCCTGAAAATGAATATTGCCTTTGAACAGCCAGGAATTGAGCAAACCAGCCAGAGACAGGAAGCTGCGGGTGGCCTTCGGTGCTACGGCCTGCTCCACCGCAGCCAGCGCCGAGGTTTTCAGGGTTTTGCCGAACAGGCGACCGCTGGTGAGCGCAAAATACACCAGCGCCATCGGACGATTTTCCAAGATCGGTGTGGTTTGCCAGACACGATCCCGGTTGCGAACCACCTTTAGCAGGCGCTTGAGCTCACCGAAGCTGGCGAACTGGGTTGGAATTCGCTTGTCCGTGTTAGGGTCATTCGAGAGATAGTGGAACGGCAGACCGTCGGTACTCATCCCCAGATAGCCCTGATCCATGGCGCTTTGAAGTATGTTCTCCATCGCCTGCAGCTCTGACTCAGTAGGCGCCCGGCTAATGCTCTCCTGCAGCCCCATTACCTCGACGCGCAGCATGGAGTGAGGGATAAATGCACCGACGTTTGGACCCAGGGGCATGTCGTCAAGGTGCGCCATGTAGCCTGCAGTATCGTCCCAGTCGATCACCTCCACGCATTTGCGCAGCACCGACTTGGGAATGTTCTCCACGCGCGTAAAACAATCGACGATAGGGTCCTGCTCGCCCTCGTGCTGTTTGCCGAAACAGGTGCCCAAGCTGCAGTTACCAACCAAAACCGTGGTGGTTCCGTGACGCACCACCTCCGGCAAACGGGGATCGAGGTCTACTTCCAGATCAAGGTGGGTATGGATGTCCAACAAGCCCGGCATCAACCACTGCCCCTGGGCGTCAACCACTTGTGCTGCACTCGCCTCCGGCAGGGCAGCACCTTTGGCCGCGACCTTACCGTCACGCAGAGCGATGTCCATGGTTTGGGGCGCCTCGCCGGTGCCATCGAAAACCAGTGCATTGCGAATCAAGGTATCCCACGAAGTAATCATAGCGTGCCATCCTGCCTGACTTTTATTCTTTCCAACGTATTAAGCGACGCTCGCATATCACGGCGCCGAAACCACTGCTAAGGTTAGGCTGAGCGGGTGGGCAATCCAAGTACCCCACACCACCGTAATCCTGCCATCAGCTTAGCACCGGAGTCTCCATGACCAGCGCCATCGCTTTCGATAACAGTTATAGCCGAATGCCATCCGGTTTCTCCAGCGCGCAGCAACCGACACCGGTGGCACAACCGGGGCTGATCGCCATCAACGATGCCCTCGCGGCGCAGCTGGGCATTAACGCAGAATGGCTGCGCTCACCGGAAGGACTATCTGTGTTGGCGGGGAACGCCATACCTGAGGGTGCCACCCCCATTGCCACCGTGTATGCCGGCCACCAGTTTGGCAGCTACAACCCGCAGCTTGGGGATGGCAGAGCGATTCTGCTGGGAGAGGTGGTCGACCGCGACGGTGCCCGCATGGACGTGCAGCTGAAAGGCGCAGGTCCGACACCCTACTCCCGCGGTGGTGATGGTCGTTCACCCATCGGACCCGTGGTGCGCGAGTACCTTATCAGCGAAGCCATGCACACATTGGGCGTGCCAACCACACGCGCCTTGGCCGCCGTGACAACCGGCGAGGCCGTCGTGCGCAACCAGATGGAGCCTGGCGCCATCTTGACGCGTATCGCCAGCAGCCACCTGCGCGTCGGCACTGTGCAGTTTTTCTCCGCCTCCGGCGATAAAGACAAGCTCAATGCACTGGTGTCGCATGTGCTGGCACGCCACTACCCGCAGCACAGCGGGGACAATCCCGCGCTGGCATTGTTGGAGGCTGTGGTCGCAGCGCAGGCGCGGTTGATCGCCTATTGGCAGCTGCTGGGCTTTATCCACGGCGTTATGAACACCGACAACATGCTGCTCTGCGGCGAAACCGTCGACTATGGCCCCTGCGCCTTCATGGACAGCTTCCACCCAGATACGGTCTTCAGCTCCATTGACCATGGCGGGCGCTATGCCTATCGCAACCAACCGGGCATCGGCCACTGGAACCTGTCCGTGCTTGCCCAGGCCCTACTGCCCGTGATCGCTGATGACCCCGACACGGCCGTTGCTCTGGCGCAGGCCTCGGTAGACAGGTACCCCGAACTGTTCATGGAGGCCCACTCTCAGGGGCTTGCCACCAAGCTGGGGCTGGCAGCACTCTCGGAAGAAGACACCGAGCAGGTTGAAGCACTGTTTACGCTGATGGCCGACGAATCTCTGGACTTCACCCTGACCTTCCGCCATCTCACGGATTTGGCGGCGCACGATGAGGCGGCACACGGCATCGGCGATCTGGCCCCAGAATCGGCGAGGCTGAATGCCTGGATAGCTCAGTGGCAGGAGCGCCTGGCGGTAGACCCACAAAGCAAGAGGGACCGCCACGCGGCGATGCGCAGGGCTAACCCGGTCTTCATTCCGCGTAATCATTTGGTGCAGGAAGCCATCAGCGCTGCCGAGGGCGGCGACTTTGGCCCGTTTCACGCGCTGAATACCCGTTGGCAGCAGCCTTTTGATTACGACGCCGCGGATCGTCGCCTGGCAACACCCCCACTGCCTGAACAGCGGGTGCATCAAACCTTCTGCGGCACCTGAAACCCCGCCATCACTCGCTCAGGGCTCACGAGGAGCTCGCCGAGTAGCACTTGGTCTGATTGTGACCTAGGGGCCTGCGCCAGTATAATTCGCATTCACGCAGCGGCCATGGCGCCGCCCACTTGCGCTAACTGACAGAGCCCCGTTTTGAGCACAGAATTCTTCGGCAAGCAGATCTCCGGCCCATTGACGGTACCCTCGGGTATCGTGACCACGGCCACCTCGATCATCCAATACTTCATGGACTCAGTACCCCAGGTTGGCGTGCTCACGACCAAGAGCATCGGACTGGAGCCGCGCCTGGGTTACCGGGAGCCTGTGCTCAGTCAGTATGCGCCTGGGTGTTTTGTGAACGCTGTGGGCCTAACAAACCCCGGCGCTGAGGCCTCGGTTGACCTACTGAGCCAACTGCGCGTCCCCGATGACAAGTTTTTACTCACCTCCATTTTTGGCGGCAGCGTCAGTGACTTCGTCGAAGTAGCCCGCCTGCTGGCCCCTGTATCCGACGGTCTGGAACTGAACCTCTCCTGCCCGCACGCCAGGGGCTACGGCATGGCGATGGGTCAGGACCCGGAGCTGGTTTTCGAGATTGTCAAAGCCGTGAAAGACGCCGTGGACATTCCGGTGATCCCCAAGCTGACGCCTAACACCCCCGACATCGGCGAAATCGCCAAAGCGGCGGCTGAGGGCGGCGCCGATGGTTTCTGCGCCATCAATACGGTTGGGCCCGGCTACACCTCATCACACGGCCAGCCAGTGCTCAGCAATGGCGCCGGCGGGATGTCAGGCAAGGGCGTACTGCCCATAGGCCTCAAATGCGTGCGCGAAGTTCGCGCTGTTAGCCAGCTACCCATCATCGGCTGTGGCGGGGTGAGCAGTGCCGAAGATGTGCGCGCATTCATGGGCGCCGGTGCTGACGTGGTTGGCGTAGGCTCAGCGCTGGTGGGCATGACCACCGCTGAGATCAAGGACTACTTCACCGCGCTGGAAAGTGACCTCGCCACCGGCAACGCCCGCGCAGAGGCGCAGGTGCGCTATGACATCGATATGGGGTTCACCCCAGTCACGTTGGTAGAAAACAAGCGCGTCTGCGAAGACATCGCGCTGCTGACCTTTGACCGCAAGATCAACGTTCAGGCGGGCGAGTTCGTCTTCCTCTGGATTCCGGGCATTGGCGAAAAACCGTTCTCTGCGCTCACCGACGATCCCTTCTCGCTGGTCGTGATTGACGTAGGCGAATTCACCCACGCGGCTATGGAGTTGCCCGTGGGAACAGAAGCCTACGTGCGCGGACCCCACGGGGTGCCAGTGGCACCCGCGGAGGATGCTCGCATTATGGCGGTGGCCGGGGGTACAGGGTTGGCTGCGGTGTACCAGATTGCCCGCGATTTCGGCAACGCTGAGGTGTTTGCCGGCGCCCGCTCGGCCGACAGGCTCTATTTCACCGAGGAGTGCGCGCGCATCGCCGATCTGCACATCGCCACCGACGATGGCAGCGCGGGCTTCCAGGGCCGCGTGACAGAACTGCTGGACCAGCGCCTCGCAGAGATGAGCCCAGCAGAGCGTGAGAAGCTGGTGTTCTACAACTGCGGACCGGAACCCATGGTGCATGCCGCCGTGGCCGTTCAGCGCAAGTACTGCAGTGACGATCAGATATTCAGCGCCATCGATTACCTCACCAAATGCGGCGTGGGCATATGCGGCGCCTGCGCAGCCCCTGATGGGCGGCGGATTTGCGTCGATGGCCCCTTCATCTCGACCCCTCAGATCAGCGCAGCCTGACCATTTGATCACGGCAGGCCGCACCACTGGCGTGGCCTGTACTGAATGCGCTACAGTCGCCGCCTTCCAAGGCTATCTGAGGTTGCACTGTGCGCGCTCTTCTCTTCTCCACCGCCCTGCTGGCCACAGCAGGACTAAGCACCGTCACGACACACGCCGGCGACTGGCGCGAACCGCCCAGCGAGTTCATCGCCAGCGTAATGGCTGTCAAGAATGTTTCCGCACCCACCATTTCACCCGACGGAAAGAGCGCGGTTTACATCCTCGGCGAGACGGACGTCGAGGCTGATGATTACGACACCAACATTTGGTGGGTAGACACTGTTACCGGCGAGCAGCGCCAACTGACTCATTCGTCGCTGTCGACTGAATCGCAACTCGCCTGGCATCCTACCGAGAATGCCATCACCTTCCTAACAGACCGCGAGAACGAGAACGAGGAGTACCAATTGTGGTTACTGCCGCTGGACGGCGGTGAGGCACGCCCTCTGGCGAGCATGGACGGCGGTATCAGTGACTATCACGTGTCACCGGATGGCACACACATAGCCGTTGTGGTGACCGACCCCGCCCCGCATGAAACCGACGATGAGGAGCCACCCATCGAGACACCGCCACCGGTGGTGATCGACCGGTTTGCCTTCAAGAACGACAGCGAGGGCTACCTCACCAGCACCCAGAGCATCCACCTGATTGACGCTGCCTCCGGAGAGAGTAGCGTACTCGCCACAGTAGGCTTTCAACCGGAAGCACCGGCATTCTCCCCCGATGGAACCACACTGGCCTATGTGGCTCGTGAAGGCGATGAACCCAGCCGACTGGAGAACTGGGACCTGTATCTCTACGACCTCGACTCCGACAAATCACGGAACCTTGCCGCCTCAGCGCTCGCCGACTGCGCCATTGGCGGCCATGATCGCCCGCTGTGGCGACCCGATGGCAAGGCCATCGCCTGCCTCACCGCTGATTACACGGTGGATAATCTTTATGCACAGCCCGAACTCAAGCTGTACGATCTGGCCAGCGGCGAGGCGCAAATACTCACCGAAGACCTGGACCTGAATATCGGAGACCTCAGCTGGCGAGATGACGGCAATGCTCTGCTGTTCACCGTTGAGGAAGATCGCAGCCAATGGCTGGCGCAAATGGATACCGCCAACGGGGATATCGAACGCCTGCTCACCGGCAAGCTCACCGTTTACGGCTATGGCAATGCAGGCGGCGCTACGGTTGCTCGACTGGGCTTCGGTGATCTGCCATTTGAGCTCTACAGGGTTGAGGGCGGTATTGCCACTGCGATTACTGATCACAACATCGAATTACTCGAGGCGCACCCCTGGCAGCCCTTCGAAGAGTTCAGCGCGACCTCGAGTGATGGCACAGACATCAGCGGGCTGCTGGTCAAACCCGGCAACTACCGCAAAGGTCGCAAGTACCCCGCCGTGCTGTACATCCACGGCGGCCCTACGTCGCAGTTCGGGCACGAACCGCGTAGCACAGCGCAGGTATTTGCCGATGCGGGTTATGTGGTGATTATGATGAATCCGCGCGGCAGCACCGGCCGCGGCATCGAGTTTTCAAAGGGCATCTTTGCCGCATGGGGTTCGGTAGATGTGCCAGACGTACTCGCCGGCGTGGACTGGGCGGTGAAGCAAGGTATCGCCGATAAAGATGAGCTGTTTGTTGCCGGATGGAGCTACGGTGGCATGCTGACCAACTACGTGGTTGCATCGGATAACCGTTTTAAGGCGGCGGTGTCCGGTGCGGCGATCAGCAATGTATGGGGTGGTTTCGGTACTGATCAATACATCCACTCTTACCTGTCTGAATTGGGCACCCCCTGGGAAAATCCAGAGAACTACAACCGTATCTCTTACCCATTCCTCAAGGCAGATCGGATTCAAACACCCACACTGTTCATGGTGGGCCAGGAGGATTACAACGTCCCTGCGCTGTCCAGCGAACAGATGTACCAGGCGCTGAAGGTACTGCGCGTGCCCACCGGGCTGGTGGTTTATCCGGGAGAATCCCACGGCATATCGACGCCCAGTTACCAGATCGATCGATTCCAACGCCACCTGGACTGGTTCGAACAACATCGGGACTGAACGGTAACGCCTGACAACAATCCTTGTGGCTGGCTCACTGACGCCAGCCGCACCCACCTGAGTGACCTCCCTCGCCTAGCACAGCGCGGCTAACTGTCCGCGTTATGTCACGGTGTGCTGCTTTTTTGACCAGAGCGAGATGCACAGGCCCGCGTATACCCCTCTGACGACAAACGCCGTCTATTCCTACAGACAGAGAATTAAAGAGGGTTCACATGAAAATTAAACACCTTGTGGCTGCAGTGGCAGTCTCTGCCGTTGCAACCACTACTGCCATTGCCGGTGGTCACGGCGATCACAGCGCTGACAAAAAAATGGACGCGGCTCACGCCATGGACAAAGGCACCATCGTTGACATCGCGGCCAGCAATAACGACTTCAGCACACTGGTAGCCGCTGTAACCGCTGCAGACCTGGCGGGCGTGCTTGGCGGCGAAGGCCCCTTCACCGTGTTTGCACCGACCAACGAAGCTTTTGCAGCGCTGCCCGAAGGCACTGTGGAATCACTGCTGCTGCCTGAGAACAAAGACAAGTTGGTCCAGATACTGACGTATCACGTGATATCAGGCGCGGTCTACGCCAAAGACGTGACACAGCTGTCTTCCGCTGACACCGTAGAAGGTGAGGCGGTGAAGATCTCAACCATGGGCGACAAAGTAATGGTTAACGACGCACAGGTCGTAGCCGTTGATATCGCCGCATCCAATGGCGTTATCCACGTCATCGATAAGGTCCTGCTGCCCAGCGCATAAGTTGAGCCCCGGGCTGGCGCGTTGCTGTGCTTCCTGCAGCCGCCAGCCCGTTTTTAATGGCACAGAGGCGAAGTTCACGCGCGAAACACACTACACTGTGCTGATGGAGAGTAGCTACAGCCGCCGCCCAGTCACAGGACCCTGCCCCGCTTGCCAGCGGGATGTGGATCTCACCTTCCACCACTTGATTCCCCGCAAAGTGCACCGCCGAGCGAGGTTCAAAAAGAATTTTACGAGAGAAAGCCTCAATCAGGGCATCTACCTGTGCCGCGCCTGTCACTCAGGCATTCACAAGCAGTATGACGAGATGACACTGGCCACTCACTACGCAAGCTGGGATGCCATTTCCAGCGACCCCGATCTACAGCGTCATTTTGCCTGGGTCGCCAAACAACGGCTCACCAAGCGGGCCAGAGCCTAGTAAGGCGCTAAAAATCCGCGTCCTCATCGGGAAGGCGGGCGCAGTTGGATGGGGTTGCCTTCTTCTCAATGCCAAATAAACGCTGCCTCAATCGCTGCAGTAAAGAAGACTTTTGGGTTTGGACTGGTTGTCGGTGAGCGGGCGGCGCACCGTGTTCGGCATACCACTGCTCCCACTCCCACGGCGTCAAGGTCTTGGGTACGCGCTCGCTAGTTGCCCTGTCCATCGCCTGCGCACGCAGCGAGTGATCTTGCTCCGGCTCAGCTTCACCGAGAATTTCACGAATTCGTCGTTGGTTACGTGTCTCACTCATCGTCAGCCCTACCAGGGAACCGTTTTCCCCGCCCAGTCGACATAGGATAGCTGACCATCGCAAGAAGCAGACTGCATTTGGGTCAGCAGGGATTGGGCAACAAACTGCGGCGTGAAGAGCTTGTCTTCCGGCACCCTCGCTTGAAACGGTTTCGACAGCCGGGTATCGGTAGTGCCTGGATGGAAGGCGATCAGTTTGACGCCCCTGGCGCGACGCGCAAACTCAACCGCGGCGGTTTTCAGCATCATATTCAGGGCCGCTTTCGAAGCACGGTAGCTGTACCAGCCGCCGAGATGATTATCACCAATGCTACCCACGCGCGCACTGAGGCAGGCAACCACAGCTCGCTCACTGCGTCTCAGCAAAGGGGCTAGCGCGCTCAACCACAGCGCCGGCAACACCGTGTTCACAGTGAGCACCTGCTGCAGATGGTCACGATTGAGACGCTCTATCGCTTTCTCAGGCTGTAAGTCGTCGTCGTGCAGCAGACCCAATGTGATCACAATATTTCCGGGAGAAAACTCCTGTGCTTTCAGCTCGGCGACCACTGCGGCGATACTTTCGTCGGAGTGATCACAATGCAGGTGGCACGGCACTTCATGGCGCTGCGCATCGGCGTCCTGACCGTCTCGGCTTACCGCAAAAACCCGGCGCACGGAGCTGTCGTCCAGTAAGGCCTCCACCATGGCTGCACCAATGCCGCCCCCCGCGCCAATAACAAGCGCATCGCGCCCTTCAGATGTTGGTTCGTTCATACTGAAATTACGCAGCGCGGGAATCGCCGGACTAGACCCCGGGGCGACGAAAGCACGACAGCACTCGCGATCTGTTTTGGTTTGCTATGGCCTGGCTTTGCGGATCACAGTGACTGCCGAGCCCACTGCGAGTCAGTGTGCTCGCTACTTGAACGGATTATTGATGATGGGGGCCGCCTGCAGCCGAAAGTTCCACTCAGCGCCGTAATCGCGAGGCTTCAACAGGGAGTACTGCAATTCCACACGAAGCTTGAAAAGCATCTTGCCCCAGCGCGCTATCGCTGACAGAGATGGCGGCAGGCTAAATTCCTAGTCGCCCCCCCCGACCGGGGGCGCATTACCCAAGTTCTGCGCATCGGCTCCAGGTTACCACCGGCGGCGAGTCTGACGGCAACAATTTACCGAAGGCACTGACCCAGTCCTCCGAGGCGGTGGTGGATGAGGCGATAAGGGCATTGGCTGCCCGGAAACAGGGCATAGTGATTACCGGTCGGCCGAACCGATTGCTCGGCCTACTCCCCCGCGTGGTCTCACGTCACCGCCTAGTTAAGCTAATGTCTGTGATGGGCGACCCGGAGAGAGCCTTATAGCCCGTCCCTAACCAAGCGCCTTGCGGCACCTTCGATGGGCTCCTGATATCGCCCCCTGCGGCACAGACCCCACAGACTCCACGCAGCTTCCCCTGCAACCCTAATTTCCGGCCTTCTCTCATCCAGCAGCGGGCTGCTGCTGTGTGATGCAGTGAATACCACCACCGCCTACCGCGATATCGGCAATTGGCACCATGACAATCTCGCGTCCCGGGAAATAGTCCTGCAGTCGTTCGCGTATCTCGCCGTCAAGAGCGATGCCGTACGACGGTGCGATTACCGCGCCATTGGCAATGTACGAGTTAACGTACGAACAGCAAAAACGCTCGCCCATTGAGACATCCCAGGGGGCTTCCGGCAGGTTCAGCAGCTCCAGAGTTCGACCCTGGGCGTCAGTCTGGCCATCGATAGCCTCCCGCAAGCTGTCGAAATATTCCTTGCGTGAGTCTTCCGCGTTATCCGAACCCTCAATCATTACTTTGCCGGGTGCAACGAAGGCCGCAACGCCATCGACATGGCCATCGGTTTCCTCATCCAGCGGATCACCCGGCAGCCAGATCACCTTCTCCACGCCCAGTAGACGCATCAATTCCTCATCGATCTGCTCGCGGCTCCAGTCGGGGTTACGATTGGCGTTTGGAAAACAGCTGTCTGTCGTCAGCAGGGTGCCCTCGCCGTCAACGCAAATGCCTCCGCCCTCCGCAATAAGGCGAGAGTGGATAGCCGGCACGCCCGCCGATGCCAGAATTCGTTCGGCCATCTTGGCATCCTGATCATAGGGTGTGTACTTGCCACCCCAGGCGTTAAAGCCGAAACAAACGCCCGCCAGATCGCCGCTTGCACTCTTTACGAAGTTTGGTCCAGTGTCCCTGGCCCAAGAGTCATCGATGGGCATTTCCAGTAGCGTGATGTCGCTGCCTAAATAGTTGTGCGCCTCGGCCGCTTGCTGTGGGTTCACTACCATGGTGAGTGGTTCAAACTGGGCAATTGCGTGTGCGACTGCCGTATAGGCTTTGCGCGTGCCGTCCGGGTCATCCCACATACACATGCGAGCGGGCCAGGCCATCCAGCAGCGCTCGTGCTCTTCCCACTCTGCGGGCATGCGGTAATCGCTCATGGTCGACTCTCCAGCGTCAGTGTTTGACAGAGCCTAGGGCATGAAAGACACTGCCTCAAACGAAACATTTTCGTGCCTTCCATGAGTTTTCCTTATGGGTTCCCGTTATCGTCGCTTCCCGTCACTGCAGGCACTGGTAGGCTTTGAAGCCGCCGCCAGGCTGCAGAGCTTTTCGCGAGCGGCCGACGAACTGTCGATGACCCAGTCCGCAGTGAGTCACCAGATTAGGGCACTGGAAGACTCGCTGGGCCAAGCCCTGTTCCGCAGACAAGGCCGCTCAGTGCAGCTTACCGATGCCGGCCGCGACATGTTGGAAACCACGCGGCGCACATTGGCCACGCTGGACGAAGGTCTTGGCCGACTCGATTACTACATAAAGCCGGGATCGGTGGTCATCACCTGCCCACCCGCCTTCGCACGGCACTGGTTAATGCCGCGCCTGCCGTCACTGAGGGACATTCACCCAGACATTGATCCCTGGATAGTCAGCACAGACGCGGCTGTGGACTTTTCGCAAAGCGAAAATGACATGTGTATAGCACTCGCCACAGACGCGGGTACCGGGCTAACGTCAGTGGTGCTTGCCAACGAAACACTGGGCCCACTGTGCTCCCCCGATTACCGAACACGATTGGGCAAGCGACGCCCATCTCCCAAGACCCTGGCGAAAGCGGAGCTCCTTCACGACGAGAGCTGGGATGGCTGGAACCGGTGGTTCGAGACTGTGGGGCTTGAAGAGAGAGCGCCTGTGCGCGGATTCAACTTCAGCGACCCCGGACTGGCACTGGATGCCGCCCTTGCCGGACAGGGTGTTGCGCTGGGTAGTCATACCCTGGCCTCACGCGCACTGGCGGAAGGTCGCTTACTTGCCTTGGGGCCGACAACAATTCAGCGCCAGGAACAATGGATGCTTCGCGGAGACCCTGATCGGCTACGCAATGATGCAGAAAGGCGCTTCTGGGACTGGCTGATCGCCCAGGCGGGCAAGGGCAGTACATGAGCAAATTTAATCAATAGGCAAAAAAGAATGCGTTTGCCTCGATGGGGAATTCAGTTGCACCATTGCCCTAATTAATCCTTACAAACGGGGATCATAGATGCGTAACGTCACTCTTGCAGCCACACAGATGGCCTGCAGCTGGGACCGCGAAGTCAATATTGCCAATGCCGAGCGCCTGGTGCGCCAGGCCGCGGAGGCCGGCGCCGAGGTTATTCTCCTGCAAGAACTGTTTGAGACGCCTTACTTCTGTATAGAACAGCGCGGCGAGCACCTTGAGCTGGCCAAGCCGCTGGCAGACAGCGCTCTGGTGAAGCACTTCCAACAACTGGCGCGATCACTGGGCGTGGTACTGCCCATCAGCTGGTTTGAGCGCGCAGGCAATACGTTTTTCAACTCGCTGGCCATGGTTGATGCCGACGGCGAGATCCTCGGGGTCTACCGCAAGTCTCATATTCCCAACTCGGTCGGCTACCAGGAGAAACAGTATTTCACCCCCGGCGATACCGGATTCAAGGTCTGGGATACACGCTTTGGTCGCGTGGGTGTGGGCGTTTGCTGGGACCAGTGGTTTCCCGAGGCCGCCAGAGCCATGGTGCTACAAGGCGCCGAGATGCTGCTGTACCCCACGGCAATCGGCAGCGAACCCGGCATACCCGATCTGGATTCCAGAGGACACTGGTGTCGCACGATGCAGGGGCATGCTGCCGCCAACATGGTGCCACTGATCGCCTCAAATCGTATTGGCCATGAGGTAGCCACTGTAGACGCCTCGCTGAACATGGACTTCTATGGCAATTCATTTATCGCCGACCATACCGGCGCTCTGCTGAATCAGGCTGACGACGCGAATGAAGCGGTGCTAGTGGCGAGCTTCGATCTCGATGAGGTCGCACGATATCGCACCGAGTGGGGGGTGTTTCGCGACCGCAGGCCCGACCTGTATGGGGTGTTAACAACGCACGGGGAAGGATAAAGCTATGCTGCCGGGGCCAAGAATCTGGGCATGCGCAGTACTCGGCTGTATCACGCTAATTCCTATTCTTATAGGCCCCATTATCACCGGCGTGCTGGTGGATTCGGGCGGCCTCAGCGACTCCGCCGCCGGGATGACTTCGGGTTACGGGGCGATCGGATCGGTAACCATCGCACTGATCTGCGCCCTATTCATGCATCGTCTTCCACTGCGCCGGCTTGCAACCGTCGGCCTGATTGTGGCGGCAGCGGCCAATGCAGGCGCCGCCTTCAGTTATGAAAACTTGCCACTGTTCTACGGCTTGCGCGCACTTAACGCACTGAGTGAAGGCGCGGCCTATGCCGCAGTGATGAGTGCTTTTGCCCGCCAACCCGAGTCCGAACGCGCCTACGGCCTGTTCATGATGCTGCAGTTCGGGCTTGGCGGTATCGCCCTGTGGGCATTACCCACCTGGCTACCCGAACTGTCGGTCACCAACATGTACTTGGCTTTTGCCTGCCTGCAGTTTGCGGCACTGGCCCTGGTTCGCAACCTGCCTACCGATGCGGCGGATGTTGCCGGCATCTCTATTCGCGGCAGCGAGTGGAAGCTACTGCTGACGGTCCCCGCTATCGCGGGCCTTGTGGCACTGTGCTTCAGCGAAGCGTCCAATGTGGCAACCGACGTCTACCTAGAGCGCATAGCCTTCCATGCGGGCCTGAGTGATGGCGAGATCGGCTCCTCACTGGGCATCGCGTCGATTGTTGGTGTACCCGGCGCCTTTGCCATCGTTCTGGTGGGGGCAAGGTTCGGGCACGCACTGCCGGTTCTGGTGAGCATTGCTATTGGTGCCGCCTCCCTGATGGGCATTATGAACGCCAGCGGCTACTGGGATTTCCTGCTATTCATCTCCATTCACAGTGTGACCTGGGCATTCATGACGCCCTACATACAAAGCTTGCTGGCCGACCTGGATCCGGGGGGCGCTGTTGTTACTGCAGGCGGCATCGCCAGCGGAGCCGGCGGCGGCCTGGGGCCAGCGGTGGCTGCCTCAATGGTCAGCGCCAATGAATACAGCGGCGTGATGGTCACCAGCCTGTCGGCCTACGCTATTTGTGCGGTTGCCATTGTGATTACGGCCAAGGGCCTGATGCAGTCGCGCGATCGCCCTACTGACGCTCGTTCAGGCTAAAACAAAAAAGCCCCCGCACTGCGGGGGCTTCTCGGCTTAGACACTGGCCGGCCGCAGGGGCGGTCGGCATTAGAGTCACATTAGAACGCCACGTTGATACCGAAACGAATATCACGCCCTGGCAACGGTGCTGACTCGGCCAGGAAAGACGTGGCAGAACGCGCAAACTCATCAGTCAGGTTACGTCCGCGCAACGACAGGGTTACGTTCTGCGCATTGGCGAAAGGCTGAGTCGTCAGATAGATGTTCAGGAAGGTGTAGCTATCGGTAGGCGTAGTGCCCGCCAGTTCTACTTCACTCCCTTCTGGCGTCTCGCCTACGCGGTCCTGATCATCAACGTACTGCACTTCAACACGCAGGGTTGAACGCCATGGCTTGTAGTCGATATCCACACCCCCAAGGACACGCATTGGCGGGATAAAGGGCAGGTCACCCTCCTCGACGGTTATGCCGCTTGTGCCCAGCGGGGTGAACTCGTCGCGAACATTCTCGATTCCACCAAAGGTCGTGGACTCCGTCGTTTGCGCACGCACCATGTCTACCTGCCCATCAATGGACACCGCCCAGGTGTCATTGCTGAATGCAAGGAAATCGGCTTCAGCCTCGAAGCCATAGAACTCCGCATCGGCTTGCTGGTAGGCAAACACCGGGAAGCCCTCATCTGCGGGGAACGGATCGCCTTCCTCGAACAGGTCGCCCGTCGGGCTCAGGAAGATAAAGTCACTGTAGTCGGTGTAAAAGATGTTCACACCGTAGTTTAGAGCTTCATAGCTGCTCTTCAGGGAGAGCTCTAGCGAGTACGCCACCTCGGTATCGAGGTTAGTATCACCAATCTCTACTGTACTCGTCGCGGCATGGAAGCCATTAGAGAACAGTTCCTCAGCCGTGGGGGCACGCTCAGATCGAGCCAGATTGACGCCCATACTGGTGGTATCACTCAGGTGGTAAATACCTGTCAATGCGGCTGAGTAGGTGGTTTCGCTCTCGTCGTAGCTCTCACCGGCAAAGGCCAGGTTATCTGTCTCATTCTGCTGATCGTCTACCCGCAGGCTAGCCTCGAAGTGGAACATATCGAGCTCGTAGCGCCCAAGTCCGAACACGCCCCAACGGAACTGATCATTCAGCGGGACAAAGGCTTCTTCACCGTCCGCCGAGAACTCGCGATCGGCAAGGTTTACGCCAAACGTTCCGGTCACGGAGCCAGCGCCCAACTCGAACTCGTTCATGAATGCCTCTGCACGCAGTTCCCACTCATCATTCTCGTACTTGGTTTCGGGCTCATCGCCGGCGAACTCGGTGTGCTCGTAGTCGGCATAACCAAAGCGGAATTTGGCCAACTTCACCAGACCATTGCCGAAGTTGTATTCGCCGTCCAGATCGTAGCGAATCTGCTCGAAGTCGATAGTGATGGGGCCTTCCTCTTCCTCCTCCTCACCCTCTTCGGCGAATAGCTCCAGTTCTTCCTCTTCCTCTTCCTCTTCCTTCTTCTTGCCGCCAGGCAGGCCATACGTCCCTTCCTGGTAGCCAACAGCGAAGCCGATGTAGCCCCGATCACCAATCCAGGATAAACCGGCAGCACCGGAGGTGGCTTCGGACTGGCTGTTCTCAACCGTGTCCTTCACACCTTCTTCTTCAGCGGCTTCGCTCGCAAAGCCATCAATGTCGTATTCGTCGGCGTCGCGATCGGAAGCCTCAACGTGCAACACAAGGTTATCGGTGGCGCTAACATCCGCCGAGCCACCAACGGTGTAGCCATCGTCCACCGTTGAGTAACCGGCGAAGATTTCAGCATCCAAACCATCTTCTGGAGCGCTACGGGGGATGCGATTGTCGTAAACGTTCACAACGCCGCCCACGGCGTTCTGGCCGTAACGAAGCGTGGAGGCACCGCGAAGAATCTCGATTTGCTGCGCAGTAGCCACCTCCGTGGCCACCAGGTGATCCTGGCTGGCTGTTGACACATCGAATGCAGAGATGTCGTTAGTCAGGACACGAATCCGATCGCCGCCGAGGCCGCGGATGATTGGTCTGGAGGCCCCCGGTCCGAAGAAGGTTGAGCTGACGCCGGGCTGACTGGACAAGGTCTCGCCGACGGTACCATTCAGGTTCTGGAGAATGCCCTGTCTATCCAGCACTGTGGTGCCCAGCGCGATTTCATCAGAGGTGCTCAGTAGGGGCGACGAGCGAACGATAACCTCTTCAATTTGGTTCCCGGCATCCGGCGCCTGGGCCGCGGCCATGGTCGCGCCCAAAAGCAGGCTCATGGGCGTGAGCTTGAACAAACCCGCGGGGGGCAGCAGTCTTGTCGTTTTCATTATGCGTCCTTAAGAGTAAAACGAGTTAGGATCAACAGTTACCTACGCAAGATATGATACAACGTATCATCTGACAGAGTGAACCATCATCAGCGGTTGGTAAAATTACCGCGGTTCACCCATTTGCTTGGGATTGAGGTGCCCAAAAGCAGGCTGAGAGTGCTAGAGGCTGGTAAGCAGCAAAGGTTTTCAAGGACGTATTTGAACAAACTGACTGTGGCGTTGCGGGCCGAATCCGTTCAGGCCGACGCATTCAGGTCGACCCCATTCAGGTCGAACCAATCCAGTGAGGGAGCCACTGAGAACTATCATGGGGGTCTGAGGTAAAATCCGCAAAACCAAAAGCCCTGCCTCCTCCCTGCCCACTGACCTTGGAGCCCAGCACAGCCCATGCGAATAGAAACTATAGACAGCATCGAAAGGCTGTTTGAAATAGAGCTGGACTGGGACGAGCTGTACCAGGCAGACCCGTATTCGCATATCTACCTCTCGTCTGATTTCCTTTGCTCGGTGGCTATAAGGGTGGCTGGCAAATTCCGCGTAGTGGTTGCGTGGTCGGATGAGGGTCGCTGCGTAGGGCTGCTTCCACTGATGTTGATGACTCGGTGGAGTAAGTCAGGACGGTGCCTTATCAACGTGCTCGACATGTTAGGGCACGTATTCGATGCCGATTACACCGGTATTCTGTGCGATCCTGACGTGGAAGCTGAGGTCTGTGTTGCGCTGGCAGCCGAGGTGTCGAAAATGGATTTCGCCCGCATAGTGCTCAACTACTTCAGCGCACCCAAATGCCGGCTGGACGCATTCACGTCAGCCTTCGACCCGACCCTCTTCGACTGCAAGGGGAATACTCATCTCATCAATGATGGGCAGACCAACAATCTCATATGCCCGTATATCGATCTTCCTGACAGCTTTGATGCCTACTTGGCGTCCCTCAGTTCTAACTCCCGACAGAAGTTGCGGCGCCTGTTACGTCAACTGGATACGGACCCTGAGCTACAGGTAAAGAAATCCCGCCCTGAAACGTACACTCAGGACGTCACCGTGCTGTCCAAGCTGTGGTACTTGAGGCATGCCGAACAAAAAGGCCACAAGCGCGCCACTCACCTGGCCGACCTGTTCAAGGATGTCATCATGCTAGGGCTGGCCAACGGCATGGTTTATCTGGCGATACTCTACCGCGGCGGCAAGCCCATAGCTGCGCAAGCGAACTATCTCGACAAGGTTAGAGGCGAGGTGCTGTTCCATGTGGGCGGTCGGGACGATGCCGTGAAGGATTTGTCATCCGGCCTTATGCTGCAGGCACACTGCATTCGCTGGGCCATTGCCAACGGTTTCAAACGTTTCGACTTCACTATTGGGAACGAACCCTACAAGTACAGTCTTGGCGGCGTTGATCGAGAAATCTTCTCCCGTGAACTTCACACCGGAAACGGCGCAAATATCACAGGCATACTGGACGGGCGATGCAGAAAGGACGTGGAGCAATTGATTAAACGTTACCGCGACAAGGAGCGGCCCGATGATGCGCAAATCGCGTTTGAGCAAGCCTTACAAGTGTGGCCTGATTTTTCATTGGAGTGACCACAGCCAAATAAAAAACCCGGCGCAAGGCCGGGTTCTTTTATTTGGTAGGACTACCCAGATTCGAACTGGGGACCTCTACCATGTCAAGGTAGCGCTCTAACCAACTGAGCTATAGTCCTAAAAACTGCGCTGTCTCATCTGGGCAAACCCAGATTGATCGCACCGCGATTGCCTCTCGCGTTGCGACCCCTTCGGGGCGCTGTCCAAAACGCTTTCAGAGTCGCGTTTTGTCGCCTGCGGACCTCTAACCTATCAAGGAAGTGCTCTAACTAACTGAGCTATAGTCCTGCAAAGGGACGCGAAGTATAAAGGCGTCGCCGCTGCATCTCAACACCTCAACCCGGGCGCGAATCCTCGCGCATTGCGGCCTTCTCGCCGGCCCTGTGCTGTCCTTTAAGCACAAGCAATTGCCACAGCTGCTTGCGGTCGTAGTTCAGGAATGGCTGCAGAGCCAACACGCCGATTTGCCCAATGGACTCGCGTAAATAACGCAGCTCATCAAACAACGGGGTCAGCGCCGGATCGTACTCCGGCTCCATGCCGTGCTCGCGCATCATCAGCAAACCTTTGGCGCGTAACGACAGCTCGGTATAGATCCTCAAGTAACACAATATGTCGCCCACGATCTCGCCGGGGAATCGATTACGGATATCATCGAGAAAATCGCCCGCGCGCGTGTTTCTCAATTGCCCGCTACTGATCTCCTGAATCAGGACCGCATCGGCATCGAAGTCCAGCTGCATCCAGATACGTAAATCGTCGGCACTCTTACTAAAGACCAGGAACAACAACAACGGGAGAAGAATCAAAACCGCAAGGGTGTGCAGCATGGGCGAGAAGTAAAATTGGTTGAATGCCCAGTGCAGCGCCGTTGCCATCACCAACCCCGGCAGAAAAAACTGCAGATCCAACCGCTTACTTCGCTCGGTAAACCGCTGCGCGACAATGGCGAAGATTGCTGTGACACCCCCGTGCATCACCGCGGTCCCAAGGCCGCGCACCAACCACACGCCCTCACCCATGGGTGGGCCAAACACCATCAGATACAGGTTCTCCGCTAACGCGAAGCCCGCACCCACCGCAAACCCCAGGATCGCCGCATCCACCAGAAAACCAATACGGCTGGCCCGAAACAGGGCAACCACGATCATGGCTTTAGCGGTTTCTTCAATCAGCGGCGCCAGAAAAAGCCGCGTTAGATCGGGCGGTAAAATCTCTATTAGCAGCCCACTGACCAACAGACTCACACAGGCTGCGCCCATCCCTGCCGCAATCAGTCTGATCACGCGGGGCAAGGGTGTCAGCTGATGTCGATCCATACGCCACAGCGTCACCAAAAAAATGATGACGGGCAGCAATCCAATCGGCACGGCAAGCAGCGATCCCATAGCGCTAGCAGTGTACTCCGTGCTGAAGCAATGACTAGCCCAGAGGTTATTGGTGCGGTGTTTTTAGAGGGCTAGAACAAAAAAGGTGGCCGAAAGGCCACCAAGATTACAGGGGTGCTACTAAAGGGGATGAGAACTACTCATCCAAAACCTGAAGAACCTCTCGGTGCACAAGTTGGCCCTTCTGGAAAACATCGACCTGAACGGAGGAGACGGGATTGGGTAACGGGAGCTGCTTCGCAGTCTCGCCGTCAACCACTACCTCTGCATACGACTGGCCGGAAACCGGATCAATGAATGAAAAAGTTGTGGTCTGATCGGCGTCAGCGCGCAGGCCCAGAGCCAGATCGCCATCGTCAGTCCCAAGCAACTGGAGGTCAGCTTCCACCGACTGCCAATCCAGGCGAGCTTCGCCGAGCACCTGGGCATCGGAAGGCAGCAGGGTACCAGTCATCTGACCGGCGAGATCGCCGTTGATCTCATCCGGGAACAGCGCTCCCACCCCCAAAATGACCGCAACAAACAAACTGGCAGCCATGGCAAAGCCCTGCCACTCCGGGCGCTTGCGGGTTGGCAGGGGTGTAACAACCTGTGTTTTGGCGCGATGGTCAACCGGCAGCGGCACCGACTGGAGTATGTAGCTCTCAAGGTTCGCCGGCACTTCCGGCTCTGGGTCCGCGGCCAGGGTTTCAGACAACCCGCGCAGCGATGCTTCCAGTTCAGAGGCCTCGGAGTTGTCGCCTAGACGCTGACGCAGCTCGGCTTCGGCAGCGACATCCAGTTCGCCGTCGATCGCCGCTTGTAATGCCAGCTTGTCCACTTCGCTAATCATTTACCTCTCCACTCCGGCTGCACTTAGCACGCCTTGCAACTTGCGGCGGGCTTCAAACAATCGGGACCTTACGGTCTTTTCCGGTACAGCCAGGATGACGGCCATGTCAGCGTAACTGCATTCGGAGTAATGCCTCAGCGTAATCACGGCCCGGTGCTCGTCGTTCAGCTGCATCAGTGCAGTCTGGACTTGCGTTTGGAGCTCATCGTTCCCGGTAGCCAGCTCCGGACCATCTCCTTGATCAGGAATCGGCTGATCAAGGGGTTCAATTCCTGCATTTCGTCGTCGTGTGTTAAGGGCTTCGTTGATGCCGATGCGGTACAACCAACTGAAAAACTTGTATTCAGGGTTATAGGAGCCGAGGTTCTCAAAGGCTTTGAGAAAGCACGTTTGTGTGACATCTGCGGCATCCTCCCTGTTACCCAACATCCTGTAAGCCAGCTTGTAAATCGCACCGTGGTACAGATTCACCAGCGCTTCCAGCGCTTGACGGTCTCCCTGGAGTCCTCGTTGAACGAGCTGGCCGTCCCTGGCCCTTTCCATCTCCTTACCCATGACTTACCAGCGCCATCGGATAAAGTTGGAAAGGGTTTTCACAGAAACCGTCGATAAGGGTAAAAATTAGACGTAGCACTTTGTTTTTATTGATATTTTATTTTTCCCGGGTCACATCAAAAAGACGATCAAAACCCGAATAATGGAGGATATCGGCGATGTGGGGGTTCACTTCCACCAGCTTCAGGCCCGCACCCTGGCCCATCAGCCGTTTGTGAGTCTTCAACAGCAGGCCCAGTCCCGCGCTGGAGATATATTCCAGCGCCGACATATCCAGCAATGCGCCGGCCGTGATATCGGCAAATGCCGACTCCGCCCCCGCCGCTTGCGCCGCATCAAGCCGGCCTTTCAGGCGCAGGTAATCCCCGTCCTGCCTAATCTCAAACATCGCGTTCCCCTGTACGCGCGTGAAACGTGACTCTACTGGTCCCGTCGCGAAACTCGTAGTCTATATCCGACACCAGCAGGTTGACCAGATAAAGCCCCAAACCACCGGGCTCCCGCTTGTTTAGCGGTGCCTGGGTATCTACATCAGGCACATTGCGGGGGTCGAAAGGATCGCTGGAGGTATCGATCAGCGTCACGGCCACCCCACCTTCCGTGGGAGCCATCTCCAACACGATACGGGCATCACCCGCCTGACCGTGGCGAACCATGTTTACGAATAGCTCTTCGGTGGCCAGGTCTACCGTGGGAACGAGGCTGTCAGGCAATTGCTGATCCTGGAAATACGCACGCGTCGCCGCCACGATACGGTCAATCTCATTGATGTCTCTCTCCAGCGAAATTTGCATTTATGCACCCGAGGAATCCGTTCCCGTCCTCTCAGTGTAGATCAGTGACCAGGGCCACGACAGGCAATTCAGGCCGAGCGTCGAAGCAGCACGACGGTGATATCGTCTTCCTGCACGGCGCCTTCACCAAAGGTTGCCAGCGCGGCGAGAAGGTCTGACGACAACTCAGAAAGTGAGCGCTCACCACCTTCAGAGATCAGTTTTGATACGCGTTCTGTTCCAAACACGTGTTCACCCCCGTCGGGGTATTCGTACACCCCGTCCGACAGCAGGGCCACAACATCGCCAGGCCCCATGGCGAGGGTCATGTCTGCCGCGGCTCGATCTACCGGCAAGCTGCCCAGCGGAAATGTGGTGGGACCGTACCAGTCACACTGTCCGCTCTCGGCCTTGAAGTGCAGGATAGGCGCTTGACCCGCGGAGTGATAACGCAGGCGATGAGTCTGCGGATCGAGGAAACCCAGAAAGGCGGTGACAAAGCGATCCTCGGGCAAATCCTCTGACATCTGGTTATTCACATGCACATAGGCCTGGTCAAGGTTCGCGCCCAACCGAAAAGCAACGCGAAACATGGCCTGCATCTGGGTCGCCGACAGGGCCGGGCCGTAGCCATGCCCCGTTGCATCGCCTAACAGCACAAAAACGCCCTGCTCCAGAGCCACCAGATCGAACATGTCACCACCGGTGTGCGCTGTAGGTCTGAGCATGCCCCACAGCTCGTAGCCCGGCACATTGGGCATCTCCGGCGGCAAAATGCTGAACTGAATCTCGCGCGCCACTTCAACTTCATCGTGCAAAACATCGATGGAGATGGGTGCCTGGGGTAACTCGGGAGCTTTAGACATCGTTACGGGGCCTGATACACACGTCGTCCGGCCACATACGTCGAGAGCACCTTGTTCTTCCAAATGTCTTGCTCGTCGACGGTGAAATAGTTATCACGAAGCAGTATAAAATCGGCGCTGAACCCCGGCAGCAATGTGCCTATGAGTTCTTCCTGGTGGGCCGAGTAGGCACTGCCTTGGGTAAACAGGTGCAGGGTTTCAGCGCGGTCCAGCTTTTCGCCGGGCAACCACCCACCTTCAGGGTGGTTGTCCCTGCTCTGTCGTGTCACTGCCGCATGCAGGCCCAGGAAAGGGTTAACCTCTTCCACGGGAAAATCCGAACCACCGGCTAGCTGCGCGCCACTGGCCAGCAACGCGTGCCAGGCGTAGGCGCCCTTGAGTCGCACATCACCCAGTCTATCTCCGGCCATGTTCTTGTCACTGGTCGCATGAACGGGCTGGATGGAGGCAACAATGCCGGCAGCTTCAAACCGATCAATATCCGCTGGGCGCAGTATTTGCGCATGCTCTACCCGGTGACGAAGGGCGCGGGTCTCTGCCTCCTTATTGAGGCGCTCGTACTCAGACAACACACGATCGTTGGCCAAGTCGCCAATCGCGTGCGTGTTTACCTGAAAACCCGCCGCGGCGGCGCGATTCATATGATGCGTCAGTTGCTCGGGCGTAAGCAGCAAGAGCCCTTTGTTGCCGGGGTCGTCGCTGTAGTCCTCGAACAGCGCCGCGCCCCGGGAACCCAGCGCGCCATCAGCGGAGATCTTTACACTGCGCACAGACAGCAAGCTTGCCTCATCTTCACGAGGGCCTGTCGCCAGATTTTTGTCGTTCTCAGGGTCCAGCACATCCAACATGGCATACACGCGCACTGGCATGTTGCCCGCGGCCAGCAGGCTGTCGAACCCGCGTAGCTCCTGTGCGGTGATTCCCGCATCGTGCACCGAGGTAATGCCGTTGGCGGCGAGGTTGTTCAATGCGGTGAGCTGGAATTGGGCGATCAGCTCATCCGTGTCAGTGGGTATCGCCGCAAACACGGGGGACATGGCGTTATCGACCAGGACGCCGGTAGCCCTGCCCGCCACGTCGCGCACGATTTGCCCGCCTTCAGGGTCTACCGTCTCGCGGTCGATCCCTGCCATCTCCAGCGCCATGCTGTTCACCCACATGGAGTGGCCATCAATGCGCTGCAAGGCCACGGGCCGATCACCCACTGCATCCAGCGATTGCCGGTCCGGAAACTGCTTCCCCTCCCACAACACCTGATTCCAACCGCGGCCGACAATCCAGGGCGCATCGGGATTGGCCTTGGCAAAGGCCACTACACGCTCAACCGCTTCAGCTTCGCTGGTGGCGCCTACCAAATTCACCGACGCCAGCGCCCGGCCCAGCGAGCTCACGTGGCCGTGGGCATCAATCAGACCCGGCAGCAGCGTGGCACCCTCGCCATCGATGCTGGTCTCTGCCGTGCTGGCCTCACTGGCCTCCTCACTCTCGTACAGCGCGGTAACTTTGCCGTCATCAAACTCCATGGCAACAAACTCACGTACAGTTTCGCCGTCCATGGTGTAGCCGTGCACGTTGTGAACCAGTGTGGCGGCGCTACTTGCCTGTGCTAACGCCAACGCGGCCAAAGCGATCCATTGCTTCATCGTTCCATTACTCTCTTTCAAACAGTGGTGTGGGAAATTGGCGGTAACATGCGGCTGCAACGCGATCCACAGCGGCCGCATCGCTTATAATGTCATAGGCCGTCATGGCCAGCATACAGGCGGTGCGGTGCCATGGCTTCAACCCTCGAGCAGATGTTGCCAGAGCGACAGCCCTATTTGGAGCACCTCCGCCAAGGCGCTCGTAGCCCAGTGTGACCATGCGATCGACTGAATCACGCGGCTTTTCGATGGAAGTTGGCAGTTCGACCTCGTTGCGGGCCAGCAAATAACCCATGGCATCCATGTACACGAAGCGCCAGTTACCCGACTGCTGCATGGCTGCGTACTTCTGTGCGCCACCCGCGATGCCACGTGGCCAGAGGAAGTAGTCGGCACCAGACTGCTCGACGATATCCAGCCAACCCGGCTCGTCGCGCAGGACTTTCACGTACTTCAAGTATTCATCGACTTCATAAATAGTGTCTGCGCGCCCATCAATGTAAACCTTGAGAGCGCCATCGGTGCGCCAGTGCAAATAACCACCCCAGTTGTAGTAGGCAAATACCTTACCCTCAAGCCCATTGAGCTGCGCGGCATCCACAAGGTCAGTGGGGTAGGAGTACTCAGCTGTGAGGTAGTGAAATGCCGGAGCGGCCTGCACCGGATAGGGAAGCTGTCGGTACAGTGCAAAGCCCAGCGCGATCACGGCGAATGCAATACGCAGGCGCTGGTCGCGCAGCCACATCAACGCCCACGCCAGCAGCGGCGCCAGCATAACGGCCAGGGAGATACCAAAAATGGGAATAAAGCGACGACTGGTCAGTGCCATGGCCAGCGTCAGTGCGGTCAGTACCAGGCCTTCCCAGGGTACGCCGGTATGGCGGCGAATGGCTGGCACCAGATACGCCAGACCCGCCAAGGGAAACCACACCAGGGTAGCGAACCAGGGCGACTGAATACCGCCGGGCTGGAACGGCGGCAACCATTCCCCGATCTCGCGGTAGGGCGAACTGCCATCAAAGGCGTACTTCAAGGGAAACCAGAGAGACTCGATACCCGAGGGGTTCAGGAGGGTAACGGCCAGGCAGGCCAGGCCCACCAGAAACGCCGCCTTAAACGGCTCCCAACCCAGATTGCGCCAGGGAAACAGCAGCGCACCCAGCACCATCAGGCCGAAAAAGAATCCGCCATGCAGGTTTACCCACACTAGGAACAACAGCAGCAATATCCACAGGGGGCGGTCGCGCTGCAGCAGCAAATACAGCAGCAAACACATGTTGAGCAGCGTGTACAAATGCGGGCGCACATCGATAAAGGGCGCACCGACCAGTATGGCCATGGCTGAGCACAGAAAAGCCGCCGGCCAGCTTTGTGTTACGCGGTACAGGGTGAGCTGCAGCAGCAGGTAGGTACTGATGACCACCAGCCACTTCCACCACACCAAGGTTTCCACGCCAAAGGCAGATACCCAAAGCCAATAAAAAACATCACTTAACCATTCATGATTCAGCCAATCAGCACCGTGAGCCGTGAATGACCAGTCATCCACCATCCAGATGGTGCCGGTCTGGAAGATTTCTCGCCCGGCGGCAACATGCCACCACATATCGGAGCCGGCCATCTCGGTGTAACCGAAGGAGAGAAATAATACGATGCCCGCCAGGGGCCAGAGAATGGATTCGAGTCGGCTCATACTGCGCTTATGGTCGGTGGGCGTTGATGGATTAATGGAGGCTTTATGTTTTGTCGGTCGCATCAGACACAGCGCCGTGGACATCAGCAGGGTCTAAGGCTGCGGGGTGGTAGCCCTTGGTGAAGTACAGGCTGCGCGACTTACTTTCGCCGTAGGTGCGGCCCAGATACTCGCCGATAATTCCCAGACACAACAGCTGCACGCCGCCCAGGAACAGCATGATCACTATCAGCGAAGGGTAACCCGGTACCGGGTTGCCCAAAATCAGTGTCCGGAACAGGAAGAAAATGGCGTAAAGGAATGCTGCCAGCGAAGTGACGGCACCGAGGTAGGTGGCAAAGCGCAGGGGCGCGGTTGAGAATGACGTAATACCCTCGAGGGCAAAATTCCAGAGCCGCCAGTAATTCCACTTGGTCTCGCCAGCCGCGCGAGGCTCCCGATGGTAGCGCAGGGCTTTTTGGGGGAAACCAATCCACGCATACAGGCCCTTCATATAACGGTGCTTCTCCCTGAGCTCACCCAGGGCGCCCACCGCGCGCCGGCTAAGCAAGCGGAAGTCGCCCGTATCGTTAGGAATGGGCACATCGCTGAGTGCGTTCATTACGCGGTAAAACCAACTGGCCGTTTTCAGCTTGAGCCAGCTCTCACCGGCACGACTGGCGCGTTGTCCGTAGACCACGTCGTAGCCTTCCTGCCATGCAGCCACGAAATCAGGGATCAGCTCAGGGGGGTCCTGCAGGTCAGCATCAATGATAATCACGGCATCCCCGGCGGCGTGATCCAACCCCGCGGTGAGCGCCACTTCCTTGCCAAAGTTTCGGCTGAGTTCCACCAATGCAATGCGGGCATCACGACTGCGCAGATCGGTCAGCAGTTGAACACTACCGTCGCTACTGCCGTCATCCACAAACACAAATTCCAGACGCATAGACAGCGACCCGGTGGCCGCCACCAGACGCTGGTAGCATGCCTCAAGTACTGGCGCCTCGTTAAAGACGGGAATAACAACGGACAGTAACGGCTGCACCTATCACCCCGATAGCTTAGGTTAATCCCGGAAAACCCAGAGGCTGGCCAGGACGAAGTTGGTTGATATTACTACAGCCATAGACAGGGTCTGAACCAGCAAGTAGTTAAAGTTCAGGACTTGGGTCCCCAGGTGCATGACCGCCAGATTCATCAGGAAGCCGGCTCCGACCATCACGCCATAGCGAGACACTGCGCTGCCCGTCGGGCGGTCGCTGCCGTAGGTCCAGCGGTAATGGGCCAGGTAGTTAAAGCCCAGCACCAGCGGATAAGCAACGGCGCTAGCAACGGCAGGTGACAGGGATAACCACTCTACGCCAGCAGCCACCAGCGCGTAGAACAGTCCTGCCGTTAGCAAACCCACCAGGGCGAAGCGCCACACAGTGCCCTGCTCTCGGCTCACGATTCAGACTTCACGTGTTAGAACTCACGACTGCCGCTTGCCAAGGACCCGGTATTGCGTCCACAGCAGGAAGGACAAGGGACCATCCCGCAGCTTGTCTTCACACCAGGCAAGAAACCGTTGCCCAGGGCTGCCCAGCAGCTCCGCCACTAACGGCAGGTAAAACCCGGACTTCCACGCCTCGCGGGTCGCAAGACCCGCATCAGATAACTGCGCAGCCAGTGCCGACTCCGTTAGCAGATTGATATGGCCGGTCTCGATAATGGGCTCGCGATAGATCCATCGCACCACCTGAATAATGCCAGGCAGGAATGCAATGCGGGCGCAGACCTCAAGCGGACTGAAGCGCTGGGGCGTGGAAAGAATCAGCACGCCATCCTCCGTCAGCAGCGACGCAAGACCAGCCAGCGCCGCCGGTGAATCGGCAATATGCTCGATGACCTCGGTGCAGAGAATAAGGTCGAAGCTGGCCTTCTCCATTTGCGTTTGCGTGATGTCATCGGCCAGGCATTGGAGGTTGGGGAGTTCCTCGGCCAGCACATTGGCCTGCTCCAGGTAAGCATCTTCTATGTCGGCCGCTGTCACTGACTGTGCCACTTGCGATAACGCAGGCAGGTACACACCGGACCCGGGGCCCACTTCAAGTACGCGGGCCGCCCCCTGACCCAGACCATTGATCCGCGACAGAATCCAGTCGCGTCGGGTACGGTGCAGCCAACGCCGAGTGGGGTTGCTGGAGTCATACAAGGTTTCCTGTAACTCGAGCAGCTCTTCTTTGCTGTAGGTGCCCATCAGGAGCGTGGCACCTGTGTAATGCGCAACACCACGATATCTCCCACGAACATCTGGAAAGTACCGTATAGGGCTTTGTGCAGCATCAGCTCCGGCATGAAATTACTCACCGTATAGCGCCGCGCCGGCTCCAGGTACGGATGCTCACCGGCCAGAGCCTGCTGGTAGAAGCGAGCGTACTCGGGTTTGGTTTTTATCAGGCGCTCCAATTTAGAGGTGTAGGGGCCATTAAGCTCGCTTGGAAAGGCTGTGTCATACCAGTTCTCGCTCAGCACCAGATATTGCGCCTGGCGCAGTTGCGCCGCGTCTCCCTGGGCATATTCCGGCTGCAGTAGCGCGTGTGACTGTGCATAGGCAGGCGGTGGTGCCACATAGAACGACATATACACACGTTGCGGCTGAGCCTCCTGATACCAATGGCGCAGCGTCTGACGAGGGTCCTGATGATAATCACCCACTAAGTCTACACTCAGCGCAACAGGCCACAGGAAGAACACGGCAAGCGCGAACGGCTTGGCGGCAAAACGATACTGCCAGTACCCCAGCGAAGCCAGCAACAGGGCCGCAGGCAGTAGAGCGAGGTAATGACGGTAGTAGGTGACTGGGGCAAGAAACGCCATGAACAGCGCGAAAACCAGTACCGGCAGCAGCACCAGCCAGCTGCGAACATGAGCACGGTCAGCCATCATCGCGCGGACGCCGGCGGGCAGACACAACAGGGCAGGAATCCCCATTCCCACCAGCAACACCCAACCCACGTTCATGGGGTTGCGCAGCCACTTGTTCCAACCGATGGCGGCGTAGCCGGTGCCAAAGCGCTCTTCCATCACCCCCGTGGTGTAAGCCGCAAACAAATCAACCTGGGTGAGCGCCCAGGCAAATACAGGCACCATCACCCATAGCAGCATCATGGGCCGTTTGATGGCTTGCCAGGGGATTACTGCATAAAAAGGCAGCAACAGAGCAAAGCGCCAGGATGGTAGCGCCTGAAATGCGGCATTAGTGAGCAAACCAAACAGAATGCACAGGGCCAGCACAAGCAACACCAGACGGCGCGCACTAAACCCTTGTGACACATAGTGCCAAGCCGCCTGAGGCACTACGCAGGCGTAAGCAAAAAACGCAAAAAGCCAGTACTTGGTCCATACCGCGGGGACTAACAGCAGCGGCGTTGACCACAGCGCCAAACGCCTAGATCGCAGCGCCAGCAGCACCGCCAAAAAGAAAAGGTAAATGAAAAATACGGAGGGCGCATCCACGGTGCCCGATTGCGACTCGCTGATATGGAATCCGGAAACAGCCAGCAGGGCTGCCGCAGTGAAGCCCACGGCTGGGAGGGCGGGCGCCAATAGAAAGCCCATAACACCCACAAGTACCACGGTAGCTGCGCCCAAGACAGCGGAATAACCTCGGGCCACATTCAGGTGTGCCGGGTCGTAGCAGTAACTGCGCGCTGCGTTGTAATCACCCACGGTGCCCTCTGGCACGCCGGCGCCAAGCGCCGACGCAACGGCAATGGTCTGCTGCCCGATAAAAGTGGAATAGTCGAAACCTACAAGCGCTGCGCGGCAAGACCCACCCTCATCGTAGTTAATCAGGGTGAAGGAGTCGGGGCCGTCCCAACCCCAGCCCACGGTCTGACTGCTGTACCAACGCGGTACCAGGGCAATGATGAAAATCGCAAGCAAGATCAACCAATGCCTGGCGTTCACGCTAGATAACACTGGGTTACTCATCGCCGACAGCCACACCTATGGCTGCACGGACTAGCAAGCTGGCTCCCACCGCTCAGCCCAAAGGGACGAATAAAGCCTCCCTGCTTCATGCCACTACACCCACCAAGCCATGGCAAGATAGGCGAGGGCGGATAGGCCCGCAGCAATCAGGGCATAAGGCAGTTGGGTAACCGCATGCTCATACGGGCCGCAGCCAGCGCCCTGGGCTGTAAGTACGGTGGAATCGGAGTAGAAGCAGGCCTGACTGCCGAAACCGCTGGCCGAAAACAATGCACCTGCGATTAGGGGAATGCTGACATCCAGCTCGATGGCCAGCGGGAAAACGACTGGCATGGCGATGGCAAACACGCCCCAGTTCGACCCGGTGGTAAACGACACAAACGCCATGGTGATGAAGGTCAGCACCGGCAAAAGTTGGGGGGTCATGTACGGCGCTACCGTCTTGATCACATAGTCAGTCATGCCAATAGCCGTGTTGGCTTCAATGAAGGTAAACACGGCAATGAGGATGCACAAAACCGGCACCATGACACGCAGGCCTTCTATCAGGGTATCCAGCATCTCGGTCAACGACATCACACGCTGCACCGTGTACTGCACCAGTGTGAGCATGATCGCCGCCATCACGCCCATCAACAGATCGATATCGAACCAGATGGTGAAAAAGATCAGGGTGCCCAATGGCACAAAAAAAAGTGAGGCGCTGGACTCGCTGGCATCCCCGGCCTCGTAAGTGTCCCGTATCTCCAAGTTCTCAGAGCCGGTCGGCGCAAGCTGCCCGGTGGTTTCCGCCCGGTGCTCGGCCTGCTTCATGGCGCCGAGCAAGGGCACTACGCCCAGAATAACGAGCGGCACGAGAAGCACGGCAAGGAAGGGGTACACCATGTAGGGAATGGACTGGATAAACACCTCTATCCCGGAGCCTTCACCCGCCACACCGTTTTTCTCCAGCAGTCCCGCGAAGTAAACGGCCCAAGTGGAAATAGGAATGATCAAACAGATCGGTGCCGCGGTTGAATCCACGACATACGCCAGCATCTCACGGGAAGTACGGTAACGGTCCGTTACCGCCTTCATGCTGGAGCTCACAGTCAGGGAGTTGAGGTAGTCATCCAAAAAAATGACCAGACCCAATGCCCAGGTCCACAGCAGTCCGCCGCGCTTGCTGCTCACACGCCGCGTGACGATTCGGCCGAATGCATTAGCACCACCACCCTTCACGATCAGCGCAATAAATGAGCCATAGAGCGCGCAGACCAGCACCACCCAGGCTACGTCACGGTCCTGCATTACGGTGAGCACGGCCTCCGATAGCTCGCCCAAGAAGCCCCATCCAGCCGTCATTATAAAGGCCACAATGGTGCCGGCGATCAGAGATTCCACAGTGCGATGGCTACGGATTGCCAGCGCCAGCACCACAGCGGTGGGCAGTAAGCTCAGCGCCCCAAATTCAACGTCCAACGGCATCCCCTAACCCGATCTAAGCCGCAATTGTACTTATGCGTGCAGAGGCTGGCGACTGTCGCTATATCCATCCGGTAATTTGCAAGGCCATTGCTAGTAACGAATCGGTCTTAAAAACACAGGGCCACGCGCGGCAACTGTGACGTAAACACCCTAATGTTTGTGTGGTTTAAGGAGTTGCAACTTATGAAACGGCACTATTTTTCGTCAAACAGCCTTGCCGATCTGGAAGCGGTAGAACGCGAACTGGAAGAAGCGGGCATCACCTCCCCCCAGCTTCACGTGCTCAGCCTGGATGACGCAGGCGCAGAACGGCATGGCCTGCACACCGTTGAGGCGGTACTGAAGAAAGACGTGGTCAGGGGCACTGCACGCGGCGCCGCCATTGGCATAGTGGTTGCTGGGATGGTACTGGCTGCGGCTTACCTCACGGGGATTACAGAAACCACCACCTGGGTGCCGCCCACCTTCCTGGCCATTGTCGCCCTGGGGTTTTGCACTTGGGAGGGCGGCCTGATCGGGATACAGGAACCCCACGTAGATTTTCGCCGCTTTGAAAAGGAACTGGCGCAGGGCCGGCATATTTTCTTTGTGGATATCGACCCCGAGCAGGAAGGAGCGCTTGGCGCGGTCGCCGCCAATCATCCAATGCTGACCCCCGCAGGCCAGGGTGAGGCAACGCCGAAGCTGGTGATACAAGGGCGCAATGCCTTTGATCGGGTGATGAAAGTCGCACCTTGATACCCCTACCGCGCCGCGACCTGTTCAGCTAATTGGTCTGCTGCACCCTAACTTGCGAGCCAAATGACCGAGCGGGTATCGGCGCACAGCACTGCAGCACTACTATCTTTATTGCACCGCTAGAATAAGGATAAGTTCATGTTTGAGAACGAACACCCGGCGCGCCGCGCTGCGCTGCTGTCGCGCGAATATGTGCGCACAAAGAATCGGGAAGGCTGGCTGGGCCTGTATGCCGACGATGCCATTATCGAAGACCCCATCGGAGTCTCCCACATCGACCCTGAGGGCAAAGGTCACCGGGGCCAGGCAGCGCGCGAGGCGTTTTGGGACAGCTTTATCGCGCCGGCCAATATCGACATCGTCATCAACCACTCCTACGCGGCCGGCAACGAGGTTGCCAACCACATCGAAATCACCATTGTGATTCCAGCCGGCGACGGCAAGGCGATTCAACAGAAAGTGTTTGGCGTGTTCACCTACCACGTCAACGATGAAGGCAAGCTGCTGTCCCTGCGTGGCTATTGGGACGTCAACGACCCCATCAATGCCCTCACCGAAATTCCCTGGGATGAATCTCAAAGCGCTTGAACTGACGTATCCTTGCTGAAGCGTGCCCCAGGGCATGCCCATTGATACCAGTAAGGACATAACTATGAAGACTCTGATTGCCGCCGGCTCGCTGTTGCTGGCTGCCGCCCTCCCCCTGGCTGCACAGGAGCCATCGAGCGCACTGCAGGCTGCCGTGGACAGCCGCAGCGAAGAAGACAAGGCTCGCGACACGTACAGGCACCCGGCCGAAACCCTGGCATTTTTCCAGGTAGAACCCGGTATGACAGTGGCTGAAGCCCTTCCTGGCGGCGGCTGGTACACCCGCGTTCTGGCGCCCTACCTGGGCAGTGAAGGCAGCTGGTACGGCGTGAACTATGCAGACACCATGTGGCCGCTGTTCGGTTTCTTCTCCGAAGAACGCATTGCACAGCGCATTGCCAGCACAGCCAAGTTTCCCGACATGGTCGCTGAGATTACTGATAACGGCATCAACGCGCAGGGCTTTACATTCGGCACTGTCCCCCCAGAGCTGGCGGCCACGGTGGACCGAGTACTGATGGTGCGCGCCCTACACAATCTGAACCGTTTTGAAGAAAGCGCAGGCACCCGCTCCCAGGCCCTGGCCGCCACCCGCTCGCTGCTGAAAGACGACGGTATGGTTGGCGTGGTGCAACACCGCTTGCCCGAGTCAGCTGCAGCGGAAGGTGCTGACGGCAGTCGCGGCTATCTGAAGCAGTCTGATGTGGTTGCAGCCTTTGAAGCCGCCGGCTTCGAACTGGTTGCCAGCAGCGAGATCAACGCCAACCCCAAAGACGTCCCGGGTGCAGAAGATATAGTCTGGCGCCTGCCGCCCAGCCTGAACGGCAGTGCGGAGGATCCCGAAAAACGGGAAGCCATGAAAGCGATCGGTGAGTCCGACCGCATGACTCTGCTGTTCCGTAAAGCGCCATAGGGCTGCCTACCTCCCCCACTGCGCGGCCGGCACTCGCCGCCCGCGGCTCACTCGTTCACACGCGTGAGGCGTCAAACTTTATAGCCTCCGCATAATAAAACCCGCTTCGCTCCGCCAACGGCAGCCCGATCAGCCATTCGGCAATGGGCCGCTCACTCAAAATTTGCCCATAGCTTCGGAGGCCGGCCGGGCTTGATTTATGCGTCTCTCCCCACAATAATAAGAATGATTATCATTTGTGTTAGTGAGGTAAGC
This sequence comes from Parahalioglobus pacificus, assembly GCF_014652275.1. Taxonomy (GTDB): domain Bacteria; phylum Pseudomonadota; class Gammaproteobacteria; order Pseudomonadales; family Halieaceae; genus Parahalioglobus; species Parahalioglobus pacificus. Next base: position 656,124 of record NZ_BMYM01000002.1, on the reverse strand, counting down.
TCAATGTCATCCGCCGGCCGCTACAACTCAATGCTGGACTACATTCGTCTTGGACTCGCAGTGCGCTATGCCCTAGCGCAGGACGAGATATCGATGATTATTCGATTCCTGTGCCACGATGGTGGTAGAGACCTGAATGATCCCGTTGCGAGCATAGGGCATTTCGATCATCAGCTTGAGCTGCTAATAGAGGCGGCCTGCGACCACAGCATTCCGCCCCATTGGCGGCACGCCTGTATGGATAACCTTTACAGGCCCCTGTTCGCATTAAGGCAGTTTTCGGAAGATCCTTGCGTAAGACAACAAATCGCGGTGCGACTTCAACAAATTCGCACAATAGCGTTGCACTAATTTCGCCAAAAGAGAGGTATCGCACCATGACGACACGCCAGGAATCCGACAGCTTGGGCACCGTGCAAGTACCAGCAGATGCACTCTATGGCGCGCAGACTCAGCGGGCGGTTGAAAACTTCCCCATCAGCGGATCGAGTTTACCTGAGCCATTCATACGAGCTTTGCTAGTCGTAAAATCCGCGGCTGCCCATAGCAACATTGCACTCAAGTCCATTCCCGCGGAGATTGGCGAAGCTATTCAGGAAGCCGCCAAGGCACTTTTGGCAGACCCCGGCCTGATGCGTCACTTCCCCGTTGACGTCTACCAGACCGGATCGGGCACCAGCACAAATATGAACGCAAACGAGGTGCTCGCAACCAGTGCTGCCATGATTTGCGGCCTGGATGTGAGTCCCAATGATCATGTGAACTGCGCGCAGAGCAGTAACGATGTCATACCCACCTGCATTCACGTTAGCGCTGCCATCGCGCTAACGCGAGATCTGTTACCCGCTATTGCTCATCTGGAGTCTTCTATTCGCGAAAAAGCGACGCTCGTTCATCATCACATCAAGACGGGCAGGACGCACCTCATGGATGCCATGCCTGTCAGACTAAGCCAGCCGCTAATCGCCTGGGCTGATCAACTGGCGGCGGCAAGCCTGCGCCTGGAAAACCTTATGCCGGAGCTGCTTGCCCTGGCCCAGGGTGGAACAGCAGTAGGAACGGGGGTCAATGCCAGCGACGACTTTGCCCAGGCATTTTGTTACCGACTGGCTGCAATGACCGACTTGCCGTTCACTGTCGCTGCAAATCCGTTTACGCGAATTGGCGCACAAGATGTCTCTGTGGCGTTATCCGGCGCATTGAAAGCCCTGGCAACTACTGTCATGAAAATCAGCAATGATCTGCGTTGGATGAACTCTGGCCCGCTGGCTGGGTTCTCCGAAATTGAGCTCGAGGCGCTGCAACCCGGCTCATCCATCATGCCCGGCAAGGTCAATCCAGTCATTCCGGAGGCGGCGGCCATGGTATCTGCCCAAGTGGTCGGCAACGACGCCGCCATCACAGTAGCGGGGCAATCCGGCAACTTTGAGTTGAACGTCATGCTCCCACTCATCGCACATAACCTGCTGTCCTCGATAGAGAGTATGGCCGGCGTTCTACCCATACTGGCAGATCGCGCCATTGCTACCTTCAAAGTTAACGGAGCTTCTCTTGAGTCAGCACTGACGCGAAACCCTATCCTGGTGACTGCGCTAAACCCGATTATTGGATACGCAGAAGCTGCCAGAATTGCGAAGCTGGCTTACAGCGAAGGCTTGGCCATCATCGATGTGGCAGTACGTGAAACCGCTATCAGCCGCGCAGAGCTCGCACAGCTGCTTGATCCGGCAGGACTGACGGGATCACCAGACTGAGGGCTACTCCTGAAGGACCGCCTCAAAAGTCTCTAACTCTGGATGACCGAGATAAGTACCCTTGGGTGTACTCGCCTGCGCATGCGCTTTGCGGAAATGATCTGAGTCGACCCAGGCATCAAATGCTTGCCGAGACTGCCACTGGGTATGCGAGGCATAAAGCACATGGTCGTCCCGCTCGGGGCCTTTCAGCAGCGCGAAAGAAACAAAACCGGGGACTTCGCTGAGGTAAGATTCCCGTTGTCTCCACACAGCCTCGAAGCCGCTCTCAAAGCCCTTGGCGATCTGGAACCGGTTCATTGCTAAAAACATACTACTAACTCCGCGTTTTCAAATAAGGATTATCAGACGATTCAATCGGTGATGATGTTCAACCAGTATGTCGGTTTCATAAACATGGCTGAGTAGGTCGGCTGTCATGACATTGGCCGTGACGCCTTCGCCGGCAACGTGACCCCTGTTCAACAAGAGGATGCGGTCCGCGAAGCGTGCGGCGAGGTTTAAGTCATGCAGCACCGCGACAACGCCGAGGCCCGATGCTGCCCCTCGTCGCACTGACTCCATCAGTGCGATTGAACACTTCACATCGAGATTAGATGTGGGCTCATCGAGCAATAGGTAGCGGACCGAGTCGCTGCCTGGTGGACGCCAGACCTGCAATAAGCCTCGGGCGTACATGACTCGTTGCTGCTCGCCACTGGAAAGCGTATTGAAGATGCGGCCAGCCAGGGACGCTGTATTGGATTGCGCCAGAACTTCGGCCAGCGCCTGCGTGATCCAGCTGCGATCCACAAGGCGCTCGGGCCAACCCAGTTCGACAACATCGCGCACCGTGTAGTCAAAGGCCATCGTCGCAGCCTCACTAACGACGGCACGGTGCTCGGCCTGCTCACTGACGCTAATCGCGCTGAGACAAACCCCATTGAGAGTAGCGCTGCCAACACTGGGCCGAATATCTCCCGCGAGAGCCCGCAGCAGTGTCGACTTACCCGCACCATTGGGTCCCAGCACAACCAGCACCTCACCCGGGACAACTGCCAGGCTCGCATCGCTGAGCAAGGTATTGCCATTGCGATGAATCGTAATGCCGCTAACGCAGAGACTCATCGGCGAACCCTCGTGATCAACCAGAGGAAGAACGGCGCGCCTATTGCGCTGGTAATAAGGCCAACGGGAAGCTCCGCAGGACTTACAAGCGTTCGCGAACCCAGGTCGGCAAGCACCGCCAGTGCTGCACCAAATACTGCACACCCGGGTAGCAGGTACCGATGCTTCACACTGATCAACAGCCTGACCAGGTGCGGCACAACGAGACCGACAAATCCGATAATGCCTGATACGGCGACACCGGCACCCACCGCCGCTGCACCTGCAAACACAATACGGCGCTTCAACTGGTTCACATCAACACCGGCATGCTGCGCTGCTACCTCGCCCAGCTGGAGTTGATCCAGTCGTCTTGCCGTCGTGCCCAAAACGGCTGTGGCTAGAGCAATCAGCACTATAGCTGGGAGCGCCTTGGACCAACTGGCGCCACCGAAGGATCCCAGCGTCCAGAACGTCAGGGTACGCAGTTGCCCGTCATCGCTCAGGTAAGTGAAGGCGCCGATACCCACGCTGCTGATTGCATTAATAGCGATACCCACCAAAAGCAGCACACCGACCCCCTGATCAGCGCGTCGACCAGAAGCAAACCAATAAAGGCTTGAGGTCACTGCTGCAGCCCCTGCGAACGCTGCACACGGTAGCGCGTAGGGGCGAAGAATATTGGGCATTGAAAGCTGATCGCTGAGCACTATCATCGCCACAGCGCCCAGAGCTGCACCACCGGAAACCCCGATTAACTGGGGTTCTGCCAGCGGGTTACGGAACAGGCCCTGTAGCGCGGCTCCCGTCATTGCGAGCGCCGCCCCCACGAATGCAGCGAGAACCACACGCGGTAGGCGTATATCCCAGAGCACCCTTTGCTGCAGCTCCGAGAGCGATTCACGGCCCAGCACCGCCGAGATGATAGGAATCTCCAGTGCGCCACTGGAGATAGCCAGCAGGCAGGCAGCAGCTAGCCCTGAAACCAGCCACAACAGACGTTGGTATTCGGAAGACTTGCTGGTAGGCGTTAGGCGCTCGGCGTTTTCAGTCTCTGCCGTTGGCGTCATGACTCACCGGTACCTGCATCGCGCTATTCATCTCATCGAGGTAGGTGCGCAGCTCCTGCGCCGCTGTTACGGTTCTCAGCCCGAAGCCGAGCATCGCCATACCGTCCAACGAGAGCACGGCGCGACTCCCAGCCGCAGGCGTACTCGCTAGTGCAGGGTGCGCAAGCAGTCGGTCGATGCCACCTGCAGATTTCAAGCCGCGCTCAGTAATGACGATAATGTCCGGTTTAGCAGCGGCAAGCGCTTCCGCTGATACGGGCTTCCAGCCCTCGAAATCCAAGACGTTCTCAACACCTGCCAGTGCAAGAAACCCGTGCCCCGAGGTGTCTGCGCCCGCCGCTATGGGTGCGCCTTCTTCCATGTTCAGGATAACCAAGCCCCGCTCAGGCGCACCAGACGGTACTGGCGCTTGGGGCAGCGCATTGATGATTGCCCGGGCGCGATCCGCCTCGGCAACCACGTCGCCTACGCAGCGAACTTTCGCCACTATGCCACTACGGTCAAAGCGCTCGGGCACGGCCACGATGGGCACCCCCACGCGGCTGAGTTGCTCCAGCACGTTGGGAGGGCCCATGTCATGCTCGCCAAGCACCAGGGTAGGTGCCAAAGAGAGCATACCCTCAGCTGACAAGTTTCTGACGTAGCCCAACTGAGGAAGCTCGCGCGCCTCCGCCGGGTAGTTAGATGTGCGATCCACACCCACGATCCGTTCGCTGACGCCAAGCTCAAACAATATCTCCGTGATGGAGCCGCCCGCAACAGAGATTCTCGAGCTGTCTGCCACAGGCTTGCAATCGTTGGCATGCGCCGGCGACCACAAACACAGCAGGCTCGCAAAAATTGCAACGCTTGGTAACAGTCTCCGCGCAACACCGATGCGCTGCATCAAAAGTCGGCCTGCCACGTGAGCGCGAGGCGCAGGTTGCGCCCGGGTTCGCTCACGCCCTCAAATACGCGCTCATAATCTTCATCCGCTACATTATTGACCCCTGCATCAATGCGCCACCCGGGCATAAAGCTGGGCTGCCAAGTTGCATAGAGATCGACCAAGGTATAGCTGCCACGACGCTCAATCGTTTCGAGATCACCGGTTGGGCCCTCGGCCACTCTGGAAAAGCTATCAGCGTACTGAATGCGTGAACCCAGGGCGGCATCCCACGCAGGCAATCGCCAGCGCAGATCGACGTTCACACGATCTGGAGTGAGAACGCCCAGGTCAGCACCACTGTCATTGTTTTCCCCATCGATAGAACTGTATGCCATCACCGCCAGGAAGCGCTCGCTGTCATACCTGGCCTCTAACTCATAACCATCAATCTCAGCGCTCGCGATGTTTTGGCTGAAACTGGTGCCCGCCGAGCAGGGTGCGAATGGAGGGGCAAAACACGTACGGTCGAAGGCAAAGTCCACGGAGAGGTCGATCAGGTCTTCGATATCACTTCTGTAATAAGAAGTTTTCAGAGAGACCTGATCACCGCTTGATACTACATCCGCAAAATCCAACGCAAAGCCCAGTTCGATCGACTCCGAGGTCTCTGCAGACAGGTCCGGGTTGGGAACAAATTCATTGGTGATGAATACGGGCGGTCCAAGAACCGGATGGGGCAAACTAAAGTGAGTGCCACTTAGGAAGGTTTCATTGACCGAAGGCGCCCGAAAGCCCTCCGCATAGCTGGCGAAACCACGGAACCAATCGACGGGCCCATAGCTCATCGCCAGCCGCGGCGAAACGGCATCATCATCGACATCCTCAGAATCGAGGTCATCGGCCTCGCTTTCATAACTGTCATAGCGCACAGCCGGGATAATTAGCAGTTCACCAGGAAGGCCTAGTGGACGCTGGAACGAAGACTCCAGTTGAACAAATACGCCCAGAAAGTCCGAATCGCCATTAGGCACACCGCCGCGCAGTCCATCATCAGCGGCATTGTCCCGGCCCTTCTGAGCGTCGTTGTACCAATCACCGCCAATCGTGAGCCTGTGATTGTTATCACTGTCCAAGCGCGAGGCGTTTCTGAAAGTTACGCCGTCCGTGTCAATATCGCGAAGTACCCGCCGGGAAGTCCCAATCTCTGCCTCGTCGACAGCAGTTTCAGACCGGTAAAGCGTCAGCGTAGAGTCTACCCACGGTGTTTCCGGTGCAAACCGGGCGGTGAGACTGTACGAGTCAGCATCGATGTCTTTGTCCACCAGGGTGCCGGGGTCTGCGGGGTCACCCTCATTGATACCTTGCCCATTGTTTGGCTCGAGCGCCGTGTTACGGAACAGAGTGTATGACGCCTCCAGTTCCAATGAGTCTGATACGGCATACGAACCTTTGAGTAATGCGCTGTCGATATCGTCGTCACTGCCAAGGGTATCGCCAGACCCGAGCTCAATATCTCCGGAGTCGCGCCAACTGTAGCTGCCCAAAAGATCGAGACCACCCTCCTTGTAATACAACGTGGCGCCCAGGTTGGTCTCTTCATTGACGTCCTGATAACCGGCACGAAAACGACCGCCAAAACCACTATCACCGCGCAACAGGTCCGCCGCGTCCAGCGTCTCGAAGGCCATTACACCGCCCACTGCGCCGCTGCCATACAAGCTGGACGCAGGACCTCTAACAACCTCCGCTGAGCGCAGCAACTCTGGCTCAACGAAGAAGCGGCCGTCATGAGCCGACGAAAACGACTGCCGCGCGCCATCGATCAATATCAGTACATTGTCGCCGCCCCGCCCCCTAATAGCGGGTGATTCGCCGGTGCGCCGGGGCCCACCCGAAAACTCGACGCTGGGCACGTCGCGCAGCAAATCAGACATGGTGGAAGGCACAATATTATCAATAGCATCGCGGTCTATGACCGACACCTGCCCGGGGTATTCGAACAGACTGGTTGCGTTGCTGGTGCCATAGACGGTGACCTCTTCCAGACGCGGCTGAGGGTCTTCATTGCCGGGTTGCGCCAAAGCAAGGCTCGCTTGCGCCACCGCGGCGACAAGCACCGCAGTGCGGGTTCGTGAATACATGGTAACTCCGAAGAACTTCTATTTGATAATTGTAATGATAATGATTCTCAATACTATAAACAAGTCATCGGTACCAGATGGACAGACTGGTATTGCCAGCCAAAGGTGCAAGTCGGTCAGGGCAGCCATCTGCAGTGCAGTGCACCGCCGCTGTGATCGAAGGTTAGCGCTGGCGCCTGCCGCCCAGCCTGAACGGCAGTGCGGAGGATCCCGAAAAACGGGAAGCCATGAAAGCGATTGGTGAGTCAGACCGCATGACCCTGCTGTTCCGCAAGGCACAGTGAGTGAAACGCGGGGCTTTCGGGTCCCGCGCCTAGATCAGAAAGGGCCGGGTCATCGATTCGGCCTCTTCCCACAACCGTGCTGCCATCGCAGCATCCGTCATGTGATTTGGCCCCACCACCTGCACCGGATTGCAATCCTCAAAATACGCACCCGACACCTCGGCCAACGCGGGCGCGGTGGCTACATACACTTGTGTAGCGGCACCCTGTGCCGGCGACTTGGCGATCACACCACCAAATAGTTCGAACGCGCCACGGAGCAAGGCGGGTGCCGTGCGGGCGATATTAGTTTGGACCAACCCGGGGTGTATGGCATTGGAGGTAATGCCCGTGCCCTCGAGCCGCTTGGCCAGTTCCAGCGAAACCAGCGCATTGGCGAGCTTGGAGCGCCCGTAGGCCTCCCCGGAATCGAATACCCCCTCGCCCCTGAGGTTGTCGAAGTCGATACCCACAGCAGGCGCCTGGCGGTAGCCGGAGCGACTGCTGACGTGCACCAGCCTCCCCTGCGGTAGAGATCGCATCATGGGGAGCAAGTGATTAATGAGCACGAAATGGCCGAGCACATTGACGACGAAGATTTTCTCAATGCCATTGACCAGCTCAAGCTCACCAAAGGTATTGATGCCGGCGTTTAATACCACCGTATCGGGCACCACCCCCAGCTCTGCCACCGCAGCGGCGCAGTCTACGGCCGACTGGAAGTCCGATAACTCCAGCGCCAGCGGCGTGGCCTTGCCCTCCACCGAGGCGCAGGCGGCCGCCGCTTTCTCCAGGGTGCGTCCGGTGCCCAGCACATGGGCGCCCCGCAGGGCTAATACACGCATGGTCTCCAGACCCAGCCCGGAATTACAGCCGGTAACAAGAACCACCCTGCCGGACAGATCCATGCCTGCTGTCACCTCCTCACCGGTGGAGTCCTTGCCGTAGGGACCTACCGGGAGTGCCGTATCGATGGTGACCTCCGCCTCATCGCCCCCACAGCCAGTGAGTGAAAGGCCCGCGGCTGCTGAACCCGCTGCTAAGAACTGTCGTCTGTTGATGCCCATGCCTGCTCTCCCAATACCTGAACCGGCAGTGTAGGACAGGCGCGCCATCGGTGCCGACCTGTATTTTCTGCTCAACCATGAAATAACCATTGGTTATTAATAGAAAGATTTAAATATCATGACGTTATTTCTTGTTTGCACAACAGTGCTTTCTATACTGGAGCTGTGGCGCGCCCGCTGGTCTCTCATGGGGATGGAGCCTGCGGCGCGTTGTTCACGATTGAGGGGCAGGCATCTAGCGCCTGAACAATGGTTACCGGCCAGGGGGCGTGGACCGAAATCCCATCGGTTAATTCCTGCACCCGGAATACAACAACAAGCATCTACCCCTGCTGCGCTGTGGCACCGCCACGGCGCTTTTTTTTTGGCCTGCAAATCCTGTGCTGGCTTTCACACATTTTGCCAACACACATGCGCGAGTATTGCGCTATTCTCTCTCTCTTTGCTGGCGTATTGCGCCGTACCAGAACAGCTTTGGGGACCGAGAAAAGACATGGCAAGCGTGGACGACCTGCTACAGAGCATTGCGGATTCACCAGACGGACCGGGCATTGCGGCCATCTTCGACTTTGATGGCACCCTGATCGCGGGTTTCTCTGCCACAGTGTTTATCCGCGAGCAGCTGCGCCGTGGCGATCTGTCGCCGCGAGAGTTCGTGGAGCTGATGTCAGCCATGACCAACTTCGGGCTGGGCAATATGGGCTTCTCCGGCATGATGGCGATCAATGCGCAATTCATGCGCGGTATCGAGGAGCAAACCTACGAAGAAATAGGCGAGGAGTTGTATCAACGCCAAATAGCCCGCCTCGTCTATCCCGAGTCGCGAGCGCTGGTTGATGCCCATCTGGCCAAAGGCCATACGGTTGCCATTATTTCCTCGGCGACGCCCTATCAGGTGGAGCCCGCTGCGAAAGATCTCAACATTCCCCATGTGCTGTGCACAACACTGGAAGTGGCCGACGGGCAGTTTACCGGCCAGGTTAACCGGCCCACCTGCTTCGGGCAGGGTAAGGTCGATGCCGCAAAAGCCCTGGCCAAGAAGTACAAAGCCAATCTGGACGAGAGCTTCTTTTATTCCGACAGCACTGATGACCAATTACTGCTGGAACGGGTTGGCCTGCCACGGGCGCTGAACCCCAGCAGCAAGCTGCGTGCTCTGGCCCGGGATCGCGGTTGGCCGGTCGCCAACTTTGGCAGCCGTGGGCGACCCACTGTCGGGCAGTTTGTGCGCTCCATCGCTGCCACCGTCAGTTTGGTGCCCACCTTTGCCGCAGGTCTACCGATTTACGCCCTCACGGGCTCTCGCCGGGACTCCCTGAACTTCTCACTGTCGCTGTTCGCCGATACCGCCAGCGCACTGATTGGCTTAAACCTCAACGTGAAGGGTGAAGAGCATCTGTGGTCGCACCGCCCCGCCGTCTTTGTTTTCAACCACCAGAGCAAGGCCGATGTCGTCATCATGGCGCAGCTGGTGCGCCGGGACATGGCCGGGGTAGGCAAGCAGGAGATCCGCAAGATGCCGGTCATCGGCAAGGTGCTTGAGCTGGGAGGCGTGGTGATGATTGATCGCGCCAACAGTGCAAGCGCAATACAGGCCATGGCACCGCTGGTGGAAGCCATGCACAAGGAAGGCAAGTCGGTTGCCCTTGCGCCAGAGGGCACGCGCTCGATTTCGCCACGGCTGTCGCGCTTCAAAAAAGGCGCGTTCCACTTAGCGATGCAGGCTGGCGTTCCCATGATCCCCGTGGTTATTCGCAATGCGGGCGACGTGGCGCCCAAGGGCGACTTTGTGTTCAGGCCCGCCACTGTAGATGTCGAAGTACTGGAGCCGGTGGACACCAGTCAGTGGCAGACAGACACCATAGACGACCACGTACGCGAAGTACGCAACCTCTTCCTGGAGGCGCTGGGCCAACCGCTGGAGCCAGAGCCCCGCAGCAGCGGGCGCAAACCACAGGCAGCGGCAAAGACCAAGACAAAAGCCAAAGCGAAGACCAAGACCAAGACCAAGACCAAGACCAAGACCACAGCGAAGACCAAATCGACAAAGCCGGCCAAGGCGAAGTCACCGGCGAAAAAGGCAGCGGTGAAAAAGCCTGCCGCCAAGAAAGCGTCGCCTAAAAAGTCTGCCGCGACGAAAGCCCGCAGAACGCCAGCCAAATCGGCCGCCAAAGTTAAACCCAAGTTGCGCAGCGGTAGTTAATGCAGGTGCAAAATACGAATCTGCGACCCAAATTTCAGGTCGACCCCTGGCCCGACAGCCCCAATGAGAATGTGTTGTTCCTTCTCGATGCCAGTAATAGCTTCGAAGAGGAGCTACTGACACAGTGGGTAGCGCACCATCGGGGCGAGCACAGTGCCGTTCAGCAGCACATGCTGGCCATAGACCTTGGCGACGACCGCAAGGGCATCGACAGCAGCGCTCTGCTGGACCGACTGGGCATGGACCTCCCTGACGACGCGGTTATCGCACCCCTGCGAATCGCCTGGCTGCCCAGTGAATCTTCAATCAACTCGGGGCCCCGTATTCGGGACTTTCTGCTCGGCGACCCGCGACGCCCAGGCCCCAAGAAAGGCCAGAAGATCATTAACCGCTTCCCCAGCCGCATGCAATTGCTGGTGGGTGCGCCGGATACGCTGGGTAACTTGAGCGGGCGTTACGAACACAAGTACGGCATCAGCACCGACGAAGCCCGAGAATCCTTTGCCAAGTTTGTTGCGCGTCAGGCGGCGATTGTCCTGGATATCGCCGAGCGAAGGCTGCAAGGCGGCCGCTATAAAGTGCCCCGCTACGTGGCCGAAAGCCTCAAGGCCAACCGCGCCTACAATGAGGCACTGGATGCACTATCAGCGGAGGAAGGCAAGAGCAAAACCGAGCTGCTGAAAACTGCCTCCGAGTACATGAAGGAGCTGATCTCCATTCCCAGCACCTTCTGGCTGGACGTGTGGGCCAAGTTCAACAACTTCTGTCTGGGATTGGGCTACGAGAGCGAGCTGGTCTACGATCAGCAATCTGTAGAGAACCTGCGCAAGGTTGTGCGCGACCACCCCTCAATGCTGCTCTGGACACACAAAACCTACCTGGACGGGATGGTCGTGCCCAAGGTGCTCTACGACAACGACTTCCCCATGCCGCATATGTTTGGTGGCGCCAACCTGAACTTCCCCGGGCTGGGCTTTCTGGTGCATCGCTCCGGCGGCATCTTCATCAAGCGCAGCTTCCAGGACAATGAGCTCTACAAGATTACCCTGCGCCATTACATAGGTTACCTGATGGAGAAGCGCTTCCCCATGAACTGGTCCTTTGAAGGAACGCGTTCACGCATGGGTAAGCTGATGCCGCCCAAGTACGGCTTGTTGAAATATGTGCTGGAGGCCTGTCACGCGACCGACGCGCGCCAGATTCATATTGTTCCCATTTCCATCAACTATGACCTGATCCGGGACGTGGAAGAGTACGCCACCGAACAGACCGGGCGCGGCAAGGGGCCAGAGTCACTGCGGTGGTTCGTGGGCTACGTGCGCAGTCTTGCCCGCCCCATGGGCAAGGTCTACATGGACGTGGGTGAACCCGTTGTACTCGATCGGGCGCCTGAACCCGACGACAGCCTGGCCCTGTCGAAAATTGCCTTCGAGGTCGCGGTGGAGGCCAACCGTGTTACACCGATTACCTTCCCGTCGCTGCTGACCATGGTCTTGCTGGGCGCCGCACCGCGCGCACTCACCGAGGAGGAAGTGGTTGAAGACCTTGACGCGCTGCTGGCCTGGGCGGAATCGAGAAACGTGCGCATCTCCAAGGATTTCGACAGAGCCTATGCCGAGCAAATGGACGGCCTGCTGGGCATCATGATCGACGAGGGCGTGATTACGCGCTATAACGAGGGGCCCGAGACTGTCTACGGCATCGCCATGGAACAACACCCCATGGCGAGCTACTACCGCAACACCATTATTCACTTCTTTGTGAACAAGGCGATTATTGAGCTGGCGGCACTCAAGGCCAGCGAGCAGGAAGGGCCAGCCGCAGTGGAGGCATTCTGGGCCGAGGTCGAACACCTGCGAGACCTGTTCAAGTTTGAGTTCTTCTACTCACCTACAGAGACTTTCCACCAGGAAATTCGCGATGAACTGGATCGTTACGGCACCGACTGGGAAGACTTACTAACGCAGGGCACCATCGGCTTCCAGGCATTGCTGGCTTCCATGGTACCGCTGGTTTCCCACGTCGCTCTGCTGACCTATGCCGAAGCCTACGTGGTGGTGGCCGATTTACTGGCCCGCAAAGAGTCTTGGGAGTCGTTGGAGCAACAGGAGTGCATCGACGAGGCGCTGAAACTCGGCAGACAGGCATTCCTGCAACGACGTATCAGCAGCGAGAGCTCTATCGGCAAGCTGCTTTACAAGAACGGATTCCAGATGCTGCAGCATCGCCAGTTGACCGAGGGTGGCGCAGATACCCTCAAGGAACAGCGAACCGCAGTGGCTCTGGAGATACGCGATGTATTGCGGCGCATCGAAGTCATTCGCGCCATCGGTGTCGCCAGTCGCGGCGCCTTCCGCTAACAAGAACGGAGAGTCATGAAACAGTTAAAAGCGGGACTATTGGGCGGCGGTTCATGGGGTACGACAGTGGCTGCACTGATGTGCAGAAACGTACCAGTAACACTGTGGGCCAGGAACGCCGATACCGTAGCGGAGATCAACACCAACCATAGCAACACCACCTACCTGCCTGATGCCATGCTTCCGGAATCGCTAGTTGCCAGCACCAGCATCGAGGAGACTGTGGCCGACGCGGATGTCGTGGTGATGGGCATCCCCTCGCAGAGTTTTCGCGAGGTGCTGTTGGAGGTAAAGCAGCACATTCGGGCCTGGGTGCCGGTGATCAGCCTCACCAAGGGGCTGGAGCTGGATACCCGCATGCGCATGACCGAGATCATCAACGAGGTGCTACCGGGACACCCGGTGGGCGTGCTCACGGGGCCCAACCTCGCGCGGGAGATAATGGCGGGTCAGGCGGCCGCGTCCGTGATCGCCATGGAAGATGAAATCATCGTCAAAGAATTGCAGAACGTGTTTAAAAGCGGCTTGTTCCGGGTTTACACCAATACCGACGTGATCGGCTGCGAACTTGGTGGCGTGTTGAAAAACATCATTGCCATTGCCGTCGGCATGGGCGACGGCCAAGGCGCTGGCGACAATACCCGGGCAGCGCTCATCACCCGTGGCCTGGCTGAAGTCACGCGACTCGGTGTGGCGATGGGCGGCAAGCCCGAAACTTTCGCAGGATTAGCCGGCATGGGCGACATGATCGCCACCTGCACCAGCCCCCAGAGCCGCAACCGCCACGTGGGTATTGAGCTGGGCAAGGGCCGGGCGATGCAGGAAATCATTGACGATATGGTGATGGTGGCCGAAGGGGCAAAAAGCGCACCTGCAGTCATGGCGCTGGCCGAAGAGTACGGCGTAGAGATGCCCATTGCCAGCGATGTCTACCGCGTGGTCAGCGGCCAGACTAATGCCCGGGGTGCCTACCGGGGCTTACTGCGTGTCACCGCCGGCGCCGAGTCAGAACCCGGCTGATCCACGCACAGGGGCTGCCGAATCGACTGGCCCCCATTCGCGAGCTATTGCACAATACCCCCAGCGCCGGGAAGGGGCCCGGCGCGAGGTATTTGGGCTTCGGGGCTAACATCATCATGCGATCGCAACACATCCTCAGGCTGGGCGCCTTTGTCACCGCCCTGCTGTTCGCCCAAGCGGGCTTCGCAGTTTCCAAATTCAGCAACCTGGCCGGCAACCCCGGCCTTCGCTCTGCGAGTGCCATGGTGCTGGATGCGGACGGCGACGTGATTTACGGCAAAGACCCCTACAGCGTGCGGCCTATTGCCTCTATTACTAAGCTCATGACAGCCATGGTCATCCTGGATGCCCAGCTGGATCTGGATGAGAAGATCACCATCACCAAAGCCGACCGCGACATGATCAAGCTCACGGGTTCACGCCTGGAGTACGGCGCCAAACTCAGCCGCCGCGAGCTCATTCTGCTGGCCCTGATGTCCTCGGAAAATCGTGCCGCCACCGCTCTGGGACGTACCTTCCCCGGTGGTATGGATGCGTTCATCGTGGCCATGAACCAAAAGGCGCGCACCATCGGTATGACTGACACCTGGTTTGCCGATCCGGCCGGCCTGAAAGTGGACAACGTTTCCACCGCTGCCGACCTCGCCCTGATGGTGTCCGCCGCCGGCGGTTATCCCCTGATCCGCCAGGCAACCACTACGCGCCGCCAGGAAGTCCGCCCTTACAGCTCACGCGGCCCTCTGGCTTACGGCAATACCAACCGGCTGCTGAAAAACGCCAGCTGGGATATCGGCCTGTCGAAAACCGGCTATATCAACGAGGCCGGTCGCTGCCTGGTGATGCAGGCGAATATCGAAGGGGAGGAAGTCTCCATTGTGCTGCTTAACTCCTTTGGCAAACTCACGCCTTTCGGCGATTCCAACCGATTGCGCAAGTGGATGCTGGCCAACAGCTAGTCCGTCACGAATTAATCACCAGAGACCGTCATGAGCCTGCAAAAACGATTCATCACCCTGCTTGCCACCGCCGCGTTCAGTGCAGGCGCGGCTGCCGATTATGACCGGCTGATCAGCGCCAATCTCGGCGGTCTGAAGCTGGACGACCAAAAGGGCGACGCCATCGACGGTGCAGGTGAGCCACTGGATATTGAATTCCCGACACTGCCCATCGGCGGCATTGAAGGCGAGTATCGCTATGGCGGCGAGCGCCTGGCCTGGGGCATCAATCCCGGCGGCAGCGTGGCGTGGAAAAGCAGCGGTACGCGCGTTGCCGGAAGCATCGGCGGCAGCAATGGCGCTGTCATCGCGATCGACGTGGACAATGCGTTTTTCTTCGGCGAGTTACACCTGGGTGGCTACGTACGCGGGCGCCTGGGCGAGTCCGTCACCGCCTATGCCGCCGCTGGCCCCATGGTCACCTACGGGAAAGTGTCGGTAGAGGACGAGGACATTCAGGGTGCAGATGACACCCCCGAGTTTTCCGACAGCTCCGACTTCGGTTTTGGCTACTACGCCCGAGCCGGTATCGACCTCGAGATCAAAGGCGAGCAATCGGTAGGCCTGGGTATTCGCTACATCAGCACCTCCCTGGAATTCGATGACGGCATCGGCGATATCGACATTGAAGGGCCATCCGTATTCCTGAGTTACACAGTCCCCCTGTAACCCCGCGTTGTGCATGCCCGGGTATCGCTTCATCGACACCGAAGCGGTCCTACACGCGTAAGCTTTCCAATCGCCCCATTTTGCGGGCTTGACCCTGCAAGCGACGGTTGAAACACTGGCGCCCTGTTCATGGAGACCACCTATGATTAATCGCCGACAGCTGTTGCAATACGGCGCCAGCGCTGCTGCCGCCGCTTCCCTGGGGCTGAACGTACAAGCACAGGAAAGCGCCCCAATGATTACCCGGGCGATACCCAGCTCTGGCGAGGCCATACCCGTTGTGGGCATGGGCACTTCTCGCACCTTCGATACCCCCGACGATGCCGATTCCATCGCGCTGCTAAAACAGGTTATGCAGTCCTTCTTCGCCAATGGTGGCAAAGTGATCGACTCCTCGCCTATGTATGGCAATGCCGAAAGCCGTGTGGGCGATGTCATTCGCGGCATGGAACAACAGCCACCCGTATTCGCTGCCACCAAAGTGTGGACCACCGGCAAGGACGCGGGCATTGCTCAAATGGAAGAATCCGCACGCCGTATGGCAGTAGATACCTTTGATCTGATTGCCGTGCACAACCTGCAAGATTGGGAAACCCACATGGCCACGCTCAAGGATTGGAAGGAGCAGGGCAAGGTGCGCTACATCGGCATCACCACATCCCACGGCCGCAGCCACGATGAGTTCATCAAGGTGATGAAGACAGAACCCATCGACTTCGTGCAGTTCAGCTATAACATCATGGACCGTGCCGCGGAAGAGTCTCTGTTCCCGGTGGCCCAGGAACAGGGCATTGCGACCATGATCAACCGCCCCTACCAGCGGGGCTCACTGTTCGCCAAGACCCGCGGCAAGGACCTGCCCGATGTCGCTGCGGACATCGACGTGGACAGCTGGGGACAGTTCTTCCTCAAGTTCATTCTGGCGCACCCAGGCGTGACCAGCATCATCCCCGCCACCTCCAAAGTGCATCACATGGATGACAACATGAAGGCCAATCTGGGCCGTGTTCCCGACAGCGACCAGCGAGAGGAGATGCTGCGCGTTTTCGCCAGCCTGTAAATCGTGAGTACATCATCGCCAAACTGGGTGCAGCGCACCCTCGCACGCGCCTGTGAAATTCACCCCGAGGAAGTGCGCGCAACCTTAGCGTCGTTCTCGTTGGTGCTGGTACTCATGGGCTCCTATTACCTGCTCAGGCCCCTGCGAGACGCCATGGCCAGCGACTGGACCGATGCGGAGGTCAGCTGGCTGTGGACTTTCAACTTCTTCTTTAGTGCCATTGCCGTCTCGCTGTATGGCACAGCGATTTCCAAGGTCCGAATCGAACGCCTGGTGCCCACAGTCTATGGCTTCTTTGCGGCGAGCTTTGTGGCCTTCTACGTCGCTACGCAGATAGTGGCGGATCGCACCCTCATCGATAAGTCGTTCTATGTGTGGATCAGCGTGTTCAGCCTGTTCCACATCTCGGTGTTCTGGAGCTTTATGTCAGACACCTTTTCCAAGCCCCAGGCTAAACGTCTGTTCGGATTTATAGGCGCAGGCGCCAGTATCGGGGCCATTGGTGGACCTGCCATAGCTGCCGCGGTTGCCGGCTTTGCAGGCACCGACCCGCTGCTGCTGATTGCCAGCGCACTCATTGTGCTCACCCTTCCCATCGTGCTGTGGATTCAGCGCCTGAAAGAAGCTGAGATGCACAATCGCGACGTCAGTGCCAAGCCGGGGGACCTCCAGTACATTGGCGGCAACCCGCTGTCGGGCTTCGTCGACTTCCTGAAGAGTCCCTATTTATTGGGGATCGCACTCTTCATCTTTCTGTACACGGTCATCAGCTCGTTTGTGTACTTCGAGCTGAAGAACCTGCTGGCGGATTACAGTCGCGCCGAGCGATCCCAGATCTGGGCGATGATGGACCTGGTGGTCAATATCCTTACGCTCGTTATCGCAGCTTTTGCCACCGGCCGTATGGCGAAGTACATGGGACTGCCCTTCACACTGGCCTCTGTGCCAGTGGCCATTGGCCTGGGAATGCTGGTATTGGCCGCAGCACCCATGGTCGCGGTAGTGGTGGCTATCCAGATTGCCCGTCGCGCAGGCAACTACGCGATCTCCAGACCAGCACGGGAGATGCTGTTCACCGCTGTAGATCGGGATCTGCGCTTCAAGGCGAAACCGGTGATCGATATCGTGGTGTACCGCGGCGGCGATATGCTAAGTGGCTGGGCCTTTACTGGCCTGACCACCTTAGGTTTGGGAATGGGCGCCATGGCAGCAGTCGGTGCCGGCATCGCCGCACTCTGGGCAGGCGTGGGTATTTACCTGGGCCGGCAATTCAACCGTATGCAGGGCACCATCGAGGAACAACCCGAGGCCGCCTGATCGCATCGCTGCGCGGTTCAATTATTGATGATGGCTTGCGCCATCACACCAAATAGTTGAGCCGCGGCAATACTCATCCCACCATCATGACCTCAGCACAGGGGCCTGTCGCTATACTGCTCGGGTAACAACCAAGGACAGGAGCGCACACATGGCCCTCGCAGCTGATTACAACCTGGGACCGAATACCTTCCCACGTGGGTGGTTTATCGTCGCCGAAAGCAAGGAACTGGATGACGGTCCGCTGGCGGTACGGTTCTTTGGTGAGGACCTGGCGCTGTACCGCGGAGAGAGCGGCAAGCCCGTGCTTTTGGATGCCTACTGCGCACACATGGGAACGCACTTGACGGCCAGCGAAAGCGCGATGATCGTCAAGAACGGCGAGCAAATCGAAGGCGACTCCATTCGCTGCCCCTACCACGGCTGGCGCTATGGCCCCGATGGACAGGTTAACGATATTCCTTATTTCGATGGCCCCTGCCCCAAGTCTGCTGCAATACGCTCCTACCCGGTGGTCGACAATATGGGGTGCATCATGGCCTGGTATGACCCGGATGGCCGGGAGCCCGACTATCAGCCACCCATGCTGTCACAATGGGATGACCCGCAGTGGGTGCAGTGGGAGTTAGACCATCTGGGTGAGCTGGCGATCCACCCGCAGGAGATCTTGGACAATATGGCGGACGCGCGCCATCTGGGCCCTACCCACGGTGCACCCTGTGAGTACTTTGCCAATGAGTTTAAGGACCACGTGTACATCCAGCGACAAGGCGGTCCGATGCAGCTGTACCAGACCTATTTGCAAACCACGACCTGGTACACGGGACCGGGCCTGCTGCTCTCCAAACAGGTGTTTGCCGGTAATGAGATCTATGAGCTGATCGCCAATACACCCATTGAAGACGGCCTGGTGAAAGCTTGGCATGCCATCCTTTATAAAGGCCAGAGCAATCCCGCCAGCGCCGAGGACAAGGCCGCCGCCAGAGAGGCTCAAGCAGGCGCGTTGGAAGCTTTCGGCGCCGATTTCAACGTTTGGCAGAACAAGCGCCCGGCACTGCGGATCATGCAGCTAAAGACCGACGGCCCCTTCCGACTGGGACGCAAGTGGTACTCGCAGTTCTACGCCAAGCCTGAGGACATGAGCGACATTCAGGCTGAGGTCAATGGCGAACACCTCACCCAGGGACTGAAAACCCCCGAAGAGGTAAACCACAATATCGACGGGGATTTACGCTTCACCGCCTAGCACTGTCGCGAGAGATACCCAGGGGTGCAATAGCGCCCCTTTTTTATGTGTCGGGTTTTTATGGGGAGGGCGCAGGAGGAACCTCTCACCCCCCGGCGCAGTCGAAGTATTGAATGACACAGCCCTGCCGGCGCCTCGGGCGCGTCGACATCTGCGATCAAAGGGCCAGTAATTGCGGATCACCCGCGCAGGCTATTCGGCTACACTGAGCCTTTGAATCGGCAACCGGCACTCGCATCACAGCCAGGAGATTGTTATGCCACGCCTTATCACTGTTATTGCGCTCGCACTACTGGTCAGCGCCTGTGCGACCAGCCCCACAGGGCGCTCCCAGCTAATGCTGATCTCGCCTGATGCAGCCATCGTGGAATCGCGTAAGGCCTACCTCAGTACAGTTAGCCAACTGGACCAGGAGAACAAGCTGGTCGATGACCCGCGCATGGCAGATCGCGTCGCCAGAATCACAGGGCGACTCGTCACCGAGGCCATCGCGCTATACCCAAAATCTGCCAACTGGGAGTGGAGTGTTGCCATCATCGATGACCCTGAGACTGTGAACGCCTGGTGCATGGCCGGCGGTCGCATGGCGGTGTACACCGGTTTGTTCGAAAAGCTCAAACTGACAGACGACGAATTTGCCCAGATCATGGGGCACGAGATTTCGCATGCGCTGGCCAATCATACGGCCGAGCGCATGTCCCGAGCCATGGCGACCAGTCTTGGGGTACTGGCGGTGGGCGTAGCCTCAGATCGCCCCGTGGCCACCATGGCGGGGGCCTCGGTGGCAGCAAAGGTGGCGCTCGAGCTGCCCAATAGCCGCACCGCGGAACTGGAAGCCGACAGGCTGGGTATCGAGCTAGCCACCCGTGCCGGCTACGACCCGGATGCGGCTGTTAGCCTCTGGGACAAGATGGGACAAAATGCCGGCAAGGCACCGCCGGAATTTCTCAGCACGCATCCCTCTCCGGGTAACCGCGGTGCCACGCTGGCCGCACTGACGCCCGAAATGCGCCAGCTCAATCCCAACGGCAAAAAGGCGGCAGTACACCCAGTATTGATCGTGCGTTAGGGCCCGGCGAGCCGCCGGGCAAATTAAGCACGGCTAGATATCAGGCGCCGGGGGCGAAGCGCTCCAGCACAGCAGCGCGCAGCAGATCGGGCGGCAACAGCCCTTGTTCCAAAATAAAGTCGTGGAACTCTCGCTGGTTGAAAGCAGCCCCTGTGGCGATTTCGACCTCGGTGCGCAGTCGCATCAGGGAAATGTAGCCGTAGTAGTAGGAGGTGGCCTGGCCGGGAGCCCAGAAGGCATACCGATCCGCCTCGGAGCTGGCCATAGGCAATGACAGCGCCAGTTGCTCCACCAGAAAGTCTCGCGCGCCGTCGTGCGTCATCTGACCGGTGTTCACCATTGGATCCAGGAACATCCGTGCCGCACGCATGATGCGGGTGTATAGGTTGAACAGTTGCCCCTCCAGAGGCAGGAACTCATGCATGATGGATTCTGCGTACAACCCCCAGCCCTCTGCGTTGGCCGAGTTAAAGGCAAACAGGGCTCGCGCCAACGAGGTACCGTTTTCTACCAGGCTGGCAAACTGCAATTCGTGGCCAGGGCGCGCTTCATGAACGGTGAGCGCCCAAACAATGGCATCATGGCTCCAGTCATCCATGACGGCATCGTCACCTTCCAGTCCAGGATTGGTTTGCACCAGCACAAACTCCCCGTACTGCCCGGTGTTGTTCACCAGCTGCGGTGGGGACATGAATGAGGCCGGGATAGCTGCCGACTCGGCCTCCGTGGCAACACGAATCACCGCGTCCCGCTCGGGCAGTGTAATGAGGTCTTCGCGCCGGATAATGTCTTCAATCACCAACAGGCGATCCTGATAGGTCTTGAGCACGTCTTCAGGGGCAATCTGTTCTTTCTTCAGCGCCTTGATCACGCTCACCAGATCTTTGTCATCCCAGCCACGCTTATCAGCGATCTGCACCGCCAGCGCCTTCATTTCGCTGCGCAACAGCTGGTAGCTGTACTGGGCCTGCGCAATCAGAGCCTCAGGGGAATCGTTGACACCGAAGTTGCGCAGATTGTCGGCGTAGATTGCCTCGGGCAGACGATTATCCTCTCTAGCACGCGGCACCATCTCATCGCGCAACCACTGCTCGTAATCGTTCAGCTGATCGGTAAGGATGGCGAAATTCTCTTCCCAACCCTCAAGCTCCGCACGCTCAAACAGCACCCGAATACCTTCGATATATCGCGGGGCATTACCCAAATCCGTTTCAAGCTCGGCGGTATAGGGCCCGAGCAAACCCGGCACATCGAAGCGCTCCTGCGTGCGTGCCTTGGCAAGCTCAGTTATCGGTTGATAGCCGTCTTCCTGCCCCGTGTACTTAGCCAACCTGGCGAGGGCAGCGGGGTACCGCGATGCTTCATTGCGGGGATCCAGCAGACTGTTAAAGCTGCCATAAATTGCGCCATGCACATCGTTGTAGGGCAGCATCATGTCGCGGTGCAGCTGGTTGCTCGCCAAGTCTGCCTGCACATCTTCGAGCATGATTTGCAGGTCCTGCCTGACCTTGGGGTCCTCCTCAGACTTCAGCCAGACCTGCAGCGACGCTTCATTGCTCCTGAGCAACTGCTGGCGACGCTCGAAGATGTTGGGACCAAGGTCCATGACTTCTTCGTCGTAATCGCTGATCCCCACGCCTGCAATAGACTCGGGCTGCAGTGCCGCCGATGCACGCAGTATCTGCATTGCGTAGCGATCGCTGTCTTCGATCCAGTCGGCCTGGGCCGACAATGACAAACCCAGACCAGCTAACAGCCCGATCGTCCAAGTGCGCATAGTGTGTCTCCGATTGGGGGTCGCCCGAAGGCCTCCCGGCACCGCCGGCGCGATTGAAATCCTGTTATGAGGTAAAAATAGCGCTGCCAGGCGCCCAGGTTGCGTGAAATCCGGCAGGCACCCGGTGCGGCATCTGCACGCGGGCGATGGGCCCCTGGGCGATATCACTGGCTTCAAAAACCAGGGTGTGGGACTCCCACGACTGGCTATCGGTGACCAGCGTTATGACATAACCATCGTCCTCGGCACGGGTGCGATCCGCCCCTTTACGCGGCGCAAAGACGGCCTCGCTGCCGTACACACCCTTGCCGTAATCCCACTCCTGTCGGCTACCGGTTTCATTGTCGTATTTGACCAAGCCCGTAAAACGCAGGGTATGCCCTCCCTCCTCTAACAGCGGAATGCGCTGATGGTAGGCGTAACGGCTCTTGATGCCGTGAAACAGCGGGTTGGTTTTATTGAATTCGGTATTGAGGTCATCAATGTCACCCTCGCGAACCTCGCCGGTGCGCACATTGAAACGCCAGCGGTAGTTATTGGCCTCCAAACGCATGTAGGCCAGCATATGCGATAGCTCGCCTTCTCCATTGTGGGCGCTGGGCATAGGGTTTACCGAGCGACAGCCATCCATGATGACCCAGTCACCCTCTTCCCAGCAATTGCTCACGTGCAGGATGTAACAGGGCTCACAGTCGAACCAGCGCACATCACTGCCCTGTCCGTGCCGGGGAATCAGGCCAAAGCGCGTGGGAATGTCACGGTGGAAGGTCAGCACCCGCATTTTATGTTTGCGCAACACCTCCGGGTCATGGAAGAAAGGCAGATCGTGCAGGATGGTGTAGTTCTGCGAGAAGCCGATATCGTGAGGCAACCGTGGCCCTGACAAATCAATCGCCACCTCGTGTTTGAGCTTTCCGCTGGGGTCAGCGACCCCGTAATTCATATAAGGAGGCTCATCACCGTAATCAAAGAACAGCAACTCGCCGGTGGCCCAGTCCACCTTGGAATGGGCAGACAGTCGCCTGTGATTACGCCCTTCCAGCTCAAAGTAACTCTGGGTCTCCAGGGTGTTCGGGTCCAAACGGTACGGGTGGCCCGCGTTGTACCACAGGGTCATCAGTCCGCCGGCATAGCAAAACAGGTCAGTATTGGAAGTATCCTTGATGCCAAACTCAGACACGCTGTAATCGAAGGGCCCCATCACCCCCGGCGAGATCGAACTACCGCGTTCGCGCTCACCGGCGATAGCAACCGTATCCACATAGCGATTGCGGTAGGCCACCTCACCGTCGCGAAAATACACGCCATGCACCATGCCATCGCCGTCGAAGGGGTGATAGCGATTGCCGGGCTGATGCAGCGGGTTGGGCCCGTTGCGGAAGTAAGCACCGTCGAGATCGGCAGGTAGTTCACCGGTAACGGGCAGCTGGCTCTCGGTCAATTCCTGCGTGGTGGGCGCATACACGCCGTGCAGATAGGGGTTATCGATCTGGTAAATCCAGGGCTGGGTGTCATCAAACTGGGTAACCCCCCCGATGCATTGGTCGGTGGTGGGGTATTCCCGCAAATTCAGGGCCTGGTTCACGTGACAACTCCGGCGGGCGAGCCCGCACAAACTGGAACGAGCAGGGTAAATAACCACCACCCCGGCTGCAAGCGATGTGCTTGTCAGGTGCGGGCGGCTAACCTAGGATTTCGAGACGTCATTGACTAGCACCCCGAACGTGTACACCAGCCACCCCGACCGCCGCGAACAGCTCACCCGCCTGGAACTCTGGCGCGAACTGACCCTGCATGGCCACCTGTTGCGCCACGCGCGGGCACACCCCGAGCGCGAAGCCATCGTCGATCCGCCCAACACCGACTCACTGTTGGGCCGGTCCGCGCTGAGGATGTCCTATGCCGAACTGGACAGAGCCAGCGATCATCTGGCGCTGCAGCTCACCGTAGCCAACCTCAGTGCGGGACAGCGTCTGATGGTGAAGCTGCCCAATACCTGCGAGCTGGTGGTGGCAGTGATGGCCGCCAGTAAGCTGGGCGTCGTGATCTCGCCGCTGCCCATGCAATACAGCACGCACGAAATCGGCTCGCTGGGGGCAGCTCTGAAACCCGATGCCATGCTGGTATGCGAGAGCTTCAAGGGCCAGTCTATCGCCATCGCTGCCCGGCAAGCGCTGCCCGGCGTCCCGGTATTTTGTGCAGGCAAGGACATGAACTGCCTTGCGCTGGAGCCACTATCAGAGGATGACCGCAACTGTCTGGCAGGCCTGGTTACTGATGACGCACACCGCACCCTCACAGTTTGCTGGACCTCAGGCACTACCGGCACCCCCAAGGGCGTGCCCCGAAGCCATGCCATGTGGGATGCCACCGCCAGAGTGACCGCCGAGGCCGCGGGCTACCGGGACGGAGAGCGCCTACTCAATCCCTTCCCCTTGGTGAATATGGCGGCGATCGGTGGCTTTTTATTCCCGGCCATGGAGTTGGGCTGCACGCTGGTGCTGCACCACCCGTTGGAGCCGGGGCTCTATTTGCAGCAGCTGCAGGAGGAGCGCATCAATTTCACCATTGCGCCACCGGCCCTGCTCAACCAACTGGCGGATGCACCTGCGCTCTGGCAGGGCAATGATTTCAGCGCGCTGCGCGCGGTGGGATCAGGATCAGCACCACTCTCCCCACACATGATTGCGGTGATGGAGAAGGACTACGGCAAACCGGTGATCAATTTCTATGGTTCCAACGAGGGCATCACCCTTTTTGCCACACCCGATACCGTGTCGGACACCGAACTCAGGGCCACTTGCTTCCCCCGGCTTGGGGTCGATTGCATTACCTGGGAGTCGGTGGGGCAAGCTCTGGTGCGCAGCAAGGTCATTGATCCGGATACCGGGGAAGACATTACAGTGTGCGGTGAAGCCGGCGAGCTGTGCTTTGCCGGCGCCACTGTGTTCGACGGCTATCTGGAACATACGCACGAGGCGGTGTTCACCGACGACGGTTTCTTCCGCACCGGGGACCTGGTTGAAATTTGCGGCACGCCCGCGCACTACTACCGAATCGTGGGCCGATGTAAGGACATCATCAACCGCGGCGGCATGAAAATTTCCCCGAGTGAAATCGATCAGTTACTGGCCGCGCTGCCGTCTGTGGCAGAGGGGGCCGTCTGTGCTTGCGACGATCCAGACTTGGGTGAACGGGTGTGTGCCTGTATTGTGCCTGCTGCGCAGGACGCACCGCCCACGCTGGACACCCTTTGTAGCGCACTGCGAGAGGCGGGCTTGGCAACGTTCAAACTGCCCGAGCGGCTGCTGATTTTGGATGCATTACCGCGCAACCCGATGGGCAAAATCGTAAGAACAGCACTCAGCGACCAGCTGCAGGGTGCAACGGAGACGCAAACATGAGTACCCCGATTTATATTCTGGGCGGTAGCCAGACTGACTTTGCCCGCAACTGGGCCCGCGAAGGTTTGGAGATTTACGACATGTTCTCCGCTGCGCTGACTGAGGCCGTGGCGGAAGCTGGCATTGAGCCGGCACAGATAGACGTCGGACATGTGGGCAACTTCGTGGGCGACCTGTTCGCCGGCCAGGGCTTGATAGGCGGCTTTTTCGGCCAGGTGTATGAGGAGCTGGCAAGCATTCCAACATCTCGTCACGAAGCAGCCTGCGCCTCGGGGTCTATTGCGGTGATGTCGGCGATGCGCGACATCGAAGCCGGGCACTATAACGTCGCCTGCGTGCTGGGCCTGGAGCTGATGCGCAATGTCAATGGCCGCACCGGCGCCGAACATCTGGGCGCCGCTGCCTGGCAAGGGCACGAAGCCACAGACTGCGACTTCCCCTGGCCGCACCTGTTTGATCGCATCACCCGCGAATACGACCAGCGTTACGGTATCGACGGCGAGCACCTGAACCGCATCGCCGAGATCAACTTCGGTAATGCGCGACTCAATCACAGAGCTCAGTCCAGGGACTGGCAGTTTCCCGAGGGTTGCTTTAGCGACAACGACGAACTCAATCCCGTGATCGAAGGGCGCGTGCGCAAAATGGATTGTGGCCAGATCACCGACGGCGCCGCCTGCATCATCCTCGCCAGCGAGTCCGCGGCGCGGGCGCATGCGCAGAAACACGGCCTGAGCTTGGAAGATATTCCGCGTATCAAGGGCTGGGGGCACCGTTCTGCCCCCATCATGCTGGAAACCAAGCTGCGCGCATCCAAGGACCAGCCTTTGTTGTTCCCGCATGCGGCAATGGCGCTGGAAGAAGCCCGCAGACGCGCAGGCTTTGGCCACATTACCGAGCTCGACGGCCTAGAAACCCACGATTGCTTTACGGTGACCGAGTACATGGCTATCGACCACAGCGGGCTCACCGCCCCCGGCGAAAGCTGGAAGGCCGTTGAAGAGGGGCGCATCAGTCGCAACGGCGATTTACCCATCAACCCCAGCGGCGGCCTGATCGGTTTGGGGCATCCCGTGGGCGCGACCGGCGTACGCATGGTGTTGGACTGTGCCCGACAGGTCACCGGCGGGGCCGGAGATTACCAGTTGAGCAAGGCGCAGAACATGCAGACCTTCAACGTGGGTGGCAGCACCACTACCTGCGCCAGCTTCATCATCGGCGTTGGCCCCTGACACTGACAGCTCGCCGGGCAGAAAACTCCAATGCAAGACGTTTATCTGTATGACGCCATTCGCTCGGCGCGCACCAAGGCCAAGGACAGCGGTGGCCTGCATAGCCTGACGCCGCCGGAACTGCTGGCCCAGCTCTATCGCCACCTGGAGCAGCGCATACAGCTGCAGCCCCATCGTGTCAGCGAGGTAATACTGGGCTGCGTGACCCAGCAAGGGGAACAAGCGGCCAACATCGCAAAAACCTCTGCATTGCATGCCGGCTGGCCCGCATCCGTAGCCGGCCTGACGGTCAATCGCTTCTGCTCTTCCAGCATTGATGCCATTGCCCTGGCTGCAATGAAAGTGGCAACCGGACACAGCCGCTGCATTGTCGCCGGGGGTATCGAAATGATGTCACGTGTTCCGCTACTGGCGGACAAAGCCCGGGTATTTGCCGACCCCGGCTACGCCGTTGCCAACCAGATGCTGTTAATGGGCAGTGGCGCTGACCTGATCGCGACACGGGGCGATATGTCGCGCGAGGCGGTGGATGCGGTGGCACTACGCAGCCAACAGCGAGCAGCAGAAGCTCAGGCAAAGGGGTATTTCACGTCCATCGTTCCTATCACGACAGACGCCGGCGTCGTGGATACCGACGAATGCATACGCGCGGATATGACCGCCCAGCGCCTGGCAGCGCTACCGCCTGCCTTCGCCAAGCTAGGAGAAGCCTATGCCGATAAGGTGCAATTAGCGGCCTATGGTGAGCTAGAGCAGATACGACATGTGCACACTGCCGGCAATTCGCCTGCGATGTGCGACGCGGCCTCGGTCGTTGTTCTCGGCGATGCCGCGCTCGGCGAGCAACTGGGTATCGCGCCCCGCGCGAAACTGGTCGCCAGTGCCACGGCCTGCGGTGAGCCGCTAGAAGTCCTGGCAGGCTGTATCGACGCCAGTCGGACGGTGCTGGCGCGCGCGCACGTGACCACTGACGATATCCAGCTTTTTGAGATTCACGAGGCGTTTGCCGCCACCAGCATCAAGGTGGAGCGGGAAATGGGGCTTGAAGACAAGCCGGTGAACGTGAACGGGGGCGTGATTGCGCTGGGCCATCCCATGGGTGCGACCGGGGCGATTATGACCGGCACCCTGCTGGATGAAATGAATCGGCGCGACCTGGAACTTGGTCTGGTGGCAGCCAGCGGCGCCGCCGGTAGCGGCAGCGCTCTGATCCTGCAGCGCTGTTGAAGAGCTGTTACTGCCCGGCTGACCCGGCAGCCAGCGCATCAGCAGCGGACGTCACCGTCACTTCGCCCGCTTCACGGGGCAGGTCATCAAACAGGAAACGGCGGGCGTCGGCCTTGCGAACCACATCCTGTGCAAACTTGCTCTCGAAGTAGGACAGCACAACCACTGCGGTGATCATGTGCTGACGCAACACGTTCATCGCCTCTGGCAGTGGGTCCATCAGACAAAGTTCATCCTGATAGTCATAGTTGATGCCTTGCTCTGGCGTGCCCAGCAGGTCGTACCAGCTGTCGGCATCGCCCTCATCGATGTTATTCAGCACCATATAGCATCCCAACGCGTCCGGGTTATCCATCCAGGCCAGCGCTGCCGCAGGGCCGGCGAAGCCCGTGTGTGAGCCATTCGCCAGGGTGACCAACTCACCGCCGGGGACCACCGCAGGGATAGGCGCTGCATTCGTGGGATAGGGCACGATAGCGTCAAGATCGCCCGCCAACATCAGGAATGGTACGTCATTGAAGCGGTAAAAATCGGGCGTAAACAGTGCGGTGGGGCCCGCAATCGACAAGGCCACCTTGATGCGCGAGTCCGCCCACTCGGGGTGGAAAGCCGCCAGGGTGCTGGTAAGGCCACCCAATGAAATGCCAGTGACACCCACGCGATCAGCATCAATCAGACCCGATAGGGCATTATCACTGGAGGCTGATCGCGCCAGCAACGTATCTATCAGGAAGCTGACATCCGCAGGCTGGTTCACCACATCCTTCACATTGGGGCCACCGGGCGCATTCATGTTGGTGAGGGGGTAGTTAACCGCCACTACCACATAGCCATGGCTGGCCAGATGCTCTGCGATGTAAGCCCCGCCCTCGCGGCTAGAGGTAAAACCGTGGCTGTAGACGATCAGCGGGACCGCGCCGGTTTCACCCTGTGGATACCAGACCTTGCCGTCCAGCGTGCGCTCTGGAGCACCCGCGTAATCACCATTGGCATCGGTGGGGCGGCTGCTATCGACAAACGCTTCTTCGAAGCTTGCCACGGTGTAAGGGCCTGTCTCCAGCCACAGGGCACTCTGGCTACCTTCAGGAAAGGGCTCCGGCTTATTGCCTGAAACCAGAAACCCAATACCAACCGCGGCCAGCAAAATGATGCCGGCCAAGATCCACAGTAGTTTTTTCATTGTGTACTCCCCCAGAAAGCCGCTTCATTATGGTCGCGGGGACCGTAAGTCACCAGCCCCGATCGGCTGCAAGAGCGGCTAACACCTCATCGGTATGCTCACCCAACTGCGGCGGCGCCTGATCATATTGCACTGGCGTGCGCGACAGCTTGATGGGATTCCCCACCAGTTGCAGATCAGTGTTTAGGGGGTGCGGCACGTTGACCTGCATCTCGCGGGCCTGAATCTGCTCTTGGGCGAAGACGTCGGCCACGGTATTGA
Source organism: Parahalioglobus pacificus (assembly GCF_014652275.1). Lineage (GTDB taxonomy): Bacteria > Pseudomonadota > Gammaproteobacteria > Pseudomonadales > Halieaceae > Parahalioglobus > Parahalioglobus pacificus. Next base: position 626,855 of record NZ_BMYM01000002.1, on the reverse strand, counting down.
TGGGCCCTGCTGGCACGCCCGCTTCTTCCAGCAATGCCAACCACTCATCGCGATTGCGGTTCAGAAGCTCGCGCTGAAGCAGGGGCACCAGCGCATCCCGGTTGGCAACCCGATCCGCATTACGCGCAAAGCGCGGATCTGTACCCAGCGCCTCTAGTCCGAGCACACCGACAAAGCGCTGGAACTGGCCATCGTTGCCTACAGCGATAATAAGGTGACCATCCGCCACGACAAAACTCTGGTACGGAACGATATTGGGGTGCGCGTTGCCCAGCCGGGTGGGGTTCATGCCACCCACCAGGTAGTTACTGGCTTGATTCGCCAGGGTGGCCGCCGTGACATCGAGCAAAGCCAGATCCACGTGCTGACCAAGCCCTGAGCTGCGCCGCTCGGTCAGTGCGGCAAGAATGCCAATGGTGGCGTAGAGTCCGGTCATGATGTCGGTGAGCGCCACGCCCACCTTTTGCGGCCCAGCGCCTGGCTCGCCATCGGCGACACCGGTAACGCTCATCAGACCACCCATGGCCTGCACTAAAAAGTCATAACCCGGCCTGTCTTTTAGCGGGCCGGTCTGGCCGAAACCTGTGATCGAGCAGTACACAATACCCGGGTGCTTTACGGACAGTGTGGCGTAATCCAGGCCATAGCGAGCTGCATCACCCACCTTGAAGTTTTCGATCACCACGTCGCATGTGGCCGCCAGACGCTGCAACTGGGCCTGGCCTTCCGGGCTCTTGATATCCACACACACAGAGCGCTTGCCCCGGTTGGTGCTCATAAAATACGCCGACTCAGCCGTTGCATTACCGGCCGCATCCGGCATAAACGGAGGGCCCCAACTGCGGGTGTCATCGCCCTGCCCCGGGCGCTCGATCTTGATCACATCGGCGCCCAGATCGGCCAACAGCTGACTGGACCAGGGGCCGGCCAGCACCCGTGAAAGGTCCAGCACCTTAAGACCGGTGAGCGCTCCCATCAGAAGGCGGGTATGTCGGTCTGGGTGCGTCCAAGGATCAGGGCATGCACGTCGTGAGTACCCTCATAGGTGTTAACCACTTCCAGATTCACCATATGACGCATAATGGGGTACTCATCCGAGATACCATTACCGCCCAGCATGTCCCGGGCAGAACGCGCGATATCCAGCGCCTTACCACAGCTATTGCGCTTGATCAGTGAGATCAGCTCCGGTGCGATCTGGCCCGCATCCATGAGGTGTCCTGCACGCAGGCAGCCCTGCAAGCCCAGTGAAATCTCGGTCTGCATATCTGCCAGTTTGAGCTGCACCAACTGCTTGGAGGCCAGGGGCACACCGAACTGGTTGCGGTCCATGGTGTAGTCGCGCGCGGTGTGCCAGCAGGTTTCCGCGGCGCCAAGTGCACCCCAGGCAATGCCATAGCGCGCGTTGTTAAGACAACCGAAGGGTCCCTTCAGGCCTTCAGTGTTAGGCAGCAACTGCTCCTCAGTCACAAACACCTCATCCATCACGATCTCGCCGGTGATGGATGCACGCAATGCCAGCTTGCCCTCGATCTTGGGCGCGCTGAGGCCGGGCATGCCTTTCTCGAGAATGAAGCCGCGAATCTTGTCGTCATCCGTCTTCGCCCATACCACGAACACGTCGGCAAAGGGGCTGTTGCTGATCCACATCTTGGCACCGCTGATGGCATAGCCGCCGTCAACGCTGCGCGCACGGGTGACCATGCTGCCGGGGTCAGAACCGTGGTCAGGCTCTGTCAGGCCGAAGCAGCCAATCCACTCACCAGTGGCGAGCTTGGGTAGGTATTTCTCGCGCTGTGCTTCATTGCCATAGGCATAGATGGGGTACATCACCAGAGAGGATTGCACGCTCATCATGGAGCGATAGCCAGAGTCCACGCGCTCTACTTCGCGGGCAATCAGGCCATAGCTGACATAGTCCACGCCGGGGCAGCCGTAGCCGTCGATGGTAGAGCCCAGCAGCCCTAACTCGCCCATTTCTCGGAATATCGCGGGGTCGGTTTCCTCAGCGCGAAAAGCATCTTTAACACGAGGCAGCAGCTGATCCTGTGCGAAGCTGCGCGCACTGTCGCGCACCATACGCTGTTCATCCGTCAGCTGTTGCTCCAGCAGGAAGGGATCCTGCCAATTCAGTTTCTGCCAGCTCTTACCCGCTGCCATTGCGCCTCTCCACGGTTTGTCAGTGTGGCGCGCAGCCTAACAGCCCGCTTTAAATATATAAAATATATGTTTTTTATCTTTCTCATAGTTTTTGTATATGTAGAATCGACGCCATGGACCTGCGAAAGCTCGAAATATTCACCGTGGTCGCTGACACCGGCAGCTTCAGCCAGGCGGCCCTGGCGCTGCATATGGCCCAGCCCGCTGTCAGCGTTGCCGTGCGCAAACTGGAAGAGTCTTTGGGCGTGCGCCTGTTCGACCGCAGCCAGCGCCAGGCGCGGCTGACCCCCGAGGGGCGCGAGGTGCTGCAGCGGGCACAGCATATCCTGCGCGAAGCACAGGAACTGCAGCGCAGCACCGATGCGCTGCGCGAAATGCTGTCAGGTGAAGTCTCGTTGGCCTGCCCCTCTATGCTGGCCACCTACTTCCTGCCCGATCTTCTACTTGAGTTTCTGCAGGACCACCCCGGTCTGACAGCCTCCATTACCCAGGCAGGCACCACCGATATCGAAGCGCTGCTGCAGGATGAGCAAACCGAGCTGGGCGTGGTGGCGCAGCCTGTCGATAGCCTCGCAGATTTTGAGTCGGTGGTACTGGTCGAGGAGCCCATTGTGCTGTGCGTTGCCGAGGATCATCCCTGGTCGAATCGATCCAGTGTCACCGCGCAGGAGCTGCACGGCGAGGCGATGGTGGTCTACGAGAGTGGCTATTACGTGCGCCAGGCATTGGACACCCTCTGTGCCGGCGCCAGCAGCCAACCAGACTTCAGGATGCAATCCAACTTCTTGCCCATGCTGGTGCGCATGGTCAAACAGGGGCTTGGCGCAACCGTGGGTCTTAAGCTAATGGCAGAGGCTGAGCTAGGGATTGTCGGGCTGCCCCTCGAAGGCGCCCCTTCACTCACGCTCGCCCTGGCTAAACGGCACAGCCGGCAGATATCCGTTGCGAACCAGGCCTTTTTGGATTGGGCGGCGTTCAAGTTATCATGAGCAATTGAACAAGAAGGCGACAATCGTTTAAGCCATGTCCACCCTCTACGACTTCAGTCGCCACCTGGCTGAACTATTCCCGCGCGTGGGCACACCCGCCTTTGCCTCGGAACTGGTGGGTCTATTGAAATCCCTGATCCCCATCGAGGATGCGACCATCATTGTTTACGAGGGTGGCAACCTGCCGGTGCTTGAGTATTTCGACCTGATTCGGGATACCGGCAGCACCACGCTGGACCGCTACCTGCAAGGCGCCTTCCTGCTAGACCCCTTTTACCTGGCCGCTGCCCGCGAACAGCGCTACGGCGCCTTCCGGTTGCGCGACCTCGCACCCGAGGGTTTCAAGGACAGCGAGTACTACAGCAGCTGGTACCGCAAGTGCGGCTACAAGGATGAGTGCGGCTACATATTTCCGCTGCGCAACGAGGGCTTTGTGAACATCGCACTGGGCCGTACCACGCCACGCGCCACATTCAGCAAGGCGCACATGGCCGTGCTGAGAGACATTGCACCGACTATCCAGGCGCTGTGCCACGCGCACTGGGCCGAGCCCTCACACCGCGGTACGGGCCCAAACCTGCGTGCGCAGCTGCACAAGGCTTTGGACGGCTTTGGCTCCAGTATGCTGACCGAGCGCGAATCCCAGGTTATCAATCTGGTCTTGCACGGGCACAGCACCAAAACAATCGCCGAGAAGCTGTCTATTTCGGTAGAAACCGTCAAGCTGCACCGCAAGCACGCCTATGCCAAGCTGGAAGTCAGCTCACAGGCGGAGCTGTTCTATTTATTCCTGGACGCCTTGATGAGTGCCAAGGATTACGATGGCGGTGATACGCTGGTGGCTTATCTGCAGCCGCCTGAGTCACGCCGCTCCGACGCTCACTGACACGCACCACCCCCTTAAGAATCGATCCCACACGCCATGTCCAATGCCGCCAATTCCTCACTCGCCCCATGGATGCAAACCACGCTGCGGGAGGGCTTTGCCCACCTGAACGCAGGGCGTATCAAGGAGGCCTCCGAATGCTGCAAAAAGTTACTCAGCGCCAAGTCGGATCTGGTTGAAGGCCACTTCCTTGTCGGGTTGATCTCGCTGGAACTCAAACAAACGGGCAACGCGATCAGAGCATTCGGCTCGGTCACTAAGTTGGATGCCACTCACGGCGCTGCCTGGGCGAACCTTGCGCGCCTGTTCATGCAGGCAGGACAGCCGGCGCGAGCTGATCGTGCGTTAGCCGAGGCGGTAAAGCACCACGCCAATGACCCGACTGTGCAGGACGTAATCAGTAATGTTTACGGCTCACTGGGAGATCAAGAAGAGGCCTCACTGTGGATCTCGCGTGCGCTTGAAAAAGAACCGGACAACGTCGCCTTCCTGGTGAACCGGGCGAATAACGAAATGTTTCTAGGCCACATGTCAGGCGCAGAAGACGCGCTGAATCACGCACTGAAGCTACGTCCGGGCAATGCCAACGCCCACTGGCTGCTCTCAAACCTGCGCAAAGCCGAGGGGCACGAGCACGTGATAGAACTGGAACGCCTAGTCAAACAGGAGCGGCGCGATCCCCGAGCCCTGGCTTTCCTTTACTACGGCCTTGGAAAAGAGCTGGAAGACCTGAAGGACTGGGATGCCGCCTTTGAGGCCTTCGCAAAGGGTGCAGCGGCACGCCGCAGCGTGATGGAGTTTGACGAGGCCGCCGAGGTGGAGATGTATCAGGCCTTCGCAGACACCTTCACCCAGGAATGGATGGATTCACCGGGTGAAGGCGATGACGCGCCCTCCCCTATTTTTGTGGTGGGCCAACCGCGCACGGGCACTACGCTGGTTGAACGCATCATCACCAGCCATTCGCAGGTACATTCCGCGGGTGAACTGCGCCAGTTTGGCACCTGCCTGCGCCGGCTTACCAACTACAGCGAGCCCGAAAGTCAGTCGGCCAGGCTGGCCGAGCTGGCCGCTCAGGTAGACCACCAAAAGCTGGGAGCAGCCTACCTGCAGACCACCGCCAAGATGCAGGGTGACCTGCCCAGGTTCGTGGATAAACTGCCGCCGAATTACCTCTATATACCCTTGATCCTCAAGGCCCTGCCCCGGGCGAAGATTGTGCACCTCAGGCGCAACCCCATGGACGCTTGCTTCGCCAGCTTCAAACAGCTGTTCGCTGATGCGTATCCCCACTCCTACGAGCAGACCGAAATGGCCAGGCATCACGCCCGCTACTACGACTTGATGGCGGTCTGGCGAGAGCGCTTTGGCAACCGCTTCTTCGACATCTCCTACGAGGAGACGGCGTCCAATCTGGAACCCAATGCGCAGGCGCTTATCGAGTATCTGGAACTTCCCTGGGAGGACGACTGCCTGGAGTTCCATAAGCAGGATGCGGCAGTGACCACCGCCAGTGCTGTGCAAGTGCGCCAGCCCGCGCACACCGGTTCTATCGACCGCTGGCGCCGCTACGAAACACAGCTGGCCCCCATGCGCGCGGCGCTGGAGGCCGCAGGCATTCCCCTGGTGGTTTAACCCAGCCGTTGTCTCACTACCCCTTTAGGGGTAGCCTCACGGTCAGTGGCTTTTACGGCGTCCTCTTTCGGCATACTCTCGGTCTCGACGCTATGGACCCAAGCGGCATAGACCGAGTAGTGTTCATAGAACGATAAAGCAACACGACGGATAGAAGTGCGCCTGCAGAACACTTTACAGAAACGTCGACAGGGAGACCTACATGACTAAGCCCGAGAACTCACTCACGAGCCGACCCGCGTCCAAAACGCGCTTGGCCACAGCAGTCTCTGCTGCCTTACTCGCCAGCTTGACCGCAGAAACGGCAAGGGCACAGCAATTGGAAGAAGTCATTGTGACTGCGACCAAGCGTGCAGAATCCGTACTGGATGTATCGGTCTCTATGACAGCCATGAGCGGCACCGAAACACGGTTACTTAACCTCAATGACATCAAAGACCTGATTCAGTTCACACCGGGTATCACCGGCAACTCCAAAGACTCCTTCCTCGATACTATTTCGGTGCGAGGTATACGCACCAATCTGTTTGGTAACGGCGCAGAGCCCTCCATCGGCTTCTTCATGAACGGTACCTACCAAGGTCGTACCGGGTCAGCCGTTAGCGGCCTGTTTGATGTAGAGCGTACGGAAGTCCTGCGTGGACCACAGGGCTTCCTGTTTGCACGTGGCGCAGTAACAGGGGCCATCAACGTAATTACCGAGAAGGCGACCACTGACGACCTGAACGGCTTCGCGGAAATTGATGTGGGTGAGCGAGGCGTGTTCGTCTTTGAGGGCGGCGTGAATGTACCTATCACCGACAACTTCGCGATGCGCATCGCCGGTTTACATACAGAGGAAGACGGCTACGTTGAAAATCTGTTCGGCGGCGATGACCTGATCGAGCACGACAACGACTCGCTCCGCGTGAGTTTCAACTACACCACCGAGAAGTTCAACGGGGACCTCATCCTTCAGTACGACGACCGAGACCAATCAGGCTCCGTTTACCGCGTAACGGGTGAAGGCCCGAACTTCAGCAGCGGCCCAGGCCTGTTCCTCAATGGAGGTGAGCCCTGGAACGTGGGCGACAGCCGCAACGTGAACGTCAATGATGAAGTAGGGAGTCGAGACGAAACAGAAGTGAGCGCCTTCACCTTGCTGATGGACTACGATCTGGGCTTCGCAATGCTGTCGTCGCTGACCCACTACAAAGACCACGACTATGAGTACGGTGAAGACTTCGATGGCTTGCCGATCACCCTTTTCGAATATGAGCAGTTCCAGTCTGGCGACTATTTTGAAACCGAGTTACGCCTGACGTCTCAGACTGACGGCCCATTGGACTGGTACGCCGGTATCTCTTATTACGAGGAGGATATCGAGACGACCTTCGGCAATATCCAGTCTGAAGACGTCTATTGCGACCTTTATCTCAATTACTATTTGTATGCCGGCCAGGCTTATCGTGGCTGTCAGGCCTATTACAACTACGCCGGTTACGATTTCACCCCATCCACCAATGGCCTGATCAACGATTACAACGAAACCAAAGGCAAGTACGACGGCTACTCAGCCTACGTAGAGGTGGGTTATGCCTTAAGCGAGCAGTTCGATATTGCAGCGGGTGTACGCTATCAGGAAGACAACCGTGATTATTCCAACGAGCGCCTGGCCGACCTCGGCGGCTCTCAGTTCTCCGGCGGCGTGCAAGGCCAGCCTGCAACGCCAGATGGTGTATTGTCCGCATCTGACAGCTGGAGCGACACCACGTTCCGTTTGGTCGCCAACTGGCGCCCGAATGACGACACCCTGTTGTTCGCATCGGTCGCCACCGGCTACAAGCCCGGCGGCTTCGACACCTACGGCTTCCAAAATATCGCCACCGGCGAGACTTCCGAGGGAGAGGCATTACGTGGGGTCGACGAACCCGCCAGCTTCGACGAGGAGACGGTCACTTCTTATGAGGTTGGCTATAAGGCCGCGCTGGCCGATAACCGGGTGCAAGTGGCTCTGACCGGCTTCCTGTACGAGTACGAAGACCTGCAGTCCTTCTTTACTCAGCCTAACCCTGTTGGCGCCGGCTTCCAGACAGTCGCGGGTAACGTCGGCACACTCGATGGCTGGGGAGCGGAACTGGAAGTGTCTGCAGCACTGACAGACAATATCAACCTGCGCGTCGGTGCCTCGTGGCTGGATTCAGAAGCCAACGATGTTCAGGCCTTCTGTGGTGAAGCTGAGAACCTGGGCGGCACACTGGATGACTGTGAGGGCGAGAAACTGCCGTTGGCTCCAGAGTATACGGCTTTTGCCGTGCTCAACGCGGTATTCCCCATGGGTAACGGCGAACTGTTTGGTAACATAGCCTGGTCCTGGGAGGACGATATGCGCGGTGACTGGATTCCGCCCAGCCTGGCCGAGCAGACCATCAACACTATCGACCAGACCGATATCATCCTGGGCTACCAAACCCAGAGCTGGTTCGTCAGCGGCTATGTTGAGAACGTGTTCGACAACACCTGGGATGACGGTACGTTCGGTGAAGGCTTCGATGGCACGGCTTACCCACAGTATGTGTTTGGCCCCGCGCGACCGCGCACGGCCGGGGTGAGGCTGGGCTACAACTTCTAAGCCCACCTCTCATCTATTCACGCTTACAGGCCCGGTCACATGACCGGGCTTTTTTGTCTAGGGTGATTGCATGAGTATTACCCGCAGGGATTTCGTTAGCGGTGTCGCAATGGGTGGCACCGCCCTGTCACTGAGTCCGCTGGAGGCGGCGGCGAAAGGGCTATTGCCCAGCCACGCCCTTGGCCCTGACTATTACCCCCCGGCCCTCACCGGCATTCGCGGCAGCACCGATGCTGCTTTTGCAGCCGCCCACGCCCTCGCGCGCGAGGGAAAGCGATTTGCCGCGCCAAAACAGTCCCCAGAATCGGACTACGATCTCGTTGTGGTCGGGGGCGGCATATCCGGTCTCAGCGCCGCCTATTTTTTCCGCCGACAACACGGGCCTGAGAGCCGCATACTCATCCTCGAAAATCACGACGATTTTGGCGGCCACGCTAGGCGCAATGAGTTCACCGTGGATGGTCGGGCCATGATCGGCTACGGGGGCAGCCAAACACTGGATACGCCCTCAGCCTATTCGCCTGAAGCCAGCGGCCTATTGAAAGCGCTGAGATTCAATCTGGATGGATTCTACGAGTACTTCGACCAGGACTTCTTCAGCAGCCGGGGCATGAAACCCGGCATCTACTTCGACGAGCCTACTTTTGGGCGGCGCGCGCTGGTGGACAATATGCTGGAAGGCGATGGGCTTTCCGAAGAGGCCGTGCTGGCCGCTGTGCGCGCAATGCCACTCAGTGAAGCCGACCAAAACGCCTTCCTCACTTTGTTCGCAACTGAAGATGACCTACTGCCAGGCCAGTCGCTGGCCGAGAAAGAAGCGCTGCTGCGCAACATCAGTTATCTGGACTTCCTGAAACAATACGCGGACATGACAGACGGCGTATGTGCCGTACTGCAGGATACCTTCCTGCCAATGCTGGGCGTGGGTTGGGAGGCAGCATCTGCCTGGGAAGCCTTGGAGTATGAATTCCCCGGCACCCGGGGCTTGGGCTTTGAAGCCAAGCAAGTGCGCGAGGAACCCTATATCCACCACTTCCCCGACGGCAACGCCAGCGTAGCGCGAGCACTGGTACGGGAGCTAATCCCGGGGGCTATACCGGGTAGCACCATGGAAGACCTGGTGCTGGCAAAAGCCAACTACTTGGCTTTGGATTCGGAGAAGAACCCGGTGCGTCTCCGCCTGAACAGCACCGCTGTCAACGTCACCCACGATGAAAGGGGCGAGCGGGTAGGCATTACCTACGTCAACAATGGCAATCGCTATCTGGCGCGCGGCCGACATGTGGTACTGGCCTGTTACAACAACATCATCCCCTACCTCTGCCCGGAAATCCCGCGGGCACAAGCTGACGCGCTTCGCTATGCCACCAAAATACCCTTTGTGTTAGGCAGCTTTGCGATTCGCAACTGGCAGGCCTTTGCCGACAGCGGATACCGCATGATGTACAGCCCGGGGGATGTGATGTTCAAACGCCTCAGCCTGGATTTCCCAGTGAGCATGGGTGGCTATGAGTACAGCCAGAGCCCTGATCAACCGACCGTCATCACGGCCTGGTACTCGCCCACCGCACGCGGCCTGGACAGCCGCACACAGTACCGGGCGGGGCGCGCGAAAATGCTGGGCATGAGCTACATGGACTTTGAGCAGGATATCGTCGGGCACCTGAATGGTATGCTGGGCCCTTATGGCTTTGATGCAGAGCGCGATCTGGCGGCCATCACGCTCAATCGCTGGGCACACGGCTACGCCTATGAATTCGAAGGCGTTGGTTTGCCAGCACAGTACAACCGATTCAACGGTCCACATATCGCTGGCCGCGCGCAGATGGGCCGTATTTCAATTGCCAATTCTGACTCAGAGGCCTACGCCTACGTTGACGGTGCGATAGACGCCGCCTATCGCGCAGTCTCCGAGCAACTTGCCGCTACCTGAACCAGCAGCGCTGGTCGTTAATCCACGAGGACACTCACTATGAAATTTTATGTACCTGTTATTGCGTCTCTACTTTTCAGCGCCAGTGTCGCGGCCGAGGTCATCACGCCCGCGAAGATGAGCCAGCAGGACCTGGCCGGCGCCATGTTCAAACAAGACGACATGATTAAAACCACCCACGATGACGGCCATGTCACCGAGGACGTGACCTCGCTGCTGTCCAGCGATGGCAAGTTCTCCTCCGGCGTTTATAAGTCCAGCGCCACGCGTTCTGAAATCACCGAACCCTACGGCGTTGATGAGTTCATGTATTTCCTCAGCGGCAGCGTCACGCTAACCTCCAGCGATGGCAGCGTGCAGGTGATCAACGCGGGTGAAGGCGTCACCGTGCCCAAGGAGTGGACCGGCATTTGGGAGACCGAAGGCTACACCAAGATCTGGGTGATCTACTCTGAAGACGGCTCAGCCTTCGAGTAAAACGATGTCCGCCTCTCTGCCTGAACTCCGCCGGTTCTCCGCTGACGCCGCGCTCGACGATATCGTCGCCGCGCTGGCCAGGGATGGCGGCGCGATCGTCGAATGTGTTGCCGACGACGACACGGTGGCTGCGGTCAACCGGGAACTCGCTCCACACTACCTGGTGGAAGGGGAAAAGTTTCACAACGACTTTAACGGCTACCGCACATCGCGGCTGTCAGCCATATTGGCAATCTCCCCAGCTTCCGCGGCGTTGATTGCCCACCCCCTGGTGATGGCGGTGGCCGATGCAATACTGGGCCCCCACTGTGAGTGCTACCGAATAGGCAGCACCACAGCCATTCAAATTCAGCCCGGGGAAGGCAATCAGGAGCTGCACCAGGACGATGACTTCTACCCAATGCGAATTCCGGGTGTGGAGTATCAGCTGGGTGCCATGTGGTCGCTGGACGATTTCACCGTAGAAAACGGTGCTACCCGAGTGGTGCCCCGCAGCCACTGGACCGGCGATGCACCCGAAGCACCCGGCGACGAGGCCGTGCAGGCGGTCATGCCGGTAGGGTCCCTGCTGCTGTACTTCGGCTCAACCTGGCACGGTGGCGGTTCTAACAACAGTGAGGCCTCCCGCTCGGGTTTGATCAATACCTATACATTGGGATGGCTGCGCCAGGAAGAAAACCAGTACCTTGCGGTGCCTCGCGAAATCGCCGATCAGTACCCTGAGAACGTGCGCCGCCTGATGGGCTACCAGTCCCACGGCGAGTTTCTGGGAGTATTCCCGAACGATCCCGATGGCCATTGGTATGACGCCTGACACATCCAGATCAGCAAACCACTCAGGACCACGCTTGTGACCAACCCTAAGACGCCAAAGTCCTCACGCACCGGCGGCGGAATCAGTCGTCGTGATCTGCTGCATGGCTTTGGCGCCGCAGCTGCCGCCAGCTTTGTCCCCGGATCATTGTTTGCACAAAATGCCCTGGCCGCCGAGCTTGCCGGCACGCAATATCCTCCAAGCCTCACTGGAATGCGAGGCAACCACGATGGCGCCTGGGAAGTGGCCCATGCACTGGCAAGAGAGGGCCGCCAAGATTGGGGGACACCCGGCGCAGAGGACAACAGCGACTACGATCTGATCGTGGTGGGTGCGGGCATCAGCGGGCTGTCAGCGGCTCACTTTTGGCAGAAGGCCTACCCCGGCGCACGCATCCTGCTGCTGGAGAATCACGACGACTTCGGTGGGCACGCCAAGCGCAATGAATTCAGTACCGGTGGCGACACCCTCATCGGCTATGGCGGTAGCCAGACATTGGTGGAGCCCAAAGACTACCCCGAGGCAGCCAAGGAGCTGCTCGACGATCTGGCCATAGATCTCGATGCGTTCGAGACCGCCTACGACTGGGATTTTTTCCGGCGCAATAATCTTGCAGCCGGGCTGTACTTTGATGAAAAGCTCTGGGGGCAACGCCACCTGGCAACCATGGAGCTAGGCACCATGCTGGAGGGCTACCTGGAGGTGGCGCCGCCGCCCATAGATCTGCACGCGGCCGTATCGGCTATGCCATTACCGGATAAAGCCCGTGAGCAACTAGAGGGGCTGGTTCGTCCGCAACCACAGCGCATCCCAGGCGACACCGACAGCGAGCGATGGGCCTACCTGTGGAGCGTCAGCTACGAGCAGTACCTGCGCGACACTATGGGCATTACCGAGCCCTCGTTATTCAAGCTGCTTCAGGACCTGGCAGCAGACTCGGGCACACACATTGGCGGCGTCTCGGCAGACATGGGGATTTTTTACGCGGGCCTCCCCAACCTGGGCTCTACCGGCATTGTGCAAGAGAAGGCACCGCCCTACATTCACCACTTCCCCGATGGCAACGCGGCGGTTGCGCGTTTGCTGGTGCGCAAGATGATCCCCGAGTGCATGCCGGGAAACACTATGTCGGACGTGGTGATGGCGCCGCTGGACTACGCCAAGCTGGATTCCCCGGACAATGCGGTCAACCTCCGCCTGAACAGTACCGTGATTAACGTCTCAGACGCCGGCAGTGCCGTGGATGTCACCTACGTGCGTAACGGCAAGAGTTTCCGGGCCAAGGGCAAGTACTGTGTTATGGCCTGCTACAACGCGATTATCCCGAGCATCTGCCCCGCGCTGCCAGACGCGCAGAAAGCGGCCCTGTCAGAGCAGGTAAAATCCCCCATCCTCTACACCAATGTTGCGGTGAGAAACTGGGAGGCCTGGGAAAAGCTCGGCGTGGGCATTGTCTTTGCACCCGGCTGTTACCACATCAATGCCATGCTGGATTTCCCTGTGAGCATGGGCGGATACAACTACTCCGCCGACGCTTCACAACCTGCCGTCATTCACCTTGAGCGCTTTCCGCGCGGCCGCGATCCCGCCATGAAACGTAAAGACCAGTATCGAATGGGGCGCTACGAATTGCTGGCAACACCCTTCGAGACCATGGAACAGGAAACGCGTACGCAGTTGGCCGGCATGCTGGGTCCGGGCGGATTCGACCCCGACCGGGACATCCTGGGAATTACCGTGAACCGCTGGGCGCATGGTTACTCGTACTTTTACGGCGAGATGGACGGCGACCCCTGGTACGAAGACTACAACGACCCACGCTTCCCGCACGTGCGTGCCCGTCAGACCCGCGGACGCATTGCCATTGCCAATTCCGACGCAGGCGCAAGCGCCATGTTCGAATCCGCTGTGGTGCAGGCGAGGCGCGCGGTCAATGAACTTTTTGGATAATCGGAGACATCACCAATGAGGCGATTCGTCAGTGTTATAGCGCTACTGCTTTTACCCACAGCCATGAGCTGGGGGAGCGAAAAAGAGGTGGTAGCCATTATTGGAACCGGCGATATGGGCGACTCCCTGGGGCCACAATTCCATGCCTTGGGCCATACCGTTGTTTACGGATCACGCGACCCACAGGGCGAGAAAGCCCAAGGCGTTGCCGCCCAGACCGGTGATGGTGTGCAGGTGTTCAGCCAGGCCGAGGCTGCACAAAAAGGCGACATCGTGGTGCTGGCAGTGCCCTGGCCGGCGATGGAAACCGTGGCACAGAATCTGGGTAACCTCAGTGACAAGATTGTTATCGACGTGTCCTTCCCGCATCAGCAAGCCGAGGACGGCTACTACGAGCCGATGCTGGAAACATCCAGCGCAGAGATGATCCAAGCATGGAACCCCGGAGCACACGTGTTCAAGACCTTCGCCCTGCAGGCCAGCTACGTGATAGATGACCCTGAGGTCGTGGGTGGCCCGGTGACCATTCCCATCGCAGGGAATGACAAAGCAGGCAAAGAGCGCATCGCCCAGATCATCGTCGCCATGGGCATGGACCCTGTGGATGCAGGACCGCTGCGTCTGTCCAGAGAGCTGGAGGCGATGCAGCGCCTGTATGGGGTGCCGTTTTTCCAGCGCCGCGAAGCCGCCTGGGAGTTTTACTTCCGTCGCAGTTACTACTGGGAGTGTATCTGGCAAGATGACTGGTCAGCGCCGGTAGTCGATGCCGACAATCTGGCGCAGCTGCCCGAAACTCAGGGGCCCGCCAAAGACTGCCCCGGCACCTGAGCTGTTATTGAAAACGCTGGCCCTTTAGACGCACAGATAAGAAGAATCAAGGTATGAGCCAACCCCGTATCTCCCTACCCACACAGGGCCTCAACGTCAGCCCGGTTCACGAGAGCACCATCTTCGATGGCTGGCGCTCTGTGGTGCTGGCTATCTACATGGCACTGGTGGGCTACGGCGTGATGGTGGGCATTCCCGTGATCTCCACCGCCTGGGTGGAACTTCTGGGCTTCACGGAGGTGCAAGTGGGTCGGATCGCCGGCGCTGATCTCGGGGGATTCTCTCTGGGAGCCGTGGTGGTTTCGCTGTTCGTCGCCCGTGTTAACCGGCGATTACTGGTGCTGATCTCGGCCGCGATTGCTGTAGCGGCCAATGGCCTGTGCATGGTGATGGTGAGCTATGAGGAAACCCTGTGGCTTCGACTGATCGCGGGTGTGGGAAGCGGCGCCTTCACGGCTGTCGCTATCGCCACCCTGGCGGGCACCGCCAAACCAGCGCGGGCCTTCAATATTCTGTTGTTCACATTCGCATTCTCCCAGGGCGGCGAGCTGTATCTGTTTCCCAAGCTTGAGATGCATGAAATCTATCTGTTCTTCATTGGCACGTATCTGCTGGCACTGCCCTTCCTCGCCTGGCTGCCAGCGCGACCTGTGGAGAAATCGCTGACTGTCACGGTAGACGTGGAGGAAGCTGACCACAGCCATCACACCGAACAGCAGCACATACCCCGTTCGGTACCCTGGCTGGTACTGGGCGCAGTGCTGTTTACCTACCTCAACATTGGTGCCTATTGGACCTATATAGAACTGGCTGCAGCGGATTCCGCCGCGGACCCCGACTGGGTGGGTCAGCTGCTGGTGTACACGTCGGTGTTCTCGGTCATCGGCTGCGCCTGCGCGACCTTGATCTCCAACCGCTACGGACTGGCACGACCATTGATGGTAACGCTGGTGTTTCAGGCCATCATTGTGGGCATGCTGGCCAACGGTATAGGCAACATCAATGTGATGATCAGTATGTTTGCCTTCAACTTCTGCTGGATCTTCGTTGATGTCTACCAGTCGGCGACCATTGCCAACGTCGATCACTCGGGTCGGTTTGCTGCATTGCTGCCGGGCGCGCAAGGTTTGGGCCAGATTCTGGGGCCGAACCTGGCCGCATCCATTCTGGCGGCAGGCATGGGCTATGGCAGCGTATTCATCATGTGCGCCATCGCATCCCTGGTGGGCTTTGCTATCTACCTGATAATGTACCTCAAGCTGCGCCGCATTATTCCGGCGCTGGCTGACGCCTCTTAGGCAACATCGGCGATAGTTGTGCGGTGCAGCAACCGGTCATAGCCATCGTAGCCACCCGTGGCCGAGTGCAGCAATGAGCGGTTGTCCCACATCACCAGCATATTGGCTGACCACTGGTGCCGATAGACAAAAGCCTCTTGGGACTGATGCAGGTACAACTCCACCAACAGGCTCTCGCTCTCCTCCGGTGACAGACCAACAAATTCCTTGATGTAAGCCGCGCTTGAGAACAGAGCCTTCTCGCCCGTTTCCCGGTGAGTTCTTACCAGCGGGTGTCGATGTTTCTCCCTGGCTTTCTCACTTGGCAGGATCTGCATGCTGCGTCCACTGGCCTGATCATTGTCCCCGTACAACCCGTCCGGGGCGTAACCGCGAGCCGCAGAGTGCACTGCCGTCAAGCCTTCCACCTTTTGGCGCAGTTCATCAGGCATTTGCTGGTAGGCCATCACCTGGTCGGCAAATAGCGTATCTCCGCCCTGCGGAGGAATCGTAATACCGAAGAGAGCAGTACCCGCCGGCGGCAGCGGCATGAAGCTCCAATCGGAGTGAAATATCTCTGCAAAAATCGGCGTGGTCTCGTCAGCTCGGCGCTGAATCGCGCTGATGTGCTCATGTCCTTCGATGTGCCCAAAAAACGGATCTTCTCCCAACTCGCCAAAACAGCGCGTGACCCGTTCCAGGTCATCATCGGTTAAGGGTTGATCGGGAAACGCCAGCACTTTGTGTGTGAGCCAGTGTAGGCGCAACTCGGCCACAAGGTCATCGGATAAGGGCTGGCACAAATCCAGACCGGTCACGGTTGCGCCACAGGCAGCGCCCGAAGGTGTCACAGTCAGGCTCATTATTATTCCTCCTTGTTAGCTGTGTTCAGGTGATTCGCTGTTTCAGGGTGCGTGATTCCACCAGGCCAGGTCTGAGAAAGCGCGCAGGTCCAGCTCGTGGGTCCAGGCTGAGCGGTGCTGCTGAGAAACATGGTAGTAGGTTTCTGCCATCTTCTCCGGTAGGAGCAGGCCGTCATTACCCATACCCCGTGCTTCTCGGAGCTTGGCAAAGTTTTCCGCGCCCAGCATCTTGCCCAAGGTGTCCGGGGCGTCCACCGCGCCATCGATCAGAATATGCGCCACATGAATGCCCTGCCGGGCATACTCGGCATTGAGCGACTGGCACAACATGCGCCGACCGCCCATCGCTGCAGCGTGAGAATGCTGACCCTCATTCCCTCGCACTGCCGCCGTCGCGGAGGTAACGAGCAAGGTGCCACCACCGCGTGCCACCATCAAGGGGATCACCACCTTGGCCAAACGGAACAGACCATTGCAGGCCATCTGCCAGCCCAGTTCAAACGTCTTTAGGGGAGTATCCTCCAAGGAGCGATTGCCTATCTGGGCGCCCAGGTTGAACAGGACCACCTCGATAGGCCCAATCGCCTCCACTTCCGCGATCAGATTCTCGATAGCATCGGGTTTTACAGCATTCACCAGATGCCCACTGGCAGAGCCGCCCTGCGCCTGAATATCGCTGACCATGGCATTCAAACCCGCCTCGTCGCTGCGCCGTGCAAGAGCTGCGTGATAGCCTTCCTGCGCGAACTTTTTGCCAACGCTGCCGCCAATTCCGGCGCCAGCACCGAGCACTAAACATACTTTTTCCATGATCAAATCCCGTCCTCGTTATTCAGGCTAATCCAATTTTGCCGGCAGCCGCCCACTGCGAAATGTCCGCCCCGCTGTAACCCAGCCCCTGAAGGACTTCTCGCGTGTGCTCGCCTAATTGCGGAGCCGGTCTATCAATGCTGGCTGGAGTTTTATCGAACTGCGCGGCCGGTCGTGCCTGGCGAACCTCGCCAAAGTCGGCAAACTCCAAACGTTGTATCGAATCATTAGCAATAATCTGCTCATGCCGCATCAGCTCCATTCGGCTCAATAGTGGCGCGCAGGGCACGCCCTCTTCATCCAGCCGCTTCAACACGGCATCAGCATCCCAGGCCAGAATTGCCTCGGCGGTTATCGTCTTGCGCTCCTCAGGATTGGCAAAACGCGCGCCAGCCGTACTGAAGCGCTCATCGTCTATCAACGGTTCGAGATCCAGCGCACGACACATCCCTGCCCCCTCTCTATTGGACCCTGCGCCCGCCGTGATATACCCGTCCTTGGTTTGGTAGATCAGGTCCATTGTCCCCTGAAACTTCGTCGCATCGGTTTCCATGTCGGCATAGGTCAGCCCAATCATGCCCTCGGGCCAGAAGAGAGATAGCATGGCATCCGGCATGGACAGGCGTATGTGCTGGCCTTGACCGTGGCGCTAGCGAACAAACAGCGCAGCGCTAATTGCCTGGGCGGCGGAAAGAGAGGTGACCTTGTCAGTCACAATTATGTGAAACATCTGCGGCCCACCGCTTGCACGATCCGTCTGAACATCTGTTGCGCCTGACAACGCCTGAATCACAGGATCATACACGCGCTTGTGGGCATAGGAGCCCTGTACGCCGACGCCGCTGATATATACCTACGCAACACCGCTGGCTATGCACCTGTTCGTCACCTGCTCAGCAGCAATCACTTCGCAGGCGGCTGCGGCAACACCGTCGACCGAAAGTGAATAATCTACCACCGGCCACTGGCCTTGGATCACAGCTTAGACACGATTTCGTACACCACCACACCATTGGCATCATGCCAGGTAAAATCGCGCACCGTATAACCCAATCCAGGCTGAACCAGATGGGGCGTCACCGTATGTGAGATCGGGTCTCCACCAGCACCAAAAGGCCGCTTAATCTTGCGGCAAAAGTCATCAACCTGCTCCCGACTCATTTTGCGGGTGTTGGCAGAACGTCATGTCAGGCGCCATCATCGCAATGACCGTGTCACAGTCGCCGCTCTTGAAGGCCTGCTGCTCGGTCAACACTGCAGTGAGCAATTCGTCAGAGGCCTAAGGAAAGAGGAGACAAACCACAGCTGCCAGAAGTGTGCCTGCACGCATTGAGCGAATCCTTATTCTTGTTGTTGTCGCAATGTACATATTAGCACGCACCCTGCAGCGGATAGCCCCTCTGCAGCTGCTTTACTCGCCTATAGGCGAGCGCCTGCATTAGCGGGAATCACGCTACTATTGGCGGTCTGAATCTGGCAGGCAAGAATCATGACAGCGACCCATTTCGACGCCATTGTTATCGGTGGCGGCCATAACGGACTCACAACGGCGAACTACCTCGCCATGGACGGCATGCGTGTCTGCGTTCTGGAGCAGCGGCCCGTGGTGGGTGGTGCCGCGGTCACGGAGGAGTTCCATCCCGGATATACCAACTCACTGGCCTCCTACGTCGTCAGCCTGCTGCGCCAAGAAGTGGTCGATGACCTCGCGCTACAGAAGTATGGCTATGAGCCACTGCTGCTGGAAAACTCCCTGTATCTGGACAGCTCAGGCGACTACCTGCTGCTCAACGGAGATGAGGCCCAAGATCGAGCGCAGTTCGCCAAGTTTTCCGATACCGACTATGACGCGATGCTGGGCTTTGAGCACAGTATCGAAATCGTCGGCGATCTGTTGGCCAAGCAGTGGCTGAAAGAGCCACCGAAGCTACACGGCGGCGGCATGGCAGACCTGATGGAAGCCATGAAGCTGGGTATGGATGTGTACCAGCTGGATGCCGACGCGCGCTGGCGCCTGATGCAGTTTTTCATTGGTGCGCCTCAAAGCATCATCGATCGCTGGTTTGAAAGCCCCAAGGTCAAAGCCATGGTGGCGGCACACATCATGCCCGCCAATTACGCGCCTCTTACCCAGCCCGGCGCCAGCCTTGCCATGCTGCACCATGCAGTGGGCGAGATTGCTGGTCGCAAGGGTGCCTGGGGTGTTGTCCGGGGCGGCATGGGTGCGATTACCCAGGCCATGGCGGCCTCAGCCAGGGATAAGGGCGTAGACATACGCACGGACGCACCCGTTGCCAGTATCGACCTGGACGCCAAGGGTCGCGTCACAGGCGTCACGCTCGGCGATGGCACACAGCTGCTCAGCGATATTGTTGCCGCCAATACGGACCCCAAGCGCACATTCCTGACACTGCTTGGCAAGGAGCACTTGCCGGAGGCCTTTGCGAAAGACATCTCGGCGTTCCGGCAGGAATCGGCATCGCTGCGTATGAATTTAGCCCTGAAAGGCCTGCCGGAGTTTGCGGCGATCCCGGGCAGTGGCCAGGGGCCGCAGCACCAAGCCAGCATCACTTTCATTGAGAGCATGGCGCACCTTGATCAGGCCTTCGGCGCATCCAGAGCGGGACTTCCCGCTGATCCGCCCATTATCGAAGCCATCATACCCAGCACCATCGACGATTCACTGACCGCAGAGCCGGGCACACACGTAATGAGCCTGTTGTGTAAGTACATGCCCTACGATCTGGCAGACGGTGCGCAGTGGGATGACAAGAAGCCGGAGGTTGTCAGCAACATCCTCTCGCACGTTAAACGATTCATCCCAAATCTCGACGATATCCTGGTGCACGCACAGTGCCTGACGCCGCTGGACCTTGAGCGCCTGTTTGGCATGACTCGCGGCGATATATGCCATGGCAGGATGGAGCCCGATCAATTGTACAGTGCGAGACCACACCCGGGAGCCGCGCAATATGGCACCCCGGTGCCGGGCCTTTATCTCTGCGGCTCAGGCACACACCCGGGCGGTGGCGTTACCGGCGCGCCGGGGCACAACGCCGCTCGTCGCATCATTAAAGACCGACGTTAGGCGCCGGCTGCAGTCGGTACCTCGACCGCTGGGCTATAGCGCCGCCAGATAACGATGGCGCTAATCACGCCCAGCGGCACAAAGAGAATACCCGGACCAAACGCTACCCAGACTTCCGCCTGGCCCCAGTTTAAGGAGCCGTCAGGGAGCAAGGTTCCTGCCCCACGCTGATAGGGAACCACGTACCAATACAAGAGCAGTCCCGGCATCACCAGTCCGTAAATCACCAGGAGCACGGGTGCGATGAGGGTTGTGCGCACCTTACGGGCGTCGCGGTCTTCCGCCGGGGTCTCCAACAGCTGGAGACGATAGCGTCTTTCACTGTCGGAGACGGTGCCGCGGCGGGATACGATCAGAATGGCGGCAATGCTGGCAACAGCACCAAGTATCGCCGGGTCCAGGTATACCGGCAGATCAATAAGCCCGAGGGTCTGCACAGCAGCGGGAATCACATTCCCAAAAAATCCGAACACGATCCCCCAAAATGCCCCATCGGCGGTAATGCGATCACTCCAAATACTCATGAAGCCTACCGGGCCCCAGGAGGATGCGAACACCGTGCCGATAAAGAGCATGATCCAGAACACGTTGGGCGGCACCCAGAAAGTGGCCACCAACACCACCAAGCCTGTCAGCAGAACCAGTGCCCGCGTTTTGTTAACCGTAAGCTCCCGCGGGGTTGAAGTAATGTCGTTGCTGACGCTGAAGCCCACCAGCGAGAGAAAGGTGGAGGCAGAGGACAGCGCCGCGGCCAGAATTCCCGCCAACAGCAAAGCACCCAGTATCTGGGGCACCTGGGTTTTCGCCGCCCAAATGATCACTGTTTCCGAGGGCGTGATATCGCTGTTGTACAGATTGATAAGCCCGCCCAAACCGTAAATCATCAACTGCATGAAGATCACAGCGAAACAGGCATAAATCGCCGAGCGCAGAACCACGTGTTCGTTGCGCGCCATCAAGTGGCGACTGGCCTGCCAGGGGCTGACTGCATAGACCACGCCCCAGCACATATCGATGATCAGCACCCAGATAAGGAAATCCAGGGCGGTGGCCCACTCGGAGCCTTCACCAATGGTGCCATGCCAGGCCGTAATGTCAGGCTTGGGCTGTTCCCGGGTTAGCGTTTCCACGGCTGTGGTGGCACCACCCAGATCCTGCAGAATTACGATAAAAAATATGACGGTTGCCACACCGAAGAGGCCGAACATCAGGGTGTCGGTGATGATCACGCCACGCGAGCCGGCGTAGAGGGTAAACAGCGTATAACTCAGCCAGGCCGCCACCAGCGCTTGCGTATAGGTCAGTGCCGTGAGGTCGGCCAACAGAATAGCGGCACCCTGGGTAACAACCAGCAGGTAACCGCCAAGGCCGAGGATAATAGTAGCGCCTGCCGCCTGCTGCACTCGCCGACTCTGGAAGCGCTGACCCAGAAAATCGGCCACTGTGGTTGCACGGCTGCGCCGCAAAAACGTGCCGAACAACAATGCGCCGTAGACGTAGCCAGCCACA
Organism: Parahalioglobus pacificus; assembly: GCF_014652275.1. GTDB lineage: Bacteria > Pseudomonadota > Gammaproteobacteria > Pseudomonadales > Halieaceae > Parahalioglobus > Parahalioglobus pacificus. The sequence continues at coordinate 605,025 of NZ_BMYM01000002.1, read as the reverse complement.
GCAATACCCGGGAGAAGGATGTAGGGCCCCATCCAGCCATCGTAGGTAAAGCCGGCCTCGCCGAGGAAGATGGAGGTGCTGAACACACTGGCGACCAGGGTGCCAACGATCAGCATTGTGGGCGCCCTACGGCCGGCCACAAAGTAATCGTCGAGTTGCTTTACCCCTCGGCCGCTGTAGCTGCCAACAATAATGAAGACGGCCGTGCAGGCGATGATGGTTATGGTGTAGCTATCGATGACCCTAACCTCCCCTGCGAATGCCGCTCAGTAACACGCGCCTTAACGCTGCTTCAGAATCGCCCGCGCAGCGTTGTGACCTGGCAGGCCGCTAACACCGCCGCCCGGATGGGCGCCGGACCCACAGAGAAATACTCCCTCTACCGGCATCTTGTAGTCGGCGTGACCAGGAATCGGACGCAGTGAATAGAACTGGTCGAGGTGCAACGCGCCATGGAAGATATCGCCACCCACCATGTTCAGGTCGCGCTCAATATCCAGCGGTGTTTTGATCTGGCGTCCTACAACCGAGGCGGCGAAGTTCGGTGCGTATTGGTCAATCGTGCCTATCACCATATCAGCCACTTCATCCTTCACCTCGTCCCAGCTGCGACCATCCGGTAAATGGCGCTGAAAATGCTGGCAGAAAAGGCTGGCTACATGGCCACCGGGAGGCGCCAGTGAATCGTCTTGTGTGCTGGGAACTTGCATGGATATCACTGGCCGCTTTGACCAGCCGGTGGTGCGGGCATCATGGTAGGCGTCTTGGATATAGCCCAGCGAGGGGCACACCTCGATGGCCCCCATAAAGTGGTCGTCGCCCCGCCCAGCCATGGACGTAAACTGTGGCAGCTCGGACAAGGCCACATTCATACGGAAGGTCGCAGAATGGCTGCGATAGTTCTCGATGCGACGCTGTGAATCATCGTCCATCAGGGTTTGATCCAGCATCTTCTGCAGCAAAATCTGCGGATGCACATTCGCCGCAACGAACCTGGCAGTAATCTCGCGGCCATCTGCCAAAGCCACACCACGGACCTTGCCGTTGTCGTGGAGGATGTGGCTCACCGGCGCTTCGGTTTCAATACGTGCGCCCTTACTGCGTGCGAAAGACGCCATGGATTCACTGATGGCTCCCATACCACCCCGGGCAATACCCCAGGCGCCGGCCTTACCTTTGATCTCACCGAAGGCGTGATGGAGCAGCACATAGGCAGTACCCGCGTGGTAGGGCTCAGCGTAGTTGCCGATCACGCCTTCCAGACCCAACACACCCTTAAGTGCTTCGCCTTCAAACCAGCTGTCCAGATAATCGCCCAGCGAGCGCGTCATCAGCTCAGCGAGCACCGTCTGGTACTTGCTGTCCAGCTTGCGGAACATGTTGCCCGCTTTCAGAAGATTTAGGGCATCGCGCCAGCCACCACCCAAATTAGGCGGCGCTTCCACGGCCAGGGCACGGACCGCCATCGCAACCGCAGCAATGCCCTCGTCAAAGTCGGCCATGCGCTGCGCATCCCGTTTGGAGAATCGGGCAATCTCAGCGTTAGCCTGGGCATCATCACGCGTCAGTAGCAGGTGGTCGTTTTCCAGCAGGCTCAACGTGCCCGCGGGGCGCGACATCAAATCCAGGCCGTGGGACTCCAGTTCCAGATCCGAGATCACCTTGGGGTGCAGCAGGCTGACTGAGTAGGAATACACCGAGTTGCGGAAGCCCGGATGAAATTCTTCCGTCACTGCGGCACCACCGACTTTGTTGCGGGCCTCCAGCACAGTCACCTTCAGGCCAGCCTTGGCGAGATAGCCCGCACAGGTCAGGCCGTTGTGGCCTGCGCCTATGACAATAACGTCGGTATCTGTGGCCATGGTTGATTCTCCCGGAGCGGCTCTGGCTGTGCCTTAACGTAGCCATGCAGTATAGGCGTTGGGAATTTCCTCTCACCTCCGCGCCTATCAGCGCGGAGGTCCGCCGGGCGCGGGTTATAAGGCATCCAGCAGCTTAAACCAGCTCATACCTACCGCCAGGCCGATGCGCCGGAACGGTTTGCCGCCAGGGAATGGCCAGTGCGGAATCGCGGAAAATATATTGAAGCGTTGCGGTGAACCGGTGAGCATTTCCGCAGTGATTCTTGCCATCATGTGCGTCGGTGCGACGCCATGGCCGGAGTAGGCCTGTATGTAGCTCACGCCCTCTGACAGGCGGCCCAACTGCGGCATGCGATTAATCCCGATACCCATCTGGCCACTCCAACCGTAATCCACACGGGCATCAGCCAGCGAAGGGAATACCTTGGCCATCTTGCGAGTAAGCACCTCCTCGAGATTGGTCGGCTCCAGCCCTGTGTAGTTAGCAAGACCGCCAAACAACATGCGCTTATCTGCAGTGAGGCGGAAGTAATCCAGCGCGGTGCGTGGATCACATACGGCCACATTCCCGGGCAGCACAGCCTTCGCCTGCTCGTCGGTCAAAGGCTCTGTTGCAATGATGGCACTGCAGGAAGGGAGCACGCGGCTAGAGAGCTTGGGCACCAGGTTCTGCATGTAAGCGTTGCCGCAAAGTACGACCTGCTTGGCCCTGACGCTGCCTCCTTCGGTAATCACACGGGGGTTAGGCCCCTGCTCCAATTCAACAACACGTGACTGCTCAAAGATACGCGCGCCCATAGTCTCTGCTGCCCGCGCTTCACCAATGCACAGATTCAAAGGTTGGATGTGTCCGTTGGAGTAGTTCAGCAGGCCACCGATATAGCTGTCGGAGTTAACAAACTCTTTCAACTCGTCCTTATCCAGCAGCTTGTACTCGTGCGGGTTGCCGATCTCCTTTTCCCAATCACGCCATTCGGCAAAGTCCTTCATGTGACGAGGCTTCAGCGCTACATCGCAGTAGCCCCACGTGAGGTCACACTGAATGTCGTATTTGGCAATGCGCTCTTCGATGATGTCACGCGCTTCAATACCCATCTGGTAGATAGACTTGATGCCGGCTTCGCCAATCTGCTTACGATAACGCTCGGGCGCGCGACCCACGCCACCAATAATCTGTCCGCCATTGCGCCCGGTCGCACCCCAGCTGATTCGATTGGCCTCGAGCAGTACAACATCAACACCGCGCTCCGCCAGCTCTAGCATCGTGTTCACACCAGTGAAGCCACCGCCGACTACAACAACTTCTGCAGTGATGTCGCCACTGAGTGCCGGGTAATCAGTTTCCCAGTTTGCGCTGGCAGCATAATAAGAACCGGCGTGCTCGCGCGTTTCTACTGACTGTCTCAAACCGAACATGGGACCTCCTTAAGGGTGTTACTCTTGCCGCTTGATGAAAAAGATACGCAGGGATACTGGAAAGCGGATGCAAGGTCAACGAATTGTGATAATTCTCTTGTGCTCCCTCCCTATACGTCAGGTAGACGCAAAAAAATGAATGCGATCAGCTACACCACCTTCACAGAAAACCGCTTAATTTATAGGCGCAAAACACCATGAGACTTGCCACCGAGAACGACATCGACGCGTTTCTATCTGCGCATCCAGACATCCAAATGCTGGAGCTATTGATGCCCGACATCAACGGCATATTGCGCTGCAAACGTATTCACAAACGCGAGTTCTCAGCGCTGTTCTCTCACAGTATGAAAGCGCCATTGTCTGTACCTTTGCTGGGCGTGAGAGGTGACCTCTATGACGACGAGATGGACCAGGAAAAACTAGCCGGCGATCCCGACCAGCTTCTTTTGCCCCTAGCCGACAGTCTTGCCGTCATACCCTGGTTGTCATCACCAACGGCCCAAGTGATGACCGGTTTTGCCGACATGGATGGCACACCTGCGTGGACAGACCCGCGCAATGTGCTCGCGCGAACACTTGATCGCTTCAAACGCAGCGGTTGGCGTCCTGTGATTGCCACGGAACTGGAGTTTTACTTACTGGCACCCGGCGACGGCGAAGCACCCGCGCCACTGTGCGGCAACATTCCCGGCACCGGCAAATCCCAGGAAGGCATCCAGTACTGCATGATGGACGACCTGATCGATGCCGACGCCTTCCTCGATGATGTTCGCAAGGCCTGTGACTTGCAGAACGTACCGCTGACAGCTATTCACTCCGAATTCGCATCCGGGCAATGGGAAATCAATACCCACCATACCGACGACCCCATGTTGGCCTGCGACCACGCTTTGCTGCTTAGACGCATCGTGAAGGCCGTAGCGAGAAAGCACGGCATGGGCGCCACCTTTATGGCAAAGCCCTTCTCCGATCTCGCGGGTTCCGGACTACACATCCACACCAGTGTGTACGATGCAGACAGGAACAACGTGTTTGCAGAGCCAGAAGGCAGCGCGCCTGAAATCGCCAGCGAGCGACTGCGCCACGCCATCGGTGGCTTGTCCGACACCATCAACGAAGCCATGGCGGTGTTCGCGCCCAACGCGAATTCTTACCGCCGCTTCAAGCCGGGCGCATTTGCGCCCTCGGGCCCAACCTGGGCATACAACCACCGGGAAGTGGCACTGCGCATACCCGTATCATCGCCCAGCAATCGCCGGGTAGAACACCGCATCGCCGGCGCCGACGCGAACCCACATCTGGTGGCCGCGGCCATACTGGCCGGCGTACATCACGGCCTCGAGAATCAGCTAGATCCTGGCGAGCCAATTCCCGCCGGCGCTGATTTGTCAGAAGTTGAAGTGACACTGCCCCGACGCTGTGACGCCGCACTTGAAAGCTTCAAGGCAGGGAAGGTGTTACCGCAGTACTTTGGCGAAGCCTACTGCCACGCCTACTGGGCGCAGCGCAAAGGCGAGCATGATCATTTCCAGGGCCAGGTAAGCAACCTGGACTACGAATGGTTCCTGCGCGCGCTCTAGGTATTAGCGTGGCGCAGTTACTCAGGCTGACTGCCGGTCTTGCGGTACTGTGCGGGAGTCTGCCCGGTGACCTTTTTGAAGGCGGAATAAAAGGTAGACGACGAGTTAAAGCCCACCGCCAGCGCTATGTCCAAAATAGCTTGCGGTGGCGAAGTATCGGCGGCCAGCAGCACCTCGGCGCGGCGCACCCGGTAACCATTTACGTAGTCGTAAAAGCTCATGCCAAAACCAGCATTGATTACCTGAGACAGATGGTTCACCGAGCAGGCCAGTTGCTCTGCCAGTTGAGGCAGCGTCAGATCGGGATCCAGATAGCACTCTTCGCTCTCCATCAATTCACCCAACCTGCCCATCACATCCTGCAGGGCCGACTCATCCAAGCCGGACTTGGCGTAGCGCTGCACACGCCGCTTCCAACCGCCTTCACCCGCTTCCATCGCCGGCGTGCGGTAGTAGTCTTCAATGCGCACCGCAGCATCGCCTTCGAAAGTCACAAACTCGGCGCCGGTCCAGGGCGGACTGGTGGAGCCGGGCTCGGGAACCGCCTGATACTGAAACGCAATGGTATTTTCACCGGTGAGTATCTCGCCCACCAACTGGTATCGGCATTCGCCCTGGTCAAAGAACTCACGCAGGTGAATCAGCAGGTCTTCGCCGGAGAGCGTTTGCTGAGTCGGTATATCCAGGTAAGTGCCGTCACTGCCGAGCAGGTCTGCAACCGCTCCTGCATCGCCGTGATTCCAGGCTTCAAAATAGGTCGCCACGAAGTCAGCGCTTATCATTGCGTACATTCCTGAGCCAAAACTAGCTAGACCCTACACTAAAAATAACACTGAGACACGAAATGACTGCAACACGGAGCAGCTTGAGGAACAGATTACGATGACAACCAGCGGCACACCTAGCGCCATGAGCACAGGCTTTGATCTGCGACAGCTCATTAAGATCGTCGTTTATTCACTGCTGTTCATGAACTTCATCATCTATGTGACGGACGATATTCGGATCTCGGCACATACACTGGATGCCAACTCATCGCTGCTGGATGTGACAGCCGCCTACGCCACTACGCTGGATATCTTCGCCTGGCTAACCCTGCTAATGCTGTTCGAGCTAGAAACTTATTTGCTCTCCGATGAAGCCTTCACACGCGGGCGAGTTATGATGATGCACGGCACACGCTGGGTGTGCTTCCTGTTCCTCGCACACACACTCTACGCCTACGGCGACAGCGGACTGGAACTGCTGGGCTTATCACCCGTTCCTGATGTCACAAGCTTGTGCCAGCTGGTTGACGGGGAACTGTCCTACGGCTCGAATCTGGCCTATGCCGTACTGAGTCCAGAAAATTGCAGCACGTTATCCACCGATTCACAGTTCTACCTGATTGAAAAAGGCACGGTCGTCACCGATACACAGGGACTCGCCATAGAACAGCAGCTGGTGTGGATAGACCTCGCGGAGGCGCTGACCTGGTTGGTGATTCTGGTGTGTATGGAAGCGGTAGTGCGGCTACAAGACAGAGGCATCACCCGCGGCGTTGCAATTCGCAGCGCCAACTGGCTCAAGGCAGTGCTCTACGTCACACTGTGGATGATCGCGGCATACTGGATCTACCGCGGCCACTATATGTATGCCTGGGATGAAGCGCTGTGGATCCTGGGTTTCCTGGCCATCGAGATGAACATCTCGGACTGGAAATCAGAAATCCGCAGCGAGAGTGAAGCCGCCTAGCTGTAAACCTCAGGCGGCGTCTGGCGCGTGCGCGCCGGCATCCAGAAGGGCTTGTCCTTGACCTCACACAGGGCCATCTTGCGGTAGTAGCGCAGTTCTTTCTGGTAGTAAATCTCTGCCCAGATATCGCCTTTCAGTGCGGGCGTCTTGATCATTGCCAGTGCAATGTTCGCTTTCACTGAGGGTGACCACATGGCCGAGGTAACATAGCCGATCTCGTTATCGCAGTCCTCGGTGTCATACATGATGGCACCTTCGGCAACTTTATTGCCGGGAATATCCAGCTTCACCAGTGTCCACTTCGGTCCGCGTTCACGTTCTTCCAACAGTGCCCTGCGGCCATTGAAGTGCGGCTTCTTGAAATCCACTAGCCAACCGAGGTTCAGTTCGAACGGCGATTGATCGTGCTCGAAGTGAATGGTCTTGAGGGATTCAGACAACTCCATATCCGGCATGATAAAGCCGGCTTCAAGGCGCGCCATGTCGGTGGCAGTTTCACCGTAGGGATGAATACCAAAGTCCTTGCCCGCTGCGTACAGTGCGTCCCACATGGCCAGCGCCTGTGAGGGGTCTATCCAGAGCTCATAGCCCAGGTCACCGGTAAAGCCTGTGCGAGACACCATCAGTTCCACGCCGTTGAACGGGAAACGCATAATGCCAAAGGGCTTGAGTGTCTCCAGACCTTCCAGCCCCATGGCTTTCAAGGTGGAGTACGAGGTGGGGCCCTGCAGCGACAAGCCGGCGATTTCGTCGGTCATATCAGTGATTGTGACATCGTCAAAACCGATGGCGCTTTTACGCAGCCACGATACGCTGGGGCTACCGCAAGTCAGCATGTAGGTATCTTCGCTGATGCGGAAGATGGTGCCGTCATCCACGATGCGACCTTCATCCGTGCACCATACGCAATAGGTCACGCGGTTTACGTTCAGTTTTTTGATGTCACGAGTCACCATACGGTCGAGCATGGCCGCGGCATCTGGACCACTAATGTAGTACTTCTGCATGGGGCAGATGTCGTAGGTGCCGCAGAAGTTACGAATACAGAAATATTCGTACTCAGGATCGTAATAGTAGTCAGCAAACCTGAAACCATTCCAGGCTGACCAAGCCTCGCGCACATTCAGTGCGGCCTGACGCTCGTGAAAATGGGTATGTCTGGGGCGCTCCCCCTGGAATGGATCAGCGCTCATGGCCGGCTCATTCGTCATAGCAATCGTCCTCCGGCACGGTGTTGGGGCGTTTCAGGTCCAGCAGAATTTCGCGGGCAGCGTTGGCACCGCAGGCAGAGGACACGCCGCCACCCGGGTGCGTGGACGAGCCACACATATACATGTTCTTCACCGGCATACGGTACTGGCCGTAACCCGGGAAGGGGCGGTTGAACAGCAACTGGTCAATGGTCAGCTCGCCCTGGAAAATATTTCCTTCCGTGAGACCGATTTCGTTCTCAATCTCATGCGGCGTGCGCACTTCCATGTGAACAATCAGGTCCTTGAATCCGGGTGAAAAACGCTCGATCTTATCGATCACCGTCTGCCCAAAGGCGTCGCGCTTTTCGGGTGTCCACTCGCCGTCGGCCAACTTGGGCGGGCAGTACTGAATAAAGTTCGACATCCAGTGTTTGCCAGCGGGAGCCACTGTGGGATCCCAGGCTGATGGAATGACCGACTCAATGAAGGGATCGTCAGACCAGGTGCCGCGCTTCCAGCAGTCGTAAGCGCGCTCCATGGTTTCCAGCGATCCCACAAAGCCCTGACCACCCCGGTTAATGTAGGGGTTGTCCGGTACGTTGTTGAACTTGGGCATGCCTGACAGGGCAATGTTTACCTTGCCGGAAGAACCGCGAATCTTGAAGTTTTCCGCGCGCTCGTAAATGCCATCGGGCAAGTCGTTCTTGTCCATGACTTTGGTAAACGTGCGACGCGCATCGAGGTTGGATACCACGATATCGGCGTAAATCTCATCGCCGTTCTCAAGCGCAACACCGACAGCCTTGCCGCCTTTAACCAGGATTTGCTGAACACCGGAACCGGTGCGCAGCTCGCCGCCGTGCGCCTTCATGGCACTGCACAGGGCATTGGAAATCGCGCCCATACCGCCTCGGGCCAGACCCCAGGCACCCACGTTTCCGTCTACATCGCCCATCACATGGTGCAACAACACATAGGCGGAACCCGGAGAGTACACACCCAATGCAGTACCGATGATGCCGGGGCTCGCCATGGCCGCCTTGACCAGGTCGTTCTCAAAATAATCTTCCAGGAACTCCGCGGCGCTCATGGTGAAGAAGCGCACGTACTCGTAAAGCTCTCGCTCACCCAGTGCGTAGAATTCCTTCGCCAGCCACAGCAGTTCCTTGATGTCTCTGGGCTTGAACGAGCTGGGATCCGGTGGTGTACGCAGCAGCGTCTTTCGAATTAGCTGCGCATAGCGGCCCAGATCTGCCTGAAACCGGTGCATCGCGTCGGCGTCATGCGGCGAGTGTTTTTTCAGCTCGTTGTAAGACGCTTCCTCGTCCGTGTATTCGATCAGGGTTTCACCGCGATCGCCAAAAGCCACGGTGCCCAAATAAGGCACCAGCAACAGTCCGTGCTTGGCCAGGTCGAGGTCACGATGAATGGCCTGACGCATCATGGAGCACACATAGGAGCAGCTGGAGTAGAACCAGCCCTCATGCATTTCACGGGTAACTGCCGCGCCGCCGATATAGTCGTTCTTTTCGACGACCATCACATCCAGGCCAGCCTTGGCGAGGTAGGCGGCATTTGTGAGGCCATTGTGACCGGCCCCAATAATCACTGCATCGTAGCGTTTCATTTCAGTATCTCGTGGGCCGCGTTATGACCGGGTCCGCCCATCAGGCCGCCACCGGGGTGAGAGCCCGCACCACAGAGGTACAAGCCGGGTAGCGGCGTGGCGTACTGGCCTGCCTCGTAAGTGGGGCGCATCATCAGCATCTGGTCCACCGCAAACTCGGTGTGGTGCCAGTGGCCACCTGTGACACGGAACTGCGACTCAAGGTCGGCAGGTGTCAGCAACTCTGCGTGCACCACCAGATCCGCGAGTCCCGGGATATGCGCCTCCAGCGTATCCATGACCCGACGACTGAGGTCCGCGCGGGCTTCGTCTGTCCAGCCACCCTTAAGATTGGCAGGCACATACATAATGTTGGCCGACAGCACATGCTGGCCGGCTGGTGCCAATGAGCTGTCCGTGAGGGACGGCAGCAATACTTCCATGACTGGGTTCTGTGAGTAGCCGCCGTACTTCGCATCGTCGAAGGCAAACTCAAGCGCATCCGGCTGATCGGCGATGATCATGCGCGCATTGGCATCAGACAGCCCAGGGATGTTTGGCGCGCCTTTCAATGCCAGATGCAGCTTGGCCACATAGCCTTCACAGCGCAGACGCTGAATACGATTGGCAAATTCGATTTCCAGGTGACGCGCGCCTACCAGCTTAAGGAAGGTGGTCTGCGGGTCAGCAGAGGAGACAACGCGACTGGCTGTCACCGTTTCACCGCCTACTAACTCAACGCCGCTTGCGCGCAGACCATTCTCGTCTGCGTCCACAACCACCCGCTTTACGGGTGCGTCGAAGCGCACTTCCGCACCAGCTGCCGTGGCGGCGCCCTGCAGCGCATTAACCAGGCCACTGATACCGCTGGCAGGAATACTGTGCATTCCCTGATGTTCGCCGATCATGCGGTACAGAAGACCAAACACAGCACTGTTAGGTGAGCGCGGTGCCAGCTTGGCACCCACCAGTCCGTCCCAGCTGAGCGCAGCCTGCAGGCGCTTGTCTGAAAAGTACTCATCCATCAGGTCGCGCATGGGCAAGGTAGCGACACGCAGAAACTCCAGCATGTCCTCTTTGCCCATCATACGAAGGCGCAAACCCAGCTGACCGAAGGTCATCAACTCACCCAGGGAGTTGTTGCCAACGCCCGGCATGGTCTTGGCCCAAAAAGGCTCCAAAGCCCGGGCAAAGGTTTTCATGGCCTTGCGATACTTCACATAGCTGGCCGCGTCGTCTTCGCCAGCGCCCTGCAGCGCGTCATCGCTGATGCTGATGTGCTTGCCGTCGGGGTCAAGTGCCACCGTAGGCATCGCCTGGCCCGACGAATCAAAGCCGTGGGCTTTGAGATTCAGGTCAGCAGCAATCTTGCCGGAAAATTGATTCAGGCTGTGGGCGACAGACGCCTTGAAACCCGGATGAAATTCTCGCGTCATGGCCAAACCGCCTGCGGCGGGAGCGGCCTCAAGCACCAGCACACGCTGGCCCTTCTTCGCGAGGTAAGCGGCGCATATCAGACCGTTGTGGCCCGCACCGATAACAATTGTGTCGTAGTTACTCACTGCAAATCCTGGCAGTTAAATTGCCGATTGCGCAGAGTAGCCACGCGCTATTGCATCAACAACCGCGCCTATACGGTTGGATAGCGGCGCTGCTCAGTGATACGAATGTGCTTCAGGCAGCGCTGATATCCACCGTGCAGTCGTAATAACAGGCACCGCCTGCCATGTCCGCCTTGTGTCCAGGAATCAGGGCATTCACTGTTTGGTCTGTGGGGCTCTCAGCCAACCAGGCACCCTTGGGAACATACAACGTGCCCAAACGAACGCGATCGCTGAGCAACAGAGGCAACTCTATGTCGCCCTGCTCATTGACCAAGCGCACGGGCTGTCCATCGCTGAGCCTGAGTGCCCCCGCATCTATAGGGTTCATTTCACACACCATATCACCGATGTGGGTATCCAACGCACCGAAGGTGGAGTTCACCCGTCGTTCCGAGGCAGGCGTTACCACCTGAAATGCACGCGGATTTATCAAGGGTCGGTAAGCGGGAACACCGAGGCCCGACTCATCCTCCAGCGCCTGGCTGAATAATTCTATGCGACCACTGGGGGTATCGGGCTGAGCGCCGCGCAACAGGCTCTCTGGCTGACCCTGTGCAACATCCAGGGCCGTGCCAATCGGCAGCTGACTGGCAGGTGCACCGATAACTGCCTCCATGCTGCCAGCTTCTATTGCCTGATCCATCAAGCTGGCGTCCGTGTCTGAAAAGCAGGCATCGTCGAAGCCAAAGCGTTGAGCCAGCAGACGGAAGATTTCCATATTGGATTTGGCATCACCCACGGGCGGTATCACCGCTTCAGAACGCTGCAGGTACTGGTGCCCGTAGGCTTGATAAAGGTCGCCGTATTCCAGGTGGGTTGAGGCCGGCAGAATCACATCCGCGTAGGCCATCGAGTCCGTCATGCTGACGTCGGACCCGACAACAAACAGAGATTCACTCTGCAGCGCTTCTCGCATCAGCGATTGGCGCGGATGCACCGCCACCGGGTTATGGTTGTAAATAAAGACGGCCTTCAGCGGCAGGGCATCACCTGGTGTGAGAATGTGGTCAGGCATATCGAGCACGTTGAACTCGCGGAGCCCCTTCGGCGCCAAATCGGGCCGCGAGAGCGCGTCCGAGTCCACGGGGAAGTAACCGGACACATCACAGACACCCGCGCCCGGCTGGCCAAAGTTTCCCGTCAGCGCGGGCAGCGCGAAGGCGGCGCGAATGCCGGAGCCGCCATTGCGGTTACGTTCGGGGGCCACGCCCATCGAGATCGCAGCCGGGCTGAGCTCACGCCAGTATTGCGCAAAGCGGAGAATGTCTTCTTCCTCGAGGCCGCAGATGTCTGCCGCTACCGCCGGTGTGTACTGTCTGGCCGAATCGAGGAAGGCCTCATGGCCGGAAACATGTTCAGCGATAAACTCTGCAGCCAAACCACCTTCCTTCTCCAATAGGGCTGCTACTGCATAGGCCAGCACCACATCGGTTCCGGGTCGCACCGGCAGAAATAAATCCGCCGAGTCGGCGATGCGGGTTCGCTTGGGATCGATAACCACCAGGGTCGAGCCCTGCTTCTGGGCGTCACGGATCAGTGTTGTCAGGTGCAGATTGCAGGCGGTGATATTGTTCCCCCAGACCACAATCAGCTTGGAGTGGGACAATTCTTCGAAGGCGATGCCGCCTACGTCGCCGAACACACTTTCCCAGGCAGCGGCGGACGTACCCGCGCACAGCGGCGTGGAGTCCACCAGGCTGGCACCCAGGCGATGGAAGAATCGCTTGTCCATAGAGCCGCCCGCGAGCAGACCCATAGGGCCGCCGTAGCTCAAGGGGGCAATGGCCTGGGCACCGAAGCGGTCAATGATATCGCTGAAGCGCTGGTAGATTTCATCCAGCGCTCGCTCCCAACTTACGGGCTCAAAGGCACCCGCGCCCTTGGGGCCGCTGCGCAGCAGCGGTTGGGTAATGCGCGCCTTGCCATGCACCTGGCTGGGCATTCCCTGGGCGACCTTGGCGCAAATTTTGCCGCGCGTGAAAGGATTGGCATCACTGCCGCGAACACGCTTTACCTGCCCGTCAGCAACTTCAACATCCAGACTGCAGGTGTCGGCACAATCCAGCGGACAGACGCTGGGCTTGATTTCGGTTTTTGGCAGCGATGAATTCATGGTAACAACTCCTTACAGCAAGGGCTGTATTTGCGGCATTCCTGCTTCCACTATAGCTCAGCCGCGAGGGTCATTTACGCGAGCCTATGCGCTAGTAACCCGGGCTCATGGCCGGCTGGCGTGCATATACAGGAACTGAAGCATCAATGAAGCACCGGCCAATGCCGTCACTTCTGCGTGATCGTAAGCCGGGGATACCTCCACGAGGTCGTAGCCGACAAAGTTTAGATCGGAAATGCCCTGCAGAATGCGCAGCGCCCTGGAACTGCTGAGCCCGCCTACCACCGGCGTGCCTGTGCCCGGCGCAAAGGCGGGATCAAGGCAATCGATGTCGAAGGTGAGATAGGCAGGTGAGTCTCCCACCCTCTGGCGAATGGCCGCCACCGTGTCAGCCACACTCTGCTCACTGGCCGTGTGGGCATCAATGACGAGGAACTCATGGTTGGGCTGGTCGTAGTCGGTACGGATACCGACTTGCACGGAATGCGCCGGATCTATCAAACTCTCTCGCGGCGCGCGGTAGAACATGCAACCGTGGTTGTACTTCTCGTCCTCATCGTAAGTGTCGGTATGCGCGTCAAAGTGCACCAGTGCCAGCTTACCGTGAGTCGCGGCCGTGCCGCGCAGCAGCGGCAGTGTAACGAAATGATCACCACCCAAACTAAACAAGGTTTTACCCGCGCCGGTGATACGCCGTGCATGCGCCTCCACCTTGGCCAACATGTCCTCGGAGTCACCCCAGAGAAACTGAACATCACCATAATCAGCAACGCGCAGCCGTTCCTGCAGTGCAAACTCCCAGGGCCAGCGATTCTCTTCCCAGCGCAGGTTGGCACTGGCCTGACGTATCGCCGTCGGGCCGCTACGGGTACCCGCGCGCCCACTGGTGCCCAGGTCATAGGGCACACCCATAACAAAAGCATCCAGATCGACGTCGTTTACATCCCGGCTGAAGGGTAACCCCATGTAGCTGTAGACGTTGGCATACATGGAATCATCATTGATGGGCACATTGTTATCGTTCATTGCAGCCCCCTGCGTTACAGGTTCGCATCATACTCCAGCGGTGTAACCTGACGATCAAATTCATCCATTTCCTGACGTTTGACCAGCGCATGAACACGCTGAAATTCATCACCCAGGTAGTCGCTCACAAATTCAGACTGCTCAAACCGTTCCAGCGCATCCGGCCAGTAGCGCGGCAGGCTGGGTGGCAATTGATCGTAGGCATTGCCCGTTAGCGGCGCGGGGGCCTCAAGACGGCTCTCTATGCCATAGGCCACACCCGCAAGCAGGGCGGCGATGGCCAAGTGCGGCTGCGCATCGGCTCCCGCCACCCTGTGCTCAAGGCGCGTCGCAATCGGGGCATCGGTAGGGACGCGTACTGCTACCGTGCGGTTCTCATACCCCCAACTGGGTGCTAATGGTGCGTGGCTTCCGCGCTGGAACCGTCGGTACGAGTTCAGATTTGGGGCTAGCAGCAGCATGATGTCGGGCAAGGTCTGCAAACAGCCCGCTATAGCCTGGCGCAAGAGTTCGGTGCCGCGGTCATCGCCGCTATCAAACACATTGGCGCCTTCCTCGTTGAGCAAGCTGCAGTGCAAGTGCATGCCGTTGCCGGCCAATTCGCCGAAGGGCTTGGCCATAAACGTGGCATGCAGGTCATGGGTAGCGGCAACACCGCGAATCACCCGTTGCAGCATCAGCGCCTGATCTGCCGCCAACAACGCATCGTTACTGTGGTACAGATTAATCTCATACTGTGATGGCGCGCTTTCCTTAATCAGCGTATCGATGGGCAATGATTGCGCCACGCAGGCATCACGAATGCCATGCATGACGTCCTGCATGTCCTGCATGGTTTCTATACCGTAGGTCTGTCCCGTTTGCAGCGCGCCACCGACTCTGTCGGTTTGGGTATGTTGAGGTCGGCCCAATAAGTCGCGGGCATTCTTCAGCAGGAAAAATTCCATCTCGCTGGCGACGACAGCGGTAAACCCAAGCCCCGCCAGACGATCGACTTGTCGCTGCACTTGCGCTCGAGCATCGATAGGAGAGGTTTCACCGCTGATTTCTCTGAGGGAAATCAGCACTTGCCCGGTGGGCCGCTTCGCCCAACTTACCGGCGCAAGGGTGCGGACATCGGCAACGGCGTAACCATCACCATCGCCAGAATCAAACACGTAGGCTTCCGCGTCACGGCCCCACACATCAAATGCCAGGGAAGACAGGGGAAGTTTCAGCCCGCCCTCCATCACTTTGCCAATCTTGTCACGGGTAACCCACTTACCACGCAGGCCGCCGGCCATATCGGGCAAGATCACTTCAAAGGTTTCTAAATCCGGATGACTGGCGAGAAACGCGTCCAGAGTCTGTGTTGTTTTTGTCATTGGCGTATCCGTATGGGCGGCGTTGGAGGGCGCAAAACACCACCTTTGGGGTAATCCTGCGCTGTGGCCGCTATGCCACACTATTTAACTATCCTGACCCGATTACGGCTATAACACCCAAGTGTAGAACTGCCGTCTACCTAACTCACTAAGAACCTGAGGCATCGCGTATGAACACAGCCGTTGATACTGCCAGCCTGCGCAAGCTGGACCAATCCCATCACCTGCACCCTTTTACGGATTTCCATGACTATGCAGAGCATGGTGGCCGCATCTTCAGCAAGGCGGAACACATTTACATCTATGACTCTGAGGGTCACAAGATGTTGGATGGTATGTCTGGCCTGTGGTGCTGCAACCTGGGTTACAGCCAGCAGAGCATCATCGAGGCGGTGTACCACCAGATGCAGGAATTACCCTACTACAACAACTTCTTCAACTGCTCCAACCAGCCGGCCGTAGAATTGGCCAAAGCGCTGGTAGATGTTACGCCCGCCAACTTCAACCACGTGTTCTTCACGAACTCGGGTTCAGAGGCTAACGACACCAACATCAAGTTGGCACATCGCTATTTCGATCTGATCGGAAAGCCGTCGAAGAAGCTGATCATCAGCCGCAAGAACGCCTATCACGGCAGCACCGTGGCAGCTGCGTCACTCGGCGGCATGAGCGCAATGCACAAGCAGGCTCGTGGCCTGGACTACGTGCATCACATCAATCAGCCTCACTGGTTTGAAGAAGGCGCGGAGGAAGATCCCAATGCGTTTGGCATCCGCGTCGCACAGGAACTGATTGCGAAGATCGACGAGTTGGGCGAGGACAATGTGGCTGCCTTCATCGCAGAACCCGTTCAGGGCGCCGGCGGTGTCATCATTCCACCCGACAGCTACTGGCCCGAAGTTCAGCGCATCTGCGATGAGCGGGACATTCTGCTAATCGCCGATGAAGTCATCTGCGGCTTCGGCCGCACCGGTAAGTGGTTTGGCAGTGAAACCTATGGCATCAAGCCCGACCTGATGACCTTCGCCAAGGCAGTCACCAATGGCTACATGCCCCTGGGCGGCGTCATGGTCGGCGATCGTGTTGCCGACGTACTGCTGGCAGGTGGCGGTGAGTTTGCACACGGTCTCACCTACTCCGGCCACCCGGCTGCCTGTGCTGCTGGCCTGGAAACACTCCGCATCCTCAAAGACACCAACATCATTGAAACGGCAGCCAGCGACGTTGCTCCGCACTTCCAGGCGCGTCTGCAGGAGTACGTCGACCACCCCATTGTGGGACAGGTACGCGGCAAGGGCATGTTCGCCGCAGTGGAACTGGTGAGCGACAAGAGCAGCCGTGAGCGACTAGCCCCCGAGTCAGGTGGCGCTGTCTACTGCCGCAACGTGGCTAACGAAAATGGGCTGATGGTGCGCCAGACCGGCGACGCCATGATCATGGCGCCACCCTTGGTGTGTAATCGTGAGGAGATTGATATCCTCATCGACAAGCTGGGCGCTGCCCTCGACGCCACCGCATCGCATTTCGGCATCGCCTGAACCCTGACAGCCCGGCCCTAGCGCCGGGCTTTTTGTTTAAGGCCTGCCATGGAAAACACCACCTCACCGGCCAAGACGCTGCGCCAGCGCGATCTGGTGCTGTTCACAGTCTCAGCCATTCTTCTGCTAGACACCCTCACCAGCACCGCCTCGATAGGTGCATCCAGCGTTTTCTGGTGGTGTTTACTCGGCGCGATCTTCTTTGTGCCCTTTGCCCTGATCTGTGCGGAACTGGGTTGCGCCTACCCTGAGCAAGGCGGCATCTACGCCTGGATTCGCGACGCCTTCGGGCGCCGGTGGGCTTCTCGAGCAAGCTGGTGCTACTGGGTCAATACCGCGCTCTGGATTCCCGCGTTGGCCGTCTTGTTTGCCGGTGTATTCAAACAGTTATTCATGCCAGAGCTATCGCTTGCCGCCCAGATCCTAATGGGCACAGTGCTGATCTGGCTAATGATGCTGGTGAACATAATCGCGCTGGACATGGGCAAATGGGTACCCAATCTGGGAGCACTGCTCAAAATTATTATCTTCCTGGCCATCATTGCAGGTGCCGTCCACTACGTTGGCGACCACGGCATGGCCAACCCGCTGACACTGGCGTCCATGACGCCCGACTGGGGCAGCAGCCTCAACTACATACCGGCCATGGTCTACGGCATGTTAGGCTTCGAGCTGGTGAGCGCCAGCAGCCGCGATATGCAGGATCCGGCCAGAGACGTGCCCCGCTCCATTCTCATCTCCGGGGCCATCGTCATTAGCCTCTACCTCATGGGTACCCTGGCGGTACTGGCCGCGCTTCCCGCAGGCGAAATCAACCTGGTGGAGGGCCTTGTGGATACGCTCGCGCTTTTCTTCGGCGGGTCGCAGCTGGGCAACAGCCTGGTTGTTGGATTGGGGATTGCAGCGCTGTTTACCTTTTACTCCAACGGTGTGACCTGGGCGATGGGTTGCAATCGGGCAGCAGCCGAGGCGGCCCAGGGCGGTGAGCTACCGGCCATCTTTGGCCGCGAGAGCCAGAAGGGCACACCCATAGGCGCCGCTTTGTTGATGGGCTTGGTCAGCACCGGCGTCCTGCTGCTCTACGGCTTCATGGCCGGCAGCAATGAGGACCTGTTCTGGACACTGTTTTCGTTCAGCGCCGTGATCTTCCTGCTGCCCTACGCTGTGATGTCGCTGGCGTTCTGGCGACTGCGTCAGCGCGACCCCGACCATCCCCGGCCCTATCGCGTACCCGGCGGCAGCCCTGTTGGCAGGCTGTTTGCCTATGTTTGCGCCGGCTGCCTGCTGCTGTCGGTGATCCTATTCCTGTATGTTCCCGGCGAGGGTCTTCAGGTGGCGATTTTCGTGGGCGCGATGGTGACACTGGCGCTGGGTGAAGCAGTGATTCGCATCGCCGAGCGTAGTCGACACTGAGCTGTGGTAGAGCCCTATTCAGGCTCGCCCGAAAGGGATGACTCAGCCAAAGGGAACACGTCATAGCGCTGCGCCCCCACACTAGCCTCAAGTAGCAAGCCGCCCTTGACCTGCACGAACAATGCGACATCAGGATGGTAGGCCGGCGTCAGGGATTGCCCGCCCACCACGTGCGCCGCATTGGCCTGCCCGGTAAACTCAAAATTACCTCGCCTGAAATCCTTCAGCGCCGCCTCGGTGCGGAAAAAGATAATGCTGCGGTAAACCTGCGCACCGAGATCCGCACCGGCAAAGGCTTCAAACAAGGTCACCCGTGCTGACACATCGCCGGACTCAAACAACCAACCGGTACCAAACGCGCCGCCAAAACCTGTCCCCGCCCGGAACGCGTCGGGGAACACGGCGTAAGCAACTGACTCTTGGAAGAAGCGGTTCAGACGTGCATCGGATTCAAAGGCAGCAACAGCAGCACTGGCCTTTTCCTGCGCTGGCTCGTCATACACCACCGGCTGCCACACGCAGCCTGTACACAGCGCCAAGGCGGCGGCCAATCCTACAGATAACAGCCTCATGGCGCGCACTCCAAATGGCCCGTCACCACATCTGACCC
The DNA here is from genome assembly GCF_014652275.1 of Parahalioglobus pacificus. Classification (GTDB taxonomy): domain Bacteria; phylum Pseudomonadota; class Gammaproteobacteria; order Pseudomonadales; family Halieaceae; genus Parahalioglobus; species Parahalioglobus pacificus. The sequence goes on along the minus strand of NZ_BMYM01000002.1, from coordinate 585,963 downwards.
GCCGGAAACATTGCCAAGGATATCAACCTGGCCAAATTTGCCTGAGCGGTGAACCAGAGTTAGCCCCGCGTAGCAGTCGCGCCACCAGCCGCCGTCGCCTAATAGATTACGCAAGGGAAAATCCACCTGTGCTTCCAGGTAGTTAAGAAAGTGTGAGGTGTTCTCGCCTCGCTTGGCCTGCTTGATCTGCTCCACCGCCGGCACTTTGTCGGCATAAGAAAAACCATAGCCAAACCCGTAGCGGAACATTTCGCGGTTGCTCCAGGGCGAGTAGCCGGTGCCCATGGCCATCACGTAGGCATTAAGCTCAAAGAAATCCTCTTGCTCATCGCGCTCCAATCGACGGTTCAGCGATACTTTGCCCCAGTAGTCCACCCGCCGGCCATCCACCAGCAACTTGCCGACGGTCAGCCCGACCAGGTTTGTGTCCACGTCGTCGCTGCGCTGCAGCTGGCCACGATGCACTTTGTGGAAGGTCTCCTCTGCGGTGTAGCCGTAGTTGATACGCCAACTCCACTCGCCCGCACGCGCTGAGTCACGTCGCCCAGAGCCCGAGTTATCCAGCGTGTTGCCAAAGCCATAGGCCAGTCCAACCATCACCGAGTACAGGCCACTCTCATCCACCAGCGGGCTGTCGCTGATCTCATCACCCAGCCAATCATAGGAGAAGTTGGCAAATAAGCGCATGCGCTTCGACCAGGCATAAGAGGTATTAATGCCGGCACGCCAGCGCTGCGAGGCACCAGCCGAATACTCTGGCAAGTCATCGCGCGACTCCGCGGCGCTCACGTTGTAATAGTAGGACACGAGGTCGCTGTCCTGATGCAGGTAGCTGACAAAGGGCGATAGCACCCAGCGGTCGTAGGTCTGGGTAAATCGATAGGTGAGATCGACCTCCTCACCGTTGTGCTTATCTGTAGTGTCCGTCACCCAGCTTAAGGAAAGCTCACCCCAGGGCTGCTCCCAACCCAGCTGCACACCCCCGTCCAGTGACTGCTCTCGCGCCTCGACTGTGGAGAAAAAGGAGGAGCGCTCAGGTTCGAGTCGGTCGAACCGGTAGTCCAGGATGGCATCCAAATTAAAGCCGTTGCGATCCAGCAGGTGGACACCCGCTGTGCTGCCGTGGGCGAACAGGTACTTGCCTTCGTAGTAGTAGAAGGGCATCAAGTCGTAATCGTTGTCGCTGAACTCGCTGCCGATATCGTCGATACCCACATAGGGGCTATCACCCCAGCGCCAGCCAAAGCCGAGACCAACGGTGCCCTGCTCGATGCCTTCGGTATGTATTTGTGTCACCGGGTTACCGGCCATTGCCGACACAGACAGCGCGAGCAGCATTGCAACGAAGGACCTCGTCATGGAAACAGACGATGCCATCGTCACCACGACTGTGCGCAACCTCGCCATGATATACATACTGCTCGCTGTTCTCCCCGACGCGAGAGGATTGTAATTGATCGCCCCGCAGTGGCCTAACTATCTGGCCCAAAACGAGCGCCCGCGTGTTGTCGGCAAATACTCCCTGCGTACACTGACAACAAACACAAGAAGCGAGATACAGCGATGACTGAACAACGCCAGAAACTCGACCGACAGACACTGGGTCTGGACCAGGGCCTTCCGTTGGAGGTCACAGGCAACGATCCGCAGTCTCTGCAGCAGGGCATACAGATGTTGATGGATATCGAAGCCATTAAACAGCTGAAGCACGCGTACTTTCGCTGCATCGATACCGCAAATCTCGAGGAGCTGGGTACTCTGTTCCACCAAGATGTGCTGGTGCACTTTGTGGGTGGCACCTACGAGTGGACCGTGAACGGGCGCAAAGACTACCTGGCGAATATCCAGTACGCCTTCAACAAGGCATCGGTGGGGCATCACAACGGGCACCAGCCCGAGATCCGGCTGCTCAGCGAAACGGAGGCCGTGGGCGTTTGGTACCTGGCCGATAATATGTGGTTGCTCAACCACAACGCCAAGACCTATGGCACCGCCCTGTATTGGGACCGCTACGTCAAGGAAGATGGGCGCTGGTTGATCCGGGAAACTCGCTACGAGCGACTCTACGAGATCAACGAAACAGGCCATGAGCCCAAACTGAGCTCGCATTACCTTGCTGTACACGGCACCGAGCTGCCCGGCTAGGCCCAGCGCCCGCAACGGGGGCACCCCACAGCAGTAAATCCGGCGCTGCGCCGGGCTCGTAACAAGCGCATGAACACTCGAAATGCACCGCATACACTTGCTGCGCTAATACTGCTGGCAGTACTTGGCCAAGGATTGCCCGCCACTGCACAGGTGAACGCCGCCGATTTGCAGTGGCAGTCCGCGGCGGACCTGCAAAAGGTAGGCGAAGCCAAGCTCAGCGTGCTTTTCTGGGACGTTTACTACTCGCGCCTATACACCGACAGCGGTAGCTACCAACGTGGACAACGCCCCCTGAAGCTGGAAATCGAGTATCTGCTGGACATCAAGTCAGCGGCGCTGGTGGACAGAACGCGCAAAGAGTGGGATGACCAGGGTCTGAGCCACGAAAATCAAGAACAGTGGCTGACACAGCTACTTGAACTGTGGCCAGATGTAGCGCAAAACGACGTGCTGGTACTGGAGCTTGATGCGTCAAATCGCTCCCGCTTTGTCCACAACGGTCAACCATTGGGCATCATCGAAGATCCTGACTTTGGGCAACACTTCGTGGATATCTGGCTGGCGCCGACAACCACGCGGCCCCAACTGCGGCTGACCCTGATTGGCGAAGAAGACAGCTAAGGGTCGCTAGGGCTAGGCGCTAACGCCCAGGTCTTCAAAGTACTCGGCCAGCTTCTCGCTGGACTGCCCAGGGAACAGAATCTCGCAAGCCTCCCGCAAGCCTTCAGTTGCAGCAACGATGTCTGAATTGCGCACTACCAGCTCAATCTTGGAGCGGCGACGCATAAAATCTTCCAGCTTGATGATCATTTCCCGCCGCGCTGCCAGCTCAATCTCGCACCTGACATATTCGGCATTGGGAATGAGCAATTTAGCCTGGTCCGGATTTTCCCGAATACGCTCCAGTAAAACAAAGGCAGACTCCCCGTAGCGACGCCAGAAGCGCTCCGACAGAGGCTCGGGTGAACTGGGGTCCGTTAAGGCGTCCAACTGCATCAGGCGCGCCTGCAGCATGAACTGATCGCGCAGCGCATCGCCGGGTTCGCCGTACCAGCGGTTATCCGCCTCCGGAATCGGCACGCCCAACTCGGCCACGCGTTCGGTGATCTCATCGCCCACGTTGAGGCAATCGGTGAGCTTGCCACCGAAAACGGAAATGTGTCGCCGTGCCACGTCGGTTTCTATTTCGTGCTTGCGCGATAGCTGAACCCAGTCAGCAGTACCGCCCTCCCCCTTCACCGCGAGGGGCCTCACGCCGACCCGCTCGGCAACGATATCGGCAGCGGTCAGTGGCCGCGGTAGGTCCAACAGTGCGTTAGCGTTGTCCAGAATGAATTGCCGGTCCTCCTCAGTGACTGAAACCTCGGGCGACTCAACCTGCGTATCGGTCGTGCCAATACAGGTTTTTGGACCCATGGGAATGAGGAAGAACAGACGGCCATCGCTGGCAAAAAAGGTGAGTACACGCTGGTTGTCCGTCACTCGATCGACAATCAGGTGAACGCCCTTGGAAAACAGGTGGTGATGCTCCGTTTGAATCGAATACTCGCGGTTGATGCTATCGGCATAGGGACCACAGGCGTTGATCAAGACCTTGGCGCGAATCGTGAAGCGCTCATCACCGATGACATCGCGGGCATCAACATGCCACTGCTCGCCGTCGAAACGGGCGTCACCGGCCTCCACGTAGTTGGCGGCAATGCAGCCGAAGTTCAGGCTCTGGCGAATAAAGTTAAAAACAAATCGGGCATCGTTGTCGTAGAGGTAGCAGTCCGAGTACTCCAGGCCACCGGCGGCCTCGCTGGTATTGATCTCGGGTTCTGCGGCCTCAATCGTGCGCGCGGTCAGGTAGCGCGGTGCCGCGGTCTTACAGCGGCCAATCAACCAGTAGAGAACACTGCCCAGGAACACAAAGAACGACCAAAAGCGAAATCCCCGCTGGATGGTGGTGAAAAACCGAATCTCTTTTACGGTGGACGGGTAAGCACGCATCAGCTCGTTGCGCGACAGGCACAGCTTGTTGACCAGCAGGTACTCATGACTCTCCAGGTATTTGATGCCGCCCCAGGCAAGGTTGGAGGAGTTGGAAGACACCCCAGCGGCAAAATCATGGCGGTCGATCAGCGCTACCCGTAAGCCCCGCCCGGCCAGCGCAGCGGCCGACACGGCGCCATTGATACCACCGCCCAGAATCAGGACATCAAAATTGCCCTGCTTCAGTCTGGACAGATTACTGGTGCGTAGGCTGGCGGCCATAATTCCCTCTCGATGCGTGCACCCACACTCTAAACGCTCCAATGAGCGCGGCAAAGTTCGACAAAGGCGCTTGCGCCGCGGCTGAGCACGCGGTCTTTGCGACTGTACAGACCCACCTGCTTCCTGATTTCGCCAAACTCCAGGCTCCCAAGAATGCAAAACGTGCTGCAGGGTGGGTACTGCTCGAGTACCTGAGCATCCATGAAGGCCACGCCCATCCCCTGCTCGATCATATGCACGCGAAGGCTCAGGCTACTGACTTCCCACACCGAGCTGAACTGGTCGCGGATTCGCTGAATGGCGGGTCGTAAATCAGGATTGTCCAGGGCGGATGTGATCAGTGCCGTGCCGCGCAGGGCGGATGCATCACCCTCACGAAGGGCGTCAAACCGCGGATGTGAGGGGCTAGCCACGAGGTGGCGGGTGTCGCTGTACAGAGGCACGGTGGTGAAGGCCTCCATGCCCCGTTGGAAAGGACCAAGCCCCAGTTCCACCTGCTCTGACAGCACCGCTTGAACAATATTTCGGCTGGGCATCTCCGCAACATTGATTACGGACTCTGGGTTCTTCCGGTAGTAAGCGCTTATTAATTCAGGTGCATGAAAGCGATTAATGGAGGCACTGAGCGCCACGCGCAGCTGCTGTTCGCGACCACGCTTAATGCCAGCGAGATCATCGATAACGGATTGTTCGGCTCGCAGTACATCGTCTGCGTAGCGGAACAGTCGCCGTCCCGCTGCAGTGAGACGCTGCTGCCGACCGCGCTCCAGCAAGGGCGTTTCCAGCTTAGCCTCGAGGCCCGCCACTGCCTGGCTAACAGCCGACTGGCTAAGGGACAGTAACTGGGCCGCCCGGCTGAATCCCCCCGCCTCAACCACCGCGCGAAAGGCCCGTAACTCCGCATTTTCGAATCGCATTTCGCTCTCCTGATTGGTGCCAGCACGATGCCTTTCGACACCGTTTGATCGAGCCTTGGAGCAATCTCCGCCCGACTCAGATTTGCGAACTTGGTATTAGTATTTCTTATTTAAGTATAAGCATGATTATTTGGATTTATCCATGTTCGGTCCTGATACTCATCGGGAACCGTTCAAGGAGGTCCAAACATGCAGGCAACATCCCCCCTCGCTTCCAATGATCTGGCTGGTGTCATCGTCGGTGAAACCGCCCTCTCTGACGTACAGGGCGATTCCGGCAGCCTCAACTACCGCGGCACACCCATTGCCGATCTGGCGGACAAACCCTTCCTGATCGTCGTCTGGTACCTGCTGACTGGCGATTGGCCTACAGACGCCGAGCACCAACAGCTGGCGCAATTCATGCGTAGTCAGCAGGCGCTGAACAATACGGAAATTGCCCTCTTGCAGGCGGTGCCAGAAGGCACGCATCCCATGCTGGTATTACAGGGGCTGATCCCACTGTTGAACCCGGTTGAGGAGGGCCCGCTGGCGCCCGCCGCCAACCAGGGTCTGGCCATTGCCGCCAAAATTTCTGCACTCATTGCTGCCTTGTTTCGTAAAGAACAGGGGCTAACGGCCATCACTGAGCTGCCGGAAACCGACTTTCACCGCAGGTTTCTGTTTATGCTGCGCGGCGAGCTACCTCGCGATGATGAGGTTGCGACATTGGACACAACGCAGATCCTTCAGATGGAGCACAGCTTCAATGCCGGCACCTTCGCAGGGCGCGTCTGTGCCAGCACAGAAGCCCCACTGCAATCCGTGATCTCAGCCTCCGTCGGCACGCTTTACGGTCGCTTGCATGGCGGCGCCGATCAGGCTGCGCTGGCCATGGCCAGGGAGATAGGCGACCCCGCCGCGGCCGCAAAGTGGGTCAATCAACGTCTTGCCCAGGGGCAGAAGATAATGGGAATGGGCCACAGGGAGTACCGCACGCTGGATCCACGGGCTGCGATCCTCAAACCCATGGCGCTGGCCCGTTGCACAGAACCCAACAGCCGCAAACTGTTAGACACGCTGGTCGCTGTTGAAGAGGCCTGTCAGGCCGCTTTTGCCGAACGCGGACGGGAGATACACGCCAATGTTGAGTTCTACAAAGGCGCCGTATTCAACAGTCTGGGCATCCCCGACCATTACTTCACCGCCCTGTTTGCGATGGCGAGAGTGTATGGCTATATCGCCCATTTTCTTGAGTTCAAGCAGCATTCGCGCCTGATTAGGCCCCGCGCAAAATACATCGGCACTGTCCCGTCGCAGTAGAAGCGAGAAAGCTCCAGTGCACCCCTCGAACGAGATTCACCTGCGGCTTAGCAGACAACTTATCCACGCGCGTCTTCTTTACGCTTTTTTACAGTTTTTATCTCGACGGATGAGACTGCACTGGCCTAGCCTTTGATCGCAGTGCTGTCATCACCTCGACAAGGCGTATATCCATGTTTCTGAACTCAATGCATCACGGATTTGCCGCGCTGTGTGCAGCGTTTGTACTGGTCGCCTGCGGCGGCGGGGGCGGCTCGTCCAGCAATACAGCCAGTGCACCGACACCCGCGGCTTCGCCGCCCCCTGTGGAGGCGCCCGCACCGGAGACACCTGTTCCGGCGCCTCCGCCTGAGGCACTCACGCACAGCAACGCGACGCGCTTCCTGAGCCAAGCTACGTTTGGTCCCTCGCCACAAGACGTTCAGGACGTGCTGGATGCTGGTCTAGAGGATTGGTTCAGCGAGCAGCTAGCACAGCAGCCTACACTGATGCTGGATGAGGTGATCTCTCGATTCCCTGAGAGCGGCGTTTTCTATGACGAGCGCGGGCAAACGCCCAGAAACCTTTCGCAATTGCCTACGATTCTGTTCTGGCGGAATTCAATCACTGCACCCGATCAACTTCGCCAACGTATGGCGTTTGCCCTATCGCAAATTTTGGTCGTTTCTGATCGCAGCGACCTCGACCGGCTACCGCAGACGATCGCGCACTACAACGACATCCTTGTAACCAATGCGTTCGGTAACTATCGCCAGCTGCTGGAGGAGGTGACGTATTCGCCTGCTATGGCCATTTACCTCACCTACTTACGCAACAGCAAGGCAAACCCAGCAACAGGACAGGTACCTGACGAGAACTATGCGAGGGAGTTGCTACAGCTTTTCACCCTGGGACTCATTGAACTCCAAGCCAACGGCGTACCCAACACGGACGAGTTGGGCGAGCCCGTAGAGATCTTTGACAACACCGACATTACAGGACTTGCAAAGGTATTCACTGGACTGAGCTTCGCAGGGGCCGAATATCAAGCCCGCCTGCAAGACTTACCACTGAATTCGTTTTACAGTCCCTTACAGACATTCGATAACTTCCACTCTGAACAAGAGAAATCGTTCTTGGGCTCCACAATTACTGCCGGCACTGGCGCAGAAAGCAGTATCGGCCAAGCCTTAGACATTATTTTTGATCATCCGAATATGGGGCCCTTCATCGGCCGTCAGCTAATTCAACGATTCACCAGCAGCTCGCCCGATGTGGAATATGTAGAACGCGTCGCAGCCGCGTTCGACGTCGGCACCTATCTGCTGCCCTCGGGCGCTCGCATAGGTAGCGGTGAACGTGGCGATCTCGGGGCCACAATCGCTGCCGTATTGTTCGATGTGGATGCCCGCGACATCCAGAGGAGCGACCAAGGTAGCAGCGGAAAAATTCGCGAGCCCATCTTGCGCTTCACACACTGGGCGCGGGCATTTGAAGTGAACAGCGCAGTGGCCGCCAATGAACTACTGTTGCAGGATACCAGTGATACAACCGCGCTCGGTCAACACCCCTATCGCGCACCTTCCGTATTTAACTTCTACCGTCCGGGCTATATCGCACCGGGCACGCTGACCGGCGAGGCCGGCCTCAATGCCCCAGAGTTTCAGATCACGAATGCACCCAGTGTTATCGGTTATCCGAACTTCTTAACACCGTATGTTTTCGGTCAGGCTCCGCAATTTGACGGCGGGGGAGACAGGGCCTTTATCGCCGATTACAGCGATGCCGAGGCCGTTGCCGATTCGCCTGAAGACCTCATAGCGTTACTGAATGAGAGACTCACACATGGCACGCTGACGGAGGCGAGTGCCAATCGAATTCGCAACATCGTGTCAGATATCGATGGTTCGACGGATGACGGACGCAGGTTGCGCGCGCGCCTTGCAAGCCTCCTTGTACTCACTACTCCCGACTATATCGTTCTGAGATAGGAGAGCTCACCATGCCACAAAACCGACGACGCTTTTTGAACACCCTCCTATCACTACCGCTAGCGAGCGCCATCCCCACGGTCACTACACTGACCAGTACTCGATCGCTCGCGGCCGATGATGATTACCGAGCGTTGGTGTGCGTGTTTCTCTTTGGGGGCATGGACTGCCACGACACCGTGATTCCCTATGATGAACCCGCCTGGGACATGTACGCCCAATTGCGCGCACCGCTACTTCAGCAGTATCAAGCGTCAGCCAATGCGAACAGAGATCGAGAGGACCTGTTGCCACTCAACTCACAGGGGGCCGAGCCCTCGTATGCGCTCCCACGCGAAATGTCAGGCCTTCAGTCGCTATTCAACCAAGGCCAAGCGGCAATCGTCGGCAACGTTGGCCCCTTGATCACCCCTGTGGACAGCAGCATTTTCTCCAATGACAAGGGCGCGCTGCCCAAGCGCCTTTTTTCTCACAATGATCAGCAATCCACTTGGATGGCCTTTGCACCAGAAGGCGCACAGCTGGGTTGGGGTGGAGCCTTTAGTGACGCTTCGATACGTGCTGGCATCAATAGCGATTTCCTGAGCGTCTCTATTGCCGGTAACACGGTGTTCTTGAACGGCGAGGCCGCCAATCCATTTCAGCTTGATGCCTCAGGAGTACCGGCAATCGAGCTCATCGAGATTGCACGCCGGCAAGGCGCACCCGAGCTATCAAGTGCGCTGGAGGCACATTTCGCTGCACAGGGAGATACCTCCGAGAACCTGTTCGCGCGCGACTTTGTGAACATCAGCCGGCGTGCGTTAGCAAGCAATGAGACCATGAGCCGCGCACTGGCAGATACAACACCACCCAGCCAGAACTTCCCACAGGATCGTCTGGGGGGGCAGCTGGCTCAGGTCGCGAATACCATCGCAGCACGTCAGCAGCTTGGGGCCTCTCGCCAGGTCTTTTTCGTCGCGTTGGGAGGCTTCGACACCCACGACAACCAGGCAACGGATCTACCGCCACTTCAGCAGTCCGTGTCCGATAGCATCGCAGCATTTTTCGAAGCCACTGTAGAAATGGGCGTCGCGCAGCAGGTGACAACATTTACAGCAGCTGATTTCGGTCGTACGTTAACGATAAATGGCGACGGAACAGATCACGGCTGGGGTGCACACCACTTCGTGGTTGGTGGCGCAGTGAACGGCGGAAGAATCTACGGCAGCATACCTCCTCCCACCTTGGGGCACGCACAGGATGCTGGCAACGGGCGATTAATACCCACAACATCCGTAGAACAATACGCTGCACCGTTGGGTCGATGGTTTGGCTTAAGCGAGAATGATCTCGCGCTTGCGCTACCCGGTCTGGCTGGCTTCAGCGCACAGGGGCCTGCCATCATATAACCCCCTACGGCTGCTCCGGTGTGACTGTACAGGTCCACGCATTAAGCGGGTGCGCGGTCATAGCAATGGAACTGTAGAGAGACCACGATGATCCCCCGCTTGCCTGATCTAGGCTACGCTTTATTCAAATCAATCGAACTCCGGAGCAGATAGTTATGTGGCATGCGCTAGTTCTGGTTATTGTCGCTACGAGTATGCTCAGCGCCTGCGGCAATCCAGATGGCACTGAGGCATTAGGCACCCTGGAGCGTGATCGGGTCGTACTCAAAGCCACAGCAGATGAAATCATCACCGATCAACCGGTGCTGGAGGGCAGTCAGGTCAGCGCCGGTACCCTGCTGGTGCAGTTGGATGACAGGCGCCAACAGGCCATTGTCTCCCGCGCCCAGGCGGAGGTGGCACAGGCTCAAGCACGACTTGAAGAGTTGCGTAATGGTGCACGCACTGAAGATATCGCTGCAGCGACAGCCCGGGTCACCGGGGCAGAGGCGGCATTGACTGAGGCTACCGTGAACTATGACCGAGCCGAGCAACTGTTCGAGCAAAAGCTGGCCGCCAAGGCTACGCTGGATAGCACGTTGGCCAGCCGGGACGAAGCCGAGGCGAATCTGGAGACCGCCCGCGAAGCCTTGCTCCTGCTCACAAATGGCACGCGACCGGAACAGTTGGCACAGGGCGCCGCCGCGCTGGAAGCCGCGCGCGCCCAGCTTGCGCTGGAAAAGCACCGGCTATCGGAGCTGAGCGTTGTCGCAACACGCGACGCTTATCTGGACAGCCTGCCCTGGAACGTGGGCGAACGGGTAAGCCCGGGCGCGACTCTGGCGATTATGCTGGCGAACACATCACCCTATGCTCGCGTCTACATCCCGGAGCCCTATCGCGCCAGTTTGCGGATCGGTGACCGACGGGCAGTGCACGTAGACGGTGTGGCGCAAGCACTGACAGGCACACTGCGCTGGATTGCCAACGACCCCTCGTTTACGCCCTACTACGCATTAAACGCCTCTGATCGTGCACGCCTGGTCTACATGGCAGAGTTTGATATCGAGAACGGCAATGACCTACCCACAGGGGTTCCCGCTCAGGTGCAGTTAACGGATGACTGATGCGGCTATCGTTGCCAATGGCCTAACACGGCGCTTCGGCGACCTGGTCGCCGTGAACGACGTAGACCTTGAGATAGCCCACGGCCAGATCTACGGATTCCTGGGTCCCAACGGCAGCGGCAAAACTACACTGATCCGTATGCTCTGCGGGCTGCTGACCCCCAGCGCGGGCACGGCGCGAGCACTGGACTTCCAGTTACCAGAGCAGGCCGAGCCACTGCGCCGGCGCATTGGGTACATGACGCAAAAGTTCTCCCTGTTCGATGACCTCAGCTGTAAGGAAAACCTGAACTTTCTGGCACGCATTTATGGCCTGGACAACAGCCAGCGACAGATGCGCATCACGACGTTACTAAACCAGTTCAATCTGGAGCCACTCAGCAGTCGCCAGGCAGGTGCCATGAGCGGCGGGCAACGCCAAAGGCTGGCGCTGGCAGCGGCCACCTTGCATGAGCCAGAGCTGCTGTTTCTGGATGAACCCACGTCGGCAGTAGACCCACAAAATCGGCGCGACTTCTGGGAAACCCTGTTCGACCTGAGCGAGGCCGGCACTACATTATTGGTGTCCACACACTACATGGACGAGGCCGAGCGCTGTCACCAACTGGCCATTCTGGATAACGGCAATCTCAAGACCCAGGGCGTCCCCGCCGACCTTATGGGCGCACTCAAGGGGCGGGTCATCGATGTGCAGGGTGATGGCCTGCGTGCAGTGAGGCAGCAGCTAATGACATCAAACGAAGTGCTGTCTGCCGCGCAGCAAGGTGATCGTCTTAGGGTACTGCTGAAGAAGCCCGTGCAGGACATCGGTGTGTTCAAACAGTGGCTGCCGGGCGACCAGACGTTGCATTGCGAGCCTGCCAAGGCAACCCTCGAGGATGTTTTTGTAGAGACAACACAGGCGGACGAGACACCGTGTTGAGCCTGCGCCGAATCAACGCGGTCACGCTGAAAGAGTTCGCGCATATGTCACGCGATCGAATGACCTTCGGCATGATCATCATGATCCCGCTAGTGCAGTTGCTGCTGTTTGGTTACGCGATCAATACCATGGTGCGCGACATCCCCATCGGAGTCGTGGACCTGAGCGGCAGTGCCGCCGCGCGCGTCATCACCGAACAGGTGCGGGTCAGCCAGGTGGTTGATATCGTGGCGACCTACAACACCCCTGATGCAGCAGAAGCGGCCATTGTCGCCGGCGAGATTCGCGCCGCCCTGATCTTTCCTGAGAATCTGCCCCAGAGAATCGCCTCTGGTCGCACGGTTGCGCAGTGGCTGGTGGATGCTTCAGATACGATGGTCAGCTCTGCCCTGCTTGCACTGAGATCCATGCCATTGCGGCTGGAAGCCGGTGCGCCCCCCGGGGCTTACAGCGCCAGTACGCCCAGCTTTGAGATGGCGCTGCTGTTCAATCCCGAGCGCAGATCCGAGGTCAACATCGTTCCGGGGCTCACAGCAGTTGTGCTCACAATGACCATGATTCTCTTTACCTCCCTGGCCCTGGTGAGGGAGCGGGAGCGTGGCAATATGGAGCTGTTGATCACCACACCCGTGCTGCCGCTAGAGCTGATGATCGGAAAGCTGCTGCCTTATGTGCTGGTGGGCTGTGTGCAGGTAGGCATCATTCTTGGGCTGGGCGGCTGGATATTCCGCATCCCCTTTGCGGGCAGTTTCACAGCGCTGGCTGGGGTGACACTGGCGTTTATCGCCGCGTCACTGACACTGGGCCTGCTGATCTCGACCCTTGCCCGCACCCAGCTTCAGGCCATGCAGATGACCATCTTCGTGTTGCTGCCATCCATTCTGTTAAGCGGCTTTATGTTCCCCTATGACGCGATGCCCGAGGCTGCGCAATACATCGCAGAGGCTTTTCCCGCCACGCACTACATCCGACTGGTGCGAGGTGTTGTGCTGCGTGGTGCCGACGCCGGCCATATGCTGCCTGACATTCTCTGGTTGTTGGGCTTCACCGCCCTACTACTGCTGGTAGCCAGCGCTCGCTTCCACAAGCGCCTCGACTAGCACCAGTCAGCGCCGTAAACAGCCGGGGAAGCTGCAGAGCATTTCAAACAGCAGGTTAGCCGCCAGTAGGGAGGTATTGCCGCTGGTATCGTACGGCGGAGACACCTCTACCAGATCGGCGCCCACCAGGTTGAGCCCCCAGCAACCGCGAATCACTTCAATGCCCTGAATGCTTGTCAGCCCTCCAGGCTCTGGCGTCCCTGTACCGGGTGCTACGGCGGGATCCAGCCCATCAATATCGAAGCTTAGGTAGGTGGGCACATCCGGACCAATCTGCTCGCGCACTTGTGCCATCAGCGGCGCCAGCGAGCTGTGCCAACACTCCTCAGCGGGCACCACGCGAACACCCTGGCCTCGCGCCCAATCAAAATCCTCGGCCGAATACCCGGTGGTGCGCAGACCAATCTGCACCATCCGTTTCGGGTCCACCAATCCCTCCTCGATAGCACGACGGAAAATGGTGCCATGTGTGATGGGCTCACCAAACATATGATCGTTGGTATCCGCGTGGGCATCCACATGCACCAACGCAACGGGGCCATGCTTCTTTGCCACCGCCCGCAGGATGGGCAGGGCAATGGTGTGATCGCCGCCCACTGACACGGTTTTTGCGCCCTGCGCCACCAGACCGTCAAAGTGGTCCTCGATGATGCCAATCGATTTCTCCAGCGAGAAGGTGTTCAAAGCCACATCGCCCACATCGGCAACCTGGAAGGAGTCAAAAGGTGCAGCCCCGGTGTACATACCGTAGGGACGAACCATCACCGACTCACACCGAATCTCACGCGGGCCAAAACGACTTCCGCCTCGATTGCTAGTGCCGATGTCCAGCGGCACGCCCACCAGCGCAATATCCAAGCCCTCGGCCGTCGTTGCTGTAGGCAAGCGGAACATGGTGGCGTGGCCCGCAAAGCGCGGCATTTCATTGCCGCCCAGTGGCTGGTTGTAACGGTGTTCGCTCATGGCAGTATCCGGGCTGATTCGAATGGGCGTATTCTAGGCCACTGCAGGCCATTCACACAGGGTTACAAACGGTGGCTTCTTATAGTTGCTGTCTGCTGCACATCCCGCCTCTGGCCGTACCCGACACTGGCACTGTCCGAAGCGCGCACCCTGCATCAACGCAACTGGCCGCTACTGCCATTGATCGCAGCGCGCAGACTTTCACACTGGGCACCTATATACACGGCGCAACCTGCGCCTTGATCAGGAGTAGCACGACTATGAGCCAGGATTCGCTTAACCACCCCCCGCTGATGCCTCATCTGTTGATCGACGGGTTGAATCGCTATAACGACGAACCCTGTCTGTACCTGGGCGACCGGGTCGCTACCTATCGCGAGGTCCGCGAAACCACCAGTTGCATGGTGCAGGCGCTGCATGCGCAGGGCCTGAAAGGCGGCAAGGTCATTGCCGTGCTCTCAGCCAACCGTCCAGAGGTACTGTCCAACATTGCCGCTATGCAACTGGCAGGCTGCATCGGCACACCACTGCACCCACTGGGCTCGCTGGACGATCACGCCTACGTGCTGGAGGCCGCCGAGGTGTCCGCACTGGTCTACGATCCAACGGTGTTCGACGATCACGCCAAGGCCCTGGCCGAGCGCATCCCGGGCCTGCAGTTACTGGCCTTTGGACCCACCGCCCACGGCGACGATTACCTGGCCATCGCCGATGGGTTTGAGGCTCAGCCTTTGGTAGCACCGGATATCTCACCGGATGACATTTCTAGCATTACCTTTACCGGCGGGACCACCGGAAAGCCCAAAGGCGTACTCAGCCCCTACAGCGTCGCTGCCTACATGACACAGATACAAATGGCAGAGTGGGAACTGCCCGATCCGCTGCGGATGCTGATCGCAACTCCACTGTCGCACGCGGCTGCTGCCTTCTTTATACCTGTACTCCAGCGCGGTGGCGCTTTCTACGTGATGCAGGGATTCACTCCGGACTCTTTCTTCGACATGGTGGAAGAACACAAAATCACTGCCACCATGCTGGTACCCGTGATGCTCTATTTCCTGCTGGACTCGCCGCGCTCCGCAACGGCTGACATGTCCAGTATGGAAACCATCTTCTACGGCGCCTCTCCCATGAGCCCGGCTCGCCTGCAGGAGGGCATCGATAAGTGGGGGCAGGTGTTCTACCAGTTTTACGGCCAGTCCGAAGCGCCCATGGTGCTAACGAACATGCGCCGCGCTGAGCACGATCCCGCCAAGCCTGAACGCCTGAGTTCCTGTGGGCGCCCATCACCCTGGGTGCATCTGGCTCTACTGGACAGTGACGGCAAGGAAGTGCCACGCGGTGAGCCCGGTGAAATTTGTGTCCGTGGCCCGCTGGTGATGCACGGCTACAAAGACATGCCCGAGCAAACCGCAGAGGCCTTCGCCGGCGGCTGGTTGCACACCGGCGACGTCGGCCGTTTGGACGAGGACGGTTTTCTCTATATCGTCGACCGCACCAAGGACATGATCGTTACAGGCGGCTTCAACGTGTTCCCCAGAGAGGTGGAAGACGTGATCGCCACGCATCCCGCCGTCGCACAAGTGGTTGTTATCGGGGTGCCCGATGAAAAGTGGGGCGAAGCGGTGAAGGCCGTTATCGTACTGCGGCCGGATGCCGAAACCGGCGATGCGCTGGTAGGCGAGATTCAAGAGCAGGTGAAGTCAGCAAAGGGCTCGGTGCAGGCGCCGAAGACAGTGGACTTTGTAGACGCCATTCCCCTCACACCTGTGGGCAAGCCGGACAAGAAAGCGGTGCGAGCGCCTTTCTGGGAGGCTGCAGACCGCGGCGTCGGCTAATCGGCGCGGTGTGGACAAGCGCCGACGATAGCCCCACTATTGTCGGCCCCTTCCCGGAAACACCAGCCCATGCTTCCAGACGCAGCAGAGACTTACCGCGGGCTCAACTACCCGTATGGTCGCAGGGTCGATCCCACCCCTGGCGAGCCGGAAAAAATCGCCGACGGGGTATACTGGGTGCGCTTCCCCATGCCCATGTCGCTAGACCACATTAACCTGTGGCTGCTGGAAGACGACGATGGCTGGACTGTCATCGACACCTGCCTGAACCTGCGCAACGCCAGAGAACTCTGGGAAGGCCTGTTCGACGGTTTTATGGAAGGCAAGCCCATCAAGCGCGTCATCTGTACCCACATGCACCCGGACCACGTGGGCCTGGCCGGCTGGCTGACGGAGCGTTTTGACTGCCAACTGTGGATGTCTCGGGAAGAGTTTCTGATGTGTCGGTCACTGACCTCGGATACCGGCCGGCCAGCGCCGGATGTTGCGCTGCGCTTCTACCGCGCTGCCGGCTACACCGAAGAGCAGTTGGAGAAGTATCGCCAGCGATTCGGCGGCTTCGGCAAAGCCGTGTATGAGTTGCCACCCAGCTATCGCCGTCTGGTCGACAGGGAAACCATCAGCATCGGCGGTCGTTACTGGCAGGTGATCGTGGGTTCAGGCCATTCACCCGAACACGTCTGCCTGTATTGCCCGGGACTGAAGCTGCTCATCTCCGGCGACCAGGTGCTGCCGCGCATTACACCCAATGTCAGTGTGTTCCCGACCGAGCCCGACGGCGACCCCCTGAAAGAGTGGCTACGCTCCAGTTCGCGCATCCGTGAGATTCTGCCCGATGACCTGTTGGTGCTCCCCGCACACGAGGCTCCCTTCTACGGATTGCATGTGAGGCTCAGCCAACTGCTAGAGTCTCATAAAAAAGACCTGGACCAGCTCTTCCATCATCTGGAAACCCCAAGGCGCGCCATCGACTGCTTCTCCGCCTTGTTTAACCGAGAGATTGATGAGCACTCCCTGGGACTGGCCACGGGAGAGACCATGGCCCACTTAAATTGCCTGATGCACCGGGGGCGGGTCACCCGCACGCTGGATGCGCAGGGCATCTACTGGTACCAGCAAATCCCGGATACGGTCGGTTTCGACTGAATGCATTAGCACAAGGTAAGTGCGGATTTCGATGAGATAACCCCGAAACAACAGCAGGGATAGAACGATGACACCGCTACACATACAGGCACTGCGGGGCTGGTACCAATTCGTCAACGCCCGTGCATGGCGTAAATCAAAGTTCGACATACCCAACCGGGAGCACGCCGTCCCCCTGACACCCCACGCCATCACGGTGCAGGAATACGCCCATCCTGACGGCGGCAGCAAACCCCTGATTTTCTACTTCCACGGCGGCGGATGGGTCATCGGCAATCTGCTGACCCACGATGGCTTCTGCAAGGCACTGTCCCATTACACAGGCCACTCGGTGATCGCCTTCGACTACCGCCGGGCACCCGATGATTACTACCCTGCAGCGCACGACGACGCGTTGGAGGCTGCCAATTGGCTGATCGATAACAACCGGATCATCACCCCCTTCAATGGGCGATTTGTGATGGCCGGCGACAGCGCGGGCGGCAATCTAGCCATCACGGTAGCCACAGAAATCCGCGAGCAAAATCGTCACCACCTGGTAGGCGTGCTATCGCTGTATCCGGTGGCGGACCATTACGAGGCCGGCTACGGCTCCTACATTGAGCAGGCGAATACCGGTGTGCTGAGTGCCAAAATGATGCGCTGGTTCTGGGACACCTATCTGGGCGGCCAGAGCCCGGCCGCGGCGGACCGGGCGCGATTGATGCAATCACCGCTGCTGTCACGCCTCAACAATCTATTGCTGATCACGGCGGAACGGGATCCGCTCAAAGACGAGGGCATCGCGCTGGGAGACCGCTGCAAGGCAGAGGGCGTGGCGGTTGAACACCACCACTTCGAGTCGGCGCAACACGGGTTTGCCTGCAGCGAAGGGGAAACCGAGGATTTCGTGGCGCTGATGACCCTGGTCAATCACTGGCTATCTGGCCTCGATAGCGAGACAAGCCCTGATGCCAGAGGCCGAACCTTCTAGAGAGTGAGCTCACACCGCCAATCGCGAGAGAATGGCAAACGTGTTTTTCCTGTCCAGCAAACGGGGCACGGCATAACCATCACCCTCTGCCATGGCCAGGTCAGACAGATAGGGATAGTCCTCGGGTTTGATCTTGTCGCTATGCGCTTCGATATGCACCGCTGTGCGCAAATCTTTGACCGCTGCGATGAACGCATGGGCCAACTGCTCTTCACTGTCGCTCTCGCTGCCAGCACCCACCAGGCGCGCCAGCGCGGCCAAATCGCTTTGGCACTCTTCCCGACAGAACTCCAGCACATGGGGCAGCACCAGGGAATTGGCCAGTCCGTGGGGAATGCCATACTTACCACCTAACTGGTGGGCAATGGCATGCACATTGCCAACGTTGACCTGATTGATCGCCATCCCTGCATAGTAGGCAGCGATGGCCATTGCTTCGCGGGCCTCACGGTTATCACCCTGGTTCACCGCAGTTTCCAGGTGCTTGAATATCAATGTGATGGCAGCCTGCGCGTGCTCCTTGCGCGTGCCCCTGTCCCAGGTAGCAATGTAGGCCTCGATCCCATGAGTCAGCGCATCCATCCCCGTGGCCGCAGTTATCGCCGGCGGCAGGCCCATCAGAAGATCCGAGTCCAGTGCGGTGGCCGCAGGCAGCAGGGCCGCGCCAGAAATAACGCCCTTCTCGTGGGTTTCCGGGTCAGAGATCACGGCTCCCATGGTGGCCTCTGAACCTGTACCGGAAGTGGTGGGGATGGCATAGATTTTGGGGAATTCGTGCTTCACCTTGCCAAAGCCGATCCAGTCGCGCGGGTCGTCTTCACTGGCGGAGCTGGCAGCGATAATCTTGGCAGCATCCATGGACGAGCCGCCCCCAATGGCCAACACAACCTCACTGCCGTGCTCGCGAAGCACTGCAACGCCTTCGCTTACCTGATCGAAGGTCGGGTCGGGCAGCACACCGTCGTAGTACGCCAGATCCAGTCCGGCATCCACCAGCCCTGCCACTGCGGTATCCACCACCCCCAGGTCTCGCAGGGGCTTGTCGGTGACCACCAAGACCTTGCTCACACCGCTGCCGACAATCAAGTTTGCCAGCTGCCGGGCGCTGCCCGCACCAATAAACGCCATGTGGCTGGCACCTGGCATGAACTGCACCATAAATTTGGTCAGTGCCATTAGCAGGTTATGTTTCAGTTGTCGCAGGAACATCGGCATTGCTAACTCCTTGTGGTACTACCTCGCCGTCGTGGCTGGCCGCTAACTATAGATCATTTCCCCAAACCCGTAACCGCTCGGGCTAAGCACTGTTGGCCGTCTGCAATTGCTTCACAGCATAGTCGCAAGCGCGGGCAGTGAACGCCATGTAGGTCAGCGAAGGATTCACACAGGACGCCGAGGTCATGAACGAACCGTCTGTGACGAATAGATTGTCGACCTCGTGCGCCTGGTTAAAGCCATTCAGGGCCGAGGTTGCGGGGTCGCGACCCATGCGCACTGTGCCCATTTCATGAATGGCGTCACCGCCCACATCGAGGTTTTCCGTGCTGTCCGTGACATCGATGCTTACCGCACCGGCGGCACGCAAGATGCGCCCGGCCTGTACACCGCTGTCCAGAGCGGCATTGCGTTCGTTATCACTCCAGGTAAATTCCGTCACCAACTGCGGGATACCAAAACGGTCCGTCTTGTTCGCATGCAGGTACAGTCGGTTGCTCGCCCGCGGCAGGCATTCCACAAAGGCGCGAAGCGCCCATATCCAGATCGGCATGGGCTTGGCCAACTGCGCCTTGTAATCGGCACCGAAGCCGCGCTGATTGAAGGTGGTCTCCCAGTCCGGCCGCAGCGGCAGGCATTGATAGCCATAGCCCCGCAGGAAGTTCGCGTCTTGGTCCTGCTCGCCGACATTGCGGAAGCGCGGTATATAAAGCCCGTTGGGCCTGTCGCCGAGGTAGTATCGGTCGGCGTCATCCACAAAGAATCCAGTGTGGGACAGCGCCAAGTGGTCCATCAGGTATTTGCCCACCACGCCACTGCCATTGGCCAGACCCTGCGGGTGCTGCTCGCTGGCCGAGTTCAACAGAATCTGGGTGGACGCCAACGTTGAGGCGCACAGGAAGACAAGCCGGGCGGAAAAGCGCTGTCGCTCACCGGTCTCGGTATCCACAGTGAGCACGCCGGTCACCCGGCGACCGCATTCATCGTGCTCTAGTCGTTCAACCACACGGTTGGGCAGCAGGGTCATGTTGCCGGTGGCCTCGGCGGCGGGCAGGGTGGAGCTTTGTGAACTGAAGTAGCTGCCGGTGGAACAGCCACGCTGGCAGGGACCGCAGTAGTGGCAGGCGGCCCGTCCGTTGTGATCCTGGGTCAGGATGGCCACCCGGCCCATGGTGATGGGAATCTCTGGGACCTTCTTTTTCATGCGCGCGATGGCAGTTTTTTCCAGCGCGTAGTAATCCATCGGCGGCAGAAACTCGCTGT
This sequence comes from Parahalioglobus pacificus, assembly GCF_014652275.1. Taxonomy (GTDB): domain Bacteria; phylum Pseudomonadota; class Gammaproteobacteria; order Pseudomonadales; family Halieaceae; genus Parahalioglobus; species Parahalioglobus pacificus. Next base: position 565,453 of record NZ_BMYM01000002.1, on the reverse strand, counting down.
CCGGCAGCTGCGGCAGACCCTCTGCCTGGCCGCTCACACCAATGAACTTCTCTACATGGCTGTACCAGGGTGCAATGTCCGCATAGCGCACGGGCCAATCAACGGCGCTACCGTCATCGCGGTTAGCAGTGAAATCCTGCTCGCTCCAGCGGTAGACCTGTCGGCCCCACAAGAGACTGCGGCCGCCCACCACATCAGCGCGCATCCAGTTAAAGGGTTTATCCGGGGTGCGTACATAAGGGTTCAGCCTATCGTTGTTCCAGTACTGAAGCGTGGTCTCGCCGAAGGCATAGGAGTTCTGCTGGATGAAGTACTCGCGGCTGTCCCGCTCCCGATTCGGCAGACCGTAGTAGGGCTCCTGGTAGCTTTGGGCATGCTCGCCGTAATAGTCCACGGCATGGCGAATATTGCGCCCCCGGTCCAGCACCAGTACTTTCAGACCCCGCTCGGTGAGCTCCTTGGCTGCCCACCCCCCCGAAATACCCGAGCCGACAACAATGGCGTCAAAATCTGTTGCTTCCATCAGCTGGACTCCCTGGCTATGGCTCGCAGCAGCGTGTGCTTGCTGTAGGCACTGTCAGTGGCAAGCAGCGGAATGTCCCCGTCAAATGTCCCCATGGGGTTGGGACGCAAAAACTCACGACTGCCCTCTCGCGACAGCATAAAGCCCAGCACCGTCAGCTCCTTGAAGGCGCAAATGAAAGGCGCCTCCGGGTCCCAGGTGCGCAGGGTATTAGCAAACTGGTACCAAGGCGCATCCGCTGCCTCGTCCTCGAGCGCTTCCAGCAATGCAAGCTGCTTCGGGGCCGGCAGTGCAGAGAAGTCGCCTCCCGCCCTGGCCTGCAAGTCTTCCAGGCCCCCCATAAAATTCGCCCGCTCTTCATCAGTGAGCCAGTCCGACACCATCAACTCAATGAAACGCGGTACGCCCGCATCCAGCGCGCCGGGTGTGCCTGTGATGGGAATCGTAATATCGGCAGCCGCGGCAACAGCCGCACGCTGCGCGTCGGTAAAGAAGTCTGCGGTGGCAGTTTCGATGTAAGGCGCCCTGGCAGACAGGTATTTGGACTGTGCCTGTGACAGTGCCCAACTGCCTGGAGTTACTGCGGTACCACTGACCAGCAGCGCCGCGCACTGCAGCAATTCTCGTCGGTTCATGCCTGCCTCCTCTGCTGCAGCCAATACACCAATGCAGCAACCAATACGCCGACCAGCAGATTCACGGGCAACTGCCATGGCCAGAGACTGTAGAAATAGCCCGCACCGCGAAACGCACTGTAGCCGTTGTACAGCGGGACAAACCCGGTCGCATGACTCAGTTCGTAAAACAGCCAGCCAGTTGGCTCCAGGCCTAGCTGCAGGTAGAGGCAGACCAGCGCCCCGATGATCAGTGGTTTTATCATTATTCGTGTCTCGCCGGGCGAACATCCGGCTAGTGTAACAAGTTCCGAATCGTCGTCAGTGCCGGATACCCGATACGCTGCACCGTGGCACCGCCAGGGGCAGTGGAAACACCAAGGATGATCGCTGACGAAGGCTAAAGCGCCGGGGAAAGGCCAAAAAAAACCGCGAACCCAGGTCCGCGGTTTTCGTGAGACAGCCTATTTCATCAGTCGCGCTTGGGACCACCATTGGTGCCGGGGTAGCGCGAGCCAGAAATCGTATCCACATAGGGCAGGAAGCCCTCGGGATCCAGTTTACCGGCCAACTTGATTTCGCGATCCAGGAAGATTGGCCACCAGAGGTGTGCCGACACCTGCTCGCGCATGGGCAACAGTGTTGTCAGAGGGTCCCAGGGGCTGTCGCGCAGCACCAGCTCACCCTCAACTTCTTCGCGCCATGCGGTACCGTACTTGCTACGCACGTGAACAACATGGGGCGGGAAGTCGTAACCCGTTGCCGGGCCACCCACGCTGACCGCGCGCGAGACCTTGATCCACCATTCGTGCTGATCGAACTCAGGCAGCGGATCAACAGGGCCCTTTGACATGCCTTTGAACTCAACAAAGGTGTAGCCCTGGTGCACACAGCGGGCGCTCACCGAGGGCCCCAACCGATAAAACTCGGTTTCGCAGGGGTACTTTGGCTGACCGTTGGTTTCCTGGCTGATAAAAATGGCCGATTCCTGATCGATGCCGTAGCCCAGCGTGTACTCGCCCGCAGTGCCCTGATAGTCAGCGTCCACAGTCGTCACGATGCCGTACTCGGGCTCATCGGGTACCGGGAAGTTATAGATGGTCAGATTAACGTGAGGATTAGCACCGGGCTCAATGCCCGGGGGCAGAAGCGCAGCGATTTTATCCGGGTCGGTGCGATACACAATCTTGAGCATCGGCCAATTTACGATATCACCGGGATTACCCTGGGGAGCGCCTGTTTCGTTGGTCATGGTGTTTTCCCTGTTTGTTATTACTAGGTGGGTGTTGGCTCTAGGCGCCAACCATTTCCGGAACCGGCGTGCTGCGCTCGAGAATCATGGCAGCGCGCCTGCGAATCTTGTCATCAGTATCGGGGGTAGTTTCCAGCAGCCAGAAAGCGTCTTTCTCCAGACCCGCAATGGCCATGGCAGCTACCTCATCCGGGTGCGTGGTTTCCAGCTCTATGCCCCACTCCGCCGCCATGCGCTTCATATCATCTACAGAGTTGATACCCGACTCGTTACCCTCGACCTCTTTCTTGAGCTCTTCGGGGCGAACACGCCCTGAATTGAACAGGCCCGTGTCTACCACATGGGGCCCCGGGAAAAGGGCGCTAACAACCACCTGCAGCCCTCCCGCTGTCACTTGGTAGTGCAGGTTCTCGGTGATGGCGTGCACCGCTGCTTTACTGGCGGTGTAAATGGGCGCATCTGGCAGAATAACGAAGGCACCATTACTGGAGCCGGTGACGACGAAATGGGTTTTGTCTGCGCGCGCGATCAGGCGAGGCATAAACACTTTAATGCTGTTAATAACGCCCCACAGATTGACATCCAGGCACCAGCGCCAGTCCTTGTCTGAGTAATCCCAGAGTGCACCGGACTCGCCTGCGCCAATGCCCGCATTGGCGAACACCAAATCGATGCCGCCAAAGGCCTCTGTGGCCGCGTCCGCCGCAGCGGTGAGGCTTTCTTCCGAGGTGACGTCACAACGGACCACACGCGCGTCGATATTCTCGCTCGCGAGATCAGCCTCAATCTGCTGCATGGCGTTGCTATCGACATCACCCACCACTATGCGGGCACCCTTCGCGCCCAGAGCAAAGGCCAATGAACGCCCTATGCCACTGGCACCGCCAGTGATCAGGGCAACCTTACCGCTAAAGTCCTGCATGCTCAGGCAATCTCCCGCTTGTCTTTCTCGGTCAGGTAGAACTGACGCACCCACTTACGGAATAGGACCAGTGTCTTATCCGCCTTACAGAAAAGCGGCTTGTGCTTGTGCACCTTGTTAGCCCAGATCGGGTAGTCGTCGGACAGGCCGTCAATGATTCCCTGCATCACATCGTCGCCCGCCAGATCTTCAATCTCTTTCCGAACAATCAAAGACCAACGCATCTTAGTGTTGTGTCTATCGATGGGCTGGGCACTGTTGTACACCAACATCTCGGCGCCGGGGCCGTAATCGGTGTGCACCAGCGCGTGGCCGGGGGAGTACACCGTGGCGTGCAACTGGTTGGGGATGGGCGCGTTCGACGCATCTGAATTCAGGTGCAGAATGCGGCCGTTATCCTCGATGGTTACCTCGGAGGGTGGCACGTCCGGTTGCTTGTGCACGTACTGGAAGTGGACGGGGTCGCAGGCATTCTCAGCAATATCCTGAATATGAGCAGGAACGTCGAACTCTGCAAAACGCGGCAGCGTCCAGCCCTCGGCACCAAACTGGGGGATGTCCGGCAATTCCCAATGCGGGCCGGTATTCTCAGGGTGGAACCACACCCAGATCTGGCCGTGCTTCTCTTCGGTGTGCCAGGTGCGAATCCGCGCGCGCTCGGGAATGTCCTCGCAGTACGGAATCTCCTCACATACGCCGTCAGTGCCAAAGCGCCAACCGTGGAAGGGGCAGCGAATGGACTCACCCACAACACGGCCTTCCACACCCAGGTGTGCACCCAGGTGCGGGCAAAAGGCGTCCTGCAGTACGACGGCGCCAGAGCGCGTGCGGTACAGCGCGAGCTCCCGGTCGAAGGCGGTTACGTTGGTAACCTCGCCAATTTGCAGCTCGTGGCTGCGCCCTACGGTGTACCAGCCCATAGGAAAATCAGGGGTGGTGTTCGTGCGTGATTCGCAAGCTTCAACAATCGTCATGGTGACTCCTCGCTGTCAGTGTTGCCGCTGTATTCAATGGAAAAGTTCGTTCGTGGGCCCGATCTCCGCGGCCACCTCTGCCAGGTGGTTGCGGTCCAGCCCATAAAAGTTAATCGCGTTTTCGCCCAGGATTTTTCGCCCCGCATCTTCCGGGAAGTCTGCGAAGGTTTGCTTGTAGTACTCGGCGGTGTTTGGCCAGGTGCCCTCGGGGTGAGGGAAATCACTGCCCCACATAATCAGCTCCGCGCCAATCACGTCCCGAATATCCAGATCGGCCCGGGGTACACAGGAAGCCCCGATACCGCAGTTGCGCGCAAAGTACTCACTGGGCGCCATGGACAGGTGTGAACGGAAGTCGCCCAGCTTCGCCGAGAACTGCACATCGGTGTAGTTGTGGTCCAGCAGGCGCAGCCACGGCGGAATCATGAACAGTGTGCCGCCCTCGACGATCATGGCCTTGAGGCGCGGGAAGCGCTCAAACACACCACCCCAGATCATGAAGGTTAGCGGGCGGTACAACCACCACATCACCTCAGACACATAAGCACCCATAGCGCCGGGCAGCTGTTCGCTGTTGTCCACCGTGGGCCACTCGGGACCAAAATACTCAGGATGTGGCGCTGGGCCAGAGTGGAAATGGATAACCACACCCAGGTCTTCACACACTTCCCAAAAGGGGTCGTACTTGGTGTGGTGGTAGGGGTCATGCTCCAACCACATGGTCGGTATCATCACGCAGCGCAGCCCGTTATCCACGCACCAGCGCACCGCCTCTACCGCCTGCTGCACATCGAATAGCAACGGAATCGAAGCGACACCCAGATGTCTCGCAGGGTCATTGGCACACAGCTCCGCCAACCAGCGGTTATGGGCCATGGCACCCGCCCACTGCAATTCGGGCACTGCCTGGCGTGGGCTCAGGCCCAAACCGGCACCGAAGGGCGGCGTATTCTGCTCAGTAATCCCATCGGGGAAAATAATCTCCGCAGAAATACCGTCCTGGGCCAGCATCTTTTCCCGCTGCTTGTAGTCCCAGGCACCAGTGAGTTCACTCCGGATGGGTTCGCGCCAGGCGTCATTGATTTCCTTGATCAGGAAACTCTCGGAGGCCTTGTCCATCATTTCGACCTGGACGGGAACAGCCATATCCATCACCTCGTGGTACTTACTCTCCACGTAGGGCTTGTAGTCGGCAATGGGCAGACCGGCATGGCAGTCTGTGGACACTACGATCAGGCGTTCAGACATGGTGTAGCTCGTTTCTAATGTGTTCTCACTGTTGTCATCAGGGTGCAAGGGCCGCTTCGCAGCGCCTGTGCCGCGGCAGGCGATAGCGCCACATTTGAGCAAACTTGCACATATGTCTACAAATTAGTTTAATGGAATCCGGTTTGCAACCACCAAAACAGCAAAAGCATGGACACAATTGCGGAGCCGCCGGTCAGTCGGCGGGAAAAGCGTAAGCAGGAAATCCGGGCGCGCATCGAAGACGCCGCCTATCAGCTGTTCAAGAGCCAGGGCGTCGACGACACCTCTATTGAACAAATCTGCGAAGCTGCCGATGTGGCCAGGCGAACCTTCTACGGGTATTTCCCCAACAAACACGCGCTGCTAGGCGGGCTGGGCATCAGCCGACTGTACAGTCAGTCAGAGCCTATGCTTCGGGAGCTGATGACCAACCACCACAGCACCCGTGCGCGTCTGGCCGCCATGATCGACTACATCGAGACGCGGTTTGCCAGTTATGAAGACATCGACAGGCAGCTCATCTTGCTGGCACCCTCATCATTTGCCAACAACACCGAGCAGCAGCGAGAGATCGGCAGTAGCGCACTGGCCAGTTTCACAGAGCTGATTGAAGCTGGCCGGGAGCTGGGCGATGCCACTGACCGCTTTTCACCCGACATGCTCGCAAGCGTCGTGGTTGGCACCCTGAACTCCCTCACCACCAGCTGGGCCTTCGACAGCGAATTCCCCATCTTCGCCAAACTGGAAGAGGCACGCGGACTGTTTGAAACGCTGATCTGCACGGACACTGGCTGAGACCGCAGGCGACATAGCCACACCTTTGGGCCTCGCCCAAACTGAGCAGCACTGATGCACTGGCGCTGAGCGCCGTAACTGGCCAGAATCGCGCCCCGGACTCAGGAGACCCGCTATGCCCAGCGAATACCGCTACGTTGCCATCGATGAAAACGACCGTTCACTCTCGGTAGCCACCGGCACCCCACCCACACCGGGCCCCGGTGAACTGCTGATTGACGTTGCCGCTGCCGGTCTCAATCGGGCAGACCTGCTGCAGCGTGCCGGTTTATACCCACCACCCCCGGACGCGTCTCCCCTCATGGGTCTGGAAGTCGCCGGCACAGTGATAGCCGTTGGCCCGGAGGTGAATGGCTGGGCAGTCGGCGACGCGGTATGCGCCCTGACCCACGGAGGCGGCTATGCCAGTCACGCCGTCGCACCTGTGGGGCAGTGCCTACCCATTCCCAGAGACTTCAGCATGGGAGAGGCAGCTTCGCTGCCGGAAGCACTGCTGACGGTCTGGCACAACCTGTTTCAGCGGGCGGGACTCAAGGCAGGCGAGAAAGTCCTGATTCACGGTGGCGCCAGCGGGATAGGCACCTTGGGCGTGAGAATCTGTAAGGTCCTTGGGGCCGAGGTCTACACCACGGCAGGTACCGCCGAAAAGTGTGAAGCACTGACCTCACTGGGCGCCACCGTCGCCTTCAACTACCGGGAACAGGACTTTGAAGCCGAGCTCACCGAACTGGGCCTCAATAACCAGATCAACGTGATACTGGATATGGTGGGCGGTGACTTCGTCCAAAAAAATATCAATGTGGCGGCCCCCGAGGGCCGGCTCGTGTCCATCGCATTTATCCGCGGCTTCGAAGCGCAACTGAACCTGGCGCCACTACTGATGAAACGGCTGACGCTCACAGGCTCCACGCTTAGGGCACAAAGTTTTGCTCAGAAGGCTGTGATGGTAGAAGAGATTATGACTACCGTTTATCCCCACCTGGAGAGCGGCGCAATTCGACCGGTCGTGGATACCGTATTCCCGCTGGAGGAAGTCGAACGCGCTCATGCGCGCATGCAGGAAGGCACCCACATGGGCAAGATCATCCTTCAACTTTGAGATAACAATCACACAGGGGATAAGGATAGATGACATCCTTCAATGACAAAGTGATTCTGGTCACCGGCGCAGGCTCAGGTATCGGGCGCGCCACTGCCCTGCATTTTGCCCGCCTTGGGGCCAGGGTTTTCGCAGCCGACATTAATACGCAGGGGCTGGCAGAAACGCTGGCATCGTTGGACCCGGCCAAAGCAGACAGCACCACACTGGATGTTTCCGATGCCGAGCAGTGCCAGGCTGCCGTCGATCAGTGCCTGGCACGTTTCGACCGCCTGGATGTGCTGTGCAACATTGCAGGCATCCCCTTGTGCGAGCATGTGACGGCGATCACCGACGCCCAGTGGCAGCAGCAACTGGACGTTAATCTGAGCGGCGTGTTTTACATGACCCGCGCCGCCCTGCCTGCACTGGAGGCATCCGGCGGCAACCTGATCAACATGTCTTCATCTGCCGGGCTGGTCGGGCAGGCCTACAATGCGGCCTACTGCGCCACCAAAGCCGGCGTGCTGATGTTCACCAAGGCCGTGGCCATTGAATATTCGCAGCGCGGCGTGCGGGCCAACGCGGTGTGCCCGGGCATGGTAAAAACGCCCTTGGCGCTGAATTTCACTATGCCGGAGGGCGCCGATCTCAACTTGTTGGCCAGGCTCAACCCCCTATTGGAAGGCGCTGAACCCGAGGAGGTCGCTGCTGCCATCGCTTATCTGGCCAGCGATGAAGCGCGCTTTGTGACAGGGGCGGCCCTGCCCATAGACGGGGCACAGACCGCCGGCTAAGTGCTAACCCTGCGGCTGTGCGCCGCGGGCGCGCATCTGCAGCATTTGTTGCATCTGCTGCATGATGCGATCGATGGTAAAGCTGGCGGTAGGTTGGCGCGGCGGGTACTGCCGGAAGGTGCCCAACCACTGCCCCACTTCCTGTTGCACCGGCACAAACAGCCACAGCTGATCAGCAAAGAATCGCGTGTACATCTGTGAATCCAGTGACGCCTCATAGGGATCGCTGCGCAGGTGCACCATGCGCGGGAAGTTCAGCGGTTCACGCGGACCACCCCAGCCGTCGGGCATGGTGGCGAAGTGGATTTTCCAGTCACCCCAGCGAATCGCATTGAAGTTGGCATTGTCATCAAAATAGAAAACACTCTTGCGCTGGCCTTCACCGGCGCCGCTTAGCAGCGCGCTCTGATCGTAGCCATCTAGGTGAACCTTGAAGTTCTTGCCGCCGGCACGGTGACCCTGCAGTAGCTTCTCTTTGATGCCGGGCTCTCCCGCCGCGGACATCAGGGTGGGCACCCAGTCCAGATGTGACATCACGTCATTGATAACGCGGCCCGGCTCAACCACGCCCGGCCAACGGATCATCGCCGGCACCCGGAAGCCACCCTCCCAGGTACTGCCCTTTTCACCCCGGAAAGGCTCCATGCCGCCATCGGGATAGGTATTGGTTTGAGAGCCGTTATCCGTTGAATAAACAACGATCGTATTGTCAGAGATGCCCAGTTCATCCAGCTTATCCAGCAATTGGCCCACGTGGTGATCGTGCTCGGCAAGGCCGTCGGCATACAGTCCATAGCCGGTTTTGCCGTCCCACTCGGGCGACAGGCGCGTCCATATGTGCATTCGGGTGGCGTTGAACCAGACAAAGAAGGGTTTATCGTCCGCGGCAGATTCGTCCATAAACTTCAGCGCTGCGTCGGTGAACTCCTGATCGATGGTCTCCATGCGCTTGCGCGTGAGGGGGCCTGTATCCTCGATCTTGCCGTCAGCGGATGACCGAATCACGCCACGGGGCGCGAACCGCTGTTTGAAGGCCGGGTCCTTGGGATAGAAGTAGGTTTCGGGCTCTTCTTCTGCATTTAGGTGATACAGGTTGCCGAAAAACTCATCGAAGCCGTGATTGCTAGGCAGGAATTCGTCCTTATCACCCAGGTGATTTTTACCGAACTGGCCAGTGGCGTAGCCTTGCGGTTTCAGCAGTTCCGCCAGGGTAGGGTCTTCATCCCTGAGCCCAATATCCGCACCCGGCATGCCCACTTTCAACAGGCCTGTGCGCAGCGGGTGCTGGCCGGTGATAAACGCCGATCTCGCGGCTGTGCAGCTCTGCTCACCGTAGTAGTCGGTGAACATGGCACCTTCATTGGCTATGCGGTCGATGTTCGGGGTGCTGCCGCCTAACATCCCGCGGTGGTAGGCACTGAGGTTTGACCAACCGATATCGTCTCCCCAGATAACCAGAATATTAGGTTTGTCTGCCCCGTATGAGAGCAGGGGTAGGCTGCACACCAAGAGTGCGAGCAAACGAGCGAGCGGACGCATGGTTATTCTCCGTATTATGTGCGTTCAGTATGCGCCACAGACATTAGGACACCATGATCTGAAAGGCCAGAACGGGGGTATGGATAGGGTACGCATCCCGTGACGCTGGCAACTTCGCGCCGGGTATACGGTCAATTCTGGTATCGTTGTTTGCTTATCCGAGGATCCAGCATGCGCTATCTGCACGCGACAGCCTGCGCTACCTTTATCGTTTCACTACTGACCGCTTGCGGCGGGGGAGGCGGTGGAGGCGGCTCATCCGCAGCTGCGCCCGCGCCTTCACCCGCGCCCAACCAGGCACCGATTGCGGAAGCGGGTGCTAATCTCAGTGTCAATCCGGGCAGCGTGGTTACCCTCGACGGCAGCGACAGCCGCGACCCGGATGGATCTATCGCCAGTTATGCCTGGTCGCAGTCCGGCGGCCCACAGGTCGATCTAGAGGGGGCCAATCAGCCCAGCACTTCCTTTACTGCACCTAACGTGAGCCGCCCTACCGACTTCAGTTTCCTCCTTACAGTTACCGACGATGAAGGCAGTTCAGCCAGCGATAGCGTGAACGTCCGGGTTGAAGTACCGGAGGGCACCAGTCGCGTGAGGCTTTCCGGCACCGTGACTCCTGCCGCTGGCCATGACCGCGACAGCGACACCAATGACGAAGGCGAGCGCCCACTGTCGAACGACAGCCCGGGGCAGGCGCAGCCGATCAGTAACCCCGTGACATTGGGCGGCTATGTGAATCAGCCCGGTCAGGGTGCGGATGGGCCGCTGTCACTGGCGGGTGATACCGATGACTTTTTCCGGGTGAATCTGCTGCAGGGCCAACAGGTCACTCTGTTGGTGGCTGATTTTTTCGAGGCGGATGCCGATCTGTTCCTGCTCGATAGCGCCGGTGTGGTGGTGGACTTCTCTGTGGACACTGGCGAGCTGGAGCGTGTGACCGTACCCCAGGATGGGGAGTACCTGATCAATGTCTTCGCCTTCACTGGCGGCACCAGCTACACGCTCGCGATAGGCTCAAATAATGCTGCTTTTGTTGCGTCTGCACCAGACATTGTGCCCTGGCAGGCCGTCGTGCATTACCAGCCCGACACCGACGGCAATGACTCTCAGGCCCTCAGCAGGCGTGAGTCGATAGAACGACGATTAGGAACCCGCCACCGGCGTGGAGGCGAGGGCCGTGCGCGATTGATGACCATGCGCTCTACAGACGCCAGCGATGAGCACCGCAGGAACCGTCTGGGGACCTTGCTGGCGCGCACCGCCACCATCGCCGATGAACAACAGCGAACGCGCCTGGAAACCCTCTACACCATTAAGGCCATGTCACGGCTACCGGGAGTGGCCAGCGCAGAGCCCAACTACCGATTGAAGGCGCATGCCATACCCAATGATGAGGCCTACCCCATTCAATGGCACTACCCGCTGATTCAGTTGCCCACGGCATGGAACACCACGGTAGGTTCGCCCGAAGCCATTGTTGCCGTGATCGATACCGGTATTCTTTCTGCGCACCCAGATCTCGCGGGGCAACTGGTACCCGGCTACGATTTCGTAAGCCCACTGGATCTGGCCCAGGATGGCGATGGCATAGACCCTAACCCGGAAGACCCAGGGGGCAATTCGCCTGCGACGGCGAGCTTTCACGGCACGCACGTAGCAGGCACGGTAGCAGCGCGCGGTAATAACGGTATCGGTGGCGCAGGGGTCGCCTATGGGGCACGCATCATGCCCATCCGCGCCCTGGGTGAAGACTCCGGCACCAGCTTCGATGTGAATCAGGCCATTCGCTTTGCCGCGGGGCTGCCCAATGATTCGGGCACTGTTCCAGCACAACCGGCCAGCGTCATCAACCTCAGTCTGGGTGGTGGCGGTTTTAGTCAGGCCGAACAAAACCTGGTGAATGAAGTACGCAGCCGCGGCATTGTTGTGGTCGCCTCTGCAGGTAACGAGAGCACCGCCGCGCCCGCCTACCCCGCCTCTTATGACGGCGTGATCTCCGTCAGCGCAGTGGACCTGCAGCGACGCCTGGCCGGCTATTCCAATACGGGCAGCCGCATCGATGTGGCCGCGCCCGGCGGCGATGGTAGCGTTGACCTCAACGGCGACGGCTACCCCGATGGTGTGCTCAGTACAGGCGCCTCCGGTAATGGCTTCACCTATCGTTTCCTCAGTGGCACCTCGATGGCAGCGCCGCATGTGGCGGGCGTGATCGCCTTGATGCAGTCGGTGAATCCGAACCTCACACCGGATCAAGTGGACCAATTACTGCGCCGCGGTGAGCTGACCGATGATCTGGGCGCGGCGGGTCGCGACGACCGCTTTGGTCACGGACTGATCAACGCCGAGAAGGCGGTGCGGGCGGCCCTGGCGTTACTGGGGGAGCAACCCGACATTGTTGCGCTGGTCAGCAGTTCAACCAACTCACTGAACTTTGGGCGCGAACTCGATACCCTGGAATTCACTCTCAGCGCCAATGACCAAGCGCAGGTGCTGGGCATCACAACAGACGTGCCCTGGCTTGCCATTACGCCCGTCGCAACAGACAGCAACGGTTTGGGCACCTATGCGGCGGCGTTGTCTCGTGGCGACCTCCTGGAAGGTATCTATCGCGGCACGATAACGGTAACGGCCGATGCCAACACGCTAACGCTACAGGCACTGCTCGCTGTGGGGCAGGCACTGGAAACCGATGTGGGCCTCGTGTACGTGCTACTACTGGATCCGGAGACCGACACCGTAGTGGATCAGTCGCTGGCGAGAGCAGAGGACAACTATCGCTTCGTATTTGAGGAAACAGCAACGGGACGCTACCAGATCGCCGCAGGGACGGACATCGATAACGACCTTTTCATCTGCGATCCCGGTGAAGCCTGCGGCGCCTTCCTGACTCTGGATCAACCCCTAACTGTGGAGCTGGACAGGGATCGGGGCGACATTGAAGTGCCTATCGAGTACCTTATTGCCATCCCAACCACCAACGACGCAGGTAGAGAAACGGCGACCTTAAAGCCACGACTGCCTGCACCTTCGAACGGGAGATAAGGATCGGTGAGTTCCACACTGAAGTATCTGACCCTGACGCTGGGCCTGCTGCTGGTAGCAAGCTGCAGCAGCGACGCACCCGGCGATTCAGACAGTGAGGTCAAGCAGGCGGCCACCGCCAGCACGTCCGAGCAGGAAACAGTTCAACCACATACTGACCAACCCATAGCGACCGAGGCCGCCACCAGCGAAAAGCCGCCGCGCTACGACTCGCTGAGTCTGATCTCCAGCCGCTTGGGCGACCTGGACATGATGGAAGAGTCGCGGGTTATCCGCATGCTGACGGTCTACGGTCCGGGTCGCTACCACCTCGATGGTGCCAACGCCGAGGGGCTGGTGGCCGAAATGGCATCCCTGTTCGAGAAGTTCATCAATAAACACTTGGGCAATGGCTCACTGCGTACGCACGTTGTTGTAATACCCGTCGCCAGGGATGAATTGATTCCGGCCCTGCTGGCCGGCAAGGGCGACATTGTGTCGGCCAGCCTCACCATCACACCGGAACGAGCCGAAGAAGTCGACTTCAGCATCCCCTCCTCCAAGCCTCTATCAGAAATCCTAGTGACAGGTCCCAGCGCGCCCGCGCTCGAAAGTATCGACGGGCTGTCCGGACAAACCTTATTCCTCAGGGAATCCAGCAGCTATCGCGAGAGCGTGGAAGCGCTCAACCAGCGCTTTGCAGCTGCCAATAAGGCGCCTGTGAACATTCATTACATGTCCGAGCTTTTGGAAGACGATGATCTGATCGAGATGGTCAATGCAGGACTGCTGCCCTGGGCCATTGTGGATGAATACAAGCCACAGCTTTGGGAGGGGGTGTTTAACGAGTTGGTTGTGCGCGATGACATCGTGTTCCGCGAGGGCGGCCAACTGGGTTGGGCAATGCGCAAAAACAGCCCCAAGCTTGAGGCCGCGGTAAATGCGTTCCTGAAAAAAAACCGCGAGGGCACGCTGATTGGCAATGTGCTGCGCAACCGCTACATCCGCGACTACGATTACGCCTACGCCGCCAATGCTCTGGGTAGTGAGGAGTACACGCGCTTCCGTGAACTGCAAACGCTGTTCCGGGACTACGGCGAAGAGTATGGCGTCGACTATCTGCTAGCCGCAGCACAGGGGTATCAGGAGTCACGTCTGGACCAAAGCGTGCGCAGCCACGCAGGCGCTATCGGCGTTATGCAGTTACTTCCCACTACCGCTGCCGACCCCAAAGTGGGGATTACCAATATTCATGAGGTAGAGGCGAATATCCACGCCGGCATCAAGTACCTGAACTATCTGCGCAATCGCTACTTCGACGACCCGGCCATTTCGCGTCAGGACCAGACGTTCCTGGCACTGGCCGCCTATAACGCCGGCCCCAGTCGCATGATTAACTTACGCGCCAAGGCCGAAAAAGCCGGCTATGACCCCAATCGCTGGTTCGACAATGTAGAGGTTATCGCCGCCCGGGAAATTGGCGGGGAGACAGTGCAGTACGTGGCCAACATCTACAAGTACTACCTGAGCTATCGCATGGTAGCCATGCAGGAACTGAATCGACTGGAAGCCCGCGAAGACGCAGGCATCTAAAAGAGAGCGTCAGGGCCGATTAAGGATTGCCGGCGCCATTCAAACGCAGACGGGTGTCATCGATGCGAGCCTGCAGCCAATAAATTTCGTAGTCGTTGCGCGCCCCTGCCCTCGCCGCCTCCAGTAGCAGCGTCAACGCTGACTCTCGCGCCTTAAGGGCACCCATTGACGTGGGTTTATCCGCCAGCAATATCTCCAGCACATGCAGGGCTTTAACCGGTTGGGCATCGTCCAGATAGCCTTGTGCCAGCGTCAGCAATGCCTCCTCTCCGGCCAGTGCGCCAAGGTCTGCGTACACGTCGCGTGCAGGCACCGGGTAGAGTTCCGTCGTACTGTCGAAATGGAACCAGGTGGCGTAGTACTCCCAAATACTTTTGACCGCCCAATCGACCTTGCCATGATTCTGGGGCAGATCCAGTTCCGGCGGTAACGAGATTTCACACATCAGTTCGTAAACACTGCGCCCGGCATTCATACCTGCCACGGTCTGGTCGTGCACATACTGCACGGCATCGCGAATACGGGTAATGCCCGCCCTGACCTCTGCCTCACCCTGTGTCGGATTAAGGTGCGAGGGAACCACCGTGTCAATTTCCAGCGCCAGCAGCCTATCCAGTGACTGCACATATTCCATCGGTTTACGGACCTTTTCACCGCGCATGGTGAATACATTGGGAAACTGTGGAAACTGGGGGCCGAAGAAATCGCCGGTAAGGAGTACGCGTTCCCCCGGCAGCCAAAGCACCATGTTGTCGGCACCTTCAGCGCCTGCAGCTGCCATGGCTACAAACTCCACATCGCCAACTGTGAACGCATAGCTATCGCCTTCGGCCACCAGCAGGTCTGGCTGCACACCACCGTATTGCAGCAGCGGAATGTTGCTGGGCCCCTCCGGCATCCAGGGGAACAGGGTACGGTTTCGGCCCCAGAAATACGGCTCGAGCTCGGTAAGGTAGCGCTGTTCTTCGACGAACTGTCGGTGCGCTATCGTCTGCGTTCCCGCCTCCGGCCAAAGCTTGGCGCCACCGATGTGATCGGCGTGGGAGTGACTCAGCACCACGTAACGCACTGGGGCATCAGACACCTGCTTCTTCAGGAGTCGCAGTTGCTGCGCAGACTACAACGCCAGGCCGGTATCGAAAATCACCACGCCATCAGATGTGGTGACCATCACCGTGTTACCCACCCCGGTGGCGTAGTGCACCCGTGGGCTGATCTGGCGAATCTCAATAGGCCGCGCGATCAGGTCGACCGCGGAGCCGTGTGTGCCCTCACCCGCTGCACCCATAGCCGACATACGCTTGGCCGCTGCATCGCCAATCACTGCCAGCGCATGCAACTCGGCGCCACGCTTCAGTGACTTGCCCGCATCATCATCCAGCCACAGCCAGACGCCCGCCGCGGAAAAAAACGGCAAGGAGGGCCAAAAGCCACTGCAAAACGGCGCCCGTTTGTTGCTTGTAATGCATAGAAAGTTACCTATCGGGGGTGGGTCAGATAGTAATCAACAGCGTCTTCGATCGCCTCAGCAACAGGGCGGGGCTGCCAGCCAAGCTCTTTTCGGGCCTTGCTGGCATCAACATTGGGCAGAAGTCGGGAGCACTTGAGCGATGCCACACTGAATCGATTGTCCTTGCCAGTGAGTGAGGAAACTCGGTCAGCGCACCAGGCCATGGCGTAGATTATGGGTAGGGGAATGCGTCGCTTGGGTGGTTCACGGTTTGCACGGGCCGCTGCAATAGCGAACATCTCGTCGTAGTCCAGCCAACGTTCGGCCACGATATAGCGCTCTCCTACCCGGCCCCTGTCCGCCGCCAACAACATGGCCGTGGCAGCGTCTTCAATACCCACACAGGGCCCGCCGCCATCCCACACAGCCGACATGGCACCTGTGGCAACGTCTTTGATCATTTGACCATGCGGCGTCGGCTGCAAGTCGTTACTGCCGTAGGTATTGCCCACACAGCAGGCAACGGCCGGCAGGCCCTTCTCGCGTTGGTAGCGAAAAAGCAGCTCTTCGGCTTGAACGCGACAGCGCACATAGTCTGGCGCCTCATCCCACCAGTCAAAGCCATCGCTTTCGCTGGACACGCCGCTGGCATTGCGGCCAATCGTGGCAAAGGTGCTGGTGAAGACAAACCGCTCTATCGCAGTCTCAAGCGCCATATCCAATACAGTCTGCAAACAGGTGACATTGGTGTGATATAGGGGTGCGGGATCGCGTAACCAGGCTCGCGTGTCTACAACGCAGTAGTACACCGTACTGCAGCCATTCATGGCGCGCCGTAACGCATCTACATCCGAAATGTCGCCCACAACCCGATCGATGGGTAAGTCATCGGTTGCGCGCGTATCGCTGCTGCTGCGCACCATAATGCGAACGTTGCGACCCTGCCCTACCAACGCCCTGACCACATGGCTTCCAAGAAACCCGCTGGCACCGATAACCAGTGCTGTCTGCACGGTCATACTCACCCCACACTGCCGTCACTGCAGGGCTGGATACTAGCAAAGGGGAATGGCGGCGCCAGCGTGGAAAAGCGCCATCTGGGGTGGCGCACTGCGCCAAAGCGCTGTGGGAACCCGTGCGCAGGTGTTAGCCGCTTACAGGGGCTCTGGCTCGTCGAGATTGCGAAGCCATACATAGGCGAGCCCACCCAGCGCGCCCGCCAAGCCCTGGCTCAACAAGCCCAGCACTGTACGTGTGGCGGCGATACCACTGACACCCAGCGCCGCTTTCATCAGTAAATGCAGTGCCACGAGGGCAACGAAGCCGGCAAGCGCGAATATCAGGAAGCGCGACGCAGACAACTTGCGCGACAACCAGCCGGCTACCGGCAAGCTCAAGGTGTAGGCAATCAGGAGGAGGATAAGGTAGCTGGAGGACATACCCACCATATCGTGGAAAGTGGCCCAGGCGCGATCTGCCAGCGGCACCTCCATGCCCAGCGCAGCAATGGCAGCCAGATTAAACTGGGTTGCCAGCCCGCTGGCCAACACGTACGCGAAAATCACCGCGGGGAAAAATGCTTTAAGGGTGTTTACCATGGCATTCATCAGTCACCTTTACTGCGACTATAATGACGCGAACACCCTCTGCTGGAAAGCCCAAGATGCCTAGACTGAAACACCTGGCCCTGATGTTCCTCGCGGGCATGATGCTCAATGCCACGGCGTTTGCTGTCGAGTATGAACTGGAAACTGTCGCCACGGATCTGGACCAGCCCTGGTCAGTGGCCATGCTGCCAGACGCCAGCTTTCTGGTGACACTGCGTCCCGGCGGCCTTGTACACATAAGCCCAGAAGGCGAACAAACCGCCATCTCAGGCGGGCCAGACACGTTTTATGCCGGGCAAGGTGGCTACTTTGATGTGGTATTGCACCCCGACTATGCCGAGAACGGCTGGTTGTATCTGTCCTATGCCCATGGCGACGCGGAGGGCAATGGCACCGCCATCATTCGCGCCAGATTGGAAGACAATCGCCTGGTCGATATCGAGCAAATACTGCTGGTATCACCGCTTAAGGACACGCCACAGCATTACGGTGGTCGGATGGCCTTCAAGAGAGACAACACTTTGCTGGTAACCACTGGAGATGGCTTTGAGTACCGCGAAGCTGCGCAGGACACAAACAGCGAACTGGGCAAGGTACTGCGTATTACCGACAGTGGCGCCACGCCCGACGACAATCCTTTCCCCAATGCCGGCAAAGGCCGGGTCTTCACCTACGGTCATCGCAATCCGCAGGGACTGGTTATTCAGGCCCGCACTGGAGATATCTATATGCACGAACATGGGCCCCGCGGCGGTGATGAGGTGAACCACCTGCTGCGTGGAAGCAACTACGGCTGGCCAATGATCAGTTATGGCCTCGACTACAGCGGCGCCTATGTCTCACCTTTCACCGAGGCGCCCGGCGTCGCCCTGCCCCGTATGTACTGGTCGCCCAGTATTGCCCCCTCGGGCATGGCGTTCTATAACGGCGACCTGTTTCCCGAGTGGAAAGGCCAAATGTTCATCGGTGCGCTGGTTGATCAGGATGTACGGCGCCTGGTGCTAGAAGACGGCCAGTTGATCGAGGAAGAGCGACTGTTCCGGGAACTGGAACAGCGGATTCGGGATGTACGTGACCTCGGTGACGGCTACCTGTACCTGCTGACGGACAGCGCCACCGGCAGTCTAATACGCGTGCGCCCGGCAAGCCGGGCGCAGTAGAGAGTGAGCAGGGCCTGCCTGGAGGCCCGGTTTATCAGGCTGCCTTACGCTTAGCGGCTGCTTTGCGCTTGGGCGCTGCCTTTTTCTTGGCAGCTGCTTTTTTCTTCGGTGCAGCCTTCTTCTTAGGCGCCGCTTTCTTCTTGGCAGCTACTTTTTTCTTTGCGGGCGCTTTTTTCTTCGCTGTCGTTTTCTTGGCGGCGGCTTTCTTTTTCGGCTTTTTGCGCGCCTTGGCTTTCGCCGCAGCGGCTTTCTCGACCATCGCAGCAGCACGTTCAGCGGCAGCGGCTTTACGCGCCTCCATGGCATGCTCAGCACGCATGGGCATCAATTTATCTGCATAGTCGTAAGCCGCCTTGGCCAGCGCACTGACGGTGTCTGCCAACGACTCAACCTGCTTGCGCAGTTGGTCCACTTTCTTCTGGTTTGCACTGGTGCCTTTGGCTTTCAGCGAAGTACGAGCTTTCTTCAATCGCGCCGCCGCCGTTTTGTGTTTGTTACGTGCTGCAGTGAGATCCCGCTTCGCCTTGGCGTGCGCTTTCTCGGTTTCACTGAGCAGCTTCTTGCGCAGTTGCTCTACTTGTTTGTTTGCCCGCTGTGCCATTTTGGTGGCCTGGGCCAATTCCTTTTCCAACATACTTCACTCACTCCACTGTCTCTGGGGGTTACCGCCGAGTCAGTGTAGGCTGATTTTTGACCAATGACACGAATATTTTTGCTCCCGGGCGGTCGCGCATCACTGGTATTGCTATTCGCGCGGGCCTATTCTCTTAGGCACTCCAACATGAGAGATAGCGATGAGCAAAGAAACCGGGTCGCGCATCCGCGCGCCCCGCGCAGTGCGACAGAAACTGCGCGATGTAGCCATCAATAAAGTGCGTCAGGACATCATTCATGCCGGCCGCAAGGAAGCAGACTACAGCGCCGAAGAGTTGGAGTACCTGGTAGCAGAGAAAGAGAAAGAGATCTGGTCGGGAATCGGCTGGAAGGGGTTTGGCATCGCCGCGCTGCTGCTTGGTATCAACATAGGAATTTAGCCGTGTCGCTGTTTCGTGTGGTCAAATACTCATCCCTGCTTTTCTTCTTGGGGAAGTACAAAGACAAGCTGTTTCGCGTAGTCGCTGTTTTATTGTTCGCATTAGTCACGTCGCTGCTCTATCAGGACGTGGTGGATTACCTCTCCGTAGAACACCCTGGCACGGTGGTGTATGCCCTAATCGGCAAAATTATTATCGTCTACGGCGCACTGCTGTTTGTCCTTTGGCAGTTCAAGCCTGCGGCAAAAGAGGCCCCCTCGCCGCTGACCGAGTTGCCAGTCATAAAAGACAAACCGTCAGCTGTGCAAGCTGAGACCACCCCGGAAGACAACTCACCACTGTCGGCCCTGTCCGACCTGGACGGTCACAGTGATCTCGCTTCTCGCTCGCAACAATTACTCCGGCGCAAATAAGTCCCTGACTCATTTCGCCTGTTCCCGAGTACCCGCTGGAATCTAACGACTCAGGCTAGCACTGGCCCAAACCGTCACAGTGTCTATAATGAGCGCCAACCACCATCAATGGACGATAAGAATGGAATACATCGCAGACACCCATAGCATGAAGTGCCCCAAATGCGCGCATGGCATGGAGGAAGTGACTTACGGACAGGTAACCATTGATCGTTGCACGAATTGCGCCGGACTCTGGTTCGACACTGGTGAAGCCGAGCAGTTGAAGAATCAGTGGATGGGCGACGCCCTGGATCTGGGCAGCCCCGAAGAAGGTAAAAAGTGGGATGCTGTGGAAGACATTGCCTGCCCGCGCTGCGGCAAGGACATGGAGAAGACCTCAGATCCTGAACAGCCACACATCTGGTATGAGGTGTGCAATGAGCACGGCATGTTCATGGATGCCGGCGAGTTCACCGACTACAAACACGAAACGCTGGCAGACTGGTTCCGCAGCCTGATTAAGGGCAGCCGGCACTGAGTGTTCAGTCCAACAACGAAAAAGGGGGCAATGCCCCCTTTTTTATTGCCCGCTAAAAACATAGCGGGAGCAAACGCTGTAGGTTCCCGCTAGAACGAATAGCTTAACTGTACGGTGGGCCCGTCGAAGCGAATATCGTATTCGTTTTCGCCACGGGACTTTTCCTCTGTAAGGTCGATGTCCGTGAACTGGTAGCCCGCAGAGATGCCAAAGCCCGCCTTGAGACGGTAGTGAAGGCGAGCGTGCAGGTACAGAAAGTCTCCATCCCAGTCGTCATAGTTCGCGCTTAACCAACCCACGGTAGCGGCTGCACCCAGGCGTGGCGTAATAGCGTAAAAGCCCTGTGCACGCAGATTGGGGAGCGGCGCCAGCAGCTGGCTGTCTGCAGCGGAGCGTGTAGCCTCTAAATCACCCACGAATACCCGGCCCTCAAGAGCAACGTCGAGGTCAAAGGCATGCAGCCCGGCACCCAGCAACAACTCTGCCCTGTCAGACCGGTAGGCTGTGTACATGACATCCGCGATGTAAGTATCAACCTGCAGCTCACTGTCCAGTGAGGCACCGGCTTCAAATACGGTACCTTCGAAGTTGAACTCTTCGGTCACCTCACGGCGCCCGTCTACATCAAAGGTGAAGGCACCCACGAAAATGCCCCAGCGGTCATTGATGCGGTAGCGATACTCTGCCATCCAGCTGTTGTACCTGTCGTCCAAGCCCAGATCATCCAACTCCAGACCGACTTCCGGCAGAGCGTTACGGGTAGCGCGCAATTCCACATCAGCGTTCTGGCGCGTAGCACCCAGCATCACGATGTGCTTTTTGCTGGTGTCCAGATAGGGGTGAAAGGGTGCTGACGTTTGCGCCAAACCCACTGCGGGCAACAACAGCAACGCTGCGGGAACAAAAAATCTCATGGAATACTCTGGAGGATGAACGACGCGGCGAGTTCAACACCACAGCCTTGTCGATACATCAGATTACGGGGTTCAGCGTGCCGTCCTGCCCCAGCGCCAGACGGCCTGTTGCCGCGGCCCTGCGCTTCACTCCCGCCTCCGGCGCCAGATAGAACAGGTCGCCGTTTTCACCAGTGAGTGCCAAGGGCACCCCGGTGCTGCGGGCGATTTGCGCATTCGCCTGCATATGTCGCTGCTCGCCATGAACCGGCACAGCAACGCCAGGCTTGAGCCACTGGTACATATCCCTGAGTTCACCCGCACAGGGGTGGCCTGAAGCATGCAGCGTCGTCTCGGCATCATCCGCATGAGCCACGGTGACACCTCGCTGCGCCAGCCGCTCGGAGAGTCGGCCCACCGCTGCTTCATTACCGGGAATGGTCCGCGCGCTAAAAATTACGGTATCACCCGGTTCAAGACTGAGCGCAGGGTGGGTATCCGCTGCAAGTCGCGACAGGGCGGCGCCAGGCTCACCCTGACTGCCGGTCGCGAGCACCAGCACCTCCTCGGGTGGCAAGTAGCCGAGATGCGAAGACTCTATCACTGCAAAATCCGGCCCCAATAAGTCCACACTGCGCGCACAACTGACCATGGTTTGCAGGGACCTACCCAGCAAACCGAGCCGGCGCCCGGTTCGATGACCAATGCGAGACACGGTTTGCAAACGGGCGACACTGCTGGCGAAGCAGGCGATAACTACTCGCCCGGTGCACGCCGCGATCGCGCCCGCCAGGCCCTTGGCCACTTCACCTTCTGACGGGGTGTATCCCGACACCATGGCATTGGTGCTGTCGCAGACCACCGCTGTAATGCCTCTCTCCCCCACTGCCTGAAAATGACGGGCATTGAAGGGCTCACCTATGATTGGCGCCGTATCAATTTTCCAATCTGCTGTGTGGAGAACGGAGCCCGCAGGCGTAATGATCTCCAATGCCATAGTCTCCGGGGTTGAGTGGGTGATGGGTATCCAGCGTACGCTGAATGGCCCGATCTGCCGTTCGTCGCCGGGCAGAACTTCAATGATGGGCTCGGGGGCCTGCGCACCTCGGCCGGCACTCTTGTTGCGCAACACCGCCGCTGTAAAAGCCGTGGTGTACACCGGGCATCGAAACTGTGGCCACAGGTTAGGCAGAGCGCCTATATGATCTTCATGCGCGTGGGTGGCGATTACCCCCACTAACGACTGACTGTGCGCAGCGATAAAGGAGGGATCTGGCATCTGCACCTGATTGCTACCGCCGGGGCCAGCTTCAAAGGTGATCCCGCAATCGACCATCAGCCACGCACCGTTATGGCCAAACAGGTTGAGGTTCATGCCTATTTCGCCACACCCCCCAAGCGGGAGAAACCAGAGGTCATCAGCGCCAGGTGTCATATCGTACTCCGCAGTTAAGTCGCCTAGCGTAACGCTTCCGTGGACTAAAAGAATGCGCCGACTGCCTGCTGGCCAGCTTTACAGCACAAGCCGTGCAGCCCAGACTAGGTTGCCATGATTTCACGACAAACCAGACTGCTCTACAGCGCTGGCGGGGCAGTGTACGCCGCAAAAGAAGCGGCCTACACCATGTTCGTGCTTCTGTTCTATACGCAGGTGCTGGGCCTTGATGGCAGTATCACTGGCGCAATGATCGCTCTCAGCCTGTTCTGGGACGCAATCTCGGACCCCTTAGTGGGCACCTGGTCTGATCGCCTGCGTAGCCGGTTCGGCCGGCGCCATCCCTTTATGTTCGCCAGCATCCTGCCCCTGGGTATTGCTTTTTATGCACTGTTTGCGCCCCCAGCCTCCGTGGTAGAGAGTACTGCCGGTCTCGCGGGCTGGCTATTGTTCTGGTCATTGTGGGTCAGGACTGCGGTCACCACCTTTGCCATTCCGCACCTGGCACTGGCGGCCGACCTGACCGATGACTATCACCAGCGCAGCAAAATCCTGGGCGGGCGAATGGGGGTTATGTTCCTGTTTGCCGTTCTGCTCCCGGCCATAGGGTTGCTAGCGCTGTTCGGCGAGAATGACGGGGTAGACGGCCGCTTTGTCGCTGCCAACTACCCGCTGTACGGCGCCCTGTCCTGCGCTGTGGTTTGGCTGGCCGGCAGCATTTCCAGTTTTGGCACCTTAAAGGCCGCACGGCCAGCGGCATCCCTGCCAGCGGCACAGTTTAGCCCGAGTAGCCCCCTTAGCCTGTTGCGGGACTTGTTTCGCACCATGAGCAACAAGCGCTTTCGGCTGCTGGCCACCTACGAAATTGCACTCATGGTGGCCTACGGCATAGTGGCCACCATGAACATGCTGGTGTGGACCTATACTTGGGGCTTCGATGCGCAATCGGTATCCATCATTCTCTCGGTTCCTTCGCTTGTCGCCGTAGCACTGGTGCTACTTAGTCTTAATCTATTGGGCCGCCACTTTGATAAGACACAGCAGCTGCAACTGGCCATGGCCGGTTTGGTGGTCAATGCACTGTGGCTCTATCCGGCAAAGCTACTGGGCTGGTTACCCAGTGATGGCACCGTGATCTTTGCCTTGAACTTGCTGTTCATGCTGTTTTTTATGTACTGCTTCATGCTGCGCTCTGTGGTCACACAATCGATCGTCGCAGACATCAGCGATGAACATGAGCTTGCCCATGGTATTCGTCAGGAGGGCGGGTTTTACGCGGCGATAAACTTTATCAATAAACTCGCTACGGTCGCAGGCCCGGTGTACACCGGCATCGCAATGGACGTTATCGGACTACCCGCTGGGGCAACCCCCGGCGAAGTTGATCCTGTGGTACTGGACCGGCTGATCTATGCGCTGGGTGTGGGCGTTATTCCAGGTTTCGTGATAGCGCTGTTTGTAGTATTCAAAATTCGGATGCGCGAAGAAGAGGTCACTGAAGTTCAAGCTGCACTGCGGGCAAGGCAGCAAGGCAATGCCGATGTTGCGGCCGCCCACGGCCTGGGACACAATGCGCCGCCCTCACCTGCTGGCGATTCCTGATGACGCAGCCCACCGACGATCTACGTATTCAACAGGCACGGCCGCTGCTTACGCCAGCCAGCCTGCTCGAGCAATTGCCCCTGCCAGAAGATCTGGCAAACAACATCGCCCAGCATCGGCGCAGTGTAGAGGCTGTTTTGGGCGGCGAAGATCAACGCTTGTTGGTGATTGTGGGCCCCTGCTCGGTGCATGATCCAAACGCACTGGCAGACTATGCCAAGCAGCTTTCAGCAGCCAGCCAATCACTGTCCGATGCGCTGCTGGTCGTCCTGCGGGTGTACTTCGAAAAGCCGCGCACGGTCGTAGGGTGGAAAGGGCTGATTAACGACCCGGGCCTGGATGGCAGTTTCCAGATCAACCAGGGGCTGCAGCTGGCACGCAAAGTATTGTTAGACGTTGCCGAGTTGGGGTTACCGGCAGCAACGGAATTCCTCGACACCACCTTTGGCCAGTATTACACAGACCTCGTGAGCTTCGGCGCCATCGGTGCCCGCACAGTTGAGAGCCAGGTACACCGGGAGCTGGCCAGCGGCCTGTCCATGCCGGTGGGGTTCAAAAACGGCACTACCGGCGATATCTCAGTGGCCATCGATGCCATTCGCTCTGCGCGTCATTCCCATGTTTTTCCATCACTCACCAAGGACGGCAGTGCGGCAGTCTTGGAATCGTCGGGCAACCCCCATGGCTACCTGATTCTGCGCGGCGGGCGTGACAGCGGCCCCAACTACGATGCGGCCTCAGTCAGCGCCGCAGCAACCGCGCTATCGGCCCATGACCTCCCCGCTTCCGTGATTGTGGACGCGAGCCACGGCAATAGCGAAAAACAGCACCAACGCCAGGCAGCCGTGGTCAGTGATCTCTGCGACCAGATTGAGCAGGGGCAAAACGCGCTGCGCGGGGTCATGCTGGAAAGTCATTTGGTTGAAGGCAACCAGTCGCTGACCAGCCCCGCCGAATTACGCTATGGCCAGAGCATCACCGACGCTTGCCTGTCTTTGGATGCAACTGTGCCGCTACTGCAGCAGATGGCCAGCGCGGTGCGCAGGGCGCGCACCGCACAGTAATCGGATTGCCCTACCAGCGGTAGCCAATCCTGAAGCTGTAGGTCTGGTCCAGATCTTCTACACCTTCAACCGCGCCCGAGTCGTATTCCAACAGGATTTCCGCGGCGCCTTCCAGGCCGAACAAGAGCGGAAAGGCCAGGCCAAAGGTCGTGTTGAGGATGATGTCGTCAGTATTATCCATTATCCAGATCCCAAATACCGATGTGGTCGACATACAACCGGGAATCTCCACCCAGGTAGTTACTCTGGGCATGGATGTTCCAGTTCGCACCGGGGTATTCATTGTCCGGAGCCGTCAGGAAATCTTCCGTTACCCAAACCAGACCCAGTTCTGCCTCAAGTTCCAGCGCCGGTTCTGTCAGCAGTTGCCGACCCATGTAGGGACCAAAATATGATCGTAGATCCAGATCTGCGAATTCATCCTGTTCCGCTGACGCCAATACGCCCCAGTACCAGCGGTCTTCCAGGAAATGGTCGTACTTAGCGATCAGCGTCCAGTTGTCGGCATTCTTCACGCCGTTGGCTTCATCCACCTCACCGTTGAAGCGCAAGGTGTCGCGATCATCGTCCCCCTGCAGCGTGGTATCCAGGCGATAGTCCAGTTCGTCAGTATCAGTATTGCCGCGCTCCAGCACCCAGGCGAAGTTCACCAGGCCCGTCCACTTGTAGCCAATGCCCAGTTCCCAGTCCTCGGGATCGGTCTTGGTCAGGTCATCCAGGGTGAAATCCTTATCAATGGTTTCGCCACTAACAACCAGTAATTCGTTCTCTACACGAAGCGGCTGTGCTTCCAGCACAGTCCCATCGGTCATCTGCAGCACCCGAGGCTGCTCGCTGTGCAGTGAAACGATTTGAGTCTGGTCGATGGAAACCGAGCCGGCAAAATCGGTGTCCATCGCCAGTTTACCGTCGGCGAAGGCCGTGACAGTGCCAAAAATGGTGGAGCCGTTTTTAGGACCACGCGATCCAGGTTTGCGGCGTCATCCGCCAGAGCTTGGGGAGTAAGCAGCCACGCCACTAACAAGGCGAGGCAGCGGAGGGAGCGGGGAACAGTCATAGAGCATAACTTTGTGCTTGCGGTTTTCAGGCGCCCCTCGCCACGGTGCAAGGCCCAGTGAGTCGTCGGCGCCGATGCCGCTCTGTTTTTGACGGCTTGCACGCATGATACGGAGTTTGCTGCAGGCTTTGATCATCCGATTGCGGTAATTGTGCTACCACCAGCTAGTCGAGAACCCGCACCGATTGACCCGTCGCGATCTCGGTCGTCGTATCCGGCTGGATGTCGTAGGACAGGTTCTGACCGAACCAGATTTGGCCCTCCCAGCGGCGGAAACTCGCTAGCACGCGATTGATATCGCGGTCGCGTGCCCCGGTCGCCTGGTCGATAGAAGGCATCACACAGCGGGAGCAGGGTTTTGCCACCGAAAAGACCTGATCGCCGATCTGTATTTGCCGCCACTCATCCTCGGCGAAGGGCTGGCAACCGCTAACCACGATGTTGGGTCTGAAGCGATTCATAGGTACCGGCTCGGGCAAGCGCCGATTGAGCTCATCCAGCGAGGCGTGGGATATCAACAATAGGGGAAAGCCATCGGCAAAGGAGACGCGCTGACCCGGCCGTGCATACTCCGGGTCGGCCAAGCGCTGCGCAGTCTCGGGCATGTACACGAGGCGGCACGGCAGTTGGAGGTATTGCTGGCACCACTGGGCCGCATCGTTACCCGCATCCAGCGCCGCTACCCCATCGCCCCAGACCTCTACCGCGCGTGTACTGGCAGTGCCGTCGGGTATGGGCACCGTCAGGGTGGCGTCATTCCATTGCAGTGTCAGTGAGTCCCGGCCGGACTGCGCTTTGCAACGGGCAAGGTGCGGATGATCTCGCTGGGTAATGAAAAGACCCTGATCATCCACCAGCATCCAGCGCCGGTCTCCCGCGAGTCCAAACGGGGTTAACGCCGCGCGCTCTACAGACACACCAGCCAGTGATTTCACCGGATAAACAGATAACTCACTGATCTGTAGTTCGCCGGTCACGGGGCCACCTCTTGATACACCGACTCCAACAGGGGGTTGAGGCCGCTATCAACACCGGTCGCCGTGAGTCCCATACGCACAACCACAAGCTCCTGCTCGGGAACTATTACCACGGATTGCCCCGCATTGCCCGAGGCATAGAAGGTCGATGCAGGTAACGCAGGAAAAGCGTTGCCCCTGGTGTTAAGCCAGAAACCGCGCCCGTAGCGGCCCAACGTATCCGAGGGTCGCGCCACCGTGCTGCTTTTGAGCCATCCGGCTGGCAGCAACGGCGATCGATCATGCCAGGCATCCAGCCAGAATTGGCCCACCCGCAACCAGTCCCGCGCATTCATATAGGCGTAGCTGGAACCCACCTGAACGCCACTGGCGTCAGCCTCGGCAATCAGCGTTGTTAATCCCAGCGGGGCAGAGAAATTCTGCTCAAGCCACTGCCAATAAGGGCCGGGCGGCAAATTGCGCTGCCACAGGTAGGCCGCCAGATTGGTGTCCCCACTGGAGTAACTGAAGTGCTCACCCGGTGCAAAGGCGTGACCGGTAGCTGGGGCCTCGGCCCACATACGCGAACTCTGATAGAGCATATGGGTTGCATCACCACCGGGGGCGTAGGTTTCATCGAAGTCGAAACCACTTTCCATCTGCAGCAAGTGATTCAAGGTGAGTTCAGGACTGATACCCGCAAGCACATCTACGGAAGTCCCGAGGCCCGAGAGTGCCTGACGCACCGGCATATCGGGGCTCAGCCCGTTCAGCTGCGACAGCATGCCCACCCAGGTTGCCGTCAGGCTCTTGTTCATCGACCAGCCGTGCAAGGGTGTTTGATCTGTGACCGGTTCGCTGTAGCGCTCGGCAATCACCTGTCCCTGGTAGGACACCAGCACTGCAAGCGTATTGCGACCGTCACCATCGGGCTCGGCAAAAGCCGCGTCCAATGCCGCGTCAAGAACACCGGCTGTCACCGGAGGGTAATCAACCGCGCGCAGGTCGGGCATTGCGCCTGCAGTTTCGTCTCTGGGATTCAGGGTACAACCCGCTGAGCCCTGCACGAGCGCGCGAGCATCCACGCCGAACAGGCTGGCGGACACGGCGCCGCCTGGCTGGTCAACGTCCAGATGCAGCAGAGAGAGCAGTGGACCCAACACTGAAAGCCTGTGGTGTATGTCCCGATCCACAATAAACCCGGCAGGAAGCCTGGCCACGAAAACGCCGGAACACAGCTGCTTGGCGCTGTAGCCGACCGCAACGGCCGCCGCTTCCTGCAGTGGGCGCAGTGCGAAGAAACCCAATACAAAAACTGGAATGGTGATGAACAGAATAGTCCGCGTGAGTGTGCCCATACCTGTACCCTTAGTTCCTTAGCCACTAAGCATACAAGATGCTGGTATTTCGAGCTTTGCAAAGCCCCTGATAAACTGGCGCACCTCAAAAAACAATGAATCGAAACTATGGACTACGACCTGTTTGTGATCGGCGCCGGATCGGGCGGCGTTAGGGCAGCACGCATGGCTGCGGGCTTCGGTGCCCGCGTCGCGGTCGCAGAAGACCGCTATATGGGTGGCACCTGCGTCAATGTGGGCTGCGTGCCCAAAAAACTGTACGTGTACGCTTCGGAGTACGGAAAGGGCTTTGCGGATGCGCAAGGTTTTGGCTGGAACAGCAGCACGCCCCCATTTGATTGGGCGACGCTGCGTGACAACAAGAAAACCGAGATATCACGGCTGAACGCAATCTACCGAAACTTGCTGTCGGGTGTGGAAGCAGATGTCATCGACGGTCGCGCACGCATCGTAAACGCCAACACCGTTGCCGTGGGCGACCGAGAGTACACAACAGAACGCATTCTGATTGCCACGGGCACCTGGCCTCATGTTCCTAAGTTCCCGGGTAGCGAACATGTTCTCAGCTCCAACGAGATCTTTGATCTGGATGCCTTCCCAGAGCGTCTTGTGGTTGTGGGAGGCGGTTACATCGCGGTGGAATTCGCGGGCATCTTTAACGGCCTGGGTTCACAGGTCACGCAGCTCTACAGGGGGCCATTGTTCCTGCGGGGCTTTGACGCCGATATCCGTGCCCATGCGGCACAGGAGATCCGCAAAACCGGCGTGGACCTGCGCTTCGAAGTTAACGTAGAACGCATCGATCAAACCGCCGACGGGCTGCAGCTCTCCCTCACCGATGGCAGCCAGATCGAGGCTGATGCCGTGCTGTATGCCACTGGCCGGGTCGCCAACACTCAGGGTCTGGGCCTTGAAAATGTCAATGTGGACATAACTCGCCACGGCACTATTGCCGTCAACGAGCAGTTCGAAACCACTGAACCGGGCGTGTTCGCGCTGGGCGACATTACTGGCGGCATGGAATTGACACCGGTGGCGCTGGCCGAGGGCATGGCCTTCGCCAGGCGCCAGTTTGGCAGCCTGGACAGCCAGGTGGATTATGACTTTATCCCCACAGCGGTGTTCTCACAGCCCAACATCGGCACCGTGGGCTTTACAGAAGACGAAGCGCAAGCACGCTTCGGCGAAATCACGCTGTTCAAATCCACCTTCAAACCGATGAAGCACACCATCAGTGGGCGCGACGAAAAAACGCTGATGAAGCTGATCGTCGACACGGCATCTGACCGAGTAGTAGGCGCACACATGGTGGGACCAGACGCCGGGGAAATCATGCAAGGCGTGGCGATTGCCATGCGCGCCGGTGCCACCAAGGCGGTCTTCGACACGACCATCGGCATTCACCCCACGGCTGCGGAAGAGTTCGTGACCATGCGCGAACCCTGGTCGGAGGATTGAAGTGGATCTGAGCCTCTGGCAGGCGGCGCTGTTAACGGCTGTTGGTATCGTCGCGGGATTCCTGAACGTAATGGCCGGCGGCGGCTCCCTGCTCACCATTCCTGTGATGGTCTTTATGGGCGTCCCCGGCCCTGTCGCGAATGGCACCAACCGCATCGCCATACTGGCTCAGAACCTCACTGCGATCACCGCCTTTTTCCGCCGCGGCTTTGCGGATTTCAAACTCTCACTGAGCCTCGCGGCTTGCGCAGTTCCCGGCGCCGTAGCCGGTGCCATGGTCGGCGTGCAACTGGGCGGCCCCTGGTTCAACCGCATTCTGGCAATCGTCATGGTCGCCGTGATGCTCATCATGCAATTTGGCAATAACAAGGCGCAGGACAACCAGGGACACCCCTCGCGTGAGCAATTGGTTCGCGGCCATCTGATGATGATAGGCGTGGGCTTTTGGGGCGGCTTCATTCAGATTGGCGTGGGCTTCATCATTATGCCGGTACTGAATCGGGTGATGGGACTGGATCTGGTGCGCACCAACATGCACAAGGTGTTCATCGTCGCCGTGTATACCGTGGCAGCCCTACTGGTATATGCCAGCCAGGTGCAGATACTTTGGCTGGTGGGCGCCGCACTGGCGCTGGGGAATTCTATTGGCGGCTACCTGGGCGCTCATTTCACCGTATCCCGTGGCGAGGCCCTGATCCGCTGGGTGCTTAATAGTGTGCTGCTGGTGTTTGTTGTTAAGCTGTTATTTTTCCCCTGACTCGCGAGACCGGGCAACAGGACGCCATGATCGCAGCACATGCACTCACCCGCTACTACGGCCGCACACGCGCCGTGGGCAATGTCACATTCGATATCACCGGGAATGGCATCATCGGCCTGCTCGGCCATAACGGCGCCGGCAAATCCACCATCATGAAAATGCTCAGCGGCTACCTTGAGCCCAGCGGCGGCAGCGTGGAGATCGATGGTCACGATATGATGCAAGATGCGCGCAAGGTGCAGCGCACGCTGGGCTATTTGCCCGAGAGCCTGCCGCTCTATCCGGAAATGCTGGTCGCAGACTACCTTGATTACGCGGCTGCACTGAAAGGCATCAAAAGCAGCAACAGGCCGGCAGCCATACGTGAAGCCTTGCTGGCCACCGATCTCGTAGCCCGCGCCGTCGAACCCATCGACAGTCTATCTCGGGGTTTGAAACAACGCGTCGGAGTGGCGCAGGCCATCATGGGTCAACCCAAGCTGTTGATTCTGGACGAGCCCACCAATGGCCTGGACCCCTCACAGACCGAGCAAATGCGCGAGCTCATACGCCGCTTGTCGCGCCAGGCCACCGTCATTCTTTCAACCCATATCATGCAGGAAGTCGATGCCCTTTGTGATCGAGTGCTGATTCTCAACGAAGGGCGGCTGGTGCTTGATAAGTCAATGGAGACATTGCGCAACAGCCAGACTTTGCTGCTACGCAGTTGCCAGTCGGTGAGCAATCTTGGGGATCTGTTAGCAGACCTGCCCGACGTCGCTTCGGTTGAACGCCGCAACAGCAAGCCAGAGCGGGCCGAGTTCTTGCTGCAGATAAACCCGGGTGCCGACCAGGACACTGCCGCCGGCACTATCGGGCAAGCGGTGGTTAGCGCGGGCGCGCGTCTGCACACGCTGGAACCGCTGGGTCACGACCTGGATGCTATTTTCCGCGAAGCAACCCGCGAGGCCGCTGGTGAGTAGCAACCGAATCATACGTCGCGTGGCGCAGAAAGAACTGCGCCTGTTGTTCAGCTCACCCGTCGCCTGGCTGTTCCTTGGCTGCTTCAGCGCCGTGACCCTGTTCGTCTTTTTTTGGGTTGAGGCCTTTTTCGCGCGCAACGTCGCTGATGTTCGCCCCCTGTTTAAGTGGATGCCCGTATTGCTGATCATCCTTTGCGCCAGCCTGACTATGCGCTCATGGAGTGATGAAAGGCGGCTGGGCACACTGGAACATGTGCTCACGCAGCCCAGTGGCTTGTGGCGTTTTGTCATCGGTAAGTTTCGCGCCTGTTTCGCGATGCTCGTGTTGGCACTGCTCGCGACACTACCACTGCCACTCACTGTCGCTGCATTGGCCGAGCTGGATTGGGGCCCCGTCGTAGCCGGGTACCTGGCCTCACTGCTACTGGGCGCCGCCTACCTCAGCCTGGGACTATGCGTCTCTGCCAAGACCAGCAATGCCATCGTCA
The DNA here is from genome assembly GCF_014652275.1 of Parahalioglobus pacificus. GTDB lineage: Bacteria > Pseudomonadota > Gammaproteobacteria > Pseudomonadales > Halieaceae > Parahalioglobus > Parahalioglobus pacificus. The sequence continues at coordinate 532,880 of NZ_BMYM01000002.1, read as the reverse complement.
GCCTTATCGTCACCGTCGCACTGGCGTCCCTGTTGTACCTGTTGGGTAGCCCGGTGCTCACTGCCTTCTTTACTGATGACACAGCCCAAACATTGAGGCTGCTGGGCACCGGCTCTCGTTTCGAAAGCATTACCCGCGGTGTCATCGACCTCAGGGACCTGTTCTATTACCTGAGCCTGACTGCCGCCTTCCTGGCCATCAACGTGTATGCATTGGAAAGCGAGCGCTGGGCCAAGGGCCGCAGCCGTCGGCATCGCCGCTGGCGCGCCGCATTAGCACTGATACTACTGAATTTCGTTGTCGCCAATATCTGGATGGCCGCGCTCAACGGCTTGCGCACCGACGTCACCCAGGGACGTCTGTATTCACTCTCCAAACCCAGCAACGACCTTCTCAGCCGATTGCGCGAGCCGCTGCTGATCCGGGGTTACTTCAGTGAAAAGACACACCCGCTGCTGGCTCCGCTGGTACCGCAGTTGCGTGACCTGCTTCAGGAGTACGCCATTGCCGGCGGCGATAATATCCGTGTTGAGTTCGTGGACCCCGGCACGGACCCCGCGTTGGAGAGCGAAGCGAACGAAAAGTACGGGATTTACTCCGTACCGTTCCAGGTTGCCGATCGCTACCAATCCGCGTTGGTCAGCGCCTACTTCAATGTGCTTATCAGCTACGGCGACGAGTCGGAGACGCTGGGATTTGCAGACCTTATTGAAGTCAGAGCAGCGGCTGACGGTTCGGCGGACGTGATGCTGCGCAATGCAGAGTTCGACGTCACCAGGGCCATACGGGACGTCCTCAACAGCTACCAGAGCAGCGGCAAGTTGTTTGAAACACTGGAAAACACGATAGAGCTCACGGCTTACGTGTCTGATGAAGAACTGCTCCCCGATCTGATGTTGGCCTACAAGGACAGCATTGAGGCCCAGCTGGACGGCATTGCGCGGGAAGCCAACGGTCGCTTCAGGTACCGTTTCGTAGAGCCCGAGGCAGGCGATGGCGAGGTCGCGCGACAGATAGAAGACGAATGGGGATTCCAGCCCATGGAAGCGGTGATGAATGACAATCGCGCCTTCTACTTTTACCTGACACTGTCCGATCAGCGGCAGGTTGTGCAGCTGCCCACGGATAACTTCGATCCCACGGCCTTCCGCGACATGTTCGACGCCGGATTGAAACGCTTCTCGCGCGGCTTTACCCGAACCGTGGCCTTATCGCTACCCGAGTCCACGCCGGAGATGGCGCGTTTCAACCTTGGTGTTCCGACCTTCAAAAACCTGGAACGCATGGTTACCCGCGATCATTCCCTGCGCATGGCAGACCTGAGTGACGGTCGGGTAGACCCGGTGGCCGACATTTTGGCGGTCATCGCTCCCCAGGCACTGGATGCCAATGCGCTGTTCGCGATGGACCAGTTTCTAATGCGCGGCGGCACGGTGTTTCTTGCGACCTCGCCCTACTCGGCGGAGTTGTCCGGCGGCAATTTGCGCATGCAATCCTACAACAGCGGCGTCGATGACTGGTTAAAGAACCATGGCCTGACTATCGAGAAAACACTGGTTCTGGACACCCAGAGCGCCCCTTTCCCCGTACCGGTTACGCGTAAAGTCGGTGACTACGAGTTCCGGGATGTGCAAATGCTGGACTACCCGTACTTCATCGATCTGCGCCCGCCAGCCTTGAATGCTAACCACCCCATTACCGCGAGCCTGCCACAGTTGGCCATGGCCTGGGGCTCTCCCATAACGGCAGACAGAAGCCGCGGCCTCAGGGTCAGCAACCTGATGCGCAGCTCTCCTAACAGCTGGCGCTCCGACTCTCTGGACGTCATGCCCAGTGTCGATGCCGATGGCAACAGTCACTATGCACCAAAGGGTGTGCAACAAACCGAAGAATTGGCGGTGGTGGTTCAGGGGCGTTTTGAGAGCTACTTTAGCGAGGAAAACAGACCGGATGTTGCACAGCAACTCAGCCGCGGCGGATCGGTTATCAACCGCTCCCCCGAGTCAGCCCGGCTCATTCTGGTCGCCTCCAATGATTTCATGGATGATCAGGTGCTGAATGCACTGGTCACCGGTGCAGGCACCCAGTACCTGGGACCACTGGAGATGTTCATGAACGCCATGGACTGGGCCCTGCAGGATGAGTCCTTGCTACAGATTCGATCACGCGGGCATTTCAACCGCACCCTGCCGCCCATGGAGGCCAGCGCCCAGCGCCTGCTGGAGTACATGAACTACGGCTTTGCGCTGCTTTGGCTTGCACTGCTGGGCACCATCCATGCGGTGCTAACGCGCCGTTTGAAGCAGCGCTATCGCAGGATGCTGGCCACATGAACCGGACGATTATTTGGCTGGGTTTTCTGCTGATCGCGCAGCTGGTGTTAACACTCTTGATTTACCGACCGCCACAGATCATGACCCGCGGGCTGGAGGGTGCACCGCTGGTACGCTTCAATAGCGCCCGGGTCACAGAGATAACGGTGGACGATGACCGCGATCAGGAAGCAGTGATTCGCCTTGAGCAGGGACGGTGGGTACTGCCCGAATTGTCGGGACTGCCCGCTGATGCAGGCATGGTCAACGCCTTGATCGGCGCCATCACCGCCACCGATCACAGCTGGCCGGTGGCCAAAAGTGTGCCCGCCAGACAGCGGTTTCAAGTGGCGGCCTACCATTACCGGCGTCGCATTACGTTGATTGGATCTGATGAGCTGTTGGGTACGGTGTACCTCGGTACCTCACCCGGCTTCCGCCAGGTGCACGCGCGCAATGACAGCGGTGAGGCGATCTACAGCATTAATCTCAATGCCTATGATGCACCGGGACTTGATGGGGAGTGGATCGATCGTGACTTGCTGCAAAGCGGCAACCCTAAACAGCTTGAGTTAGACGATGTCATGCTGAGCAAAATCGACAACCAGTGGCTCACGCAAAATGGCGAAGCACCGGATGATCGCGAGCTGCAGGCTTTGCTGTTGGCACTGTCCAGCTTGCAGATAGAGGGTGTTGCCGACGAGGATGACCAGCGCAGCCTGGCAGAGGCCTCGCCGGAGCGCCGCATAAAAATTGCAACGGACGACGACAGTCACAGTCTGGAACTGTTTAGCCTGAACGGTCGTTACGCTGTCTACGATAGTCGTTATCCACTGTTCTTCGCCATCAGCGACTACAACTACCAGCGACTATTGGGGATCAATACTGCATTGATCGCAGGCAACGATCCAACGGGCGAGTAATCCACTACCGAGCCGCTACCAACTGAAACAGGAGGTGTGCCGCGTGGTACCTCAAGCACCAAAAACCTGGTGGCGTGTGAAAGTCGCCGCGGGCGCGCTGCTTATTGCACTGCTGGTTGTCCACTTTGTATTCGGTGGGCAATTAAGCGCACTCAGCCTGCCACGATGGCTGGGGCAATCACTAGTATTGCTGGGGGCAGGCATCACGCTGTTTCACTACAGGCTGTTACAACACGGCACAGGTGGACCAGTGCCAAGACTTGTTTCGCAAGGTGGGCTGTTTCGCTGGGTGCGCCATCCCATGTATCTGGGGGATGCACTGCTGTATTTGGGACTGGCCCTGTTGATCCCAGGATTTGCCAGCACGATAGTGCTTCTCACAGGCTGGTATGCCCTTTACCGGCAGGCAGACTCGGAAGATCAGGCGATGGCCGAATATTTTGCCAATGACTTTGAGCAATGGAAATCGAGAACTGGCCTGATGCTGCCAGTGCTCTCAGGGCGTCGCACAGTAGGAAAGTAATCTCAAGCAGCGGTGCCCAGGGCCTCAGAGGCATCCATTCGAGCGCCCTCGTTGGTGAGGTGTCGCATCAGCAAGGCGCGCATCCATTGATGCGGTGCTGAACGCGCGGTTCGGGTGTGCCGCATCAACGACATCTTGCCGCGATTGGCGCTGTGCGTGTTACGTATCATCCGTTGTAATTCCGAAGGCAACTCCACACCGATGATCAGCCCCTCGTAAAGACCACTCTCTTCAAAGCCGGCATTCGCAACCAGCAGCGCATCGGTGCGGCTGAGCACACCCACAGCAGAAGCAAACTGGGTGGTTTCCAATGCGATACTGCGGTGTACACCGTACTGGCCCAATACATCGTCAACCATGCTGGTGTTCTCACGCGTCAGACCCTGTAGATACAGGCGCACGTGCGGATGATTGAGGAAGTCCTGCAGGCTCATCTCCTTGCCTTCCAGGGGGTGGCCACGGCCCATATAGCAACGGGGCGCCTGGGCAGAAATCGGCTCAGCATGAATATCGCGCTCGGTGTCTATGGCGACAAAGGCGGCAAAATCGGCCTCGCCCTTTTTTAACTGATCCTGATAGTCCGGGCTGACCTCCGCTGTGATGATCTGCACATTGGGGGCCTGCTCATACAGCTCTGCCATCAGCCTAGGCAGCAGCGCTTCACTGACAATAGGCGGCAGCAACAGTTTGAAACAGCCGGAATAGGTAGAGGGCTCGAAGTCTTCGTTGCCCAGCACGTGCTCTACAGATTCAAGCAGCGCCGGTAGCTCTTCGGCCAGTGACTCCGCTCGCGGAGTGGGTACCAGCCCGTGCGCCGTACGAGTGAACAGCTCATCCTCAAAGGCATCGCGCAATTTTTGTAGGGTTTTGCTCAAGGCGGGCTGGGAAACAGACAGGCGTTCAGCCGCACGGGTTACGTTGCGCTCCTCCAGCAGTACCTGCAGAGCCACCAAAAGATTGAGATCTGTGCGAACCAGTTTCCGCGAAATCATGCGTCACCCCGTTCCCGCTTTGTTGTTGTCTTTTGATGCTATCACCCGCGATCGAGCGAATGCCCCGCAAAACTTGAAAAAAGTCCAATTAATCAAACGTAGGAATTTGCCACCATCAGCGCGCAAAGCCTGTGTCCGGACTGCGAGTGAGCAGTAGATCGTTTACCATCAGGCTATACACTGTCGGGGGCATAACGCCGTGACTTACCTAAAATCTATCTGGGTTGTACTTTTCGCCGCAGCGCTGAGCGCATGTACCTCGACGCCTGACCCCGCTGAGCAACCCATACAAGCCAGTGCGGTCTCAGTGACATTGCCAGACTTCGTAACGGGTCCAGACACAACGCTGGCATGGCGCAGCAATTTGATTTGGATTGATGACCCAGAGGGCCGGTTTGAACGCCGTGCAGATCAGCTGCAGGCGGCCCTGGCCCGGGAGTTCGCCAATAAGGGGCTGGTCTTCGCCACGAACTTCGAAGCGGCCACCTATGATGTGCTGGCGATTGCCATGCTTGGACCGGTGTCGGGTCACCCCGAGGTGCAAGAAGCCTTTCGACTCTATCCCGCTCTGCAAAAACCGACTGAAGGCTATCGCCGGGGCAGCGTGATTGTCGCGATTGCCCCGAAAGGCACCCGGAAAGTGGTGTGGCGAGGCGCTTTGGAAATATTCACGGACCCGGACCGCATGGAGCCAATGGCGGTGCGCACAGAGCGTCTACGCTTTGGTGCGCAGCAACTTCTGGCCAGCATTCCCGCCGTGCGTTGATGTTGTGGTGGCTGGCCCGCATTGGCCCTGCTACCATTTCGTCTACACTTTGAACGTTTCGGGCCTGCCAACATGCGCTGTATCGCCGCACTTATCACTTTCCTGTCAGTCGCTACACTGGCCGCCTGCAGCGGCATAGAAACACGCCCCGAAGATACGGCCAAATTCGCATCAGAGAACTACACCTATTACCGCTGGCGCAGCGAACCTCTGGGCGAAAATACGATTTCTACAGACCCTATCTATGCGCTGGACCCCCTGGTGCGAAAAGCGGTAGATGCAGAATTGGCCAGCAAGGGTTACCGGCTCAACAATGACAAAGCCCAATTCAGCGTGGACTACATCTACGCCACGGGATTGAGGCTGGGTGAAAAGGGTTCGGAAGCCAGCAACATTTCTGTTTACCCCGGTGCGATTCCAAATCGCAATGTCGATCAGGCGTCAGTGGATAATGCCTATGCGCTGAGCGGCGTTAAAGAGACCAGCAACATAGCGCTGCAGTTCAACGACACCACGCGCAAGCAGGAAGTTTGGCGGGTCGTGATCACCAAGATTGTGGAGAACACCAACACCGGTGAATACCGTAATCTGGAATCCAATGTGCAGAAGGCCGTTCGCCAGGGCCTGCGACCACTGCCTTCCAAATAAGCCGGCTTTCCTCAGCCGTAGACCTCAGGATTGACACAGTGCGGCATGGCCTCACCCGCCAGAGCCGCAAGGGCATTACCCGCGGCCAAGTCAGCCATTTCAATACGTGTTTGCGCGGTCGCGCTGCCAATGTGCGGCGTGAGCACGACATTGGGTAAGTGCAGTAGCGGGTTATCGTCTTCCACCGGCTCACGCCCGAACACATCAATGCCCGCAGCGTAGAGATCACCCGCCGACAGCGCCTGCGCCAGCGCCTGTTCGTCGACAATGCCACCGCGCGCGGTGTTGACCAATACCGCGCCAGGTTTCATGGCTGCAATCCGCTCCGCATTAATCAATTCAGCGGTGTCCGCCGTTAGCGCCACGTGGATGCTCACGAAATCGCTGCGTCCGAGCAGCGTGCCTAAATCAACCAAGCTGACACCGGGCACATCAACCGCCGAGCGATTCCACGCGACAACATCCATGCCAAACCCCTGTGCGCGTCGAGCAACGGCCCGACCAATGTCTCCAAGGCCCACAATGCCCAAGGTCGCACCGGCGACATCCTTACCCGTGAAAAAGTCCGGCGACCAGGCGTTCTCTGCACGCCAACTGCCCTGACGAACGAAGCGATCAGCCTCGGCCATCCGGCGCGCTGCGGCCAGTAACAAACCGAAGGTGGCGTCCGCCGTGGTTTCAACCAGTACGCCAGGTGTATGGCCCACCGGTATGCCGCGTTGGGTGGCTGCTGCCACATCGATGTGATCCACGCCTACAGACATGCTGGAGATGAATTTGAGGGCCGGCATTGAGTCCAACAGGGCCTCATCAATGCGATCAGTGAGCAGGCAGACAAGACCTGTGCTTCCCTGCAACTCCTCCGCCAATGCCTGGGCCGGCAATAATCCCGGACCCATCCACACGTTAACATCACTGGTCTGGGCCAGCTGCTTTACGCGCTCGCCGGGCAGTTGGTGGGTGATTAACAGCTTTTCCATCACGATTCCCTGTGCCAAACACTAATCGGTGCTACCTTTAGAAGGACGGCTATCCGAGACCGCTTATTCATCGGATATACCCAATAACAATAAAACGATTGAATACTTCCATCCCGCAAGGAGAACATTGATGAATCAACTGCTACTTCTCATTATCGCCATACTGTTACCGCCCCTGGCAGCCTTCCTGCAGGTAGGTGCGACCAAGCACTTTCTGATCAACATCGTCTTGTGTCTGTTCTTTTATGTGCCAGGTATTCTGCACGCAGTGTGGCTGGTACTTTCCGGCACCAAGTCGTAGCGGCAAGCAAGCCTCCCACCGGGCAGTGATCAGGCTCGCTGCCCTGCTCGTATAAACGGGCATGACTAATGACGAAGAAGCACTAAACGCCGACCTTTCGGTTCGGCTCGCCATCGATACTGACGCGATGGCATTCACGCCCAGTCCGGGTGGCCATGTGCTGCGCAAACGCCTGCACCGCGTCGGCCCCGCAGAAGCCGGACAAGTCACCTCTATCGTTCAGTACCAGCCCGGTGCCCAGTTCCCCGCGCATGATCATCTTGAGGGCGAAGAGATCCTCGTGCTGGATGGCATATTTTCTGACGAACATGGCGATTGGCCTGCCGGCACCTACCTGCTGAATCCCGAGGGGTTTAGGCATTCACCGTTTTCAAAGGACGGCTGCCTGCTGTTCGTAAAACTCCGACAGTTTCACGGCAGGGACAGACAGCACATTGCCCTGCAAACCCGGGATGAAGCGTGGCGACCCTCGGTCAGGAAAACGGTCAGCTGGAAAAAGCTCTATGCACAGGAACCCTACACAGACTTTATGCGCCTGGAACGGTGGGACTCTCCTCAGGAAATGGGCCAGCTGAATTTTCCGCAGGGCGCAGAGCTGCTGGTGCTTGAAGGGGGTTTTGCCGACGGCCAGGGTCACTACCCGGTGCACGCCTGGCTGAGGATCCCCGCGGGCGGCACACTCACACCAGTCAGTGATGCGCGCTGCGAGGTGTATATCAAGGAAGGCGGCTTTACCTACCTGGACTAGGTGGTCAGGCCGCCATCCACAACAATGATTTCGCCGTTGGTGTAGCTACTGGCATCAGAGACCAGATACAACACCGTGCCGGCCATCTCATCGGGCTCTGCATGACGACCCATAGGAATCGTGCGCACGGCCTCTTTATAGATATCTTCGTTATCGAACAGCGCGCCCGCAAATTTCGTGCGCGTGAGTCCCGGCAGTAGTGCATTGCAGCGGATACCCAGCGGGCCACACTCTTTAGCAAAAACGCGCGTCATATTCACCACGGCAGCCTTAGTAATGGAGTAAATACCCTGCATGGGACCGGGCTGCAGCGCGTTGATAGATGCCGTATTAACAATGGCACCACTGCCCTGCTCACGCATCAACTTGCCGGCTTCAATACTCATGAAAAAGTAGCCGCGCACGTTCACGTCAACCGTCTTGTTAAAAGCCCCCAGGTCAGTGTCCAGAACGTGGCCGAAATAGGGGTTGGTAGCGGCATTGTTCACGCAGATATCCAGACGCCCGTGAGCTTCGCGTATGTGCGAAAAAATGGCCTGTATGTCATCCATATTGCCCACGTGACAGGCCACCGCTTCTGCACTGTCGCCCTTTTCACGGATGGAACTGGCAACCAGTTCGCAGTCTTCCTGCTTACGGCTGGACACGATGACGTGTGCCCCTTGCTCCGCAAGGAGACGAGCAATACTCTCTCCAATACCACGACTCGCGCCGCTGACCAGCGCAATTTTTCCAGAGAGATCGAACAGATTGGTCGCCATGCCGGGCTCCTACAACATCAAAAACGAGGCGGCAGTCTACGCCCAGATTACCGGCTTTGCACCTGCTGAAGGTCACCACGGGATAGCACACACCAGGCCCAGCCGACATAACAGGCGATAGCGACCGCAATCACGGCCCATGCCGCGCTGAAACCGAACAGAGTCAGACTGGTACCCGCCAGTAAAGGGCCAACGACGCGACCCCAGGAAGCCGCTGCACTGACCGTGCCCAACATGCGCCCACGCAGTGCCGCAGGCGCGCGGTGGCTGGTGATGGTATTCAGCAAGGGCATGCATAGCGTTGCCCCTGTCATGGTTGCGAATGCTGCGGTCAGCATTTGTGCCTGTCCCTGGGCGAAAACGGCCAGCACGAGGCCACCGCAAAACGTGGTCACCACAATACGCAGAAACAGTAACTCACCGAACGACCGAACCAGCGGCCCCATAAGCAGCCCCTGCACTAACGCCATAATGGCACCCTGCACGCCAAACATGATGCCCACTTCACGGGCACCCCATTCCAGACGGTACGCCAGCCAAAGCGGCAACAGGTAGGTCGTCGCACTAACCCCCGTATTGTGCAGCACGTATTGCAGCGCCAGCAGCCGATTGCCCGTGCGCTTTAGCAGCGCGTAATTACCCGCATCATTCATGGCCTGATCTTCGATCAGGGCCTGACGGGCCTGCTTATCCAGTGATTCGGGCAGATACTTTGCAGCGGCAATCATGGCCAACACCGACATCAGAGACGCCAACAGACATGGCAGCAGAAAGCTGCCCTGTTCGCCCGACAACAAACCGCCCGCCATGGGGCCCAGAACAAGCCCCATACCGAAAGCCGCGCCGATCAAACCCATGCCGCGGGCACGATTCTCCGCACCGGTGATATCCGCCATCATGGCCGACGCCACCCCGAAATTACCCGCCATCAGACCGGCAAAGGCCCGGGCGGCGAACACCATCCACAGCGCATTGGCAAAACCCAGCCCCACGTAGGCCAGCGCGGAGCCACCCATGCAGATCATCAAGACTGGCTTGCGCCCGACCCGATCCGAGAGCCGGCCCCAATAGGGGGTGCTGATACCGGCACAAATGGCGTAGACCACTACTATTAAGGCAATGTCGAAATCACTGGCACCCAGCCGGGGCGAGAGGAAGGGCAGGATGGGAATTACGATGCCGAAACCGATCATATCGATCAGCACGACAGCGAAGATAATGGGCATGGTAGAAAGCCGGCGGGTCAGTCACCCTGCCAGCGGCGTACCTCGTCAAACCCAAGACCGAACAGGTCGAGAGAGCGCGCAACCGTTTGCGTCACCATCTGGTCCAGGCTCTCAGGGTTGGCATAAAACGCAGGGACAGGCGGCGCGATAACCGCACCGATCTCCGACAACTGGGTCATCGTACGCAGATGTCCTGTGTGCAGTGGCGTTTCGCGCACCATTAATACCAGTCGCCGACGCTCCTTCAACACGACGTCAGCAGCGCGTGTCAGCAGGCTGGAAGTCACGCCGGTGGCAATCTCACTCATGGTTCGAATAGAGCACGGTGCAATCAGCATGCCCGCCGTCAAAAAGGACCCGCTGGCAATGCTGGCGCCCACATTGCGAATAGCGTGCACCTCGCTGGCCAGAGACTTGATGTCGGCAAGGTCCATATCTAACTCATGATGCAGGGTCAGCTCTGCCGATTTTGTGAGCACCAAATGCGTTTCCACGCCAGCTTCGCGCAGCAGTTCCAGTGCACGCACGCCGTATACAATGCCTGATGCACCACTGATACCAACGATAAGGGGTAGAGACATAAGTGCCCATCCACACAGTGAACGGGCACTCTAGCAGCACGCGGCAAAGAATTCACCGCGCGAGAATGGACACAATCAGAACTGCAAGCGCAGTCCCATTTCAACCGACAGGCCGGCTTCCGGCGCAACATCCCTGAGGAAAGAGGTGCTCAGGCGAATCTCTTCGTCAGTGATGTTATTCACTGCCAGGAACAACACCATTTCGCTGTCTGCAACGCCCAAACGGTAGTCCGCGCCAGCATCCCAGCGGGTATAGCCTTTCGTTTCTTCTTCGTTTTCACCGGCTCTGTCCTGGTCATCCGCATCCACGACGCGGGTCCAGATATCCAGGCGATCAGATACCCAGCTCAGACGGCCGCCGATACGCATGGGGGGCAGGCGCGGAACATCATCGCCGCTATCGAGCTCGCCGCGAATGTAGTCGGCCCAGACGCCGGCCAGCACCGTAACGCCGCCAATGCTACCCAGCGTAAACTCACTGTCGATTTCGAAGCCATAAAACTCAGCATCATCCTGTATCTACTGACGAACAGGTGTCTCGTCCACTTCGATACCGGTGTTGACCAGATTGATGTAATCGGAGAAGTCGTTGTAGAACGCAGTGACATCCACCCAATGACCGTCACCCAGCCAGCGCAGTGACAGGTCCGCGTTATTGGAAACCTCGGTATCCAGATCACCATCACCCAGCTCGATGGCACCAGTGGCCGCGTGTTCTACCCATTCATCGGGACCGAAGTTGCCCGCGTTGGAATACAGCTCTTCTACCGACGGCGCGCGTTCGCTACGGGACAGTGCAGCACCTAGCTGCCAGCCTTCGCTGACATCCCACAGCACAGCACCAGAGCCGCTAAGGGAGTTGAATGACTCACTGTCATCCAGTCCGCGGGAGGGCTCGCGCTCTACCCAGTCGTACCGCAAGCCAAACTCGTAAGTGAAGTCGCCGGCGTGGAAGTCTTCCACCAGGAAGAAGCCCAGTTCGGTAGAGTCTGTCTGGGGGATGTAGGCTTCTTCGCCCACAGCACTAAAATCATCAATGACAGCCTGCATGCCAAACACGCCGTGGAAGTTACCCATGGGTTTGTGCACCAGTTCAAGGCGGCCTTCCCAGGTGTCGCGCTCAAATTCAGTGCCCACCTCACCACTGCCTTCGATCTCGGCATGCTCGTAGTCGGTGTAAGTTAAAAAGCCGCGCGCCACTTCGAGGAATTCAAACGGGTTGTGCAGGTGGACAATGGCATCGTAGCGCGTCTGCTCGATGTCCAGGCTGATACCGCCCTCTTCTTCCTCTTCGTGATCGTGATCTTCACCCTCGTGCTCTTCGCCCTCGTGGTCCTCATCATGATCCTCGTCATGGTCTTCATCGCCATGTTCCTCTTCGTGCTCGTGGGCGCCGGCGGGGATACCGTACTCATTTTCCAGCCGATTAACGGCAAGGCCTACAAAGCCGCTATCGAAGTGGTATGCGCCGCCCAGTGTGAAGCTCTTAGCACGACCCCCAGTGTTGGCAATAAATCCATCGGTGTTCTCTTCTTCACCGTGCTCATCATGCTCTTCGCCTTCGTGTTCATCGTGATCTTCGTCATGATCCTCGTCGTGCTCGTCATGCTCACGGTTTGCCAGGCCAGGAATATCCAGATCGTTGTAATCGCGGTAAAGGAAGTCGGCGTGGAAGGCGAACTGGCCAGCGCTGCCCTCGACTCGTCCAACGACATTATCTAGGTCGGATGCGGTGTCATGACGATACTCAAGCGCGCCATCCAGTTCTTCAGGCAGGCTGGTAGGTACACGATTGTCCAGGACGTTCACAACACCACCGATTGCTCCGCCACCATAAAGCAAGGTGGATGGGCCACGTAGCACTTCAATAGAGTCTGCTAAGAGAGGCTCTACCGACACCGCATGATCTCCGCTCAGCCCCGCCACATCAGCACTGGAGGTGCCATTTTGCAGCACTACGACACGCGGGCCCTGCTGGCCCCGCACAACGGGCTGGCCCACGCCGGGCCCAAACGATGCGTTGGCAATACCGGGCGTATTGGCCAGCGTGTCGCCGATGGTTGCAGTCACGGCGCGGCGAAGCTCGTCGCCAGTGAGCACGGTCACAGGCAGCGCGGTCTCTGCGGTGGATTTATGCAGTGGTACGGTCACCAGGACGTGTTCCATGGTGTCGTCCTGCGCGATGGAATTTGCGGCAGCCACAGCCAACGCAAGCGGTATGATACGTTTCATTGTCGTCTCCTGAAGGTAAATTACGGGTGTTTAGTTCAGGAGAAACACGGTGGCCCCCGCGCCGACAGGGTGAAGTTCGAAGAAGAGGGAACGACGGACTGGGAGGCTCAGGGGGCTTCGGACCGGACGTGCCACTCAGGTACAGCACGAGCCAAAGTGACGGCCGGTGAGTCTCCATCAGGCTGACAGACCAAACACTCGACGGCGACACCGTCGCCGGCATGAGAATGCGTCGCCTCCGCCACAGGGCCAAATGCCACTAGCACGGTGACGACCAGGGCCACCATAGCGACCTGTAACTTCTGTCGTCTCTGTGGAACTGGCCTGAGCAAAGTGTGCTGCCCTTTTATCTATTTTTCTATTTCAATCGGCTGGGATCGTTTACGTCGGCGCATCCCCCTGCGCTAACCGATACCCACCGTTTTGCGGGCTGCAAGTATACTCACCGCGCACCAAAAATCACCCACGGTGTTTTCTACAGAGCGCGAAACCTGGCGACTGGTTGGTCACCGTTGAGTAGAACCAGCTCTTCACCCGCCAAACGAAAGGCATCCACGGACGACAACATCTGCAGGAAGGCACGTTCCAACTCAGCGCCCTCCGGGCAGGCCATCAAAGTTCCGGCCATGGGCAGAAACCGAAGAGCCGCACCCTGCTCGCTGCTACCCTCGCGCTCATAACCACCGGTGAAGCGGTTACAGCCAGAGAATCCGCTGGCGCGCTGCTCGTTAGCGTCGAAGCTAATATCTGGCGAGCGACCCTCCAGGCCCGCCAAGGTCTCAAAACCCTCCAACGAGACCAGCACCCATTCAACACCTTCCAGCGCTGCTACGGGGGGCGCTTGCTCCTGCGCTTGATGCGGCGCTCGCTGCTGCACCCCCTGCAGCATGACCGTCAACGGACCATCAGCGAAAGGATCGATGTAGTCGGTGTTGGTAAAGCGAACCTGGCCGTCCAGCTCAATTCTCGCCCTCAGGGCATACTGGGATGCGGCCTGCAGGGCGCTTGAATCAATCTCCAGTGCAAAGGGGTATGGCGGAGCGGTGCCGTTCAGCGCCTGGGTGGCGGACACAACCACCACGGCCGACGCATCAGACTGGGATATATCCTCCAACTGCACGGTCAGCTGAGCGCCTGGCGGAAGCAGAATTCGCTCCCGGTAAAGCACCTCTCCCTCTATTGTCCCAATCTCTGGCACGTTAGTTGTGGGCTGACCGCATGCGGTGAGAGACAACAAGATCAAGGCGAGCGCCGATGTGCGCCATGTCATGATCCGGCCTCCGCGGCCGACTCGCTGGTAAAGGACTCCAACATGGCCTTCATATGCGCATGGAGAGTATTCACCGCTTTTAGCGGCCGCACGATCACCTTGAACTCGGTAATCTGACCCTGATCGTTAAACGTCATCATGTCGATCCCGTTCACGAAAATACCGTCCATCTGGCACTCGAACTCCAACACCGCATGAGGCTCGTCCTGAATCTCTTTGACGTAGCGAAAACTGTCGTTAAACACATTCATGGCGGCAGCCAGGTAAAGCGTGGTGACGGCCTTACCCTCCTGCGGGGTATGCACAACCGGAGACAGGAATACGCAATCTTCAGCAATAATTTCGGACAGTCGCTTGGGGTCGCGCGAATCCATAATGTCGTGCCATAGGGCTAGGTTGATCATCGGTTTTCCTCAAATGCAGGGCATCCGCAGACTGCGGTTTGTGAGGAGTCTAGCAAGCCACTGACATAGCGCCAGCGTTAAAAATACGGCTTTCAGTGGTGCGCTAGCAGGAACTGATCGATGGCAGTCCGCGCCTGCGGTTCGTTCAGTGTGTGTGCATGGCTGCGCCCGGCTACTTCGGTGAACCGCAGGCCGGGTGATAAGGCCTACATTTTGCGCGCGCAACCCGGGGCAAGGATATCTGAGGCTTCCCCGCGCAGCAGTAGCATGGGCGTAGCTGCAATACCGGCAAACAGCGGCTAGAGCCAGAGATCGGGCGGGCTTGAAGCGCGTGTGCCGTAAGCCCAACGCTACTCGGCAATAAACTCCACGAGATCAACCCTGTACTGTTCCAGCGACGGCGGATGCAGGTACATCATGTGGCCAGCTTCGTAGTAGGTTGTGATGATGTTGTCGCGAATATGCTGCGGCACATCCATCTGATCGACAAAATAATCCGTTGCACCGTAAGGAGTTGCCAGATCGTAGTAGCCCTGCTGTACCAGCACGCGCATATGCGGGTTTTGTACCATGGCATAGGCCAAATCTACCGCAGTATTCGGCACAGGCGCTTTCCAGCTGCTGCCGGGAGCCTTATGGCTCTGATCCCACTTCGACCACAGGCCGCCTGAAGTGACGTATCGCCTGTCGGTTTTTACACCCAGTTCTTCGCGGTAGTAATCGTTGAACGTGGCAGTGAACGCGGGGCCCACCGCAGGGAAGAATGGGTCGTAGCTAAAGTTCTCGGCATTGTGGCGAATGCCATCACCCACAAACCGCGAATCAATGCGCCCTACTGTCTTGCGCTGGTCGCGAAGCAGTTCCTTGGCGAAGCGTGATTCGTCGATACGCAGATTGGCTCTGTCCCAATACTCTGCGCTGATGCCAGTGAATCGTTCCATACCCGCCAGCACCCCGGCTCGCTCATCTTCCGTGGCGCGCGCGCCCTTCAGCAAAGCAGGTGCGTACTGGTTGATGGCAAAGTCTTCGGCTGCGCGCAGAAATTCCTGCAGGTCATCGGGCCGATCATCGATAACCTTGTGATACCAGGCTGTTGCAGCGTAGGTGGTGAAAAAGTTGATGTAAGGCAGGTCCATTTTCCCGCCGGCATTACCCGCCACAAAGTCCATGTAGGGGGACACGAGTATCACGCCGTTCAGTGCCATGTTGTGCCGGGTCAACAATGTATAGGCAACGCCGCCGCTGCGGATACCGCCGTAACTTTCACCCAGTAGGTATTTGGGCGACTGCCAGCGCCCGTTATCGGTGACGTACCGGGCGATAAAGTTGGACACCGAGGTGATGTCGTTATCCACACCCCAGAAGTCTTCTCCCTTGGCATCGCCCACCGGGACTGAAAAGCCGGTACCCACCGGGTCGATCATGACCAGGTCGGTCTTATCGAGAATGCTGTACTCGTTGTCGACACGCTGAAAAGGGCCTTGGGTCGTGAAGTTGGTGTCATCAACCACCGTTCGCTGGGGGCCCAACACACCCATGTGCAACCACAGAGAGGCAGATCCAGGACCACCGTTGTAAGCAAACATGATGGGGCGGGTAGTGCGATCGCCGTCTTTCTTAACGTAAGCGGTGTATCCGAAATGCGCGACGGGCTGGCCTTGGTCATTCTTCATCACCAGGGTGCCGGCCGTCGCGGTATAGGCAATGGCCTTGCCGTCGATTTTGACCAGATGATCACTTTCAAAGTGCAGCGGCTCCGGCATGGGCGCCTCACCGGCTTTTTCGGCATGGTCGCTTGCCAGGGCAATGGTAGAGCTGGCACTGAACAGCAGCGCAGCCAGTGTTCTGAATCCTGTCTTCATGGGATGTCCTTGGAGTGTGTTCGGTACTATCGAAACTGCTATGCTGCGATTAAACCACAGCTGAGGTGCCCGTAGCGCCGTGAATACATTGCTCGCACTGTTTGACGCGCTCTGGCCAGCCACCAGCCTGCTGGTTATCGCCGCGCTTTTGATTGCCCTGGGTCGCTGGCTGGCCAAGCGCAAACCCGATGCCGGTTCCAACATGGGTTATCAGTTAGTGCAGTGGCTGATAATCGGCGTGGCTGTGGTAGCGGTCATTATTGTATTACCCCTGGGCAGCGACACCCGCGGACAGATTCTGTCATTGCTGGGTGTGGTGATTACCGCTGTGATCGCCCTGTCATCCACCACGTTTGTGGCCAACGCCATGGCAGGCATCATGCTGCAGGCCACAGAACCCTTTCGCCCGGGTGACTACCTGCGCGTTGGCGATGCGTTCGGGCGAGTGACACGCCGTTCACTGCTTCACACCCAAATACAAACTGAAACCAGCGACTTCACGACGCTGCCCAATCTGATGCTGGTCAACGGCCCCGTGACGGTGCTGCACCGGGAGGGCACCATCATTACTGCCAGCCTGTCGCTGGGCTACGACCTCGATTTTCGCGAGGCCGAGCCGCCCATGCTGGAGGCGGCCAAAGCGGCCGGGCTGGAGGACCCCTTCGTCCTGATCGAGGAATTGCTGGATCATGCGGTGAGCTATCGCGTGTGTGGCTTCCTGCCGGAAATGAAACATCCCATCAGCGCGCGCTCACTGCTGCGTAAAAAGCTGCTGTTATCGCTTCATGAAGCGGGCATCGAGATCGCCTCTCCCAGCCTGATGAACCAGAGGCAGCAGTCCACTGCGGATAAGCTCATTCCGGCCGCACGCCCACTAACGGCAGAACCTGTAAGCACCCCGCCTCCGGAGGCCAAGATTTTCGATAAGGCAGAGGAAGCGGCAAGCCTGGAAGAACTGAAGCTGCAACAGGAAGAACTGCGCCAGAGCCTAAAGCGGGAGCGGGTTCACCTGAAGACAGTTGCCGAGGATGAGCGGCCCCAGATCGAAGGGCGTATTGCCAGGTTGGAACAGCGCGAGCAATGGCTGGCAGGAGTCATCCAAAGCCGGCAGCAAAAGGACTGACTCAGGCGGAGTCCTTTACCACAGACACCTCAATGGCATCGTATATGGTGTCGCTGTACTCCATGTGCGCGTCGTAGTGGCTGTTCTGGTAGCGGCCACATTCGCGCACATGACTGAGGTAGCCCCCCGCGTCAAACATACCCACGTTGTCGGCCACAATAACGCTACCGACGACGGTTACACCGCTGTCCTCAATCACCTTAAGGTCGGGCAGGTACTGATCTTTCCAGTGGTCGATAAAAACCATCTGGTACGTTTTAGTTAGAGTCGGAATCAAGGCTGCCGCGGCGCCCTCGTGCACCGTGACTTTGTCTGTAAGTCCCGCGTATTCAATCAGCTCGCGGGCGACCGCCGCGTTGTCGGCATTGAGTTCCAGGGAGTCCACATGGCCGCCATCCTTGAGTTGGCTGGCCATCAAAATAGCGGAGTAACCACAATAGGTGCCCAGCTCGAGTACATTGCCCGCGCCAGAGGCCCGCAACTGATCAAGAAGGATGCGGCCTTTGACATCGCCCACGTTCATCAGAAATCGTTGATCGCGAGCGAAACGGTCCATGGCTGCTAGCAGCGCGCCGGGGTCGTTCGGTGTGACATTTTGACGGACGTATGAAAGTACTTGGCGGGCCCGAGAGGGCCTACGCAAGATCTTGTCGACCAGCGTGAGCATTCCCTCGCGGATACCAAAACCGATGATCGCCGATGAGGGTTTTATTATTCTTGCCATCGCCAGGCCCTCTTGGCCACACGGCGACATTACAGCCGCCGATACTCCATTATAAGTCGGTTTCGCGCCGAAAATCCCGCTCTATCTTCTGCTCCAACTCATAGCGGGAAACGCCCTGGCGCCGGGATGAATCCGACAGGCGCTGCTGGTAACGCTGCTTGCGGTAGTAGGCAACCAGTTTGGGGAACAGCTTTGGCTCCTCTTCGCCTGCAATCAGGGCTTCGATCAGGGCGATATCGATGCCCACACGGTAGGCAATACGGCTGGGTCGAATCTTATGTGCATGGTATTCCGCCACGATATGCACCTGCTTCTCGCGGCTGAAATGACACTCACGTGAGTAGCCATAGGGCGGGCTGGGCGTCCGCGGATCGTTTTCTGTGTTGTTGAGTTCCATGGGAGAGTTCTAGCAATTTCCCGAAATTTTTCCAATAGCTCGGGATGAATCACTGCGCCGATGCTTGTCAGTCTTACGACATGGCCAGATATAACCCTTACATTCGGTTAAATTCTGCGCAATGCACCCCTATACTGGCTTGCTACATGTGCAACAGCGATCAATAACAGTAACAGGAGCGAGCGTATGAACGCACCACAGCAAGTCGGTATGGAATCCGATGCCGAGATCAAGATGCAGGAAGCCCTGGCCGCCCAGAGGGAGAGCTACTTACAGGAGGGAGTAGTGACCGCGCAGACACGCATCGACCGCATCGACCGCGCCATCGACGTGCTCGTGCGCTACAGCGATCGGGTCAGCGATGCCCTGAATGAAGATTTCACCTGCCGGCCCCGCGAAGTCAATATGCTGACCGATGTCATCGGCTCTATCGGTGCCATGAAGCATGCCAAAAAACACCTGAAAGGCTGGATGAAGGCAGAGAAGCGCCCCACCGTCTTCCCTCTGAACCTGCTAGGGGGCCGCTCTCGCATTGAGTACCAACCCAAGGGCGTGGTTGGCATCGTAGCACCCTGGAACTTCCCGATTGCTATGGTGTTTCAGCCCATGGCAGGCATCCTGGCCGCGGGCAACCGCACCATGATCAAGCCTTCCGAGTTCACCCCCGCAACCTCCGCAGTGATCCAGGAAATGATCGCTGATGGCTTCGACCCCTCGGAAGCGACGGTCTTCCCGGGAGGTCCGGAAGTTGGGCAAGCCTTCTCCGGGCTTCCCTTTGACCACATGATTTTCACTGGCGCCACCGGCATCGCCCGCCACATCATGGCGGCCGCCTCGCGCAACCTGGTGCCGGTAACCCTGGAACTGGGTGGCAAGTCGCCCGTGATCATTTCTCGCAGCGCTGATATAGAAAAATCTGTGCAGCGCATCATGCTGGGCAAGACGATGAACGCCGGTCAGATCTGTCTGGCTCCGGATTACCTGCTGGTGCCCGAGGAAAAACTGAACGAAGTTATTGAGGCCGCGCAAAAGGCTGTCGGGGAGATGTACCCCACCCTGCTGGACAACGACCAGTACACCTCCGTGGTCAATGAACGCCACTACCAGCGGCTGAACGGCTACCTTGAGGAAGCCGAACAGCGCGGCCAAACCGTGATCCCGATTAACCCGGGCAACGAAGACTTTAGCGCCCAAAACGGTGGTTTCAAGATTCCGCCCACGCTGGTACCAGAGCCCGCGGAAGACCTGGCACTGATGGAAGAGGAGATGTTTGGTCCTATCCTGCCGATTCGCACCTATCGCGATTTCGAAGAGACGATCAGCTACATCAATGCCAAGCCGCGTCCGCTGGCAGCCTACTACTTTGGCGAGGACAAGGCCGAGGAAGAAGCCATGATTACCCGCACCACCTCCGGCGGTGTGTGTGTGAACGACGTCATCATGCACATCATGCAGGAAGACCTTCCCTTCGGTGGCATTGGCCCCAGCGGCATGGGCAATTACCACGGACTGGAGGGCTTCAAAACCTTCAGCCATGCAAAATCTGTGTATCGCCAAACCGGCGTCAATGTCGCCAAGTTGGGCGGCATGTTGCCGCCGTATAGCGACACGACCAGCAAAACCATAAAGGCGCAGTTGAAGCGATAAGCGCTAGAGGCAGACCAAAAAAGGGGGCAATGCCCCCTTTTTTATTGAGTAATTTTTAGGTGTCCGCTGGTTGGGCTGATTCAGCGAATGCGCCCACCCACTGAGATGCTGGTGTGCACACCCGAGCCCCAACCTCCGTAGCTGCCATAGCCCGACGATACGCCAATGCTGCCGTATACATGGGGGTCGCTGCAGCCACTCAAGGACAGCATCACTATAGCCAGCAAAACCCAGCGTAGTCGTTGCAGAACTCTCATGACTCACCTCCCTGTTGAACTGTTAGCTGGCTGACACGGCGCGGCTTGCCCTGTTCTGGCCATGTTTGCAGGGCAATTCCCGCGCCCGAGGGACCAGCGATCACCGCCAAAAAACCACCACCGGGACGCTGCGTAACCGGCACCAGGACCTCACCGCCCAGCGCAGGCACGCGACTCACCTTGTCACGTAGGGCAGCCTCGTCCGCAACCCGCAAATAGCTGATCCACACGGGTGGCACATCATCGGCGGGGCGCTGACGAATGCCCATGCGCGGAGAACCCTGACTACTCAACACGTGGTAATCCACCGGCGCGGACACACCCTGGGCCGTCAATTCCTCCATCTGAAAGCTGGCCAACTTTTGGTAAAACGCCACGGAGGCGTCGGCATCGCTGGACCACATCTCGTTCCAGAGGAACTCGCCATCGCCCACTCGGGTGGAGCGATCCGCCGGATCTTCGCCGTCGGTTTGCAGCAAAGCCAGAACCGCACCCTGTGGATCTGCAACAACGCTGATAATGCCTCTGTCGCCAAGGGATGTTGGCGGCGTAAAGACGGTTCCGCCCGCGTCTTCTACCGTCGACGCCGCACGCTCTGCGTCAGCGACCGACAAGGCAACCACCCACTGGGAGATGTCTGCGGTGGCGGGCAAGCGGTTCTGGTCTACCAGTCCGCCAATGACCCGGCCGCGGTGACGAATCAGGGCATAGTTGGCGCCCACGATGGCCAGATCATCAAACTCCCAGCCAAAGAGCTCGCCATAAAACTCGCGGGTCTGCTGGGGTGTGTCGGATATCAGGTCATGCCAAACAATTTTTCCCGGCAGTGCCTCGCCCTTGCCGGGCGGCGAAATGGCCGGGATATCAAACTGGGTGCTGGCACAGGCCGCCAGCCCGATAGCCATAGCAGTCACCAACCACAATGTTCGCATAGGTCACTCCGTATTGTGTGCAGCAGAAGCATAGCGCAATCGCCGGGCCGCGTATTTGCCAGTGCGAATAAGAGTGCCATACTCAGACGATTACAAAAATAACAGGGGCAAACCCATGCGAGTAATGATTGCCCTCTTAGCCGTACTAGCCCTCGGCGCTTGCAGTGTAGAGCCCGGCAGTGAGGCCTGGTGCGAGGAAATGAAAGAAAAGCCCATGACCGAGTTAACCCTCGACGACGGCAAAGTGTTCGCCAAGCACTGTGTGTTGGATTCCACCACCATTGGCTCCGAGGCATGGTGTGGCGAATTGGAAAAGAAAGACAAAGGCGACTGGAGCGCCAGTGAGGCGGCAGACTACGCCAAGCACTGCGTCACGTAGTGGAAGCCGCCGGCTGAATCAACAAGGTCGGCAATCCAAGGCAGTGGCTCTTTAGGGTCGCGACCCGGGTACCGGGTTTGCGACCGTCCCTGATTTCCGACAGTTCAACCCGCGCCGACTGTAAACGCGCAGCCGTTGCCTCTAAATCGGGACATTGCAGTGCAATGCCCCAGAAGCTGGGCTCCGCGGGGCCCTTTTCAGGGTTTGCAATCACCTCCAGCGTCATCTTGCCAGCGCGGAAGAACAGCATACGGCCGCCCCACTGGGGTACTTCCTTATCCAATGCCAGACGAATGCCCAGCGTGTCCCGGTATAGCGCTATGGCCGCATCAGCGTCGCGCACCTGAACCACCACATGATCCACCGCCAACTGGCTGACAGCATCTGAATCAGTGCGGAAAGCATCAAGTTCCGACGTCGCCATCACTGAGTGATGCCGCTGCGCAAAGGGCGGGAGCCTTTCCTGGGGCTTATCGGCCAACATTGCCAGAGAGGTGATCACGCTATCGCCGCCATCGCCCGCCACCAGGTCAATAGCTGTGTTTTGAAGGAGGAACAGATTACCCGCCTCGCCCACGGCCGGGGCACCCAGCAGAATTGCCAACTGCCTCGATGCTTCGGCGACATCCGGTGTAGAAATTCTTATAGATTCAAAAGCGCTGATCACGGCTAATCCCTCTTTTCCGCCGCGCAGTGTGCCAAAAGTTTTTGGCTATCGCACCGCCTAACCACTACACTCAAACGCAAACAGCATCCGTTCCAACACAGACACTGCCCTGGAGGCACCCACATGACAAATCTCATCAAAGCGCTGGCATTGGGTCTCGCGCTGATTAGCAGCAGCCTGCTACCTGCTGGCGCCATAGCCGGCGACACTCTACAGCGCGTTATCGACTTCAAGACGCTGCGTATCGGGATGTCCGGCGACCAGCCACCTTTCAACGTGGTAAACCGCGAAGGCGTGCCAATGGGCTTTGACGTCGATCTGGGCGTTGCACTGGCCGGCGCCATGAAGGTCAAGCCAGAGCTGAAGCGCTACCCCTTCGGGAAACTGCTTGAAGCACTGGAAAACGATGAAGTCGATATCGTGATTTCCGGCATGGCAATCACGCCGCAGCGCGCGGAGTACGTGTCGTTTGTCGGCCCCTACATGATGTCGGGCAAGTCCATACTCACCAAGAACAGTGTCTTGGCAAAAGTTTCAGAGGCAGACCAGTTCAACCGCAAGGACCTCAAGCTGGCGGCCCTGAAGAACTCTACCTCCTCTGACTTCGTTACCACTGCAGCCCCCGAGGCAACACTGGTCGAGCTCAATACCTACGAGGAAGGCATTAAGATGATCAACGAAGGCACCGTAGACGGCATGGTCGCTGATATGCCCGTGTGCGTATTGACGGTTCTGCGCTACCCCGATGCTGGCTTTGTGACTCTGGACAAGCCGCTGACCATTGAGCCTGTTGGCATCGCTGTAAAATCCGGCGACCCCGAGTTTCGCAACCTGGTAGACAACTACCTGGACGCCTATGGAAAGGTCGGCATCCTGGCGAAGATTCGCAAGAAGTGGTTCGAGAACAACAGCTGGGTTGCGGCCCTTCCCTAACAGCGTATGAGACATGAAGTGCACCTTGCCAACACAGCTGATTCTGCTGGCGCTAATAGGGTGCACTTTCTCCATGTCGCTTAAAGCACAACCACTGGTCATCGCTCACCGCGGTGCCAGTGGTTATCTCCCCGAACACACATTGGCTGCAAAGGCCCTGGCGCACGCCATGGGCGCCGACTACATCGAGCAGGATGTGGTGCTGACTGCTGACGGGGTGCCTATCGTCTTGCATGATATCTACCTGGAATCCACCACCGACGTGGAGCAGGTATTTCCCGAGCGAGCCAGAGCCGATGGTCGCTACTACGCCATCGACTTTTCACTGGCAGAGATCAAGCAACTGAGTGCGCACGAGCGCACCAACCGTGAGGCGGGTAATCAGCGCCGCGCCGTTTATCCCGACCGCTATCCCCTGCAAGTCCCTTTCCTGCCAGTTCCTACGCTGGAAGAGGAAATTCTTCTGATCGCCGGACTGGACGCCAGCAGAGAACGCCGGACTGGTCTGTACATCGAACTGAAAGCGCCGAACTTTCACCTCCGGGAAGGCCAGGATATGGCAGCCGCCATACTTTCAGTCCTGGAGAGGACAGGGTATGCCGCACTATCTGAACAAGTGTTCCTGCAATGCTTTGACGATGCGACGCTGCGATCACTCAAGAGCAAGACAGACCTGCCGCTGATACAGCTGATTGCAGAGAACGACTGGGGTGAAGACAGTAACGTCGACTACGACGCCTTGCGCAGCGATAGCGGACTGGACGACATCGCTACCTATGCAGACGGCATTGGACCCTGGATCATGCAGCTGTACCTGGGGCGGGACGACAACGGGAAAGCACGAACGACCGACCTGGTGGAACGCGCCCACGCGCGGGGCCTGGTGGTTCACCCTTACACCATTCGCCAAGACCAACTGCCTCCAGGGATCGATACTATCGACGCGCTGCACAACATCCTGTTCGTACAGTTAAAAGTGGACGGCGCCTTCACCGATTTTCCGGACCTCACCCGGCAATTCATTGATCAACCCCCAGCGCAGCAATGAACTACGACAGCGCGCGTAGCTACCTCATCGGCAAGCCTGAAGCCAAGGAAGACATCCCGTTCGGGCCCGATGTTCTGGTGATAAAAATACGCGGTAAGATGTTCGCCACCTTGAGCGAAGCTGTGGGTAAGCCCGCCAGAATGAATCTCAAGTGTGACCCGGAAGAAGCGCTGATACTGCGGGATATCTTTCCGGCCGTATTACCCGGCTACCATATGAATAAACGGCACTGGAATACCGTAGTGCTGGACGGGTCCATCCCCAACAGTGAAGTGGAACGCATGATAGATAACTCCTACCGACTAGTCGTCAAAGGACTGCCGAAAGCGGCACGCACTTCACTCGCCATTGCGTACGGAGACGCTGCCAAATGAACAAGCGCGTCAACCGACGTACAAAAATCGTGGCCACCGTCGGCCCCGCCAGCGAGTCCGAGGACATGATTGCCCGCCTGATCGAAGCGGGCGTGAACGTATTCCGGCTCAATTTCAGCCACGGGAGTATCGAACAGCACGCTACGGTAGCGAAGCGCATTCGCAAGCAGGCCCAGCTGGCTGGCCGTTATGTCGGCATACTGGCAGATCTTCAGGGACCCAAAATACGTATCAGCAGCTTCAAAGAGGGTGCTGTGCAATTGGCCGAGGGTGACAGGTTTCGACTGGATCTCGATGTGCCGCCAGATAGTGGCAACGCGCGCGGCGTGAATCTGGATTTTCCGGCACTGATCGACTCCATTGAGCCCGGCGATACCCTGTTGCTGGACGACGGCCGGATTCGACTACGCGTCGACGATGTGGAACCGCGCGGCGCTGACTGTACCGTGGCAGTGGGTGGCAAGCTAGGTTCACGAAAAGGCATTAATCGACTCGGCGGTGGCCTTGCAGCACCCGCACTCACCGAAAAAGACATGGCCGATATCGCCGGCTTCCCTGCTATCAATCCAGACTTTGTTGCCGTCTCCTTTGTTTCCAGCACCGAAGATATTGAGCACGCGAAAAATCTACTGGCACAGCAGTCGCTGACACCGGCCATCATCGCCAAAATAGAACGGGCAGAAGTGGTCGCCGACACCGATATCCTGGACGGCATACTCGAAGCCTCAACTGGCGTCATGGTGGCACGGGGCGACCTGGGTGTTGAGGTAGGCGACGCCGAGCTCATAGGCATCCAGAAAGACCTTATCTCCAGAGCCAGACGCAAGGACCGCGTTGTCATTACGGCAACGCAGATGATGGAATCGATGATCAACAATTCCATGCCAACCCGTGCTGAGGTATTCGATGTAGCCAATGCGGTGCTGGATGGGACCGATGCAGTGATGCTGTCGGCAGAAACAGCGGTCGGCGATTACCCGGTTGCCGTTGTGGTGGCTATGGCAGATGCCGCCATGGGCGCCGAGCGTCACCCTGTAGCGCGCACGTCGCGCTATCGCCTGGATAAGCAGTTCACTACCGCGCAAGAAACCATTGCACTGTCGGCAATTTATGCCGCCAACCACTACAGCAACGTCAGGGGCATTGCCTGCCTTACGGAATCAGGCACCACCCCTCTGCTAATGTCACGCCTCAGCTCAGGTCTGCCCATATTCGCGCTAAGTCATAACAGCAAGACCTTACAAAAGCTGAGCCTGTGCCGCGGCGTGGTCCCCCTGTACTTCGACGCCTCCGCCTTTGATCACGATGCGGTTGAAGCGCGAGCCATCGAGTTTCTGCGGGATGACAACTACCTCAGTAAAGGCGACTCAATTCTGCTGACCAAGGGCGAGGTCATGGGCCGCCCGGGCTCTACCAACATCCTGAAAATCCTGCCCGTCTCGTGAGCGGCGCTCGCTTGCGCATCGTTGCAGATGTTGGCGGCACCAACACCCGACTGGCGCTGTATGACGAGGGCACCGCACACTTTGTTGCCCAACAGGATTTTCTCAACCGCCATCACCCAAGCCTCGAGGCCTTGATAAAGACCTGGAAAGCCCAGCACGGCATCGACTGCCAGCGCGCCTGCCTGGCAATTGCAGCGCCCCTAACCGGTGACCAGATTGCGATGATCAACATCGACTGGCGTTTTTCGCGGAGCCAGTTCTGTCGCGACCTGTCGTTGCATCAGTGCCTTTGGCTGAACGACTTCGCTGCAAATGCTCACGCCCTGCCGGGCCTGAGTGATAGTGACACTGTCACTCTTAACGCAGGGGAACCCACAGACAATGCGCCGCTTGCCGTGATAGGGCCGGGCACTGGCCTAGGGGGCGCCACCGCCGCTTTCGATAGTGCTGGCCAATGGCAGGTACGACCTGCGGAACCGGGCATGAGTTCTCTGGCGCCGGCCAATTCGCAGGAGCTTGAACTCTTCGGCGCCTTACTCAAACACTACCCGGACATCTACGCCGAGCTCCTGCTCAGCGGTCCAGGCCTGGTGCGCTTGCATCAAACGATGGCAGAACAGGAAGGGTGCGCCTGCCCAGCAAGAGAGCCCGAAGCGATCAGCGCAGCTTATGGTGAGGACAAACTCTGCACCGATGTGGTTAGCCAGTTCTGCGCCCTGCTTGGCTCAATCTGTGGCGATTTTGTACTTGCCACCGGCGCCTTCGGCGGACTGTATCTGGCAGGGGGCATCGCGCCCAAGCTATTGAGGGCACTGGAGAGCGAACAGTTCCTGCAACGCTTTAGTGCCAAAGGCGCTCTACAACAGCAGCTCTCGGCCGTACCCATACACGTGATCACTCACCCCAGACCGGGGCTGATCGGCGCAGCGCGGGCGCCGTTATAACGGGATTGAGCGGCGACAAAAGCCCAAATATTGCCAAACTATTTTGTTGTGCTGTCATAGCGCCCTGAAAGCGCGGTGATACACTGAAAGTGCTGGGTTTCCAGTGGTGTTTATGACAGCGGTCGAAGTTCCTGCAAGTTCATCGGTACGTTCAGCATAAATAAACTCAAACTCCCATGTGCCATGGTTGGCGCGTAGGGACAGCTATACAGGTAAAAAGTCTATGTCTACAGTCACCGGTACCGTGAAATGGTTCAATGAAACCAAGGGCTTTGGTTTCATCGAGCAAGAAGACGGCCCAGACGTCTTTGTTCACTTCAGTGCCATTCAAGGCGATGGTTTCAAAACTCTGGCGGATGGCCAGAAGGTTGAATTCACCGTAACAACCGGCCAGAAAGGTCCCCAGGCCGAAAATGTGGTGGCTGTCTGACACGTTTCAGATAACCCGAATACAAAAAAGGGAGCACTCAGTGCTCCCTTTTTTTATGGGACTGTGTAGCAGGCCCCAGCGAAGATTGATTAAACGTCTTCGGCGAGCTTGCGCTGACGCTCCAATTCGGAGTCCATGTAGGCCATCCACTGTGATGCGTACTGCGAAGAACGTTTATCGCGACCGGCTGCCTGGAATGCGTCGCGCGCTTTGCCGTACTGCTTCAGGTTAAAGTACGCCATGCCCAACACCAAACGCGCGGTATCAGGACGCTTCACTCCGCCGCGTTGCAGGCCTTTGTTAATGGCCTCCACAGCTTTGCGATTCTGGTCGCCGTCAAGGTAGACGTTGCCCAGACGAGCGTAGAGCTCACCAGAGTCAGAGCGCGATGCAGCCTCTTCCATCGCGGGAATGGCTTTATCGATCTCCTGAGCCTGACGCCAGGCGTTACCCAGAACTTCGTAGTTCTTTGAGGTCTTCTCCACAGAGCCGTCCCTGATGCCCTGATCCAGCACGGTGGCGGCCTTATAAGGCACCTCGCCATTCAGGTAGAGATAAGCCATCGTGACTTGCTCACTGCCCTTATCAAGCATGTCCTGAACATAGGCTGTTTCCATGGCGGCCAACTGCAGACCCTCTTTCTTCTGCTCGCCATACATGTGAGACAGTTGCACCCAGTACTGCTTCTTCGGGTAGTGCTTCAGCAGCTCTTCCAGGGTATCAACCGTTGAGTTCACATCGTTCTTTTCGAAATAGAGGAAACGCGCCAGGTTGTACCACTGCTCCTTGGGCACCTTACCCTTGTCTTCGTACATGCTGATGGCGATTTCCACGTTCTCCAGCGAACGGTTGTAATCCTTCAGCTGATAGTAGCCCTGTGCCAACAATACGTAGGCAGACTCGGTGGGCGACTGCGTCATCTCGAACCACTTCAACAGCGCGTCAATGCCCTGCTTCCACTGTTCCTGCACGAAGTACAGCTGAGCAATGGTATAGCGAGTATTGATTTCCATGGCCAGGGGAATGTCGGGCTGCGCCACTACATTCTCATACGACTTCAGTGCGTTGGGGTAATCTTCACGCGAGTAGTAGATGAATGCGTACAGGTTGTACACATTGGCGAGTTCGTAGCTGTTCAGCTCGTTCTTGCCGCCTGCGGCAATCATGCCGTCCAACACTTTCTGTGCCGTATTCAGGTCTTTTTCTTCTGCGGCGGCCTGTGCTTCGGCCAGCTTCTCGTAGACCTTGTTACGCAGTGCGGGTGTGCGACGTGTTTCCTGCTGCGGCTTGGCCTGCTCATTCTGGGCAAACGCACTACCCAGGGCAGTCATGCCTAACTCACCCTGCACCTGCGTCAGCGCAACCTGCGCTGCCAGTACCGGCGCAGCAAACAAGGCTGCGCGCGTCCAGACTGTAGCTTTTGAGAGCTTCATAGATACCACCTCGGATTACTGTTCCAGTTCGTAGGTGAATTTGTTCTGTACACCGGCCACCTCGATGGCTTCACCATCAACGACGCGGGGCTTGTACTTGAACTTGAGAGACGCCTTAACGGAAGCACTCTCAAACACACCTGAGGGCTGACAATCCACCGGTTTGGGATCACGGATTGAACCGGTACGAGTCACGGTGTACTCCACGATGCAGTAGCCGGTGATACCCCGCGTCTGTGCACGGCGGGGATAAATCGGCGCCACCTTCACAATAGGCAGATACTCACCATCGCCAGATGACATACCGGAGCTGCTGATCGAAATATCGACGCCCGTGGTCGGTGCAATATTCGCCACGTTCGTATCCATGTCCATGTCGAAATCCAGAGGCTGCATTTCGGGTGGGGGCTGTTCGGGATCCTCTACCTTCTCAGGCTTCTGTTCCTTCACATTGGTTTCGATCGTTTCTTCCGGCGTGACGATGTCTGCAATCTTGCGGCTCTTCAGCTCATCCTGCTCGAAGTCACTGTCGATCAGCGCATTCATCACCATGAACAGGCCCAGTGCTACGGGCACCGCGAGCAGCGCTGAGATTAAGAGTCTAAACGGGCTGTTACGCATTGGACTTGTTACTCCTCATCCGTCGAAATACACGGCAACGTGCCCATGGTTTCCATCAGCTCCCGGGAGAGTTCCAGAACCCTTGAGGAATCAGACTTCTGATCCACCTGAATAACAAGCTCCGCCTGAGGAGCCTCTTTTTTGGCTGCTTCAGCCAGAAAAGCCGCCCGTTCTAGGGGAATCTTGTTCTTGTTGTAGTGGATATCACCGCGATCATCGACCGCGAAAATGATGGTTCCACGCGTACACTGTTCTGTTGTGACCGCCTGTGGCTTCAGTAGTTCCACCCCGGGCTCCTTCACGAAGGACGAGGTAACAATGAAGAAGATCAGCATGATGAACACGACGTCCAGCATGGGCGTCAGGTCAATCTGATTCTCTTCCGAATCGTTGGCGGTGCGGCTAACCCCTCGATCACTCATAGGTAGCGCTCTCTATTACTGTTCACTGTCGGGCCAGGTAACGCTGGCCCCTGCTTCACGTGCGGCGTCGGCTACTTCGATGAAGACGCCCATTTCCGCACCTGTCTCTGTCTTAATGGTAACCGGTTGGTCAGGGTCTTCCGCCAGCAGTCGCTGCACGTTAGCCCGCACTGAGCGAACATCTACCCGGCGATTCTCCATCCAGACCTGATTGTCGCCGGCAATCCTGATCAGGATGCTGGTGGCGTCAGACGGGTCTGAATTGGTGTTGTCCGGGCGGTTGACCTCGATACCGGCTTCCTTGATGAAGGAAGCGACGACGATGAAGAAGATCAGCATGATAAAGACCACGTCCAGCATGGGCGTAAGATCGATTTCAGCCTCTTCACCGTCTCCCTTGTTCTTAAACTTGCGCATCGCGTTCTACAGCCTTTAGTGATCTGTGGTCAGGTTGTCTTCGAGAAAGACGCTTTCTCGCTGGGCAATCCGTGTCACATAGGTATTGGCAAATACGCCAGAGATCGCAGCAACCATTCCCGCCATTGTCGGAATAGTGGCGCGTGATACGCCACCCGCCATGGACTTGGCGTCACCGCCACCGGTCACTGCCATCACGTTGAACACCTCGATCATACCGGTCACCGTGCCAAGCAGGCCCAGCAGAGGGCATAGCGCAACGAGTGTCTTAATCACCGGCAGATTCTGGTTAATCTGCATGCGCGCCTGGGAAATCATCATCTCGCGAACCTGATGGGCCTCCCAGGACTTACGCTCTGAGCGCCCTTCCCACTTGGCGATGATTCCGCTCACATCAGACTTCCAGCCTACGCGGAAGTACCAGACGCGCTCAAAGAGCAGCATCCACATGAAGAACAGCAGTATCGCGATCAGCCAAAGCACATTCCCGCCCAGATCCATAAAGCTGGACAGTGCTTCGCTGGCATTCATGAGCCACTGCATGTTAGCTCCTCAGACTAGACTCTGTGTGCTCTGCAATCATACCGGTGGTCTGCTCCTGCAGGATGTGGATGATGCGCTGAGCGCGACCATTCACAAAGGTGTGCAGCAGTACCGTCGGGATCGCAACCAGCAGACCCAGAACCGTGGTTACCAGAGCGCTGGAGATACCGCCGGCCATTGCCTTGGGATCGCCTGCACCGAAGATGGTGATGGCCTGGAAGGTGATGATCATTCCGGTCACCGTGCCCAGCAGACCCATCAGCGGAGCCACCGCTGCGATGATCTTGAGCAATGTCAGGCCGCTCTCGATCTTCGGAGTCTCCTTCAGAATACCTTCCGACAGCTTGAGCTCCAGTGTTTCGGAGTCCATGTTCGGATTGTCTTCTGCAACCTTGAGTACGCGGCCCAGCGGGTTGTTGTCGTTGGCCTTGTCGCTCTTCATCTGAGAGTTCACTTTCGCGCCAACAGCAGACAGTACGATCAGACGGTAGATAGCCAGGATGAAGGCGAATACACCAACCGCGGTAATACCGTAGCCAACGTAACCACCCTGATGCCAGCGCTCTTCCAGAGTCGGGCTATCGATGATCGCCGCCAGGAAGGAACCGCCAGTGGGGCCAGTGGGATCTACACCGAAGGTGTGGAGGCCGGAAGTGGCTGATGCCAGGCTAGATGCCCAGCCAGTGTAGTTGCCAGAGGGCTGACGGGGCAGCTCGCTCAGGCTTCCGTTGTTGTAGGTCAGGTAGTTGCCGTCGGCATCAACAATGTTGAACGCACCTACACGCACAACACTGCGCTGGGCCAGCTCACCGGAGGGAGTAGCAACTTCAGCGTCGAAAGCAACAACGCGACCTGTTTCGGTTACTTCGCGCAGCAGCTCGTACCAAACGCGCTCGATTTCATCAACGCTGGGCAGCGTGTCAGATCCGCTCATCTTTTCGATCAGGTCTTTCAGGAACACTTCACGATCCGGGTACTGGGCAGAAGCCAGCGACACTTCAATGTTCGATGCGAGGTCGCCAGACGCTGCTGTCAGGTGACCGAACAGCTCGGACAGGGCGCCCAGGCGCTCTACAAGCTGAGCTTGCTTAGCCGTGATGACCAGCTCATTTTCTTCGAAGGTGTTTTCCAGCTGGGCACTGAGCTGCTCCTGACGGGTGCGCTCAGCTTCAGCGCTGCGCAATTCTGCCTGCTGGTTGGCCTTGTTCTGTGTAAAGCGCTGCTCGCGGGCACGGTTCTCACGTGCTTCGGTCACTTGGCCTTGCTTAACAAAGTCCAACAGCTGATTCAGGTCACGAGCCGGTGCGTCACCGTCTTGCGCCAACGCAACGTTGGTCGAGAGTACGGCGGCACCAGCAGCCGCGGCAATCAGACGAGTAATATTTTTAATCAACATTAGTTTGACTCCGGAGCAGCTACTGGAATGTTCAGCAGATCAATCGTGGCTTGCTTCTTGGCAATGCGAATGCCCTTGCGGATAGCGGTGTTGTAGTCGCCGGCGCTGAGGGGAACCCAGGCACCTGCTTCCTTATCCCAAGCGCCTGAGCGCTCACCGTCTTTTGACTGGTACAGCAGTGCAATTCGACCGATTCGCAGGAAGTCCACTTCGGTGGGCGTGCCATCGAGGTCGACGGTGTCAGAGTAGGAGTCGATGCCGCGGCCATACTGCAGCTCGATGTTGTATGCCTCGAGTACCTGACGGAACTTTTCAGCAACCGTTACATCTGCGCGATCAAGGTTGGTGCGCAGGAACGCGACACGGGCCATACGCTCATCTGTACGGAACGGCATGTCGAGAGAGACAAATTGCTCCAGGCCATCCACCATGCGGATGATCAGCGGCGTCATCTGGCGCTGAATAACGGTTACCTGCTCGATGGAACCATCGATGTTGGCAATCCGCTGCAGCTGGTTATCGATCTGGCGTTGCAAACGCGCATTGTAGACTTTCAGGCCGTCTACCTGCTTGACCACAGTCTTGTAGTCGCTGAGCAGGTCACGGGTCTCATCAGCAAGGCGATCAACCTTGGCCTGAGACTGGCGTGCAGCCGCGTTTTTATCCTCGGCAACTTTGAGGACTGATTCGAGGTTGTTGCCCTGGGCCACACCCACCATACCAACGGAGGTGACCAGCGCAGCAAACAACACTTTCTTCATACGATACATAGTCATGGGAATAGTGCTTCCTGTATCCGACAGAGTAATTGAGAGCTGAAATTAAAAGAGACTCGGTACTTACTTATATAGGTGGAAAACTGCGAGTCGACAAACCGAGGAGGCGAATTTAAACCATATGCGCGTCGGATTCCAACCCCCCGTTAACCCAAAGGCTGAGCGCCACCGCCTTTGTGAAGAAAGGTTACAGTTACATCGAAGACGGGCGAAAACAGTAACACTTGCAGTTTCAGGCCTGGCAAAGAACCCGCCTAGCGTCGATCCAGCACCACAAAACTGTAGGGATACGGGTTAGTCTCCGAGGGCGCATGGACCTCGCGGGAGACTTCCCGCCACGCTGAGCGATCAATTGCGGGCAAATAGGCATCACCCTCCACATCCGCATCCACCTCCGTGAGATAAATACGCTCCGCCCGGGGAAGCGCCTCCGCGTAAATCTGGGCCCCACCAATCACCATTAACTCGTCAACGCCGTCGATCAAGGCGATGTCTTCGGCCAGCGATAGTGCGGCTTCTAGGCTGCGTACGCCCTGCACACCCTCTGCTTGCCACTCATTATTGCGAGTGATCACAAGGTTTGTGCGCCCTGGGAGCGCCCTGCCGATGGACTCGAAGGTTTTGCGGCCCATTAAAATGGGCTTACCCATCGTGACCCGCTTAAAGTACTTGAGATCTTCGGGCAGGTGCCAGGGCAGTGCATTATTGCGGCCGATAACCCCATTGCGAGCGGCCGCGACGATCAATGAAAGCTGCATATCCGATCGCTCAAACGGCTACTGGCGCGGAAATATGCGAGTGCGCGTCGTAGCCCTGGATTTCAAAGTCTTCAAGACGGTAATCGTAAATGCTGTCCGGGCGACGCAGGATTTCCAGCGTTGGCAGTTGCCGGGGCACCCGGGACAATTGCTCCCGCACCTGCGCCATGTGGTTGCTATAGATATGGGTATCTCCGGTACTGATCACGATTTCCCCGGGCTTCAGGCCACACTGCTGCGCCAGCATATGTACCAGCAGTGCGAGACTCGCTGTGTTGTAAGGCAGGCCAAGGAAGGTATCGCTGGAGCGAATCATCAGCTGGGCAGACAGCCGACCATTCGCCACATAGAACTGGTAAAGCAGGTGGCAGGGTGGTAGCGCCATCCGGCCCGCCTTCACATTCTCTTGCGGGCTAATGCTCTCGTCAGGCAGGTACTCCACATTCCAGCCATGAAAGAGGATGCGGCGGCTGTCGGGGTTGTTCTTCAGGCAATTAACCACATAGTCAATCTGGTTGATGGTATCGCCATCGCGCGTTGGCCAAGCGGTCCACTGTGCGCCATAGATTGGCCCCAGATCGCCCTCCTCAGTGGCCCATTCGTCCCAGATGCTGACACCATTTTCCTTGAGCCAGCGCGTATTGGTATCGCCATTGAGGAACCAGATCAGCTCATTGGCAATACTCTTAAAATGCAGCCGCTTGGTTGTGAGCAGGGGGAAGCCATCTGCCAGATCGTGTCGGTACTGGCGGGCAAACACCGATCGCGTGCCAGTGCCGGTGCGATCGCCCTTCTCGATGCCGTTATCCAGAACGTCCTGCAGCAAATCGAGGTACTGTTTCATGAAGCTTGTTTCTCCGGAGTTGGGCGCGAGCCCTGTTGTTTGTACGCATAGACGATCATAAGAACGCCCACCGCTATCATGGGTAGGCACAGCATCTGGCCACGGGTCATCCAGCCAAAGGCCTGGAAGCCCAGGTGAGCATCGGGCTCGCGGAAGAATTCGACGAAAAACCGTACGCAGCCATAACCGACCGCAAACACGCCCGCCGCAGACCAGGTCGGACGCGGCCGCGCCGTAAACCAATACAGCACGGCAAACAGCAAAACGCCCTCAAGGGCGAATTGGTACAGCTGGGAGGGGTGGCGTGCCAACTGCAGCGGGTCTTTGGGAAACACCATTGCCCAGGGCACATCCGTGGCGCGCCCCCAGAGCTCCTGACCGATGAAGTTACCCAGCCGTCCGAGGCCCAAACCTACAGGCGCCAATGGCGCAATGAAATCCAGCATCGCACCAAAGGCGATACCGTGCCGCCTGGCGAAAAGATACATAGCCGCAATAACGCCAAGCAGACCACCGTGGAAGGCCATGCCACCCTGCCAGACCCGCAGTAGCCAGCTTGGGTCTGCCACCAGTTGGTCCCAGCCGTAGAAGAACGCATAACCGATACGCCCGCCCACAATGATGCCTATTGCGGCATAGAAGATCAGGTCATCCACCTGTTCGCGGGCCATCACTGCACCGGGCTTGGAGGCACGGAGCCTGGCGAACCACCACGCAAAGGCAAGGCCTCCGAGGTAAGTAAGCCCATACCAATGCACCTGCACGGGTCCTAGGCTGACCGCAACGGGATCAATATCGGGATAGGGCAGCAAAGAAATAATACCTGTATCTGGCTAAGTTGTTGGCGGATGAAAAGCCGGCGTGGGCCATCAGTTAGCTATTATCAGCGACCGGCGAGTCATGCACAATCAACCGCAACCCTGTGGAGCCTTTTTCTATGTGTCTGGTGATCTTCGCACATCGCGTCAGTGCCGAATTGCCGCTGGTAGTTGCGGCTAACCGCGACGAGTTCCACGCGCGCCCTACTGCCCCCGCCAGCTTCTGGCCAGACCGCCCAAACCTACTTGCGGGCAGAGACCAGCAAGCCGGGGGCACTT
Organism: Parahalioglobus pacificus; assembly: GCF_014652275.1. Taxonomy (GTDB): domain Bacteria; phylum Pseudomonadota; class Gammaproteobacteria; order Pseudomonadales; family Halieaceae; genus Parahalioglobus; species Parahalioglobus pacificus. The sequence continues at coordinate 496,744 of NZ_BMYM01000002.1, read as the reverse complement.
GGATGGGCATTACTGGCAGCGGCCGCTTTGCCGCCATCACCAACGTACAGGACCCCTCACGCACGGCGCCGGCGCCGCGTTCTCGCGGAGAGCTCACACTGGACTTTCTGACTGGCGCCAAGCCCGCTGAGGACTATCTGGCGCAAATCGCAACTCGGGCCGACGACTACGCAGGTTTCAATCTGCTGCTGGGATCGGGAGACCAGCTGTGGTTCCTGAATAGCCAGGACCGCACACCCAAACAGCTTGCGCCGGGCATTTATGGCCTGAGCAATGCCAACCTGGATGTGCCATGGCCCAAGGTCGAGTTGGGCAAGCAGGAACTGGCAAAGCTGATGCCACAACTGGACGGCCAGCAGCCACTCCCGTGGGATTCGCTCGCCAAGGTTGTCGGCGGCACTGAGCTCGCCAAACCCGAAGAACTGCACCGCCAGGGTCTTACCGGCGAGATGGATCAACAGCTTTCCGCACAGTTCATCTCTGCCGGTTCTTATGGCACACGTTGCACCACGACCATTGTGCGTTCGCTGACGTCGGTGGCGTTTCGCGAAACCAGCTTCGATGCTAAGGGCCATACGACCGGAGTGGTTAAGGAGACCCTTCCTCTGTGATCGCTGAGCCGGCGATACCTCGGTGGGGCCAGTGAATTACGATAATCACCTTGGCCGCGTCAGCACCCCTTGTGACTCCCCGCCTGACTATCGGCGCTGCGCGCTGCCCTCGATCGGTCGAGAGCCTTGACGCGCTACGCTCTCCCTTTCCACTTCCTCGGCGACAGTCTTATGCAGCTAGGAGTCAGAAGCGCCGCTGACGCTGTTATCGGAGAGCCCCCAGCACTTGGGCGCTGCCTCGTCTCGCACAGCACACTCCAAACTCCGGACCGGCGGGGGAATCGCCAGGCAGCCGCATCAGATCGCGTGCCGAACGCATGAAGGGAGACCGCAGGGCTCGCGACTAAGTGAGGGTAGCCCGGAGGGCCACCGATCAGGCGCCGGCGATACCGGCGTCGGGCCAGAGGAGCCTCTTACCAAGGCAAGAAGAAAAGGGGATGCTGGGAAAGTAAATCAGGCGACCGGAACGTGAATCAGCTGCTCCAGCCCACGCTGGACCAATGCCGACTCCAGGCGCCGATGAATCGCGTTGCCGTCTTCCAGCGCCATGATCTCTTCGAGCAGCGCCGCAGACTCGGTGCGATTAACGCTGCGCAGCGCCTTCTTAACGCGAGGAAGACTGGTGGCATTCATGGAAAGCACGTCGTAGCCCATGGCCAACAACAGCACCGCAGCCAGCGGATCGCCCGCCAGCTCGCCGCAGATACTCACCTGTTTGCCTTCACCTCTCGCCGCAGCTGCCACATGGTGGAGGGCCTGCAGAACAGCGGGATGGAAAGAGTGGTAAAGATCTGCCACTCGGGAATTATTGCGATCAACGGCAAGCAAGTATTGCGTCAGGTCGTTACTGCCGACGGACAGAAAATCGACACGCCGCGCCAATGCGCGCGCCTGATAAACCGCGGCGGGAACCTCCACCATGACGCCAATCGGCGGTAAGGCTGAACTGACGCCCTCCTGCTGTACCTCGCGGTGACAGCGATGTATCAGCGACAAGGCCTCGTCCAGTTCAGAAACATTGCTGACCATGGGCAACATGATCCGCAGGTTGTCCAAGCCATCATTGGCCTTGAGCATGGCACGCACCTGCGACAGGAAAATCTCCGGATGATCCAGAGTGACACGAATACCTCGCCAACCGAGGAAGGGGTTATCTTCTTCGATCGGGAAATAGGGCAAAGCCTTGTCACCGCCCACATCCAGGGTACGCATAGTCACCGGCCGGGGTGCAAAGGCTTCCAACTGGTTACGGTAGATTTGTCGTTGCTCTTCTTCACTGGGGAAGCGCTCGCGCAACAAAAACGGGACTTCGGTACGATACAGGCCAACGCCCTCGGCGCCCTGCTCCAGAGAGCGGGTCACATCGGCCATCAGCCCGGTGTTTACCCACAGGGGCAGCCTGAAGCCGTCCAGGGTTTCACAGGGCTTGTCACGCAGGCTTTCAAGATCGCGATTCGTAGCCAGGTCCTGATCGACCAGTTCCTGATAACGATCAAGCACATCAGTACGCGGGTTGAGGCGCACCACCCCGTTGTAGCCATCCACAACAACGGTCATATCCTGAACCCGGGTGTAGGGCAGATCCACTGCACCCATCACCGTCGGTATACCCATGGCGCGGGCCAGGATCGCCACATGGGAATTGCCAGAGCCGCGCACGGAGATCAGACCCACCAGATTCTCCCGTGGGATTTCGCCCAGTGCAGACGCGGTCAGTTCCTCACTCACCAGCACCGTTTGCGGCGGGAATTCGCGTTCCTCGCGCTCCTCGGCCTGCAGATAGGACAGCACTCGCGTGCCGAGGTCTTTCACATCCACGGCCCGCTCGCGCAGGTAACTGTGCTCCATGCGCTCAAAGTGGCGAATGTGCTGAATCATCACCTGGCTGAGCGCACCCTGCGCCCATTCGCCGGCTTTGATCTTGCTGGCCACCTCACCGCCAATGGCAGAGTCGTCGAGAATGCCCAGATACACATCAAACAGGGCATGGTCCTCGGCGCTGAGTTCGTCTTTCAGGTTTTCAGAGACGGTGTGGATGTCTCGGCGCACACATTCAAGCGCATGTTTGAAACTGCGCAGCTCCTGCCGCCGGCTCTCAGCCTTGCGAGTAGGCACTGCATACAAGTCCGCCACGGGCGACACCACCACCGCCGTGCCGATGGCCACCCCGGGAGCACCCGGTACGCCAGTAACCTTTACCGAGCTGGGCGGGTCGCCCGCGCCGGCATCGGTCTGCACCGTACCGGACACTTGGGCATGAGCAATAACACCCGCCAGCTGGGCCGACATGGTGACAAGAAACGCTTCATCGCTTTCATCGAAGCGGCGGCGCTGTGCCTGCTGCACAACCAGCACACCCAGTACCACGCGCTGGTGAATAATCGGGACGCCCAGAAACGCGTCAAAGGGCTCTTCACCGATGTCGTCGAGAAACTGAAAACTGGGGTGGCTGGGTGCGTTATCGAGATTAACCGGCTCCTCGCGCTCAGCCACCAGACCAACCAAGCCCTCGCCGTCCGCCAAACTGGCGATGCCTACCTGATCTGCATTTAAGCCTTCGGTGGCTCGAAACACCAAGCGGCCTGACACAGGGTCGCGCATATAAACACTGCACACCTGCGTGTCCATGGCATCGCGAACCCTGCGCACAATAATGTCCAGCGCCCGATCCAAACTTTCGGCGGCGTTGACCTCCTGGACAATGACACGCAGGGTTTCGAGCATCGGCCTAGCCCCCGTCCAACTTATCCACGAGGCGGCCCAGCGGTGGTGCCAGTTCTTTCATAGCGCGCCGATAGACCTCCCGCTTGAACGGGATCACCTGATTCAGGGGGTACCAGTAACTGACCCAGCGCCAATGGTCGAACTCGGGCGTATCGTTGAGATCCAGCTTGATCGCAGCCTCATCGCTCGTGAGTCGCAGCAGGAACCACTTCTGCTTCTGGCCAATGCACAGTGGCTTCTGGCCCTTGCGCACGTAACGCTTTGGCAATCGATAGTGCAGCCAGCCACGTGTGGTTGCAAGCACTTCAACGGCATCCGCGGTAAGGCCGATCTCTTCTTCCAGCTCCCGATAGAGCGCGTCGCGTGGAGACTCCCCGCGATTGATACCGCCCTGTGGGAACTGCCAGGCATCCTTACCGCCCACCCGGCGGGCCCACAGCAGCTGCCCATGGTCATTAGCGACCATGATGCCCACATTGGCGCGAAAACCATCCTTATCAATCACGCGGGGAACCCTGATGAAACTCGAGCCGCCTATTGTTCCACACTTTGCCGGGGCTGAGAAATTGAGTCATAGACTGTCAGTCGCTATGCTTCGCTCCCGTTCCTAAAAGCTCACTGGCCCATGGCACTGGCGATATTTGATTTGGACAACACCCTGATTGGTGGCGACAGCGACCATCTCTGGGGCGTATTCCTGTGCGAAACCGGGCGGGTAGATAGCGACGCTTTTGCCCGGCAGAACGAGCAATTCTACGCCGACTACCAAACTGGCGACCTCGATATCGATGCTTATCTGCGCTTTGCCCTGTCACCACTGGCCGGCAAAACGCCAGAATCGCTGGCCCAGTGGCACCAGGAATTCATGCGCGAGAAAATTGCCCCCATATTCTTGCCCGCTGCGGCAGACCTGATAGAGCGCCACCGCCGGCAAGGCGATACCCTGCTGATTATCACAGCGACCAATGCTTTCATCACCCGACCCATTGCTGATGCGCTGGGCATCGACAATTTACTGGCCTGTGAAGGTGAGCAACTCGACGGTATCTATACCGGGGAGCCTGCAGGAATACCGACCTTTCAAGAGGGCAAGGTCACGCGACTGATGCAGTGGCTGGCATCGCGTGATGACAGTCTGGAAGGCGCCTATTTCTACAGCGATTCCCACAACGATTTGCCCCTGCTAGAGGCCGTTGAGCACCCGGTCGCGGTAGACCCTGATGATCGCTTGCGCCAAATTGCCCAAAGCCGGGACTGGCCGGTGATCTCGCTGCGCTAGTTCATGCGCCTGGCAAATACTGCCTTAAGGTACTCCGTTTCCGGAATCGCTGGGTGAATCGGGTGGTCCGGCCCCTGTCCGCCCTGCTCAACAATGCGCAACTCACACGCCGAGCGACGAGCAGCCCCCTGCAGTGCGGCGTTGAGCTCAAGGCGAGGCATATGCATGGAGCAGGATCCTGCAACAAGCAGGCCGCCGGGGCGCAGTAGCCGCAACCCAAGCTCGTTGATTCGGCGATAGGCTGCGATACCCTTCTTAAGGTCCTTGCGTCGCTGCACGAAGGCAGGCGGATCCAGCACCACAATGTCGAATTGTTCGCCAGCAGCGGCCAGCGCCTGCATCACCGCATCCGCGCGTCCCTGCTCGCAAGACACCTGGTCGCCCACCCCGTTAAGCGCAGCATTGCCTGCTACGGCGTCAAGTGCAGCCTGGGAGCTGTCGACACAGATCACCGAATCGGCGCCGGCAGCGGCGGCCTGTATGCCCCAGCCACCGATATAGCTGTAGACATCCAGCACCCGGGCGCCGCGGGAAAAGGCCTGCAATCGAGCGCGATTAAGACGGTGGTCATAAAACCATCCGGTTTTTTGGCCGCCCTTCACAGGTGCCTCAAAGCGCACCCCATTTTCCTCCAGCGGCACCGCAGCAGGTACGTCGCCGAAAACCGTTTCTATTCGGTCCTCGAGACCCTGCTCCCTGCGATTTCGGCTGTCGGAACGCAACAGCACACCCTCGGGTGAAAGCTGCGACACAAGGGCATCTATCACCTGCGCTTGATACCGCTCGATACCCGCGTTGTTGAACTGGCACACCAGGTAATCGCCAAATCGATCCACCACCAAACCCGGCAAGAGATCGCTGTCGCCGTAGACCAGACGATAAAACGGCGCGTCGAAAAACTGTTGTCGAGCCTCTAATGCGGCCCCCAACGAGTTACTAAACAAGCCCGCGTCCGGCGCCACCATTTGATTGGGGGCATACAGGCGAGCACAAATCAGTGCATTGGGCTCGACGTACGCGCTGCCCAAGACGCGCCCGTCGGTGCCTCGCACCACCACGGGATCACCGGCACTGAACGCCGAGAGAGGGCTGCGTTCGGTATCAACTTCGTTGGAAAAAACCCACAGGTGCCCGGCGCGAAGGCGCCGGTCAGCGCCCTTGCGTAGTATCAGGTCAGGAAGTTCTGCGTGCATGCGTGAGGCGCTGTTACACCGCTAGCGCGAGTCTTACTCGTCGGCACACTGCGCCGTGTAGGCGTCGGCGTCCATCAGCTTATCGAGCTCGCCGGTATCGGTGGGCTTGAGGCGGAAGAACCAGCCGTCGTTGTACGGATCAGAGTTCACCGTTTCGGGCTCATCCTCAAGCTGCTCATTGGTGGCAATCACTTCGCCGCCGACAGGCGCATAGATATCGGATGCCGCTTTCACCGACTCAACAACCCCCGCGTCGTCGCCGGCGGCCAGGGTGTCACCCACGCCAGGCAATTCCACAAATACCACATCGCCCAGGGCTTCCTGCGCGTGGTCGGTAATCCCGATAGTGACGGTGCCATCTTCTTCCAGCCGAGCCCATTCATGGCTGCTGGCGTACTTCAGTTCCGTAGGGGTCTGGCTCATGGGAGGTCCTCAGTGCGGTTGCAAGCTTCTTGCAGGATTCTGAGCGCGCTATTGTATCGGGCAGCCCTTGAAAAACAATGCTCAGGCGCCGCTGACACCCAGCCCCATCGCGTGGCGCATCAATTGCTGCTTAACAGGCAGTAGGCCACCTACGCCGCGCATGCCAGCATTGCGCAGCCATCGTACGGCGGGAGAGCGTTGTTCAAACAATCGTTTGAAGCCATCCATTGCAGCCATCATCGCCAGGTTCTCGCCCTTGCGCTGGCGCTGATAACGCTTGAGCACAGCCAAATCACCCGGGCTAATTCCCCGTGCCTTGGCATCGGTCAGCTCGCTGGCCAGCGCCGCGACATCGGCCAATCCAAGATTGATACCCTGGCCCGCCAGCGGATGTATGGTGTGCGCAGCGTCGCCGACCAAAGCGACACCTGCCTGCACATAATCAATGGCATGGCGCTGGCGCAGCGGGAAGGCAAACCGCGGCGCACAAGCGGTGACATTGCCCAAGCGGAACTCTGCAGCGCGACTGAGTTCTGCACAAAAGGCACCATCATCCAGTGCCATGATTTCGTCAGCCACCTCGATATCCGCCGACCATACGATGGAGCATCGATGTTCCGGTGTCTCGCCGGGCAGCGGTAGCAGTGCCAAGGGCCCGGTCGGCATAAAACGCTGCCAGGCAGTGTCAGCGTGCGACTTAGAGGTGGCCACCGTGGTCACTATGGCCTTGTGCCCGTAATCCCACTCGCGCGTCGCGAAGCCCATCAGCTCGCGAACCGGCGACAAAGCGCCGTCCGCCGCCACCAGCAGTGATGCACTGAGCTGTCGGTTTTGATCGAGTGTGAGTGCGGCGACACCCTCAGCACTGACGTGACAGGCTTCCAGTCGCGCAGGCGCAATCAGCTGAATATCCGGTCTTGCGCTCACCTGCTGTAGCAGCGCGCGAGTGACCGCGCGGTTCTCAACAATGGTGCCCAGCCAGGGGCTATCCACCTCGGCGGCATCGAATTCAATCTCGCCGGTACCCTCAGCGTCCCACACCGTCATATGATGGTAGGGACAGCAGCGGTAATCGCTGATTTCGTCCCACACAGAGAGTCGCTCAAGCAACTGCACGGATTTGGGAGTTAAGGCACTCACTCGCGCATCAAAATCCCCGACTGCATGACCCGAGGGCAAGGCATCCAGTGACGGCGCGCGCGCCTCTACCAATGCCAGCCGGAGGCCGCTCCCAGACAGTGCCACGGCCAAAGCCGAGCCGGCGATGCCCCCTCCGACAATGACAACATCGTAATCCGTCTGATCAGCCACCACTGCCCCCCATCGCAGCAATCCCAGCCGCATGGCGCACGAACTGATGCTTCAGCGGCGCCAGCACATCCAGCCCCGATAGCGCCATATCGCGAGTGAGCCCCAGCAATGGATCACTGTTCATAAACACTTGCGGCACAAGGTCGCTGAACTGAATAGTTTGTTCCTGATCTTGCGCCTGTGCAGATTCGTAGCGCTGCAATGCTGTTAGATCACCCAATTCCTTCCCGGCAGACAACGCAGCTGCCACGGTCTCTGTGAGGGCGGCGATATCTCGCAGCGCAAGATTAAATCCCTGGCCAGCCACCGGGTGCAGTGAGTGGGCCGCATTACCCATGATGACCACACCCTGGCGCACCTGTTCGCCGGCGCGCAGCAAGGCCAGCGGATAGGCATGGCGCTCCCCTACCTGTCGCAGGCGACCGAGGCGATAGCCAAAGCGCTCTTGCAAAGCCTCCAGGAATTCCGCATCGCTGGCCTCGCACAGGGTCTTCGCGCGCGCCGGCGGAAGGGTCCATACCAACCCGGCACGGTGCTCTGCTCCCGCAGCGGATAGCAGGGGTAGCAGCGCCAGCGGTCCCTGATCTGTAAAGCGCTCAAACGCACAACCCGAATGAGCCTGGGCAAAGGCAATGTTTGCCACCAGTGCGTGCTGTCCATAGGGCTTCTCACTGGCAATTACCCCCAACGACTCGCGCAGCGGCGAGCCCGCGCCATCGGCAACCACCAGTAAATCGGTATGGAGCTCGGTCAGTTCAGGGTGTGACAGCACCAACCGCATGCCTTTGCCATCAGCCTCAGCGGCTGTGACGCTGGCCGGCGACAGCAGCTCAACCCGCCCCTGCTGCTGCAATGCGTGAAGCAGGTAACGCCCCAGCCAGGCGTTCTCTACCACGTAACCCAACGCAGGCCAATCATACTCACTCGCCTGCAACACAGTGCTGCCGAAGCGTCCACGATTGGACACGTGAATGGTGTTGATGGGGCAGGCCCACTGGGCCAACCCTTCCCAGATACCCAGTGCCTCGTAGATACGGCGAGAACTAAAGCTCAGCGCGGTAGATCTCGCATCAAACGAGGGGTGGTAGGTGGGTGCCTTGTCCCCGGAGCTGGGCAGGGGAACACTTTCGACCAGGGTAATGCGCGTTGTATCGGGCAGTTGGTTGGCAAGGACAAGCGCCAAACTGATACCGACCATGCCTCCGCCGGCAATAACCACATTGCGCTGCTCCCCCATCACCCTAGGCCACCATCAACGCTTCGATGTCGTCGGCGCTCTTTGGAACACCGTCAGTCAATATCTCATGGCCATCCGCAGTCACCGCTACATTGTCCTCAATGCGTACGCCGATGCCGCGCCAGCGCTTTGCCACCTTGCGATTGTCCGGCGAAATGTAAATGCCGGGCTCTATGGTCATCACCATGCCGGGCTCCAGTGCCCGCCATGTGTCGTCCACCTGGTAATCACCAACGTCGTGGACATCCAATCCCAGCCAGTGCCCAGCCCTGTGCATATAGAACTCGCGATAAGCACCGTCCTTGATCAATTGCGGCACGCGCCCTTTTAGTAAGCCAAGCTTCACCAGCCCCTCAGTAATGACTTTCACCGTAGCATCGTGCGATTGGTTCCAGTGATTGCCAGGTTTGATCTTGGCAATTCCGGAGAGCTGAGCCTTAAGAACCAGGTCATAAATGGCGCGCTGCTCTTTGCTGAAGCGGCCATTCACCGGAAAGGTGCGGGTCACATCTGCGGCATAGCATTGGAATTCACAGCCGGCGTCGATAAGCACAAGGTCACCGTCGCGCAACACGTCCTCATTACTGACGTAATGCAAGACACAGGCATTATCACCCCCGCCCACGATGCTGGAGTACGCCGGATAACGAGCGCCATTAGAAGCAAACTCATGCTCTAACTCGGCCTGCAATTGGTACTCGTACCGACCAGGCTGACAGTACTGCATGGCGCGGACGTGCGCCGCGGCCGTAATCTGGCCCGCCTTGCGCATAATACGCAGCTCAGCCGCGCTCTTTACCAGGCGCATGTCATGCAGCATATGATTCAGATCGGTGAACTCTCCGGGGGGCACGGCGCCGGTGCCCTGCCTCGCGCGTATATCGTTCACCCAGGCCATGATGCGCTCGTCGAAACCCGCGCTGCGGCCCATGGAGTAATAAACACGCTCCCTGCCCTCGATCAGTCCCGGCAGAATCTCGTTGATATCGTTGATGGGGAAGGCATCGTCGGCGCCGTGGTCAGCAATAGCGCCCTCTGGACCTGCGCGGTAGCCGTCCCACAACTCGCGCGTCTTGTCGCGTTCACGGCAGAACATCACATACTGCCCATGGCGGCGCCCCGGCGTCAGCACGAGTACCGAGTCTGGCTCGCTAAAGCCCGTCAGATAATGGAAGTCACTGTCCTGGCGGAAAGGATAGTCAGTGTCGCGACTGCGCGACTGCTCCCGGGCCGAGGGAATAATGGCAATGCTGTTAGGCTCCATCATCGCCATCAGGTTCTTGCGACGACGGGCATGCTCGGTTTTGCTGATTTTCATCATCTGTTGGCGAGGGATCTGTTGGTTATCTGCTGAGAAGACTGCGCCTAGTGCAGCTGCCCCTGGTCATCGTCGGCGGCATCCTCGCGCCTGGCAAGGCTGTCCATCACGACGTTGAGCGCGGCAAACCTCAGGTACTCAACGATCTCTGCATAGCTATTCTCTGACTCTTCTTCATCCTGATCATCATCGAGTGCGGCTTGGGCAATGGCGGCGAAATCCTTCAGCGCCTCTGCACTGTCTTCCGCCACTGCAGCACCGGTTGCGCCCGTACTGACCTTGCCCTGCGCATAGCCCGCCAGAAAGCCGCGGCACCAGGCCGCCAGAGACTCGGTTCTGATCGCGAGATCTTCATCGTCGTCGGGCAACAGGGGGTGAAATTCAAAGGCATCGTCCATCACCGCCGCCGCGGTCACGCTGTGCAGCTGCTGCACGCGCTCGGCCAGCTCACCGTGCAAATCAAGACTCAACGCCTGGTTAAGGGCCGCCAGCGCCGTCTCTGGGCTCACCTGTCCCATGCTACCCAGCAAGCCCGCCAGACAGCCGTGTAGCTCCGCCGGTGAGACGCGCTCGCCCTGCTCCAACAGTTCGTTTGCTATCTCTTCGAAGTCGAAGACGCCGGAGTCACCGGGCTGCGGATCAAACATATGGACTTCCCATGTTGTAAGGCCACAGCGTCACACTGATGGCTTCAAGAAACTGCGGCAGGCCTTTGAAAACACTAACTTTTTATGGCATTGACCTGCTGTGGCACCGGCTCTATAGTAGTTTGCCTATACGCCTCACCCAAGTATAACCGCAATGGCCGAGAACCCGCTCAAGATCCTCGAAGGCAAGATCGACGAACTGATCGGTTTGTGCGAGCAGCTCAATACCGAAAATCGCACACTGAAGGCAGAAAACGCCAACTACCAGCGAGAGCGCCGCGACCTGCTCGAGCAAAACGCACAGGCAAGAACCCGCGTAGAGGCTGTGCTGGACAGGCTTCGCGCCATGGAGCAGACCCCATGAGCCAGAGCAACACCATCACGGTAAAGATCCTCGACAAAGAGTATCAGGTGGCCTGCCCCGAAGATCAGGAAGCCGACCTCATCGTATCGGCCAAGTATCTGGACAAGCAGATGCGCTCCATTCGGGAAACCGGCAAGGTCATCGGCTTGGAGCGAATCGCAGTAATGGCGGCACTGAACATTAGCTATGAGCTATTGCACGCTGCAGACAGCGAGCCGCTAGAAGTGCCCGTAGAGGGGACCGAGCGGCCGCTACGGGATCTTCACCGCAAGGTCGACGAGGCGCTTTATCAGCTGCGCCAGCTCGAAATCAGCTAGGCAAAACACCGCCCTGCCCGCGTTGGGCTCGGAACCCCATCCATGTAACGCTATAATAGACGCTGGATCCCTGGTGTATGCGCCAGGCAGTCAGTCCTCGAGCCGATAAAGTTGTACCAGGGGGCTGCCAGCCTTTGCTGTTGTGCAAGTCCGGTATAGCCGGGAAGCCTGATGCAAAGCGGAGGCCTCCACCTTGAGCCATCGGGTTCAAGGCCAGTACTGCCAGCGGTATACCGGGAATCCCTCTTTTTCTTATGCAGACGCCGCCAGACACCGACAAGTCCGCTTTGCGCACGCAATTGAAACAACGGCGTGCGGGTGTCTCTGATAGCCAGCAACGACAGGCCTGCGAGGCCATAGCAAGGCATTTGGTCGGCAGTGCTCTGTGGCCGGACGCCACTCGCATAGCTCTGTACCTGCCACACAATGCCGAAATCAGCCCGCTGGCCGTGGCAGACGCGGCGCGCGACGCTGGAAAGACACTGTTTTTACCCGTTGTTGGCGACAATCACGCCCTGTGTTTCAAGGCCTGGCCGGCGGGCAGCGAGCTGCGACCCAACCGATTCGGTATTCCCGAGCCCGCCGCCGGCGGGCCTGTTCTCGCCGAGGCACTGGACTGTATTCTGGTACCGCTGCTGGGCTGGAACCGTAGGGGGGTGCGTCTGGGCATGGGCGGGGGTTACTACGACAGGGCGCTGGCAGCCATTAGCGACACAACGCTTGTTGGCGTTGGCTACGCCTGTCAGGAATGCGACACCCTGTCCCCGGAAGCCTGGGATGTTTCCATGAACTACATTCTCACGGAACAAACCCTGATCGCCTGCGACTAGCGCGTGAGCACCAGCCGCAGTAATGCTTAAGCGCTCCGAGACTGGGGCCTAACCTCTGCGTAGCTGGACACAGGAAACCAGCGACTCACTGATCGCTGCAGGGCGGCAGCGCCGGTCACGCTTATTTCACCATTGTTCACTGCCTTCTCTACGGGCAGATCCCCGAGAAAAAGCCCGGCAAACACAGCCAGGGAAGCCGTGAGATAAACGTCAACATCAAACCCCGGATCCTCATTACATAAATCAACGGAGCTTCCCTCAATCACCAGCCACCACTGGCTGGTGTCGGCGCCTGAAACAATGAAGCACAGGGTATTTCGCCCGTCTGGCAGTGTGGCACTGTCCAGCGCCCGATGAAGATCCCACATCAGGGTCCCCGCATCCAAATCAGCATCACACAGTTGATCCCTAGCCCATCGCAAACCCCAGCGTGCTAGGGAATCAACAATGGGCGCCAACTCCTTCGCTGCAGCAGTGAGGCGGTAATCGCCCCGTTGCTGCCCGGCGGCTTTCTGATGCACAACCAAACCGTCCTGCTCCATTTTCTTCAGTCGTGCGCTCAGCACCGACGGGGAAATACGCGGCAGGGCCCGCTGAAACTCGGCATAGCGCGTGGACCCGAAAAAAAGCTCACGCAATAGCAGCAGTGTCCATTTATCACCGAGAATTTCGGAGGCTTTCACAGTCGGACACAGGCTTCCGGGGCTACTCATCAGAATTCTCCGGTTACTACGGAATACATAGCGCGTTACTACGGATCACATAGTAGAAGGTGGTTTGACGGCAGACTACATTAAATCTCAACCAATGCGCGAGGCTCAGCCCGCGCCGTCTACTCAACATAAGGAGTATCGACATGTCCTTCCTGTCTCACGCCACACGCCTGCTGATTCGCGGCCTGGGCATGGTCTACGGCACCGCCAGTTACGCGTTTTCGATGGCGATGTTTGTGCTATTTATTCTGTTTGCCATCAACCACGTTGGTCTGCTCGGTTACCCCAGTCTCAACATCGACAACCTGAACGGCCCGCCATCCGAGCATCCCGTTCTGGTTAATCTGCTACTGCTTGCGCTGTTCGCATTGCAGCACAGCATTATGGCCAGACCTGCATTCAAGCTGGCGCTGTCCCGGCTGCTGCCGACAAGTTGGGAACGAGCGACCTATTGCCTGGCAACAGGCGTGGTGCTGCTGATGCTGGTGCAGTTTTGGCAACCCATGAGCGGCCAGCTATGGTCGGTCGAGCAACCCGTTCTGCGCGGCATCCTCACAGGAACCTATTATCTGGGCTGGGTCATCTCGCTCGCTGCCACCTTTATGCTCAACCACCTCCACCTGTTTGGACTGCAGCAGGTATTCAAGGTGAGCGACCCGGATTCGGGCATGAAGGTGTTCCGCACGCCGATGTTTTACCAACTGGTTCGCCACCCCATTCAGACAGGCGTCGTGGTCTCAATGCTGGCGACACCGGATATGTCGCTGAGCAGGGCCATGCTCGCGCTGGGTATGCTGGCTTATGTGGCAGTGGGCCTTGCCCTGGAGGAGCGGGATCTGGTGCGCGAATTCGGCGACACATACCGGGACTACAAGCAACGTGTACCCGCGGTGATCCCCGCACTCTGGCGGCGATAGATGTGGAGCTCTGAAGGGCAGCCTGATGGCTGCTCTGCCGAGTGTCAGTCGGTGATGATTACGCCGGCCTGCAGAGCCGAGGCGGGTGCCGCTACCGAATCGCTAGACACCATGGGTGTCAGAAGTGTGATGACTACGCCGATTCCAAATACGGCCAGCAGCACCAATAGTGCATCTGGTTTACGTTTCACTATTACTCTCGCTTTAAGCTATGTCCCTACGGGGCAGTGCTCTGTGGCACTTTCTCCCAGTTCGTCAAAAACCGCGGGCGCGTTTTTGTCGATACACACTATTTTGTAATTATTTCACAAACGCGGAGAAGTCTACCCCAGCGGTTCACCCCTGAGAACCCCATAGACACTGGAATCTGTAGATTTTTGGGGGTTAAGCCTCTGGCTGACCCAAATAGAGCAGATAGGCGCGGTTTTCCGACTCATCCCAGTAGCGATAGCCGACCTCATCCAGCACCTTGGCGAACGCTCGACGGTCCTTTGCGGGCACCTGAACACCAACCAGAATACGGCCATAGGCCGCACCATGGTTGCGGTAGTGGAACATGGAAATATTCCAGCGCTGGCCGAGGCCCGACAAAAACTTGAGCAAGGCTCCGGGTCTCTCCGGGAACTCAACCCGATATACCGCCTCGTCTTCAATATGATCGGGCGCACGACCGCCCACCATGTAGCGAATGTGCACCTTCGCCAGCTCGTTATCCGTAAGGTCTTCGGTCTCGTAGCCTCGAGCCTCAAGCTCTGCCAGCAACTCGGGTAGGTCATCGCCACCCGGTGAGACGGTCAGGCCAACAAACACTCTCGCGATGGCATCATCGGTGTAGCGATAATTGAACTCAGTGATATTGCGTCGGCCCAACGCACTGCAGAACTTGCGAAAGCTCCCCGGCGTTTCCGGGATAGTGACACTGATGACCGCTTCACGCTTTTCACCAATCTCGGTACGCTCCGAGATGTAGCGCAGGCGGTCGAAGTTGGTGTTGGCGCCACTCAGGATGGCCAGCATATGCTGGTCACGCGCACCGGTGCGCTCCACGTACTTCTTCAGTCCGGCCAGTGCCAGCGCCCCCGCTGGCTCGGCGATGCCACGGGTATCCTCGAAGATATCCTTGATCGCGGCACACATTTCATCGGTGCTCGCGGTTATCACCTCGTCCACTGTTTCACGAATGACGCGGAAGGTCTCTTTGCCCACCTGGGCCACGGCACAGCCGTCGGCAAACAGGCCCACTTCCGGCAGCGTTGCACGCCGGCCTTTTTCAAGGGCTAACTTGAGGCAAGCTGCGTCTTCAGGCTCCACACCGATGATCTTTGTTTTCGGCCATACATAGCGCACATAGGCCGCCACACCTGCTAGCAGGCCGCCGCCGCCTACGGGTACAAACAGCACATCCAGAGGTTGCTGGTGCTGACGGACAATCTCCATGCCAACGGTCCCCTGTCCGGCAATCACATCGGGATCGTCGAAGGGGTGCACGAAGGTCATCTGTTTCTCGCTCACCAGTACCTGCGCATGCACCGCTGCCTCGTCGAAAGAGTCACCGTGGAGGACAACGCGGGCACCACGCCCGCGCACTGCATCCACCTTTATCTGTGGCGTAGTGCGAGGCATCACGATAGTAGCCTTTACCCCCATGCGCTGTGCGGCCATGGCAAGACCCTGAGCATGGTTACCGGCAGAGGCAGCAACAACCCCGCGTTGACGCTGCTCCTCGGTCAATCGCTGCATCTTGTTGTAGGCACCGCGCAGCTTGAAGGAAAACACCGGCTGCAGATCTTCGCGCTTAAGCCAGACGCGATTACCCAGCCGAGCCGAGAGCAGGCCAGCTTCGTCTACCGGGGTCTCCCGCGCCACATCGTACACGCGAGCGTCGAGAATACGTTTTATGTAGGACTGGGGCATGCGCCTGCCCTTTTTCCAATCGAACGAAACATCTTAATCAACCGCCCCCGCCATTGCAGCACCGTACGCCGCCCGGATTTCGGTATTTTTCGTGATCGGGCAAGCAGCCTCACCTATACTGACGGCCGCCGTACAGGAGAGTCCGCGATGAATCAGCAAGAGATGAAACAGGCCGTTGCCGATGCGGCACTGGCGCACATCAAGCCCAGGCTGGAGGACGACACCGTTTTGGGTATTGGCACCGGCTCCACCGCCAACCTGTTCATCGATGCGCTCGCACCACTGGCCTCCAGCATCAATGCCACGGTGGCCAGCTCAGAGGCGTCAGCACAGCGGCTTAAATCCCACGGAATTCCCGTATTCGATCTCAATACCCTGGACCGCGTGGATTTCTACATCGACGGCGCGGATGAGACGAACGAGGCACTGCAGCTCATCAAGGGCGGCGGCGCCGCGCTTACCCGAGAGAAGATTGTCGCAGCGGTGGCGAAGGAGTTTGTTTGCATCGCCGACGAGAGCAAGCGAGTGAAAACCTTGGGCGGCTTCCCCTTGCCCGTCGAGGTGATTCCCATGGCTCGCAGCCATGTGGCCAGGCAGTTAGTAAAGCTGGGCGGCGATCCGGTATATCGCGAGGGAGTGACTACCGACAACGGCAACATCATCCTGGATGTCTTCAATTTCAGCATCCCGCAACCGCTGGATATCGAGGACAAGATCAACGCAATCACCGGCGTCGTCACCAACGGGTTGTTCGCACACCGACCCGCGGACGTGTTGTTGCTGGGGACACCTGACGGTGTGGAGACAATACTCGCGCAGTAAACGCGGAGTGCAGCGACCCGGTTTTCTTGTGCGCCTAGTCGAAGATCTTTCCGGGGTTCATGATGCCATGCGGGTCAAAAGACGCCTTGATGCCGCGCATAATCGCCAGCTCCGCCGGACTGACGGAGTACGGAAGGACACTCTTCTTTAACAGTCCTATGCCGTGTTCGGCGGAGACGCTGCCCCCATACTCTCGCACCACCTCACTAACCCAGGTATTGACCTCGCCACAGCGTTCAGAAAACGTTTGTATATCCAGGGCCTCGGGTTTCAATACGTTCAGGTGCACATTGCCATCGCCAATGTGGCCGAACCAGACAATCTCGAACTCCGGGTAGGCTCTGCCAACGATCTCGTCGATAGCGGCCAACATATCGGGCAGCTTTGAGATGACGCTGGAGATATCACTCTTGTAAGGAACCCAGTGTGAGATGATTTCTGATATTCGTTCACGGAAGGCCCAGAGCTGTTGTGCCTGGCCAATCGACTGGCTCATCACAGCGTCGCTGGCCCAGTGTTGCGAGGCCACGGCGGCATACAGATTCTGCGCAGCATCGGCGTCACTTTGCTCAAACTCAAGCAAGGCATAAAAAGGGCTTTCTACCTGCACGGGACGCTGCCAGCCGGTGGCCTCGCAGACCTTATCCAAGGCTTTATCCGAGAAAAATTCAAAGGCATTCAGGGTGAGAGTGCTACGGGCTGCCTTTAACACTTCAATGATTGCGGGCATGGATGGGCAAGCCATAAGCATAACGCTGTGAGGCGCCGGCGGGTTTACCAGTCTAACCGTGACCTCAACAACAATGCCAAGGGTGCCCTCTGAACCAATCACCAGATGCCGCAAGTCGTAGCCGGCATTGTTTTTCACCAGCCCGCGATTGAGATCCAGAAGCTCGCCCGTACCGGTGACGACTTTCAGGCCAGCGATCCACTCCCGGGTCATCCCGTAACGAACTACCTTAATGCCGCCCGCATTGGTCGCCACGTTACCCCCAATCTGTGAACTGCCACTGGAGGCGAAGTCCACCGGGTAGTACAGCCCCTCGCGTTCGGCGAACGACTGTATTTCCCCTGTGGTCACTCCAGCACCACAGCGAAGTGTTCCGTCCACCGGGTTGAATGCATCGATCGTATTCAGTTTGTCGAGGCACACCACCAACTCGCCATCGGTAGCTACAGCACCGGCACTGAGTCCGGTGCGTCCGCCGGAGGGAACCAGGGCAAGACTATGCTCGGCAGCGTAGATCACCAGCGCCTGCACATCGGCGATGCACGTGGGGAAGACAATCGCCAGGGGCGCCGGCGTGTAGTAACGCGTCCAGTCTGTGCCGAAATGCGTCAAGCTTTGCTGGTCAATCAGCACGTTGGCCGCGCCCAGCAAATCTCGCAGTGCTTCGATGCGCTGCTGCTGAGTTGACTGATGACTCATAGACGGCTGCCAGGTGACTTTGCCGCGATGCTAGCACAAGCGCCCGACAGACCGGCCTGCCGGACGCAGCATAGACGCTGTCAGAAGCACTCGCGTACTATGTTCTCTATCACCAGCAATACCCAACCAACGGACAGCCGCAAGCAGTGAGCGACGAGGACAAAAACAGGTTTCTGGCCACTATGGTCGACGAGCACGGTACTGCGCTGGAGAAGTACCTGTCTCGTAAACTGGATAGCCCTGACGATGCCGCTGAAGTTGCTCAGGAGGCTTATCTTCGCCTGCACCGGCTCGAAGCTCCCCAGGAGCTGGATAACGCCAGGGCCTTCCTATTTCAGGTCGCAACCAACCTGGCCGTCGACCAGCTGAGGCGGCGATCACTGCATTTTCGATTCCTCAAAACAGAAAAAGCTTACAGCGTTGAGGGCGAACCACAGGACCTGAACGCCGCTACCGCCTCGCCTGAACAGATCATTGGCGCCCGCCAAAAGCTCCGGGCCATTTACCGGGCTGTTGATGACATGCCGGTGAAAGTTAAGCAGGCGTTCCTGCTGCATCGCCGCAGCGGCATGTCTTACAACGATATTGCTGAGGAAATGCAGGTCTCCGTGTCCTCAGTGGAGAAGTATATTCTGCAGGCCCTAAAGCTTTGCCGGGCTCGACTCAGCGCGGCGTTCCCGCCCGATGACGACCCCACAGAAGGTTGAGTTTTTTATGCGGGATTTCCAATTTCACTCGTTTCAGGTGATACACGCCACACAAATGGCGGTATATGACTGTACTGCTCTGCTGATTGCAGGCAAAACACTGAGAGGGCCTTGGGCAGGATGCCCGGGTTAATGCACGGAATGACAGCGCAAAAACAACAAGAATTGTCAGCACAGGAGCAAGCCCTTGCGTGGGTTACCCGCCTGCGATCACCGGAAGCCGGTCTGGAAGATCGCACTGAATTTGCGCTGTGGCTCGCAGCATCTACCGCCAACTCCCATGCTATGGACGATGCACTGTCGTTATGGGATGACCTCGAGGCCGTTAAACACCTCCCCTTCGGCTATACGGCTAACACACAGATTGCCGCCGCCAACCAATCGCGCTGGTGGCTGAGCGCAGGTGTTGCTGCCGCCGCAGTACTGGCGGCGGTGCTGGAACTGCCCTTAAACCAGCCATCGCCTACCGAGCCAGCACAATCCTATGCCACCGAGCTGGGCCAGCGCGATGACGTACTGCTGCAGGACAGTTCCCGAATCAGCCTGAATTCCGATTCTCAACTCAGCGTGAGCTACACCGAGACCACACGGGATCTGACTCTGGAGCGCGGCGAAGCGTATTTCGAGGTTGCTAAAGACAGCAGCCGCCCCTTCACTGTCAGTACAAATATTGTCGATGTGATGGCTGTCGGTACAGCGTTCAATATTGATCGCCGCGAACAGACCACAGAAATTACTGTCACAGAAGGCGTGGTGCGCGTAACTAAAAGGCGCGGTGGCAGCGCCGCCGAGAGCGCCATTCTGAAAGCCGCACAAAAGATCACCGTTAACGATCAGGGCCTGGGTGCCATCGAATCCGTCGCCGGTGCAGAAGATACGGCCTGGCGTCGCGGCGAGCTGGTGGCCAACGGTGTACCACTGCACGAGCTTGCCGCGGAACTGGAGCGCTACTCCGCAACCCGGATCCGCTTTGGCGATGCAGAAGTTGCCGGTCTCAGCGTCTCCGGAGTATTCCCCCTGGATGAAACCGACACCGCATTGCAGGCCATCGCCCGCAGTCTCGAACTCACTATTGTGCCGGCCGGCGACAATAGCGTGCTGTTGCTTAACGCAGATCACTAGGCTATAACGGCCACTTCACCCGACTCGAGGTAAAACCTCAAAGTTTCAACAGGTTACTGCTACCCGTAGTCACCTTAGGGTTGTTATGTCCAGCTCCGAGCGCCAAGCAAAAAGCCGCGCTTTTGCGCGCCTGCGCCACCGCATTGCTGCAGTGGGGGTAGCTCTGTGTCTGAGCACCGGACTTAAGGCCAGCCCCGAGAGCAGCGCTCACTTTGTTATTGATGCTCCACAGTTATCACCCGCGCTGATTCAATTCAGCCGGCAAAGCGGCTTGTCCATCGTCTTCCCGGACCACCTTGCAAGGAATATTGAAAGCCGCCCGATTCAGGGAACTCTCAGCAGCGCCGAAGTCCTGGACCGCCTACTGGAGGACACCGACCTCGATTGGGAACTGATCGAGAGCCGCATCATCGCCGTGTATTCCAAAGACTGCGAATCCAGCAGGGACTGCGCCAGCGCCGCAGACACCATCAGTCGTTATCCGGTGTATGTGCCTGGGCTCGAAGAGACTTACGTCTACGGCAGCCAGATGACGGGTTCACGCATACGTCGGCCCGGCTATGAAAGCGCAGCCCCGGTGGATGTCCTATCGGCACCCGAGATCGAGCTATCGGGCGCACAGACCCTGGGAGAGTTGCTCAAGTTTGTACCGGCAGTGGCTGGCAACTCTCTCAGCACGGCCATCTCCAACGGCGGTGACGGCACCGCCAGCGTTACGCTGCGTGGTCTGCCCGCTAGCAACACGCTGGTGTTAATCAACGGCCGGCGGGTCGCGAACGATGGCCTTGCGGGCGAATCGGTGGATCTGAACAGCATCCCGCCGGCGGCGGTGGAGCGCATCGAAATTCTCAAAGACGGCGCATCGGCGATTTACGGTTCCGATGCTATCGCGGGCGTGGTCAATGTGATCATGAAACGCGATTTTTACGGTCTGCTGGCAGAGACCTTCTATGGTCAGACGCAGGAAGGCGACCTCGATACACAGACACACACCCTGCAGTATGGCACCGGGTTTAATCGGGGCTCCCTGTTCATCACCGGTAGCTATTACAAACAGGACCCCATTTTCAGCCGCGATCGGCGCGTCTCTCGTTCAGCAGACACGCGGGACCGCGGCGGCGCCGACCAACGCTCGAGTGCAACGCCGAATGCAAGAGTGGTGCTGCCGGATCGCAGCGCCGTCATTGCCGAGGGTCAGGGCTACAGGCCGATCGGCAGTAATGACCTGTTCGATTTCGCGGACTTCACCACAGCAGTGGTTCCCCTGGAGCGCTCCAGCCTGTTCGCCAACGGCAGTTTTGACTTCAGTGACCAGGTCGTCGCGTTTTTCGACATGAGCTTTGTCGACACCAGTGCTAACGCAACCCTGGCACCCACGCCGGTGTTTACCGGTTTTGAACAGACGCCACTGGTTGTTTCGGCAGACAATCGCTTTAACCCCTTTGGTAGCGATCTCACCGATGTACGCAGGCGATTAGTCGAGTTTCCCGATCGTCGCCAACGCAACGAATCAACGACAACTCGAGTGGGGCTCACACTTGAGGGGCTGGCCGCAGACTGGAACTGGGACCTGAGCGTCAATTGGAGCCGCAGCGAAGCCACCGAGACTCTGTCGAACATCGTCAACGCCGATCGCCTGCGCAGGGCGCTTGGGCCGGACGCGGACTGCCAGGGCGCAGACGTTGATGGCTGTGTGCCTGTGGATTTGCTGGGACCCGCCGGGAGTATTGACGCAGCACAGGTAGATTTCTTGCGCGTGAGTGGCGACGTCAGCGGCTACACCCGACTCACCAGCTTCAGCAGCAATGTCAGCCGATCGTTATTCGAGTTGCCCGGCGGCCGATCAGACATTGCCGTGGGCTTTGAGCATCGACTTGAAGCAACCAGCAAGCGCCCAGACGCGCTACTGGCATCAACCGGCACCATTGGGGGCACCAATTTCGAGGCCACGCGAGGCGACCGGCGTATCTCAGAGCTGTATGCCGAGACCATCCTGCCGCTCTGGAAATCCACCACCGGCTACTCATCACTATCGGTGGAGGCTGCACTGCGCTTTTCGGACTACAGTGACTTTGGCGACAACACCGCACCCAAGTTAGGCGCGCGCCTGCAACTGGGACCCTCGGTGCTGCTGCGCAGCACCTACGCAGAGGGCTTCAGGGCGCCCAGCCTGAATGAACTGTACGAAGGCGCCTCTGAAAGCCAGGCCTTCATCGACGACCCCTGCACGCGTCCAGAAAATGTAGGAACCCTCCCCGGCTGCAGTGCGGTGGCGGACAGCAGCCGCAATCAGTTCCTGACGGTGACCGGCGGCAATCCGGAACTGGAAGCGGAAACCTCGGAAAGTTTCAGTGCGGGCTTCTTATGGACTCCCGGTATCATCACAGGTCTGTCGCTCTCGGCGGACTACTTCAACATCGACCAGGACAATGTGGTGTCCTCGTCAGCGCAATTTGTGGTCAACCAGAACGCGCGCTTTGGTCGCTTCGAAGAAAATGTGATCCGCGACGAAAACGGCAACCTCACCTTGGTACAGGCGACCAACGTCAACGTGGGCCAACGCAAGGTCAAGGGTGTAGACCTGGCGTTTAACTATCAGGCCCCGGGCCGCAGTTGGGGCAAGCTTTCCCTCTCGGGCAGCGCCACCTATCTCGATGAATACCTCGCGAGACTAGACGCCTCGTCGGGCGCTGTCGATTTGGCCGGCACCTTCGGCGACGAAGCGTCGGAGGGCCTTGGCGGCATACCGCGCTGGAAAGGCCAGGTCGGCGCACGCTGGGAACGCGAACGCTGGCAAGCCAGTTGGGAAATTCATTTCGTGAGTGACATGCGGGAGATCGTCCCAGGCACGGAGCGCCACCGAACTATCGATAACTGGATGGTGCACGATCTCCAACTGGGCTACACCTTCGATGTCCTCGAAGGCTTACGCTGGAGTGTGGGCGTGGACAATGTGCTCGACGAGGCCGCACCGCTGGCAGCCTCGGGGTTCAATGATAATATCGATGGGCGCACCCATGAGCTGAAGGGTCGCTACTGGTACACCAAGCTCAGCCAGCGTTTCTAAGCGTCGGAAATGGCGATAGCATTCACTGCATGACAAGCACTGATAATCCCTGGTCCCTCTACTGGCAGGCCGGACACGGCGACAGCTGCGTGGCCACTGCCAGTGCCGCAGACCAGGCCTATGTTGCCCGCATCTGGCGGGTCTGGGCCAAGTTGTTACCCAAGAGCGCACGCGTGCTTGATCTTGCCACCGGCAACGGCGCAGTCCCTCGCGCGTTACTCATTGACCAACCCGATCTACGCATCACCGGCGTGGATCTGGCAGACATCGCACCCGCTGCCCTGCTGCAAAAACACCCGGAGCTGGCGCCCGTGGCGCTACAGGGCGGCGTCGATGTTTGCCAACTGCCCTTCCCCGACGCCAGCTTTGAGGGTGTGACCAGTCAGTTTGGTATTGAATACGCTGATCTGGGCACCGCCCTGCCAGAAGCCTTGCGCGTTCTTGCACCGGGCGGCCAGCTGCGCTGTCTCATGCACCATGCCGATAGCGCTGTTGTCAGCCCTGCAAAGCCTATTGTTGAGGAGATCGACGCTCTGCAGTCAGACCGTGGGCCACTCTCTGTGCTGAACGCCGTGCTCGCCGGACGCGCTGGCAGCGATGAACTGGAGGCCGCCGGTCGCACCTACCTCGACAGCTCGGCCGTGAAAACCCGCCATATATCGGGGCAAATCTTCCAGGGTATCGGCCAGATAATGCAGCGACTGCCGCAGCAGCCAGGGGAGGCAGGCAGCCTGGCTTCAACGATGCAGTCTCGACTGGATGCGGAGAAGCAACGGCTTCAACAGCTGCAGTCAGCAGCACTGGATGAGCGCTCGGCGAGCGCCGCTGCAGACGCCCTGACGCGTGCTGGCGCGCGCGATGTCTCCGTGAAGGTCATCAAGTTGCCGGGCGATGACAATGCCTTGCTGGGTTGGCAACTGGACGCCCTAAGATAGAAGGTGCCTGCAGGCGTCAGCAGGGGTATCATTCGCACCCTCTAAAGTAGTGAGGTTTCGCCATGAGTGACCAAGAACAAGCCGGCGCCGCCAGTGTGCGCGCACCTTCCGGCACGATGTATCTTTACAAGCAGCCCGAGTACCTGAATCGCGAGGACCACGGCAACCTGGGCTGGCGCACCCCCGAAAAACCTTTTGGTTTCGCGGCAACGATCAATTCAGTACCTGTGGTTGCATCCGAGATTTCTTCGGCACAGAAAAACTACCCGGTTGTGTTCTCCGGTATGGAAAACCCCGTGCCGATTGCGGTGGTCTCTCTACTTCAGGATCGCAATATGTTTGTGCGTGACGACGGCCAGTGGGAGCCCGGTGCCTACGTGCCCTCTTACCTGCGCCGCCACCCCTTCGCCACCGCCGTGGGCGAGAACGACCAGTTCGCCATCGTTATTGATCGCGCCTCCGAAGCGATCAGTGAAGACCCGGAGACTCCGTTCTTCAACGGCGACGTGGTTTCCGAGCAGACCCAGTCAATGATCGATTTCTGCGGCCGCTTCGAATCAGAGCGCAAGCGCACCAAAGAATTCAGTGACCGCCTGGTCGAACTGAATTTGCTGTCTGAGCAGCAGGTCAATGCACCCGGAGACGACAGCAAGCGCATTGCCAGCTTCGTCGGTGTCGACGTACAGAAAATGAACGACATCTCGCCAGATGTACTGCAGGAACTGCACCAGAATGGCTTCCTGGGTTACATCTTTGCGCACCTGTTCTCGCTGGAAAACTGGAACCGCCTGTTGGCGCGGCGCTCCGCAATCATCGCGGCTGCCAGCGCCAACGATCCGGCCTGAGCCGCAACGGCATTGCACCCCGGCTAGCCGCGGTGCAATCGCCAGACCCATCTGCGCCGTGCTCACCCCAACCCACGTTCTGACTGCTGAAGTTGCTCGCTCTGAGTTAAGCCCGCGACGCGCTCCCCGCCTATGACGACTGACGACCTGACAGCAGCCGTCGATGCTGCCTTTGAGCGCGGCGACGCGGAGCAAGGCCTGGCGCTACTGCGCGAGCTGGCTGACACGTCCCAAGATCCTTCCGTGCTTCATCGCCTGGGTGTAGTTGAGGAACAGATAGGCTCGGCAGAACATGCGCTGAGCGCACACCTGCGCTGCCTCCATGCTGCCAAAGGGAATCCCACCGCGTACCTCTATGCGGGCGCCAGCCTTTATCAGCAGGGACGAATCGCAGAAGCGCTGGCAGTGTATTCACTGGGCACCGATCTCGACCCCGACTTGCTGGTTGCGCCCTCGGGTCGAGACACAGACCCACCGACAGCGCAGCGCTGGAACCACTGCCAGGGGGTGTTGCGTCACCATCTCAGCGAATTACACCGATCGCATGTCGCTGACAGCTCAGCCCGCTTGGCAAAGAGTGCCTGGGTACAAACCCATGATGCACCCCTGCCCGCGCCGCAATCTGGCCAGCGCCCGTATCTGTTCTACATACCCAATCTGGACGCACAACCGTGGCATCAGGCAGACACGCAGGCCTGGGCCAGTTCGCTGGAAGGTAGCACCGACAAGATCATCGCTGAATTCGAAACCGCATTGCCTGCAATTTTGCATCAGGGTCGGCCGTATCTGGATGCCAGCGCGGCCACACCCGCGGGTATGGAGCCCCTATCGGGCTCACTGAACTGGACAGCGCTGGACCTGTTTCGGGACGGGCAGCGCACAGACATTGCCAATGCCTTCCCGGACACACTGGAATGCCTCAGTGCCGCCCCTTTGTATGCGCTAGGCGATGCGCCTCAGGAAGTTTTCTTCTCGCTGTTAAAACCCGGCCAACACATCACGCCGCACTTTGGGCTGTCCAACCACAGCCTGACCGTGCACCTGCCTATCACGATCCCACCCGACTGCTCGCTCACCGCCGGCGGTGAGTCACGACCATGGCAGGCTGGGAAGCTGGCGATCTTCGACGACAGTTTTCTGCACGACGCCATCAATCGCAGCGAGCAGGAGCGCGTGGTGCTGATCTTCTCCATCTGGCATCCCGACCTGACAGATAAGGAACGCCACGCCATACGGTCAAGCTTTCAGGCGAGGCAGGACTGGCTAGACCAGCGAGTGCTGCCACCCTGCCCCTGAGCTAGTCCCCGTAAGGCGCAAACAGTTCGGGAAGAACATCTGCAAACTTACGCCAGTCATCCAGATGATCGCTGGTAATCGCGCTACGCACCTGACGCTCACTGAAGGTAAAGCTGGGCTGGTCCGATTGCCTGGCTGCGAGGCTGTCCGATTGCCACTCAAGGTCGCAGAACTCGGCCAGTCGCTGTCCCTGCCCCTCTGGGTCCTGAGCAAAGGTGGCAAGATCAACGTCAATGACACGGTCGGGATCAGCGCCAGCCCAGTGATCCATATACCCGTGGGCAGTCTGCCAGGCGTGCGCGATCGCGTTCGGGTCGCAGGCATAGTTGTGGTCAGCCGGAAAAGGCCTGAAGTAAATAGACAAAGCAATGGCGCGTGGATCGCGACGCATCTGAAGCACACGGGCCTCTGGAAACAGGGATAGCGCCAGGCCAACGTGCAGATAATTGTGCGGCATCTTGTCAGTGAGCACCGCGGCATCCGCCGGGTTTAACTGCCAGTATTGATCGGCCAACGCTTGCCACTGCTGGGACGTCATTTGCGCGGGTTCCGGTAATCGCCCAGCAGACTGCTCACGCTCATAGTGAGCTGCCACAAAGCCAAGGGCATCACTCTCGCCACCGGCTTGCACCGTCGGCAACCCCGCCAGTACACGCTCGATCAGGGTCGTGCCGCTTCTGGGCATCCCAACGATAAACAGCGGGCGCCGCTGCGAGGATGGTGCCGTCGCCAGACCCGATCCATAGCTGGCAATGGTTGCTCGAAGCCTGTTGTTCTCTCGCTTGGGATCATAGCGAGTACCCAGCGCCGTCATGGCGGACAACTGTTCCCCGTTGGCCTCACGAAGGGCTTGCGCGGCTGCCGAGTAATCATCACTGCGCCTGCTCGCCTCCGCCAGGGCATAGCTCATCAGCTGTCGGTTGTAGTCGGTGGTGGTGGCCTCATCGCGGTAACGCTTCAGTGCCACCGCAAGTTTTGGTAGAGCCGTTTCCGGCAACAGCTCCGCCAGGATCGACCAAGCCTGCCCCAACGCTTTATCGCGCAACACAGCTTTCTTGGCCGACACCAGTGCGCCCTCGTCATCGCCACTGAGGCGAGCAACGCGAGCACAAAGCAGATGAAACTGCCCATCCGTTGCACCCAAATTCTCCGCCAGTGCCAATTGCTGGCGACAAGCGTCAAGCCGGCGCGCCAGCAAATACAGGTCAGCAAAGCGCACATGGTCTGCGGCTGAGGGAGTCACCAGCCCCATATAGCGCTCAAAGGATTCTATAGCCAGCGGGTAATCGCGAAGATGGCCAGCGGCCACCGCTAGTGCATTGAGCAGTTCTGGTTGGTCGGGGTGTTGCGCGCATAACTGCCGATACAGACTCACTGCGCCGTCCCACTGGCCTAGAGCGGTCAGTGCTCTCGCCATCAAACTCGCCGTGGCAGCCTGGGTCATGGGGCAGGCCTGCAACAGTATCGCTGCTTCCTGAGCCTGACCTAAACCCAACAACAAATCGGCGATGGCACAGGAAAAACCCTCATCGCCTGCAGCCAGCTTAGCCGCCTTATTCGCCGCGGTAACGGCTTCGTCAGTGCGCTGTTGTTGTTGCCGACACAGTGCCAGGTTAAAGGCGATATCAGCGGCATCCGGCTCCAGCGCCTGCGCACTTGCCAAATGTTCGCCTGCGTTTTCGAGGTCCCCGCTTTGCATCAGCAAGGTGCCCAAGCCATACAGCACGCTGGCATTATCGGGTGTATCGGCCAGGGCCGCGCGGTACAACTGTTCCGCTTGGGTCAGGTCACCGCTCTGGTGGGCGCGCTCCGCGTCACGAATACGGTCTGTGGTCATGGAGGTCTATTGCACCAATCAGGGTTGTGGAATGACATCGAAGGGCGCAGTGAGCCGGAAGTCCGTGTCCGGCGCTTCAAAGTCGTAGGTACCGTGCCAGACATAAGACGGGAACAGGGCTAGCTGCCCGGGCTCTGGGCGCACTATGCGCTCGATAACTTCGCGCTCACCCAATCCCAGAGCGCTCTCGCCAAACTTAATGCAACCCGCATTGGACTCAGACCCCATGCCGGAGGGCAGGTGAATGTAACAAGCTGAGCTAATCCACCCCTCGGGATGCACATGGTTAACGTGGTAGCCACCGCTGTATAGGCGCACTGACCAAGAGCCGGAAAAGGTGAAATTCTTCGACCGCCTCGCATACAGAGGGTGGGTTGGATCCGTGGGCATATCCTCGATATAGCGCGACACAGCACGTGTCAGCAGTTCACGATAAACCTGTATCAAAGGGTCGGGCTTATGCAGCAGCCTGCCGGGTGTCTGGGTGCCACTCACCAGTGTCTGTCGCATGGGTGCGGCGCGTGTGCCGTGCATACCCAGCAGCACTTCTTGTAAGGCTTGAAGAAACTCGGGCAGTGAGGCATAGCCAGGTGGCGTATCCAGAGTCAGCACTCGAACATCCCGCTGATAGTCAATCAGCCACTGGTAACGGGGGTCATCCAACAAACGCCAGCAAGTACCCTTTAGTGCCCAGGTAAGTTGGTTATCAGGGTCCTTGGACTGCAAGGTATCCAGCACTGACAACGCCGCGGGGTAATCCCCTTCGATGATCAGCAACCGCGCCAGCCCATGCGCAGTATCCGTATCGGGGGCTTGCTGTAGCGCCGCTTCGAAGTCTCTTCGCGCCTGGGCATAATCGGCCCGGTTTGCCGCCAACTCGGCGGAGGCTCTCAATAACGCGGGTGAGGCCTGGATACTCATGGCTTCATCCAGCGCCTGGGCAGCGCGGTCAAACTGACCGGCATTGATCAATACCTGCACCAGCGACTCGCGAAGGGAAATATTGTCGGGTAACGCCTTGATGGCCTCCCCGTAAGCATCGGTAAAGTGGGCAGTATCACCCTGCTGCCAAAGTAGCTCGCTCATCGTTTCATGGGCCAGCACATAGCCGGGGTCACGGGCCAATGCCGCCTCATAATGATGGCGCGCGGCCTCGTAATCCCCCAGCTCGAAGTGCGCGTTCCCCCAATTCAACTGCACCTCGGCGAGAGTGGGGGCCAGTTCAGCGGCACGCGTGAAATAGGGTAAGGCGTCCGCTGGCTGTTCATTCAACTTCAGTGCCAAACCCATATTGTGCAGCGCGCTGGTGTAGTTAGGTTGTGATGCCAGTGCCTGGCGATAATAGCGGATCGCTGAGACATACTCATGGGATAGCCGCTCTACATTCCCCAGAGCGGTGAGCACTGATGCGTCATTAGGCTGCTGTTGATTGACCTCTTCCAGCACTTCCCGCGCCTCTTCCAGGCGCTCCATCGAGAGCAGTAACAAGCCAAGGTTCTTCCGTGCCTGCAAGAAAGCAGGGTTGATCACCAGTGCTTCGCGGTAGTGTTGCTCCGCTTCATCCAGGCGCAGGAGCTTCTTCAGGCTGTTCGCCAGATTACCGTGGCACTCGCTCTGCTGGGGGAAGGCTCGCAACGATGCTTCCATTGCGGAAGCAGCCTCGGAATGGCGCTCCAGCGCCGCAAGGGAAAGGCCTTTCAGGTGAAGAAAATTAGGATCGCCGGCCGATCTGGCGAGCAGTTTATCCAGGTTTTGAAGCGCCAGTTGCGGACTTGTTCGCAGCTGCTGGGATAGCTGGGCCAGTAGGGCCTGGTAGCGCGCCTGAGGATTATCGGCCATGAGTACTTTTTAGGTGCAAAAAAAAACGGCGGGGCTGGGCCCGCCGCTTTAGTGTAGCAGTCTAGCGTTCGGTTAGAACGTGTAAGACGCGCTCAGGAAGTAACGAGGACCGAACAGTGAATACGTCTCAGGGAACGTATTCGCCTGCTGCTGGGAATCACCCAGCGCCGTCGGCTCAGTATCGAGCACGTTCAAGCCACCGAAGCTGAGGGTCAGACCCTGCTCGAAAGCGTACGACACAGTCAGATCAAGGTAGTACTCATCATCGATCGTGGGTACAACCAGGTCTGTTGCACCTGCATTCTCGATTTGATCGTCGTCGGTCTCACCGATGTACCGCAGCAGACCTGAGAAGGTCCAGGCGCCAGTGCGCAAGGTAGCTCGGGTGTTCACCAAGATTTCAGGCAATGGGTTACCGCATGTGTTACCGAAGTTACCGGCACATACATCAACGCGATCAGACAGCTCAGCCACAGGTGTGACATCGTACTCATCGAGGTAGGTTCCGTTGAGGCTGATGTCCAGAGTAGACCCGTTACCACCGATGCCAAAGCCGAAATCAGTGCTGTAGTAGACGTTAAAGTCGACACCTGATGTTTCGATTGTACCGATGTTGGCGTTGAGGACATTTACGAAGTCAACGTTGCCATCTGCCCTACGATTGACTGCTTGACAGAACGCGGAGCCAGCATTTTGGATCACGTTGTAACACAGATCCAAAACATTAGTCACGCTGCCACCCAATACCGAGATAGCATCTTCAATCTCAATATCGTAGTAGTCGATCGTAATATCCAGGCTATCCGTCGGCTGCCATACAACACCCGCTGTGTAGGTATTAGACGTCTCTTCAGTCAGGTCGGGGTTGCCACCGAACCGGCCTTCAATCTGCGAGTTCGCCTGCGTAAAGTTACCCACCTGGCTCGCTGCAACGCCGGTAGCGACACAAAGGTCACTGTTTGTTACACCGGGCTGGAAGCCACCTGCGGAACATGGATCGTCCGCTCCAGGGAAGCCGTTTGCATTTCCGCCAAACAACTCGGAAACGTTAGGCGCACGTACCGCTTCTTGATATCCAAGTCGGAACTTGACGCTCTCAATGGGCGCGTAGTTGATCGCAGTCGCGAAGCTGTTTACGCGGTCGTCCAAGTTTGAATAGTCCGAAGTACGCGCTGCACCCCACAGGGTCAAATCTTCCGCCAGGGGAGCGCCTTGAAGCAGGGGAACGCTGACCTCACCGAAGAACTCAGTTGCTTTGTAGCTACCGATCGTCGGCTCACCGGCATTGAATCCGAGAACGTCGCCTGACGCCAAGAAGGTATCCGGACGGAAAGAAGACTCATCGCGACGATGTTCATATCCCAGCACAACCGAGACGGGGTATTCTGCTGTGGGCAGAGTAAACAGGTCACCGAAAACGCTGGCCTGAATCACTTCTTGCTCAATGCTGGTGATGTTTGTTGCACCGATGTTCACGAAGTCGATGGCTTCCTGGGAAATATTGCCTGCACCAAAAATGTTCAGCGGTACACAGCCACCCGAGGGATCCTGACACGCGGTGCCAGCATCGTTGGTTGCAACAGCCTGAATGAATCGCGATGCCGACACATCGTTGTTCAAGGCATTGCTGTTATCCAAGTTAGAGAGGCTGTAGTAAGCGTCGTACGACCAGTTGTCGTTGATATCGCCATCAACACCCACCAAGACGCGGAATGCATCACGGACATCGATAGACTGACGGGAGCCATTTTCAACCATGCGACGGCCAATAAAGGCCACGTAGTTGCCATCGTCATTGAGTAAGGATTCCCCGTCCTCATTCACAGCACCGTTGAGTGCAGCCTGAGCATCCGCTGACAGGAAGGCGCTGTTGGGGTTGATTTCAACTGTGGTGAACGCAGGGGTCGGTGCCAGTTCTTGAGGAACCTTGTTGTAAGAGTACGCAAACTCTCCGTACGTACGCACGTGCTCGTTGACGTCATAGTGAGCGAACGAAGACACCAGGTAACGCTCTTGGGGCAACTGCAGGAAGTTATCGGGCGCGTAATTGAAGC
Source organism: Parahalioglobus pacificus (assembly GCF_014652275.1). Classification (GTDB taxonomy): domain Bacteria; phylum Pseudomonadota; class Gammaproteobacteria; order Pseudomonadales; family Halieaceae; genus Parahalioglobus; species Parahalioglobus pacificus. The sequence goes on along the minus strand of NZ_BMYM01000002.1, from coordinate 464,993 downwards.
GGCTATCGGGCTCAATCCAAGGCAATGCTTCGCCATTGGGGCCAAATGTACCGAGGTCGAAGCCAGCGCCAGGCACAGCAGGCCCGCCGAAGATACGGGTTCCGGGCACACCAGAGGAGCCGCCGGGAACCAGTCTGTCACCACTTTCGACTAGCGCAACGTCTGAAAAGCTGCGATCGCCTTGGAACAGTGCCTCACGCTTGCTGTAAGAGGCATAAACAACCGCATTACCGCGCCCATCGGCGAAGTTACCGCCCATGGTGATATCCATGTTGTACTTTTCTGCATCACCCTCATCGGTGATGTCGTACAGGCCAGTAATCTGCGCGCCTTCAAAGTCGTCAATCATTTCAAAGTTGACAACACCAGCGAGAGCATCTGAACCGTATACAGCGGAAGCACCGCCCGTGACCACATCAACGCGTTTGATCAACGTACCCGGGATCGAGTTAAGGTCAACGACGCCCGTCTGTGTGGCGGGAATCCAACGACGGCCATTCACAAGCACCAGCGTTCTTGAGGATCCGAGACCGCGAAGGTCAACTCGAGCGGTTCCATCGCCCGGGTTGTTGGAGCTTGGCCCGAACGCCGGCAGCGTCTGTGGCAGCTCGTTTAGCTTTTGTTCAACGTTAATCGTTCCAGACAACTGGAACTCTTCAGCGTCGACGGTTGTATAGGGACTAACTGCCTCCAGGTCCGGACGACGAATCCTTGAACCTGTGATGACAACCTCTTCGATCATTTGCTCTTGTGCAGTCGCCAGCTGAGCTACGGGCATGGTTGCAGTCACTGCACCTGCGCCGATAGCAAGCCTGACTGCAGAAGTCAGCTTGTTCGTCTTCATTAATTACCCCTGTAATTACATTAAGAACGTTCTTGTAAGTAAGTGATTACCCGTATCGCGTTGGTCATGGGCATCGCGAAAATGGATGTATCACTCGTGAAACGGACTTTAAAAGTTCCCCCTCAATGATTGCTATGTGAAAAATTCACAAAGATCGGAATAGAAATTACAAAACCCGGGTTCAGGGCCGGTTTATGGGCCCCTCTGCCCCGTCAGGGGTATACTCGCGCCTTAATCAATGCGGAACGACAGAGCATGGACAGTATTCTGGCCACCTTTATTACCCTGGTATTTGTGATGGACCCCCTGGGTAATGTGCCCATATTCCTGTCGGTTCTGAAAGATGTAGACCCCAGACGCCGCCAGTGGGTGATCTTCAGGGAACTGCTGATTGCACTGGTGGTGCTGCTTTTATTCCTGTTTGCCGGCAGTGCCGTGCTTCAGGTCATGGGCCTGCGCCAGGAATCCGTGAGCATTGCCGGGGCCATCATCCTGTTCCTTATCGGTGTGCGCATGATCTTCCCCTCGCCCCACGGCATTATGGGTGACACGCCCGATGGGGAGCCCTTTATCGTGCCACTGGCGATTCCCGCCGTAGCAGGCCCTTCATCGCTGGCAATCGCCATGTTGATGGTAACTCAGGACCCTGACCGCATGTTGGACTGGACCATCGCGCTAGTCGCCGCGTGGGCCGTGGTGGCTGTTCTGCTGATGGCATCGCCACTGCTGCTCAGGGCGCTGGGGAACCGCGGTCTGATCGCCATGGAGCGCTTGATGGGGATGATTCTGGTCATCATCTCCGTGCAGATGTTCTTCGATGGGGTGCTGGCCTTCCTGCGGCCAGCACCAGTCTAGGCTGCCGCTCAGTTAACCGCCGGGGTCAGCTCACCTGCTTCATAGGCGATGTGCATGGCATCCAGCGACTTAACCCGGATGCTGGAGGCCTTGCCGGCTGTGTTGAAGGCTTCGTAGCGGGCCACGCAGATGTCGCGCATGGCCGTGGTGGTTTTGGCGAGGAACTTACGGGGGTCAAACTCCGCAGGGTTCTCGGCCAAAAAGCGACGCACGGCACCGGTTGAGGCCAGTCGCAGGTCGGTATCGATGTTCACCTTGCGCACACCGTGGGCGATCCCCTCCTGAATCTGCTCAACGGGCACACCGTAGGTTTCGGGAATTTCTCCGCCAAACTCATTGATCACCGCCAACCAATCCTGTGGCACCGACGAAGAGCCATGCATCACCAGGTGGGTGTTGGGAATGCGGGCGTGAATCTCCTTGATGCGGTCAATGGCCAGGATGTCTCCCGTTGGCGGCCTGGAAAACTTGTAAGCCCCGTGGCTGGTGCCGCAGGCGATGGCCAGGGCATCCACGCCCGTGGCTTTCACAAACTCTGCGGCTTCTTCCGGGTCGGTGAGCAACTGGTCGTGGCTGAGTTTGCCAACGGCACCAATGCCATCTTCTTCGCCCGCCTCGCCGGTTTCCAGCGAGCCCAGACAGCCAAGCTCACCCTCGACAGATACGCCACAGGCATGAGCCATACCAACCGCCTGACGCGTCACCGACACGTTGTAGTCGAAATCCATGGGGGTTTTCCCGTCTTCACCGAGGGAACCGTCCATCATCACTGAACTAAAGCCCAGCTGGATGGAGCGCTGACAAACCGCAGGCGAGGTGCCGTGGTCCTGGTGCACCACCACGGGGACGTGCGGGAACTCAGTCATGGCAGCTTCCATCAGCGCCCGCAGGAACGGGGCTCCCGCGTACTTCCGGGCGCCCGCAGAGGCCTGCATGATCACCGGTGAATCAGTGGCGTCCGCCGCTTCCATAATGGCGCGGGTCTGCTCCAGGTTGTTGACGTTGAAAGCGGGCACGCCGTAGTCATGCTCCGCGGCGTGGTCCAGTAGTTGACGTAGGCTGATGAGTGCCATGTCTAGCTCCTTAAGCGGTAAATATCAGGGTCAGGTTGGCCGGCTAGGCCTCGCTGGCCCGCTGTTCAAGAATGGCAACGGCGGGCAGTGTTTTGCCCTCTACATATTCGAGAAAGGCCCCACCCCCGGTGGAGATATAGGACACCTTGTCTGCGATGCCAAATTTATCAATGGCGGCCAGCGTGTCACCCCCACCGGCCAGGGAAAAGGCCGGGCTGGCTGCGATTGCCTGCGCCAGCGCCTCGGTGCCGGCGCCGAACTGGTCGAATTCGAATACGCCGACCGGACCATTCCACAAAATGGTTCCCGCGTTGGCCAGAATCTCTGCAATGGCAGCAGCGGATTCTGGGCCAATATCAAAAATCATGTCGTCCGGCGCAACATCTGCCGCGGCTTTCAAGCTAGCCTCAGCATCTTCGGCAAACGCCTTGCCCGTCACCACGTCAGTGGGCAGCGGAATCGCAGTTTCCGACGCCAGTCGACTGGCCTCGGGGATCAGGTCATGTTCACACAAGGAGTTGCCGACCGGGTGTCCCGCCGCCGCTAAAAACGTGTTGGCAATACCGCCGCCCACAACCAGTTGATCGACCTTTTGCGACAGGCTATCCAGCACGGTCAGCTTGGTAGACACCTTGGAGCCGCCCACGATGGCGACCATGGGCCTGGCCGGCTCACGCAGCGCCGTTTCCAGCGCATTGAGTTCACCTGCCAGCAGAGGCCCGGCACAGGCAACCGGGGCATATTTAGCCACCCCATGCGTAGACGCCTGCGCTCTATGGGCAGTGCCAAACGCGTCCATGACAAAGATGTCGCACAAACCGGCGTAGGCTTTCGACAGCTCATCGTCATCGGCTTTTTCGCCCGGATTGAAGCGCACGTTTTCCAGCAGGGCCACTTCACCGTCGTTGAGCTCCACCCCCAGTCGCCAGTCCTGCACCAGGATTACACGCTGGCCAAGTAGTTCGGTGAGGTGTTCAGCAACGGGCGCCAGAGAGTACTGGGCGTCATACTCACCCTCGGTAGGCCTGCCCAGATGAGACATCAGAATCACTTTCGCGCCGGCCTCAACAGCGGCCTTAATAGTCGGGAGAGCCGCTCTAATGCGCGCATCGCTGGTAACCGCGCCATCCTTCACCGGCACATTGAGGTCCTCACGGATCAACACCCGCTGACCGCCCAAGTCCAGATCATTCATTAACGTCACTGCCAGGCTCATGGCTCTTCCTTCTTTTTACACGCTCGCCCGCCTCGAACTGCGGGTGATTTCGTCCTCAGGCGGGGTCCAGCGACCCCCAGTATCGGGCCACATCCAGCATACGGTTGGCGTAGCCCCATTCGTTATCAAACCAGGTCAGCACCTTCACCAATCGCGCGCCACTGACCCGTGTCTGGCTGGCGTCGATAATGCTGGAGCGCGGGTCGTGATTAAAATCACAGGAGGCCAATGGCTCTTCTGTATAGCCCAGCACCCCGTCAAAGCGCGCACTGGCCGCATGAGCCAATACGCGGTTCACCGTGGTCACGTCAACGTCTTTGCTCACCTGTACCGTCAAATCCATGGCGGAGACATTCAGGGTGGGTACTCGCAGTGCCTGCGCTGTAAAACGCCCCGCCAAATGCGGCAGTATCCGTTCGACACCTTTGGCCAGCGCGGTATCCACCGGGATAATCGACTGTGAAGCCGCGCGGGTCTTGCGCAGGTCCGTATGGTGGTAGGCGTCCAGCACAGGCTGATCATTCATCGCCGAGTGAATGGTGGTAATGGTCCCATGCTCGATACCAATTTCATCATCCAGGGCGCGGATCACCGGCACAATGCCATTGGTGGTGCAGGATGCATTGCTAACGATAGTGTGGGCTGCGTCCAGCGCCTGGTGATTCACGCCAAACACGACAGTCGCATCAACATCCTGCGTTGCAGGTTGGGAAAACAGCACGCGTTTGGCACCACGGTCCAGATGCGGTTGCACCGCCGTACGGTCGCTAAACGCACCCGTGCACTCCAGCACAGTATCCACACCCAGATCAGCCCAGGGCAGCTCGGCCAATGCCGGTTGGCGCAACAATGCAACGCGCTCACCGTCTATGGTGAGACTGTCTGCATCCCCTTCCAACGGCACGGGAAACCGGCCATGGGTCGAGTCATATTTACTCAGATGCAGCACTGTCCCGGCATCGGCCAGCTCATTGATGGCAACCACCTGCATGCTGGCGCGGTGCGCGCTCTCGCACAGCGCTCGCAGCACGCTGCGGCCAATACGGCCATAGCCATTGATTGCCAGACGCTGCACCGGCAGTCCTACAGCAGCACGTCTTCCACGGCAGCAACAACGTTCTCTACCGTGAAGCCGAAGGTCTTCATCAAGTCACCCGCGGGTGCAGATTCACCGAAACTGGTCATGCCGACAACGCGCCCATCAAGACCGACGTACTTGTACCAGTAGTCGGCGTGCGCCGCTTCCACAGCCACCCGTGCCAATAGGTCTGAGGGGAGCACGGACTCGCGGTAGGCGGCATCCTGTTGCTCGAATACCTCGGCACAGGGCATGGACACGACGCGCACCGCCTTGCCCGCCTGACCAAGCTGCTCTGCTGCTACCATGGCCAGAGACACCTCCGAACCGGTCGCAATCAGCACTGCCTCAGGTTGGCTGGCAGGTTCATGCAGTACGTAGGCACCGCGCCCAATGGCTGCAACCTGCTCCTCGCTGCGCACCTGGTGAGGCAGGCCCTGACGAGAAAACACCAGCGAACTGGGGCCGTCGCGGCGCTCGACTGCCGACTTCCAGCAGACTGCGGACTCTACCGCATCACAGGGTCGCCAGGTGTGCATGCCCGGCGTTGCGCGCAACGCGGTCAGCTGTTCGACAGGCTGGTGGGTAGGGCCATCTTCGCCTAGCCCAATGGAGTCGTGGGTGTACACGAAGATCACGCGCTGCTTCATCAAGGCAGCCATACGCACAGCATTGCGCGCATACTCCATGAAGATCAGGAAAGTTGCGCCGTAGGGAATAAATCCGCCGTGCAGGGCAATACCGTTCATGATGGCGGACATGCCGAACTCGCGAACACCGTAGTAAATGTAGTTACCCGCGGCGTCGCCACTGGTCACACCTTTGGCATCGCTCCATAGGGTGAGGTTGGAGCCGGCAAGGTCTGCAGACCCGCCCAAAAACTCTGGCAGCAGGGGGCCAAAGGCGTTCAAGGTGTTCTGTGAAGCCTTGCGCGAGGCAATGGTCTGGCCATCCGCCTGACACTGGGCGATATATGCATCGGCAGCTGCACTGAAGCCCTCGGGCAACTCCCCGGCCAGTCGGCGCTGAAGCTCACTGGCCATCTCCGGATGGGCCTGTGCATAGGCAGCCATTTTCGCATCCCAGGCAGTTTCACGCTGGGCACCGGTTTCACGAGCATCCCATCCCGCATACACATCTGCGGGAATCTCAAAGGCCGGGTGCGCCCAACCAATCGCTTCGCGCGTCGCGACGATTTCATCGGCACCCAGAGGGGCGCCATGACATGACTCGGTTCCCTGTTTGCCAGGCGAGCCCTTGCCGATCACGGTTTTACAACAAATCAGTGTGGGACGATCAGCGTCGGCGCGTGCGGCTTCAATCGCGGCCTTTACTTGCTCGGCATCATGGCCGTCCACGTCGGCGATGACTTGCCAGCCATAACTGTCAAACCGCGCGGGCGTATCATCGGTAAACCAGCCCTCGACCTCGCCATCGATGGAGATGCCGTTGTCATCGTAAAAGGCAACCAGCTTGCCCAGGCCCAATGTGCCCGCCAGCGAGCAAGCCTCATGGGATATACCTTCCATCAGGCAACCATCCCCCAGGAATACCCAGGTGAAGTGGTCTATCACATCAAAATCGGGGCGATTGAACTGTGCTGCCAGCGCTTTCTCGGCAATGGCCATACCCACGGCATTGGTAATGCCCTGACCCAGCGGGCCAGTGGTGGTCTCAACGCCCGGCGCATAACCGTATTCCGGGTGTCCAGGCGTCTTGCTGTGCAGCTGACGGAAATTTTTCAGCTCTTCCATGGGGAGGTCATAGCCACTCAGGTGCAGCAGCGAGTAAATCAGCATTGACCCGTGACCATTGGACAACACGAAGCGATCTCGGTTGGCCCATTCCGGGTTAGCGGGGTTATGGCTCAGGAAATCGTTCCACAGCACCTCGGCGATATCCGCCATCCCCATGGGTGCACCGGGGTGACCACTGTTGGCTTGTTGAACCGCATCCATAGCGAGGGCGCGAATAGCGTTGGCAAGATTGGTGCGCGAAGACATTACGATCTCCAGGGTCGGTAAAGGAATGCGGTATGCACGGGAATTTGAGGGCCGCTATTTTCGCGGAAACTGGGCCTTTGGGCAATGAAAGTCGCGCTATCAGCCGGGAAAAGAGCTCATGCAAGCTATATCAAAATATTTTGATATAGCTTGCTATCGCTGCTACACTCCGCGCCCATGCTTGCCTCCGCCATCAACGAACAGCCAGACGCTATGGCCACCGAGTCGCTGGACTCCCTGGTCAGCCTGTGCAAGGCCAGCGCAGACAGCCTGCGACTGCAGGTGCTGCGGGTGTTGCGCGGCGACTCCTTTGGCGTATCGGAGTTGTGTGAGCTGTTCGCCATCCGCCAACCGGCACTCAGCCACCACCTCAAGGTGCTGGCTGCTGCAGGGCTGGTGGCGACTCGCCGAGAGGGGAACTCCATTTTCTACTCACGCGCGGAACTGGGACAACGGCCAGAACTTCAGGGATTGCAGGACAGTCTGTTCACTGCCGTAGATGCGATCGTTCTGCCCGACGAACTCGTCAATCGGATGGCCGCCCTGCAGCAGCGCCGTGCCGCGAACTCCCAGGACTTTTTCAGGAACAACGCCGACAAGTTTCGGGAACAGCAGGACCTGATAGCCAGCTCCGAACAGTATGCTGACACTGTCGCGCAGGTTATTCAGGACGCGCCTCTGGCCAAGCGGGAAAGCGTGCTAGAGGTGGGGCCCGGAGATGGCGCCTTCCTCGACGTGCTCAGCCCAGGATTTGCGCGGGTGATTGCGCTGGATAATGCCGCAGCGATGCTGGAAACCGCTCGCGCACGAGCGAACGATCGCGGCCTTACCAATGTGCGCTTCATTCACGGCGATACAGGTCATAGCGACCTCCAAGCCGTGAAGGCAGATTGCATCGTGGCCAACATGGTTCTGCACCACACGCCTGACCCTGCGGCGGTGCTGCGCGACATAGCCGGCTGCCTGAACCCGGGCGGTGTGGTGGTGATTACAGACTTGTGCAGCCACGACCAGGCCTGGGCAAGGGAGAATTGCGGCGATCTCTGGTTGGGCTTTGCGCCCGAGGATCTCGCCAAGTGGGCGGGCCGGGTGGGCCTCACCGACATCGCCAGCGTATACCTGGCACAGCGCAATGGATTCAAAGTACAGGTGCGCCTCTTTGGCCACCAATAACGACATATCAGGAAACAACTATGAGTGAATATTCCCTGTTTACCTCCGAGTCAGTCTCGGAAGGCCACCCCGACAAAATGGCAGACCAGATCTCAGACGCGATCCTCGACGCCATCATCAAGGACGACAAAGACGCGCGGGTCGCGGTAGAAACCATGGTCAAAACAGGCATGGTTGTGGTGGCTGGTGAGGTCACCACAAGCACCTATGTCGATCTTGAGAACGTGGTGCGCGATGTCGTTAACGATATCGGCTACAACAGCTCGCGTGTTGGCTTCGACGGCGCCTCTTGCGCCGTGTTAAACGCCATCGGCCAACAGTCCCAGGACATCGCCATGGGTGTTAACGAAGGCGAAGGGGCGCACAAAGAACAGGGCGCCGGTGACCAGGGCCTCATGTTCGGCTACGCCACCAATGAAACCGACGTGTTAATGCCTGCACCCATCTATTACTCACACCGCCTGGTCGAAAAGCAGGCAGAGCTGCGCAAGAGCGGCGCCCTGCCCTGGCTGCGTCCGGATGCCAAGAGCCAGGTGACCCTGCGCTATGACGACGACGGCAAGCCTGTGGCGGTTGACGCCGTTGTACTGTCGACCCAGCACGACGAAGACGTTACTCAGGAAGAGATTCACAACGCGATCCTGGAGCAGGTCATCAAGGATGTACTGCCCGCGCAGTGGCTGCACAGCGGCACCAAGTACCACATCAACCCCACCGGCCAGTTCATTATTGGCGGACCTGTCGGCGACTGCGGCCTCACAGGACGCAAGATCATCGTTGATACCTACGGCGGTGCGGCACGCCACGGTGGCGGTGCGTTCTCTGGCAAAGATCCTTCCAAGGTAGACCGCTCGGCCGCTTATGCAGGCCGCTACGTTGCAAAGAACGTGGTTGCGGCCGGATTGGCGGACCGCTGCGAAATCCAGGTCTCCTATGCCATCGGTGTGGCTGAGCCCACGTCCATCGCCATTAATACGTTTGGTACCGGCAAGATTGACGATGCCCGTATTTCAGAGCTGGTGCGCGAGCACTTTGACCTGCGCCCCAAGGGCCTGATCGAAATGCTGGATCTGAAGCGCCCGATCTACCGCAAAACCGCAGCCTACGGCCACTTCGGTCGCGAGGACGCGGACTTTACATGGGAACACACTGACAAAGCCGAGGCCCTGAAAGCGGCGCGGTAAGCGTCGCGGGCACCGGGAAAAAATTCCGCTACTGTTGCGGACGAATCAATTTCGAATCTCTCAATAGCGTAGTTGCAGAACTACCGAGGAAAACACCATGAGCACTGCAGAACACATCGTGAACAGCACCGACTACAAAGTCGCTGACATTAACCTGGCCGAGTGGGGCCGCCGTGAGTTGGACATCGCCGAGGGCGAAATGCCCGCGCTGATGGCGCTGCGCGCCAAGTACAGCGACAGCAAGCCGCTGGCTGACGCCAAGATCCTGGGTTGTATCCACATGACCATCCAGACCGGCGTGCTGATTGAAACACTGGTACAGCTGGGCGCCGAGGTCCGCTGGTCCTCCTGTAACATTTTCTCCACCCAGGATCACGCTGCTGCGGCCATCGCTGCCGCGGGTGTCCCTGTCTTCGCCTGGAAAGGCGAAACCGAGGAAGAGTACGAGTGGTGCATCGAGCAGACCATCCTCAAAGATGGCAAGCCCTGGGACGCCAACATGGTGCTGGACGACGGCGGCGACCTGACTGCCATGCTGCATGACCAGTATCCCGACATGCTGGACAGCATCCACGGTATCACCGAAGAAACCACGACCGGCGTACACCGTCTGCAGGAAATGCTGGAAAAAGGCACGTTGAAAGTGCCCGCGGTGAATGTGAACGACTCTGTCACCAAGTCCAAGAACGACAACAAGTACGGCTGCCGACACAGTCTCAATGACGCCATCAAGCGAGGCCTGGACCACCTCCTCGCCGGCAAAAAAGCGCTGGTGATTGGCTACGGCGATGTGGGCAAAGGCTCGGCCCAATCGCTGTCACAGGAAGGCATGATTGTCCGCGTTACTGAGGTCGACCCTATCTGCGCGATGCAGGCCTGTATGGACGGCTTTGAGGTCGTTTCACCCTACATCGACGGGGTCAACGACGGCAAAGGTGGCACCATCGACCACGCACTGCTGCAAAACACCGACCTGATTGTGACCACAACTGGCAACTACAACGTCTGCGATGAGCACATGCTGAAGGCACTGAAGAGCGGTGCTGTGGTGTGCAACATCGGCCACTTCGACAATGAGATCGACACGGCTTACATGCGCCGCAACTGGGAGTGGGAAGAAGTGAAGCCCCAGGTACACAAGGTATACCGCGACCAGGCCAGTAATGATCACCTGCTGCTGCTCTCGGAAGGCCGTCTGGTTAACCTGGGCAACGCCACTGGCCACCCCTCACGCATCATGGACGGCTCATTTGCCAACCAAGTGCTGGCACAGATCTATCTGTACGAGCGCGGGTTCGCGCGCCTTGAGGACGCCCTCAAGCCCGCCGCACTGGCGGTTGAGGTCCTGCCCAAGAAGCTGGACGAAGAAGTGGCCGCACACATGGTTGCAGGCTTTGGTGGCGTGCTCACCAAGCTGACCAGCGAACAGGCCGAGTACATCAATGTCGCTGTAGACGGTCCCTTCAAGCCTGATACCTACAAGTACTAAGGACCTGTCATGAGTCGAACCACCGACCACATCAGCTTTGAGTACTTCCCGCCGAAAACAGAGGCGGGTGTCGATAAGCTGCTCTCAGAAACCGTACCCGCCCTGGCGGCGCTGGACCCCGAGTTCAGCTCGGTAACTTATGGTGCCGGTGGATCGACTCGCGAACGCACTATCGGTGTAGTAAACAGCTTGAAAGACAGTGGCGCCGATGTGGCGCCACACCTCAGCTTCGGCGGCGATGAGGCCGACACTATTGCGGCCCTGCTCAATAGCTATCGCGATGCCGGCGTGAAGCGGCTGGTCGCGCTACGGGGCGACCTGCCGTCGGGCATGGGAGGCTCTGGCCAACTCGTGTATGCCAATGAGCTGGTAGCCTTTGTGCGTGAACACACTGGTGATCACTTTACAATTTCGGTGGCGGCTTATCCGGAGATTCACCCTCAGGCAGAGAGCTACGATAAGGATGTTTATTATCTGAAAGGCAAGTTTGACGCCGGCGCAGACAATGCCATTACACAATACTTTTACAACGTGGAATCGTATTTCTACTTCATGGACCGCTGTTTGGCGGCGGGCATCGATAAGCCCATCTATGCCGGCATTATGCCCATCACCAACTACGCCAATCTCGCTCGCTTCTCCAAGAACTGCGGTGCCGAAATTCCCCGCTGGATCTGTCAGCGTCTGGAGGGCTTTGGCGATGACCAAGAGAGCGTGAACAAGTTCGGTATTGAGGTGGTCAGCCAGCTTTGCCAGACCCTAATGGACAATGGCGCGCCCGGCATTCACTTCTACACCATGAACCAGGTGGAGCCCACGCGACAGATTGTTGCCAACCTGGGCAGCTAAACTGCACAGGCCCATGAGAATCCCGCGCATCTACACACCAGGCCCGCTCACTGAAGCAGCCTCGGTCGTGCTGGATGCCTCCCCCAGCCAACATCTGGCCAAAGTACTGCGCAAACAGGTTGGCGACCCGGTTGTGATCTTCGATGGCCGGGGGTCTGAATACAGCGCCACCATTACGTCGGTGGATAAACGCGCCGTCACCCTTCAGGTCGGGAGCACTCGACTGAGCGACGTAGAATCACCGCTCACCACTGAACTTGCCATCGCAATCTCACGCGGGGAGCGCATGGACTGGGTGGTACAAAAGGCGACGGAGTTGGGCGTCTCAAAGATTACCCCGCTGATAACCGAGCGGGTTGAGGTGAAGCTGCCTGCAGACCGCGCCGCAAAGCGCATTGCTCACTGGCAGCAGGTTGCCGTTAGCGCCTGTGAGCAGAGCGGGCGCACCCGCCTGCCGGAGATTGCTACGATTACTCCGCTGCGCACGTGGCTGGAGGCCACCAGCTCAGAGCGTCGCTTTGTGCTTCATCATCGCGCAGGAACAACCGATGCTTTCGCCGGCCCCACTCCCGCCAGTGTCACTCTGCTGATCGGCCCTGAGGGTGGCCTGACCGCAGACGAGATTTCTGCAGCCCAGAGCTACCAGTTCGAGGCCCTGCAACTGGGGCCCAGAGTACTGCGCACAGAAACCGCGCCACTTGCAGCACTCACGCTCTTCCAGGCCCGCTGGGGTGATATCGCGGGCTAGGCGCCAGCAGCACCGCTGCGCAATCAGCCATTACCAGTCCATCGTGTCATGCAGCGGTCACAGTGCTGCTCTACCTTCACCCTCCGGGCGGCAGAGCTCTGCGCTTGCGCGCTCTATAGCCATTGCGTAACGTAGCACCCCCACCGAGGAGGGCAGCTTTATGGCCATCAAGATTGGCGTGGTGATGGACCCCATCGCCGACCTGAATTACAAAAAAGACAGCACCCTGGCAATGCTATGGGCCGCACAGGCCAGAGACTGGCAGCTGTATTACATGGAACAGAAAGACCTCTATCTGGACCAGGGCATTGCACGCGCACGCATGGCCGGCCTCACGGTTTTTCACGATCCCGAGAGCTGGTACAACCTCGATAACGCTGAAGACAGGGCACTGTCGGACCTCGACGTGATCCTGATGCGCAAGGACCCGCCCTTCGACAATGAATACATCTATAGCACCTACATCCTCGAGGAGGCAGAGCGAAAAGGCACACTGATTGTCAATCGCTGCCAATCCCTGCGGGACTGTAACGAAAAGGTGTTTGCCACCCAGTTCCCCGAGTGCTGCCCGCCAGTGCTGGTGAGCGCCGACAACGACCGCCTGAAGGCCTTCTACGCGGAGCACCAAGACGTGATCTTCAAGCCGCTGGACGGCATGGGTGGATCGTCCATCTTCCGGGTTAAGGCCGGTGACTCCAACCTGAATGTCATTCTGGAAACGCTGACTGACTTCGGTCGCAATACCATCATGGCTCAGCGTTACCTGCCCGAGATTGTTGATGGCGATAAACGGATCCTGATGATAAATGGCGAGGTATTGCCCTATTGTCTGGCACGCGTGCCTTCATCGGGTGAGCTGCGGGGAAATCTGGCCGCTGGCGGACAAGGCCGCGCACAGCCACTGTCGGATCGCGATCGCTGGATCGCAGAACAAGTGGGCCCCAGCCTCAAGGAGCGCGGGCTACTGTTCGTTGGCCTGGATGTCATCGGTGACTATCTTACCGAAATCAATGTCACCAGCCCAACCTGTATTCGTGAAATTGACAATGCCTACGATCTGGACATCGGCGCCCGCCTGATGGATTGTATTGCTGAGGTGTTAAAAAACCGGGGCGAGTAACGGGTGTACTACATTGGGGGCGAACGCGACGCCAATGCACGGATGAAAGTCGCCGTGGCGTTAGCTGCTGCACTGCATTGTGCACTGCTTCTGGGTGTCGGCTTCTCTGCACAAGCTCCCGGCCCCATTAACGCGACGCAAATTGAGGTCACACTGGCCTTCAATACCGATAGCACGGCACCCGATGACGCCACACATATTGCCCAGGCGAATCAAGCCGGCAGCGGTGATGAATCCACTGAAAACCAGCTCACCCCTGCCGCCAGCGCACCCCTGGTAGTGCCACAGGAGCAGCAGCGCAGCCAGCGGGAAGACAGAAACTTGTCGGAACAGGCCCGAGAAGCATCACTCGCCACGCGCTCGGCTAACGCAAGACGCATTCAGGCCGATGCCGCCGGTGGTGCAGTGCCTGCAGAAACACTGCTAGGCATTTACCCTGAAGTGGACCAACTGACCCGCGAGCTGGCGACACTGGAAGCGGAGTTGGACGAACAGACCCGCGCCTACTCTGACAGGCCCAGAACCCGCCGCATTACCTCGATTGCCAGTCGCTCTTCTGACGAGGCGGCCTATCTGCTGGACTGGCGGCGTCAGGTTGAAGCCGTAGGTAACCAGTATTACCCCGAGGCCTCACTGCGCTATGGCATCTACGGCAGCCTGCGGTTGTTAGTTGTTATTCGATATGACGGCGTGCTGGAAGACATACGCGTCTTGTCGTCCTCGGGCTATTCCGTGCTGGATGACGCCGCAGTGAAAATCGTGCGCATGGCAGCCCCCTTCGCACCCTTCCCCAATGAGTTGAGAGCAACCACGGACCGACTGGAAATCATCCGCACGTGGCAATTTCAGGAAAACGCGCTAAGCTCAGGCTAAACTCTCGAGCGCCATTCGTCACGGCCAAACTACATGCCAGGTACCCTTTGCACCCAGTCTTCCAAGGCGGGTGACAGTCTGCGAAATCACTTCCTACTGGCCATGCCGGGCCTGTCGGAGGGTATCTTTTCGCACAGTATTACCTACATCTGTGAGCACGGTGAGGGCGGCGCAATGGGCATTGTGATCAACCAGCCACTGGAGCTCACGGTTGCAGAGATATTCGATCACCTGCAGATCGACAGCCTGCGGGATTTTGCAGAGGAACCGGTGATGGCCGGCGGCCCCGTGCAAATTGATCACGGCTTTGTGCTGCATAAGGCTGACCAGGGCGACTGGGAGGCCAGCATTAAGGTCACCAAGGACATTACCCTCACGACTTCCCGTGATGTATTGCGTGCGATCGCTGTCGACGCAGGACCCAACGAGCACTTAATTGCGTTGGGTTACGCTGGATGGTCGCCGGGCCAATTGGAACAGGAGCTTGCAGAGAACAGCTGGCTCACGCTACCGGCAGACAGTGCTATCATTTTTGACACGCCCTGTGAGCAACGTCTGAATGCCGCTGCGGCCCAGCTGGGCGTGGACATGAACCTGATCTCCGGCCAGGCTGGACACGCCTGAACCGCCTCACAACACGCGACTCACCGTTTGCCCGATACCCCCAAAACCATTCTTGCTTTCGACTTTGGTCTTCGACAGATCGGCGTTGCCGTGGGCAATATTGTGCTCGGCACCTCCCAACCATTGCCCATTCTGTTAGCCAAAGACGGGCAACCGCAATGGGAGCAAGTGGCCGCGATACTGGAGGAATGGCAGCCCGATACTGTGCTAGTGGGTGATCCGCTGAATATGGATGGGACCGTGAGTGAACTGTCGCAGCGTGCGAGAAAATTCGGCAACCGGGTGTCCGGACGTTTTGGGCTACCGGTATCAATGGTTGATGAGCGCCTGAGTAGCTTCGAGGCCAAGCAACAACTGCAGGAGCATGGTCACGCTGGTAACTACAAAGATCAACCGGCGGACAGTGTCGCCGCCGAGCTTATTCTGCAAACCTGGTTGAGCGAGCGAGGCGCTTAGCGACGCAGGTACTGCCCGGTAGACTGACTGTCCTCGTCCATGGAGAGGCCCGCGCCCGAGTCGCCGAACGAGGTCTTTTCTTTCTCGAACATCTTCAAAGCCAGACGTACATCGTTGGCAGAGTCCGCGTGGCGCACGGCTTCCTCGTGGGTGATCAGCCCTTTCTTGTAAGAATCGATCAAAGACTGATCCAGGGTCTGCATACCCAGCTCACCCGACTTGGCCATCAAGTCCTTGATCAGGTGCACCTCACCCTTGCGGATGTAATCAGCCACCAGCGGCGAGTTCAGCATTACCTCAACCACAGGCACCCTGCCATTGCCGTCCTTCTTGGGTATCAGCTGCTGGGCCACCATCGCCTTAAGGTTCAGCGACAAGTCCATCCAAACCTGCCGGTGTAACTCGGCCGGGAAGAAACTCTGGATACGTTCCAACGCCTGGTTGGCGTTGTTGGCGTGCAGGGTACAGAGGCAGAGGTGGCCGGTTTCGGCGAAGGTCACCGCTTGCTGCATGGTTTGGGCTGTACGCACCTCACCAATCAGAATCACGTCGGGGGCTTGTCGCAGTGTGTTCTTCAGTGCCACATCAAACGACTCGGTATCAACACCCACTTCGCGCTGGGTAATGATGCAGCCTGCGTGCTCATGCAGGAATTCGATGGGATCTTCGATACTGATGATGTGGCCACGGCTGTTGCGATTCCGGTAGCCCACCATGGATGCCAGCGAGGTGGATTTACCCGTGCCGGTAGCGCCCACAAAGATGATCAGGCCGCGCTTGGTCATCGACAGCTCTTTAATAATGGGCGGTAGGCCAAGGGATTCGATACTGGGAATGTCGGTGTTAATACGACGAACTACCAATCCCGCCTTGCCGCGCTGCACAAAGGCACTGGCACGGAAACGCCCCAAACCTTTGCGTGACAGGGCGTAGTTACTCTCATTATGGGTATGGAATTCTTCTTTTTGCCTGTCGTTCATCGACGACAGCACCAGCGCCTCTGCCTGATCAGGCGTTAGCACCTGATCGCTGATGGGAATGATCTCGCCATCGACTTTGATAGCGGGCGCGGCACCGGCCGCGATAAAGCCATCCGATGCCCCTTCCTTGACCACGCGAGCTAACAGTTCATCCAGCTGCATGACTTACCTCCCTGTGGCTGCCCCCGTTCTGGACGCTGCCTGTCTAGAAATTTTCCGGCATACGCGCTTTCTCACGCGCCACTTCCCGCGTGATGATGCGCTTATCGACCAGGTCCTGCAGGCACTGGTCCATCGTCTGCATGCCGATAGCCTGTCCGGTCTGGATGGCCGAATACATCTGCGCCACTTTGTCTTCCCGGATCAGGTTACGAATTGCTGGAGTACCGCGCATGATCTCGTGTGCGGCAACCCGGCCGCCGGTAGCGCGCTTCATCAGTGTTTGTGAGACCACCGCCTGTAGCGATTCCGACAACATGGAACGCACCATGGCCTTCTCTGCGGCGGGGAACACGTCCACCACCCGGTCAATGGTCTTGGCGGCAGAGGTAGTGTGCAGCGTGCCAAACACTAGGTGGCCTGTTTCTGCAGCGGTAAGCGCCAGGCGGATGGTTTCTAGGTCGCGCATCTCGCCCACCAGGATGATGTCCGGGTCTTCCCGCAGCGCAGAGCGCAAGGCTTCTGCAAAGCCCAGAGTATCTCGGTGAACCTCGCGCTGGTTGACCAGACACTTCTTACTCTCGTGCACGAATTCGATAGGGTCCTCGATAGTGAGGATGTGTTCGTATTTGTTGTCGTTGATGAAGTCCATCATGGCCGCCAGCGTGGTGGACTTACCCGAGCCCGTGGGCCCAGTCACCAGCACCAGGCCGCGTGGCATCAGCGAGATATCCCGGAAAACCTGACCCATACCCAGGTCGTCCATGGTCAACACCTTGGAGGGAATGGTCCGGAAAACACCGCCCGCGCCGCGGTTATGGTTAAAGGCATTAACCCGGAAGCGGGCCACACCAGGCACCTCGAAGGAGAAGTCAGTCTCAAGGAACTCTTCGTAGTCCTTGCGCTGCTTGTCATTCATGATGTCGTAGATGAGTTCGTGAACCTGCTTGTGCTCCATGGGCGGCAGGTTGATGCGACGGATGTCACCATCAACACGAATCATGGGCGGCAGCCCGGCAGAGAGGTGCAAATCGGAGGCGCCCTGCTTGGCGCTAAACGCGAGAAGCTCCGTGATATCCATGTGTTCCCCTTCCCTTTAACGCGCCGCCTTTGGCTGTGCGTCGCCTGCGCTCCATGCGCAGATATCGATATTATTTTGGCGCCCTGAGTCGCCTTGTCGCTGAAAAATTCAGCTAATATGCGCCTCATGAATACGCAGCAACTGTCTGACAATATAGCAAAAGTTCGCTTACGGGTAAGAGAAAGTGCGGAAAAATGCCAACGTCTTCCAGAGACGATTTCCGTGCTTGCAGTGAGCAAAACCCGCAGTGCAGATGCTGTGGCCGCAGCGCTGGATTGCGGGATGCGTCGCTTCGGGGAAAATTACCTGCAGGAGGCCCTCGAAAAGATCGAGCAACTGGCAGGCCGCGGTATCGAGTGGCACTTTATCGGCCCCATCCAATCGAACAAGACGCGCTCCATCGCAACGCACTTCGACTGGGCTCACAGTGTGGATCGCGAGAAGATTGCCCGACGACTGAGTGAGCAACGCCCCGATGAGCTGCCACCGCTGCAAATTTGCTTGCAGGTCAACATCTCCGGCGAGGTCAGCAAGTCAGGCGTGCTGCCAGAGGAAGTACCGGCGCTGGCCAACGCGATCGCGGACTTACCCGGGGTAAAGTTGCGCGGTTTAATGGCAATTCCTGCGGCAACGGATGACATTGCCGAGCAACACGCGGCCTTTAAAAAACTGCGCGAAGTCTTCGACGAGCTCAACGCTAACGGGGCGGGCCTGGACACCCTGTCCATGGGCATGTCCGGCGATATGGAAGCCGCTATCGCCGAGGGCGCCACCATCGTGCGCATCGGTACCGACATTTTTGGGCCTCGTCAGTAGTCATCAATGCGCGTAGCACAGCAACAGGTCTCAGGGTGCGGTGTATACTGGCGCGCCTGAATCCCGCACAACAGTCACGGACTTATGGCACAGGTAACCATCGCATTCATCGGGGCCGGCAATATGGCCCGCAGTATTATCGGCGGCCTGCTAAAAAGCGGCCATGCCGCGGAGAGCTTGCGCGCTTCCGACCCCTTCCCTGCGTCATTGGAGACACTGCGCGAGATGGGGCTTAACCACGTATTCACCGACAATGCCGAGGCGGCGCAAGGTGCAGACGTGGTTGTATTGGCCGTTAAACCCCAGGTTATGGCGGAAGCGGCCGTCAACGTTGCGGAGGAAGTAACACAGGCAAAAGCTGTGGTGGTCTCCATTGCAGCTGGCATCACATTGGAAAGTCTGCAGCAGCGCCTCGGTGCAGATACGGCGGTCGTCAGGTGCATGCCCAACACCCCGGCACTGCTTAGCTGCGGCGCCAGCGCCCTGTTTGCCAATGCTCACGCATCGGAGGCACAACGCCAGCATGCGCAGTCACTGCTTGAGGCAGTGGGTCTGTGCCGGTGGGTAGACTCTGAGTCTGCACTGGATGCGATCACGGCCTTGTCAGGCAGTGGCCCGGCTTATTTTTTCCTCATGATGGAAGCCATGCAGGACGCGGGCGTCGCACTTGGCCTTGATGAAGTAACCGCGAGAGATATGGCCTTGCAGACTGCGCTCGGCGCCGCGCGCATGGCCACAGAAAGCGATGCCGATGTTGTTGAGCTACGGCGGCGAGTTACCAGCCCCGCGGGAACGACTGAGGCCGCTATCAAGAGCTTTGAAGCAGACGGTTTGCACGAACTGGTTTCTCGCGCTATGCGGGCCGCTTATGATCGGTCTGAAGAAATGGCCAGGGAACTCGGTTAGCCACCGGGCAAACCACACGGGAGAGATAGCACGTGGGTGCATTGAATGAAATCGTCGGGTATCTGGTACAAACCTTCCTGAGTTTGTACCTGATCGCCATGTTGTTGCGCTTCATACTGCAGGTTGTGCGCGCCGACTTTTACAATCCGATTTGCCAGTTCCTGGTGAAGGTGACTAACCCCGTGCTGGTGCCACTGCGGCGCATCATTCCCGGTGTGGGGGGCATAGATGTCTCATCCCTGCTATTGGCGCTGGTGCTGCAAGCTCTGGGTATTCAGGCCATCCTGGCGCTGAACGGCTTGGATTTCCCCGGCATCGTGCCCATCATTCTCTGGTCGATACTCGGCGTTGTAGGCCTGCTGGTGAATATATACTTCTTCGCCCTGCTGGCCATGATCATTCTCAGTTGGGTAGCGCCAGCCAGCCAGAACCCCGCTATCCATCTACTGTTCCAAATCACCGAGCCGGTGATGGAGCCCTTCCGCAAACTGCTGCCCTCAGCAGGCGGCTTGGATTTCTCGCCGATCCTGGTATTCATTCTGATCAACGTGATTCAGATCGTGCTCAGGCATATGGCGACAGCCGTTGGCCTGCATCCGGCACTGGTGATCGGTCTCTAGCTGCGACCATGCCCTTCGACAGCGTCAACACCGTCGGCCTCGTGCACCCGGAAGTCGCTCAGTTTGATGAGCCGCTACAGCTGGCCTGTGGGCGCACGCTTTCATCCTATGAACTGGTGTATGAAACCTACGGCACGCTGAATGACGATCGCAGCAATGCGGTATTGATCTGTCACGCGCTCTCGGGGCATCACCACGCTGCGGGCTATCACAGTGAAGACGATCGAAAGCCCGGTTGGTGGGAACAGTGCATTGGCCCGGGTAAGCCCATCGATACGAACCGCTTCTTTGTTGTCAGCCTCAACAATCTGGGCGGATGCAACGGCTCCACAGGCCCCACCAGCATCAACCCTGAAACCGGCAAGGTATGGGGCCCGGATTTTCCGCCGGTACGCGTGCGGGACTGGGTCAATAGTCAGGCGCGCCTCGCCGACCGCCTGGGCATTGATTGCTGGGCGGCCATTGTCGGCGGTAGCCTCGGTGGCATGCAGGCTATGCGCTGGGCGCTGGAGTATCCGGACAGGCTGAGGCACTGCGTAGTGATCGCGTCAGCGCTGCGACTGAGCGCGCAGAACATTGCCTTCAATGAAGTTGCGCGACAGGCGATTGAGTCAGACCCCGCCTTCGCTGACGGGCACTATCAGGAAAATAACGAAGTACCCACGCGAGGGCTTGGGCTGGCACGCATGGTTGGGCACATTACCTATCTTTCGGATGATGCCATGGCCAGCAAGTTTGGCCGTGACCTGCGCTCTGGCACCTTGGAGCTGGGCGATGAAGATCAAGTGGAGTTCCAGGTTCAAAGCTATCTGCGGTATCAGGGCAACCAGTTCTCAGGCAACTTCGACGCCAATACCTACATGCTGATGACACGGGCGCTGGATTATTTTGATCTGGCCAGGGAATACGACGACGACGCAGTAAAAGCCTTCCGCAAAGCCAACTGTAGTTTTCTGGTGGTGTCGTTTACGACTGACTGGCGTTTTTCACCGGCTCGATCTCGCGAGATTGTCGACGCCTTGATTGCGGCGGACAAACCGGTGACCTACACCAACATCGACGCCGACGAGGGCCACGACGCATTCCTGTTGCCGATTCCGCGCTACATCGATGTCTTTAGTGCGTACATGCAGCGCGTGGCGGAGGGTAACTGATGCGCCAGGACCTTACGCACATACAGCGCTGGATTGAACCGGGTTCGCGCGTTCTGGACCTGGGTTGTGGTGACGGTGAATTCCTGTCCCTGCTCAGGGAGCAACGCCAGATCGTCGGCACGGGCCTGGAAATCGATGCCGCCAACATCACTGCGGCTGTGGGTCGCGGCTTGAACATCATCGAACAAAACATGGATGCCGGACTAGAGAACTTCCCCGACCAGAGTTTTGACACGGTGGTGATGGCCCACGCACTGCAGGCGGTGCATTACCCAGACAAGATCCTGGACGAGATGCTGCGCATCGGCCGCCAGTGCATTGTGACCTTTCCCAATTTTGGCCATTGGCGCTGCCGCTGGCACCTATGGCAGCAGGGGCGTATGCCCGTGTCCGAGTTTATGCCCTACTCCTGGTACAACACGCCCAATATCCACTTTTGCACAGTGAACGACTTTGAAGCTTTGTGCGAAGAAAAGGGTATACAGATCATCGCCCGCGACTTCGTGGGCAACACGTCACGGGAACCCTTGTTGGCCAGCGCCTGGCCCAACCTGTTTGCCCTGACCGCCATCTACCACATTACCCGGTAACGCCATGCGAGCCCTGTTACTCATTACCCTTTCTATTTTGTGCGTTACAGCGCAGGCACAGCAGTCCGAACGCTTCGGCCCGTATGAGCTTCACTACTCGGTGGTGAACTCAACCTTCGTAGACCCTAAGGTGGCAGCGCAGTACGGCATCACCCGTGGCAAACAGCGTGCTTTTCTTAACCTGGCGGTGCGTGAGCATGTCGGTGACATCACCGAACCTCGTGCCATGAAGATAGAGGGGCGCACCTGGGACCTGATTCAGAACCAGTTTCTGGACTTTATGGAAGTGCGCGAAGGCGAAGCGATTTACTACATCGGTGAATTCAAGTTCATCAATGAAGAATGGCGCTTTTTCGAATTCGACTTTGCTCCCGAAGGTTCGGAGCGCAGTTATAGCTTCAAGTTCCAGCACCAGCTGTACGAAAACTAGGGCCACACGATGATCACCGATGTCGTTCTAGCCAGTGGCAACGCCGGTAAGTTGCGCGAGCTGCACCCGATACTCGAGCCGCTGGGGGTTAACCTGCGCCCGCAAAGTGAGTTCGACATGTACGATGTCGACGAAACCGGGTTGAGCTTCGTTGAAAACGCCATACTGAAGGCGCGGGAGACTTCAGCCCATACCGGCTTGCCCGCTATCGCCGATGATTCTGGCCTTGAAGTCGATTTCCTGAAAGGCGGTCCAGGTATCTATTCGGCGCGGTATTCCGGTGAGGGTGATGAAGGCAATAACGCCAAATTGCTGCGGGAATTAAGCGGCGTAGAACCGGCGCAGCGAACTGCGCGTTATCAGTGTGTGCTCGTGTATATGCGCCACCCTGAGGATCCTGTGCCGATCATCTGTCAGGGGGCCTGGGAGGGGCGCATTCTCGAGTCATCTCGGGGCAACGGCGGCTTTGGTTACGACCCGCTTTTCTACGTGCCCACTCACGACTGCAGCGCTGCAGAGCTCGATAAGTCCGTAAAAAATCGCGTCAGCCATCGCGCCATCGCCAGCGCCAAACTGCTGGACGCCCTCAAGGGCTAACCGTGGACTCACTTCCGCTGGGCCTCTACGTGCACCTGCCCTGGTGCGAACGCAAATGCCCTTACTGCGATTTTAATTCTCATGAAACAGCACAAATCCCTGAGCAGGGCTACATCAGCCAGTTGCTAAAAGACCTTGAGCGGGAGGCTGCAGCGCTGGGCGATCGCGAGGTCAGCACCCTCTTTATTGGCGGTGGCACACCCAGCCTGTTTTCAGGCGAAGCTATCACTGCCTTGATGGGCGGCATCGCTGCACGTCTACCCCTGGCCGCGACTCTGGAGGCCACCATGGAGGCCAACCCCGGCAGCGCCGAGGCAGACAAATTTGCGGCCTTTCACGCGGCCGGCGTTAACCGGCTCTCTATCGGGGTGCAGAGTTTTCAAGATGCACAGCTGCAGGCGCTGGGGCGAGTGCATGATTCTGATAGCGCCCACCGCGCTATCGATGCGGCCAAAGCTGCCGGCTTCACGCGATTCAACATCGATCTGATGCACGGCCTGCCTGAACAGAACGACAATCAGGCGAAACAGGATTTGCACACGGCAATGGAACTGGGCGCGCCGCATATCTCCTGGTATCAGCTGACGCTGGAGCCCAACACGGTGTTTTACACATCACCCCCAGCCCTGCCGGACGAAAACCTGCTCGCTGATATTCAGGATGTGGGCGAGGCATTGCTGGCGGAAGGTGGTTATCAGCAGTATGAAGTCTCAGCCTATGGACGCGTCGGCGACCGGTGCAAGCACAACATCAACTACTGGTCTTTCGGTGATTACATCGGCATTGGCGCGGGCGCCCACGGCAAGCTCACGAGTCACGATGGCGGCGTTCGGCGCTACAGCAAAACCCGCAAACCCGATGACTACCTCAGCGATAGCGGCTTCAAGCGCGTGGGCGAAAAAGTGCTGAACGCAGCAGAGCTGCCGGGTGAGTTCATGATGAACGCGCTGCGACTCAACACGGGTTTCGAGATCGCTGACTTCACCGCTCGCACCGGGCTGGAATGGTCCGCTGTTGCAGAGACCGTCGAACAGCAGATAGCGCGCGGCTTGCTGGAGCAGTCTGGAAACACCATTCGGGCCTCGGCAGTGGGACGCCGCTTCCTTGATACACTAATTGCCGAGTTTTTAGTCGAGCCCTAAGTCTCGTATTGTAGAGTCAATAACCAGGGAGTGGTTTTCAATGTCGCGAGTTCAGCGCCGCACGGTTAGGTTCGTATCAACCATTGTTGCTCTGCTGATGTGCAGCACGGCCATCGCTCAGCAGCCCGACCGCTATTACGTCGAGCCTCCCGAGTCAGTAGAAGATCTGCCACTGTGCAACCCCGACAGCACCCAGAGAGCTCAGGATATTGAGCGATTGGTCGCCTCGGGTACCGAGAAGGACTACGCGATAGCGGCGATACTATCGAAAACGGATTTTCTATCGCGCCCTTACTACCTGATGCGCCAACATGTGCCTGACTACCCCTGCATACATGGCGCACCTCTTGATCAATCAACGGCAGAGATACTGACGCAATTTAGGACAGCGCACCCCAAATCCCTAACCGCGTGGTCTTTAATCAACGCTTACTGCGAAGCGCCCATTTCTCAGTATCAGCACTGCGTGGAATCACAGGCGAAAGCACGACGCGACTATCCAGAGATGACCGCGCAGACCGAGCAGATGGGACCGGTTCCAAGTGCCTGCACACTGGAGTCCAACCCAGCGGCAAGGGACAAACTTTGCAACGGTAGCGAGGCAGAGTCATGGCAGCGTCTAGACCATGACAATCTTTTACCCATTGTTCGACTAATGGATGACGCGATCGAGGACGAAGCTGATGAGCGGCTGAAGGAGTATTTGTTAGTGGCCGCCAGCGCGCCTTTGGCAAGCACGCGTCAGATTCACCTGCCCTATGCGGTTTTCTCGAGTGGTCTGTGGCCATTCACGTCTGAGACTGAGAAACGCGCACAGACGGATGACCCGATTTGGATATCGAACAGGGATGTCTTGTGGCTGGCAAGCCCGCCCACATCCTGGAATGGCTTATTTATCGCCTGCGCAGAATATCCACTGCAGAGCCCCGAATATCGAGACGCCTGCTTGTCCATCGCTCAGACGCTACGCGAATCAAGGGATTATCTAGTACTCAATACCACGGGTAGCGCGTTGGAACGAATAGTCTTTGAGCTTGAGGACAACGAAGAGGTGCAGGCATTGAAGGAAGCGAAGGAAGCGAAGGAAGATCTGTTAGAGCTCAGTCGCTGTGCGCAAGTAGATTCCATTGAAACACTGGCAGATGTTGCAGACTGGTATGGAGAAGTTGCAGCGGTAGGCGAACTGCGCGCCATTAGCGCTCGGTGCGAAGCCAACCGTGCACGCGAAGCCAAGTGATCGCGAACTAGCGCTGAACTCGGTGCCCTAACTCACCCAGGAGCGCATAGACGGCATCAACCACAGCCTTCGTCTTTCCGGGGTCGGCGGCATCGGCGTGGGGCGGCGCAAACGTCTTCGCATCATTGTCGTAATAGCGTCCACCGGCATTGGCGAACTCCTCGCTGAAGCCCGCGCGGCAGAGAATATCCACCCCGATGCAAATATCGCTGCCCGCCACACCAAAACCTTCCGTCACCATTTTGCTGGCCAGCAGCGAACCTGGGTTCACCGCCACCATCATCTGGCCGGACGCCGTCAGCGACTCGTCCATGCACTGGGACCACATCGTCAGGGCAAGCTTGCTCTGTGCGTAGGCGTCGAACTCGCTGAGCGACTGTTCACCGCTTAGCGCAGCGAGCGACACCGGCGCCTGCGCTGCTGAAGAGAGGTTCACAATGCGCGCATCAACGGACATTGCCGGCAGTAGCCGATGCGTTAGGAGAACGGGCGCCAAGGTGTTAACAACAAACCGCACATCCAGCCCATTGGCAGCAATAGGTGATGGCGTTTTAAACACCCCCGCGTTGTTGATCAGAACCCGCGGGGCGCTGCCGCTGTCCAGTACAGTACAGTCTCAGCAAGGCTGGCTACTTGTTCCAGGTCGGAGAGGTCGGCCGCAAAGGCGGTCACTGTCGACCCTTTAGAAACACCTTTTACGTCCGCCAGCGCGGCATCCAGTTTGTCAGGATTGCGACCGTGGAGGGCAACATCCACCCCCTGACCTACCAGCTGCTTCGCTGTGGCGAGGCCAATACCGTCGGTGGATCCGGTAATTAAAACGCTCAAGGGTCACTCCCGCAGCGAGGCTGCTATCAAGTGCGTGTAAAGAGCAGATCCCAAACGCCATGTCCCAGGCGCTCACCCCTGCGTTCAAACTTTGTCAGTGGGCGGGACTCGGGCCGGGGCGCATAGTGGCCCGCGCCCGCCGTATTCTCAAAGCCGGGTGCATCGCTGAGCACTTCCATCATCTGCTCGGCATAGTTTTCCCAGTCCGTGGCCAGGTGGAGCACCCCGCCCACTCGCAGACGGGATCTCAGCAACTCAACAAATGCCGGCTGAATGAGGCGTCGCTTGTGGTGGCGTTTCTTGTGCCAGGGGTCGGGGAAGAAGATCTGCACGCAATCCAGCGAGTCCGAGGCGATGCAGTGCTCTAGCACCTCCACCGCATCGTGGCAGTACACGCGGATATTGCTCACGCCCTGCTCTTCCATCCCGTGCAGCAGCTTACCCACGCCCGGGCGATGTACTTCGATACCGATGAAGTTCGCTTCGCTGTCCGCCGCTGCCATTTCGACCAGCGACTGGCCCATGCCAAAACCGATCTCCAGCACTCGCCGACCCGACCGGCCAAAGGCTTCATCTATATTCAAACGCTTGCCATCGTAGTCGAGCCCGAACTGCGTCCAGCCTTCGTCATAGCCACGCTGCTGGGCCGGCGTCATGCGTCCGGCGCGCAGCACAAAGCTCCGTATGGGACGGTGTTTCTCAGATTCACTCACAGATTGATGCTCAGGACAGGTGTTTCCATGCCGCAGCCATTAAGCAGGCCCAGCCAGCAATAAAGGCGAGACCGCCCAACGGCGTCACTGCACCCAGCCATTTAATGCCAGTGAGGCTAAGGATATAGAGACTGCCGGAGAAGATGACGGTGCCGGTCACAAACAACCAGCCACTGCTGCGCAACAAGCTGGCGTCGGGCAACTGAACCAGCAATATACCCACCGCCAGCAGTGCCAGGGCATGGTAGAACTGGTATTGCACGGCGGTCTCAAAAACCCCGAGGGCGTAGGCGTCGAGCTTGCCCTTGAGTGCGTGTGCACCAAAGGCGCCAAACACAACGGCCAGCAATCCACTGGCAGCGGCTAGGGAAACAAAGAGTTTAGACATGGGGGAATTGTAGCGCGGCCCGGTGCCCTTGTGGGGCCCGGGCCAAAGAATCAGGCAGCGATGGCCACCTTCAGCTTTTTCATGGCGTTTTGCTCAAGCTGCCGAATGCGCTCGGCAGAAACACCGTACTTGTCTGCCAGCTCATGCAAGGTGGCTTTATTCTCAGCCAACCAGCGCTGGGCAAGGATGTCGCGGCTGCGCTCATCGAGGTCATTCAGTGCGCCGTACAAGGCCTGCTCACTGTTTTCCTGCCACTCACTGCTGGCCACCGCCTCAGCGGGGTCACTGCGTTGATCTTCCAGATAGTACTGGGGCGCCTGCCAGCTTTGCTCGTCATCATCGCTATCAGTGGGTGCATCAAAAGCCACATCCCGACTGCTGAGACGGCCTTCCATACGCTGCACTTCAGCGACATCAACGCCCAGATCATTGGCCACGGCCTGAGCTTCGTCCGCAGAGAACCACGCCAGACTCTTCTTGGCTTTACGCAGGTTGAAGAACAGCTTGCGCTGGGCCTTGGTGGTCGCAACCTTCACGATGCGCCAGTTGCGCAGAATAAACTCGTGAATTTCTGCCTTAATCCAGTGCACGGCAAATGACACCAGGCGCACACCCTTTTCGGGGTTAAAGCGCTTCACGGCCTTCATCAGGCCCACGTTGCCCTCTTGGACCAGGTCGGCTTCTGCCAAGCCATAGCCAGAGTAGCTGCGAGCAATGTGCACAACAAAGCGCAGGTGAGACATCACTAGCTCACGGGCAGCTTCAACGTCGTCCTGATAATAAAGCTGCTCGGCCAGATCCCGCTCACGCTCAACGCTGAGCACAGGGATGCTGCTGACCGCCTGCACATAGGCGCTCAGGTTGGCGCCGGGCGCCATCTGGTTAACGGGCTGCAAAGTCAGGTTCATTGCGGTGTTTTCTCCTTTCATAGGATCAATATTAGCACTCGATCTATTAGAGTGCTAATTCTACGAAAGTTCCCTGCGATTTGGCTCAGATTAAGAAAATATTTTAATATTTCAGATGGTTATAAGCGCTAGCGCGGCTCAATATCACCCAAATGGCGGGATACGGCCAGCCAGGCACCAGCCAATCCTAGCAAACCACCGAAAAAGACCAGGTTCAGGCTGTTCATCAGCCCAAGCCCGCCCAGCTGAAAATCACTACCGTAGGAGCTGGCCAGAGCCTGCACGGGCCCATCGACAAACCACAGGGCAATGGCAACGAGCAAGGCCGCGATCACACCCCCGCCCACACCAAACCAGAGGCCCGTATAGAGGAACGGGCGCCTAACGAAGCCATTACTGGCACCAATCAACTTGGTGATAACGATTTCATCACGCCGGTTCTCAATGGCAAGACGAATGGTGTTGCCGAGAATGAGCACTACGCCCAACAACAGCAGGGCACCCAGGGCCTGCACCAACCGACGGCTGAGTTCCATCAACCGGTTGAGTCGCTGCAACCACGCCATGTCCAGCACCGCCTGGGCCACCTGAGCATCGGCCTGGACCTGCGCCTGCAACACAGCGATATCGTCCGCATCCGTAGACGCGGGTTCGACCAGAATCACATGAGGAAGGGGGTTGTCGTCGAGACTGTCCAGCACGTCAGAAAAACCCGACAGCTGACTGAACTCAGTCAGGGCATCGTCACGTGAAAGAAAAACAACGTCAGCAATATCGTCACGCTCGGCCAGCGCATCAGCGTATGCTGCGGCATCGCCGGCGGTGGTTTTATCAGCCATAAACAGCGAGAGCCGCGCAGTACTATCCAACCGGCTACTGACCTCACGCGCGTTGTCCAGTGCCACACTCAGGCCCACAGGCAGCGCAAGGGCAATACCCACCACCAGCCAGGTCATCAAACTGGATAAAGGGTTGTCGATTACCCGGGACAGGCTGTCTGCCGCAGACAGTCGGTGGTGCTGCAGCCAGCTCTTGTACCGATCCGAGAAACTGGTCGTACTCTGAACCGCACCTTCACGGCGGTTATTAGCCCGGCTAGACATCAGTGGCCCTCGCCTCCCACCAATTGGCCTTCGCGCAGGGTCAGTATGCGGTGATGCAGGCGCGAAATAAGTGCAAGGTCGTGGCTAGCAATCAGTACCGTGACGCCCACCTGGTTAAAGGCTTCGAACAAGGCCATGATTTCAGCAGATAGCGCCGGATCCAGGTTACCGGTGGGCTCGTCTGCCAGCAGAATTTTGGGCCGTCCCACAACCGCGCGGGCAATACCCACCCGCTGCTGCTCACCCCCGCTGAGGGTAATGGGCATGGCGCGCTCTTTGGACAGCAGACCGACTTTGTCCAGCGATGCGCGAACCCGGCGCCCGACTTCGCGGTGATCATAGCCCGCTATCAGGAGCGGCAACGCCACGTTGTCGAACACAGGCCTGTCGAACAAAAGCTGGTGATTTTGAAAAACAACGCCGATATTGCGCCGATGTGCCGGAATTCGTGCGCGGCCAACACGGGATAGATCCACCCCATCAACACTGACTCGCCCGCGAGTGGGCCGCTCCATCAACATGATGAGCCGCATCAGCGTACTTTTTCCCGCGCCCGAATGACCCGTCAGAAAGACCATATCGTCCTTCTCGATGGTCACGCTCACTTCGCGCAGGGCATCGTGACCCTCGGCGTAGCGTTTACTGACGCGTTCGAATTCGATCATTAAGCGACGTCGCTACGATCAAAAAGGGCACGGATAAATTCTTCGGCGACAAAAGGCCGGAGGTCTTCTGCCGACTCCCCCACACCGATGTAGCGAATTGGCAGACCGAGTTTGCGGGCTATGGCAAAGATCACCCCACCCTTGGCGGTGCCATCAAGCTTGGTCAGTGCCAGGCCGGTAACACCCACAGCGTCCTGAAAATGGCTGGCCTGGGCCAAGGCGTTTTGCCCGGTGCCCGCATCCAGAACCAGCATTACCTCGTGAGGTGCCCCCCCATCCAGTTTGCCCATGACGCGAACAACCTTTTTCAGCTCTTCCATGAGGTTGTCTTTATTGTGCAGGCGCCCGGCTGTATCAGCGATTAAGACATCCACATTGCGCGCTTGTGCCGCCTGCAGGGCATCAAAGATGACCGAGGCGCTGTCGGCGCCGGTGTGCTGAGCCACGACAGGAACATCGTTTCGCTCGCCCCACACCTGCAATTGCTCTACCGCAGCCGCACGGAAAGTGTCACCCGCGGCCAACATGACGCTCTTGCCCTGCGCCTGATAGCGCCGCGCAAGCTTGCCGATGGTGGTGGTCTTGCCAACACCGTTCACGCCAACCATGAGTATCACAAAGGGCCCGCCTGCTTCTGGCACCAGAGCCTGCTCTGCAGGCTTAAGCAGCGCTAACAGCTCTTCCTGCAGCGCCTGCTGCAAGGCCTCCGGACTGGTCAGCTCCCTGCGGGACACCCGTTGGGTAAGCCGACCAATGATCTCCATAGTGGCCTCAACGCCCACATCTGCCATTAACAGGCGGGACTCCAACTCCTCCAGCAGATCCTCGTCGATCTCTTTGCGCCCAAGAAACAGGGTGCCCAGTCCCGCCACCAGATTGTCGCTGGTGCGGCCCAAGCCCTTGCGCAGTCTTGAGAAGAATCCCTTACCGTCTTTTTCCGGCTCAGCTGGCGCTGTGGGCGTCGGCGTCTCGTTTGGCGCTGTGGCTGACGTCGGCTGCTGCTCGGGCTCAGTGTTGTGCGTTACCTCAAGCGACTGCTCCGCAGAGGGCGCAGCTACGCTGGCCGGCACCTGTTCATCGGTTACTTCGGGTTTGTTGCGTTTGAAAAACTTCATGTCTGCCGTGCTAGAGTTCGCGGGCGGACGCCCACTGAAAGGGCGTATCCTACCATTCCTCGCCGGGGTGCTTAAATGAAGAAAGGGGCGCGAAACCGCCAATCGGGCAACAGCCGTCAGTTGCGCCTGATCGGGGGGCAATGGCGGGGCCGCCGGCTGCAGTTTCCCGACCAGGCCGGTCTGCGGCCGACCACCGATCGCGTTCGAGAAACCCTCTTCAACTGGTTAGCACCCTACGTGCACGGAGCGTGGTGTCTGGACTTGTTCGCCGGAAGCGGCGCGCTGGGTCTGGAAGCGCTGTCGCGCGGCGCCGACGGGTGCACGTTTGTCGATACGAGTGCTGCAGCAATGACGGCTATTGCCAATCACCTCGTGGCCCTGGGCGCGGGTAACAAGGGGATTTGCCACAACCAGCCCGCAGAATCTTTCCTTTCCCAGTCAGACGAAAGCTGGGACATCGTGTTCGTCGACCCCCCCTTTGGCCTGGACCTGGCCATACCAGCCCTGGCTTCACTGGCAGGTACAGGCCGTCTGCATGACCAGTCGCTGGTGTATCTGGAAACCGGCAAAGGCGAGTCGATACATCACCTTCCCACAGTCTTTGAAGTGCACCGAGAGAAAGTGGCCGGCGAAGTGGCTTACCGTTTACTGCGTGTCAGCGCCTAGGCACCGCACAGCCCCTCATACAGATAAGGTGGTCACCAAGGACGAATGGCCGCGCCATTTGTGGGGTCCCCGCAAAATTGTTTACCATCCGCCGACACCCGTTCACTGGACATCACTATGCGCACCGAGACGGTCATCTATCCAGGCACTTTTGATCCCATCACCAACGGTCATGTGGATCTGACCGAGCGCGCTGCACGGCTGTTTGATCGCGTGGTCGTCGCTATTGCGCACAGTGAGAAAAAAACACCGCTGTTCAACCTGGAGCAACGCGTGGAATTGTGCGAGGCATCATTGGGACACCTGGATAACGTTGAAGTGGTGGGATTCAGTAATCTGCTCACAGAATTCGCCCGCAGCCAAGGCGCCCACTGCGTACTGCGCGGGCTACGTGCCGTGGCTGATTTCGAGTACGAATTTCAGCTGGCCAATATGAACCGCGCAATGTGGCCAGAGTTTGAGAGTATTTTCCTCACACCCTCTGAGCATCTGTCGTTTATATCGTCCAGCCTGGTACGTGAGATCGCAGCACTGGACGGCGATGTCACGCCGTTTGTGCCTGAGCCGGTCAATGTTGCACTGAAGGCGCGCTTCAGCTGATGGGAAGCGGCGGCCTATGGCCGCGACAGAAGAGTCAGTCTTCTACTTCTTCTTCGCCCCGGGCGGCGCGAATCTGCTCGACGTCTTTATTGGTGTAACCGGTCTCGCGGCAACCCAGACAGCGCATGAATGTGGTTTCAGCAGGACCGACAACCAAGGTTTCAGCCGCCTCTCCGGCGTGCCCAGCCAACAAAGTAAATGGCAGGCTAACCAGCCACGCTGCAGTCCCACCCGCAGTCAGTACAACGCCAATCGGTCTTGCTACCAGTAGGTCACCCACCATGGCGCCCGCACTGGGGCTGTCATCGATAGCCTCCTGGGCTAACAGGGTTTGTGGCAGCGCCACACAGGCGATAGCGGTGGCTGCAGCCAGGCGTCGCATGGATGCTTTTATTTTCATTGTTCACTCCCGTGAAGTGGTCACGTTCCCCTTAAGCACAACAAGTGTAGACCCACTAACGCTGGCAGGTCACGCAATAAACTGAAGTTCGCTGACCTAGCCGGGACTCCCGTAACTCCGAGCCGCAGGCCTTACAGGGCTGGCCGGCACGGCCATAGACATACAGCTGCTGGGCGAAGTAACCCGGCTTCCCATCGCCGCCCACGAAGTCCCTGAGCGTAGTTCCGCCTTGCGTTATAGCAGAAGTAAGCACTTGCTTCACATTGTCTACCAGGCGCCGATAGCGCGCCAACGAAATACGCCCCGCAGCACGCGAGGGGGCGATACCACTAAGAAACAGGGCTTCATTGGCGTAAATATTACCAACGCCCACCACGACTTTTCCGTCCATCAGGAACTGCTTTATCGGTGCTTTGCGCCCGCGAGAACGCTGGTACAGGTATTCACCATTGAAGTCATCCGAGAGCGGCTCTGGCCCAAGGTGCGTCAGTAAAGGGTGCGGCTCACCGGGTTTCAGCCACAACCAGCAGCCAAACCTGCGCGGGTCGTTGTAGCGCAGGCAGCGGCCATTCTCGAATACCAGGTCGATATGATCGTGCTTGAGAAGCGTATCGGTTGGGCTCATGACCCGCAGGGAGCCGGACATCCCAAGATGGACCAACAGCGTGCCAGCGTCTGTGTCGAACAACAGATACTTGGCGCGCCGGCGAACGGCCGTGATGGTCTGCCCGCCCGCCCGGCTGGACAAGTTGTCCGGGACAGGCCAGCGCAGCCGGTGGTCCCGCACGATGACTTCCGTGATGCGCTGCCCCTCGCTATAGGGCGCTACCCCGCGTCGGGTGGTTTCTACTTCTGGCAGCTCGGGCATACGGGCTCTTCGGGCAATTAAGGCAGGGGATTGTGCCCCAATCGGGCGCTGGGAAAAATCGCAGGCACAAAAAACCCCGGACTTGCCGGGGTTTTTTACAACCAGTAAGGCAATTACTTGATTTTGCCTTCCTTGTAGATCACGTGCTTACGTACCACGGGATCGTACTTCTTCATTTCAAGCTTGTCCGGCGTGGTGCGCTTGTTCTTGTCCGTGGTGTAGAAGTGGCCAGTACCGGCCGTTGAATTCATGCGAACCTTGTCTCTCATGATAATTCTCCCAATAAGGCCGTGATTTAGACTTTCTCGCCGCGGGCGCGAAGGTCTTCCAGTACCTGCTCGATACCTTTCTTGTCGATAATGCGCATGCCCTTGGAAGAGACTCGCAGGCTGACAAAGCGCTTCTCAGACTCAACCCAGAAGCGGTGCTGGTGCAGGTTAGGCAAAAAACGACGACGAGTGCGGTTCTTTGCGTGTGATACGTTGTTTCCGGTGACCGGACGCTTGCCGGTGACCTGACATACTCTTGCCATGATTCCTCTCCCAAAAAAGCGGGAATACTTAAATTCTGGTGTGGCTTATAGGGCTTTTTAGGGACCCCTGCCGCGCGGAGCGCGACTTTATACCAGAACACCCGAGGCGCCGCAACAGTTTCCTAGCGAGGGGCCGGCCCCAGCAGCCCTTCCTCGGCAAAGGAAAACGCTCGCCCCCGACCAATAATCACGTGATCCAGCACACGTACGTCCAGCAGACCCAGAGCGGCAACAAGCCGATCAGTAATCCGCCTGTCTGCACTGCTGGGCTCCGCCAGGCCCGAGGGGTGATTGTGCGCAAAGATCACCGCTGCCGCGCGGTATTGCAAAGCGCGTACGGCCACCTCCCGCGGATAGACGGCGGCACCGTCCAGGGTCCCCAGAAACAGATCCTCGCACCGCAACAATTGATGCTGGCTATTGAGGAACAGGCAACAAAACACTTCCCGATCTCTTTGCCCCAAATGATGCTGCAGGAAGGCCCGAGTGCGCTGGGGACTGGACATCACATCCATCTCACGCAGGCTGCTCTCGGCGCAGCGCCGGGCAAGTTCCAATGCCGCCTGCATCAGGGCGTACTTGGCCGGGCCCAGACCAGGCTCTGACTCCAACAAATGCCGCTCTAGGCCCAACAACCCTGGGAGGTCGCCCGCCATGGCCAGCATATCGCCTGCTAACTCTGTGGCACTCACGCCAGGGCGGCCCGTGCGCAGAATCACGGCCAACAATTCCTCGTCGGACAGCGCCCGCGGCCCCAACTGAAGCAGTCGATCACGCGGACCCTGTCCATTGGCCCGAGCCCTACTGGGCACCATATTCACTCCTCCCTGGGTGCCCACCCGATCAGTGTTTTTAACAGTTGTGGGGTGGTATGGTCGTCTTCCTTCTATTGATTGTCCCTGTCCGGGAGCGGAAATGGCACATCTTTTTAATCGCAATGTGCTCTTAGGTGTCAGCGGCGGCATCGCTGCTTATAAGTCCGCCGAGCTGGTACGCCAGTTGCAGAATCGCGGTGCGACCGTCCGGGTCGTGATGACCCGGGGTGCACGGGAATTCATTACCCCGCTCACGCTGCAGGCCTTGTCAGGTAACCCGGTACACACCGAACTGCTGGACGAAGAAGCAGAGCGCGGCATGGGCCATATCGAACTAGCGCGGTGGGCAGACCTGTTACTGCTGGCACCTGCCACGGCCGATTTGTTAGCCAAGCTCGCATCGGGGCGCGCCGATGATCTGCTGACAACCGTTGCACTGGCCACCGCAGCACCGGTATTGCTGGCGCCCGCCATGAATCAGCAGATGTGGAAAGACGCCGCTACCGCCAGCAATATGGATGCGCTGATACAACGCGGCTACACCGCCGTTGGCCCGGCAGAGGGTGAACAAGCTTGTGGCGATGTCGGCCCGGGTCGCATGGAAGACCCTGTGGCCATCGCAGACCGCGCAGAAAGCCTGTTCCCTCGGGAGTGTCTGGCAGGTAAGCGTGTTGTCATCACTGCTGGGCCCACGCGCGAAGCGCTGGATCCAGTGCGGTATATCACCAATCACAGCTCCGGCAAGATGGGCTTTGCACTGGCGCGCGCGGCTGTCGAAGCCGGTGCTTCCACCACGATTATTGCCGGCCCCGTTGCGCTGGAAACCCCCGAGCATGTGCAGCGTGTAGACGTCACCAGCGCTCGGGATATGGCCACTGCCAGCAATGAGCTCGCTGCTGAAGCCGATATCTTCATTGCCTGCGCCGCGGTTGCCGATTACCGGCCCGCGGAGGCGCAGACCAGCAAAATCAAAAAAACCGGCGAAAGCATTACCTTGGCCCTGACCCGCAACCCGGACATTGTCGCCAGTGTCGCGCAACGGGAGAACGCACCCTTCACCGTGGGCTTCGCGGCCGAAACAGATAATGTTGTGGCCTATGCCCGCGGCAAACTCGAGCGCAAAGGACTTGCTCTGATTGTGGCGAACGATGTGTCCAACAGCCAGATAGGATTTAACAGCAATGAGAACGCAGCCACTCTGGTTTGGGCTGACGGACAGCGGGAGCTCGCCCAGGCCAACAAAAACACCATTGCGCGGCAGATCATTGACCAGATAGCGGGAATGTTGCCGACAAACTCACCCAAATAGCGGTTTCGGGATTCACGCAGCGCGGCCAGTGGTACTATTATGACCACCAACTTATCAGGCACTTACGCAACCGTTATGCCGCTAAAACAAAATAATAAAAACAGTAAGTCTGCAGCAGCGCGGCCTCAGCCCTTTCAGGCTAGCGGCAACACCTTGCGCTCGGTTGTACTCATGGGCTTGTTGGTTGCCATTGTGCCTGTCATGTTGGGCGTGGCCTATCTGGCGTTGGTGCGCGAACCGGCCAACACGGATTCCCAGCTGTCAGAGGCCGCCCAGAGCTATGCGAGCCAGGGCGCTGCACGCATTCATGCCCTTCTCAATCGAATCGACTCACGCATCGAAGCAGCCGCGTCTTCCCCGCTGGCCGCCCAGGCACTGGCCGGCAACGACCAACAGGCGCTGGATGACACCGAACGTACTTTGCTGAGCTTTTTCCCAGAGGCCAGCAGCATCTCACTGGTTCCCCTGGGCGAGATGGGTACCGCCACCTTCAGCAGCGGCAATGATGAAGCACGCAATCACATTGAGCTTGATTTATTGCGTCGCACCAGCCGGGGAGAGCAGGCACCCCCGGAAGCCTATCAGCACGAGGGCACAGGGCTAACTTCGATCGCGCGCAGTGTGGGTGGCGATACAGCGAATCAGCAGGCGGTCATGCTCATCACATTCAACAATTCACTGCTACAGGATCAACTTAACGCGCTGGACATTGATAGCGGCCAATTCCGCCTGGAGCAGGTACTCCCCGCAAGCCCGGATCGCACGACCACCGTTGCCCAATCAGGCAATGGCGATCTGGATACTCTGAGTGCAACGTTCTCAGTGCCACAGAGTCAGTGGCAGGTCACATTTACGCCGTCGCGGGCCTTTTCCAACCGCTTTGTCCAGAGCCCCGTAACGCTGTTCGCGGTCCTGGGATTGGTACTGGTTGCCGTCATCGCGGGCTTCGCCCTGGTTCTCGTGATGTTTCCGAAGCGCCTGGTCAATGAAACACGCAAAATCACGGTCGCTGCTGACAAGCGCACCAGCGTAGAGCTGGCGATACCGGAACTGGTGCCACTGGCCCGCGAGCTTCGCCGCGCCACGCTACGCGGGCTGCGCAGGGCAGGTCCGGAGACTGAGGAAGAAAAAGCGGAGCTGGACAGCGATGTTTTCGCGGACCCGGCGTTTGGCGATACGGGCAGCTACGAAGTTTTGGAGCTGGATGGCCAGGAACAGGGTGGCAGTGCCGCAGAGAACGACCCCGACTTCCCGTCGCATATATTCCGCGCCTATGACATTCGCGGCCTTGCCGACGATGAACTGGATGATGAGATGGTGGCGAAAATCGGTGGTGCCATCGCGACACTGGCCGACGAACAGGACGAGCAAACACTGATCGTCGGTTGCGATGGCCGCACCAGCAGCCCGCGGATCAAATCCACGCTCATCAAGGCACTCATGAGCGCGGGCCGCGATGTGATTGATATTGGCGTGGTGCCAACGCCCTTGCTTTACTTCGCCACACGCCACCTCGACTGCCGCTCCGGGGTCATGGTGACCGGCAGCCACAACCCCGCTGAGTTCAACGGCTTCAAAGTGGTCATCAACCAGCAGACCATCGCCGCGGGCGGCATTGCCGATATTCGCGACCGCGTGAAGGCGGGCCGCTTCAGCAAAGGCCAGGGCCGCGTCATCCGAGAGGACGTTACCGAGGCCTACATTGATGAAGTGATGAGTGACATCGCCATTGCTGAGTCCCTGAAGATTGTTGTCGATGCCGGTAACGGCGCCACCAGCAAAATCGGACCTGCGCTATTTGAGGCACTGGGCTGCGAAGTACTGCGCCTGCACTGTGAATTAGACGGCCGTTTCCCGAATCACCCGCCCGACACCAGCGACGAAGCCAACCTCGAGGATCTGGTTGCAACCGTGCGCAATACCGGCGCCGACTTCGGCGTTGCCTTCGATGGGGACGGCGATCGGCTGGCCGTGGTGACCGGCACCGGCCAGATCGTGCGCTCCGACACCTTGATGATGGTGTTCTCGGAGGATGTGGTGTCACGTAACCCAGGTGCCGACGTTGTGTTTGATGTGAAGTGCTCGCGCCATCTGGCAGAGCTGATCACCCGCTGCGGTGGCAGGCCCATCCCCTGGAAAACCGGTCATGCCTTCATGAAGGAAAAAATGCAGGAAACTGGCGCGCTGCTGGGTGGCGAGTTCTCCGGCCATATTTTCTTCGGCGAGCGCTGGTATGGCTTCGATGATGGCATGTATGCAGCGGGTCGCCTGGCCGAAATACTGGCCACTGGTGAGTCCACACTGGATGAAGCACTGGCTTCATTCCCAAGCAGCATCAATACACCAGAGATTCTTGTACCCGTGCCCGAGGCTGAGAAATTCCGCCTTATCAACAACTTGGCGGCAGCCGGCAGCTTTACTCTGGGCAAGGTCAGTAATCTCGACGGAGTACGCGTGGACTTTCCCTATGGCTGGGGCCTTGTGCGCGCCTCCAACACCAGCGCAGCACTAACCGCGCGGTTCGAAGCAGACTCCGCCGAGGAGCTGGAATCGATACAGCAGGAGTTCCGCACCCAACTGCTGGCCGTAGACCCCGAACTGTCACTGACTTTCTAGGAGAAGCCCCAGTCGGGGCTCAACACACATGTCCCTCACCCGCGAATCCGCACTGAATATCGCCCAGGTACTGACTGAGGCACTGCCCTACATTCAGCGCTTCACCAACAGAACAGTGGTGGTGAAGTTTGGCGGTAATGCCATGGTAGACCCGGCCCTGCACGACAGCTTTGCCCGCGACATCGTCTTGATGAAGCTGGTGGGGATGAATCCGGTGGTGGTTCATGGCGGCGGGCCCCAGATCGGCTCCCTCTTGGAAAAACTCAACATCCAGACCGAATTCGTGGATGGCATGCGGGTTACCAACGCAGAGACCATGGACGTAGTGGAGATGGTGCTGGGCGGCAGCGTCAACAAGGAGATTGTCGCCTCAATCAACCGCAACGGCGGCAAAGCCGTGGGTGTAACCGGCAAAGACGGCCAGCTCATCCGCGCGCGCAAACTCACCGTGAATCGCTACAGCCCGGAGCTGAAAGCACCCGAGATCATCGACATTGGTCATGTTGGCGAGGTCGACAAAATCGACACTGAAGTGCTTAACCTGGTGCTGGGGAGTAACTTCATTCCGGTTATTGCGCCCATCGGCGTGGGCGAGCAGGGTGAGAGCTACAACATCAACGCCGACCTGGTGGCGGGAAAGATCGCGCAGGTGATGCAGGCGGAGAAGCTAATGCTACTGACCAATGTTGCAGGGCTGCTCGACAAGGAAGGCGAGATTCTTACGGGGCTGAGCACCGGCCAAGTCGATGAGCTGATCGCCGATGGCACCATCAGCGGCGGTATGCTCCCCAAAATTGGTTGCGCGTTGGATGCCGTGAAGTCGGGTGTTGCCAGTGCTCACATCGTGGACGGGCGTGTACCCCACGCCGTGCTACTGGAGATTTTTACCGACGAGGGCATTGGTACACTGATCACCAATCGCCGCCTATAGGGCACGAAAGCACTTAAAATACGGGTTTTCGTGGCCAGACTTATTGCAGCAGTGGCGGTGAATGGATAGCATGAAAGCTTACTGTCCGGTACCCAGGTGACATGCCAGCAAGAAGATCACAGCGACGTCAGCAGATTCTCGAGGCTCTCGCGCAGATGCTGGAAGCCAACCCGGGCAATCGCATCACCACCGCAGGCCTTGCAAGAGAGGTAGGCGTCTCCGAGGCGGCGCTGTATCGGCACTTCCCCAGCAAGTCCAAAATGTTCGAAGGGCTGATAGAGTTCATCGAAGACACGCTGTTCACCCGCATCAATATCATCCTCAACGAGGAAGCCACGGCCGCCAAGCGTTGCGAAAAAATGCTCACGCTGCTACTGGCATTTACCGAGCGTAATCCCGGCATTACCCGCATCCTCACCGGAGATGCCCTCGCTGGGGAAACCGAGCGACTGCACCAACGGGTACAGCAATTGTTTGATCGCTTCGAAACCCAGTTGCGTCAGGTGATTCGGGAGGCGGAAATGCGGGAGGGGCTAAGGCCGACGATCCCGCTGAACGCTGCCGCGAACCTTTTGATGTCAGCGGTAGAAGGCCGGATATCCCAGTTTGTTCGTAGTAATTTCAAGCGCTCACCCACTGCAGAATGGCAGGATCAGTGGCAAGTCTTGATGCAGTCATTTTTCCGTGAGGCGGTGAGCCAGCCCCTGCCCGGCCAATCAGGCAGCTACGTTACTCAGGGCTAGTCTTACTGTGAGGCGAGGCTGCGACGCAGCTCAACCACCTCCAGCAATTGCTCGAAGCGATCAATATCTTTCTGGAACGAAGCGCGTACAGCGTCTATCTCTTCTTCGCGGTCGGCGATTGAACGGTCTGTGCTCTCGATTTCACCCTGCAGATCGGCAATTGCCGTCAGATGGGCAGCGTCGACACTGCGGCCCAGTCGCTCTTGGTCAGCGGCTTGTGCCTGATAGGTTTCAACCTGCTGGCGCAGCGAGCGCTTGTTGCTCTTGAGGATACTCACCCGAATCTGCAAGTCACGTAACTCGCGTTCCCGGGCCGCCTCGATGTCTTCGATACTGCTGTAACGGAGCAGAAGCGACTCATCCCACTCCCGCAGCCGCTTTTGCTCTTCCAGTGCCTCTGCCTCAAGCCGCTCCTGGGCACTGCGATTGGCTAGCTCTTCTTCGGTGAGCTCGCGAGGCACAACGCGCATCACTACGCCGCGCTCATTCAGCACCTCATACCCGGCGGACACGTACTCAGGGGGCACGCGATGGTCTATCACTACATTGCCTTCGGCATTGGTGTAGCGATAGAGCTCGGAGTTAGCGGCCGAGGCGACAGGGAGCAACAAACATGCTGCCAATGCGCCCCGGTACATGGCGATTTTTCCGGCGATCATCACGCCAATATAGGACCATCGCTAGGGCAGAACAAGCTAAACCCCGTATTTTCCGCGGTATTCCTGCATGCCCTGAAGCGCACCATCCGGGTCTCCCTGAGACTCCAGATAATCGATGATGTGCGCCATATCGATGATGCTCAGCACCGGAATACCATGGGCTTGCTCGATTTCCTGAATAGCCGACAGCTCACCGGCGCCCCGCTCCTGACGGTTCAGGCCTATCGCGACCCCCGCCAGGCTGGCACCGGCCTCCTCGATCATTGTGATGACCTCACGCACCGCGGTACCAGCCGTGATCACATCGTCGATGACCAACACCTTACCCTCCAGCGGAGCGCCAACCAGCATTCCGCCCTCCCCGTGTGCCTTGGCTTCCTTTCGGTTATAGGCAAAGGGCACATCACGGCCGTGGCGATCAGACAGCGCAACGGCCGTTGCCGCTGCCAGGGGAATGCCCTTGTAGGCAGGGCCGAGTAGCACGTCGAACTCCACCCCCGAATCCACGATGCGGTCGGCATAGCACCGACCCAGTGCCGCCAGGGCGGCGCCGCTGGCAAACAGCCCGGCGTTGAAGAAGTAGGGGCTTACGCGGCCAGATTTGAGCGTAAATTCGCCGAAACGCAGCACATCGTGCCCCCGCGCCAACTCAATGAATTCTTTTTGATAGCTTTGCATGAGGTATCTCGGTGGAGAAAGGAAGAGCATGGCTCACTCGCGATTGGCGGGTGGCCGGATACTGATTGCCTGCGGTGTTAGCAGGCAGTATTCGCCGGCTTCAGGCTCCGGTATGATACATCCTCGCTGAACAAGGGACCAAGAATGAGAATTATCAGTCTCAGCGCCGACGGCATCAAAGATGCCGCCAAACGGGGACTCTACGACTGGCTGGACGAGCAGGACGCGGACATTATCTGCATCCAGGACTTGCGCTGTTCGGAGTACGATCTACAAGAAGATCTCTTCTTTCCCTCTGCCTACAACGCCTACTTTTTTGACGATGTGGACGGCAAGGCGAACGGCGTGGCGATTTACTGCAAGCAGCTACCCAAAGCCATCATGACCGGCCTGGGCTTTGCCGACTTCGACATGGAAGGCCGGTACATTCAGGCCGACTACGACAATCTGAGCGTGGGCTGCCTGCTGGTACCCGATGCCAAGGATGACGAACCAGAGAGCCTGGAGCGCAAGAGCGAGTTCCTGCGCTTGCTTCAGAACCATCTAATGAAGGTCCGCAATAAGCGTCGCGAGTTCATCGTGTGCGGCAATTGGCAGTTGGCCCATACGCCCAACGACCTGCAGGACAGCGAGCGTAATGCCAATAGCAGCGGCTTTCGGGCTGAAGAGCGACAGTGGATGGATGAACTGCTGGAAGGCGGCTACGTTGACGCCTTCCGGGAGATAAACTCCGACCGAGACGAGTTCACCTGGTGGCCTGAGGGCGACCGCGACAGCAACAGCAACGGCTGGCGCAGTGACTTTCACCTTGTGTCACAAGGCCTGAAGTATGCCATCGACTACGGCGCTATCTACACAGCCAAAACCTTCAGCAACCACGCACCTGTGATTATGGATTACGACATCGAGGTGCAGTCGCCCTAGTCCGCCAGCGCCGCCTTTTGGGCGGCCATTAGCTCAGTGATGCCACTGGCTGCCAGATCCAGCATGGCATTCAACTCTTCACGAGCAAATGGGGCGCCCTCGGCCGTCCCCTGTACCTCGATGAATCCGCCGTCCTCGCCCATCACCACATTCATATCCGTCTCGGCGGCGGAATCTTCCGGGTAATCGAGATCAAGAACCGGAACGCCCTGGTAAACGCCCACAGAAACTGAGGCCACCATTTGCAGTAGCGGATCAGTCGTAATCAGCTTCTCCCGCTGCAAATGATTAATGGCATCCACCATCGCCACACAGGCTCCGGTAATGGACGCCGTGCGCGTACCGCCGTCAGCCTGAATTACGTCGCAATCAATGGTCAGCGTGAATTCACCGAGCTTCTTCAAATCCACCGCAGCGCGCAGCGAGCGACCAATCAAGCGCTGAATCTCAACCGTACGCCCACCCTGCTTGCCACTGCTGGCTTCACGGCGCATACGCGTGCCCGTGGAGCGCGGCAGCATGCCGTACTCCGCAGTAATCCAGCCTTGCCCACTGCCACGGAGGAAACGCGGCAAACCCTCCTCCACCGATGCATTACAAATCACCTTGGTGTTACCAAACGCGACCAGCACGGAGCCTTCGGCCTGGTTAGTAAAGTGGCGGGTGATGCTGATATCGCGCAGGTGGTCGGGCTGTCGACCGCTGGGTCTTTGCATGGGAATTGCTCCGGGTAATGGTGCGCGAAGTATACGCCAGCGAGTGCCCAGAGACAGACGCAATGCCATTCCCTGCTGCGCGGGTATTCGCCAAGCTGATACACTCGGCGCTTGATTCAGGGGAGACCATTCAGTGGCTCACATTAACAGCATGACGGCCTTCGCACGCGAGAGCGCGGTCACAGACATGGGCGTAATCACCGTCGAGCTGCGCACCGTCAACCATCGCTACCTGGACTGCAATTTCAAATTACCTGAGGTCGTCAGGCCGCTGGAGGCCAAGCTTCGGGAACAGGCCAGCAAGGCGCTGACACGCGGCAAGCTGGACTGTTTTATTCGCGTACAAGCGGAAAATGAACGTGCGGCGAGCCTCGAAATTGATCAGCAGCAACTGACCCGTGTGCTGGAGGCCGTAGCAGCTATCGACGCACAACTACCCCAGGCCCAGGCGCTAAACCCCCTGCAGGTACTCCAATTCCCGGGCGTGTGCAGTGCCGGAGAGGGCAGTGACGAGGCGCTGCAGGCCGAGACTGCCGCTTTGTTCAAGCGGGCGCTGGCCACAATCGTGGATAACCGCCAACGCGAAGGTGCCAAACTGGCCGGGATGATACGAGAGCGCATCGACAAGGTCGCAGACGAGGTCTCCCAAGGCAGAGAGCACATCCCTGCCCTGCTGCAACAGCAGCGCGAGCGGGTAATGGCGAAAATCGCAGAGCTGGACGTTGAAACCGACGAGGGCCGGCTGGAGCAAGAGCTCGTCTATATGGCGCAAAAGGCGGATGTAGATGAGGAGCTGGATCGCCTCGAAGCCCATGTCGATGAGGTGAAGCGGATTCTCGCCAAGGGCGGGCCCTGCGGCAGGCGGCTGGATTTCCTGATGCAGGAGCTGAACCGCGAGGCCAACACCCTCTCGTCAAAATCTACCGCCAGTTCGACCACCCGCAGCGCTGTTGAGCTGAAAGTGCTGATCGAACAGATGCGCGAACAGATACAGAACATCGAGTAATACAGTGACAGCAAGCAAGCAACAGGCCGCCAGCGGCACGCTCTATACCGTATCAGCCCCCAGCGGGGCGGGAAAAACCAGCCTGGTGGCCGCACTGGTGGACGCCAACGAGGCGCTGCGCGTCTCGGTATCACACACCACTCGCACCATTCGCCCGGGCGAGACCGACGGGGTGAACTACCACTTCGTGCATAAGCCCACCTTCATGACCATGTTAGAAGACGGCGTGTTTCTGGAGCAG
Source organism: Parahalioglobus pacificus (assembly GCF_014652275.1). Taxonomy (GTDB): domain Bacteria; phylum Pseudomonadota; class Gammaproteobacteria; order Pseudomonadales; family Halieaceae; genus Parahalioglobus; species Parahalioglobus pacificus. The sequence goes on along the minus strand of NZ_BMYM01000002.1, from coordinate 420,272 downwards.
GCCGAGGTATTCGGTAATCTCTATGGCACTTCACAGCTGTGGGTTGAGGAGCAGCTGACAGCAGGCACCGATGTGATTCTGGAGATCGACTGGCAGGGCGCGCAGCAGGTCAAGCGCCTGATGCCGGGCACGCAGGCCATCTTTATCCTTCCCCCCTCCCGCGACGCCCTGCGCGAGCGACTCACCACCCGGGGCCAGGACAACGAGGCCATTATTGAGGGCCGTATGGACCAGGCTCAGCAGGAAATGTCCCACTATGTGGAATCCGACTTCCTGGTGTTAAATGACGATTTCGCGACAGCGCTGGCACAACTGCAGGCGATCATCGACTGTCACCGCCTTCACACCCAGCAGCAGACCCAGCGCCTGGCCAGTACGCTGGCAGACCTGATGTCCCCGGGCTGAGCAGGCAGTATTCACGCCCCTCGCAGGCTGGCGATTGGTTGAAAATTCAGCGATAATGCGCTGTCCTTCGGGTGCGGCGATGCTGCACCAGCTCCGGGGGCCACATCATCCGGACTTTAGAATTCGCCTGTCGCAGTCTGTCTGCGGCCGGCACAAGCTTTATGTTTTAGGAAAAATGAGTCATGGCTCGAGTCACTGTAGAAGACTGTCTTGAAAATGTTGCCAACCGCTTCGAACTGGTCATGGTGGCCAGCAAGCGCGCGCGTCAAATGGCAACGGGCGGCAAAGACCCGCTGGTCGAGGAAGAATCTGACAAGCCCACGGTTATCGCCCTTCGCGAGATCGCCGATGGCCTGATTACCCCCGACATTCTCGCCCGCGAAGATGAAATTGAGGCCGAAGAAGAGCTGGCCGAAGTCATGGAGGCCAGCGAGCCGCTGTAAGCGGGGCCCACCTAAAGGGCATCACTGACGCGCCGGTACACACCATGCAAACCATTGATGCCCTCGATTCCACACTGCGCAGCTACCTGCAACCGGACCAATCCACCCAGGTCCGACGCGCCTACTACTTCGCCGAGCAGGCCCACCATGGGCAGCTAAGGCGTAGCGGCGAACCTTACGTTACACATCCCCTGGCCGTGGCTAACATTCTGGCCGACATGCACATGGACCATCAGAGCCTGATGGCCGCCATGCTCCATGACGTGATCGAAGACACTGGCATCGACAAATCCGCCATTGGCGATCAGTTCGGCGACACCGTGGCCGAATTGGTGGACGGCGTGAGTAAGCTCACGCAGATGGAGTTCTCGACGCTGGAGGAAAAGCAGGCTGAGAACTTCCAGAAGATGGCGTTGGCCATGGCAAGGGACATCCGCGTCATTCTGGTGAAGTTGGCTGACCGACTGCACAACATGCGCACCCTGGGCGTGCTGCCCACGGGAAAGGCGCGCCGGATTGCGCACGAGACGCTCGAGATATACGCGCCGATCGCCATGCGCCTGGGTATGAACAATGTGCGCATGGAATATGAAGACCTGGGCTTTTCTGCCCTGTATCCCATGCGCGCCCGCCGAATTTCGGCGGCCCTGCTCAAGGCACGAGGTAATCGCAAGGAACTGGTGGACAAGGTACGCCACCAGATCGAGAGCACGCTGGAGCAGGAGGGCCATGACGTAGAAGTTATTGGCCGCGAAAAACACCTCTACAGCATCTACAAGAAGATGAAATCGAAGAAGAAGTCCTTCTCCGAGATCATGGACATCTACGCGTTTCGAATCATCGTGGACTCGGTGGACACCTGCTATCGGGTCCTCGGCAGCGTGCACAGCCTGTATAAGCCAGTACCGGGTGAATTTAAAGATTACATCGCCATCCCCAAGGCCAACGGGTATCAGTCATTGCATACCGTTCTGATGGGCATGCACGGTGTGCCCATTGAAATCCAGATTCGCACTCGCGAGATGGAAGAGATGGCGAACAACGGCATCGCCGCACACTGGCTGTATAAAAGTGACAGCCAAAGCGCCAGTGGCAGTCACGCAAGAGCCCGCCAGTGGGTACAGGGCCTGTTGGAGATGCAGCAGCGCGCAGGTAACTCGCTGGAGTTCATCGAGAGCGTCAAGATCGACCTCTTCCCGGACGAGATCTACGTGTTCACGCCCAAGGGCAGAATCCTGGAATTACCCCGCGGCGCCACGGCCGTGGATTTCGCCTATAGCGTCCACACCGACGTGGGCAACAGCTGCGTGGCCTGCCGTATCAATCGCCGACTGGCACCCCTGTCGGAGCCTTTACAGAGCGGGCAAACCGTCGAGATTCTGACCGCTCCCGGCGCTCGCCCCAATCCCTCGTGGTTCAACTACGCGGTGACAGCCAAGGCCCGCACCAATATTCGCCACTTCCTGAAACACCAAACCCGGGAAGATTCTGTGGCTCTGGGCAAACGGCTGCTGGACAAGGCGCTGGTGGCCCAGGATAGCGGGCTGGATCAGCTGTCAGACACAAACCTTGCGGACTATCTGCAGCAGAACGAGTACGCCGAACTCAACGACCTGCTGGAAGACATCGCTCGGGCAAACCGCCTGCCGACCATCACGGCTCAGCAGCTGCTGGGCCAGAGTTCCACGGAAACCGAATCTGATTCAGACACCCAGGCCGCGCCGGTTGCCATTCGTGGCACCGAGGGCTTTGTTGTGAGCTATGGGCGCTGCTGCCACCCCATTCCCGGTGACCCCATTGAGGGCTACCTCAGCTCGGAAAAGGGCGTCGTGGTGCACCGCGAGTCCTGTAAAAACCTGGGCGACATGCGGGATAACCGAGAGCGCCTGGTGGCTCTGCGCTGGGACGACGAGGTCGAGGGAGAATACGATGCCGTGCTGCGTATTGAAGTCGAGAACCGCCGCGGCATGATCGCGGTACTCGCAACGCGCATCAACAGCATGGGCGTGAACATCGAAAAAATCTCAACCGAAGACAAAGACTACCAGTTCACCTATGTCGATCTGGAGATACAGATTGAAAGCCGAGTTCACCTGGCCCGTATTATGAAACGCCTGCGTACCGTGGATTCTGTCCGTCGTGTCAGCCGCGTCACCAACTGATAGGCAGCTACAAGGAGAGTGCCCGTGAGCAATCGCGCCATCATTTCAACCCCCTACGCGCCTGAGGCCATCGGCCCCTACTCGCAAGCAGTCAAAGTCGGCAATACCGTATGGATTTCCGGGCAGATCCCTCTCGTACCTAGCGACATGACCTTGGTAGAGGGGGACATCAGCGCGCAGGCCACGCAAGTGTTCAAGAACCTTGCCGCTATCGCCGAGGCCGCCGGTGGTGATCTCAACAGCGCCGTCAAGATCAATATCTCTGTGACCGACATGGGAGACTTTGCTGCGGTGAACGCCGTTATGCAGGAGTTTTTTGAACCGCCCTATCCCGCGAGAGCCTGCGTGGAAGTCGCTGGCCTTCCCAAAGGTGTCGCGATTGAGATCGAGGCAATCCTGGCCGTCTAATCACCGCTTGGCGATGACCGCCGCGTAGCCCGCACGGTAATTCGGGTAAGCAAGAGAGAAACCGCTGTCGCGTAAACACTGGTTATTGCATCGTTTGTGCCCGCTCACCATACGCGCGGCATCAAAGCGGCGCTGATCCTGCGGCACACCCAGGGAATCTGCGATAAAACACTCCACTTCGTGCTGCGGCACCGATGAGTCATCGCAGAGTGTATAAGCACTGTGAAGCTCCATGCCCTCGCAGTCGCTGGTAATAGCGAACTCGATAAAGGCAGACACGTCCTCTCGATGGATACGGTTGCTGTAGCTTACGGGCTGCTCTGGGCATAGTTGGCCGGCCGCAATACGTGACAACAAGCGCCCTCGGGGGTCGCCGTAAATCCCTGCACAGCGCAGCGCGGTGCATGGTATATCCGAGTCATGTAAGGTCTGTTCTGCCGCTATCATCATTGCCGCCATGGCATCACCCCGCGCCAGCGGGCTGTTCTCATCGACCCAACCACCTTCTTTCTCTGCATAAACGCGGGTACTGGATACAAACACAATGCGGCTAGGCCGGTGGTCACCTAACCCTTGCAACAAATTTTGACTGGCATACAGAAATCCACGCTCGTAGCCAGCCACATCGCGTGACGTGGGCTTAAAAGTGGTTACGACGTAATCCGGTCGCAAAGCTTCCAAGGCTGCAAGCCCGCCCCGCTGCGTGTAATCGGTGGTAATGGTAAGAAATGGGGGTGGCAAGAACTCGCTGCGCCGGCGCGCACCGATTACAGTAAGGCCTCTCCCTGCCAGCGCGGTACCCGCGCGCAGAGCTAGATCACCGGAGCCGATGAAAACCACTGTTTTTTCGTTCATCGCTATTTGAGTTTTAACTGTTGAGACAGCATCCTCCCATGTCGAAGATTATTAGGCCATGACTAGTCGCAGCAATGAGTAAGCCGCTAGCCGAAATTCCCGTTACCTCTCTTCGCGGCGTGGGCCCAAGCTTAGCTGGCAAGCTCCTAAAACTGGGGATTTATTCCGTTGAAGATGTGCTCTTCCACCTACCACTTCGGTATCAAGACAGAACACGGATCACGCCCATTGGTGCCATCCAAACTGATGCTGATATCGTTGTCGAAGGTACTATCAAGTTAGCCGATATAGCTTTTGGCAAACGACGCAGCCTTGTGATTCGAATGCAGGACGGCACAGGTACGGTAACACTGCGTTTCTTTTACTTTTCTTCACATCAGAAAAATAATTTGAAACCCGGCGTCAAATTACGCTGCTTCGGTCAGGCTCGGCGGGGCAGTTCTGGCCTAGAATTTTATCACCCCGAGTATGAGCTTATAGAGGATGACGATGTACCACTCAATAAGCATCTAACCGCGATATACCCGACCACCGAAGGTGTTGGGCAGAAGCAATGGCGTAACCTTTGCTCACAAGCCATTAAGCAACTGCAAGATCGACCGCCTGCCGACCTTATCGGCAACTACCTACAATCTGATTTTGATCTAGTCTCCGCACTGCATTACCTGCATAACCCACCCGCCGATGCACAGCTCGAGCTGTTATCGGCGGGCAAGCATCCAGCGCAAATCCGGCTGATAGTAGAGGAGCTTGCGGCTCACCGACTTGCTGGTGAACATTTACGCCAGCTGCAGAAGAATAATCATGCGCCATTGGTGCCGGTGGCGCCAAAACTGCTTGAAGAATTTTCGAGAACGCTCGCATTCACACCAACCGATGCCCAGTCACGCGTGGTCAGCGAGATTTGCGCCGAGCTTTCCCAAACACAGCCAATGATGAGACTCGTACAGGGGGATGTTGGCTCTGGCAAAACGCTCGTGGCGGCAATGGCGACATTGCAAGTCGTCTCGGCTGGGTTTCAGGTCGCATTTATGGCGCCCACCGAACTATTAGCTGAGCAACACCTGGCAAGTTTTCAGCTTTGGTTCAAGGATTTACCGGTGAACGTTGGTTGGCTGAGTGGGAGAACGAAGGGGAAAGCAAGAGAGCGCATCTTGTCAGAGATTGCAGAAAATCAAATACAGCTACTCATTGGCACCCACGCGATTTTTCAGGAGAAGGTATCCTTTAAAAGTTTGGGCATGGTAATTGTCGATGAGCAGCATCGATTTGGTGTCCAACAGCGGCTATCACTGAATGAAAAAGCCAATGGCGGATACAAGCCACATCAACTCGTGATGACGGCAACGCCGATCCCGCGATCTTTGTTCATGGTGGCGTACGCAAATTTCGACTGCTCAATCATCGACGAATTGCCGCCCGGCAGAAAGCCTGTGTCAACCGTGCTGATAGATAGCGCACGTCGAGACCAGGTGGCTAGTCGCGTCAAGGACGCCTGTGAGAGCGGTAAACAAGCGTATTGGGTGTGCACCCAGATTACCGAAGACGAAGAGTCTGATCTGCAAGCCGCTGAGGCCACATTTAAAACACTCCATGAGGCACTGCCTGAACTTACCGTCGGGCTGGTGCACGGGAAAATGAAGCCAAGCGACAAATTGACTGCCATGCACGCCTTTAAGGCTGGTGAGATTGACGTTTTGGTGGCCACCACGGTGATTGAGGTCGGTGTAGATGTCCCCAACGCCAGCATCATGGTTATAGAGAACCCTGAGCGCTTGGGTCTGGCCCAATTGCATCAGTTGCGTGGTCGAGTCGGCAGGGGGCCTGAAGAGAGTTACTGTGTGCTTCTTTTCAAACACCCCCTTAGCTCAAATAGCCATGCGCGATTGCGAGTTATACGGGACAGTAATGATGGTTTCCACATCGCTGAACAAGATTTCAAGCTGCGCGGCCCTGGCGTGGTTCACGGAACAAAGCAAGTAGGCTACACATCGTTTAAAGTCGCGTCCTTCCCCGAGCATGAGTACTTATTGAGCTGCGCAGAAAGCGTTGCTGAAAGCATCCAAAGTTTCTCGCCCGATACGACGCGTACCATCATTGAGCGATGGTGTGACCTTGACACTGGATATGCGGATGTCTAGTCCTCCATTACGACTGTAATTGGTATAATGTCGAGGCTCGCTCCCGGAAAAGACACCCTATGAATCACCGCAAAGTGGCCGCTTTAATCGCGCTGCTAAGTCCCATTAACTTTGCCTTTGCACAAGGACAACCTGTGCCGTCGGTCTCACTCGACAAATTGGTGGCTGAGCCACTGATTGGCGAGACGTTTTGTCGTGATATCAAATTTGAGAATGCCGGGACGGCAACGGGTTATGGGCCTTATCTTATCGCAGCATCTGATGAGGATATTAGCCGGGTAAGCGTCGATTTCGTAGATCTTCCACCTGATCTGCAACTCATTGGCACGTTCGGGCCCTCTGGTGAATTGATAGATCCCGTTTCGGGGGAGATTATCAACGGCAAGGAGGGCGGATCAGCCTATATTGCTAGGTACCCCGTGGGTTCGGTAGATAGTGCAAGCCCGGAGCTCATCATTACTCTGTGCCTCGCCGTCAACGTCGGGGCAGAGATAGGCGTAGAATTAGATATTGATTTCCTCCCAGGATTCGAGTTCGGCGCCACACCAACAGGCAATCCAACCCCGCTCGGCTCTCCAGTCACTGAGAAAATAATCCCACAACTTGCGCGGATTAATAAACGTAACTCCGCACCCGAAAATGAGCGCCCGCCCGGCCCAAGCCACGCGTACAACTACAGGCTAGATGTCAACATTTCTGAGGGGGAAACCATCGACAACCTGCTTGTCTCAGACGATTTACCCCCTGAGGTCCAGTGGACGGGCGACCCTATAGAAATCATTGCTCCTCTGGGAGTGAACTGTCGCGCAGACACCACCCCGAGCCCAGTGCCACCGTCCACCAGCCAGCTGTTAGAGGTCAGGTGTGACTCGGTGACTGGAACCGATCGCGATGATGATCTGATCATTAGATACAGAGTCTACATCACCGATATTCTGGACGAGACAATCGGGTCTGATAGTCGCCTGATAAGAAACACCGCCGACTTGACGTACGACTATCAGGGCAATCCACTCACCTCCAGCGACATCAGTAATGTCAGGGCCGTCCACGCCGCAACACAAAAGAACGTTGTAGGCTGTGAAAATCTGGACCAGTGTGTCGCTGTCCCCGGCGATGTCCTCACTTATCGTGTTGATTTCCAGCTTACCGACTACAACAGCGGCGCTCCCGGAGCGTCCGTTTTCGTGATCACCGATACGCTGCCTGATGGAACCCAATACACAGGGACATCACAGCTCGTTATCAATGGCACTGATTTTATGTTGATGCCGGCGACATCGCCCGGCCCCAACCCGGGAGAAACGGTGCTGCAGTGGGACATAAGCGGCGCGATAGGCACGCTACCCAACGCGATCACCGGTCAGCTCCGTTACGACGTCGAAATACTGAGAGAGTTCGCTGACAACACGCCCGTGGTCGCGGGCGATAATCTGCTCAACTCCGCCGGGCTAGACTTCTCACTCAGCGATGGCGGTAATGGATTTAATGGCTCCGATAACAACGTGGACATTGAAGACAATGATGTCGCCAAATCAATTCTCACCCCGCCACCGCCACAGCAGTTATTCCCGGGTGAAATTGTCACTTTCCTCCTTGAGCTCGCCATACCAGCAGGGGGCGCCCAAGATGTAACTCTGAAGGACTTCTTGCCAAAGCCCGTGCTTAACGTGGTGGATTTCAACACGGCTTCCGGCTTTACCGTGCGCCCGCCGTTTAACGGCGTGACCCCAGTGGTCAGTACGTCTACTGCTGAAAACTCAATCACTTTTGAGTTTGGCGATATTAACGCCGGGGCGTCCGCCACATTAGCGGTCGAGATCGATATCCCCGTCACCGGCGAACCGTTTGCAGATGGCCTTTTTCTCACAAACCTCCTCAGCGCGAGTTATACAAATTCTGCTGGCGATCGATTCAACGATCTAGGCGCTGCTGGATTCAGGGTGGGTGCCCCTGCATTGCAAATTACCAAAGGTGTCATAGCGACAGATAACAGCAACGCAACAATCAACCCTCCCCCACCAGCAGACCTTTCCCAAGGCCTCGCGGACAGTGACGCGAGCGACGTGGATGCAAAAGACGATATTACCTATGCGATTACCATTGAGAATGTGGGCAGTCAGCCCGCATACGAGGTTGTTGTTCTAGACCCACTGCCAGCAGGGCTAAGTAGCTGTTCCTTGGACCTTGCTAATGATGTGGTTGACGGCTTAGGCAACCGAGTTGACGCCAGTGGTGACCTCCAGAATGGACTAACACTCAACAATCCAATACCGGGCAATGACGATAACCCTGTTGGCGGCGGAGCGCCTTACAGCAACGATACAGTCATCATTACTCCCACTTGTAAGATCGCTGATGACGTTATTCCTGGCGCATCCATCACGAACACCGCCTCCGTCGACTGGGTGTCCACTCCTGGCGGTCAGGAAGATTTCCCGATCGCCATCGATGATGCCACAGTAACAATCGCTTTACCGACCATCACGAAAGTCGTCAGACTACCAGTCCAACCTGACTATAGTTATCCAGATAGACGTGCCGCCATTGGTCAGCTCGTAACGTACGAGTTGACGATTACGGTGCCAGAAGGTCAAACGCCTTCAGCGAGGATTGAGGACCTGTTAGACAGGGGTTTGGCGCACGCTGACGACACGTTAGTCATAGAGACGATCAGCTCGGGTCTCAGCTCCACCACTAATGGCTTTAGCAACCCGCGGGCAAGGTTAGGGTTCTTCGCCCAAGGATCAGGGCCATCTGCTCCGGACAGAGGGCTGCGACTCGGGCGCGACGAAACCACTGCCAATGCACTTGGCACTATTATTAACCCTAACAATTCTAATGATACGCCGGAGATTATCCGGCTGATTTATGAAGCACGCGTAATCAATACGCAGACCAACAATAACGGGAAGGCCCTGAGAAATCGGGCCAGATTCTCTTGGGACAGCGGCAACGGCAAGCGAACGTTCGTGCAAGCTCGAGCCAACCGAATTGTCGTAGTAGAGCCAGACATTCGACTTCAAAAGCAGTTCACAGACCCGTCGCCACCACTGGGTGATGCGGATTCCAAGCCAGAGGTGCTGATTAATGTGCGCCACTCTCGGAGCTCTACTGCAGATGCATTTGGACTAACGGTGACGGACACCTTGCCGGCCTTCTTGGATTTCATAACTCCAGCACCAGCGGGTATCAGTGTAGTTAGCCCTGATCCTGGCAACATAAACTGCCCTGCCTCCACCGTCACTGTGGACCCAAGCACGCACACTGTGTCCGTCAGTTGGGACACTTTTAGGCGTGGAGATCAATGCGACATAATCTTCGAAACCCAAGTTGACCCTCTGGTGCTCGCCGGCAGCAATATTATTAACTGCAGCACCGCGGTTTGGGAAAGCCTGGACGCTCTGTTAAGCCCCCTTCCAAGTCCAAGAGACAACGATCTAGCCGTTGAAAGAACGGGTGACCCGAACGACATAGGCGGCCTTGCGAATACCTATCGAACCGAGTCCTGTGACACCTTTAACATCATAGGCCTTGGTATTGTAAAGGGCGTTCTTAGCACCGATCAGCCGCAAACGGATAATGTGCCCGGCACGCCGCGCGGGGCAGAGTCCATTACGATTGGCGAGGAAATTACGTTCGGCATAGCCGTAGTCATTCCAGATGTGACCACCACTTTGATTGTTGAGGATCTGTTGCCAACGAGTGACGTAGTGCTCGAGCTGCTGTCCTTCGACGTGATCTCTGTCGGCACAGATTTACAATTTACTGATCCGAATAGTCCGAACCCTTTTGATCCAAACAATCCAGGTATGGCCATGCTGGATACGAACAGGGATTCGATCTTAGACAAGCTTGTCTTAGATTTCGGCTTTGTCACAAATATCGGGGACAGTCAGATCACTGTGCCAGGCGACACAATACTTCTGTCAGTCACAAGCCGGGTAGCAGACGTGGCCGCGAACAGGAACAACGACGTGGGTGTAAACATCGCGACTTCTGAGTTTTTGAAAGATGAAGACAAAGTGGCTATCGATCGCCAGCCGGTGGAAATAGTCGAGCCTGTTCTGGACCTCACAAAGTCAGGTGATCTCTCAACAGTAGACGCCGGGGACGTGATTACGTACACGCTGCGCATAGCCCATGACAATGCTTCACGCGTTGCTGCAGAAAATCTCGTGCTGGACGACCAGCTGCCGAGTAAGCTGAGTTTGGTCAATGGTTCACTTAGCGTCAGTAACCTCTGTAACGCAACTCCGGTGACTGCCGAAACGGCCAACGGTATCACTGCGACATGGTCAGAGTTCCCGTTGGGTTCAGTTTGTGAACTGTCTTTTGACGCAGAGGTCGATCTGACGGCGATAAACGGCGAGGTGATTGAGAACCTTGCAACTGCAGAGTGGACCAGCCTTCGGGGGGCTGACGGCGCACAAGATTACAGCAGGCAATACCGGCTTGAAGACGCCTGGGACGTCCTAATTAGTCCCGGCGGCCTTGAAAAGACACTAACAGATTCTTCTTTCTCTCTCACAGACATAGCGACTACCGGCGTTGAGAACGACTTAACCGTTGGTGAGTCAGCTGTGTTTACGGTGACAGCTACATTCCCCGATGGCACAACCATTGATTCCGTGATTCAGGACAATCTTCCCACCAACGGCGTGAAACTCAGAATCGTCGACTCCAAGATACTCACTATTGGCGGGGATTTGACAATAACTGGTCCGACAATTGCGCCTATGGCACCCGGTCAGCCATGCGTTCCACTTTCCACAGAGTGCGTCGAGTGGCGGCTCAACACGGTGATCAATCGAAAAGATCAGCGCGCAGAGCCAGACGCGGAGGACCAGGTCGTCTTCGAGATTACCGCGATTGTATTGGATGACGCAGCAAATGGCGGTTCTAGCATCGACAGGAACAAGCAGAACACTGCGACGGCATCCAGTTCGAATACCGTTTTAACTGCGATTGAGCCCTTCAATATTGTTGAACCTGATCTCGTGGTCAGGAAGCAAACCAGCAATGGCACGCCGATCGCTTTTACATCTGCGTCGCAAGAAGAAACGTTCACGCTTGTTATCGAGCACACGCCACAGTCTACGAGTGCAGCTATCGATATTGAAATAGTCGATCACTTACCAAGTGAGACAAGGCTTAAAGCCGGGTCAGTCTCTAGCACCTGCCCCGGCTTTAGCAATAACACATTCAGCGGCGTCGGCGGTCCAGTTTTCGGGGATCCACTTGACTTTGCCATCGCGGCGCTGCCGCTCTCGACTCAGTCCTGTGTAATAGAATACACCGTTGAGGTAAGCCCAGCCGCTGCAATACAGCAGTTCTATCAGAACGACGTCGATCTGGTTTGGTATTCACACCCCGATACGTCGCCCGAAAGGCGCGAGTACGACGCGTCTGCATTCGCAAGGTTGTACGATTTAGACGAGGATACCGTCGCAAAGACCGTCACGGCAACATCGGTCAATGATACTGTGCAGGGTTCCCTTGACCCGAATGACCCGTTGCCCGCAGTGACCATAGGAGAAGAGATTGAGTACAGCGTGGCGGTGGGTTTCGCCAGAGGCTCATCCAAGAACGTAATCGCCATTGATACTTTTGACGTCGCGACCAGTGGACAAACCGGTGATTTAGCGTTTCTCGCAGGCAGCCTAACGTCAATTGGTGGAAACATCAGTGCGCAAAACAATCCCGCTGACCCGAACATCCCTGGCCCTGGCCAGCTGAGTATCGATTATGGCGACGTGGAAAACATCGAGAATAATCCCAACGCGCCAATCACCGACGACGATGTGATTCGGTATAAACTGTTGCTTCGAGTAACCAACGATGTAGCGAACGACATCGGGAATGCGATTAGCAACATCCTGACCAATGAAGTCATTCTTTCATTCACAGGCCTTAACTCAATACTGGAACGCACAGACCTCGCTCAGGTGCGCTTGGTGGAGCCGGATCTTCAGCTGCAGAAAAGCTTCGGCCCAGTAGTGGATGGTGTTGCGACTCTCAGCCTTACATTATTAAACAACGGCACTAGCGCGGCTTTCGATACAGTTATCAGTGATCAGTTTTTAACGAGCTTATGGGTACCTGGTAGCCTCGTACCGATCACAGTCCCCCCCGGTTACCAGATTACAGAGACGTCAGATCCGAACGAGATCACCGTCAGCGTTACTATCGCAAACCCACTGACCCCGCCGTCACCGGACCAGACCCTGAGCCCTGGCGAGAGCATAACAGCCGAATTCAGCCTTCAACTGAAAAATACTGTGCAACCCCCGCCAACCAGTATCGATAACGTTGCTATTGCGGAGGGCACGTCGCTGCCCGGAAGTGGCACCGCAGCGCTGGCTGGTGACCCGAACAGCATCGAACGCCTGTACCGCACGGACGCCAATGCAACGTTATTATTGCCTCGCCTGAGCTTGGAAAAAGTCGGTGTTGGTCCGCAAGTGCCTGCAGCCCCCGGCGATATCGTGACGTACACGCTGACGCCCAGAAATATTGGACAGTCTGCTGCTACGAACGTGCTGATTACAGACGATCCAAATGAACCCGGTGAGTTTCAGGTGGGCAGTGTTCAAATCTCGCCAGGCACGAATCCCGATGCGGGTACCATCATCGTAGGCAACAATCCCGGTGATCAGTTTATACAGGTCAGCTTTACAGAGCTGGAGCCACAAACCGCGTCAACGACACCCATAACGATCACTTATGATGTGAGAGTGCCCTCGCCGTATCCTGACTTCTCAGTGCCGGAATTGCTGGCAAACCGAGCCCTGATTGACACAGGCGAGCTTCCACCGAAGGGATCGGATGATCCCCGAACAAGCGACCCTAATGACCCTACGATCGTTCCCGTCGAAGCAGATCCGGTCATGGTGATCGATAAAACTGACGGCGTGCTCTTTACAACGCCTGGCAGCACCCTGATCTACGATATCCAGTTCGGCAACGCTGGTAATCAGGATGCCACCGGAGTGACGATAACCGAAGAAGTTCCCCAGAATACTACTTTTGACAGTTTCAACAGCAGCGCTGGCTGGAGCTGCGCGAACGGGGATCTCGCCGGCACGCTTTGCACGCTGAACGTCGGTGACTTGAAGGGTGCCACCAGTGCCAGCGTTCGCTTCGCTGTTACCGTCGCTTCATTCGTGCTGGCAGGCGTAACGCAGATCGAGAATACAGTTCGGATTTCTGACGATGGACGAGAGTTTTCCGGCACACCGCCAGTTCCTTCCGTGGATAGTGACACGGAAAGTACCCCGCTCCTCGCATCGGATGAGCTGGCGATCCTGAAAGATGACGGCGGCATTTCGGTCGTGCCGGGGCAGACCTACTTCTATCGCATTGATTACAGCAATCCCGGCAATCAGGTCGCGACGAACGTGGTCTTGACAGAAACGGTACCGGATTATGTGGAGTTCGATGTCAATGAAAGCAGAGGCTTCAACTGGAGCTGTGCAGATGGCGACCCCGCAGGTACTCCCTGCACACTGAACGTCGGTGATTTACCCCCGGGAAGCCCCCGATTCGCGAAATTTGGGCTAAGAGTGATTTCGCCCGCTCCAGCGGGTGCTGAGCTGATCGAAAACACTGTGGGCATTGACGATGACGGAACGGCCGACCCGAAAACGGCTAAAGACAATACCCCATTAACTGCTGTGCCTGACCTTGTTATTACGAAATCGTCGGACGCAGGCGTCGTGCGTGTTGATAAGGTGATCACCTACACGCTGAACTATGAAAATCGAGGCAACCAAAACGCAACCGGAGCCCTAGTCCGCGAAACCGTGCCCGAGGGCTCAGTGTTCCTTACCTCCGAAAGCCTACCCACCGTTTGGTCATGCCCGGACGGCGCACCCGCTGGCACTGTTTGCGAATTCACGGTGGGCGACTTCGGTTCAGGTGACAGAGGAACACTCACGTTTGCAGTGCGTGTGATTGAAAAGAACTCTAATCTGAAACTGACCAATGTCACGGAAGCGCGTGACGACGGCACCAACGGCCCGGATCCCACGCCAGATAACAACATCTTTACCTTAATCGATAGCTTTATCGTTCCCACAATACCTGCAGTGCCACAACTTTTATTGTGGGCGTTAGCGGCTCTGTTGGGTGGATGGGGCGCACATCGTATGCGACAGCGGGAACGATAAACGTCCCAAGGCAAAAACGCTTATTTTGGCGTCATGGATCGAAGACAGTATCCGGTCCCTGCTACATGGGCCTTCTAGTGAAGGGAGCGGCCGCCAAGCGGCCGCTTCAAAGCCCGTGACTCGAGGGTGGAATCCTGCTTAAGCCATGATCGGCGGTAGTTCTTTTTGCAACGCGATCTTGGCCTTGGTGGCGTCGCCCGTTAACGCAAACCCGAGCAGGCTACCATCGGCGCCGCGGAATTCAGCGCGAACATCGCTGCCATCAACCTCAATCTGCCAGTCGCCCTGCGCATCAGCCGCAGGCGGTGCGACAACCACAGGACACGTTGGCGTTTTAATGGTGACCGGCATTGCCGGGTAGCTCACCTCAGTCGCCTCGCCGGCGAGGGTTTTAGCCAAGGCACGGGCCTGTGCCATCAAGGGCGCGACATACACAAGCACATGACCGTCCACCTCGGCGCAATCGCCCATGGCATAAACGTTCTTGGCGCTGGTTTCCAACAGACGGTTTGTCGCAATGCCACGATTGACCGTCAGGCCGGTCGCCTGAGCCAGATCTACGCGAGGGCGAACACCCACAGCAGACACCACCAGATCAGCGTGGATGCTTTGGCCATTGTTGAGGCTTACCGTGACACCCCCGTCACGCTGATTCACTGCGGTCACCAACGGTCCAAAGTGGAATACTGCTCCCTGCTCCTCCAGCGCGGCCTGCACCGCTTTACCGGCGGGCTCGGGCAACAGTGTGGGAAGGCAGTAACCCAGCGGGTCTACCACTTCTACGTCAAAGCCACCATTAAGCAGGTCATTGGTGAATTCACAGCCAATCAGTCCACCGCCTATGATGCAGACCTTCTTCACCTTGTGCTTACTCATTGCGGTGCGGTAGTCGTCGTAATCCAGCAGATCATTAACGGAATAGACCATGTCGAGCCCATCGCCTTCGATGGGGGGGCGGATGACGTCGGCGCCCACTGCCAGCACCAGCTTGCTGTAATGCACCGCCGTTTGCGCATCGCCCACCTTGATCAGCTGGTTATCGGTATCAATCGCGTGGACCCGGGTCATAGTCCAAACACTGGCTTTGAGCTGCTTGCCCATACTGCCGGCGTCCATTTGCGCCAGGTCATTGGCGCTCGCGTCCTTGGTATAACCGGTAGACAACATCGGTTTGGAATAGGACCGGCCATCATCAGAGGTAATCAGAATCAGCGGGGTATCGGCATCATGCTTGCGGAACTCCCGCGCCAGTCCATACCCGGCCAAACCCGTACCCAGTATCACCACGGGGGCGTGCACCGTATCGGCCACCGGTTCCTCGTGGTGGGGCGTGTCATCAACCGGCGACTCTTCAATCAGCTCAAAGTCCTCCTTGCCGACGCCACAGTCGGGGCAAAGCCAGTCATCAGGCACGTCTTCCCACTTGGTGCCCGGCGCAATGCCATCGTCTGGCCAGCCTTCCTTCTCGTCGTAAATCAGGCCACAGACGATACATTCCCACTTACTCATCGATAATCTCTCTCACAAACGCTTTAGGTAGTCATTGTACGCAAGCCAGGGGCAGGCGTTGGTCGAACTACCTGAACAAATCCGGACGATCACTATAGGGTTGTGGGTGAATTGTGCAAGGCTGCGCCACAACCGCCAGGCTCATATATTGCACCGCGCGCAGGCTTGCATCACCGGGGCCAGTGCCGCATTCTCGCCCCTGACCAAGAGCACCCGAATTCACTGTGATTCCCAGCCAACAGACTGTTTCGCCAGAACCGAACTGGCGCCCGGAAGCCCGCTACACCAACGCCATTTTGCCCCCCAGGCAACGGCGCTGGCTGCTGGACGATGGCTCGCTCACAGCGCGCCTGATCAGCACGGGTGCAGGCATTTTTACTGTAACCCGCCTGTTTCAAGGCTGGCGACCACCGATGCCCAGCGAACAGCGGCGACTCCGTCTAGCGTCCCGCCAACTGGCGCTGGTGAGAGAGGTGGTGCTCTCTCTGGACTCAAACCCCGTGGTGTTTGCACGCAGCGTGTTTCCCGTTGCCAGTCTTGAAGGCGAGCTACGGCACCTGCGAAAACTGCAGAACCGCTCTCTGGGCGCCATTCTGTTCAGCCATCCGGCGATGCATCGCACTCCTTTCGAGCTCGCCCGCTTGCCCGGTGATAGCCGCTATATTCCCTCTGCACTTCATCAGTCTGAACCGGCCTGGGGCCGCAGAAGCTGCTTCGAGCTGGGCGGAAAATCACTGATGGTCAGCGAGGTGTTTCTGGAGGGCTTTAAGCCCTGGGCAGATATTCTGCCCGTGCATCGCAGCCAGCGGGGGCGTGTGGTCACTGCAATTAACCGACAAGCAGAGTAAGCTTGCCCTGCTGATACTGCCGGGCCCTCCATGCTAACCGCCGACAAAACACGCGCCCTGTTGGCGCTGATCCGATTCGACAAGCCCATAGGTACGCTGCTGCTGCTTTGGCCCACGCTGTGGGCGTTGTGGATTGCGGCTGAGGGTGTGCCGCCCCTGCATACCTTGCTGGTGTTTGTGGCGGGCACGTTCCTGATGCGCTCAGCAGGCTGTGTCATCAACGACCTGGCCGATCGCAATCTGGACGGCGGTGTTGCGCGCACCAGTAACAGGCCGCTGGTTACCGGCGCCGTTAGCGTCAAAGAAGCCGTGGCGTTCTTCCTGTTACTGCTTCTGGCGGCCTTTGCTCTGGTGCTAACCACCAACACTTTCACGGTCATGCTGTCCGTCGTCGGCGCCCTACTGGCTTCCATCTACCCGCTGATGAAGCGCGTCACGCACCTGCCACAATTGGTGTTGGGGCTTGCCTTCTCATGGGGGATCCCAATGGCGTTCGCGGCGGTCACCAATGACCTCCCGCCCGCCCTCTGGTTACTGGTGATCGCTAACTTCCTGTGGACGGTGGTCTACGATACCAAGTACGCCATGGTTGATCGGGATGACGATATCCAGATCGGCATCAAGTCCACGGCCATCCTGTTTGGTCGATACGATCTGGTGATCATTGCCGCTCTGCAGGTCATCTGCCTGGCGGCCTGGTGGCTGGCAGGCCGTGAATTCGGCCTGGGCCAGGTGTATCAACTCAGTTTGGTTGTGGCGGCAGGCCTGTTCGGTTATCACCTTTACCTGATACGCGGGCGCGACCGAGAAGCCTGTTTTCGCGCATTCCGGCACAACAACTGGGTTGGCCTGGTGATTTTTGCAGGCATCGCGCTGTCCTACCTCGGCTAAGGAAAAGCACTCAATGGAGCTGGAACTACTGACCAGCCTGTCGCAGATTAACGCCGCGGAATGGGACGCCCTGGCACCGCCGGGGCATCCGCTCCTCAGCCATCACTTTCTGCACGGGCTGGAAACCAGCGGCTGTACGACGGAGGACGCTGGCTGGCAGCCCTGCCACCTGAGACTCTGGGATGGGGATAAAACTCTCGCCCTGGCACCGTCTTACCTGAAGTCACACTCCTATGGAGAATATGTCTTTGATTGGGCGTGGGCTGACGCATGGCATCGCAGCGGCCTCAATTACTACCCCAAGCTCGTGACCGGAATTCCATTTACACCGGCCACCGGCCCACGGCTGTTGCTGGCGCAGGATGCGGACGCCGACGCCGTTTATGCGGCATTGATCGCGGGTGTCAGTCAGTGGGCACAGCAACAGTCCGTTTCTTCCTGGCACCTGCTGTTCCCGGAACAGAGCGTGTGCGACAGCCTGGCGGAGAAAGGCATGCACCGGCGGGTAGCTACCCAGTTCCATTGGCATAACCGGGGCTACCGTGACTTCGATGATTTTCTGGACACCTTCAGCAGCCGCAAGCGCAAAAGTCTTCGAAGAGAGCGTCGGCGCGTGCAGGAGCAGGGCCTGAAACTGCACACCCTGGTGGGCAACGACATTAATGCGGGGCACTGGGGGCAATTCTACCGCTTCTACCAAATGACCTATGCCAAACGCAGCGGTCATGGGGGTTATCTGAGCAGGGAGTTCTTCACACAGGTAGCTGCCAGCATGGGTGACCGCGCTGTGATGGTGCTTGCCGAACACGAGAGCGGTCCCGTGGCGGCCGCTCTCTATTTTCGTTCAAACGACACCCTGTTTGGGCGCTATTGGGGTTGCATCAAAGAATTCGATTGCCTGCACTTCGAGGCCTGCTATTACCGTGGCATTGAATATTGCATTGCCGAGGGCATAAACACCTTTGATCCCGGGGCGCAGGGCGAGCATAAGATTCAGCGGGGCTTCGAACCGCGCCTCACCTTTTCCAACCACTGGATTGCAGAACCCGGTCTCGACGCTGCGGTCGCTGACTTTACCGCTCGAGAGGCCGAACAGGTCGAGGCGTACCGCAAGGAAGCTGCCACCCTGCTCCCCTTCAAATAGGGCCAAGCGCCCTCAGCCTGACTGTTGCGCCCAACACAACAGGCGATTGTTGGCGGGCATCGCCGTATCAGAAACCAGTTGTAGATTTGCAGCAGTTGCGAGTGCATCCACCGACTCGAAGTCGCGGATGGCGCTGTGTTCGCCACGATCAGCCAACCACTGATCAAAGCGCGCATTGCTCTCGGAGGTATGAGCACCCCCATAGTTGAAAGGGCCATACACGATACACACCGCTCCAGGGGAGAGCGCGTCACCCAAATGCATAAACAGCGCCTCAACTGCGGCCCAGGGCATAATGTGCAGTGTATTGGCGGTGAACACCGAGCCGCCAAGGGGCAGGGGCCAGGGCCGCTCGGTCACATCCAATGCCTTCGGTTCGGCGAGATTAGCGGCCGCAGAAGCATCGCAGCGCGGCTGGAGTAGTGGCAGGTTTTCTGCGAGCTCCGTCGGTTGCCACTGAAGCCAGGGCATCCGCTCGGCAAAGAAGCAGGCATGCTGGCCTGTGCCCGAGCCCACCTCCAACACATGGTGCTGATCGCGTAACCGTGGTTTTAGTGCCTCAAGAATAGGCTGGCGGTTGTTCTCGCAGGCTTGCGAGAACGGTAAGCACGCCACGGCTAAACCTGCATATCAAAATCGGTGAAGTCCGGCGCACGCATATGCCACCAGTAATAGAGTGTGGAGCGCGGCCAATTGTTGACGACCTTACCCGCAGCATTTTTGTACCAGCTATCGCACTGGGCCACCCAGACAGTTTCATCCAGCTCACGCTGCATTCGCTGATTGTAACGACGCATGGCATCAGGGTTCACTGTCAGTGTCTTAAGGTCGTGCTTGAGCAGCTTATCGATGCAGCGCACCACATAGTTCACCTGACGCTCGACCATGAAAATGATCGAGTTACTGCCCAGGTTGGTGTTGGGGCCGTAGAGCATAAACAGGTTGGGAAAGCCTTCAGTACAGACGCCGCGATAGGCTTCTGCACCCTCTCGCCAAGCCTGGGCGAGGATCTGGCCATCGACGCCAATAAAATTGACGGCCGAAAGCATATCCGACGTTTTGAAGCCGGTGCCATAGATCAGTACATCCGCAGGCCTATCGACACCATCCTCGGTTTCTACGCCGGCTGCAGTCATCCCTGTGATCGGCGACGTTACCAACTCTACACCCGGCCTGTTGAAGGCCTGGAAGTAGTCATCCGATACCAACACCCGCTTACATCCCACGGGATAGTCTGGAGTGAATTTCCGGCGCAGCTCCGGATCGCTGATGTGTTCCTCAAGATGCTGGCGCGACTCGCGCTCCAGCAGCGGCCGGGTAAGACCCAGCTTACGAAGGGCGGGGTACAACACCATCTCGCCGCGCAGATACGCTAGCAGCCGGGGAAGCTTTTGCAGCCAGGGGAAGCGCGCAAAACGGCGCTTCTCCGCGGGGGTATAAGGTCTGTCGTTGCGCTTCACCACATAGTTGGCGCTGCGCTGGTAGACGTACAGCGACTGCGCGTCTCGCGCCAGAAAAGGAATGAACTGCAGAGCGCTGGCGGCATTGCCAATCACTGCAACACGCTTACCCGCGAGAGAAACAGAGTGATCCCAGCGGGCTGAGTGAAAAGTCTCGCCGTCGAAGGTTTCAGCACCGGGAAATTCCGGTGTATTAGGAAGGTTGAGCTGCCCCAGGCCGCTGACCACAGTGCGTGCCTCGATGGTTTCACCGTCTGGCAGGGACAGCCTCCAGCGACCACTGTCTGCATCAAACGACGCCTCCGTGACCGCAGTATTTAGCCTGAGGTGCTTGCGCAGGCCGTACTTGTCTACGCAGTGCTTAAAGTAGGCCTTAATCTCATCGTGGGGGCTGTATTTGCGCGACCAGTTGGGGTTGGGCTCGAAGGAGTAGCTATACAGCACTGACGGCACGTCACAGCAGGCACCGGGGTAAGTATTGTCATGCCAGGTACCACCCACATCGGGCGATTTTTCCAGAATGACAAAGTCGTCTATTCCGCGCTCCAGGAGTTTGATTCCCATGCAGAGTCCCGACATTCCGGCTCCGACAATGGCAACGGCGTGTTCAGTATTCGTCATTATTCTCACCCGTTAAGCGCTGTGTCCGCGCCTTATTTGGCCGGCGGGTTATCGCGAGTAAACACCCACTCCCGCGCCGTCGATTCGTCCTTGTTATAGCGGTAACCATCTTTGCGAAAGCGCTTGATACCGGCAGGGTCGTTGAGGCCCTTCTCAATAATATAGCGCGCCATCTGCCCGCGCGCCTTCTTCGCGAAAAAGCTGATCACCTTGTACTTGCCGCCGCGCAGGTCTTTGAAGACCGGCGTGATAATGTCCGCGTCTAGCGCTTTTGGCTTGATGGATTTGTAGTACTCGTTTGAGGCCAGATTCACCAGCACTTTGGTCTCTGACTTGGCAAGATCGCGATTCACGGCGTCGGTGAGCTGTTCGCCCCAGAACTGATACAGGTTGTCGCCGCCGTTATTGGCAAATTTGAGTCCCATTTCCAGTCGATAGGGCTGCATAAGGTCCAGCGGACGCAATAGCCCATAAAGGCCGGACAGGATACGCAGGTGCTTCTGCGCAAAGCGCAGTTCATCGGCTGACAGGGTTTCTGCTTCCAAGCCGGTATACACATCACCCTTGAAAGCCAGCACCGCCTGCTTAGCATTGTCCAAGCTGAAGGGTGCAGACCAGTTCATAAAGCGATGATGATTAAGATCAGCGATCGCGTCACTGACCCCCATCAGCGAAGCGATGTCCTGCGGCGCCATCTTGCGGGCATCATCCACCAGCGAAGCAGCCTGCTCGATAAACTCTGGCTGGGTAGCGCGCCGTGTCGTCGGTGCCGTTTCAAAGTCCAAGGTCTTTGCCGGGGAAATCAGTGTCAGCATGGATAGCTCCGTTCAGGGATATCGCGGGCAAAACGGCAAGTTCCGCCCAGCCCGCTATGATACTCTTCGCGTCAATAATCAAAAAGTTCAAAGACGCATGCTCCAGCTGCGCGCACTGATAGGCGTAATCGACTCTTTCACCGATACCACCGGGCGATACCTCGCCTGGTTGGCGCTGGGTATGGCCTTGCTGACCGCACTGGTGGTTTTGCTACGGTACGGCTTCAACATTGGTTCCATCGCCGCGCAGGAAGCGGTGACCTACATGCACGGTAGCCTGTTTATGTTGGGGGCCGCCTACGCGTTGAAACACGGTGACCACGTGCGGGTCGATATCTTCTACCGCCGTTTTTCCCCTGTGACACAGGCATGGGTCAACAGCATTG
This sequence comes from Parahalioglobus pacificus, assembly GCF_014652275.1. Classification (GTDB taxonomy): domain Bacteria; phylum Pseudomonadota; class Gammaproteobacteria; order Pseudomonadales; family Halieaceae; genus Parahalioglobus; species Parahalioglobus pacificus. Next base: position 398,013 of record NZ_BMYM01000002.1, on the reverse strand, counting down.
GAACATTGGTTTTTTTGCTTCCCGTTTGCGTATTTATCCTGGGAATGAGTTGGGACTATGTGGCTGAATCCTGGGCCATACGGGAAACCTCACCAGAACCCGGCGGCATCCCCGCCGTATTCCTGCTGAAGACATTACTCTTGTTGCTGCCTCTGCTACTCATTCTCCAGGGCATTACCGAGTTGCTGCGCAACACCCTGTTCCTGATGGACCCGGAGAGCGAGCGGCAGAAATGATCGCGATCTGGCTATTCCTCACGGTCTGCACCCTGTTAATGCTGGGCTACCCGGTTGCTTTCACCCTGGCAGGCACGGCACTGGCCTTCGCAGCGGTCGGCATTTTGATGGGCGGATTCGACCCCAGTTATCTCACTGCGCTACCGGGCCGGCTGTTTGGCACGGTCAGCAATGCCACGCTGATCGCCGTTCCCCTGTTCATCCTCATGGGTGTCATTCTGGAAAAATCCAAGGTCGCGGAAGAGTTGCTGATCAATATGGCGCGGGTATTCGGCGGGTTGCGCGGTGGCCTGGGCATATCCGTCATACTGGTAGGCATGCTGCTGGCCGCCAGCACCGGCATTGTGGGAGCTACCGTGGTGACCATGGGCTTGCTGTCGCTGCCTGCCATGCTTCGCAGCGGTTATCACCCTGCTGTCGCTACGGGCACGATCACAGCAACCGGCACACTGGGACAGATCATTCCACCGTCCATCGCCCTTGTGCTACTCGGCGATATTCTCTCCAGCGCCTATCAGCGCGCCCAACTTAGTATGAACATCTTCAACCCCAAGACCGTGAGTGTGGGCGACCTATTTGTAGGGGCGCTGATTCCCGGCCTGGTGCTGGTGGCGCTCTATGTCTTCTACATTCTCGCACTGGCAGTGGTCAGACCGCATTGGGTACCTGCATCTCGAGCAGAGCCGGTAAACACGGCCAGCTTGCTCAAAGGTTTACTGCCACCATTGGCACTCATCAGCGTCGTCCTGGGATCGATACTCGGTGGGGCCGCAACGCCAACCGAAGCCGCTGCAGTGGGTGCCGTGGGCGCGCTGGTTCTGGCCTTCGGCAAACGGGAAATGGATTGGCAGCGCTTGCAGGAAGTGGTGCTTAGCACCCTTCGCACGACCTGCATGGTGTTCATGATATTGATCGGGGCTTCGGTCTTCTCGCTGGTCTTCCGCGGCTTTGGCGGGGAAGAGCTGATTCACGCCTTCTTTGCCGACATGCCTGGCGGCGTGATGGGCGCCACACTGGTGGTGATGGCCGTGATATTCCTGCTCGGCTTTATCCTGGACTTTATCGAGATTACCTTCGTCGTTGTACCCATTGTGGCCCCCATACTGCTGGCCATGGGCTTGGATCCAATCTGGTTGGGTATCATGATTGCGATCAACCTGCAGACGTCGTTCCTAACGCCACCCTTCGGTTTCGCGCTGTTCTATCTGCGCGGAGTTGCGCCAGCGTCCGTGCCAACTGCAGCTATCTACCGCGGTGTGATACCGTTTATCATTATTCAGCTTCTGGTGCTGGTGGCGCTATGGATTTGGCCTTCACTAGCAACCTGGCTTCCAGAAACACTTTCCCAATAGCGTGCACCCAACAGGGTAAACACTGGAGATTTCCGGCATGAGTGATATTGATTCAACCCCCGTTCCCGTTGGGGAACTGGCACTGCAAACCGTAGCCATGCCGAAAGACACCAACGCCAATGGCGATATCTTTGGCGGTTGGCTGTTGTCGCAAATGGATATTGCTGGGCTAATCGCCGCGACTGAGGTAGCCGGTGGCCGTGTGGCTACCGTAGCCATCGAGGGCATGGCCTTTCTGACCCCCGTGCATGTGGGTGCAGTGGTCTCGTGCTACTGCGATATTCTCGAAATCGGTCGCAGCTCCATTCGCATCATTGTTGAGGTGTGGATCAACTCCAAGCATGACGGCGAGCCTATCAAGGTCACCGAAGGGGAGTTTGTATTTGTGGCTATCGATGAGAACGGGCGCACGCGCACCATTCAACAGGGTGCCTGATCACTCCCCGCTAACTTCGTCCCGCACATTGATATACGCTTTTTCCGAGATGTGGTGGTAATCACGTACGGAATCGTAAAACGGCTTGAACGACGCATACACCTTAGCGGCCATTTCGTCGTCTTCCACCAGCTCGGCCATAGCTTCTTCACTGGCACTGTAAAGCGCAGCTAACACGTCATCGGGAAAGCGGCGCAGCTGCACGCCATGCTGCTCCACCAGCTCCTTCAATGCGGTGTTATTGCGCGCGGTAAATTCATCGAGCATGTCCTGATTTGCAGCCCGTGACGCGTACTTCACGATGGCCTGCAGATCAGGCGGTAGCGCAGCCAAAGAATCCTTATTGACGATCAGCTCCAGCATTGCCCCCGGCTCATGCCAACCCGGGTAATAGTAGTACTTGGCAACCTGATGCAGACCCAGTGCAAGATCGTTATAGGGACCTACCCACTCAACCGCGTCGATCACGCCGGTTTGGAGCGCGGTGTAGATCTCGCCGCCGGGAATGCGAACCGAGGTACCGCCGATACGGGTGAACACTTCGCCGGCAAGGCCGGGGATGCGCATGTTTAGGCCGCGAATGTCCTCCAGTGAATTAATCTCATCGCGGAACCAACCTCCCATCTGAACACCAGTACTACCACCGACAAAAGGGACGATATTTGCTGGCGCATAGGCTTCGCGCCACACCTCGAGGCCACCGCCATAGTGAAACCAACCGTTCATTTCCTGCGCCGTCATTCCGAAGGGGACAGCGGTGAAGAACACCGACGAGGGAATTTTGCCCTTCCAGTAATACGCGGCGCCGTGGCCAGCATCGGCCACACCCTGAGACACCGCATCAAACACTTCAAATGCGGGGACGATCTCACCGGCACCATACACGCGCGCACGCAGGCGACCGTTACTCATGGCTTCTATGTAACGCGCAAAGTTTTCTGCGTAGCTCCCGAGGCCAGGCAGGCCCTTCGGCCAAGTCGTCACGATACGCCACTCATACTGGGCCGCTTCACCGGCCGCCGCGGCAGAAACGATTGCTGAATCAGAGCTGCGTGCCCTATCCAGTGACCAAAGGCCCAGAACGGTCACCAACGCAGCCACCAGCGCCAGTATGATGACAGGAGCGAATCGTCCTGCTGAAGAGGAACTCATTTTTCTCTACCGCCCATTGTCGTTGTTATAACAGCTGCAGATTGGCGTACTGGACAACTAGCCACTTGCTTCCTTCATCGTCAAAATTGACTTCGACCCGAGCATTGTTGCCCCGACCCTCGAAGTTTAACACCACCCCCTCGCCAAAAATCTGGTGGTAGACACGCTGTCCCAGCGTAAGCCCCGTATCCGGTACCTCTGCTTGACCCAGGCTACTTACCGGCCGGCTGACCGTGGACTGCAATCTCACTTCGTGCATCAAGTCGGCAGGGATTTCGCGGATGAAACGTGAGGGCGCATTGTAGGATTCACTGCCGTGAATGCGGCGCGTTTCAGCGTAGGTGATAAATAGCCGCTCCATAGCGCGGGTAATTCCGACGTAGCAAAGCCGGCGCTCTTCCTCCAAACGCCCTGGCTCTTCCAAGGACATGCGGTGGGGGAAAAGGTTCTCCTCCATGCCAGCGAGAAACACCAGCGGAAATTCCAAACCCTTGGCTGAGTGGAGGGTCATCAATTGCACACTGTCTTCGTGCGCATCTGCCTGGTTATCACCGGCATCCAATGCAGCGTTATCCAGAAATTGCTGCAACGGCGACAAATCATCACCCTCAGGCGCGAACTGTTTCGCCGCAGACACCAGCTCCTCGAGGTTTTCCACGCGCGCCTGCCCGCGTTCACCTTTTTCTTTTTGGTGAAAGTCGATGAGCCCGGACTGCTGAATAACGTGTTCGACCAGCTCCTCCAGCGTGAGCTCATCCGTCCCGGAGTCCAACTCATCAATCAGCACGGTGAAGCCCTCAAGCGCGGACAGGGCACGGCTCGTCAACAGTTTCTCATCCCGGGCAATTGCCATTGCTTGCCACATGGGCAACTCGCGCTCGCGGGCGATCTCGCGCAAGGTATCTACCGTTTTGCTGCCTATGCCCCGAGTAGGCGTATTGATCACACGTTCCACGGCGGCATCATCACCGCGGTTGGCCAGCAGTCGCATGTAGGCCAGCGCGTTGCGGATTTCCAACCGCTCGTAGAACCGCTGGCCTCCGTAGATTCGGTAAGGCATGCCTGCGCGTATCAAGGCCTCTTCCAGCACCCGTGATTGGGCGTTTGAGCGGTAGAGGATTGCGCTGGAATCCCGCCGATTGCCGTCGTTCAGCCACTCTTGAATCTGATCGACAATGAACCGGGCTTCGTCCTGCTCATTAAAGCCCGCGTACAAGGTTATCGGCTCACCGGCTTCCCCCGCGGTCCACAGCTCCTTCCCCAGTCGGCCAAAGTTATGGGCAATAACGCCATTGGCCGCGTTGAGAATGGTCTGGGTCGAGCGATAGTTCTGCTCCAGACGTACCGTTTTAGTGCCGCTGAAGTCTTCGCCAAAGCGTTGGATGTTTTCAATTTTCGCGCCGCGCCAACCGTAAATGGACTGGTCGTCGTCACCGACCGCCACCACCGGTATCTTCGCGCCGGCCAACACCCGCAGCCACGCATACTGAATCGTATTGGTGTCCTGAAACTCATCCACCAGAATCTGGCGGAAACGTCCCTGATAGTGCGCTAGCAAATCCGGGTTGCGCAGCCAGAGCTCATGCGCGCGCAGCAACAGCTCGGCAAAGTCCACCATGCCCCCGCGCTCACACGCTTGCTCGTAGGCGCGATACACCGAGAGCATGGTCTGCGCATACAGATCGCCGTGAGGCACCTCGACGTGTGCCGCGCGCAAACCCTCGTCTTTCTGACCGTTGATAAACCATACCGCCTGCTTCGCCGGCCACCGTCCCTCGTCCAGATCAAGCTCCCGACAAACACGCTTCACCAGGCGAAGCTGGTCATCGCTATCGAGGATCTGGAAATTCTGCGGCAGACGCGCTTCTTTCCAATGCGCCTTGAGCAGACGGTGAGCCAGACCGTGAAATGTGCCAACCCACAGACCGTGAGTCGCAATGTGCAGCATGTCCTCGATACGCCCACGCATCTCGCGGGCGGCCTTGTTGGTGAAGGTTACGGCCAGTATCGAGTGTGGCGAGAAACCCTCAGCCCGAATCAGCCAGGCAATGCGATGCACCAAGACACGGGTCTTACCACTGCCAGCACCGGCCAGTACCAGCAGGTTGTCGCTATCGGCCGCAACGGCATCGCGCTGGGCATCGTTCAGGGGGGAGAGAATATCGGTTACATCCATGGCGGCATTCTAACCAACATACTCCTAGCGCACGATGGCAAACGGCGCCCTTTTCGCCGTTGAGACGACCAGAAGCCGCGGCCGGTGCACGTTATACTGCAGCAACCGCCGACCGAGAACGACAGTTATGTCCCAGCCCATTTTGCAGCACATAGCAGATAGCCTGGACACGCTGCGCCGCTCGGAGCGCAAGGTGGCGGAGTGGGTGCTAGCACAGCCGCAGAGCGTCATTCACATGCGCATAGTGGACCTCGCAGCGGCCGTCGGTGTCAGTGAGCCAACGGTCGTACGTTTTTGTCGCGCCATCGGCTGCGAGGGCTTCCAAAACTTCAAGCTTGCCGTTGCACAAAGCGGCGTTAGAGACCCGGCCACAAACGATTTTCGTTTGTCTGAGCTCGATACGGCCCGCGACTACACATACAAAGTCTTCGACACCACCATGAGCACCCTGCAGCGCGTGCGGGACACGCTGGACCCGGATGCCATTGAGATTGCTGTGGATGCGTTGGGCTATGCCCGCCGAGTTGAGTTTTATGGCTTTGGCGCCTCCAGCCCGGTGGCTATTGACGCACAACACAAGTTTTTCAGGCTTCAGATTGCCAGCTCGGCCTACTCTGACCCGCATATTCAAGCCATGGCTGCCATGTCGTTATCGCCCGAGGATGTAGTCGTTGCGATCTCTCAATCCGGTCGTACCACCGCGCTGTTAGAAGCCATGGACCACGTACACGAGTCTGGCGCCGTCATCATTGGTCTCGCACCGGGGGATACACCGGTACTTAATAACAGCACCATTGCCATACCCATCGACGTCGCCAGCCCCGAGGATGAAAGCTATACCCCGCTGCCCTCTCGCATCGCGCACCTCGCTGTTATCGATATCCTGGCTGTAGGCGTATCGAAGATGAAGGGCTCGGACGTGGACAGGCATCTGATCAAACTCAATCGCGGACTGCAGACCTTGCGAGTAAAGGATTAGCAGGCAGCAGGACACAGATTTTGAAGACGCCCTCTGCTAGTATCGGCAGGCAGGATCACGGTAAAGCGGTAGCAGCGAGCCATGGCTGACGATAAGTACAACGACAACAGCGACGGTGATGCCGAGCAGCAGCTTGGTTTTGACAGCGACAACTTCGAATCGCTGGAGGCATTAAAGCGCCGCCGCGACGAGTTGCTGGCAAGCTTCGACGATGAAACCACCGAAATCGACGACATTGAACCCTCCGATTTCGGCGAGGACTTCGCCGACGGCAGCAGCTTTTACGGCGATGCCAGAGACAGTAACGGCGACCTCTGGGAGGACAATCCCGAGCAGGACGCAGATCAGCGCGTCAGCGGTCTGAATGCCGCTGAAGAGCTCAAGGCGATGTGGGACGATGAGCCCGCACCGGATGACTCCCCCCTGCAACCACCGCCACCCGAGACTCCACCCAAAGACATTCAAGCCCTTGTCGAAGACCTCGAGGCCGCGCTGGACTTCACGTCACGAAGCGCCACTCCCGCCGACAGTGAAGAATCCGCAGTTCCGGAGGCTATGAAGCCAGAGCAGAACCAAGGCGAGCTAGAAGAAACCTCTGTCGAGACGCCGTCAGCGCCTATCGTTGATGGACTCGCGGCGTCCCTGAACGAAGCGACAACAGCGGAACCTGTGTCGGGTACCGAGCACGATGCTGAGCCCGAAAAAGACGCCAACACCCCGCCGTGGGAAGTGGATGAAACAGAACCAGCGCTGGATGTAACGACAACTGATGCGGTGGAGTACGCGCTGGGTGATGTCAGCGCCGAATCACAGGCGGACTTGGCTCCAGAGCCAGAGCCAGAGCCAGAGCCAGAGCCAGAGCCAGAGCCAGAGCCAGAGCCAGAGCCAGAGCCAGAGCCAGAGCCAGATTATGAAATCACCCTGGAGGATGCATCACCAGAAGAAGTCGCTGCGCTGCGCGATGCCGAGGCAGACATCGACGACTGGCCGCTGGCATCCGAAGACGATGAGCCCGAGTTGCCACTCACAGACGCCGAGCCCGACCCAAGCGTGGGCATGGATGAGTTTGCGGATGATTCGGCCGTTATCGCCTCAGCCACTGATCCCAAACCACAGGAACTGTGGGATAACCTCACCGCAGAAGCAGAAACAGACGATGAGGATGATTGGGAAGATAGCGAAACCGACTCGGCTGTCTTCACAGATGAGGACCCAGACGCCGGCATCGACGATGAAGATGACTGGGATGATAACGATGACGACTGGGGCGACGAAGACAGGCAGGGCACTCCGCTTCCCTGGGGTCTTATCGCCGCAGGACTGGTCGCGCTGCTGCTAGTGGGGATTGGTGGCTACGGGGTTATGCAGGAGCGCGGCGACACCCGTTCCGAGCTGGAATCCCTACGCGCCCAGCTGGCAACCTCTGCCACCCCCGAAGAAGTCACACAGGCGCGTGAGTCTGTGCGGGCCATGGAAATCGAAAACGATCGGCTACAGCGCGACATCCAGCAACTGCAGCTGGATAATACACGACTCGGTGACATGGTCAGCGGTTTACAAAGCCAGCTTCAGAGCCAGCGCGCCGCCGCTGAACAGCTCAAGGAAGCCGCTGCCAGTGCTCCCGCTGCACAGCCAACGCGACAAGCAGCTGCACCAACAACGCCCACGCGCCCAGCCGCTGCTGTCGCTGGCACCTGGTTTGTGAACTTCGGCTCTTACGGCAATCGTGCCGTCGCCGAAGACTGGGCCGGTAAACTGCGCAAGGACTACGACAAGGTCATCGTGGCGCCCGCCACCAGCAACGGGCGCTCGCTGTATCGCGTGCGCGTCATTGGCCTGCCTAGCAAGGCAGAGGCCGAAGCTGTGGCTAGACGTATAGAACAGGCTTATGACCTGGATAAACGCTGGGTGGGGAGTGAGTAGCCCGCTTGGCGACACACTCACCACCTGATACTGTCTGATAACCGATAAATAACAGGGACTCATCATGAAAAAATCTGCCGCTATTGTCGTCGGCCTGATGCTCGCCGCAGGTGCTCAGGCACAGGAATGTACCGCCCCGGAAGCGCCCACACTCCCTGCTGGTGAGTCATCCAGCATGGAGCAAATGCTGGAAGGTCAGAAAGCGGTGAAAACCTATCAAGCCGCCAACCTAGAATACATGGCGTGTTTGGAAACGGTGTTCACCGACGCTGAGAAAGCAGCCAAAGAGGGGCCTGATGACGGCAAGACCGCCGCCCAGAAAACCTACAAAGAAGCCATGGACGCCTACAACGAGGCGGTGGCCAAAGAAGAGGCCGTAGCCGGCGACTTCAACGCTCAGATTCGGGCCTACAAAGCCGCTAACCCCGGCTAATTACGCCCTCCTTGTCGCGGGCCGTTTCGGCGGCCCGATGCGACTGCCACAATACAGCTTGGCGTCACTGATCACGTCGTCCTGTTGCACGTCGTCCCTCTACTCGCGGCTCTTGTGCGCCAATGCCGCTGCGTTTGCCTCCCAGTTCTGACCGTCAAAATCAACGATAGTGACTTCCTCCGGCAAGCGCTCAAGACAGTTCAGATTGACATCCATGCCATCCGGGTTCGACCGGGGTTTGTAGAACGGCTTAACACCGCAGACCTTGCAAAAGTAGTGCTCCGCGACGCCCGTGTTAAAAGTGTAGGTTGTGAGGCTGTCGCTACCGGATAACAGATGAAAGCGAGACGCCGGCACAATGAGGTGGAGGAAGCCGGCTTTGCGGCAGATAGAACAATTGCAGCGCTCAACCTCAACAGCATCAAGGGCTTCCACAGAAAAGCGAACGCGACCGCAGTGACAGCCTCCTTCGAAGGTTTTTAGACTATCCATAACCTGCCTCTCTATTCCCTATCGCTATTTTCTACAGGCTAGTTCTCTACCCGCTAACCCTGCGACAGCCGCTCGATCGATGCCTGCACTGCCAGCAAACGCCTCGCCTGCTCCAGGTGCAACAGTTCCGTCATCTTGCCGTTCACCTTGATAACGCCTGCACCGGCGTTTTCGGGATGGGCGAAGGCATCGACGATTGCGCGCGCCTGTTCAAGCTGCTCAGGATAGGGTGAAAACTGGGTATTCGCTGTTTTAATCTGTGAAGGGTGAATCAGGGTTTTACCGTCAAACCCCAGTAACCGGCCCTGCTCACACTCTGTGCGCAACCGCTCAGTATCTTCTATCTGGTTGCAAACCCCATCCAGCGCAGTCAGGCCATTGGCCCTGGCACACAGTAAGAGGTGGCTGAGACTATGCATCACGTTGGAGCGGTCGGCGGCCAACTCGGTAAACAGCTCTTTCACCAGGTCATTGATGCCGGCAACCAGCGTTGTCAGGCGACCCCTGCCAGCCGCACTGATATCAGCCAGGTTGAGTACAGACCGCGGCGTTTCGATCATCGCCCAGAACTGCAGGGCAGCATCGGCACCGGCCGCTTCCAGGGCCGTGCAGTAAACCTCGACCTCATCAGCACTGCTGACTTTAGGCGCTAAAACAGCATCAGGTCCGGCGGCCACCACCGCAGCGAGGTCGTCAGCACCCCAGGGTGCATCCAAGGCATTGATGCGCACTACCACCAGCCGATTGCCAAACCCACCGGCTTTCACAGCGTCACACACTTGCTCGCGGGCCAGCGCTTTCGCCTCAGGCGCTACAGCATCCTCCAGATCGAGGATCACCACATCCGCCGCCAGAGTGCGCGCCTTTTCCAGGGCCCTGGTATTTGAGCCAGGCATGTAGAGACAGGATCGCATGGGTTGGGTTTTCCTGGTCACCGAATTCTCCCCTGTGACAACTTCTCGATGGGCTAACGCAGCTCAGTTGGCTCTGGCATGCGCTGCTGCCCTGAAAATACTGTTGGTTAACAGCAGGTTCAAGCCCTCCAGATACGCCCTGTAGGTGGGAGTTTGCGTGAACGCAATCACCATTCCATCACCGATTGGCTGGTGTACCAGAAAAGGTTTGTGAGCCAATTGCGCGCGGTTCTCCGCCCACAGGTATCCGCTAGCCAACAGATTCGCTTCATCGGCAAACCAGGCGAGATTCTTACCCGAGTCCAGCTTTATCGGCGTGTAGATATCATTACCCGCAGCCAAAGTGACCAACTGTGGGTCAACGCCCGCCGTCAGCCAGTGCTCCTGATCGACATCGATATTGGCAAGCACGCCCGACACGCTATCGGGCGCGGTCTCAGACTCGATGATCGCTTGTGACAACGCCTCGCGCGACGTCAACAGGCTGCCTGTCACTTCGCTGCTTTCATCATCGGCGTCAGCGTCTGTGTCGGCCGAATCTTCGCGGTAAGCGTACTCGCGTTTGATGTTTAAGAGGCCGACCTCTGTATCGGTGAGAAAGCGATTGGCCCTACCGAAGGCCAAAAGAACGCCACCGCCTTCTACCCAGCGAATCAGATTCTCAGCCGCCTCTTCGCCCCACATGTCGGCATAGTTGCCTTCCGGCAACACCAGCACGTCATAACGGCTGAGGTCTCCCGTGGCCAGCGCACCGCTGCGGATGGCAGTCACTGGATAGCCCAACTGCCGCTCGATGACAAAGCGCGTATTGCCAGCGCTGGTGGCCGAGGCAGGTTCATCCCAGGCCATTGCGACTTTCGGTGCCAACATCTTTACGGCCTTATCACTGCCGAAGCTAGGCCCTTCAGTCACCCAACTGGTATCCACACCTTCGATGATGGCCCCGGTTTGTTGGGCAAGGCGCTGCAACTCCTGCACCAGATTGTCTTCGTTAGCGGATACCTCAATGACCAGGCTACCTGCGGGGTAGCGCGCACCGCCGTCCAGCACAAAAGCTTCATCGGCACTCTTTAGGGAAATACCCGCCTGAAGAGCCGCCGTCAGAAAACGACCCGCGGCCATATCACGCCAGGGCACCAGAAACGCCACGGAAGCTTCGGCGTTTTTCACCATACCCTGCAAAGGGTCATCTGCCCCCACCGACACACTGTCGACACTCACAGCCCGTGAACAGGCATTGGTCTGCACGTTAAACATCATAGGCAGCGACCAGCCCGTGACATCGTAGATCTCGTCACCCAGATTGCGCGCACGGCGGCGTTCCTGTTCCTTAAGAAACGCCTCTGTCATGTCCACCTGATCGGTAAAGGTTGTGGCCACAAACCGGCCGCGCGGTTGCGCCGTGTCAATAAAGTAGCTTCCCGCTGAGTAGCTCACGCCGCAGGCAGAAAAATCGGCCGTGGCGCGACGCACCTCTACCCCGTGCTGTGCCATCAGAGTCGCCAGGCGCTGATTACCTTCCCGGTTGCGCTGATTCGGCATGAGATAAACGCGCCCCGAACTTTTTCTACCCTGCGCGATAGCGCCGACCTGGTACTCGTAGAAGTCCCGCAGGATCTTCTCCCTAGCCAGCGCGGTGCCCTCAGCGGTGGAAAGGGACGCGACGAATTGTCGCCTCACCGTGTCTGCATACGTTAGAACGGAGCCGTCTTTGCGCAGATAACGATGCCCGCGCGCAGATCCGATTTCATAGGTGGATGCAGAGGCTCCGTAGAAGGTCGGCCAGCTGTCCCCGTAGCCGGGATAGAAAGCGTCAAAGATCTCCCGCGTAAAGTAATCAAACCCAAAGCGATCGAAATGCCGCGCATGGTTTTTCCCGATAGCGTCCATGTTAGCGATCTGGGCTTGGGTCATGAAAGGGTTGAAGGGCTTGGCCGCTGGCGCAAAGTAATAGCTTTGGTCGCCGTCCATCTCGTGAATATCGACGACCACTTGCGGCAGGTGGCGATTCAAGGCGGCGATTTTCCCCTTTGTTTCAGGCTGGGTGATCGCCAACCAATCCCTGTTCATATCAAACAGGTAGTGATTGAAACGCCCCTGCGGCCAAGGTTCGTTCTGCTCTGCACTGATTCCGTCGGCGCTGTGCGCAAGCCCCACAGTGGCGTAATAGCGGGAGGTGAACCGAGCGCGCCCGTCGGGGTTTTGCAGTGGATCAATAAACACCACTGTATTGTCTAGAACGGATTTACTAACCTCGTGATCGCCGGCAGCAAGTAGGTGGTAGGCGGTAAACATTGCGGCGTCGGAGCCACTGATCTCGTTGCCGTGCACGGCATATTGCAGCCAAACGGAGGCTGGCAGCCTGTCGATAATACCGCTGGCGTTCGCATCAGAGGTATCGCGCGGGTCCGCGAGTGCGCCTGTATCCGCAGCGATCACCTCTAAATCGGCCAGGTTTTTTGGGCTCGCGATGGCGGCATAGATTAGGGGCCGGCCTTCCCAGCTCTGGGCGTAACGAAACAGCTTTATACGATCGGGCGCCGCTTTTTCCAGCGCTTCAAAATACCGCACCACCGCCTCAGGAGTGGAGATTCGCTCGCCCGCCTCATAACCCAGCACGTCCTTAAACGTCGGTATAGCGGTGTCATAGTTGACACCGGGCCAGAATGGGCGGGCCTTGCTATCAACTTCTACTGCGGCTCCCACCAGGGACGCGAATCCCGCCAGGCAAAGTAATAGGAACAATCGTTTAATCATCGTGTGGTTTCCAAGGCAGGGAATAGCTTTTGTACTCGCCGTTAGTCGAGTGCGGTACCACCATTGGTTCGTGGTGGGGTTAAGAACGGTTTACTCAACCGTGACAGACTTCGCGAGATTGCGCGGCTTGTCCACATCTGTGCCCTTCTGCACGGCCACGTGATACGACAGCAACTGCAAGGCAACGGTGTACGTGACAGGGGCAAGCACATCGGGACAGCTGGGCATCGGCAGTACATGAACGCGAGGGCTGTCCTGAAAATCCGCGGCCCGGTCGGCAAATACATACAGTTCGCCACCACGGGACCGCACTTCCTCTAGGTTAGAGCGCAACTTTTCCATGAGCTCATCGCCGGGGGCTACTGCCACCACTGGCATATCGTCATCCACCAGCGCCAGCGGCCCGTGCTTCAACTCACCCGCAGCGTAGGCTTCCGCGTGGATATAGGAAATTTCCTTGAGCTTGAGTGCACCTTCCATCGCGATGGGGTAATGAACACCGCGACCAAGGAACAGGGCGTGATGCTTCTGAATAAAAGACTCGGCCATGCGCTTGATACCTGCATCCAACTGCAGGGTTTGCTCAACCAGGCCCGGCAAATCGTGCAAGACATTAACCAGTTCGTCGGATTTCGCGGAGTCCATGGTGCCGCGGCGCCCCAGGGCAATAGTCAGCATCAGAAACGCCACAAGCTGTGTGGTAAATGCTTTGGTAGAGGCAACGCCAATCTCGGTGCCGGCCTGAGTCAGGAACATCAGATCAGATTCGCGCACCAGCGAACTGTTATCTACGTTGGCGATCACAAGGCTGCCTACAAAGGCGGGATCGGTTGCATCTCTGAGGGCCGCAAGCGTATCTGCGGTTTCACCCGACTGGGAGACGGTCACCAGAAGGGTACCCGGGTGTTGTGCCCGGCGGCGATAACGAAACTCCGAGGCAATCTCGACCTCACAGGGTATGCCCGCTAGGTCTTCCAACCAGTACCTGGCCACCAGGCCTGCGTGATAGCTGGTACCACAGGCAACAATTTGCACACTGCTTACCTGATCAAAAATTGCGCCAGCGCCCTCTCCGAAAAGGCTGTCATCGACCCTGTGGCCCTCGGCAACAGCGAAGGTCTGCGCCAGCGCCCGCGGCTGTTCATGGATCTCCTTCAGCATGTAATGCTCAAACTCACCCAGTTCAACGCTCTCCAGTGCGCCTGAGATACGCGTCGTTTGCCTTTGCTGCTTCACGCCCTCAGCATCAACAACGGAGATAGTATCGGGGGAGATGCAAACCACATCGCCTTCGTCCAGGAAAACGAAACGATCGGTCACCTGACGCAGGGCCATTTGATCCGACGCGAGAAAGTTCTCACCAATGCCAACGCCCACCACCAGTGGGCTACCTTCGCGAGCCGCAACCACTTGCTCAGGGTTTTCCCTATCGATCGCGGCTATGGCGTAGGCGCCCTGCAACCGCGCTACCACGGATCGCATAGCCTCGAACAAGCCAGCCCCTGTACCCACCGCCCGGTGCAACAAGTGCACTATGACCTCGGTATCCGTTTCCGATAGAAACTCATAACCCTGTGCTATCAGTTCATCGCGCAATGCCTGATGGTTCTCGATAATGCCATTGTGGACGATAGCCAAACGCTCCCGCGACAGATGTGGATGCGCGTTCACTGCACTGGGCACACCGTGTGTGGCCCACCGTGTGTGCGCGATACCAATACGGCCGGTGACAGGCTGTTGCTGCTGTGCCGCTTCAAGAACGCTGACTTTGCCCATCTCCTTGTGAAGCTTGAGCGACTGCTCGGCGTCAATAAGTGCGATGCCAGCCGAGTCGTAGCCCCTGTATTCCAGGCGTCTGAGTCCCTCCAGCAAAATCTCTGAGACTTCCCGTCGGGCGGTGGCCGCTACAATTCCACACATACCTAGTCGTCTCCTGTTTGGGGGCGCTGCCAGCCGGCTACATTTCGCTGGCGAGCCCTGCTCACTGCGAGATCACCGTCCGCCACAGGCTTGGTGATCGTCGAACCCGCGGCAATAAACCCATTGTCTTCAATGGTGATAGGAGCAATTAAAGTACTGTTGCTACCAACAAATACGTTGTCGCCAATCACGGTCTGGTGCTTATTCACTCCATCGTAATTACAGGTAATGGTCCCGGCGCCAACGTTAACCGTGTCACCCATGTCGCAATCACCGACATAGGACAGGTGATTCACCTTACTGCCCGCACCAATACGGGCCTTTTTTGTTTCTACGAAATTGCCAATACGCGCGCTGTCGCCCAGCTCTGTTCCCGGCCGGATCCGGGCAAAGGGGCCGATGTTGCAGTTTTTGCCAACGGTAGCATCCTGCAGGTGGCTCATGGCGTGCACAACACTGCCCGCACCGAGCGTCACGTTGGAAAGCATGCAGTTAGGGCCCACCTGTACGCCATCTGCCAGATGCACATCACCCTCGATAACCGCGTTGATATCAATGAACACATCTGCACCGCAGGTCAGCGTGCCGCGCACATCCAGGCGCGCTGCATCAGCCAGTGCCACGCCGCTCATCAGCAGTTCCTCGCCGACCCGCCGTTGATACTCTCGCTCCAGCGCCTGCTGCTGCAGCCTATCGTTGATACCCTGAACTTCCAGTTCGGTCGCAGCCTTGGCGCTGGCGATTAGCCTGTCCTCAGCAACAGCCAGTGCCAATACATCGGGCAAGTAATACTCACCCTGGCTGTTGTCATTACCCACCTTAGGCAAATAGCGGTTAAAGTCTGATGCGGGCGCGGCCATGACGCCGGTATTAATCTCGCTGATTTCGCGCTGCGAGGCCGTGGCATCCTTGTGTTCTACAACGGCCTGTAAGTTGCCCGCGGCATCTCTCACAACTCGGCCATACCCGGCCGGGTTAACCATGTTAGCCGTCAGTAGAGCTGGGCCGCTCACGGCTTGCTCCAACAGTTCAGTCAGTGTCCCCGCTTTGATCAGGGGCACATCGCCATACAGCACAAGAACACGGCTGTCGGCCTGAACACCCGGCAAGGCCTGCAGCACAGCGTGGCCAGTACCCAGCTGTTCTTCCTGCACCACCCAGGCAATATCGGGGGCTTCGAGTTGCTCCCTGACCTGATCAGCTCCGTGCCCAACAACCACATGAATGCGCTGCGGTGACAATGACCGCGCGGTATCCAGCACATGGGCCAGCATCGGCCGTCCGGCAATGGTATGCAGAACCTTGGGCAGGGCTGAGCGCATGCGCGTTCCCTGCCCCGCGGCAAGAACAATGATCTCCAATGACATATCAGCAATCGTGTTACCAGAACGGGCCCGATTATCGCACAGCGAGCTCAACCATTTGTGGCAAATAATGCGGGCTCACAAGGCGAACTTTTCCGGTCACTTACGATACCCACAGGCAGCCCTGTGCTATTGTCGCCTCATAGTTTCCTGTCCGTAGCGAACGCCTCACGCTCCTTCACCGGAATGACTCAGCGCATCCTTCTTCATATCGGCCGCCATAAGTGCGGGACCACGTCCATACAAAAGGCGCTGCTACAACAGCGAGAGACACTGGCGCGGGCTGGCTTCATTTATCCAGAAACGGTGGGCAAGGAACCTGGCCATCATGCACTGGCCAGAGGCATAAAAGCGCTTTCTGGCGACCAGCCAGCACATATTTTGTATCGCATGCATTACTGGTTAATCGCCGGTGCAGAGCAGCTTTCCTGGTGGCAACGAAAGCGTGTTGCTCTCGGCCGCCTGCCCAGTCTGATTGAACACTTACGCAATGGCGAGTTACCCACGGATACCGGCAACACATTGCGTGACCGCGCTGCACTCGGCTCTGAGCAGATCAAAGAGTACGTGGAGGAGCTACGACGCAGCAAGGCCGATACCGCTATTATCAGCAGCGAGGCACTGCAGAACTGTGCGCCCGAGGCTGCACGCAAAGTACTTTCAGATTTTGATGTACAGGTCGTGTGTTACCTACGCGATCAGGCCGACTACCTTCGTTCGGCTTACACACAGCGCGTTCAGGCCACTGACTATCATCAGTCCATCGAGGAGTATTACCGCCTGATTTTTCGAGCGGACTACTACCAAATGTTGAGCGCCTGGGATGCCGTCTTTCCCAATGCCATCACAGTACGCGTATTCCAACGGGACCAGTTGGTCGGCGGAGACGCCGTCTCCGATTTTTTCACCCAGTGCCTGGGCCAACAACCCTGCTCTGTAGAGAAAAGTCGTGAAAACCCGTCACTGAGCGCGACCCTACTCGCCTTCAAGCTCCGACTTAATCAAGAAGGATATCAACAGCAGCACAGGCTTTACGGTGTTCTTCCCAATCTGGAACACGCCGATTTCCCGCGCTTTCAACTGAGCGCCGCTCTCCATGAAAAAGTACGCGGAGATTACGCCGTTTCCAATAGCCAGGTTGCGCGGCGCTGGCTGGGGGCGGAGCAACTGTTTGATTCCTCCACCGAGAGAAACCCTAATTCAAACAGCGACCTGGCAATTGATGACAGCACGTTCGCAGCCTTGCTAGAACAGGCAAACCGCATTGAGCCCGGCTGCATTACCCCGCCATCGGGGTCCTGATTTCGCCCATAGATTACATTTTACGCGGACACAAAAAACCCGGCACTGGGCCGGGTTTGAGTGGGACTAACTGACGCTTTACTAACCGCGTCCGGCCCGGTTTTTCATCTTACGAAGCGTCGCAAGCTGGGCTGCCGCTTCTGCCAATTGTGCAGAAGCGCGGCCGTAATCGAACTCACCTGTTTGGTTAGTCAACGCGTTCACCGCTTCCTTTCGGGCTTCTTCCGCAGCGGCTTCGTCTACATCATCGGCGCGCAGTGCGGCGTCAGCCAGAATGGTGACAACACCGGGCTGCACTTCAATAAAGCCGCCGGATACGTAGAACACTTCTTCGTCGCCGCCCTGCTTTACGATACGCACGGGGCCGGGAATCAGGGAAGACAGCAACGGCGCATGGCCATAGGTCACGCCCATTTCACCCAGATCGGCAGTAGCCACCAGCATCTCGACAAGCCCCGAGAAGATTGCCTCCTCGGCGCTGACGATGTCGCAATGAATTGTCATGCTCATTCGCTTGGCCCTCTAAGCCTCAATCAAGCTTACAGGTTTGCTGCTTTCTCGACGGCTTCGTCAATGCTGCCAACCATGTAGAACGCCTGCTCAGGCAGATTGTCGTACTCGCCCGCCAGAATGCCCTTAAAGCCTGCGATAGTGTCCTTCAGAGACACGTACTTACCCGGTGAACCGGTAAAGACTTCAGCAACGTGGAAAGGCTGAGACAGGAAGCGCTCGATCTTACGCGCACGGTCTACTGTCTGCTTGTCTTCCTCAGACAGTTCGTCCATACCCAGAATCGCGATGATGTCCTTCAGCTCTTTGTAGCGCTGCAGTACACCCTGAACACCACGAGCAACGTCATAGTGCTCGTTGCCGATGATCAGCGGATCCAGCTGGCGCGAGGTAGAGTCCAGCGGGTCTACCGCGGGGTAAATACCTTTCGCAGCAATATCACGGCTCAGTACAACGGTGGAGTCGAGGTGAGCAAACGTGGTTGCCGGAGACGGGTCAGTCAAGTCATCCGCAGGTACGTATACAGCCTGGATAGAGGTAATTGAGCCAACCTTGGTAGACGTAATACGCTCCTGCAGTACACCCATTTCTTCTGCCAGGGTGGGCTGATAGCCTACCGCGGAGGGCATACGGCCCAGCAGTGCTGATACCTCGGTGCCCGCCAGGGTGTAACGGTAAATGTTGTCGACAAACAACAGTACGTCACGGCCTTCGTCACGGAACTTCTCCGCCATCGTCAAGCCGGTCAGTGCTACACGCAAGCGGTTACCGGGCGGCTCATTCATCTGGCCGTAAACCATGGCTACTTTGGAGTCGGACAGGGTTTCCACGTTTACAACCTTGGATTCCTGCATCTCGTAGTAGAAGTCGTTACCTTCACGAGTACGCTCACCCACACCGGCAAACACAGACAGACCGGAGTGCTGAATCGCAATGTTGTTGATCAGCTCCATCATGTTCACGGTCTTACCAACACCGGCACCACCGAACAGGCCGACCTTACCGCCCTTGGCGAAAGGACATACCAGGTCGATTACCTTGATGCCTGTTTCCAGCAGTTCTTCCGACGCCGCCAGCTCATCGTAGGTCGGAGCTTCACGGTGAATAGACGCTCGCTCTTTTTCGCCGATGGGGCCACGCTCATCGATGGGGTTACCGAGAACGTCCATAATGCGGCCGAGTGTCTCAGGGCCAACGGGCACAGAGATGGGCGCACCCGTGTTCTCAACTGCCAGTCCGCGGCTAACGCCTTCGGACGAGCCCATTGCAATGGCGCGAACAACGCCGTCGCCCAACTGCTGCTGTACTTCCAGCGTCAGGTCCTTCTCACCGACTTTCAGTGCATCGTAAACCTGCGGCACGCTATCACGCGGAAACTCCACGTCGATAACAGCGCCGATAATTTGTACGATTCGTCCGCTGCTCATGTTCGGATCCTCTATTTCAAAACTCAATTCTTGCTGGCCAGCAACACCGTCACTGGCGGAATTCTTTACTGCACTCACTTAGCTAATCGCCGCGGCTCCGCTAACGATCTCGGACAGCTCCTGGGTAATCGCTGCCTGACGCGCTTTGTTGTACACCAGTTGCAGGTCGTCAATAAGATCGCCGGCATTATCCGTTGCGTTCTTCATCGCCAACATGCGCGAGGCCTGCTCACAGGCACTGTTTTCAACCACAGCCTGATAAACCTGGCTCTCGATGTAGCGGGTCAGCAGGCCTTCAAGCAATTGCTTGGCATCAGGCTCGTAGATGTAGTCCCAGTGGTGCTTCATCTCGTCGTCTTCTTTCGCCTGCAGAGGCAGAAGCTGCTCAACCATCGGGTTCTGTGTCATGGTGTTAACGAACTCGTTACTCACCAGGAACAGACGGTCGATAGAACCATCTTCGTAAGCATCCAGCATGGCTTTAACGCCACCGATGAGATCGCCGATGAGTGGCTCTTCACCGATGTCGCGCGCCGCTGCAACGACGTTGCCGCCGTAGCTGTTGAAAAACGCAGCAGCCTTGGCACCAATCAGGCACAGATCAATTTCAATATCCTGATCAGCCCACTCTTTCATCGCCTTTACTGTGGCCTTGAACAGGTTGATGTTCAAACCACCGCAGAGACCGCGATCAGTAGAAACCACGATGAAGCCAACGCGCTTAACTTCGCGCTCCTCCATAAAGTTATGGCGGTACTCGGGCGCTGAGTTGGCAATATGGCCGACCACGGAGCGCATGCGGCGAGCGTAGGGCTTGCCCACCTCCATGCGATCCTGGGCCTTGCGCATCTTACTAGCGGCGACCATTTCCATCGCACTGGTGATCTTCTGCGTGCTTTGAATGCTCGAGATCTTGGTGCGAATTTCTTTTCCGACTGCCATTGAAGGTCCCTCGGCTTACCAGGTCTGGGTAGACTTGAACTTCTCGATCGCAGCCTTGAAGGTCGCTTCGATCTCGTCGTTGTAGCCGCCAGTCTCTACGATGCTGTCCATCAGCTCGCCGTGCTCGGCCTGCATGTAAGACAGCAGCGCTTCTTCGAAATCACCCACCTTGCTGACATCGATGTCGTTGAGGTGGCCTTCGTTCGCGGCGTAAAGCACCAGACCCATCTCCGCAATGCTGCGAGGGGCGTACTGCTTCTGCTTCATCAGCTCGGTCACACGCTCACCCAGGTCCAGCTGTGCCTTGGTTGCATCGTCAAGATCAGACGCGAACTGCGAGAACGCCGCCAATTCACGGTACTGCGCCAGCGCGGTACGAATACCACCGGACAGCTTCTTCATAACCTTGGTCTGGGCTGCACCACCGACTCGGGACACCGAGATACCGGCGTTCATAGCCGGGCGTACGCCCGCGTTGAACATATCCGCTTCCAGGAAGATCTGGCCATCAGTAATGGAGATCACGTTGGTGGGAACGAATGCAGAAACGTCACCCGCCTGGGTTTCAATCACCGGCAGTGCAGTCAGCGAACCAGTCTGGCCTTTAACAGCACCATCGGTGAACTTCTCTACGTAGTCGGCGTTTACGCGAGCGGCGCGCTCCAGCAGACGTGAGTGCAAATAGAAAACGTCACCGGGATAAGCTTCACGACCCGGGGGACGACGCAGCAGCAGTGAGATTTGACGGTAGGCCCAAGCCTGCTTGGTCAAATCATCGTAAATGATCAGGGCGTCTTCGCCGCGATCGCGGTAGTACTCGCCCATGGTGCAGCCGGCAAACGGTGCCAGGAACTGCATAGCGGCGGGGTCAGATGCTGTCGCTGCGACAACAATTGTGTGCTCCATGGCGCCATGCTCTTCGAGCTTACGCACAACGGACGCAACGGAAGATGCCTTCTGGCCAACCGCAACGTAGACACACTTAATGCCTGTGCCCTTCTGGTTGATGATGGCATCAACCGCGATGGCTGTTTTACCGACCTGGCGGTCACCGATGATCAGCTCGCGCTGGCCACGACCGATGGGCACCATGGAATCGATAGCCTTCAGACCAATCTGTACCGGCTCATCAACCGACTGACGTGCAATTACGCCCGGTGCTACTTTTTCAAGTGCATCGGTCATCGCTGCATTCACAGGTCCTTTGCCATCAATGGGGTTACCCAAAGCATCGACAACACGGCCTTGAAGTTCTGGTCCAACCGGGACTTCCAGAATACGGCCGGTGCAACGACAGGACTGGCCTTCTGCAAGGCCTTTGTAGTCGCCCAGGATAACGGCGCCTACGGAGTCGCGCTCCAGGTTCAGTGCCATCCCGAAGATGCCACCTTCAAATTCGATCATCTCACCGTACATCACATCGGCGAGGCCGTGGATGCGGATGATGCCATCGGTTACGGAGACGACGGTACCTTCGTTACGCGCCTCTGATGAAACATCAAGCTGCTCAATTCGCTGCTTAATCGTTTCGCTGATTTCTGATGGATTCAGCTGCTGCATGCTCTGTTCCTCAATCCTACAAATTCATGGCAGCGGCCAGCTTATTCAGCCGACCGCGCACGGAGCCGTCGATCACCAGATCGCCAGCGCGTATCAATACACCACCCAGCAAGCTGGAATCTGTGGTGCTGCGAACGTTGACGCTGCGCTCCAGTTTGCGACCCAGCGCTTCGCTGAGTCTGCGAGTTGTTTCGTCTTCCAGCTCGAATGCGGAAATCACTTCAACCTCAACCGACCGCTCAAAGTTTGCTTTGAAGGTCGTGAACAGGTCTGCTATTTCCGGCAACAGTGCCAACCGCTTGTTCTCGGCAAGCACTGACAAGAAGTTAACCACTGCTTCAGAAAGGCCTTGGCAGACCTCTACCAATACGGCTACCTGCTGCTCCGCTTTATGCGCCGGGCTCGCGAATACTTTTTGCAGTGTCTCGTGCTCACTGACGGCGGCCAGCAATGTTAGCTGCTCAGCCCAGGCGTCAAGCGCACTGTTGTCACGCGCGTATTCAAATGCAGCCCTGGCATATGGACGCGCCAGTGTGGTCAGTTCAGCCATGTGATCCTCGCACCTACAGTTCCGCAGCTAACTTATCGACCAGCTCGGAATGAGCATCCCGGTCGATAGTCGCGCCCAGCACTTTCTCTGCACCAACCAGCGACAGCGTCGCTACCTGGCCGCGCAGTGCTTCACGTGCACGGTTGGTTTCCTGCTCGATCTCAGCACGCGCAGACGTTTTAACACGCTCTGCTTCTGTTTGTGCCGCGACTTTCGCTTCTTCGATGATCTGGTTGGCCCGCTTGTTGGCAGACTCAACAATAGATGCTGCTTCGTGCTTGGCTTCTTTCAATCGCTCGATGGCCTTTTCCTGGGCCAGCTCGAGGTCATGGCTTGCGCGTTCTGCAGCCGCCAGGCCGTCAGAAATTTTCTGCTCGCGCTCTGCCATGGCTGCCATGATAGGCGGCCATACATACTTCATGCAGAACCACACGAAGCCAAAGAAGGCAATCATCTGCCCGATAAGCGTAAGGTTGATATTCACGCCGTACTCCTCACTGATGTGAAGGGGCCATCTTGTGACTGGCCCCGCTCGTCATTGCGTTTGGGTTGCCCGAATTAGGCCATGCCAGGTGCAACAACGAAGATCAGGTACATAGACAGACCAACGCCGATAATGGGGATCGCGTCTACCAGGCCAGCGCCCAGGAAGAAGGTTACCTGCAGCTTGGGGGCCAGTTCAGGCTGACGTGCAGAGCCTTCAATCAGCTTGCCACCCAGCATGCCGATACCGATAGCAGCACCGAGGCCGCCAAGGCTGATCATGATTGCAGCAGCGATAAGAACGAGTTCCATGAGTTTCTCCTAGAGGTTGATTACCAATAATGAAAGTAATTAGTGATCTTCGTGAGCCATACTGAGATACACGATCGTCAGCACCATGAAGATGAATGCCTGCAGGGTGATTACCAGAATGTGGAAAATCGCCCAACCAATTTGCAGCAGACCGGCTGGCGCCATCCAGGCAACGCCCGCACCGTAAAGTGCTGCAATCAAAATAAAGATCATCTCACCGGCGTACATGTTGCCGAACAGACGAAGCGCCAGGGAGAACGGCTTGGCCAGCAGACCGACGATCTCCATGAACAGGTTCACCGGGATAAACATCCAGTGATTAAAGGGGTTAAGTGCAAGTTCCTTGGCGAAACCAAAGCCCTTCACCTTGATGGAGTAGTACAGAATCAGCACCAGTACACCGATGGACATGCCAAACGTAATGTTGGGATCGGTTGAGGGTACGATCTTGTGATAACTCACACCCAGCACCTCCAAGGTATAAGGCACGAGGTCGACTGGTACCAAATCCATGAGGTTCATCAGGAATACCCAGACGAAGATCGTCAGGGACAAGGGTGCAATTAGCGGGTTGCGGCCGTGGAAAGTGTCGCGGACGGTGTTGTCTACGAACTCTACAATCATCTCCATGGCGTTGATAAAGCCGGAAGGGACGCCAGTTTCTGCACGCTTGGCAACGCGACGGAACATCCAGCAGAAGATGATACCCAGGCCAATAGACCAGATCATGGAGTCAACGTGGATAGCCGTGAATCCCATGGCGGAGGCTTCGGCGCCACCGTGAGCCATGGTCCAGACTCCGCCTTCGGGAACGACGGACACTAAATTGCCATCGTAATCCAGGCGCTCGTACCCTTCCGGCAATTTGCCGTACGTCAGGTTCGTCAGGTGGTGGACAATGTATTCAGAAACCGTTCGGTTTTCGCCAGCCATCTATTGCAACTCTTGAGTCTTGTCTCGGTGTGGCGTTATCGAAGCAAACGCCAACTCCCTATAATTTGTACGATCAGCATGCAGATATAGCCTGCAA
Organism: Parahalioglobus pacificus; assembly: GCF_014652275.1. Lineage (GTDB taxonomy): Bacteria > Pseudomonadota > Gammaproteobacteria > Pseudomonadales > Halieaceae > Parahalioglobus > Parahalioglobus pacificus. The sequence goes on along the minus strand of NZ_BMYM01000002.1, from coordinate 373,763 downwards.
ATACTGCCATCGCGTCGATGGGCCTGAGCAGTGCAAACACCACTGCGAACCCGGCAGCGCTAAGCACAAACTTGCGCATACCTCCGACATAGCCCATACGGGCCGCTTCCTCAGCTTGGCAAGCACCACGTTTGCGAAAGGCAACCGCTGCGAACCATGCCTGTGGCCCAATCGCCACAAGTGCACCACATATCAGCGACAGTGCGCTTACACCATTGGTGAAAACCCAGGTCCCAAGACCCAGCGGTAGCAGAACAGCAAATTGCGCCACAGTGATGCGATGGACTGGAGGTTTGGCGATGCTGGCGGCCGCTTCTGGCTGCCGCGCCGTACTCCCCTTGCCGTGCCACACGGGTTTCTTCCTCGATTCAGGCGCGCGCATTATAGGGGCATTAGGGGGGCGGTTCAACCAAATGAACAGGCCAATTTAGCGGGAATTTAACGGCCGTTAGCAGCACGTTTCAGTCCATTTGGGACCATATGCCAACGTGATGAGGGATATACCCAAATATGGTGCCTGTTTAAAAAACAAACACTACATACAGTGCTTCACCGCAGCGCATGCGTTACTTGATGTGGCTGAGAATACCGTCCAACTCGTCCAGGCTGTTGTAGGAGAGCACCAATTTGCCCTTACCGCCCTGCCCGTGCTGGATTTCAACACTGGCGCCCAGCTTTTGCGCCAGATCATCCTGTAATTGACGAATATTCGGGTCAACGGTCTTGTTCGGCTTGATTTTGGCGTCATCACCTTTGAGTGTACGCCTAACCAAAGCCTCGGCTTCGCGTACAGACATGGCTTTCGACACCACGGTGCGCGCCGCCGACACCTGGACCTGACCTTCGAGGGCCAGTAGGGCCCGAGCGTGACCCATTTCGAGGTCGCCGCGCTCAAGTAATGTCCTTACCTCATCCTGCAGGCTCATCAGCCGCAACAGGTTTGCCACAGTTGAGCGGCTCTTGCCCACCGCTTGGGCAACCTCCTGTTGTGTGAGCTCAAATTCCTGTTGCAGACGTTGCAGCGCAACAGCCTCTTCCATGGGATTGAGGTTTTCCCGCTGGATATTCTCAATCAGTGCCATCGCTATGGCGGCTTCGTCGGGGACAGGCTTAATCAGCGCCGGCACAGTGTGCAGGCCCGCCAGCTGTGTTGCCCGCCAACGACGTTCGCCGGCGATAATCTCATAACGGGTGTCGGAGATCGGTCGCACAACAATGGGCTGCATCACGCCCTGGGCCCTAATACTGTCAGCCAGCTCCTGCAACGATTCTGGTTCGATATCTTTGCGCGGCTGGTACTGGCCCCGCTGAATCAAATCAACGGGCAATTCCTTAAGCGGGGAATCCTGCGCATCCGCCTTGTCTGTCGGTGCCTTCTCTACAGCGGAATCCGGGCTGGAACCCGCCAACAGGGCATCCAGGCCGCGACCCAATCCTCGTCTTTTCGACACGCTGATTACTCCTGTTCCTGACCACCGGACACGGTGCGTTCCTCTCGCCGGACAATTTCACCGGCCAGCGCCATGTAGGCTTTCGCACCGCGCGAATAGCGATCATAAAGCAAGGCGGGAATACCGTGGCTGGGCGCCTCTGCCAAGCGCACATTTCTCGGCACTACCGTGCGATACACCTTGTCGCCAAAGTGCGCATGTAATTGGGATGAGACCTCGTTGGTGAGGCTGTTTCTCGGATCGTACATGGTGCGCAGAATACCCTCTATCTGTAGCCGGTGATTCACAGACTCAGACACGCGGGTGATCGTGTCGATGAGCGCCGAGAGCCCTTCCAGCGCGAAGTACTCACATTGCATGGCAATGATGACGCCATCCGCGGCCACTAACCCGTTCAACGTCAGCATGTTCAGCGAGGGCGGACAATCCACCAACACATAATCGTAGTCAGCATCGGCTTCAATCAGGGCGGCGCGAAGACGACGCTCCCTGTTGTCCACCTCGAGCAGTTCGACTTCCGCAGCAGTGAGTTCGCCGTTTGCGGGTAACACATTAAACCCAGCTTCCCCGGCGGGTTGCACCACTTCGCTAATCAGGTCGCGATGGACCAACACATCGTAAATACTGCGCTCTAGCGCATGCTTATCCACACCGCAGCCCATGGTGGCATTGCCTTGTGGGTCCAGATCCACAAGGAGTACCCGTTTGCGCATAGCGGCAAGGGACGCGGCCAGATTGACGCAGGTGGTGGTCTTACCTACGCCGCCTTTCTGGTTAGCAATTGCGATTGTTCTGGCCACGTTATTGTTCTCTGTTGGTTCGGGCTTACTTAATTACTGGTGGCATCAAGCAATTGAATATCCAGTAAATGCCGCTCTTCGGTCAGACCGGGAACCGCAAGCTTATGCGACTGTAAAAGCCTCACGCCGTCACCCATTGCCACGAGCTCTGCCTCTGGGTATTGGCCCTTCATGGCCAGGAAATGACCGGCAGGCTGCAGCAGGTGGCGACAACCGGCAATCATATCTGCAAGGGACGCAAAGGCGCGTGACAATACCGCGTCGTAGGGTTCGTCGGGCTGGAACGACTCAATTCTCGCTTGATGCACGGCCATGTTATCCAAGCCCAACGCCGTTTTCACCTGAAAAAGAAATCGGGTCTTTTTCCCGTTGCTGTCCAACAGGGAAAAAGTCCGTTGTGGGTTCAGAATAGCGAGCGGTACGCCCGGCAGGCCACCGCCGGTTCCCACGTCAATAAGACGGTGATACTCCGGTTCCAGATAGGTATGAATCGCCAGGCTATCCAGCAGGTGACGAATCACCATATCGCCGGGATCGCGAATCGCCGTGAGGTTGTAGGCCCGGTTCCACTTAACCAGTAGATCCAGGTAGGCCAACAAGGCCTCAAGCTGTTTGTCGTACAGCGTCAGGCCCAGTGCCTGCGCTCCCCGTTGGAGCGCCATTGCTGTGTTGCTCACGTCAGGCAGATTGCCGTGCACCGACGCCATCTCGCCCGCGCTTTTTCAGGTAGATCAGCAGCAAGGAAACCGCTGCCGGCGTAACACCGGGAATTCGACCCGCACGGGCCAGTGTCTCCGGTCTGGCCTCGGACAGTTTCTGGCACACCTCATTGGAGAGCCCATCCACTGCCGAGTAATCCAGGTCCTGTGGCAGGGCCATGCCCTCATGTCGGCGCAGGCGCTCGATCTCGTCCTGCTGCCTGTCGATATAGCCCGCGTACTTCGCTTGAATGGCCACCTGCTCAGCCGCCTGCTCATCGGATATCGATTCACCTTTCAAAGAGGCCACATCGGCATAGTCCAGCTCAGGCCGTTTCAATAAATCTGCTAGCGAATACTCGCGCGTAATTGGTTTGCCCAGATTCGTCTCCAGCGCTGCCGCTGGCTCGGTGCCCGGGTGCACAAACGTCGTTGCCAGCCGCTGGGTTTCCACAGCGATGGCCTCGCGCTTTGCCTCAAAGCGCTGCCAGCGTTCATCGTCGATAAGACCAAAACCACGACCCGATTCTGTCAAGCGCAGGTCTGCGTTGTCTTCACGCAACAACAATCGGTACTCGGCACGCGAAGTAAACATTCGGTAGGGCTCCAGGGTTCCCATGGAGATCAGGTCATCGACCAGAACACCGATATAGGCTTCATCGCGGCGGGGGCACCAGGGGTCTTTTTCCTGAACAGCCAGTGCGGCATTCATGCCAGCGAGCAGGCCCTGAGCTGCCGCCTCTTCATAGCCCGTGGTCCCGTTAATCTGACCGGCAAAATAAAGACCCGGCACCGCGCGCGTTTCCAATGAGTACTGCAGGTCGCGGGGGTCAAAAAAGTCGTACTCGATGGCATAGCCGGGTCGCGTGATATGCGCGTTCTCGAATCCAGCTATCGAGCGCACCATCGCTATCTGCACATCGAACGGCAGGCTGGTGGAAATGCCGTTGGGGTAAAGCTCCGGTGTGTTCAAACCTTCGGGCTCAATAAAGACCTGGTGCGAGGTCTTATCAGCAAACCGGTGAATCTTGTCTTCAATGCTGGGGCAATAGCGCGGACCCACGCCTTCGATGACACCCGAGTACATGGGTGATCGGTCGAGACCTCCGCGAATCAGGGCGTGCGTTTTCTCGTTGGTGTAGGTAATCCAACAACAACGTTGCTCAGGGTGTTCCTGAACGCTGCCCATGAAGGACATAACCGGCTCTGGCGAATCTCCCCATTGCTCTTCGAGATGGGTGAAATCCACAGAGCGGGCATCGATGCGCGGAGGCGTGCCGGTTTTCAGTCGCTCCACGCGGAAAGGCATATCCCTCAAGCGCTGCGCTAAAGCGATGGACGGCGGATCGCCTGCCCGACCACCCGCGCTGTTATCCAGCCCGATATGTATGCGACCACCCAGAAAGGTGCCTGTCGTCAAGACAACTCGAGGAGCCCTGAACACTAGCCCCATCTGCGTGATCGCACCGGCGACTTTCCCTTGCTCTAGCAGAAGGTCATCAACGGGCTGTTGGAAAATCAAGAGATTAGGCTGGCTTTCGAGAATGCCGCGGATCGCATTTTTATAGAGCACGCGATCTGCTTGCGCTCGCGTAGCGCGCACGGCGGGACCTTTTCGAGCATTGAGCACCCGGAACTGGATGCCCGCCGCATCCGTCGCACGCGCCATTGCGCCACCCAGGGCATCAATCTCTTTGACGAGATGACTTTTACCGATACCGCCAATCGCTGGATTGCAGGACATTTGCCCCAGGGTATCAACACTGTGAGTGAGCAGCAGTGTACGGCAGCCCATACGAGCAGCCGCCAGACAGGCCTCGGTGCCGGCATGGCCGCCGCCAATGACTATCACATCAAAGTGCTGTGGGTATTCCACGTGACTGCTCTCTGCTACCTAATTTAACGGGGTGGGCGATTATACGCATCCAATGGGAGGCTGTACAAAATTCAACCGCTGATCCCGTAAGGGCTTTTGTCAGTACTTGCCGAGTTGTTCGCTGCTCTCATCCTATCTTTTATTAATAAATAAATATTATCTGTATGAAGGTATATAGAATTATTGTTACTACTATTAAGGACTCGCTATCCGCTGGATAAATCCCTTTTCTGCTTTCGTATTAGTGACTTACACGAATGATAAGTGCTGTTAAATGTGTTGCCTTATCAGGCAATAATCCCTGTATCGATTGTGCGTAAATGCTCGCGTCGTCAAACACCAGGCATTACATCGTCACGGCTAGCGAAGTTGTACACGTTAATCAACGAACTTTTGCAGGCTTTCATCCACACGTCGGCAGCTGGCGGTTAGAAAAAGTCAGCGCATGGCTCCATAAGCCAGCTTAGGAGAACGAACGCTTCAGGAATCTGTGAGGAGCATCGGGAACAACAGTGAGTATGTTGTGGATTACTTGCCGATGCAAAAACTCGAGAAAATCTCCCCCAGCAAGTCGTCACTGCTCAGCTGTCCCGTGATGTCACCCAGGTGTTGCTGACACTGACGCAGATCTTCCGCCAGTAATTCTCCTGCGCCTGCTCCTAGGAGTTGAGCCTGACCGTTCTGCAAGCTTTCTTGCGCTCGTGTCAGCGCATCCAGATGGCGTCGTCTGGCGCTGAATACGCCTTCAGTGTTCTCGGTGTAACCCATGCACTGCTTCAAATGATCCCGGAGTACGTCCAACCCTTCGCCTGTGCGCGCGCTGAGGTTGATGTGGTGGCTGTCCTCAGCGAAGCCTGCTCTCAATTCACTGATGTCGCATTTATTGAAAACTACAGTGACCTTCTTGCGGTCGAAGGTGTGATCCTTGGTGGGCCAGAGATCATCGTAGCCAGCATGGATAATGCCGGGCTCGGTGCCGTCGACAACCAGCAGAATGCGATCTGCTGAATCCAGTTCTGCCAGAGCGCGTCGTATGCCTTCTTTCTCTACCGCATCACCAGCGTCCCGCAGACCCGCGGTATCCACTATGTGCAGAGGGAGGCCATCAAGCTGAACGTGCTCGCGAAGAACATCCCGGGTAGTGCCGGCGATATCCGTCACGATCGCACTGTCCTGCCCCGCTAGCGCATTCAATAGGCTCGACTTTCCTGCATTGGGCTTTCCCACGATAACGAGCTTCATACCTTCCTGAACCAATGATCCCTGGCGGGCGTGCTCGAACACTTCATCCAACTGGGTAATGAGATTTTGTAGCTGTGACGCGACTTCTCCGTCGGTCACAAAATCGATCTCTTCCTCGGGAAAGTCGATGGCCGCTTCAACGTAGACGCGTAAATGGGTAACCGCTTCAACAAGACTCTGAATGGCGTCAGAGAAGGCACCGCTCAGTGATCGGTTTGCGTTAAGGGCCGCCTGTTCTGTGGTGCTGTTGATGAGATCGGCAACGGCCTCTGCCTGCGCCAGGTCCATTCTGCCGTTGAGGTAGGCGCGCTCCGAAAACTCACCGGGTCTGGCAAGTCGGGCGCCAAGGCGGATACAGGCCGATAACAATAAATCCATCACCACAGGGCCGCCATGCCCCTGCAGCTCTACGACGTGCTCCCCGGTAAATGAGTGTGGCGCGTGAAAGTACAGCCCCAAACCCGTGTCGACGGCTCCCTTGTCCGGGTGATTGAACCGCGTGTAGTGGGCGTGTCGGTTAGTGAGCGATTGCCCACAAATGGTCTCCCCGATCCGCAAAGCCTGCGAACCGGAAAGACGAACAATGCCAACACCACCTCGACCCGGCGCCGTCGCTATCGCGGCAATAGTGTCGTTGTCTGATGCCCTTGTGGCCGACATAGGGTCAGGCAGCGGCCTTCTCTATCTGCCGCGTGATATACCACTGTTGAGCCATGGACAGCAGGTTGTTCACTACCCAATACAGCACCAGCCCGGCGGGGAACCACAGGAAGAAGAAGGTAAAGATTACCGGCATCCACTGCATGATTTTTGCCTGCATGGGGTCCGGCGGTGGCGGATTCAGTTTCTGCATAAACCACATGCTGGCGCCCATAATGAGCGGCAGCACGAAGTAGGGATCCATCACAGACAGATCATCAATCCACAAGGCGAAGGGCGCATGCCGAAGTTCGACACTTTCCATGAGCACCCAGTACAAAGCGATGAATACGGGCATCTGCACCAGGATGGGAAGGCAGCCACCCATCGGGTTGATCTTTTCCTTGCGGTAGAGATCCATCATCGCCTGAGACTGCTTCTGTTTGTCATCGGCATACTGCTCACGAATATCAACGATCTTCGGTTGCACCCGGCGCATGTTAGCCATTGATCGATAGCTGGTTGCGGACAACTTGAAGAAGGCACCTTTAATGAGGACGGTCAGCAGGATGATGGCAGCGCCCCAGTTGCCTACCAGTTCATGAATTTGGTTGAGCAACCAGAACAGGGGCTGCGCGATCCACCACAGCCAGCCATAGTCGACGCTGAGGTCCAGATAAGGGGATATCTCTTCCAGGCGATATTGATCTTTGGGTCCCGCGTAAAAGCCTGCGCCCACAGACCCACTCTGTCCGCTGTCCAGCGTTAGCGGTGGGCTGGTAAATCCAGCAATATTGAATCCTGTATTGGTCACCCGCGTGGTGTAGGTATGGCTTTGCTCGGCATTGGGAATCCAGGCGCTGAGGAAGTAGTGCTGAATCATAGCAATCCAGCCGCCGGGCAGTTGCGCGCGGAACGGGTCTTCACGCATGTCCTGAAAATCGAACTTGGTGAACCGCTCTTCCGGTTGTGTTAGCGCAGCGCCAAGGAAGGGGTTGAGACCCATGCCCGCGCTATCACCAGCGGGCTGGGGGCTGCTGTCGCGTTTGATTTGCCCGAACAAGTTAGCCTGCCAGCGCGCGCCGCTGTTGTTTTCGATCAGGTAGTCCACATCGACCAGATAATCGCCTCTGCGCAGAGTGAAACGTTTAGTCACTGAGACCCCTGCCTGGGTATAGCTGAGATCGACTTGCAGCTCGTTGGTGCCTTCAACCAGGTCGAAGCGCGTTTGAGCAGCGCTGAACGTGGCCCGGCCGTTGCTGTCGATGCCGTCTGGGCCAATCAGGCCGCTCTGAGCCACGTAAACCCGGTTGGCGTTCTGCTCTAACAGAACAAAAGGCACATCGGGGTTGTCGATTTCTGCCAGATGCTTGGGCAGCGCGACCTCTACGATGTCACCGCCGTCCAGATCAATAGCGAGCTGCAGCACGTCGGTATATACCTGAACGATGCGCCCGGCATTGCTGCTTGATTGCGGTGCAGCTTCGGTAGTTTCCGGTTCCAACGTTGGCAGGTCATCAGAGCTTTCAACCGCCGGTGCGTCGAGCGTGACCGGAATATCGGCTTGTCCGGATGCTGAAGCTATGCCCGTGCCGCTATCGGTGAGTCGCGTTTGTGGCGTTACCGCCTGAGCTTCCCGTTCACCCGTGAAGGCTACCCACTCGGTGAGTAGCATGAATGACAGTACGGCGATGACGCCTATTAGCAAAGAGCGTTGCAAATCCATAAGAGTGTCAGGTCTGTGAAATATCGTGTTTAGTAGGAACCGGATCTACGCCGCCTTCGTGCCAGGGGTGGCATTTACCGATGCGCCTCAGCGCCATCTTGCTTCCTTTTATTGTCCCGTGTTCTTCGATGGCCTCAATGGCGTAACTGGAACAGGTTGGGTGGAAGCGACAATGATGTCCAAGGAACGGACTCAGGCAGGCTTTGTACACAGTGATCAGTGCTATCAGCAGGCGGCGCATAACTGTGTTCACGATTCCGATGTAGGGGTGGCTGCAATCTGTTTGGCCAGCTTCGACCATTGCTCGCGCAATATAGAGGATAGTGCGCGCTTATCCAATTGGTCGATGCCGCGTCTGGCGAGGAAGATCGTATCCAGCGGAGGCTGCTGTTCAGGTAACTGTCTGAAAGTTTCCCTCACCACGCGTTTGATACGGTTCCGCTGTACAGCCAGGCGAACATTTTTTTTGGCGACAACAAGCCCCAGACGCTGTTGGTTGTCAGCGGCTGGTTTGGCTAGAAGGAGAAAGTAGCGGTGAGACGCCCGGGCTTCGTTATGGTCGAAAACCTGTTTGAAGTCCGCGGCTTTGAGCAAGCGCTGTGACTTGCCGAAAGTCGCGGGTGCGCGAGTGCCTGTCGCACCGCCCACCCGGCGCGACATTAATTAGGCTGCGAGACGCTTGCGACCTTTGGCACGGCGGCGGTTCAGTACCTGGCGACCACTTTTGGTAGCCATGCGTGAACGGAATCCGTGAGTGCGCTTGCGCTTAAGTACGCTGGGCTGAAATGTTCTTTTCATGACAATTGTCCATATTGTGCAAATCGATGCCCTACCCTGCCGATTCTTGCGGCGCCGGGAGGGGGCGAAAAAAGGTGGGCTATTCTATTGAAACGGACCATGGGTTTCAATCTCTAGCTCGCCTATTTTTTGTGCCTGCCCATAAGACACAACAGGCGGCACAGGCAGCCTTTTCTTCGCCCCTATCGTACGTATCCGACGCGGGTTTTTATTCAAGGCTGAGAGGCTAGGTATTATGCGGTCTTCGAGTGGTTTTCCACAGATTTTCTTCAATTTGACGACAAGATATCCACAGAAAGACACCCCGAAAATATTTTTTGTTTATATGGTTATGAAGTGAACGAAAAATCTATAACTATTTGATAAATAAAGAATAATAATATTATTCTCTGTTTAATATTTTTGTGGATAAGTCTGAATCCCGGTAGTATGATTCGTGCTGTCGGTCGGGGGAAGCGCGGTCGACACTCCAAAATTTGATAACAACATGAATAGTCACTAGCCATCACCGCCAGATGGCCGGAGGGGAAAGTTTTGCCAGGTGTAATTTGGCAACATTGTATCGATAGGCTCCAGGATGAGCTGCCCTCACAGCAATTCAATACCTGGATTCGACCCTTACAAGCCAACGAGCAGGGCGAGCAAATCATGCTTTTTGCGCCCAATCGATTTATTAAGGATTTTGTTGCGGACAAGTTCTCGCAGCGCATCAACGAAATACTTCAGGAACTGCAGGGCTCAGGTAGCCCCGGCGTACTTCTTGAGATCGGTAATGGTGATGTCAGCCCCCCGCCCAGCCCAGTACCCCCTTCGGTGACTCCCGGGTTATCGGGGGATGCGGTGTCAGGGCTACGACCACAGAGTTTCGGCCAGGTTTCACCGGTAGCCATAGCTACAGATCCTTTCAAAGGGTCGCCGGCTGGGGCTTCTCCCGCACCCGCATCCGTGCAGACGCCACAGCACAAACATAATCTGGTTGAAAACTACGTTTTTGACAGCTTTGTGGAAGGTAAGTCCAATCAGCTGGCACTGGCAGCCGCGCGGCAAGTGGCTGAAAACCCTGGCGATTCTTACAACCCGCTGTTCTTATACGGTGGAGTAGGATTGGGTAAGACGCACCTTATGCATGCAGTAGGCAATGCTTTGAGGCAGGAAAACCCTGATGCTCGAGTGGTGTATCTGCATTCAGAACGTTTTGTTGCCGACATGGTAAAGGCGCTGCAGCTGGGCGCCATTAATGAGTTCAAGCGATTTTACCGCTCTGTTGACGCGCTGTTGATCGATGATATTCAGTTTTTTGCCAAGAAAGATCGTTCGCAGGAAGAATTTTTCCACACGTTTAATGCCCTTCTCGAGGGTGGGCAGCAGATGATTCTGACCTGCGACCGATATCCTAAAGAGATTGACGGTCTCGAAGAACGCCTGAAGTCCCGTTTTGGCTGGGGCCTGACGGTTGCCGTGGAGCCGCCGGAGTTAGAGACTCGAGTGGCTATCTTGATGAAAAAGGCCACCGAGGCACAAATAGACCTGCCCCCGGATGCCGCCTTTTTTATCGCACAGAGAATCCGTTCAAATGTGCGAGAGCTAGAGGGCGCGCTCAAAAGAGTGATAGCAAGCGCTCGCTTCACTGGGCGAGATGTCGATATCGACCTGATCAAGGATAGCTTGAAGGATCTACTGGCCCTACAGGATAAGCAGGTCAGTATGGACAATATCCAACGTACGGTTGCTGAGTACTACAAGATAAAAGTCGCGGACCTTATGTCGCGGCGGCGCAGTCGTTCTGTGGCCAGGCCCAGGCAAATGGCCATGGCGCTGTCCAAGGAATTGACCAACCATAGTCTGCCTGAAATTGGTGATAGCTTTGGTGGTCGAGACCACACGACAGTTCTTCACGCATGTCGTAAAATCAAAGAGCTTCGTGAAACAAGCTCGGATATCAGCGAAGATTACAAAAACCTGTTGAGATCACTGACCACCTGATCACGGCTTATAAAACATAATTTCTCATATGTGCGCACACCCGCGGTAAGTGGTGTGAATGCTGTGTGCACAAAGACCACTGTAAGGACCGTCGGAAACCATGAAGTTTACCGTTGCCAGAGATGAACTGATTACCCCCCTCAACCAGGTAGCCGGTGTGGTTGAACGCCGCCAAACGCTGCCCATACTGGCAAACGTATTGATGGTGCTAGAGGGTGAACGCCTGTCTCTGACTGGCACCGATCTCGAGGTCGAACTTATCGGTCGCGTTGCGGTCGCCAGCGCCGACGGAGACGGTGAAGTGACGGTTCCCGCGCGTAAGCTGGTGGACATCTGCAAGTCGCTACCGGAAGGTAGTGATATCCAGTTTTCTGTGGAAGAAGGCAAGGTGACAGTCAAATCCGGACGCAGCCGATTCACACTCTCAACCCTACCCCCGCGTGAGTTCCCCAGCGTTGAAGATGGCTTGGGAACGCACCAATTCACGCTCAAACAACGCGACCTGCGCCGGCTTATTGATAGAACCAGTTTTGCCATGGCCCAGCAGGATGTGCGTTACTACCTGAACGGTATGCTCTGGGAAATTAAAGGCGGACAGCTACGTGTTGTAGCCACGGATGGCCACCGCCTGGCCATGTGTACCCTGCAGTCTTCCCTGGAAACAGATTCTGATGCTCAAGTTATTCTTCCCCGTAAAGGCGTTCTGGAGCTGGGCCGCCTGTTGGGAGATGAGGATGCGGATGTATCAATCGTGATTGGGAGCAATCATATCCGTGCGACAACGGAGCGTTTTACCTTCACTTCCAAGTTGGTAGACGGCAAGTTCCCCGAGTACGAGCGCGTGTTGCCGCGCAACCCTGACAAGATAGTTAGCGGCTCACGCTTAGAACTGCGCCAAGCCTTTACGCGAACAGCGATTCTGTCCAACGAAAAGTACCGAGGTGTTCGCCTGAAGCTGGGTGAGAACAACCTGGATATCGTCGCCAACAACCCGGAGCAGGAACAGGCCGAAGAAGTGGTTCCTGTGGAGTACAGCGGTGACGGTCTGGAAATTGGATTCAACGTAAGCTATTTGTTGGATGTGCTCGGCGTCCTTAGCGGCGAAACCATCAAGCTTTCTTTATCCGACCCTAACAGTAGCGCCTTACTGGAAGAATCAGATAGCGGTGACTCTGTTTACGTTGTTATGCCAATGCGTCTGTGATGCATTGTTAACGGTGCACCCGATACGATACGGGTTGGTAAAGTCGCGCTGCCAGACGGTTTCCTGTGCTTAGTCGCCTCGAGATCCATAACGTACGGAATCTTTCGACGGCGCGATTAAGCAGTCTGCCCCGGGTTGCGGTATTTGCAGGCCCCAATGGCAGTGGAAAAACCAGCCTATTGGAGGCAATCCACCTATTAGGGCTTGCTCGTTCTTTTCGTAGTACACGAGTAAAAACTGTCATTCAGCATGGCCAGCCCTCACTCACGGTGTTTGGTGAAGTGGCAGCGGCAGGCTCACAGCGCTCAGTGCCTTTGGGTGTGCAACGTACCACTGATGGTGAGCTGATTCTGAAGTGCGACGGCGAGCCTTTGAAAACAGTGGCAGCGCTCGCTGAACAGCTTCCCTTACAAGTCATCAATGCCGATAGCTTTGACCTACTGGTGGGCCCGCCCAAAACGCGACGCCAGTATCTCGATTGGGGAGTGTTCCACGTGGAACATGCGTTCCTTGGTGTCTGGCAGCGCTATCAACGGGCACTTAAACAGCGCAACAACCTCCTCCGCCGTGATAAAATCGACGACAATGCATTGGCCCCCTGGACCAATGAGTTGATTCAGGCGGGTGAAGCGATCGATGCTTTACGATCGGCTTTCTTTGAAGCCCTTGAGCCATGCTTTCAGGACGTGTTGGCCAGTCTGAGCTCGGGTCTGGACGGTGTGAGCCTCAGCTATCGACGTGGTTGGGATAAGTCCATGTCTTTACGTGATGCGCTCGAGAAGACCCGTCAGGCCGATATGGAGCAGGGTTATACCCATAGTGGACCACAGCGTGGTGATGTCCGCGTAATGGTCGGTCAACATCTGGCAGCAGATACGCTCTCGCGTGGGCAGCAGAAGCTGGTGGTGTGTGCCATGAAACTTGCACAAGGTCGCCTGCTGACAGAGAAGAAAGCGTCGAACAGTGTGTATCTGGTGGATGACTTACCTTCGGAATTGGATTCAGAGCACTGCCGGCGTGTATGCCGGAGCCTGGATGAACTGGGGGCCCAGGTGTTTATCACCTGTGTAGACGCCGTAGATATTGTATCGGTGTGGCCAGAAGGCTCATCACCAACAGTGTTCCACGTGGAACAAGGAAAACTCGCATAGCATGCGCCGCTTGGCGCCATGTGATGCACCGGCAAGGGCTGTAGGACCTGGCCGGCACCCGTAAAAAGAAAGAGATAAAACCAGTATGAGCGACAACGAACCGCAATACGATTCCTCCAGCATCAAGGTCCTCAAGGGCTTGGATGCGGTTAGGAAGCGCCCCGGCATGTACATCGGTGATACCGACGATGGCACTGGCCTTCATCACATGGTGTTTGAGCTGGTCGACAACTCAATTGATGAGGCGCTGGCCGGCCACTGTAGTCAGATTGATGTTGTTATCCATCCGGATGAATCTGTCACCGTGAGCGATAACGGCCGTGGTATTCCCACGGAAATGCACGAGGAGGGAGTGTCGGCGGCAGAGGTCATCATGACGGTATTGCACGCCGGCGGTAAGTTTGACGACAATACTTACAAAGTATCCGGCGGCTTGCACGGTGTGGGTGTCTCCGTGGTCAACGCGCTCTCTTCCGAGCTGGTTCTGACGATTCGCCGCGAAGGCAAGATGTACGAGCAGGTCTACCACCACGGTGTGCCCGAGGCGCCGCTGGCGATCATGGGCGATACGGAAACCTCCGGCACTGCCGTGCGTTTTGTGCCTTCGGCCGAGACCTTTACCAACATCGAGTTCCACTTTGACCAGCTCGCCAAGCGCTTGCGAGAGCTGGCCTTCCTCAATTCAGGCGTATGCATCGTGTTAAAGGATGAGCGCAGTGGCAAAGAGGAAACCTATAACTACGAAGGCGGGCTAATGGCCTTTGTGGACTACCTGAACAACAACAAAACCCCTATTAACAAGGCGTTCCATTTCCAATTAGACGCGGATGAGGGCATCGGTGTTGAGGTGGCCCTGCAGTGGAATGACTCCTTCCAGGAAAGCATTTTCTGCTATACCAACAACATACCCCAGCGCGATGGCGGTACACACCTGGCGGGCTTCCGGGCCGCGCTAACGCGTAACTTGAACAGCTACATCGAACGTGAGGGGCTTGCCAAGAAAGCGAAGGTCAATACCACGGGTGATGATGCCAGAGAGGGTATTACAGCGATCATTTCGGTGAAGGTGCCTGATCCAAAGTTCTCCTCCCAAACCAAAGACAAGTTAGTGTCTTCCGAAGTTAAAACCGCGGTAGAGCAGGCCATGAACGTGAAGTTCAATGATTACCTGCTGGAGAACCCGCAGGAAGCCAAGGCCGTTGTTGGCAAAATGCTGGATGCTGCCCGCGCTCGCGAAGCTGCGCGCAAGGCACGTGAGATGACACGCCGTAAAGGCGCCCTGGACATTGCCGGTCTGCCCGGCAAATTGGCTGACTGCCAGGAAAAAGACCCTGCCCTGTCAGAGCTTTATTTGGTGGAGGGTGATTCCGCGGGTGGCTCTGCCAAGCAGGGTAGGAATCGGCGTTTTCAGGCCATTTTGCCCCTTAAGGGCAAGATCCTTAACGTTGAAAAGGCGCGGTTCGACAAAATGCTGGGGTCTGCTGAGGTAGGCACCATAGTGACGGCTCTTGGCTGTGGCATTGGCAAGGAAGAATTTGATGCCGACAAGCTCCGCTATCACAGCATTATCATCATGACCGATGCCGACGTTGATGGGTCTCATATTAGAACCCTGCTGCTGACGTTTTTCTTCCGGCAGATGCGGGAGCTGATTGAGCGCGGCCATGTCTTTATCGCACAGCCCCCGCTGTACAAGATAGCCAAGGGTAAACAGCACCAATACCTGAAGGACGATGAGGCCCTGGATGCCTACCTGACCCAGTCGGCGCTGGAAAGTGCCTCGATCTACGTTAATCCAGACGCGCCGCCCATTGCTGGCAGTGGGCTTGAAGACCTGGTCACCCAATACCGCGCGGTGGAGTCGACTATCGAGCGCCTCAGTCGCCTGTACGCCCCTGAAGTGCTGTGGCAGTTGATCGAGTCATCTGCCTTGAGTCTTGAACAGATGGCCGATGAGAGCGCGGTGCAGGGTTTTGCAGAGGCCTTAAGTGAGCGCTTGCAAACCTCAGGAGCCGGCTCTGCCAACTACACTGTGGTGGTGCGCAAGGATACTGAGCGCAGTATTTTCTACCCGGTGGTGCGTGTATTGGCCCATGGTGTTGAGTCAGAAACTGAGTACCAGCATGAGTTTTTCGCTTCTGGGGAGTACCGCAGTCTGGTTGCCTTGGGCGAAACCATGAATACGCTGATCGACGAAGAAGGCTACTTCCAGCGCGGTGAGAAGGTCCTGCATACGCGACGCTTTGACGAAGGCCTTGCCTGGCTGATGGCTGAGGCAAGAAAGGGCTACAACATACAGCGCTATAAGGGTCTGGGTGAGATGAACCCAGAGCAGCTTTGGGAGACCACAATGGACCCCGAAGTGCGCCGTATGCTGAAGGTCACGGTTGAAGATGCGATTGCTGCCGACCAGATCTTTACCACGCTCATGGGCGACCACGTTGAGCCGCGTCGCGACTTTATTGAAGAAAACGCGCTGTCGGTGGCAAACCTGGATGTGTGAATTAACACCGAACCTGTCCGCATTGCCATTGGGCAATGCGGCATTAGCCCGCCCCATCATCGATTGGAGTTAAGTCATGGCCTATGAGTTGACGGGTCGCATCAAGCTGATTCAGGACGCCAAGACCTTCGACAGTGGTTTTACCAAGCGCGAAATGGTGGTCACCGTAGAGGATGGTCGCTACCCACAGGATATCAACCTGGAATTTGTACAGGACAAGGTCGCACTACTTGATAGCCTCCAGACTGGTCAGGATGTGACGGTGACCTTTGATATTCGCGGGCGTGAGTACAACGGGCGTTACTTTAACAATCTACAGGCTTGGAAAGTGGCGCCTGCCTCGGCAGCGCAGGAAGAGTACGCACCCCCTCCTCCGCCACCGCCGCAGGATATTCCCGATGACGATATTCCGTTCTGAGTCCTTAGGCCTTGCAGCTGTTGCGAGGCCACGGATTGTCGATCAGGGTAAAGGGCCTGCTCCGGTAAATGTCACGCCGGACAGTCTCGCCATGCTCTCCTTCCACGTTCCCAAATCACCGGGATTGAAGTCGGAGAGATGCCTGTGGCCGCAGGCCCTGGCCAATACCTTCATTAAATTGACGCTGGCGTCGAGATAGCGCGCCAGCTTTTCAGCACTGAGTTCAACATCCAGACGGGCGCGTAGCTCAGGCTTCTGCGTAGCAATACCCGCGGGGCAGTTATTGCTATTGCATATGCGCGCGCCCACGCACCCAATGGCCTGCATAGCGCTATTGGCCAGAGCAATACCGTCCGCGCCCAGAGCCAGTGCTTTAACAAAATCCGTATGGGTTCGCAGTCCGCCTGTAATAATGAGGGTGACTCCGCCGCTGGCACCTTGACTGTCGAGGTACCGCCGAGCTCTGGCGAGCGCAGGAATTGTGGGTACGCTGATGTGGTCCCGGAACATTTCCGGTGCTGCGCCGGTTCCCCCGCCACGACCATCGAGAATGATGTAATCAGCCCCTGCATCAAGGGCAAATTGAATATCGCGCTCTATGTGGTTGGCGCTCAGCTTAAAACCCACGGGAATGCCGCCGCTGATTTCTCGAACACGATCAGCGAAGTGTGCGAAGTCGGCGACGCTGTTCAGTTCAGAAAATGTTGGCGGTGAGATGGCTGGCATTCCCGGTTCGATGCCCCTGACTTCAGCGATTTTGCCAATGTTCTTCGCACCCGGCAGGTGGCCGCCAGTGCCGGTTTTTGCCCCCTGACCACCTTTGAAATGGAAGGCCTGTACACGAGTGAGTAAAGACTCGTCGTAACCAAAACCTGCACTTGCGAGTTCATAGAAATAGCGGCTATTGGCCAACTGTTCTTCCGGTAGCATGCCACCTTCACCGCTGCAGATTCCCGTGCCAGCGATATCGGCACCTCTGGCCATGGCCGTCTTGGCCTCTTCCGATAAGGCACCAAAACTCATGTCTGACACAAATAGGGGAATATCCAGCTGTAAGGGCTGTTTTGCCTCTGGCCCGATGACCAGTTTGCTACCGACGGACACATCCTCCATCAAAGGAGAAGTGGCCATCTGTGCCACCAATAGCTGAATGTCATCCCAGTCGGGCAAGGTCCTTCTGGGTACCCCCATTGCTGCCATAGGGCCGTGATGGCCGACCTGGTCCAGGCCGGTATTTGCTAACTGATGTATCAGCGCAACGGTGGGCTCTTCGGGTGTTGCGACCGCCTCTGGCTGCGCGTTACCAGACGCAATCACGCCGTCGCCAGGTTTGCCGATGTTATCGTCGCTGAAACGGCTGTGCGTACCATCACAATAAGGCGCGTTTGCCGAGTGCTTGCACTGGCACAGATAGGATTCGCCGGTCTCCTGCGCGGTAAATGCCTGCGGCGTGAACTCTGTGCCCACGTGCGAACCATCGCAGAAGGGCTGGTTGTTGGAGAGACCGCAGCGGCAGAAGTAGTACTCTTCCCCCTCCTTTAGCTCAATGGGGACAGGTTTGTTGTCAAAGACAATAGGCTGTGCCATGTCAGGCTCCTCCCGGAAACTTACCCGACTGATAATCTTCAATCGCTTGCTCAATCTCCTCGGCCGTGTTCATCACGAAGGGCCCATAGTGAGCGACCGGCTCTTTAAGTGGCATTCCCTGAAACAGCAAAACCCCTGCGCCCTGCTCACCGGCTGACAGTGTCAATTGCTCTCCCTGTGAGGTGATGAATAGCTGCTGGTGAGTGATGGACCTCTCCCCTACCTGCGCATCGCCATCGTAAACATAGCCCAGCACAGCAGCCTGTGGTTTTGTGACCACCGTAAGTTGTGCCTGGGGTGCGAGTTGCGCATCGGCGATGCCGGCTTGCTCGGCCAGTTTCTCCAACGGTCCTGTCATCGGGCTGCCATTGAACGACCAGTCACCGGCAATCACGGTCACCGATGTATTCCCCTCAGCCCAGTGCGCTAAGCCTGCCAGGGGTACGTCACGGTACTGGGGCGCCGACATTTTTTGTGCACGCGGAAGGTTGACCCAAAGCTGGAACCCGTGGAGGCCGTCGCTGTCTTGTGTGGGCATTTCGGAGTGAATGATGCCGCGCCCGGCAGACATCCACTGGGCTCCGCCGCTGCGAATTTCACCGCGGTTCCCCTCGCTGTCTTCGTGAACAATCCCGCCCTGTTTCATGTAAGTCAGCGTCTGCATTCCCCGGTGCGGGTGCGGTGGAAAACCGCCAATGAAATCTTGTCGGTCGTCCGAGCGAAGCTCGTCAATCATCAGTACCGGGTCCATACCCGCATGTTGCATGCCAGCGATGCGCTGTATCGCGACGCCATCGCCGTCGCGGCTGTTGTGTGCGTTTCTAATCTCCACGATAGATCGGTTAGTCATCTTGGCCTCCTCAGTGACTGGCCTCAGAATAGTTCCGGAAAAGACGAATAAAAATCGCAATAAAAGGGCAATATAATTCGATAAAAAAGAAAGGTTGTTGATTCGATTGCGGCAGCTCTCGCGGCCGTTTATGCTCAAAAATTGTGTGAGAGCCCAGACTCAGGAAGCGATGAACAGGGCACAGCCTAGGGAAGTGGAGTCCGCTGAAAACGCGGAGCAGCAGCCGATTCTGTCCAGCCAGGTAGACCTGTTCACGCTTGACGGTGATCCGGGCTATGTTGTCGACAACATGGAAGGCGCGGTTGATCAAGCCGTGTTCCTCGCCAAAGTTGATATGCCCGTTGCCATTATCGGTGCAAGAGGCACAGGTAAGATGTATATCGCACAAGTTGTGCACGAGGCTGCGGGCGGCTCACCCGAAGATATGATTGTGTTGGACTGCCACGAATTGCGCAGCCGTGAGCAGTCGTTCCGAAAAATCTGTGCGCTGGTCGATCACTGTAAGGACCAGACGCTGGTGTTCAAGTCGCCGCACCTGATGCACCCCGATACGCAGGACCGGGTCGCGCGCATGGTGAGTACACGCACCTTCTTTAACGAAAAGCCTCCGCGCTACTTACCGCGCGTGCGCCTGTTGGCCGTATTCCCCGAAACGCTGGAGAAGCTGGTGGCGCAGGAGCGACTGTCACGCAAGCTCGCCAGTGCATTTGCCGGTTACCCCATTGTCGTCCCTCCCCTGAAAGACCGCGGAAAGGCTGTGTTGCGCTGGGGAGAGAAGATACTTGGCCAGGAGGCGGCGCGGCGCAATCGGTCAATTAAGGGTCTAACCCCGGATGCTGAGCGCGCCATGCTGGCACACAAGTGGACGGGCAATATCACGGAAGTGCGTGAGCGCATTATTGAAGCGTTGGACTACAGCGATCATGAATGGATAACCGCGGCAGATATCGGCCTACACGATGCAGGGGACACTGCTACTGAGCCCACA
The DNA here is from genome assembly GCF_014652275.1 of Parahalioglobus pacificus. Lineage (GTDB taxonomy): Bacteria > Pseudomonadota > Gammaproteobacteria > Pseudomonadales > Halieaceae > Parahalioglobus > Parahalioglobus pacificus. The sequence goes on along the minus strand of NZ_BMYM01000002.1, from coordinate 353,849 downwards.
ACCAACGGCGCAGCCTTTCTGGATTGGGCCAGCGAGGGGGCAGACACGCAGGAGGTGTATACACCCACGGCACTGGAAGAGTTGGAGTCCCTCGTGGCCGCCATGGTGGCCCGGGAAGTGGCATCGCCCAGCGGCGCGCCACTTGGCACCTGGCTGCAGGATGAGCTGGTCACTGCAACACTGGAGCGCTATGACGGAGAGCAGGGCCGGGCGGCCAGCTTTTTGTGTACGCAGGCACGCAACCTTGGCCGTTGGGCGCCCCGCATCGCAGAGCGCACGGCTACTCGACATGCCTATCGCGACTGGCGTGAGGTGGCACGTCTGGTCAGGGACTGGGTTCGTGCCCTGCCAGCGGAGCCGCCGTCACCGCCAGCGACACTGGAAAAATTGCTGCTCATCCAGCTTGAGCGTTCGGGAGACAACGTAACTAGCCGGGAAAAATCTCGGCTTCTAGGTGTGTCAGTGCCAACTTACCAAAAAAGGCTAAAGCACTATGACATTGGCGATTCCTCGGGCGATAACGATGCAGCAGGAACCGCAGTATGAGTGATCCATCGCAAAACAGCGCCAGAGAGCGTGCACAGAAATCGGTGCACGACTACGCCGTCGAATATCAGGATTTGCACCTGGAAGAGCTGGAACCCTGCCTAGGGTTTTCAGCTCGCCTTAACCTGCTGTGGGACCTGGCGGGTGCTGCCTTGCCGCAAACAGACGGCCGAGTTCTTAGCCTGCTGGCGATCAACCATGATTGGAAAGAAAGCGATGTTCGTGATTGGCTGCAGCGGGACGTGGTGCCGCCACCGGTTGAGCTGCGTAATATGGTCAGGTTTTTGGTGCATCAACTCCCCGACCAACAGGATGTTCGGCGCTGGGAGGCGTTTCTGATCTACGGTGCACCGATTGTGTCATCGCCGGTTGACCAGATGATGTACCGCGAGGACGAGATGCGGCGTAACATTGCGACCATGATTTTCGCCCAGATAACCGACAAGTATCAGATTCCGCCTTCGGCTTATGATGCGGATCGCGTGTACCAGCGCTGCCTGGCACTGATGCACAAGTTCAATATTTATGAACTGAAGGACTTTCAGCCAGGGCACTTGGAACCTTTCCGCAACTATCTGTTCCCGAGTGACTGACGACGACACCATCGGAGTAGCCCTGCCACCCGCTCACGCCCTGCCCCTTTCAAGGGCGCTGGCGGCGGCGGGTCTCAGAGCGGAAGTTGCAACCACGCCGGCGCTGGTTAAGGCGCTGGTGCGCGAGGGGCACTGCCGCCTCTGGGTATTTGATGACACCCCCGGCACAGCCTTTGAAGCATTGGCCAAGGGGGGCACAGCCTTGTTGCCGGTGGAAAGCTTGCCCGATCATCGTAATCCCGAGGCGTTGGAAAGCTGGTGCCGCGCGCAGATTCAACGCATCCGCCAGGTGGGCAAAGGCAGAAAAGTACTCACTCGACCTACGGTGCAAGACCCCGCGGTCTGGCTGCTAGCCGGGTCGGCAGGGGCTACACCTGCTATACAGTCATTCCTCAATGCCCTCGATGATGATGTGCCCGTGGCGTTCGTCTACGCGCAGCACTATGACGTGGCCAAACGAGCCCAGCTTGCGGAGATGGTCTCCGACAACCCCTCGATTGATATGACGCTATTGGACACCCACGCACGCCTCGCCGGAGGCTCCGTTGTGATCCTGTCACCGTCCTGCCGGTTTGCGCTGTCATCGCCGATCATCATTTCCCTGCCCGAGCAGCCCTGGAAGAGTCGCTACACCCCATCCCTTTCTGAGGCTATTGCCATTCTCGGTGGCGCAAATGTGGCACATACCGGGGTCATTGTGTTCAGCGGTATGGGTGAAGATGGCGCCGAAGCGCTGCCTGCATACACCTCACACGGGGGTGTGGTTTGGGCGCAGTCGCCAGAAAGCGCCGTATGTGCCGCCATGCCCCAGGCGGCGATCGATACTGGCCTTGTTTCCCTCACCAGCACCCCGGAGGGCCTCGCCGAGGCTCTCAGTCATCGATATGTGAGTTGATTCACACTTTTTCTCGACTTTCTGGCAGTTGAGCTATTGCCATCTTCGAAAACCCCTGAAGCACGCATAAATACGGACTTTTCACGTTCTGAGACATAAGTCCTGATTCTGGAGAAAACTCCAGTTTTCGCTTGATGCGGGGCTTGCCAATTCAAATACTGAACCCGTCTTTCACGGCTGCGCGTTGGCGTAGCGTACGTTTTAAGAGGGTGAACATGACAGAACAGACCGAGGAAATGGACGTAAGCGGCGTCAAGGTAGCCATCATTGATGATGCCAAGACGATTCGCATGATGATGTCTCATACACTCAAGGGTATGGGCTGCGAGGTTGAGATGGCCGAAGACGGCTACAAGGCGTTGAGCATGCTGCGCCGCTTCAAGCCGGACATCATATTTCTCGACATCACGATGCCGGAACTGGACGGATACCAGACCTGCACACTGATACGGAATGCCGAAGATACCAAGAACACACCGGTGATCATGCTGTCGTCGTCCGACGGCATCTTTGACATTGCCAAGGGCCAGGCACGGGGCGCGACCGCTCATGTGACCAAGATTCCGCCCGAGAGTGTGTTGCGCAAGCTTATCTTCGATTACACCGGCGCACACAAGGCGGCGTAAACGATGACCTCTGCGATTCAGGCACTGCAGGATCTGCAACAGCGTTTCGGCCAGGCCGTTGAGGCCCCGCCGACGCCGGTGGATCACTGCATCTACTGGGCGGGGACAGCGCTTGGCGTGGCTGGCATTCCCCTGCTGGTGGGTGAAGGCGAACTCGATGAGATCATCGAGATGCCTGAGGTGACGCCAATTCCCAGTACCCGTCAGTGGGTGATGGGTCTTGCAACCCATCGCGGTGGTTTGATTCCTGTGATCAGTGGCGATGTCTTACTGCGTCGCGAACCCTATTCCGGACGAGTGCGGGACTACTGCATGGTAATCCGTCGCCCCGGGATGCATTTCGCGATTACGCTTAGCGATGTGCGCCGCAGCACTAAATTCCCAATCGACGAACGCGACATGGAGCGCGACGTTGATCCGGCCGTTCACGGCTACACCCTGGGTGGATTCGTCCTCGATGACGACTTTTGCGCAGTTCTCGATCTCGACAAATTAATAAACGAAGGCGAGCTGGCAAATGCCGCAGTCGCCTCAGAGCAACACAGTGAGGAAACGGGCGATGTCTAAACCTAAAACGGCAGGAACTTCTTCAGTATGGGTGACAGTGATTATTGTCGGCATGCTGGCGTGTCTGGCGGGGGTGGTTTACACCTTCTACGTGGCACAGCAGGAGGCTGGTACAGAGAGTCAATTCCGCGTACTGGCTAATGATATGCGCGTTGCGCAGAACGACGTGGTGGCGCGTGCGCGCGCAACAACGCGTGGTGATGCAGCGACTTTTGCGCAGTTGGCTCAGGATGTATCGAACTTCGACGCCATGCTGGGTGATCTCGATGGCGCAGGCATTGATGGCGAGGTATCTCGCATTCAGGGTAACTGGCAACCGATCAAAGACAGCGCGCAGCTTCTGGTCGCCGCCGGTGATGACATTACCTTCATTCGTGGTGTGTCGGTGGATCTGGAAAGCAACATTCGCCCAATCCAGAGCGAGTTTGCTGCCGTTGTCGACATTCTGCGGGATGAAAATGTATCGGTAGATACTATTGCGGCCGCGCAGAAGACCTTATGGTTGACTGAGCGTATCGCCAGGAACATCGACAAGATCCTGGCCGGCGGTGAAGAGAGCCAGGCTGCCGCGGATGAGTTCCGCCAGGATGCTGCAAACTTTAACCGCACGGTTGACTCTTTGAAAAACGGCGATCGCGTGATGGGTGTTCAGCAGTTGACTGACCCAGACGCGCTGGACTCTATCAACACAGCGTCTGCACTGTTCTCGGTGATTTCAGCGTCGATTGACCAGATCGCGAGCTCCTCTGAGCAGATGCGTGAAGTGGCGGGTGCGCGAGAAGCCATCATTGAGTCCAGCCCCGAGCTGACGGCAGCGATCTCCAACATTGTTCCGGCGCTTGACCGCCTGAACAATGCGCGGTTCTTCGATCGCACCACGTTGCTGGTGTTGTTCGGTGCGCCAGCGCTGCTGGCGGTTGGCCTATTGATCGTCATGTTCCGTGGCCAGCGTCGCCGGGTTGAATACACCGAGGCCGGTGTAGAAGACATTAACGGTGCTCTGGTGAAAATCGCGGAAGGTGACCTGACCGTGAAGGTACCTGAAGACAACGAAGTGACCGCAGACATTGCGCGGGAAATTAACGCTTCTACTCGTCGCCAGCGCGAACTGATTCAGAACATTCGCACGCCGTTTGAAGTCTCGGTCGACGAGATTAACAAGATTGGTAAGACCGCACGTGGCCAGGTAGATAAGGGTAAGCAGCTGACTCGCTCGGTTGTTGATTCCACCACCGCTGCTACCGAAATGGTACGTACCAGTGAGGAGATCAAGCACTCCACAGCAGAGGCGGCCAAGTCGTCCGAGCAAAACCGTTCTCGAGTTGAGCGCGGTTATGAACTGACCAAGGACATGTCATCGGCCTCAGCTGACGTGCGTGAGTCAGTACAGGAAACGTCGAAATCTGCAAAGCGACAGGGTGAATTGATCCAGTCGGTAACCAACGCCGCGGAATATATTCAGGCGCTGAACACCAAGATTTCGGTTGTTGCGATTAACACCCGTATTGAGGCGGAGAAAGCCGGTGAATACGGCCGACCCTTCCTCGGGATTGCGGAAGCGATTGGTGACTTGCTGCGTGAAGCGGAGGAAGAGGGTCGTAAGATTATTTCTGAAGTACGCATGCTGCAGAACATGTCCGCCGAGAACATGGAAAGTATGGAAAACACCGTAGGAACGGTTGTAACCATTCTGGAATATATCGAGCGCCTGGATGCGGCACTTGAGGAAATCAACGACGGCTCAAGCTCGATTTCCTCCATCATTCGCTCGGTGGATGATGCTGCGGGACAGTCTGCTGTCAGCGCGCAGCACATGAATAACTCCATGGCGGAGATTCGCGAGCGTAACGTGGATATTGCCGAGTACAGTGAGTTCACGCAGTTGGGTGTATCGCAGCTGCAGTCGTCAATGCGCGACGTGGCGGACAACCTCAGCCAGTTCCGTATTGAAGAGGGTGTTGCCAATGCTGCCTTCGATCTCAAGACAAGCGGTGAAGTAGAGCATGTGAATGGCTCACCCAGCCAGTTCGATGAGGCGGAAATGACGGCACTGGAAGACGCTGAGGACAACCGGGCCTCCGTATGATCCAGCGATCCGCACAAGCTATGTTTAAGCTCAGTGACGAGCAGCTCCAGCAGCTGCTCCACGAGCTGCAGCAGCGCACAGGTATCACCGTCGAGACGCCGCGCTGGCTACTCGAGGAATACCTGGGCGAGCGCAGTGCGGAGTTGGGCATGTCCAGCGTCCAGGGCTATCTGGATAGTCTGAAGGACGACCTGGGCTCTCGTGCCGAATGGCTGGCCCTGGTGGATTTGTTGACGGTGAAGGAAACGCGTTTCTTTCGCCAGCCCGCCGCGTTTCAGCAGGTTAGGCAGGAAGTGTGCACGCGCGCACAGGCCGACACTATTGGCCCTGAGTTTTCGGTATGGAGTGTGGGTTGCTCCACCGGTGAAGAGCTGTATTCCCTGGGGATGGTGGTAGAGCATGCCCTGCGCGACAGTGGATGCGCGACCAACTGGCATGGCATTGGTACAGACGTCAGTTTCGGCGCCGTCGCCAGAGCCAAAATTGGCCGTTACCCGGAGCGCTCAATCAACGATATCCCGCTGGCTTATCGCAGCCGATACATACGGTGCGAGGACAAGGACCAGTACTGGGTTTGTGATCGCATCTTCAATCGCATCAGCTTCTTTCACAGCAACCTGATGCATGTAGAGAACGCACCTTTTGCAAAGTTTGACATCGTGTTTTGCCAGAACGTATTGATTTACTTCGACCGCATAACGCGCTTACACGTTATCGATCAGTTGCTGACCCGTACCCGGGCAGGTGGTTTGCTGGTTTTGGGTGCAGGTGAAGACATTGGTTGGCACACCGATCAGGCGGAAAGAATTTCGCAGGACGGCGTGACGACTTACAGGAAATTGGGAGGCTTTGAAAATGGCTAAAAAGACGGACATCGTATCGCTCAAGTGGGTGGTCGGCCTGATGAACAAGCAGGCTGAAAACGCTGAGCAAGCCCTGGTCGAGTACAGCCGGGATACCAGCCAAAAGCAGCCGTTGTTGCAGTGCATGTGGGCGATCCATCAGATCACCTCTACCCTGCGCGCGCTGGGCATCCGCAAGGCGGAAATGCTCACGATCGAAATGGAGCGCAGCCTCAACTACCTGTACAAAGACAAGGTTCAGGGTGAGCGGAGCAAGCTCACTATGGGCGGACTGATGCAGGCGCTGAAGGTTTTGCCCGCTTATCTGGCGCATGTTCAGAGTGCGCGTCGTGATACTGGCCGTGGCCTTGAGCAGTATGTGAACGACCTGCGCCGCTGGTTGGGTGAGCGACCCAAGCCCCAGGCCCTGTTCTTCCACATGGACATCCCTGAGGGAGCCGGCATCACGGAGGGTGGAACCACCGCTCCCGATGAGGAGATCAAGAGCCGTGCCAATGTCATGCTGGCGCTGTACCTGGAGATGGCCAAGAGCGCGTTGCGCAAGCAGAACACACGCGAAAGCATGAAAACCGTCGCCCGCATTGCCCGCAAAATGCAGACGCTGTTTGCTGGCACCGTCGCCGAGCGTTTCTGGTTCACCATGATTGGTGTCTGCGAAGGCATGGCTGGTGGCTTGATCGCGCCTGACGAGTGCATTGCCCAGCTGTTCAAGTCTGGCGCCTTCCAGATCAAGTTTGCCCGTGAACACGGGGCCGAGCTTGATGATGCCGTGGACTATGAAGACTGCCAGCTGCAAATGCTTTATTACATGGCAGCAGTGAAGTCTCAGCCCGTCCACATCGCGAATATCCGCAAGGTTTTTGAAATCGACGCCAGCACTCTGGAAGAAGCCCAAAGCGGTCTGGTGCACATGGATGCGCTGATCACGGCGCTGTCCGGTGCTCTCGATAATCTTAACCAGGTGGTGGACTACATCACCTCGAACGACCTCGCTATTGCCGCGGGTCAGGATGACTCTGATTCCAACGTCGCGCTGGATGGCATTGAGCGTGCGCAGCACCGGTTGTACGCCGCGGGTCAGGATGCTCACGCAGACTCGCTGGTTGAGGTGTCCGGCCAGCTCCAGCGCCTGTTTGAAGGTGAATACCGTGACGAGCCTGATCGCCTGGAAACAGCTGTGACTGCGATTGTTCGTAGCATTGTCGATGTAAAACTGGATGTGGAATACAAGCTGGAGCACGGCGTGACAAGCTCTTTCTCCAGCCGCGATTTCGAGCTGCGCGAGAGTGTTGTTAACGCGACCTTTGCACAGATGTCGCTGGTGGAGAGTTATCTGCACGCGATTCTTCGTCGCAAGGCGCTGACCAAGGCACTGACAAACCGTCCTACAGATCAGGAAGGCGTATTGCAGTTGACCATGGCGCTGCACCGTTACCTGAACAAAAGCGACCGCGGTAATGAGGCGCTGCGTGAAGCCGTTGCTGCGGCTGATCGCGGCAGTGAAAATACCGACGAACTGCTGGAACTGGCGCAATCATTCCTCGATGAACTCGACGATACGCCCGAGCGCAAGGGCATTCGCCTCTCACTGCAGCTTCTGTCTGAAATCGCGGGTGCTCTGTCCTTCGCGGGCATGGAGCGTGAGGGCAACATCATTGAGCGTTGCTCCAGCTGGCTGGAAGCTGCCAGCAAAGCCGGCAGCGTGCGTGAAGACGACGCCTTCCGCTGTTTTGCTGATGCGTTCGCGCAGATCGAATTGCACCTGCAGCGCTCAATCATCGATCCGCTGGATGACACCTCTCACCTGGTAACACTTGCTGAGCAGCGCGTGGCTGAACTGGACCAGTGGACAAGCACCTTGTCTCCCGGATCTGCCGCCGCTTCGCCGGTCGCAGCGACGGCTGCACCCAGCTATGTGCAGGATACGGACATCCCAGCAGAGTTCCGCGAGGTGTTTATTGAAGAATCTGAAGAGATTGTCACAGAACTGCAGCGCCTGATTTCGGTTTGGAGAGAAGAGCCCGCGGTTAACGACAACCTCCGGGAAATGCGCCGGCACTTCCATACCTTTAAGGGTAATGGCCGAGCAGTGGGAGCGAACGTTCTGGGCGAGCTGGGTTGGTCGGCGCAGGACTTGCTGGACCGTGTACTCGAAGGTGAGTTAGAGCCTGATGCACGTTTGGAATCGCTGCTGTCTGATGTGATCGCCGCTTTGCCCGATTTGGTCCAGTCGTATAAGGACCCCGGCGAGTTTGATGACAGCCTGACCCGCGAACTGACTAATCGTTGCTTCCGCGCAGCAGAGTCCATCGAAGGTCTGGCGGAGGATTTGCCCGACAGCGACGAGGACATGGACAGTGAAGCCGGTTCAACAACTGCTTCTGGAAGTGCTGCATCGCAGCCTTTCGGTCACCACTGATAGCGCCAGGGAACGGCGGTAGTTGATCAGGGAGAGCCAGAATGCAAAGTGATGAAAGGCCAGAATCCGTGAACCCGGATGATGAAGTGATGGGTAGCGACGAGTCTCAGGACGAAAACCTGAGCTGGTTACTCGACCAGGACTTGAGTGAAAGCTCTGATAGCCTGTTTTCGGTCACACACGACGAGTCTGAAGATCAGGGCCTGACCCAGGCTGAAGCGCAGATGGCCGCGAGGCCTCTGGTTCGCGGCAGCAACGATACTGATGTGCTTAGTGCCTTCGTAGAAGAAGAGATTGTTGTTTCTTCCGTGGGCGAGAGCAGCGATATCTACGCTGACAGGGCTGCAGAGAAAGCTGCTGCCGAGGCAGAAGCAGCGGCCCAGGACACAATGATTGTTGCTCGTGGCCGAGTAGACGGCGGTAATAGTGCAGACAGTGACGCTGTCTCTGGCGATATTCTCGGCTTGAGCGATGAAGATGATATTGGCGAGCGGTTCCTTGTCATCAAGCGCCGTGCCAAGTCAGCTCAAGCCTCTGTGCAGACGCAGCCAGCGGATGTAAAACAGCCGCCTGAGACGAACGATGTGCAGGCTCCTGTTGCAGAGTCTTCGGCCCCGAAAACATCCGAACCTGTTAAAAGCGGGTTGCTGGGCAGCGCCGAGCCCTTGGTGCAGGTAGAAACCCGAGTTCCGTCTGAGGCAGATGCTGCCCCCGATGTGACTTCTAGCGAAGAAGTTATAGCCGACCTTAATGTTCCTGAATCCACGGACAGTGCGAGCGATCCTCTTGCGATCGATGCTGACGATGAGGATCTCGGTGGCTTGTCACTGGCGCCGCTCGATGATGACAGCGCCGATGAGTCGCTGGATCTCGATCTCTCCAGCTTTAACGTTGAAGAGCCTGAGTCCCTGGGCGCGTCTTTGGAGCAAGCCCTGGACACGGAAGACAGTGCTGACAACGATGAACTAGGGTTGGCTGACGACCTCAAGTTCGAAGGCGAACTGTCTCTGGAGTCTCTGGCAGACGACGATTCGGAGTCATCATCAGAATTTCTGGGCGATCTTGCGGACGAACTGGACTTGGGCGGCCAAGCCGATGATGAAGTTGCTGGCGCCGAAGAGACACTGTCTGATCTGGCAGGCTCCCTGTCGCTTTCAGATGATGAGTCCGAGGGTGCTGATGATGGCTTCCTATCCGACCTCGCCGCCGAGAATGATGCGCTGACGCTGGATGACACAGCCGACAGCACCGTCAGTGCGACAACTGAAGAATCGAATTTCCTTGGAGCGCTCGATGGGCCTGAGCTCACAGACTTTGATGGCGATGATTTGGGTACTTCGGGCTCGTTTGCCCAGGAAGCCAGTGAGCTGTCACTCAGTGCCGGGGACGCCGAATCTGGTGAGCTCTCCTCTGAGTCCACAGGATTCCTCAGTGACGCTGCTCAATCGATAACAGAACCCGCTCCAGAGGTGGAGCTGGGCCGCGCGACGCAGGACAGTATCGAAAACGATACGGCTTTCAGTGTTGAAGACGAGCTGCTCGTAGAGGCTGCGACAGTTGCTGACCGCGAAGACATAAGAGACATAGAAGACAGCGCAGATGATATCGAGCTGCACGAGACTCTCGATACGGAGGGTGCTAACGCAGAGGATGATGCGGTGTTTCTCGGCGACGTCGCCGGCGAATCACAGTCTGATGACTCGGATGAAGGCGCTACTCAAGGCGGTCTTGCCTCGGCGCTGGAAGTAGATTTCACCACTGTTGCTGGTGAGGATCTCGAGGGCGAAGACAGCCCTGACGGTAATGTTGCCGCCTTTGATGAGGAAGTCACTTTTCTCGGTGACACCACTGATTCAGACCTCACTGATGATGCGGATAGCATCACAGTTGAAGACAGCGATGATTCGGCGCTGGCGGTAGTTTCAGCAGATAGCGTCGACATGGATACTGAGGCCGGGCAAGAAGCCGAAGTGTCTTGTGGCGCAGACGAAAGCGTCGCTGTGATTGTTGGCGGTTTGTCAGATGAAGATGCCAGCTTGGCGGACGACGTAGATGAGTCCGGCTCGGAAGAGCCTGGCTCGGATGAACCTTTGGGTGTGCTGGATGAAGATCTGCAGCCTGAAGAAGACGCCCTTGCCGCATCCATGAATTCTGCGGAAGCACTTGAGGCGTCATTGAACGACGGCGTTTTTGACACCGAGTTCGATGAAGTTGAAGCCTCTAACAGCGACTACCACGAGGACTTTATTACACCCCGCGAGCAAGCGTCAGCGGTGGTCGTCACTGTGACGCCTTTGCTGGCAGCTATGGTCAACGAGCTACAGAATCGCGTGGACGACCGTTTGCTCGACCTGGAGTTGATTGGCGAACCACTGGAAGTCGACTGCACGCTGGCCCCTGACACTGTCACACTGAATGACAGCCTTGCAAAAGGCTATGTGTCGCTCACAGAGTTTGCAGAACCTTTGCCCTCTGCAGTGGAGCACCTCAGCGAGGAATCCTTGACGGCTATTCGTGTGCGTCTGCAGGACAGTGAGGGGTCTCGTCACTGGAACCGTTTGTTGCAGGATGATTTTGCGCCTGAGCAGACCGACTCAGAAACGACCGAAACAAGTCTGGCCGCAGTGCCCGATATCGACCCGTCCGCGTTGGGACTGGCAGTTGAGTCAGGTGAGGACGCTGAGGTGCAGAACACAGACGCGGGTCTCGATGACGCACTGACGGATGAGACCATTAGTTTTGACGCTGATGACATTGATTTCGGCATAGAAACCGATGAGCTCTCTGCAGATACTTCTGCAGTAGATGCGCTGATGGACGATGACTTCGATGTCTCTGACTTTGGCGCAGACGAGCAGGCGCTGGGAGATGAATCGCTCAGTGTTGTAGCGATTGGCGAGGCAGTGTCTTTTGAAAACGCTGACACTGAAGCTGACTCCGACGAGAACACCTCAGACACTGTGAGCACGGATGATGCTATCGCAGCCCTGGGCAACACGGAGCTTGAACAGCCAGAGACTTCGCTGACTGGCCTTGAAGTAGAAGACAATGAAATCGAGGTATTTGAGGATGAAAGCCAGGCCGATATGGCCGCGGCTGAAGCCGGTCTGGATAGCGATCAAACCACGGATAGCGAAGATCCCTTTGGCAGCCTGGATGAAGATGATGACTGGTCTTTGAGCGATGCCGCTGCGGCTGAGCTGACCACTGCATCGGGTGACACTGATCTGGACTTTGACGAGTTTCTCGATCAGGCCGGGGAGACCTCCGGTAACGAATCAAATGCCCTGGAGTCTATCTCCGCACTGAATGACGTGGACATCGGTGCGCTTGTAGAAGCGGACGAGGACGATGCAACTGCGGTAGATGCCAGCGATGAAGTGTTGTTGGCCGCGGTTGAAGAAGATCTGGAAGCCGAAGCTGTCGATGAGCCTCTCCTTGTCGACGCGGAGCTGGATGCCTTGGATGAGGCCTTCGATGCTGCCGCAGATGAAGATGCTGATGAGCTTGTGGCCTCGGGCGAATCGCTTGAAGACATCTTTGGTGATGATCTCGACAGTGATGACTTTACTGTCGCCGCCGACTCTGAGTCCGATGTTGAGGCGCTGTTTGAGAGCTTGGGCGCGCTGGGCGCTGACAGCGACAAGGAACTGGACGCTGCGCTGCCTTCGGTGGATGCAGAGAGTGAGGCTGATTATACAGCGCCGATCGTGGCCGCAGAGCCAGCTGCTCCGGCCGCAGTGGCCGCCAGTCTGGACCATTCGGGCAAATGGTATTTGCCCGAAAACATCGAGTTCAGCTACACCTCCTCCAGCAGTGCCGAGCTATTTGATGACTTCCTGGATGCTTTTATCGAAGAGGGTGCCCTAGAGATCGAAAAGCTCGAAGATGCCATCAGTGAGTGGGAGCAGGATGTTGAATCCGAGGACGCGTTCGCGCCCGTACCCCGCATCCTGCATACGCTTAAGGGCATTGCCAAGGGCGTTGGATTGCAGCGCTACGGCACGCTGATCCATAATTTTGAAACGCTGCTCGAAGGTGTCGACAAACCTGAGGCGTCAGCCAGCGGCCCCTACTTCCGTATCGTGAACACATGGCTGGATGCTGCTGTACGCGGGTTCGAGAAAATTCAGGATCAGCGCACAGACATCGATTCAGAGCTGCCCACTGCAGAGGGCGATGAGCTGCCAGCTGCGGTTGTGACCGCTAAGCCCGCAGCGCAGCGGCAGGCGATCACAGACAAAGACAATGACAAGCAGTTGGCTGATGAAGGGGCCAAGGCTCTGGCTGCCCAGCAGACTATTCGCCTTACCGCTGAAGCGGTAGACCACCTGATGAACCTGACCAATCAGGCACAGCAGCTGGGTGTGCGTTCTTCGCAGGGTACTGTGCGCGGCAAGATGGCGCTGGCGGAACTGCAGGGTCGTCTGTCATCGGTGCGGTCGCATATTTCCCGTATTGCAGACCGCGCACTGATGAACGTGACGGCACGCGGCGGTGAGCAAAGTAGCGCCGAGCTCGATGCACTGGAAATGGACCAGTACTCGGAGCTGCAGGAAGCGGCAAACATCCTGCGCGAAGGTGTGGAGGATTTGAGTGAGCTGATCCAGCTCTCCAGTCGCCAGAACGCGCTGGTTGAAGGCCTGCTGAAGCAGCAGAACAGCATTGTGTCTTCACTGCGTTCCTCGATCCAGTCAGCGCGAGTGATTCCCGTGTCCCGACTCATGCCGGGATTGCGTCGTATAGTGCGCACGGTTGGTGCTGATCTGGGCAAGGATGTGTCATTCCGCGTTCTCAACGAAACTGGCAAGCTGGATCGCGACAACTACAGCCGCTGTCAGGTTGTTCTTGAGCACATGGTGCGTAACGCCCTGGATCACGGCATTGAAGACGCCCAGACACGACTGGAGGCGGGCAAGCCCGCAGCTGGCCGTATCAGTATCGACATCGGTAAGGATGGCTCGGATTACCTGATCAAGCTCAATGATGATGGTCGCGGCATCGATCCCAGCGTGATCCGCGAAACGGTGTATCGCAAGGGTCTGGATGTGGACGTATCGCGGATGAGTGAATCCGACGTTATGCGCCTGATTTTCCACAAGGGCTTCTCTACCAGCTCCACGGTGAGTGAAATCTCTGGTCGAGGTGTCGGTATGGACATCGTGCTCAGCGAGTTGCAGGCCATCGGCGGTGATATCGATATTGAGTCTTCGGTGGGCGTCGGTACGACCTTTATGATTCGGATTCCATCGAATGTAACGGCTAACGGTGCACTGTTAGTGTCAGCGGGTGATCACAGCTACGCAATTCCCCTGGATGGATTGATCGCGGTTGAGTACGTACCCGTTGATGAATTCTTCGACGCCATTGAAAACGATGGCACTCTGGCATTGTTCGGCTTTGACTGTGAGCCCGCTTATCTGGCGACACTGTGTCATGGCGAAACCATGCCTGAGCGCAAGGCCTGGACGAGCACCATTCCGGTGATTGTGGCAGGGCGCGACGAAAACGTGATGGCGATTGCCATCGATGATGTTGAGCAGGCACTGGAACTTGTTATTCGAACTCTGGGTAGCCAGTTCGCTCAGGTGCCCGGTCTGGCTGGCGGTGCAACCACTGCCGACGGCCGCGCTATCGTGGCACTTGACCTTAACTTGCTGGTGTCCAGCCTGGCCAAGCACGGTGCTGATCGTGTTGCCATGTCTGAAGGACAGCAGGATGAGCTCCTGGTCATGGTGGTGGATGATTCCCGAACCCAGCGATTGGTGGCGACCAGCAAGTTTGACTCTCTGGGTGTGGAAACCATCACCGCAGAGAATGGTCTGGCTGCAATCGACCTTTTGAATGCCTCGCATCGCCTGCCGGATATCATCCTGCTGGATGTGGAAATGCCGGTGAAAGACGGTATTCAGACGCTCAAGGATTTGCGTAAGTCGCCCCGATACATGGATATTCCAGTGATCATGGTGACATCACGTACCGGCGCCAAGCACCGCAAGCTCGCTGCAGAAGCCGGCTGTAATGGCTACATGGGTAAGCCGTTTAACTTCCCCCTGTTGGTGCAGGACATTAACAAACTCACTGGCCGTCAGCTGAGCGTGGCTTGATACAGGACTGATCATGGAAAACGCAGCGCCACAACAATGCATTATCTTGCCCTGCACTGCCGACGATTTTTGGGCGGTGCCGGAAAATGCACTGGCTGAAATTCTCACGCTTCCTGCCGAAGGCCAGCATCCACCGGCGACAGTGGAGTGGCGTGGCAGGGAGATCCCCGTGCTCGATCTGGGCAGTGATGCCGACCACTGGGGTAAGCGTCACGGGGGCACCGGCCTTATTGCGGTATTGCGCGGGCTCAGCAGCTCGGGCCCCGAATTCTGGGGGGTTTGTCTGCGTGAGCTGGGTCTGCGTATCGAAGTCCTAACCGAGGAGGCCGAAGACGCCAGTGCGAATGCGGCTGAGTACGCCGTGGGCGCCTTCCGCCAGGGCGAAGAACTGTATCAGGTGCCGGATCTCCAGGCCCTGGAGAGCCGCCTCAACGGCTAAGGTGGGTCTATGTCAGACGCCAACGACACACTGCAAATGAACGATGTGCTTGCCGGTATAGAGCAGGCGTTTGGTCCCGAGAGTGCGTTTACTGCCGAGCCGGTGTCTGAACCCGAGAAGCAGGTTCTGGCGAAGGTCTTTGGTGATGACGGGTATCAGGACTATCTGCAGGACCAGATCAACCGACAGGTCATCAGGGATTATCTGCTGAATGCCCGCATATTGGGTTTTATCGATAAAGATCAGCTAGAGGAAATTCTGCATCGAGCGGCCTCGTTTGAGGGTCGCGCCGTACTGGCCCTGCATATGATTATGCGCTCGGTTGAAGAGGCCTGGAATCTGGCCCAGGAATGCGGTGAGGGCAGCCTACAAGTGCTTAGGCCCGTGCCCGGATCCCCTCCCCAGTTGGAACTCATTCCTCAGCGCTGATTAAAAATTGGCGAGAAAAACGGCCCCTTAGGGGCCTTTTTTATGGTTGATTGTAAAAAATTGGCACGAAAAATCCAGTTTTTTAAAACTTCATGAAATTTTGGGGATATTCCCATTGAGACAGATATTCCTCCTGTCTATAAAGGTCGTGTGCCGCCATAAAGCGGATTAGGGACACGCCCTGCAGTATCGGGTTACAGCAGAACACAACACCATAAAGGAGAGGTTCGCCATGCTGACAATTACCCCCACGGCAACACTGGAACAGGATGCCGGTCAGGACCTAGAGGTTTATGCCGTTATTAACGGCCGTAAAGTATTTCTTCCGGCAGACGCCAAGTATGTGATGCAGGACCGTCGCGGTATCTGGTTCTATTGCAAGCGCAAGCCGCGCACCAGCGAAGGCGATTGGACGCCCAACAAGACCAGCATCTCCTGCTTCACCGATGGTGGGTACGTGCGTGCTTTGAAGACTGAGACTTCAGTACCCTGGCTGGATACCTGTCAGCGCACTGTCCGCGTCGTGGCTCGTAACAGCACACGTGCGCCGCTGGAAGATGAGATTCAGCGCATCTAAAACGGTGCGCTGACACCGAGGTCGGTGGGTTTAGACCACCATCTCGTATTCAGGTCGGCCGGCGTCTTTGCACCAGCGCAACAGCTCCTGTGCATTGTCGGCCAGTATACCCAGCACATCCTGCTCCAAGCGCTTATAGGCGTCCTGCCACACCCTGGCGTGTACAACCACTGCGCAACGCTGGCTCATGGGCATGCTATGAGGCAGGTTTAGCGGGTCGAAGGGCTCGTTGCGGAAACCATTACTCAGTACCGCCGAGATCACTTCGTCCTCTCGACTGTCTTTCAACTCGCCCTCAAAACGTCGAATAGGCATCAAAAGATGCCCGCGCTGGGGAAAAGCCTCATCCACAATAATGTTGTGAATCCATAGCGGCAGCTGTGTCTTCAGTCGCGCGATAAGCTCACGCCGACCCAACATCTCTACTTCGGTCACGTTCAGCTCAGGCACTACGCGACGCAGTGCGAGGTCGGTGCGCTTATGAAAGCCATAAGGATGGAAGGCGTTCATACGAGCGCCTACCAGTGCGATGTGTGTGAGTTGAAATTCGGACATATCAGCGTCTCTGGCGATTACTGCAGCCTGAAGATAACGGGTACCGGCACAATCACTTCGCCGCTCTCAGTACCGTATTCGGTCGTTGCCACCTCGTTGATGGTCACCTGGAAGCCGTCTTCAAAGGCGGCACTGGCGGCCCGTATAGCAGCTGAGTCCAATGAGGAGTGGCCAGAGCTACGCGCTACCACGATTTCCTGAAGCTCACCCGATTGCGACAGGCGCAGATCCAGTTCCAATGTGCCTTCCAGCTCACGACGTACCGCTGAACGTGGGTACTTGATATTGCTGTTCACTTCGCGCAGCACCATGGCATTGAACTCCAGCAGCTGCTGGGAGTAGTCGGTGAGCGACAGCGCATCACTGATGCTGCGGTCCGGTTCTACCGGGCTATTCTGGGGGGTTATTGCCGCCAGTTGAACCGCCTCTGCTTCCTCCGCAGGTGCCTCGGGTGCTGCTTCTTCTGCAGCTGCGGGTGCTGTTTGCTCAATCGCCTGCGCAACGGGATCAGCTGCTGGCGTGCTGGGGGTGGATGACAGTGCGGCGACGGTTGCTACGGCGGGCACGGGTGTCTCATCAGCCCCGGTTTCGGGTGTGCTGATGGGCTCGGGCTGCGCGGCAGAAATTTCTGCCGCGGCGGGTACTGCCGGTGCTGCTGCGGCTACCTGCTCTGCTGCTTCGGGTTCTTCGCTGCCACCAGTCCACTCGGCGACTGCTGCAATACGTTCAGCGGAGGGTTCGTTCGCGTTGTAGACGCTCAGCAATGTGACATCGACATCAGGCGCTGTGAGTGTGCGACGAAAATCGGCGGTGGCACCTTTCTCGCCCAGCCAGCTCATTAAGAGGTAATCAAACACGGTGCCGTCATTGGACTGCGCCAGTTCCTGGCCATTCAGGGAAGCGACCGCTTCATCAGCTTCTGTGAGCATGATGTCGAAGCTGTCGCCGGCATACAGACTGCCCTTAACCTGGCGCATGATGCTGTCAATAAAGCTTGCAGTGGCCTCATTGGCTGGCTGGCCAGTCGCCAGCTCGGCCTGCAGCAGCATACCGCCCAAAAGGCTCCTTATACTGGTGCGACGTGCGACAACGCGATATTCCATGGCCTTGGGGCCGGTAAAGTTCTGGATATCGTCTGGCTTGGGTACCAGCTTGTCGACGTGAATCGCACCCAGATAAATCTCGCGTCCGGTTTCCTGGTGAACGGCCAGTCCAACCAGGCGTAAGTCATCACTGACCGCCAGTGCAGGCATTGTCCATGCACTCAGCAGCCCCGCAGTGAGGCACAGTTGTTTTATCAATGTTTTCATTGGCTTCGGCCTGTTGCGTGTTTCCGCGTTGTGGGTGAAAGCTTTGCGTTTGAGAGCGTTTCAGGCAACAAAAAATCCGTGAAAAACCCACTTTCTGGGCTTTTTGCGCCTGTTTTGTGGACTGTGCACGGAAAAACGCCGATTTGAGGGTTATTCGCCCGGTTTATGCCCCAGTTTCCCGGGTTTGTCTGTTCCCAGGGCGATACCCAGGCGGTCGTCATCCAGTTGGGGGTGCTGCGGTTCCAGATCCGGTAGCGTTTTACTGGCGCGAGCAGACAATTGCTGAAAGCGGTCGACCTTGCCGTACAGGCCCTGTTTGCCCACCAGCCCGGTCACCGCATCGTTATAGTGGTTGCTCACCGTGTGCAATGTGCCGCCCAGCTTCTGGAGGCGTTCCGCAACCAGGCATACCTGGTTGTAGATCTCGCCCGCAGACTCACTGATAGCCCGGGCTTCGGCGTTACTGCGCTCTGCCATCCACAGGTTGGAAACGGTACGTAGGATGGGTAGCAATGTGGTGTGGGATACCATGACCACGTTGCGTTTATAGCCGTAGTCAAACAGCTCCCGGCTGTTCTTCATGGCCTCGATGTAGGCCGGCTCAATGGGCATAAACATCAAAACAAAGCTGGGGCTCTCGATACCGGGGAGGTCGCTATAGCCTTTGGACGATAAATCATCGATGTGATTGCGCACCGCCCGCACATGCGAAGTGAGCGCTTGCTTGCGCTCTTCATCAGTCTCTGCCGATGTTGCACGATCGTAGTCCACCAGCGATACCTTGCTGTCGACCACCATGTGCTTGCCGTCAGGCAATTTAATGAGGCAGTCCGGCAATTTACGTTTGCCTTCGCCATCTTTGAATGCGGCCTGTAATTCGTAGTGGACGCCGTTCTCCAGTCCCGCGAATTCCAGCGTTCGCTGCAGTTGAGTCTCGCCCCAGTTACCCGTGGTCTTCTTGTCGCCTTTCAGGGCCTGTGCGAGGTTGGAAGCCTGATCATTCATTGCCAGCCCGACATCCAGCACTTTGCGGATTTCGGCCTCCAGCGCAGTATTGCCCTTCAGCGATTCGCTGTGCACTTCATTGACTCGCGCCTGAAAACCGGCAATTTGTTCCCGAAAGGGTTTGAGCATGGCCTCAACAGAGGCCTTACTGGTGTCGGAGAACTGCTTGCCTTTACTGTCAAAGATCCGGTTGGCGAGATTCTCGAACTCCTTTTTCAGGTTCTCACGATTCTCATTCAGCAGTGTAAGTTGGCTTTCATGTTGTTGCTCGCGTTCAGCCTGCTGGGCTTCGAGCCGGCTGAGCGCAGTGCGTAGCTCCTGGGCCTGGCGACTGAGCGCGTCACGCTCTTCCCTGACCCGGGCGACGTCGGCGTTCGAATCAGTGAGCCGGATCTCGGCACCGCGCAGCGCTTCCTCGACCTTTGTCGTCTCCAGCACCGCCTGATGTTGCGCGGCAATGGCAGCATCCCGTTCATCCCGTGCAGGCCCCAGTTTTGCGAGATGATCTTCTGCACGTGCCTTCTCTTCGTCCAGCGCCTTTGACAGGCGTGTTACCAGTGGCTGGCGCAGTGCCAGGCCCAGGCCAATACCCACCAGTAGGGCAACAGCGGCGCCCAGACCCAGCAGAACGGCTGGATCTGAGAAGTAGGACATTAGGTCATTCATGAGGATGCAGTGTAAAGCAATGTGCCGCGCAGGTGTCGCGCTATGCGCCGCACCTGTCGCTTAATCAAGCCGGTTAACCGCCTTCAGCGATGATCGCCTTGGCCGCCTCGGCGAGGCTGGGATAGATGATCGGGCGTTGCCCTAGGCTGTGCGCGGCCAGTGCATCGTCAAGCGCTGTAATCGTGCGCTGACCTTTGCCGGTTTCAACCAATAACGGGATGCAATTCGCGGCCTCGCCAGCCTGCAGATCTTTGAGGCTATCGCCGACAAAGTGGGCCCCTTCAAGAGGCATGTCCAGCTCCCGGCTTATGGCTTCCAACAGGCCCGTGCCGGGCTTGCGGCAGTCACACCCCTCGTCCGGCAGGTGTGGGCAATAGGCGATCATGGCGATTTCGCCACCAGCTTGTTCCACCAGCGCCAACAAATACTGGTGAATAGCTTCTAGCTCATCAAGCCCAAAATATCCCCGAGACAAACCACTTTGGTTAGTGGCAATGGCCACGGTATACCCGGCGCGGTGCAGTGCAGCGATTGCGTCGATGCTGCCCGGCACCGGGTGCCACTGATCAAGGTTACGAATGTAGTCATCAGAGTCCTCATTGATGACACCATCGCGATCCAGAATCACCAGTCTGGACACTAGCGGCTGACAACCAGTTGCGAAATGTCAGCTACCTGTAAGAACAAGTCCCTCAATATCTTGAGCAGGTTGAGCCGGTTATGGCGCAGTGCTTCCTCTTCGGCGTTGACCATGACATCATCGAAGAACGCGTCCACGGGCTGTTGCAATACCGCCATCGCCGCCAGTGCTTCAGCGTAATTGTCGTCTGCGAGAAGGGCTTCAACGCCTTGGCTGACGTTCTGCAACTCGCTATGGAGCGCCTTTTCCGCACCCTCTGCCAGTAGGCCCGTATTCACTTCGCCTAAACTGTGGTTGTTCTCAAGCTTGGCAAGAATGTTGGATACCCGCTTATTCGCTGCGGCCAATGAGCTGGCTTCAGACATCTGGGTGAAGCGCGCTACTGCGTGCACCCTGTGCTGGATATCCAGTGGCTGGGTGAGCCCCAGGGCCGCAACGGAACGAAACACTTCCGGCGCAATGTTTTCGTCTTCATACCAGGCCCGGAATCGTTCGATCATGTAGGCGACAACGTCGCCTTCACTGTCTGGTGCAATAACGCCGGGCTCAAAGCCTTGTGCTGCCGTGTGAACCCATTGCGCCAGGTCCAGTGGTAGCTCTCCTTCCACCAAAATGCGTAATACGCCTAAAGAGGCGCGCCGCAGGGCGAAGGGATCCCGTGAGCCTGACGGTGGTTGGCCAATGCCGAAGATGCCTACCAGGGTATCCAGCCTGTCGGCCAGTGCCAGGCAGGTGGCTACGGGCCCTGAGGGCAAATTATCGCCGGCAAATCGGGGCCAATACTGCTGCTGTAGCGCCTGAGCAACGGCTGCAGGCTCACCGTCGTTAAGCGCGTAGTGATAACCCGCCACGCCCTGCATGTCGGAAAACTCGAGGACCATGTCGGTGGCCAGATCCGATTTGCACAGCTGGCCGGCACGACTGGCTTCGTCGACATTGGCGCCAATGGCGCCGGCAATCTTGGCTGCCAGCGCGGCGACGCGCTCTGACTTGTCATAGACCGTACCCAGTTTTTGCTGGAATACGATGTTCTTCAGGCTCTCACGGCGAGCTTCAAGTGTGGTTTGCTTGTCGGTCTGAAAGAAAAACGCTGCGTCACTGAGTCGCGGCCGGATAACCCGTTCATTGCCGTTGATTACCTGGGCCGGGTCTTTGCTCTCGATATTGCTGATAGTGATGAAGTTGGGCAGCAGCTTTCCGTCACTGTCCACCAGGTGGAAGTACTTTTGGTGCTCCTTCATAGAAGAGACCAGTGCCTCCGCGGGAACCTCCAGGAATCGTTCTTCGAAGCCCCCCGTCAGTGCGACCGGCCACTCCACAAGGCCAGTAACTTCATCAAGCAGGTCCGGGTCCACCACAGCCTGCGCATTCAGTGCGCTGGCCTCAACGGCAACCTGCTCCTGAATCATTTGCTGGCGACGCTCAAAGTCTGCCACGACCTTATGGCCCTCCAGCAGTGCCTCATAGTCGCCGGGCTGCTCCAACGTTAGCGGACCGCTGCTGTGGAATCGGTGTCCGTAGGTGGTATTGCCTGTAGCGATGCCCAGCACTTCGCCGAAAGCGCAGTCACTGCCGAACAGCGCCACCACCCAGTGAACGGGTCTGACGAACTCTTCCCGGCTGGCGCCCCAGCGCATACGTTTTGCGATAGGCAGGTCGGTGACCGCGCTGTGAATAATGCCGTTCAAACACTCGGCGGTGCTGGCTCCGGCAACGGTCTGTTTCAGACCCAGGCGAATGCCCTTCGGCGTGTCGATGGCTTGCAGTGCCTCGGGTTCCACTCCTTGCTTGCGGGCGAAACCCTGCGCAGCGGGTGTCCAGTTACCCGCATCATCCTTGGCGCGGTCAGCTGGCGGACCCAGCACTTCCACCGCTTTATCCTCTGCCTTTTCAGTCACATCACGAAGCAATACCGCCAGACGCCTCGGTGCTGCGAACCACTTAACCTCGCCGTGGGTGAGTGCGTGATTGGCAAGTCCTGAGATGACGCCATCGCGTAGCGCGATACCTAGAGTTCGAAGATTCTTGGGTGGCAGCTCTTCGGTGCCGATTTCTATCAGTAGATCTCGCGTTGCCATTAGCTTGCCTCCGCCTGCAATTTGGCCAACACGTCATTACGCGCGGCCTCCTCGGCCAGCGGGAAACCCAGCGCTGCTCTGGTATCGAAGTACGACTGGGCGACGGCTCTAGCGAGCGTTCTCACCCGCAAAATAAAGCGTTGACGCTCGGTCACCGAGATCGCGTGGCGCGCATCCAGGAGGTTAAACGTGTGTGACGCTTTCATGACCATCTCGTAAGCGGGCAGCGGTAGATCCTTTTCCACCAGACGCAGCGCTTCTGACTCGCAGTGATCGAACTGGCCGAAGAGGTACGGCACATCGGCCTCCTGGAAGTTGTAGCGCGACATCTCCACCTCGTTCTGATGGAACACATCGCCGTAGGTCACTGTACCTGCGGGACCTTCCGCCCATACCAGGTCGTAGATGGAATCGACGCCCTGCAGGTACATGGCGATACGCTCGAGGCCGTAGGTGATCTCTCCGGTTACCGGGTAGCACTCAAGCCCTCCCGCCTGCTGGAAGTAGGTGAACTGGGTGACCTCCATGCCGTTCAGCCAGACTTCCCAGCCCAGCCCCCAGGCGCCCAGTGTGGGTGATTCCCAGTTGTCCTCGACAAAACGTACGTCGTGAATATCGGTGTCTATCCCCAGTGCCGACAGGGATTCCAGATACAGGGCCTGGAAATCCGCCGGCGAGGGCTTCATCACTACCTGAAACTGGTAGTAATGCTGAAGTCGATTGGGATTTTCGCCATAGCGGCCGTCGGTGGGGCGGCGGCTGGGCTGTACATAGGCGGCATTCCAGCTCTCTGGCCCTACGGCCCTCAGGAACGTCGCCGGGTGAAAGGTGCCCGCACCCACTTCCATATCCAGTGGTTGCAACAGCACACAGCCCTGTTTCGCCCAGAACTGCTGCAGCTCAAGAATGAGCGCTTGAAACGTCAATTTCTTCACTTGTTAACCCGCTGCCCCTGGCAGACCCGCCTGCAAAAAAGCCCAGTATTATACCGACTCTTTTGGCGGCATAATATGCGCCGTTGCACCTCCTCACCCGGAACCAGACACCGACCGATGGACTCGCTGAAAGTTGCTCTGATTAAACTGGCGCTGACCGTCTGCTCCCGTCTTCCGCTCTCCTGGGCTCGCGCCGCCGGCCGTGGGCTCTCACTTCTTTACTGGCCACTGGGCGGTCGCAGTCGAGTGGTCACCCTGCGGAATATCGAGCTGGCCTACTCGGAACTGCCATTGGCAGAGCGCAAAACACTGGCGCGTCGCAGCATAGCGTCAACGGCTGAGCTGATTTCTGAGATGGGGCATGTCTGGTTGCGGCCCTGGTCACAGTCGCGAAAGTACATTGTGCAGGTGCACGGAGCTGAGCAAATCACCAACGCATTGGCGGCAAAACGCGGCGTCATTGTTCTGGCGCCCCATTTGGGCAACTGGGAGGTGTTGGGCTTACACCTGGGGGAGTTGGGCGATACGGTCTCGCTGTATTCGCCGCCGGCACTGGCAGGTTTAGGGCCACTGATCGAAACAGGCCGACAGCGCAGCGGCGCCACGTTGGTGCCCACCGACAGCCGCGGTCTGGCACGACTTCTGCGTAGTGTTAAGCAAGGAGGAATCTCTGGCATCTTGCCCGATCAGGTGCCCCGTGATTTGGCCTCGGGGCAGAATGCGCCTTTTATGGGGATCTCCTGCTTTACACCCACATTGGCGAACAACATGATTCGTCGCACCGGTGCGCTGGCCGTATTTGGATTTGCGCAGCGAATTGATGATGGCTTTATCGTCCGTTACCTGCCCGCCGAGGATGATATTTACAGTGATGATGATGCCACCTCGCTGGCCGCCCTCAACCGCGGCGTTGAGGCCTGTCTTGGTTACTGCCCCGAGCAGTACCAGTGGGAATACAAGCGGTTCAAGCAGCGCCCTGCGGGTGCTGATGATGTTTACAGTGATCTGAAAAAACACAGCCGCCGACGTAAATCGACGGGCTCCGAAGGAAAAGCGGAATGATATTTGGCAAGTTAATCGCCGGCGCATTGGGGTTGATCGTTGGGAATATTCCCGGCCTGTTGCTGGGCGTGTTTGTGGGCCATGCCTTCGATCGTGGTATGGCGCGAACTGCCCAGTTTGGCTCGCCAGAGCAAATCGCGCGCATAAAGAAAACGTTTTTCGAAACTACCTTCCGACTGCTGGGACACATGGCGAAGGCAGACGGCCGTATCAGCGAAGAGGAAATCGCCCACACGCGAATGCTATTCGGGCAAATGGGTCTGGATGCGGCTCAACGCAAGCGCGCTATCGAACTGTTTCAGGAAGGTGCAAAGCCTGAGTTTGAACCTGATATTGCAGTGCGGAGCTTCACCGAAGCCTGTGGTCGCCAGCCACAAATGCAGCAAACGCTATTGTTGTTTTTGGTGTCTCTGGCTCTGTCAGATTCCCAGCTGCATGACAGCGAACGGAACGTACTTTACCGGGTGGCTCAGTCCTTCGGCATGGGCCGAGCTGCCATTGACCAGCTGCTGCGCATGGCTCAGGCCCAGGGACAGTTTCACGGTGGCGCGGGTGCCGGCAACACCGGCCAAAGCAATCTTGAGGACGCTTACACAGCACTCGGCGTGGATGCGTCGATCAGTGACAAAGACCTAAAGCGCGCCTATCGAAAGCTGATGAGTGAAAACCACCCGGATAAGCTCATCGCCCAGGGGGTGCCGGAGGATATGGTCAAGCTCGCAACCGAAAAGTCGCAGGAGATTCAGGCGGCCTATGACATGGTGCGCAAATCCCGCGGCTTGCGCTGAGTCGATCAGAGTCGCCAGAACATCGGTGTAAACAACACCAACAACGTAAAGACTTCCAGTCGACCCAAAAGCATGGCGAAACACAGAATCGCCTTGGCGAGCTCGCTGATGCCGCTGTAGTTTGCCGCTACCTGACCGAGACCGGGCCCGAGGTTATTCAGGGACGCAGCGACAGCAGAGAAAGAGGTGGTGAAATCCAGCCCAGTGGCCATCAGCGCCAACATAATTGTCACGAAGGCCAGCATGTAGACGGCAAAGAAACTCCACACCGCGCTCACAACGCTGGCCTCTACTCTACGCTTGCCTACCTTCAATGGGATGATGGCATGGGGATGAATCAGCTGCTTCAGCTCACGGACTGCCTGCTTAAACACCAGCATCACGCGCATGGCCTTCATGCCGCCGCCGGTAGAGCCCACGCAACCGCCCATAAAGGCAAAGATCAGTAGCATCACGGGGAGAAAGCCGGGCCATCCGGCGAAGTCCTGTGTGGTAAAGCCGGTGGTGGTGGAGATAGAGATGGCCTGAAATAGGCCGTGTACCACAGCGTCCGTGGGGGCCAGGGTATCGGTAAGAATCAGGTAGCTGCAGGTAACGGCGATACACACCAGCAGTGCGCTGAGGAAAAAGCGGGTTTCCGAATCTCGGCGGTAAGCCTTGGCTGTGCGTGCCCGCCACACGGTGAAATGCAGGCCGAAGTTAACTGCGGATACCACCATGAACAGGCTGCAGATCAGCAAAATGGTGTTGCTCTCGAAGTAACCCATACTGGCGTCATGGGTTGAGAACCCGCCAATGGCTACTGTGGAGAACGCATGGCACACCGCGTCAAAACCACTCATGCCCGCCGCCCAATAGGCCAGAGCACAGCACACCGTTAGCGCCAGATAGACAACAAACAGGGCCTTTGCGGTTTCGGTAATGCGCGGTGTGAGCTTGTTGTCTTTTGATGGCCCCGGCGTTTCTGCCTTGTAGAGCTGCATGCCCCCGATACCAAGCATCGGCAGTACGGCGACCGCGACGACAATGATCCCTATGCCCCCTAGCCACTGCAGCAGCTGCCTGTAAAAGAGTATGGATTGCGGCAAGGCATCCAGGCCCGAAATAACGGTAGCGCCGGTGGTGGTGAGCCCCGAGATAGATTCGAAGATTGCTTCGGCGGGGGTGAGGTTGAGCGCATCGGTCAATGCCAGCGGCAGTGCGCCGAACACACCCAATACCGTCCAGAAAAGTGAGGTAATCAGAAAACCATCGCGGATACGCAGCTCGTGGCGCGCATTTCGCACAGGCAGCCAACAGGCCAGTCCAGAAATAAACGTAATGCTAAGCGCCGTGAGAAAACCGGTGATGGTGTTGTCATCCTCGAGAACGGCAATCACCAGAGGCAGCAACAGGGTGCTGCTGAAAAGCATCAGCAAGATGCCGAGAATTCGAAGTGATACGGAAAGGTGCATGGCGTCTTAGGAAAAAAAGCCGAAGCCGACGGCAAATAGCTTTTCCACGGCTGAGATCTTACGGCGATCAACCAGGAACAGGATCACGTGGTCATCAGTTTCTACAACGATATGCCGGTGTGCGATGAGCACTTCATCGCCGCGCACGATCGCGCCGATGCTCACTCCCTCGGGCAGGGTAATCTCATCAAGTCGCCGACCGACCACCTTGGATGAATAGGCGTCGCCGTGCGCGATGACTTCAAGCGCCTCGGCGGCACCACGGCGCAGAGCGTGCACATTGCTGATGTCTCCACGGCGCACGTGCGTCAGCAAGCTTCCGATGGTGATTTGCTGGGGAGAAATGGCGATATCAATTTCATCACCCACCAGATCTGCGTAGGCGGAATTGGTGATCAGTGTAATCACCTTTTTCGCACCGAGACGCTTGGCCAACATTGACATCATAATGTTGGATTCGTCGTTGTTCGTCAGCGCGCAAAAGACATCTGTCGATGAAATGTTTTCTTCAGTCAACAGCTTTGGCTCAGCCGCGCTGCCATTGAGTACGATGGAATGCTTCAGTCGTTCTGACAGCACGCGACAGCGGGCGTAGGAGGTTTCGATGACCTTTACCTGGTAGTCGTTTTCCAGGCTCTGGGCCAGAGTCGCACCGATATTGCCGCCACCGGCAATCATCACCCGCTTGTAGGGTTTGTCGATTTTACGCAGCTCTGCCATTACCGCGCGAATGTTTTCCCTGGCCGCAATGAAGAAGACTTCGTCATCGACTTCTACAACCGTATCGCCCTCGGGAATAATGGGACGATCCTGCCGGAAAATAGCGGCCACTCGGGTATCGACCTTGGGCATGTGTTTGCGGATTTCCTGCAAGGCCTGACCGACGATAGGCCCGCCGTAATAAGCGCGCACCGCGACGAGCTGCACGCGACCGTCGGCGAAATCCAATACCTGTAGTGCCCCGGGATTGGCGATGAGCTGACGGATGTTCTTGGTGACCAGTTGCTCTGGTCCGATGATGACATCTACCGGAATGTTGCCGCTGTTAAACAACTGCTCCTGATGTGCCAGATAGTTCGGCGAGCGCACGCGTGAAATCTTGGTGGGCGTATTGAACAGCGAGTGAGCTACCTGACAGGCCATCATGTTGATTTCGTCGCTATTGGTGACGGCAATGAGCATGTCGGCGTCGTCAGCGCCGGCCTTGAACAGGGTATTGGGGTGGGAGGCTTCACCGGTAACGGTGCCAATATCCAGTCGGTCATGCAGCGCACGCAGCTTGTCGCTGCTGGTATCTACCACAGTGATATCGTTTTGCTCGTCAGCCAGATGCTCGGCCAAAGTGCCGCCAACCTGGCCGGCGCCGAGAATAATGATTTTCATGGCCCGGCGACCCCGTCAGAAACTGCTTGGCACATTAAAGAAAAGACCCGGCGAATGTAAGTCGCACCAGAGGGAATTATGCACAAAGCTCAAGCGCGGGTTTTGCGCAGCCGCGCGTAGTACAAACCGTCAGTCCCATTCGGATCAGGCAGCAGCTGCCAGCCGTGTTCTGTGTTGTAACCACCGTTGCGAGAGATGGTTTCGATGGAGGCCTCCGGTTGCGATCCCAGGAAAGCCTGAACCGTGTCATCGTTTTCTTCTTTCAGCACCGAGCAGGTGGCGTACAGCAAGACTCCGCCGTCTCGTAGCCTTGGCCACAGCCCCTGCAGAATGGCGAGTTGTTGCGCCGCAAATCCGCGGGCGTCACTGCTGCGCCGAAGTATTTTTACGTCCGGGTGGCGGCGGATAACGCCGGTGGCGGAGCAGGGCGCATCCACAAGGATGCGATCGAAGGTCATGCCGTCAAGCGTATCATCCGGCTGCGCAGCATTGCCTTGTCGGCAATCAACCGCCAGCTGAAGGCGCTCTGCATTTTCTTGCACTTTGAGCAGGCGATCTGCGTCAACGTCCATCGCGACCAGTGCTTCCAGCCCGGGTGTGCACTCTGCGATATGACAGGTTTTTCCACCAGGCGCCGCGCAGGCATCAAGAATGTACTCACCCGGTTGCGCATCCAGCAGTTCCGCGGCGCATTGCGCTGCCTCATCCTGCACGCTGCAGTAGCCGGAATCGAATTCAGGCAGTAGTTCAACGTCACAGGGGTCTTCCAGTCGCACGGCAGCGGCACTCACCACCCCCGGGGAGGCAGCAATGTCGTGATCAGATAACAACTGAAGGTAAGCATCCCGGGAGGTCTGCTGGGGGTTGATTCGCAGCGTCATAGGCGGACGTTCGTTATTTGCCGCAACAATCGTCCCCGCCTGCTCGGGCCACTGGCTGTGTAGAGCATCGAATAGCCAGCGGGGGTGCGCATTGCGTTCGGCAGAACTTACGCCATCCAGTAGGGCGTCAGCGTCCCGTTGGAAACGCCTCAGTAGCGCATTGCACATGCCCTTTGCCCAGTGTTTTTTGAGGGCGCGGGTTGCAGCGACGGTTTCTGAAACCGCTGCATGTGGGGGTATCCGCATCGCATGCAGCTGGTAGAGCCCCATCAGAATCAAGGCCCGAACATCGTTGTCTTTAGCTTTTAACGGTTTGTTCAGCATCTGTTGCATGACGGCATCCAACAGGGGCGAGAGGCGGAGTGTTCCGTAGCACAACTCCTGCAGCAGCCCGCGGCTCTCGGGCGCACATTGCGAGATGGCTGTCTGCAGGCAGTGATTCAGTGAATCCCCCGCCATAACCCGCGCGACGGTGGTGGCTGCGAGGGCGCGAGTGTTCCTGGCCGTAGGCTTACTCATTGTTGGGCGTTGTTACCCAACCTCTGCCCGGGGGAAAACGACTGGGCGCGGGCGTTGAGCAGGTCCTGACTGGACATGGCGCGACCGCCGGGCAGCTGCAACTCTGTGGCCAACAGTGCGCCTTCGCCACAGGCAATCAGGATCCCGTTGTTGTCGCTGGCCAGCAGTGTTCCCGGCGGCGCTTCGTGGTTTGCTGATGGCTGCGCTGTCGCTCGCCACAGCTTGAGGCGGTCGTTGCCCAGTTCAGTAAAGCACACGGGAAAGGGATTGAAAGCGGCAACCTTGCGTGCAATTTCCTCAGCGCTTTCCCGCCAGTCGATGCGGGCTTCGGGCTTGAGAATTTTTTCGGCATAACAGGCCAGGGAATCGTCCTGAGTAACCGCGTCACGCAGATGCTGTTCCACAGAGCCCAGCGTGGACACCAACAGTGGGGCACCAAGGGAGGCCAGTGTATCGTGCAGTTCCGCGGCGGTTGTTTCAGACTCTATGGGGCATTCGGCCATGGCGAGCATGGGCCCGGTATCCAGCCCGGCCTCCATCTGCATGATGGTGGTGCCTGTTTTGGCATCGCCCGCCTCAATTGCGCGTTGTATAGGCGCAGCACCGCGCCAGCGCGGCAGCAGTGAGGCGTGCACATTGATGCACCCCAGGCGAGGCGCGTCGAGCACAGCCTGCGGCAGTATCAGCCCGTAGGCCACCACAACCATCACATCGGCTTCGAAATCGCTGAGTACCTTCTGTACCTCGGGGTCCTTCAGTGAAGGCGGCTGCAGCACAGGAATGCCCCTTGCCACTGCGCGTTGTTTCACCGGGCTTGCCTGCAGCTTTTTGCCGCGGCCGGCCGGCCGATCAGGCTGTGTGTACACCGCCACGATATTGTGAGCGCTGTCTAAGAGGGCGTCCAGATGAAGGGCTGCAAACTCGGGGGTGCCTGCGAAGATGATTCGCAGTTTGTTGGCGCTCACTTTCTGTTATGCCCTTTTCTTGTGCGCTTTTTCCAGCTTGCGCCGAATTCGCTGGCGTTTAAGTGGTGAGATGTAATCCACAAACAGTTTGCCATCGAGATGGTCGATTTCATGCTGCAGGCAAATCGCCAGCAGGCCTTCCAGTTCCCGTGTGAAGGGCTCGCCGTTGCGGTCCAGCGCGTTCACCCTTATGCGCCGAGGGCGGTTAACGGTTTCGTAAAACCCGGGCACTGAGAGACAGCCCTCGTCGTACTCGCCCAGTTCAGGGTCCAGCACTTCAACCTGCGGGTTGATGAACACCAGGGGCTCAGAGCGATCCTCAGACACATCAATGACCAGCAGGCGCTGATGCACATCGATCTGTGATGCTGCCAGACCAATACCGGGTGCGTCGTACATGGTGTCGAACATGTCGTCGATCAGAGCGCGCATGGCGTTGTCTACGACCTTTACCGGCTTGGCAACGGTGCGCAGCCTGGGGTCGGGGAATTCCAGTATCTCGAGTACAGCCATGAATACAGACGCTCAGTAAGGGGCCGGATCGGGTGAATCAGGCATTGGTGAATTAGTCACATTTGGCTTGCCAGTGGCGTATGGCAACCGCAAACTGTGTCTATTATACAGCTGCTGGGGTAGCGGCGCTAAGCGCTAGGGGACGTACCTGAAAAGGCAGCATGCCAGATCTGCCGGGGCAATTTGCAGGGAGGCTGCTATGCTTTTACGTTACGGGCAGAGAATAAGAAAGACCATGATAGGGGCACAAGAATGAACATTAGGTCACTCACCGCATGCCTGCTACTGGCATCGTCTGTGATTTTCAGTGCAACGCTGCAGGCGCAGGTCGCATTGAATGAAGATTATCCGGAAACCTACACCGTCAAGAAGGGCGACACCCTCTGGGGCATCTCGGGCATGTACCTGCAGCAGCCTTGGCTGTGGCCCGAGTTGTGGGACGTTAATCCGCAGATAGATAACCCGCATCTCATCTACCCTGGCGACGTACTCAATATAGTTTGGGTAGACGGGCAGCCCCGTCTGCGTCTCACTCGCGGACGCGACGTAAAACTGACACCGAACATGCGGGTGACACCGCTGGATCTGGCCATTCCACTGATCCCGCTTGATCAGATTGGCGCATTTTTGCGTGGCCACCGCATTATGGGCGCAGATGAGCTCAACAATTCTGCCTACGTGGTCGCGGGCGATCAGGGTGCTTTGATTAGCTCACCGGGTGACCGAGTGTATGGTCGAGGCCCTTTCCCGGCGGACGAACGCACCTACGGCATTTACCGTTCAAGCGACACCTACGTTGACCCCATTACCGAAGAGCTGCTGGGCTATCAGGCGCAGGATATCGGTACCGCGCAGCTGCTCAGCAGCAACAGCGACCCGGTGACCGAGCTCGAAATCACACGTGTCACTGAAGAGGTTCGCATTGCAGACCGGTTGTTGCCTCTGGAAGAGCGCGTCATCGATGCCACTTTCCAGCCCAGGGCACCCGAAACAACCATTACCGATGGCTTTATGATCGCGGTTGACGGCGGTATCACGCAGATCGGCACTACTGATGTGGTGGTGCTAAATAAAGGAAAGCGCGACGGTCTGGAAACTGGTCACGTGCTGGCGATTTATCAGTCAGGCGGTCTGGTGGCCGACAAAGTCGCGGGGGATAACGTGGTGCTACCCGACTCTCGTGCCGGCCTGCTGATGGTGTTCGAAACGTTTGAAAAGGCGAGCTATGCGCTTGTACTGAAGGCGAATCGTGTTCTCAAGGTCGGGGACAAGGTAAAGAACCCCTAAAGATTTTCGCGGCCCGGCAGGATGCCGGGCCGGCTGACACTTCCCGGAAGTGCTGGCAAAAACCCCAATGTCAAGGAAGACAGACAATGCTCATACCCGACGAGGCGCAGCTGCGCGCCTGCCTCCTGCTTCACAGCATTCCTGAACTGAACGATAAGGCCTTGCTGGCACTGCTGAATCGCAGCCCGGCCCTGACTACGCTTAGCGCCCCAGAATCTCACTGGCTGGACGCAGGTTTGACGCCAGTGCAGCTGGCTGCGCTGGCGTTTGCCAGAGAGACGGGGGTGGCGCGGCAACCTAAGTTTGATGTGGAACGTGCTTTGGTTGTTGTACAGCGACTGGGTGTTCACATTCTGGAACCTTGCAGCGATGACTACCCACCCCTACTGAGCGTGATCCCTGACCCACCGCCGCTGCTCTATGTGCGTGGAGACCCCGCCACCCTGGCACTGAGTCAGGTTGCGATGGTTGGCAGTCGAAGTAGCAGTCCGGCAGGGCGGAAGGTCGCACATCAGCTGGCGGAACAGTTGAGCTATTCCGGTGTGGTTGTCACCAGTGGCCTTGCGCTTGGAATCGATGGGCAGTGTCACCGGGGAGCGATAGCTGCAGGTGGTAGAACCATTGCTGCCATGGCCAGTGGTATCGACACCATTTACCCACGACGGCACGAAGCGCTTGCCCAGGACATTGTCGCGCACGGCGCACTTGTCACGGAGTTCGCGCCAGGCACTGCGCCCATGCGCCACCACTTTCCCCGCAGAAACCGGATTATCAGCGGCTTGTCACTCGCTACGGTGGTAGTAGAGGCGGCGCTACCCAGTGGTTCACTGCTCACGGCATCTTCGGCTGCCGCGCAAGGCCGCGATGTCTGCGCCGTACCCTGGTCGGTGCTTCATGCTGGCGGCGCAGGGTGTTTACAACTGCTTAAGGATGGCGCCACGCTGGTCAGAGATGCGCAGGACGTACTGGACGGTCTGGGCTGGTTTTCCGACCTTGCTGCGCCGGTCCCGGAGCAGAACAGTGGCTGTGACCCCGAGGCGCTAGACGCCAAAGCCAGGCGTTTGTTTGATCACCTCAGTGAATGCGCGGTCAGTTCTGAACAGCTGGCAGCTGATACGGGCCTGTCAGCGTCGGAGCTGCAGGCGTTGGCGACGCAGCTGGAGTTGGAGGGTTTCCTGGTGAGAAGTCACGGTGGACTGGCCAGGGCGTAATCCGTTGGTTCGCTGCTACGGCACTGATACACTCTGCGCCCCGCGACCGCGACGATAGCGAATCGCAGTCGCAGGCTTTATTCACAGCAGTAGGTGTTCGGTGCAGACAACGTTTCGAGTGCAGTCAGTGGCAGACATCCTTGGCCTCGGCGGCGTTGTTGCCTGTCCTACAGAGGCTGTCTGGGGTCTGAGCTGCAACCCGCTTGATGCCGAGGCGGTCCTTCGTCTGTTGGAGCTCAAGCAACGGCCTGTCGAGAAAGGCCTGATAATTGTTGCTGCAGATATTGGGCAGCTGGAGGGTCTATTGGCGGGCATTACGCCAGCGCAGCGCAAGAAGCTGGAGGCCTCATGGCCTGGTCCCAACACATGGCTGGTGCCACACCAGGGGCGTATTCCCCAATGGGTAAGCGGCCAGCACGATACGGTGGCGGTGAGAGTAAGCAGTCATCCGGTGGTGCAAGCCTTGTGTCAGGCCTGGGGCGCTCCTTTGATTTCAACCTCGGCCAATCCTGCGGGCAAGCAAGCGCCCCGGCGCCGTTTTCAGGTTGTGCGTTACTTTGGCGGTACGCTGGATGCGATCGCACCGGGTGAAACCGGGCCGGGGACACGGCCGTCGGTTATCCGTGATCTTGCCACCGACCGCGTGATCCGGGCCTGACCCAGATCAACGGCCTCTGGACGCTGACCGCTATAATGCCCCGCCTTTTGAATGGATGGACAGGCTATGCACGTTGAAGCAGTGAAGAGTTATCTGCTGGGTTTACAGGACGATATCTGTAGCCAGCTGGCCGAAGAAGACGGGCAGGCATCTTTTATCGTTGACGAGTGGCAACGCGCCGAGGGCGGCGGTGGCCGCAGCCGTGTATTGTCCGAAGGTGCTGTGTTTGAAAAAGCGGGCGTCAATTTCTCTCATGTGGTGGGCGCCAGTCTGCCACCCTCCGCCAGCGCCTCTCGACCAGAGCTGGCCGGGCGCAGTTTTCAGGCGATGGGTGTATCTCTAGTGATTCACCCGCGCAACCCCTACGTGCCCACGTCTCATGCCAATGTGCGCCTGTTTGTGGCTGAAAAGCCGGGCGAAGATCCCGTATGGTGGTTTGGTGGTGGTTACGACCTCACGCCCTATTACGGTAATGAAGAAGACTGTATCGCCTGGCATCAGGAAGCGGCGTCTGCCTGTGCGCCTTTTGGCGAGGATGTCTATCCGCGTTATAAGAAATGGTGTGATGAGTACTTTCACCTCAAGCACCGGGCAGAGCCTCGCGGTGTCGGAGGGCTGTTTTACGACGACCTCAATGAGTGGGACTTTGACACCTGTTTCAGCTTTATGCAGGCGGTGGGCGATTCTTATATTCGTGCTTACCGGCCCATTGTAAACCGGCGTAAAAGCCAGCCCTACGGTGAGCGTGAGCGAGACTTTCAGCTATACCGACGAGGGCGCTACGTGGAGTTCAACCTGGTCTACGACCGCGGCACCCTGTTCGGTCTGCAATCCGATGGACGCACCGAGGCCATTTTGATGTCCCTGCCGCCGCTGGTGCGCTGGGAGTATGATTACCAACCCGAGCCCGGCTCCGATGAAGCAGCGCTCACCGAGTATTACTTGACCGACAGGGATTGGCTGGCACAGGCCTGAGCCGTCTCCGTTCGTCTGTAGGAGTGTCGTGACTGACGTCGACAAATACGCTGTGTTTGGTAACCCCATTAAGCACAGCAAATCACCCCTGATTCATGCCGCCTTTGCCGAGCAGTTTGGGCACGCTATTCAATACCGCGCAGTATTGGTTGAGATGAATGAGTTTGCTGCAGCGGCCGGGCGCTTCTTTGAGGGCGGCGGCAAGGGTCTGAATATCACGGTGCCGTTCAAGCATGAGGCCCACCGGTTAGCGGATTCGCTTTCTCGCAGGGCAATGCGCGCCGGTGCGGTGAATACCCTGGCACTCTCGGATGAGGGTGAGCTGTTGGGCGATAACACGGACGGCGTAGGCCTTGTGCGCGACATGATTGCCAATCACGGTTGGAGTATTAATGGGGCGCGGGTACTGGTGATTGGCGCGGGCGGTGCCGTTCGCGGTGTGCTGGAGCCGCTGCTGCGGGAAAAACCGCGCGAATTGGTGATTGCTAATCGGACCCCCGATAAGGCAGTGACGCTCGCGCAGGAGTTTGTCGATCTTAGCGATGCCATCACCGGGGGTGGCTATGATCTTTGGGAGGGTCGGCAGTTCGACCTGATTATCAATGCCAGCAGTGCCGGTTTAAGTGGGGAAATGCCGGACCTACCCCCGTCGCTGCTGACAGAGAGAAGCTGCTGCTACGACATGGTGTACGGCAGTGAGCCCACGGTGTTTATGCGCTGGGCAGCCCAGAACGCCGCCTGGGCAGTGGCCGATGGCCTGGGCATGCTCGTGGAGCAGGCGGCCGAGTCTTTCTATCTTTGGCGGCGTGAAAGGCCAGATACGGGTGCAGTAATACTGCAGCTACGCGAGGCGCTCGCCGCGGCCTGAGCCGGAAGTTGTTACACTCAAGCAAGTCAAGTTAGAGCGAATAGCATGAACCGTCCCGATCACACCCGCCGTCGCTTTATCGCAGGTGCAGTTTGTCCGCGCTGTGGCGAGATGGACAAGCTGGTGGTTAATCTCGATACGGATACCCGAGAGTGCGTGGCCTGTGGGTTCACGGATGAGCGCCCCGAGGGCCCGACCCCTGGCGAAGTGCCCACCCGTGTGAATCGCGCCGCCGCCAGGCGCGTTGAAACTGACGCCCAACCGGTTCGGCTACTGGATCCCAACGAAGACTGAATCGCTAAACGGGCCGCGCCTCCGCCAGACGTAGTCTCACTGCCCTGCCCGGGGCTCCCAAACTCTCGCCATCGAAATGTGCACCGCCACCCGCCTGACTACCCGGTAAGTCTTTCAGCGGTTCCCAAAGGTGCTCCTTGTGCAGCAGACGGTCTGCAGTGAACTGAATCAGGTGCTCCAGCCTCGTGGCTTTGGTATCCCCAATCAGATGGTGCGCTATGGTGTTGGCTTCGGTCATATCCAGCGGCAGCAGTGGTCTACCGAGGTGTTGTAGGTGTCGGTCGTTGATCTCCTCCAATAGGCGGTGCGCCAGAAAGGCCTCGTCCAACAATGCCATTAGACCCCCATCCTCATCGAGCTCACTGGGTGGTGCGAGAAAGAAGTCTTCCGCAACCGCCAGGAAAGGCGCGGCATAGTCATAGAAACCCAGACGTTTGCTGGCCGCCGTTACCAGCATCAGGCAGCCGGGCACACTGGCGATATAGCTGGATACAAAGGCAAGCAGCGTCTCGGCGGGTTCTTCGCCGTGAATATCCAGGCGCTGGTGCAATTGGGGCATTGCACGCTCCAGACGGGAGCGAAGTTCCCCGCTACGCTGCTCTTGCGCCAGCGCACGATTAACCATTTCTCGAATGTTTACCGCTGTCATGGAGCCTCCTGCCGATACAGCCCCTACCCCGGTTAGTGTTTAGGCTAGACCAACATGGGGATTTGGCCATGTTGGCAGGGCTTTTTAACGGGTCTGAAGCCAGCGGCCGGTGGCGTTGTAATGGCGGTAGTAAGCCCAGAGGCTTACTCCCCGAGCGGCGTTAAACAGGCTGAAAGACAGCCAAAGTCCATGGTTTCCGAGCGCTTGTGTGAAGTACCACAGCGGTAGGTAGACCAGCGCGGCGCTGGCTAGCATGGTCCACATCATGGGTCGCGTTTGTGCGCTGCCGATAAAGACCCCGTCCAGCAGGTAGCTGGGTGCTGCAAGAATCGGGAGCGCAATCAGCCAGGGCACATGCCGGTAGAGCTGTGTGGAAATCTCGGGAAGGTTAGTCAGCCAGGGGAATAGCACTGGGTGCAGTAAGGCGAAACTGATACTCAGCCCGATAGCCGTGAGGTAGGTCCAAAAGGCGCAGCGCCTCACGGCGGCATAGAATCCATCGAGCTGCCGCGCCCCCAGTGCCGTTCCGCACAGGCCTTCAGCCGCGAAGGCAAATCCGTCCAGCCCGTAAGCCGCCAGCATCAGCAGCTGCAGCAGTAATGCATTCGCCGCCAATACTTCCGGCCCAAGCTTTTCGCCCATGCTGGTGAAGAAGGCGAAGCTGGCCAGTAGACACACAGTGCGCAGGAACAAGTCGCGATTGCTTTGCAGAAGACGCCCGTAACCACTGATGTTCATCAGCTGTGGCAGCGCCGCCCGCCACTTGTCGGGCGCAACATCCCTGGCTACCAGTGTGAGTGCGAGGGCCAGGCCCATGTACTCTGCAACGACTGTGGCAATAGCCGCGCCATCACTGCCCCATCCCAGGCCGATGATGAACAGGAAGTCCAAACCGATATTGATGAGGTTGGTGGTGATCATAATGGCCATGGGCCAGCGTGTGTTCTGGTGGCCAATAAACCAGCCTACGATGGCATAGGTCAGCAATACCGCTGGCGCGCTAATGATACGCAGGCTGGCATAGCTGTTGGCCAACGGCAGTAATTCCTGCGAGGGCTGCATGAGGGCGAAGCCTGCGCCCAGCCAGAGGGGGTGAGCGAGCGCGACAAGCAGCGCCAGGCCCAGGGCCAGGGCCATGGAGCGGGCCAGTACCAGAAAGGCCTCTTCCTGGTCCTCAGCGCCCACAGCCCGGGCTACCAGCCCCGTTGTGCCCATGCGGAGAAAACTGAATCCCCAGTAGAGGAAGGAGAGAAGGGCGGCACCGAGAGCAACGGCGCCCAGGTACCGCGCATCCCCGAGATTGCCCAGGATGGCCCCGTCCACCAGACCGAGCAACGGAATGGAGAGATTTGACAGGATCGCGGGCCAGGCGATGCCCCATATCTTGCGGTCTATTGGCCTAAGCTGTGCCATATGTTGAGGATATCAGCATCCCCGGTGCAAATCCGGTTAAGTTGCGGTGGCTAAGCCCTTGTGAAACCTGCGCTTTAGTGTTTTTCCTGCCTACATTCGCTATAATCCCGCCGCTTCTCTGCGCGGTGATTTTTGCTGGCTGCAGGGAAAGCGTATCAACTGTCCTGCCACGGCTGCGTTCGGACGAGTTTGACCGCCCCATAGAAGGTGCGGCAGCACCCGAAAAGCCCTGCTATCAACGAGGTGGTGCATTGGGCAGAGCCAGTTGGAAACTTTCTAGACAACAAATGGAGACACGGGAAATGTGTTTTGAAGCGAAGCGGCTGGCAAAGCTGGCGCTCGGTCCTGTGCTGATGCTTTTGAGCATGGTAAGTGCTGGCGTAATGGCTGCTGGCGAAAAGGTGAATGAGGTCAACATGGCCCCCGGTGTCACCGCGGTAGGCCAGAACATTTTTGACCTGCACATGACCATCTTCTGGATCTGCGTCATTATCGGCCTGCTGGTATTTGGGGTGATGTTTTACTCCATTATTTATCACCGCAAATCACGCGGCGTTACGCCCGCGACCTTCCACGAGAGCACCAAGGTAGAGATTGCCTGGACAGTGGTCCCATTCCTCATTCTTATCGGCATGGCTGTACCGGCCACCTCCACGCTGCTGGAGATTTACGACGTAGAAGATGCCGAGATGGACATCCTCATCACGGGATACCAGTGGAAGTGGAAGTATGAGTACCTCAGCGACGACGGTGAAAACGTCAGCTTCTTCTCGAATCTGCGCACTCCCCAGAGCGAAATTTACAACTCCGAAGACAAGGGCCAGCATTACCTGCTTGAAGTCGACGAACCGCTGGTGATTCCCGTAGACACCAAAGTGCGCTTCCTCGTTACCGCAAACGATGTTATCCACGCTTGGTGGGTGCCTGAGCTGGCCGTCAAGAGAGACGCAATTCCCGGTTTCATCAATGAAACCTGGACGCTGGCTGAAGAAGAAGGCATCTACCGTGGCCAGTGTGCCGAACTGTGCGGCAAGGACCACGGGTTCATGCCCGTGGTCGTCAACGTTGTCAGCCAAGGCGAATACGACGAGTGGCTGTCTGGCAAAAAAGCTGAAGCTGCTGAAATCAAAGAGCTGATGGCTCAGACCTTTACCATGGACGAGCTGATGGAGCGCGGTAAAGCCGTCTACGACCGCAACTGCCTCGCTTGTCACGGCGCCAACGGTGAAGGCGGTGTAGGAACGGCAATTGCTGCAAGCGCGATCGCTACAGGCGATCTGGCGGGCCACCTTGACGTCGGCATCAACGGCGTAGCTGGCACGGCCATGCAGGCTTTCGGTGGCCAGATCAACGACGTCGAAATGGCGGCTGTTATTACCTACCAGCGCAACGCATTTGGCAACAATATGGGCGATATGGTTCAGCCCATTGATGTGTTCAATCACAAGAAAGGTTAATTGGAGGAGTATAAGATGGGAGATCATCACCACGGCCCCGCCAAGGGCCTTTCCCGGTGGCTATTTACCACCAACCACAAAGACATCGGAACCATGTACCTGTGGTTCTCGTTTGCCATGTTCATCATGGGTGGCGCCTTCGCGATGGTTATCCGCGCGGAGCTGTTTCAGCCTGGAATGCAGCTGGTAGACCCCGCATTTTTCAACCAGATGACCACGCTACACGGTCTGGTGATGGTGTTTGGTGCCATCATGCCGTCCTTTGTAGGCCTGGCTAACTGGATGATTCCAATGATGATTGGCGCGCCCGATATGGCGCTGCCGCGGATGAACAACTGGAGCTTCTGGATCTTGCCACCGGCATTCCTGCTTCTGGCTTCCTCGCTGTTCATGGAAGGTGGTGCACCGGCCTTTGGTTGGACTTTCTATGCGCCGCTGTCCACGACTTACGCGCCG
This sequence comes from Parahalioglobus pacificus, assembly GCF_014652275.1. Lineage (GTDB taxonomy): Bacteria > Pseudomonadota > Gammaproteobacteria > Pseudomonadales > Halieaceae > Parahalioglobus > Parahalioglobus pacificus. The sequence goes on along the minus strand of NZ_BMYM01000002.1, from coordinate 313,680 downwards.
CCGTCAGTCACCTACTTCATCTTCTCGGTTCACGTGCTGGGCCTGTCTTCCATCATGGGCTCCATCAATATCATTGCCACGGTAATGAACATGCGTGCGCCCGGCATGACTTACATGAAGATGCCCCTGTTCGTATGGACATGGCTCATCACGGCCTTCCTGCTGGTCGCTGTAATGCCGGTACTGGCAGGCGCGGTCACCATGATGCTGATGGATATCCACTTCGGCACCAGCTTTTTCAGTGCAGCCGGTGGCGGTGACCCCGTCTTGTTCCAGCACATCTTCTGGTTCTTCGGTCACCCCGAGGTGTACATCATCATTCTGCCCGCCTTCGGTGTGGTTTCGCAGATCATACCTGCGTTCTCCCGCAAGCCGCTGTTCGGCTATGACTCTATGGTGTATGCGACAGCGTCTATCGCTTTCCTGTCGTTCATCGTGTGGGCTCACCACATGTACACAGTAGGCATGCCCATCGCAGGTGAGCTGTTCTTCATGTACGCCACCATGCTGATCGCCGTGCCCACGGGTGTGAAGGTTTTCAACTGGATTACTACCATGTGGCGTGGCGCCATGACCTTTGAAACGCCCATGTTGTTCTGTATCGGCTTCCTGGTGCTGTTCACTATCGGTGGCTTCACTGGCCTGATGCTGTCCATTGCGCCGGCTGACTTCCAGTACCACGACAGCTACTTCGTGGTTGCCCACTTCCACTACGTGATGGTGGCAGGCGCGGTATTCTCAATGACCGCTGCTGTTTACTACTGGCTGCCCAAGTGGTGTGGTCGTATGTACAACGAGACCATGGGTAAGACCCATTTCTGGATCTCGTTCATCGGCTTTAACGTGACCTTCTTCCCGCAGCACTTCGTGGGTCTGGCAGGTATGCCCCGTCGTATCCCGGACTACGCGCTGCAGTTTGCTGACTTCAATATGATGTCCAGCATCGGCGCCTTCATCTATGGCGCCTCGCAGATCCTGTTCCTGTACAACGTGATTGCGACCATCGTAGCCGGTAAGCCGGTTTCCGATGAGAAAGTATGGGACGGCGCGGAAGGTTTGGAGTGGACGGTTGCAACACCAGCGCCCTACCACACCTTTGAAACACCGCCCACGCTGGATGCCAAGCCCGCACACGCATAAGTTCGGAGGCTGCTGACCATGATTCGAGTGAGTGACAACCCCGCGATCGATACCGCTGCCAAGCTGGTTGTGGTTGCTATCGGGATGTTCGCCTTCGTCTTTGTCGTCATGGTGCCCTTGTACGACGTGCTATGTGATGCCCTGGGGATCAACGGTAAAACGTCTGACACCGCCTACACCTCGGTGCAGGCCGGTGTGGATGAGTCTCGCGAGATCACCATTCAGTTTGTGGCAACTAACAATGACGGTATGCCCTGGGAGTTTCGCCCTGACGTTACGGCGATGAAGGTGAATCCCGGCGCTTCCAACGATACGATTTTCCTGGCGCGCAACCCATTGCCCCAGGATATGGTTGCCCAGGCTATACCCAGCGTATCGCCCTCTCGTGCGGCAGAGTATTTTCATAAAACGGAGTGCTTCTGTTTTAATCAGCAGCCACTGGAAGGTGGCGGCGTAGCAGAAATGCCCCTCCAGTTTATCGTGGACCAGGAGTTACCCCGTGATATCAAGACCATCACACTGTCCTACACGATTTTTGATGTTACAGATATGGTGAACGGCGCAGTCGCCGCTCGCTGACACGCAGTGCAGGGGAACCTGCGTGAGTTAATCGGAGAAACACAATGACAAGTCAGACATCCACAGAGTACGAAACGTATTACGTACCGGACAAAAGCAAGTTGGCGGTCTGCGCCACTATAGGTCTGATGCTCAGTATTTTTGGTGCCGCCAGCATCATGAACGACATGACGTTTGGCGACCCAGAAGCAGCCACCAGCTCATGGTCCATATTCTGGATCGGCCTGTTCTTCTTTGCAGCAACGCTGTTCAACTGGTTCCGCATTGCCATCAAGGAGAACATCGAAGGGCTCAACAGTGCTCAGCTGAAAAAATCCTATGTGCTGGGCATGTTCTGGTTCATCTTCTCGGAAGTGATGTTCTTCTTCGCCTTCTTTGGCGCCCTGTTCTATGTGCGCAACCTGGCTGGTCCCTGGCTGGCCAGTGAAGGTGAAGGCGGTCGCATGAACTACCTGCTGTGGGAAGGCTTTGAGTACACCTGGCCTATGCTGCAGACGCCTCAGGAAGCCATTGGTGGCGTAGCGAACCAGATCACAGCCAACAACGGCACCTATCAGAGTGCTGAAACCACGATGGCCTTTGGCGATGCCGCGGCGTGGTACAAGTGGCTGCCCCTGTGGAACACCATCATTCTGTTGTCATCCAGCTTCACTGTACACATCGCGCACATGGGTCTGCTGGACGGTAACAAGAAGAAGTTCAACCTGTGGCTGGGCCTGACGGTACTGCTGGGTATTATCTTCGTTTTCGTGCAGGCCTATGAGTACTACGAAGCGTACGCACACTTCGGTCTGACGCTGAACTCCGGTATTTACGGCTCAACCTTCTTCATGCTGACAGGCTTCCATGGTTTCCACGTATTGATGGGGATGACCATGTTGCTGATTCAGTGGTTGCGCAGTGTGCGCGGCGGTCATTTCACCGCCGATGATCACTTCGGCTTTGAAGCGTCCAGCTGGTACTGGCACTTCGTTGACGTGGTGTGGGTGTTCCTGTTCCTGTTCGTCTACATCCTGTAAGTACTGCTCACGCGGGCGGCGTAATGCCGCCCTGCCCTCCGCCGTCTTCCGGCCACTCTCACTCCAATTCAGACTGCGGTATCGGGCCAGCGTCCCAGGGGTTTCTGTTGCCCAGCTGTCCGGATGCAACGCCATAGGTAATCAGGAAGATCAGGCCAAGGGCCAGCCCCAGACGTACACCCAGAGAGTGGAATAAGCGGCGGCTACGCTTATCTCCCTGATCGGTCATCAGGAAGAAAAAGCCGCTACCCAGGCTGGCTACTAACGCCAGCATAAAGATTACGATCAGTACTTTTAGCAAAACGGGTCTCCTTGTCGCGCCTAGTATAACCGCGAGGCGGCGTAAAAGCCGGAGAGCGGACCCTTCAGGATGGTCACAATGGCAACGCTGAAGCTGGATGTAGAGTGGCGCACCGCGGTGTTTACAGCGGTTCTGTTACCCGTGTTTGTTAGCCTGGGCTTTTGGCAGCTGGAGCGTGCAGACGAGAAAGAGGCACTCGCGACTGCCTTTGAACAGCGCAGCGCTGCACCTCCGCAGGTAGTATCCAGTACGCTTATGGAGGGCGATCCAGAGTTATTGGCCTATTTGCCCGTGGTTGCTGAGGGGCAGTTTCTGCCGGAGCGCCACATTCTGCTGGATAACCGGATTCAAGGTGGCCGCTACGGCTATGAAGTCGTCTCTGTTATGTCGCTGCCAACTAACCAGCTGTTGCTGGTTAATCGCGGCTGGATTGCCGGTGATCCCGCGCGACGAGCCCTGCCGGATATCCCTGAACTGACAGGGCCTGTGACCGTATCGGGGCATGTTTACGTGGCGCCCGGCGACCCGTATTTATTAGCTGAGCAGGATTTGACTGGCCAGTGGCCGCTGAGACTGCAGGCGCTTGAGATGGACAAGTTGTCGGTAGCGCTAACCGAGCGCCTTGGTGCCTCCCTACTACCCTACCCTCTACGTATCGATGCGGGTGAGCCAGGGTCGTTGGCAGTGGACTGGCAAGTCGTAAATGTCAGCCCGGCAAAACATCTTGGCTACGCTGTACAGTGGTTTACTATGGCCGCCGCGCTGCTCTTATTGTTTATTTTTCGCAGTAGCAACCTCTGGCAGCTGCTCAGGGGGCGTAACGAATGACTGGAACCCAAGACATAGACATGGAAACACAGACACAACCCAATACCGGACGACTGGTGCTATTGCTGATTGCCGGTATCCCACTGACGATGATTCTTGCAGCGAGTTGGCTGTGGTTTTTTGTCGTGCGGGGTGATCTCGACCTTGTGGGCATGATCGGAACCGCAAACCAGGGTGCGCTGCTCGACCCACCGCGCCAGATCACCGATGTGGATTTGTATGGGCGGGATGGACGCATCGCTGATTGGGGTGCTACCGATGGCGAGGCGCGTTGGATAATGCTGGTGCCCTCACCGGGCAGTGCGTGTGACCTGGCCTGTGAGCAGCGCCTCTACCTGACACGTCAGATTCATGTGGCTATGGGTAAGGAGTTTAACCGTCTGGCCAGGGCCTATGTGTCCGATACGCCGATTGCTGAGACTGCGCTTACAGTAAATACCCTCGAAGATGGCGGTGACCTGCCCGATTCACTGGCTGCCCTGCTGGATAGGGACCATAGAGGCCTTAAGGATTATTCGATCAGTGCTGAAGACTTCAGCGCGCTGTTTCCCGAGCTGGCTGAGGATCCTGACATCTGGTATCTGGTGGATCCTGCGGGCTGGGTGATGATGTCGTATGACAAGTCCGTGGGTTACCGCGACGTTATGAGTGACCTGAAATTCCTGTTGAAGAACTCGGGGGGATAAAGGTGCTATGGCGGACACAGCAATGACCGAACGCGCTACCTGGCGAGACTACAAAGAGCTCACCAAGCCGAACGTGGTGGCTCTGATGATCCTCACGTCCGTGATAGGCATGTGTATGGCGGTACCCGGTTGGGTGCCCTGGGTACCCCTTATTCTAGGCAACCTCGGCATTGCCCTCTGCGCCGGAGCCGCCGCCGCAGTGAACCATCTGGTCGATCAGCGTGTGGATCAGCACATGGCGCGCACCCGCAATCGGCCGATGGCCCAGGGCCGGGTTGGAACCCTGCAGGCAAGTATCTTTGCACTGGTGCTAGGCGTGTTGGGAATGGCCATTCTGTTGATCTGGGTGAATGCGCTCACGGCCTGGCTGACGCTGGCATCGCTTGTGGGTTACGCGTTTATCTACACCATGTTCCTGAAGCGCGCTACACCACAGAACATTGTGATTGGTGGCCTGGCCGGCGCCGCCCCGCCCCTGCTGGGTTGGACCGCGGTGACGGGCGAGATTCATGGTCACGCCTTGTTATTGGTGCTGATTATCTTCGCCTGGACGCCGCCGCACTTCTGGGCGCTGGCGATCCATCGACGGGAAGAGTACGCGGCAGTGGACATTCCCATGTTGCCCGTCACCCACGGCGTAGCGTTCACCAAGCTGCATATCCTCCTGTACACCGTGATCATGTTCCTGATTACCCTGCTGCCCTACGCTACCCGGCTTAGCGGCCCGCTCTATCTTGGGGGCGCTGTCGTTTTGGGTGCGGGTTTTCTGTATTGGGCGATTGTGTTGTTGCGTGGCAACAATCCCAAGGCGCCAATGGAAACCTTTAAGTACTCCATCATATATCTGATGGCCCTGTTCCTGATTATGTTGCTGGACCATTACTTGTTCCCGCTCCAGCCCTGAAATGAGGTGAACCCATGAATGCTGCTCAAGCGAAAGGCGTGCGGCTAACCGTTGCTGCTGTGCTGGCTTTTATCCTGGTGATCGTCGCTGGATTCGTCTACCGGATTCAGCAGCCCAGGGTGATGACGGTGGATGAGATGAAGGCGAATGGCTTTTATCTGCTCGATACGCCCAGAGACCTCGGGGACTTTGAGCTGGTAGACCACCACGGAGAGCCCTTCGTGCCGGCCTCACTGGAAGGTCAATGGACCTTGGTGTTCTTCGGCTTTACCTATTGCCCGGATATCTGCCCCACCACCATGTCGTTCCTTAACAACCTGATGACGGAGCTGGAAGGCACCGAAGTTGACGATACCCGCGTGGTGATGATTTCTGTTGACCCCGCGCGTGACACGCCCGAGCAGCTGGCGGCTTACGTTCCCTATTTCAATCCCGACTTCACGGGCGTCACGGGTGAGTTTCTTGATCTTTTCAGGGTCGCGACCGCCATGAATGCCCCGTTCAGGAAGGTGCCAGGCCAGGATGAAAATTACCTGATTGATCACGGTTCCAATGTGGTACTGATAAACCCTAAGGGTGACTACCATGGGTTTTTCAAAGCGCCTCTGGACATGGCTAAAATGAAGGTCACTTACCGGTCTGCCAGGTATTTCTGGGACCACTAACACCATCGCCCGCGCTCTTTGCGTAGGCGGCCGTCTTCGGTGACCGTAGACGCGTTAGCCGGGAACGCCGGTAAATGCCCAGTTGATACCTGTGCGAAGCCTTGTTAACTGCTCCACCTCGTTGTCACAGCTATAGCGCATACGCGCCTCGTAGGTTAGTTGGCGCCCACTGTCAGCCTGTCTCTCAGTATCACAGAGGCGGCTGAATCTTCGAGTCTTGCTTCCAACTGTGCCTCCAACGCAGCGCTGATCGCAGCTGCCTGTTGGTCAATCGCAGCCTGGCCCTTAGCATCAGTCGCCTGGGCCATCACGGTTTCTGCATCTTCGTTTGCGCTGGATACCGACTTGGTCTCGTCGCCGCTGTTCGCACTGACGCCGACAGATATTAGTACCATTAAGAAACCCAGCAACTCTAAACTTTTCATCGCATGCTCCTTTTGCACCGCTGATGTATATATATGTAACGCTATGTGTTACGCAAAGTATTATTGGCTGGATTTGTGACAATTAAAGCAATGGCGCGTAATACTATGAGAAATTCACAGTGTCTAATCTTCTGATTTTATTACAGTAATGCTGCCAGGCCGAACTAAGGAAAAAGTGTTACTTTCATGTAGGCCTGCGTGCTCACCATGCGCATCGACGCTACGGATGGCCACTTTCGCGCAGGATCAGTGATCGGCAGAGCATTGCTCCCGGAATCCACCCCGTGGCCGTGGCAATCCCCTACTCTATCGGCTTTAATGCGCTGACCGTTTGTGCCTTCTAGTTTGTAGAACTCTATGTCTGATTCCCCTCCCCTGGTCCTCGTCGATGGCTCTTCGTACCTGTACCGTGCCTTCCATGCCTTGCCACCGCTGACCAACTCCAAGGGTGAAGCCACGGGTGCCGTTAAAGGTGTGATCAGCATGCTGCGGCGCTTGCAGTTGGACTATCCCGACAGCCCGGTTGTTGTGGTGTTTGATGCTAAGGGCAAGACGTTCCGGGATGACATGTACCCCGAGTACAAGGCTAACCGCCCATCCATGCCTGACGAGCTGCGGGAGCAGGTGCAGCCCATACACGACATCGTGCGAGCCATGGGGCTTCCCCTGTTGTGTATCGAAGGCGTTGAGGCGGATGACGTGATTGGCACCCTGGCCAGGCAAGCCAGCAGCGAAGCGCGCAAAGTGATTATCTCCACTGGCGACAAAGACATGGCGCAGCTGGTTGATGATCGCGTGACCCTGGTCAACACCATGACTAACACGGTGATGGACCCCGACGGTGTCGTAGAAAAGTTTGGTATTGGCCCGGAGTTGATCATCGATTTTCTCGCCTTGATGGGCGACAAGGTCGATAACATTCCCGGTGTTGCTGGCGTTGGTGAGAAAACCGCCCTGGGACTGCTGCAGGGCCTGGGTGGCCTGCAGTCGATTTACGATTCGCTGGATCAAGTTGAGACGCTGTCATTTCGCGGGGCTAAAACCATGGCCGCAAAGCTGGAGGCAGAGCGGGACAACGCATTCATGTCTTACACGCTTGCCACGATTAAGACAGACGTGGAAATGCCGGAAGGCCCCTCGGATTTGGAAAACCGTGCCACAGACAACGAGGCGCTTGTGCAGCTGTTCACCCGTATGGAGTTCAAAGGCTGGCTGGATGAGCTACTCACAGATGGCGAAGCGCCGGTGGTTGAGGCCATCGAGACAGATTACGAGACCGTGTTGGATGAGGCTGTGTTTGCCCGGTGGCTGGAGGTTCTAAAGGCGGCGGAGCTGTTTGCCTTTGATACGGAAACCACGAGCCTGAATTATATGGAGGCGAGGGTAGTGGGCGTCTCATTCGCGGTGAAGCCGGGCAGGGCGGCCTACGTGCCTTTTGCCCATGACTACCCGGGTGCGCCAGAGCAATTGAGCGCGGAGACCGTGCTGGGTGCGTTAAAGCCCTTGCTGGAAGACGCCGATGTCAGAAAGGTGGGCCAAAACCTAAAATACGATGCATCGGTTCTGGCGAACCATGACATAACACTGCGCGGCATTGCCTTTGACACCATGCTGGAATCCTACGTCCTGAATGCGGTGGGCACACGGCACGATATGGACAGCCTGGCCCTCAAATACCTTGGCCAGAAAACCATTCATTTTGAGGATATTGCAGGGAAGGGCGCTAAACAGCTCACTTTCAATCAGATTCCTCTAGAGCAGGCCGGGCCATACGCCGCAGAAGACGCGGACATTACCCTGCGCCTGCACCACGAGCTGTGGCCGAAGTTGCAAGCAGAGCCCACATTGGAGAGGGTGCTCACGGATCTCGAGTTGCCTTTGGTTCCGATACTGTCGCGGGTTGAGCGCCACGGGGCCCTGTTGTCGCGTGAGATGCTGGCTACCCAGAGTGCGGAGCTTGGGGCGCGCTTGCAGACTTTGGAGCAACAGGCCTACGATGCAGCGGGGCAGCCTTTTAATCTCGGTTCACCCAAGCAAATCGGCGAGATCCTGTTCGAGAAGCTTGAGCTCCCGGTAGTTAAAAAGACCCCCAAGGGTGCGCCTTCCACCGCGGAAGAGGTGTTGGTTGAGCTCGCGCTGGATTATCCCTTGCCCAAACTGCTGCTGGAACATCGCAGCCTGAACAAGCTCAAATCCACATACACCGACAAGCTGCCGGAAATGATTAACCCCGTCAGTGGGCGTGTGCACACCTCGTATCACCAGGCAGTGACCGCCACTGGCCGGCTCTCTTCATCCGATCCCAACCTGCAGAACATTCCCATTCGCACGGAGGAGGGCAGACGCATCCGCAAGGCCTTTATCGCACCCGAGGGCTACCGCATTGTCGCTGCAGATTACTCCCAGATTGAGCTGCGCATTATGGCCCACCTCTCTGGGGATGCGGGCCTGTTAAGCGCCTTCCGAGAGGGGTTGGATGTACACCGCGCCACGGCGGCTGAGGTGTTTGATACGGATCTCGACGCGGTCTCCGGCGAGCAGCGCAGGAAAGCCAAGGCCATTAACTTTGGATTGATCTATGGCATGTCCGCGTTCGGCCTGGCGAAGCAACTCCACCTGGGCAGGAATGAGGCCCAGGACTACATCGACCGCTACTTCGACCGCTATCCCGGCGTGAAGGAGTACATGGACAGCACCCGTGAATTGGCCCATGAACAGGGCTATGTGGAAACCTTGTTCGGTCGGCGCCTATACCTGCCCGAGATCAACGCGCGCAATAAAATGCGCCAGCAGGCAGCGGAACGCACGGCTATTAATGCACCCATGCAGGGAACGGCCGCAGACATTATCAAGCGCGCGATGTTGGCCGTTGATGACTGGCTGGGGCAGGGCGTCGTGGATGCCCATGTCATCATGCAGGTGCACGATGAACTGGTGCTGGAGGTAGCGACAGAGCAGATAGAAACGGTGAGTGCCTTATTGTGTGAGCGTATGGCCGCTGCGGCCAGCCTTGACGTGCCATTGCTGGTAGAGGCGGGTGTGGGGGATAACTGGGACGAGGCCCACTAACGGGTAACTGCTGCTTGCCGGGAAAGGGCAGTGGGAACTTTTTGTATGCCCGCGGGTCATAATTCTCGTAGCGATTGCTACACCCTGACGGCTCCCCCTTAGGCCGTCAACTCCGAGCAAGTCTCTTTCCCCAGAGACTCTAGGACTCCCGGTTGTCTGCACCCCTACGGACAACCGGGCTTTTTTTACTCGGTGCCCAAACGGATATCACGGGGCCTCGTCAATAAACTCTTCCTCGTCCTCTTCGTAGACACTGGTGTCAGTGAGCCAGGCATTGAGTACGGCTACCAGCTCATCGTGTCCTGTGTGTTTGAGAGCTGAAAACAGCTGCACACTCACCAGTTCGGCATGTGCCGCCAGACCCGACCGAACCTTCAGCAGGGTGTTTTTGGCGGGCCCCTTTTTGAGTTTATCGGCCTTGGTCAACAGAATATGAACAGGCATATTCGCAGCCAGCGCCCAATCCAGCATTTGTTGATCGAAAGGCTGCAGCGGATGGCGCACGTCCATCAGCAAAATCATGCCCCTCAGGCTCTCCCGCTTCGCCAGGTAGTTCTCTAACTGGCGGGTCCATTCCTCCTTGACGGCCCTGGGTACTTTGGCAAAGCCATAGCCCGGAAGGTCAACCAGTCGCTGTTGTTCCGACAGAGAGAAGAAGTTGATCAGCTGTGTGCGCCCCGGTGTCTTTGAGGTTCTGGCCAGCTTGTGATTTTTCGTTAAGCTGTTGATTGCGCTAGATTTTCCAGCGTTAGATCTGCCAGCAAATGCCACTTCCCAGCCACTGTCTTCGGGACACTGGGAGAGGCGACTGGCGCTGGTAAGAAACTGCGCGTCGCGGTATTTGGGTGCCGTTAAGGCCTGACTGTCCATAGCGCTAGATCGCCTTTTTCAGTGCCAGCAAGTCGTATATAATGCCACAGCTTTTTTCGCCTGATATCAATCGTTTGCGCAACTGTTTTGGTATTTCACCGAGGTCTATGATGAAGAAACTGTTGGTTTTGTCTCTCGCTATTTCCGCCGGCGCTGCATTTGCTGAGCCCGATATGGAGAAGTACAACAAGAGCTGCTCTGTGTGTCACACCACTGGTGCCGCTAACGCGCCTAAAACCGGCGACGCCGCAGCCTGGGAACCACGCCTGGCCAAGGGTATGGACGTGCTGGTGCAGTCGGTAAACAACGGCATGAACGCAATGCCACCCAAGGGTATGTGCTTCAATTGCACAGACGAAGACTACAAAGCCATGATCGAATATATGGCCAAGCCCGCTGAGTAAGCGGAAACACCGATTTAAACCTGGAACAACCATGAAGAAAGTATTGCTAGCGGCTGGCCTCGTACTAGGCTGCAGCCAAATTGCTATCGCCGCAGACGCCGGCCTCACCGGTGACGTTGCTGCGGGTAAGGATAAATCCGCGACCTGCGCAGCCTGCCACGGTGCAGATGGCAATAGCGCTGCACCCACGTTTCCAAAGCTGGCGGGGCAGGGTGCCAAGTACCTGTTCAAGCAGATGAAGGACATTCGCGACGGTGCTCGCCCGGTACCCACCATGGTGGGCCAGGTCGATAATATGTCCGATCAGGATCTGGCTGATATTGCGGCCTTCTATGCCAGCCAGGCGGGTTCTGGTGCCCAGGCGGACCCAGAACTTTTGGCGCTTGGCGAAAAGGTTTACCGCTCAGGTATTCTGGAGCGCAATGTTGCCGCGTGTACGGCCTGCCATTCACCCAACGGTAAAGGCAATGCGCCAGCTGGCTTCCCCGCATTGGCCGGCCAGCACCCGCAGTACATTGCGGATCAGCTACGCGCCTATCGCAAGGGCTATGAGGATGAAACCGGCAGAACCAATGACGGGGACATTATGATCATGCGCACTACAGCCTTCGGTCTCAGCGATCTTGAGATCGAAGCCGTGGCGAGCTACGCGGCCGGCCTGAAGTAAGGCGCCGCTATTAGCGAATAGGTGGCTGCGGCCACCTTTTTTTGTGCAAACCTAATTATCCCTGTGAACAGTGACGCCTTGTTGCTGTCCAAACACACAACAGACTGATCGGAGATTGCAATGTTGCAGCGATTTTCACTGACCCTGGTGCTGCTGCTCAGCGCCACTTTCGCGCTGGCTCAGGACGATAACTGGGTAGCCGGTACCCACTATGATGTTATTTCCCCGGCTATTCGAACCGTTAACCCTGACGCGATCGAAGTGACCGAGTTCTTCTGGTACGGCTGTGGCCACTGCTACAACTTTGAGCCCATGCTCGGTCAGTGGAAAAAGACACTGGGTGAGGACGTTACCTTCCAGGGCTCGCCCGCTGTGTGGAATGCACCCATGGAGTTACATGCGCGTGCGTACTACGCAGCGCAGGTGTTGGATGTGATGGACACCATGCACCCCGTGATCTTTCAAGCAATGAATGTGGATCGCCGTCGCCTGGCATCTGAGTCAGAGATTGCCGCCTTGTTCACCGCTAACGGCGTATCCGAGGAAGATTTCACCAAGGCATACAATTCTTTCGGTGTATCCAGCCAGGTACGCCAGGCTTCGGCCCGCGCCAAGGCTGCACAGATCACCGGCACGCCCGAGATGATGGTGAACGGGAAATACCGCATCAGCACCCGCAAGGCGGGGGGGCAGGCGAACATGTTGAAAATTGCGGACTTCCTGATTGCCAAGGAGCGCGCCGAAGCAGGTAGCTAAGGCTTGAAACTCCCAATAAAAAGGGCCGCTAATTGCGGCCCTTTTTTGTTACAACCCCAGCCATGTATGGCGACCAGTCACATACCACTGGTGTACTCGTCCAAGGCGGCCTTGCCGCTGGCGCGTATTTGCGTAAAGGCTTTACCGTATTCACCGAGCAGCTCGAGGCAGTAAGCCAGTCGTTTTTCAAAGTAGGCCTGGGCCTGCGCGTTGTTCTTCGCAGGATCTGCATTGAACACCGTGTCTACATAGCGAATGATTAAATGCTCGGGCAGGTAGCAGATTCGGTTGTTCTTATAGCTGCTCATACGCAGTTCGGCCACAGGATAAGAACCACCATCGGCCACCGAGACTGTGACGATCAACGCGGGTTTGTGAGCTAGCTCACCACCTGATGCCCACATCAGCAAAAAGTTTTTCAGTCCGGCGGGTGCCATGCCGTGCCACTCAGGGCTTACGATGACGAACGCATCACAGCCGTGCAGGGCCTCGCTCAGGGGTGCAAGTCGCTGCGACCAGTCTGGGTCGTCCGACCAGATGCCTTCTTCCCACAAAGGTAGAGGATTGCCCGCCAGGCTATAGAACCAGGTTTCGTCACAGTAAGCCTGGGCCAGCAAAGCCTGCTCAACGTGACGCGCAATCTTTTCACTTTCAGAATTCTGGCGGTGGCTGCCGCTGATAATGCCTATCTTCACGGGGTTCCTCGCTGTATCGCGATCAAATGGTGAGCCACTTTGGCACTGGCAGGTCACGGTTTTCCAGAAAAACGGGATTGAACAGCTTGCTCTGGTATCGGTTCCCGTAGTCACACAGGATGGTCACGATGGTATGACCAGGCCCGAGGTGTTCGGCCAGGCGAACGGCGCCGGCGATGTTGACGCCTGCAGAGCCTCCCAGGCAAAGACCTTCCTGCTCAAGCAGGTCGAATACGTAGGGTAGGGCCTCACGGTCGCTGATCTGGAAGGCAACATCGACCTTTGCTTCTGCAACATTGTCGGTGATGTGATTAACGCCTATTCCCTCGAGAATCGAACTTCCCTCACCCGGTTTCAGCTCTCCCTCGGTGAACCAGTCGTAGAGCGAAGCCCCGTCTGGGTCAGCAAGGCCGATAACGGTCGCCGGATTATGGGCCTTTAGCGCTGCTGATACACCGGCCAGCGTGCCCCCAGTACCCACGGCGCAGACGAACCCGTCCACCTTGCCATCGGTTTGTCGCCAAATCTCTTCGCCGGTGGTGTCCCGGTGTATGGCCATGTTGGCGAGATTGTCGAACTGCCTGGCCCATACGGCGCAGCCTTCTTTCTCGGCATACTGTTCCGCCAGGCGCTGGGCCCTATGGATGTAATGGTTGGGGTCTTTGTAGGAGGTTGCAGGTACGAGGTGAAGGTCGGCGCCCAGAAGCTCCAGCGAGTCGATCTTTTCCTTGCTCTGGGTAAGGGGCATAACAACAGAACACTTGTAGCCCAGCGCATTGGCGAGCAGCGTGAGCCCGATGCCGGTATTGCCTGCCGTGCCTTCGACGATGCGACCAGCCGGTTCCAGCATGCCACGGGCTTCGGCGTCCCGCAGGATGCCCAGTGCGGTGCGGTCTTTCACTGAACCGCCGGGGTTGAGAAATTCAGCTTTACCCAGAATGGTACAGCCGGTGCGCTCGGAGACCTCGCGCAGGTGAAGCAGGGGGGTGTTGCCGATCAGGGCGGTGACATCACTGGCGTACTGCAAGTGCCTTCCTCCAAGAGCTGGCAGCGCAGTATGCCATAGGCGGGGAGGCCGGTCAGGGCCTCCCCCCCGGTGCGTATCAGTCCTCGAACTTGAGCACCACTTTCCACCACAGCTTTGGAAACAGGGTGTGCCAGAGCATCAGGAACCAGGCCTCACCGGGGTAAATGGTTCCCTTGTTCTTGGCGACACCCTTTTCGATGGCATCGATGATCTTCTCGGGATCAGCCAGCCTGCCAGCCTCCTTGGATTCGATGATGCTGCCCGGGCTATCCGTGGCCAAGGTCTGGTCAATCAGAGGTGTGTTGACCGCAGGCGGGCACACCAGGTGCGTATGAATGTTGGTGTTTCGCAGCTCGTTTTCCAGCACTTCCATGTAGGTGTTTACCGCAGCTTTAGTCGCGCAGTAGGCGCCCATGTGAGGGACAGGTACCTCGCCGGCGATGGAGCCGAAGGCAATGATGCGCCCGCTGTTGCGCTCCATCATGCCGTCCAGAACCGCCCTGACCATATAAACCGTTCCGAAGTAGTTGATCTGGAACAGGCGTTCCATGCCCTCATGGGTCTCATCCACGAGCTTGTGGCTGGGCATCAGCGCCGCAGCATGTACCAGCAGGTCGACAGGCCCCAGATCAGCGATAACCTGAGCGACGGCCGCATTGACGCCCTCGGACTGACTGATGTCGCAGCGGTAGGCCTTGATTGTTGCGCTGTGGGTGGCTGTAGTGGCCATGCCGTCTTCATTAACGTCGAAAATGGCGACCTTGGCTCCGCGGTCTGCTAACCGCTTCGCTATGATCTGTCCCATTCCGCTGCCCCCGCCGGTGACAATGGCGACCTGGTTTTGCACGTCCTGCATCACTTATTCCTTATAGCTGTCTGTATGCATGAGATTCCTAGCCTTCCATGCTCTTGGGCAGTGGGCACTCTCGCAAGTCTCGATCCGGCCAGTTAAAGTTGCAGTTTTTCACCGGGAGCTGGGCTGTGAAGAAAGGACTATTGGTACTGGGTGTGTTGCTGGTTGTGGCGGGCATTGCGCTGAACCTGGTGGATTCCGAGCCACCTGAGCGCACCGCTGTGGCCGATCCCGAGACGCGTCGTACCACGCAGTACGGCGATGTGGTGGGCTATCAGTCGACGTCGAAAACCTTTGCCTGGGTGGGCATTCCCTATGCGGCGCCCCCAGTGGGAGAGCGGCGCTGGCGAGCCCCCGTGCCGGCCGAAGCCTGGGCAGAGCCGCTGGCAGCCATTCAGCATGGTCCGGTGTGCCCCCAGTTTGCCAGTGCACTTGCTGGCGCTACCGGCGCTGAGCCGGGCACCCTGATGGGTGACGAGGACTGTCTCACGCTGGATGTTTATGCCCCTGCAAACGCAGAGGGTTTGCCGGTGATGTTTTGGATTCACGGCGGTGGCAACAGCATCGGTACCGGCTCTACGTATGACGGCACGGCCCTGGCCGAGGAGCAGAGGGTGGTGGTGGTTTCCATTAACTACCGTCTGGGTGTGCTGGGCTGGTTAAGCCACCCCGCTTTCAGGGCCTTGGCAGACAACCCGCTCGACGCCTCGGGCAACTTCAGCAATCTGGATATGGTGCTGGCGCTGGAGTGGGTACGGGACAATATCTCGGCCTTTGGCGGCAACCCCCAAAACGTCACTATTTTCGGTGAATCCGCGGGCGGCAGGAATGTATTTGCCCTGCTGTCTAGCCCTTTGGCGAAGGGGTTGTTCCATCGTGCCATTGCCCAGAGCGGGTTGACCGGCACCAATACATTGCAGCGGGCAGAAAACTACCACGACGACCCAGAGCCGGGCTCAGGCTCCAGCAGCAGGGAGCTCACGGGGAAGTGGTTGCAAAGCACCGGTAGGGCAGAAGATGTTGGGTCCGCGCGCGCCTTACAGGACAGCTTCAGCGACCAGGAATGGCTAACCTTTGTGCGCTCGCTCTCCGTCGAGCAGCTGCTCGAGCCCTTGGCTGTGCCAGGCGGAATGTACCGCGCCCCGCAGCACTTCCGGGACGGGGCGGTGCTGCCCAAAGATTCGCTGCTGACGGTTTTTGCAGATCCAAAGCGCTGGAATCAGGTACCGCTTATCACGGGCACCAACTTGGATGAGGCCAAGCTATTCCTTGCCCTGGATTCAAATTATGTGAGCAATTGGCTGGGCTTCCTCCCACGGGTAGATGACCCCGAAAGCTACAACTGGATGTCTGCCTACATGAGCGACACCTGGAAGGCGCTGGCAGTGGATGAAGTCGCACAGACCATCGCGGCAACAGATGCCCGTGTGCCCGTGTACGGCTACCGCTTCGATTGGGACGAAGGCACCCAGAATGCATTGGTGGATTTACCCCTGCTACTGGGCGCGGCTCACGCGGTGGAGCTGGACTTCATTTGGGGGCCGATTATGGGAGAGATAGTTGCTGGCCTCTACAACGACGAGAACGCCCCCGGCCGCGCTTTCCTGACGCAGGCAATGCGCGGCTACTGGGGGCAGTTTGCGCGCAGTGGCGATCCCGGTAGCGGTAGCGATAACAGCCTGACTCCCTGGCAACCCTGGCAGGCTAATGATGGTGCTTTCATGGTGCTCGATACCGAGGCGGGTGGTGGTCTTCGCATGAGCACTGACCGGGTGATGGTGGACGATCTCAAACAGCGGTTGAAGTCGGATGCCAGGCTCGCCCAGGCCAGCGCTCGCTGTGCCATGTATGTCCGTCTGTTCTTGGACAATGGTGGGGTTGAAAACTTCTTCGACTCTCGCGAGTACGAGGCCTTGGAGTGTGCTGAGTTCCCGCCGTGGTCGCTGGCAGAGCGCACTAATTAGGACCCTGAGGCAAAGTTAGCACTCACTTCAAGACTCCGTATGATCCAGCGGTAGCCGTGTGCGATTCACCACACGGCGTAACTCAAAGCTGGATAGCACGCCGCTGACCCCCGGGATGCGGGTCAGCTTGCCCAGCAAAAATCCCTCGTAATAGGCCATATCTGGCACCACCGCCTTGATCAGATAGTCAGCGGCCTGCCCGGTCACTACGGCGCACTCGAGCACCTCAGGATAGGCCCTCACTTCTTCTTCAAAGGCCTCAAACCGGTCCGGCGTGTGTCGGTCCATGGTGATGCTGATCCAGGCTGTGAGCTTTAAGCCCAGCTGGTCCTGATTGAGGAGGGTAACGTGGCCGCGTACCAGCCCCGATGCTTCCAGCTGTCGCACCCGCCGGGAGCAGGGTGTAGGCGACAGTCCCACTTTATCGGCTAACTCGAGATTGCTGATGCGGCCGTTGTCCTGCATCACTTCCAGAATGCGCCGATCCAGTCTATCCAGCTTCATTTTGTATCACTATTGCTGCGTTGCATTACATCATTCACTAAATAATAGCGCATTAGTAGTGATATATCGCTGCATGGTGCATGAAATGAGAAGAATTTGCAGTTTTTATCTACGGCTTCGCCACTATACTTCGTAGCCCGGCCCGGTGTGGCCGTGTGTGCAGTCGCTCTGGTCAGATTACCCCGCTGATGAGAGTTCCGTGGTGCTTCACAAGAGCGCCAGCGCTGTTACGCACTATGCCCACCAGTCGCCGGCCAAATAATCAGGTGACACCATGACGGCTTTTGACCACAGCAAGTACCCCGCATTCAAACCTATCGCCATGAGCAACCGGCGGTGGCCGGACAAGACTCTGGACACAGCGCCAACCTGGTGCAGTGTCGATCTGCGCGACGGCAACCAGGCATTGATTGAGCCCATGACAGGCAGGCAGAAATCCCGCCTGTGGGACTTGCTGGTGAAGCTGGGCTTCAAGGAGATTGAGGTTGGGTTCCCTTCTGCGTCGGGTCATGACTTTGACTTTGTGCGTGAGCTGATCGACAACAATCGTATTCCCGAAGATGTCACCATCCAGGTACTGACCCAGGCACGGCCTGACCTCATCGAGAAAACCTTCGAGGCCTTGAAAGGGGTGCGCAGAGCCATTGTGCACGTGTACAACTCCACATCTACCGTTCAGCGGGAACAGGTGTTTGGCCTTGATAGAGAAGGCATTATCGATATCGCCGTGAAGGGCGCCAAGCTGGTTCAGGACTGTGCAGCGCGCTATCCCGAAACTGAGTGGGTGTTCGAGTACTCGCCCGAGAGCTTCACGGGAACTGAGCTCGATTTCGCGGTTGAGGTGTGCAATGCAGTAACTGCAGTTTGGCAGCCCACACCAGAGCGGCCGGCCATTATCAACTTGCCGGCCACGGTGGAAATGAGCACGCCGAATGTCTACGCCGATCAGATCGAGTGGTTCTGCGACCGAGTGGAGCGCCGCGAGAGCCTGTTGATCTCCCTGCATACCCACAATGACCGCGGCTGCGCTGTCGCGGCCGCTGAGCTGGGGGTGCTGGCTGGCGCTGACAGGGTCGAGGGTACCCTGATGGGTAACGGCGAGCGCACTGGCAATATGGATATCGTGACCATGGCGATGAACCTCTATAGCCAGGGCGTCGACCCCATGCTGGACCTGTCCAATATGGACGAAATCATCCAAACCTGTAAGGAATGTACCCAACTGCCGTTGCACCCGCGCCACCCCTACGCAGGTGAATTGGTGTTTACCGCATTCTCTGGCAGCCATCAGGATGCTATCAAGAAGTGCCTGGCGCGACGGGATGAGACTTCACCCTGGGAGGTTGCCTACCTGCCCATCGATCCAGCGGACATTGGCCGCTCCTACGAAGAAGTTATCCGTATTAACAGCCAGTCTGGTAAAGGTGGAATCGCATACGTGCTGGAGCGGACCCATGGCCTGGTGCTGCCGCGGTGGTTACAGATTGATTTCAGTCGTGCGGTGCAGGCCTATGCCGAGGCCTCTGAGGCCGAGGTTGAACCCGATGCTATCTATGATCTGTTTGAGAAAACCTACTTGCACGACCAGGGACGCTGGTGCCTGGGCGATTACCAGGTCAGTCGCGCCGACGGCGCAGATCGCCTCACTGCCTCTTTGAACGAAGGGCAGTCCAGCCATACGCTGAATGGTGAGGGCTCCGGCGTGGTGGCCTCATTTGTGGATGCCATGCAGCGCTTCATGGGGCGCAAAATCGTCCTGGTGGAATACAGCGAGCATGCGCTCAGCCAAAGCGCCGATGCGGAAGCGGTGTGCTACATCCAGTTGAATATCGAGGGTGAACGTTACTGCGGCGTTGGTCGCAGTCACGACATTGTTCAAGCGTCGCTGGACGGCATTCTGGGCGCCATCAATAAGGCCGCGGCAACGCAAGCGATCGAAGCGGCCTGACAGCGCGGGCGGTGCCTAACTGAAGCGCCGTCTCAATAGGGGTGGCGATGAAAGTACTCATTCGCCGCTGCCTTCACCCTGGCAGCCAGATACAAGGTTGAGACCATGGTGGGAATGGCCATGATCCCGTAAGACCCGGAGATCAGGTTGAACACCACATCGATACTGACGCAGGCGCCGAACACGATTGTTGCCAGGAAGTACCATTTGTAGTGGTGTTGAATCTGCGCGCCGAACAAAAAGCCGAAACACTTTGCCCCGTAATACCAGCCCGCGAACATCGTCGTGCTGCTGAGTATGAGCGCGACAATGGACAGCAGTATCAGACCCGGCGTACCCAACTGCGCCTTAAAGGCATTGGCGGTTAGCACGACGCCAGAGAGGTCGCCGGGGTTTTCCCACGTGCCCGCCAACAGGATCACAATGGCCGTGCAGGTGCATACAATGAGCGTGTCCGCCACGGGCCCCAGCATGGCGACCAGACCTTCCCGCACCGGCTCATTGGTTTTGGCGGCGCCATGAGCCATGACTTCAGTGCCGAGACCCGCTTCGTTAGAGAAAACGCCTCGACTCACGCCAATTAGCACCACGCCCAGAAACCCACCGACAGCGGCGTCTGGCGAGAAAGCGTTATGCACGATACTGGCGAGAATCCCTGGCACCTTCTCCAGATTCGAACCGATCATGATGAGGGTCATGCCCAAGTAGATAGCGACCATCAGTGGCAGCAGCGCCACAGCCACTTTGGCGACGCGCTGCAGACCCCCGAAAACGACCAGGCCCACAATGGTTGCCATTGCTAGGCCTATCATGAAATTACCCAGCAGCGGATCGCCACCGATATCGATGTTCTCTCGAATCATGGCCGTCAGTTGGTTAGCCTGAAACATGGGCAGGGTGCCGATCAGGCCCGCCAGGGAGAATACGATCGCCAGCGGATAAAAAGCGCGTGGCAGGGCCTCGCGAATGACGTACTGCGGCCCGCCCTGCAATTGGCCCAAGCTGTCTTTGCCGCGGTACATGATGCCCAAGGTGCAGGTAAAGAATTTTGTGGCTATCCCGACAAGTGCCGACATCCACATCCAGAAAACGGCGCCGGGACCGCCGGCGACAATCGCAAGTGCCACACCTGCCATGTTTCCCAGGCCCATCGTGCCTGACAGTGCTGCGGCCAGCGCCTGGGCGTGGCTGAGCTCACCTGGCTGGTCAGGGGTGTCATGTTTGCCCAGCATAATGCCAACGGCATGACCGAAATGACGATAGGGTAGCAGACGGGAATAGATCGCAAAGAACAAGCCGCCGCCTAACAGGAGCACCACCAAAGGTGTGCCCCAAACGGCATTCACAAATTGGATTGAGAGTTGTTCCAGCTGCTCCATAAGGGCGCTTCTCTGAAAAGCGCAGCAGCATAGCACAGGGTGTTCTGGCATCTGCCGTTTCGGTGGTTTTGCACCGCGCTGCCACAGGCATGATAATTCAGCGCAATCCTCCCAAGGTGCAGCCCGCTCTAGTTATGACAACCGTAGAAATCCCCACCATTGATGACGTGAGGGCCGCCGCAAACCGAATTTCCGATGCGGTGCACTTCACCCCCGTGTTGTCCAGCCAACGATTGTCAGACGCGGCGGGCACTGAGGTCATGTTCAAATCCGAGCACCTCCAGAAGGCCGGTGCTTTTAAGGCCAGAGGCGCCTGTAATGCGGTTTTGGGGCTGGATGACGAAACGGCTGCCAGAGGGGTTGCTACGCATTCGTCCGGCAACCACGGAGCGGCGCTGGCCATGGCGGCTTCCAACCGGGGTATTACTGCGCATATTGTGATGCCATCTAATGCGCCGACGGTTAAGCGTGATGCCGTGCAGTCTTATGGGGGCCTGGTGATTGAGTGCGAGCCAAACTTGGAGGCGCGGGAGACAACGCTTGCCCGGGTGGTGGCGCAGACCGGTGCGCACATCGTACCGCCTTATGACGATGCGCGGGTGATTGCCGGGCAGGGCACGGTGGGCATGGAGATACTGGAGCAGGTGCCGGATGTAGAAGCTCTGGCGATACCTGTGGGTGGTGGAGGTCTTCTGGGTGGTGTTGCTCTTGCGGTAAAAACCCTCAAGCCCTCGGTGACCGTTGTTGCTGTTGAGCCCGCCGGTGCCGATGATGCATTCCGCTCCTTTGGTTTGGGGCGTATTATTCCGCAGACTAGCCCAAACACCATCGCCGATGGATTGCTGACGTCTCTGGGCGAGCGTAACTTTGCATTGATGCAACAGTTCGTTGATACGGTAGTGACTGTCAGTGATGAGGCGATCGTCGCTGCGATGCGCTTGCAATGGTCGCGGATGAAGCAGGTTATCGAACCCTCGGGCGCGGTGAGCTATGCGGGCATTTTGGAGCACCCGGAGCAGTTCCGGGGCCGCAAAACGGTCGCTGTCGTCTCAGGTGGTAATCTCGATTTGAATAAACTTCCCTGGTAACTGCGCGATGAATCCACTGCCGTTCCACCTGGCCCTACCCGTCGATGACCTTGAAAAGGCCGCAGCGTTTTACGGTGATCTGCTCGAGTGTGAGCAGGGCCGACGAGCAGACCGCTGGATAGACTACAACTTCTGGGGGCATCAGTTGGTGGTGCATAAGGTGGCTCCTGAATTGCTACCGCCTGTGGCCCACAATCCCGTGGATGATGAAGAAGTGCCCGCCTCGCACTTTGGCGCAGTGTTGGCGTGGACGGATTTCGATGCTCTGGTAGCAAGGCTGAGGCGCGCGGAGGTTGATTTTGTGATTGAGCCCACCACGCGCTTTGCTGGGCGGAGAGGGGAACAGCGCACTTTCTTTGTGAGTGACCCTGCCGGGAATCACCTTGAATTCAAGTGTTTCCGTAACCCAGAGATGCCGTTTGCGACTGATGGTCTGGACTACCCGTGATGCTAGCCACGCCGGACTTTCTCGGAGTTTGAGCGCATGAAGCGCGTGCTCGGAGAGCGGATTGCGGGCGACCTTGTCGCCAGTGGCGTCAGCGCTGTTGCAAGCTCGCCGGAAGAAATGCGCCGGGACAGGCGCGCCAATCTTCACATTCTGTTCCTGCTTGCGGTTATTCTTGCGCCTTTGGCTTACCGTCACTGGAGCACGGGAGAGTGGTTGCCTGCGGCTGCGGCTCTGGTGCTCTCTGCGGTATTCGTGGCCAATCTCTGGATGATCCTTCGCCGTCGCAGCGGTTTTCTGTCTCCCCCAACCGTTCTATTACTCACTATTCCTCTGGTTATTCTCTCGGTGATGTTTGGGCAGGAATACAGCCTGTTCTGGATGTATCCGTTGATGGTGGCTGTGCCGAGTATTCTGAGAACCGGGGCGGGGATGTGGCTGGGTGCACCCTGCCTGATGGTCGTGATTCCTGCGGTGTTTTTGGAGTTTGAAACCGGCATGGCGCTCATCATGTTGGTGAGCATGATCCACACGCTGTTGGTCAGCTGGTGGCTGATGCGTGCAGTGAACCAACAGTCGTCCCGCTACCGTAACCTTGTTATTCACGATGCCTTAACCGGTGCCAAAAACCGACGACATTTCGAGGAGGAGCTCGCCAGTGCGTTTTCGCTGTGGCAGCGGCATAAGCGAATTAGCGCGCTGATTATGCTGGACGTTGATCATTTCAAGGCCGTCAACGACGAGCTGGGCCATGCAGCGGGTGACGAAGTCCTTAAAGCGCTGGTGGCACTGATTCAGGAACGAATTCGCGGTGCAGACACCGTATTTCGCTATGGCGGTGAAGAGTTTGCGATTCTGTTGCCCGAAACCACGGTAAGCCGGGCGTTAGTGCTGGCGAATGAGCTGCGCGACCGGGTAAAGACTTCGCATATGCTGCCAGAGCGTCGAGTGACGATTAGTCTGGGTGTCTGCGACCCCAGCGTTGCCGAATCGGCGGACGATTGGCTGCGACAGGCGGATGCCGCACTGTACAGGGCCAAGGCGGCCGGCCGTGATCGCGCTCAGCAAGTGGCGTCGTTGGTACAGCTGCCCGAGCCTTTAGGCGACGCACTGCCGATTTGGCGTTGAGGATTGAGCACTATGAAACCATCACTGATTCGCCTGACAACGGTGGCAGTTCTGGCACTGTTTATCAGTGCCTGCAGCAGTACCACATTTTTCTATAACCGATTGGACTTCCTGATTCCCTGGTATCTAGACCGTTATGTGGATCTGGATCGGGAGCAAGATCGCTTCCTCGACCGACAGCTGGCGCCATTCCTAGCGTGGCACCGGGAAGAGGAACTGCCGCGCTACCTCACCCTGTTGGAAGAGACGGAGCAGGCATTGGATGAGCCGGTAACTGCGCAGATGATTGAAGACCTGTCGCTGTCAGTAGAGGCTGCCTACGAGCGCGTTGAGGTACGCGGGCTGGAGTGGATGATCTCACTGGGCGAGCAACTCAGCGACGAGCAGCTCGCGGAGTTTATTGACGAGCTGCGCGAGCGCCAACTCAAGTACGAGAAAAAGTACCTTGAGCGCAGTGATGCGAAATACTACGAAGATGCCTACGAAAACCTGCGAGACAACCTTCAGGACTACATGGGCAGGCTAAGCAGCGAGCAAAAATCCGACATCGAAGCCAGAGTCGCGGCGCTGCAGCGCTCGGACGCCATCTGGTTGGAGGAACGTGCACTGTGGATCGACCGATTGGAGCGTATCCTGAAGCGCCAGTCGGGTTGGCAGGATGAGGTGCGCCGCGCCATTGATGCCCGGGAGGACAGCGTATCACCGGAGTATCAGGCGATTTACGACAATAACTTCCGCGTAATTTCCAGCGCTACAGCGGCTGTTTTGGAGAGTCGTACAGAGAAGCAAGACGCAAGGCTGCGCCGGGAGATCGCTGATCTACGCAGCGATCTAGAGCTCCTGATCCAGCAAGGTCAGGCGCAGCGCGACGCGCTCAAAGGCCAATCTGGCTGAGATCCCTCACCGCACCTTTGTCTGCACTGGTGGCCAGCTTGGCGTAAACCTTCAGCGCAGGACTGACCTTGCGCGGCCGTTGCTCGACGGGTTGCCAGGGTTTATCACTGGTCTCCATAGCAGCGCGTCGCTGAGCCAGTTCTTCATCACTGACATCTACATTGATGCTTCGCTCGGGGATATTGATATGGATGGTATCGCCGTGCTCCACCAGCGCGATCGCACCACCCGCCGCCGCCTCCGGGGATGCGTGGCCGATAGACAGACCGGAGGTGCCGCCTGAGAAGCGCCCGTCGGTCAGTAAGGCACATACCTTGCCCAAGCCTTTGGATTTCAGGTAGCTGGTGGGGTAGAGCATCTCCTGCATGCCGGGGCCGCCGCGCGGCCCCTCGTAGCGAATAACCACCACGTCGCCGGCTTTCACCTTGTCGGCCAGAATATCTTCCACCGCTCTTTCCTGACTTTCGCACACGTAGGCTTTGCCGGTAAAAACGTGGATGTCTTCGTCCACGCCAGAGGTCTTAACGACGCAGCCATCCTCGGCAATGTTGCCAAACAGCACGGCCAGGCCACCTTCCTGCGAGTAGGCATGCTCCAGATTGCGAATACAGCCCTGCTCCCTATCGATGTCCAGTGTTGGCCAGCGCGTCGACTGGCTAAACGCGGTTTGCGTAGGAATGCCGGCGGGACCCGCGCTGTAAAGGCTGTGTACGTCCTTGTCGTTGCTTTGCGCAATGTCCCACTTCGCAAGGGCTTCGCCCATGGTTTTGCTGTGCACCGTGGGGCAGTCATCGTGCAGCAGACCCGCACGGTTCAGCTCTCCCAGAATACCCATCACTCCGCCGGCGCGGTGCACATCTTCCATGTGGTATTTGGGTGTGTTGGGCGCCACTTTACACAGCTGTGGCACGCGACGGGACAGCCTGTCGATATCCGCCACGGTGAAGTCCAGCTCCGCTTCTTTGGCCGCTGCCAGCAGATGCAGAATGGTATTGGTTGAACCGCCCATCGCAATATCCAGTGCCATGGCGTTCTCAAAAGCATTAAAGCTACCAATGTTGCGCGGCAGCACGGAGGCGTCATCGCCTTCGTAGTATCGCTTGGCCAGATCAACCACCAGGCGACCTGCACGCAGGAACAGTTGCTCGCGATCCGAGTGAGTGGCCAGGGTGGAGCCGTTCCCCGGCAGGCTAAGTCCCAGCGCCTCGGTGAGACAGTTCATTGAGTTCGCTGTGAACATGCCGGAGCAGGAGCCGCAGGTAGGGCAGGCAGAGCGCTCGTATTCTGCGACCGTCTCGTCGTCCACATCGCTGTCGGCGGCGATGACCATCGCATCGACCAGGTCCAGCTTGTGTTCAGAGAGCTTGGTTTTGCCCGCTTCCATGGGGCCTCCAGAAACGAATACCACGGGGATGTTCAGTCGCATGGCGGCGTTCAGCATCCCGGGGGTGATCTTGTCGCAATTGGATATGCACACCATGGCGTCCGCGCAATGGGCATTCACCATGTACTCGACCGAGTCGGAGATAATGTCGCGCGAGGGCAGACTGTAGAGCATGCCGTCATGGC
Organism: Parahalioglobus pacificus; assembly: GCF_014652275.1. GTDB lineage: Bacteria > Pseudomonadota > Gammaproteobacteria > Pseudomonadales > Halieaceae > Parahalioglobus > Parahalioglobus pacificus. The sequence continues at coordinate 287,873 of NZ_BMYM01000002.1, read as the reverse complement.
CCATGGCGATACCGTCATCGACCGCAATGGTGTTGAACTCTTTGGCCACACCGCCGGATTTCTCGATCTCCCTGGCAACCAGCTGTCCCAGATCCTTGAGGTGAACGTGTCCGGGTACGAACTGGGTGAAGGAGTTCACCACCGCAATAATCGGCTTATTGAAGTCGTCGTCTTTCATGCCCGTGGCACGCCACAGTGCGCGGGCGCCAGCCATGTTGCGGCCGTGTGTGGTGGTTCTGGAGCGATATTCTGGCATGACAAACCTCTACAAAGACGAGCGCAGCCTTACCTGTGGACTGCGGCAGCGCAGCATAGCAAAAAATGGGGTTGGCTTAATCTGGCGAAAAGCCGGTTTTTCCGAGCCTCTGGCGCGGCTAAACCGTTAGTTTCTTGAACAGCACCTTGGAGTTGCGCTGCAAGTTGTACAGCGCGTTACGCTGACCGGGCAGCGCCTTGCGCGTGCTCTCCTCGAAACCTTGCTCGATAAACCAGTGGGCGGTTTGCGTGGTGAGCACAAATACTGCGTCCAGGCCTTGGCGCCGTGCCTCGCGTTCCAACTCGTTGAGCAATCGCAGGCCCCGCTCACCCCCTCGATACTCTGGATCCGTGACGATGCAGGCCAGCTCCCCACAGTTATCCTCATCGAAGGGATAAAGTGCGGCGCAGGCAATAATGCGTCCGTCTCGTTCCAATATCCGGAACTGACGGATCTCTGCTTCCAACAGTTCCCGTGAGCGCTTCAGCAATACGCCTGACTGTTCTAGCGGCTCGATCAGCTCGAGAATACCGCCGATGTCATCAATGGAAGCCACGCGAGATTGTTCATAAGAATCACTGGCGATCAGGGTGCCGGAGCCATCATGGGTGAATAGCTCCTCTAACAGCGCGCAGTCATCCTTGTAGCTGATGATCTGGCAGCGACTGACACCCGACAAACAGGCTCGGCTTGCTGTTGCCAACAATCCGGCCTGTTCCTCATTCGCCAAAGCCATTCCCTGGGCTTCCCCAACGGAACATTGGCGCAGCAGTTCTCCGTTCTCACCGGTGATGCCGTCGGCTTCCCCGAAGAGGATGAGCTTGTCCGCCTCGATGGCCGCTGCGGTGTGCACCGCGATGTCGTCCAGGCTGAGATTGAATACCTCACCTGTGGGTGAGTAGCCCAGAGGTGACAGCAGTACGATGGCACCCGCATCCAATTGTGCTGAAATAGCCTTGCGGTCCACGCGACGAATGCGCCCCGTGAGCTGGTGGTCAACGCCGTCGACCACGCCGATGGGTTGTGCTGCGATGTTGTTGCCGGAGGCTACCTGAATGCGTGAGCCCTGCATGGGTGAGTTGGGCAGGCCCATAGAGAGCATGGCTTCAACCTGGATACGTATTGCGCCCACCGCATCCTTCACATGCACAATGCTATCTGCATCGGTAATGCGTACACCGTTGTGTATGTGCTGTGTCAATCCAGCGGCTTGCAGCCGCTGCGCTATCTGAGGCCGCGCCCCCACCAGAATCACCAGGCGAATCCCTAGGCTGTTGAGCAGGGCGATGTCGTGGATGATATTGGGGAAGTTTGCGTCGCGCGCAGCCTCTCCCCCCAACATCAGCACAAAGGTCTTGCCTCGGTGTGCATTGATGTAGGGCGCGGTATTCCTGAACCAGCGAATATGCCGACGGCCTTCGGTGGGCACGGTACTCTCTCAGTGCATTAAATGGCCGCTAAGGGTACCCAATAATGCGGTACTCCCACCAGTGGGAATAATGCACAGGCGGCTTGCTAGCCGAAGATACCCTTGAAGATAAAGAAGAACAGGATCGCCAGGCCTGCACCGGCGGGGAGGGTGATAATCCACGACATAAAGATGGAGCCCACGGTGCGCAGGTTAAGTGCGGCGATGCCTCGTGCAATGCCCACGCCCAGCACAGCACCCACCAGCGTGTGGGTGGTGGAAATGGGTAGGCCCGTCGCCGAGGCGATGACAACGGTAGAGGCGGCGCCCAGCTCGGCCGCGAAGCCACGACTGGGTGTCAGCTCTGTGATTTTGCGGCCGATAGTTGCAATGACCTTCCAGCCGTAGGTAGCCAAACCGATCACGATGCCCAGTGCACCGGTAAGCAGAATCCACCAGGGCATGGCGGATTTTGCCGCGATCTCTCCGCCGCTCTGTACCGTAGCGGCAATGGCTGCCAGTGGCCCTACGGCGTTGGCCACGTCGTTGGAGCCGTGGGCGAATGCCATGGCACAGGCGGTGAAAATCATCAGGATGGCGAAGACCCGCTCGACACTGGCAAAGCGGTTGTTTTCGTCTTGAACTTCTTTGACGCGCCGCAGCATCAGCATGCCCAGACCGGCAACGACCAGGCCGATAGCCGCGGAGATGGGGATCGCATTGGCGAACTTGGAGCCCAGCCCCAGGTCCAGGTCCAGACCGATGTGCTTAAGACCCTTAAGCAGAGTCACCATGGAGATCATGAATCCCACCATCCACATATAGATGGGGATGAACCGTTTGGCCCGGTGGAAGGGGTCGTCAGTGTCCAGAATGAGCACTTTCACGCTCATGAAGAGGCCGAAGGAAATGGTGCCGGCGAGCACGGGCGAAACCACCCAGCTGGCGGCGATGGTACCCACCTGCTCCCAGTGCACGGACTCAACCGAGATGCCTACCGCAGCGAAACCCACGATGGCGCCCACGATGGAATGGGTCGTCGATACTGGCCAGCCCTTCATGCTGGCAATCAATAGCCAGGTACCCGCGGCCAGCAGGGCGGACATCATCCCGTAAACCATAAGCTCGGGTGTGTCCGACAGGGCATCGGCATCGATGATGCCCTTGCGTATAGTAGAAGTTACCTCGCCTCCAGCTAGGTAGGCGCCCATGAACTCAAAGATCATGGCCACCAGAATGGCTTGCTTGATAGTGAGTGCGCGTGAGCCCACAGAGGTGCCCATGGCATTGGCCACGTCATTGGCGCCGATTCCCCAGGCCATGAAGAAGCCGAAGGCGCAGGCCATGATCACGAAGATCGGACCGTACTGGGCAATGATGTCCATTTAAGGGAGCTCCCTAGCGCGCAATAATGATTTGAAGTCGGTCGCCGACGGACTCCGACACATCAGCCAAGTCCGATATTAGTGCCAGAACCCTGTAAAGGAACATCGTATCGATGGGCGGCAGCTCTGATTCCATCCGGAACAGAATGCGGCGAACCTTGGCGGCCGTTCTATCGCACTTCGCCTCCGTACGATCAAGATCCTTCAGCATTTTTTCTACGCGCCTTACCTCGCGTCCGGTAAAACCCACTTCCAGGAGTTCATCCAGCTCCTGAATAGCGCCGAGGCACTGGTCCACCGCTGACAGGCATGCGTCGAGAAACTCCGTTAGTGGTTCCTGCAGTTTTGCGGGAAAGGTCATCTCCCGGCCCATTACCAGCACGCCGATGTCCTTGGCCACGTTGGCAACTTTGTCCTGGGTGGATACCAATTCCAGCAGATCGCCCCGGGGTACCGGAAGGAACAGCGAGCGCGGCAGGTTCTGGCGGATCTTGCGCTTGAGTTTATCCGCAGCGGCCTCTGAGGCCTGTATCTGCTTGTTGACCTCTTTGGCGCGCTTCCAGTCACCATCAATGCTGGCCTCAATCAGCTGTGGAAGCAGGCAGGCCGCTTCATTGGCCAGCTGCATGTGTTCCTGAATTGGACCTATGGGCGACTTACCGAAGAGTCGCTCCAGAGGATTGCCACCTGCCATCGGATACCCTCGTTGCTTGAGCGCGCAGTATAGGTATTTGCAGCGCCTCTGTCATAGTCTGAATGTCGGGTTTTGCGGCCCATGCCTGTGCTAGCATGAGGGCATAATTGAAGCCACGGCCGGAGGCCATTTCCACCCATGGCAGTGTCACCCGATGTGTTCACCAGCGAGGCCAGGCTGACCCTTCCAGGGCTGGTCGAGCAACTTTGCAATGACGGCAGAATCACCGAGGAAGAGCGCAAGCGCGTTAGCAAGACGGCGGTAGGCAGTGTGCATCCGTTGGTATTCCTTGCAGAGCAAAAGCTGCCGGATGCGGCTCGCTCAGGAGCGGTGCTGGATATGGATGCCTTGCTGGGTTGGCTGTCGCAGCAAACCGGCCAAGCCGTGTACGACATAGACCCGCTCAAGATCAATGTCAGCGCAGTTTCCGAAGTCATGTCGCAGGCATTCGCACAGCGGCATCGCATTCTTGCCGTCGAAGTTAGCGATCAGGACGTAGTAATTGCGTCTGCTGAACCCTATGTCCGTGGCTGGGAGTCCAACCTGGAGCACGTGCTGCGCCGCCCCATCCGGCGTGTGATCTCCGACCCCCGGGCTCTGGTGCGCCATACGGCCGAGTTTTACACCATGGCGGGGTCTGTTCGTGGTGCGCACAGTGGCAGTAAACCGGAGGCTGTGGCCGGTATAGGCAATCTGGAGCAAATGCTCGAGCTTGGCTCCATGAAGGAGCCGGATGCCAACGACCAGCATATTGTGAGCGTGGTGGATTGGCTGCTGCAGTACGCGTTCGAACAACGCGCCAGTGACATCCATATCGAGCCGCGGCGGGAAATTGGACATGTGCGCTTCCGGATAGACGGCGTGCTGCACAGTGTTTACGAACTGCCGCAACAGGTCTGCGCGGCAGTTACCAGCCGCATAAAAATTCTCGGGCGAATGGATGTTGCCGAGAAGCGCCGGCCGCAGGACGGTCGACTGAAAACGCGAACCCCCGAAGGCGACGAAGTCGAGCTACGTCTGGCCACACTGCCAACGGCCTTTGGTGAAAAGCTGGTGATGCGGATTTTTGATCCCGATGTGTTGCAAAAGAGTTTTGAACAGCTGGGCCTGGCGGACGATGACCTGGCTCGCTGGCACCAGATGACCGGCGCAGGCAATGGCATTGTGCTGGTTACCGGCCCCACGGGCTCGGGTAAGACCACCACGCTGTATTCAACCTTGCGCGAACTGGCCACGGACGAGGTTAACGTTTGCACCATTGAAGACCCCATCGAAATGGTAGAAGGCGCCTTCAACCAGATGCAGGTCAATCATAGCATCGACCTGGATTTCTCGGCGGGTGTGCGGGCACTCATGCGTCAGGACCCCGACATCATTATGGTTGGCGAGATTCGCGATCTGGAAACCGCCAATATGGCAGTGCAGGCGGCCCTCACTGGACACCTGGTGCTGTCGACGCTACACACCAATGACTCCCCCAGCTCGGTGTCACGCTTGCTGGAACTAGGGGTGCCACCGTATCTGATCAAGGCGACGGTTCGCGGCGTGATGTCCCAGCGCCTGGTGCGGATACTCTGCGAGAAATGTAAATCCTGGGAAGCGCCCGAACCCGAAGCCTGGCAGCAGCTGGTAGCGCCTTGGAAAGTGCGTATGCCCGAGAAGATTGCCCGCCCAGTGGGTTGTCGCGCCTGTCGCGACACGGGCTACATGGGCCGTCAGGGGATTTACGAGGTGCTGGTGAATACACCAGCGGTGCAGGATGAAATCAAACCTCACATGGATACCGCCCGCGTGCGCACCCTGGCCATGAAAGAGGGCATGAAAACCCTACGCCTCAGTGGTGCCATGCGTGTTGCTCGAGGGCAGACCACCATCGAAGAGGTGCTGCGTGTGGCACCTGTGCTCGATGGTTAACACTGGATAGCCCGCTGTGACAGAACCCGATGTCGCAGGCCTTGCGCCGGCGCTTGCCGACAATGCGCAAGCGGTCTGGGCCAGCATTATGGAACGCGCCGATACTGAAACGGCAGCGGCGCTCCAGCAGGCGCTAGCAGCCACGGATCTCGCCCGGGAGTGTGGTCGTGCACTGGCGTGCAGCCGTTTTGTCGCAGAGCAGGCCCGCCGCAACCCCGCTACATTCTCCGCGCTGCTCAATAGCGGTGATCTTGCACATTCATTGACTGCGAAGCAGTACGCGCAGCGCCTTGCGGAAGCGCTGGATGAGCCGACTGCCGATCCTATGGCCGTGCTGCGCCGGTTTCGTAATCGGGAAATGCTGCGCATTGTCTGGCGCGATTTCTGCCGCAGCGCCGATACCCGAGAGACGATTGCTGACACCTCCGCGCTGGCTGATACCTGTATTGCGGCAGCCCAGTCCCTGGCGATGGCGCAGTTGCAGGCCCGGCATGGGATACCGAGAGGGCGTAGTGACGGCGCTGAACAGAATCTGGTGGTGCTGGCGATGGGGAAGCTGGGAGCGGCTGAGCTCAATGTGTCCTCTGACATAGACCTGATCTTCGCATTCCCCGAAGCCGGTGAGACGGACCACCCCGATAAGCCCCTGAGTAATGAGGAGTTCTTTACCCGGCTGGGGCGCGCCATTATCAAGCTCCTCGATCAACCTACAGCCGATGGGTTTGTGTTTCGCGTGGATATGCGCCTCAGGCCCTACGGCGAGAGCGGCGCGCTAGTACATAACTTCACCGCTTTGGAGGAGTACTACCAGGATCAGGGCCGGGACTGGGAGCGCTATGCCATGATCAAGGCGCGCCCCGTGACCGGTGGTGAGGCCAACGGTCAGACGCTGATGAGTGCCTTGCGGCCTTTTGTTTATCGGCGTTACGTCGACTTCGGGGTGATCGAAAGTCTGCGCAGCATGAAGCAGATGATTCAGACCGAGGTGCGCCGTAAGGGCTTGCAGGACAATGTCAAACTCGGCAGCGGTGGTATTCGCGATGTGGAGTTTATTGCCCAGTGCCTGCAGCTGATCCGTGGCGGTCGCGATACTGCACTGCAGCGGCGTGAGCTACTGCCGGTACTGGACGAATGTGAGCGCCTGGGCAGCCTGCCGCCGGGTGTTGCAAAAGTGCTGCGCGATGCCTATTTGTTCCTGCGCGATAGCGAGCATGCCATTCAGGGCTTTGACGACAGGCAAAGCCAAACTTTGCCCGGCGATGAGTTGCCGCGGCTGGCAATGGCTACGCTGATGGGCTGCGACAGCTGGGATGATTATTTGTCAGTTCTTGAGTCGCACCGTGAGCGCGTAGCGCAGCACTTCTCGGAGTTGATTGCGGAGCCTGGGGCCGACGCGCCGGAGGATGCCGAAGAGCTCTTGCCCTGGGATGCAAGTCTGGATGCGGCCATGTTAGCCAAGGCCGGCTACCGTCAGTCTGAAGATACCCTGGCGCGTCTGGATACCCTGCGTGAGAGTCGCAAGCTGCTGTCGCTGCAAAGCGAGGGCAGGGAAAGGTTGCATGCGTTCATGCCGAGGTTTTTGAAGGCCTGCCTGGACAGTGAAGACCCGGACCGCACCCTGGCGCGGCTATTGCCGCTGGTGACAGCGGTGGTCCGTCGCAGCGCGTACCTCGCTCTCCTGCTGGAAAACCCCAGAGCCCTGCAGCAGCTGGTGTTGTTAGGCAGTGCTTCTCCCTGGATAGCCACGCAGTTGGAACGAAGCCCGGTGCTGCTGGATGAGTTGCTCGATAGTGCCAGCCTGTACTCCGCGCCCGATCGGGAGGCGCTGGAGAATGAACTGCAGCAGCAAGTGCTTCGCCTGCCCATTGACGACCTGGAGGCGCAGATGGATGCGCTTCGTTATTTCAAGGCGTCGCATGTGTTGAGAGTGGCCGCCAGCGAACTGGGTGGTCAGCTTCCGTTGATGCAGGTCAGCGATAAGCTCACCTTTCTTGCTGAGGTAATACTGGGGCAGGTGATTGCGATCGCCTGGGCTGATCTGGTGGCCAAATATGGAGAACCTGATCGACAAGGTGACGGTTACGGTTTTGCCATCTTTGGCTACGGCAAACTGGGGGGCATTGAGCTGGGGCACGGGTCAGACCTGGATTTGGTCTTTGTGCAGGACTCCGCATCCCAGGGGGTGACATCTGGCCCCCGCCAGATTGATAACGTGATGTTCTATACCCGCCTGGGTCAGCGCATCATCCATATTTTGGAAACCCGTATGATGCTGGGACAGCTGTATGAGGTTGATATGCGGCTGCGCCCCTCGGGGGCCTCGGGGATGCTGGTAACGACCTGCGAAGGCTTTCGCAGCTACCAGTCAGACTCCGCCTGGACCTGGGAGCATCAGGCATTGGTTCGTGCCCGCTTTGTGGCCGGTGATGCCACGGTCGCCGCGCGTGTCGACGAGGTGCGCCGTGACGTCTTGTGCCGTGAGCGCGATCTGGAGGCGCTGCGCCATGAAGTGCTCGCCATGCGCAGTCGCATGCGTGAACACCTGCTCCCAGCTCGCTGTAAGGCGGGCGACCTGTTTCATCTGAAACAGGGTGAGGGCGGTATCGTTGATATTGAATTTATGGTGCAATACGCGGTGCTCGCGTGGGCCTATCAAGTGCCTGAGCTGGTGCGCTGGTCAGACAACGTTAGGCTGCTGGAAACCCTGGCGCAAAAAAGCCTCTTCGACCCTGCAGATTGCGAACTTCTGACGGAGGCCTACTTGGCATACCGCTCGGCGTCGCATCAATTGGCGCTGCAACAGATTGAGGGCGTGGTGCCTGCGAATGAGTTCGTACCACAACGCGAGGCCGTGCGACGCTGCTGGGATACCTTGTTGTGCCACGGAATTGCTGGCGGCAACGACGACAAAGAATTGAATGGAGAAACACATGAGCCTGGCTGATCGTGATGGAGTCATCTGGCTGGATGGTGAAATGGTGCCCTGGCGCGATGCCAAGGTACACGTACTGACACACACGCTGCACTACGGTCTGGGTGTGTTTGAGGGCGTGCGTGCATATCACACCGAAGACCGGGGCAGCTGCATCTTCAGGCTGAAGGAACACACCGATCGTCTGTTCAATTCGGCACATATCCTGGCCATGGACATGCCCTACGATAAAGAGACCATCAATGAGGCTCAGCGTGCGGTGGTTCGCGAGAATGGTTTGAGCGAAGCTTACCTCCGTCCCATGTGCTTTTACGGTTCCGAGGGCATGGGCCTGCGCGCAGATAATCTGCGCACGCACGTAATGGTAGCCGCATGGGAGTGGCCCTCTTACATGGACCCCGATGCGCGCGATCGCGGCATCAAGGTTCGCACCTCAAGTTATACCCGCCATCACGTCAACATCACCATGTGTAAGGCCAAGGCGAACGGCAACTACATCAACTCGATGTTGGCACTGCGCGAAGCCTTGGACAGTGGCGCCGAAGAAGCGCTGTTGCTGGACAATGAAGGCTATGTGGCAGAGGGCAGTGGCGAGAACGTTTTCGTCGTGCGTGACAACCGCATCTATACGCCTGACCTGACTTCCTGCCTCGACGGCATCACGCGGCGCACTATCTTCAGTCTGGCGGAAGAGCTCGGGTATCGCATCGAGGAAAAGCGCATTACCCGGGATGAGGTCTACGTTGCCGATGAGGCCTTCTTTACTGGCACCGCGGCCGAGGTAGTGCCGATCAGGGAACTGGACGGGCGCACCATTGGCAGTGGTTCCCGCGGCCCGATTACCGAGCAACTGCAGACCATGTACTTCGACAGCGTGCGTGGCAACCGGCCGCAAAACCCCCAGTGGCTGGACCCCGTAGCCTGAGAGCAGGCGTCCCGGGACGGGCGGTGTGAGCCGCGAAATGTCACAAAGCGATAAGCACCGAACACTGGTCATCGGCCCCGCATGGGTCGGTGACATGGTGATGTCCCATTCCCTCTATCAACTGCTCGCGCAACGTAACCCGGAAGGCAGTATTGATGTGATGGCACCGGCTTGGAGCCAGCCGCTGCTGGAGCGGATGCCTGAAGTTCGCCAGGGCCTGACGCTGCCGCTGGCGCACGGTGAACTGGGACTGGGTGTGCGCCGCAAAATGGGGCACGCACTGCGCGGCGACTATGATCAAGCCATTCTCTTGCCCAACTCGCTGAAGTCTGCGCTGCTGCCCTGGTTTGCCGGTATTCCCCTGCGCACCGGGTGGCGCGGGGAGATGCGTTTTGGGTTGCTCAATGATATTCGCCTGCTGGATGAGCAGGCGCTGCCACTGATGGTGCAGCGTTTCGTTGCCCTGGGCCAGCCTGAGGGTGCGGCTTTGCCCGATCCGCTGCCGGCACCGCGCTTGACAGTGCAAGCGGAGAACGCCGGCCGTGCCGCCGAGGCATTTAACATCGCTGATGATCAACCCCTGCTGGCGCTGTGCCCGGGTGCCGAGTTTGGCGGTGCCAAGCGCTGGCCGGCATCGCACTACGCGGAGCTCGGGAAACACTATCAGCGCGCCGGCTGGCAGGTCGTTCTATTTGGCTCTGCCAACGATAGCGCGGTTACCACTGAAATAGCGGGCGCATTAGACGCTGGCACCGTGCATAACCTCGCTGGTAAAACAGCGCTCTCGCAAGCCATAGACCTACTTAGCCTAGCAGATGCAGTGGTCAGTAATGACTCCGGGCTGATGCACATTGCCGCGGCACTGGCGCGCCCCCTGTTGGTGCTTTACGGCGCGACCTCCCCGGGCTTTACACCGCCGCTTAGCACGAACGCGGCCCTGCTGGTCAGCGACATTGACTGCGCCCCCTGTTTCCAACGGGAGTGCCCACTGGGCCACCATCGCTGTATGCGCGAGTTGAGCCCGGCCGCGGCCATCGCACAGCTGGACGAGCTGCTCAGTCGCGAGGCCTCGACGTGAGAGTGTTGATCGTGAAAATGTCGTCACTGGGCGATGTCATCCACACCCTGCCTGCGCTCACCGATGCTGTTTCTGCCAGACCTGACCTTCGTTTTGACTGGGCGGTGGAAGAGGCCTTCGCAGAAGTGCCCGCCTGGCATCCTGCGGTAGAGCGGGTTATCCCCATCGCTCTGCGTCGCTGGCGTAAGCAACCGCTAAAGACTCTGTCCGGCACAGAGTGGCGGCGCTTCAGGCACGAGCTGGGGCTTGCGCATTATGACCGGGTGATTGATGCCCAGGGTTTGTTGAAGAGCGCTTTCGTATCGCGTCTGGCGGACGCGCCCGTGTTTGGTTTGGACAAGCACAGTGCGCGGGAAGGCGCTGCGGCGATGGCTTATCAGCACCGTTTGTCCGTACCCCGAGAAATGCACGCGGTGGAGCGCACCCGCCAATTGTTCGCCAAGTCGCTGGATTATCCGGTACCTGGGAACGTTGGCGATTACGGGGTGCGGGATGCCATGCCCGGGACCAGCGAAGCCAGTCAGCCTGGGCTGCTTTTCTTTCACGGCACGGCTAGAAAGGAAAAACTGTGGCCGCAGTCTTACTGGGTGGAACTGGCGCGCCTGGCGGAGACCAAAGCGCTGAAAGTATGGCTGCCCTGGGGCAGCGATAAGGAACGCGAACGGGCACAAGCCATCGCTGAGCAGTCGGCGAATGCGCAAGTGTTGCCGCGACTGGACCTCCGGGGGATTGCCAATTTGCTGCTGGAGGTGCGTGCAGCGGTGGCGGTGGACACCGGCCTGGGTCATCTTGCTGCAGCCCTGGATGTACCGGCGGTGTCCCTCTACGGTCCAACGCGCACAGCGCTAATCGGCAGCTATGGCCGTCATCAATCTCATATGGTGTCACCACTGGCGGGCGACAATGCAGCAGCTGCAGATGCACAAATGGCCGCGATACAGCCGGAGGCGGTGTGGGCAAAGTTGCTCACCCTGCTATCAGAGGCCTAAGCCATGCAGCTGGCCCTGCTGCTCTACAAGTATTTTCCTTACGGCGGAATGCAGCGCGACTTTCGTCGCTTTGTGGAAGCGTTGCAAAAGCGTGGCCATGATTGCCGCATTTACTGCATCGATTGGCAGGGTGAGTCGCTGCCGGATACGGAGCTGCGCTTAGTGCCCGCGCGCGCCCTGACGCGGCATACACGCAACCAGCGATTTCACGCCTGGGTAAAACAGGACATTACTGCGAGCCCTATCGATGGGGTCGTGGGATTCAATAAGATGCCCGGCCTGGACGTGTATTACGCGGCGGACGGCTGTTATGCCGATATCGCCGCTACCCAGCGCTCATCGCTGTACCGTCTGACGCCGCGCTATAAACACTTTTCCTCCTATGAGCAGGCGGTATTTGGCCAGGGTAGCAACACAGAGATTCTGCTGATTTCAGAAACCGAGAAGGTGAAGTTTCAGCACTACTACCATACGCCCGAGTCACGCCTTCACATGCTGCCGCCGGGCATCGATCGTGATCGATGTCGGTCAGAGAACGCCGCAGCGCGGCGTGAGGCCGCGCGTGCACAACTGGATATTGCGTCTGGCGAGCTGGTCTTTTTGTTCGTGGGCTCGGGCTTTCGTAAAAAGGGCCTGGATCGGGCAATTACCGCCTTAGCCGCTTTGCTCGCGCGCCGGGAAGACCTGACGGCCCGCTTGCTGATCGCCGGACAGGACAAAGAACGGCGCTTCCGGCAGTTGGCCAAACAGCAAGGTGTTGCAGATCAGGTACACTTTCTCGGCGGTCGGGATGATATCCCCGAGTTGCTGCTGGCGGCAGATGCGCTGGTGCACCCGGCACTGGATGAGGCCGCAGGTATTGTCTTACTAGAGGCTTTGGTGGCCGGATTGCCAGTGATAGTGACCGATGTTTGCGGCTACGCCCATCACATTGCCACGCCAGGAGCTGGCGTAGTGTTGGACAGCCCCTTCGAGCCTGCGATGCTCACCACGGCTATGGACCGCATGAGTGACGGCTACTTCCGCCATCAGTGCCGTGAGCGCGGCCTGGCCTACGCTGAGCGCACCGACCTGTGGTCTATGCATGCCACGGGTGCCGCATTGATTGAGGGTTTCCTGAAAAAGTCTGCGCAGGTGCCGCATGAGTGACGTTTACATCAGGGAAGACATGGCCGTGCAGTTGGCGCAGCAGCCCCTGCTGCAATGGGCTATTGATACCGCCGATGCGGCAGCTTCGAAGGATATCTATCGCAGTCGGGAAGGACGTAAAACACTGCGTTTCGCCTTGGGCGAGAAGGCGTTCTTTCTCAAGTTGCACCGCGGCATTGGGTGGGGCGAAATCCTGAAGAACCTGCTGCAGTTCCGCCTGCCTGTTACCAGCGCGCGCAATGAGTATGTGGCCGTACGGCGATTGGAGCGCATCGGCGTGCCCACCCTCAGTATCGCCGCCTACGGTTCCTGGGGCCGCAACCCGGCCATTCGTGACTCCCTACTGGTTACCGATGAACTGACACACACCGTGAGTTTGGAAGACTATTGCGCGGACTGGGCGGCTAGCCCGCCGCCGCCTGCGCTGCGGCAAAAACTTGTGGCTATGCTGGCCCAGACCAGTCGAAGTATGCATGCAGCCGGCATCAACCACAGGGACTATTACCTATGTCACTTCCACCTGGACCTAGAATCGCTAGCAACGACGCCACGCGCGCACGTGATCGATCTGCATCGCGCCCAGTGCCGCGATGTTGTCCCTAAGCGTTGGTTGATTAAAGACCTGGCGGGACTGTACTTCTCCGCCATGGACTGTGGATTGACACTGCGTGACGTACTGCGCTTCCTGAAGCACTACGAGGTAAGCGGCCTGCACACTGCGTTTGGCGAAAGAAGCGGGTTTTGGATGACCGTGAGCGCGAAGGCGCAGCAACTGTATCGACGCGAGCACGGGCGCGAGCCTCCTTTGCCGCGGGTACTGCTAGAGGCCGGGAGCTCTGAGTCATGAGCGGCGCCTTCCGGCCACTGCGCGGCGGTGCGCGCGCTACGGAGATTGCTGGCGAGCTGAGAGCAGCGATGCCGGCGGGCACCGATGCTGCAACAAATAAGGTATCTAGTGTGCGCGCTGCCTTGGACAGCATGGGCCAGTGCGTTAAGGACGACCCTTTCAGCGCGGTTTTCCTGGCTGAGTTGCGTGGTCGCCCCTGCTACTGCAAGTTGTTTATCGCCAAGTCTCCTGTCCAAAGCCTGTTGTTTCGGCTGGTGCGAGGGCGCGCCCTGCGCTCCTATGACAGCGCCGAGTCGCTGCGCGCGCTGGGTGTGCAAGTGGCAGAGCCGCTGGCATGCCTGGGCTTTAATGGCGGCGTCCTGCTGGTGACAGAGGCCTTGCCCGGAGACGATATTAAAGCGCTGTGGATGCAGCGACCCGATACTGTGCGATGGGATCGGGTGATGAATGCCTGTGGCAGCGCGCTGGCTGAACTGCATGACACGGGCTATACCCATGGAGACACAAAGTGGAGCAACTGGGTATGGGGTGATGGCCGTCTGACGCTAGTAGATCTGGACGCCATTCGTCACAGCGCACAACGTTCACGACGGGGACGGGATCTGGCGAGATTTATACTCAATGCCGAAGAAATGGGTTTGCCCAGAGCAGACTTCGAGCACTTTCTCGATGCCTATACTGACATCAGCGGGATCAGTCGCGATGCGGTGGAAGCGATGGCACTGGCACCCCTGAGGCGCCTGAGGAAGAAGCATAGAAAACGCTATGGTCAGCGTGGCCATACACTGATGGGGTAAGACATGACGAACAATACGGTGCAAACTGGCCTGTCTGTTGTTCCGGCCGAGAGCAGGCTTCATGACCAGGTGTACTACCGCCATTGGGCGCTGGAGAGCCCGGTCGCCGTAATTCTGCTGGCCCATGGGCTGGGGGAGCACTCGGGACGCTATCAGGGCTTTGCCGAGTTCATGGCTGCGAGGCGCATTGCCGTTGTTGCGCCTGATCATGTGGGCCACGGTGAATCACCGGGTGCGCGTGTCTACTGTGACAGCTGTGATGACTTTATGACGCCACTGGACACGCTGCGCGACCTCATCGATGAATGGTATCCCGGCCAGCCCTGTTTTCTTGTGGGTCACAGTATGGGCGGGCTTATCGGCGCCTACTACTTGTTAAAGCACCAGGGAGAGTTTGCCGGAGCGGCACTCTCCGGTGCCGCGCTACAGGCCAGCGACCCGCCGTCGCCGGTGATGTTATGGATTGCCCGGCTGTTGTCGCGGGTTTGGCCCACCGTGGGTCTGCTGGCACTTGATGCCACCCAGATCAGCCGCGATGCCGCGGTTGTGCGGCGTTATCGCGACGACCCCCTTGTGCATAACGGGAAGGTGAGTGCGCGATTGGTGACTGAGCTGTTTACCATGATGGACACGGTGGCTGCACAGCGTGAACACATTACGCTGCCGTTGCTGGTAATGCATGGCGCCGCCGATGCCATGACAGCACCCGAGGGTTCTGAGGTATTTCATCAGGCGATCGCCTCAGAAGATAAGTCCCTGCGTATTTATCCAGAGCTGTACCATGAGATATTCAACGAGCCGGAAAGAGAAACCGTGCTCGAAGAGCTCAGCAGCTGGATACTTCAGCGCGTACCACCCTCGGATTAATGCCCTAGCGGAACTGGTATTCCAGCGTCTCGATGTCCTCGGCGTAGGCCTTTGCCACCGCCTGAACAGAAGCCTCGCTGTAGTAATCGCGAAAATCACGGCTGCGGCTACTGTTGATGTGGGGCAGGTTTGTCTGGGTGCCTAGGCGCTGGGCAACCGTCGCAAAGTCTTGCTCCAGATTCTCAAAGCGCCCAATGAAATCCATAGATATTCGACCAAACTTGTCTTTGAGGAAGGCGCACTGTGGGGTGAACAAGGCATAGCGCTGCACGTTCTCGGCCGTGATCCACTGTTTTGCAAAATCATCGAAGGACTCAAAGCTCGCGACGAAGCGCGACCATTCCTGATCTTCGTCGCTTGCCGCTGAGCCGCCTTGCAGCAAGTACGTATAGGCAGATACCGCCCTGTCCCAGGGATTGCGCACGAAGGTGAACTTGAAATACCGGTCGAACTTCTCCGGGTCCAAAAGCTGGTACCAGTCTGCCGGTGCATGTTCTACGGATTTCACATCGAAGAGTCCGCGCACAATGCTGCGCCCGGCACTTTTGGGAATATGTATGAACAATGCCTTGTGCTGGTCGAAGCAGGGTTGGTAACCGGCTCGGCCTTTGAGAATGCGCTCGATGTGCCGCTGCTTGTAGTGGGGCGCCAGATCGAGAATGGCGGCCCGCTCGCGCACAGGCATCAATCGCCAAAGTAGCCCCGTGATGTTCATTGCGATGTGACCAACTTTCCTTTGGCGGCCAGGCGACGCATTGCCCAGGCAAAGGACTCCCGTGCCAACACATTGGCTTCTGTCTCTGAAAGCTCGCGCATTTGCCGCCGCCAGGCCTGAAAGAACACCCACCGCTCGCTGCGACTCAGCTCCTGCGGCGTATGCATATTAAGCTGCATAAGGTTGCGGGCAACGAACTTGCCTGGCGCCACCTTATGGCGAGAATTGCGTTCATTGTCGATGTAGGCGAAGTGGAAACGCCCACCGCGATAATCCGCCAGCACATTGCCTGTTCGCATATCGCCGTGCACGAAGCCCGTGTGGTGTAGACGGCCCACGGCCTGTCCTAGATCAGATAACAGCTGGCGACGTTTCTTGAATAGCGATGGGTCGCCGGGGGGGAGCTGCCGGCGTAACCAGTCGTCCACTCCATGACCTGGCACCGCGGTACTGATCAGGTACTCGGCCCCGCTGCCCAGCGCGCCCCAGGCAATGTTCTGCGGAGCCTTGAAGCCGGCCAGGCGTAGTTCGTCGTTGTGAATACGTGCGCGTGTTGCGCGACTACCCCGCAGTGTCGCCTTCACAGACTCCAGTGGGCTGCGAGGCAGGAATTCCTTGTAAAACAGGCGTTGCTCGGCGTTATGGGCCACTCTGGCAAAGCCGGAGCTGTTCACCAGTTCCCAACCGTCAGGTAGCTGCCGATCAGCCAACTGCGCGGCCACTGTGGGCCAGTCGCGGGGGTTTGAATTTTGGTTGGGGAGGGCACTCGCGGTCATAGCGCTATTGTACGCTGGCGCGGTTGGCTGCGTCTGCAAGTGTTGCAGTGTTAGGGTGAACCCAGTCGCAAAATACGCAAACTGCGGTCTCGCTGACCGTCAAATACCGCGACCTCTTCACGCCCCTGATCAACCGCAAACGCCTGCCAGGCGGTGAGCTCGGCTGCCTTTACCTCCATCACCAGGTAGTCGGCGTCCTGGTAGAGCTCTGGCCTACGTAACAGCTCGGCCACTCTGAAATCATGCGCGCTGTAATGTGACCAGTCGTACTGACGTCCGCTGAAATAGGCGATGTACATTTCATTACTGGCGATAGTCGCATCGGCCGGCGTGTGATCCTGTACCCAGGCGTTGGCATCGCGAATGAATGACTTTCGGTATTTATTGTTGTGCAGCGTATCCAGGCTTTGTCCAATCAGCACCACGGCGATGAGCACGCGCCAGCCTTTACCCTTTGATGTTTGCCACCAGGCACTGAGCATAAAAGCCAGGTGCAGGACGATAAACAGGGTGAGTACGCTGCTGTATCGCTCGAGCACGAATCGGTTGCTGAACATAAAGATAAGCAGGTACGCCGATGCTACCGCCAGGTGCACCCAGAGAATTCCCCGGTCGGTACGATTTATGCGCTGCTGCAAGCCGTTGGCGATGCCCCACAGCCACAGCGCGATCAGTGGCCAGCTGACGGCACGACAGATATTGAGTAGCAACACCGCCAGCAGGCCTGCGTAAACCGCCACATCGGCGTCTTCTTGCGCCGTGAAGACCAAAAGCGCTTTGCCGGTAGCTGCCTGCACTTCCTCAAGACGCGCAGGGAACGCCTGTATCTGGTTAATGTAAAAGGCGATCGCCGGAAACAAGGGCTGCCCGTTATTGGTGGCGGTGAATAGCGCTGCGCCTGCCAGTGCTGCCAGCAGGATTGGCAAGAGCAACGCGGCGCCATGACGCCAGCTGCGCGGGTGTGCACTGATCAGGGCAACGGCGATGGGCGCTGCCAGTGCGATGAACAAGCCCTCAAATCGGAACACCGAGGCCGCCAGAATGCTGATGACCCAGCCTGTCCCGTGTCGCCAACCTGGGGAGCGAACATACAGCAGCAGCTCACGTAGCGAAAGCATCAACAGCGACCAGTAGGCCGGGTCGCGCATGATGGCACTGCGATAGTCATTTAGAACAGGCTGGCTGAGAATCAAAATCGCAGCAAACCACTGGGTGCGTCTATCGCCGCCCATGATGGCCACTGTCGATACACAGGCCCAGGTCAACAGGGCATAGAAAGCGCTGGTCAGTATGTGGCCACACCACAGCAGCGGGATGCCCGTGAGCTTGTGTAGGAAAGCGATGGAGACTGACAATATGGGGCGGCCAAACAGCGCCTGACTGGCCAACAGTCCATCTTGCAGGTAGGCGTCTGCTGCGCGCAGATATAAAATGGCGTCCCGATTGACGACCGGGTCTATCGCAATCAGCCAGATAGACAGCCCAACGCTGACGGCAACCAAAAGCCGCCAGTCAAGCGCGAGTGTGTAGCTGGGTGTGGTGGAGTTGCCTGGGTGCACGTCAGATGGGCCTTGTTTGGCGATAGTCTAGCGATGTCACCGTCACTAGGCTACTGCGACTGGGCCACTGCGACTGGGTATCGTTAAACGCGATCGCACGGAAAGAGGTTAGATTTTGACACACACTGTTCTCGTCTCTGGCGCCGGGGGACAATTGGGCTGGGAATTGCTGCGCACAGTGCCCGGAGATGTGCAGGTTATCGGTCTTAGCCGCGCTGAGTTAGATATCACTGACGCCAATGCGGTCAACGATTGCCTGGCCAGGCACAAGCCAGCGGTTTGGGTGAATGCAGCCGCCTACACCGCGGTTGATAAAGCCGAATCGGAGGTCGACGCGGCGATGGCCGCTAATGCCGTCGCGCCCGGAGTGATCGCTGCAGCCTGTGCGCACCATGGCGCCCGGCTGATACACGTTTCCACAGATTTTGTGTTCGACGGGTCGGCCAGCCGGCCTTATTCCCCCGATGACGCTACCGGGCCGCTAGGGGTTTACGGGCAATCCAAGCTGGAGGGTGAACGGGCGGTCTTAGTAGCTCTTCCTGAGGCCACCATCTTTCGCACGGGTTGGGTGTACTCCGCCCACGGCGGTAATTTCGTCAAAACCATGTTGCGGTTGATGGCCGAGCGGGACGCCTTATCAGTGGTGGACGATCAGGTGGGAACACCCACTTGGGCTAATGGCCTGGCGCATGCAGTGTGGGCAGCCGCGAAGGCGCCCCACGCTACCGGCATTTTTCACTGGAGTGACGCCGGTGTCTGCAGCTGGTATGACTTCGCTGTGGCCATTGAAGAGGAGGCGAGGGCGCTTGCGTTGCTGGGTAGCCCAACCACTGTGGCACCGATCTCCGCTGCAGACTATCCTACGCCCGCGTCGCGGCCGGCTTATAGCGTGCTGGACAAACACAGGGTACGCAGCTTGCTACAACTCCCGGCGCAACATTGGCGTTCTCAGCTGCGCGCCATGCTCAATGAATTAAAGGAACTCAATAATGCCTAGGTCCCTACTGGTCACCGGCGGTGCCGGCTTTATCGGTGCAAACTTCGTGCACTACTGGGCACGCCAGTACCCCGAGGACGTCGTTGTTGCTTACGATGCGCTGACCTATGCGGGCAACCGGGAGAACTTGGCCTCGCTCGCAGGCAATGAACAGGTGCACTTCGTGCATGCCAATATTTGCGATCAGTCGAGTGTGGAAAAGGCCATGCGCGAATTTGCGGTGGATACCTTGGTGCACTTTGCGGCGGAAAGCCATGTGGACCGTTCCATTACCGGGCCCGATGCGTTTATAGAAACCAATGTTGTGGGTACGCATGCGTTGCTGAAGGCAGCACGCGCACAGTGGTTAGATGGCAGCGGACGTGATCACCGTTTTCATCATGTTTCCACCGATGAAGTCTACGGTTCACTCAGCCCCGAGGCACCGGGATTTTATGAAGAGCAGAAGTACGAGCCGAACTCGCCATACTCCGCGAGTAAGGCGGCGTCTGATCATCTGGTGCGTGCCTACCACCACACCTATGGCCTACAAGTGACCACCAGCAACTGTTCTAACAATTATGGGCCATTCCACTTCCCTGAAAAACTGATCCCATTGTGCATTACCAACATTCTCCGCGGACGTGCATTACCGGTGTACGGTGATGGCTCTAACATCCGAGATTGGCTGTACGTAGAGGATCATTGTCGGGGTATCGAAAAGGTGTTGCTGGGCGGAACCCTGGGTGACACCTACAACATAGGTGGCAATAACGAGTGGAACAACCTGGCGATCGTGCGGTTGCTGTGCGAGCAGTTGGATGCCCTGTTCGCTGCAGATGCCACTTTGGCGCAGCGCTATCCCGACGCGCCACAGGCCAGTGGCCGCTCTGCCAGTGAGCTGATTACCTTTGTTGAGGATCGCGCGGGCCACGATTGGCGTTACGCCATCGACGCTAGCAAGATCTCTGGCGAATTGGGTTACGCGCCCGTTGAGACGTTTGAAACCGGCATCGCCAAGACCCTCAGTTGGTATTTGGACAACGAGAGCTGGTGGACGCCATTGCTACAAGATTAACCCCCGGGGTGTCCGCTAAAGCATAGGCAGATACTGATTAGCGGTCCGCCAAGGGCCAGCTATGGTCGCCAGCAGCTGCATCGCAGCCAGCGAAGGCACACCTAAGCAAATTTGGGCGCTTGGTCCCAGGCCAAACCCTCTTTATCTTTTCCTGACAGTGCGGGTTCCCCAATTCCAGTCAGTGGCCAGTCTATGCCCACGGTGGGGTCGTTCCACGCCAGGCTAACCTCGCTGGACGGGTCATAAAGGTCCGTGCACTTGTACTGAAAATCAGCAAATGGCGTCAGCACCAGAAAGCCGTGGGCGAAACCTGGCGGCACCCACAGCATCTTGTGATCGGTGGCATCCAGAGTAGTGCCGAACCACTGGCCGAAGCTGGGTGATGACTGTCGCAGGTCGATGGCGACATCGAACACGGCACCAGAGGTCACACGTACCAGTTTCCCCTGGGTGTGCTCAGTCTGGTAGTGCAGGCCGCGCAGTATGCCCTGACTGGAGCGACTGTGGTTGTCCTGAACGAAGTTAAGGTCCAGACCCAGTTCGCGAAATGTGTTTTCGTTCCAGCTCTCCAGAAAGAACCCGCGCTCGTCGCCGAACACCCTGGGCGTTAGTAGGCAAACGCCCTCCAGCGGCGTGTCTTCACGTTTCATCGAACACGGCTCCGTCTTCGCGCAGCAGGCTATTCAAGTAGAGGCCATAGCCGCTTTTCTCCAGCGGCGCCGCCAGGGCCTGAAGTTGTTCCGCGTCGATGTAACCCATGCGAAATGCCACTTCCTCGGGGCAGGCTACCTTGAGCCCTTGTCGCTCCTCGACCACGCGGATGAAGTTTGCGGCATCCAACAGGGAGTTGTGGGTGCCGGTATCCAGCCAGGCCGTGCCGCGGCTCATCACCTCCACCTGTAGATCACCTCGTTCCAGATAGACCTTGTTCACGTCGGTGATTTCCAGCTCGCCGCGGTGAGAAGGTTTGATGCTCTTGGCGATATCCACCACATCGTTGTCATAGAAGTACAGACCCGTCACAGCGTAATGTGAACGTGGTTTCGCGGGTTTCTCCTCGATATCGCGGGCGATGCCGTCGCCGTCAAACTCAACCACGCCATAGCGCTCGGGGTCCTGCACGTAATAAGCGAATACCGAGGCGCCGCTATCGCGGCTTGCGGCGTTGCGTAGCTTCTTGGTGAAGCCGCCGCCGTAGAAAATGTTGTCACCCAGAACGAGACTGGCGGGCGAGCTGCCAATAAAGGATTCGCCGAGAATAAACGCCTGAGCGAGGCCATCCGGGCTAGGCTGCACCGTGTACTGGATGTTCACGCCCCACTGGCTCCCGTCGCCCAGAAGATCGGCGAAGGCGGCCTGATCGCGAGGGGTGGTAATAATGAGGATATCGCGAATGCCGCCGAGCATCAGCGTGGCCAGTGGGTAGTAGACCATGGGCTTGTCATAGACGGGCATCAGCTGCTTACTCACGGTGCTGGTCAGCGGATGCAGCCGCGTGCCCGACCCGCCCGCGAGAATAATGCCCTTGTAGTTGGTTGCGCTCATAGGTCTCTCCAGTTCAGCCGGCGATTATACGGGGGGCGTGGGCCAGTGCCTATGACCCCGCTAACGGGGTGGAATTTTGATCAATCATTGCTAGAATCTGGCCCCTTTCGCCGGGCTATTACCCCCGCGGTAATGCCGGTCCTCTGAAAACCCCACAGTGAACCCGACAGGAGGCTGCTATCAGGCAACCCGATACAACGCAGCGCGACCTCGATACGCAGACGCTCGATTCTGCTCTGGCGGTGGTGTCTGGCGACTCGCCCGCGCCCGCAAAGCCGTTGCGCATTGCCTTGCTTGGCTATCGTAGCCAGCCGCACGGCGGTGGCCAGGGCGTGTATTTGAGGTATCTGAGTAAGGCGCTGGTAGATGCCGGGCATTCTGTGGATGTGATATCGGGTCCGCCCTATCCTCACCTTGACCCCAGGGTGCGCCTGATTGAGTTGCCCAGTCTGGATCTGTTCGAGAACGGGCTTGATTCGCTGCGTCCGCATCACCTGCGCTCCATGAGCAATGTGATTGAATGGACCAGCAAGCTCACGGGTGGTTTTGCAGAGCCCTACACATTTGGCCGCCGCGCGGTGAAGTACCTGCGCGAGCACCGCGATGAGTACGATCTGGTGCACGACAACCAGAGCCTGAGCTACGGCATGCTGAAGCTGCAGGCCATGGGAATACCGTTGGTGACAACCGTGCACCACCCAATCACCAGCGACTTGCGCATCGCCCTGGCGGCTGCCCGACACGGCTGGGAACGGGTATTGATTCGCCGTTGGCACTCCTTTCTGCACATGCAAAAGCGTGTGGTTAAACAGTTACATCACGTGGTGACGGTGTCTGACTGCTCCCGTCAGGATATTGCCCGGGATTTCGGCCTTCAGCCTGCGGGTATCGATCTTGTCTATAACGGCATCGATACCGAGGTGTTCAGGCCGTTACCGGAGGTTCAGCGCAAACCCCTCCGCTTAATGGCAACCGCGTCTGCCGATGCGCCCCTGAAAGGCCTGCGCTACCTGCTCCTGGCCTATGCAGATCTACTGAAACGCTACCCTGAACTGGAGCTACTGCTGGTGAGCAAACCCCAGCCAGGCGGCAAGACCGAGCAGTTGATAGGGCGCCTTGGTTTGAAGGACAAAATTCAGTTCGTGAGCAATATCAGTACTGAACAGATGGTGGCTTACTATGCCGAAGCCACGGTTGCTGTTGTGCCCTCTATTTACGAAGGCTTTGGATTGCCAGCGGGCGAGGCCATGGCCTGTAGCGTCCCGGTAGTGAGTACCAACGGCGGTGCGCTGCCAGAGGTGGTTGGCGACGCCGGTGTTTTGGTACCCGCTAAAGATGCTTCTGCCTTGGCCGGCGCTATTGGTGCTTTACTGGAAGATCCCCAGCGACGTGAAATGCTGGGCGCTGCCGGGCGCGACCGTATTCTGGAAAAGTTTAGCTGGACCGTCTGCGCCCGCGAGATGGCCGCCTATTACCGCCGAGTGTTGTCCGATGCAGACCGTTGAATTTGATCAGTTCCCGCTGATGCCGGGAGACAGGGTTCTGGATCTGGGCTGCGGTGAAGGACGCCATGTCATAGCCACGTATGTCGCCCAGGAAGTGGAAGCGGTGGGTGTCGATCTCTCTCACACTGATTTGATGGCCGCGCAATCCAAGTTTGACGACTTTATTGACCTTGAGGCCACGCAGGGCGAGCGCAGCTTTGTTCTCGCTGCTGCCAACGCGTTGCAACTGCCCTTTGCCGATGCCAGTTTCGACAAGGTCATTTGCAGTGAGGTGTTGGAGCACATTCCCGATTATCGCGGAGCACTGGCGGAGATTCGTCGGGTGCTCAAACCGGGCGGTTTGTTTTGTGCCTCAGTGCCGCGGCGTTGGCCGGAGAAAATTTGCTGGGCCCTGAGCGATGCTTATCACCAGGTGCCCGGCGGGCATCTCCGCATCTTCAAGGCCGCCGAGCTGCAAAAAGAAATTGAAAGCTTGGGCTTCCAGTTTTATCACCGTCACTGGGCGCACGCGCTGCACGCGCCGTTCTGGTGGCTGAAATGTCTGTTCTGGGACACCCAGGACAGCAACTGGCTGATCCGTCAGTATCACCGCCTACTGGTGTGGGACCTGATGGATAAGCCGGCATTTACACGTGTTCTTGAGCGCTGCCTCAACCCCGTGGTGGGTAAAAGCGTTGTGCTGTATTTCCGCAAGGAGGCAGCTGCATGAGCGGCCTGTACCTGAGCCCCGGCTTATTCCCTACCGAGTTTCTGAAACCGACTGTCGACTTTATCCTGGCGGTCCAACAGCCGTCGGGCGAGATTCCCTGGTTTGAGGGCGGCTACACCGACCCCTGGGACCATGTTGAAGCGGCGATGGGACTGTCTATCGGTGGCGAGTGGGAAGCGGCCGAGCGTGCCTACGATTGGCTGGCGCGTTGTCAGCTGGAAGACGGGAGTTGGTGGGCTGCCTACCGTGGCGATGTCATCGATAACCGCGAGCGCCGCGAAACCAATTTTGTCGCTTACGTTGCCGTGGGTGTTTGGCATCACTATCTCGTGAGCAAAAACACGGAGTTTCTGAGGCGGCTTTGGCCAACCGTGGAACGCGCGATTGGCTTTGTGCTGCGCCTTCAATCCGAACACGGCGAGATCGACTGGGCGGTGGATGAGCAGGGCAATGCCAAGGGCGATGCCCTGATGACGGGCTGCAGTTCGATCTACAAGAGCCTTGAGTGTGCGCACAATATTGCGGTGACTTTGGGCGAGGTGCGCCCCGACTGGCTGTCGGCGCGTGAACGGCTGGGCGTGGCACTGCGCCAGAAGCCCGAGCGCTTCGATCGCACCTGGGAAAGTAAAAGCCGCTACTCCATGGATTGGTTTTACCCTGTGCTTACGGGTGTAATTCGCGGCGCCGATGCCCGCGCACGGTTGGCTGCGCGCTTCGATGAGTTTGTGCTGGAGGGCGTGGGTTGTCGCTGCGTCGTTGAGGAACCCTGGTATACCGTGGCTGAATCCTGCGAACTGGTGATGGCCTTACTGGCGGCGGGTGACCACGCCCGCGCTGTTGAGGTGTACAGCTGGCTACATCAGTGGCGCGCAGAAGATGGTTCCTACTGGACCGGTTACCAAATGGTTGAAGACCTGCTTTGGCCAGACGAAAAGCCGACTTGGACGGCAGGTGCCATACTGATGGCAGCCGATGCCTTGACCGGGCATACCGCCGCTGCAAATCTGTTTACTGATGTTTCCTTACTGGCTGTGGACGGTGGTGCATCTGCCTCACCGGAGCGCCGCCGGGCCGACTAAGGCCGGCTTGCCCCGCGAGCCTTACAACCGGCGCAGTATGCCGAGGCTTCGTACCCGGGCCACTTCTTCAAACAACCCTGAATCTCGGGCCATTTGGTAAACGGCCCAGGGTGCCTGCCCCCCTTCATGGGCATCCGGGTAGACGTCGTGAATGGTTAGTATTCCTCCGCGAACCACATGCATCGCCCAGCAGCGATAGTCCTCTAATGCTGCCGCGAGACTGTGCCCGCCATCAATGAACACCATCCCGAGCGGGGTTTGCCAGTGTCGCGCTGCGAGCGCAGAGCCGGCAACAACGGGGACGACGGTGTCATCCAGCCCGGCTTTTCGGATATTGCGGCGAAACTCCCGAAAGGTATCAACACCGTCTGTGCTGTCATCGTACAGATCGGGGTCGTGGAATATTTCGCCGGGCTGGTGCTCCTCCGAGCCGCGATGATGGTCCAGTGCGAAGACAGTGCTGCCCTGATCCTTGGCCGCAAGCCCAAGGTAGATAGTGGATTTGCCACAATAGCTGCCCACTTCCAGCACGGGGCCCAGTGGCAGGCTCTCGCCGGCATAGTGATAGAGGGCCTGAGCCTCATCTTCGGCGAGGAAGCCCTTGATGGTGTCGATATCAGCGGGTAGACCCGGGATCATGCTGTGTTCCTGTGATGGCAATGATTGGCGCCTGCGTAGCCCTGAGGCGTATACAGCGCTCTCACTCAGAGGCTGGGCAAGGTAGCGTCTTTACCCCGTAGCAGCAAGAGCGTGTCGGGCTGCGTGTTATCATCGCGCGACGATGAAATCTCTCATTGAGGATGGATTACCGTGAAACTGGGCATGCCCCGCTTTGATCAAGCCAGAGTGCTGGTACTCGGCGACATTATGCTGGACCGCTATTGGCAAGGCGACGCTTCGCGCATATCGCCGGAGGCGCCTGTGCCGGTAGTGCGCGTTGAGCAGATTAACGACCGCCCTGGCGGTGCCGGTAATGTGGCGCTCAATATTGCGGCACTTGGCTGCGGTTCAACCCTGCTCGGCTATACCGGTGACGATGAGATGGCGGATGCCCTGCAAGCAACGCTGACAGGCGCAGGCGTTGAATGCAGTTTCGAGCGTGTGCCTGAGTCGCCCACGATTACCAAGCTGCGTGTGATCAGCCGACATCAACAGCTGATTCGGCTGGATTTTGAAGAACAGAGCATGGCGGTGAATGCTCCCAACCTGATGCCTGCGCTGGAGAAGCACTTGGGGAGCTGTGGCGCGCTGATTCTCTCCGACTATGCGAAGGGCACTCTGGCCGATCCGCAACCGTTGATCGCCGCGGCTAAAGCTGCCGGCGTTCCGGTGTTAGTAGACCCGAAGGGTGCCGACTTTGATCGCTATCGTGGCGCGACCTTGCTCACACCGAACCTCAGCGAGTTTGAAGCGATTGTTGGCCACTGCGAAAACGAGCAAGTGTTGGTGGAGCGCGGAAAAGCACTGATGCATTCGCTGGATCTGAAAGCTTTGCTGGTTACCCGGGGTGAGCATGGTATGACCCTGCTGCGGCCCGATGCTGACGAGTTGCACCTGCCTGCCCGGGCGCGAGAAGTGTTTGATGTCACCGGTGCCGGTGACACAGTGATTGCTGTGCTTGCCGCCAGTCTGGCGGGCGGTGCAGCCATGGCCGATGCCGTTGCCCTGGCGAATCTTGCCGCCAGTATTGTGGTGGCGAAACTGGGAACGGCGGCGATTAGCGCGCCGGAGCTGCGCCGCGCTGTGCAGGCCGAGCAGGGCACAGAGCGGGGTGCTATGTCGCGTGAACAGCTTGCTATCGCCATTGCCGATGCCCGCAGCCACGGCGAGAAGGTGGTTTTTACCAACGGCTGCTTTGACATTATTCATGCCGGGCATGTGACCTACCTTGAACAGGCTCGTAAGTTAGGTGACCGTTTAGTGGTTGCGGTTAACGACGATGACTCTGTGCGCAGGCTCAAAGGCGATGGACGCCCCGTGAATCCTATTGATCGGCGCGTGGCAGTACTGGCGGGGCTGGAAGCCGTGGATTGGGTGGTAAGCTTTGACGAAGATACGCCGCGCTCACTGCTTGAAACTCTTCATCCCGACATCCTGGTTAAAGGCGGTGACTACGGTGACAAGCGCGATGTGGTTGGTTGGGAAATCGTCGAGAGTTACGGTGGTCAGGTGCAGGTTCTGTCGCTGGTAGAAAACGTGTCGACCACGTCCATTCTCAATCGTATGCAGAATAACGGCGACAGTTAGTCCTTCTCTTTGATTTTCCTATTATGCCGCGCTCAGTTGCCCACTGCGCGTCGGGCCGCTGCCACATTGCGTTCCAAATTTGCCGGTGTGATGGTGCCCACTACCGCCGCCGTTGTGGCGGGGTGATCCAGCGCGAAGGCCATCGCGGTTTCCACCGGGTCGGCATTGTCGCCTAGTTGGTTCAAGTGACCACTTGCCAGTGCTTTTTTGATCAATACGCCGGTACCCGTATCAGCGCAGGCATCCAGCAGTGGCGCTTGATCAGTCTCTACTGGGTTGTAGGTGATCATCATAAGGTCGCAGTCAGGCAGTGCGGCCAGCCCGCCGTCGACGGTTTTACCGGACAAGCCCAGTGCCTTTAGCTTGCCTTCCTTTTTTAACTCCGCCAGTGCCTGCAGCGTGCCATGTTGTTCCACGATGGCCAGGTCGTTGCCGTCGGAATGCACCAGAACGATATCTAGACACTCCACCTTCAGCCTTTGCAGGCTGCGCTCAACCGAAAAGCGCACGTGCTCCGGGCTAAAGTGGTAGCTGGATTGACCGTCGGTAAACTCCTCGCCCACCTTAGTGCAGAGAATCCAATGATCGCGATCGTCTTTGAGCAGCCCGCCCAGCCGTTCTTCGCTGGTACCGTAGGCGGGCGCCGTATCCAGCAAATTGATCCCCAGGTCCCGCGCGCGTGTCAGTAGTGCGCGGGCGCTGCGATCATCCGGGAGCTCAAAACCACTGGGGTACTTTACGCCTGTGTTGCGCCCGAGTTTCACAGTCCCGAGCCCCAATGCGCTCACGGTAAGCCCGGTGTTGCCCATAGACCGCATCCAGCTCATGGAAACAGAGTATCCCAGCAGGCTTCAGCTACGGTTGGGCGACCCAGCGGCTGCAACGGTGACAAATCCACCGGCGCGCCGGGCTGTATGCCTTTCTCAGAGAGTGCATTGCTGATGGCATCACCCAAGTCGGGGCTGAGGCTGAGCTTTGTGGGCCAGGCAGTCAGCGCATTGCTCACGGCATCCACCTCGCCTAAGTAGGCGCTGTCTGGTCGACGCAATGCGGACTGCTTGGGTTCGGCCCTGTCCAGTCTGATGGTCTGCCACTCCATCTTTCCAAAAGGCACCCAGGGCAGCAGGGTAGCTAACTCCGTCTTGGCTAACTCAATCAGGCGATCGGGTGCGGTGTCTGTGTTCTCCGTGGCAAGGTCTCCGCCCAAGTACCAGACAGGTTCCCCATGGCGAGTAGTGTGGCTGGATACGGTGAGTCGGGGTGATGGGTTGGTGCCGGTGCAATGCGCGTAAAACGGCTCAGCATACTCGTGCTTGACCAGAACCTGCTGCAGCGGCCGTCGCTGCATCTGCGGTGTTTCCGCCCCCAGCTGCTGAAGCAGCGCCTCGTTACCCACGCCGGCGGTCAATACCAGTTGGCGCGGCACAATGTCCGTTTTCGGCGTGCTGATAAGGGCATGGCCCTGCTCGGTGCGCAAGCTGCAGTGCTGCCAATCAATATTGAAGATCGCATCGGCGCAGTTGCGAGCAAGCGTTTCTATGACCGAGGGCGTGTCCATGACCAGATCAACCAGCCGGTAGACTTGGCCCTTAAAGGCGTCATCGCGCAGTGGCGCAGGAAACTCAGGCCGTTGCAGTTTCTGCACCCTGCCTCGCAACATTTTGCTGGCAAAGAACGATGTCATGCGCGATTGCAGGCTGCCGGCAGACCACAGGTAAAAGTCGTCGCTCAGGACCTTGGCGCCGCGCAGATCCACGGGTCCATTGCCAGCCAGGCAAGCGCGCCAGGCTGCAGGCATTGCCGATATGGTTTCCGAGCCACCGCTCAGGGCACCGCCCAGCGCGTACTTGATGCCGCCATGGATCATGCCCTGAGACGCGATAGTCTGATGACTGCCCAACGCCTCTTGTTCAAACAGGGCAGCACTGTAGCCAAGACCCCGTAACTGATTGAGCGTCCACAGGCCGGCAATGCCGCCGCCAATGATGGCGATGTCGAGTTGCAGCTGTTGTTTACTCATTCGGGCCGTGTGCGTAAAAGCGCAAGTATAGCTCGATTGCTATTGCCGGGCGTGGTGCTTGGCAGCGTACGGGCGCGCGCGTATTCTGAATTACCTATTTGACCGCAGTCTTTGGACAGCTTGATGCGCCTTGTATACAGCGCCATTTTTTATCTCGCCCTGCCGTTTATCCTGCTGCGCATGCTGTGGCGCTCACGACTGGCGCCTGCTTACAGGCACAGACTGTCGGAGCGCTTCGGGTTTGTGCATTCCGCTGGGCTGGGCTCCGGCGCGCCCGTTATCTGGGTGCATGCCGTGTCCGTGGGCGAAACAATTGCCGCGGCACCTGTTATCGAAACACTGCTTGCGCGCTACCCGGAGCACCGACTGGTTGTTACCACCACAACACCCACCGGTTCAGACCGAGTCAAGGCGCTGTTTGGCGAACGGGTATTTCACTGCTATGCGCCCTGGGATCTTCCCGGAGCAACGTCGCGGTTTATCGCGGCTGTGAAACCTGAGCTGTTGGTGATTATGGAAACGGAGCTGTGGCCGAATCTGTTGCATCACTGTGCACGCTCGGGATGTCCTGTAGTACTGGCAAATGCGCGATTGTCAGAGCGCTCTGCGCGTGGGTATGCGCGCATTGCCAGCCTGACCAGACCCATGCTGCAACATCTGCACACCGTAGCCTGCCAGTCCGCTCCCGACGGCGAGCGCTTTATCACGTTGGGCCTGCCGGCTGATCGCCTTCAGGTTACCGGGAGCATCAAATTTGATCTGGGTCTCAGCCAGGGGCTCATCGATGAGGCCCGCGCGCTGGATGCTGAACTGAACGGCGATCAGCGCACTGTGGTCGTTGCCGCAAGTACCCATCCGGGCGAGGATGAGCAGTTGCTGGAGGCATTTCAGCACCTTAAAGCGACGGTGGACTCCGCCTTGCTGGTTCTAGTCCCGCGTCATCCGGAGCGTTTTAAAGCCGTGTATGAAATGGCTGTGCGCGCCGGCTGGCAGGTGAGGAGACGGTCAGTGGGCGGATTGGTAGAGCTGGCCGATGACGTGTTGATTGGTGACACCATGGGCGAGTTGCTGATCCTTCTGGGCGCAGCTGATATCGCAGTGATGGGCGGTAGTCTGGTAGAGCATGGGGGCCACAATGTGCTGGAGCCTGCAGTCTGGGGTGTGCCCGTGATCACAGGCCCTCACATGTTCAATTTCGAGGAGATCAGCCAGCTGCTGATGGCTGCCGGCGCTATGGAGATGATGGATGATCCCGCCAAGCTGACGGAGACGCTGGTATCGCTGGCACTGGACCCGCAGCGTCGCGCCACTATGGGCGATGCGGGAAGACGCGTTGTCGACCAAAACCGTGGTGCAAAGGAGCGTTTGGTGGGGGTATTGGCGGCGGTATACCCGCCGCCGGAGGATGCCGCTTAGGTACCGCTGCTTTCTCCTTCGGAGCTCGTAGGCGGTGGTGGTGTAATCAGGAAGTTGTCCAGGTTGTACACGTCCTGAGGGCTGAGCAAGCCTGCGTTCTCTTTTAGCTGCAGCAGGTTGACGATGTAATCGTAGCGGCTGTTGGCGTAGTCGCGCTCGGCGGCGAATAGCGTGTTCTGTGCGTTCAGCACGTCCACGACGTTACGCGTACCCACTTCATAACCGGCCTGTGTGGCATCAAGTGCACTCTTGGAGGAGACAATGCTTTGTTTGCGTGCGGCAACACGCGCGACATCGCTCATGACGGTCATATGGCGGGACCGGGCTTCAGTGACCGTGGTGCGTGACAGGTTGATGCGTTGCTCCCGCGCGGCGTTGAATTCCTGAGCGGCCCTGCGACGGTTAGCCGAAATCGCGCCACCGGTGTACAGCGGCAAATCCACATTGATGGTCCAGGTGTTTAACTCCTGATCCTGATCGGGAGGAACGTCGAACTCTGTAGCCGGCTCACGGGTCAGTGTGCCCTCGGTGTGAAAGTCGGAGTAGGCATAGCTACCGCTGACAGTAGGTGCGTGCTCCATCTTGCGCGCCTTGGCTTGCTGCCGTGCGGCTTCCTCGGCAAAGCGAGCCGCAGATAGCGTGAAGTTGTTCTCCAGCGCGAACTCAACCCACTCGGAACGGTCTGCCGGCTGCGGTGGAAGGATCTTGAAGTCTTCCTTTAGCACGTTAAGGTCGCCGTGGCTCTTGCCGGTAAGAATCGACAGACGCTCAAGCGCAACTGCCACGTTGTTCTCGTCCACGATACGATTCACTTGGGACAAATCATAGGCAGCCTGCGCCTCATAAACGTCAGTGATCGCGATAAGGCCTACTTCGAAGCGTTGCTGGGTTTGTTCCAGCTGTCGCTCGAAGGCGCGCTCCTGTGCTTTGGAAGCGGCAAGATTGTCCTGTGCACGAAGCACTGCCAGGTAGGTTTCAACGGTGCGGACAATCAGGTTCTGTTGATTGGCGGCGAATGTAGCCTCCGCCTGCTTAGTGAACTCCTTGCCCGATTGGAAGGTAAACCATGCCGGCAGGTTAAACAGCGCCTGTTGCACTTGTACCTGATAACCGTCGGTGTCCAGATCGGTATTGGTGAAAGTGTCGATCGGAACGAAGCCCTGGTCCGGATCCAGCTCGATACTCTCGCCGTTGGTGTCTGTGTCGCGATTGCTGTAGCTGTAGTTCGCGGCGACCTGAGGTAACAGAGCCGATAGCCCAAGGTTCTCCTGCTCGAGGTTGGCCCGGTACTGCGCTTCTTCAGCTTTTAGCTGGGCGTCGTTATCGAGCGCCAGCTCGTAAATATCACGCAGAGACTCCGCGTGCAGCGGAGCAGCAATAATTGAAAGTGTCAGCGCAATGAGCGCGGCACTGGTTTGCTTCATTTGATATCCCCTTGATGGATCGGGCTGCAGCTGCGGAGTTTAGCAGCCCGTGGAGTTTGGCGCAGCGGCTGATTAAGGTGCAATTTGCCCGCTGTTTGTGCCATCTTAAGTGCTACACTCAAGTATCGTCCACGGGGCATGTGGGCGTTCGTCGATGCATTATGTGCGTTCATCGCAAACTGCAGGAGGAGCGGTAAACAGTGCAACGGGCTGCCAAAAAAGCCTATCGCCTTGACCTGGCATCGCTGCATGCGGTGTGTGAGGCGAATTACGCGCGCTTACTCCGTCTGTTCCCCGATTATCAGACCCGCAATCTCTGCGAATTCCGCCTAGGCGAAGCCAGGGTGCGCATTGAGGTGCTGGAACGCAGCCGCTACACGACGATATTCCGATTGTTCCAGGCGCGTCAGGACGAACAGTGGCTGGGTTCCCTGAAGGTCGAGCTCCGCGCCTATCATGATGCCGGCATGTTAGAGGTGGGAACGTTTCAGTCCCACCGCCGCGTTGAGGGGCGCTACGCCTACCCCAACGATCAGATGCATCAACAAGACGAGAAACACCAGCAGAACCATTTTCTTGCTGAATGGTTTTCACACTGTTTGGAAAACGGGCACTCAGACGTACAGCTACCCACCGCTGGCGACTGAGTAATACTGGCAAGGAGGCTAACGGGGTATGGGGTCGGTGCGTGTGCAATTGCAGCCAGCGGGGGATGTCGTTCGCCTGGTGCAGCTGACAGACACCCATTTATGCGCCAAGGCCGGCGGCACGCTGCTGGGGGTGGATACCGATGCTTCCCTGAATGCCGTGATTGACCTGGTGCGTAGCGAGCGCCCCCATGTGGATGCCATTCTGGCCACGGGTGACCTTTCAGACCAGGGTGCCCAGTCGGCCTACCAGCGTCTGCAAACCGCTTTCGATACGCTCTGCCCAACCCAATACTGGCTACCCGGTAACCACGATAATCGAGAGGCCATGCTTGCGGTTGCTGGCCCCGACGCCTTGCCTGCGGCTGTGAGTGCCCCGCACTGGCAAGTCATCATGCTCGATTCACAGATTCCCGGAGAGGTGGGCGGTGAGTTGGGCCCAGAGCAGTTGGCGCAACTGAGTAGTTTGCTGGATGCAGCGCGTGAGGCGGGGCAGTATGTGCTGGTTTGCCTACACCATCAGCCCGTGCCGGTGGGCTGTGCCTGGCTGGATGAGCAGATGGTGGCGGATGCCGACACGTTGTTTGCCTTTCTGGATACCCACGATTCCGTGCGCGGTGTTCTCTGGGGGCATGTGCATCAGCACATCCAGCGCGAACGCAATGGCGTAGAACTGATGGCCTCACCCTCGACCTGTGTGCAGTTCGCCCCCGATCAGGTGGACTTCCGCGCCGACGTCATTCCACCGGGCTATCGCTGGCTGGATCTGCACCCGGATGGGCGCATTGAGACCGGTGTTTCGCGTCTCCCCGAGGGCAACTTCATCGCCGATACCGAGATGGGCGGATATCTTTAACTCAAGCCTTACCTGCGCTCGATGCTGCGTTACACTAGAGCGATCTTAAAGCGGTTCCAGAAGCTTCCCTTCGAATGAGCAATTACAACGCCGAGGACATCGAAGTCCTCACCGGGCTAGAGCCCGTTCGCAAGCGCCCGGGTATGTACACCGATACCACGCGCCCCAACCACCTCGCCCAGGAAGTCATTGATAACAGCGTCGACGAGGCCCTCGCAGGCCATGCCGATCGTATTGATGTGACCTTGTACAAAAACGGCTCCATTGCGGTGTCGGACAACGGCCGGGGAATGCCGGTTGACCTGCATCCGGAGCAGGGCAAGCCCGGGGTTGAGGTGATTCTGTCGACCCTGCATGCCGGCGGTAAGTTCTCTTCCAAGAACTACCAGTTCAGTGGTGGATTGCACGGGGTGGGCGTGTCGGTGGTGAATGCCCTGTCTTCGGCGCTAACGGTCACCATTCGCCGCGACGGCAATGTGCACCAGATTGAGTTCGCCGGCGGTGAAAAGACATCGGATCTCAAGGTCATTGATAGCTGCGGTAAACGCAACACCGGCACCGAGGTGCTGTTTCACCCGGATGCCCAGTACTTTGACTCGATGAATTTCTCGGTGTCTCGGTTGCAGCATGTGCTGCGTGCCAAGGCGGTGCTTTGCCCCGGCCTTAGGGTGCGCTTCAAGGACGAGAAGAAAGGCGAAACCGAAGAGTGGTACTACGAAGACGGGCTGACGGACTATCTGGCCGATGGCACCTCGGACTACACCAGCATCCCTGAGGAACCCTTTGTGGGCAGCTTTCAGGGCACGACTGAAGCCGTGGACTGGGCGGTGCAGTGGTTGCCTGAGGGCGGTGAGCTGATCACCGAATCCTACGTCAACCTGATTCCGACTGCGCAGGGTGGTACCCACGTTAATGGTCTTCGCACCGGCCTGTTGGACGCGATGCGGGAGTTTTGTGAGCTGCGTAGCCTGCTGCCTCGAGGCGTCAAGCTGGCCCCCGATGATATTTGGGACCGCTGCTGTTACGTGCTGTCTTCCAAGCTTGAAGATCCCCAGTTCTCTGGGCAGACCAAGGAGAGACTGTCATCCCGTGAGGCGGCCGCGTTTGTCTCGGGCGTTGCCAAAGATGCTTTCAGTCTTTGGTTGAATCAACACACCTCTGATGCCGAGCGGCTCGCTGAACTGTGTATCAGTAATGCCCAGAGTCGTATGCGCTCTGCCAAGAAGGTTACGCGCAAGAAAGTCTCTGCGGGCCCCGCTTTGCCGGGCAAGCTCGCAGACTGCTCCGGAGAAGATCCCTCACGCGGTGAGCTGTTTCTGGTGGAGGGCGATTCGGCGGGTGGCTCGGCCAAGCAGGCCCGTGACCGCGAGTTCCAGGCGATCTTGCCGCTGCGCGGCAAGATCCTGAATACCTGGGAGGTAGACTCACAGGAAATTTTGGCATCTCAGGAAGTGCATAACATTTCTGTTGCCCTGGGTATTGATCCTGCCAGTGATGACCTCAGTGGTCTGCGCTACCACAAGATCTGCATTCTGGCAGACGCCGACTCAGACGGTCTGCACATCGCCACCTTGATCTGTGCGTTGTTTGTTCGTCACTTCCGGCCGCTGGTCGCAGCCGGGCATGTGTATGTAGCCATGCCACCGCTGTATCGCATTGATGTTGGCAAGGAAGTTTTCTACGCGCTGGATGAAGCCGAGAAACAGGGCGTGCTCGATCGCATAGAAGCCGAGAAGTTGCGCGGCAAGGTGAATGTGCAGCGTTTCAAGGGGCTTGGTGAGATGAATCCCTTGCAGCTGCGTGAAACCACCATGGACCCGGACACGCGACGCCTGGTGCGTCTGGTGTTGGACGCGGGTGATGGCACCAACAACATGCTGGATATGCTGTTGGCCAAGAAGCGCTCTGCTGATCGTAAGTCCTGGTTGGAGAAGAAAGGCGACTTGGCAGACGTGGCTGTGTAGCTAGCTCTCGGTCTGTGGGGCGTTATAACGCGCGCGTCACTCTGGCTCGTTACTTTCCCTCTCGCGCAGGAACAAGAACTCGATTGTTGTGCCTATTGCGATCAACACCAGCACCGCCTCTATGGGCGCTCCGATAATCACACCCAAAAGTGCGATCACCACGGTCATGATCCAGCCAATGGTGGATGGCTTGAGCTTCATCATTTTTCCCTCGCTTTGAACTTAGTTTAGTAGATAACAGGGCTTCAACTATTCGGCATTGGATGTCGCACAAGGAGAAGGTTCTTACCCTCTATCTGAAGTCGCGGTGCCACTAGCAGATCACGCGGAACACCTTTTAACGCCAGTAGTAGTGCCAAGTCATAGGCACAGCCGGAAACAGCGAGTGCGGTGATCAGCCCGAAGAATGCTGGTGAGGAACTCTGCGTGGTAGCTAAGATAAGAACTGGCGTTAACAGTAAACATGGAAGCGCTAGCACGTATCTCCAGGTTGAGATGGGTATGTTCCTAGCGCAGCTCATATCTATAGAAAGGTTTTTTGGATTCAACTTTATCGAGATGCATTTCCTATCAACTTTCGATGATAGGAATGCCAAGTAGTGAATCGCTTCATGGACTAGATAAACAGTAATCAACGCAACGCAAAATATAAACGCATTGTCAGTGTTCACAATAGACAGCGGAGCAGATACCCCTATTGCAAGACAGGTTGCTAACAGCCATATCAAAATCGGAAGCCACAGGAATCCTAGGTAGGCTCGAGAAGCTTGGGTGTTAGTTATATGGCAAATTGATACTCGTTCGAACGTTCGCATCAAGCACCTGATTACTCAAACTCGCATTAGGCTCCCCGGTAGATCGCTCTACCGGAGAGCGTAAGCATTATGGAGTATTGTAGACCCGTTCTACATATGCCTCGTAGATCTTGGTACCAATCGTGTAACCAACTTCATAAGACCCGTATAACAGCCCCAGAGAGCCTGCGAACCGCGATGCTACTGCGAAGTTTCTCGGCCCGGATAATCCACCCGGCTCGGTGATTCCACCTGATGCGACCGCAATTTCATGTTGAGATAATTTTCTGATGCCTGGGTTTACCTTTTCACTATTTGTTTTTTTCATCACTCATTTCCTTTTGTAATTGCTGACCTGAGATAGGTCGATATCACACTTCCTGTGTGATAACGGACGGCACCTGTGCGTCACCTGCGCCGAATTCGATAATGCGATCAGCGCTTCGTATCGTTGCTTCACGGTGAGCAACAACCACGCGGGTAATGCTGAGCTGGCTGATATGGGCTGCAATTCGTTGTTCGGTCGCTACATCCAGTTGACTGGTGGCCTCGTCCAGAAAGAGGATGTCGGGCTGGCGATAGAGCGCCCTTGCGATCAGCAATCGTTGTTTCTGCCCGCCGCTGAGGCTGGAGCCCATTTCCCCAACCAATGAGTTGTATTGCATAGGCAGTGTCAGAATGCTGTCGTGAAGGCAGGCAATAGCGGCGCATTGAACGACCCGCTGCATGTCGATATCGGGCGCAAAGCAGGCGATGTTCTCGGCAATGGATCCACTGAGCAATTGGTCGTCCTGAAGTACCGCAGCAATTCTCTGACGATAGTCTGGTGATCTCGACAAGGGGTGCCCGTTGAAGCTAACAGCTCCCTGGGTCGGTGATAGCAGGCCCATAAGACACAGCATCAGGGTGCTTTTGCCGCAGCCACTGGGCCCGGTTATCGCGACATGCTCGCCCCGGTCTATTCGAAGATTGATGTCCGCGAATACAGCGGCATCTGCACCTCCGTAGCTGAAACACAAATTGCTGAGCTGAAGTTGCGGCGTCTCTGGCGCCGATGATTGGGCATAAGGGCCTTTTGCGGTGCT
This sequence comes from Parahalioglobus pacificus, assembly GCF_014652275.1. Lineage (GTDB taxonomy): Bacteria > Pseudomonadota > Gammaproteobacteria > Pseudomonadales > Halieaceae > Parahalioglobus > Parahalioglobus pacificus. The sequence goes on along the minus strand of NZ_BMYM01000002.1, from coordinate 250,237 downwards.
GCCGACAGCGTCGCCATTGCTCTCACTGTCGATAGGTGTGAGCGCGATATCCGCCAGTCGCTCGAGGTGAACACCCAGCATACGTAACTGAAATATCTGACTGATGAAGCCGTCTACAGACTGAACGAATCGCTGTTTATAGCTCATGAAGGCGTACATCATGCCCAGCGACATAATGCCGCTCATCACTGACTGTGCCGCGAGATAGATGCTTGCGATATTGCCAGCCCCGAAAAGTAGTAAGTTGATTAGACCGTGAACGATTCCAATCTGGCTGGCATGTATCGATCTATTAGTGCTGGTCACCAACAGGTTCTGCCATTGGGATTGCCGGTCGTTCTCCCGCTGGAACAATTTGATGGTTTGGATAGCGCGTACGCTCTCCATAAAGTGGGATTCTGTCTGTGCACTGGTCAGCAAACATTGCTCAGCTAGACGTCGCTCCACCGGATAGAGTAAACATCGAATCAGCGTGTAGATGATGACGATACCCAAGACCAGCCAAGCCAGTTGTGGGCTGTAGACGAACATCACCAGCAGTGTGACAGTTGCCATTAATCCATCGACAACACCGGTGATAAGCCCAGTGCTCAACATGTCGTTGATGGCTTGAGAAGAACCAAAGCGCGATACGATGTCGCCCATGTGTCGCTTGTGGAAAAACGCCACTGGCAAGCGAATGAGGTGTCGAAACACGTTAGCAGCCAGCTGCACGCCCAAGCGACTGGAGAAACTGAGTATCACCCACTGCCGCAATACGCTCACGCCACACTCGATCAGCAGTAGAAGCCCGAACCCAGTTGCGAGCGCAGCCAGCAAGCCGGCATCACCCCGCATGAGAACATCGTCCACCACCGTTTGCATAAAGAATGGCGAGGCCACAGCGAATACCTGCAGCATCAGTGACAAACAAAAAAGTATTGCCAGGTTCTGACCAAGACCGTCGATGCGCTGCCACAGCTGGTGTAACCGCAGTGTAGGTTTGTCCTCCTGTGCTCTGAACTCTGCGCCGGGTTGTAACTCCAGCGCGACGCCAGTCATGTGCGCGCTCATTTCGCTGAGCGTCAGCTTGCGAGCGCCCACCGCTGGATCGTTGACGTGAAATCGGCTGCCGTCGACACGTGTGAGCACCACAAAATGCGACATATCCCAGTGCAAAACGCAGGGCAGGTTCAGCTGTTGCAGGGATTCAGGTTCCAGACGTACCCCGCGGGCAATAAAGCCCAGCTTGCCGGACATATCTATCAGGTCCTTTAATCGGGTACCCCGGGATGACACAGAAAAGCGCTGTCTCAGCGCCAACAGGTTAGTGCGGTGGCCATGGTGGCTCGCAATCATAGCCAAACAGGCCAAGCCGCACTCCGTCACCTCGCTCTGCAGTATGCAGGGTGTGCACTTTTTGCCGCAGCCGGGAAAGTGGAAGTCGACTTCGGCGGCTACAGCACTAGTCATAGGTAGCGCCCCCGCAGGCTGTAGAGCGGCTCTAGTAGCCATTGAAGCAAGCTGCGCTGAGACAGCCGGATGTCGGCAGAGAGTGTCATGCCCGACTTCAGGGCTACCTGTTGCCCAAACGCTTGCACCGCTGCTGAATCCAGACGGGCGGTCACTCGGTACATGGGTTCTGCCGTGGCGATAGGTGAGCTAGCCAGTTCAGCGGGTAAAGACACGGTGTCCGATACGCGCTCCACGGTGCCTTGATAGCTGCCAAACTTTTGGTAGGGAAAGGCGTCGTAGCGCAGCCGGAGGGTTTGTCCTGATTTCACGAAGCCCGCGGCGCTGACTGGCAGTAGCAGCTCGATACAGAGTTTGCTCTCACTGGGTAGCAGTGTCAGCAGTGATCCCTGGGCGCCGGGTGCACGCTGGCCCACTGTGCGACGGAGATCATGCACGATACCTGCCCTGGGTGCAGTGACTACCTGAGCACGCTGTCCGTGTAGTCGGGCGACCTGCTGGGCCAGCTCGCTGAGGCGCGCAAGCAGCGCGTCCTGGCTGTTGCTGGACTCCTGTGGAAGCAACAGATGCTGCGTTTCCAGCTGATTGAGCAGGTTTTGCTGCTGTAGCTCTCCACGTAACAGCTGCTGGTGATCGCGGTTGGCGGCAAACAGCTGTGCCTTGGCGTTCTGCACAGCGGCCTCAGACAGGAATCCCTGCTGGTGCAGGGCGATCTCGCGCTCGTGTCTCGCCTGCATCAGTGTCAGAGCGTCAGCTGAGCTATCAATCTGAATACGAATCATCGCCAGTTCGCGCTCGGCCGCGTTGACGCGTTGCTTGAGCTCGAGCACCCGTTGTTGGTAGATGCTTTGGTGCCGTGCGAGCTGATTCTCCAGCGCAGCGCGCTGTACTTCGAACTCTCGCAGTAGGGTTTCTTCCAGGCGGTCGCCGCCCGGCAGGATGCGATCGCCGTTGATAACCGCCAGTGGCTGGCCAGCGCTCACCTGATCACCTTCTTCGACCAGCATCGACTTGATAATGCCGGTCGTATCGCTGTAGACCCGAGTCTCGCCGGCGGTAGGTTTTAGCCAGCCGCGCACCGTTTCCTTGCGCGCGTACTGCGCGGTAATCAGCCAATACACGCATAATCCCAGCCACAGCAGCAGGGCACTGGTGAGTAGCCAGTGCGAAACCTTGGGCAGTGCCATCACGTCACCGCGAAGGCGAGTGTTGTGTGCGTTCAGTGCCTGCTTGCGAAACAGCTCCATCGGTGACTCATCCATGAGATACCTGTGATCTACTTCAACACAGCCGACAGATCTAAGGCACAGCCTAAAGCGCCAAAAACCAGCGTTTTGAGGCAGGATTATTCGATGTGTCGTCACCGCGATACGCTAGCAAGCCTGTTAGAATGCCGTGCTTGCTTAAATACTTTATGCGGAGGTGACCATGTTTCGCGCGATAGCAGCCAGCGTATTGTTGTGTGTATCCAGTCTTGCCAGTGCCCAGTGGCAAATAGACAACGACAGCTCAACCGTGAACTTCATTTCCATCAAGAATGATCTGGTGGCGGAGACGCACAGCTTCGGGTCGCTGGCGGGCCATATTGGTGATGACGGTGCCGTCGAGCTGGCCATTGATCTCGACAGTGTTGAAACCCTGATACCCATTCGCAATGAACGCATGCGCGAGCTGCTGTTTGAAACGCGTCAGTACCCCACGGCCTCTGTCTCGGCTCAGGTGGATCCGGCGATGATTGCTTCTGCTTTGGCGGGGGATGTCCTTGCTACAACCGTTCAGGTGGGTCTATCACTGCACGGACAGGATGCGCTGGTGGAAGTACCCGTTCAGGTGAGTGCACAGGCAGGTGCTTTTATTAGCGTTGTCAGCACGCGTCCGGTAATCATCAACGCGGCCAACTTCGGTCTCGATGGAGGTATCGTTGCGCTGCGCGAGATTGCTGGTCTGAACGCGATCGCAAGCGCCGTTCCCGTGACCCTCAATCTCCGCTTTGTTCCCGACGGCCGCTAAATTACTGCGCCGTTTGTAGCTGGCGCTGCAGGGCCTGATAGTTTGGATTGTTTGGGAATAGCGTGGTGAGGCGCTGCGCATAGCGCCGCGCCTGTTCTACTTCACCCAGCTCCGCTGAGTAGTTGGCCAGTGCCAGCAGCACCTGTTCACTGCCAGGCACCGCTGTATTCAGTCTCTTTAAGGCCACCACTGCCTGAGCCGGATCTCCAAGATCATGCAGCGCCACCGCATACACAAAACGATGGCGTATGCCGTTTTCTTCCAGCTCCGCCGCACGCCCCAGTAGATTCAGCGCTTGTTTCGTATTGCCGGTGCGCGTCTCCAGTAGCCCTAGGGCATGCAGTGCATCCCCACTCTGTGGCGCCGCGGCAACCGCATCGCTCAGAAGGGCGCGCGCCTCGTCTTCACGCTGCTGTGTGCGTAACAAATCCGCCAGGTTCAGATAGGCCGGTATTAGCTGGTGGTTGATACGCAGCGCTTCCCGGTAGGCGCGTTCGGACGCCGGGTAATCGCCCCGATTGGCGCGAAACAGGCCCAGCTGCATGTGGCTAGATGGCATGTCCGCGTGTTCGTTCATTACCTGCTCATACTCTTTGAACAGGTTGAGCAGTGCTTTTCTGTCGCTGTCGCTGATCTGTGCCAATGGCGTCTCTGCGAGCGCGCTGGCCACCTCCAAACGTACCGCCGTTACAGGATCCTGAGTCATCGGGCGCAGCAGCGCATAGCGATTCTGTATAGGAATGTCCTGCAGGCTGCGAACGGCGCTGAGCCGCAGCAGTGCGTCGTCAGACGAGAGAAGTGTACGCGACAGCATGACAGTCTCGTTGCTGGGGCTGCGACCGGCGATCTCCAGCGCTGTCCCGCGCTGTATAGGCGCATTCGCTGTATCTGCTGCAAAAGCCAGCAGGGACGGTATCGCGCGCATGTCGCCCTGGTTGGCTGCATGGAAGGCGCGGGCGGGGTGGTTGCCACTGTCCGAAAAGCTGACTCCCCAGTCGCGCAGTGCGGTCAGCGCCCAGTCAGCTGACTGATCAGTGTGGCACTGGTTGCAGGCATTCGGGGTGCCCATCATCACGCTCAGGTCCGGCCTTGGCACCCGCATGCTGTGGTCGCGCCGCGGGTCCACCACCATGTAGGTGGTTTCCGGCATATGGCAGTTGGCGCAGGAGGCTCCGGCACTGGCGACAGAGTGATGGTGGTGCTCTGGCGTGTCGTAGCTCGCCGGCGCATGGCATTGGGCACACACGCCATTATCGGGCGCCCGCAAATTGTTACTGTGCGGTTCATGGCAGTTGCTACACACAACCCCGGCCATGTGCATTTTGCTCTGCACAAAAGAGCCGTAGACGTACACCTCGTCGCGGATCTGCCCGTCAGCGTAATACAGTGGCTCGTGCAGCATGGAGAGTCTGTGGGTGTCCAGCAGGTCTGCGCCGTGATGGTAGTCGCCCAATGTGCTGCGCCGGGCATGGCAGCGCCCGCAAGTGTCGATCTGGGTGTTGTTGGCAAGAGGCTGTCGGCGACGCGCGATGTTTTCGCCTTCGGGGAACGCCCATTCACCGCGCTGGGCCAGGCTCATCTCAAAGCCGCCGAATGTTGCGTCGGCCAGTTTCCCGGCTGCCGCCAGCTCAATGTGCTGGCTTCCGGGCCCGTGGCAGGCCTCACAACCCACGTTGACCGACTCAAAGACGGTGTTGAACTGGCGGGTGCCCGCATCGTACTGTTTTTTTACGTCTGTGCTATGGCATTCGGCGCAGCGGGTGTTCCAGTTGTGATAAGGGCCGGTCCAGTGCAGTGGGTCGTCGTAGCCTATGGCATCGTCGGGGTAGAGATGGAACCAACGCTGTCCGCCATCGGTGGCAGGTCGGCTATCCCAGGCGACGTTCAGTGCCTGCAGCCGGCCGCCCGACATGGGTAACAGATACTGTTGCAGCGGATACACGCCAAACACATAGGCAACCTCGAAATCCTCCAGCTCGCCTGCGGCATTATCAGTGCGCACCATAAAGCGCTGTCCATCGCGGGAGAAGGTTGTGGTTACGCCGTTGTAGTCGAAGCTGCTGTCATCAAAGTTACCCAAAACGGTGCTTTGGGTGGGCAATTGCATAGCCAGGTCGTGATGGGAGCCCTGCCAATTTTCGTGCTCGTCCTTGTGGCAACTGGCACAGGTCTCGGTGCCTACGTAGCTGCCGGCTGTCGAATCAGGTGTAGCCGAGTCGGGCTCGCCGGCAGCCAGGAGAGGGGCTGCGATGAGCGCTAGTGTAAAAGCAGCAGGTTTAAGCACGGTAACAATCTGAGCAAGGGGACTGCGAGGCTAACCGAAAACCGCCCCTGCCCCAAGTCACTCCTGCGCTTGCGGTGCTATGTCGCGCTCTGTTTCTTCCGTCGCGAGGTTAATCTCGTCGTTGGTACAAAAACCTGCTGCCAAGGCGTTGGGTTCACAGTCGTAGATGAGCCGGCCCCGGTTGCCATGTTGGCGATCCAGTATCTTGCGGGCGTAGCTGGGCGGCATCCCCCGTGCATATTCATCGCGTAATGATTCGCTAGGCCGCGGCCAGTCTGCCCAGTCCCGCGGTGCACGCCAGCCCGGGGGCGGTGTCAGCTGGGATCGCACACCGGCTATGGGGTAAAGGGCACGCCAGCGTCTGATCTCGTCCGACAGCACCTGCACCACGTCCGGGTGTTCCTGCGCGAGGTTGTTGTATTCATAAGGGTCTTCCTGAATACGGAAGAGGTGGTTGGTCACGTTGGCCGAGTACTGGTCTTGCTGCACTTCCTGCACCAGCTTCCAGTGCTCGTTGAAAGCGGCGATGGAAAATGAGCCGTGCAAAGGTGTCTCAGAGGCGAACAACACCGTTTGCTTGCGTGGCGTTGTCTGTCCACGGGTAATGGCTGGCCACATGTCCTGTCCGTCTAACTTGCGGCTAACGCCATGTTCAATGCCTGCTGCTGTTGCCAGAGTGGGGAAGACATCCATCACCGTCATAATCTGCTCCAGCTTGGAGCCAGGTTCAATCTCCCCTGGTGAGCGAAGCAGGGAAATAACACGGATGCCGCCTTCGAAGGCCTCGCCCTTGCCGCCGCGCAGTGGCGCATTGTCTGCGCCACCACTGGCGTAAGCTGCACCGCCGTTATCCGAGAAAAACAGCACAATGGTGTCCTCGGTGATACCCTCCTGGTCCAGCGTAGTCAGGACCTGGCCAATAGCCTGATCCATGGCTCCGACCACCGCAGCGAACATGGGCCGGGCGCTGGGCCTGCCCGTCATCACCCGAATGCGGCGAGAGTTATCCGTATTGGCCGCCCGCGCAGGCTCCCTGTCATCCACCAGATCCTTGTACTTCTCCACCAGCTCAGGGGGAGCCTCCAGAGGTGTGTGAGGTGCAATGAATGGCATGTACATGAAAAACGGTTTGTCGGCGTCCCGCTCGCGAATATAGCGAGACACTTCGTCGGCCAACAGATAGGTTTCGTAGCCCTCTTTTTCTATGGAGACGCCGTTTTGCTGGAAGTCCTTGCCACCCTGGTTAGAGAACGGCGGGTAATAGCCCACTTCGGTATGAAGGTGGCCATAGAAGTGTTCGAAGCCCCGGCTGTTGGGGTGGAAGTCCTGCTGCGAATGGCCGAGGTGCCACTTACCCACCATCGCCGTTTGATAGCCTGCATCACGGAATGCCTCCGGCAGGAATCGCTCGTCCGGGTGAATGCCGGTGTTCATCCACGGCATGATCGTGGCGTAGGCCACGCCCAGGCGGATGGGGTCGCGGCCTGTCATCAGGGCTGCGCGCGTGGGTGAACAGATGGGTGAGGTGTAAAAGCGGTCTAGCTGCATCCCCTCTGCGGCTAGCCTGTCCAGAGAGGGAGTTTCGATGGGGCCGCCGTGATAACCCACATCGTTCCAGCCGAGGTCGTCCGCGACCATGACGATGATGTTGGGCTGGTCTTGTGACCATGCCAAAGGTGCAGCAAGGGCCAGCGCCAATGCTGCCAGAGAGCGTTTCAGTATCATTGTTTTTATCCTCAGTCAGCAGCCATGCCCCGCCGCTAAAGAGGTCAGTATAATCTCAGGTGGTCAGGGCTTCAGTGAGTGGGTTTGGCATGCTGCACTGCCTGTGGCCATGTCGCTGAAGCGCGACGCTCGATGGGGTTTGTTGCCACAAAGTCTGGCTCAGGCTGTGTACGGGCGAGATTGCGCCCTGCGCCAGCCACTCTGCCAGTGCCTGAGCGACGTCCGGGTAGTGTTTATGTTTTTGCCGGTGCCCCGCTGCCAGCCAGGTGTGGAGGGGTTCGGTATCCAGGCTGTCCATCACTTGCGCGTGACCCAGTTGCTTCAGTGACAGGGCGTTAGACAATTGCTCCATTTGCCCCATGAGTGGTCGTGTCAGCACGGGCTTCTGCCAGTGAATACACTCGCTGATAAGTTCAAATCCGCTATTACAAATCACGCCCCGACAGCCAGCCAAGTGGCGTTTGAAGGCCTCTACGCTGGCAGGGTGTCGCTGCACGTTGCCTGCCTCGCCGTGGCTAACTGCGCCTGAATACTGTACGAAGCGGTGGTCCGGTGCGCTCTGTAGCCAGCGCGTCACCGTGCCCTGATCCTCAAAGGGCAGGTACACGAGGTAGTAGTTACCTTCGCTGATATCCGCATTAGGTAGATCGAGAATTGGCGGCAATACGTTGTTCCTATAGGCATGCCAGTGCAGCCCCACCGGCCGTGTTACTGGCGCAAAATTGCGCATTATCCAGCGCGACAGCCAGGTATCGCCATCCACCGGTGCACTCGGCCCGAACGCGTATTGGTGACCGATGCCGATGCAGTCGCGCTGGGACCATTTGCAGGCCCAGGCTGTTAGCGGCTCATAGTCAGTAACCACCAAATCGTAGGCAGACAGGTCTAGCTGCTGAGCGTCATAGAGGAAACGTGGCAGGTTGTTGCTCAGTGCAGTTCGCAGATATCTCACTGATCCGGTTTGCGTGGCAAATGTCAGGCCCCGGCGGTGCATAAAATCGCCGAAGGGTTGCATATCGAACAAGCGATCGCGAGGTCGCCCCGAGAATAGCCAGCTAACCTGCACATCGTGTTCTCGCAGTGCCTTTGCCATGGCCCGGGCGCGGCTGATGTGCCCCTGGCCCGTGGCCTGTACGCCATACAGGATATGCATGTCAGCTTATACCCAGCAGAGATGCAGTAAGCAGTGTGATGCTCGTGCCCATCACGGCACCCGCCACGGTATCACCGGGGAAGTGCACACCCAGTACCACACGCGACAAGGCCACTAGGCTTGCCCAAAGGAACATAGCGACCAGCGGCCCTCCATAGACAACACCAAGCGCAGTCGCGAGCAGGAAAGCGCCCGAACTGTGACCCGACGGGAAGCTGAACTGGTCGGATGCGGTAATTAAGCTGCGAAAGTTTGGCATCAATGCCTGCGGGCGGCGGCGCTTCAGCGAGTTCTTCAGAATCCAGTACAGAGACCGTTCGATGGTCAGAGCCACTAGTAAGAGCGCGCAGAATTCGCCGATGTGCTGGGCTGGCAGAAGCCACAATAGTGCTGGGATCAGCATGTGTAGGTAGCCATCACCGGAGCGGGACAGCGCCTTGGCCAGTGGCCGTATCATCCCGCGCTCGCCCTGCTGGAACAGTCGATGGAAGAGCCGGTGATCGACTTGCTGCAATACCGTCAAAATATCCATACCCAAAGTTTGGCCAGCACTCATGGCAATGGGATGACGTTTTTGTGGCGATTTTTTGACGGCGAGCGCGGTAGTAAATGCCGCATTGAGTCAGCGCCCCTGCCCCCGCAGTGGTATGGACAGTGCTCTGTACCGCCACCTAGTATGCCGCTTCGATGACGCGATTACTGGACTTCACATGAAACTGGGAATTCTCAAAACTGATGCCGTCTTACCAAAATGGGTGCCGGAATTTGGCGAGTACCCAGACATGTTTGTGGCGCTGCTGGGCCGTATCGATCCGGATTTGGAGTTCGCCGTCTACGATGTAGAAGAAGGGGAGTACCCGGCGGAGATCGACGAGGTCGACGCTTACCTCATCACTGGCAGCAAGAGCAGCGTGTACGAGGACAAGCCCTGGATTCATCGCTTGATTGAGTTTGTGCGTGAGCTGGATGCCCGGAAAAAGAAGATAGTGGGTATTTGCTTCGGTCACCAACTAGTGGCGCAGGCCTTGGGCGGCCTTACTGAAAAATCACCCAAAGGTTGGGGCGTGGGATTGCATACCCACGAGTTCGACAGCTCGCCCGACTGGCACGATGGCGGCAGCGCTGCCTTCAAGGTGCTGGTCAGTCATCAGGATCAGGTTGTGCGCAACGCCGAGGGTGGCCAGACGCTGGCGGGCAGTGAATTCTGTGAGAACGCTGTTGTTCAGGTGGGTGACCACATTCTGACGTTCCAGGGTCACCCTGAGTTTTTGCCCGCCTACTCTCGCGAAATTATGGACTACCGCCGCGAGATGATAGGCGAATCGACCTACGAAAAGGGGCAGGCCTCCTTGGCTGTTGACCCGGAAGGTGAACGCATTGGTTGTTGGATCTTGAGCTTCCTGAAAGACGCCTAAGCGCTGAGGGCTTATTCGCCGTCGCGGGTTTTTTCCTGCATGGCGGTCAGGTATTCGTCCAGTTCGTCGTCGTTGGCGAATACGGCCATATCGGGAAGCGCCTTTAGAATCTCAAATACTTTATCGATATGCGGTTTACGGTTGGCTGCGGCCAGCCGCTTGCCTTCAGATTTGGTGTGCTTCGCCGCTTTGAAAATCACCCTGAGCCCGGCTGAGCTGATGTAATCAAGCTCTTTCATATCCAACACCGTGAGGGCGAGACCCTGCGCAAGCACATCGTTCAAGCGCTGCTCAAAAGCCGGTGCCGTATCGGTGTTCAATGCGCCGTGAAGGGCAACGCGAGCCACCGAACGCGCCTCATCCAGGGTAACGGTAGTGGTCAGCTCCATGCGAACGGTATTCCTTGCGTTAGGCGCTGGGCAGGTTGCGGGTGACGCGTAACACGTTGCGACCGTTTTCCCTGCTGTAGCGCTGGCTACTCGTAAACTGTGTGATCAAGTGTACACCAAGACCTCCGACGCGGGCGTGGTCTATGTCAGCACCCAGCTCGGCTCTTTCAGACTCCGTTAGCGGGTTAAACGCCTTGCCGGCATCACTGATTTCCAGCGACAGCACCGCGCTACCCACCTCCAGCGCAATGGAGACGGTCTCGCTGGCAGGCAGACCTGAGTATTTGGCGACGTTGGTCACCAACTCTTCCTGCACCAGTACCATTTCCATGATGACATCCGGTGCTACCCCGGCCTGCTCCAGCCGTTGCTCCAGCCAGGCCGTGCAGTTGCGGTTGAGGTCGTTGTTCAGCGTGAATGTTGTCTGGTGCTGGTGACCGGGATGCTTGCCGCGGAAATCAACCAGCATCAAGGTAATATCATCAGATTGGGGCGCATTACCCGCAAACGAATCCACGGTGCTAAAGATCTGCTCCCCCGCAGCCTCTGCCGACAGGCCAAGCCCCTCTTGAATGCAGGCAATGACGCGGTCTTCGCCGAACATCTCGGCGTGTTCATCAAACGATTCATCAATACCGTCGGTGTAGAGCACCAATCGGTCACCGGGTGTTAACTGTGCCGTATTGATCGGGAATGTGAGATCACTGGCCAATCCCAGCGCGGGGCCTGTTGTCTGTTCAAGCTCCTGCGCGATGCCACCCCTACCGATAATCGGCGCCGCATGGCCGCCACTGGCGAAGCACAGCTCTCCGCTGCTCAGGTCTAGCCGCCCGAGGAACAGCGTCACAAACATACAGTTGTCGTTGCCGGCGGTTAAGGCGTCGTTCAAGCTCGCCAAAGCCACATCCGGAGCGGTCGCTCCCATTTGCTGGATAAAGCTGATGGCTCTGGCCATGAATAAAGCTGCGGGCACACCTTTATCCGAAACATCCCCGACGGCCAGCCACAGCTGGTTGTTGGCGGCGCGGAAGGTGTAGAGGTCGCCGCCGACAGTTTTGGCGGGCCGCACCCAGGCCCACAGGGTATAGCCCGGTTGATGTTCGCTGGCACTGCCGCCCTGGGGCAGCATGGCCATCTGAATCTCTCTCGCTGCGGCCAGCTCACCCTCCAGCCGACTGCGGCTGGCCGTGGCCTCTTCCAGGTTGGTGATGTATTGGGACAGGTCGCGCTGCATGGCGCTGAAGGAGCGCACCAATTTCGCCACTTCGTCCCGACCGGTTGCCGGGGGCAGCGGGGCGGCCAGTTGTCCTTTGGCTAACTGGTCTGACGCCTCTGCCAGCATTCCCAACGGCGCGGTGAGCCTGCGAGCGATCAACGACACTGCCAGCGCCATGATCAGTAGGGTAGAGACACTGACCAGTGCGGTGCGCAGCTGGTACTCGCGCAGCGGAGCCAGCACTTCATCTTGTGAATAAATGATGCCGATGGGCCACCCTGTGGTTTCCAGCACCCCCACACGCGCTCTGCAATTGCCGGGTATTGCGGCACAGGCGATCTCATCTCCCGCGAGTCTCCCCGAGCTTGTGCTCTCAATCATCGCCTCAAAAGCAGCTATGACCTGTGGTTTGCGGATAGCATCTTTGTAGCTGCGCATGAGGTTTGCCGGGTCGCGGGTGACCAACATTGTGCCCTGTTGGCTGAGCAAGACGCCAAAACCGTGCTCACCCAGGCGTAAGCGCTTCATGTACTCCCGTAGCTCCTGAAGTGCCACGTCGGCGGTGACGATGGCGTAGAGCACGCGGTTGCCATCGGTGTCGCTGCGATACACGGGCACAGAGTAGGTAGTCATCAGTACCTCTGCGCCACCGGCATCGAAGTAGGGCTCCACCCACACCGGCCCTCCCTGTGCGATCGGTTCCAGGTACCAGTCCTTGGTCTGGTAGTTCTCGTCCTGGGCCGCAAGATTGGCGCGCTCTATAGTGCCGTCACGGCGGAAGAAATAGGGCGCGAAACCGCCGGATTGGTCAGCGAAGCCCGGGCTAAGTGCAATGGCTGAACCGAAGATATCCTCATTCAGGGCCACCAAATCGCGCAGCAGTTGCTCCAGACCCTCGGGGGAATACTCGCGTTGAGCAAGAATGGTGGCGAGGAATCCTGTGGAGCTTTCGACGCTGTCCAGCAGCGTTTCTAGGTCTGTCACGGCGCCAGAAATGGTTTCTTCCGACTCGAGCTGCAACCGCATTAGTAGCTCATCGCGCGACAGGCGATAGTCGATGGCCATGTCGATGGCGATGATGGTGCCAATGGTCAGGCTAATGACCAGAATGAGTCGGTTTGTGATGCTGCCCCACATGGGCCGAAGGCCTACCAGCTGCCGGTGTTTTCCATGGACGCCCAGGGTTCCTGGGGTGCCAGGGAAGGCCCAGCCTGCAGCAGCTCTATGGAGATGCCATCGGGTGATCGTATAAAGGCCATATGTCCATCTCGGGGGGGGCGATTGATCGTGACGCCGGCATCCATCAAGCGCTGGCAGAGCGCATAGATGTCCTCGACTTCATACGCCAGGTGACCAAAGTTACGACCGCCATCATAGGTCTCTGAGTCCCAGTTATGCGTGATCTCTAGTACCGGAGTGAGGCTTACGCCTTCCTGTGTGGTGCTTTCGGCATCGCCAGGGGCTGCAAGAAACACCAGTGTGAAACGTCCGGCCTCGCTGTCATAGCGCCGCACTTCCACCATGCCCAGCTTGGTGCAGTAGAAGTCCAGAGTCTCTTCCAGGTCGCGAGCGCGCACCATGGTATGCAGATACTTCATAACAGCCGTCCCCTGCGAAGCTGTAAAACGTGTAGTTCAACGAGCATGGTAGGGGGCGGTCGCAACCGCCGCAAGTGACGGTGTCTTAGCTCGCCCGCGCTGCTGCCTGCATGCCTGCGAGCTTGCCTGAGAAAGTCGCATCGCCCACCGACATACCGCTGCTGTAACCCGCCGCTGTGCGCACTACGCCGCAGGCTGTGCGCCCGGCCGCATACAGCCCAGGAACCACAGTCCGTTCAGGATTAACGACCTCGCCAGTCGGCAAAGTATCCAGGCCGCCCAGGGTGAAGTAAGGCAGAAATGCACCGCGCCCGGGGGTAACATCCAGGGCGACCAAGGGCGGCTTGAGGTGGATCATCCACTCGGCTGACTTGTGGAACAGTGTATCCTCGCCCGCGGCACAATCTTCATTGTAGGTATTTATGGTGTGCACCAGCGACCCTCGTCGCAGGCCCAGCTCTTCCTCCAGCTCCTCCACGGTTTCTCCGGTGCCTGCTACCTCAGCTCCCAGATAGCTGACCTGCTCGTAGTCACCGTATTGCTCTACGGTGACAATGAAATACAGTCGATCAGATTGCTGGCGCAAGGCAAAGTCACCCAAACGACCATGGTATACGTCCTCATTGACGAAGCGCTGACCCTTGTCGTTGATGAGAATGCCATAGGTCATGCTGGCCGGCGGGTAGTAGGGCAGACTGACGAAACCCTCGTGCATATTGATGGCAACGCCGCCTACACCCATACCCATGAGTATGCCGCTGCCGGTATCGCCAGGGTTGCCGATGGGAACCGTGCCAGCGCTGAGTTTGGGGGCATACTTTTTCAGCATTTCCTCGTTCATCACAAAGCCGCCCGCACAGAGAATCACGCCTCCTTTGGCGCGCACATTGAGCTCTTTCTGGTTTTGGCGCACCACGATGCCCACGACTTCCTCGGCGTCATTGGTAATCAAAGTGAGTGCGCGTGTCTCATAGTGAACGGTGATGGCGTCACGCTTTTCCACGTTCTCAGTGACGATCTTCATGAATAGCGGCCCGCCGTTGTCGCCTTCCACTTCGAGGTTGTGGCCGCGTGGACAGGGCTTGGCATGCTCTGCGAAGGGGTAAGCTTTCTCGGAGCCGGTGTACAACAGGCAGTCATCCGTGAGGCACATGATGGCGCGCTCTTTATGGAAGCTGTCCTTGAAGGGCACCCCCAGACTGACCAGCCAGTCGAAATGTGCGGCGCTGTTTTCACAGTAATTGCGAATTTTTTGTTCGTCCGCTTGCGGGCCTGCACACATCATCATGTAGGTGAACATGGCATCTGTGCTGTCGTCGAAGCCGCAGGCTTGTTGTACTCGGGTACCGCCGCTTCCGCCCATATAGATCTCGGCGCTGGACAGCGCCGTAGAGCCACCGCTGGCACTGGCAACCTCGAACAGGCAAACCTCGGCACCGGCGTCCGCTGCGGCAATAGCCGCACAGCCGCCGGCGCCACCGAACCCGACAATGGCGACATCCGTTTCAATGTCCCAGCTGTCGATATCCTTCTCTGCGCGGGGTTTGCTGGGGCTGGTTTTGGGGTGATCGCTCATGATTTCCTCACTGATAAACGATACACGGCCTCTAATCTGAACGAGCGCCTCTGCGCTGGGTCAACGGGCTTTTCACGGTGTATCCAAGGCTAGAAATTAAACCGCCTGAATCGTTGGGAAACAACGGGACCCGCAGCGCAGCGGCACAAGTAATTGAACATGCCTGCGCTTTATCGCTGGCGATGATTTCTTGTCGTTGATCCTGTGTGCCTCAGGCCCCCTGAGGTACAATCTGGCGCTTTTCCTTCACACCTTAAAACAGACTATGTGGTTCAAAAACCTGAGGGCCTACCGGCTCACCACCCCCTTTACGATGACGCCAGAGCAGCTGGCCCAGACACTTTCCCAGCGCGTTTTCACACCTTGTACACCCGCCCAGCCACTGTCCATGGGCTGGGTGCCGCCCACTGGAATCGAGGATGGCGAACTGGTGCACGCGGCCGGCGGTCGAATCTTGCTCAAGCTGCGACGCGAGGAAAAACTATTACCCGCATCCGTAGTACGTGAGGAGCTGGAGGAGCGCATTGCTACTATAGAGGCGGATCAGGCACGCAAGGTTTATCGCAAGGAGCGGCTGTCGCTGAAGGATGAGATTGTGCAGGACTGTTTGCCACGCGCATTTTCCCGCACCAGCCATATCGATGCTTATATCGACACGCGCACAAACTGGATACTGGTCAATGCTGCCAGCGCCGCGCGCGCCGAGGAGTTCCTCAATCTCCTGCGTGATTGCATTGGCAGTTTTCCTGTGGTGTTGCCACAGGTGAATAATGCGCCCGCGGCGACCATGACCGGCTGGCTGGCGCATCGAAGCCTGCCCCAGGACTTTGAGCTCGGCGGCGAGTGTGAGCTGCGTGAGCCTGGAGAAGAGGGCGGCGTGGTGCGCTGTCGTGGCGTTGATTTGCTGGGCGAGGAGGTGGAAACTCATCTCAATGCAGGCCGACAGGTGGTGCGACTCAGTTTGAGCTGGGATGAGCGCGTGTCACTGGTTGTCGCAGAAGATCTCTGCCTGCGGCGCCTGAAATTTTCGGATGAGCTGATGAAAGAGAATGAAGACCTTCCTGAGGCTGATGATGCGGCACGTCTGGATGCGGACTTCGCACTGATGTCAGATGCCCTGTCGAGCTTGCAGGATCGCGTGATCGAGTTGTTTGGTGGCGAGGTCGAATAAGTCGTAATGACGGCGCGCGCAGATACCGCTGACTATCGCCAGCTGTTTCTGGCCGACACGCCCATGATGGATGTGCGTGCGCCTGTTGAGTTCGCCGCCGGTGCCTTTCCGGGCACTGCGAGCCTGCCCCTGATGACCGACGAAGAGCGGGCCAAGGTAGGGACCCGTTATAAACAGGCGGGGCAGGCGGCGGCGATCGAGCTGGGGCACGCGCTGGTGTCCGGCGATACCAAAGCAGAGCGGGTGGCGGCCTGGAAATCCTTCGCCCAGTCTCACCCAACGGGTTATCTGTATTGTTTTCGCGGCGGTCTGCGTTCGCGCACTGTCCAGCAGTGGTTGCACGAGGCAGGCGTCGACTACCCCCTTGTGACCGGTGGCTACAAAGCCATGCGGCGTTTTCTCATCGATGAGTTGGCGCGATTGCTGGAACGCACGGGCATCGTGCTGATTGGTGGTCGAACCGGTGTCGGTAAAACTCGTGTTATTGATCGCTTGTCACATGCTGTTGACCTTGAGGGCGCGGCCAATCACCGGGGTTCCGCGTTTGGTCATCTAGTTGAGCCACAACCGTCGCAGATTGATTTCGAGAACCGCATTACCATCGCCTTGATGAAGCTGGTTGCCGGTGGCTGTTCTCAGGTGTATCTGGAAGATGAGGGGCAGTTAATCGGTCGACTATCGCTGCCCGAAGCGTTGCGCAAGCAGATGGCGCAGGCCTCTTTGGTGATTGTGGACGAACCGCTGGAAAGCCGCGTTCAGGCGGTGCTCGAAGATTACATTGAGGATCTGGGCGCCCGGTTCTATAAACACTTTGGAGACTCGGGCCCACAGCACCATCGGCAGCGCCTGCAATCGGACTTGCTGCGAATCCGCAAGCGATTGGGTGGTGCTATGCAGCAATCTCTTAGTGTCATTATGGATGATGCTTTTGATGCGCAGGAAGCGTCTGGCGATACCGAGGGTCATCGTTCCTGGATTCGCGCTTTGTTGGCGGATTACTACGACCCCATGTATGACTACCAATTGTCAAAGCGTGAAGGTCGTCGATTGTTCACAGGCACGCGAGACGAGGTAGTGGAATGGGTTCAGGCCCGTCCGATATGAAACCCGCAGCCCAACTAGCCAGTGATCTGGTGCTCGTGGGCGGTGGACATGCCCATGCCTTGGCGCTGCGGATGTTGGCGATGGCACCTGTTGCCGGACTACGCATAACGCTGGTGTCTCCCGCTACCCATACACCTTACTCCGGCATGCTTCCGGGACTGCTGGCGGGCCACTACAGTTTCGCGGAAACCCATATCGACCTCGCTGCGCTCTGTGCCTGGGCCGGTGTCCGGTTTATCCGGACGAGTATTACGGGGCTGGATCCGCAGCAAAAGACCATTGCCTTCAGCGATCGCCCGCCGCTGACTTATGACGCCCTGAGTATTGATATTGGCTCCCAGCCCGACACTGCGTCTGTGCCCGGTGCTGCAGAGTTCTCCACCCCGGTGAAGCCAGTTGCCGCTCTCTGGTCGCGATGGCAGAACACGCTTAGTGGATTGGAAAGTGGTGCGCGCCTGGCCATTGTGGGCGGCGGCGCTGGCAGTGTGGAGCTTGCTCTGGCCATTGCCCACGTGTTGTCGGAGCGCAATCTGGCCATTGATCTGTATTGTGGTGCTCCACAGATTTTGCAGGGTTATAACCCCCGCGCCCGGCGCCGTGTTGAACGGGCGCTTATTGATCACGGTGTGCATTTGCATGTTGATCATCGGGTAGCGCGTGTAAAAGCTAATGCACTGTATCTGCAGGGTGGTGCCAAGGCCCACTATGATGAGCTGCTTTGGTGCACCGGGGCGTCAGCATCGCCGTGGCTTTCAGACAGTGGCCTGCCCGTGGATGATCGGGGCTTCCTGGCGATCACGGATACGCTGCAATCAACGGGCAGCGCAGCGGTGTTCGCCGTCGGTGACTGTGCCACGCAGATCAATCACCCCAGGCCTAAGGCCGGTGTTTATGCGGTGCGTCAGGGGCCAGTGCTTGCGAACAATCTGAGAGCCTATGTACTGGGCCAGCCTCTGAAATCTCACGCACCGCAGAAGCGATTTTTGTCGCTGCTTTCTCTGGGCGATAAGTTGGCCGTGGCCGACCGAGGCCCCTTCAGCGCCAGCGGGGCATGGGTCTGGCGGTGGAAAGACCGGATTGACCGTGAATTCATGCGCCGGTTTTCGCACCCGCCAGTAATGCCGGACACTACGCCGGGCTCTTCTGTGCCTGCGGCCAACCCCATACAGGCCCCCTGTGGCGGCTGCGGCGCCAAACTCGCGCCTGCAGAGCTTTCTGCGGTGTTGGCAGGCCTACGACAGCGTTATCCAAAGGCCACGCAAGCTGATAATGGTCCGACGTTGGGTTCGGACGACGCTGCGGTAGTGATGACACCCGAGCCGATGTTGTTGCAGAGCGTGGATAGCCTGCGGGCGCTGGTATCTGATCCTTATCTAATGGGGCAGATCGCCGCCAATCATGCGCTGTCAGACCTCTACGCCTGTGGTTCCACACCCGTATCGGCGCAGGCCTTGGTAACGCTTCCTTTTTCCACCGCGCACGTGGGCGCTGGAGACCTGGAGCAAATGCTCGCCGGCAGCTTATCGATATTTGAAAAGGCTGGTTGTGTCTTGCTCGGAGGCCACAGCATGCAAGGGCCCGAGTGCCAACTGGGTTTTGTGGTCAATGGGCTCAGTGGCGAACGTTCCTTGCCAAAGCACGGCCTTCGCCCGGGTGACAGCCTGATTCTCACCAAGCCGTTGGGTACAGGCCTGTTGTTTGCCGCACAGATGCAGGGCCGGGCTGACGGCGGTGACATTGAGGCCGCTATTGAAAGCATGCTGGTATCTAACGCAGTGGGCGCCCAGCTTGCTGTGGAGCATGGAGCAACCGCAGTTACGGATGTCACCGGTTTTGGTCTGGCGGGGCACTTAATCGAGATGCTGGGTGAGGAGGCCGGTGCTTCCCTCAACCTGGCAGCGGTCAGCCTGTTGCCCGGCGCTAACGAGGCAATTACGACCGGCATTCATAGCTCCGGGTTTGCCGGCAACTACGCCCTAGTGGCGGACCGGTGTGAGGCCGACGTGGCTGTTACCGACGCTGCAGCGATTTTGTTTGACCCCCAAACCAGCGGTGGCTTACTGATTGGGGTGAGTGCGGATCGCAGCCGGGCCCTTGTGCAGGCCCTTAATGATCAGGGCATTGAGGGCGCGGTTATCGGAGTTGTTACGGAGAGCCCGGCGCTGGTCTGGGCGTGATCCCGGGGCTTGATCCCGGAGCGCGGGCCCTGGCCTGTGGAGGCCTTAGCCGGTCACAAGCAGATGTTTGACCTTATCGCGGTAGCTGCGACTCACCTTCACCTGCGAGTCTCCCTCAAGATTTAGCAGAAACTCCCCATTGTCGAGGCTCTGTGCGCCAACAATGACCTTCGTGTTGACGATGGTGGAGCGGTGCACGCGCAGGAACACATCAGGATTGAGCAGCGCCTCTAGCTGCTTCATGGTAATGCGCATGATGTGGGTTTCGCCGCCCGCATGAATGCACATGTAGTCGCCGGCGGCATCTACCCAGGTGATCTCCGCCACCCGGATAAAGCGGATATCGTTGCCGTCGCGAATAGTGATTTTCTCGGGCCATTTCTTGGGGGCTTCGCTGCTCTCGGCCATCTCTTCGACAGAGCTGGCGCTGGCGCCGGTGATGCCCATCACCAGCTGTACCAGCTTCTCTTTGCTGGCCGCTGTTTCGGCCTGCGCCCGGTGGGCCAGTGCGCGATTCACTGCTTCTTCCAGTCGCTGTTCGTCGATGGGCTTGAGCACGTAATCTACCGCGTGGACTTTAAACGCGTCGACTGCGAACTCATCGAAGGCTGTTACGAACACAATCATGGGCATATTGTCGGACTGCAGATGCTCGATCACATCAAAGCCGTTCATACCCGGCATCTGGATATCCAGAAAAACCAGGTCGGGGCTCAGTTCCGCAATGGCTTTTAGCGCCTCGGCACCGTTACTACATTCAGCTACCAGCTCGACTGCCGGAATATTCGCCAGGCGCAGGGTCAGGCCTCGCCGTGCCAGGTTTTCATCGTCAACTACTATCGCGCGCAGAGTGCTCATTCACTGTCCGTTGTGTTTTCTAGCGGGATTCGGATTGTAATTGTGAGACCGTGAGGCTCAGTCGTCGAGAGCCGGAACGACTGTTTATTGCCGTACAACGCTTTCAGGCGTTCACGGGTGTTTGCCAAGCCTACGCCGCCGCCCTTGGGCAAGCGGCCATTCCTGAGGTCCAGTCCCGGGCCGTCGTCAGCCACCACCAGCTCAAGGTCCCTGCCGGTCACCGATGCGCTGATTGCGATGGAGCCGCCGTCTATGGCGTTGGCTATGGCGTACTTGATGGAGTTTTCCACCAGCGGCTGCAGCAGCAGGCTGGGCATCAGTGCCTCGCTGGCTGCGCTATCCACATCGAAATGAAGTCTCAATCGCTCGTCGAAACGCACTTTCTCAATATCCAGGTACAGCTGCAGGGCCTCAATTTCCTCGGCCACGGTTACGCGCAGCATCGGATCATTGTCCAGGGAATAGCGCAGGAAGCGAGAGAGCCTGGTGACCATCACATTTGCGAGGCTGTTGTTGCCGTCCAGAACGAGGGTCGATATCGCGTTCAGTGTATTGAATAGGAAGTGTGGGTTCAGCTGATAGCGCAGCATTTTGAGCTGTGCCTCATGTGCCATATTCATGGCTTTGAGGCTGCGCTGGCGCTCTTCCTGCATCAGCAGGTAATACTTGATGCCAAAGTACAGCGCGCTCCACGACAGCATGACCCAGAAGGCGGAGACCGAACCGTCAAAGTAAGAGAAGAAGGACATGCTGCCCCCCTCATACACTTTGCGCTCCTCGGGGAAGGCGTTGTAGAAAATCACGCCGCGGCTGAACATCCACAGCACAGCTGCACCGTAGGAGCCGCCTAGAATGGCGACCACGCGGGTCAGCAGCCCATTGTCCCAGGTAAGGTGGTACATCCAGCGCAGGCCCAGCGTGATGGTCATACCAATCATGGCAATCGTGGGCAGATAGAAACCGTAGTTGTCCGGTGGCCTGCCCCACATGACAATGCCCAGGTAAAAGGACATAGCCCAGCCGCTCCAGCCCACGAACTGCAGGGTCCAGAAGAGGTACTGCTTGTTTTGTAATAGTTCCTGATAACCCATGGCGGCAATTATACGTTTATCACCTGGTTAGTTTGGGCGTTTCATCGCACCTTGGCGGCAGTTTGACGCAGTTTCGAGACTTTACCATGCATTTTTCACCCGCTAAGGTTGCCGGCATCTGTCCTCGTTGGTTCTCCGCTATGACCCTCAAAACCGGCCGCTACAAGCATTACAAAGGCAAGTTCTACGCCGTTGAAGGCGTTGCCCGTCATTCCGAAACTGAGGAACTGCTGGTTGTTTACCGCCCCCTTTACGGTGACGGTGACCTCTGGGTGCGCCCCCTGTCGATGTTCACCGAGCAAGTAGTGGTCGATGGGCAGTCCGTTCCCCGTTTTGATTACGTTTCCGATAACTAATTCGGTATTAATCCGCGTTGCCGGCGAAGGCAGCCAGCGCGTCGCCTGACAGGCGATAACCAATCCACTCGCTTTGCGGTTTGGCGCCGAAGGCTTCGTAGAATTCGATGGCGGGTGTGTTCCAATCCAACACATTCCATTCAAAGCGTGCGCAGTCGCGCGCAACGGCGGTGCGGGCCAGATGTTGCAACAGGGCTTTGCCTGCGCCACTACCTCGGTGAGCCGGGGTGACGTACAAATCCTCCAGGAAGAGGCCGTGTTTGCCTTCCCAGGTAGAGAAGTTAAAAAAGTAAAGTGCAAACCCCGCGGCTTCGCTACCGCGCTCGCAAATAACTGAGAATACCGTGGGGTGTTCGCAGAACAGGGCCTCATGCAACTGTTCTGGCGTTGCAACGGCCTTGTCTAACTCTTTCTCGTAATTAGCGAGTTCACGAATGAACTGAAGTATCAGCGGAACGTCGGCAGGTGTCGCTGGGCGAATGTTGAGGTCGGCCATGTGAATCTCTTTGTCAGGCGGTATAGAGGGTAAAGGCACCAATCGCGATGAAGCCGATGCCGGCGACGAGGCTAAGAACACGCGGGCTCAAGACGTTGGCCACGGCCCCACCAGCGAGCACGCCGAGGCCGGCGGCTACAACAAGTGCGGCTGAGGCGGCGGCAAAAACCAGCCACTTGCTGACCTGTTCGTCTGCAGCAAACAGCATGGTGGCCAGTTGTGTTTTGTCACCCAGTTCGGCGACGAAGACCGCGGCAAACACGGTGAGAAACGCTTTTAGTTCCATGTGAACCTCGCAAGTTGCCGATCGTGCAAGCGCGACAATAGCAGCAGCGCAACAATCGCACCGATGAGTGCACAGGCCATGTCGGTTTGGGTATCCCATTGGTAGCCCTGCATGCCCAGGAACGCGTCGGCGTCTTCGCCGACCGCCAAGGCCACCAGCCACTCAATAAGCTCGTAAAAGGCGCTGAACGCCAGACAAAAGCTCACTATGAACAGATTGCGCCAGCCGGCGCCATTCACTACCTCATTCCTCAGCAGCAGTTCCCGGGCAATCATGGCGGGCACAAACCCCTGCATGACGTGCCCGAGTTTGTCGTAGTTGTTGCGCTGGGATCCCATCATATCTGCCAACGTGTCGAACAGTGGTACCTCGGCATAGGTATAGTGGCCGCCTACCATCAGGACGATGCAGTGCGCGAGGATCAAGCCGTACAGTAGCGGGGTGAGTGGGTGCCTGGCTCGCGTGATGGCTAGCACAATCGCGCCAATCACCGCGGGCGCTACTTCCAGGGCCCAAGTGAAGCTGTCTTTAGGGTCGATAGCCGACCAGACAAAGACCGCGCCAAAGCACAGAGCCCACAGGGAGGGTAACGGTTTCAATCAGACCCCCAATAACGCGTCATCTCCAGATACAGGAATGACGCTGTCCACGTTATTAGAACCAGCCCCGTCAGTGATTCCAGTCCGGTGAGGTAGCGCAGATCGCCGATGGGTTCGATGTCGCCTGTACCCAGGGTGGTGTAAGTGGTGAAGGAGTAGTACACGCAGTCCAGTAGCGTACCTTCGAAGTTGCCCTGCAGATGCCCCCAGTCGTCAGCATGGTGCATCCAGTAGAAAGAGAGCGCAAAGATCCAGACCTCAAGGGCGTGTGCGGTGAGCGCACCGAAGATGCCGAACACGATGCGCATCCGGTGTGGCAGGTACATGCGCGGCATCATGCGCGAGAACTGATGCAGCATCTCGTAGTGAATCACCACTGTGACGGCTACAACGAGGCTATTGAATATAAAGACTGCGAACATAGTTAAGTGCGCCTTGCGTGGCGTCTACACTACCGTTTTTTGTAGGCAGGTGCACAGCTGCCGTGTTGCCTCGACCTACGTAACCCGGAACTGCTCAGGGGTCTTCGGGGTCATTGGCGTACCGAGGCAGGCCGTCGTTTTCCTTAAACCAACTTGGCTCACCGTTAAAGTAAATGTGCATATGTGGCTCAACGTCCAGATCGCCCGCGATATTGGCACGTGTAACGTGAATCTCTTCCGGGTAGTTGGCAGGTTTAAAAAACAGACTGGATCCACAGTTGGTGCAGAAACCGCGTTGTGCGCTCTCCGATGAGGCATACCACTTGAGGAATTCCCTGCCTTCCAGGGTCAGATCACTGGTAGGAACAGACACCCAGGTAACAACCGCCGCACCATGAGAATACTGACACTGCGAACAGTGGCAGTGTGAGCTACCGCCCGAAGGTGGCTCCCACGAAAACCGTATCTCTCCGCACAAACAGTGTCCCTTCGGCATGTTGAAAAGCCTCCTTTAACTTATGTGACTACCACCAAACGATCGTTGTTGAGTATTGCTGACGTGGCTGCGTACTTCGATCTCTCCCATCCGCTAGTTAACGCTGTCCCTGAGCTGTGGCATCAGCTGCAATGCATTGTCCTGCAGAATCTTTTTGCGAATACCTTGGCGGGATGCATCCCGAGTGCAAATCAGCACCTTCGCCAGCGACATTCCGATGTGATAGAACGGCCAGTCCGAGCCAAACAGCAGTCGCTCGCCACCGGTTCGGTTGATGATGTCTTCCAGCCGGCTCACGCCCTGGCCGTGTATGCCCAGCCAGGCATTGTCATAGCGGGTTGCCAGCTCTGTCATGGCTGCCTGGTCACGCGCCCCCGCATGCCCCATAACCACCTGCAACTTTGGAAAATCGGCCAGCACCGCTTCGTAGTGAAGCGGAACCGCGTAGGGCTGGCGAGAATCAGGCTCTATGCCGGCCCGACCCCCATGAAAGAACAGCACAGCGCCTGCGCGCTCCAGCTCTTCATAGAGTGGCATGAGCCGGGTGTCATCGGGATAAAACGACTGTACCGTGGGGTGCAGCTTTATTACCTTGGCGCCCGCCGCGAGGTGGGCTTTTAACTCTGGCACGCTGTCTTCATCCCACGGGTAAACAGAGGCTCCGGCTGTGAGTGACTGTCGGGTATTGGTGGCCTGGATGGCGTTGCGCCAGCGCTCGGTCAGATCATCACCGAACGGTAGCCCTGTTTTTATGGGTAACAGCACAGAATGCCCAATACGCATAGCGCTCATCTCCTGCACAAGCGCAGGGATGGTTTGCGTCTTGGCAAAGCTGCTACCCCATAGGCCCTGCGCAATCGTATTCCGCTGCAGAACCTTTAACTGGGCCTCACTGAAGTTGGCGTTGGCGTATACATCGAGGTCAATGGTGGTACCGTCGCCATCGCTATCAAGCAGATGCTTTACACGCGTCGGTGAGTGCGTAAGGTCAATGTCCGGGGCAAACAGATAGGACATGCCCAGGTGGGTATGCACATCGATGCCGAGCGGAATGCTGTCATCAACACACACCAGCTGCATGTTGTTATCGAGCTCAAACCAGGGCAATTCGGAGAGTCCTCGGTATCCTTCGTACCGCTGTTGCCCATAAGGGCCTTTGCCTGTGAGTCGGGCTTCTTCTGCGCGCTGTTCTGCCAGCGCATCAATGTCTGCTTGGGAAAGTCGGCTCGATTGCTCATCCTGCGAGCAGCCGCTGATCATGGGCAAGGTCGCGGTTGCTGCAAAGCCCTTAAGCAGTGCCCGCCGGGATAGCCCTTTTTCTCGCTGGTCACTCATGCTCAGATGGAGTCACAGATGCTGGTGTTACCAACATAGAGCGAATGGCAGGCAGTGGCCAGTCCCCCACGCCTAGGAATGATTCCTGAAGGAGGCAAACAAAAAAAGCCCCGCATGGCTGCGAGGCTTTTTGTGAATATGGTGCCCAGAGACAGAATCGAACTGCCGACACGGGGATTTTCAATCCCCTGCTCTACCAACTGAGCTATCTGGGCTAGGTCGCCTGACGGCGAAGGGGGCGTATTAAAACCGCAGAGGTGGCGTGAGTCAAGGCCCGCTTTTAGGCGCTGGGCGGTACGTAGCCCTCGGCTTTGTCATAGTCTTCACCCGCGAAGAATTTGTCCATTTCGGCCTGCAAGTATTTACGCGACTCAGGGTCAACAAGGCTCAGGTGTTTCTCATTGATCAGCATAGTCTGGTGAGCCTGCCAGTCTTGCCAGGCCTGCTTCGAGATCGACTCAAATATTTCCTGACCCTTAGGCCCGGGGTAGGGCGGCGCGTCAAGGCCCTCCATTTCCTGCTGGTACTTTCTGCACATGACAGTGCGTGTCATAAGAGACTCCCGGGTGCGTGGTCGTTGTTCAGTGTAGCAAGCAGCTTTTTGATGGGGGCGGCCAAGCCCACTGCCGCCGGCGCGCCGGTGTTATACCAGAGCCTTCGATCGCTCGTCATCACCCGGCTATCCAGCGCCGGCAGTTGGACATGCAGAGGGCTGATATCCAGATGATAGTGGCTGAACGTGTGCCGAAAAGGCGGCAACGCAAGGCTGCTGGCCGGCGCTACGCCCAACTCGTCCAGACACCACAGCTCGGCATCCTGTTCGCTGGCCAGTTCTGGAAAACACCAAAGCCCTCCCCAGATACCCTGCGCAGGGCGCTGCTCCAGCAACCATTCTCCTGCCGGGTTTTGCAGCATCAGGAAAACTGTTTGACGCACAGGTGTTGTCTTTTTCGGCTTTTTGCCGGGGTAGGCCAGGGGATCACCATTGGCCAGTCCCGCGCAGTCTCGCGCTAATGGGCATTGAGGGCAGCCGGGTTTGCTGCGCGTGCAAAGTGTGGCGCCCAGATCCATCATGGCCTGGGTATAGTCGGCTACGCGTGTTGATGGGGTGTAGCGTTCCGCGGCGCTCCACAGCTTGTTCGCCACAGCCGTTTTTCCGGGCCAGCCCTTCACTGCGCCATGACGGGCCAGTACGCGTTTCACATTGCCGTCCAGAATGGGCGCCCTGAGTTCCATGGCGATGCTGGCAATAGCACCGGCCGTAGATCTGCCGATACCGGGCAGTGCCATCAATGCATCGACGTTTGTCGGGAACACGCCGGCATGACGCTCGCAAACCGTGCGGGCGGCGCTGTGCAGGTTGCGCGCTCGAGCGTAATAGCCAAGCCCGGTCCACAGGTGCAGCACCTCATCCTGTGGCGCTTCTGCTAATGCGTGAACCGTGGGGAAAGATGCCATGAATTGGTCGAAGTAGCCGATGACCGTCTGCACCTGCGTTTGCTGCAGCATGATCTCCGATACCCAGACCCGATAGGGTGATATGTCCTGTTGCCAAGGCAGGTCTTTGCGACCGTGCTGATCGAACCAGTCCAGTACGCGGGTCGAGAAATCGGGGGCGGAAACGGGCAAAACTCAGCATCGGCGACGTTAAAATGAGCAGAAACAGGATACTTCCGACAGCGCAATACTGCCAGTGAATAAGGCTGTGCTATCCACTATAATACCGCGCTTTTCGCGGGTCGCAGCCCGCGCCAATGCTGGAGAGCACGATGGCTGAGCGCAAGGCCTCTGTTACGCGAGACACTCTGGAAACCCAGATTACGGTGTCTATTAACCTGGACGGAACCGGCCAGGCCAAATTTGACACGGGTGTTCCCTTTTTGGAGCACATGCTGGATCAAATTGCTCGTCATGGCATGGTTGACCTGGACATCCTGGCCCGTGGCGATTTGCACATTGACGACCATCACACGGTCGAGGACATTGGTATCACACTGGGCCAGGCAGTCGCACAGGCCGTAGGTGATAAAAAGGGCATCTACCGCTATGGCCACGCCTACGTTCCGCTGGACGAGGCGCTGTCCCGCGTTGTTATTGATTTCTCAGGCCGCCCCGGTGTGGTGTTTGACGTGCCTTTCACGCGCGGTTCTGTTGGCGGATTCGATGTTGACCTGTTCATGGAGTTCTTCCAGGGATTCGTCAACCACGCCCAGGTCACCTTGCACATCGATAACCTCCGTGGCGACAACACGCATCACCAGGCCGAAACGGTATTCAAGGCGTTCGGTCGGGCGTTGCGCATGGCGCTAACGGCCGACCCGGCGATGGCGGGTATTACGCCATCGACCAAGGGTGTTCTGTAAGGCCCATTTTTCGGGCCAGTGGTAGCGGTGTATGGGCGGTAAAGTCGCGGTTATTGATTACGGCATGGGTAACCTTCATTCGGTGGCCAGCGCACTGGAGCACGTGGGCGCAGGTGAAGTGCTGGTGACCCATGATGCGGCCGTTATTGCAGAGGCAGATCGGGTGGTTTTTCCCGGTGTGGGCGCTATCCGCGATTGTATGGCGGAAATCCGGCGCCTGCGCTGTGACGAATTACTGCGATCAGCACTGGTAGAACAGCACAAGCCCGTGCTGGCGATCTGCGTGGGTATGCAGGCATTGCTGCAGCGCTCTGATGAAAATGAGGGTGTGGACTGCCTGAGCCTGATCGATGGTGAGGTTCGATACTTTGGGAATCCGCTAACTGACAGCGAGGGCACTCGTCTGAAGGTGCCGCACATGGGCTGGAACGAGGTACAGCAAATGAAGGCGCACCCGCTCTGGGCGGGCATAGCAGACCGAACCCGGTTCTACTTCGTACACAGCTACTACGTGGCAGCGACCGACCGGGAAATGGTGGCTGCGTCGGTCGATTACGGCGTTTCCGCCGATGCCGCACTGGCCAGGGACAACCTCTTCGCCGTGCAGTTTCACCCGGAGAAGAGCGCGACCGCCGGACTGACCCTCCTTAAAAATTTTGTGAATTGGAACGGACAATGCTGATTATCCCCGCGATCGATCTCAAGGACGGCGCATGTGTGCGACTGCGCCAGGGCCTGATGGATGACAGCACGGTGTTTTCCGATGACCCGGTGGCGATGGCCCAGCGCTGGGTGGACGCGGGCTGCCGGCGGCTGCACCTTGTCGACTTAAACGGCGCCTTTGCGGGTGAGCCAGTAAACGGCGGCGTTGTGACGTCCATCGCCGCGGCTTTCCCAGAGCTTCCTATTCAGATCGGGGGTGGTATTCGTAGCCTCGAGACCATAGAACACTATGTGCGCGCCGGCGTGAGCTACGTGATCATTGGCACCAAGGCAGTGAAGGAACCCGCGTTTGTTGCACAGGCCTGCCGTGCCTTCCCGGGCAAGGTCATCGTGGGTCTGGATGCCAAAGAAGGGCGGGTGGCCACCGACGGTTGGGCGGAAGTGTCAGATGTGCTGGCAACGGATCTGGCCAAACAGTTTGAGGCTGACGGTGTCTCTGCCATCGTTTACACCGACATCGCGAGAGACGGCATGATGCAAGGAGTGAATGTGGAAGCCACGGTAACGATGGCCCAGGCCTCTTCAATCCCGGTGATCGCTTCAGGCGGCATTACCAATATGGATGACATTCGTGCGCTGGCCGCTGTTGCTTCGCAGGGAATTTCCGGCGCCATCACTGGCCGCGCCATTTATGAAGGTACGCTGGATGTCGCCGAGGCCCAGGCGCATTGCGATGGTGAGGCTGCCTGAATGGCATTGGCCAAACGCATCATTCCCTGCCTGGATGTTGAGAACGGGCGCGTTGTTAAAGGCGTGAACTTCGTGGACATACGGGATGCCGGTGACCCCGTTGAGATTGCCCAGCGCTATAACGACCAGGGCGCGGATGAAGTCACGTTTCTCGATATCACGGCCAGTCACGAAGGGCGAGATACCACCGTGCACACGGTGGAGCGTATCGCCGAACAGGTGTTTATCCCGCTCACTGTTGGTGGCGGAATTCGCTCGGTGGATGATATTCGCACCATGCTTAATGCCGGTGCCGACAAGGTGAGTATCAACACCGCGGCTATTCACAATCCGGAATTAGTGCGCGATGCGGCGCAACGTTTTGGCTCGCAGTGCATTGTTGTCGCCATCGATGCCAAGCGGGTAGGCGATGTGGACGGCCAGCCCCGTTATGAGATCTTCACCCACGGGGGTCGTAAGCCCACTGGTATTGATGCGGTCGCGTGGGCGCGCAAGATGGCCGACTTAGGCGCGGGCGAAATTCTTCTGACCAGTATGGACCGCGACGGCACCAAGAACGGGTTCGAGCTGGGGGTAACCCGCGCTATCACCGATGCGGTGGAGATTCCCGTGATCGCATCAGGCGGTGTGGGCAATCTCGATCACCTTGTGGATGGTGTACTTGAAGGGGGCGCCGATGCGGTCCTGGCCGCTAGTATCTTCCATTTCGGCGAGTACACGGTGCCCGAGGCCAAAGCTTACATGGCTGCGCGCGGCATCGAGGTACGGCTGTAACAGGCGTGCTCCGCCTCGCCTACCGCGCCTGACGTCGTCAGTGCCTCACTCTCAGCCCTCAGAATCTCAGAGGGCCAACTCAAGCGATAACCTCTATCTCTCAGCTCGGGCAGTGTTTTGCTCAGGTATTCCAGTGTCTGGGGATGGGGATGGCCAATGGCTATGGCATAGCCATTACGTTTGGCGACAGCCAGGGTTTCTTCAAAGCGCGCCGCAATGGCTGCAGTGTCGGTGTCGTTGTCCAGGAAGACGCTACGCGACAAATGAGGCACCCCTGCCTGTTCTGCTGCCGTCGTGGCGACGGTGTCGGCTGTGGTGCGTGAATCAACAAAATAGAGCTTGCGCGCGGCCAGCACTTTCATCAACCAATCCATCGGCTCCTGCTGGCGAGTTAGCTCGCTGCCCATGTGGTTATTGACGCCCCGCACACCCGGCACTGAGGCAACTTGCTTAAGCAATAAGGCGGTAAATTCCTGCTCAGCCAGAGAGTCTGTCAGCGTTTCAGGCTCCTCATAACCGGTGTCGCGCTGACTGGCCATGGGCGCATGCAGCATGATTTCCTTGCCGCGGGCTTCGCCCAGCCAGGCCAGGGTTTGTGCGTGGGGTGCGTCGGGTAGCACGGCGAGGGTGATGCGCCCCGGTAGCTTGGCGGCGGCACGACCGGTGTCGAAGCGATGACCAATATCATCGATGATGATCACCACTTGTGGGCGAGCATCACTGGTGCGAGTGGAGGGGGTGCAGTCGGTATTCGACTGAGCCCCTGAGGTAACAAGCAGTGTAAACGCGAGCAGTAACGCGGCTGATGCAGGTGCTGCTCTCACGCTCCGGGTGTAACGCTGGCAACCGGTTCGGCGGTGGCTTTTGCACTGCCATGCCTACCCAGCACATTGATACCTTTCAGCAACACCAGTGCCTCGTAGAGCTGGTTGTCCGTGGACAACAATCCACTGGCGCGGCTTTTCTCGCTGGAACTGCGCCCATTCCCGTTGGACAAATGGCCAGATAGGTCGGCTTCGCTTACCCTGCCTGCTTCGCTAAAGGTGGTTACTTTGGCCCGCTCAACAAACACATCCGGGTCTATCCCTTCGGCCTGAATGGAGCGCCCGTTAGGGGTGAAGTAAAGCGCTGTGGTGAGCTTCACCGCACGTGATTCAGAAATCGGCATCACGGTTTGTACAGAGCCCTTGCCGAAACTCGGCGTACCCATGATCACGGCGCGGGCGTTGTCCTGCAGAGCACCTGCAACAATCTCCGAGGCACTGGCAGAGCCGCCATTAATCAGCACAATCAGGGGCACGCCCTTGCTGGCGTCTTCCTCGGAGGCGTCGTAGCTGGTATCGGAGTTGGGCAAACGGCCCTCGGTATACACCACGGTCCCGCCCTCCATGAACAGTCCGGCCACATCAACGCTGGCGCGCAGTACACCACCGGGGTTATTTCGCAGGTCCAGCACCAGCCCCTTCAGCGATTGCTCTTTCGCCAGCTTCTGCAGGGAGCTTTGTACATCGGCGCCAGTGTTGCTCTGAAATTGCGCGATGCGGATGTAACCGTAACCAGGCTCCAGAAAGCGTTGGCGCACACTGGCTACCTTGATGGTGTCCCGTTTCAGGGTGACGGTGAACGGTTGGCCGTCTCCCGGGCGCCCAACCGTCAGCTCTATCTCGCTGCCCTTGGGGCCACGCATCAATTCGATGGCCTCGTTGAGGCTCATGCCTTTCACGGGAACGCTGCCTAATTTGATGATGATATCGCCGGTTTGCAGGCCCGCGTCTGCCGCCGGCGAGCCGTCAATGGGGGCTATGATCTTGACGTAGCCATCTTCCATGTTGACCTCCAGCCCCAGCCCGGAGAACTCACCCGTGGTGCTGGTTTGAAGGTCCTGGAAGGCGTCGCGGCTGAGGTAGGAGGAGTGGGGATCAAGGCCGGTTAGCATCCCTTGAATGGCGTATTCCAGCAGTGTGCTGTCATCGATCTCTTCCACATAGCCGCTGCGAATCTGGTTGAAGACATCAGCAAAGGTGCGCAACTCATCCAGTGGCAGACGCGACTGTTCCTCGACAGCGGTCACCGGCAGGGCCATGCCCAGCGCCAAAAGCGCCGCGCCCAAGGCGTTAGAAAGGGGGTTTGTCCTCATGTTACTGCTCCACAGCCTAATGGCTGCTTAGACCACAATTAGGTCAGTGTAGCGCAATCGCCGGGCAAAAAATTAGCCCTCGCACCAGCGCGCAGGATCAACCGGTTTGCCATCTTTGCGGATTTCGAAGTACAGCCCGGCCTGCTGTTGCCCGCCGCTGCTGCCAACGGTGCTGATGGGCATGCCGCCGGTAACCCATTCCCCGACGTCTCTCAGCAAACTCTGGTTATGAGCATACAGACTCATGTAGCCGTCGCCGTGATCAATGATCATCAATAGGCCTGAGCCCCTGAACCAGTCGGCGTAGACAACACGGCCGTGGTGAATCGCGCTGACGGTGTCACCCTCGCGCGCGGGAATGTTCACACCCTGCCAGCGCATCTTCCCGGCGTTTCTGGAGCGGCCGAAGCGGTTGCTGCGTTTGCCCGCCAGTGGCCAGGGCATTGCGCCACGAGCCGCGGCAAAGTCCTTGTAGTCTTCCGGCACCTCCAGTTCACTCACTGCGCGCTCGATACTTTGCAGCAGCTCTTCCAGTCTCGCCCTGTCCGCCTCGAGGGTTTTTAGCTGGGTGCCCTGATCTGATATGCGGGCATTGAGTGCAGCCACGGCCTCCTCGCGGGTGGCGCTGGCTCTGGCCAGTTGCGTGCGACGCTGCTCCATTGCGCTTTGGCGTTGGTCCAGCGCCTGGTTCTCAGCCGCTATCCCAGCCTGTATCTCATCCAGCTCGCGCAGGGTCTGCCGGTACTCGCCAATCAGTTCGTCCCGGGCATCGAAAAAGTAGCGATAGTAGGTGAGGGTGCGTGCCACGGTTTGAGGGTCTTCCTGGTTCAGCAGGATTTTCAGGTGCCCCTGCTGTCCCAATTGCCAAGCGGTACGCATCTCCGCCGCGATCCGCGCCTGCTGCTCATCACGCGCCTTGCCGAGGGCAGCCCCCTGTTGATCGAGCTCAGCTATGCGAGCCTGTCCTGCTTCAATGTCTGCCTGGATGCCGCGTATGTCGCGCTGAATGTCGCCCAGTTCTTTTTCTGCTTCACGTAGCTGGGATTGCAGCGTGTCGCGGCGTCCGCGATCACGCTGAAGGGTGCGGTTAATCTCCTGAATCTGGCCGCGCAGAGTCTGTAATTGCTCCCGTGCCTGTTCTTCATCCGATTGCGCCAGCGCCAAGGGCGCGATATTCAACCCGATGAGCCAGCCGCAAAGAGCGAGGGCAGTGCGCAAGCCTTTCACGCCTTAGTCAGCGAGGCTGACCAGGCTGTTACCCGTCATTTCAGGAGGTTGCTCAAGATGCATCAGTGCCAACAGTGAGGGTGCAATATCCGCCAGAATCCCGCCACGGGCATCCAGTGTGACCGCGTCATTACCCACATAGACCAGCGGAACGTGCTCGGTGGTGTGCTGGGTGTGATGTTGTCCGGACTCGTAATCGATCATTTGCTCGCAGTTCCCATGGTCGGCGGTGATCAGCGCTTGTGCGCCCGAGTTGAGCACCGCCTGCTCCACGCGGCCCAGGCAGGTATCCAGCGCTTCTACTGCTTTTACGGCAGCCTCGTAAACGCCGGTATGTCCCACCATGTCGCCATTGGCGTAGTTACAGACTACCAAGTCGTACTGGCCTGACTCTATGGCTTCCACTAGCTGATCAGTGAGCTCCGGTGCACTCATCTCCGGCTTCAAGTCGTAGGTGGCCACGTCAGGTGAGGGAATCATGATCCGGTTTTCACCCGCAAACTCATCCTCGCGTCCGCCACTAAAGAAAAAAGTCACGTGAGCGTACTTCTCGGTCTCTGCAATACGCAGCTGAGTCATGCCTCGCTGTGCAATGTAGTCGCCCAGCACGTTGGTGAGAGATTCTGGCGGGAACGCGCAGGGTGCCTGGATATCACCGGCGTATTCTGTGGTCATCACAAAGCCGGACAGCGCTGGCACTTTGTTGCGCGTAAAGCCGGTAAACGCCTCGTCCACCATCGCATGGGTCAGCTGCCGTGCCCGGTCGGCGCGGAAATTCATGAACAGTACCGTATCGCCATCATTGATTGTGGCTGGGCTCTCTCCCTCTGCCGCAATGACGGTGGGCAGAACAAATTCGTCGTTCTCATCCCGCGCGTACGCGGCATCGAGCGCAGCGATGGCGTTCCCACTGCGGTGGGGCGCTGAACCTTCAGTGAGCAGCGAGTAAGCCTGCTCGATACGGTCCCAGCGATTGTCCCGGTCCATGGCGAAGTAGCGCCCGGTGATGCTGGCTACCCGGCCGCATTGCAACTGTGCAAACAGATCGCCGGCTTTTTCCAGCGATGCCATGGCACTTCGCGGTGGGGTGTCGCGCCCATCCAGAAACGCGTGCAGATAAACGCGCTGGGCGCCGCGTTTGGCGGCCAGTTTTATGGCAGCAAATATCTGGTCTTCATGAGAGTGAACGCCCCCCGGCGATAGCAGGCCCATCACATGCACAGCGCCATTGGCTAAAACGGCGGCATCAATGGCCTGTGTGTATGCGGGGTTTTCATCAAAACTGCCGTCGGCAATGGCTTGGTCAATACGGGTAATGTTCTGGTAGATCACCCGGCCTGCGCCCAGACTCATGTGGCCAACTTCCGAGTTGCCCATTTGGCCTTCCGGCAGCCCCACGTCCAGCCCTGAACCGGACACCAGTGTGTGGGGATTATCCCGCCACAGGCGGTCCCAAACGGGCGTTTTGCCATTGGCGATGGCATTGTCGCGGCTCTCCTCGCGGTAGCCCCAGCCATCCAATACGATCAAGACGGTGGTTTTCTTGTCGGCGACGCTCATTGAGGGGGCTGCTCCGTAATATGGCACCCGGTTTAAGGTGCGTGGGAAAGGGGCGCATTTTACCCTGTCTTGGCGGGGCTGGCACGGCGCCCACGCCCGAAATCTCGGGGGTAGAGCGCGCCTTTCACAGTCTGTATACTTGCGACCCTTTCCATTACCCCCAGCGTGGGTATCCGGGCCTTCCGGTGCGCTGGACGACGACAAGACTCACCAATCATGGCGCTATTTTTCGAGTTCCTGGGTCAGCAATGGATCCTGGTGGCTGCACTGCTTGCCGCTGTGGGTATGCTGATATTCCACGAGTCCCGCAAGGCGGGACCCAGTGTGACGCCCCAGCAGGCGATCAACCTGGTCAATGCTGAAGACGGCATCTTCGTTGACCTGCGTGACGGTAAAGACTTCAAGCAGGGTCACATTGTGGATTCGACCCATATTCCGCTGGCAAAACTGGCCGAACGCATGCCTGAGTTGGACAAGTACCGAGATAAGCCTGTGGTACTTGTCTGCAAGATGGGCCAACAGTCTGGCGCCGCTGGCAAGCAGCTGCGCGCAGCGGGCTTCGAGAAGGTCTACAAGATGGCCGGCGGCATGATGGAGTGGGGCAATCTGCAACTGCCCACGATTCGCTGAGGTAGCACCATGGCCGATGTAAAGATGTACACCACCCGACTCTGCCCCTACTGCATGCGAGCGCGCATGCTGCTGGAAAGCAAGGGCGTTGCCTTCACTGACATTGCCGTTGATGCAGACCCGGAGTTGCGACGCGAGATGATGCAGCTAAGTGGCAGGCACACCGTGCCCCAGATCTGGATCGGGGATCAGCATGTGGGTGGATTTGACGATATAGCTGCGCTCGACAGACAGGGCAAGCTGGACGAATTACTTAATCAGGCGTCCTGACGCCAAAGCGATTTATTACTGGAGGACGGCACCATGGCCGAAGAACAAGCAGCCGCCGCACAAGGCGACCAGGCTCAACAGAGCTTTGCACTGCAGCGCATTTACACCAAAGATGTTTCCTTTGAATCACCCGGAACGCCGAACGTGTTTCGCAAGCAGTGGCAGCCCGCAATTAATGTCGATCTGAATACGCGCAGTGAAGCCATTGATGACGAGGGCAACTTTGAGGTGGTTCTGACCATCACACTGACTGCCAAGATTGAAGAAGAAACCGCTTACCTGGTGGAGGTGCAGCAGGCCGGTATTTTCCTGGTGACCGGCCTTGAAGGTGAGGCAGCGCGCCTGGTGATGGGCACTGCTGCGCCCACCATCCTGTTCCCCTATGCGCGTGAGAACATCGACTCGCTGTGCACCAAGGGTGGTTTCCCGCCCGTAATGCTGGCGCCTGTTAACTTTGAAGCGCTGTATCAGCAGGCGATGACGCAAGCCCAGGCTGAATCTGGCGCGAGCACAACCACGCAGTAAGGCGTTGATTGTTGGGTGCGATCACGCATCCGGCGATCATTAGAAAAAGGGAGGCGATAGCCTCCCTTTTTTGTATTCCCATTGTCGTGATTTTCAACCGCGCACTACTGCAGCCCGGGAAACTCCAGTTGCCGTAACGCCTCATACACAAGTACTGCAGCTGCATTGCTTAGATTGAGGGAGCGGCTGTGCGCCTGCATTGGGATACGCAGGCAATGTTCGCGTCCCAGTTGATCAAGCACCTCATCGGGCAGCCCGCGGGTTTCCGGCCCTAACATCAGCGCATCCCCTGGCTGGTAAGCCAGTTCGTGGTAGTGCTGGTCACCGCGCGTACTCACGGCAAACAGCTGTGCTGGTCTGACGTTCTCCTGAAACTCTTGCAGTGAGGCGTGCCGCTGTACAGCGGCGAACTCACGGTAGTCCAAGCCTGCACGGCGCAGGCGTTTGTCGTCCCACTCGAAACCCATGGGCTCAATGATATGTAATTGCACCCCGGTATTGGCGCACAGGCGAATAATGTTGCCGGTATTGGGAGGAATCTCGGGCTGGTAAAGCACCAGGTGTAACAAGGCTTACATTCCCAGTTCTTTCATCTTTCGCGTTAGGGTGTTCCTGCCCCAGCCCAGCAGCTCGGCCGCGTCACGTTTACGCCCCTGACTGTGCTGCAGCGCCACTTCGATCATGGCTCGTTCGAAGGCGGGTGTTGCCTGGCGGAGAATATGGTGTTTACCCTGAACCAGCTGATTTTGCGCCCAGCGAGAGAGTTGGTCCCGCCAGTCGCTCTGCCGTTCTTCGGCTACTGGTTCGGCAGGTTTTCCCAGTTCTGGCGGCAGGTCGCTGAGATGAATCTCCCGGCCGGAGGCCATCACCGTTATCCAGCGGCAGGTGTTCTCCAACTGGCGCACGTTGCCCGGCCATTCGAGGCCGGTAAGGAATGTTTCAGTTTCTGGCAGCAGCACGCGGGGTTCCCCGCCCAGCTCTTCGGCCGCCCGTTGGAAGAAGTACCGCATGAGGCGGGGGATATCTTCGCGCCGCTCTGACAGTTTGGGAATATGAATGCGGATCACGTTCAGGCGATGGAACAGGTCCTCGCGAAAATCGCCCTTCTGCACCAGGCTCTCCAGATCCTGGTGTGTGGCGGCAATGATGCGCACATCGACCTTAACCGGCGTGTGCCCGCCGACGCGGTAGAACTCGCCGTCCGCCAGCACCCGCAGTAAACGCGTTTGTGTTTCGGCAGGCATGTCGCCGATCTCATCCAGAAACAGGGTGCCGCCATCGGCTTGCTCAAAGCGGCCTTGCCGCTTGGCATTGGCACCGGTGAAAGCGCCTTTTTCGTGGCCAAAGAGCTCCGACTCCATGAGGTCTCTGGGGATGGCCGCCATGTTCAGCGCAATGAACGGCGCGTTTGCACGCGGGCTATGGCGATGCAGCGCCTGGGCCACCAGTTCTTTGCCGGTGCCGGATTCGCCGTTAATAAGCACCGTAATATTGCTGTGTGCTAATCGGCCGATGGCACGAAATACCTCCTGCATAGCCGGCGCTTCACCAATAATCTCGGTGTGCTCCTCGCTGTCCTCGGCAACGGCGGTTTCGCTTTGGCGCTCGTTCGCGTGGGCAATGGCACGTTCGGTGATTGCCACTACCTCATCGATGTCGAAGGGCTTCGGCAGGTATTCAAAGGCCCCTTTTTGATAAGAGGTGACCGCACTGTCCAGATCCGAGTGCGCGGTGGTGATAATCACGGGGAGGTTGGGATCTATCTCTCCCAGGCGTTCAAGCAGGGCCAGACCGTCGGTACCTGGCATACGAATGTCGCTCACAATCACGTCGGGCCTGGCGTGGTCGATACGTTCCAGCATTGCGTCGGCACTGTCGAAGGTTTCGTTGGCAATCCCTGCCTGTGTAAGCGCGCGCTCAAGCACCCAACGGATAGAGCTGTCATCGTCCACTACCCAGACTGTTGCTGATTTAGGCATGTGTGTGGTCCATGGGAATATAGAAAGAGAATCGGGTAGCTCCTGGCTGGCTGTCACACTCCAGCAGGCCCCCGTGGCGATTGATAATAGATTGTGAAATCGACAGCCCCAGGCCAGTGCCCTCGGCACGTCCGGTGACCATGGGCATAAACACGGCCTGTTGCAGGTCCTCGGGTATGCCGGGACCGTTATCAACAATATCCACCCGGCACACCAGGCGGTGGCGTGTGGTGCCAATGGTGAACTGCCGTTGGGAGCGGGTGCGCAATTGAATACGGCAGGCGCTCTGATGTTCGCTGGCCTGCAGGGCATTGCGCATAATGTTGAGCACTGCCTGCACCAGTTGGGTACGGTCGCCCGGAATATCGGGGATGCTGGGGTCGTAATCGCGCTCCACAATGTCTTCCGACCCTGCCTCCACACAGATCAGGTGCCGCACGTGCTCCAGCACCTCGTGCACATTGATGGGGCTTAGGCTGGGCTGGCGATCGGGCCCCAGCAGGCGATCCACCAAATCCCGCAGCCGGTCAGCCTCCTGAATGATAATGGTGGTGTATTCGGACAACGATTCGTCGGGCAGCTCTCGCGCTAACAGCTGTGCCGCGCCCCTGACGCCACCCAATGGGTTCTTGATTTCATGGGCCAGCCCTCGAACCACGGCCCGTGTGGTCATCTGCGAATTCAGCAGACTCTCCTCTCTACTGATGCGCAACAGCCTGTCTACGGGCTGCAGCTCCAGCAATAAACCTGCGACTGAGGCCTGGCTGTTCACCGGGGTGATGATGAGATCCACAGGCACCGCCTGACCGGTGTGGAGGGTGAGGTTAATGCCACGTCTGACCAGCGGGACGTTCTCCTGCATGGCCTCTTTGAGAATGCTCACCCACTCTTCGTTGTCAATCAGCAGGGCCCCCGCATGCTCGCCGATCACCCGCGACGCAGACACCTGCAGCAGTGCTTCGCCCGCCGAGTTAATGGCTGACACAGCGAGCGCTGGAGTGAGAGCAATAATGCCCGCGCTGATGTTGTCGAGTATGTCCTGCTGGTTCATTGATCAACGGGGACCGCATTGGTAGAGGGGGTGGCTTCTTGTATTCTGCGTTTACAGAGCAAAAACAGAGCCAAAAGAGGGCATCGGTCCAACTATCTTTCCGTGCCACAATTTGTCGGTGTTCTGGCGATAGCGAGTGCTTACTTATAAGCACCAAAAGTGGGAGTGGGGATGATTGACTCGCTCCGGACTCCTGTCAGCTCAGTGCAGTTGTCATGCGCGCACCAATATGGTGCATCACGCGAAAGAAGTCCAGTCTCAGTTTTTAGCGCGTACCGGACGCAGGACCAGAATACGAACGGCGTCTGAGGCGGCAATCTCTGCGCCTTCGGAATCCATACGAGTCACGACCAGGTCGTGTTCACCGCGCCGTATATCGGTGAGATTCCATTGACCCCGCGCTTGAGGCTCTTGCCAGGGAGTGCCAGACACAATCAGCTGCAATGTTTCACCGCCGCGTAGAGCCGGTGTGGTTGACGCGCTGACTGATAAATTCCCGGGTCCCATGGGAATGGTGGTGCCTTCCGCGGGATTGGTAATACTCACCGAATAACTCACCGCAGTGTCCTGGCTCGATGAGCTGCGCTCCCTTGGCGCAAGATCAGGCCGCGCTTCAGGAGGGGGGATAGAGTTGGTGTGCCCGGTTTCTACCGACTCCACGTTATCGCCGGTATCGGCGGGAGGTCTGTCGGTAAAGATGACGTTGCCGTCCTCATCGGTGGTTTTATAAATCTGTGACCAGGCGGCGGTGCTGGCCAGTAGCAATGTTGCAATGAGCAGGGGGCGCATAGTGTGCGGTCTCTGACGAACTGACTTAACCCTAGCAGATAACCCGACAGCGTCAGTATGAAATTTTGGCGCAAAAAAAAGCCCGGCGATGGCCGGGCTTTTCAGTGCTGCGGTGCTTATACCGAGTAGTACATATCGAACTCAACCGGGTGAGTCGTCATGTTCAGCGTCTCTACTTCCTCAGACTTGAGCTCGATGTAACCGTCGATCATGTCGTCGGTGAAGACGCCACCGGCGGTCAGGAACTCACGGTCAGCGTCTAGCGCCGCCAGTGACATTTCCAGGCTAGAGGATACAGTCGGGATCGCTTTACCTTCCTCGGGCGGCAGGTCATACAGATCCTTGTCAGCCGCATCTCCGGGATGGATCTTGTTCTGGATACCGTCCAG
The DNA here is from genome assembly GCF_014652275.1 of Parahalioglobus pacificus. GTDB lineage: Bacteria > Pseudomonadota > Gammaproteobacteria > Pseudomonadales > Halieaceae > Parahalioglobus > Parahalioglobus pacificus. Next base: position 209,921 of record NZ_BMYM01000002.1, on the reverse strand, counting down.
GCCAGCCATCAGCATGGCTGCAAAAGCCAGGTAAGGGTTGGCTGTGGGGTCGGGGAAGCGTACTTCTATGCGCTTGCCCTTAGGGCTGGGCTCGTAGGGAATACGGATCGACGCAGAGCGGTTGCGAGCCGAGTAGGCCAGCATGACCGGTGCTTCGAAGCCAGGTACCAGGCGCTTGTAGCTGTTAGTAGAAGCGTTAGTGAAGGCATTCAGTGCACGGGCGTGCTTGATGATGCCGCCGATGTAGTACAGGGCAGTTTCAGACAGTCCTGCGTAGCCGTCACCGGCGAAGGTGTTGTCGCCATTGCCAGCGATAGACTGGTGCACGTGCATACCAGAGCCATTGTCGCCAACCAGGGGCTTTGGCATGAAGGTGGCTGTTTTGCCGTAGGCGTGAGCCACGTTATGCACGCAGTACTTCATAACCTGAACTTCGTCGGCCTTCGTCACGAGGGTGTTGAAACGCACGCCGATCTCACACTGCCCTGCAGTACCCACCTCGTGGTGGTGAACCTCAACGGGCAGACCCATCTGCTCCATGGCGGCGCACATGGCGGCGCGAATGTCATGCAGTGAGTCAACCGGGGGTACGGGGAAGTAACCGCCCTTTACACGGGGACGGTGACCGATGTTGCCGTCTTCAAATGAGTGGCTGGATGCCCAGGACGCTTCTTCAGAGTTAACACTGTAGCCAGCGCCGCTCATGTCTGCGTGCCACTTAACGTCGTCGAATACGAAGAATTCTGGCTCGGGTCCAAAGAAGGCTGTGTCACCGATGCCGGTGGATTTCAGGTATTCTTCAGCACGCTTTGCAACGGAACGCGGATCGCGCTCGTAGCCCTGCATGGTTGAAGGCTCAACGATGTCGCAGCGCAGAATAACGGTAGTATCGTCGGTGAACGGGTCCAGCAGTGAGGTGCTGTCATCAGGCATCAGAATCATGTCGGATTCATTAATGCCCTTCCAGCCGGCGATCGATGAACCATCGAACATTTTGCCGCCTTCGAAGAAGTCCTCGTCCACCTCGGACGCGGGGATGGAGACATGCTGCTCCTTACCCTTGGTATCGGTGAAGCGCAGGTCGACCCAGCGCGCCTCGTTTTCTTTAATCAGGTTCAGAGTCTGCTCTGACATTGTGGCTCCTCCAGAGGAATATGAGGTATCGGCGATAAAGGCCCTTGCAAGGGTCGCATGGTCATGGAATGCGGCTTACACAGCCGATACTTCCGATACGGGTTAATTCAGCAGGGTGTAAATGAGCAAAAGCTGTGCCAAAAAGGTGCTTCACGCAACCCACTGATTCACAGGCAATTTTGGCTTCAAAAATGTCCGCTAGAATTCGGTGTGCGCCAATTTGGTGCGTCAGAGCTCCAAATTGGTGCGACGGCTGCGCAGGAGGGATGCTGTGGCTGTGCCAGCAGCTTTAATTGCCCACTTTGCGTGGCCTGAGGCTGCAATCTCGCCACCCCGGGCTGTATTGTCAAGCGCATGACAGAAATTCCCTGCGATGCACCGCCGGGTCTCAGCGCCAGGGCCGCCCGCAGGCGTGCAAATTCACTGGTTTAGACCCCTTGATCAGGTATAATCCGCCGCCTTTTGTCAGCACCCCCACGGGGGCGAGGCCGATTGTGATCGAGAATCTTAGAAACATTGCCATTATTGCGCACGTAGACCACGGCAAAACAACCCTGGTGGATTGCCTGTTGCAGCAGTCCGGTACCCTGGACCGTCGCGCTGAGGGCGCCGAGCGTGTGATGGACTCCAATGATCAGGAGCGCGAGCGCGGCATTACCATCCTCGCCAAGAACACCGCGATTCGTTGGGGCGACTACCGCATCAATATTGTGGACACGCCGGGGCACGCCGACTTCGGTGGTGAGGTTGAGCGCGTGCTGTCGATGGTGGACTCTGTACTGTTGCTCGTCGATGCCGTAGACGGCCCAATGCCCCAGACCCGCTTCGTAACCAGCAAGGCCTTTGAGCAGGGTCTGAATCCTATCGTTGTTGTGAATAAAGTCGATCGCCCCGGTGCGCGTCCCGACTGGGTAGTGGATCAGGTCTTCGATTTGTTCGATCGCTTGGGTGCAACGGAAGAGCAGCTGGACTTTCCGGTGATCTACGCTTCTGCGATCGAAGGTATCGCCGGTGAAGATCATGAAGCCATGGCCGAGAACATGGAGCCCCTGTTCGAAACCATCGTGGATAAGGTGCCGGCACCCGAGGTTGATAGCGACGGTCCGCTGCAGATGCAGATCAGTGCGCTGGACTACTCCAGTTATGTGGGCGTTATCGGTGTCGGTCGCATCACCCGCGGAAAGCTGGCACCCAATACGCCAGTAACTGTGGTCGATCGTGAGGGTGAGACCCGTAACGGCAAAGTACTGCAGGTGATGGGCTATCTTGGCCTTGAGCGAGTGGATGTTGACGCTGCTGAAGCCGGGGACATTGTGTGTATCACCGGTATCGACGGTCTGAACATCTCCGATACTCTCTGCGATCCGCAGGCCGTTGAGGCGCTGCCCGCGTTGAGCGTGGACGAACCCACGGTCAGCATGACGTTCCAGGTCAATGACTCCCCGTTTGCCGGCAAGGAAGGCAAGTACGTGACCTCCCGAAACATCAAGGAGCGTCTGGATCGTGAATTGATTCACAACGTGGCTCTGCGCGTTGAGCCCGGTGACAGCCCCGATAAATTCAAAGTGTCCGGCCGGGGTGAACTGCACCTGTCGGTGCTGATCGAGTCCATGCGCCGCGAGGGCTTTGAGCTTGGCGTTTCTCGCCCTGAGGTTATCCAGCGGGAAATAGACGGCGTGATGCAGGAACCCTACGAGCAGTTGGTGATCGACTGTGAAGAAGAACATCAGGGTTCGCTGATGGAAGAACTGGGCCTGCGCCGCGCAGAACTTGAGAACATGGTGCCGGACGGCAAGGGCCGCGTGCGTTTGGAATTCATTATCCCCGCGCGCGGACTGATCGGCTTCCGCTCGCAGTTCCTGACCATGACCTCCGGCAGCGGCATCATGACCCACGTCTTTGACCATTATGGTGCGGTGAAAAATGCCGAGATCATTCACCGAACCAATGGTGTTCTGGTGTCCATGGTGAAGGGTAAGACCCTGGCCTATGGCCTGTTCAACCTGCAGGATCGCGGTAGGCTGTTTGTCGATCCGAACATCGAGGTCTATGAAGGTCAGATTATCGGACTCCATAGCCGCAGCAACGACCTGACGGTGAATCCCACCAAAGCCAAGCAGCTCACCAACGTTCGTGCCTCTGGCACCGACGAGGCGTTGACGCTTACGCCGCCGGTTAAGCACACGCTAGAGCAGGCGCTGGAATTCATCGAAGACGACGAACTTGTTGAAGTAACGCCTGAAAGCATTCGTCTGCGTAAAAAGCTCTTGTTGGAACATGAGCGCAAGCGCGCCTCCCGTGCCTCTGCGGCGTGAAGGCCCTGCTGCAGCGCGTCTCTGAGGCGCGCGTTACGGTCGCCGATGAGGTAGTCGGCGAGATCGGCCCCGGACTGCTGGTGCTGCTGGGTCTGGACAAGGGCGATGACCTTGCAAGCGCCAAGCGGCTGCTCGACAAGGTGCTGGCGTATCGCGTGTTCGCCGATGACCAGGGGCGCATGAACCGCAGCGTATCCGACACAGGCGGCGGGGTACTGTTGGTTTCCCAGTTCACACTGTCAGCAGATACGGCCCGGGGGCTTAGGCCAAGCTTTTCCAGCGCCATGGCCCCGGACGACGCTAAGGCCCTGTTCGGGCAGGTGCTGACGAGTCTGAAAGCGAAACACAGTCCTGTGGCCGCGGGTGTTTTCGGTGCCGATATGCAGGTCAGTCTCACCAACGACGGGCCGGTGACCTTTCTTCTGGAGAGCTAGGCCAGCTGATGTCAGGCCTGCGGCCGGCTCAGGCTGCGCTTAGCACCATATGGACGTGAGGGATGCCATCCTCCACGTAGCCATCACCCTCAATCACAAATCCGAGACTGCCGTAGAACTCGGCCAGATGTGCCTGCGCACCGATGCGAATGGCATGGTTTGGCCAGCGCTGCCGGTTGTGATCAATGCCACGCTGCACCAGCTCCCTGCCCATTTGTCGTCCGCGGGCCTGAGGGGCAACGATGATGCGACCAATGGAACTTTCCTCGTAGGTACTGCCTGGAGGCAGACAGCGCTGATAGGCAAGGATAGCGCCGTTTTCGGAGCAAAAGAGGTGGTCCGCGACCTGATCAAAACCATCCATGTCCTGATAGGGGCAGTCCTGCTCCACAACAAATACCGCCTGGCGTAACGCCATAATGTCGTACAGGGTTTGCAGAGAAAGTGCTTCAAACTCGAGGCTATGCCAGTGCGTGATATCGGCCATGCAATGCTCAGTGTGGGTAAGGAATTATGGCGTGCGGCTTTCTCGGCCTCGCCTTTAGTTGCTACTATACCGCGAAAACAGGGCAGGCCCTGTTTCCACGGCGACACTGGTTGGCGAAAGCCACCTACAGCCAGACAACAGGTATCACGCAATGCTGGCGAACGCCGATCTCACCCCAGATTTCAATCAGCTGAACGGCCAGTTCAAGACGCTGGTGGCAGAATTGCTGACGCTGGTGCACATGCAGCCCCAGCGGGTGGAAGTCGACGCCACCTCGGCGGGCCACTTCCGCGGCTATGACAGCGGTAAGCTCTATGTGGTGCAAAGCGGATCATTGACCGCGCGTTATCATGGCCGGGCGCTCTATATACTGGATGAGGGTGATCTGTTGGTTCCCGATAGCCTTACCAACGCACCTCCCGAGATGGCCGTGATGTATGGCAGTGAAGCGGGTGCGAGTCTTGATGTCTATTCGACCATCGAGTTCATGCAGAGGGTCTACGAGCGCCGCGCCGCACTCAAGGTGTGGAACCAGATTCTGCTGACCCACGCCAGTATTATGATGCGCCTCGCACCGCTGGGCGGCGATGACGGTGTAGTTACTACTCCGGGCTTTGAACTCTATGAGCCCGGCGAGGTCATTATCCGTGAAGGTGACATTGCCGACGAGGTCTTTAACCTGACCTCGGGCGCGGCGGATGTGTTCGTTGGCGACGTGCCCGTGGGACGCATTGCCGAGGGCGAAATTTTTGGCGCCATGGCCGCGCTCACTCACGGTGTTCGCAGCGCCACGGTAAAGGCGCGCACTGCCTGCTCAGTGGTGAAAGTGCCCAAGGCACAGTTCACCGATCTCATTAAAACCAACCCTGCAACCATTCATGGGCTGCTGGTCGATATGGCGAATTCAATCGTCAATCTCAACGAGCAACTGGTTGGCCTGCGCGGGAGCAATGACCGCAACTGATTGTGTTGCCGGCCACGCACGGTGGCCGTGATGATGTAACTAACGCTGGATTCCCTGGATGTCTGATCTTGTAGAAATCGACGAAGACGGTATCGAACAGGTATCGCTGAAAACCTATACCGAGAAGGCCTACCTCGATTATTCGATGTATGTGATTCTCGACCGCGCCCTGCCCCATGTGGGCGATGGGCTCAAACCGGTACAGCGCCGCATCGTGTATGCGATGAGCGAGCTGGGACTGAAGGCCACCGCCAAGTACAAGAAGTCTGCGCGTACTGTGGGCGATGTGATCGGTAAGTTTCATCCCCACGGTGACAGTGCCGCCTACGAGGCCATGGTGTTGATGGCCCAGGATTTCAGCTACCGCTACCCGCTGGTGGACGGTCAGGGTAACTGGGGCTCTCCAGACGACCCCAAGTCTTTTGCCGCCATGCGCTATACCGAGTCGCGGCTCACGCCTTATGCCGAGGTTTTGCTGGCCGAACTGGGCCAGGGCACAGTGGATTGGGTCCCCAATTTCGACGGCACGATGGATGAGCCTTCTGTGCTGCCAGCGCAGGTGCCGAATGTATTGCTCAATGGCACCACAGGTATCGCCGTGGGAATGGCCACCGACGTGCCTCCGCATAATTTGCGTGAAGTGGTGTCTGCGGCGATACGTTTACTGGATGCGCCCAAATCCACGGTGCAGGAACTGTGCGAGCACGTTCAGGCTCCTGATTTCCCCACCGATGCCGAGATCATCACCCCGCGCGAGGACATTCTCGCAATGTACGAATCGGGACGCGGTGCACTGCGCATGCGCGCCGTGTGGGAAAAAGAGGGCGGCGATATTGTGGTGAATGCGCTGCCCTATCAGGTGTCGGGTTCCCGCGTGCTGGAGCAGATTGCCCAACAGATGCAGGCCAAGAAACTGCCGATGGTGGCGGACCTGCGCGATGAATCTGACCACGAGAACCCCACGCGGCTGGTGATAGTCCCGCGCTCAAACCGCGTCGATGTCGGCGGCGTTATGAGCCACCTGTTCGCCACGACTGATTTGGAGCGCAGCTATCGCGTCAATCTCAATATGATTGGCATTGATGGTCGTCCGGCGGTGAAATCGCTGGATCGCATCCTCAAGGAGTGGTTGAAATTCCGTACAGATACTGTGCGTCGCCGTCTGGAGTTCCGCCTGGAAAAGGTGGAGCGACGCCTGCATATCCTGGAAGGTTATCTGGTTGCCTTCCTCAATATCGATGAAGTGATTCACATCATCCGCACCGAGGACAAACCCAAACCAGCGCTGATGAAGCGCTTCGGTATCACCGATATTCAGGCCGAAGCTATTCTGGAACTGAAGCTGCGCAATCTGGCGAAGCTGGAGGAGATGAAAATCCGCGGCGAGCAGGATGAGCTGGCCGAGGAGCGCGACCAGTTGATGAAAACGCTGGGCAGCGCAGCGCGACTGAAAACCCTGATCAAGAAAGAGCTCACTGCCGTTGCCGAGAAGTTTGGTGATGACAGGCGCTCGCCATTGGCCACACGTGACGAGGCCAAAGCCTTCAGCGAGCTCGAGCTGATGAGTGCCGACCCGATCACAGTGGTCATGTCTGACAAGGGCTGGATTCGGGCTGCCAAGGGGCATGACATTGACCCGGCCAGCCTGAGCTACAAGTCTGGCGATGCGTACAAATTGTCGGTGCGGGGTCGATCGAATCAGCCCACGATCATCCTGGACTCCACGGGCCGTGCGTATTCGGTACCTTCCCACAACCTGCCCTCCGCCAGAGGTCAGGGTGAGCCTGTGACAGGGCGCATCAATCCACCGTCGGGGGCCACCTTTGAGGGTTTGCTGATGGGGGACGAAGAGCAGCTCTACCTGATTGCCAGCGACGCGGGTTACGGTTTCGTTGCCAGACTGGGGGATATGCAGTCCAAGAATCGCTCCGGTAAAGCCGTGTTAACCCTGCCCAAGGGTGGCGCAGTGTTACAGCCGGCCATGATTCGCCAGCGCGAGGATGCTTGGGTGGCAGCGGTGTCCAATGAGGGTCGCATGCTGGTGTTCCCCTTGGCGGATCTGCCGCAGCTATCGCGCGGCAAGGGCAATAAAATTATCGGAATCCCCTCCGCGCGGGTGTTGGCACGCGAAGAGTATGTCATTGGTGTGCAGGTTGTGGCGCCGGGTGAATCCCTGGTGGTTTATGCCGGCAAGCGTCACCTGAATCTCAAGTTTGCCGAGCTGGAACACTATCAGGGCGAGCGTGGGCGGCGCGGCAACAAGTTGCCCCGAGGGTTCCAAAAGGTGGATTCAATCGCTATTGCTGATTAAGGGTCGCGTTAAACGGGATCAGTCAGGCGGCGCATGATGAGGCGTAACTGACGGGTAAGCAGGTCCTGATAGGGCCCTTCAAAGCCTGTCAGCATGGCGCCGGAGCCGTCGCCGATGGCTTTAAAGTCCAAGCGACCTGCAACGTCCACGTCCTCGCAGACATTGGGCAGCAGGCTTACGCCACCGGTGTTGCCCTGACAGCGCTGCTGCAGCTCATCCAGTGTGGACTGCATGTACAGCCCCGGGTAAATATCGGCGCCATCACCGGCGCCTAGTTCACTCAGGCCAATCGCCATATCGACATTGAGCGAGAGGTTGATGTTTCGCTCCAGTTCCCGGCTCACCGCGCCGACCAGCCAGGCGCAGGAGGCAGCTCGGAATGCCGGGCTGCCGGCACCGGTGTCACCCACGAAGTAAACGGCCAGGCCAAATTGCCGCACAACATGCAGTTCGCCTGCGTAGAAGCCCGCTGCGGCGAACACTACCTGATGCAGACGGTTGGTGTAGCGGTGCAGGCTGTCCTCGTCCAAAGTGTCGACGTAGTTGGAAAGGCTGCTTAAGTGCAGGTAGAGCACCGACGTCTGCAGATAGTTCTCATCCCGCGGCCCGCTGGTGCCGCGAGCGCGCAACAGATCCATGGGTAAGGCGTCAACGCGTTGTTCCAGTCGTGCCATCTCATTGGGCAGGCCAGATCCGGGGGAATCGTCCAGTCGCAGTCGTTTACTGAGCGTCGCAATACGTGTTCCCAGCCGTTGGCCCAATTGATGACTGATGCCATAGACGGCGAGGCTGAGGAGTATGGCCAAGCCCAATAGACTGAGCAGGAAGCGCAGGCGCGCCATGCGCGCATTGTCGGTGCTCAGGGTAATGACGACCTCACCCGCCACATCGTTTTCAATCAGCACGGGGGCGCGATAATCCACCAGCGTCGCCCCGCTGGCGCGGCCGGCTTGTCCCAGGGCCTTGCCCTCGACGTCGTAAATAGCAACTTCCTGCGCCGAGGAGGTTTCAACAAATCGTTGCAGTGATGCGGCCACCGAGAGCAGGTCGCCGGTTTCCAGCGCAGTGCCGATGCGTCTGGCAATTTGATTGGCCAGTGCCTCGCCGTAGTCCGCCTCCTGCGCCTGCTGCATGTGACGACTGGATAGCGCTGCGAGAATCACAAGTGCCAGACTGACGGAGAGGCAGAACGCGGCTGCGACCAATGCCAATTGCTGACTTAACTTATAGTGTTCCCAACGCTGCTTCACGACGCCGCCTGTCCCTGTTTGGGCCGCAGTATAAACCAGCCACCGCGCCTGACCACGCACATTGCCTAACGAGAGCTGTTGCGACATTCCAGCCGTCACAGGCTCGGGGTAGAATGCGCGCGTCACAGTAAGGAGCTCGAGCGTGAGCGACATTGAGCTTATAACCCTCTCTGGTCCGGATCAGCGCGGCCTCACTGCAGAGATTACGAGTATTCTCGCCGGCCACGGTGTGAACGTACTGGATATTGGTCAGTCGGTGATCCATGCAACCCTGAGCATTGGCCTGTTGGTTGAGATGCCTAACGGCGATTTGCGAGCCGCCGTGCAGCAGAGTATCGACGCCTTTGCCCGCAGCCACAGTCTGGATGCTCGCTTCGGGCCGGTCAGTGTCGAAAGCTACGACGAGTGGGTGCAGGCCCAGGGGCGGGCACGCTTTATTGTGACGTTGCTGGCCAGACGCATTACCGCCGAGCAATTGGCGCGCGTGACCGAAGTGGTGCGAGATTTCCACCTCAACATTGATGCCATCACTCGGCTCTCTGGCAGAATTCCATTGGGTGAACTGCCCGCAGGCAGCAAAGCCTGTGTCGAATTTTCGGTGCGCGGTGACCTGGCCGATGCCCACGCCTTTCGCCGTGCGCTTCTGGAGGTGGCTGGGGAACTGGAGGCCGACCTGGCCCTGCAGCAGGACACGATGTACCGCCGCAACCGGCGCCTGGTGGCCTTTGATATGGACTCGACGCTGATCGAGGCCGAGGTGATTGATGAGCTGGCCATCGAGGCCGGGGTGGGCGATCAGGTCAGCGAGATAACCGAGCGGGCCATGCGCGGGGAGCTGGATTTTCAAAGCAGTTTTCGTGAACGCGTGGCCCTGCTTGAGGGGCTGCCGGAATCAGCGCTACAGGCGGTGTCCAAGCGCCTCAAAATTACTGAAGGCGCCGAGCATCTGCTGGCCACCCTGCACTGGCTGGGTTACCGAACGGCAATTCTGTCCGGCGGTTTTACCTACTTCGCTGAGCAGCTGCGTGAACGCCTTGGCATTCACTATGTGTACGCCAATACCCTGGATATTGAGAATGGCGTAGTCACCGGCCGCGTAGTGGGTGAGATCGTAGACGGCGCACGCAAGGCCGCATTGCTCAAGCAGCTGGCCCAGCAGGAAGGCATCGATCTGGAGCAGGTGATTGCCGTGGGCGATGGCGCCAACGACTTGCCCATGCTTAGCGAGGCCGGGTTGGGCGTGGCCTTTCGTGCCAAGCCCTTGGTCAAGCAGAAGGCCGAGCAATCAATCTCCACTCTGGGTTTGGATGCCATTCTCTACCTGCTGGGAATCTCGGACCGCTATCAGGCGTAGACCGCGGGTCCTTCAGTGCCTGGCAACGGCGGTGCCCAATTGGCGGGGCTTGCGGTATCATTGGCGCCCGCGAATTTCTGACCCAAGACGACCATGGCAAATTTTTCAACGAACGAGTTTCGCTCCGGACTTAAAGTCATGCTGGACGGCGAGCCGTGTAGCATCCTCGATAACGAATTTGTAAAGCCCGGTAAAGGCCAGGCCTTTAACCGCGTTCGCCTGCGCAACCTCAAGACCGGCCGGGTCTGGGAGCGGACCTTCAAGTCCGGTGAAAGCCTTGAAGGCGCAGATGTCATGGATCGGACTATGGAATACCTCTACACCGACGGTGAGTTTTGGTACTTCATGGAGCCTGACACCTTCGAGCAGCACCAAGCGGACGAAGCTGCCGTGGCTGATGCCAAGCAGTGGTTGAAAGAGCAAGATTCCTGCGAAGTTACCCTGTACAACGGAACGCCGCTGTCCGTAGCACCGCCCAACTTCGTGGAGCTGGAAATTGTTGAGACTGATCCGGGTCTTAAAGGCGATACGGCGCAGGGCGGTAACAAACCCGCTACGCTGAGCACCGGCGCGGTCGTGAAGGTCCCATTGTTCCTGAGCCAGGGCGAAGTCGTCCGCGTTGATACGCGCACCGGCGAATACCAGGGCCGCGCAGGTAAGTCCTGAGCCTGTGACTGATTGGCGCCCCGGCGCGCCCATGCCCGCGCTGCTAGCGCGGGCAGAGTTACTTTCCACCATCCGCCAGTTCTTTGCCGGGCACGGCGTGCTGGAAGTCGAAACCCCACTGTTATGTCACGCGGGCATCACTGACCCTGCCATTGAGCCGTTGATGGTGGAACGGGGTCTCTCCCTGGGCGAACCTCGCTTCTTGCAGACCTCCCCCGAATACGCGATGAAGCGCCTGCTGTCCGCAGGCAGTGGTCCTATCTATCAAATTGCTCGTGCCTTCAGGGATGGGGAAGCCGGGCGCCGGCACAACCCGGAGTTTTCCCTGCTGGAATGGTATCGCCCGGACTATGACGAGCGGGATCTTATGCGGGAGGTGGCTGATCTGGTGCAGCAATGTCTGGGTGCGGCGCCCGTTGAGGAGATCAGCTATCGCGAGCTGTTTCAGCGCGAGGCGGGCATCGACCCTTTCGCGGCCACTGTTGAGGCACTTAGGAGCAGGGCGAACCAGCTTACCGATACAGGCGGCATGAACGGCGACGCCGATGTCTGGCTGGACCTGATACTCACTCACCAGATTGAACCTGCGTTGCGGAAACGTGAGGGGCTTGTCTTTGTGTGCGATTACCCCGCGTCACAGGCAGCATTGGCGCGTATTACTGAAGATTCACAGGGCCACGCGATTGCCCGTCGCTTCGAGCTGTACGTGAATGGCATAGAGTTGGCTAATGGGTACTTTGAGCTCACCGATGCGGATGAGCAGCGGCGGCGCTTTGCGGCGGACAATGCGCGCCGGGAGCAGTGCGGTCAGTCGCAACGGCCCGTTGATGAGCGATTGCTGCAGGCGCTGAGTGCGGGTATGCCCGCCTGCAGCGGAGTTGCGCTGGGGGTGGATCGCTTGCTGATGCTCAAACTGGGCGAGAGCGATATTCGCCGGGTGCTCGCCTTCGACTGGGAGCGAGCCTGATTCAGCCCAAGGGCGGAAGGTCTTCGATCTCTCGAACAGCGGGCCCATACCCTTCGACAAACTCTGGTGGCATACGCTTGGGTCTGCCGCTTTGCAGCGCGATGCAGGCAAAGCGCTGGGCACCACGCAGCAAGCTGACACCGTCGCTGTTACGCACAATCTGGAACCGGCGCTCCATGGTAAAGCGCTTGTCCCAGCGTACAATCCAGGTAGCGGCAGTGACCTCATCACTCAGTCTGGAGGCCTGCAGATAGCGGTATTCACTGTGCGTAATGGCCATTGCCCGGTCCAGCGACTCGTAGGCCGACAGGTCTAATCCCAGGCTCACCGAGTGCGCCCAGGCCACCTGTTCACACCAGCGTACATACACAACGTTGTTGGTGTGACCCAGCCCGTCGATATCTGCAGCATCGACGCTGAGTGAGACCGTAAAGGGGTCAGCATAGTCCCACAGGTTAGGACTGATCTTCTCGGTGCCAGTCATTGCTAGCTCGCCGGGGCGTCCTCTGTTTCCAGGGGTTTCTGAGCGATGTGCATAAAGCCATAGATGATGGCGATCACCGGGCACAGCAGATTGAAGAAGGCGTAGGGGGCATAACTGAAGGTGGCGACGCCCAGCGTTGCCGACATGTAGGCGCCGCAGGTGTTCCAGGGAATAAGTGCCGAGGTCAGTGTGGCTGAGTCCTCCAGCGTGCGTGACAGGTTCAGTCTCGACAGGCCGTGCTTTTCGTACTCGTCCTTATACATGCGGCCAGGCAGTGCAACCGCGATGAACTGGTCTGCGGCAAGGATGTTGGCGCTGATGCAGGTAGCCACTGTGGTGGTGATCAGGCTGCCCGTGCTGCGTATGCCTTTGAGCGCCTGCGACAGCAGGTAGTTAAGGATACCGGTGCGCTCCAACACACCGCCAAAGCCCAGGGCGCAGATAATCAGCCAAACCGTATTAAGCATGCTGCTCATGCCGCCTTTGCTCAAGAGTGCATCGAGAAATTCATTGCCGCTGTCTGACACATAGCCGCTGAAGAGGCTGATCCACACACCCTTGATCTGCACGAACACTGCGCTGAGGCCTTCCGTATCCCCTGCAAGTTTGGCCACTACCCCAGGTTGGAAAACCACAGCGAACAGCGCGCCGAGCAGGGCACTGAGCACGATAGCCGGGTAGGCAGGGAAGCGTTTGTACACCAGGGTCAGCATCACAAGCAGCGGCAGCAACAAATGAGGGCCGATCGAGAACTCGCCCTCCAGGCTGGCCTGTAACGCCGCGATTTCCTCGGGTGTTGCCGCGTCGGAGCTGCCAATCATGGCGAACACGGCTAATGCGATGACAAAGCTGGGGACTGTGGTCCAGAGCATGTGCCGGATGTGGTCGAACAGTTCAACGCCAGTTGATGCTGCGGCGAGGTTGGTGGTGTCCGACATGGGCGAGAGCTTGTCACCGAAATACGCGCCGGAGATGATGGCGCCTGCAGTGATCCCGGGTGACAGGTCAAAGCTGCCGGCAATACCCATCAAGCCAATGCCCAGGGTGCCTGCCACTGTCCAGGAGCTGCCGATGCTGATCGCGACGATGGCGCATATCAGGGCGCTGGCTGCGTAAAAGATGGAAGGATTCAGGATCTGCACACCGTAGTAGATCATCGCCGGCACCGTGCCGCTGAGAATCCAGGTGCCAATCAGCATACCCACGCTCAGAAGAATCAGCGTAGGCCCCAGACCCACGCCGATGCCATTGATGATGCCTTCCTGAGCGCGACGCCAGTCGATGCCCGTTGCGTGGCCCACCAGCGCCGCGGCACAGGTGGCTAGCACTAGGGCAATCTGGTTGGCTCCGTAGGAGGAGTCAGCGCCAAACAGGTACACCGAGCAGGCCAGCATGGCGATCAGCAGGAGAATGGGGGTCAGGGCCAGTGCAGGTGTTAGGTTTGCATTGGCGTGTTGGCTAGTGCTTGTTTCGCTCAAGGTGGGGTCCACGTGTTGCGCAGGCCAGGCAGCCGCAGGGCGCCAAGGCTCGTAAAGCCGGCAGGATGCCGGAAATTAGCCCCGGCGTACAGCGCGCCCCCCGGGCAGCGACGGAGGTCTGACAGGGCTGGCAGCTTCCATTACCATAGCGGCCCAGTTTTAGATCCCTGATTAGCCAACTTCGCTATGCGCACTGCACTGGTTTCACTTGTCATTTCTCTAGCCGTAGCAGCCTGCACCGGACCCGGTGTAGAGGTTCCGCCCCGGGCGAGCCTGACTGAGGCCCCAGCTACCATTACAGCGCCCGGCACGCCAGCGGGCATAGCCATGCATACGCTGCTGGATAATTTGGACCAGCCCTGGGGTATGGATTTCCTGCCCGATGGATCGCTGCTGGTTACAGAATTGGAAGGTTCCCTCTTGCGAGTGGATGGCAGCACCTTTGCGAACACGGCGATTGCCGGATTGCCCGAGGTCACTGCCACCGGACAGGGCGGGCTGATGGACGTGTTGGTTCACCCGCAGTTTGCAAGTAACCAAACCATCTACCTCAGCTACACGGTGGCGCAGGATCGCAAGTACAGTACCCGTGTCAGTCGCGCGCGGCTGGTTGGTGATGCGCTGGTTGATGTGGAGTCGCTGTTTACGGCCCAGCCCTTTTTCTCCCAGCGCCGTCATTTTGGGTCACGTCTGCTGTGGGACAACGGCTACCTCTTCATCACCGTTGGCGATCGGGGCAATCGTGATCGTGCTCAGGACCTGGACACCCACAATGGCAAAGTGATTCGGCTGCACGATGATGGCCGTGTCCCTGCGGACAATCCCTTTGTCGATCTAGCAGATGCCCTGCCGGAGATCTGGACCTACGGTCACCGCAACCCGCAGGGCATGGCAAAGCATCCGGTCTCGGCCGAGATCTGGGTGGCGGAGCACGGTCCCCGTGGCGGTGATGAAGTGAATGCACTCGCGGCCGGTACCAACTATGGTTGGCCTGTGATCACTTATGGCAAGGAGTACAGTGGCGGCAATATTGGTGTGGGTACCCACGCTGACGGCATGGCTCAGCCGTTGATTTACTGGGTGCCGTCGATAGGTGCTGCGGGCATGGACTTCTACTCGGGTGATGCCTATCCCGGCTGGTCGCCTTCGTTGCTGGTGGCGGGCCTGAAGCTCACCCGCATAAGCCGACTCGAACTTACAGACAGTGGGTTAGGCGCTGAGACACGATTGCTGTCAGACCTGAAAATGCGCATCCGCGATGTGCAGCTCGGTCCGGATGGTTTGATCTATGCCTTGGCTGACGGCTCTCGCCTTATTCGGCTGCAACCGGAGTGATGGCACGGTGACGAATGACAGACGAGCATTGTTGCTGGGCCTCGCTGCTGTGCTTGCCTGGTCCACGGCGGCCACCGCCTTCAAACTGGCACTTCGCGATCTGGCGGTCATACAGTTACTGGCCTACGCCATCACAACCTCTGCCATTGCTTTGGTCGGCATTGTGATTGCGCAGGGTAAAGCGACATTGATACCTCAGTACCTGCGCGAGACACCGCTGTATTTCCTGATAATGGCGGCACTCAATCCGCTGCTGTACTACCTGATCCTGCTGGAAGCCTACGACCTTCTGCCGGCGCAGCAGGCACAAACGATTAATTACAGTTGGGCCATTATGTTGGCGCTTCTTGCCGTGCCCTTGCTCGGGCAACGGCTCAGCCGGCGCGACCTCGTCGCTGTAGCCCTGGGGTACGTTGGTGTGGTGATCATTGCCACTAGCGGCAATGTGCTTGAAATGCAGTTTGCTTCTGGCCTGGGCGTGGCGCTTGCGTTGGTTAGCACGGTGATCTGGGCACTCTACTGGATAGCCAGTGCGCGCAATACCCGAGATCCCATAGTCTCGCTCTCGCTCAACTTTCTGATTGCTGCGCCCGTGGCACTGTTGGCCTGCCACCTGTATGCCGGGTTGCTACCCCCGAGTGGACTTGGCCTGGCTGCAGCCATCTATGTTGGCCTGTTTGAGATGGGAGTGACCTTTGCCCTGTGGTCTACGGCCCTGCGCCTTGCCAGCAATGTGTCCCGCGTTGGCAATCTGATTTTTCTGTCGCCCATGCTGTCTCTGGTGTTCATTGGCACCATTCTCGGTGAGGCCATTCACCCTGCAACGCTGGTGGGTCTTGCGCTGATTATTCCCGGCGTTCTGCTGCAGCAGAGTCAA
Organism: Parahalioglobus pacificus; assembly: GCF_014652275.1. Lineage (GTDB taxonomy): Bacteria > Pseudomonadota > Gammaproteobacteria > Pseudomonadales > Halieaceae > Parahalioglobus > Parahalioglobus pacificus. The sequence continues at coordinate 193,865 of NZ_BMYM01000002.1, read as the reverse complement.
CGCTAGCGATGACAGGGAGTACGGTGGTCAACCAGACACCCGTGCTGCCGCCGCGTTATTACCTGGAAAACTTTCGTGTTCTGTACAGCACTGTGCAGGCGCAATACGCAGATCTCCTGCAAGCCGACGAGCTGGCATTCATTGAACACTATGATGCAATGGATGAGGAGTCCCAGTGCCTGTATCTGCGTTTGATCTCCCGCCGCGGACCCTGGTTTCGCAGCGCCAAGTTGAGTTACCCGGAAATTGGGGATCTGCGGGCTCCGCTGGAATACTTACTGGCCTGCAACTGGCTGCTGGAGGCGCAAGCCCTGGAGCTCGACGATGTGCAAGGGCTGTTTACCCTGGCGGAACTGCGAAAGATTTTTCCTGAGTGCGCTGAGTCGCTGCCAACAACGGCCCCGAAGTCTGCGCTGATGGCCGTTTTGGATCAGGCGCTGAGCCGAGGGGAGCTCACGCAGGCCGATTTGGCCCGGCGCTGTGTTGCCTACGACGAGACTGTCATCGTGGCGCCCTCGTGGACCGAACACGTGGCCCTCCTGCAGCTACTGTTTTTTGGTAACCGCCGTCAGGACCTCACTGAGTTCGTGTTGAGTGATTTGGGAGTGATGCGGTACGTGCAGTATCCGCTGGATCGAGCGCATCGTCTGTTTCCGTCCCGGGAGGCGGTTGAGGAGTACCTCTTGATCGGCGAGTGCGCCGACACCTATTGGTTGTGGCGCGAGCAACGCACAATGCTGGAAGAGGAGGCCCAACGCGACAGCCTGCAACAGCTCGCGCAATTGATTGGCACTGTGCAGGTGGGGTATGAGGCCAACCGCCCGCGCTTTCATGCGCTGCTTAATCGCGTGGCCAGGGAACTGGAGCGAATGGCACTGTACGACCATGCCATGCTCCTATACTGCGAGTCGCACCGGCATCCTGCGCGCGAGCGCAACATACGCGTGCTGGTTGCACAGGAGCGCTGGGAAGAGGCCTTGGCGCTGTGCGAGACCGTACTGGCGCAGCCCTGGTGTGAAGATGAATACGATGCTGCCGGGCGGTTGCAGGTTAAGGCGCGTCGCGCCCTGTTTGGCGAGCGGGCTCCGCGCACCAAGGCGTCCTTCAGTGAACGCCATCTGAACATTGTGCGAGAGACAGGCTCGGTCGAGCGTGATACGGCCACGGCGTTGATGCAACAGTGGCCACAGGTGCGCTATGTAGAGAACGCCCTGATGAACAGTCTTTTCGGCCTTGCCTACTGGGACGTTATCTTTAGCCCTGTTGCGGGCGCATTTAACAACCCCTTCCAGTCCGTGCCCGCGGATATGTACGCGCAGGAATTTTCCTTGCGTCGGCGGAAACAGATTGCCGCGCGTCGTGACGAACTGGAAGAGCTGCCCCTGGTGCAAACCCTGACGGATACCTTTAGGCGGGTTAAGGGCCTGCAGAACCGCTGGGTCAGTTGGGGCTTACTGGATGAAGCATTGATAGAGGACGTGCTCGTCTGCATGCCCAAGGCGCATCTGCTGGCCATTTGGGACCGCCTGCTATTCGACCCTGGCGAGAACCGCCGCGGGTTCCCCGATTTGATTGCGCTTGATCCCGGAGCAGCGCGCTACGAAATGATCGAGGTTAAAGGCCCTGGAGACGCACTGCAGGCAAGCCAGAAACGCTGGCTCAATTTCTTTCAGTCAGCGTCCATCCCGGCCAGTGTGCTCTGGGTGCAGTGGATCGATGACTGAACATACTGTGAGTGTGGGCGAGCTGGCGCGGTTCTGTCACCGCAGTGGCGATATCGATATGCGCTTCAGTGCCTCGCCCACGGCCAGCGAGGGTACTGAAGGTCACCAGCGCCTGTATAAACGCAGGCCAGCTGACTATCAGCCCGAATATCCGGTGGAAGCTGAAATTACAGTTAGTGAAATGCCGCTGACGGTTCGTGGTCGCGCCGACGGTTGGCATGGGGCCACGGCCACCGTGGAAGAAATTAAAACCTGCCGCACGGATCCAGCCGGTATTCCCGAAACAGTCACTCGCCAGCACCTGGCGCAGGGGCGCCTGTATGCCGCGCTCATCGCCCGCGCCGAAAATTTAGCGCAAGTACAGGTGCGCCTGTGTTGGTACTTTCTCGACAGGGATCAGGAATACCCGCTGGAGCAGTCCTACAACGCGGAGGAACTGGCGCGCTTTCTGGAAGAAACCCTGCAGCGCTACGGGAAGCATCTCAGTGCGTTGATGAGCCTGCGTGAGCAACGCGACCAAAGTCTGCGCGCACTGGGGTTTCCCTTTGCCACCTACCGGCAGGGCCAGCGTGAGATGGCCGAACTCAGTTACCGATGCATTGCGCAATCAGGGCGACTGATGTTGGAGGCGCCCACCGGTATTGGGAAAACGCAGGCGGTGTTGTTCCCCGCCCTACGTGCGCTGGAAACCGGGAAGCACGACAGTCTTCTATTTTGCACGGCCCGCAATACCGGCAAGCGAGCGGCAGAGTCGGCGATTGCCCAGCTCAAGGAACAGGGCATGAGGGCGATCACCCTCACGCTCACCGCTCGAGAAACTGTGTGCTTTTCGCCGGGCAAGGCCTGTCGCGCGGAAGAGTGCAGTTACGCACTAGGCTTCTACGACCACTTGCCCGATGCCCGGGCAGCGGCATTGCAACAGACATCGCTGGCCAGGCCCGACATCGAGTCACTGGCACGGGAACATCGGGTCTGCCCCTACTATCTCGCTCAGGAGTTGGTGCCCTATGCCGACGTTATCGTGAGTGACCTTCACGGCGTCTTTGGTCTGACTGCAGCGGTGGGAGCCAGCGAATCGGGGCAGCGCCGTACCGCGCTGATCGACGAGGCGCATAACTTGCCGGATCGTGCGCGCGACATGTACAGCGCGAGCCTGCTGAAATCAGCCTTGATGGCGGCTAGGGGGCAGGTTCAAGGAGCTCTTCGTAAACGTCTGGATGCGGTCAACAGGCAACTGCTGAGTTTGCAAAAGCTCCAAGACTTTACAGGCGCACAATATCGACTGGATGAGCTTCCTGCCGCACTGGTCGAAAGCCTGTCGGGTTTTAGCACAAGCCATATGGATGCGCTGGCAGATGACCCCGGGCTTAATGCCCGGGCGCCAGCAGTGCTCGCCTTTTACTTCGATGTACTGCAGTTCCAACGCGTTATCGAGTGTCTGGGCGATGACTACTGCATTCGGCTACTGCGAGGCGAGGGTAAGCAGGGCCTTCGAGTAGAGCTTGTGTGTTTGGATCCACATCGATTGCTCGCACAGCGCCATGCGCGACTGCATTCAAGCATTGCCTTCTCGGCAACACTTTCGCCCTTTAACTGGGCACGACTGGGCCTGGGGCTGCCGGAGGGCACGGTCTACCGGCAGCTGTCCTCACCCTTCGATGCATCGCAGCTGCAAGTGACTTTGCACACGGGCATTGATACGCGTTGGCAGGCCCGGTCACGGACCTTGTTTGATCTCGCATCGACCCTCTTGGAGTGGCTGGATGCTACGCCCGGTAACTGCATGGTGTTTTTCCCCTCTTACGCCTATATGCAGGATTGTTTGGCGCAACTTGAGGCGCGCCTGGACACTGACCGCGAGCTCTGGGTTCAATCGCGTGACCAATCCCAGATTGAGCGCGATGCGGCGCTGGATGCTCTGCGACAGCAGCGTAATCTGGTGGTGTTCTGCCTGTTAGGTGGCGTCTTTGCCGAAGGTGTGGACCTGCCGGGTGATCAGTTATCCAGCGTAGTGGTTATCGGGTTGGGCATGCCCCAGTTCAACGAAGCAACCAGAGAGCTGGCCAATTACTACGACGACACTCTGGGTGCGGGCTTTGATTTCACCTACCGCTTTCCGGCCCTGCAGAAAGTGAATCAGGCGATGGGACGTGTTGTGCGGACCCTGCGGGACCGTGGCAGCGCGCTTTTGATTGACGCGCGCTATGCGGATCCTGCCTATCGCTCATTGCTGGCCCCCGGCTGGCACTATGACGTCACCAGCGAGCTTGCTTCAGCCGCGGGCGATTGAGCCCTTAAAGCGATACCCGGGCTTGGCAAACGCCAATTGAACGGTACCGATGATGCGCTCGCGGAAACCGCCCTCGCAGTACGACAGATAAAACTGCCACATGCGAACGAAGCGCTCATCGAAGCCCATGTCGCGCACTGACTCCAGGCTGCCGTTGAAGCGGCGATGCCATTCTGCAAGGGTGTCGGCGTAGTCTTCGGTAATATCGCGCAAATGTACCATCTGCATATCGGTGTTTTTCGCTAGCTGGTCTGCAATGACTGCGATCGAAGGCAAGCAGCCACCGGGGAAGATGTACCGCTTGATATAGTCCACCGCATGCAGTGCCTGCTCATAGCGCTGGTCGGCCATGGTGATCGCCTGAATGACCATCTTGCCATTGGGCTTGAGCAGCTCAGAGCACTTGGAAAAGTAGCTGTTGTAGAACTCGTGGCCTACGGCTTCAATCATCTCAATGGATACCAGCTTGTCATATTGGCCGGTCAGGTTGCGGTAGTCCTCACACAGGACTGTGACCTGGTCCTCTAGGCCGCGCTGTCTCACTTGCTCACGGGCGTGATCATACTGTTCTCGTGAGATTGTGGTCGTCGTTACCCTGCAGCCGTATTGCGTTGCTGCGTGTATCGCCATACCACCCCAGCCTGTGCCGATCTCGACCAGGTGATCATCCGGGCTGAGCTCCAGTTGCTGGCATATCTCATCCAGCTTGGCCACTGACGCTGTCTCCAGCGAGGCATCGGCGTCTTTAAACAGCGCCGATGAGTACATCATGGTTGGATCCAGGAACAGGCGGAAAAAGTCATTGCCCAGGTCATAGTGTGCAGAAATGTTGCGCTTTGAGCCTTCCCTCGTATTGCGATTGGCAATGTGCGCAATCTTCAGCCCCAGGCGCACGGTCCAGTGCTGGCGTGCCTGCATGGATTGCAGGGTCTGCATGTTGGCGCTGAATACCCGCGTGACTTCGGTGAGATCCGGCGAACTCCAGTCGCCATCGATATAGGCTTCACCCGAGGCGATGGTGCCGCCGGTAAGAATCTTCCGATAGACCGCTGGGTCATGCACGACGACCTCGGCCTGGGGCTCACCGGCGACGCCGGGACGACCGAGCCGAAAAACGTCATTACCGTCGCGAATCGTGAAGCTGCCCACCTTGATGTTGGCCAGTACTTTCAACAATACCTTGCGTGATAGCTCATCGCCCGACCACAGCTTGGTTGCCTGAGGCAGTACGCGAATGCGGCTGACGCTCATGTTACTCATATTATGCTCCAGAGGGTTTGCTGCGGGGGTGCGGGTGTATCGGTACCCCCTTCAGGAAAAGTTTCAGTGCCTGCCAGTAGATCGCAAGTGCGATGCGGGCAGTCATCAAGGGGTACAGCAGCAGCTGTGCATTTAGCGCGCCAGCTGTCATGGGTTTGGCTTGCAAGCTCAGGGTGGCATCGAAAACCGTGTCGCCATCCTGCTCGTTCGCCAGGTGAATTACTAACCGCTTGTCCGGGTTGTTGCTGCGCCAGCGGTACTGCATGTTCATAGGGTTGAACGGGGACACGTGGAACGCTTTGGAAAAACCGGTCTTGATCCAGTTTCCCTGTTCCGGTGCAGTCAGCACATAGCTGTGCCGCTCATCCCAGGGTGTGTTGTTCACCTCTGCAACCAGGTATTCCAGCCGCTTCTCGTCGTCGCTGTAACAGTAGTAACAGGCGATGGGGTTCATCTGCATTCCGAAGTAGCGCAGATTGGCGAGCAGGTAGATGGGTCCCTTGTGAGATTGGCCCGTCTCCTCACGAACACGGCGGCGCACTTCGTCTTCCAGCGGTTTCTCGGGATCGCCCAGGAAGTCGCTGCGCTTAAAGCGGCCTAAGGCGGGACCTGTCGCAGACCACAGGGGGTTGCCGTTGAAAAGCTGCGGCAGCTCATCCAGGCAAATGAGGGGCATGAACACCCTGTACTTGAAGGCATGCTCCTTTGGCGAGTGTCGCCTGTGCCGGAGTGTCCCCTGGTACAGGCGAGACCTCACGCGGCGACCTGCCCCTGGGTGCTGAGGCCTTCAGCAACCCGTAGCGCACTGACGACGCCGTCTTCATGGAACCCGTTATGCCAGTAGGCGCCGCAATACCAGGTGTCGCGCACACCGTTAATCTCCGCCCAGCGCTGCTGTGCTGCCATGCCTTCCAGCGAAAACACGGGATGATCGTAGGTGAAGCGGCCGAGGATGCGGTGCGGATTGATGTCTTCCGTCTGGTTCAGGGTGACGCAGAATGTCTCCGGTGCATCTATCCCCTGAAGGATATTCATGTTGTAGGTTACGACGGCGTGCTGCTCATCGACGCCCAGGCGATAATTCCAGCTGGACCATGTCTTGCGGTTCTTCGGCAATAAGCGCGTGTCTGTATGCAGCACCACATCATTAGCCTGGTAAGGCAATGCCCCGAGAATTTCCAGTTCTTCCGGGCTGGGGTCAGCCAGCAGCTTCAATGCCTGGTCGGAGTGGGTGGCAATGACCACCTGGTCAAAGCTGTGGGTCTCACCGCTTTGCGTTCTGATGCTCACACCCCTGCCTGCGCGACGCGTGATGCTGGCTATCGGGGTGCTGGTGTGAATGCGCTCTTCGAAGGGCTGGCACAGGGGGCGCAGGTACTCTCGGGAGCCGCCTTCTATGACGCGCCACTGGGGTCGGTTCTTCACCGACAGCAGGCCGTGATTCTTGAAGAAGCGAACAAAGAAGCTGACAGGGAAGCCCATCATGGTCTCGCAATCGGCGGACCAGATGGCGGAGCCCATAGCGATCAGGTATTGCCGCTTGAACGACTCGCTGTAGCCATTACGTTCCAAATAGCTGCCCAGCGTTTCACCGGGATCTAGGCGCTCATGTTCAAGGTCTTCGATGCTCTCACGATTGAAGCGGAGAATGTCCCGCACCATGGTTATGAAAGACCAGGAGACAAGGTTGCGCCGCTGGGCGAACAGGGTGTCGAGATTGCCACCGGCATATTCCAGGCCCGTTTCTTCGTCATGAACAGAGAACCCCATTGTTGTTGGTCGACTGGCAACGCCCAGTTCGTCCATCAATGCAATGAAATTCGGGTAGGTCCAATCGTTGAAAACAATGAACCCTGTATCCACCGCGTAGCGGCGGGTGCCCAGCTTCACGTCAACTGTGGCTGTGTGACCGCCCACGCGGTGACCGGCCTCAAAGACCGAGACTTCGTGATGCTTGCTCAGATAGTAAGCACTTGCTAAACCGGAAATGCCTGAGCCAATAACTGCTATTTTCAAACGTAACCTTCCAGCCCTGTAGGGCCTAAAACGTCTTGGATATGCCCAGATTACGCCTGCAGTCTGTTAACGGATCAGGCAGAAATTGGTTGATCTGTGACCAATAACCCCGCGTATACTGTGGAGATCAGGGGAGATACGGAATGCATATTGTGGAGAATCAGGGAGGCGGGTCCGGTTGGCAAGCGCCTACAGGTCGCCGCACTGACGAGTGGAGCGAGTGCCTCACGCTGATAGCCGCAAACGAGGATCGCGCTGCGTTTACGCGATTATTTCGTCATTTTGCGCCGCTGATAAAGGCGTTTGCGCTGTCGGGCTCCAGTTTATCGGCGGCCCACGCGGATGAGCTGGTGCAGGAAGTGATGTTAAAAGTTTGGCAAAAAGCCGCAGCCTTTAATCCGGAAAAGGCCGCAGCAAGTACATGGGTATATACGATTGCGCGTAACTGCCGAACAGACATGTTCCGCCGTTTGCAAAAGTTCGATACCCCGCTGGCGGCAGAGGACTTTACGCCAGAGCAGGAGGGCGAGGAGCCCTTCGCGGTATTGCAAAGTCGCCGCAGCGGCGATCGCATTCGCGATTTGATGGATCAGTTGCCCTCCGATCAGGCACAGATCCTCGCGAAGGTTTATATGGAAGGCAAGTCTCACGCCGAGGCTGCCGGAGAGTTGGATCTGCCTTTGGGCACCGTGAAGTCACGGGTGCGACTGGCAATCCAGAAACTTCAAGTTCACATGGAAAAGCAGTAACACGTATGGCTAAGTTTCATCCGAGTATTGATTTGCTCACCGAGTACGCAGCGGGCAATCTCCCGTTGGCGCAGTCGGCCTGCGTTGCCGCCCACCTCAATTACTGCGAAAGCTGTCAGCGCACCGCGGTACAGTTGCAGGAGGCCGGCAGTGCGCTGTTCGGTGCCCTGGATCCGGTTCCGGTAGGCGACAGTGTCCTCGACAGCGTGCTTGCACGTTTGGACGAAGATGCGCCACTGAGCTATGCCCAGGCTCCCGAGGCCGACCAGACAGAGGTCGGTAGAACGCCTGCCATTCTCCAGCGGCTGATGAAGGGCGATTTCTCTGAGTTGGTGTGGCGCAAGGTGACAGAATCACTGCGCATCAGCTACCTCAAGACGGGTGATCCCGGCTACGAGTTCGCGCTGTATCACATTAAGGCCGGTGGCAAGATTCCCGATCATGATCACCGTGGTTCTGAGATGACCCTTGTGCTGCAGGGCGGTTTCTCTGACGCCAACGGCAGCTATCATGAGGGTGACTTTATTTACCGCGCCGCCAACGATACGCATGCGCCTACGGCACTGCAGTCAGAAGACTGCATTTGTCTGGCAGTACTCGATGCGCCCTTGAAGTTCACCAACTGGAAGTACCGCTGGATGAACCCGTTCCTGCAGCTGCGCGCCGGTTAGGTATTTGGCGGTTTGAAAAGACCCGCCTGCTGGTGGGTTTTTTTTGCCTGCGGTTTGGCCATTTGACGCATCTATTGCTATAGATAGTTACATTCGCAGTATGAATAACGCCCATCCACCCCTGGCCATGAAGTGCTGTGCTACAGTCTTTCGCCCTCACGGATAATCACGTGAGGTCTTAGCCTCCGCAGAGAGGCAGCACGGCATTAAGCCGTGCCTATTACTACAGCTACACGGGAACCACCGCTATGCGCCTTGCCATTCCCAGGGAAACACTACCCGGCGAAAACCGGGTTCCTATCATCCCTGATATAGCCAAAAAACTGTGCCGATTGGGCGCTGACGTCGATGTCGAGAGCGGCATGGGCGACAGTGCCGGCTTCAGCGACCAGGACTACATTGATGCAGGTGCATCCATTGTTACTGACCGCGCTGCCCTGTTCGGCTCTGCAGATGTACTACTTCGCATTCACAAGCCCAGCCACGATGAAATCGCCCTGATGAAGCCGGGCTGTATCCACATCAGCTTCCTCGATCCGTTCAATGAGCACGATCTGGTCACGGCCTTGAAAGAGCGCGGTGTGACCGCGATCAGCATGGAGATGATTCCCCGGACCACACGCAGCCAGAAGATGGATGCCTTGAGCTCTCAGGCTAACCTCGCCGGGTATGTGATGGTGATGAAGGCCGCGAGCTACTTGCCCCGCATTCTGCCCATGATGATGACGCCTGCCGGCACACTGAAGCCTGCCAATGTCTTCGTCATCGGTGCCGGTGTTGCCGGCCTGCAGGCCATCGCGACGGCCAAGCGCCTGGGCGCAAAGGTGACAGCGTTTGATACGCGCCCGGTGGTTGCTGAGCAGGTGCAGTCACTGGGGGCCAAGTTCCTGGAGATCGACCTGGGTGAGACGGGTGAAACCGCCGGTGGCTACGCCAAAGAGCTTACGCCCGAGCAGGTGGAGATGCAGCGTCAGGCGCAAAAGGACGTGATCGCCAAGTCCGATGTGGTGATTACCACCGCTCAGGTATTCGGCCGTAAGCCGCCGGTACTGGTGACCAGTGACATGATCGAAGGCATGGCCACTGGCTCTGTGATCGTCGATATGGCCGCCGAGACGGGCGGTAATGTGGAAGGATCCGTGCCCGGTGAGGTCGTGAACATTGCCGGTGTCCAACTCATTGGCACGGGCAACTGGTCCAGCGATGTTGCCCGCGATGCGAGCCAGATGTACGCCTCGAACCTCTTCAACCTGGTGGAAGACAACTGGGACGAAGAGCAGAAGCTATTCAAGGTCGACTTCGAAGACGACATCCTGCCGGGGTGCATCATCACCCATGGCGGCGAGGTGGTGCACGACACCATCAAGAACCTGATGGCAGGAGGGCAGTAATATGATTCCCGCAGAAGTATTCCTTACGTTCATTCTGATGTTGTCCATCTTCCTGGGCTTCGAACTAATCAACAAAGTGCCCGCTACCCTGCACACACCCTTGATGTCTGGCGCCAATGCGATCTCCGGTATCACTGTTGTTGGTGCCGTGAGCCTGGCAGGCACCGGCCAACAGGACCTTGCCAACTGGCTGGGTGCTGCGGCCGTTGCCCTGGCCAGCATCAACGTTGTGGGTGGTTACCTGGTGACCGACCGCATGCTGGCCATGTTTAAGAAGAAGGAGGGTTGATCGATGCAAACATTGATTCAATTCGCCTTCGTCCTGTCGGCGGCACTGTTTATTTTTGGTCTGAAGCAGCTGGGCTCTCCGGCTACGGCCCGGCGCGGCAACCTGATTTCAGCCATTGGCATGCTGATTGCCATTGTGGCCGCGCTGATGGATCAAGGCATTGTCGATTACCGTTTCATTCTCGCCGGCTTCGTTGTTGGTGGTGTGATTGGAGCGCTGGCTGCGCGCATGGTAGCGATGACCTCCATGCCGGAGATGGTTGCACTGTTTAACGGATTTGGCGGCATGGCCAGCCTGTTGGTGGGTATGGCCGCGTTGACCCCTAATGCAGCCACCTTCACGCTGGTGACGATTGTGCTGTCGATTTTGATCGGTGGCCTTACGTTCACCGGCTCCCTAATTGCCTACGGCAAGCTCAGCGAGAGAATCGGCAGTGGCGCTGTCATGTTCGTGGGCCAGCAGTTCGTGAACAGCCTGATTGTACTGGGTATTCTCGGTAGCGCCGTTATGTTCTGCCTGCAGCCCGATCAGGCGCACTGGCTCTACCTGGTGGTCGGCCTGTCACTGGTGTTCGGCATCATGGCAGTCATACCCATCGGCGGGGCCGACATGCCGGTGGTGATCTCGCTGCTGAACTCCTACTCGGGCCTCGCGGCCTGTGCAGCAGGCTTTGCCGTGGACAACAATATCCTCATTGTGGCGGGGTCCCTGGTGGGTGCCAGCGGCATTATTCTGACCCAGATCATGTGTAAGGCCATGAATCGCTCGCTGGCCAATGTGCTGTTCTCAGGATTTGGCAGCGGCAAGGTTGAGACCACCGAAGTTGAGGGTGAGATCAAGCCTATCAGTGTGGACGACGCTTACTACGTGCTGGAGGCTGCTACCAATGTGGCCATCATTCCCGGCTACGGTATGGCGGTTGCCCAGGCGCAGCACGTGGTAAAAGAGCTTACTGAGTTGCTGGAGGAAAACGGTGCCGAGGTTAACTTTGGTATCCATCCGGTCGCCGGGCGTATGCCGGGTCATATGAACGTACTGCTGGCGGAAGCCGATGTGCCCTATGACCAGTTGCTGGAAATGGACGATATCAACCCTCGCATGGAAAACGTAGATGTTGCCATCGTGATCGGAGCCAACGACGTGGTGAACCCGGCTGCTCGCGAGGTGGAATCATCACCTATCTACGGCATGCCCGTGATCAATGTGGACTCTGCGCGCACGGTCTTTGTGCTTAAGCGTTCCATGGCCTCCGGCTTCGCCGGCATCGAGAATCCTCTGTTCTACAAGGACAATACCCGGATGCTATTCGGCGATGCCAAGGAATCCATTGGCGGCTTGATCCGGGAATTTGGCAGCTAAACGCTGCCTAACCCTTGAAACGCCGGCCCTGTGCCGGCGTTTTTCGTTGGGCCAATACCTGCGCCAGATCAATCAGCACGCTTCTATCTGCCCCTATAATGATGCGTAACAGGGCGCTACTCGTACGCCTTTCAGGAGACAGTGTTATGGCCAGAACAGTCGCACCCGGTTACGAACGCGCAGCGTGGACCAAGGCAGCGCCTGTTGCGGGCGCAGAGCCACCGACGATCACTGCGCTTAAGGCGGAGCACCGCCACGTGGCCGCTATCATGGCATTGATGAGCGATCAGCTGGATGCCATAGAGCGCGGGGAATTGGCGGAGACACACGTACTCTACGAGACCATGCACTACATGGTGAGCTGGCCTGATCAGTTCCATCACCCCCGAGAGGACCTCATTTACGGTTTGGTGGCCGAATTAAACGGGGAGGCCGCCGACAACGTTGACAGTCTCCAGCGTGAACACGATGAGATGGCCAAACGCGGCCGTGAATTGCTGGGCATTATTCAGGATTGGCGCGATGGCACCGCTAGCGGTGCAACCGTGGTCCAGAATGGTCGGGACTATATTCAGCAGACCTACCGTCACATGAACAGCGAAGAGCAACTGGTGTTTCCGCAAATTGCGGCGGTGCTGTCACCCGCCGATTGGCGCGAGTTGGCCGCCAGTGATCAGCTCAGGCCGATGGGAGATCCGGTTTTCGGACCGCGCGTCCAACGAGAGTTTCGCAACATGGCGCGCAAACTCCGCCGTGGCGAGCGCGGTGCTATGACTGAGTGGATAGGCATAGACGCTCTGCTGGAGTCGGTGAATGTAGTTTCTATGGCGGCTGACAGCAGCCGCAGCCTCACCGGCGAGCATGCTCGCCGCGCGTGGGACGAATCCATGTCGATTCTGAAAGAAAAGCCGCTTACCGCGCCCTGGCGTTGCGCTCTTAACAACACCCGCATTAGTCTGGATTTAATGGGTGAGCTTGCTGGCGTGTCCTGAGATGCCCTGGGTGACCTGAGGCAGGTCAACCAGGCGCGTAAAGATCGACTACGTCTGCTGAATCGGGTGGACTAGCACTGGAGGCCTCGGCTACTGGCTCTTCCCTGAATTGAAGGCTGGCCAGACGCGCGTACAGCGCACAGTCGCGCAACAACTCACTGTGAGTGCCGGTGGCTACAATCTCGCCCTGATCGACCACCGCAATACGGTCGGCATGCAAAATCGTCGACAGTCGATGAGCAATGATAACCGTGGTGCGGTCCTGCATCAGATTCTCCAGTGCTTGCTGTACGTGGTATTCGCTCTCTGTATCCAGCGCGCTGGTTGCCTCGTCCAGCAGCAGTATGGGCGCGTCATTCAGAATGGCGCGCGCCAGCGCGATCCGCTGTCGTTGCCCGCCGGATAAGCGCACACCCTGCTCCCCAAGATGACTCCCATAACCCTCTGGCAGTGCAGTGATGAAGTCGTGGCAGTGAGCAGCTTTAGCAGCCGCTTCGACCTCCGCATCGCTGGCATCCGGTTTGCCGTAAGCAATGTTGTAGCGCACATCGGCTGTGAAGAGGGCAGGCAGCTGTGATACCAGCGCGGTTTGCTGACGCAACTGGGCCAGGCTGAGCTCGCGCACATCCCTGCCATCCAGCGTTACGGAGCCCTGCTGCGGGTCGTAGAAGCGCTGCAGTAGTTCGAAGATAGTGGATTTGCCGCCACCCGAAGGCCCAACCAATGCCAGGCTTCGCCCGGGCTGAATATCCAGTGACAGCGCTTTCAGTGCCGGTTGCTCGGGGCGTGCCGGGTAAGCAAATACGACATCGCGAAGCGCGATCGCGGGCTGGGCCGGCAAGGCTGCTTCCGAGCCGGTATCAATAATGTTGCTGCGCGTGTGCAGCAGATCCAGTAGGCGTTCTGCTGCACCTGCGGCCCGCTGCAACTCCCCCCACACTTCAGAAACGGTGCTGAATCCACTGCCCACCATTATGGCGTAAAAGGCGAAAGCCACCAGTTCACCGCCGGTCATGGTGCCACCGATAACGTCTTGCCCGCCGGACCACATCATCGCGCTGATACCCGAGAAGACCATCAGTATCACGCCGCAGATCAGCAGTGCCCGTTGGCGAATACGGCGCCTGGCAATAGCAAAGGCCTGCTCCACCTCCGTCTCAAATGCCGCGAGTTCCTGTACTTCGCGTGTATAGCTCTGCACGGTCTTAATGTGCTGTATCGCCTCGCCCGCATAGCTGCCCACGCTGGCGATGCTGTCCTGGCTTTTGTTCGACAGACTGCGTACGCGACGACCGTAGATCAGCAGGGGTATCAAGATAGCCGGCACGCTGGCGGTGACGATCAGACTGAGATGGAAATTGGTGATAAACATAAGCGTCAGCGCACCCGTGAGGGTTAGGCTGGAGCGCATGGCCATGCTCAGGGACGAACCGATGATGGTTTGCAGCAGCGTGGTGTCTGTTGTCAGGCGCGACATGATCTCGCCTGAGCGGTTGGTCTCGAAGTAACCGGGGTGCAGCTCGATGATATTTGCGAAGACCGCTTTGCGGATATCAGCGCTAACACGCTCTCCCAACCAGGACACCAGGTAGAAACGCACAAATGTACCCACGGCAATGGCTACAGAGATAGTCATCAGTAAGGCGACGGCTGAGCGTAGGTCCTCCGAAGTGCCACCACCGAAGCCACTGTCAATCAATACCTGAAGGCCTTTGCCCAGTGACAGCGTTGCGCCGGCAGTGAACAACAGCGCACAGGCGGCGCCCGCCACGCGGCCCCGATACGGCTTCAGGAAAGCCAGTATGGTGCGCAGCGGTGCCAGGCTGCGGGATTTGGCTGCAGACATCAGCTGGTGCTGCCGCCAGAGGGGTAGGGTAGTGTGCCCGCCAATGCGACCTTTTCATCGTCCGTCAGGTCGGGGAAGGGCAGCTTGTCCTGGCTGCGCCAGTCTTCCAGCAAGGTTTCGATTTCTGACATCTTCTCGTCGCTAGCCTGGTGGAACTCGCGCAACTGCAGCACCTGGCCCGGGCCGCTGAAGATGGCGCCAGCCTCATGCACGCGTTCCACTATCTGAAGGTTCAGGTCTTCGGCGACGGCCAGGTAGTCCTGAAAGTCGGTCGTTGGAATGCCGGCGTCAATACGCAGCTTGGCCGTGGCCGCATCGATATGCTCAAAGCGGATGCTGACCGATTCTGGCAGTACCCTGGTGTGGGCATGGAACAGCTCACGGAGGTGGCCAAGAATGACGCGCAGCTGATCCGCGGTAGACATTTGCAGCTGCACTTCGCGGAAGTAGCGGAACCTGTCGCGCGATGTGTAGTTCTCTACCTCTACGGATGAGAATACCGAGTTTGGTACCACCAGCAGGGTGCGATTGAGCGTGCGAATCGTGGTAGAGCGCAGGCCGATTTCTTCAACAATGCCTTTCATATCGCCAAAGCGGCAGAAATCACCCGGCTTTACCGGCTGTGCGGTGTACAGGGTAATGGCCCCGATAACGTTCTCCATGGTTTTCTGCGCAGCCAGCGCGACCGCCAGAGAGCCAACACCCAGACCGGCGAGCACGGTGGTCATGTCGTAGCCGGCCTGATCGGCCCAAAACAGCACGATCAGCAGTATCACGACGAACTTGGCGATGGTGGTGAAGGGACGCAGCAGAGCGGCAAAATGCGCCTTGCCCTGGCGCTCCATCTTGCGCACATTGTAGTCGCGAACCAGAGATATAATGCCAAGGAATAGCACGGTGTAGGCGATGTAATCGAACCCTACCGATTCAAGGTATACCCGCGCCGTCAATGACAGTCCCAGGTAGCCAATCAGGTGTCTTGCGATGAACAGGAACAGGAAGAAGCGTAGTGAGTAGCGGCAGAAGTGGCGAATGCCACTGGGAAAGCCATTGGGTATCAGCAGCAGCACGCGCATGATCAGGTAGCTGACAAGCGCTGCCAGTGGCCAGGCGACGACGAAAAAGACAATAGTGGCCGCCAGCTGCCAGTTGTCCATGCCCATAAAGCGCACATCGGGCAATAGCTCGCTGAAATAAACAGCAATGGGGCTATAGCCGAGTTCTCCCCACATTTCCGGAATGCGCGCTACGGTAGCATTGGAAATTTTCCAGACCTTGCCGCCCTGACCGTCGGGTACGCGCTGTAGATAGATGGGTACCTCGCCGGTGCTAATGACAACGGTGCCCACCTGATCGCGGTAGCTGGGTAGCCCATCGTTTCTCTCGCCCTGAATGTCGTCGCTAAGGCGCGCGATATCGATGATGTTCTGCTGGCCGAATACGTAGCTCAGGGCTTTTAACAGGTCTTCCGGTTCCCACTCATCCATAGACTCCGGTAGATAACGCATATCCAGAAACTGCGCTGCGCGATCGATACGCTCTGCCCGCATCTCTTCGCGCAGGGCCAGCATGGCCTCCAAGGGAGTTATGCCGCGCAGCTCCCCTTTTGGACTGCTTTCGGACTTTTCCTGCACTAGTTTGTCTACCTGTTCCTCGCTTTCGAGGATGTCGCGCATCGATGCGTCGGGAGCGACCTCGACTTCCGCTGGCTTCGACTCCTCTGGTGCGGCTTCTTCGTCTTGAGCGAGAAGAAGTGGGCTGTGCAGCAGCAGAGCCAATAGCGGAATAAGTAGTTTTACTGTTGCGGACATCGGAGCGCCTCGTGTGTGCCGTACCGGCCTGACAGGTGCTAGTGTAAATCAAACTGGGCAAGGCGGAATTGGCACTATGGCAGGCAAGTTTGATGGGAAGGTGGTACTGGTAACGGGTGGCTCCCGCGGGCTAGGTCGGGCCATGTGCCTGGGTTTTGCGCGAGCTGGCGCCCGTGTTGTGGTCAGCAGCCGAAAATTAGAGGCATGTGAGGCCGTGGTGTCGCAAATTGTGGATGAAGGCGGACAGGCCTGCGCTATTGCGGCGCATGCGGGTCAGCCAGCGTCGCTGGATGCCTTGATTGATGCCGCCTACGCGGCCTACCAGCGTGTCGATATTCTCATCAACAACGCGGGCATCAATATTGGGATGGGCGGCCTATCCGATACGCCGGTCGCTATCTTCGACAAAATGGTCGACGTCAATCTTAAGGGTCCGTGGTACCTGGCATCACGGTTGGCGCCGCGAATGGCTGAACACGGTGGCGGTGCCATGATCAATGTGATTTCCGTTGCCGGTTTGTCGACGCCTGCCTATATGGGCATGTACGCCGCAACCAAGGCAGCGCTGAAAGCCCTGACAGAGGTGATGGCGCAGGAGTGGGCGCCCCTCAACATTCGCGTTAACGCGCTGGCCCCTGGCAGTTATCACTCAGACCTTACCGATGGCGCCATAGATGCGGTGCCAGGCATGGAGCAGGGCATGATAGAAGCCGCGTTGATTCCCCGCATTGCAGAGACTGAGGAAATACTCAGACCGGTGTTCTACCTCGCGTCTGAAGCTTTTGCGACCGGCACCACGCTGGTAGTCGATGGTGGATTGATGGCCAAGCGGTAGAAATCGTCCAGCGTTTTTGCGGGGCATCAGGCCGAGTCGGCGTCCTGATCCTTGCGCTTTTGGATGATGCGGCCAAACAGTACGCCGAACTCAAAAAGAATCCACATAGGGATGGCGAGCAGCGACTGCGAGATCACATCCGGAGGGGTGAGCAGCATTCCGAAGATGAAGCAGCCAACAATGATGTAGGGCCGCTTTTTCGCGAGATTATCGGCGGTGGTTATGCCTGCCCAGATCAGGATGACCGCGGCAATGGGAATCTCGAAGGCCAGGCCGAAGGCAAAGAACAGCTTGAGGACGAAGTCCAGGTAGCGATTGATGTCGGTCATGATGGTGATGTCCGCCGGCCCCACGCTGGTGAAGAACGCGAAGATCAACGGAAACACGACGAAGTAGGCAAAGGCGGCACCGGCATAGAACAGCAGGATGCTGGACACCAGTAGGGGGATAGCCAGTCGCTTTTCATTGCGATACATGCCAGGGGCGATGAACGCCCAGAGCTGGTAGAGCACCACCGGAATAGCCACGAACAGCGACGCTACTAAGGTGAGCTTGAAAGGCGTGAGGAAGGGAGAGGCTACCTCGGTGGCAATCATGCTGGCGCCCTCCGGCAAAATAGCCCGCAGCGGCTCAGAGACGAAGGCGTAGATTTCGTTGGCGAAGGGAAACAAGCCGATAAACACAATCAGTACGGCCAGCAAGGCGCGCAGCAGCCGATCACGCAGTTCAGTCAGATGCGCAACCAATGGCTGGGGTTTATCCAGTGATTCCTCAGTATCCACGGCGGTTAAGTCTGGTCGTCCTTCTAGTTATCGCTGGCCGGCTGTGTGGGACGGTTGTCGGCGACTTGAGTTTTTGAGCTTGGTGGCGCGATGCGATTACCGCCGTTGTCGTCCAGCGATTCGGCGGCACTGCGCAGGCTATCCCTGACCTGGTTAGCCTCCTGCTGCACCTGCTCCGAGGTTTTCTTCAGGTCCTGCAGGATCGCGTCGTTGTGCAGCTCCTGCTCTATTTCCTGGCGGATCTCGTTAAAACTGCGTTTGAAACGGCCCAGCCATAAGCTCACTGTGCGCACGGCGCCCGGCAGACGCTCTGGCCCAATGACCAACAGGCTGACCACGCCGATTATCAGTAGTTCGGCAAAGCCGATATCGAACATGGCTGATCGTTAGCCGTTCTTTTCGCTGCTGGCTTCGTCGGACTCAGCCGCGGCTTCCTCGGCGGGCTTATCGTTCTTGCCCTCATCCTGCATGCTGTTACGAAAGCCCTTCACGGCGCTGCCCAGATCGCTGCCCAGTGTGCGTAGCCGCTTGGTGCCAAACAGCATGATGACAATGGCCAGGATAATCAGTAACTGCCAAATGCTTATTCCACCGATACCCATAGTCGTCTCCTCTTGTTACCCGTTGGTGGCGCGGGACGCTTTTTCGTCCAGCCCGGAAATACCCTGACGCTTGGCCAGGCAGCTCAACACATCGGCTGCGCTAAGGTCTAGATGTGACAGCAATACCATGCAGTGGAACCACAGGTCTGCCACCTCACCCACCAGTGCATCGTTAGTACCGGTGCCCTGCGCATCTTTGGCGGCCAGAATTACCTCGGTGGCCTCTTCGCCGACCTTCTCGAGAATCTTGTTCAGACCACTTTCGTGCAGGCTGGCGACATAAGAGCTATCGGCAGCCGCGCCTTTGCGCTCTGCCAGTGTCGCCGTTAATTGTTGCAGTACGTCATTCATGGTTCTTGCCATACATCTCGTCAGGGTCGCGTTTTACGTCGGCGCACACCTGCCAACCGGTTTCGTCCAATTGGGTGAAAAAGCAATTGGCCCTGCCCGTGTGGCAGGCGATGCCGCCGACCTGTTCTACCTTCATCAGGATGGTATCGGCATCACAGTCTATACGCAGATCCTTCAGGTGCTGGACGTTGCCGGATTCCTCGCCCTTGCGCCACAACTTACCGCGGCTGCGTGACCAATAAACGGCACGCTGCTCTTCAATGGTGCAGGCCAGTGCCTGCGCGTTCATCCAGGCCAGCATCAGTACTTCACCCGTTTGCCAGTCCTGAGCGATCGCGGGCACCAGGCCTTTCTCGTTCCAGCTGACGCTGTCAGTCAATGTGCTGATATCGCGCATAGCAGCCTCCTCATCCACTTCCATTATCGCACAGGCGGGGAGTGACGGATCAGTCCTGCTTGCCGGTAGGCCAAAGCAGAAGCAGCGCCAGGCCAGTCAGCACCCAGCTCGCGGGCGGTGCTTCGAGCACTGCCGAGGTGGCATCGGGCACCGTGATGATGGCCGCCAGCGCACAGGCTAGCGCTGCCAAGTAGTAGCGGCGGCGTTTTCGCAGTGCATGTCGTGAGAGCCTCGCCTGTGCCTCCAATTCCTGTCGCTGTCTGTCATAGCGCTGCTGCATGTCCCGTGACTGCTGCAGGCTCTCGAACAGAGCGTCGGGGAGCTGGGGTAGCTGCTCTAACCAGGAAGGCGCCTGGCGTTGCAGTCGTTTGATGACTGACTGGGGTGAATAGCGCTCTTCGATCCAGTTCTCCAGGAAGGGTTGCGCGGTATCCCAGAGGTTGAGTTTTGGATACAGCTGTCTGCCAAGGCCTTCGATGTTGAGCAGCGTTTTTTGCAGCAGCACCAGCTGCGGCTGTACCTGCATATCGAACCTTCTGGCCGTGCGGAACAGGTAAATCAACAATTGCCCAAAGGAGATTTCGCTAATCGGTTTCTCAAAGATGGGCTCGCAAACGGCCCGCATGGCCGATTCGAAGTCCTGCAGACGGGTGTCAGGGGCTACCCAGCCACACTCCACGTGCAAGCGCGCCACCTCGTGGTAATCGCGTTGGAAAATAGCCAACAGGTTGCGGGCCAGATAGTACTGATCTGATTCGCTGAGGCTGCCGATGATGGCGCAGTCGATGGCGATGTAGCTGGGCTTGTCCGGGTCGCTGGCATCGACAAAGATATTGCCCGGGTGCATATCCGCGTGGAAGAAACTGTCGCGTAACACCTGTGTGAAGAATATTTCCACGCCGCGCTCGCCAAGTACCTTAAGATCGACCTTGCGCGCCTCAAGTTGCTGCATATCCGTGACAGGAATGCCGTAGATACGCTCCATAACCAGCACGTTATGGCGAGTGAAGTCCCAATGAACCTCTGGGACGTACAGCAGGTCGCTGCCCTCGAAATTGCGCCGCAGCTGTGATGCGTTGGCTGCCTCGCGCGCCAAATCGAGCTCATCAAGTATCGTGTGTTCGTAGTCATTGACGACTTCCACGGGGCGCAGCCGGGGGCCATCCGGCAGGTAGCGCTGCACCAGTCTGGCTAGGGTATACATCAGCGCTAGGTCTTTGCGAATCACTGCTTCGATGCCGGGCCGCACCACTTTGACGACAACTTCGCGCCCATCGTGGAGCGCGGCGCTGTGGACCTGGGCTACGGAGGCCGATGCCATCGGAGTGGTGTCGAAACGCGCAAAAAGGGTCTTCACACTTTGCCCCAGGGATTGCTCGATGAGGGCTACCGATTCACTTTCGGGGAAGGGGGCAACGTTGTCCTGAAGCTGCGCGAGGGCATCGGCGATATCCGTTGGCATCAGATCCCGACGGGTGGAGAGCAGTTGCCCGAACTTGATGAAAACAGGGCCCAGCTCTTCCAGGGCGTGGCGTAGCCGGTCGCCGCGACTGGCGGCAGGACTTGCTGTTAATCGCCAGGGGTTGATGGCAAGCAGCGCTCGCGCGGGCGCCGGCAGTCGCGAGGCATCCACAAACTCATCCAGACGGTACTTGCCGGCAACGCGTACGATGTGGGCCATGCGCCCCAGGCGAGACATTGACCTAGCCTGCCTGATCCAGTCGCTTGCGCAGGCGCTTGATCCGTGAATCCAGCCGGTCTACCTGCAGGTTCAGATCCTGCACGTCTCGGTAGAAGTCTTCCAGTTCCAGGCGCGGTGGGCTCAAGCGTGCTTCTTCATGAATAAACTCATCCAACTGGCGGCTCAGGCTGACGCCGACACGTTTGCCAAAGCTGAACCCGTTGCGTGCAATCTGTGCGACTTGATGACCGGCCACATCCCCGAATGTGTCGACCAGAGGTGCTTCCCAATCCACATCCAGTCGCCCGAGGATGGCCTGCAATTCAAGCAGTGGCGCACTATCACCTACCAGCTCCAGTGACCCGTTGATCAGGGTGGATGCGGGGTCCTGTGACCCCGCCAGCTCGGCGAAGTCGCCAGCGCTGCCACGGATTCTTGTGGCAACCGTACCCTCGTAGACGCTCATCAAGCGCACGCTGCCATCGTCCTGCGGCTGCAAATAGGCAATAAAGGGTGGGCTCTCGCACTCCAACGCGAACACACGTCCGCTCAGGGTTGTCAGTTCAGACTTACCTGCCGGGGCGAGGGATAAGCCGCGATTAAGCGCAGCCTCCAGCGCGGCGAGACCGGCGGAATGCAGCGCCGGGTCGAATAGCCGTTCCATGTCAGGATTTGACGCCGCGATGAACAGCGACGATGCCGCCTGTCATGTTGTGGAATTCACAGCGGCTGAAGCCCGCGTCTTCCATCATGTCGCGCAGGGTTTCCTGGTCGGGATGCATGCGAATGGATTCGGCCAGATACTGGTAACTCTCGCTGTCGTTGGCCACCAGCTTGCCCATCAGCGGCAGTAACTTGAACGAGTACGTGTCGTAGGCCTTGCTCAGTACCTCGTTGCCCGGCTTGGAAAACTCCAGCACCAACAGGCGGCCGCCGGGCTTGAGAACCCGCAGCATGGAGCGCAGTGCTCTGTCCTTGTCGGTCACGTTGCGCAAGCCGAAGGCAATGGTAATGCAGTCGAAGCTGTCGTCGGGGAAAGGCAGGTCCTGGGCGTCGGCCTGCACAAACTCAATGTTTCCGGCGTGGCCACCGTCGATGAGCTTGTCGCGACCTACCCTGAGCATTGAGTCGTTGATATCTGCAAGCACCACGCGCCCCTGATCGCCCACCAGATCGGCAAAGCGCGCGGCGAGGTCGCCGGTACCACCGGCGATATCCAACACAGCATTGCCGCGTCGCACGCCGCTGAGCTCGATGGTAAAGCGTTTCCAGATCCTATGAATTCCGCCGGACATCAGATCGTTCATCAGGTCGTAGCGCGCGGCTACCGAGTGAAAGACGCCGGCCACCATGCCCGCCTTGTCATCTTTATCGACGGTCTGGTAGCCAAAATGTGTTGTGTCTTTGTCGCTCATGCGCGTTATTCCAATGGAAAGCGGCAGGTATTGTAGCGCGGCAGGCTAGTTGGCGCGAAAGTCGCTCAGGGTTGGAATTGCACCACTTGCACGTCGGGGTCGCGCTGGGCGCCAGCGGCCTCCATGCGATTCAGGTAATCCTGCCAGCGTGCCTCTTGATGGGTACACAGGTCGTGCAGGTAGTCCCAGGCATACAGGCCGGTGTCGTGCCCATCGTCAAAGACCAGCTGCAGGGCATAGTGTCCTACGGGTTTTATCGCGTTGATGTTCACATGCATCTTGCCGGTCTGCAGGACTTCCTGACCGGGCCCGTGGCCCTTCACTTCCGCGGACGGGGAGTAGACGCGCAGGTATTCACAGCTGAGGCGGTAAGTCTCACCCTCGCCATAGTCCAATGACAACTCACGAGACTTGCTGTGCAGGTTGATGGCGACTGGGCGCTTCTCCGACGTCATGGCTGAAGCCTACAGTATGAAGCGCGACAGATCTTCGTCGGCCGAGAGCTCCGACAGCTGGCTGTCGACGTAGGCGGCATCGATCATCAGCCCGCCCTCGGCAACGCCGGCGTCCGCGGCGGTGAATGACGCATCGTCCAGCAGCCTTTCCATAACCGTGTGCAGTCGCCGTGCGCCGATGTTTTCGGTGCGCTCATTCACCTGCCAGGCCAGCTCTGCGATACGGCGCAAGCCGTCTTCACTGAAGTTCACCGTGAGGCCTTCAGTGGCCAGTAATGCCTGGTATTGCTCGGTGAGCGAGGCATTGGGCTCAGTCAGAATCCGCTCAAAATCTTCGGGTGAGAGCGCTGACAGCTCGACCCGAATCGGCAGCCTCCCTTGCAGCTCGGGAATTAGGTCTGAGGGCTTGGCGAGGTGAAACGCACCGGAGGCGATAAAGAGAATATGGTCGGTCTTTACCGTGCCATGTTTGGTCGTCACAGTGGAGCCTTCGATCAGCGGCAGTAAATCCCTCTGTACGCCCTCGCGAGACACATCTGCGCCGGCGCCCTCACTGCGTTTGGCAACTTTGTCCAACTCGTCCAGAAAAACGATGCCATTCTGTTCTACTGCGTCCAAGGCCTGTTGCTTGAGGTCTTCCTCATTCACCATTTTCGCGGCTTCTTCGTCACACAGCGCCTGAAACGCAGCCTTGACGGGCATCTTGCGAGTCTTGGATTGCTGTTTGGAAAGATTTGAGAACATGCTTTGCAGCTGGTTTGTCATTTCCTCCATGCCGGGCGGCGCCATGATTTCGACCCCGGCGCTGCTGCTGATCTCGACATCAATTTCCCTGTCGTCCAGGTCGCCTTCGCGCAGCTTTTTTCGCAGCAGCTGGCGGGTGCTGTTGCCGCTGTCTGCCATGGAATCTCGGGCGGCGGGCAGCAGAATATCCAGAACGCGATCTTCCGCGGCTTCTTCGGCCCGGAAACGCACCTTGGTCATTGCCTGCTCGCGGTGCATTTTTACCGACATATCCACGAGGTCGCGCACGATGGACTCCACATCGCGGCCCACATAGCCCACCTCGGTGAACTTTGTCGCTTCGACCTTTACGAAGGGTGCGTTGGCCAGTTTGGCCAGACGGCGCGCGATCTCTGTTTTACCCACGCCTGTTGGGCCAATCATCAGAATGTTCTTGGGTGATATCTCTGCACGCAGATCTTCGTCCAACTGCATACGGCGCCAACGATTACGCAGTGCAATAGCCACGGCGCGCTTGGCTTCCTGTTGGCCGATAATGTGCCTGTCCAGCTCGTGGACGATTTCGCGGGGGGTCATGTTCGACATAGTGTTTCCGTATGGCAGCGGGTGCTAGAAGTCCAGCTGCTCGATGGTCTGGTTGTGATTGGTGTAGATGCAGATGTCGCCGGCGATGGACAACCCCTTCTCGACGATTTGGCGTGCATCCAGTTCCGTGTTGTCCAGCAGGGCGCGAGCCGCCGCCTGGGCAAACGAGCCGCCGGAGCCGATGGCGATAAGATTGTCTTCTGGCTCGATGACGTCCCCATTACCGGAGATCACCAGCGAGGTGTCTTTGTCAGCCACGGCGAGCAGTGCCTCAAGGCGGCGCAATGAACGCTCGGTACGCCAGGCCTTGGCCAGTTCTACCGCTGCCCGAGTCAGGTGACCCTGATGCTTCTCTAACTGCGCTTCAAACAGTTCGAACAGGGTAAATGCATCCGCTGTGCCGCCAGCAAAGCCTGCCAGCACACGATCCCTATACAGGCGTCGCACTTTGCGGGCATTGCCTTTCATCACGGTATTGCCCATGGAAACCTGGCCGTCGCCACCGATAACCACGGTGTTACCCCGGCGAACGGAAAGAATGGTAGTGCCCCTGAACTGTTCCACTGGAATTCTCCTTGATACGTCGATCAGACATGGGGGCTGTACCCCAAATTTCAAGAGCGGCCAGGCTGGCCGCCGTGGGGGAATCAGCCGCGGTTGCGTTTGAGAAGCAGGGTGTCGATGTCGCCGCTGGCGGTAAGACTGCGGGCCTTGGACATGCTGGAACGGGAATCGAAGGGGCCAAGATAGACACGAAACCAGCGGCCGTTGTCGCCGTTGCTTTCCTCGACGGAGGGTTGCAAGCCCAGCAACAGTAGCTCGGCGCGGCGTCGATCTGCATCCTCACGTTGGCGGAAGGAGCCCGCTTGCAGGATGTACACTTCAGGGCTGGCGGCACTGCCTGTCCGCGGTGCTGTCACCTCGGCGGGGTCGACCTCGACGTCGATGGTCTGCTCCGGCAGCAGCGTGTAGAAGCTGAATTCCACCGGCGGTGCCGATTCTGCGGCCGGCTCCGGCGTTTCGGCAACGGTCTCTGGCTCAGATTCTCCGGGTAGCATGACAAGGTAGCCAACGAGGCAGGCAAACACTCCGGAAACAACCCCCGAGCCGTACCACTTCAGCGCACGGCCAAAATCACCGCCGCTACTCGCTGGTTTACGCTTGTTGGTCGCCGGCTTCCTGGTGGCGGCTTTGCGCTTGGCGGGCTTGCGAGCGGCGGTTTTTCGCCGTGTGCTGCCGCGTCCGCTGGCGTAGTCCTTTCCCATACCTTACATCGACTCCGGCGCGCTGACGCCCAACAGGTGCAGGCCATTGGCAATGACCTGGCGCACCGCCTCGCTTAAGGTGAGCCTGGCCGCGCGCAGGGACTCATCATCTACCAGCATCTTGTGGGCGTTGTAGTAGCTGTGGAAATCCGCAGCCAACTCGCGCAGGTAAGTTGCCACCGAGTGGGGTTCTGCTGCGCTGGCAGCTTGCGAAACCACCTCGGGGAACCTGTCCAGGCGACGCAGCAGGGCTTTCTCTGCGTCCTCCTCCAGCCGGTCCAGGTGTGCCAGCCCGTCGGATTTTTCCCAGCCGATACCCTGCTCGGCCAATTTGCGCACCACACTGCAAACACGCGCATGCGCGTACTGGATGTAATAGACCGGGTTGTCATTGCTCTGCGACAGCGCCAGATCGATATCAAAGGTCAACTGGGAGGTAGCTGCGCGGGCCACCAGGAAATAACGCGTGGCATCCCGACCGACTTCGTCGATCAAATCCCGCAGCGTCACATAGCTGCCGGCGCGTTTGGACAGCTTTACCTCTTCGCCGTCGCGCATCACCGTTACCATTTGGTGGAGAACGTAATCAGGCCAGCCTTCAGGGATGCCCGTATCCAGCGCCTGCAACCCGGCGCGCACGCGGGTGACGGTGCTGTGGTGATCGGCCCCTTGTTCATTTATGACGCGGGTGAAGCCGCGTTGCCATTTATTCAGGTGATAGGCGACGTCTGGCAGGAAATAGGTGTATCCACCTTCCGATTTCCGCATGACCCGGTCTTTGTCGTCACCGAACTCGGTGGTGCGCAGCCAGAGAGCGCCATCTTTTTCGTAGGTGTGTCCGCCGGCAATCAGGCGTTCTACGGTGGCCTCAACCTCGCCGCTGTTATAAAGGGAGGACTCAAGGAAGTAGACGTCGAAGTCCACCGCAAAAGCCTTGAGGTCCTGATCCTGCTCGCGGCGTAAATAGGCCACGGCGAAGTCGCGGATGGCGTCCAGGTTTTCGACGTCGCCCGCCGCTTCAACGTGGCGATCCTGGGCATCGACGGTGTCGCCGGCCCTGTACGCGTCGGCGACATCCTGAATATAGCCGCCAGCATAGCCATCGGCGGGCCACTCGGCGTCATCCGGCCCCAATCCGCGGCAACGCGCCTGCACGGACAGTGCGAGATTGGAAATCTGCTGGCCCGCGTCGTTGTAGTAAAACTCGCTGGATACATCCCAGCCGGTTGCGGCCATCAGTCGGCACAGGCTGTCGCCCACGGCCGCACCGCGCCCATGACCCACGTGCAGAGGACCCGTGGGGTTGGCGGACACAAATTCCACCTGCACTTTCTGGCCTTTGCCCGCGTCGCTGTGCCCGAAGCGCTCACCTGCGTCTAGGATCTTGTGCACCACGGCCTGGTTGGAGTCCTGCGACAGGAAGAAATTGATGAATCCTGGGCCCGCTATTTCGGTTTTCTCAACAAAGCGAGCGTCCGGCAGT
This sequence comes from Parahalioglobus pacificus, assembly GCF_014652275.1. Lineage (GTDB taxonomy): Bacteria > Pseudomonadota > Gammaproteobacteria > Pseudomonadales > Halieaceae > Parahalioglobus > Parahalioglobus pacificus. The sequence goes on along the minus strand of NZ_BMYM01000002.1, from coordinate 166,872 downwards.
GCCGCGCAGATCTTGGCGGCGACGTCACGCGGTGGTGCACCCGCTGCCTTTGCCAGAGTGAGTGCGATATTGCTGGCAAGGTCACCGTGGGCCTTGTCGCGCGTCCGATCAATCTGAATCGCGGGTGTGATATCGCTGGGCAGATCGCCCTGTGCTACCAGAGTCTCCAGCGAGGACTGGATAAGCTGTGAAAGTTCTTCCTTCATTGGGGTTTGGGATTACCTGAGGGTGAATACTGCCTTGCGGGCCAAGGCGCATTATCGCTTATCGCCACTTATGCTGGCAAAGGCTGAGCTCAGGTCACCTCGGTGGCGTCCACGTCGATGGACCATCTCAGATCACCGGCGCGCGGTTGTGATTCGGCACTGGCAACCAGGGCTAGTGCAATTTGGCGCAGTGACGCCCGGGAGTTCGCCAGCACCATCAGCTGAAAGCGAAACTTGCCCGCCCGCCGCGGCAGGGCAGAAGGCAGTGGCCCGATTAGGGTAATGCCCTGCGGATTGCCGGCTGCTCGCCGAACGCTATGCAGGAACTGCTCGGCGGCGGCGCCATCGGCGCTATCGCAGCGAAGCATGAACAGATATCCCAGAGGTGGCAGGCCGTTTTCCGAGCGCATCTCCAACAACTGCTTTGCCTGCTCGGCGTAGTTTTGTGTCATCAGGGCGGACAGCATGGGGTGGTCAGGGTGGTGCGTTTGCAGTAGCACCCTGCCTGGATCATCACTGCGTCCTGCCCGCCCTGCAACCTGGGTAATCATTTGGGCCATGCGTTCCTCACCCCGGAAGTCAGCGCTGAACAGCAGCGCGTCGGCATCAATGACGCCAACCAATGTCACACGCGGGAAATGGTGCCCTTTACTCAGCATTTGGGTGCCCACAAGAATGCAGGGCTCACCCGAGGCCACTGTGTCTAACAGGGCCTGCATGGCGCCGGCGTTGGCCATACTGTCGCTGTCTACCCGGTAAATGGGTGTATTTGGGAACTGTGCTGCGAGAGTCTCCTCAGCCTGCTCTGTACCCAGGCCATTAGTGAGCAGGGTTCGGCTTTTGCAAGACGGGCATTGCTGCGGCAGAGCCGCTGCAGCGCCGCAGTGGTGGCAGCGTAGTCGCCGCTGACGTCTGTGAACCGTCATGCGGGACTCGCAGGCCGTACATTGTGCGATCCAACCACAGTCGTGACACTGCAGGGTCGGTGCGTAACCGCGTCGGTTCAGAAACAGCAATACCTGGCCGCCAGCCGCCAGCGCCTGGCCGACAGCTTGCTCCAGCGGGGGCGATAAGCCGCCGCGCAAGGACTGGCCGCGAACATCAATGGCCTGTAGCGCAGGCAGATTGGCACCACCAGCGCGCTGGCTGAGCACCAGTTGGTGATAACGGCCAGAAGCCGCGTTGTGCAACGATTCCAGCGACGGTGTCGCGCTGCCCAGTACCACCGGGCATTCCTCCAACTGCGCACGCTTGATGGCCACATCTCTGGCGGAGTACCGGAACCCGTCCTGCTGTTTATAACTGCTGTCGTGCTCCTCATCGACCACCACGAGGCCGCAATTGGCCAGGGGGGTGAATACCGCCGAGCGTGTTCCGATCACGATATGGGCCAGGCCCTCCCGTGCCAGGGACCAGGCCTTTTCGCGCTCTTGATCGGCCAAACCCGAGTGCAAGCTGACAATGGTGGCATTAAACCGCAATTGGAATCGCTTGAGTGTTTGGGGCGTTAGGCCGATCTCCGGAATCAGCACCAACGCCTGCTGCCCGCGCTCAAGGCAGGCAGCGATGCCCTGTAAATACACCTCGGTTTTACCGCTGCCTGTAACCCCCTGGAGTAGCGAGCAGGAGAACTCGCCCAGGGCCTGGGTGATGGCCACAACGGCCAACTCTTGTTCGGTATTTAGATCAAGGCCCTGATGGCCAATTGGAGCAACCCGTTTGGGCGCAAGGTTAAGGGTCTTGATCAGCTGTTTATCCGCCAACGACTTGAGTACCGCACGGCTGATGCCGGCCTCTGAGAGCGCGGCGGTGCTGACAGGCCCTTCCCGGCGAAGTTTTTCGATGGCCAGGGCCTGTTTGGGTGAACGTTTCAGGGCGTCATCGGCAAGGCCCAGCCCTCGCGTGCTTAGTTGCCAAGCCGGCTCGCCCAAGGGCATCAGCGGCCTATCCCCACGCAAACGGGTGGGTAGTGCCAGGGGAAAGACTTCCCCCGGCGGATGTAAATAGTAGTTGGCTGCCCACTGGCATAAGGCAAACATTGTGGGTGGGATGAGGGGCGAATCCTCTAGCAGTGCCTTTGCGGGTTTTAACTTGTCCTGTGGCACTTCTGTCTCATCAACGACCGCAACCAGGATGCCGATAACATCGCGCCGCCCAAAGGGCACGCGCAGGCGCGACCCTGGTGCCAGTCCAGCGACAGATTCAGCGGGTAGATCCGCTGGTGGCAGGTAGTCGAACAGGCGGTGCAAAGGCGATGGCACGGCCACTCGAAGAAGCGACATGAGGACTCAGTAGGGCTTGTTAGTCGAATAGCGGGCTAGTGTAGCAAATGAAAAATTGGGCTTGCGCGGCCCGTTTCGTCTGGTAAGATGCCCGCCTATTTTTTGACCGGCAGGCGTGAAAAGGCGCTGATCCGGCTCCAAAATCCGGTGCGGTGCTCGACAAGAGATCGAGTGGCGGCGCCATTAGCCAGGAGCAATACCATGAAAGCTGATATCCACCCCAAGTACGAAACCATTACGGTTACCTGCAGCTGCGGCAACACCGTACAAACCCGCTCAACGCTGTGTGAAGACCTCCACATTGACGTCTGCTCGTCCTGCCACCCGTTCTTTACCGGTAAGCAGAAGATCGTTGACAGCGGCGGCCGCGTCGATCGCTTCAAGAAGCGTTTTGGCAGCCGGGGCGCCAAGCGCTAAGTGCAGCAGTAACACCCAAAACGCCGTCAATAGACGGCGTTTTTTTTGCTTGTCAGTTTTTCACGCTAGCGGGCTGGGCTGGTTGTTAGCCCACACCCTTTCCGCTACCCTCGTCGTCCGTTTTACCAGCCCAGTGCCCCGCGGTACCTATCATGTCTACTGATCTGAAACAGGCCTCGCTCGATTATCACGCGCAACCCGTACCCGGGAAAATCAGCGTGGAGCTCACCAAGCCGGCACAAACACAGCGCGATCTTTCTCTGGCCTACAGCCCGGGTGTTGCCGAGCCCTGCCGTGAGATCGCCAAAGACGCCGATCTCGCCTATCGCTACACCGGCAAGGGAAACCTGGTGGCCGTGATCAGTAACGGCAGCGCGGTGTTGGGGCTGGGCAACCTTGGGGCGCTTGCCAGCAAGCCGGTGATGGAGGGCAAGGCATTGCTGTTTAAGCGCTTCGCCGGAATCAATTCCATCGATATCGAAGTTGATACCGCTGACGCGGGCGAATTCATTGATACCGTTGAGCGTATTGCCGATACCTTCGGTGGCATCAATCTGGAAGACATCAAAGCGCCAGAGTGCTTCGAGATTGAAACAGCGTTGATCGAGCGCTGCAACATTCCGGTTTTCCACGATGACCAGCATGGCACCGCGATTGTGACCGCCGCCGGGCTGGTTAATGCCTTGGAGATCCAGGGCAAGCGGCTTGAAGATGCTGTGATCACCTGCTTGGGCGCGGGTGCCGCGGCCATTGCCTGTATGCGGCTGTTGGTGAGCCTGGGAGCGCGTCGCGAAAACATCTATATGCTGGACCGTCGTGGCGTTATCTACGCCGGACGTGAGGGCGTGAATCTGTATAAGCAGGAGTTTGCCAACGACACTGACAAGCGCAGCCTCGCTGATGCTGTAAACGGCGCCGATGCGTTTATTGGCCTGTCGGGAGCGGACTTGCTCAAACCCGAAATGCTGCAGTCGATGGCGGCCAAGCCGGTGGTTTTCGCCTGCTCCAATCCTGATCCTGAAATCAGCCCCGAATTGGCTATGGCCACACGGGATGATTTGATTATCGCTACGGGCCGCTCTGATTACCCCAACCAGGTAAATAACGTGTTGGGCTTTCCCTTCATTTTCCGGGGGGCTTTGGATGTGCACGCCACTGGTATTAATGAGGCAATGAAGGTGGCGGCGGTACGCGCATTGAGTGATCTGGCGCGGGAGCCTGTGCCTCAGGACGTGCTGGATGCGTTTGAGCTGGAGAGCCTGAGCTTTGGGCCGGAGTACATCATTCCCAAGCCCATGGATTGCCGCTTGCTGCCCCGATTAGCCACGGCCGTCGCACAGGCTGCGATTGACAGCGGTGTTGCCCGGGCAGATTTGCCTCAAGACTACGCCGCATACCTGGCCGAGATGGCTGGCTAAAGGTCACCGCTCCTTGAGGCCGCTTTTCGGCCCGCACAGTAGCCCCTAGTCGAAGATATCCTTCACCAGATCATCGTCCCGATTCTGGGCTGCGCCATTGTCGTCGCTAGTGTTTTGGCGCGGCGCGTATTCCTGCCGGAAGTATTCTTCTATCGAGCCTGATTCCCCGGGTCGCGCGAGCAAACCGGTGTCCGGATCGATGCGCACGGTGACGATGCCTGGCGGAACCTGAGGCTCTTCTACCGGTAAGCCCTGTAGCGCTTCACGCATATAGTCGATCCAGATGGGCAGCGCGGCGGTGCCGCCGAACTCGCGCCTACCCAGCGGCGTGTAGTTATCGAAACCCACCCATGTCGTGGTAACGACCTCAGGGCTGTAGCCAGAAAACCAGGCGTCCATCGGGCCATTGGTGGTACCGGTTTTTCCGGCGATATCGCTTCGCTCCAGCACCAATGCCCGACGACCGGTGCCGCGAGTAATCACGTCTCTCAGTATGCTATCCATAATAAAGCTGATTCGAGCGTCCATGACCCGGGGGGCGGGCGGTAGCCCATTATTGGGCGTGCTGGCCGCGAGAATTTGCTCCATGCTGAGTTCGCCATCATCGACGGTCGCAGCCGGCGCTTCGCAATCGGTGCATACTGTCAGCGGATCAGCGGTGAACACCGTGTCGCCGTCGTTGTCGTCGATGCGAGCGATCAAGTGCGGCTCCACCCGATAGCCGCCATTGGCGAGCACCGCGTAACCTGTGGCGACTTCCAGCGGCGTCATTGCATGGGTGCCCAGTGCCAAAGACAGGTTGGGAGAAAACTCTGCAGTGTTAAAGCCCAGCTGATCCACATAGCTAATGAGCGCGGGAATGCCCAGTTGTTGCAGCAGGCGAATCGAGACCAGGTTGCGGGACTTGGTGAGTGCCCAGCGCAGCCGGGTTGGCCCGTTAAAGGTGCCACCGTCATTTTCCGGTCGCCAGGTTTCCTCGAGGGAGGTGTCCTCCATCACCACGGGGGCATCATTGATGATGCTGGCTGCCGTGAAGCCCGCATCCAAAGCGGCGGCATAAAGGAAAGGTTTGAAGTTGGAGCCCGGCTGGCGCTGCGCCTGAATCGCGCGGTTGAACTTGCTGAGCTCAAAGCCCATGCCGCCAACGATACTGCGAATGGCACCGTTTGAGGGGTCTAGCGAGACCAGCGCCGCCTGCGCCGCCGGCACTTGGGCCAGTTCCCACTCATCCTCGTCATTGCGCGTCACGCGAATCAGGTCACCGACGGCGACAACATCGGCTGGTGCTTTGGGGGCCGCGCCGCGAGAGTTCTCTGTGCGGTAGCGACTGGCCTGGCGCAACCCATTCTCCCAGTAAATCTCCTGCTCACTGCCATCCTTTAACAGCACAGCAACCGCATCATCGTAAACAGCAGTCACGATCGCCGGCGGTAGCCCCGCGATCACCGGCATCTCTGTCAGGGCTTGCTCCCAGTCGGGTCGGCTCGGCGCAGGGACATTTGGGTCTGCTGGCGGCAGCTGCCGCTCGGGTCCACGGAATCCATGGCGTTTGTCGTAGGTAATCAGCCCGTCAATCACCGCTCGTTGAGCAACCTGCTGCAGGTCGCTGCTGATGGTGGTGTAGACGTGGTATCCATCGTTATAAGCGGCGATACCATAAAGCTGCAGCATCTCCTGGCGTGCCATTTCCGCCGCGTAATGGGCCGAAAACGCGAGCTGAGCGCCGTGGTGTGTGGCAGTTACCGGCTCGGTGGATGCGGTGTTGTAGGTCGCTTGATCGATATAGCCCAGAGTCAGCATCCGCCCGAGAATCCAGTTGCGACGCTCCATGCCCGCTTCAGGCCCGCTGATCGGATTATTGCGCGAGGGTGCCTTGGGAATTCCCGCCAGCATGGCGTACTGGGCCAGATTCAGCTCGCTGATCGATTTGCCGTAGTAGACCTGGGATGCCGCCTCGAAGCCGTAGGCCCTGTGCCCCAGGAATACACGGTTGAAGTAGAGCTCAAAGATTTCCTGCTTATCCAGTGCACGTTCGATTTCGATCGCCAGCAGAATCTCGTTGAACTTGCGCATGAAGGTGCGCTCAAGCGACAGGAAATAGTTGCGCGCCACCTGCATGGTGAGCGTACTGCCCCCTGAGCCCTTCTGGCCGGTGAGTACCAGCTCTGACACCGCGCGGGCCAGGCCCATGAAGTCGACGCCGCGATGATAGAAAAAGTTGTCATCCTCAGCCGCCAGCAGCGCCTCGATGAACGCCGGGGGTATCTCATCAAAGGGCAGCGGGGTGCGCTTTTGCTCGCCAAACTGGCCGATCAGATCGCCCTCCCGGGTGTACACCCGCATGGGCGTCTGCAGGCGCACATCTCGCAGTGTTTCAACGTCCGGCAGGTTGGGGCTGAGGTACAAATAGATGCCGGCCAACCCCCAGAGTCCGCCAAGGGTACCCAGAAGGGCGCTAATCAGAACAAATCGTAGGAATCTCAAGTTATCCCTTTACAAAACAGTGGCTTGTATTACCTTGAACAAGGCAGGGGGCGCTGCGTTTGGTAATTATATGCTTTTTTTAACTTTTGATTGCATAAATGCCTGTGCTATACCTTACTATTAATGTATCGGTGCATAAAAAAAACCTAACTTGGTGATACATAAAGGAAAATACATTGCTCGGTATTTTGGGGAAAAGAAAGACAACGCCGGTGCTGGGGCTAGATATCAGCTCCACGACCGTGAAGTTGCTGGAGCTAAGCTACTCGGGCGATCGCTATCGGGTGGAGAGCTATGCCGTGAGCTCTTTGCCTCAGGATGCGGTGATTGAGAAGAACGTCAACGACATTGATGGAGTAGCTAACGCCGTTCGCAGTGTGATTGCCCAGTCACGCAGCAAGCTGAAAACCGCCGCCGCCGCGGTGGCCGGTTCATCCGTGATTACCAAGATCATCGATATGCCTGAGGGCCTGTCCGATGACGATATGGAAACCCAGCTGACGCTGGAGGCCGATCAGTACATACCCTATCCCCTGGACGAGGTTGCTATCGACTTTGAGGTACAGGGACCTTCCCCCGACCGCGAAGGCCAGGTAGAGGTCCTGTTGGCGGCATGCCGGCGGGAGACCATCGATTCTCGCGTGGAGTCCATCGAAGGGGCCGAACTCACCGCCAAGATCATGGACGTCGAAGCCTACGCCATGGAGCGCGCTTATACATTGGTGCAATCCCAATTGGGGTTGGACGATAGCGCCACAGTCGCTGTGGTTGATATTGGCGCCACCATGACCACCCTCAGCGTGCTGAACAACGGGCAGACCATATATACCCGTGAGCAGCTGTTCGGCGGTAAGCAGTTAACGGACGAGATCATGCGTCGATACGGCCTGCCTATGGAAGAGGCGGGTCTTGCGAAAAAACAGGGTGGTCTTCCTGACGACTACGAGCCAGAGGTGTTGGAGCCCTTCAAAGACGCGGTTGTCCAGCAAGTGGCGCGCTCGCTGCAGTTCTTCTTCTCATCCAGCCAGTACAACGACGTGGACTACATCGTCCTCGCCGGCGGTGTGGCTTCCATGGAAGGCCTGCCGGAACTGGTGCAGGAAAAACTGGGTACGCCGGCCGCTGTGGCCAACCCCTTTGCCGAAATGACAATCTCTTCCCGGGTCAATGCGGTGGCGCTGTCTTCAGATGCGCCGGCCATGATGATTGCCTGTGGCCTGGCGATGAGGAGCTTTGACTAATGGCACACATTAACCTGCTGCCCTGGCGCGACGAACGGCGCCAGGAGCAGAAGAAAGAGTTTCTGACCATCCTCGCCTTGGTTGTATTTCTGGGGGCGGGCCTGGTTTTACTGGCAGACCGCGTCGTTAACAGCCAGATCGATAACCAGAACGCGCGTAACGAGTACCTCAAGACCAATATCCGAGAGCTGGACAAGATGGTGGCGGAGATTCGCGACCTTCAGAAAAAGCGCAACCAGCTGATCGAGCGTATGCGGGTCATTCAGGAGTTGCAGGGCAACCGTCCGATTATCGTGCGCGTGCTGGACCAACTTGTGCGCACCATCCCCGATGGTGTCTTTTACACCAGTCTCTCCAGTGACGAGAAGACCATCACTATTAATGGTGTGGCTGAATCAAATAACCGGGTTTCCAGCCTGATGCGCCGCCTGGACGCGTCCGACTGGCTGCAGAATCCCAATCTGGACAGGGTCAGCGCCGCACCGACGTACGGTGACCAGGCAACGACATTCAACCTGACTGTGCAGGTACAGCTTCCGCAGGCGGAAGAAGGGACGGGGGGCTAAGCAATGGCTTTACAAGATTCGTTACGCTCCCTGAATGAGCTGGATATCAATGATCTCAACTTTGAGAACATTGGCAGCTGGCCCGGCCCCGTTAAATTCATCCTCTGCGTGTTGTTGCTGGCAGGTGTGATCGCCGGTGGCTACTACTACCATGTTGAAGACCTTCAGCTGCAGCTGCAGCGGGTGGAAGCCGAAGAGGTCAAGCTGCGCGAAGAGTTCGAGAGCAAGGCCTTCCAAGCAGCGAATCTGGATGCCTACCGTCAGCAGATGAAGGAAATGGAAGAGTCCTTCGGCGCACTGGTCAGTCAGCTGCCTAGCGACACCGAAGTGCCCGGACTGCTGGAGGACATTACTAACAAGGGCTTGCTCAATGGTCTGGAGATCGGCTCCATTGATTTGCAACCAGAGCAATCCAGAGAGTTTTATGTCGAATTGCCGATCGCGATTCAGGCGGTAGGCTCCTACCACGACCTGGGCGCCTTCGTCAGTGGCATGGCAGGCCTGCCCCGCATCGTGACGCTGCATAACTTTTCTATCAGTGCGCCCGGTGCGAACACGAATCAATTAGGCATGAGCATCACGGCCAAGACTTACCGCTACAAGGATGAGGGGTGATCACGGTGATGATGACGAGATCAAAACTCCTGTTGGCGGCGGCCTGTGTATCGGCGCTTACGGCCTGTACCTCGCGTGACTTTTCCGACCTCGATGCATTCATGGCAGAAAAGCGCGCGCGCCCAGGCGGCATTATCGAGCCTATTCCCACATTTAAGGCCTACGAGGCGTTTGCTTATGCGGCCACGCAAATGCGTAGCCCGTTCGACAGGCCTATCGAAGTGCGCGAGATCACCCAATTACAGGCGATCAGTGCAGTAAAGCCGGACGAAAACCGGCCTAAAGAATTCCTGGAGCAATTCACCTTCGACTCGCTGGCAATGGTGGGGACATTGCAGCGCGGACAGGGTGACTGGACACTGATCCGCGATCCGCAAGGCGGCATCCATCGCGTATCGCTAGGCAATTACCTGGGCAGGAATCACGGCAAGATCATTGAGATGACAGACACCTATGTCGCAGTCGTGGAAATTGTGAGTGACGGTACCGAAGACGGATGGGTAGAACGTCCTCGCACAATAGAATTAAGCGGCATTTGAGGCCGGTTTGGTGACAGCCATGGAAAGAATAACAGGAAATCTGGGGGCAACTGGCGTGAACAGGGCAGGCTATTCGATGTTACGTAAACTGCAGCAAGTGGGCGCGGCCCTGGCGCTGTCGCTAGTGACGGTGGCGTCTTATGCGGCACCGGCGGTCACCGATATCGAGTTCAGCTCGCGCCCGGGCAGCAAGTTTGAAGTGCGGTTGGACTTCAACGAAACACCGCCGTCGGACCTGCGCTCCTACACCATCGAGAAGCCGGCCCGTATCGCCATCGATTTCCCGAACACCATCAGTGAATTAGAGCAGAAGCGTTACTCGTTGCCCTACGGCAATGCCACAGGCGTGATGGTCCTGGAGTCTGGTGATCGCACCCGGCTAGTGATGAACCTGGTGAAGCTGGTGCCCTACGAGACTCGCGTGGAAGGCAACAGCATGTTCCTTATTGTTGGCCAGGATGCCAGCGAAGAGTATGTGAAGGCATCGGCTGATCCCACACGTGTCGCGACGGAAGTCGAAGACGTGATCGATGTTAGATCGGAAATCACTGACCTCCAATTCCAGCGCACCGGAGACGGCGAAGGCCGCCTGACTCTGCAGCTGACTGACCCCTCCGTGGATGTGAATGTCTTCAGCGAGGCGGGCGATGTGACGGTCCAGTTCCTGGACACTACTGTGCCTGAGCGCCTGCTGCGTCGCTATGACGTGACCGACTTTGCCACCCCCGTGCAATCTGTGGATGTGAACACAACAGAGCGGGGCGCTACTCTGAAGCTCAAGGCCTCGGGTGAATACGATTACCTGGCCTACCAGACCGATGATCAGTATGTGCTCAGTGTGAAACCCCTCAGTGCCCGGGAAGCCGAAGAGCGTCGCAATGAGTTTACCTACGTGGGTGAACGTATCTCGCTGAACTTCCAGGACATCGAGGTTCGCGCGGTACTGCAGCTGATTGCTGACTTTACCGAACTGAACCTGGTGGCTTCTGACACGGTATCCGGCCGCATTACCCTTCGTTTGCAGAATGTGCCCTGGGACCAGGCACTGGATCTGGTGCTAAAGACCAAAGGGCTGGATAAGCGCCAAGTGGGTAATGTGTTGATGGTGGCCCCGGCTGCCGAGATCGCAGAGCGTGAGCGCCAGGAGATTGAAGCCAATCGCCAGATCGCCGAGCTGGCACCGCTGCAGTCTGAGTTTATCCGCATCCGCTATGCAAACGCCAGCGAAGTGGTTGGTTTGTTCTCTGCCGGCTCTGAAGACGGCGGTACTTTGATCAGCGAGCGCGGTTCGGTGATTGTGGACAGCCGCACCAACTCCATCATCCTTACCGAAACAGCGGACAAATTGGCCGAGATACGCGCCCTGATTGAGCAGGTGGATATCCCCATCCGTCAGGTCATGATCGAGGCGAGGATTGTGATTGCACAGTCTGACTTCGACCGTGAGTTGGGGATTCAGTGGGGTGGTGGTTTTATTGATGAAAACCTGAATTCCAATGTTCTTTCTGTATCGGGCGACTCTCCAAACGTAGTGGGTTTGAATGAAGATATCATCGCAGGCACAACGCCCAGCCTGGACTACCCCGGCGCGTTGTTGGTAGATCTGGGTGTATCGACAGGAACCAGTGGCTTTGCGGTAGGCTTTACATCAGAAGACTTATTTCTCACGGCTGAGCTGTCCGCGCTTGAGGCCGATGGCAACGGTGAGGTGGTCTCGCAGCCGAAGGTCATTACCGGCGACAAGCAGCAGGCAACCATCAAGTCAGGTACCGAGGTACCCTTCCAGCAGGGCTCTCTGAGTGGACAGAATACCACTGAGTTTAAGGAAGCGGTTCTTCAGCTGGACGTGACACCCAACATCACGCCCGACGACCGTATCCTGCTGGACCTGATCATTACCCAGGACTCGGTGGGCGATTTGGTGCCCAGTGGTCAGGGTGGTTTCATTCCCTCGATTGATACGACCGAGCTGACCACACAGGTACTGGTAGGCAACGGTGAAACCGTTGTACTGGGCGGTGTATTCCGCACCGAAGACATTGAGCGGATTACCAAGGTCCCCTTCTTCGGAGACCTGCCCTACATCGGCGCATTCTTCCGGAACGAGGCGCGTGACCTGACCAAGACCGAGACGCTGATCTTCATCACGCCGCGCATCCTCGCTGATACCCTGCTCGACTAGGTTTCAGCCATTCACTAATGCCCCAGCTTCAGAAAGTGTTTCTTGTCGGCCCCATGGGGGCCGGCAAAAGCACCATCGGCAAGTACCTAGCCCAGCAGTTGCAACTCCAATTCGCTGATACCGACACCGAGATAGAAGCGCGCACGGGTGCTGACATTCCCTGGATTTTTGATGTCGAGGGCGAGCAGGGCTTTCGCGATCGCGAACAACAGGTCGTGGAAGAGATGACCCAGTGGGACCGCGTTGTACTGGCGACGGGCGGCGGAGTGATCTTACGGGAGGAAAATCGCAGCGCGCTGGCCTCCCGCGGGTTTGTCATTTATCTCCACGCGACGGTGGCAGAGCAAACACGGCGCACACGCAATGACCGTAACCGCCCGCTGCTGCAAACCGAGGATCCCGGCAAAGTGTTGGCTGAGCTGATGGCCATTCGTGACCCGCTGTATCGCGAGATTGCGGATCACGTGATTGATACCGATGGCTGTGCCCCGCGCGCAGTCGCCAAGCGCCTGATGAGCGAGCTGCGCTAAGGCAACTACCCCGTACGATCCAGCCGCGCTAACATGTGCGGCCGTTTCAAATATCGACTCCGCCATGTCTGAAGTGATGCACACCCTGAACGTTGAGCTCGGTGAGCGCAGCTATCCCATTTATATCGGTCGCGACCTGGTAGCTGATGCGACTCTGCTGCGCCAGCACCTGGCGGGTCGGCAGCTGGTTCTGATCAGCAACGAGACGGTTGCACCCCTGTATGCCCAAGCCCTTGTTAAGGCGCTGGGTGATCAGCAGCGGTTTACCCGGATCGAGCTGCCCGACGGCGAGCAGTACAAGACGCTTGAGTCACTGAACACCATCTTTGATCAGGTCATGGCCGATGGCCATAACCGCAGTACGACGTTTGTTGCACTGGGTGGCGGCGTTGTTGGCGACATCACAGGCTTCGCGGCGGCGTGTTACCAGCGGGGCGTGGATTTCCTTCAGGTGCCGACAACTCTGCTGGCCCAGGTGGATTCCTCGGTGGGTGGCAAAACGGCAGTAAACCACTCGCTGGGCAAGAACATGATCGGTGCCTTTTATCAGCCACGGGCGGTGTTCATTGACCTGGGCACATTGCGAACCTTGCCAGATCGGGAATTTGCGGCAGGGCTGGCGGAGGTGATCAAGTACGGCCTGATCGTTGATGCCCCGTTTTATGCGTGGCTCAAGGCCAATATGTCGGCGCTGCTGGCTCGTGACGAACAGGCGCTGGCCTATGCCGTCGAGCGCAGCTGCGCGATCAAGGCCGACGTGGTGGCTCGGGATGAGCGCGAGGGTGGTCTGCGGGCAATCCTCAACCTCGGGCACACGTTCGGGCACGCGATTGAGACCCGGCAGGGCTACGGGCAGTGGCTGCACGGGGAAGCCGTGGCTGCTGGTATGGTGATGGCGCTGGCGCTGTCGGCCCAGCGCGGCTGGATAGAGCCGGCCGAAGTCAGCACTTTGGTTTCGCTGTTGGAGGCGGCTGGGCTTCCCACCGAAGCCCCAGACGATATGTCCAGCGCAGAGTTTGTAGAGCTCATGGGCCGCGACAAAAAAGTGATCGACGGCCAATTACGCCTGATTTTGTGCCGCGATATCGGAAATGCGGAGGTTGTCGATGATGTCTCCACGGCGGAACTGACAGCCCTGATAAGCGGCTCTGGTTGACCCATTGGCGGCGTCTCGATGTCGCTCAATTGCCCGTTTGTCGCTCTATGGGCATCTGTGTAGAATAGCTACCCCCTTCCGCCCGGGCTGAACTGTGGCGCAAGGGCCATCGCTGTAACTTGCTGTTTTAATTACCTTTCTGGACATGTTATGAGTGCAGGCCTGTATCGACCTGAAGATGTGCGTGACAATTGTGGTTTCGGCCTGATTGCGCACACATCCGGTGATGCCAGCCATAGGCTGCTGCAGACCGCTATCGAATCCCTGACCTGTATGACCCATCGGGGAGGCATTGCCGCCGATGGTCGTACCGGTGATGGCTGTGGCCTGCTGATGCAGATGCCAGGCCCCTTTATGCGCACCCTCGCGGACGAATGCTTCGGTATCACGCTGAGTGACAATTTTGCCGTCGGTCAAATCTTTCTCAGTACAGATGCCGAAAAAGCGGCCGCTGCGCGTGCCGCTATGGAAACGGCCATACGTGACCAGGGGCTGGCGGTGGTGGGCTGGCGCGAAGTGCCTATACAAAAGGATGTTTGCGGTGAGATTGCGCTGTCCACGTTGCCGCAGATTGAACAGCTGTTCATCGACGCGGAAGGCCTCAGTGATGTAGAACTGTCCACGCGCCTGTTTGTTGCCCGTCGCAAGGCCGAAATAGCGTGCGAGCAGGACGCGGATTTCTATATCTGCAGTTTGTCGGCCAGGGTCATCGCCTATAAGGGCCTGGTCATGCCCGTGGACCTGCCACTTTTTTATCTAGACCTGGGCGATGAGCGCCTGACCACCGCCATTTGTGTGTTCCACCAGCGCTTCTCTACCAACACCATGCCGAAATGGCCGCTGGCGCAGCCCTTCAGGCTGTTGGCCCACAATGGTGAGATCAACACCATCGAAGGTAACCGGAACTGGGCCGAAGCCCGTACTGCCTGTTTCGAGACTGAGCGGCTGCCCGATATTCAAGGCATCTCACCACTGGTGAACCGCAGCGGCTCGGATTCCTCAAGCCTGGACAATATGCTGGATGTGCTTCTGACCGGCGGCGTTGATATGCCGCGGGCCTTGCGCATGCTGATTCCGCCCGCGTGGCAGAACCACGAGTCCATGGACCCGGACCTGAAGGCTTTCTACGAATACCACTCCATGCACATGGAGCCATGGGATGGTCCTGCGGGTATCGTCCTTACTGATGGTCGTTACGCGGTCTGCCTGCTTGATCGCAATGGTTTGCGCCCGGCACGGTGGGTAAAAACCAAGGACGGCTTCATTACCCTGGCCTCAGAAGTCGGCACCCACGGTTATCGCAATGCCGATGTTGTCGCAAAGGGTCGAGTGGGCCCCGGTCAGATATTGATGGTAGACACTCACACGGGTGAGCTGCTGCAAACCGAGGATATCGACCAGCGCCTGAAAAGCCGTCACCCGTATAAGCGCTGGTTACGCGAGAAAGCCACCCGCATTGAGGGGACTTTTGGCGGTGAGGAAGCACCGGGCATAGAGCCCGATAAGATCGATGCCTTCCAAAAGATGTTCCAGGTGAGCTTCGAAGAGCGTGACCAAGTGCTCAGGCCGCTTGCCGAGTCTGGCAATGAGGCGGTGGGCTCCATGGGTGACGACACGCCCATGGCCGTGTTGTCCCGCCATGAACGCTCCCTGTACGACTATTTTCGGCAAAAATTTGCCCAGGTCACCAACCCGCCGATAGACCCGCTGCGCGAAACCATCGTCATGTCATTGGAGACGGACCTTGGGGGAGAGAAAAACCTGTTTCATGAGGGGCCGGAGCACGCAGATCGTGTGATCCTCACCTCACCGGTGCTGTCCCAGGGCAAGTTCAACACGTTGCTGCGCATGGAGCGTCCTGGCTTTAAGGTTCGCGACATCGACGCCAGCTATAACCCGGCAGAGACCGATCTTAAGAGCGCAGTGCAAGCCACCGCGGAAAGTGCTGCACAGGCTGTGCGCGAAGGTGCCACTATTTTGGTGCTGTCGGACCGCGGTATCACACCCGAACGCCTGCCGATCCATTCCCTGTTGGCAACCGGGGCAGTGCACCATCATCTGATTGCCCAGGGGCTTCGCTGCGACGCGAACTTGGTGATAGAAACTGCCAGCGCGAGAGATTCTCACCAGATCGCCTGTTTGCTGGGCTTTGGTGCCACGGCGGTTTATCCGTATCTGGCCTACAGTGTACTGGAAGATTTGATCCGCAGCGGTGAGCTACTGGGCGAGCCCAGTGCCTGCTACAAAAACTATCGTAAAGGCGTCAACAAGGGGCTGCTGAAGATCATGTCCAAGATGGGCATTTCAGCGGTGAGCTCTTACCGTGGCGCGCAATTGTTTGAGGCTGTGGGCCTTGCTACCGATGTGGTAGACCTGGCCTTCCGCGGCGTGGCCTCGCGCATACAGGGTGCGGGCTTTACCGAGTTGGAGCGCGATCAGCAGAAATTGGCGCGTACGGCCTGGTCACTGCGCAAGCCCCTGACCCAGGGCGGTTTGCTCAAGTACGTGCACGGCCAGGAGTACCACGCATTCAACCCCGACGTCGTGATGACTCTGCAGCAAGCTGTCGCCAGTGGCGACACCGCGGTCTACAGGCAGTACGCAAAGCTGGTTAACGATCGGCCCGCTGCCGCGCTCAGGGATCTGTTAATGCCCGTAGAGGCAGAGCAGCCCGGTGCGTTGGACGAGGTAGAGCCGGTAGAGGCGATCATGCGTCGCTTCGATTCCGCCGGAATGTCCCTCGGCGCCCTGAGCCCGGAAGCGCATGAGGCCCTTGCTGCGGCGATGAACCGCGTGGGCGCGCGCTCCAACTCGGGTGAAGGTGGTGAAGATCCACGCCGGTTCGGCACCGAGCGAGTCTCAAAGATCAAGCAGATTGCCTCGGGCCGTTTTGGTGTGACGCCGCACTATTTGGTGAATGCAGAGGTTCTCCAGATCAAGGTTGCCCAGGGTGCCAAGCCCGGCGAAGGCGGCCAGTTGCCCGGTGGGAAGGTCAATGAGCTGATTGCCGAGCTGCGATACTCAGTGCCCGGCGTCACTTTGATTTCACCGCCGCCGCACCATGATATTTACTCTATCGAAGATCTGGCTCAGCTCATCTTCGATTTAAAGCAGGTTAATCCACAGGCGCTTGTCTCCGTGAAGCTGGTGTCTGAGCCTGGCGTGGGCACTATTGCCGCCGGTGTCGCCAAGGCGTACGCCGACCTGATTACGATTTCTGGCTACGACGGCGGTACGGCTGCCAGTCCACTGACCTCAATTCGCTACGCGGGTTCCCCCTGGGAACTGGGCCTGGCAGAGGTGCAGCAAACCTTGCGCGGCAACAGCTTGCGCGGCGCGATTCGGCTGCAGGCTGACGGTGGTTTGAAAACCGGCCTGGATGTCATCAAAGCGGCGATTCTGGGCGCCGAGAGCTTCGGCTTTGGCACAGCGCCCATGGTCGCCCTGGGTTGTAAGTATCTGCGTATCTGCCACCTGAATAACTGCGCCACAGGCGTAGCCACGCAAAATCAGGCGCTACGAGACGATCACTTCAACGGTACGGTCGACATGGTCGTAAACTTCTTCACGTTTGTCGCGGAAGAGACCCGTGAATGGCTGGCGCGCCTGGGTGTGCGTTCGCTGGAGGAATTGATCGGCCGCACTGATCTCTTGCAGCGCCTACCCGGGGCAACCGACAAGCAGCAGCAATTGGACCTGGCGCCGATTCTCTACAAGCATCCTGAAATGGCTGACCAGCCCGAGTTCTGCCAGGTTTCCTCTAATGATCCATTCGATAAGGGCGAAAAGGCCGAAGAAATGGTCGCCGCCACGCTGCCGGCGATCGAGGCCGCCAGCGGCGGTGAGTTCGCCTTTGACGTAACGAACTGCGACCGCTCAATTGGTGCGCGCTTATCCGGCGAGATAGCCCGCCGGCACGGCAATACCGGCATGGACAAATCACCGCTGGTGCTGCGACTAAAGGGCACCGCTGGCCAGAGCTTCGGTGTGTGGAACGCCGGAGGCTTGCACATGTACCTGGAGGGTGACTCCAATGACTACGTGGGCAAGGGTATGGCCGGCGGTAAGCTCGTGATTTATCCGCCGGCGGACAGTGAATATGCGTCTCAGGAAACGGCCATTATCGGTAACACCTGTTTGTACGGCGCAACCGGCGGCAAGCTGTTTGCCGCAGGCATAGCCGGTGAGCGTTTTGCCGTGCGGAACAGCGGTGCCCACGCCGTGATTGAAGGCGCAGGCGATCATTGCTGTGAATACATGACTGGCGGCACAGTCACCGTACTGGGCCCTACCGGTGTGAACTTTGGCGCAGGCATGACCGGTGGTTTTGCTTACGTGCTGGATCAGGACCGTGGCTTTATCGATCGCTACAACAGCGAGCTGGTTGAGATTCACCGTGTCAGCGCAGAGTACATGGAGGCTTATCGCTCCCATCTGCGCGGAAACATCCGGGAGTTCGTGGAAGAAACCGGTTCCCAGTGGGGCGCATACCTGCTGGAGAATTTCGAAGATTACATCGGCAAGTTCTGGTTGGTGAAACCCAAAGCTGCCGAGTTCGATCAACTGCTGTCGCGCTTGCGCAACACTGACTAGGCAACGGGTAGGTAACTGCTATGGCGAACCGTTTGGCCAATAATTTCCAGTTCATCGATGTGGGCCGTCAGGATCCTGACACCCGCGCGCTGGACAGGCGTAAGACGGAGTATGTCGAAATTTACGACGGCTTCAGCAAGGCACAGGTAGCGGAGCAGTCTCACCGCTGCCTCGAGTGCGGCAATCCCTACTGTGAATGGAAGTGCCCGGTACATAACTTCATTCCCAACTGGCTCAAACTGGTCGCCGAAGGCAACATCTTTGAGGCCGCAGAACTCAGCCACCAGACCAATACTTTGCCTGAGGTGTGCGGCCGCGTGTGCCCACAGGACCGGCTCTGTGAGGGTGCCTGCACTCTCAATGATGGCTTTGGCGCGGTGACGATTGGCGCCTCCGAGAAATACATTACCGATACGGCGCTGGCTATGGGTTGGCGGCCAGACTTATCGGACGTGGTACCCACGGACAAGAAAGTTGCGATCATCGGGGCTGGGCCGGCTGGGCTGGGCTGTGCCGACATTCTGGCGCGTGCCGGGGTAAAGCCGGTTGTCTTTGACCGCTATCCGGAAATCGGTGGCTTGCTAACCTTTGGCATTCCCCAGTTCAAGCTGGAGAAAGAGGTCATGGTGCGGCGGCGCGAGGTGTTCGAGGGCATGGGCATAGAGTTCCGCCTGAACACGGAAGTGGGCAAGGACATTGCTATCAGTGAGCTGATGGAGGAGTACGATGCCGTGTTCCTGGGCATGGGGACCTACACTTACATGCGTGGCAACTTCCCCGGTGAGAACCTGCCAGGCGTGTACGAGGCCCTGCCGTACCTGGTGGGGAACGTAAACCAGAATCTTGGCTTCGAACAGCCCGCTGAAAATTTCGTTAACCTGAAAGGTAAACGTGTTGTGGTCCTTGGCGGTGGCGATACGGCCATGGATTGTGTGCGTACAGCCGTGCGTCAGCAGGCCGAAAAAGTCATCTGCGCCTATCGCCGCGATGAAGAGAACATGCCCGGTTCGCGCCGCGAAGTTAAGAATGCCCGTGAAGAGGGCGTGGAATTTTTGTTTAACCGCCAACCCATTGAAGTGGTCGAGTATTTTGGCGCTGCCTGCGGCGTGAAGATGGTGACGACCGAATTGGGTGAGGCAGATGCCGATGGCAGGCGACGCCCGCAACCCATTGCGGGCAGTGAGGAAGTGCTTGAGGCGGACGCGGTAATCGTTGCTTTCGGATTCCAACCCAGCCCTGCTGACTGGTTTACTGACATCAACGTCAGCACCAACGATTGGGAGGGCGTGGTTGCAGAAGAGCATCAGGAATTTAAATTCCAGACCAGTAACCCCAAGGTGTTTGCGGGTGGCGATATGGTGCGTGGCTCGGACCTGGTTGTCACCGCGATTTGGGAAGGTCGTCAGGCAGCAGAAGGCATCCTGGACTTCCTGGGCGTTTAAAACAGTATGACTGAACTGAAGAATGACCGTTTCTTGCGGGCTCTGCTGCGACAGCCTGTCGACCGCACGCCGATCTGGATGATGCGTCAGGCGGGCCGCTATCTGCCTGAGTACCGCGCTACCCGGCAGCAGGCAGGCTCCTTCATGGACCTGTGCAAGAACGCAGAGCTGGCCTGCGAGGTGACCCTGCAACCGCTGCGCCGCTACCCCATGGACGCGGCAATACTGTTCTCCGATATCCTCACCATTCCCGATGCACTGGGTTTGGGGCTGTATTTTGAGGAAGGTGAAGGTCCGCGTTTTCACAAGACTGTTCGCAGTGAAGCTGATCTGGCGGCACTAAACAGTATTCGCGCCGAGGATGACCTCGGCTATGTGATGAACGCAGTGCGCACCATTCGCCGCGAATTAAACGGTTCCGTGCCTCTAATCGGCTTCACAGGAAGTCCCTGGACCTTGGCCACATACATGGTAGAGGGCAGGTCTTCCAAAGACTTCGCTCGCGTCAAAACCATGGCATACGACCAGCCGGAACTGATGCATGCATTGCTATCGCTGTTGGCGGATGCGGTAGCTGATTACCTGTGCGCGCAGGTTGATGCGGGTGCCCAGGCGCTTCAGATATTCGATACCTGGGGCGGAGCCCTCAGTGCCGGTGCTTACCGGGAGTACTCGCTGAAGTATATGCAGCGCATTATCTCCCGCCTGCCCACCGAGGCAGACGGACGCCGGGTTCCCGTTATTGTGTTTACTAAAGGTGGCGGCCAGTGGTTGAACGCCATTGCCGACTGCGGTGCGCAGGCCGTGGGCATCGACTGGACCACCGACATTGGCACGGCACGCTCACTGGTGGGTGAGCGTGTGGCACTGCAGGGCAACATGGACCCAATGATGTTGTTTGCCTCACCGCAACGTATTCGCGAGGAGGTAGGTACCATACTGGCAGGCTTCGGACATGGCAGTGGGCACGTGTTTAATCTTGGACACGGTATCACTCCCGGTGTGAATCCTGACCACGTCACCGCATTTGTTGACGCGGTGCAGGAACTGTCGCCGCAGTACCACGCAAGCTGAACCCGCGCGCCGAACAGTGCACGCCTTAGCCACTTAAGGGTATTGCCGGCTTAATCAGGCGCGCTCTTGATCCGCACAGGGTAGGGCGCAGTCTTCATCGCCACGGAACGCATGGTCCATTTCCAGCGCAGGTTGCTGGGTTGTGGGCTTGCCCACGACTTTGGCAGGCACACCTGCAACGGTCGTATGCGGCGGCACCTCATCCAATACCACGCTGCCGGCGCCAACTTTTGCACCTTCGCCCACGCGAATATTGCCAAGAATCTTGGCACCGGCACTGATCAAGACGCCGTTGCCAATCTTGGGGTGGCGGTCGCCTTCGTCTTTGCCGGTTCCGCCAAGCGTTACCGACTGCAAGATGGAGACGTTGTCCCCCACCACCGCAGTTTGCCCAATCACCAGCCCGGTGGCGTGGTCCAACATAATGCCGCGGCCTAACTTGGCAGCCGGGTGGATATCGACGCCGTAGACCACCGACATGCGGTTTTGGAAAAACAAGGCCAGTGATTCTCTACCCTGATGCCACAACCAATGCGCCACGCGCTGGGTCTCCAGTGCGTGAAAGCCTTTGAAATACAGGAACGGGATATAGATCTCGTGGCAGGCTGAATCGCGTTCAAGCACGGCATTCAGATCTGTTCGCACCGAATCCAGGATGCTGCTGTCTGCCTTAAAGGCCTCTAGGAACACATCCCGGAGCAGCAGCGCGGACGCCGTTGGGCTGTCCAACTGATTCGCGAGGTGAAAGCTCAGCGCCCGCTCCAGTTTGCGATGGTTGAGTATGGTCGCATGCAGGAAGCTGGCGAGCACAGGCTCGCGCTGAACATGTCGTTCAGTTTCTGCATGGATACGATCCCAGATCGGATCTGCTTTCTTGGGTGACATAAGCCTGCCTCTCACGGGTTAGGCACTTTAGACCATCATTTGATTGCCGTCACATGGCCGCGATGCGGTGAATAACCACAGTGTGTGACCGCTGTCCTGATACTTTCGTTCAAACAGCGTGAGTGGTTCAGTGGGTTGGTATTCTTTAACAACGCCCAAACGCCCGCTCAGTCCCATCGCCAGCCCAAACTCTTCGACATATATCTGCCAGTTGGAGCGCAGCTCCACCCTGCCTCCCATTGCCAGTAATAGCGGGAACGCGGGATGGCCATGGATTCGACGCTTGAGCTGAGAGGGTTTGGGCCAGGGATTTGGGTAGAGCAGGTAGTGGGCCTCCACTTGTATTTGCCGGGCGTTCATCCAGGCCCAAAGCGGCTCGCAGTCCGCTTGTAATAATAGGTAATTGTCGGTGCTCTGCTCGCCGTGACGGGCAAGCCGGTGGGCAGATTTGTCGATGCCCAATACTCTTCTGTCGGGATACATCGCCGCCAGCGCAGCTGTGCTCTGACCGGTGCCGCAGAAAGAGTCCACAATTAGCGCCCCGCTGCCTTTTGCCAGCCACTCCTCCAGTGCAGCGATCGCGAGCTGATTATGCGGCGCCAGCGGCTCGCGCCACTCGCTGTGCTGATGCCGTTTTACCAGGGAGGCCAGCTTGGGGTGTATACCTACTTGGCTGCTACTGATGCTGCGTGAAGGTTGCTGCATGGACTGTCCGTGAACGCTGGCCAAGTTTCTCGTTGCGAGGCAGCTGTGGGTTTGATGTTGCCGTTTACGCCTGCGATGATACTGCCCCCACTAACATGGCTCCACAGCATTCTGTTCATGCGTGACGACCTCAGACCTTACCGAGTAAAAAAAGCGTATCTGGCTTTCCGTCGCTGGTATACCGATTACTTTCTGCGGCCTGAGTGCGAGTACATGGGGCCTTATGATTCGGTGATGAAACCCTGGTACGTGCACATCTCCGGACCCAATATCCGTATTGGTCGCTCGTTCACCGCTATTGGTGAGCCCATGCATCGTGTTGAGGTGGGTGTCTGGGGGCGTGAGGCAGGCGCAGGTAAGATCACCATCGGTGACTGCGTGCTTATGAGTCCGGGCACGCGAGTCAGCGCCAGTGACGAGATCACTGTGGGTGATGGCACGATGATGGCAAACGGGGTGTATGTGACCGACTCCGACTGGCACACGATTTACGATCGCACCAAGCGCGACGAAGAGCCGCGGCCCGTTCACATCGGCAAGAACGTCTGGCTGGGAGATCATGCCACCGTGCTGAAAGGCGTAACCATCGGTGAGAACAGTGTGGTGGCGGCGCGCGCTGTAGTCACTCGCGATGTACCGCCAAATGTCGTGGTCGCAGGTAACCCAGCAAAAGTCGTGAAAGAGTTAGACCCCGAGAAGGGCTTTACCACGCGTATGGATTATTACGCGGACCCTGCAGGCTTGGAGCGCTTCTTTGATGAGGTGGACAAGCAGGTGCTTGTCGGTAACAGTTATTGGCGCTGGCTGCTGGGCATTGTCTACCCCCGATCCCGTCCTCGCTAGTTCGCTTTGTGCACGACCGAGGTATTTAAAGGAGCTGTAACGGCGCTTCGTCCAGGGCGGCCAATTGCTCACGCAACTCCAGTATGTGATCCGCCCAGTACCGCTCAGTGTTGAACCACGGGAAGCTGCGAGGGAAAGCAGGGTCTTCCCAACGTCTGGCGAGCCAGCCTGCGTAGTTCACCAAACGCAGTGTTCTCAAAAGCTCCACCCAGCGAAGCTGCCTGGGGTCAAAGTCGCTGAACTCCTCGTAGCCCTCCACCAGTTCGCTCAGTTGCAACTGCCGTTCATGGTGCTCTCCGTTGAGGAACATCCAGAGATCTTGAATGGCGGGTGCGCTGCAACAGTCGTCCAAATCCACGAAGTGGGCCACATCATCGCGCCAGAGGATGTTGCCGACGTGACAATCACCATGCACGCGGATGAGGTCTTCGGCGACGATCTCTTCAAAAATGGGCTGGCAACGTGATTCCAGATCGGCGGTGAGCGTATCGTAAGCGGTTTGGAGGCCCGGCGGGAGGAAGTGCTCCAGTAGATACACTCGGTTTTCGCTGAGCATGCGATTGAGACTCAGTGATTGGCGATGGTGAAACGAAGACGCTTTACCCACCGCGTGAATGCGGCCCAGTGTTCGACCCAAGACCAGCATGTTGTCCAGGTTATCCAGCTCGGGGGGATAGCCGCCCCGTCGTTCAAATAAGGCGAAACGAAAACCCTCGAACTCATTGAGCGTGGTGCCGTCCGGATTGCACATGGGCGCGATGACAGAAATGCCGGCATCTACCAGTTCGAGGCTGAAGGCATGCTCCTCAAGGATCTGAGCATCGCTCCATCGCTGGGGGCGGTAGAACTTGGCGATGATGGGCGCGGAATCTTCTATGCCCACCTGATACACCCTGTTTTCGTAGCTGTTCAAAGCCAGCATCCGCATATCGCTCAACCGCCCGGTTGACTCCACCGCGGCCAATACCAGGTCTGGCGATAATGCGTCGTAAGGGTGGGTGCTCATTCGTTGTACCCTTGATCGCTGAGCAGGGCGGTACTTTTTATCTGTGCGAATAATTTATCGCCTGGCTGCAGCGCAAGTTGGTCTGCTGATTTGCGTGTAATGCGCGCCAGTAGGAACTGCTCACCCAGCGTTAGCTGCAGCAACATATGGCCTGGACCGCAGGGTTGCATGGCCGTCAATGTGACAGCAAGGCTATTCAATATGCTGGAATCACTGGCTCGCGATCGGGTGACGCTCACATCGCGAGCCGCTATACGAAGTCGGAGCTGAGAGATTTGAGAATCGGGCAGCGCATTGACCCACAGTGACTGGTTAGCAATGGAAAGCTCTGTGAGATGCCACTGCGAATGGTGTCCGCTGATCGAGGCTTGCAGAATGGCGGCCGCATTGCTGTCCCGAGCAAGGCTGGACTCAAGGCTACCGGCCAACTCGATTAAGGGCCCGTGCTCGGTAACCTCACCCTCTCTCATTATCACGAGATCGTCAGCGACATGACTCAGTTCTTGAATTTCGTGACTGACATAGATCATCGGGAGCTTCGTCTGTTTCGCAATGAGTGTCAGGCGCTTCAGGCAGTCTTGCTTGGCGTTGTAGTCCAAGCCGGCTAGTGGTTCGTCCAGCAGAAGAATGTTCGGCCCGTTTAATAGCGCACGCGCGATGGCAACACGTTGGCGTTGACCGCCTGACAGTTCACTCACCCCATGCAGCAGCAGTTTGCCTATTCCCAACCAGTCTATGACGGTGTCGCGTGAATAAGGAGGTTTGCTGTGCCGGCGTTTCACGGCGTAATCCAGGTTGCCACTGACATTAAGGTGCGGAAACAAGCGGTCGTCCTGGAACACCAGGCCCACACCTCGCTGGAATGTGGGTACGGATACGCCTCCGGCGAGCCAGACATCCTCACCATGGTGGATGACGCTATGAGGGGCGGGATCGCGCAGTCCTGCGATGCAGTGCAACAGCGTTGTCTTGCCGCATCCGCTGGGGCCGAAGACGCCCGTTACGCCCTGCAGCGGGAGTTGCAGCGCACAATTCAGGGTGAAACCCTGGGCACCTTCACACTTCAGATTTACGGTGAGTGAGCTCATCGCTTGATTGCCCACCCAGCGTTGGGTTCACTGCGGTAAAGGGCAAACAGTGTCAGCATTGAAAAGATCAGCAGTCCTGCAGCCAGCTGATGAGCCTGTGCGAACTGCAGAGATTCCACCTGATCGTACAGTGCAACCGATAGCACTCGGGTCTCCCCGGGGATATTGCCGCCGATCATCAGCACAACGCCAAACTCGCCGACAGTGTGGGCAAATCCCAGGGCCGCGGCCACCAGAAAACTGCGCCTGGTAGTGGGCAGCACAATGCTAATGAATCGATCCCAGGGCGCTGCGCCTAATGTGTCCGCTGCGGCCAGCAGTGTTGGGGGAACGCGTGCGAACGCCTGTTGCAGTGGTTGGACGACGAAGGGCAGCGAATACAGCACTGATCCAACAATAAGCGCCTCGAAGCTGAAGGCTAGCTGGCTGCCTGTGATTGACTGCCATGCGCTGCCGATAGCGCTGTTGGGCGCGAGAAGAATCAGAAGATAAAAACCGAGCACCGTTGGCGGCAGCACCAGCGGCAGAGCAACCAGCGCTTCAATCGCAGCTGCAAATGAGCCCTGGCGCCTTGATAACCACCACGCCAAAGGCGTACCCAGGAGCAGCAATAGTGCCGTGGACACGCTGGCTAACTTCAGGGTGAGCGCAATGGCTTGCCACTCGGCGCCCATTAGCATGGATCGTAGCCTGCAGCGGCAATAATCGACTGAGCAGGGTCTGAGCGCAGGTAGTTAACAAACTCTACTGCATTGGGGTTAGCGGCTGCGCGACCAAGGATGACCCCATCCTGCTGCAGTGATTGGTGCCACTCAGCCGGTATGACTCTCCCCTCTGGTGCCAGCGAGAGAGCGACAAGAGCCAACCTGGTGTTACCCGATTGCCAGTATTGGTAGGCCTGTAACACGTTGTTGCCGCGAACCAGTTTGCGGGCTGAACCACCACTGAACTCACTCCGCCTTAAAACCTCTACAGCAGCGCGGCCATAGGGCGCGGTTGTTGGATTAGCAATTGCGACGCTATGGCGGTTATCGGCCAAATCCGCGAGTTGGCCGCCTACCAGAGCTAGTTTCCCGCGCGCATAGCAGAAGGGAGCGCCGGTTGCGCTATTGTGCTGTGCCAGCCGAGCCGGGCCAGCCACATCGGCTGCCAATAACACGTCAAAGGGCGCGCCCATGCTGGCCTGAGTCACCAGTACGCCAGTGGAGGCAATGCTCAGTGATGCCTCGACGTTGGATACGTGTTCGAAATCGCGGATTAATCGCTCCGCGGTGCCGGCAAAGTTGGCAGACACCGCGATGCGTAAAGAGGTGCCGACTGATTCTGAAGCTCTCACAGAATTAGCGGCCGAATCTGCCAGCGCCACCAGGATTAGAGAAGCCACGCAAAGGAAGCGAGGCCCCCGTCGGGTTTCGCGTCGTACGGCCCAGAGTGAGAAACGCCGCTTGTTGGATGCGCTAGAGTTCATACGTCAGTGGTGTGTGCGGGTGTCGGTGTTCTTGCGATACACCAGATGTGCACCTCCCTGGCGCCGGCATTGAACAAGGCTGCGGCCGCGGCGTTGGCGGTGGCCCCAGTGGTCACCACATCATCGATGACAGCAATTCGGAGATTGTCACAGCGACCCGAGACAGTAAAGGCGCCGCGCAAGTTGGAGCGTCGCTGTTGGGCATTTTGTCCAACCTGGGGTTTGGCAGCGTGTGATCGTTTGAGACGAAACCCTGGCGCAGGCAGGGTCGCTAGTGTCCGTTGATTGCACAGAAGTGCGTTGCGAAGCGAATCTGCCTGGTTAAAACCGCGGTAGAGCAGGCGCCGCCAATTCAGGGGAAGGGCTACTACCGCGTCCACCGGGGGCAGCACACCGGTCGCATCCCGCCACAGTGTCATCAATAGTCTGCCTGCTACGCGATCGCGATCATACTTCCACCTTCTCAGCAGGTAGGCAATGGCAGGGTCGTAGATGTACGGAGCGACAACCCCGGTAAACACGCTGCGTTCCTGCAGACAGTTCGCACACAGCAATTGGCTATCGTGCATGGGTTGCGATTGGCTGGCGCCCATGCTGTCGCAAAGTGTTTTCGTGCTGCCTGTCGTAGGGACGGGTAACGGGAGGGCGCAGCGGTCGCAGTGATGGTTGTTGAGGGTGAGCGAAGCCTCGCAGCAAGTACACAGGGCGCATGGCTGGTCGCTGGGTAGCAGGCACAGGCAGCAGTGCCACGGCAGCAAGGCGTCTACAGCGTTTCGGCAGGCTTGGTTAACCCAGCGCAATTTCATAAGTTGACAGCGCCCGGGTGATAGCTAGCATGTGACGACCATCTGACAGGAACACCGTTCATGACTCACAGCGACCGTACACCAGCCCCAGCGAATACAAGCAGCAATCCCGGAATTCGTAGTGATTGGACGCCAGGGGAAGTCGCTGAACTGTTCGAGCTGCCATTCAATGATTTGCTGTTCCGGGCACAGGCGGTACATCGGCAGTATTTTGACCCGAATGCGGTGCAAATCAGCACGCTACTTTCGATCAAAACTGGCGCCTGCCCCGAAGACTGTGCGTATTGTCCGCAAAGCACCCGCTTTGATACCGGCTTATCTGTCGAGGAGTTGATGGACGTTCAGGCTGTCGTGGATCAAGCCCAACAGGCGAGGCAAGCGGGCGCTACTCGGTTCTGTATGGGGGCCGCGTGGCGTTCACCCAAAGACAGGGATATGCCGGCTGTTTTGGCGATGGTGCGCGGTGTGAGTGCTCTCGGCATGGAAACTTGCATGACACTGGGCATGTTAAGTGACTCTCAAGCCGAGGCATTGGCAGAGGCAGGGCTCGACTACTACAACCACAACCTCGATACCTCGCCCGAGTATTATCGAGAGATAATCAGCACGCGTACTTATGATGACCGCTTGCAGACGCTGGAGCGAGTCCGTTCAGCGGGCATGAAAGTGTGCTGTGGTGGCATACTGGGAATGGGCGAGCAGCGCATGGATCGTGTTGGACTGCTGTGGCAACTGGCGACCCTCCCGACCCATCCGGAAAGTGTGCCCATTAATCAATTGGTGCGCGTGCCTGGGACGCCGCTGGCGGATGAAGCCGACATGGATGCGCTGGAGTTTGTCCGTACCATCGCGGTGGCGCGTATTCTTATGCCGGCCTCGCATGTTCGTTTATCTGCCGGTCGTGAAGAGATGAGTGAGGAGATGCACGCACTGGCGTTCATGGCCGGTGCAAACTCGATCTTCTATGGCGACAAATTGCTGACGACAGCAAATCCTGAGGAGAATCGTGATCTACAGCTGCTGGCCAAGTTGGGCATTTCACCCGAGCCGCTGACGCTGCACAGCGCGCCTCTAGACCCTGATCCGAGATTCTACGATGCGAGCTCCCCGCACGCGGCCTAGTGCTGTTGAGGACGAATCTAGCGGTCTAGCGGTGGGTATCGACGCAGACAATGTATGGACAGTAATTATCACCCCGTGATTTTCTGCTGCGCTGAATTTGCGTGCGGCGCACTCCTTTAGCAGGAAAATGGATTCAAGAGGTGTTTTATATATTGATCTATAGTGTAAGTAAGTGCCCACTATATAAGTCAACCAAAGAAGCTATATAACGCGCGCGCGGGGTGCGTAACCCGTTGAAAAAGCAAAAAGGTATTTGACTTAGAGGTCGATTTATCGACAATGTGAACACCGAACACATGCGCCGTACCGAATCCGGTAAGTCAACGGCTGTTTGCTAATTGAGAGGATCAGACCATGCCAGAGTTTAAGGCACCCCTGCGCGACATAAACTTCGTGATGAACGAACTGCTGGAGTCGGAGGCGTTCTATCAATCGCTGCCCGGCTTCGAGGAAGCATCTCAGGACCTGATGGATGCCATTGTCGAGGAAGGCGCCAAATTCGCCGAGAGTGTGCTCGCGCCCCTGAACCAGTCCGGTGATGAAGAAGGCTGCACCTGGAGTGAAGAGGGCGTAAAGACACCCGACGGTTTCCCCGAGGCTTACCAGCAATACGTCGAAAACGGCTGGCCTGCGTTAGCAGCGGAAACCGCTTACGGCGGTCAGGGCATGCCCAACCTGCTTGGCATTATCCAGAACGAACTGGCGGGCACGGCCAACTGGTCCTGGGGCATGTACCCCGGCCTAAGCCATGGCGCGATCAAGACGCTTGAGGAACACGGCGACGAAGATCAAAAGCAAGCCTACCTCACCAAGCTGGTCGAGGGCCGCTGGACAGGCACCATGTGCCTGACAGAATCGCACTGTGGTTCTGACCTGGGTCTTCTGCGCACCAAGGCAGAGCCTCAGGCCGACGGCAGCTACGCTATCACTGGCACCAAGATATTCATCAGTGCCGGTGAGCACGACATGGCCGAGAACATCGTCCATATTGTCCTCGCGCGCCTTCCGGATGCTCCTGCCGGCACCAAAGGTATCTCGCTGTTCATCGTTCCCAAATTTATGCCCGCCGAGGACGGCGGTGTTGGCGAACGCAATGCTGTGCATTGCGCGTCTATTGAAAAGAAAATGGGCATTCGCGCCTCTGCTACCTGCGTGATGAACTTTGACGGCGCCAGAGGCTTCCTGATTGGGCCGCCCAATAAGGGTCTGAACTGCATGTTCACCTTTATGAACACTGCACGCATCGGTACAGCGATCCAGGGTCTTGCTCATGCTGAGTTGTCGTATCAGGGGGCGCTCGAATATGCGCGCGATCGCTTGGCGATGCGCAGCCTCACAGGCCCCAAAAATCCTGACGGCCCCGCGGACCCGATCATCGTACACCCCGATGTCCGTCGTATGCTGCTCACTCAGAAAGCGATTGTTGAGGGGAGCCGTGCGTTCTTGTACTACCTGGCGCAGCTGGGTGACGTGGTCGAGCATGGCGATGAAGAACGTGCAAAAGCCGCTGATGATCTGATGGCTTTCCTGACGCCGATTGGCAAGGCATTTGTTACGGAGGCGGGTTACGAAGCGGCCAACCTCGGTATACAGGTTTACGGTGGCCACGGGTTCATCAAAGAGTGGGGTATGGAGCAGATCGTGCGTGACGCGCGTATTGCCATGCTCTATGAGGGTACAACTGGCATTCAGGCCATGGACCTGATCGGCCGCAAGGTGCTTGGTAGTGGCGGCAAGCTGTTGACCACGTTTACCGATGTTATCGATGCGTTCTGTGCCGCTAATGCCGATGAAGCTGACGCCCCGTACATCGATGTTCTAAAGGCCTACAAAGACGAGTGGCTGACAGTGTCCATGTCGATCGGCGAGAAAGCTATGCAGAACCCGGATGAAGCCGGTGCAGCTGCAGTGGACTACATCATGTACAGCGGCTACGTGACATTGGCATTCTTCTGGGCGCGCATGGCTGTGCTTGCCCGTCAGAAGATCGCTGCCGGTGATGGCGATGCATCCTTCTACGAAGCCAAGCTGATGACTGCTGAGTTCTACTTTGATCGACTGTTGCCTCGCACTCGTGCGCACAAAGAGGCGATGGAATCAGGCTCTGACAACCTCATGGCTATGCCAGAGGCCATGTTCGACTTCTGATCGGATGCAGTGGCTCTGTCGCTCGTCTAACGGGTGACATCCAAGCGATAGAGGGAGACAATGCGCGAGTGTTGTCTCCCTTTTTTTGTTATGACCGAACATCGCCCAGAAGATCAGCCACCCGATCCTGACCAGGACAAAAGCTACCAGAATCGCCTCTACCCCGAGGATCAAGCGCGTGTGGATGAGTTCCTCCAGAAAGGCGTGAACTCCGTTGAGCGTAAGCCGTTCCGTCCGGGGTTGATGATCATTATGCTCATTGTCGTCGTCACGGGCTTTAGCCTGCTGAGTCAGCTAATTGCCCGTTGGTCGGGTATCTACTAAGTCGCGCTTAGACCGGCCGCAATTGGCGTTCTCCAGTGCCTTTGGTATAGTTGCCGGCCTCAAAGATTCGGTGTGTGGCGCAGCCTGGTAGCGCACTTCCTTCGGGAGGAAGGGGTCGGAGGTTCGAATCCTCTCACACCGACCATCTATTAAAATTCTGGAATCATCGCCGGTGAAATCTGTAAGCGCACTGCGAAAAGCGGAACATTCTTAGGTGCTATCGCGCTCCAGGAAATAGTAACCACCGGTTAGCCATGCTTTAAGCTCTCGTCTTAATGGTGCTTCCTCACTGTATTTGACAGTGAAGCCCGCCTCGGTGGCTACACGCAAGATATAGTCTTCGCTGTGGGTATAGCGACCCGTGGATAACAAGCGGAAATCCTCTTTTTCCTCGTTCAGCTTCTCTGTGGTGATGACGAAGATTGCGTTTGCTGGAGTCTTTTCTGCGACCGCATCGAACAGCGGCTTGAGGTTGCCGATGTAGACCAGTACATCGGTGCAAGTGACTAAATCGGCGGTGGTTTCCATTTCATTGACGTAATTGACAATGTCGCTGACAACGAGCTCATCATATAGGTTGCGCTCACTCGCCTTCTCCAACATTTTGGGGGATAAATCCACCCCTACGAGGCTATCCACTCGATCGCGTAGTAAGGGTCCCGCTAGACCGGTGCCACAACCCAGATCAATTCCACGATTGAATTTACGCTCACCAATGGCTGTTTGTAGCATGCCCCCTAAAAGGGTTGGCATTTGGTACTGCAGATCGCCGACCAAACTTTTATCGAACCGTGCAGCGTAGCCGTTAAATAAAGTCTCTACATAACCTTCAGGTGGAAGTTCGTGGCTTTCACCCCTAGCGATAGCCAACAAATGTGATGCTGTCGGATTCGACCCACCGGGCGAATGAGCGATACTACTTTCGTAGTGTGGAATGGCTTCTTCCTGTCGGTCTAATGCCGTTAAAGAAAGCGCTAGTTGTAGGTTCGCATTGCTACTTTCCGGCTCAAGCTCTACTGCGGTGGACAATTGTTCCAAACTTGCCGTGAAAAGATTCATTTGTCGCAGCGTCACGCCGAAGTCTACTCGTGCTTCGGTGTAATCCGGCTTTAAATCTACGGCTTCACGAAGCAGTGTCAGTGCTCTTTTTTCCTTTCCAAGCTGACAGAGCACAGCCCCCAGTCCGGCCAGCGCTTCTACAGCTTTCGGCGACTGCGTTAAAGCCCGCTCATAACAATTTTGCGCTGCTTTATACTGTCCGCGCGTCGAGTAAATACGGCCTAGGTTGATCAAAGCTGGAATGTTGTCGGGAGATTTTTTTATCACATGCAGGTATGTCACGAATGCCTCATCCATCTGGTTATTCAGCATCTGTGCCATACCTAAGTTGATCCAGGGATCGAGGTAGTTTTCGTCAATCTTGATGGCTTTCTTGTAAGCCTTTATCGCTTCACTTTGCTTATCCATGTGTGTCAGGATCGCGCCTTTCAAACTGAAGGGCATGGGCTGAGTTTTATGCTTGCGACACAGAGTATTTGCGAGCCTGAGTGCGGATTCTAGGTCCCCCCTGGCATACATATCAGTCAGATTGGTCATATCTGCCTTGAAACTGTCACCACTGGGAATGTCAGCGGGCAGCTTTTTGAGTCCCCGCTTTGCGCCGGTGTGATTAGGGTGCACGGCCAGTATCCGCTGGTATATGTCCCTCGCAGAACGGTGGTTACCCGCTTTGGCGTGTTTCTTAGCAAGGTGCAGTGCATCCTTGATTGAGAGCTGTTGACTATCCATTGCAATCTTTGAATCTATAATCTGGGCCGATGATACAGCAAGCGAATGATTAGCAAAAAAAACGGGAGCCGAAGCTCCCGTTAGTGGTTCGAGATGTGACTTAGAAGTCATACACCAGACGGGTGTACCAGAAGCGGCCGTTGAAGCCGCCCGGTGACCACTGGCTGAACTCGTTACCCACGCCAGCGGCGGCGTTGGGGTTCTCGTCCGGGGTCTCGTCGAGGATGTTATCCGCGCCAACGACGATCGACAGGCCTGCGTCGAAGCTATAGGCCACTTCAGCATCTACCATGCCGTAACCGTCATATGTGAGCTGGTCTTCGGAATCGTACCAGTCATCGAAGTAGCTGTAGCGGGCCATAAAGCGCCAGTTATCCATCAGGTGAGTACCCATCAGGTTCCAGCGGGTTTCAGGCAGAGCCTCTTCCAGCTCCTGAATGCGCACGCCGTCAATGATACCGGGTACGAAGTCCTCGACGCTATTTTCGGTCTGGTTGTATGCCAGGTTGAAAGTCGTAGAGCCGAAGTCAGAGTCCAGTGCGTAGGTGGCAACCACATCAAAACCTTCGGTCTGGGTCTCGATACCGTTGGTGAAGAAGCGGAATGTTGCCAAGCTGTCTGCACCGGCGACGCCTTCTTCAATCAGGGCTTCGCGCTCTTCATCTGTCAGGACAAAGTTTTGGGAGATACCCAGACGGTCTTCAATTTCAATGTTGAAGTAGTCAACAGTGATACTGAAGTCGCCCCACTGACCAATCACCCCGAAGGTGTAGTTGGTTGACTCCTCGGGATCCAGTGGCTGGCCGCCACGCAGTTGAGCCACGGGGCTGACTGACGGGATGGTGCCGTTGTTCTCGAGGTCGCCTGTGGACAGATTAAACTCCGTGGAGACATTGAACGCGTTTGACTGTCCGGGCGTGGGCGCGCGGAAGCCAGTGCTATAAGTTCCGCGGATGGCAATACTGTCGGTAATGTCGAAGTGCGTCGCGATCTTGCCGTTGGTAGTCGTACCGAAGTCATCAAAGTCTTCCCAGCGCAGCGCTGCGGCCACCAACCAACGGTCGGTAATGTCTGCTTCCAAATCGACGTACGCAGCGATGTTGGAACGGCTCCATTCACCCTCAGCGAGGGGGCCAAAGCCAGGGAAGCCGTTAGAGGCAGCGGAGAAGCCTTGATCGGCCAGTGGGCCGATTTCCCAAGATGCTTCATCGCCGATGCCGATCTCGAACTCTTCGTCACGCCATTCGAAGCCACCGGCGATGTTCAAGTCCGAGGCCAGGAAACCCACTTCAATCGGGTAGCTCACATCAATGTTGAAGTTTTTCTCCAGCTGCGCGTAAGAACCGGGGTCGAAGCTGATGGGAGAGCGAGAACCCAAGGATGCGTTCACTGTGTTGAAGATGAAGAAGTCGGCCTCGTTATAGCCAACACCACCGCTAATATCCCATGCCAACCCACTGTCGGCAGTGCCCCTAACGCCAGCCACGAAAGATGCATCTTCCGTATCAGCACCAAAACTTGGGGTGAAACCACCGGGGAAAAGTTCGTTGAACACGAAACAGTTGGGATCGGCAATGACGTCGGCCAGGCCCTGTGCATCACCCACAGCCAGGTCGGTGGGGCAGTTGCCGGACATATCGCCAGTCTCGTCTCCCACCAGGCGAGTTTCGCCGCCATCGGGGCTAAAGACGGCGCCGCGCGTATTGGGGTTACGGAAGTAGAAGCCGCCGGTAACCGTCTTGGATGCATAGTTACCAAAACTATAGAACTCAGAGCTATCGCTTAACTCCAGCCCCATATTGAAGAAGGTTTTCAGGTCATCCTCGATCTCGGGGTTACCCCATACTTGAGCGGGGTTCGCCACTTCGGTGTTGCCATCAGCGATCAGGCCCGCAGCGTCATCACGCTGTATAGAGCGGCTGGTTGGGTCCGCCTCACCGTACTCGAAGCTGGCGTTGAAGAAGCCGTTATCTGTAAAGGGGAGGCCGATGTTACCGGCGACTGACCAGCGGGCTTCGTCGCTGCCACCTTCGTCATACTGCCCGTATTTGGCTTCCAGAGAGCCGCCTTCATCGTAGTCCTTCAAAATGAAGTTGACGATACCGGCAATCGCATCGGAGCCGTACTGAGCGGCCGCGCCGTCACGAAGTACCTCTACCTGTTTTACTGCGATGGAGGGAATCACGGAGATATCGGCGCCCTGGGCACCGTCGTTGACACCATTACCGAGCCACGAAATGACGGCTGCGCGATGACGACGCTTGGAGTTGACCAGCACCAACGTGTGGTCTGAAGCCAGACCTCGCATATTCGCTGGGCGAACGACGGTGGCTGCGTCGCTGATGGGCTGGTTGTTGACGTTGTAAGACGGTACTGAATTACGCAGCAGCGTGGTCATATCGCTGGCGCCCTGGTTCCGGAATTCCTCGCCACCGATAACATCGATGGGCGCGGCAGAGTCGAACACGGAGCGCGCCTCACGGCGAGTCCCCGTTACGACCACTTCTTCGAGTGCGGTTTCTTCTTGCGCAGCAACAGACTGACTAAAACCTGCAGTTACAGCGACCTGCGCGGCAACGGCCAGAGCCAGTGCTTTAGGGGTGAAGGCTTTCATAGTGTGCACCTACCTTGGGTTTTTGTTTTTTGATTCTTTGTTGTGTTGATGGAGCGGTGTTTTGTTAGAGGTATAGCTCCACTGGGGTATACACTATCGCGCAGAAACGCGTAGTGAAAAAGTAAAAAGCGGTAAAATTTACATGGATTCGCGCACTAGCCAGGGCTCGCCACAAGTCAGCCCAAGATTGACCAAATATTGAACAATATAAGGCCGAAATCAGCCGATGCGATCACGGAGTGCATAGAAGAGCATGCCGGCAACCAGGCCCGGCCAGCGTAAAAGCGTGCCGCCGGGGAATGGGCGTGACGGGACGCTCGCCATAACGTCAAAACGTTCGGCTGTACCGCCTATTGCCTCGGCCATGAGCTTGCCGGCAAAAGTGGCTGTGGGCACACCGTGACCGGAGAAGCCTTGCGCATAAAACACGTTAGGCGCCAGACGGCCGAAGTCAGGCATGCGGTTGAGGGTGATTGCCAGTGTGCCGCCCCAGCCATACTCAATGGTGGTGTCACCAAGCTCAGGGTAGATCCGCAACATGCACTTTCGGACAAAGCCCTTGATATCCGATGGGAATTTGCGGGTGTACGTCTCGCCGCCGCCAAAGAGTAGGCGGTTATCAGCGGAGAGTTTCCAGTAATCGATGACGAACAGGCTGTCCGACATGGAGGTGTCGTCTCGGATCAAACGCCTGGCCAGATCCTCCGGCAGCGGCTCCGTCGCGAGCATGTAGTTATTGATGGGCATGATGCGGCCGGCCGCTTTGGGTGCAAAACGCTCGAGGTAACCATTGCAGCCTATGACGAGAAAGTCAGCCGTGACAGAGCCTGCAGGCGCCTCTACCGTCACCTTGTCGCCATCGCTATATGACAGCGCTCGGGTGCTTTCATAGATCTGTGCACCGGCATCTGCGGCAGCGCGAGCCAAGCCGAGTGCATAGTTCAGGGGGTGCAAGTGGCGACAGCCGGTATCCACAATGCCCGCGTGGAAGCCCCTGCCAGATGTGAGTGCTCCCAGTTCTGCGCCGGGCACGAATTGCATCTTGTCGTAGCCGTATACCGTGGACAGGTGTTCAACCTCCTCTTCAAGGCCCGGTACTTCCTTGGCTTTTGAGGCTACGTGCAGGTTGCCCGTCTTCAATTCGCACTGAATATTGTTCTCTTCAATCAGGTCAACAACGGTGTCTACGGCCTCCAGGCCCAATTGCCACAGCGCCTTTGCATGATCCAGCCCCAGCATGGACTCAAGCGTCTCCTGATCGGCTCGCTGGCCCGTGCCCACGTGCCCGCCATTGCGCCCGGATGCGCCCCAGCCCACGCTGTTGGCCTCCAGCAGTACCACGCGGTAACCGCGCTTCCTGAGGTGCAGGGCACTGGACAGGCCTGTGTAACCGCCGCCAACAATGCAGACGTCTGCGTTAACGTGGCCGCTAAGTGAGGGGAATTTGGGTGCCTGATTGGCGCTGGCGGCATACCAGGAGTCGACATGGGTCTGTGTGTTCATAGGGGCATTATCCCAGCGAGAGCTTGAGTTATCGGATACCACAATAGGGGTAACAAAACTTGTGGCCACGCCTGCAGCAGGTAGATACTGGGGTTTTGGTTAATAGCAACAGTATATGGACAGCGACAATCAGGCCATCAAGCAATGGCTGCGCGATCACCAGATCTCGGAAGTAGAGTGCCTGGTGCCCGATATGACCGGCAATGCACGGGGCAAATTTATCCCTGCGCACCAATTTCTCGACGGCGACGACCCGCGCTTACCTGAAAGCATCATGGTGCAGACAGTCACCGGCGAGTATTCGGACGAGCACTGGGAGTTTGTCGAGCCCACTGATACCGATATGATCCTCAAACCGGATCCGAGCACCATGCGGCTCGTCCCCTGGGCGCGTGAACCCACCGCCCAGATTATCCACGATTGCTACACCCAGGACGGTGAACTCCATCCGCTGGCCAGTCGCAGTGTCTTGCGCCGTGTTCTCAAACTTTACGAATCCGCGGGCTTAAAGCCTGTGATTGCCCCCGAGGTAGAGTTCTACCTGGTTGCTAGGAATACCGACCCCGACAGCGAGCTCACGCCACCGACCGGTCGCTCGGGCCGACGCGAGTCAGCTCGTCTTTCCTACAGTATTGATGCGGTGGCGGAGTTCGAGGACTTCGTCGAGGACATGTACGACTATGCCGATGCCCAGGCGTTGGATGTGGACACACTGATTCACGAGAACGGTGCGGCCCAGATGGAGATCAATTTCCGTCACGGGGAACCTATGGCGCTCGCTGATCAGGTATTTGTGTTTAAGCGCACAGTGCGTGAAACGGCACATAAGTACGGCATGTACGCCACCTTCATGGCCAAACCCATGCAGCGTGAACCCGGCAGTGCCCTGCACATCCACCAGAGCCTGCTCGACGCAGAGACGGGCAAAAACATATTCGCCGATGGTAACGGCGAGCCCAGCGATGCCTTCATGTCTTACATCGGCGGGCTGCAGCGGTACACACCGGAGCTGATCAGTCTGTATGCGCCGAACGTGAATTCTTACCGGCGGCTGGCGCCGGATATCTCTGCTCCCATCAACCTGAATTGGGGCTTTGATAATCGCACCACTGCGTTCCGGGTGCCCAATAGCGAGCCTGCAGCGATGCGGGTGGAAAATCGCTTCCCCGGCGCCGATGCCAACCCTTACTTGGCACTGGCAGCAACGCTGGGTAGTGGTTTGTTGGGGATGCAGCAGAACCTGGCACCGACCAAGCCTCACCAGGGTACGGCCAATGAGGATGCCGTTGAGGTGGCCCGCACGCTCGAAGAAGCCCTTCGTAAACTCAGCGACACGGCGGCGCTGCGGGATATGTTCGGCGAACTTTTCCTGCGTGCCTATGCCGCCGTGAAGCTGGACGAATTTGAAGAGTTCAACCGTGTTATCAGCTCCTGGGAGCGAGAACACCTGCTGTTACAAGTATAAATTCTGAAATGACGCAAACCCACGAGACCTGGTTCGGTAGCGATGCCCGCTACCGCGCCTTCACTGCGGTCAAGTACATCACCTACTTGCTACTGTGCTTCAACGTATACCTGTTCCTCGATGAGGAGCTTAAGGCGTTAGAGCATACTTTCACTGGCGGCTTCGAGTTGAGTCAGCTGATTCAGGTGTTCGCATCGACTATCGATACCGCGGCCTGGGTCGTTTTGCTGCTTTTGTTTGAGCTCGAGACATCGGTGCTTGACGATTCGCGGCTGCGCGGTGGCCTCAAATGGGTGCTCTTCGCCATCCGCAGTGTGTGTTATGCCGCGATTGTCTGGGCCTTCACCGGTTATTGTGCGGAGTGGCTGACCCTGCATACAGTCACGCCATTGCCTGGCACCGACCTGTGCACGCAGCTCGGCCAGGGGTGGTCACTCCTGATTGATATCGACGAATACGAAGTTCTCACCGCCGCAAACTGTGGTGTGGGTACAGATATCTACCAGATTACCGGTTTCGATATCGTCGTTGACGGCCCCGCACTGCAGGCGGCCCAGTGGTTAGCATGGACGGATGTGATAAATGCTGGCGCCTGGATCCTGGTAGTAATATTACTCGAGGTTGAGGTTTACCTGCAGCTCAAGGGTGCACTCACTGCTGCTGTGATGTCCGTGACCAAGTACTTCAAGTATGTGCTTTACGCCACACTGTTCGCCGCTGCGGCGTACTGGGGATACGCCGGGGACTTCCTGGATTTTTGGGACGCCAGCCTGTGGTTGTTTGCCTTTATTTTCATTGAGTTGAATGTCTTTGAATGGCAGTTTGAAACGCAGCAACAGCAAGAAGCCGCAGACGCCGCGATGGCATGACTCAAAGAAACGCGCCAAAAATAGTGGGGGAAGGCAGCCTGTCTGCGAGGTGCCTGGCACTTCGCAGCCGATGACGCATTGCCAGACGTCAACTACAGATCGTCGAATTCGAAGTCGTAATCTCCCAGCTCGTCCTGCAGGCGTTTTTCCTCCAACCGCTGTTCGGCGCGTCTGCGCTTAGCGGCCAGCACTGCCTTGCAGGAAGCCTGGGGCGTTAACGATTCCAGCTCCTCGTCTGTCATATCCCCCAGCACCGGCTCAAACACTTCGTCCAGTGGCTCCAGGGGCGCGGGCTCTTGCGATCGCTCTTTCATAAATCACCCTCCGATGATCTACGCCAAGTAACCTCTGGGGAAATATCTCTCAGGCTCCGCCGCCCCGTCAACTGTAAAAACTCTGCATGCATAGGCGGGTAACGGCCGGGATTCCCGATGCCGCGATGAGTTTGCCGTTACCGTGTCCTGCAGTCTTGATTGGATCGCGCATTCACAACCGTGAAGCTTGGACCTGATTCAGAAATAGGCTGAGCCCGCCCGTCTCCGTGGCAACTGCCCTTGCGCGTCAGAAAAGCAGTTCGATTCTTCCTTGAATCTGGTGCCGGGGCGGGCTCGTACTCTACCGTTGCAAACGCTGTGCCAGAATCAAGTCTGTTGGATCTGTACAAAACTGGCGGCTATGCATCACTTGAGGTCACAAAGTTCGCCTGAAAATCGCTGTTTATGGTACAGCGCGCCGTCATTGAGGGCAGTCTGGCCATAAAAGCGGACAACCGGGTAGTCATGGATGCTCGAGGTGGGCGCTCCTAGTTCTTGAGGGTGTTTGGGGGTGTTCGGTTTGGGTGTTCGGTTCGGGTGTTCGGAGGTGTTCGCGAACAGGCGGTTAGGGCGCGCAACGCCACCCGCCTGTCATAGGCGCCGGCTACTTGCTCAGTGCGCTAACGATCAGCGCCGCTACTGTATCTGCAGAACCTGCCGTGGCGTCGATGCTAATGTCCGCATACTGCTCATAGAGGGGAGAGCGCTCCGCATAGACGCCTGCGAAACTCTGGGCACTGTCGCTGGCGATCCCGCGCAGTGGCGCTGCCGCCACACGGGTCTCCAGCGTGGGCAAATCTGCACTCAGATACACCCGCGGGCCTGCCTCGCCAAGGCGCCGCATGGCCGCCTCGCTGTACACGGCTGAGCCCCCGGTCGAAATTACCGACTGCGATAAGTCGGTATCCAGAATGACGGACTCCTCAAGGGATCGCAGGTATTGATACCCCTTATCCTCAAGTATTTCCTGGAGGGTGGCATTGGCGCGTCGCTGGATCGCCAGGTCTGTGTCGACAAAGTTCAGCCCCAGCACCTTGGCAAGGATCACACCAACTGTGCTCTTACCGGCCCCGGGCATGCCGATGAGGCTGATTGTTGTATTCGCTGTTGTCATCAGGCTACCTGTGGATCTTGCCGCCATTATCC
The DNA here is from genome assembly GCF_014652275.1 of Parahalioglobus pacificus. Classification (GTDB taxonomy): domain Bacteria; phylum Pseudomonadota; class Gammaproteobacteria; order Pseudomonadales; family Halieaceae; genus Parahalioglobus; species Parahalioglobus pacificus. Next base: position 126,033 of record NZ_BMYM01000002.1, on the reverse strand, counting down.
GTCCAGATTTGTCTCTGGCAACACCCAAAGGTATCTCTAGCGGTGGCATAGCCGCTCTTGTGCGTGATTGTTCGCCCCGTTAGAGTGGCGCGAAATTTGACCAGAGCCATTCGCTGGAGTCCCCATGGATCTACTGACCACGCCGCTGCATGCCCTCCACACGGAACTGGGTGCCAAGATGGTCCCCTTTGCCGGCTACGATATGCCTGTGCAGTACCCCGCAGGAATTATCAAGGAGCACCTGCATACCCGCGAAGCGGCGGGATTGTTCGATGTGTCACATATGGGGCAAGTGGTGATTGAAGGCCCTGACACCGTCGCCATGCTGGAGACTCTGGTACCTGTTGATCTCGACGGCCTCCCGGTCAATGGCCAAACCTATGCGCTGTTCACGAATGAGGCGGGTGGGGTTCAGGATGATCTGATCATCACGCGCTGGGGCGAGCAACGCTTCTTCCTGGTGGTGAACGCGGCGTGTAAAGCGGCGGATATTGCCTACCTGCAGGCTCACGTGAATGGCCAACAATTGATGGTGCTTGAAGATCGTGCCCTGCTCGCGCTGCAGGGGCCTGAAGCCCGCGAGGTGATGCAGAACCTGAGCCCTGAAGCCGCAGCGCTGACATTTATGCAGGGCTGCGAAGCCACTATTGCCGGAGTATCCGTGTACATCACATGCTCGGGCTATACGGGTGAAGATGGCTTCGAGTTGTCTATTCCTGCTGACCAGGCGGATGCCATTGCGCGCCTGCTATTGGAGCAGCCGGCTGTTGAGGCCATTGGTCTTGGCGCCCGTGACTCCCTGCGCCTGGAGGCTGGGTTGTGTCTCTACGGGCACGAGCTGTCGGAGACTATAGACCCTGTGCAGGCTGGCCTGTTGTGGTCGATCAGCAAGGCGCGTCGCGCCGACGGAGTTCGCCCGGGTGGTTTTCCCGGTGCCGAGGTGATCTTCGATCGCATGGAGAATAAGCCAGCCCTGCGTCGCGTGGGCCTTGCCGTGGAGGGCAAGCGGCCGGTGCGTGATGGGCAGGTTGTGCTCGATGCCGACGGCAATCGCGTGGGTGAGATCTGTTCTGCCTGCTATGGCGCTTCCGTGGGTGGACCTATAGCAATGGCCTATGTTTCCCGCGCATTGGGTGAACCCGGTACGCCCTTGCAGGTGGATGTGCGCGGGAAAATGATACCCGTCACGGTGACGCGTATGCCGTTTAGCCCGCAGCGTTACTTTAGGGGCTGATAAATAGGAGGCTGATAAACACGAGTTTGATTGAGAAGGGTTTGATGGCGCACAAGCTAAGGCTAGAGGCTCAGCGATTTTTCCTGAGCGATCGGGTGTTCTAAGCCCATTGGTGGTACGTAGCGCAGGTGCTGCATGAGAGACTGCGGTGCAGCGAGAGCAGCACTTGCGCTGTGAGATCAGCGCTTACGCGTTTTTGACTCGGTCGGCGGCATCCGGGGGTTAATGGTATCCGGCAAGACCGGATTGAGCGCCACAGACAGTGCGCGGTGCAGACGATCCCAGGCTGCGCGAAACCACGGATAGGGCGGTTTGGGCAGTTTTCGTAATAAGAACACACTGATGCCAGCCACGATTAGGGCCAGTAGCGTGAGTAGGAGCGCCTTTGGGCTCGGTGTGAAGGCAGATTGACCGTCGGAAGTCTCACCCTCACTTGCAACGACTGTGAATGTGATCGCCCCCAGTTCCACTGCCTTCAGTGCCTGGCTCTGCGTATCCCACCAGTGGAAGCGCTGTGCAGGCAACGTCCATGTGCCGGCGACCTGTACAACATAACTGATGACTTCTGTGCGCCGTGCCGTCTGTGTGCCCCGATTGTTTCTGTTGTCCAGCACGGGGGGAGAGGGGTAGGCGGTGACGCCGGCGGCTCCCTGATCGTTGAGCGCCGGTAACATCATCGCCAGCACATCGTTAGCCTCAAAACGCACAGTTCGCTCGACGGCATCACCAACGCTCAGCCCATCTAGGTTACGATCGAACGACTGTTCGACAGCGAAGGTGGGCGATGCCACCCAGGTTTCTCCATCCGCCACTCCATCAGAGAGCGCATCGGGTATGGCTGCGGTAAAGTTGACTGCCGGCGCAAAAACCTGCCCTTTAGCGCTGTCGCTGCCTCCCGCGTTAACACTCACCTGAACCGGTATCGGCCCAACAGTAAACGACTGGGCCTGCTGCGGGAACACGTCTAGTGTCCAGCGCTGTATTACCCAGGTTTGCCCGGCCCTGACCTCACTGGCGTTACTGGCAAACTGTTCGGTCTGCAGTATCACCAGTCCGGGAACTTCCGGAATCTCTATGCGCGTACCACCGGTAAACCAGCGGGTGGTCGCAAGTTCTATCCGCAACCCGATCTTTTGGCCTGGCACCACCGAACCACCCGCAATAACACTCGTATTGATGGTGAGATCACCTTGCCGGATTAAGTCTTGCGGGCTGGCGGCTCTGAGGTCGCTGGGGAACAGCGCTGTGCAGACGAGGCAACCCAGGCACAGCACAGTGCGCAGCACTCCTAGAATAGCTTGATGCCACAAGCGGTGAATAACCTTTGGTGCTGCGTCGATGTTAGCCCGCATTTCATTACCCCAAGGGCCTGTTTGCACGCTCATGGATCATCACCGTTTTGCTGAGCATCCCCGGCGTTGCCACTCGTAGCGCTCGCGCCATTAGCACTGGCTTCTAACTGCATGGAGAACTTGATCGCAAGGAAGTCGCTGGGGTCCTGCTGTACGGCCTTTAGCCACATCGCTGCCGTCTCCGGGCTGCCCAGAATATCCTCCGCGCTCAGTTGCAACAGCGACTCTTTCTCCCAGCTGAGTTCGTCGGCGCCCTGTGCAGGAATCGTGTCTTCCGGCGACAGCTCTACGTCCTCCCCGCTAACTCCTTGTTCCTGTTGCTGGCTCTCGCTGATTCGGTTGATTTCATCGATGAGTGCCTGGACCTTGTCACGATTGGCTTGGGCGCCTGGGAAATCAGGAGAACGGGCCAGCAGGCGATCGTAGCGATGCACGCTACGCACATAGTCTCGTGCGTGCGCACGGGAATTGGCCTCATTGAACAGCGCATTGTCCGTGTCGCTGCGCGCGAAGTATTCGGCAGCAATGAGAAAATCCTCCGCATAGTAGTTTGCCAGCGCGATCCATTGCGTGTCTTCAAACTGCTGGGCGGCCTCCGTGTAGTGGCCCAGCTGCATCAACACGCGTCCTTGTTGATCGGGTGTTAGCCAGAGGTCTGCAAACCAGTCGAGAGCGCGACGGGCAATGGTGGGTGTTTCTGGTCCAGACGTACCTGAGGGAGGCTGCTCAGCCTCATTCTTAGGCGAACTCTCCTCGGCTGCAGCTGCGACTGTGTCGCTGGCGCTGAGCGATTCAACGGCAAGTGCGGGCGGAGCGCCCGCGCTAAGTAGGGCGGGGAGTACTATCCAGCACCAGGTCAACGTCCAGCCTCGCCGAAACCAGAGAAGGAACAGCGCCATAGCCGGGAATACTAGCGGGTAGCCACTATCCAGCCACGGCAAACTGTTATCGTCCAGCACCACGTAGTGGCTTTCCACCCGTCGGTTGACTTGCCTCATATCGCGGTCATCCACCGTTAGCGACACATAGTCACCGCCGCTTGCGCGAGCCAGCGCCTTGAGTGCGTTATCGGCCAGCGGGATGTCCGACTCTTGATCAGCGTCGCCAGTTCCCACGATCAACAGTTGGTGCGGGCGAGCGTCAAAGTACTCCCTGAATGCCTGCTCCGCATTCACGCTGGTGCCGTCCGTGAACATCACGACGGTGGCAGGTGCACTGCTGTCCGACAGTATTTTGTCGATCTGCGGCAGGGCGTACTCGGGGAACTTGCCGGGCCTGGGCATAATGTCCGTGGTAATGGCTGCGACATACTGGTTAAGAATGTCCCGGTCTGCCGTTAGCGTCAGCACGGTATGCGCGCTACCGGCATACGCGATGAGTGCAGCTTTTTTGTCGGGACGCAGGCTCAGTAGATCGCTGATTTTTTGCTTGGCGCGTCTGAGCCGGCTCGGTTGCACGTCACGCTGGCGCATCGATGCTGAGACATCCAGCAGTATGACAAGCGCCGAGGCGTCCTCACTGAGTGGCGAATCCTGCTGCCGCCAACTGGGTCCCATCAGAACGATGATGAGTAATACCGTGATGGCCTCGGTAAATCGCCGCGGATTGAACCAATTCGATTGGTAACGTTTGACTCGCAGGTGTTTGAGCAAGTGAGGTGCGATGATGCCCTCGAACTGGGTATTTCCCTCTGCGCGCCGATTCATCACGAGGATGATGAGTGCCCAGGGTACGATGAGCACAGCCCACCACGGCCTGAGGAAATGGAAATAGCTCAGCCAGTCGGCATCAAAGGGCATGATCGCGCCTCCCGGACCGCCAGGTTCGCAGCGCATTCCAGCTGTGGAACAACCAGTACAGGCACACAGCAATGCCTACCGGTACCCAATGCAGGCTTTGCCGTGGTCGGAAGCTGACGGTCTCGTACTGCGCAGGCTCCAGCGCGGCGATGGCACTGTACACTTGCTCCAGCTGGTCGCGGTCCAGTGCCTGAAAGTCCTGACCACCGGTCAATTCTGCAACCCGTGCCAATGTTTTTAGATCGAGGGCCTCCTCACCCACCGCTGCGGGGTCACCGACAGCAATCGTATGAATCCGTATGTCGTGAGTGGCGGCAACTTTCGCGGCATCAACAGGCGGCACTGTACTACCCGTATCGTTACCGTCAGTCAGGATGATGAGTACCCGATTATCCGAATCCCCCTCAATGAAGAGCTTTATGGCGAGCCCGATTGCATCACCGAATACCGTACTTTGTCCTGCCATCCCGATTTCGGTTTGGGCTAGCAGTGAAGACCACACGGCGTGGTCATCCGTAAAGGGCGCCTGCAGATAGGCCGCGCTGCCAAAGACGATAAGTCCCAGGCGGTCTGAGGGACGTTGGTGGGCGAGCTCTGCCAGTACATACTTGACGGCCTCCAGCCTGTCCACGGCGCTGCCGTCGGGGAGCGTAAAATCCTGCTCCTCCATTGAACCCGACAGATCCACAGCGATCATCAGATCGCGCCCGGATTTCTGCTGTTCAATGGGAGCCCCTACCCACTGCGGCTTGCAGGCCGCCACGACCAAGGCCAGCCACATGAGGCTTACCAGCGCTTTCTGCAATCGGTTGCGACGCAAAATCATGGCGCCGGTTTCGGGGCGTATGTGGCTCAGCGATACCAACCTGTCGAAAAACGGGACTTTCACGGAATCCCGGCTCTCGCGGTACGGGGGTAATAGGCGCATTAGCAGCGGCAAGGGCAGTAGCAGTAGTAGCCAGGGGTGGGCCAGCTCGATCATGCGTGTGCATTCCTGTGCTGGATTAGCCATGTGTCACAACACGTCAACAGGGCTATTCGCCCGGTGGGGTCCATTGGCAGTGCCTGATAACTTCCCCTTGCCAGAAATTGCGCGTTGAGCGCATCGAACGGTGCCGATTCGCAGCGATTGTTCAGGTAGGTAACCCAATGTTCTCCGGATAATGCGGCGACGGCCTGACGTGAATCCGCCTGCATCGCCGTCAGCTTGAGCAGGGTATTGAGCTGTTCAACCAGTGCTTGCCCTTGGGCGGGGCCCTTTGAGATTAGTCTGAGCCTTTGTCTGGCTTCACGCCGATAACGATTGAGCCACCAGAGGCGCAGTTTGCGGTAGGCAAGTTTTGCCACGTAAAAACCGGCCAGCGCTGCGACGATAAGCCAGCCATTCGTGGCGGGCCACCAACTGATGTCCGTTGGCGGGATAACCTCGTTAAAGTCGCCGAGTGCATAGTTGCCAAAAATGGCGGGCAGTTCGGGCGCGCTCATCGTGGCCTGCCGCCGCCCAGTGTGTCTCGAATCTGTTCGACCGGTGATGCCACGGTGTCTATCGACATCACCGGTATGTCGTAGCGCTTCAGTGTCGCCTGCACCCGATTGAACGTATTATCGAAGGTTTCCGTAAACCGTTCGCCCAAGTCCTGCTCTGCGGGCTCCACCGCCAGCTGCAGCTGGCCATCGCTGACCACCAATTGGTCGGCGGCAGAGATGTCACGCTCCAGCGGATCGAATATCAGCGAGCAGACCACATCGTTGTGCTGGCTCAGTCTACGCAAGCTGGACAGGGTTGCATCGTTCCAACCGTGGAAATCGGATATCACGATAACCAGATAGTCATGGCCGATGGAGCGCTCGAGTAACTGCAACGCGCCATTCAACGCGTGTTCGCTGCCACCGAGCTCAGTATCGACCGACAGTGCCTGGTTCATGCGCGTGAGCTCACCCAGCCAACCCATCACACGCTGACTGCTGCGAGCGGGTCGACTCTCGTGGCGTTTCGAATCATTAAAGATGATCGCGCCCACGCGGTCACCCACACTGGTTACTCGCCATGCGGTGAGCGCTGCCACTTCTGCGGCCACCACGGATTTCATCCGCGATTGGCTGCCAAAGAACATGGATAGCCGCTGATCGACCACCAGGAACACTGGTCGATCTCGCTCCTCGCGGTAGACGCGTACGTGGGGTTTGCCGGTCCGATTTGTCACCCGCCAATCCATGGTCCGGATATCATCGCCCGGGCGGTAATGGCGCAGTTCATCAAAATCTAGTCCGCGACCACGCAGTCTCGAGCGTTTCCGGCCCGCCAGCAGGGAGCCTATCGGTTGGCGCGGTAAGTAGCTAAAGCCGCGTGCCTTATACCGCAGCCGAGCCAAGTCGCGCAGGCTGATATAGACCTGTGAATCGGTTGGCTGCCGCATGTCAGGTTAGGCGACAGCCACCTGAGACAGCAGTTCATCAATGATCGCATCCGGGTCTACGCCGTCGGCTAGGGCGTCATAGCTGAGTATCAAGCGGTGGCGTAACACCGGGTGAGCAACGGCTTGCACGTCACCGGGCATAACGGTGTCCCTGCCTGACAGCCAGGCATTTGCGCGTGCAGCACGGTGCAGGGCAATGCTGGCGCGGGGGCTGGCGCCCGTTTCAATCCATTGTGCCAGCTGCTCACCGTAGTTGGCCGGGTTGCGCGTTGCCAGGACCAGATCGACAAGATACTGCTCAACGGCTGGGCTGGGTTTTAGGGTTTGAATGGCCTCCCTCGCGGCGAAGACATGACTGGAAGAGATTTGTTCCATTGCCTCAGCGCTATCACTCTCCTCCGCCTGAAGCAGTCGTACGATGGCCAGCTCGGCTTCAGTGTCGGGGTAGTTGACCTTCACCTTAAGTAGGAAGCGATCCATTTGCGCTTCAGGCAGTGGGTAGGTGCCCTCCTGCTCTATTGGGTTCTGGGTAGCCAACACCATAAAAAGCTGAGGTAGCGGGTAGGTTTTGCCGGCTACGGTGACCTGCCGCTCTTCCATGGCTTCAAGCAGGGCCGACTGTACCTTGGCCGGGGCACGGTTAATTTCGTCCGCGAGCAGCAGTTCACTAAATACAGGGCCAGGCTGGAACGTCAGTTCCGATTTGCCTTGGTTATCCTGATAGATCTCGTTGCCGGTGACATCGGAGGGAAGCAAGTCTGGCGTGAACTGAACTCGCCCCAGTGTCGCGCTGAGCACCTTGGATAAGGCTTTGATAGAGCGTGTTTTTGCTGTGCCAGGCAGGCCTTCCAGTAGCACGTTGCCATTGCACAGCAATGCGAGGGTGAGGCTGCGCACAACCTGCTCCTGGCCAATGACCGACTGGGACATCTGCTCCATCATGCGATGGATAGCGTTCAGGTGCTCAGACACAGCACGCTCCTGACTGTGGAAATCACAGCATTATAGCCACCAGAGGGCGGAGAGTGTGGGCATAGGCGCTAAACCGCGAGCTAGTTCGCCCAGTCTCGTTCGGCCTTGAATTGTTTAGAGAGGTAGTCCATTTGGTCTGCCAGAATCCGGTCCTTGGCGAGAAAATGCCATTCAAACGGATTGGGTCGGAAAGGTACGGCTAGCAGCGGCATGCCAGCCTCTTCTGGTGTCATGTTGTCTTTCTGCCAGTTGCAGCGTTTGCAAGCGGCGACCACATTCTCCCATCGATCAGTGCCGCCTTTGGAAACCGGGTGTACATGATCGCGAGTCAATTCCGAGCGGCTAAACCGATTACCGCAGTATAGGCAGCGATAGTCGTCGCGCCGGAACAGAGTACGGTTGCAGAGAGGGGGTGAAAATCCGTTAACGATGCGCCCTTGAAGCGCGATGATGGGCTGAATGTCGATGCGCGAGCGCAGCCCACTGAGGCGTTGGATACCACCAAAAATCGGGGGTAGGGGGTCCCCGATGCCGTATACGACATCGCCTCGGGCGTAGGCAGTGACAGCCTGTGACACGGTGAGCCAACCGCGCGGTTGTCCTGCCAGGTCCAACTTGAGAATGGTCTGCATAGACGCCTTTCTCTGACTGGTGTGTCACACGCTACTGGAAATGGCTTACAGAAACAATCACCGCTTCAGGCATAAAAAACCCGCGGCGCTTGCGTGCCGCGGGCTCTCTGGCTGTCGCTGACAATTAGAAGAAGTTATACACCACTTCCGCACCGTAACGGATACCTGGGGTCAATGGCGAGAAGGTGCCGCCCACAGGTACGCCCCCGATGGAGTCAGGCAGCTGCGTATCACCGCCGTGGTTGACTTCATCCAGCAGGTTGCGACCGTACAGCGAGAACACCCAGTGACCATCGTTGGAGTAGAAGTCCAGACCAGCGTCCAGCATTTCCAGCTCGTCGATGAAGCCATTGTTGTCGTCGGTATAGGCCATTTCATCACGGTAGGAGTAAGTCAGGCGTGAGGTCATGTAACCCCAGCTGCCGATATCCAGATCGTGGGTCAGGCCGATGGAGTAAGTCAGCTCTGGTGCGCGCGGAATGTCGAGGCGTTCATCGCCGCGATCCACCGAACCGTCACCGTTCAAGTCTTCGCGTACTTCATCGTACTCCGCATCGATGTAACCGACGCTGGCGAGCAGCAACAAGTTGTCGGTGAGGCTAAAGGTACCGTCAACTTCTACACCGGTAATGGTGGCATCGGCTGTGTTACGCACCAGCTGGATCGTGCCGATGGGTCCTGGCGTGTTCAGCTCACGCTGCATGTCGTCGATTTCGTTGTAGAAGAACGCAGCGTTCAGGCGGCCCCATGAGTGCGTAGACTTATAGCCGATCTCGTAGTTGTTCACTTCTTCCTCATCGAACGGTCCGGGGATGTCCGCAGGGTTGAAGGAGGTGTTACGGAGGTTATAGCCACCTGAGCGGTAGCCCCGGGTCCAGTGCGCGTACACGGCCTGTTCATCACTAAGTGCGTAGGTGGCACCCAGCTTGGGCGCCCAGTTATCCCAGCTCTCATCATCAACGAAGTCGAAGGGGCAGGCTGCCGGGTCTTCGGTAACGACGTTACAGGAGGGGCCAAGGTTAGACAGCGACTTGATCTCGGTGTCCTTGTCCTCTGAGCTGTAGTTGATGCCCGCAGTCAGGGTCAGCTGCTCTGTCAGGTCATAATCCACCTGCGCAAAGACCGAGTAGCTCTCTACATTGTAGTTACCACCGCCATCGAATACCGCAGCGGGACCCACTGCGCGGCCGACGGGTGCTGGCGCACCGTTCTCGTCCAGACCAACCAGGTTACGGCGCTCGTGGTAGTTGATTTCGTTGTCGAAGTAGAACACGCCCGTGGTGACGTTCGCGCGCTCACCGAACAGACCGTTGTAGCGCAGCTCGAAAGACTGCTGCTCGGCGTCAAGCCAGGAAGGGGCGTGGAAAATCCAGATGGGCTGGCCGTCTACGTCAATAGTGGCCGTGCCTTCGTAGTCACGGTAGCCGTAAATGGCGGTGATGGTGCCCTCGCCAAAATCGACATCTTGATCCAACTGCGCGGTGATGAAGTTGGTCTCGTTTTCCTGGAAGCCTTCTTCGTCGATGCTGAAGTCGAATGAGTCACGATCGTTGTTCACGAAGAAGCCAGGTACGCCGCGGCCATTGGTATGCGACTGTGCTGCCGGGCCTTGACCATCGGTTTCGTTGTACTCGTACATCACCGTGAAATCAGTGGTATCTGTGGCGGCCCAGGTTACGGTGCCGCGCGCCATTTTCTGTTCGATTTCGCCGAAGTCGTCGCCGTTGAAATCATTCTCAAAACGGCCGTCATCGTCGTTGTAGTAGACGACTAGGCGACCGCCAATCGTATCGGTGAGGGGGCCGCCAACCGCGCCTTGGTAAATGGAGCTTGTGCCGCCTTCGTCACCGGCCTCAATGGAGTAGCGCAGTGTGGCTTCCAGCTCGTCACCGGGCTTCTTGGTGTTCATCAGGATGGCACCACCGGTCACGTTGCGGCCGAACAGCGTTCCCTGAGGGCCGCGCAGCACTTCGATGCTTTCCAAGTCGAAGATATCGAAGATGATGCCGTTGTTAACGCCCAGATACACGCCATTCACGAAGACGCCCACTGCGGGGTCGATGGAGGGAATGGAGCTGTTGATGCCCAGACCACGAATCGAGAAGTTTGCGGTGCCTCGAGTCGTACCAATGTCTTCCAGCGATACATTGGGCATGCCAACGCGCAGGTTGGTCAGGTCGCGGACCTTCAGGGCCTCGATTTGGTCTGAATTGAAGGCACTGATAGACAGAGGTACGTCTTGTGCGCCTTCTTCCCGCTTCCGTGCGGTAACCACCACCTCTTCCAGCAGCGCGGCGCTGCCGCGCGCCGGATCCTGGGCGCTAGCGGTGGTAGACAGTGTTGTGGATGCCACTGCGGCGGCCAGGGCCACCGTCAGCGGACTGCGGGTGAGAGCGGGTGCTTGCTTGCGGTTAATCATCGTTATATCCCTACTGCTGTTATCGATGAGAATGAGCGGTGAGGTCATCGGGCTGATAGCCTGAACGGCCCCACCTGGTTTATTTTTTTAGTCTGCGAACGCTGCCAGTATACGCTCGCAAATTCAAGCGATCCTGTGTCGCAGTACCACCGGCGCAGCGGTACGAATACCATTGCGCGGGTACTTTGAGTGATCTACGAACGTACCTGGCGGCTGGACTAGTTCTCAGCCAGTGAATAGGTCGTCTGTGATAGGTGCTGCCTCCACCCTCACAGCGTCGCCAATGGCGATTTCGCCGCCGATGATGATTTTGCAGCACAGGCCGCCGTGGCCTAGCATTGCAGCGACCCCACCCTTGCCCAGTTCGGCTTCCATGCGCGAGCAGGGGTGGCAGAGCGCACCGGCCTCAAACAGCGCCTCACCAATACTAAAGCGTTGATGCCGCAACGCATGCAAGTTGATACCGCTGATCACCAAATTTCGCCGTAATCGACCGGGATGAATATCTGATTCCCCGAGGAAATGCTGGGTTTGTTGAATGAACTCACGTGAGATCAGTGTGACCTGACGCCCAGATCCCGGAGTTTTCTCGGTGCGGTGATCCCCCTGAAGGCCCCGGTCAGCGATCGCCAACACACGCTGCACCTCGGTCATGGGCGCGCGTCTGCGGCTGCGCAGGCCAATCCATTCCAGCTTCCCAGTGGGAAGGTCTTTAGCAAATCGGTCCAGTGGGTTGGGGCGTTTGGTGGTCATGTGAACTGAACTCTTTTTCTTACATGCATTCTGCCGCTCTCTGAGCGCGGCTCGCTTGCGCAGCACGGGGCGCGGCTTACGGTCTCTGTTGAGAACGAAGGCTGTCGTTTCGTGGCTAGCGGTGATGGTTTCAAGCTTACTCCGGGCACCATGGCCTGATGCATAGGTTCCAGTTTCAAAGGACTTGGCCCGCGTGCGTGCAGCGCGTAATCTGCGCGCTAGTATAAACGCGCTTAAACGCCGCAAGGACTCTCATGCTAAAACTGCACTTCGCCCCGAACTCCCGCGCCAGCCGGTCCCTTTGGCTGTTAGAGGAGCTTGGATTGGACTACGAGCTAAACCGTATGGACTTCCACCCCAAGGATCTGAAGTCCGATGAGCACCGTTCACGGCACCCCCTAGGACGGGTGCCCGTTCTGGAAGACGGTGATGTGAGTATTTTTGAATCCGGCGCCATCGCCGAATACATCCTGGAGCGGCACAAGAACGGTGGCTTGAAGCCAGCGGTGGATGACCCTGCATTTCCGGAGTATCTGCAGTGGTTTCACTACTGCGAAGGCATGGTCATGCCGCCCGTCAATACCATCGTGGTGCACACGCTGTTGCTGCCGCCGGACCGTCAGGATGCGACGGTGCGCGAACAGGCTCAGCGTTTGCTGGCAAAAGCATGGGCGCCCGTGGAAGAGGCAATGGCAGGCCGCGACTACATCATTGGCGACTTCTCTGCGGCCGATACGATGCTTGGCCATGCCTGCATTATGTCGAAGCGTCTGGGTATCGTGACAGATGAGGTTTTCCCAAATCTCAGTGCCTATGCGGACAGGCTGTTGGCCAGGCCTGCCTGTGCCAAGGCGTTTGCGGCCTAGAATTTCGCCGTTCGGTCGGAGTTGTGGCTGCTCCACAGCCTGACGGAGCGGCCCAGCGGTGGCGGCTTAGCTAAGGGTGTAACTCGATAACGCGCTGACCGCCTGGCTGAATCGAATACTGCTCGGCAAAGTTCCCCTGATTGAGTGCGAGGCCGATGTTGAGGATGTCATTAACGTAAATGGCCGGCTCACCTAGCGCAACACCGCCGAAGGAACTGACAAATTCAACGCGCTGCTCAAAGAGCACTGTGTCGCCCTCCCGGATTCTTACCTGAACGGTTTCGCCCACAGATACCCCTAACGTGTCGAAGAGATCGGCGCTGATATTGGTCCAAACATTCCCAAAGTGCGCATCGAGAATAGGGATGCTGCCAATAATGCCCTTATCAGTCATCTCGGGCTTCTGGTAGCTGATGCTAACGACTTCGGGCTTGAGCAAGGGGCCAACCTCTTCGAAGCTGATCGCTCCGGCGGCCAGCCTGGCGCCGGTGTAGGCATAGACATCCCGCCCGTGAAAGGTATGAGAGCGCTCCGACCCTTTAAGCCGGTTCTTGCTTTCATCGATTTCCCGCACTGCGTCTATCCCCAACGATTCGGCGACCAGTGTCAGGCTCCCGTTGTCGGGCGTTACAAATAGCTGACCGTTCCTGGTTTTCAGGACCACGGATTTTCGGTTGGTGCCCACGCCCGGGTCGACAACCGAGACGAACACGGTATCCGCCGGCCAATAGTTGGCGACCTGGTTCAAGCGATATGCCGCTTCCCAGATGTTGAAAACCGGTATTTCGTGGGTGTTGTCGAATATGTTGAGTTCTGGCGAGACGCCATAGGCGACGCCTTTCATCGAAGCGACGGCGGGCTCTTCTAGACCAAAGTCTGACTGGAAAACCAGGGCGGGCTGCGCCCACGTTGGAAGCGAGCTCGTTGCGAGTACGATCACAGCGACCGTCGTAAGGATTTTCGACACTCTCATGCTTACTTTCCTATATCCCTCGATATGAGCAGTGTAAACCATCAGCGCGCGTGCGAGTTCGGTATATGAGGGCAGGTCTGCAGTATGGTGCCAGGAAGTGCAGTCGAACTTTTCCTCGGGCGCCGCGCTGAGTAAGTGAGCATGCCTGTAGTGACTGCGTTCTCAGGCTGTGCAGCGGCCAATGACGCGCATCGTAGGCCGCTTTTATCCACTTGGTTAGCTGCTGCGATGTTTAGATAACGCGACGGCTATGGGAAGTGAGAGTAGACTAAGTGGGGTAATGAGTCGCAACATGCGCGACTGGGCATGCGATAACGAATGTGGGGAAAGCCAATAGCCTATGTCGCATCCTCTGAACGCGGCAAACCAAATCTGACACGGATGTATACAGTGGCTGGAAACATTCAATTGAAGACGCTGGCGACTGCCTTTCTTGCTTTGGTTCTGGCTGCTTTCTGTACGGGGGGTGGTTATTTTCTGAGCTTCGAGCTTTTGAACCCGTACTCGTTAGAGATTGCGGGTGAGCCTGCGCGGTCGGTTGCGCTATCCGGCAGCGACTTTCGCCCCCTGGTGTTTGATGAGGGCCGGTACGAGGACGACAGCAGTGTATTACTCGCGTTAAAGAATGGCGAAGGCATCCTTGAGGCGACGGTTGATTTGCAGGCAGAGCAGCTGCCTTTCTTGCGGTTGGACGTGCGGGGGTTGCAAGCCAGCCTGAATACGGTACTTTATTGGCGCGTGGAAGACAGGCCCGGCGCTGTGTTTGGCTTGCCGTTGCAACAGGCGCGAGACGGCCGTTATTGGTTCAACCTGCGGCAAAGCGCCGATTGGCGTGGTCGAGTCACCGCGGTTGCGTTAGGCGTTTACGGAGACGTCGGCGACACCCCGTTTACTTTGGACAATATGCACTTCACGCCAGTGAGCATTGCCTCAACGGCCGCTGTCATCTGGAACGAATGGACGGGTTTTAGAGGGTGGTCTCATCGTTCAATTAATGCCATCCGCGGCATTATGCCTTCTGCACTGCAATACCCAACAACGCTGTTCGCCGCGTGGTCACTGATTGCTGCGATCATTCTGGCTATTGTGTCGCGCATCACTCCGCTGGCCATGACTACAGCATTTGCGACGGTGATTCTGGTGCCTTGGCTGGCGCTGGATGCCCTGTGGCAGCTCCAGCTGTCTACCCAGCTTGCGCGCACCAGCTATCAGTTTGCAGGCAAGTCTATGCCGGACCGGCATCGCGCGGACTTGAGTCCTGACCTCTACGAATATGCCCAACACCTTCAGCGGGAGGTAATGCCGGAGGTGGGCACACGCGTGTTTCTTCTGGAAAACACACCGCGCATGACGTACCGACGGCTGAAGCTGCAGTATTTCCTGCTGCCGCACAACATTCATAACTATGACCGGCTGCCAAGGGTGAATAACCTGCGAGAGGGTGACGTCATACTGGCTCTGGGGGAGAACCCAGAGCTGCAATACGACGAAGCCGCGCAGCAGCTTACATGGCAGACGCACGATGTACCGGCGTCGCGCCTGGATAGTCACCCTCTGGGCAGCGTTTATCGCGTAAGGGGGGCGGCTGATGACTGAGTCCGTATCCTTCCTCGGTTTAGTGACTGCGCTCTTCCTTCCCTGGGTGATGGGGGCAGCATGGGCGCGCTTGTTGTTAAGTTTGTCACTTCAAGCGCAGCCGCTGTCTTCATTCTCGAGTTCGATAACTCTGGTGCTGGGTTATGGCTACTTGCTGGGTGTACTGCTGCTGACACTGCTCATGCGCCTTTGGGCGATTTCGGGTTTGTCGCAGTCCTTTGTGGGCATTGCTGCGGGCGTTGCGGTGCTTACAGTCATACCGGTTGTGCTTCAGCTGAGCCAGTTTCGGGCAATGGCACCAGCGGGTGGGGGCGTCACATCACTCACGGTTCTTGCCCGCGTAGTGATTGCCATATTGGCCCTTCTCATACTTTGGCGACTGGTTACGCTTTATCAGGAAATCATGCTGAGACCGCTGTTCCCTTGGGATGCCTGGATGAACTGGGACCCGAAGGCCATGGTCTGGTATCACTTCGGAGAGCTTACCCCCTGGGTGAGTCCATCTGATTGGTTGAAGTCGGAGTCACTGGTGTATACCGCTGGCGCAGGGAACGCCTGGCGGTACCCCGAAACCGTACCGCTGCTGCAGCTGTGGATGAAGCTGGGTGCGGGTACCGCAGAGGCACCGGCCTTGCAGCTTCCCTGGCTACTCGCGTTGATCAGTCTGGGCTTGGTGGTGTTTGGCCACGTCCGCCTGCTCACTGCTTCCACCGCGGCTTCATGCGTAGCTGCTTATCTTGTGTTAAGCCTGCCATATCTGAATGTGCACACTGCGCTGGGCGGTTATTCGGACCTGTGGGTAGCTGCGGCATTCACCGGGGGTGCATTGGCACTCAACGTATTTCATAACACACGATCGCTCGGATGGTTGGCGCTGGCAGCGGCGATGGCTGTACTGTGCATGACGTTGAAAATTCCCGGCTTGGTGCTCGGCGGGCTGCTGTTAGGACTTGCGGTGCTTAGCGCCACGGGAATATCTACTAAATTGCTCGTAGGGCTCGCCGGAATAGCGGGGGTGCTGGCGGCTGCGGTGCTCGTAATCGGTGTGGATATCACCATGCCAGGCATAGGCCGGCTTGAAATTAGTGCGGATCAGATCGATGTTCCCTACATCGGGCGATATAGCCTGAATGTTCATCCCGTTGGGGCTGCATTTGTAGAGACCCTTTTGGAAATGATTCAGTGGAATCTGATGTGGTACCTGGTTGCGGTAATGCTTGTAGTAGTGATCGTGACGCGACAGTGGCCAGTGGATTCACTTTATCTGTCTATGGCATCGTGGCTGGGTCTAGCGTTTATCGTCGCTGTTTATGTGTTCACTGACCGTTATCGCTTTGCCCTCGATTTCACCCAGGTGAACCGAGCGCTGATTTACGTTGTACCGGCACTGCTGGTTACCAGCCTATTGGCTTTTTGGAGGGTTTCTACTGGAGCGCCCGATTTAGTCAGGCCGACCTCTTAATAGGCCGAATAACGGGCGCCTCAATCAGGCGGTCACATTCAAGCCGGCTTGACCATGGAGCTGGTAGTGGACTTGAACGTTCACCCCGACAGATTCGGCTTCCTGAGACCGGCTAATTTGATAGACTCCCGCCCCAGCGTGCTCATGTGACATGGGCCAGTGAAATCTATATTCGAAATTATTCATGACACTTAACCACTACTTCAGCCTGATCGATGTGCAGGCACGAATGCTTTTGAAGGCGGACACTTCAAAGTATAAGCTCGGCGTGCTCTGGTGGTTCCTCGAGCCGCTGATGTGGGTGTGCGTGTTTTACATTGTGTTCGCGCTGATTCTCGATAATGGCGAAAAATCGGGCGACTTTATCGTATTCCTTGCCGTGGGCAAATTCGCGTTTATTTGGTATTCCAAAACGGTGGTTCAGGCCTCAGGTAGTATCGTCTCCAGTCAGGGGCTTATTGGAAAGGTGAAGATGCCGAAGTCCATTTGGCCCATGTCGGCGGTGCAGGAAAGCTTATATCGGCAATCCACGGTGTATCTGTTAATGGTGTTTCTGTTGGCGGTGTTTGGGATATACCCGGCATTATCCTGGCTATGGATGCTCCCGGTGCTGCTGGTGATGTACTTATTCATTGTGGCCAGCAGTCTCGTGGGCGCATACCTAGTGTGTATGGTGCGCGATTTTCAGAAGTTCATTCCCCTGGGGATGACATTCCTGCTGTTCACTTCCGGCATTTTCTGGGATGTCCGCGACGTAAAGAATGCGGAGAAGGCCGATTGGTTGCTCACATTGAATCCGTTAGCGTTTTTGATCGATACACACCGGCAGGTGTTGATGTACAAGGGCTCACCTGACCTCGCCCATTTGTTGGTACTGGGTGTGGTGTGTTGTGCGGTCATCGTAGCAATGGTTTATCTCATGCGCAGGTACACCCATTACCTGGCGCTCAAGGTGCTCACGTGACTGGGGTGAATGAGCGAAAAGTCATGCTGGAACTGCAGAACGTCTCTCTGAACTTCGAGGCCAGCAAGGACAGCTTTGATGACGGCATCCACCATGTGCTGCGTGACGTTTCCTTCAAGTTGTACGAGAACGAAACCCTCGGAATTATTGGCAGAAACGGCGTGGGTAAAACCACAATGTTGCGCATCATGGCGGATATTCTCGGCCCCACAAGTGGCACTGTCATTAAGTACCCCGGTAAGACCGCCTCTTTGCTGACGATAGGTCTGGGGCACAAGCCTGATCTTAGCGGCAGGGATAACGCACTGTTGTCTTCGATGTTGCAGGGTGCCTCCAAAGCTGAAGCCCAGAGCTATCTGGAGGAGATAAAGGCGTTTTCTGAGCTGGGCGACTCCTTTGAGGAGCCGGTGAAGACTTACTCCGCCGGCATGAAGTCCCGCCTTGGGTTCACCACGGCGCTACTGACGCATGTGGATATCCTCCTCGTCGACGAGGTGTTGAGTGTGGGTGATGCTGAATTCCGAGCCAAGGCTGAGCAGGCAATGCGGGAGCGCATCAGCGGCGACCAAACCGTCGTTTTTGTCTCTCACACGGACGCGCAGGTGAAAAGCCTGTGTGACCGGGTCATCTGGATCGATGAGGGCCGATTAAGGCTGGAAGGCGAGCCCGAGTTTGTATTGAGCGAGTACCGAGATTCGCTGCGTCAGTAGACTAGCTCTGCTCAACCTTAGCGAGTTCAAGCACTTCTGTGTGAGGCTTGCTGTAGTCACGCCGTAATCCATCCATGATGCTCGCTCTCGCCAGCCTCAAAAACGTGCCCCGTTCTGCAGGATCATAGTGACGCACCGTCAGCAGGAAACTGGGTATCTTGACCAGCAGAACCAACGGGTAAAGCCACGTGGACGCAATGCGGTATAGCTCAAGACGGTTCCGATAGGTGTAATACACTTTCCATAGCGGGTGATACACGTCCTGTTGGTCGATGAGCGTTTCACAGTCATGTCGGAAGCGAAGCGCTGGAACGAACAGGTGTTTGAAGCCTGCCTTCCGGGATTCCAGAATATAGATGACGTCATCGGCATAGATGAATAGTTCGCTGCGCGGTAGTCCGATCAGTCCCTGCCGTATATTCCGCACGCGGACGAAGCACCCTACAAAAGACGACGTGTCAATTTCTATGTGGCCCGATGCAAGGTAATCGGAGTCGCGCACGTGAAAGCCTTTGCGCCCACTGCCTGCTGTGCCAAGGAAGTGCCTGAGATGCCAAAAGGGATTTCTGCTGGGACGGTTCATCTCACTGATCCGCTCTCCATCGGGCAGATACACTGCAGCCGCCAGACTGCCCGCCCCATCGGGGATATCCAGCGACTCAAAGACGTCTACCACGTTGGCTTCGGGGTAAGCATCATCGTCGAAACACACCAGCCAATCTGCATCGTTGAGCTGTTCTGAGACATACTTAAAGCCGATGTGAAAGCCCCCGGCACCGCCTAGATTCTTTTCGCTGTGGATAACGTGAAGCCGCTGATCTGCGAGGCTGCCCAACCATTGGTCGGTACCGTCAGTAGATGCATTGTTGACTACTACGATGTGGGCAAAGCGATTCGCAAGGGTGTGCGAGAGTGTGACTTTCAGCTTGTCCAGCCGATTGAATGTCACGATGACCGCGACAAGCTGCTTTGGTTCGGTCATAGTGCTAGAGAGGCTGTGTGAAGAATGGCGGAATAGGTTCCTTTTTTGCGATAAGCGCGAGCGCCTGATCAGCGGCACTGAGTGCCTCTGCGATTGTGACGTCCATATCCAGATAGCGGTAAGTGCCCAGGCGCCCCATAAAAGTGACGTTCGAAGCTTTGCTGGCGATGTCTACATAATGCTTAAGAAGTGCCTGCTCTTCGGTCAATCGAATGGGGTAGTAGGGAATGTCACCCTCTTCACAGGCGCGACTGTACTCTGCGAAACACACCGTCTTTTCGTGCGCCTCCCAAGGGGAGAAATACTTGTGTTCAGCGATGCGAGTGTGAGCGACCGACTCATCGCCGTAATTCATCACCGCACAGCCCTGATAGTCCCCATCGCCCCTGATTTCTTTGAAGTCCAGTGTGCGGTAACCCAGCCGCCCCTCTGAGTAGCCAAAATAGCCATCCAGCGGCCCCGAATAGAAAACGTGGTCATAGCCCTTGCCCTGTGACTTCTCGAAGTCGTGATTCAGGGTCACACTGACGTTCGGGCAGTCCAGGATGCCCTCAACGATGGCGGTGTAGCCATCCACTGGCATGCCCTGGTACTTGTGGAAAAAGTAGTTGTCATCGTAATTGAAGCGCAGCGGCAGGCGCTTAAGGATACTGGCCGGCAGTTGAGTGGGCGAGCAACCCCATTGTTTCTGGGTATAGCCTTTGAAAAATGCCTCGTATAGATCGGGCCCGACAAAACGTAATGCCTGTTCTTCAAAGGTCTCTGGATTGCTGATGCTCATGTCGGCCTGAGATTCAATGAATGCCCGCGCCTCATCTGGAGACATGGCCTTACCAAAGAACTGGTTGATGGTGAGCAGGTTGATGGGAAGGGAATACACCTTGCCGCCGCTGGTTGTCTTAACTCGATTCGTATAGGGCATGAAGGTGGTGAACTGGTTAAGGTATTCCCAGACCCGCTCGTTATCAGTGTGGAAGATATGCGGCCCGTATTTATGCACCATAACGCCAGAATCAGCATCTCTCTCGGTATGGCAATTTCCGGCAACATGGCTACGAGCATCCACAACATCTACGCTATGCCCCGCGCTGGCAAACTCGCGTGCTATGACAGCGCCGCTGAAACCAGCGCCGACTACCAGATATTTGGCCATGTTGTGTACCACCCTCGTTTGGATCAGTAGGCGTTTTTGTGGATGAAACCCCGGACTACCGTCATCAGAATGATTTTGATGTCGAAAGCCAGGCTCCAATTTTCAATGTAATAGAGATCGTACTCAATACGTTTTTCGAGATCGGTGTTGCCGCGCCAGCCGTTCACCTGCGCCCAGCCTGTTATGCCGGCCTTCACTTTGTGCTTTTGCATATAGCGCGGGATTTCATCTTTGAACTTTTCAACGAAAACAGGTCGCTCGGGGCGCGGCCCCACGATGGACATGTCGCCCATCAGAACATTCCAAAACTGGGGCAGTTCATCCAAGGAGGTTTTTCTGAGGAAGGCACCCACTCCAGTGGCTCGCTGCTCCTCCGCAGACGCCCATACGGGCCCTGACTCAGACTCTACGTTGACTGGCATTGATCGAAATTTGATCATGTTAAAACGCTTACCGTTCCAACTGACCCTTTCCTGTAGGTAAAACACCGGGCCTGGGCTGCTGAGTTTTACGGCGATAGCAATCACAAGTAGAAGGGGGCTGATGAGCGTAAGGATCACCAGCGAAAGTATCCGATCCTCCACGGCCTTGACCCATCGATTGACCCCATCCATGGGCGTAACCGACACATTAACAACGGCCATGTTAGCAATGTTGCTAATGGAATGATTGATCAGGCGAAACCCAAAGAAGTCAGGCACAAGACGAATATCTGCCGTGATATCGCGCAGCTCAGACAGCATGCGTTGAATCTCGTCTTCTTCACGAAGGGGCATCGCTAGCCAGATTTGGTCCACCCTGTGGCTGCGGATATATTCAAGCCCGTCATCGAGCGTGCCGGTGCGCCCCTTGAAAGTTTCGGATTTAGCATCGGTTGGCGAAAAATAGCCTAATACATTCAAGCCGGCTTCAGGTGAGGTAGCCAGGTTATCCAGCACACGGTCGCCGACTTCCCCTTTGGCGAGCACGACGATATGCCGCAGGTTGTAGCCATTCGCCCGCAGCTGTCGAAGCACACCTCGGAGCACAAGGCGAGACGCCATCAAGGTTACAAGTCCGCCCGTGAACCACATCAGTAGCCACTGTCGGGAGAAGGTTGAGGAAGTTTTCGTAATGACGGCGAGGAACACCAGAATGCCGAAAACGACAAGCCAGGCTAGAAAGAGCTGGGTGAATTCTTTGAGCTGACCTTCACCCCGCCACGGTCGATAGAGATCCGACACGTGGAAAACAACAAGCTGCAGTAGGAGGGCCATGATTATGGCAAGTTGGTAGAGCAAGTAGCTTGGCGGCTCGCGATTGCCCTCAAATACCACCATAAAGGCCGCGTATGAGCACAGTAGCGAGAGGCCCACATCGAACAGCCGCATGGACCACAGCAGTACGCTCGAGTGCTCCCTTAGGTAGCCCGTGGTGGCCATAATGTGTTGCTTCCTGCGTTACTGCTCTGCAAATCTTGGATCGAGTGCGGAGTATCTCATAGATTGGCAACAATACTCGCCCCGAATGCCCGCGAGTTTCTGGGCCATGGGCTTCACACGGTTATGGCCTCACAAATTTGGCGGCTCGGTTCCTTTGCTCACCGCTGCTGTGTATGATTTCGACCGAACGACCCCGCCATGATTTGAGGTGCTAATGAATATCGCTCGACAAGCGGCTCGCAAGATAAAACGGATGATCTTGCCTGCGCCCGAGGTACAGGTGCGTGTTGAGCACGCTCTTCCAACCTGCGAGGCCCGACTCGCGCACGTTGCCAGCCTCGGATATAAACCGGGCGTGGTTTTTGACTGCGGGGCCTTTATAGGCCGCTGGGCCCAGGAAGTGCATGAGATTTTCCCCGACGCCCAACTGATACTGATTGAACCCAATAGCGAGCTCTACCCCCGGATTGCGGAGCATACGGCCGCATTCTCAGCGCAAACTAGCTTGGTTGAAGCTGCTGTGGGTGAAAAGGCCGACACCATGCAGCTCAACATTTGGGAAAACCCGAAGCACGGAAACGAAACCACCGCCTTGGCGGCTTCATCGTTGTTGGGACACGTGCAGGGTGAGGCAACGCGACGGCTGGATGTTGCGGTGCGCACGATCGACGATATCTGCGAAGAGCACGGCCTTTTGCCGGACTTGATTAAGCTCGATTTACAGGGAGCGGAACTGCCAGCGCTGCGAGGTGCTACGCGGGCACTGGCACACTGCGAGTTGTGTATTATTGAGTTTGGCTGCCTTGATGCATACGAACACAGGACAACACCTGCTCAGCTAATTGCATATATGGAGCGTCACAGTTTCGTCCTTTACGACATTGTGGATGTCAGGTACCGACCATATGACAGCGCACTGACGGGGGGCGACTTCTTTTTTATCAAGCGAAGTAGTCGCCTGAAAAAGCATCGAGACTATTTCTAGTTTGAACCCTAATGGTTTACTTCTTGAAGGATCGCTACATGACGGAACTTGACACAAATGCTTATTGGAGAAAGCGTCATGATGATTTTCGTGAGAATTCCCAAGGAGTTGGCAACCTTTCACTCTCTCGCACTCAGAATGACGCTATCTACGAGCGCGCCAGACAGCAAATGGCAGCGATACTGGACAGCCTAGGAGTCGCCTCAGGCGGGAAAGCTCTTGATTTGGGCTGCGGCATAGGAATGATGGCGCCACCGATCATAGAGCGAGGGTTGGAATACGTTGGGGTGGATGTTTCCCCAACGGCAATAGAAATTGCTTCCAGTAGCCATCCAAATGGCAACTTTCAGTGTTCAGATCTCACGACTCTTGCGCTACGAGGCACTAGGTTCGACATAATCCTAGAGAGAACGGTATTTATTCATCTAGTTAGCAACCAAAAGTTTCGAGCGGCGGTTCGAGTGGTGAGCGACCACCTTAGTGATAGTGGAGTTTTTCTGATTCATGACAAAATCTGCGTCGGTGAGGAGGAGAGGCCAGCACCACATGTGGTGTTTAGGTCTCAAGAGCAATGGGACGAATGTCTGGGGCTATACGGTTTGGAATTTAATAGTGCTTTACAGCGCAGGCTGCATGAGCGTGGCGCGTCAAGATCACTGAGCATTGTGACCAAGAAACGATAATTCCAGGAGGCCCACTTTGCCGACGCTCAGCATCGTAATAGTCACGTTTAATGCGGGCGGCGACATCGAGAGAACGCTAGACAGCGTATTTTCTCAGAACTATCAAGATTATGAGGTTGTCCTCATAGATGGAGCCTCTACCGACGGAACAATCGAGTCTTTAGAAAATTACTCCTCACGCCTCGACTACTGCATTAGCGAACCGGATGAGGGAATTTATGATGCAATGAATAAGGGCATTGCTGCGGCGAGGGGTGATTATCTCCAGTTTCTGAATGCAGGAGATTGTTTTAGTTCTGAATGCGCACTTGATACGGTATTTTCCTCTCCCGTAAGCCTGTTGCCACCCATAATCTATGGTGGCATCACAATCTTCGATGAAACCGGTCCAAGCTCTATGCTTTGCCCGTACGAATTCACGGAAGAGCAGCTTTTGCAATTCGGTACCAGGGTCGTTTGTCATCAGGCGCTTTTTGTGCGGCGAGCTTGGGTGCCTTTATACGACACCCGATATCGTTTCAAGGCCGAACTCAACTGGTACTTTGATTTGGTTCACCTTCACGGAGATAACTATAGGAAACTTGATCACTCTATAGTTAATTACGAGCTGGGAGGATATGGCCATCAGCACCTGATCCGGAACCGATTCGATTGGCTTCGGGTTGTTTATAATCGCTACGGAGTAAGGGCTATCTTCGAGCACGGCTTGCTTAAGTTTATTTGGAAGAACTCTTTTCACACATACGCTTGGCTGAGGACAGTTGACCAAATGCTGACGTTCCCAGTGAGGGCATGGCGGAAATTAAAGCATTTGCTTGGGTGAGGGACATAGCGTTCGTGCTTTGCAAAAGCAGAGGGGTATCAAGTTCCAGCATCTTTACCCAAGGTGATTAGAAAACTCTCCCGCCGTAGCACGAGTGAGGAGGCGCTGGGTGATTTCTCTTGCCCCTCGAAAGTTTGCGACGTAACACCTGACTTTCAGCATAAAAAGCCAAGGAGTCTGTGTGGCACTGTCCCATGGTCTCTATACAAACAGTCAATGATGTCTAAAGCCTTAAAGCCATGGCTAAAATGCTATCTTAGGCTTCATTTAATCCAACCCTGCCGTGTTCTTCGACGAGAGATATGACGCCTAGTTCCTTTCCCTGCCAGTTAACAGCTCGGGTAGCCTCCACTAAATATTCTTCTATGCAACATAGTTGAACAATACCGACGATTTTTGGCGACGGCGACGGCGACGTAAGTCAAAGTACGATTTTTTACAACTGAATAGCAATGGGTTACTTGCCTGCGAGCTGCAAGTATACGCACATAAATCCAGCGGCTTGAAGTCTTGCCAAAAAGTCGTTGAGACGACTATTGTCGCGAGAAAAGAAAAACACCACGTCCGAGACGCGTGTAATGGAGTCAATTCCAAAGACTGCAAAACAGTTTAACTTAGGATCACACTCCAGCAGCCGACACCCCATGTCGGCTCCATAGTTACGATAATGTTGTGTTTTCTGTGAATCAGGAAACCCCCAATCGACGGTTTCCGGTGTATCAGCCGGTGTGGGCGCGCAGACATGCACGATACCTTTTTTGCCCACAAGCCTAAGAGACTCTGACAGGGCTTTCAGGTCGTCTGGTACATGTTCTATGACATGATTCGATACAATTAGGTCAAAAGTACTGTCTGCCAACCCTGTGTGCATCATGTCCAGGGAGTTCTCACCTTTGTAGGTCGACGACGTATAACTCAGGAAGTTATCGGGAACTAGTGTGTTGTCTGGTGCGAATTGTAAAACTCGCATTTCCGAGGTGAGGGGTTCGAGAGCATTGTACAATGCTCTGACAATCCGGTGTCGTTCAACGGCACCACAGCTCTTACACTGTGGTGCAAGCCCTGTTGTGCTTAGGCGGTCGTTGTATCCGGGCACGAACTTTCTACCCGAACAGATATTGCATTTTTTTCGAAACATTCGGCACGCTTACTAAATTCTTAAGGGAATAGGCACCCTGCCAAGGGGAGGTGGGTCCCGAGGTTGTCTGTCCGTGGTGAGTGTATATCAGCGGTGACTCTTAGTCTTTAAATGCAAGAAACTTGGTTGTTCGGGTTATTTGAAACTATGCCTAGCCTTAAAAACCGCTTCTTTAAACTTAAAAGAGAATCTCACTGCTTTTGGCTCGTTCTTGAGCACGGAGTTTGTTATGCGCTGCCTCCTGACCAAATTCATGCCTGAGGTAACGCTTTCTTCGGTTTTAGTGCCTTTGTAGTAACGGAAATTGCCCCATATTTCATCGAAGTAAATGATCCGTGCGTATTTTGATGACTTTAAAAGGAACTCATAGTCCATCGCGTAGTGCTCCGCTACGTTATACAAACCAGCAAGCTGATGCAGATTTCGGTGATAAAAGTATGCTGTCGGATTACCTGGGAAAACAGCATATCGCCAATATTCCAGCGTCGCTGGGAAGCCAAAGTGAACGGGGCGATTGATCGATATGAGCGAATCATCTTTATCCGCGTTGATTACCCGTGTGTTACCGACAATGAAAAGATCTTCAGTAAGTTTCACGGCCTCAATTATTTCCAAGACCCTACGTAGTGTGTTGTTTTCGTAGTAATCATCTGCGTTGAGGAAGGAAAGCATTTGTCCCTGCGCAAGCATGATTCCCTTGTTCATCGCATTTGATTGGCCGTTGTCGTCCTCGGATATAAATATTGTATTGCTTCGTGTGCTAGTCAGCTCTCGTATGATTTGGACGGTCCCATCGGTTGAGCCGCCGTCGACAATGATATGTTGGACTCGGCTCTCAATCCCCTCTAGCTGCCGATGGAGGCGAGTTAGAGTTTCACGAATGAACTTGGCTCCATTGAAGATCGGAGTAACAATGCTGATTAAGTAATCAGTCATGTTTGGTCAAGCCCAGTTCTTTCTGCCAGATGGACACTAGCTCAGCTGTCTGATGCTCCACGTCGAAATCTTGTTTTATTTTTTTCTTTGCGTTGTTGCTGAGTGTTGCCATTAACTCACTGTTATCCAAAAGCCGTTTTATTGCCTGCGCTAGTTCGACGGGGGACGATGGAGGAACAAGCAAGCCAGAAATACCGTCTTCAACCAACTCAGGAATACTAGCGATATTGGTAGAAACGACTGTAACTCCAATAGCCATAGCTTCCTGAATCACAAGAGGACAAACGTCCACATCGCCGTCGGCCGCGAAGCAACATGGGAGTACGAAAATTCTACTACTACCTATCCTAGCGATCGTCTCCTCATTGGTGAGTTCTCCTGCAAACTCAACAGTATCTTCAATGCCCAACTTTCGTGCGAAATCTTTGAGATCACGCATATCCTCCCCATCCCCTATGATGAGGGTTTTAAGTTTAATGGGATGAGATGCCTGTAGTGAAGCCATGGATTCCAGAAGGGTAACGAATCCTTTTTTTTCTATTAGCCTTCCAGCCGAGACGACGTCGTTCTGGACTCCGATTGTCGCGTCTTCTGTAAGAAAAATGCTAGCACGCACTACATGAATCTTCCCGAGAGGAATCTTAAAATTCTGGTGTATATAGCGCTTATTGTAGTGAGAGGGCGTTATTACGACATCAACTCCAGTTAGCACTGGCGCCGCTATGCCTCTACGTAAAATATCGCTCCTAAATATATCGTAGGCATGTGCTGTGACTGAGCACGAGCGCCCATAGCGATGGGCTAGTCGAACCATCGACCATGCTGCTTCGTAAGCAAAATGAGAGTGGAGAACGGCGGGCGCCAATGCAACGAGCTGGTTGCAAGCCCTATCGAGAAAACTCTGTGCGTTAATATAGTAGGTGTGTTGTGGCAATGCGTGCTTAAGCACCAAAGCATTGACGTGAGGCTCTTTAGGATCATTGAACGCAACGATCTCGACTTCAACTCCCATGTCTTTAAGGACCGCAATTTCATTGAGGATAAAAGTTTCTGAAGTCTTAGGGAAGTTATCCAAATAGTAGACTATCCGAGGTTTTTCTGCAGAAATGAAGATCTTCAGAAGTCTGGCAAAAGCACGCGTTATTTGCCTTATGGACTGTATCGATTGGCTTAACATTCCCTATCCCTATCCCTATCCCTATCCCTATCCCTATCCCTATCCCTATCCCTATCCCTATCCCTATCCCTATCCCTATTCCTATTTGCAGATTTGTGTCGCTCGAATCGGAGCTTGATAACCAGCGATAAAAAATTCGGATTTCGCTCAAATTACGCAGTGTATTGAAAACTTTTCAGAGGAAGCCACTTACTTCAATTCAATTAGAAAAAACCAAGTGTCTTTTCCGCCATGCGCTTTAGCCTCCGGAGAAATCTAACGGTGATCCTGGACTTGCCAGACTGCGAGTTCCGTAAAGTTGTCTCAGCCAAAAGCTCAGTATCGTACCGGGAATGAATGTCAAAGTAGTAGCGTGCTCTGTCAATGTAGGAAATTTTTGTGGCTGACTCGCAGTCCTTCTTCGCACTAATATGAAAATGGTCACCGCCAAGGTTATGAATAACGTTGAGTTCATGCGGCTTCAAGTCCATAGCGAAGGAATGAGTTGGTTTTGTACTCTTTTTGATGGTTAGTAAGTACTCTCGGCTCAATTTAGAGAGCGGCTTCTGGCCATAGAGATCAATCTCTAAATCGATCTCATCCAGAAAGGGGGCCAGTCGCTTGAGAGAGTCGGGGCAAAGCTCACAGAAGGCATCATATTTCTCAAAGATCTCATCAAACGGAAGCAGGTTGAGGTGTCTATGTCGAATCTCGAGAGGAGCCTGCAACACTGAGTGCTTCTTGGTGTGGTGCACACCGATCTCTGAAAAGTTCGTGGAGTATGATTTTTTTGGGTAAACAAAATAGCGGTCAGTTTGAATTAGATACCGAATAAAATAGCGCTTCCAGGAGGAATCGGGCCATCGAGCCACATCGCCGGGTATCATTTCCTTACCCCTCCACTCTGTACCTTTCATGGGCCAATCTAAATTATCGCCATACCAGGTTATGAAGCCCTCCCATTGCTTTTTCGTCCAACATTGGCCCCATGAAGAAGCAAGTTGCAGTATGAATGTGTCACTCTCGGACGTTTCCAGTGGAGTAAACTTCTGGCAGGCGGTCTCATTCCACCGATGAGTATATAGCGAGACCCCCGCGATGCGATCGTCACTGCAGTACCGGTCAAGGGCGAGGCAAGCGTAGCGATAGAAAAAGGGAGAAACATACAAATCGTCCTCGAGCAGAATTACTGATCCATAAACCCGCGAAAGGTCTCCGCATGAAAGTACGTGAGCTCGTAAGCCAAGGTTGGAATTATGTGCAATGACTCGTTTTTCGCCATGCTGCCACTCAAACGCTTTAGCACATTCGGCCACTTCAGGATCGCCGCTATAGTCAACACTCACAACTAGGGTGGTGTCCCCCGGCAATTCGGCCGCACGGATAGAGTGCAAAAGTCTCTTCATGGCATCGAGACGATTGTATGCAATAACAACGATTGCTGGCTTCATGGCAGTCAAGCACTTTTAGGATTATTGTGTAACGATCTCAGGCGACGCGATGCGTTGCAGCAGTTCGACTTCAGCGAGCTGCCGTAACTAGAAACGTCTGCGAATCCTCTCATTATGCTGATTAGGCACGGAAGTTGTACAGGACCTATCATGCAATAATTCTAGAGCGATCGTGCGGAACCAGCTCGAGCTCGTAAGTTGAAGATGGTAGGCGTGTAGGATTCTCCCATGATAAAGCGATTAGCTGACACCGTAAAACTCATACTTATAGCATTACGTTACTTGGTGGCTAGAAGAGATTCTGGGCAAACGATCTCGGAGTTTCTCGTCTCAGACGCCGTCGGCGTGCGAGAGAGGGGAGCTGTCGCTTCCGCTCTTGTAAAGCTTGAGCTTGAATCGCTATCAATCCATGGAGATAGGGACGCGCCCAAAGTTACGGTCAAGCAGTTCGGCTATGTGCTCCAAGAAGTCAACAATATCGGCTACTTACAGCGGGGCAAGGTGTCAATGACACGAGACACTTGGTCCGGATTATTGCGCATCTATCACACATTAAACCAAGCGGACTACCAAGAGCTTAATAGATTGATAGATAAGCTGCAAAATGAGTATTTTTGCGACGACATAGTCCCGCAAGACGCCTACGCTCAAGAGGGCGAGGACCTTATCGTAGCTCGTCTCAACCGCAACTCAACTGGGTTCTTTGTCGATATTGGAGCGCACCACCCGACCAGGTTTTCCAACACATACAAGCTCTATGAGCGTGGTTGGCGCGGGATTAATATTGACCCTTTGCCCGGTGGAATGCAGGCTTTCGAGAATCTACGACCCAAAGATATTAACCTCGAGGTTGCCATTTCGGACAATGAGGAGCCAGGCTCCCTCACTTACTACATGTTTGATGAGCCTGCATTCAATTCGCTAGAGGAGCGAAATATAACAGACGCCACCGCTTTGGGGGCGAAACTCATAGCTGAGGTTAAAGTGCCTGTTATGACGATAGAATCTTTGCTAGGGGAGCGAAGTGGTGAGTTTGAAAAAATCGACTTACTGACAGTCGATGTAGAGCACCATGAACTACGAATTCTCCAGTCCTTTCCTTTCCATCTTTACAAACCTTCCAACATTGTTGTTGAGATCAAGGGGCTAGATTTACTCAAACCAGACTGTAATCCTGTATATCGATGTTTGAGTGAGCAGGGTTACCGATTGCGGTCCTATCTGTATCATTCCGCCATATTTGTACACGATGGGCCAGCACTTTAGGTGTCGAGAGGTTCACTACGTCGGAATATATAGAGGTGTTTTGATCGTGCGAGCGTTTCATCGACCAGCGCGAAATGCTCCGTATATAATGATGTTCTGAGCGGCGCGAAGCATTAGCCACGGTTCGCTGCGAGTAAACACCTCTTCATGAGTGGCGATCAATCTCTGCGTAAGAGTCGACCCGCTTCGAGGCTGCGATATCAAGAAAATAAGCTCAGTCTGTTCCATAGATAATCAGTCATTGGCAGCGCCGGTAGGATGATAGGCCGACACATGCCCCGGTTGAGTACAAAGCAATAGTAACATCTCGTTTGGTTGTTGGGCTCGCCGGAGGGGAGTAGCTTCCTCCTCAGTTACCTAGTTGTGATGACAACTGGTCATCGAGGCGGAGACTGCCAACGAATACTCCGAGCCAGATCTTCACTATGTGCATACACCAAATTAGACTAGCGGCCAGCGCGAAGCTGGCGCAATCGAGAAAATGCGAACGCGCACGCGGCGCATGTCTTTTTCGCAGCCAGGCTCCGGTGCAGAGAGCAAGCGCGATGAGGCGACCTCTCTAGCTGACCAAGGTTACGTCATATGCGTACGAACAGGCTTTTAAACATCACTTTCTTAGCGATACTCGTCGCTGGCCTTTGTTATATTGTGTGGTTGGGGTCCATAGATCACTTTGAGAGAAATTGGGACTCTACCCTGCATATTGGCACAACGCAGGAGTCCTCGGTTTTCATAAAAAGAGGCTGGATTGGATACGGAGGCAGTTACTACAAGCTGGGAAATTTTGTTCAGATCTTATTTAGCCCACTGACCGATCTACAGATCGAACTCGGGTACCCAACTGACGGTGTCTTGTTTGCGCTGATTTGTTTGAACTTTCTCGTATTCCTAGCTTTTACCTATTCTTTCTTCAGACTTTTTGGAGTTTCTTGGCCTTGGGCTCTACCGCTCGTAGCCATAATCCTGTCTGGAACAGCGTCGCGCTGGATGCTGAGGGCCTATCCAGACATCATGGTAGCCGGTTTCGTTGGGCTGGGGACACTAGCACTCCTAACCCATATCTTCCGCAGGCCATCAAGTATGATGCTCTTATTCTCTGGCGTCGCCTTTGGAATTGCAGTGCAGGGAAAGCCCACCGCTATTCTCTCTATCTTTGGACTTCTGCCTCTGATTTGGCTGTCTAGCTCAAAGGTTAAAGACTTGTTGTTCTTCATCCCTGCAATGGCCATGGCTTTCGGGCTACTAGGCTATCCTCAGAATTTTGACATGGTGCAAAAGCTGCTAACGAATGCTAGTTGCGAAAGTGAGTCGTGGTGTGGGCGTTTCCAAACAGATGCTACTTTCGGCTACATGCACAGATACTTGGTGGAATTTTTCTACACAGCAATATTGCCAAGCAGCATATTTTTGTTGGCTCGCTCCAGTACCATCGAGAGTATTAAGCAGAAGGTGAGTGTCAGTGCCGTTCGAATTTTAATATTTGCACTGGCGCTTAGCGCATGCAGCCCGATTTTGTTTATTCTTGCCAGGCCACTGGACCTTCAAACGGTCCATTACGGCCTCATGTCGATACCATCACTTATGATGCTTTTTCTGATTGTCTGGTCTCCTTCCTCTCGATTTCAGCCAGCTTTAGTGACCGTAGCAACAGTCATTTCTTTGATACTCGTGTACGAGGGAGGGCAACAAGGAATCAAACGGGTACACGCCCAAAAATTGGAGGACTATAGGTGCCTACCACTTTACCGATGGCACCTGAAGAATCTGGCCGAGGGTGACGTGTTTACCGTGTATACGCCCAGAATTTATGCACTCAACTCAGGACAGAAATACAGTCCAAGGCATATCCTCACGGAGATCGGCGATGGCCAGCCACATCGGTTGTTCACCGCATCTGCATTTATGGATAGATTCCGGCGCTCCGACGCGACAATCAATAGCGAAGACAGGAGCAGAGAGTACATGAATAAGATAGCGAGCATCAAAGAGCTAGAAACCTCTCGCTTTGGAAATATTCAGATCCATCGCTTAGGTAATGAAAATGACTGTGACCTTGAGATATATTCGGTGTCCTATATCTCACAGTTGAAGCAATAGCGAATGTCCAATTCCAAGTTGGCACGAGACTAGGTTCCTGTCCTAGATCTACGATTTATAGGATACTTCTACCCTTAACGTCACCGAGAACCCGTCATGCGTATTATCCGCGCAAGTGGCCCCGCCATTGATGCAGGGTTACTTGAGGAAGCATGGAACAATCCAGAGAGCTTCGTCTTCGTACCTGCACATATGTCGATGGACGACGCCCCTCTGTTCCGGCATAGGGGCTATTTACCAAAAGAGTTGAGTAAGGACCATTTTGCATTGCTCACCTCAGGTAGCACTGGGAAGCCCAAGGTGGTGATTGGTTGTAGGGCACGATCTGAGGATTTAACTCGAGTTCTTCATGAGATACAGGATAGTGCACCTGTGGCCGAGACGATATGCGCTTTACCGCTGACGTATAGCTATGCGTTTGTGAACCAGTGGTTATGGGCAAAGGTGCAAGGGCGGCGATTCAGGCCTTCTCCCGGACTAAGCTCACCTGCCCAATTTCGACAAGACCTGATTGCTGCGGATAACGCCATGCTATGCCTAGTGGGTAGCCAAGTTAGCCTCATGGAGTCTCAACTTGCAGACTGTAGTTTCCCGGGTGTGATCAGGCTTCATTTTGCGGGAGGTCGTTTTCCACAGCACAAACTTGAATCTTTAAACCGTATGTTCCCTGAGGCAGTGATCTTCAATAACTTCGGATGTGCTGAAGCTCTGCCAAGGCTGACGGTCCGGAAGGCGGGCGCATCCAATGATGCGCAGAATGTAGGCAGTCCACTGCCTGGAGTAGAACTCAAAAGCGTGGAAGGCGCCCTGTTTTTCCGTAGCCCCTTCGGTGCCGTGGCTACAGTAGGTGCTGATGGCTTCCATCTTTTCGACGCTAGCGAATGGATACCTACAGGGGATATCGGCCATCCTGCCGCGGACGGCGAAAGCTGGCAGTTGGCAGGCAGAACAAACGAGGTTTTCAATCGATATGGGGAAAAGATCTCATTATTCACGATCGGTGGAACAGTGGAGGATTTTTGGCCTGGCCAATCTGCAGTCTTCAAAACTGTGGATACACATGGAGAAGAGGCTGGTGCGATCGCGCTTGCACCAAAGCCATCTAAGCAACAAATGAGGGCCTTGTTGAGCGAGTTTCGAAAAAAGCACAATCGAGCACAATGGCCGTTATACATCGTTGGTATGGACAAGCTGCCAGAGCTTGCGAATGGCAAGCCTGACTTGGTTTCCATCGCCTCGATAGGCGATGAACATGTTTTATGGAGACAACATATTTAGATGGAGAATCGAGAGAAACTCAAAGAGCTCATGCTGGATATTCTGCTCATTGATGAGGATGAATTCAGTTTCGAGCTGAAGAGAGAAGATGTGGAAACGTGGGACTCATTGGGTGTTGTTTCTGTGGCAGTAGGTATTCAGGATACTTTTGGCTATCACCCCAGCACAGACGAAGCGACTGCACTGGACAGCGTTGATAAGATAATCGAGCTACTCGAGAGTAACGGTATCCAGTTCGAGCAATGACTGCTGAGCTCTCTCTGGACGCATTGCTGGCTCGCATTGACGAGTCAACTCACGTTATCAGCGGCCCTTCACAGGCTGATCGTGCGCATCAGCTTTTCCATAAGCCAGTCCATAGCTATTCAGATGAACTGCCAGAGAACGTCCACTTGATCATCGCGATCGGAGGTGGGACCGTTATCGACAACGTAAAGCGCTTGAGAATGCAGCAGCGGCCCGAAGCGACGCTGGTCGCCATACCGACGATTTGGGGTTCAGGTGCCGAGGTCTCACCAGTTATGGTTGTGGATTCCGGCAGCGAAAAGACTATTCAGTTGGATGAGGCTCTAAGGCCAGATTTTTATGTGAGCCTGCCGGAATTGGGAAGTACCGTGGGACCTCAGATGCAGCGGTTTGCATGCGGAGACACTTGGTCTCATGCTCTTGAGGCAATTATCTCACCACTGGCAACCGAGTCCTTAAAGCAAAAGCTCGCGAATGTAATCAGGGAGCTCTCGGGTTTGTCGCTCGACCACCACCCCGAGTGGTTTGAGCTATCCAGGCTGGCCTGCTCTTATCAGGCAGAGGCGGGCGTGGGGTTGGTGCACGGGATTGCCCATACCCTGGAATTGCCATTAAGTGCGCGTTTTCCAGATAAGAACTGGGGACATGCCAGACTGTGTTCGCTCTACCTCTACCCCGTCATGTCATTCAATCAAGAGCGGTCGACTAAGCTTGCCGAGACTTGCATTAGGTTTCACATTGATATGGATGCGGTACAACAAACACTTAGAGATTTGTTCGATGCTTCGGCCTATCAGCAGGCGCTGCCATGCCTACGGGAGCACTGGATGCAGGTACTTCGAGACCCTTGTAGTCGTTTGAACAGTACGACCGTGAAGCGCAACGACCTTGAGTGGTTTGAGATGTGGGGTGCTGGATGAGTTCGCTCCTCGAGGTCCCGCCCTACACAGCTGATCGTCGCGACGAATTTTTGCGACAGATGCACGAGCTGCATAGATTGCACCTTGACGGATGTGCGTCGTATCGGCGGTTTGCGGACGTAACCACTGACGTTTCAGAAAGCGAGGATCTGCCCTATGTTCACGTGGGTTTGTTTAAGCGGGTTCTGCTGCAAACGGATTCACCTGGCTTGACGCATGAGCGAGTATTGAAATCGTCCGCGACCAGTTCGGGAGTCTCTAGCGAAATCAGACTCGATAAAACCAGTTCTGAATTGCAGGCGGCCAGTACGCTCGCAATTTTTCAAGACTTTCTGGGAAGAGAGCCCAGACCCCTGTTGATCCTCGACAGCCCCAGATCACTTCGTACTCGGGGTGAAATGAGCGCACGGATTGCCGCCGCCCTGAGTTTAAGGCCCCTGGCTACTGAACTCTCTTTCCTGCTAGATGACGCCAGTGACCCGGGATCCATGAAGTGGGGAGCTCTGGAAGAAGTACTTGAATCCAGCCAGCGGCTGATGGTTTACGGGTTTACCTGGATTCTTTGGCAGGCTTGGGCAGAGCAGCGGTTTCCTGAGAGTATTCGTAGTCTCCTGCTGGGTAAGGAAGTTCACTTTGTCCACTCCGGCGGCTGGAAGAAACTTGAAAATGTCGCTGTAAGTCGACAACAGTTCGAAGACACATTGCTCGACGGCCTCGCTCCTGGCTCAAAGGTCATTGACTATTACGGATTGGTTGAGCAAGTAGGAATTATCTATCCGCTGTGTGAGCACGGATATCGGCATGTGCCTGCTTGGGCAGATGTGCTCGTTAGGGACCCTTACAGCGGTGAAAGTGTCACGGATCGTGTCGGACAACTACAGCTCATGAACGTCCTTGCTCGAGGCGCTCCATACCATAGTGTATTAACAGAGGACCTCGGCCGAGTCGTCAGCGGCACATGCGAGTGTGGTAGGCCGGGAAAACGCTTCGAGCTACTGGGTCGAGTGCCCAAAGCAGAAGTGCGCGGGTGCGCTAATGTCTAGCCTGTACTACTTTCAGCGCGGTGAAAGGACTATTGCTGCCCGCTTGGCATATGATCCATCGGATCTTGTCGCGGCGTGGGCCAGCCTGCGCAGCAAGATGACGCGACGGTTACATCCGGATTTTACTCGGGATGAGTGGGCCTATCTGATTGCCTTCCTGGACGAAAAATCTCTGCTCGCTCCGGTTTACTCGACATTTGGTGAATTTGCCAAAACGCAGAGCATCCCCCATGAGGTCTATGTACCCAGAGGATCTATAGCCGTATGGCTTCCGAATAATGTATCTCTCTTGGGTCCTTTGGTGGCGATATTGCTTTCGCTAACGGGCCAACCCGCGAGGTATAAATTGGGCTCTCGCGCTGCCAATCTTGTCGGAGCATTCCTGAATTTTGCTGCTATCGAGACAGAAAACACACAGCTTCGCGAGTATATTGATGAGCGAACGGAGTGTTTGTTTCTCGATCGGGGCGATGACCGTATTGATAAGCTTGTGGAAGGCGCGGCGGTTCGAATGGTATTTGGCTCAGATGAGGCTGCAGGCAGCGTCCATGCTAAAAGTAAATCTCCCACGAGCGTTGGGTTTTCTTTCGTAGACAAACATTCTGAAGCCTGGATCGACTACAACCATATGAACGATGCGTCACTTAGTGAGCTGATCAAGATCTTCGCAATCTACGGGCGCGCCGGTTGCACGTCGCCAAAACGTATTGTTTTGCTGAACAGCAGCCGAGCCGAGGCAGAGGAATTCCGTGGGCGACTTCTGGACATGTGGCCCAGCATCATTGCTGACGATGTCGATCCTCATCATGCATCAGATAATGTGATGGCATGCCAGTGGGCGTTAGCCAATGGTTGGAATGCCTCGCTGGTTGCCCGAAATAAGGCAGTTATTGCATTGGGCAATATGCAGCTCGAACCTGCTGAATCGCATCTGTGTATGAATATAGTGAGCTGTTCGCTCGACGAAGCACTCGAGTATCTGCCAACAAATACTCAGACAGTCGGTTACTGCTGCTCTCCTTCTTCTCATGGAGAGTGGTTATCTCGCTTGTCAACAACGAAGATTCATCGTTTTGTGCCGGTTGGAAAGATGCATCACTTTAATCACGTTTGGGACGGCCAAGATTTCTGGGCAGGCTGTTTTCAGTCGATTGAGGTAGCGTGATGATTCGTCAGCATGATTTCAACTCGAATTGGTGGGGAAGCCCTGTAGCAATCATTGATAGCCCCAAGTTCTTTGAGTGTAAGCCTGACGATCAGGAAGAGATGCTACGTAACTTTGCGTGGGCTGAGTATGCGGGCCCTTTAAACGCGGTATCTCCAAAACGGCTGGTTGACGCGAGCTTCTGCCAAGTGGACACACAGATCAATTTTCGTTTGAATCTAAAGACGATCGAAGACACGAGTAGTACGGCAGCATTTGAGTGCAGATTTGCAGATGAATCCATATTCGATGTGGACGTGAATCGGCTTGAGACCTTTGCCAGTGAGCGCTTCTTTTCTCTTCCTGGCGTAAACGAAGAAAAAGTCAATCATCGATACGCGATGTGGGCCTCCAGCTTAGTGGAAGGGCACCCTGAGTGTTGCCTGGAAATTCAAGCGGAGGGCGAGACTCAGGGTTGGTTTTTGTCCGCGCCCGACGGCAAGAACTCTCTTAGCCTCACCCTTGCGATGAAGCACCGGGATGCGACGATATCCGGTGCTTTACTTTATCGGGCTGCATTAATCGCTTACGCTGACAGGGGATATCGACTTGGACAAGCAAGCTTCAGCGTAAAGAACATCCCCGTTATGAACATTTATGCAAGTCTGGGAGCAAGATTTACAGCACCCTTGGGTATCTGGCAGCGAGTACTTTCGTGCAAGACGGGTCCGTATGATTTTTCTGTTTGTATGGACTTGCAGTAACCCTCTGCGCCAAGAAGACAGAAGAATCCTGCGCAGCTGGCGAGTCATCGCTTAATCGCGACCACCATACAGCTACCACCAAATGACATTTTCTTATTGCTTCTAATGTTGGCTAGCTCTCCAGCCAATGCGAAATCGATCGCCCGACTCTTTATAGAGCTGCGCGTGGTGTGGTCGTTCAATGAATTATCCGGCGATGAATTTCTTGGTGCAATGCCCAGACGAAAAGGGACGGTTCTAAGTAAGAGTATTGGAACAGGCAGGAATCGAAAGATGTAGGTAGAGTACAGCACTTCGAAACCGGTTGATTCGAGAAGTTTGCAGAACGTATCAAGTGTATACCGCCTATGGTGGCCAGCGACTACATCCTCTTGTGACCATAAACGTGGGTAAGCTGGAACTGTGGCGTAGAGTTTTGCGCCCGGACACATTAGAGAACAGATAGAATCTAGAAAACTAACGTCGTCCGGCAAGTGCTCAATTACATCAAAGAGGCCTATCGCTGGTACTGAGTTCGAACTGAATTCTGCGTCATCAGTGGTAGAGCATACGACGTTCTCTACACCACGCGAAATGGCAGTCTGACAACCTGCAATCCCGGGCTCCACAAGCACGCTATCGTAGCCACAGTTCTGCATATGTAGCGTCACCCAGCCATTGCCACCACCAACATCAAAGATTGGGCCTCCTTCTGCCGGAGGGTGGTTGTCTATCATCGCTGCTATGCATTCATTCCGATGATTAAACCAAAAGGATTCAGCCTCTACTTGAGCACAGGCCGCATGACCGTCAACTGGATAGGATATCTCTCGTGAAGTATCCGAATGCCAAATTCCATCGTCACGTTTGATCAATGTAGAGCTAAATGCTTCCAAGCCAATTACACTCATAGTGATTCACCCTAACACCAATAAATAGTCCTTTCTGCCATGCTTGGTCGCAAGAAACTGATCAGTATTACGAAAGCTCTGCTTTCGACCTGTGACGGTATGCGTGGCGCGAAAAGAATCATTTGCATCGGCTATCTGTGTGCTCGTTCACTTGTTGAATTCAAAAAGAACTTAAACTCCCTAAGAAAATGCGGATGCGTTCTGTTCGTGAAACTAGTTCAGCAGTAAGTGGGCTATACAAAGACTAAGTCAATCAATCCTGAGATTTCCGAGCAAAAACTTCCCAGCCGCCCACGAGTGTGTAGTGTTTCCCCAGAAGTCGCCAAGGAAACTTAAGCACGTGTGCAGCCAAGGTGCGAAAAAAGCTGCCCCGGAAACTGGTTTCCACTGGAGAAGGTCGACTGACAATGACCCGCATTGAGTGTGGTGCTAGCTCAGTAAAGTAGTACCTCCAAAACTCTTCTCCCATGTCATGAATGTGAGCGGGGAAGGTAAAATCTACGCTTACATTTACTTTAGATAAAGTGTGCATAATTGGATATACGGTAGGGGTTCTAATATAAAGAACCCCGCCTTTCCTCAATAGCCTCGAGAGTTGTCTGAGAGCCTCTGTCGGGTTTGGTAAGTGTTCCAAGACTGCACTCGCGAGCACTAGATCGTATTTAGATTTTTCATTATTAAGGTTCTTAAGTAGATCTTCGATAGTTGCGTATTCACTAACCGCAATGCCCTGGAGGTCATACGACCTTCGAGCGAGACTATAATCCACAAGGTCAAGTTCCGTCTTCTTACCTTTATTAGCATGGAGCTTACAAAACCGCTTCGATAGAGCCCCACTACCTCCTCCGAAGTCTAAAATATTGAGAGTGCGACCGTTTAGATAAGGTTCAACGACTTTTGAAATCCTTTTAGCGAAGCTTTCAATATCGTGAAAAGTTACTGCTTCCTCCGCAGTTTCAAAAACTTCGTGATCGTAGTACGTGGCGTAATAGGCATTTAGCGCCGCTTGAGTAGGTAGCCTTGATGCGCTTATGCAACTGCAGGTCTCGCAGCGCAGAAGGAACACGCTGGGATTTTTTTGCAGATCGCTCAGGCGCTTAAGTTCACGCGAGCCACAAATAACGCATTCGGCGCTTGCTGCATGAAGCTGCTCTTCAGTTAGGTGTTTTGTAGAGTGATAAAAACCTGCTTTCATCAATTCACCCCTTGAAGAGAATGCGGTCCATGAAAAAAAAGCTGGCTACTGCTATCGCAGCAATATTGATGAGACCACCAACGTATAAATTTGCTCCTAATTGGTGATAAATCTCTAGTAAAGATAGATTCGCAATCAATAGCACAACGTGAAAGCCACAGAATATATAGATTTTGGTCCAGTCTTTGTTTCCGAATACGAACTTTGACATGGTTGCAAAGCTAATAGCGACACCGAGCGACCAGGTTAAAATGGCAGCAATAATATGATTATGAGTGAGAAACAAAATGGCAGCGAAAATCGCATATGCCACTCCGTTGTTCATGGCGCCCCAGAAGAGAAATTTAGCAACCTTCATTGATGCGATGTCCGTACAAATGCTAATCGGCATTGATCGCAGCCTTCAGGGAATCCACGACATAGCATTGTTGTGATTCGCTTATGCCACACCAGAGCGGTAATCTTACGATGCGAGACGCGAGGTCATCTGTGTTTTCGAGCTCTCCGCTCTGCCGGCCAAACCTTCTACCCGCAGGGGCTGAGTGCAGCGGCACGTAGTGGAAGATTGCGCCAACTTTCTGTTCGCGCATGTACTTTAGAACGGAGTCGCGGTCTACCCCCCGGGGGAGTATCACGTAATACATATGGGCATTGTGCTGGACGTGTGCAGGTATCGTCGGAGTCTGACAATCGAGAGATGCTTTCAGTGGCCCCAGCAGTTCGTCATAACGTTCCCACGCTTCCATCCTCATTGACGTGATTTCGTCCGCTCGGCGCATTTGTCCCCAGAGGAACGCCGCGATCAGTTCGCCTGGTAGATAAGATGATCCATGGTCTTGCCAGCTGTATTTATCCCTCTCTCCCCTGAGAAACTGGCTGCGATCTGTTCCCTTTTCGCGAATGATTTCGGCGTCGTTAAGGGATTCTTCTCGATTAACCAGTAGGCTGCCCCCCTCGCCGGAGATGATGTTCTTGGTTTCGTGGAAGCTATAGGCACCGAAATCACCGATGCTGCCCAGCATCTTGCCGCGATAGCTGGACATCACGCCCTGCGCAGCGTCCTCGACTACAGCCAGGGAGTTTCTCGCCGCAATCGCCATTATCTCGTCCATCTCGCAGCTCACACCTGCGTAATGGACGGGTACGATAGCCTTAGTCTTTTGTGTAATAGCGTCACCAATCTTGGTTTCATCAAGATTTAATGTATCCGGTCGGATATCGACAAACACCGGAACTCCACCTCGAAGCACGAAAGCATTCGCGGTTGAGACAAAAGTGTACGAGGGCATGATGACTTCATCGCCAGGCTGAATGTCTAGAAGCAATGCACTCATTTCAAGCGCAGCTGTGCATGAGTGAGTCAAGAGTGCTTGGGTTCCAGTTAGTTGCTCAAGCCATTCACGACATCGCCTCGTGAAGGTGCCATCACCACTCAAACTGCCCAATGCGTGAGCCTCATTTATCGACTCAATCTCTAAGCCTGTCATGTATGGTTTGTTAAACGGTATCGGCTCTATAGCCATTGGCTCAACACTCGATAAGGGGTGGAGGTTGCACTCAATCCTGTTAGGTGAATCTACATCACCTCAAAACCTTATCTACAAGGTAAAGCGGCCTTGCTTTAGTCTCGTCAAATGTTTTAGCAACGTACACGCCGACGATTCCGACTAAAGCGATGATCATGCCGCCCAAAAACCAAATAGAAACGATAAGACTCGCCCAACCTTCAACACTCACGTCAGCGATGAGCCACCTAAAAAATTGATAGCCTGCAAATATTAGCGATATTGCGGACAAGAAGAAGCCGAAGCCTATCATTATCCAGAGTGGCTTGTCTGAGTGTGAAATGGCGATGTCAGCGGACAAGACGAGAAGCTTGCGAAGGGTATAGCTAGAGGAGCCCGAGTGGCGTTCTTCGGACGCAATATCCACACAAGACACGTCAAAACCAAGACTCCTCAGGAGTATTGAGAAGGCTTTCGTACGCTCGGGGAAGCGTAAATAGGCATTGATCGCTTTCCTACTAGCGATTGAAAAATTGCCGATGGCGGGGTCGGATTCAATACCTGCAAGTGCCGACAGCAGTCCGTGAAATACCCGCGAACTCTTTCGTTTTAGAAAGCCATCTTTCCGCTGATGGCGCTTCGCAAAAACAATATCAACGTCTCCGTCTCTTACACTATCTGCTAGCTTTCGGATCTCCTCCGGTGGATCCTGTAGATCGCAATCCATCACAACAACCCAATCAGAGGTGGAGTGTTCTAATCCGGCGGTAATCGCATTGTGTTGGCCGAAGTTGCGAGAAAGACGAATACCAACCAGTGAAGTGTGCCCGGCCTTCAGATTTACAATTTCTTCCCAAGACCCCTTGGGGCATCTGTCATCGACTAGTATTATCTGGAAGTAGCTGGCGACTTCAGATAGAACTTTCTCTAGACGATGAACCAGTGTGGGTAGTGCTTCAGGGCAGCCATACACGGGCACAACTACGTCTAACGATGTCAACATTTTATTGTAGCCAAACCTCACTACTTGCGTGCTAGGGTCATTCACGGGCCAATTTTTCGTTGATTAAATTCCGAATACTCTTGAATGAGCACCGGCATGTTAGTGGCAAAGAGCGATGATAGCGGGTCGACTGAAACCTGTACATAGAGCTTTTTTGCACCGTGAGTTTGCTCAGACCTTTGGGGAACAGGTGGGGGATGGGGCGATGACGTGCAAATTCATGACCACTTGTTGGATTTTGCCGTTGCCACGTTTGAGATTAGGCTATTTACTTGACTTCGTGGGACGCCACATCCATCTAACGCATCCAATTATCACTCGATTGATATTCGCAGCTTCAAGATGAGTGTTTAGGATTTTTGGGAAACAAGAACCGTTCGGCAATATGCGAGCACGGTACCCCCAGTTCATCCTCCATGAAGTTCTTCTTTGAGTAAGGGATTAACCCCGCGTTTTGTTGTCGCTTGATTTGTTCCGCATAGGTGTGCATGTATGATGACTAGTCCGATGAATTCGGGGTCTTAGCCTGAGAGGGCCCAGGTGCAAAGAGTGACCCAAGTCTATTTTTGCTACTCGGGAGTCGTGGCAAGAAAACGGAGTATAGGTGAGCGGCAACCAGCTTAAAGAGTTATCAGTTCGCCCGGACATGATCGTGGCATGTCGTCAGGACGGACTGTGCGAGCGCCTGATCGCTATATGTGTCGGATACTTCAGTGCCAGGCACCTCAATCGCGACTTCGCCTTTGTATGGCCTGATGATAGTGCACTTAGGTCGCTGTTCGCTGTGACGAGCAGTGACATGCATGCGGTGCCCGAGTTCGCGTCAGAACTGCTATCTAACGAAATTCTAGCTCGGTACCTTCTGGCGACAGATGGATGGTTGCGGCGCGAGCATAGCTTCGACTTTGACAGTGGGGAATATTTGCGTCTCGTTGTAGACGACTTCTCTAAGGTTGAACGTAATGCTGGGTTAGTGCGCCCATGCTGGCTCGCCGCCAATCGCGTTTTCCCTGATCTAGAGCAGGCTATGAGTCAGTCAGAGGTAAATACGTTCTTCTTCGATCGTCTCTTCAACGATCGTGTTACTGAGACGTTTTCCTACGTGCGCGCACTGGAGTTACCCACTAGGCGTGTTGCTGTGCATGTGCGCGGTGGCGACATCATCTACGGCGATACGCGGCTTGTCGCCAATTTTGGTCGGCTTAAATCCTTGTCTTTACCTGTGGCCGAAGCCGCCTGCCGGCGATACGTAGAGGAGGGTTACGGCGTTATTGTCTTTGGCGCTACCTCGAACGACCTCGAGTACCTGGCGAGTGAGATACCGAATGTCATTAGCTCGCGTGATCTGCTGCCTGATGGCATAGCACCCGCTACCGCAATGGTCGGTGATGTTGCGCTGATGTCTGACTGTGAGCTTATAGTCAGCAGCGGTGATACCGCTGTGACAAAACTGGCGGAACTGGTAGGCAGGGCAAAACTCGTGGTGGCGTCGGATATATATTCCACTTACGCTGAGCACCAAGCACTGCTTGAGGCAAAAGCCTCTCCGAGCTTTGCTGAATACTCATCTCTTCAGCGTGCATTTGTTTGTTATTGCCTCTACGTGACTGCATCAGCGGAGGAGACTCCGCAGCAACTTCTGTCCTACGTGACGGAAGCCGCTGAACTGGACCCGCAACATACCACTTACCCGATTTTAAGCTATTTTTGTGCCCTTGCTTGTCAAGATGTTGAAAAAGCCAGCGTTGTAAGGCTCAGCTTCGAGCAAGCGCAAGGTAAACCATTGCTGGATTATCTGTCTGCGGGCTACGCGAAGCGCCGATTCATACGGTTTGACGAGGGTCCTACCCCTCGATTGCTCAGAGAAATC
This sequence comes from Parahalioglobus pacificus, assembly GCF_014652275.1. GTDB lineage: Bacteria > Pseudomonadota > Gammaproteobacteria > Pseudomonadales > Halieaceae > Parahalioglobus > Parahalioglobus pacificus. The sequence continues at coordinate 81,935 of NZ_BMYM01000002.1, read as the reverse complement.
GTAGGGAGGAGTGACCTGACTGAAGACTTTAAGCGGGAGGCAAGCTGGTTGCTGGCTAAATATCAAGAGGAGAAAGCTGAGCTGAAGTGTAAGACCCCGGTTAGCGCTTTTAAGCGTCGTGTCATGTCGTTGATCAAACGCATAGTGCGATACTTTAGGATCTCTACACAGTAGCACTTCTAATATCGAGATTCTGGGCTAAAGGACGACCTCTAACGCTGTTATTTGTACAGGGCTGCGCGTTGGCTGGATGCGCGAGGGTGCTGGGCTGAAAATTAACGCTGAAGATCCCTATGGACATTACTGGGCGCTTATTTAAAGAGATAGTCGGCGATGCCGTATGGCGTAAACTTCGATTCACTACACCCCGAGAGACGGGTATTTATCTATAAAGGCAGAAGGCATCTATCGAGTGAGGATCAGCCGCTAGCTAGCGCCATCAGTTGAAAGACAGAATCAATGGATCTTCGCTACGGGTTGCAGTGCAGCGATCATTGGATAACCACTAATCCTCGAGGTTTAACATTAGATTCAGTCGCGCTGATAATGTTGCAAATAGCTAGTCGCGGCGCTGTATCGTGGGTGTAGATGCATAGACGGTTCAATCTGACAAAGCGTTTTACGAGCAATTATATAAGTAGATCCGTAACGGCTAAGTCGTATGTAGACTGCCTTGCCTGTTGATGTAGTTGGCGAAAGTAAATAGCTTATAGAATCGAAATACTATGGAGGCTGATCGCAGCGTATAATCGGCAGAGAAATTTATAGCCTGGAAGCCTGCAGCTTGACGCAACACTCCCAAAAACCCCAATACATCGCAGCAATCGATGGCCTAAGAGCAATTGCAGTACTTGCAGTCATATCGAATCACCTAAATTCCGGGTGGTTACCTTCTGGCTTTTTGGGTGTCGATATTTTTTTTGTTATCTCCGGTTACGTGATAACCAGATCGCTCCGTGGAGAGGCAAACTCTGAGAAGACTTTGCTGAGTCGTTTGCTGGATTTTTACTCACGCAGAATCCGGAGACTAACGCCTGCATTGTTGCTATTCGTTCTAGTGACTAGCGTAGTTCTTTCGCTCTTTAACCCCGAGCCAGCACATAGTGGTGCTACAGCAATCGCGTCTATTTTTGCGGTATCAAATCTGTATCTATTCGCCACTGCAACCGATTACTTTGGACAGGCCGCTGAGCTTAATTTTTTTACACACACTTGGACTTTGGCGCTCGAAGAGCAGTTTTACTTAATCTATCCGTTGTTTTTGCTTGCAGCCACGATGTTCGTGCGCAGTGAGTCTCAGCGCGCTGTAACGACCTTAATTCTCTCTTGTTCGATTCTTGCGTCGCTAGCGCTGTATTTATGGATTGTAGAGTCCAGGCCGCTTTACGCTTTTTATTTACTGCCGTTCCGATTCTGGGAGTTGGGCGCAGGTTGTATGCTCGCACTGCTACTAGAGAGGCGAGAGACTGGAGTGGCACAAAAACTGCCTTCGCAAAGTAACCTTACGGTACTGGCTCTGGTCGGAGTTTTATTTTTCTCCTCGCAAATGATCTGGCTAAGCACGATGCTGGTGGTTCTCCTAACTTGCACCTTGATTGCGCAGTTACACGTGCGGCCGTCATTCTCAACTCTGCTTGCATATCCGATTCTCGTTAAGATTGGGTTGATGTCTTACTCTCTCTATCTTTGGCACTGGGGTGTGATAGTTACCGCGAGATGGACTTTCGGTGATGGCGCTTGGTCCTTGTTTTTGCAGCTCTCGCTAATAACATCCTTGGCTTGGTTTTCCTATAGGTTTGTTGAATTACCTCTGCGCTACAAGACCTCCGCATATAAAAGCTCTGTAGTATTCACGATGGGATTAGCGGCGTCATTAGCCGTAGCAGGTCTTATATACGCATTAACATCAAGAGAGCCCTCAGGAGTCTATCTTGGCTCTGAGCGCACGCCCGCGCAAATAGCGGAGAGTATGGAGAGCAGGATTTTGGAAGCAGCTGCTGATTACTCAGAGATTCGCGAAGAAATCAGTGAGCGTCGACGATCATGCAACATGACTCCGCACCATTTGAGTAAAGATAATGAACCGCCCGTTGTTGACGAAGATTTCATTGCGAAATGTCTTTCATCGGAAGGCAGAAAGTTAGTGCTTATTGGAGATAGCTTCGCTAATGCTATTTCCGACCATATGGCCATCGCAGCTGTAAAGAATGGTTACGACTTTAGGATGCTTTTTGGATACGGCTGCCCTTATCCATTGCGTAAAGAATTGATTCCAAATTCTAATCCACAGAGTTGTTACGCCGATTCGCATTTCCTACTGCTGAATTTGCATTCCCATTTGAAGGCGGGGGATGTATTAGTGCACAGGCTTTACTACCAGAAGGATCAGTACATTATGCTTGATGAGGATGATGTCGAACGCTCATACTCGGCGTACGCGGAAGAAATTACGCGGCTCCAACTGCTGGTGCGGAGTAAGGGTGCCTCTCTATTGTTAGTGGGAACCAACCACGAAATTCAACAGTGCAGCCATAGAGAGTGGTTCAACCGTCGACTATGTCCCCTTGAAATCGATATGAGTCAACATGTACGGAATAAGGTTGCTGTTGGCATGAACCGATTTTTTAAATCTATGGAGAGCGCCCAATCAAAAAGCGACTTCATAGTCATCGACCCAATTGAGATTCTCTGCTCGGGCGAGCCAAAAGTATGCCCTGTTATACAAAGTGATATAAATTTGATGCGCGATAGATACCACCTATCCCACGCAGGCGTGGATTTCTTGTATGGAGATTTTGAGGACGCTCTGATGCGGCTTAATAGCGATGAATAATCGTGATTTTTTCATCCCCTTCACTTCTGAAAGCGCTACACGGATAAAGTAGTGGCGGAAATACAGATGCTATGCATTAAACGACATAGTAAGCGGAGTGGTTTGTCGATGTGTTAACAAAAGGGCACGCAGAGGTCAGAAAGCTAGAAAACCCTAGTTGATATGGTGGTAGACACGTTACCATTTTACCCTTTGCGAGCCTTATTTGCGTAGCGACTTCAAAGAAACCAGCTAGTTTCCGTCGAGCGTTTTTCGACCGCGGGGCCTCGAGGCGCTTACGTTCTGCTTGAACCCAGAGCGCTAGCGCTGACCCCCATCATGACGATCGAGTACTAGACGAGCATTAAAATGAACAGCAAATATTTCAAGATTTGTTGGAACAACAAAGCATAGGAACCGCATGAAAAGAGCCCTTATTACTGGTATCACAGGTCAGGATGGCTCCTACCTTGCTGAACTTCTTCTCGAAAAAGGTTATGAGGTTCATGGCATCAAGCGACGCGCTTCATTGTTTAATACAGCGCGCGTTGATCATATCTATGAAGATCCTCACGTTGCTGATTCCAGGTTTAGACTGCACTACGGCGATCTCACTGACTCCTCCAATCTCACTCGAATCGTCCACGAGGTGCAGCCAGATGAAATCTACAACTTGGGGGCTCAATCCCACGTTGCGGTGTCCTTTGAGTCGCCTGAATATACGGCTGACGTGGACGCACTGGGCTCGCTCCGCCTACTGGAGGCTATCCGTTTTCTGGGGCTAGAGGACAAAACGCGTTATTACCAGGCATCTACCTCTGAGCTCTATGGTCTGGTGCAAGAATCACCTCAAACTGAGCGCACACCGTTTTATCCGCGATCGCCCTATGGTGTTGCGAAGCTCTACGCCTACTGGATCACCGTCAATTACCGGGAGTCATACGGCATGTATGCCTGCAATGGCATTCTGTTCAATCATGAATCACCTAGGCGTGGCGAAACATTTGTAACGCGAAAAATTACACGCGGTATTGCGAATATCGCTTGCGGCCTTGAAAAGTGCCTGTACATGGGCAATCTCGATGCGATGAGAGATTGGGGGCATGCGAAAGATTACGTCCGGATGCAGTGGATGATGTTACAGCAGGAAAGCCCCCGAGACTTTGTTATCGCCAGCGGCAAGCAGATCTCAGTAAGGGAGTTTTTGCTACTGGCGGCCAACGCTGCGGGTATATCGCTGCGTTTCGAGGGAAATGGCGTAGAGGAGATTGGCATAGTGGCCTCAGCCGACCCTATTTTTGCCCCGGGGGTCACCACAGGTGAGGTGATTGTTCGTATCGACCCGAAATACTTCAGACCCGCGGAAGTTGAAACTTTGTTAGGGGATGCTGCCCTGGCAAAGGAGGAATTGGGCTGGGAGCCGGAGATATCGGTAGAAGAGATGTGTACAGAGATGGTCCAGTCAGACCTGCAGGCCGCTCGGCAGAGCGCGCTTCTCAGAGAGCATGGATTTGATGTCGCGACACCAAGCAGTGAATGAGGTCACGTTGCTGAAGGACAGGGAGAGCGCACTGTGACATCGGTCCAACGAGTTTATATCGCTGGCCATCGCGGCATGGTCGGGTCGGCTTTGCTTAGGCAGCTATCGCTTGATGCTAATGTGGAGCCCATTCTCCGCAACCGCGACCAGTTAGACCTGACAGATCAGCAACAGGTAAAGCGCTTTTTTGCCGATGGTGGTATCGATCAGGTCTATCTCGCAGCGGCGCACGTTGGGGGTATTCATGCCAACAACACGTACCCTGCGGATTTCATCTATCGCAATCTCATGATGCAGTCCAATGTGATTCACGCTGCCCATGAGGCGGGCGTGCAACGACTGCTTTTTCTCGGCTCTTCCTGCATTTATCCGCGGCTTGCCGAGCAACCAATAACCGAGGAGGCGCTTTTAACGGGCGCTTTAGAGCCCACTAATGAGCCCTATGCTGTGGCAAAAATCGCCGGCATCAAGCTCTGTGAGTCATATAACCGCCAGTTTGGTCGCGACTACCGCTCTGTAATGCCCACTAACCTTTACGGGCCCAATGACAACTTTCATCCAGAAAACTCTCATGTCATTCCGGGCCTGATTCGCCGCTTTCACCAAGCCAGAGTCGCGGGCGCCGAGACGGTGACGGCATGGGGTACGGGCTCACCCCTGCGAGAGTTTCTGCATGTTGACGATATGGCCGAAGCCTCGATCTATGTAATGAACCTGAGCCAGGCAGACTTCACCTCGTGCACACAACCTATGCTCAGTCATCTGAATGTGGGTACGGGGATTGATTGCAGTATCAAAGAGCTCACTGAAACCATCGCCGATGTGGTGAGCTACACGGGAAGGATTGAATGGGATGCGCGCAAGCCTGATGGAACGCCTCGTAAGCTTATGGATAGTTCAAAGTTGCGCGGCTTGGGCTGGGCCCCCCGGTACGAGTTGAGGGACGGACTAAAAGACGCGTATGCATGGTTCCTGGAGAACACCCCAACGTATTGACACTAACGTGAACGGTCCAGTCAGATTTCTAGCGATTCAGGCCGTACACAGAGGCCCAGAATTTTTTACTGGCGAGCGCCCCAAACTCTTCCTTATAGATCTTAGTCAGCGTGACGAAATTCCAAAGTATCGCTGCAAAGATTTTTCCAAACCGAAAAGCAAGCCCCAGCATCCTCTTACGGTCAATGACTGCAAGCTCTCCGGATGAAGCAGTTGAATCGGAATAGTAGATGCTCTGGTGGCCGAACACTTGTGAAAACCGCGCTTTGAATCCAGGTTTTTGAAATACAGGGTTCTTCCTGAGCAAAAAATCAGGCAGCAAGAAACCATTCATAGTGGCAAGCCGCAGCAGCTTGCGAGGCAAGCGGTCGGTCTCAAAGGTGTAGATCGCCATATTTCGTGGCGATTCCTCCAGCTTCACAGAATAATCGCCCCTAGAGAGTTCCTTCAGCACTGGAAGACGAGCCGACATACTTAGGTTGTTGGCAAAGAAATCTGGGCCGGCGAGTAAGTCCTCAAGGGCCAGACACACCGCCGCGGCACTACCATAACGGTATGAAAAGAGCGAAATAACAAAGAAGCGCAAGCAACCTCTCAGAACGGCGTATCGACTATGACCCAGCACAGCCAACTGTTGGACAATGTGAGCGCGTGTATCAAGGTAAGCTGTCATCGCCGAATGCTTTGACTCAAATGTCTCACCGAAAGCCGCGACTCCGTTCAAGCAAACTACTTGCAGATGATTCGTGATCGAGAACGCAACGTCATCACCTCTCACAAAAAATGGGAATGGAAAGTGAGAGATCTCGCGAATATCGAAGGCGAAGAACCACCAGCCGCCGTAGTTTGGTTTGAAGCCCTCGCGTTCGTTCAGTATTACTTGGGTACTGTTTATGATATTTAGATTCTTGTGGATTCTGTGGCAAATGCCATCGAAGTAAGCGCCGCTTTCATAAACCGTTGAGTGATCCTCCTCCTGTAGCAGCGTTCCGGCGACCGCTAGCTTGGGGCTCTTTGTGTAGCTGAGAAACGACAGTGTCCGAGCAATAGATTCGGGGTGGCATGAGGCGTCATCATCCATGAACAGTGCATGCGTGTAGCTATCATTCTCTACCAGCTCTAAAAGACCGCGGCTAAAACCGCCCGCGCCTCCGTAGTTCTCGTTGGGGATAATCGTGCGGTGGGCACTGTTGTCGAGCCCACAATTATCTGAATTGTCGACCACAAAAACCTTGGCCGAAGTGGCTAACTGCTCTGATTGCGCGAAGGCTGTCTCCAGTCGTTCGGTAGCTTTTGCGAGTGCTTCCTGGCGATTGAAGTGGGTGATTACGATGCCGAGTTTTGGCTCACGCATAGGCTCAGTATCTGTCACTAGCACTAAATCGGTGAGGGTTACCTCCGAACCCGCAGTAATTCTAAAAAAAAGCATCTCGCCTGAAAGTTCTCGAACGTCGAGCTCGCAAGCGATCTGTTCCGTCCCTTTGAGGTCGAGCGTGATGGAAGTAAGCAGAGTTTCTTCAGTTGCTGGAATAGCAAATGCCCTTTCCAAATCAAGCAAGGGTGTCTCAGGGAGTGGCACGGTGGCAGTAAGCACGTCAACCATAATTTTGCCCTCACCCAGCAGCCTTAAGGAAAGATCAGAGAGATCTGTATGCCTCCGCCATTTGGAGATAGAGAAAGCATTGTAGTAAGTGAGGGTGCTTACCGAGGCGCCCGCCCCCAATGAGAGTTCGCGCCCTGAAGTTCTGGCGCTACCACTCACCCGGGTAAAAAAGCCCCCCTGGGGGATATTGAGCTGATCATCAGACGAGATCAGCCGGTGAATCACATTCATCTTATGGCTTGGCCATCACACGTCCTTACTGGCCCACCACGAGCTATGTAAGAGATAACATTCAAATCCACTTGCGACCTCTCCAGACTTATCGCTTAAGCTTCCGCCGCAAGCGGCTTCGCATTTTTTGAACCTGGGTTTGCAACTTCGAGGGTGGCGTCACATTATCTGGGTTTACTCGTTTCTGATGTTGAAGCACGGCCTCTAGGGTCAGTTTGCTCTGACTTGGCCCTATCCCCTCCATCTTGCAGAAAGCCTCATAGCCTTGGGAGATACCCTCGAGTTTCTTCATGAGCGTGGTCACACCCTCGTCAGTTGCTAGTGAATTCCGTGTCAACCACCAATGTCTCTCTTTCTCGGACTTTATTGCGTGAATCTTCGCGAGACGATCTCTCTCAAGAGTGTTCTCATCTCTCTTTTTGTGTACTCGTTCCTCGGAAGGCGAGGGAAGGCTACCGGCGTTTAATCCAAGGGTTTCCAACAATCCTTCGATATGTCGCGTCGATTGCGTATCGTATCGCCTTAAAATAAGCGACTGATGGCCAAACAACTCACGCCAGAACTCGGCGTTAATGCGGGGGTCGATATATCCAAGTGGAAGATTGAATAGGAAGTCGGAGAAGCGTCCTATGGGTAGCGTGGACTTGTTGACCTCGTTATACCATGACTTGGCGAAATCTAGCGGCTCCCGCACATACATTACTACCTTCACTTCAAAATTCTGGAAAAGCGCCTGTAGTTGCCTTTGAGTCACATCCTTGTGTTCAGCTTTCAGCGTTGCAAATCTATAGAGCTCTTCAGATGAGAGAAGGAAGTTGTTCACCGACGTCATGTTTAACTCTTCACGAACGCCATGGGCAACCCGCGAGTAACTTGCACTGTCCCGATACCAGAGGGGAACTCCTACGCCCAATTCCTGCAACAAGCTTAGTGATAGCGCACTATGGCTGTTGCCTGTGACTTGTCCATGCGGGCGGCCGGAGAGGGGGTAGCAGCACCCAGCCTTAAGAAGCGCATCCCGGTTCTCGGAGCAATATTTTTGGATTGCTGAAGTTCCAGTCTTAAAATTGCCAATATGGAGATAGACAGTTTTCACGGCTTATTGGTCAAAATGGCTAGGCGACAATGATAACTTAGGCTTCGCAGTGGTTATAGCTAGACTGTATGGATCAGTTCGCCGCATAAGTTGGATCTGGTCTTGTATGCTCTGCTAGACTTGGTACTGTTAATGAGACACTCTTCAGCGCAGCAAAGCTGCACTAAACAAAGCGATTTTGAAGGGGTATTCTGGGATCGATGACAGATTTCAACCTCAATCGCCTCCGTCGTTTTTTTAGGCGTCGGCAGTATAGACGTTACTCACTCAAGCATATCTATGCGATTGCAGCTGCTAGCCGCCGGGCAGGTAGTGTTGCTTTGCGGTTGTACCCGCCGAAGACTGGCATGGGCGGGATGGATAACTACTACCACTTCATTGTTGATCTAATGCTCCCGTTAAGTGTACTCGTCAGGCAGCGTCTAGGCGACGATGCGATAACGCTGCCCTGTATTGGTTCTTTAGGGTCTGTTGTAGGGCAAGTCTATGGGGACAGATTCGACTTTATCTCCGCTGCTAAGAGAAGCCCTGATTCAGAGCATTTGAATCTTCTCGGTATGAATCCAAAGATCATTCATTGCCGGAGAAACGAGGTACACCAACTCCGGGCAGATATCTTGACGTCGCTTGCACTGGAGGGCTACAGAAAGCCAGATAAACTGGTACTCATCGATCGAGCTCCCCCTCCTCCCGGCGCGCTACAGGGGTCTGGTAGCCTCCGGCGATCATTGCCAAATAAGGCAGACATTTGGGCAGCGCTAAGGGACAATTGTCCCAAAGACCTTTCCCCGGTGCATGTCCAGCTTGAACACCTGACGTTTAGTCAACAAGTTGAGCTTTTTTACTCCGCCAAAATCGTTATTGGGCAACATGGTGCTGGATTAACTAACTGTTTATGGATGCAACCGGGCAGTGCAGTTATGGAAATAAACCCTTATGACCTGCGTCGGCCACATTTCAAGATTCTCGCCGGATTAGCGCGCCTTGAATATCTCACCGTTACGCAAAGTAGTGAGCACGGTGCTGTTGAACCTAACATGGTCATTGATAGTCTAGAGAGACTACATGGCAGTGGCGCGAGTTGAATAAGCAACTAAATCTTCAGCTTCCACGCAAGTCGTGAGTAAAGTAAAGCTAGCGCGGGCGCAACCTGTGTTGAGATGTGCATGAGAAGGTTGAACGATAAAGTTGTTCAGGGTCGGGATGTTCAAGTGGGGCTTAAATGGGTGAAGAACGACCCTTTACCAGACTAAGCGTTGTTCATTTGACTACCGCGCAGCAAGCAGGTTGACAACAGTTTTTGAAGCGTACCTTGGCCGCTTACTGGGGCAAATCGCAAATCCGAAACGCCATGCGATTTCAAACACAACAGTATCCGAGAGCTACAACACGTTTTAAGGACGCCTCGGTCTTCTAGAGAAGATTACCGGACAGGCTGTTATTACCGTGTTTCTTTTGATGTCTAGCCCAATAGTATGGAGGCGAGTCAGCTTTATACTAGAGTGAGTATTTGAGACACTCCTCGTACCCAAGCTTAGTCATGTAATTGTGTAGGCTTTTCTGAATCTCATTGAGTTCCTCCTTAGTCAGTCGATTCGCCCACTCACCATTACTATCCTTGATCTCTTGGCGAATTTGGTAATTTCTTAACGCCAAGTGACTTGATTCACCGGCTCCGTCAGTTTTTTGTGCGCCCGTCGCTCCGGCAGATTGGAAAAATATCTCCTCGGATTTTTGACGCCTGGTGTTCGCCGAAAGTAAGTCCAGATTGAAAATTGTACCCAGCATGGAGAGTGTCTTCTCGGGCCATTGAACGAGATCTTCGTAACGTAGGACTGTTACTCCCTGGGCCTTTTCGCGGGCAATCCACTGTTCGTTGTCGTTTCGATAGCGTTCGATACCCTGTTGAACATCAAAACCTCTCTTTTTAAGGAAGCAATGACGTCAACAGGGTTTCTTACCATCACTAACGCGCCGCACTCAGGATCAGCGACGATTTTGTCAAGTGCATATACATGCTTCGGGGTTTTTTCAACAATAAGGTTTCCTCCCTGCGCAAGGTAACCATATTGTGACTTGAACTCGCAGGTTGAATGGCTCAGCAAAAAATGTGTCTCGTCTGTTAGGGCGTGAACATCATTCGCAGCCGAGAATATTGCAAGTAGAAGTGATGTGCCTGAATGCCCGCAGCCGCAGATAAATAGGAACCGCATTTTTGCGCTCCATGAAAGAGTGGTGGGCCCAGTAGGACTTGAACCTACGACCAATCGATTATGAGTCGACTGCTCTAACCAACTGAGCTATGGGCCCGAAAGGGAGCGGAAGTATATCCAGAGAGGGTGCCGCGGGCATAGCCCACGGCGTCTATTTCTTACGTTGGCCTGCGCTTACTCGTCGAGGAAGCTGCGCAGGTAGTCAGAGCGAGAGGGATGGCGCAGCTTGCGCAGCGCTTTCGCCTCAATCTGGCGGATACGCTCACGGGTCACGTCGAACTGCTTGCCCACTTCTTCCAGCGTGTGGTCGGTGTTCATATCGATACCGAAACGCATCCGCAGCACCTTTGCTTCGCGTGCCGTCAGCCCAGCCAGAACATCTTTCGTGGCTTCAGTTAGGCCAGAGGTTGTGGCGGAGTCTACCGGTGAGGAAATGGTGTTGTCCTCAATGAAATCACCCAGATGCGAATCTTCGTCGTCGCCGATGGGTGTTTCCATTGAGATCGGCTCTTTCGCGATCTTCAGTACCTTACGGACTTTGTCTTCCGGCATGTCCATGCGCTCACCCAGTTCTTCCGGCGTGGGCTCACGGCCCATTTCCTGCAGCATCTGGCGCGAAATTCGATTGAGCTTGTTGATCGTCTCAATCATGTGCACCGGAATACGGATGGTGCGTGCCTGGTCGGCAATGGAGCGGGTGATCGCCTGGCGAATCCACCAGGTCGCGTAAGTGGAGAACTTGTAGCCGCGTCGATACTCGAACTTGTCCACCGCCTTCATCAGGCCAATGTTGCCTTCCTGAATCAAGTCCAGGAACTGCAGCCCGCGGTTGGTGTACTTCTTGGCAATCGAGATCACCAGGCGAAGGTTGGCTTCTACCATTTCCTTCTTGGCGCGACGGGCACGGGCTTCGCCCATGCTCATGCGGCGGTTGATCTCTTTAATCTCACTAACAGGAAGGCCGCACTGCTCTTCAATTTGGCCGATGCGGCGCTGCATGCGCTGGAGTTCGTCCTTATGCGCGGTCAGCTTGGGGCCATAGTCTTTTTTGCGCGCCTGGCGAGAGACCCACTTGAGGTCAGATTCGGAGCCCTGGAACGTAGCGATGAACTCCTTACGTGGCATGCCACACTCACGCGTGGCAATGCGCATAATCTCACGTTCCTGATCGCGAACACCCGCAAGGATGTTGCGCGGGCTGTCCATCAGGGGATCGAATACGCGAGGGGTGAGCTTGAAGAACTTGAACAGTTCGCCCAGCTTGACCATTTCCGCTTGGGCGCCTTTGTCAGCACGACCCTTTGCAGCAATCACTTTTTCGGTTTTGTTGTATTGACGCTTCATGGCTGAGAAGCGCTTCTTGGCTTCGACGGGATCCGGACCGGTATCGGCCTCTTCATCATCGTCATTGCCCTTGCTGGCTTTTTCCTGCTGCTCAGCGATCTCCTGCGCAGAGGGCACGCGCTCGGCGGGGTCCAGATAACCCACCATGATGTCGGCGAGGCGGCGCTCTTCCTTGGCAACCAAGTCGTATTCGTCGAGGATAACCTTAACGGCGCCAGGATAGTGTGCCAGCGCGGCCATCAACTCGCGGATGCCTTCTTCGATCCGCTTGGCGATAACGATCTCGCCTTCGCGCGTCAGCAGCTCCACCGTACCCATCTCGCGCATGTACATGCGAACCGGGTCAGTGGTGCGACCAGCCTCGGTCTCGACGGCGGCCAGCGCTGCGGCAGCTTCCGCTGCGGCGATGTCGTCGGCAGAACCGTCGCCTTCCGTCATCAGCAGCTCATCGGCGTCAGGTGCTGCTTCGAACACCTGTATGCCCATGTCGTTGATCATCTGGATAATGTCTTCAACCTGATCCGGATCGGAGATGTCCTCCGGCAGGTGATCGTTTACCTCGGAGTAGGTCAGGTAGCCCTGTTCTTTACCTTTGGCGATCAGCGCCTTCAGGCGGGACTGTTGTTGAACGGCGTCGTTCATTCACTGAAACCTTTGCAAATGGCAAAAAAAATGTAGCCGACCATTATAGCCGGAATTGCAGTACTTAACTACGTTTGGCCGCCTATTTGGCGATAATCAGGACGTTTTTAACCGTTTTTCGGGCTGCGGCCGGCGCCTTATTCGGTCCTTGTTCTTATTTGGACAGTTTTTGGGCCATTTCCGTTCCTTATGGCTCGACTGTCACGGTTTTTGTTCGCTGCTTACGGCTTGATCACTTACTGCGGCCGGGCTTTCTGGCCGCGTCTAGCTGGGCCTTTTGCTGCAGTAATTCCCGCAATTGTTGCTTATCGCTTTGACTCATCTGAGCGTAGTCGGCGCGTTTCAGTTTGTCGACCTGCGCCTCGATTTTCGAGCGCTGAGGCAACTGCGCCAGTACGGCCACGGTATCCACAAACTGTTGTTCTATGCCCTCAGTGGGGATTAGCCGCTCTTGCCCTGCCAGGCGGTTGAGCAGTTCGCCGTGCTCGGTGCCATACCAGTGCCCGAGTAGCATTGCCGTGTTCGACTCCGGCCGCAGGTGCAGTAGCTGCAAAACCTCGCGGAGTAGGCCGACGTCCTCACCTTCAATATCATCCAGCGCTTCGTGCTCCACCTGCCTGGCAATAGTGGGCTTGTGCAACAAGAGCGCAATCGCGCCTTGGGCGATGTTTGCGTATTCCACGCCGAGGCTTCTCAGGGGACGTCGCTGTTTGGGCCCCTCATCAATCGCCTGCCCTGAGTCCATCTTGGCGCTATGGGTGTAATACTCATCCGGCAGAGTTGAATCGGGTGTGCTCGCGCCGTGGCTCTCGTAGCGTTCGGGCGCAGGCGGAGGGGCCGGGGGTGGCTCGGGTGCCTCCAACTGCATCAAGCTGTTGAGCTCCAGCCCGGTACGCTCGGCCAGATCCCTGAACATCAACTCGCGATAAACCCCCTGCGGCAACTTGCGCAGGTAGGGCAACACCGCCTTGCTGTACCGCGCCCGGCCATCCAGCGAGGAGGTGTCGATGTCGCGCCCCATGATGTCGAACAGGAAGGCTTCAAGAGGCTGCGCAGCGTCAATCAGGCCCTCGAACCGATCTTTACCCGTTTGACGCACCAGTGTGTCCGGGTCTTCGCCATCTGGCAGGAAAAGAAACTTGGCCTGTCTGCCATCCTCCATGCAGGGCAATGCGGATTCCAGAGCCCGAAAGGCGGCTTTGCGGCCTGCTTCATCACCATCAAAACAGAAAACGACTTCAGGGCAGTGTCGATACAGTCGCTGCAAATGGGTCTCACTGGTGGCGGTACCCAGGGTGGCAGTCGCATAGGTAATACCGTGTTGAGCCAGCGCAATCACGTCCATGTAACCCTCGACCACCAATACCCTGTCGAGTTTTCGGTGCGCCTGCCGGGCTTGATACAGCCCGTACAGTTCGCGGCCTTTATGGAAAATGTCTGTTTCAGGTGAGTTCAGGTACTTGGGTTTGTCGTCGCCCAGCACCCTGCCGCCAAACGCGATGACCCGGCCACGCTGGTCACGAATGGGAAAAACAATACGGTCCCGAAAGCGGTCGTAGGTACGCCCTGATTCGTTCTCAACCACCATCCCGGCTTTCAGCAGGTTGCTGCGCGAGGGTGCATCTGTGCCCAGAGCCTTGATCAGGTTATCCCAGCCCGGCGGTGCCAGGCCAAGGTCAAAGGTCTTTGCGATGACACCCGTTAGGCCTCGCCCCTTCAGGTAGGCCACTGCGCGATCACGCGATGCATGCTGGCGAAGTTGCTGCTTGTAGAAGCTCGCCGCCTGCTCCATGAGTACATACAGTGGCTTATTACTCTCCTGGGGCGCTGCTGGCCGTTCTCCGGGGCGGCTGGGTTCGCGCGGAACCTCCATACCGACGCTACTGGCCAGCGTTTCCACCGCTTGGGGAAAATCCACATTCTCGTAGTCCATGATGAAGCCAAGCGCGTTGCCGCCAGCGCCGCAGCCGAAGCAGTAGAAGAACTGCTTATCACCGTTGACCGTGAAGGAGGGTGTCTTCTCGTCATGGAAAGGGCAGCACGCCGAGTAGTTCTTACCGGCTTTCTTGAGCTTCACCCGGCGATCCACCACCTCAACGATATCGACCCTGTCCAAAAGGTCGTCGAGGAACTTCTGTGGTATGCGTCCTGCCATGGGTGATTGGTGGGCTCTCAGAGCAATGTCATCGAATAGCGGAACAGTCTAGCGCCAAATGCGCCGACTTGGGGTCGATACCGACGTATTATTCGGCACTTGTAAGCTTTCTTAAGGGGTGGGGGTGAGGACTCGAAGGCGCTGACGCGGTGAATCGCTCGGGCAGCGATAAATCGACAACCGTCAGGCGGTGAGGCGAGCCTTCACTAGCTGACTGACCTTGCCCATGTCGGCGCGGCCCTGTACCTGCGGCTTCAGGCTGCCCATCACGGCGCCCATTGCCTGCATGCCGGTAGTCCCCGAGGCAGCAAGGGCCTCATCAATGAGCGCGATGATGTCGTCGTCACTCATTTGCTCAGGGAGGTACAACTGGATAACGGCTATCTCGGCCTCTTCCCGGGCGGCAAGCTCATCACGCCCCGCGTCGTGGAACTGCTGGGCTGAATCCCGACGCTGCTTGAGCATTTTGTCGAGTACCACCAGCGCGCGAGCGTCGTCGACCTCGATACGCTCGTCCACCTCGATACGCTTGAATTCGGCCTGAATCAGCCGGAGAGTGCCCAGTTTCTCTTTATCACGCGCCTTCATGGCGGTCTTTACGTCCGCCTTGATGGTCTCCGTGAGAGTTTGGTCACTCATGGAGGGCTACGTGTCCTTAGTAGAGACGGACGCGCTTGCGGTTTTCGCGAGACACCTTCTTCAGGTGACGCTTAACGGCCGCTGCTGCAGCGCGCTTGCGCACTGTAGTGGGCTTTTCGTAGTGCTCGCGCTTGCGAACTTCGGCCAGTACGCCCGCTTTTTCGCAGGAGCGCTTAAAACGGCGCAGAGCCACGTCGAACGGCTCGTTTTCCTTTACCTTGATGTGAGGCATGAACTCTTCTCTGTCATTCCTGTTGGGTTCTAACGCAGACGGGAAATCCCCCGCCAACGTCCGAAAGGGCGCGCATTCTATACCCCTACACGGGCTTTTGCAAAGCCCAAATACCACCGAATTTCGGGGCTTGGGGGCGGACACAAGCAGCCGCGCGGAGCCGACTGCCAGGCGACTGGGCGGCAGTCTAGACAGACGCCGCCTTCCTGCCCACACGCCCGTATCCCCCAGGGGCTATTTCACTGCCGTCAGCCGTGAACTATCATGCGCGCTTTGCGGGTTAATGCAGTGAACAATTAGCCCCTGTTGCCAACCAATGGTGCCATATTCCATGCGCGTTCTAGGTTTAGAGACATCCTGTGATGAGACGGGCATCGCCCTCTATGACACTGAACGGGGCCTACTGTCGCACGCGCTGTTCAGTCAGATTGACGTACATGTGGAATATGGCGGCGTCGTTCCCGAGCTCGCCTCGCGTGATCACGTTCGCAAAGCGCTTCCCTTGATACAACAGGTGTTGGAATCTGCGGGTCTGACGACCGCTGATGTGGACGCCATTGCCTATACCGCGGGGCCTGGATTGGTGGGCGCACTCATGGTGGGCGCGACTCTTGCGCGAACACTGGCGTGGACCTGGGGTATTCCGGCACTGGGTGTACACCACATGGAGGGCCATCTCCTCGCTCCGATGCTGGAAGAAGAGCGGCCGAACTTCCCGTTCGTGGCACTTTTGGTGTCTGGCGGCCACACCCAGTTGGTGAGGGTTGACGGTATTGGCCGTTATAAACTGCTCGGCGAATCTTTGGATGATGCCGCTGGGGAGGCCTTCGACAAAGTCGCCAAAATGCTGGGCTTGCCCTATCCGGGCGGCCCCCACGTGGCGAAGTTGGCAGAATCCGGCGATCCGGCACGTTTCGACTTTCCCCGCCCCATGACCAACCGCCCGGGGTTGGATTTCAGTTTCAGTGGACTTAAAACCTACACCCTCAACACGGTGCACACCTGCGAGAGTGAAGGTGGGCTGTCAGCACGAGACAAAGCCGATATTGCGCGGGCGTTCGAAGATGCCGTCGTCGGCACCATGGTTATCAAGTGTCGACGAGCGCTAGAGCAGGAGGGGCTGAGCACGCTGGTAATGGCCGGTGGCGTGAGTGCCAACCGCAACCTGCGTGCGGAATTGGCGAAGGCATTGTCCAAGAAGGGTGCAATGGTGTTCTATCCCGCGCCCCAGTTCTGTACTGACAACGGCGCGATGATTGCCTACGCGGGCGCTCAACGCTTGCTGGCTGGCGAGCGCGACAATGAGGACACCCGCGTGCGTCCTCGCTGGCCCATGAGCGAGTTGCCGCCCATCGGGGTGGCTGCGGCATGACCGACATCGTGTACATTCAGGGCCTCTCGGTTGAGACCACTATCGGCGTGTACGACTGGGAGCGGACTATCAAGCAGACCCTGGTATTGGACCTGGAAATGGCAGCTGATGTCGCCACGCCGGGTGCCTCGGATGCTGTTAGCGATGCCCTGGATTACGCCGCTGTGTCCAGTGGCGTTTTGGCGCTGGTAGAGGCGAGTAGCTTCGAACTGATTGAGTCCGTCGCCGAACACGTCGCAGCATTGGTGCTCTCTGAGTTCGCTGTTGCCTGGCTCCGTTTGCGCGTGAGTAAGCCCGGTGCCGTGTCACAGGCGCGGGACGTGGGGGTGGTCATTGAGCGGGGAGAGCGCGCCTGATGACCGAAGTATTTTTGGGGGTCGGCAGCAATATTGATCGCGAGTCGAATCTCATCGCTGGTCTCGATGCGCTATCAGCATTGTTCGGCGATCTCAGGACGTCGGCGGTTTACGAGAGCGAAGCGATCGGCTTTTCGGGCGACCCTTTCCTCAACATGGTCGTTCGCGCCCAGTCAGAGCTTGCCGTGGGTGCATTGCAGCGGGCACTGCGTGACATTGAGTACGCACACGGGCGGCCAAAAAATGCCAAGCGCTTTAGTTCGCGTCGTCTCGACATTGATATTCTTCTTGTGGGAACGCTGGCCGGTGATATCGATGGTGTAGCTCTTCCTCGTGGAGAAGTCCTCGAAAACGCGTTTGTGCTGCGTCCGCTGGCAGAGCTGGCACCCAGGCACGTTCATCCGACGATGAATCAGACGTTTTCGTCCCTCTGGGCAAGCTACGATCAGCCGTCCCAGCCACTTACCCGGTTGGCACTCGCGTGGCGCGGCCGCACATTGGGTGATGATGCTCCCCTGGAATTGGCGTCATGAGTGCTGCGCAGCAACTATTGAGGGTGATCGAGCAGCGAGCTGCCAAGGTCGGCGTCATTGGCCTGGGTTATGTCGGTCTGCCACTGTCTCTGCGCTTTGTAGCCGAGGGGTTCTCAGTGCTCGGCTTCGACGTGGACTCGGGCAAGGCCGGTATCCTGAATACGGGACAGAGCTATATTGATCACATTCCGGCGGCTGCTGTGGCACAGGCGAACAGTCAGGGATTTCATGCCACCACGGATTTCAGCGAGGCAGCCGGCTGTGACGCGTTGATCATCTGCGTTCCCACACCCCTGAACGAACGACTGGAGCCGGATCTTAGTTTCGTACGGGGCACTCTGGATAGCTTGCAGCCTCACCTGCGGGCCGGGCAGTTAATCTCTCTGGAGAGCACCACGTACCCCGGCACCACGCGCGAAGAGGTGTTGCCCCGGCTGGCCGATGCCGGCCTTCAGTTGGGTGAGGTTCACGTCGTGTATTCGCCGGAGCGCGAGGACCCGGGCAACGCCAATTTCAGTACTCAAACGATCCCAAAGCTTGTAGGTGGTGTGACCGAGGAATGTCTGAGGGTCGGCCGCGCGCTGTATGAGGCAGTGATTGATGAGGTGGTGCCGCTAAGTTCGACCGATGCTGCGGAGATGACCAAACTCCTTGAAAATATTCATCGTGCCGTGAACATCGGCTTGGTCAATGAGATGAAGCTCGTCGCCGATCGCATGGGCATTGATATCTTCGAGGTAGTGGACGCCGCGGCCACCAAACCCTTCGGCTTCACCCCGTATTACCCCGGTCCAGGCCTGGGTGGTCACTGCATCCCCATAGACCCGTTCTATCTCACATGGAAAGCGCGCGAGTATGGCGTTGAGACGCGCTTTATCGAGCTGGCGGGCCAGATCAATCGCGCTATGCCCGCATACGTCATTGCCAAGTTGGTGGATGCGCTGCACGAGCGCGGCAAAGCAATCAGCGAAAGCCGCGTGCTGGTGTTGGGATTGGCGTATAAGAAGAATGTGGGTGACTCCCGTGAATCACCGGCGGTAGAGATTTTGGCGCTGTTGGAAGAGCGGGGCGCCAAGATCGCCTATTCTGACCCCTTTGTGCCCGAGTTTCCGGCTAAACGGGATTACAGTTTTGAGCTGAGCAGCGAAACACTGTCACCGGAGAATATTGCGGCCTTCGATGCGGTGGTGCTGGTTACAGATCACGATGCTTTCGATTACGCGGCTATTGCAAGTCATGCTCAACTGATCGTGGATACACGAGGACGTTACCGGGCGCCCAAGCCCAATATTGTTAAGGCGTAGGGATTAGGGCTCGCTAGCGAAAACCGCAGGGAGCTGCAAACATACCGGCAACCTCAAGCAGGTGTTAACCCGAACGATAGGCCTCCCGGTAGTCATCCAAAGCCCTGATTCTGGCGACCCGCATAGCATCACCAATTGCGCGCCCCTCAAGACCTTCTGCCTTGAAAGGTGCTGCCGTAATTGCCTTGATGACTGCCAGAGCTCCCTGCAGGTAGTCCGCTTGCGGGTAGGGGCGCGTCTCATAGCCCTTTCGACCTTGGCTATCTGCCTGGCAAGCCAGCAAAAATGGAGTGAGGTTGTCAGCCTGGCGCAGCGCGCCTATGGACTCCAACATGTTGAGCAGCGTCTTCCCGCGCAGTTCCATGCCGCGGTGGGCATGGAGGTGATACCGGCACACACTCAGCGCCAGACTGCGGTAGTGATTGGGCACTTTCAGACGATCGCAAACGCCATCGACCAGAGCAACGCCGCGCACCTCGTGTTCAATATGGCGTGGCCACTCTGCTCTCGGCGAAGTGCCCTTACCGAGATCATGTACCAGTACGGCAAATCGGACATCGTTGCCGGCATCAAGGTCTGCGGCCCGTTGCAGGGCCATCAGCGTATGGATGCCGGTATCGATTTCGGGGTGATGCTCCGCCGACTGGGGAACACCGAAGAGCACATCCAGTTCCGGCAGCAGCGCCGCGAGCGCGCCGCAACTGCGGAGCACGTGTATGAACACATCGGGGTTTCTTTCTCCCAATGCGCGTTGCATTTCTTGCCACAGCCGCTCAGGTGGCAGATAACCCAACTCTCCATCACGGGAAATCTGTAACATGAGCGCGATGGTCTCGGGCGCAACTGCGAATCCCAAGTGGTGGTAGCGCGCGGCGAAACGGGCAGCCCGCAGCACCCGCAGCGGGTCTTCGATAAACGCGCTCGAGACGTGTCGGAGGACCCGATCCTCGATATCGCGCTGGCCACCGTAGGGGTCAATCAACTCGCCGGAAGGTGCGCGGGCTATCGCGTTAATCGTAAGATCGCGCCTGGCGAGGTCTTCTTCCAGTGTCACGTTTGGTGCGTAGTGAACTTCAAAGCCAGTATAGCCATGGCCGCTCTTACGCTCAGTGCGCGCTAAGGCATATTCCTCTTTAGTCTCGGGGTGTAAAAACACAGGAAAGTCTTTCCCCACCTGCGTGTAGCCTTGGTCTAACATGGCCTGTGGTGTGCCGCCTACAACCACCCAGTCGCGCTCATGCACGGGATAGTTGAGAAGCTCATCGCGAACTGCGCCGCCAACAAGATAGGTTTGCATGGGCGCAAGTTTATCCAGCCAAGTATTCGCCGTCATGCGAATTAGCGCTGGAACTGGCCGTGGCGGTCGGTAAAATTCGGCCTTGTCTTGATTCAATCGGTAGGGATTAGTTTGGCAACGCAGTCGATTTTGGTAACCGGCGGGCTGGGGTACATCGGTTCACACACGTGTGTGGCTCTTGCGTCGCAGGGTTATCGTGTGGTCATCCTGGATAATCTGAACAACTCGCACCGCGCCGTCCTGGATCGGCTTGAGCGAATCACGGGTCAGTCTTTCCAGTTCGTAGAAGGAGATGTTCTGGATCAAGCGTTGGTGGCATCGCTGCTCGAAGAGTTCGACATAACTGCGGTCATCCACTTTGCCGGGTTGAAGGCCGTCGGCGAGTCAGTGGCCAATCCGCTCAAGTATTACCGCTGTAATGTAGAGGGCAGCTTGAGTGTGTTGCGTGCAATGCAAACGGGCAAATGCCGCACGTTTGTGTTTTCGTCTTCGGCTACGGTGTATGGAGAGCCGGCTGAAAACCCAATGAGGGAAACCTTCCCGTTTAACCCACAGAACCCCTATGGCGACACGAAAGCGGCCGTTGAGGTTGCCTTGAAGCGCCTTATTGAAGCGGATCCTGAATGGAACATAGCGGCGCTGCGTTACTTCAATCCTGTGGGTGCCCATGAGAGCGGGCTTATTGGTGAAGACCCGCAAGGCATCCCCAACAATCTGATGCCCTACGTTGCACAGGTGGCGGTCGGGCGACGTGATGAGCTCGCCGTTTTTGGTGATGACTACCCCACCCGCGATGGCACCGGTATCAGGGATTACATACATGTGATGGACCTCGCCGAGGGGCACGTTGCAGCGCTTGAGTATTTAACTACCGAGGGTGGTTACCTCCCCGTGAACCTGGGTACGGGCCAGGGTGTCAGTGTGCTGGAAATGGTCACTGCGTTTGAGCAGGCAAGTGGCCAGACCATTCCCTATCGAGTGGCGCCACGTCGGCCTGGCGATATCGCGCAATATTGGTCCGACGCATCACTCGCGGCGAAGACGATCGGATGGCGAGCCATACGCTCGGTCGATGATATGTGCAGGGATACCTGGCGGTGGCAATCAAGCAACCCGCAGGGGTTCAAAGAGCCTTAACCCACTCAGTCCTTGCATCGCCCGTTTTTGCAACGGCACCGCACCCACTCGCCGGTTTCTAGGGCGTACAACGATAGGTGCCCGCCCCACACGCAACCCGTATCCAGGCCGATAGCATTGGGAGTGTCCGTTCTGCCTTCCAGTGAGGCCCAGTGGCCAAACAGAATTTTGTCGTGCGCCGATTTGCGCTTGGGTTGGCTAAACCAGGCAGATACCTTGTTTATGCCTGCCGATTTGAGCGCCTGACTGTCGGGCTTTGTGCCCTTGCTGACCAGGTCCAGTTTTCCCTTCTTGCTGCAGTAGCGCATACGTGTAAGGTAGTTGGTGATCACCCGAAGGCGAGTGGTTCCGGTTAAGTCATCAGACCAAACAATGGGTTCATTCCCGTACATGTCATGCAGAAAATCCAGACACTGCGGGCCGGTCAATGCAGCTTCAACTTCGCGAGCAAAGCCTGCTGCCTCCCCGACGCTCCACTGAGGTGGGATGCCGGCGTGCACCAACGTGTGATCGTGTTCCTGGTAAACCAGGGGCTGTCTTAGAAGCCAGTCGATCAAGGTTTGCCGGTCCTTGGCGGCCAGGATCTTGCGTAAAGTGTCTGATCGGGAGGGGCGCCTGGCGCCCGCAGCCACTGCGAGCAGATGCAGGTCGTGATTACCCAGTACCATTTTTATATTATCGCGCCGCTCATGGAACCAGCGCAGGGTTTTCAGGCTCTTCGGCCCTCGATTGACGATATCTCCGGCAGACCAGAGCACATCTTTATCTGGGTTGAATTTCACTTGTCGCATTAGGCACTTCAAAGGCTGGATGCAGCCCTGTAAGTCCCCTACAACATACGTGGTCATCGTCAGGACTCTGTCTAACGGCGGAAATAGGCAATGGTGTGTTTCAGCCCTTCTTGGAGGGGTACTGAAGGCTCCCATCTCAAGACGCCTCGCGCCTGTGTGATGTCGGGTTGGCGCTGCATTGGATCGTCGCTGGGTAGGGGGTGATAGGTTATCTGTGAGGATGAGCCAGCGAGACTGATGACCTGCTCAGCCAGTTCCTTGATGGTAAATTCTCCGGGGTTCCCCAGATTGATTGGTCCAGTCACATCATCGTCGCTGGCCATGAGGCGTATGAAGCCATCTATCAGATCATCAACATAGCAAAATGAGCGTGTTTGGCTGCCATCGCCGTAAATAGTGATGGGCTCATCAGCCAGCGCCTGCACGATAAAGTTTGATACCACCCTTCCGTCGTTGGGGTGCATGTTGGGTCCGTAAGTATTGAAGATTCGAGCCACCTTGATGTTTAGACCGTGTTGGCGGTGGTAGTCGAAGAACAGTGTTTCCGCGCAGCGTTTGCCTTCATCGTAGCAGGAGCGAATACCTATAGGGTTTACATTGCCCCAGTAATCCTCTGTTTGAGGGTGAACGGAGGGGTCACCGTAAACTTCGCTGGTGGAGGCCTGTAGAATCTTGGCGTCAATGCGCTTTGCAAGCCCCAGCATATTGATGGCCCCATGCACCGATGTTTTTGTGGTTTGCACGGGGTCGTGCTGATAGTGAATGGGTGAGGCCGGGCAGGCGAGGTTGTAAATTTCGTCGACCTCTACATACAGCGGGAAAGTCACATCGTGACGCATCACCTCGAAATGAGGGTGATCCAGCAGGTCCAGAATGTTGTCTTTGGTGCCAGTGAAAAAGTTATCGACACACAGGACGTCTGCACCTTCTGCAATCAGTCTCCGACACAGATGAGAGCCTAGAAAACCGGCGCCGCCGGTGACAAGTACGCGTTTGCGATGATGCATAGTAGAGAAAATGTCAGCAGAAGTAGAAGCTGACTATGAAGCCCCAATTGCCCGTGTGAGGTCAACCAGTTGTTGCAGCGTCAGTGTTTCAGCCCTAGCCCCCGGGTCGATACCGGCGTCAATCATCGTGGTTTCGCTAGTGATTTGCTTGAGGTTATTTCTTAAGGTCTTGCGCCGCTGAGCGAATGCAGCAGTGACGACCTTGCGTAAGGCGTGTTCATCACACTGCCAGGGGTTAGTTGTGTAGGGTACTAACTTCACCACGGCAGATTGCACCTTCGGCGGTGGATAGAAGGCCTCTGGTGGTACGACAAACAGCTGTTCAACTTGGCAGTGGTACTGGGCCATGATGCCCAGCTTGCCCCAATGTTTGTTACCAGGTTGTGCTGCGAGACGCTGCACCACCTCTAACTGCAGCATGAAGTGCATATCCTGAATAACGCCCGCCGATTCCAGCAATTTGAATATCAACGGTGTGGAAATGTTGTAGGGCAAATTGCCAACGATGCGCATTGGCTTTTCTGCAATGGCCAGCTGGGCAAAGTCGAACTCAAGGGCGTCTGCCCGATGGAGCGTAAATCCAGGGTAAATACTGAAGGCGGCGAGTAGTCCGGCGTGCAAGTCCCGATCGAGTTCGACCACGTCTAAGCGACAGTCGGCGCGCACCAGTGCCTCGGTTAGGGCACCTTGCCCAGGGCCAATTTCTACGAGATGATCACTGCCAGAGGGCGCGATAGCCGACGCAATACTGTTGATCACTCCCGCGTCTTGTAAGAAGTTTTGACCAAAACGTTTGCGGGGTATGTGTTTATCCACGGTCTATCACCGGCGCAGTATGTCCCGATTATCCAGATACCAGCGGCAAGCGTCCCCCACGTTATCTGACTGCAGCGCGCATGGCTTCCCACGCACGCAATCCCCTCGAAAAACCCTCAGCCATTGCCTTGAAGGTCTCCACTGGTGGTGCTTCGTCTTCAGATTCCAAACTCGCTGAGGAGTGTACTTTCCCAAGCGCCTCCTGTACCTCCTTAACGCCGCGTTCAAGGTAGGCCTGCCAGGTGTTTGAAGGCAACTCTTTGGCTTGTTCGAGTTGGCTACCGAGGAAGGTCAGATACTGGGCGTGGCTTTGCCCCAAGGCTGCTCGGTAATCCAGCTCTAACTCGGTAGACTCTCTCTCGGCGAAGCGCTGTGCTTCGTCGGCCAAGCGTCGCAGTTTTTGCTGAGGATTGGCGGTGTCCTTGTAGTCCACCATGCCGTTGAGGTGCGAGGCGAACAGGTTGATTCCTCCTTTGCCGGCAATTGGCTCACGCATACTGGGGCGTTTACGCCCGCCCACAGGCAGGTGTGGCACGCCCCAGGGGTACTCCAGGGTGGTGGCATCGTGATGCATGTACTCCACCATCGCTCCGAACAACAAATCCTCTGCTCGAAATGCCGGGAAGTAGGGCGGTAGTAGCTCTGAGTTATCCAGGCCGGTCATCTGTGACATGAATGCTTGCTTGACAATGCTGGGTGTGACATTGCCTAGCCAGATCATGCCTTCCTCAACTGCGGCGGTTATTCCGTGTGGCGCTGTAAGTAGCCTTGCAACTGAATCGGGCCTCAGGTTCAGCACCCAGTGTGCGCTGCCCGTTCCCGTGTCACCCCAAGAGCCGCACTGGGTAATGATGACCTTGCCATTGGGGCGCAAGACATTCGCCATGGTCGCATTTGCGCCAAGCAGTTCCTTGGCTTCCAGTGGGCCACCATAGAGTTGCTGGATGGCAGTGCCCAGGGATTGTCCCAGCACGCTGGCGTGTCCGGTTAACGCATCAAAGGGCGCCGGCTCCATCGAGCGCTGCATCTCGGCGTCATTCTGGAAGAACACGGCCTCTCGGGTGCCACTGCCAAAGGCCATTCCCGTATCGCGCATGGGCGGCAATACAGCCTCACAAATAATGTCATCGTCCATCACGATGGCGCGGTAACCCACGCTGAGCAGTAGCGCCAGGGTGCGAGAGCGGCCATAGGTCTTGTAGCCTTGCCAATGTGCCGGGTCTATCAGGAAGCGTATGCCATCTTCATGCTCGGGCAGTTCGCTGCACAGTTTTTCCAGCAGCTCTGCCTGCTCTTCGGCCCCGAAGTACTGCATGTCCTTGGCGCTGCGAATGTTAAAGCCGTGCACCAGATCGCGGTTTTTCGCCTGATTGTCTGCAGAACGCGAATCGTCGACCAAGTAGAGCGATTCGTGCTGGCTGAGGTTGCCTGCGCGCAGCATGGATTCCAGCAAGCGCTCCACTGCTTCAGGGCGATCACAGGTAATCACGAAGGCCCGAGTAGGTGCCAGTTCCAGTGGTTGCGGCTGATTGAGTCGCTTACATACGCTACCCGCGTGTAGCAGCATGCCCAGGTCATCCAATTGCTTGAGCGTTGAGCGTGCCAGTTCTAGGTTGCCTTGAAGCTCAGGCCGGGTATCGGCCAGCATCTGCGCGTGCTCATCCGCCGTTTTAAACAGGCCACAGTAAGTCAGCGCGTCCACGAGGTTTGGGTTCAACAACTGCTGGTTACCGTTCTGGCGATTGATCACCAACGCCATCTGCTCATTGACTCGAATGAGATCGCAATCGGTGAATGCCACGGGCACAGGTGCCGGTGCATCGGTCGCCGGTTTTGGGTCATTGTTGAGGCTATAGGAGATGTTTACGCCGTCGGTCATTAACAGTGTCTCGCAGAATGGCAGATGCAGTGTAAGAGGGTGGATAGGTGCTGTAAACGCGGCTTTGTTAGCTCTGTGGCACCGTCAGTCGGATTCTTCCGAGAGCTGTATGGTGAGTGTTATCGCCGTCTGGAGGCTGTCCGGCTTAGCATCACCAGTGCCCGCCAGCGTGAGTGCAGTGCCGTGGTCTACCGAGGTCCTTACGACAGGCAACCCCAGCGTGACATTCACCGCTTCACCAAAGCCCGCGAACTTGAGAACCGGCAGGCCCTGGTCGTGGTACATGGCCAGATAGGCATCGGTCTCAGCGCGTATCTCCGCATTAAACGCGGTATCAGCGGGCAGCGGGCCATTGAGGTACATACCCTCTTTTCGTAGCGCATCCAGTACCGGGATGATGACGTCTATCTCTTCTCTCCCCAGGTGACCACCTTCGCCGGCGTGGGGGTTTAGCCCGAGCACGCTGATGCGGGGTGAGGTTATCCCAAATTTCCCCTGTAAATCGCTGTGTAATATCTGAATAACGGACTCCAACAGCGTCGGTGTGATCGCACTGGGCACCGCCTGCAACGGCAGGTGGGTAGTTGCCAATGCAACTCGTAGGTTGCCTGAGGCGAGAAGCATCACCACTTGCTCGGTGTTGGTGGCCTGCGCCAAAAACTCGGTATGGCCAGAGAAGGGAATGCCGCCGTCATTAATGACCGACTTTTGCACCGGTGCTGTCACCATGCCCTGAAACTCACCGGATTGGCAGCCCTCGACGGCTCTTTGAAGTGTAGTAACGACACAGGCGGCATTGGTGGGATCGGGCTTCCCTGGCTGAACGGGTGCGCTCAGCGGAATAGTCGCCACGGGCAAGGTGCCGGGGGAGTGCTCTTTGATGGGGCGGTTAGCGTCGTACTCGGCGATGGATACCGGTATGCCTAGTTGCGCCGCTCGGTCTCGCATAAACGAAGGGTCGGTAATCGCTACCAACTCAGCCGGCCAATGCTGCTGCGCAATAGCCAGCACGATATCTGGCCCGATGCCTGCCGGCTCTCCTACGGTAATGGCGATGCGCGGCAGGCTCATGGTGTTGGTTTACTTGATGTCGACGAAGGCTTCTGCGCGAATTTTACGCAGCCAGGCATCCAGCTCTTCCTGGTACTTGCGGCCGTGCAGAAACTCACGAATGCGCGCTCGCTTGGACAGCTCGGTCATATCCTCATCGCGACGGTCTAGCACCTCAATGATGTGCCAGCCGAATTGGCTGCGCACCGGGTCAGAAATCTGCCCGATCTCGGTGGAATCCATGGTGTTTTCAAACTCCGGTACCATTTGGCCAGGGTTGGTCCAGCCCAGGTCGCCCCCCTCAGATGCGGAGCCGATGTCGTCGGAGTAGGTCTTGGCGAGTTCGGCGAAGTCTTCACCGTCCAGCGCGCGCTGCTTCAACTCCACAGCTAACTCTCTGGCCTGTTCGTCCGTCTGAATCTCTGAGGTTTGCAAGAGGATGTGCCGCGCCTTGGTCTGTTTCACCATCTGTTCGCCGCCGCGTGTGCCGGCCATTAACACCAGGTGAAAACCGCTGGCACTTTGCACCTTGCCGACTTCGCCGCGTTCCAACGTGGGCGCGATCTCAGTGAACATGCTGGGCAAGTCGTCCAGTTTGCGCCATCCCAGGTCACCCCCGCCGAGCGTATAGGGGTCGGTGCGGCTCACAGCCGCTTCATAATCACCGCCTGCTTGAACCTCTGCCAGCAGCTTGTCGATATACGCTTCCTTGGCTGCGACGCTGGCTGCGTCTTCACCGGGGGATACAGGCAGCAGTGCCTGCAGGATGCGATACTCGGGCTGGATCATCTTCTGGCCTTCTTCAGTGGCCATGAAGTTATCGATCTCCTGATCCGAAATTTCCACTTCGCGGTTAACGTTGCCTTGTTGTACCCGCTGTACCACGAGTTCGCGCCGGATTTGCTCGCGCATAGCCGGGTAGGAGCGTCCTTCGCCTTCCAATGCCACCTTGAACTGGTCCAGCGACATGCGGTTCTGTGAGGCAATCCGGCCCATTGCGGCATCAAGTTGGGCGTCGGGTATGCGAACGCCCACACGATTGCCCATTTGCATCTGAATACTTTCCAGAATCAGCCGATCCAGTGTGTCGCGAATGAGCTGGTCCTCGGCGGGTAGCTCCATGCCCCGGGCCTGCATGCCCTCGGTCACGATGGCCAGCCGCTCACGCAGCTCACTGGCCATGATCACATCGTCATCAACAATAGCCACCACCTGGTCCAGCATTTCAGTGGCTGCCAGCGCGCTATGTGCGCCAGCCATCAGCCCAAACGACAGCGCCGCGCCCTGCAGCAGTGCTTTAAATTTCACGTTCTTCAAACCCTCGAATCAAATCGCCCAGCAGATTCTCTACGCGATTTCCAAAGCCGCCCATGCCCTTAAGTACGATCTGGAACTGGGTGGAATGTTCCCGTTCCAATTCGGGATCGGTGAAATCGGGAATCTGGCCGGGGATAGTGTCGAAATAGCGTAGATGCAGCAGCCGGAACTTCCAGCAGCAGCTATCGTACTCGATACCCACCATGTCTTCCACGCTGTCCTGCGCCTCTATGCTGTAGGCCCAGGAGACGAAAAAGCTCCAATTGCGGCCCATAGGTATGTAAGCGGACAGGTTGGCCTGCTCAGTGGTGCTCGCCAGCGAGGTCACGGTAATGGGGCGTCGATAGGAGTAGCCCACGTTGTACACCGCGCCATTGCCGGGCTTGTAATTGACATTGAAGTTGCCCGCGTTCGTATCGCCTGAGTAGGGGTCGTACTGGAGGTTGCTGCGCAGGGACAAGCGGTCATTGGGGTTCCAAACCAGCTCGCCTGCTAATTCTGAGCCCGATTGTTCCAGCGGTGGTGCCACCGGGTTCAGGCGCACCTCCCGGTCCTGGAAATAGAAGATCTGGCCCACCGAGGCACTGAACTGCTCTCGACCAGTGTCTTCGGAGATGAATCGGGTTGTCAGGCCCAGCGACAGTTGATTCGCATCATCCAGGCGATCGCGCCCTGAAAAACGCGTTTCCCGGAACAGCTGATTGTAGCTGAAGGTGAGCTCTGCGCTGTCAAAGTCCGGTTGATCGGTTTGGTCATCAAACTCGCTGTACAGGTAGTAGAGGCGGGGTTCCAGTGTTTGCAGCATGCCCTTACCGGCGATGCTGGTAGAGCGCTCAAAAAATAGGCCGCCATCCAGATTCACCAGCGCAGACCCGGCAGAAGGGGTTTCCTCCGTGAACCGGCCCTGAGGGTCAAGGTCGTATTCCAACTGGCGGTACTTGGCCGTGGGCCGCAGGAAACCGAATTGCCAGAGCATGGGATAAGTCACGCCGGCCTCGGCATACACCCGTTGGCCAGTCACGCGATCCTCATCGGTATCGAAATTGGAATATTGCACCAGCGCGATGGGGTCGAACTCAAAGGGCGTGCGATCACCGCGATACTGGGCCGTTAGCTGAGGCAGTTTTTTGTAGTCGTTGTTGATGTCGTCAGCCAGAGACTGGAACTGCTGCACGTCCAGGTCCACCAGCCACTGGTCGCCCAGATAGTCCACCGATCCCAGCTGTAACAGCGCCGTTTCGCGGCGGTTGTTAATACTGGCGGTATCCAGGTCTTTCACATAGTTGGCGTCAGAGGCCTTGCTGTAGTTCACCTGGGTGCGCCAGCGCTGGGAGAACAGCCCGTTGTGATTGACCCGTGCTAACCATCGATCGGGATTGCGGTCCTCGAGTACCTCACGGGCATATCGCTCATCATCGGCCAGATAGGCGCCGCCTGCCTGCCAGAACCCGATACGCTTATCCATGTACCGGCCGTCAAACTCGTGGTTGGTGCCGCGCTCATCAATATATCGCGGGGTATAGAGCAGGTCGTAGTTGGGCGCCAGATTGAGGTAAACCGGCGCCGAGACGTCTAGGCCGCCGCGTGTGTCACTGCCAATGTCCGGGAACAGCAAGCCCGTTCTGCGCCTGTCATCCAATGGGAACCGCAGCCAGGGGAAGTAAAAGACCGGCACACCCCCCACATCGAACTTGGCGCCTTTTGCTGTGCCGATGCCTTCTTCGGGGTCCAACTCCATGGAGTCGGCGCGCAGCACCCAATCTGCATCTTCGGGTGCGCAATAAGACACGGTGCCATTTTCTACGAAGACCAGGCCTTCTTCGCTGCGCGCAAGGCCGGTAGCCGTGCCCCTGAGGTGAAGGTCGTGCAACACAAACTGGCTGTTGTCGATAATGGCTTCGCCGGTTTTCGGGCGAATTTCTGCCCGCTCGCCTAGCATAACTACGCCAGGTTCCCGCACTTCAATATTGCCTTCGAGTACCGCGGTGCGTTCTACCCGATCGATGATTGCCCGATCGCTGGACAGTTGGCGGTAGCCCTGTGTAACCCGCACCCCGCCCTCGAGAAATACCTGGTTGCCGCGCATCTCGGAACTTCGTGCACTGGCCTCAATATCGGCAAGGTCAGGCTCTGGCCCGTTCTTCTGGTCGGCCAGCGGATCGATGTAGCGACCATCGCAGTTTTCACAGCGCCTGTCCCGCAGCTCCTCAGGCACCTGACGCAGCTTCACCCAGTCCAGCTTGGCCGGCTCAATCACGATTTCGCGTATCTCGTCTTCCTCCGCCCACGCATGGGTAGCGCCACACAGCGCCATGGAGAGTGCGAGCGGCTTGATAGAGGAGACTAGTCTGCGATGGTTGGCGGGTGCCGGGCTCATGTGCTGATTGTTATGTCGGCGTAAGGTCGAATGATAATGCATCGCCGTGCGATTGCGGTGGAAAAATTGGCAGAATTTGCGATGCTCCTGTGGTGCCCGCGCAGGGTATCTGTAGACTGCGCGAATGTTGTCGTAATCGGAAAGCCTTCAGGTGACAGACCGCGATCTACAAACAATGGTCAACTGGGCTGCTACAGAGCTGCATCTGCCAGTCAGCGAGTTTACTGTCGCGCCTCTCACCGGTGATGCCAGCGCCCGGCGCTACTTTCGGTTAGCTCATTCTGATTCCTCGTGGATGCTCGCAGATTCACCCCCTGAGTCTCAAAAGAATGCCGAGTTTCTGGCAATACGCGATGCGCTGGCGTGTGCCGGTGCGCGGGTGCCGAATTTGCTGGCCGCGGACGCGGGGAAGGGGTGGCTGCTGCTGGAAGACCTGGGCGACGAGCTCCTGCTACCCACGTTGAGCAAAGAAACAGTTGATGATGCTTACTCCGATGCGATTGCGCTTCTGAGTCTGTGCCAGCGGGTGGCGCCGGCTGAACTGGCACTACCTGCCTATGATGAGAGCTTGCTCACTGAGGAATTGAGCCGGTTCGACGAGTGGTTTGTGGCCGCACTGCTTAAGTCTAATGCGTCGGCCGCCGGTCATTCGGCGATGGGTGGCTTGTGGCATTGCTTAGTTGAGAGCGCCCTTGAGCAGCCTAGTGTCTTTGTCCACCGCGACTTTCACAGCCGTAACTTAATGCGCCTGTCTGACTCTTTGCTGGCGGTTATTGATTTTCAGGATGCGGTGTATGGCCCCATCACCTACGACACAGTGTCCCTGTACAAGGACTGCTATATCCGTTGGCCGCGCGAAGCTGTGCTGGCATGGGTGAAGCGAGATCACGCTCGCTTAACGGGACAAGCCGCTCTCAGTTGTGATTCGGGTACCTTTATACGCTGGTTCGATTGGATGGGCCTGCAGCGCCATATCAAGGTGCTTGGCACCTTCGCGCGGCTGTACCTGCGAGATGGCAAGGATGCTTATCTTAACGATCTGCCGCTGGTGGTTACCTACGTCAGGGAGACGCTGGCGATGTATGCGCCAACACATCCCGAGTTTGCGGCCTTCTCCAGTTGGTTCGAGGCGGAGCTTATGCCAGTGATTCAGCAGCAAGCCTGGTATCGGGGCTGATCATGGAGCGCGCACTGTGAAAGTCATGATTCTCGCTGCTGGGAAAGGTGAGCGGATGCGTCCGCTCACCGACAAAACACCAAAGCCACTGTTGCGGGTGGGCGGTATGCCGTTGATTGAGCACCATATCCGGGCGCTTGCCGCTGCGGGTTTTGGTGAGATCGTGATCAATGTGGCTTATTTGGGCGACCAGATTGTGGCGTTCTGCGGCGATGGCGCGCGCTGGGGTGTGTCGATTCAGTTTTCCCGCGAGGATGAGCCGCTGGAAACTGCCGGGGGCATTATCAAAGCGCTGCCGCTGTTGGGCGAGCAGCCCTTCGCGCTCGTGAATGGAGACGTGTACACGGACTACCCGCTAGCGCAGCTACGCCGGGTTCTCCCAGCCACCGCCGGTGCGCACCTGGTGCTGGTGGATAACCCGGAGCAGCACCCTATGGGGGATTTTTGCCTGGCCCTTGAACCAATTGGTCGTCCATCGATTGCGGATGAAGTCCCAACCTCTGGCCATGCAGTGGTGGAACGGGCAGCCGACGAGATTGGTCTCACTTATTCAGGGCTGGGCGTCTACTCGCCCGGTCTGTTTGACGGCTGTGAACCGGGGAAGCGCCCTTTGCGGCCGTTGCTCTCTCGCGCTATCAGTGACGGGCGACTGACGGGTGAGCATTTTTTGGGTACCTGGGTCGATGTGGGAACGCCCCAGAGATTGGCGGAATTGGATGCGCGACTTGGTAGCCGCGCAGAAGACTAGGCACTTATTACCGGGGCTCGGCAGGATTGCGAGGTGAGTGCGTGGTTTCGCGCTGCGGGGTAAAATGTCACCAACGAATCGCCTCTACCACAATGCCACAGGAACCTACCCATGGCCGAGTACCTGATCGCCCCCTCCATTCTCTCTGCTGACTTTGCCCGCCTGGGTGAGGAAGTCGACAACGTACTCGCGGCGGGCGCAGATATTGTGCATTTCGATGTGATGGACAATCACTACGTTCCCAACCTGACCATTGGGCCCATGGTCTGTTCTGCGCTCCGCAAGCATGGCGTCACGGCCCCGATCGATGTTCACCTGATGGTAGACCCGGTAGATCGGTTGATTGTCGATTTCGCTGAGGCCGGCGCGAGTTTTATTACCTTCCATCCGGACGCTTCTACTCATGTAGACCGTTCACTGCAAATGATCCGTGATGCCGGCTGCAAGTCCGGCCTGGTGTTCAATCCTCACATGAGTCTGGATGCGCTCAAATATGTGATGGACAAGGTCGATATGATTCTGCTGATGTCGGTGAACCCTGGCTTTGGTGGCCAGTCGTTTATTCCGGCAACACTGGATAAATTGCTCGAGGCCCGCGCTTTGATCGATGAATCGGGATTCGATATCCGCTTGGAGATCGATGGCGGTGTTTCACCAAAGAATATTGCTGAAATCGCGGCTGCGGGCGCCGACACCTTTGTAGCCGGGTCAGCCATTTTTAATCAGCCAGACTATGCCGCGGTGATTCAGCAGATGCGGAGTGAACTGGCGACAGTTGGGTAGCCGTTAGGGTGGCGCTTTCATAAGGGTTTTGTGCCCTCCGTAGGCTGCTTTCACGTGAACGAGGGCTGGACTGTTATTGCGAATCGGGCAATTCGAACACCCTGGCCCTGCCCTGATCCCAGCTTCCAGCTTCGAAAACTCTCAACTGCTTTGCTCCGACCCTTTGTAGGAAGCGAAGGACACTGTTCCCCTCTGATTGCTCTGAATAGGCTGGAATGCCAAAGCTTGCTGCCAGGTCGATAGTCTCTGGTGTGCCCCACCTGTGATCGTACTGGTACAGGCTGACCATAGTCGGTGGACGCCTAAGCTGACCGGTGGTCCAAATGACGAATTTGATCTGTTTCTCCCGCACCAATTGGGCGAGGCCAGTCCCTGTGTGATCGAGGCGGTAGATGGCGTCATCACCGAAGTAGGCATCTGTTTGTAATGCGCGACGACCGGGCGCATAGAAAACGGTAGATGGCACAACAAGGAGACGGTTCTTTTCATTGACCCGATCCTTAAGCGCCGTGTGGATATTGCGCCAGTGATTCCAGTAGGTTTCTGTATCGTAGTTGGCAGAAATGCTGAGTCGATAGATTGAGCGTTCCCAGTTTTCCGGGCTTGGCAGTTCAAATTGCGGAAACTCATGCCCGAAGCGTCGATTCGCTACTTTGAAGTCATGGTATGAGCTGAGGTTACTACCCACTGTTACTAGAGTGACAAGAGCTAGTGTTAAGCCTTGCGTCCAGGGCCTTTGCAGAGCTAGCGCAGGCGCCCAGCACAGCACTGTTAGCCAGAGAGGCACCAGTGGCAGCACATTACGCGGGAAAAGGCTGGCGAAGAAAAGAGAGTATAGGGCGATCGCTATAAGTGGCGTACCGATCAGGAAGATGGCGAGGATGCGCTGTTGAAGGTTTAGCCGATCTGATTGAGCTGTCTTGATGACCAGTAAAGCGCTCGCAGCCAGAATAAGAACAGCGCTTACCCAGGAAAAGCTCCCCACGAGCGCAACAGTCAGATTACGCCCCACCCTTTCAAGCATCGTAAACAGTATGGTGGGCGCCTCGCCAGCACTGGCCGAAATGTCCGCGACTTCGGCCGAGCCTGCACTTAGCAGCAGGACGACCCCAACCAAGGGCGCCAGTGCTGCCAGCGCAGGCATAAGCAATGACGCCAGCCAGGCTTCTTGCCTGATCCATACACTGTCCAAAAGCAGTGTCAGGCAAAAGGGCGTCGCCAGTAAGATCAATTCTTCATGCGTGAGGGTGGCCAGTAAAATGCCCAGCCCTGCGCCAAAGGCCCATGCACTGCGTGATCTGACACCATTTCTCTCTATGCTGGCGCACAGACTGATCGCCGCAAGCAAAACGCAGGTGGTTGAAAGCACATGCGGCAGCTCTATGCGGGCCGCCCAAAGCGCCATTGGTGTTGCGGCATAGACAGTCGCTGCTGCGATGGTGACCAGCCAGCGGCGACTACTAAGCCACGCTAATAGGCCAACTAGAACGATATTGAGTGTATCGATGCCGGCATTGGCCCATTTGATGGCGTAGTCAGTGTGGCCGAGCAACTGCAAGGCGGCTGTATTGAACGCCAATAGCACAGGGCGGGACACTTTGACGCTGTCTCCAATAGAAAAAACGAAGTGACCCCGAGACCAGTACTCGGCGAGCGTGTAGTAATAAATGGTGTCATTGCCACCAATGCCGACCTCGGTCAGGCCTACGAACCGCACGAAGCCTCCCACGAATGCAATGGTTGCGAAGCAAAGAAGTGCAAGGCGGGGAGAACCCACAGGTAAGGTGTTGGCGCGGGAACCTGAGGACTGAGTCACGGTGTAGATTCCATTACGCGATCGGCTGATAGGAGTGAACATCGTATCAGCCAGCCATTGGCCAGTCAGGTGCAATGAGCGGCTTACGCAATGACAAGCTCACTTGGCTCGGGCTTGCCATAACCAGCCTTGGGGTTATCATGCAGACTCCACAAACGGGAGAGTGCTGTGATCACAGCCCTGTGCACAGGCATCGAAAACTGGTCGATGCGAGAGGTGACTTGTTGGCGATGGTAGCTAAGCCATAGTCACGTCCATTTTTTGCGCACAGTTTCCCGAGGATTCCCCATGACAGCCGAGTCATTCGCCGCCCTGGCAGCGCAGGGCTTTAACCGTATTCCGGTCAGCACGGAAGTGCTCGCCGATCTTGAGACACCGATCAGTGCTTACCGCAAACTGGCCGAGGGGCCGTACTCGTTCTTGTTTGAGTCAGTGCAGGGGGGAGAGAAGTGGGGGCGATACTCCATTATCGGGTTGCCCTGCCGCCGCATCCTGAAAGTCTTCGGCAATCGCGTTGAGCATTACGTTGATGGCAACTGTGTGCAGCAGGAAGAGGTCCCTGACCCACTCGCGTATGTAGAGAACTATCAAGCACGGTACCGTGCAGCCGAAGTCGACGATCTGCCCGTGTTCCACGGCGGACTGGTGGGTTACTTTGCCTACGACACCGTGCGCTATGTGGAACCACGGCTTGCGGACAGTGTCCCCAGGGATGAATTGGGTACGCCGGACATTCTGTTGATGCTGGCTGACGAAGTGCTGGTGTTCGATAACCTTGCAGGGACGATCCGCCTGGTGGTCAACGTAGATCCCAGTCAGCCTGAAGCGCTGGCAACCGGTGAGGCGAGGTTGGCATCGCTGGCAGCGCGGCTGCCGCAGCCTATGGAGCCCTTGCCTGCGGTTTCACTGACGGGCGCAGACAGCACTCATCTGGAAGAGCAGGCCGTTTCGCATTTCACCCAGCCCGTGTACGAAGACGCGGTAAACACTGTGAAGGAGTACGTACTTGCCGGTGATGTGATGCAAGTTGTGCCCTCCCAGCGCATGTCAGTGCCATTCACTGCCGCGCCACTCAATTTGTACCGGGCCCTGCGAAACCTGAACCCGTCGCCCTACATGTACTTTCTGGATCTGGAGGATTTTCACATCGTGGGCTCTTCGCCCGAAATTCTCGCCAGACTGGAAAAGGGTGAGGTGACTGTGCGCCCGATTGCGGGCACTCGCCGAAGAGGGCACACGCCTGACGAAGATGATGCCTTGGAAGCTGAATTGTTGGCTGATCCTAAAGAGATCGCAGAGCATCTGATGTTGATCGATCTGGGCCGAAATGATGTTGGCCGGATTGCCAATACCGGTTCGGTTGAGCTCACTGACAAAATGGTGGTCGAGCGGTATTCGCATGTGATGCACATCGTTTCCAATGTGACGGGGCAACTGAAGCCGGGCAAGTCTGCGATTGACGTGCTGCGAGCGACGCTGCCCGCGGGAACGCTGAGTGGAGCCCCCAAAATTCGTGCGATGGAGATCATCGACGAGTTAGAGCCGGTGAAGCGTGGCGTCTACGGGGGTGCCGTTGGCTATATCTCCTGGGCGGGTGACATGGACACGGCGATCGCCATCCGAACGGCCGTCATCAAGGACGGCCAGCTCCATGTTCAGGCGGGGGGTGGTGTAGTGGCCGACTCTGTACCGAAACTGGAGTGGAAAGAGACCAAGAACAAGGCGCGGGCTATGTTTCGCGCCGCCGCCATGGTTACAGAGTCTTAGCCTATTGTTGGTTGCTTCCCGGAAGCATTCGCGTCTTAAGTCTGTGAACAGTCGCCATGACATCTTGCTTGCGCGCAAGCACGGGTTTTTCCACCCAGTGCCAGGACAGCCATGCCAGGGCGAACACGATCGGTGTGGACACCAGGGTGTTCATGTAGGGACCCTCGTGCGGCAAATACATCCTCACCAGCTGTTGCACCGGCCAGGCGTAGATATAAATTCCGTAGGACAAATCCCCCAACCGGCTGTCGAGGTCCATGTGCGGCGTGCGGTATGCCAGGTAAAACAACAGGTAAGTGAATGCCGCGGGGAATACGTACTGGGACCAGGGCGTGCCAAAGCTATAGAAGGTTGCGAATGCAGCGGCCAGCGCCAGCCTGCCGTCGAGAATGATCTTGTCGCGATTCAGATAGAACAGAACGCCCACGGCAAAGAACAATGCGGGCCGTCCAAAGCGTGCATTGAATCCCAGCAGGGGCAGGTCGCTGTAATGGTAGAAGCCCAAAACAATCGCGGCAACCAGCAGCAGGTTGGCCAGCCCCCGGTAGTGCACCAGATGGAGCAGCCCCGCCGCTGCCAGCAACAGGTAACAGCGCACCTCAGCGGTGAGGCTCCAGAGCGAGCCATTGACGCCGGACATCGGCAGTTCCTTGAAAACGCCAGGCAGGTCGAACTGCATCTGGAAAAAGGCCGCGGCATTGTACAGGTAGCTCAGCGTGCGCGGATGTTGCAGGTAAGTGCCGAGGTCCAGGCTTGTCATCAGGGGCCCCAGTACATAAACCATGGCCAGTACGCACAGAATCAGCGCTGGAAAAATCCGGAGCACGCGGGAAATCGTGTAGTCCACCACGCCTCTGCGTATCAGGCTGGCCGCAACCAGGAAGCCGCTGATCGCAAAAAAGCCATTAACCGCCAGTTCGCCAATCCATATAGAGCCCTGGAAAATCTGGTTCAGCGGATCTCGTACTCCGGGCGCACGCACAATAGGAAAGCTGTGGCCGTAAAGCACCAGCCAAGCCAGTGTCATTCGAAGAACGGTGAAATTGTTTTCTCGGTTGCCGTCGAAATCTATGAGCGCGCGGCCCTGGGCCTGCGGTGTAGTGGGCATGAGCGTACTGCCGTGTCCTTGTCTTTTAACGTTCTAGGGAGGGATTCATGCGGCAATCGCGGTACAATCCCTGCCCGCGCCTGACCTCAGGGATGCCACAATAACATGCTGTTAATGATCGACAACTACGACTCTTTTACCTACAACGTGGTGCAGTACCTCGGGGAGTTGGGTGCCGATGTGAAGGTGGTGCGCAATGACGAAATCAGTGTTGCGGACATCGCCGCACTGGCGCCTGAGAAGATCGTTGTATCGCCCGGCCCCTGCACGCCTAATGAGGCTGGCATTTCCATGGCTGTTATCGAAGCCTACGCAGGCAAATTACCCCTGTTGGGTATCTGCCTGGGGCATCAGAGTATTGGCCAGGTCTTCGGGGGTGAAGTGGTCCGCGCCCGGCAGGTGATGCACGGCAAGACCTCACCCATACATCATTGTGGTGAGGGCGTTTTTGCGGGGCTGAGCCAGCCGTTTGAAGCAACCCGTTATCACAGTTTGGTCGTAGAAAAGGCATCGTTGCCTGACTGTCTTGAAATCACAGCCTGGACAGAAGCGGCAGATGGCGAGATCGACGAAATCATGGGGCTCAGGCACAAGACCCTGCCCATTGAGGGTGTTCAATTTCACCCTGAATCCATATTGACCGCACATGGACACGATTTGCTTCGAAATTTTCTTGAGCAGTAAGTACTGAGGAGTTTTACCGTGGATATTCAGCAAGCATTGGCGCAGGTCGTCGAAGGCGAGTCACTCTCAAGGGAGCAGATGGCAGCCGTGATGCATCAGGTAATGTCCGGTGATGCGACTGACGCGCAGATTGGCGGACTCCTGGTGGCACTGCGTATCAAGGGTGAGACAATCGATGAAATTGCCGGCGCAGCCGGGGTGATGCGTGAGCTGGCCACGCCGGTTTCCGTGCCGCAGGACAATCTGGTTGATCTTGTGGGTACCGGCGGCGACGGCGCAAACCTGTTTAATGTTTCTACCGCTGCGACCTTCGTTGTAGCGGCGGCCGGGGCCCGCGTGGCCAAGCACGGCAATCGCTCAGTCTCCAGCACCAGCGGCAGCTCTGACGTGCTTGAGGCTCTGGGTGTACCGTTGGATTTAGCGCCTGATCAGGTCGAACGCGCCATCAATGAAGTGGGCATGGGCTTTATGTTCGCCCCTACCCATCACAGCGCCATGCGCTATGCGGTTGGTCCGCGGCGAGAGTTGGGCTTGCGCACACTCTTCAATGTACTCGGGCCCCTCACCAACCCTGCCGGGGTTAAGCGTCAGGTACTGGGGGTTTACTCTCCGGAGCTGTGCGAGCCCATGGCGCATGCTCTGCAGGCGCTGGGCAGTGAGCACGCCATGGTGGTCCATTCTGATGACGGCCTGGACGAGATATCTATTGCAGCATCTACTCAGGTCAGTGAGCTAAGAGATGGCTGCATTACCAATTATCGCATCGCGCCTGCGGACGTTGGCATTGCCCAGCTTAGCCTTGAGGGATTGGGTGTGGACAGCGCCCAGGCTTCGGCCAGCCTCATCCGAGATGCGCTGAAGGGCAAAGACGATGATGTTTCAAAGCGCGCTGCTGCGTTGATCGCAATAAACGCTGGCGCCACTATTTATGTCAGCGGTATCGCGGCCACGCTCGCCGATGGCGTGGATATGGCTGAAGACCTGATGGCATCAGGCCAGGCCGCTGAAAAGCTGAAAGCCTTCGTGGATTTCACGCAAATGATGCGGGGACTTTCCTGAATGGCTAATCCGCCGACCATTCTGCGCAAAATTATTGACCGCAAGTACGAGGAAGTCGCTGATCGTCTTGCGCAGACGCCTCTGAGTGAACTTGAGGCGGCGATTGCCTCACAAACGCCTGTCCGTGGCTTCGCCGCGGCCTTGAAGGCGTCGGTGAACGCGGGTCGTTCGGCGGTTATTGCCGAGGTGAAAAAGGCGTCGCCCAGCAAAGGCGTGATTCGTGAGCAGTTTGTGCCCGCCGAAATAGCGGCCAGCTACGAGCGCGGCGGTGCCAGTTGCCTGTCAGTCCTGACGGACGTCGATTTCTTCCAGGGCGGCGATACCTACTTGCAGCAGGCTAGGGCCGCCTGCGTTTTACCTGTCTTGCGCAAGGATTTTACCGTCGACCCTTACCAGGTAATTGAGGCGCGAGCGATAGGTGCCGATGCGATTCTGCTCATCGTTGCGGCCCTGGAGCAATCGCAGATGGTGGAGCTGGCGGCCGCCGCCGCGGAGTGCGCCCTGGATGTGCTGGTTGAAGTCCACGACCGCGCAGAGCTGGATCGTGCGCTGGAACTGGACACGCCACTGGTGGGTATCAATAACCGGGATCTGCACAGTTTCGATACGTCGTTGGACACCACGTTCTCACTGCTTCCCCACATGCCCGAAGATCGTATTGTGATTACCGAGAGCGGAATTCACACAG
This sequence comes from Parahalioglobus pacificus, assembly GCF_014652275.1. Taxonomy (GTDB): domain Bacteria; phylum Pseudomonadota; class Gammaproteobacteria; order Pseudomonadales; family Halieaceae; genus Parahalioglobus; species Parahalioglobus pacificus. The sequence goes on along the minus strand of NZ_BMYM01000002.1, from coordinate 41,366 downwards.
CCGGTGACGTCGCTGCCATGCGAGAGCACGATGTTAATGCGTTTTTGGTGGGGGAGGCCTTTATGCGGGCCGAGGAACCCGGCGATAGGTTGCAGGAGCTGTTCTTCGCCGCCTAAGTAAGTGTAACGCGGGACACTAACGAGTCCCGAAAACCACCATTGTTTTTCCGGAGACCGATACCAGCCCATCCTGCTCGAGGGTTTTCAGAACTCGACCTGCCATCTCGCGAGAGCATCCCACGATCTTGCCCAGTTCCTGGCGAGTGATCTTGATTTGCATGCCATCCGGGTGTGTCATGGCATCCGGCTCTTTGCACAGATCCAGTAGGGTCTGGGCGATGCGGCCTGACACGTCTACAAAGGCCAGGTTCTTCAATTTCCGCGTGGTTGCTCGCAGGCGATTGCCCATCTGCCGCGCGATCGCAAACAGGATGTCCGGGAACTGGTCCTTGATCTCATGAAACTTCTCGTAGGAAATCTCGGCGACTTCGCAGGCTGTCTTGGCCTGAATAATAGCGCTTCGGGGGTTGTCCTCTTCTTCGAGATCAGGGAACAAGCCCATCTCGCCAAAGAAATCCCCAGTGTTGAGGTAGCTAACTACCATCATGTGGCCTTTCTTGTCTTGCTCGTCTTCAATCATGACTGAAACGGAGCCGTCGAGCATGAGGTAGAGGGACGAGCTTGCCTCGCCCTGGCGCAGGATGACGCTCTTGGCTTGGTACTCCTTGCGTTCGCAGTGACGCAAAAAGTTGTCCACATTGGGTATGGCGTTTACCAGTTGTGGTTTAAGCACGTTGTCGCCTCTATCCTGTCCAAGCGGTTTCGATTCTACCCCAGCGCGGGAGTGAGTAAAACGCCGGGGCCTGTGCTAACCTCGCCGGCCCTTAATGTCTCTCGCAGGAATGACCATGCAGGCAACAGTCAAGTGGATGGACGATGCCATGTTTATTGGCGAGTCCGGCAGCGGCCACTCCGTGGTCATGGATGGCCCCGAGGATCTCGGTGGACGGAATATGGGTTTCAGGCCCATGGAAATGTTGCTGTTGGGTACCGGTGGCTGCTCAATCTACGATGTGATGAGCATGTTGAAGAAGTCTCGTCAGCAAGTGACTGATTGCCGGGTGGAGTTGCAGGCAGAGCGCGCCGATGAGGTGCCTGCGGTGTTTACCCGAATCAATCTGCACTTCGTTGTGACCGGCATTGCGTTAAAAGAGTCACAAGTAAAGCGCGCCGTGAGCCTGTCGGCTGAAAAGTACTGCTCCGCTTCCATCATGCTGGGGGCTGCGGGCGTTGAAATCAGCCACAGCTACGAAATCGCAGAGGCCCATACGGGCCAGGATTGAATGCTGCGCTACAGCCAGTAACTGCTGCGGGTCATTACCTGCGACACAAACGACATGGCGTCCTTCACCGGGCGGGGGAAGTCACTACCACCCGCGGCCAGTGCGTTTTCGCCGTGCCGCTGTTCGTCCTCCAGCATCTTCTGCAGGATCAGCTGTGACTTCCTGTCGTCGTCTGGCAGCTGCTTAAGGTGGTCCTTGAGATGCTTGCAGACGCGCTCTTCCGTCGCCGCCACAAACCCCAGTGATACCTTGTCGCTGATGGCGCCCGCAGCAGCGCCCAGTGCAAATGACAGCCCGTACCAAGCGGGGTTGAGGGCGCTGGGCCTTGATCCCAACTCCTTGAGGCGCTCTTCGCACCACACCAGGTGGTCTACCTCTTCAGCGGCGGCCTGTTCCATTTCTTCGCGAACCTCAGGAAGGCGGGCCGTCAGTGATTGCCCCTGATACAGCGCCTGTGCACAAACCTCCCCCGTGTGGTTAACCCGCATGAGCCCTGCCACGTGTCGGCGCTCGGTATCAGGCAGTTCAGTATCTGCGTGACCATCAGCCGGCGAAGGGCGTGCCGCGGTATTGCCGCGGGCGCCTAGTGTCCGCAAAACGGTATCCGCTTCGCCGAGCAGTTTGTCCAGAAGTGTCAGTTGCCGCTGGCCCATGGTGATTGCCGTTTGTCAGGTGTCTTGACTATAGCGCTCGATGGCCCGCCATCCAATGTCGCGGCGCATCACACAGCCGTCCCAGGTAATGTCCTGAGCCGCGGCGTAGCATGCTTCTTGCGCAGCTTTGATATTGTCACCCAGCGCTGTCACACACAGAACACGGCCGCCGTTGGTCACGATTGCCTCATCAGCCTGTGCGGTTCCTGCGTGAAATACCTTGATGTGCTCTGGTTGGGGCTCATCCAGTCCAGCGATGGGCAGGCCTTTGTCGTAGCTGCCGGGGTAGCCGCCCGCGGCCAGCACCACACCCATGGCACAACGCACATCCCAGTTGGCCTCGGCAGTGTTCAGATCACCGGACAGGGCTTGCTGGCACAATGACACCAGATCGGAGTTCAGCCGCATCATGATGGGCTGGGTTTCCGGGTCACCAAAGCGACAGTTGTACTCGATAACTTTTGGCTGCCCGTCAGGGGTAATCATCAATCCCGCGTAGAGGAAGCCCGTATAGGCATTGCCTTCGGCGGCCATGCCCTCGACGGTGGGTAGAATCACCTGCTCCATAATGCGCTGGTGCACGGCTGCGTCGACTACCGGGGCGGGAGAATACGCGCCCATGCCGCCGGTGTTGGGGCCGGTATCACCCTCGCCGATGCGCTTGTGATCCTGGCTGGTGGCCATCGGCAATACGTTCTTGCCATCTGCGATAACGATAAAGCTGGCCTCTTCGCCTTCCAGGAATTCCTCGATCACCACACGGCAGCCTGCATCGCCAAACGCGTTGCCCGATAGCATGTCCCGTACCGCTTCTTCTGCCTGCGCCAGGGTCTCCGCGACGATCACGCCTTTGCCGGCAGCCAGGCCATCCGCCTTAACCACAATAGGCGCACCTTGCTCACGCAAGTACGCCAATGCTGGCTCCAGCTCGGTAAAGTTGCCGTAGGCCGCGGTAGGAATATTGTGCCGGGCCAGGAAGTCCTTGGTGAAGGCTTTGGAGCCTTCTAGCTGTGCAGCGCCCTTGCTGGGTCCAAAACACGGCAGACTCTTCTCGGCGAAGAAATCTACAATGCCGTCCACCAATGGGGCTTCGGGGCCCACTATGGTCAGGCCGCAATCATTGCTTTCAGCGAAGTTCGCCAGGGCGGCGAAGTCCATCACGTCCAGCGCGACATTTTCCAAGCCTGATTCCAGTGCCGTGCCGGCATTGCCCGGCGCCACGTACACTGTATTAACGCTGGGCGATTGCGCCGCTTTCCATGCCAGTGCGTGCTCGCGCCCGCCGCTGCCAATAACCAGTACATTCATCCCATTAAGCTACCTTGTAACATGATACTATTAGATAAGTATCTGATTTCATTAAACATTGTTTCATGTATCACTTTTTGTGTTTTTTGAGGGAAAAACGATCACTTTCTTGCTCTCTGCAATGGATTGCAATCGCCGGTTTTCGACCTCCAGCGTGGCCATCTCAGATGCCATTTCGCGATTCAGTTCACGCGTGCGGATGTGCTCCTGCCGCAGCTCTGTGTACTTCGCCCTGAGATTACGCAGGGCCGCATTCTTCTCGTCTCGCTGCGCCCTGACGGCTCTGTTACCCGCCTCTCGGATGCGCTCAGCCAAACCAGGGTGATTGTTGTGGATCGTAGCACGACTAACCCCCGCCTCTTCAGCTACGGATGCGATACTCAGCTTGCGCCCCGCATTGATCACCTTAGGTCGGCCCTTCTCGATACGTTGTATGGCCTGCCTTATCGCCTTGGCTGTCAACTCGCCGCGAGTTGGTGCCGTAGTTTCAGGTTCCGACATCATCAAGCTCCTCTCCTGTCGCGCCGAGGCCTATCAAGACCTTCCGGCATTTCTGTATGTCACGTTCGACGCGCTCCTGACCGGCCGGCCCAATCTCGGGCAACTCCCGCAATTCGAGTTGTTGAGCATAAATACCCTGCCAGATGTGCTTTCGGGACGCATCAATGATTGCATTGCCACAGTCGCCACAGCGGGTTTTTTCAAAACCCTGGCCGCCGTTGCAGCCACCTGTATCTGCCGTACACCAGGCTACGCCTGTCGCGCGGATATTCACCAGTGGGCTGATAGATCGTGCCATCTCTGCGCGGCCTTGCTCAGTCTTCACGGATTGGCTTTTGGCACGGAAGGCCCGGAGCTGATCCGAGGCGCCGCCTGTGAGAATCGCATCGGGTTCCAGCCAGTGTTCGAGCAAGTCAGTCTTGATCCCTAAGGCTGCCGTCGCCAGCGCATCGTAGAGTTCCGCGTCTTGCTTACGATTCATCGCGTACAGTGTTGTCATGTCCAACGACCAATGCTTCAAGTGATCGCGCAGATACCGCAGATCACCAAATGCGCTGTGCGCCGCATACACCGCAAACGTGCGCCGAAACTGGTGAGGCGCAAAATGCCAGTTAAGGTTACGTTTGGTCGCAAACGCATTGATCCGTGTGAGCACCGCCTGGCTAGACAGCGTCTCGATTCGGTTGTTAAGCCTTTGAGCAACACCCAAGAACAGGCGCTTGGTGTGCTCGCTCAACCGCGTGACTTCAGGGTCGTTCGGGTCTTCGGTGCGCAATGCCTCAACCGACGCCATGACCCGGGCCTGCAACGGTTCGGCTACTCGCTCAGCCACGGCAATCGCCCGGTGGGTCAGCCCAGCAACAAGCCACTCGCAGGCACCAGCGGCCGTTTTGTAGCTGATGCCCCGCATCCAATGCAAACGGTCGCCATGCTCTCCGACCGAGGAATAGGCGCAGCCGGTTTCCAGTGAGCAGAGTTCCGAGACGCGAATACCGCTGGTGACCAGGACGATGACCATGCTGGCCGACTGCAGATCTCGCAGCGCGCTTTTGACTGCACCCTGCGTCCAGCCGGTCGGCTTAAGTCGACTGCTGATTTGATTGCTACTCCACCCCTGTGTTTGCCAGACCGTAATCTGCTCGTGCCAGGTGAGAATCTCATCTGCCCTGTCCAGATACTCCACGCACGCTTGAAACAAAGGCCCCAACACGTCATCTGGAATGACCGCAGTCTTCGCCTCTTGACGTCGGGGATCGTCATGCCCCGTCAGCCCAGCCAGATGATTTCCCGAAGACTCCGGCCAAGGATGTTGCATTGAGTCGGCGGTGTGTCCGCTCAGGATGTGCAGGGTTTCTAAGGCACGGAATTGTGCATCCAATGTCGTGGCCGACAACGGCTTGCCATTGGGGCTTTTGAGCGAACGACAGTAGTCTACGTACTGTTGTGCGAGCAGTGAGGAAACACCGTTCAGATTCGTAATGCCTCGCTTATCGAGCCATCTTAGGAAGGAGCACGCGTTACGGAAAAAGTTGCGAATCGTCCCTCCTCGAGGTCTAGCGCGCCCCTCAATACCCACGAGCATGTAGCGTGCCACGCAGGCCCGCATTGTCGGTCGGAAGGCACCTGGCACTCGCTCGAAGTTCAGCTTTTTTTTACCGTCGCCTATGCCTGCGGCAAAAAGGCTGTCGGGCAGTATCCAGACCGAATCCTCATAGCGGCTCAGGACGTGATAGCTGCCGCCATCTAGACGCATACCAGTGATGACTGCACTGGCGGCAGGCTCACCGCCCTCAGCGCTTCTAAGGGCCATCAGCTGCTCGGTCAAGAAGGCAGTTTCATTCATGTGATGATCTCCAGAAGCTCTGGATCTCGCCAGAAGGGGTGCGGATCAGCCTTGGCGCGTTGACGCTGAATGGCCACGATTTCATCGTCAAATTGAGTAGCGATGTCCTGGTCGATGATGCGGATGATGTGACCGTAGACGCGCTTCCAGGCGCTGCCTCCCATCCGCCGTCGCATGCCGACCAGCATCCAGTAAAGGCTGAAAACCCGATACAAATCCTCGCCGGTCACGACGAAGGACTTGCAGCGAAAGCAGGCCAGAAACTTCTGGCAATGCTTGCCATTCTTTGGCGCAAGGTCGCCCATCAGCGTGTCCCGGCACTTGGCCACTGGCGTATTCTTGTTCGGAAGCGTAGAGACTTTGCCCAGCAACTGTTCTGTGCGAATCTCGCCCATCAAGTGCCAATCGCGTTCGGCCGTTTCTGGGGCCTCTAGGTAGTAGTCGTTGGAGACCTTTGGGGTATGCCCACCGAGCTTCGCCGTCAGGAAAGGATCTTGTCCGGATAGCGAAAACAAGCGGTTCTCAAAAGTCTTGCGTAGGCGAGAGAGGTTTAGCGCCAGCGGTTTTTTGTCAGCATCATGCAGGTCATGGCGTTGGCAGAATGCTTTGATTCCCGCGCGTAGTGTCTCCTGGTTCAGTCGCAGTATCGTCTCGATGCCTGTACCGTTACTCGACTCATAGACAAACAACGTTGACGCATAGTGGCTACTCTGCTTTCGCAGCTCGCTATTGCGTTTACGGACTAGATCGATGATCCGCGCCACATCGGGCAGCGCCGTCACCATAGTCTCGATATCAGCCGAGCGGCGTAGGCTCTGGATGTGGGTAGCATTTCCCCGCCGCTTATAGCTCACCAGGACATACCGATCAGCTTTGAGAGGGTGAGGCTGCAGGCAATCGGTGATCAGCTCTAGCGCAGGCGTGGGGTTGATGCCTGTACGGGCCGCAATTGCCAGCAGGCAGACGCTCAGTTCTCCACGTGTCAGTAGGCCGCTGCCTTTAATGATGTCCCGCATATCCACTTTGAGGGCCTTCAGGACGGCTTTACGTTCGGGCTCGCTGAGAGCGCGCTGACCGGCCGTGCCTCGGTTGTAGTTTGGGAAGGGGTTGCGCGGAAAAATATCCTGTGCAATCCAGCCTGACTGCCCTAAAGCGACCAGCACTGGTTTTGTAGCCGAGTACCTTTGTTTCTGACTTGACCGCTCTCCCGATTGCCTCAGCTTGGCAATGAAGTGATCGATCAGGCCGCGGTCAATATCGTCAAGCCGTAGATCGCGCTCCAACGCGGCAGCCATCGTCGCACAGTGTGGGAGAAAGGCGGACAGACCATCGCCAAAATAGGTGCTAATGGTGGTAGGGCTGAGTGTCTTTCCGGCGCTTTTTGCGCTGCTGCTAGCCATGCGTTCCAGCGTACGCTGACAGGCATACACCACCACATCGCAGCCTTTTCCGTAGTGCTTGGCGAAGTCAAGATTGCGTCTGTTGCCTGCGTGCTTAGGCAAGCGCACAATCGTCTCCGCCGGCGGCAGGGAGGTTAAGTCTAGCGTATGCTCGTCTCCCGCCTTTGATGGTCGCGAGGCGGATGAGCGCAAGGATTTCTTAGCCACCTGCAACTTCCTGGCTGATGACATCGATCTCGTTCTGATAATCGTTCATCAGCGCATCCTCGAGCTCTGAGAAGCAGTGCAGATACTTCTCGGTAGTGGTCACTGAGGCATGGCCCAGTCGGTCGCGCACATAAATTAGCGCGTGAGTCTGGGCCTTTGATTTCATCATCGCGTAAAGCGAGTGCGTCGCATAGGTATGCCGCAAGACATGGACGTTGACGTAGGTGATGCCAGCAATCTCGCCAGCCCGCTTCACAATGCCTAGGAACGCTGCTCCGTCGTTGGCATAGGGCAGGCCGTCCTCCGTTAGAAAGAGCGTCGGTTGAGCCTGTCCCGATAGGTTCTCCAGCTGGTGCCGTTCATGGATCACGTATTGCCAGAGGTCTTCCATCACCGTCCGCGGTACATCGATACCCCGTGGCTGGTTGAGTTTGATCACCATGTCCCTCGGATCAAGATTGACACGGATGAATGAGCGATGCTTTGTGTAAGTAACAGGGTTGATTACATACTTCAGCGGAAAAGTTGCCAGTTCCTCGCGGCGAAGTCCGGTTGTCAGCCCCAATCTCACCATCAGCCTGTGCGTCGGATTTTTGATGGCGTTCAGCAGATCCAGAGATTGATGTTTGGTTAGCACGCGGATCACGGTTCTGGGCGTCTTCAGCATCACATCTGGTGATACTCGCTTTCCCCCACTGGCATCGACATGGGCAAGGAACCCCTTAGGCTCCCTCACGGTGATCGTATCCATGCCATATGGGACAGACGTAACCCAGCCCTTATTTGCTGCATGGCGATAGAATGCACATAGCAGCCGCAGCCGAGCGTTGACTGTTCCCGCTGCTAGGCTCCCACCCTCTTCGCTCAGGTTCCAATCTCGAAACTCGGCAAGAATGGTGGCTTCGCGATCATTGCCAACGTCTCGCCAATCAATGGCGTTGGCCTCGCACCACCCGAAGAATTGATACAGGTACTGACCGTAGGTCCCCCAAGATTTTTTGGACCCGATCCTCCCCCGCTTAATCAGATGGCTGATGCAGAAGTCGAGAGCCTCACTGACAATACACCCTTTATCTGAGACAAGGATTGGGAAGTCTGTGTAGCTTTGACCGTTGAGCTTGAACTTCTCTGTACTGAAAAACAGATCCATGACGACATGCTATCAGCATGTATCACTTATTCAAGCGCTAATCATATCAGTGCCTGAAGTGCCTCATACCGGTGAACACCATCGCCATGCCGTGCTCGTCGGCTGCGGCGATGACCTCGTCATCGCGAATAGAGCCGCCGGGCTGGATCACCGCAGCAATGCCGCGCTCACCGGCGCTGTCGATGCCGTCGCGGAAGGGGAAGAAGGCATCAGAGGCCATGACCGAGCCGCGAACAGCCAGTCCTGCGTGCTCGGCTTTGATGGCCGCTATACGAGCGGAATTTACCCGACTCATTTGCCCCGCGCCGACGCCAACAGTCTGGCCGCCGCTCGCGTAAATGATGGCATTGGATTTAACGAACTTCGCGACTTTCCATGCAAACAGCAGGTCGTTCCACTGCTCATCGGTGGGCGCTATTTTGGTGACTACCTTCAGGTCTTCGCGGTTGACCATTCCCAGGTCGCGGTCCTGTACCAGCAATCCACCATTGACCCGCTTGTAGTCCATTGCCGGCATACCGAGGCCCCACTCTCCACAGGCCAACAGGCGCACGTTTTTTTTCTCTGCCACCGCAGCCTGTGCTTCAGCGCTCACGCTGGGTGCGATAATGACCTCCACAAACTGGCGCTCGACAATCGCCATCGCGGTGGCCGCATCCAGTTCCCGGTTGAACGCGATAATGCCGCCAAAGGCAGACTCCGGGTCGGTTTCAAAAGCCAGATCGTAAGCCTTGCCAATCGTCTCGGCCACAGCCACGCCGCAAGGGTTTGCGTGCTTGACGATCACACAGGCGGGCGCGTCAAAGTTCTTCACACACTCCAGCGCGGCGTCTGTATCGGCAACGTTGTTGTAAGACAGTTCTTTACCCTGGAGCTGGGTCGCAGTAGCAATACCAGCCTCCGCCGGAGTCGCTTCCACATAGAACGCCGCCTTCTGGTGAGGATTCTCGCCGTAGCGCATTTCCTGTGTCTTGTGGAACTGCGTGTTGAAGGTACGGGGGAAGTCGTCAGAGCCACCGGGAACCTGTCGGCCAAAGTAATTGGCAATGGCGCCGTCGTAGGCTGCCGTGTGCTCGTAGGCCTTGATGGCAAGGTCGAAACGCGTCGCCAGGCTGGTAGCGCCGGCATTGCTGCTCATTTCATCGATGATGGCGCTGTAATCGTCGGCATTCACCACAATGTTCACAAAGCGGTGGTTCTTGGCCGCTGCGCGCACCATGGTGGGCCCACCGATATCGATGTTATCAACCGCGTCTTCCAGCGTGCAGTCTGGTTTGGCGACCGTGGCTTCAAAGGGGTAGAGGTTCACCACAACCATATCAATGGCGTCGATCTGATGCTCGGCCATCACTTCATCGTCCTGGCCCCGACGGCCGAGAATGCCGCCGTGCACTTTGGGGTGCAGGGTTTTTACCCGCCCGTCCATCATTTCCGGGAAGCCCGTATAGTCGGAGACTTCGGTCACGGCCAGGTCATTGTCTTTGAGTAACCGGTACGTGCCGCCGGTGGAGAGCAGTTCCACACCCAGGTTTGTGAGCTGGCGGGCGAATTCTACGATGCCGGTTTTATCAGAGACGCTGATCAGCGCCCGCTTTACCGGTACGAGATTGATGTCGTTCATTGCGCGGGACGTTCCTTACTGGTTGCGGGGGTCGATCAGGTCGTAGCGTTTCAGCTTTTTGCGCAGCGTGCCGCGGTTCAGGCCCAGCATGACGGAGGCCTTTGTCTGGTTGTTGCGCGTGTAGTTCATGATTTCTTTCAGTAGGGGCTCTTCAATTTGCGACAGCACCATGTCGTAGAAATCGGTGGTCATCTGTCCGTCCAGTTCATCGAGGAATTGACGAACAGACGCTGAAACTGCGTCTCTGAGGTGGTTGGGGGAAACATCCTGACGCAGAGTCTGAAGACCCTCATCGTTGGCGGCGGTGTGCTCGGCCAGTGTTTCAGCCTTGGTCATGCTGCAATGTCCTCGTGCAAAAGTGTGGTTTGAATGTGGTTGATCATGTTCAGTTGGTCGTCTGCCTCGCCCAGCGCGTTGAACCGCTTGCGCCAGTCACCACTCACTGGAAGGTGTTGCAGGTACCATCCCGTGTGCTTGCGCGCGATGCGCACGCCCATGAAATCGCCGTAAAAATCGTGCAGTGCGCGCAGGTGTCCGCGCATGATGTCGAAGCGCGCACTCAAACTGGGTGCGGGCTTGTGCTCACCCCGTGTCAGGTAATGGGCGATCTGGCCGCACAGCCAGGGTTGGCCCTGGGCACCTCGGCCAATCATGATGCCGGCCGCTCCCGTGTAATCACGTACGCGCGCGGCTTGCTCGGGGCTGGTGATATCGCCATTGGCGAAAACGGGAAAGCTGGTGGCCGCGACAATGGCAGCTATGGTGTCGTACTCCGCTGTGCCATTGAATTTATCGGCGCGAGTGCGCCCATGGACAGCTAGCGCCTGAATGCCCGCTTGTTCCGCAATACGTGCGATGGCAACGCCATTGCGTGCCTCTGGCGTACTGCCAGTGCGTATTTTCAGGGTGACGGGCACGTCGACGGCAGTGACAACCGCATCCAGTATGCGAGCAACCAGCGCCTCGTCGGCCAGCAACGCAGAGCCCGCCGCTTTCTTGCAGACTTTTTTTGCCGGGCAACCCATATTGATGTCGATGATCTGAGCGCCCTGACCCACGTTGTATCGGGCAGCCTCTGCCATGGTGGCGGGGTCATTGCCCACAATCTGTACCGAGCGAGGCTCGGCCTCGCCATCGTGTCGACTACGCAGCAGGGTTTTGCGCGACTCCCTCAGGGTAGGATCCGCAGTGACCATTTCTGATACCACAAAGCATGCCCCCTGTTCGGCGCACAGGCGTCGAAACGGCAGGTCGGTGACGCCGGCCATAGGGGCCAGCGCTACAGGGTTTGGCAGGGCATACGGCCCGATCTGCAGCATGGTAGAAATGGTCTGAAAAAAGAGGCGGTATCATACTCGACCGCCCTCGGCTGTTGAAGCCGATTGCGCAAAAAATCGTCAGTTTTTGCGCCCGATCAGGCAGGCCCAGCCCTCGCGCTCAGCCGCAATCGTCAGTTCCAATTCAGGCCTGTAGTGGGTGATGATGTCTTCAGCCTGGGAGTTGAGAAGCCCCGCCAGCACCAGGGTGGCGCCGGGGCTCATCAGCGGGAGCAGAGTGTCCTTCAATGCCAGAAGGGGCCCAGCCAGAATGTTAGCCAGTACCAGATCGCACCGGGCGTTCCACGCCTCGGTGTCAAACTCCCCCGGCAGTGCCACGGTTACCTGAGGGTCGGCGATGCCATTGCGCGCCGCATTGTCAGCGGTTGCCATCAGGGCCTGGGGATCATTATCGACACACAGGGCCTCTCTTGCCCCGAGTTTCAGCGCCGCTACCGCGAGGATGCCAGAGCCACAGCCATAGTCTGCGACCTGAAGTCCCTCGGGGCATATGCGGTCCAAGGCCTCCAGGCAGAGAGCGGTTGTGGGGTGGGTGCCAGTGCCAAAGGCCAGGCCCGGATCCAGCAACAAATTGACGGCTGCGGGGTCTGGTGGCTCCAGCCACGAGGGACAAATCCAAAGGCGCTCACCGAACTGCATGGGCTGGTAGTGTTGCATCCACTCCCGCTCCCAGTCCTTGTCCTCCAGGATTTCCACGCGCTGATTGCTGCCGTCCAGCAGGTCCTCAGGCAGTTCTGCCAGAACCCGGTCCATGTCACTATCGGCGGGGTAAAGTGCGGTGAGTCGTGTTTGGCTCCAGAGGGGCGTTTCGCCCACGGCTGGCTCTAGCACAGGTTGGTCAGCGTTGTCCTCCAGCGTGACGGCTACGGCACCCGTGGCCAATAAAGCATTTTCGAGCGGTTCTACGCAGGCTGGACGGGTGTCCAGGCGCAGCTGCAACCATGTCATGAACGCTAGTCTTCCAGTTTGCTTTCGAGGTAGTGAATGCTGACTCCGCCCGCCTGGAAGGCACGATCGATAACCAGTTCACGGTGCAATGGGGTATTGGTGCGTATGCCTTCGACAATCAATTCATCCAGCGCTTGTCGCATCCGTGCCAGCGCGACCTCGCGGGTTTCCCCGTGACTAATCACCTTGGCGATCAGGCTGTCGTAAAAGGGCGGGACGCTGTACCCGTCGTACAGGTGCGAGTCCACGCGTATGCCCGGTCCTCCGGGGGCGTGAAAGGTCGTCACTTTGCCGGGTGAGGGCAGGAAGTTCTGCGGATCCTCGGCGTTAATCCGGCACTCAAAGGCATGCCCCGTGAAGGTCACGTCATCCTGTGCAAATGACAGCGGCATACCACTGGCAATGCGCAGCTGTTCCTTCACGATATCAATGCCGGTAATCAGTTCGGTCACCGGATGTTCCACCTGTACCCGGGTGTTCATCTCGATGAAGTAGAAGCCGCCGTCTTCATACAGGAACTCGAAGGTACCCGCACCGCGATAGCCGATCTCAACGCAGGCGCTGACGCACGCCTCTGCGACCTGTTGGCGCAGGTGTTCGTCGATATCCGGCGCCGGCGCTTCTTCCAATACCTTCTGGTGTCTGCGCTGCAGCGAGCAGTCACGATCACCCAGATGAATGGCGTTGCCCTGGCCATCGGCGATAACCTGAATCTCCACGTGCCGGGGCTTTTGCAGAAATTTCTCCAGGTATACGACGTCCGAGCCGAAGGCTGCCGCCGCCTCGCTCTGGGTAACCTGAACAGAATTGATTAGTGCCGCTTCGTTGTGAACCACGCGCATACCGCGTCCGCCACCACCTGCTGCTGCTTTGACGATCACCGGGAATCCGATGCGCCTGGCGATTTCCAGCGTGCGTTCGTTGTCGTCAGTGAGTGGGCCGTCGGAGCCAGGTACTGTGGGCACGCCCGCTTTTTTCATGGCATCAATGGCTGATACCTTGTCGCCCATCAGTCGAATGGTATCCGCCGTCGGGCCGATAAAAGTGAATCCGCTTTTTTCGACTTGGTCGGCAAAATCGGCGTTCTCGGCCAGGAATCCGTAGCCAGGATGGATTCCCTTGGCATTGGTCACCTCCGCCGCGCTGATAATTGCCGGCACATTCAGATAGCTCTCCGTGGACGGCGCTGGGCCAATGCACACAGACTCATCCGCCATCTTGACGTGCATCAGCGCCTCATCAGGTTTCGAGTGAACTGCCACCGTGGCAATTCCCATTTCTTTACAGGCGCGCAGAATACGCAGTGCTATCTCACCGCGATTGGCGATGAGCACCTTCTCTAGCATAGGCATTGGCGAATCTCCGGGCTGTCGGGCTAGTCGTTAAACGATGCTGACCAGTGGTTGGTCAAACTCCACCGGTTCGCCGTTTTCCACCAGAATCGCCTCGACGGTGCCAGCCTTATCGGCTTCGATCTGATTCATCATCTTCATGGCTTCAACGATGCACAAAACATCACCAACCTTGACCGTCTGGCCAACTTCAACAAAGGACGGGGCGCTGGGGGAGGGCGCACGGTAAAAGGTGCCAACCATGGGCGAGCGTACCTGGTGGCCAGATGTGGCTGGCGCGGGCGCCGCATCAGCCGCAGGGGCTGGTGCAGCGGGTGCGGCTACCGCCGGTGCGGGTGCAACTGGCGCGGGCATCGGTGCTGCCATGGGCTGCGGAACGTAGCCAGGTAGCGCTTGGCTGGCACCACTGTTGCGGCTGATACGGACAGCCTCCTCACCCTCTTTGATCTCGATTTCGTCGATGTTGGATTCTTCCAACAGTTCGATCAGTTTCTTGACCTTGCGAATATCCATGTGCGTTTCCTCAGTGAGTGCGGATCACTGGTCCAGTTGGTTGATGGCGGCTTGCAGGCCCAACTCGTAGCCCTGCGCACCCAGCCCGCAGATCACGCCCACGGCCAGGTCAGAAAAGAACGAGTGCTGGCGGAACTCTTCCCGCGCATGCACGTTGGACAGGTGTATTTCGATAAACGGAATGGCAACGGCAGCCAGGGCATCACGCAAGGCAACACTCGTGTGCGTAAAGGCGGCCGGGTTTATCAGGATGAAATTGACACCCTCGTGGCGCGCATCCTGCACACGCTCGACCAGTTCGTACTCGGCATTACTTTGCATGCTCAGCAGGTGGTGACCGCGCTCGCGGGCAATCTCTTCCAGCCGTGCATTGATGTCGTGCAGCGTGGTATGGCCGTAAACCTCGGGCTCGCGTTCACCGAGCAGGTTCAGGTTAGGGCCATGCAAAACGAGGATTGATGCCATGGGAGTCGCCGACGGTGTATTGGTTATTATCTGCGCGAAGTGTGGACCATAAAATAGTGCCTGTCTAGGCGGAATGTGAATTTTTGGATTTTGGCTGCATTTCGCAGCCGATTTGCAGAAGATCGGACGTTTTTAGACGTTTGCGCCTTTTTCTAAGCGCGATCGCAGTCGATGTTGCATCAGCCGCTAAATGTATCGATCTTGCTTCGAAACAGCCCTAGTTTGCAGCGACCACCTCGGAACTGACCGAAACAGCCTCCAGAGCCTCCAAAACCACCGCTGAGCTCAGTATTTGGGGTAAGAGGAGGGGTGGCTGATCAGGGTTGCTGGAGTACATCAGGTACAGGGGGATACCGCTGCGACCGTGGCTCTCGATAAATCTTGCGATGTCGGCGTCGTAGTTCGTCCAGTCTGCCACCATGTAGGTAACGCCGTGGGCTTCGAAGGCGGCTCGCATGTCCTCGGTGAACAGCACAGCCTGCTCATTAGCGATGCAGGTGATGCACCAATCCGCGGTGACATCCACGAAAACCGGCTGGCCGCTATTGCGGTAGTCGCGCAGTGCTTGCTCTGACCACGCCACCGTACCCTCAATGGATGAGCCCGAACTGCCCGGGTTTGGTGAGCGCCAACTACCCATGGCAATGGCCAGAGCCACCAATGCAATCGACACCACTTGCTGCCAGCGTCCCCGGTGCCATAGCCAGAGACCCAACGTCAGCACCAGTGCCCCGCCGATGGCTACTGTCATCGTGTCTACGCCGGTTTGGCGTCCGGCCACCCAGAATAACCACAGAGCAGTGGCATACAGGGGGAAGGCCAGCACTTCCTTGAGTGTTTCCATCCACGCGCCGGGTTTGGGCATCAAACGCCGGGCAAGAGCGCTGTGTGCCAGCAGCACCATGGGTGCCGCCATTCCTGCGCCCAATGCCGCGAATACGGTCAGGCCCACCGCGGCGGGTTGCGTCAGGGCAAACCCCAGTGCTGTTCCCATGAAGGGCGCCGTGCAGGGGCTGGCAACGACCACTGCCAGCACGCCGGTGAAGAAACTGCCTGCATCGCCCTCTTTGGCGGCGAGATCGCCTCCCAGGTTCATCAGGTTGCCGCCAAACTGCACCACGCCGGATAGCGACAATCCCATGGCAATGAACAGATAGGCCAGTGCAATCACAAAGCCGGGGCTCTGTAACTGAAAGCCCCAGCCTATGGCATTGCCGGCTTGCTGTAGCGCAATCAGGACTGCAGCCACTGCGACAAAACTGACCACAACTCCTGCCCCGTATACCCAGGCGTGGCGCGAGGCGTGCGCGTCATTCCCGCTGGTAAAACTTAATACTTTCAGCGAAAGCACGGGGAACACGCAGGGCATTAAATTGAGAATGATGCCGCCCAGGAAGGCCAGTACCATCATGTACGCCAAAGTGCCGGCGCCGGCAAACTCTGTCGCTGCAGGTTCAGTGTTGGCGGCGCCTTTGTTGTTAGTGGGTACTTCCTCACTAGCGCTGCCATCGTTGAAGTCCACAGCAAACTGCTGGCTACGCGGCGGGTAGCACAAGCCCGCATCGGCACAGCCCTGAGATGTCATTCGCAGCGTGGCCGCCTCGGGCGCTCGCTGGGGCACTGCGGTGATATCAGCACTGCCGTAGTACACGCGCACTTCGCCAAAGAACTCGTCCACGCGCTCCAGGGCAGTGGGCAATGCAACCTCTAGTGGAATGTCGCCGCTGGCGTCACTCAGCTCAAACTTAAACTGGTGTTGGTAGAGGTAGTACTCGGGCTCGATCTGCCAGTAAATGCGCAAGGCGCCGTCTTCCTGCACATCCACGGCCACCTGATACGCCTCCTCGACGGGCAGGAACTCGGGGCCGCTCAACGCAGCGCCGAATGGGTCGGTTGCCGACCCCGCACCCAGACTGGTGCCGGTCTGGGCAGACAGTGTCGGGCTGAGCAGTAGCAGCAGAATGGCCAAAAATGCGCGCATGGGGTCTCCGAGTGGTCAATGGCGCGGGGCGCGCATTATACCTGCGCTGATTGCTGCACCCAAAAGCGTGAACAGCCCGCTGCTATAGTGAGGGAGCGAGTCTGTCCGTGATACTGTGATAGATTCAATTGCGCCGTTAAAGTTTCAGGCCACGTCAGGTTCTACGCCGTTAAGAGGTAAAGATGCCAAAATTTTCTCGCTCTATCGTCGCATATGGACTGGCTGTGATTAGCGCCCAGGCTTTGGCGGACTCTCTCACTCTTTCTGATGCTTGGGTGCGCGCGTTGCCCCCGGTGCAAAAGGTGACTGCGGGTTACGTAACAGTGAGCAATACATCAGACTCGCCAATTGTGCTGACAGGCGGCGCCAGTCCCGTTGCCAGCAAGGTAGAAATCCACACGACAAAAGAAGTAGATGGCTACATGCGCATGCAGCCTGTGCCGGAGCTCCGGGTCCCTGCCGGTGGCGAAGTATCCCTTGCGCCGGGTGGAGATCATCTCATGCTGATGGGGTTGGAGCGCATGCCAGTAGACGGTGAAGAGGTGCAGATTTGCCTCACGACTAAAGGTGGTGACACTGCTTGCACCGCTGCCCAGGTGCGCCGTGACGACAAGGGCGGCCACCATCACCATTAATTGAACGAACTGCGATACGGTATCTCATGAATAATCCCGCTCCACGTTCCAGCTTTTTCGAAAAGATCCGCGATTTCAGCGACGATTACATGCCCGGCGGCGGTATATTGCGCTGGTTGGGCGGGCTGCTCGCTCTTTATTTGTTGATATGTGTCGGGGTTGGCATCTACTGGAGTATGGCGCCAGAACCCTTCGACGTTCGCGAGCGCGCATCGCTCTATGCGTCGGAAGAAAACGGGCAGCTGGTCACGGGCTCTGTTACCACCGCTGCCCTGATGGGCGTCATGGATACCCTGCTCGAAAAGCCGGGTGGCTATCTTCATAACGATATTTTTCCGCCGGGGCTGTGGCTGGATAACATCCCTAACTGGGAATACGGCGCCCTGATTCAATCCCGTGATTTGGCGCGTGCTCTGCGCGAGGTATTCAGCCGCTCCCAGTCACAGTCAACAGAGGACAAAGATCTGGCGCTGGCCGAGCCACGCTTCAACTTTCAATCCGATAGCTGGATGTTGCCAGCGACGGAGTCGGAGTATAAGGCCGGGCTGGCGTACACCCGCAGCTATTTCCACCGCGTGTCGGATCCGGGCGTTACCGATGGGCAATTCTATGCCCGTGCCGACAACCTGCGTTATTGGTTGACGATCGTGGATACGCGCCTTGGCAGTCTGTCTCAACGACTCACCGCCAGCGTAGGCCAGCGACGGATCAACACCGACCTGGCAGGCGATTCGGTGGCGTCGCAGTCCACAGGCACTCCGGGGGATATGATCGTGAAAACCCCCTGGAATGAAATCGATGATGTGTTCTTTGAGGCGCGCGGTGCATCGTGGGCGCTGATTCACTTTCTGAAGGCAGCGGAAGTGGACTTTGCGGACGTTCTGGAAAAGAAGAATGCCACGGTCAGCCTGCAGCAAATCATTCGCGAGCTGGAAGCCACTCAGGAAACGGTGTGGAGTCCGATGATCCTCAACGGAACCGGGTTCGGCTTTCTGGCGAACCACTCATTGGTGATGGCGTCGTATATCAGCCGGGCGAACGCCGCGATTATCGATTTACGCGACCTGCTTGCACAGGGCTAGGGCGTTATTTGCGCCTGTCGTAACGCAGGCGCGTCCCGGTATCCAAGGACAGGCGAATTTCTTCAGCGCTGATCTCGGCGGGGAAGTAGCAACCCGAGAGTTTGGCATCCATCAGGCTGGCACCCTCGAGGTTGGTGTTGCGGAAATCGATACCGGACAGATCTGAATTACGGAAGTAGGCATTACTGAAATCCAGCCCATCCGCGTTCATAGTGCGCAGATCACGCCCGCGATAGTCGCCACTCTGCAGCTCACTGGTGTCCAGTGTGTCGCGTTGTGCGTTGAAGGCCTGGACATCTTCGTTGCGCAGCAACTGGTAAAGCGGATCGGGTTTGATGACAGGCTTATTCATGGATTCATCCTTGTGGCGGTTGCCGTGAGTACCCTGACTGCACCGGTTGCAGCCCGGGGCGACAGCCCACAAGCTTAAGCCACCGTGGACGCTAAGGGTAGTGTGGCGAGGTTTAACCGCTTGGGAACCAGAACAATTCAAGGCTTTTTGTTGACTCGAAGCTGGGCTGACACGGGCGAAGGTGTGCAGCTGGAGTATTGGTTCGCCACACCGGAAGGCGCCCGCTTGGTGCGCATCCCTGGGGCGCGAAGTGTGTTCTTCCTGCGCCAAAGCGATCAGGAGGCCGCTAAACCTCTAGTGGTGAGTAATCGGCAACTGGAGCTACGCCCGTTGCCGCTCACGTCCTTTGACGGTCAACCGGTGACCGCCGTCTACAGCCCCTCGCACAAAGCTGCCCGGCAACTCAGCGATAGGCTGGCCGATCGCAACATTGAATGCCTGGAAGCCGATATCAATCCGGCAGACCGGTACCTGATGGAGCGGTTTATCTCTGGGAGTGCTGAAATACACGGCGACTGGACCGCGCAAGGCTTGCCCGCCTCGCCCTGCCAGATACGTGCTGGCAGCTACCAGCCGGAATTTCGTGTGCTCTCCTTGGACATAGAAACGGCCATGCACGAGTTGTCACTCTTTTCCATCGGTGTGCACTCGTGGGGGTCAGGGGAAGAACAGCGCCGCGTGTTTATGGTTGGTAACGAGTGTCACCAGGACGAGGATTGGATCGAGTACTTTCCCGATCAGCGTGCGCTATTGACGCGTTTTCTCGACTGGCTTGCCGAGTCGGACCCCGACGTCATTATTGGCTGGAATGTCGTGAACTTTGACCTCTGGTACCTACAGCGTGTGGCTGAGGCCGAGGGTATAGCACTGAAGATGGGCCGATTAGGCTCAGAAGTGTATTGGCGCAGCCTGGATGAGGACGGCGAGCGTCGCGCTGCACGACTGTCTGGGCGTGTCGTGCTGGATGGTATTGAATTGCTGCGAGCGGCCTTTTATCGGTTCGAAAGCTTTTCTCTCAACCACGTGGCCGGCGAGATACTGGGGGACAGCAAATTACTGCACGGCAGCGGCCGCGGCGAGGAGATCGCTGAGTTGTTCGTGTCAGACAAGCCGGCGTTGGCGCGGTACAACCTGAAAGATTGCCTTTTGGTCTCCGAGATATTCCAGCGCGAGGGCTTGCTGGCCTTTGCGATCGCCCGCAGCACCATGACGGGATTGAATATCGACCGATTGGGCGCATCTGTCGCCGCATTCGACAACCTGTATCTGCCGAGACTGCATCGCGCGGGGTTTGTTGCACCTAATGCGCCGGCTGAACCGCCGGACAGCCCCGGTGGCTTTGTGCTGGATTCGCAGCCGGGTATCTACAGTCACGTACTGGTGCTGGACTTTAAGAGCTTGTACCCCAGCATCATCCGCAGTTTCCATATCGACCCTCTGGGCCTGGCGTTGGGGGTGAATCCGGCTGCCGACCCGAAACAAACAGTGCCGGGGTTTCGCGGCGGCCGCTTTGCGCGTGAAGGTCACATTCTGCCTGGTCTGATCGAGCGCTTGTGGCAACTGCGCGATGAGGCGAAGGCCTCGGGCAATCAGGCCCTGTCGCAGGCGATAAAAATCATCATGAACTCGTTTTACGGCGTGCTGGGTTCGCCGGGATGTCGCTTCTTTGATCCGCGCCTGGCCAGTTCCATCACACTGCGTGGCCACGAGATACTCCAGCAGTCTCGGGATTACATCGAGCGCGCGGGTCACAGGGTCATCTATGGCGATACAGATTCAGTGTTTGTGTGGATTCACACTGCGAGCAACGCCGAGCAGGCGGCAGCGGCTGGGAAAGCGCTGGAGGCCGACCTCAATCAATGGTGGTCTGAGCGATTGACGTCGGAGTTTGGGCTGGTATCGGCGCTTGAGTTGGAATTCGAAACCCATTTTCTGCGGTTCCTTATGCCCACTGTGCGTGGCTCTGACAAAGGCAGTAAAAAGCGTTACGCGGGCATTGTTGAGGCCGGCGGCGAGCTGCGAACGGTGTTCAAGGGCCTGGAGAATGTCCGCACTGACTGGACTCGCCTTGCCCGGCAGTTTCAGGAAGAGCTCTACGAGCGCGTCTTTCGCGAACAACCCTATGAGTCCTACGTTAAGCAAACTGCCCAGTCGCTTTCTGCTGGTGAGTGTGATGATTTACTGGTCTATCGCAAGCGCCTGCGTCGGCGCTTGCAGGACTACCAGCGAAATGTGCCACCCCACGTGCAGGCCGCCCGACTGTATGAGGAGCGTGGGCTGGCGCGTCCCCGACGCGGTGATTGGGTGGAGTATGTCATTACACAGGCAGGCGCAGAGCCGGTATTGGCGCGCCAGTCCCCGCTGGATTACCAGCATTACCGGGACAAGCAGCTGGCACCGGTTGCTGACGGCATTCTGTCATTCCTCGGAACATCCTTCGCTGCACTGACCGATCAACAGATCACATTGTTTTAAACAGTGGCAATAGTTGGTCGAATCTGGGCCTTGCGCCACAGTATTGTCCGTAGCGCTTCGTTTCTGGTTAAGCTAACCACCGTTTTTTCAGTGCTTGTTGTGACAGAGTGGAATTCTCCATGATCAGACTGATGTTCGTATTACTGATAAGTGTGGGCACTTCACTCGACGTTCGTGCCCAACCGGCAGTGGGTGGCTACGCGGTGCAGGTGATCGATGACGGGGGGCGCATTATAAGTCGGTCAGTGTCAGGCATTGCGAACCCGGAGCTTGGGATGCCCGTCTCAGCGGAGACGGTCTTTCATGTGGCTTCATTGTCAAACCAGGTTACTGCCGCGGCATTGGTAATGGCGATCGAGGATGGTCGGGTGAGTTTGGATGCGCCGCTCTCGCGTTTTGTGCCTGAAGCGAAAAAGTATGGCGACAGGCTAACACTTGCCCACCTCATCTATTTCTCCAGTGGGCTGACAGAGCCCTATGCGTTAGAACGGCAGTCCGGCATGCCCTGGTTCACGCACTACTATTTCTCCATTGACGAAGCGATTGCGACCAGCCTCTCTGCAGAGGCGCTCCAGTTTCAGCCTGGCGATGCTTGGCAGTACAGCAACATCAATTACATGCTCATCACCAAGGTGATTGAGTCCCTGTACGATGTTTCGTTTTCTGACTTCGTAGAGAACCGTATTTTCGAGCCGTTGGGGATGCACGCATCGCGGGTGAACGATGACATAACAGAAGTCATCCCACTGCGGGCCGACGGCGTACTTCCGCGCACGCCCGAGGTGCTAGCTGCCTTGTCAGATGTTGGCATAGTGGCCCAAGCGGGCGACGGAATTGTTATGATGCGGAGAAACTCGTCACATATTGGTGGGAGCGGGGTCATGTCCAGCCTTAGCGACTGGGCCCGCTGGCAGAGGGAGATACTGACGCAGGACGCCTTCGGTGAAGCATTTTGGTCCCAGATGCTGTCGCAGAGGCGATTCAGTCATGAAAAACATAACGATGCCATGGGCCTGGTGCACGGCGATATCGATGGCCACTCGGTGGTCTGGTTTGCCGGCGACGATATTGACGCCTCGAGCCACAGCATCGTTGCCACCGATGCGGGGCTCGCGTCGGTTTGCTTCTCCAACAATCGGTTTACCGATTGCCGCTCGATGGCTATCGCTGCGATCAGGGCCGCGTTGGACGCGCCCCTCTAACGCTCACAAGATTACTCACGCTTTAGTCGCCAAAGAAGCTTGCTCGCAGCGCCGGGTGATCCTCGGCGGGCAGGCGCGGCCCGTAGCGTGATACGACTTTCCCGGCGGCCAGGCTGGCGAAGCGGCCCGCAGTGGGGAAGTCCTCACCACGCGTGACACTGTATAGGAAAGCGCCGGCAAACATATCGCCCGCGCCGTTGGTATCTACGGCTTGAACCTGATGCGCGGGGATTTCGTGCAAGGCTTCGCCGTCAAAGGCCAGTGCGCCGCGAGAGCCGCGAGTAATGACAAACTGTCTGGCGATAGCTTTCAGTGCTTCAATCGCACTGTCCATGTCATCGGTCTGGCCCCAGCCCAGTGCTTCTTCTTCATTGCAGAAAACGAGATCAACACCACCCCCTATCATCTCCGCCAGCCCGTCTCTGAAGAATTCCACCATCCCGGGGTCAGACAGGCTCAAAGACGTTTTCACGCCCGCGGCTTCAGCGATCTCGCGTGCGCGTATGGCGGCCGCTCGGCCAGTGGGTGATGTCACCAGATAGCCCTCGATGTACAGGTACTCGGAATCTTCAATCGCAGGCGGATCCAGCTGCTCCTCCGACAGGCTCTCGGAGATCGCGAGGAAAGTGTTCATGCTGCGCTCGGCATCCGGTGTGATCAGCACCAGGCACTTGCCGGTGGTGCCTTCGGGACGTCCATTCCGTAGGCAGTGATCGACCCCTGCAGCCTCCATGTCTGCCAGATAGATGGCGCCGTCTTCATCGTTGGCCACCTTGCAGGTCATGAACGTGGGGGCGCCAAACAGGGCGGCGGCGATCATTGAGTTCCCCGCACTACCGCCGCTGGCGTGGCTGGCTTTAACCATGTGGCCCGTCAGGTGTTGGAGAAGCTCACTCTGCCGGTCCTGATCAACCAGAGTCATCATGCCCTTGTCGACACCCATGGCATTCAGATCCTGGTCATCAACCTTGATTTCTGTATCGACTAGCGCGGCGCCCAGGCCGTAAACCTTGTACTTCTTCATGTGGGGGTGTCCTGTGTAAAACAGCGGGTCATTATCCTGATCCGCAGGGTATTTGAAAGCGCTGCGTCATGGGCTTGGTGCTGCGGCGCAGCCAGTCAGCATGATGGGCTCGTGGCTGGGATTTCTGGTCTCTCTATCGCTGCGATCACACTGAGTTGCGGTACACTCGCGCCTCATGAGTCGTACCCAACGCCCCCTGCTCAAAATAGTCCTTGCCCTGTCCGTTATCGGCCTGTTGGGACTTATCTACCTTGATGCGCGCATCACCACTACGTTCATCGACAAAATGTGGGAACTGCCCGCCAAAGTTTACGCGAGGCCCCTGGAATTGTTTGTGGGCGCCCAGGTGTCTGCGGACGACCTGGCCTACGAGCTGGAGGCACTGGGATACCGCAAGGTGCGCAGCGCAGGTCAGCCCGGGCAGGTGTCCCGCGCGGGCGGACGCTTTGATATCTATACGCGCGGATTCAGTTTTCCCAATGAGCGCGAACCTGCACAGCGAGTATCCCTGAGCATCGCTGGTGATCGCGTGCAGACGATGAGCAGCGCGGGACAATCGCTGGATCTCATGCGCCTGGACCCGGTGCAAATTGGGGGAATCTATCCCTCCCATGGTGAAGACCGCATTCTGGTGAGATTGTCGGATGTGCCCGAGACGCTAACCGGTGCTCTGCTGGCTGTCGAAGATCAACATTTCTACGATCACTGGGGCTTTTCCATCACGGGTATCGCCCGGGCGGCCCTGAGCAATTTCAGATCAGGTCAGGTCGTTGCTGGCGGCAGCACAATTACCCAGCAATTGGTAAAGAACTATTACCTAACGCCCGAACGCACCATCGTGCGCAAACTGACAGAACTGGTGATGGCGGTACTGCTGGAGCTGCATTACGACAAGTCCGAGATACTCGAGAGCTACCTCAACGAAGTGTACCTGGGCCAGGAAGGGCCTCGGGCCATCCATGGCTTTGCGCTGGCGGCACGGCATTATTTCGATACGCCATTGGAGCAATTGGGGCTGCACCAGCAGGCACTGCTGGTAGGTATGATCAAAGGTCCCTCTCTGTACAACCCCTTGCGTAATCCAGAGCGCGCCACTGAGCGTCGTGATCTGGTACTCAACGTGATGGTGGAGCAGGGGGTCATTAGCGCTGAGCATGCCACTATCGCCAAGGCCATGCCCCTGGGGCTGAATAGCAATCGTACGGTCAGGGATACACACCCGGGCTTCCTTGACCTGGTGCGACGCCAGCTCAGGCAGCAGTACCGTGACGAGGACCTTACGACGCTTGGCTTGAGTATCTTCACGACCTTTGACCCGCTGCTGCAGCGCCAACTTGAGCGCAGTACTGCGCGGGTAATGAACCAGATAGACCCCGAGGGTGGCTTGGAAACTGCCAGCGTGGTGACTCGATTCGACAACGGAGAGGTTGCTGCGCTAGTGGGTGGGCGGCGAGTACGCTATGCCGGTTTTAACCGTGCGCTGGATGCCCGCAGGCCAGCGGGGTCTCTGCTCAAACCTGCGGTCTACCTCGCTGCACTGGAGCAGCCCCAGCAGTATTCCCTGGCCTCGGTGTTGTCTGATGAACGTGTGGAAGTGACCGGCCCTAATGGCCAGGTCTGGGAGCCACGCAATTTTGATCGTCAACCTCACGGTGACGTGTTGCTCTATCAGACACTCGCCAACTCGTACAACCTGGCCACGGCGCGTTTGGGCATGAATCTCGGTATCCCCACGGTGGTCGACATGCTGCGTCGACTGGGTATCACGGGCGATATCCCTGCGGTGCCGGCATTGATGTTAGGCGCTGGCGAGTACTCGCCAATGATGATGGCGGCGATGTACCAGTCCATCGCCGCGGGCGGATTCCGCCAGCCACTTCGCAGTATTCGTGATGTCGTGGATGCCAACGGCGAGCCGCTCTCCCGTTATGTATTGAACTACGAGCGTACCGTGGGCATAGAACCGGTTCACCTGTTGCAATACGGCATGCGTGCGGTGGTGCAGGAAGGTACGGGCCGCGGTGTGTACCGCTACCTGCCCAGTGACTTCGCGGTCGCCGGAAAAACCGGTACCACTAACGATGGCCGTGATTCCTGGTTTGCTGGTTTCTCCGGCGATCTCATGACCGTGAGCTGGATCGGCCGCGATGATAACGGTGGCACTGGCCTGACCGGCAGCTCCGGTGCATTGAAGGTATGGGCAGACTTTATGGCCGGCGCTGCCAAGCGGCCGCTGGCCTACCGCATGCCCAATGGCATTGAGCCGGATTATATCGACGAGTCACTGGGTTATCGCACTGGTAAGGGCTGCCCGAACTCTCGTATGCTTCCCTTCATTGCTGGGTCGGAACCTGTGCAGCGCACTAATTGCTCGGCGCGCTCAAACCCGGTGAAAGACTGGTTTCAGCGCTTGTTTAGTGGGGGTAGCTAACAATGATAAAGCCATTTAGGGCCTTAACGGTCCTGGCGATGGTAACCGTTGCCAGCGGGTGTTCGGTGTACAGTTTGCCGGGGCAACAACCTGCGCCCACCGCACCGCCACCGCCCAGCCCGGAAGCCGCACCCTCTGCGTCATCTAGTACACCCGCACCTCCACAACGTGAGCCCGCGCGTGACCCCAATGCCAGTGACGCCTACGGTGGTCTGGTTGAGCGTGCTGCCGCCGCCCGTAGTCGTGGCGACTATGAACAGGCACTCAGTTACCTGGAGCGCGCGCAGCGTATCGACGCTGACTCCGGTGAAATCTACCTGGAATTGGCCAGAACCTATGCAGCCAGCGGTGATGATGCGTCCGCGCGAGCGGCTGCCGAGCGAGGGTTGTTGTACTGTCGAGGCAGTGAGTGTGAGGCCCTCAGGGAATTCACGCGATAGCGCTTTTTGAGCCGGTTGACTGAGCGACTCATTCGCTATCGCACGCTGACGTTAAAGCCAGCGTCAGCCGGCTCAAAATGCAAGAACTGGTTAATGCACTGGGGGATTTCTCCGGCGGAGTGACTGACAAAAATGACCTGCGTATCGGCGTGCGCGGCGATGTGGTCGACTGCCCTTAGAATCAACGCGCGGTGATAGCCGTCCAAACCCAACGTGGGTTCGTCCAGCAGGAGGATAGCGGGAGACTTCACCATTGCCCGCGCTAGCAAAACCATGCGCTGCAGGCCAAACGAGAGTTCATCGAAGTTGGCGTTAGCAATGTCCCCCAGTCCCAAGCAGTTGAGCCATTCCTGCGCCCCCTGGCGCTGTGAATCTCCCCAGTTGTCATACAAGCCCAGCGAGTCGAAGTAGCCAGATACCACCACTTCAATCACCCGCATGCGAGCCGCAAAGTTCAGATGCAGTTGGGTGTCTACCTGACCAAACTTCTGCTTGATATCCCATACACTCTCGCCGCTGCCACGACGCACGCCGAACAATTCGATGTCCTGTCCATAGGCTTTGTGATTATCGCCAGTGATGAGGCTGAGCAGGGTGGTCTTGCCACAACCGTTGGGGCCAGCGACGCAACAGTGCTGGCCCCGGGCAAACCTCCAGTTAACACCGGCTAGCACTTGCAGCTCTCCGTAGCGCACTGCAACGTCTCGCAGCTGCAACAAGGGCGCTTGCTCCTCCAGCGTGTAGGAGCGTGGGAAGGGTGGCGGCAGCGCTCCAAGCTCGGGCAGTGGGGGCATGAGACTGGAGGCAACCTCTGGACGGGCGAGCACGTGTTCGGCCTCCCCGCTGGCTAAGACTTCTCCATTCGACATTGCCAGCACATGGGTCGTGGTGGTCGGTATATCCGTCGGTTGGCGACAGAAAACAATAACGGGCATGCCGTCAGTCTGTAATTCCTCGATGATTGCCGCGAGCGTTGTTTGCGACGCCTTGTCCAGTCCGTCCAGCGGATTGTCCAATAGCAGCAGGCCAGGCTTTGCGAGAATGGCGCTGGCGAGCAGGGTCTTGCGCATCTCGCCCGTACTGATGAAGCGCAACCCTCTATTGAGAATATGGTCGATACCGACGCGCTGGCAAAGGGCGGTTATGTCCAGCTCGCTTGCTCCGCTTGACGCCAGCATGTCGATGACGCGGGTTCCCGCGTCCTGGGCATCGGCACTGAATTCTGCGGTATCGAGCTTCCTGTCGCGTTCACACAGCGCCTTGGCTTGCTCGAAACAGACATAATTGACGCCGCTGTTGCGCACCTCGTCGTCCAGGGTCACTTGCCCCGTATGTCTGGCTTGCCCGCTAACGATGCGAGCGATGCTGGTTTTACCTGCCCCATTGGCTCCGATCACTGCCCAGTGCTGCCCCTTGAAAATGCGCCATTCAATGCGCCTGAGCGCCGGCAGTGCGCGGTAGGTCAGCCCGACATTCTTGAGGCTGAGTAACGTGTTGGCAGTGTCTGTCGAGGTGTCACTCATAGGGCATAGAGGCAAAGAAAAGAGGCGGCGGCAGTGTACCAAAGCGCGGCGCTACGGTTTGGCGACCGATCAACTTGTCTCTGCACGGTATCACTGGCTTAATCGGAGCCCCTACCGGCCGGTCAAAAGAGTCGCCTCTTGAGCACGCCCCACATAGATACTCTGCGCGAGCAGCTACAGCGACATCGGGTCCGCAAGCCTCTGTTGCGGCCGCTGATGAAGCGTTCATCGGTGGCCATCGTATTGCGCGAGCATGGTGACGATACCCAGGTGCTGATGATCAAGCGTGCAGAGCGCGAAGGCGATCCCTGGTCAGGCCATATGGCGTTTCCCGGTGGGCGTAGAGATCCCACAGACAAAAATGGCTTCGAAGTTGCGTTGAGGGAAACCCGGGAGGAAGTGGGGCTTGCGCTCACGCCGGACGATCACTGTCTCGGCCGGTTGTCGGACATCAATGCGCGTCCTAGCCGCCGTGTCTTGGGGATGGCGGTCAGTGCGTTCGTCTTTCATCTGCAGCGAGACGTGAAGTTCGTTCCGAACTACGAAGTGGCTGAAGTGGTATGGATTCCGCTCTCCTTTCTGCTGGATACAGACAACAGAGAGCGCATGGTCTGGGAGCGTGGCAATATCAAGCTGCCCTTGCCCTGTTACTTTTATGAGGGCAGGCGTATCTGGGGCCTGTCGTTGGCCATGCTTGATGAGTTAATGGATGTTCTGGAAGGGCCGAACGCAGCGCGGGCCCAATGGCGTTAGAGCACGTCGGTCTACTCGGAACCGCCAGGTTGGTTGGCGTCCAGCTCAGTGTCCCCGCGAACAAACGCCTTGGTATCCAGCTTTAGCTCGCGCAGGGCAGGGTCATCACGTGACGCTTCAAGCAGGGCCTCGTCTTCGATCCTGCCCATCACGTGAGCTTCAATCAGTTCCATTAGCACCGGTGTCATTTGGGGCTCATGGTCAAAGCGTGGGCCGTTCACCAGATTTCCCGTCACGACATCATCGACGCGACTCAGCCAAAAGCCGCCGCAGTTGGACAAGCTGTAGTCGCCGACTCGTCCGTAGCTGATATTGGGTGTGTCAGGATTAAAGCCGCCCGGTACCTGTTTCTTAATTTTGTGCAGTGCCATCACCCAGCGGGTGCCCGGCGGGAAATTTTCTACATCCGGACGACAATAGTCACCGGTCTTCATCCAGATTCGGATGATGTCAAAGGCATCACCGCCGCGCAGGTCAGACTCTACGCCCATGTCTATGGAGTTGCCCTTGGTGGCGATAACTGTTCCGCTCACTACCCGGTCCACCTGCCAATGCACCTCAGCAAAGCTGCCTTTCCACAAGCAGCTGCATTCCGCGCTAACGGTCTTGGGTGTCAGTGCCAATAGTGCGATGGCAGTTATACGGAGTACCCAGGGCATACTGTTGCTGCGCTCACTGCAGGGCTTTGGCAGCATCCAGTGCAAAATAGGTCAGGATGCCGTCGCATCCCGCGCGCTTGAATGCCATTAACGATTCCAGCATCACGGCCTCTTTTGAGAGCCATCCTTGTTCAAACGCGGCCACATGCATCGCGTACTCACCGCTTACCTGATAAGCAAAGGTGGGTGACTTTAGCTCCTGCTTCACGCGCTGGACGACATCGAGGTACGGCATACCCGGTTTGACCATGATCATGTCGGCCCCCTCGGCCAGATCCAGCGCGCACTCATGCAGGGCTTCGTCGCTGTTGGCGACATCCATTTGGTAGCTGTACTTATTGCCACCCTTGATGTTGCCGGCAGAACCCACAGCGTCCCGGAATGGCCCGTAGTAGCTGGAAGCATACTTCGCCGCATAGGACATGATCAGTGTGTTGTGATGCCCCGCAGATTCCAGCGTACTTCGGATGGCGCCGATACGGCCATCCATCATGTCTGAAGGCGCTACGACGTCTGCTCCCGCTGCGGCGTGAGAGGCGGCCTGCTGCACCAGTACCTCAACGGTGGTGTCGTTCAATACGTAACCAGCGTCATCGATAATGCCGTCCTGACCGTGGGTGGTGAATGGGTCAAGCGCGACATCGGTGATGACGCCCAGGTCAGGCACTGCATCTTTCAGCGCCTGCACGGCCCGTTGAACCAGACCGTCTGCGCTGTAAGCTTCCTCTGCATTCAGGCTTTTTTTCTCGGCACCCACCACGGGGAACAGTGCCAGCGCAGGAATGCCCAGTGCGTGGGCGTCTCTAGCCAATGTGAGCAACAAGTCGATGGACAGCCTTTCAACCCCTGGCATTGAGGGGACGGCCTCTCTCTGCCCCGTGCCTTCCAGCACGAATACCGGGTAAATGAGGTCGCTGGGAGTCAGCTGATTCTCGCTCACCAGCGCTCGTGAGAATGCGTGCGCCCGCAGGCGGCGCATCCGTGTTTGGGGATAGTGTCCACGCTGCGTGTTAAAGACCATGAGCTTGTTCCCTAGAGTGCCGCGAATGCCTGGGCCGCGGCATCCACGGTCATGGCGATATCCTCATCGCTGTGCGCCGCTGACATAAAGCCCGCTTCGTATGACGCTGGGGCCAGGTACACACCGGCCTCCAGCATTGCATGGAAGAAGCGGTTGAAGGCATCAGTGTCGCAATTCATAACCTGAGTGTAATTGCTGACACTCTCTGCGTCTGTGAAAAAGCCGCCGAACATGGTCCCGGCGTGATTGGTTGTGAAAGGTACGCCAGCGCGCTCAGCGGCGCTCTCCATGCCCGCACACAGTGCCCGCGTGCGCTCAAAAAGCGGCTCGTAAAATCCGGGGGCAGAGATAACCTCCATCGTAGCAAGGCCCGCCGCCATCGCAATGGGGTTACCCGAGAGTGTACCCGCCTGGTACACCGGGCCCAGCGGTGCGATTTGCTCCATGATGTCGCGCTTTCCACCAAAAGCGCCCACCGGCATGCCGCCGCCGATAACCTTACCGAGGCAGGTCAGGTCTGCCTCAATACCGTAATAGCCCTGCGCGCCCTGTAAACCGAACCGGAAGCCGGTCATTACCTCATCGAGGATGAGTATCGCTCCGTACTCGTCAGAAACAGCACGCAGTGTTTCCAAAAAACCGGGCAGCGGCGGAATGCAATTCATGTTGCCGGCTACGGGTTCCACGATGATGCACGCCACGTCGTTGCCTATCTCTTCAAAAGCCGCCCGAACGCCGTCGCTATCGTTGTAGGTCAATGTGACGGTGTGGTCGGCAAGCGAGGCAGGTACGCCCGGCGAACTGGGCACACCGAAGGTGAGCGCTCCTGATCCTGCTTTGACTAAAAGTGAATCAGAGTGGCCGTGGTAGCAGCCTTCAAACTTGACGATCTTGTCACGCCCGGTGGCACCGCGAGCGAGCCTGATGGCACTCATCGTAGCTTCGGTGCCGGAGTTCACCATCCGCACCAGGTCCATGCCGGGCATGATGTCGCAGACGCGGTCCGCCAATGCTGTTTCCAGTTCGGTGGGTGCCCCAAAGCTCAAACCCTTTGCGCTTTGCTCGACCACTGCCTCGCGTACGTGGGGATGATTGTGACCCATGATCATGGGGCCCCATGACAGCACATAGTCTATGTAGCGCTTGCCCTGCGGGTCGAACAGGTACGGGCCCTGCGCGTGATCGATGAAAATGGGCGTGCCGCCCACAGCCTTGAATGCCCGCACGGGTGAGTTAACGCCGCCGGGGATATGTGCCTTGGCTTTTTCAAAAAGCGTCTCGAATGCAGTCATGGCTGAGCCTTTGGGTTGTTGGTACTTAGTTGGGGCGCAAATTATGGTGGCAAGCTGCCGTGATAGCCAGTCGCCAAACTGGTCAATACCTAGAAGGGTTTCAGGACTGCGAGGATGACAATGGCAAACAGGAAGAGCACAGGAACCTCATTGAAGAAGCGATAAAACACATGCCCGTGCCGGTTGCGGTCATTGTTAATCTGGGTGACATAGCGGCCACATTGGAAATGGTAAACAACCAGAAAGGCCACTCCCCCCAGTTTTATCCAGAGCCATGTCGCGGCCAGATAGTACTGGGGGTTCATCCACATCATGGCCAGGCCGAACCCGATCGCCAGCACCATAAATGGGGTGACAAACCGATAGAGCTTGCGTGCCATGACGGCCAGTTGAGCGCGCGTCTCATCGTGTTCTGATGCCGCGTAGTAAACGAAGATGCGGGGCAGATAAAACAGGCCGGCAAACCAGCAGACCACGAAAATGATATGAAAGGCTTTTAGCCACAGCATTGTCGAAGCGTGTCTCCCGTTTTCCCAGCAGCGTGGTATCGCATGATACGTCTTGAGTGTATGGCCGCTAAAGCCTTGCCAGTGAGAATCGCTCTATGCTTTCTCGGGTAACAATACCCTGGAGTACTCGCTGGCCTCCCGTGCCTCGACTGTACACCAATGCCGCCTCTGCCGTTTCGCGTTTCAAGGCATCCATAGTCTGTCGTAGTGTGGCTTGTTCGGGGACCGATACCACGCTCCAGCGCCGAATATCGGCATGGGTTAGGTCTATTGGCTGCTCGCTATCCGGCTCTCCCTGCGAATGCAGCCAGTCCGCCAGGGCGTTGCCATTCACGAGATACAAGTCCTCGCCATCCCGTGTCAGCAGACACCAGCCGGGCGTCGCGTTTAGGAAAGTGTCCAAGGCGGTATGGGCGAGAGTGCTGTCCATTCGCGTGACGCTGATCTCCATGCTGCTGGTGACATTGGTTCGGTGCAGCAGTTGGTTGAGCGGATCATCCGGCACCTGCCGCTTCAGGTGCCGCAATACCGTTTGGTGAGCGGATCGCTGGCGAAAAATGCCCGTGTTGGTTAGGTTGGCGGTAACGATGGCGAGCATCGCTGGCATAGCGATACTGATGGTTTGGGTTAACTCGATGATCGCCAGTATGGCTGCCAGCGGTGCCGACAGCACCGCGCCCATGGCGGCCCCCATACCCAACATAATATAGAGGGCGGGCTGGGAGGCCAGCTGAGGGAACAGTTCCTGGCCGACGGTGCCCAGCGCTCCGCCCATACAGGCACCGATCAACAGGCTGGGGCCGATCAGGCCGATGGGCATCCCCATGCCCGCGCTAAAGGCGGTGGCAATTAGCTTGCTGGCGGCGATTGCCAGTAAGAGCGCAAGACTGAGTCTGCCGGCAAGGACGAGACCCAGAGTGTCATACCCGATTCCCAGGATCTGCGGCACCATAATGGCCAGCGAGCCTGTCAGTAAACCCGCGAGCGTGAAGCGCAACAGCACCGGCCAATGTGAGAATCCCGCAGAGAGCCGGCTAATCCGAATAAACAGCGCGATGGCAGCCCCACAGCAGGCGCCAAGGAGTACCACATAGGGTATTTCCCACAGCGAGTTGAGCGTGACCGGTGGCATAGAGAACTCGGCGGCGCCACCGCCAAACTGACGACTGATGGCCGCGGCAGAGACGGCTGCAAGGATCACCGGCAAGAAACCCGCCACCGTGTACTCGGCCACGATGACTTCCATGGCGAAGATGACGCCCGCCAGCGGCGTATTGAATGCGGCTGCGATACCGCCGGCAGTGCCACAGGCGATCAACACCCTGAGGCTATTGTTGGGGAGGCCGAGTCGCTGGCCCAGCTGACTGTTGATGGCGCCGCCCAGATGAACCCCAGGGCCCTCGCGTCCGCCGGATTGGCCGGTTGCCAGGGCGAAGGCGCCGGCAATGAACTGTACGATCGCGTTCCGAACGGGTAGCACGCCATAGTGCGAGTGCATCCGACTCAGCACGTGCACTATCCCGGTCTCCCGGTCCTCGGGCCGCAAAAACGAAAACACCACGCCCAGCACCACTGCGCCGGCCACGGGTAAGGCAAACAGTGCCCAGCGCGGCAGTGACTCGAACCCTTCGCCACTGCCATCAACACCCCACAGCAGGGCGATCTCCTGAATACTGACCTCAAAAGCTAGCACTATGAGACCAGAGGCGATACCGCCGATCAGGCCGAGCAGGGCATAGGCCAGTGTCGATTCGTAATTAGTCAGATAGCGGCGGTATTGGGCCAGTAACCGGTTCAGCATGTGAGTGAGGTTGCGCCTGTGGTAAGCCAATATTACCAGTTAAAAGGGCGGGTAATACTTTTATACTGTCGCCCCTGAGAGAATTGCGCCCCAGAGGAATAAGGCGGGTTGTTATGGTCAGTGTAGGCATTGTTGGCGGTACCGGATACACCGGTGTGGAACTGTTGCGTCTGTTGGCGGCTCATCCTGAGGCCCGCGTCACTGTGATTACTTCTCGCGCGGAGGCAGGGCGCCGCGTTGACGATCTCTATCCCAACCTTCGAGGTCACTGCGAATTGGCGTTCTCAGATCCAGCCAGTGCTGAGCTCACTGCCTGTGATATCGTGTTTTTTGCCACGCCGCACAACGTGGCCATGCACTCGGTGCCCGACCTTATCGCTGCAGATACGCGGGTCATTGATTTGTCCGCGGACTACCGTATCCGCGATGCCCAGCTGTGGTCCCAGTGGTACGGCGAGCCTCATGCCAGTCCTGATCTTCTCTCGAAGGCCGTTTATGGCCTCCCCGAGTTGAATCGAGATGCTATCGCCGGGGCGCAGCTGGTGGCCTGCGCCGGGTGTTACCCCACGTCGATACAGCTGGGCTTCCTGCCTTTGCTGGAAGCAGGAGTGGTGGACACCGTTAACTTGATTGCCAGCGCTGCGTCCGGCGTTAGCGGTGCTGGCCGTCAGGCTAAAGTCGACAACTTGCTCAGTGAGGTTTCCGATAGCTTCAAGGCTTACGGGGTCAGTGGTCATCGGCACCTCCCGGAAATTGAGCAGGGGTTGAGCGCAGTCGCTGGCGAGTCTGTGTCAGTGACTTTCGTGCCCCACCTGCTGCCGATGGTGCGGGGTATTCACGCTACTTTGTATGCGCAGCTGACACGGACAGACGTGGATTTGCAGGGATTGTTCGCAGAACGTTACGCCGATGAGCCATTCGTCGATGTTCTGGAGACGGGCACCTATCCGCAGACTCGTACTGTGCGCGGTACCAATCGCGTGCAGATTAGTGTGGAGCAGCCACAGGGGCGCAACACGGTGGTTGTGATGGTCACCGAAGATAACTTGGTGAAGGGAGCCTCTGGTCAGGCGATTCAGGCGATGAACCTGATGCTCGGCATGCCGGAGACCTTGGGCTTGACGCAGATTGGCTTACTGCCCTGATCCATGCCGGATTCCCACTATAAGACAGTTGTCCGCCGCGAGCATCCTTACAGACCACTGTTTCTGGCGGGGCTTGGCCTGCTGTTGGTTGGGGGCGGGGCTGTCGCGGGCTTTATTCTCGGCGGCGTCACTGTGCCACAGCCAACTGAACCTGAGCTGGTTGCGGATGCTCAGGTGCCCGCCGAGGCCGATCCCGGTGTGCTTTCGCTGGAGCAGCAGATCGTTTCCCTGGATACGCGTAACGAAGTGGACCGCGCCACCATTGAGATTTTACGGCGTGAGATTGCGCAGCAGAAACTGCAAATCGCGGAGCTGGAAGAAGGCATCCAGTTTTATCGCGGGCTCATGGCTCCGGGTGAGATTGGGCAGGGTTTGAGCCTGCGGCCGATGGAGTTGGTGTCAACCGGGGTGGAACGGCGCTATCTCTATCGCCTGGTTGCCCAGCAAGAGGCCCGCAAGCACAGCACGCTGCAGGGTGAGCTGTATGCCGAAATCGTGGGTACGGTGGACGGTGAGCGTAAAACTTATCCGCTGTCATCACTGACGGATGACATGGAAACCAGCGTACAGAAATTGCGATTCAAGTACTTCCAGTCTGTCGAGGGTGAGCTCACTCTGCCGGAGGGTTTTCAACCCGAGGTGATCAATGTGGTGGCGTCTGCGCGTACACCTCGTAATATGGAAGCCCGAGAGCAATACATCTGGCAGCCACAGGAGAAATTTACCAATGTTGGGAAGTAAGAAGGCCGGGCAGGTATCAGGCCACACCACGCTGGTTTCCAGTGATACGACGATCGTGGGTGATCTTCACTTCGCGGGTAACCTAGATATTGAAGGACTGGTCCAGGGTAATGTGATTGCCAAGCCGGACGCCCCGGCGATTGTGCGCATAGTTGGCAAAGGTCGTGTGGAGGGTGATATTCGCGCACCACTGGTTGTTGTAAACGGTGAAGTGAAGGGCGAGGTCTACAGTGCCGAGCGTCTGGAACTGGCGGCAAATGCTCGCGTTGAGGGCAATGTATTTTATGCACTGCTGGAAATGTCGGTGGGTGCCGAAGTGAATGGCAACCTCACCCACATAGACCCGCCGGTTACCGAGAAAGCCAAGCGCAAGCGGGCCTCCACGCCGCCAAATAAGGACACAGCCGCGGACACTGCGCCGGCTGGCCAAACTTGACCAAAATACTAGGTTTTACCATAATCTTCGTCCAATCAACGCTGCGAGATGCTCGCCCCAACCACTATGGCTGTTGCTGAAAGCTTCGATCCCACTGGAATTAACCTCACCGCTCGTGCCATCGACAAGGTGCGCGAACTGGTCAGTGAAGAGGAGAATGCCGACCTCAAACTGCGTGTGTATATCACTGGCGGTGGTTGTTCGGGGTTTCAGTATGGGTTCACCTTTGAGGAAGACGCAGCGGACGATGACACAGCCATTCAGAAGGGCGGTGTTACCGTGGTAGTAGACCCAATGAGCTATCAGTATCTGGTGGGCTCGGAAGTGGACTACACAGAGGGTCTTGAGGGGTCTCGCTTTATCGTCAACAACCCCAACGCCACCACCACCTGCGGGTGTGGCGCGTCCTTCTCGATCTGATCCTTGAACGTGCACGCACAGGATCCATTCCGCTTCCTCTTCGTTGTTGCGCTGTGGCTACTTGCCGCTGCAAGTCATGCCCAGACTGAAGGTTATGTCGCGGATATACAGCTGCAATCCACAGAAGAGTTTGCACAGCTGCTCTCCCGCGCAGACGCCTTGGTGCAAAGTGGTGAAGTGCCTCTGGATGGGCAGCCGCGGGTAACCTTCGTGATGCACGGCCCTGGCGTGCGATCGTTGCTGCGCCCGGCCTACCTCGAAAACAAATCAGTGGTTGATTTGGCTGCCAGGCTGTCAGCGCTGGGTGTTATTGAAATCCGTGCCTGCGAAACGTGGATGGGCGGTAATGCCATTGACCCCTCCGAGTTACAGCCGTTTGTTGGCACGGTGGCCAGCGGTCGAATTGAAGTAGAACGCCTGGTTTCAGAACGGGGCTACGTTAAGTTCTAGAAAACCACTGCCTGCATACCCAATGCTCAGGCAGGGAAAATTCCGCCCAAAATCCGCTTGCCCTGTGCTCCCGTGACTATCGGTGCATTACCCGGGAGCTGCTGCAAGGTTTGCTCAGCCAGCCATGCAAAGGCCACAGCCTCTACCCATTCCGGGTCTAGCCCCAGAGCCGAGGTGTCCTCGAGCTTGCGTGGCGAGAGGTGGCGGTAAAGCCGTCGCATCAAATCAACATTGCGCGCGCCGCCGCCACACACATAAATCTCATCCACCGGGATCTCTGCGCCGGTAATCGACCGTGCGATCGACGTGGCCGTGAGTTCAGACAGAGTCGATTGGACGTCCTGCGCTCTGATGCTTGGCGTTGCTTGTAGGTACGTTTCCAGCCAGTGGCGGTTGAAGAGCTCCTTGCCAGTGCTGCGAGGTCCATCGCTACTGAAATAATCGTCGCTGAGCATGGCGGCCAGCAAGTCGTCGTTGCAATTACCTTCTGCGGACCATTGGCCATCGCGATCAAAGGGCTGGCTCTGGTGCTGCAAAACCCACTGGTCGAGCAGTGTGTTGCCCGGTCCGCTATCGAACCCACCCATTAATGTCTCACCACTGAGCAAGGTGACATTGGCAAAGCCGCCGATGTTTACGATGGCGCGGTTTTTCCCGGCTTGGGCAAAGGCCGCAGCATGGAAGGCGGGAGCCAGTGGTGCGCCTTCACCGCCGGCCGCAATGTCTCGTCGACGGAAATCGGCAACGGTAGTGATCCCCGTGCGCTCGGCGATGGTGTTCGGATCACCGATTTGCACGGTGAAAGCGGGCTCATTGCCCGCGGATGGGGGACGATGGCGTAGTGTCTGCCCATGGCTGCCAATTGCGGCGATAGCCGCGGGTGCTACGCCAGCCTTCGACAATAATGCATCGACTGCGTCGGCGAACAGTATGCCCAATCGACGATCGAGACTGCCCATTCGCTCAATCTCGGCGCTGCCGCTGTGACTGATATCGACAATCTCTTGTTTAATGTCGGCGGGCAGTGGGAAATCGAGGCTTGCCTTCAGCGCAATGCCTGCACCGCAGCTAACCAGGGCGGCGTCAATGCCGTCGGCGCTGGTGCCCGACATAAGCCCGATCATTAGACGCTCGGGCATGGGAGGTGTCAGTGCGCGTCGCTATTGCTGGCAGCGCTCGCCTTGGCAATACGCGACTCAGCTTGCTGCAGGGATGCCAACTGTTGGGAGACGCCGCTGATTGCTTCTTGGAAACGCGGCAACTCCGAATTGGGTAGGGATTTCGCTTTTGGCAGCTGCTTGTGCACGGTGCGCGGGTTGCGGTGCACACCATCGACCAAAAATTCATAGTGCAGATGTGGCCCGGTGGCGGCACCGGTCATGCCAACGGTGCCTATCACCTGGTTCTGGGCAACGCGCTGTCCTTGTTTCACACGGCGCTTGTGTAAATGAAGGTACTTGGTGACGTAGCGCTCGCCGTGTTGAATGAATACGTAATTGCCGTTGGCCTTCGTATAGCCCGCTTTTGTCACACGTCCATCGCCCGCCGCATACACGGGCGTGCCGGTGGGCGCCGCATAGTCAGTACCACGGTGTGGGCGGCGTGTTTTATAAATTGGGTGCAGGCGACGCATATTGAAGTTAGAGCTAATGCGGGTGAAATCGACCGGCGCCATGAGGAAGGCCTTCTTCATACTCACCCCGTCCTCGTTGTAATAGGAGGTGGTGCCGCTGCTGTCTGTGTACCGATACGCGTTAAAGGTCTTGCCCTGATTGGTGAACGAGGCGGCAATCAGGTCACCGTCATCAAACTTTTCCCCGTCCAGGTACTGTTCCTCATAAATGAGGTGCATGGTGTCGCCCTTGCGAGGGTCCAGTACAAAATCGATAACACCGCCAAACACCTGTGCCATTTCCATGATCATGTTGTTGCTGAGCCCGGCTTCCTGGCCCGCAATAAAAAGCGACGAGACGATCTCACCAGACGCCCAGGTCTCACGCACCTCAGGCTCTCTCAATACTCTCTCGCTGGTGTAGCCGTCGCCTTCGCGGAGATAGGTGACGGTTTCCTGTCGCGAGAGCA
The DNA here is from genome assembly GCF_014652275.1 of Parahalioglobus pacificus. GTDB lineage: Bacteria > Pseudomonadota > Gammaproteobacteria > Pseudomonadales > Halieaceae > Parahalioglobus > Parahalioglobus pacificus. The sequence goes on along the minus strand of NZ_BMYM01000002.1, from coordinate 2,272 downwards.
CATGGCGTACTGCTGCCAGACTACCGTCGTCGGCAGTTTGGAAGGCGATGGTTTGCCGCGGGTAGAGCTTGCCCAACCCTCTGCCGTGCTCTGCGGTATTGACGACTTTATACATGTCGCGATCACTGAAGCCGGCGCGGTTGAACACCAGGGACAGGTTGTCGCCGGATCGTACGGTTTGTTCTACCCAATGGGGTGTTGGTGGCTCCACCTCAGCCGTTGGAATGTCGATGGCCTCAACGGTTGGCTGCGAGGCTATTTCAGGGGTGGGCGTGGCTGAGTCCTGCGCCGTTTGCACAGTTTTACTGTTGGTCTCTGGCGATTCGCCAGGCAACAAGAGGGTAGCAGTGACGATGAAAAGCAGCGACAAACCTGCCGCGATTATGTGGCTGGTTTGAATGCCTTTGCGCTCACTGCGAACTGCGGTGGCTCCCCGCGGTTTTTTCGCTGTCAGCATGCCCCGATGTTCATTCCATATGGTCGCCGTTGAGTATATAAAAAAACCGCTCGGGACTACAGCGCCTCGCGCTTGCAATTGGGTTGCCATACGGTATCGTTGTCGCCCCTTTTTTGGCCTCCCGACTCTGGAGCGAAGAGCAATCAAATGAGCAGTGAACTACTGAAAGACCTAGAGGCCCGTGGCCTTATCTTCCAGATCGCAGGTGAGGCCGAATTGCCTGCCTGGTTGGATGGTGGTTCTCGCACGCTCTATTGTGGGTTTGATCCTACCGCCGACAGTCTCCACATCGGCTCCCTGGTGCCGTTGCTCATGTTGCGTCGCTTTCAGTTGGCCGGTCACAAGCCGCTGGCGCTGGTGGGCGGTGCAACCGGGCTAATCGGTGATCCCAGCTTCAAGGCGCAGGAGCGTCAGCTAAACACCCCTGATGTGGTTGCCGGGTGGGTGGATAAGATCCGCGACCAGGTCTCCAAGTTTATTGATTTCGATGCCGGCGAAGCCTCAGCAGAAGTAGTGAACAACCTCGACTGGACAGAGGATGTCAGTGTGTTGGATTTCCTGCGGGATATCGGCAAGCACTTTTCCGTTAACGCCATGATCCAGAAGGAGTCAGTGAAGCAGCGCATTGAGCGTGAAGGCAGTGGTATCAGTTTTACTGAATTCTCTTACATGATCCTGCAGTCCTATGACTTCGCAGAACTGAATAAGCGGCACGGTTGCAGTTTGCAAATTGGCGGGTCAGATCAGTGGGGGAACATCACCGGCGGCATCGACCTGACTCGCAGGTTGCACGGCAATCAAGCCTTTGGCTTGACCATGCCATTGATTACGAAATCAGATGGCACCAAATTTGGAAAGACGGAGTCAGGCACGGTATGGCTGGATCCGGCCCGCACCTCGCCCTATGCCTTCTACCAGTTTTGGTTGGGTACGGCGGATGCTGACGTATACAACTTCCTCCGCTTCTTCACGTTCCTGGATGTCGACGCTATCGCAGAGATTGAGCGGTCCGATGCTGAGCGGCAGGGCAGACCCGCTGCACAGGGCGTATTGGCCGAGGAGGTCACGCGAATCGTGCATGGCGACGAGGGCCTTGCGGCTGCCGTGAGGATTACTGATGCCTTGTTCAGTGGTTCCTTTGAGGCACTATCCGAAGATGATTTTGGGCAGCTGCGTCAGGACGGTCTCCCTGCGTCCACAGTAGCGCGGGCCGAACTACCGGAGACCCTGACCCAGATGCTGACTGAGGCGGGAATGGCCGCTTCGGGCAAGCAGGTCAAGGATGCCCTTGGGCGAGATGCGGTGCTGGTAAACGGTGTGGCGGCTTCCTGGGCGCAAAATGCTGCGGTTGCGGACGTATTCAGCCAGGACGCGGCTCGCTTTGGTCGCTTTTACCTGGTGCGCCTGGGTAAGAAGAAATACCACCTTTTCGAGATGGTGTAGCGTTTGTCGCCACCTGTGAGGCGGTTTTTACTCCTCGCATGAAAAAAATTTACAAAGTGCTTGCGCCCAGAATTCTGGCTGCGTATAGTGCGCGTCCTCTCGGGGGGCAGGGCGCAAAGCGCACCTCGAAGAGTTGCTCAAAAAGCAAGCAAAATCAATTGCTTATCTCAGAGAGCTAATTTCACCTGAAGGTGGTCTGCAGTAGCATAAAGTTTTAAAAATGTGTTGCTAAGGAGCGGATGGTGAGTATAATACGCGTCCGCGTTTGGGGATGACCCCGAACCATAACCCACTCCTGGCGAGTTGGGTGTTGCTTAACAAGTAGATGAAGACAGATGTGTGGGCACTTGTTGGAGTAGTTGTCACAACTAT
>NZ_BMYM01000001.1 GCF_014652275.1 Parahalioglobus pacificus | reverse complement strand
CGCAGAGGCGCCAGGCCAGCGACTAGCAGTAAGCCATGCCCGAAAAGAGGGGCAGGCCCTCGCCAGGCATCTGCGCGGCCCGTTCTATTGATGGTTTAGTGCGGCAAATCCATTTAGATAACAATCCCAACCACACAGGCTGTCATCAGCGTCGCGACGTTGCCCAACACCAGTGCCCGAAAAGTGACATCCACGACTTCGCGTCGACGCTCGGGCATGATGGCTGCCAGTCCTGCAATGATGATCCCGCAGCTCGCGACATTCGCGAAGCCACACAGCGCATAGGCAATCACGATTGTCTGTTTGACATCAAACTGGCTCGTTTCGGCGAGCGATAAATAGGCCACAAATTCGTTCAACACGATTTTTGTTCCCATGAGTTGCGCCGCTGGCGCGGCGTCTGCCCAGTTGAAACCGACCAGCCACATCAGCGGTCGTAGGGCAAAAGTCAGTATCGCCCCCAGAGAAAGATCGCTATGTGCTAGGGAGAGTAGATCGTCGAGCAGGTACACAAGGGCGAACAGGACAATAATGATGGCGATGATGGATACGATCATCTTCACAGCGTCACTGATTGCATCCAGGAGCGCCTCTATCCACGTAAGTTCAGACCTCGGCAAACGATGAATCGCTAATTCGCCCTCACTGGTTGGACAATAAATGTGGGCGAGGGTAAGCGCGGCGGGCAGGCTGATCAACGAAGCAGTGATGAGGTGTTGTAAAGCGCCTGGCAGTGATGACTCGAGAACACTGGCATAAAGCACCATGACGCTGCCTGCTATTGTTGCCATAGAACAAAGGATGAGGGCGAGTAACTCCCCCCGTGAGAACCTGCTCAGGTATGGCTTGATGACCAATGGTGCCTCAATAGTGCCGAAGAAAAGCGTCGCGCCCGCGCCCAACCCGAGCGCACCCGAGATGCCAAAGGCCTGCCGTAGCAATTTTCCAACGAGCTCGACAATGAAACTCAAGATGCCGAAATGGAACAGAAGGGCGGATAAAGCGCTGACGACGAGGATCAGTGGCAACACCTGAAAGGCAACTATGAAGCCGTGTTCAGGATTCACTTCAGTGAAGGGCGTCGGGCCGCCCGCAAGATAGCCGAACATGTAGCTCGCGGCCCTATTGGTAACGTCTTGTAAGGCATTAACAACGCCGTTGAGGCTGAGTAGTGCATCGGATATGAAAGGCACTCTCAGCAGTAATAGGGCGATCAGAAACTGCATCGCCACGCCAATGAACACGCGTTTCCACACTATCGCAGCGCGACGTTCCGACAGTATGGCCGTTGCCCCTAAGAACACGAAAAGGCCCAGCAATGGCTGAAGTAAACTCATTGTCACTTCTCGTTCTGTTCCTGATATGAAAGCTCGCGCCGGGCCAACTCCAACCGTGCAATAACGGTAACCGCGAGTACCCCAAGCCAAATCCAGGTCGTAACACCCAACCAGTTTGGAAGTAGCAGGAAGAGTGTATAGAACATGCCTGTCTCGCCACCTTCTGCCAATCCTGTGGCAAGTCGCAGGTCTCTCTGTTCGCGTGCGTCGATGCCTCTAAGGTTTTCCAAATTCCCCAGGCTCAGCGCCCCGGTAATACACAACACGTAGCCAAACAACATAAGCACCCACTGCAGCGCATACTGTGGAAACTGGAGATAGAAGCCCACCACCATGGCGCTGTAGGCCATCATGTCGAGCTGAATATCCAGCAGTGCCCCAAAATCTGATGTGCTGTCGGTCGCCCTGGCAAGAATCCCATCCAGGCCATCCCAGAGGCGCGAGAACCACCAGAGTCCAAGCGCGACTAGCAGGTGTCCCTGGGCGAGCGCCGCGGCCGCTAACAGTGCGATAAGTGCTGCCGATACGGTGAGTTGGTTCGGTGTCACTTTCAGCCGAATCAGTAAGTTCACCAGGGGCAAACTGAGCCGCGGTAAAACTTTTCGAAAGGTGTCGTCAATCACCGCAATGTCACCGAAAGGTTGAGCGTCCAGACTAAGCTTTGACTCGCGAATATGGAACCACCTTGGCGGTAGTAATCAGATTCCGCCAGCGCTCGAGCCAATGGTGACGACAAATGTGCCGGACATTGGCGAGTTCAGCCTTGTCCTGCGTTTAGCCGTTAGCTAGTCGTTGACGGATTCGTCGTGCGAAAACCAGTGACGCGTTCGATTGGCAAACCAAACCAGCGATAGCATGACGGGCACTTCGACCAGGACGCCAACCACAGTTGCAAGCGCCGCACCTGAATGTAGCCCGAATAACGAAATGGCAACGGCAACAGCGAGCTCAAAGAAGTTTGATGTCCCAATCATGCAGGCGGGTGCGGCAATGTTGTGAGGTAGCCGAATTTTAAGAGCGGCAACGTAGGTGATCGCAAAGATGCCGTAGGTCTGGATCAGTAGCGGAATCGCGATCAGTACGATCACCAGCGGTTGAGTTAGTAGCGTCTCCGCCTGAAAGCCGAACAGTAGGACGACGGTACTCAACAAGCCGATCATCGACCAGGGTTTTAAGCGCTGTACCCAGGCTTCCAACCTTTCATGGCCTGAATCATCGAGCTGCCGCCGTGTGATTGCACCTGCAATAAGTGGGAGAACGACATAGAGAGCCACCGATATGAGCAGTGTTTCCCAGGGAACGCTGATGTCATTCACACCCAGTAAAAATCCCGTTATGGGTGCGAAGGCGACGATCATTATGACGTCATTCACTGACACCTGAACAAGAGTGTAGTTCGGGTCTCCCTTTGTGAGTTGGCTCCACACAAATACCATGGCCGTGCACGGGGCAACGCCCAGCAGAATCATGCCGGCAATGTATTCGCCAGCCGTTGTGGGATCGACCAGGTCAACGAATAGCACTCGGAAAAACAACCAGCCTAGCGCTGCCATGGTGAAGGGCTTGATCAGCCAATTGACCACCAGTGTCAGTATCAGCCCTTTGGGTTTTTTGCCAACGTCACCAATGGCGGCAAAATCGACCTGTACCATCATGGGGTAAATCATTAGCCAGATGAGCACTGCGACAACCAGGTTGACATGCGCCACCTCTAGCGCAGCCACGGCGGCGAAGAAGCCGGGTATCAGGGTACCCAGTATTACTCCCAACGCGATACTTATTGCCACCCACAAGCTGAGGTAGCGCTCAAAAATTCCCATTGCGGTCTTTCTCCCCTAATGAATAGCGTCGAATAATGGTTGCCTAGGCTTCAGTCACCAGCGATTCCAGAGCTGCGCGCCATTCCTGTGTCGGACGGGAAGCGACCTCCACAAGCCGTGACACGCGCCTTTCCACGATCGCTATAGTGTCCATGAACGCCTTTTCAATGTCGTGGTCATTGCCAATAACGGCGGAGGGGTCTGCCAAACCCCAATGCAGTTTGATGGTGTCACCGAAGTACAGAGGGCAACTCTCTCCCGCAGCGCGATCACAAACCGTAATGACAACATCCGGGTGCCAGTCCGCGTAGTTATCCCATGATTCGCTGCATAGTCCTTCGGTGCCAAACCTGGCTATCCTCAGATACTTGAGGGTGAGCGGGTGGACCTCATCTGCGGGCTCACTACCGGCGCTCCTTCCGAGCAGCGTATCGCCCCCCACGGCGTTCGCCACGGATTCGCAGATTATGCTGCGACAGCGGTTGTGGGTGCAGATAAAAAGTATCTTCATGTGGTGAAGTCTTGCCTTAACTCATCATCCTGACGATGCCTCGCAGTGTAGTCGGCTTCTATGACAATTGCTTGCTCAAGAACTTACGTCAGCGCAGCATCCCGCCCGAGGTGTTTTACGCCTTCTGGTCCGCTAAACCACCGCCTCAACCGCTTGAAGACATGAAACAACAGTGCTGGAATGCGAACGTCAAAATTGGAGATCCAGCTTATGTCGATCCGCTTGCGCTTCCTCTGTCTTTTACTTGTCGCAACTGCGCCAGTAGTAGCCAGTTCGAATGCCGACCCTACTGTGTTCCAACGCGAGGATGTCTTTGGCCTTCAATGGGTATCCAAGCCGCAGATATCGCCGGATGGGCAACGCATCGTCTACGAGCGTAAATCTATGGATATCATGAAGGACCGCCGCGTGGGCCGCCTCTGGCTGGTCGGGGCAGATGGCGAGAATCACGTCCCATTAGATAGCGGGTCGAGTGGGCAGGGGGGCGCTCAGTGGTCACCGGCAGGTGATCGTATTGCGTTCATCGCTGATGGCCAGATTCATGTGCATTGGCTTGAAGGGAGTAAGTCCGCTGCAATCACTCAACTGACCGAGTCGCCCTCTTCGATGAGTTGGTCGCCCGATGGCAGTCGGATTGCATTCTCTATGCTGGTGCCCGAGGCGCCGCCCGTGTTGGTCAAGCCACTGAAAAAGCCGGAAGGTGCTGAGTGGCCAGATGCGCCCAGTGTGACGACGGCACTGCGCTACGAGCGCGATGGTGCCGGGAGACTGGAGCCGGGTTACTCGCACCTGTTCGTGGTGGACGCTGATGGTGGTCCCGCGCGGCAGGTCACGAGTGGCGACTATCATCACACCGGCCAGGCCCAGTGGCTGGCAGATGGCTCGGGCCTCGTGTTCTCAGCGAACCGTCATCCGGAGTGGGAGCACCAGATTCGAGAGTCGGAGCTCTACCAACTGGATATTGCCTCTGGAGAAATTCAAGCACTCACCGCCAGGAAGGGGCCTGATGCTGGCCCGGTTGTTTCTCCGGACGGCCGTTACGTGGCGTGGAATGGCTACGACGATAAGGTACAGGCGTTTCAAGTCACACAACTCTATGTAATGGACCTCGACGACGGCGAGCCGCGCGCATTGAACGCGACGCTGGATCGGAGCGTGTCCGGTTTGCAGTGGGCAGGTAATAGTAAGGGCGTGTATTACCTGTACTCCGACAAAGGTGAGACCAGGGTTGGCTTCACCTCCTTGAGCGATAAGAGCCGGGATGTTGCTCGTAAAGTCGGTGGCGAGTCCATGGCCAGACCTTACTCAGGCGGCAGCTATTCGGTATCACGCAATGGTACGGTTGCATTCAGTCTTTCAGAACCCAGCCGGCCCGCTGAACTCGCTATTGCCACAGGTTCGGCTGATAAAGCGCGAACAGTTATCGCACTCAATGAAAATTTGCTGGCGCACCGTACGCTGGGCGAGGTCGAGGAGGTCTGGTACAGCTCCAGCATAGATGGGCTCGACCTGCAGGGGTGGATTATCAAGCCGCCGAACTACGAGGAAGGCAAAGCTTACCCCCTGTTGGTGGAAAACCACGGGGGACCAATTGCACACTACGGGCCGCATTTCACACCGGAGCTGCAACTGTTCGCCGCTCATGGCTATCTGGTTTTCTACCCCAATCCCCGGGGAAGCACGAGTTATGGGGAAGCCTTCGCCAACCTGTTGTTTAACAACTACCCTGGCGAGGACTATCAGGACGTGATGGACGGCGCGGATTACCTGATCGACAAAGGACTGACTTCAGAAGATCGGTTGTATGTCACCGGCGGGAGTGCTGGCGGGATAATGACTGCCTGGATTGTGGGTAAAAACAATCGCTTCCAGGCTGCGGCTGTCATTAAACCGGTGATGAATTGGATCAGCAAGTTGCTAACCGCCGATAATTATTTCTACTACGCCGACTATCGTTACCCCGGACAGGTCTGGGAAAACCCTGAGAACTATTGGAAGTCTTCTCCAGTTTCACTGGTGGGTAACATTCAAACTCCCACCATGGTTATGGTCGGCTCTAACGACCTCCGAACACCGCTGTCCGAAGCCAAGCAGCTCTATCACGCCCTTAAATTGCGTCAGATCGATACGGCTCTGGTCGAGGTGCCCGAGGCACCGCACTTTATTGGCAATCGCCCCAGTCAACTGATCACAAAGGTCGATCATATCCTGGCCTGGTTTGAGAAGTATCCCTGGAACACGTCCGGTGAAGACGACGGGCAGGAAGCAACCCGGTAGGTGGCTGATGCGAGATCGCTGGAGCGTGTTTCAGTAGTAGTAGCCCAGATTAACGTTCAACCGGTAGTTCCAGCGGTCATTGCCATTGATGCCCCAGTCGCCTACGCCATCGATGCGGGCGAAGTCATCGCTTCGATTACCGACGAAAAGATTGCCATTGGAGTAGGCGAGATCGGTATAGATATACCACCCACCTGCAGCCCAGCCTGAGCCGAGAATGAACAGTTCGCTGTCATTCAAGTTATCCGCTCCTTTTAGGATTGCGCTGTACTCCAGATAGGGCAGCACGTAATCCAGCCACGGTAACGTCGGAGTATCGATGCGGTAGCTGACAGACGCTGCCGGTACCCAGGCATCGGAAGCCATGGGCCAAGCAAAATCATAGGCTCCGAAGGGAATTAATTCATCGCCCCCCCAGCTGTTATCGGCGTCTACATCAAATTGGTAGCGGGATAGTTGTAGACCAACCGTGAGGTTGTCACGCTCGGAAACGCTGTGCACGGCGACGGCCCGGTGATCGCCGTCATCGACGCCACTGCCATCCAATTCGCCTACCTGCAGGGAGGCGCCCACGCGATGGCGCCACCGGTCGCCGCCGATCTCAGTGATCGCTCTAGCGTTGAATTGATTTTTCTCGCGATAGCCGTTGCGCCGATCGTCAAAACTGACAGTGCCGCCTGATTCCACAGTTTCCCGCCACCGCACAGTGTCATAGCCGTAGCGTGCACTGTCTTCACTACGACCAGAGAAACTGGGATCGCTGCGCCAGTAGTACCCGATATCGAATGCCCATTCGCTGTGCGAGAACGAATAGCGAAGACCCAGATCGGGATCGTCGGATAGACCAACATAGTAGTGTTGGTCGAAAAACCAGCTCTGGGAGATGCCGTAGGGTCCAGCACCGAAAGGAACGCGATTGAGGCCAACGATTACTTCACTGTTGTCGTCGAACCGATAACCCAACCAACCTGTGTGCAGGAAGTTGTAGTTCTCCCCTGCGTTTGCGGTATACCAGCGGTACTCCAGTGCACCAATAAGGTTCTCGTAGTCCAGTGTGGCGTTAATGCGGAAAGTGTCCAATTCCACGTTGCCGCCCTCGCCGCCGCGCGATGGCCCACCATCTTGTGTTTCGTAGTCGCCGTACACATAGTTGACACGGACAGCGCCGCCCAATGTAATCGGCCCAAGCCTTACGCCATTGGTTGTTGGTGTTGACTCTTCGGCTCCGTCTGTTGCTACAGCCTTAGTTGGCAGCAGCACGCCACTATCCCGCGCCTCTGCAAGTTCTTGTTCTGCTTGTCCTAATGCCCTCTTTAGGGTGTCGACCCGCGCCTCTAGTTCCTCGATAGACTGGCAGTGTCCAGGCTGGCTGAGCACCAACAACACCGCGGTCATCGCCGTATTTCGAATGTTATTCGTTAGCGACATAGCGCGATGGATCGACGTCATCAATCTGATTGGAATCAAGAAATTCTTGAGCATATTCAAGGTAAACTTTTTCTTTCACGAAGAGTTCGAAACAGTCTCTATCGATGTGTTCGTCGTCCACCATCTTGCTGAGAATATCCAGTGCCACACTGACGGGTTTAGCTTTCTTGTAGGGCCTGTCGGCGGCTGTGAGTGCTTCAAATACATCTGCGACAGCCATAATTCGCTCAGGCACGCTGAGTGCCTCGCCGGGTAGTTTGCGCGGGTATCCCGAACCACGCATGGTTTCATGGTGGGTGGATGCCCAGCGCGGCACGTTGGCGAGCTCTTCAGGGAAGGGCAGGCTCTCGAGCATCTTGATGGTGCTGATCATATGCTCATTGATCTTGAATCGGTCTTCTGCAGTGAGCGTGCCGCGGGAGATGCCCAAATTGTAAAGTTCGCCCTGGTTATACAAATGTTCCGGTACGTCCATATTGATGCCGTATTCCGGGGGGTAGTCTGTGGAGCGCGTGCGCTCAATGATGTGCTCGGGCTTGTCTGCGAGCAGCTTTTCTGAGGCCGGTGTCGGTACGCGTGCCACACCCTCTACGCGCAGTTCTTCTACTGGCGACAGACCAATCCGATTATCAAAGTGACGAATCCAAGTGCGCTGAGCAATTGCCTTCAGCCTCGCCTGCTTATCCTCATCCAGAAACTCCCCGCCCACGTTACACTCGGCGATGAAGGCAAATTCTTCCTGTAGCTGCGCGTGGTCGCGCTGGAGTTTCGCAGCCAGTTCTCCCTGCTGTTCCGGATGCTCTTTGAGCGTTTCGAGGTAGCTGATCTGCGCATCGCGCCACAGCACCTCAAAGCGCATGCGAATCTCATGGACGCGGTTGTAGATGGTTTCCAGTTTGGAACCCTTGTCTACAATGTGCTCCGGCGTAGTAATCTTGCCACAGTCGTGCAGCCAAGCAGCAATTCTGTACTCCCTCCACTGGTCCTCACTGTCCAAGCTAAAGCCCTCAAAAGGCCCTGTCTCAGCATTCGAGGCATGACGAGCGAGCATCATGGCCAGTTGGGGAACACGTTCACAGTGGCCACCTGTATAAGGGGATTTCTCGTCAATAGCTGCTGCAATTAGTCGGATGAAGGCATCCATCAACTCTCGCTGCGCAAGCTCATGTGCCTTGATGGCTTCTACCATTGTCACCATGGAATCGGAGAGCTCGTTGAGCTCTCTGATTCGGGTAGGGATTCTGGAAACCGAATCGTAATCGCGGCGCCGAACCTTATCATTCTCTCGTGCAAGTTGCTTTATTGGGCTGACGATAGGACTGGCGAACGCCCAAGACAGTGGAATCAATAAAAGCAATGCTGCGCTGGTAATTACGATCGCTAGAACCACGCGCTCCATGAATGGGCCAACCACGGCTGCTTCGGGCACCATAAGTCCCAAGTACATACCGTCAGCTTCGCCCGCGGCTCGTCGAAGAGGTGCCATAAAGGCAAACGCCTTCTCGCCTTCCCGTGTCAGTGGGATCAGTTCATTGTGGATGCTCTCATCTGTCACCGCTTGAAGGAAAACTTCATCTGGTACTGATGCCGAGTCACCGCCAGCGTTTACACTTAGGTCTTCTCCAAGCCAATATTGTCTTAGCACCGTGCGTTGATCTCTACCGATTGCGCCAATTGCGCGATCAATGAGGTCGAGCAAAGGCGCCCTATCAGGTGAGACAAACATATGCAGTGTTTGTGGGGCATCACTGTCGCCAAAATTGATGGTATCACTGAAATGCAGGCCTTCCAGATAGTAGTGCTTCTGCAGATACTCAAGAATGACCTTGTTATCCAAGGCGCCGTCTACTTCACCCGCTAATACCTTACGCATCGCGGCTAGCGTGGATGGAACCTCGACAATGGTGATGTTTGGATATGCCGCACGAACAACAGGAATGACGGACCACCCACTGGGGATTGCTAAACGTTTGTCCTGCATCGACTCCAGTGATTCGATTTTATTGTTCTTCTCTGCACTCACGATCGAATACGGCAGAAACGCATATTCTCTGGATGGGAGTCCCCATTCTTTATTGTCGGCGGTGATCAAAACAGAATGCAGAATGTCGAGCTCACCCTCTTTAAACTCCTGCACTAGTTCAGACCAAGATAGGCCGTTAATGAACCTGATCGGTAATTCCAGTGCCTCAGCGATCAGTTTGATGACATCGATAGAATATCCCTGAGGTTGGCCAAGCAATGCATAGTCAAATGGGGGCCAATCTAGCTCATTAGATACTGTGAGCTCGCCCAGAGATCGGATGTAATCACGCTCCTGAGTTGAAAGCTCAATGTCGATGTTTGGTATAGGCGCTTTATCTCCAGATATTGGTGCGCTCGACGCAATCACGTTTCCATCGCCGGTGTAAACAAACAGAGAACCTTGTTCAGCCACGGTTTGCTCACCCAAAAATTCAGAGAGAGTTTCAAGTGTCATGTCGAAGCCCAGAACCGTCTCCGAGTCCGCCACTGGAATCGATAGAGTGCGCCCAGGCTGATTTAGCTGTGCGAAGAGGTAGGGCTGCGATTGATATACCTCTTTCGATTTTATGGCTTGGACGTACCAGGGTCGTTCTCGAGGATCAAAGTCGGTGGGCTCTGTGCGCTCAACCCTCAAATTCAGGTCTTTGTCCAGATAGCGATAGGTGCGTAGCCGGGATTCACCTTCGCCCTTAATCTCTACAAGCAGCCATCTGTCATCAGGCACAGCTCTTAATGCACGTCTCGCCTTTGAGCCTGTGTTCAAATTGATTAACTCGTAAAATCTGCCATCGGCGTGACCGAGGTAAACGCCATAAAACAGTGGGTTTCGTTCCATCAACTGTGCGATAGAGAGCATAATCTTGCCCTCTATCTTGGCGTCAGTGAGAGAACGATTTTCCGCCAATAGCGTTACGGTGTTGCTGTTTTGCTCGGAAATGTGCTGCCATTTAGAAGCCACACTGTTTGAGGCGCCCGTGTACAGATCTGATGCGGCCTGCCATGCGAGTGAACGACCGAAGTAGTAGTGCAGTCCGAGGGCTAGAGAAGCGGTTACTGTCGTTGCGAGCAGAAAAACAGCGACGACGGTTAGGCGAATCGTGATGATGGAGTTCGACACTTTGCTTTAAGTTCCTTAAGCGCGTGTGCATTGCACATGTCCTTTAGCATCAATTAAAGCAGCAATTTTGCGATTGTCACATTTCGTTCGACAAATCCCCCCTTAATCTTGACCAATACGGCTATGCAGACCTGAAAGGGTGTTGGACAATTGGCTGATATCTCAGATTTTGGATAGACAATTAGTGTTTGCGGTGCAAACATCTGACCCGGGACGTATAGAGTGTGAGCACACACCAAGAGGATAAAGTGAAAACCAAGCATAATAGTTTAGAAGTTCGTCTGATCGCCGTGGGACTGGCTGCATTCATAGTGGGCTGTAGCGACGGCAGTGATCCCAGACCCCCAGCTCCTGAGCCGGAACCGGAGCCCCTAATCGTGCCTTTCCAAGAGCTGTATGATCAGGGTGTCGATCGGTATTTGGGAGAATTCACCCCAATGACATCAGAAGTCGACGGTGACACCACTGTGCATACCTTTGGCGCAATGGATGGAGGGCCGCTTTGCTTACGGGGTGGCGAGTACGCCATGTCGACTAAAGAGAATACCGGAGAGGAACTGGTAATTTTTCTGCAGGGCGGAGGTGCTTGCTGGAATGACTTCTGTGCGGCCACTGAGACAGCAGACCCGACTGTTCCGGAATTCGGCTTGCTGGATCAGAGCCTGGAAAACAACCCCGTTGCTGATTGGGATTTAGCTTACCTACCATACTGCGACGGCTCTATTTTTTCCGGTGATGCCGACTATGATGACGATGGCGACGGTGAGATTGATCGTTACCACCGAGGTGTTCAAAACACCTCTGCTTCCCTTGATGTCGTGGCTAACGCATTTCCCTCACCGTCGCGTATTCTATTGACCGGTGTGAGTGCTGGCGGGTTCGGTACTGACTACGCTCTGCCACTGGTGCGCAAGCTGTACCCTGATGTGCCTATTGAGCTGATCAACGATAGTGGCGTGGGCGTTAGTGCACCAGGGTTTAGCACGGACCGAGCCGCAGAATGGAACTCTGAGGCCTTCATTGCTCAAAGTGTGCCTGATTTTATCGATGACCGTGGACATCTCACAAACGGTCATATCTGGTACCTGAATGAAGATCCAAATCTACGTATGGGTTACATGAGCACTAAACAGGACGTGGTCATTGCTGATGTGTTCCTAATGATCGGCGGGCCTGCCTTCGAGGCGGAGTTGATCCCTGAAATGGCGAAGCTAGAAGAAGCACACCCGGACCGTTTCCGCAGTCTGATCGGTGATGGAAACCAGCATACTTTTTTGCAGACCCGCTTCGAGGATACTGTCGGTGGCACAACAATTGTTCAGTGGATCACTGACATGCTTTCTGGCAGCGCCGACTGGGTGTCTGTAAGCGACTGAACGCAGGTATTCGAATGAGGCCGCGCAGTGCGCGGCCTTTTTTTTAGGTGCCCGTTTTGTCACAGCACCGAAGCCTCGGCAACGTCGCTGCGCCATGAGCCTCCGGTTTGTGCAGGGTCGCCAGCGGACATGCCAGTTGCCACAAGCTCAGATTGGGGGTTGGTAAATATGAAAACCGGACGAGGATGCTGATCGAGGTACCCCATAGCGGGGACGCCTGCAAACGACGTTCATCTGTCACAGCATTCTGAGGCGGGTTTATCGGTGCCGGTGTGCGTATTTGGCGTTATGGTGGAAGAGTGACTCGTATACCCGGGTTTTCGCTGCCTATGGCGAAACGGCAGTGAGGGCTGTTTGCTATCGAAAGCTCCACTGTAGCCATGCCTTCCAGGCAAAGGAATCGTTTGTGCACCCCAGGTCTGGCCGAGTAAACATTGGAGACAAAAAAGGCCGCGCAATGCGCGGCCTTTTTCAAGGTAAGGATGGTATTAACCGCCGGTGGTTAGACCACCCAGGTTGGGGTTGGAGTTGTTAGACACGGTGCAGTCGTACAGTTCGCTGTAGGGTGCCCCCGATTCCGGGTTGAGTGTTACCGTTACCGAGCCACTGCCCAATGGGCTGTTGGGATCGGCGGGTTCCCCAGAAATTTGCAGCTGCGTCGTGAACGCTCCCGGTGCTGAGGTATTGGCCACGCTGCCAGTAGAGATTGTGGCTTCACAATCACCCGTGGACTCGACAGTGATGGTAGAGCCCGCTGGCGGACGGTTGTTGTACAGGTCTGAGATGAACACATTGTAAGGGCCGCCGCTTTCAGAAACAGTGCCGTTCTCATTGATCGCGGCGCCGCTCAGGCGGGCGAGCACGATGTCCCAGCGTGGGCTGTCAGACAAAATCAGTACTGTCTGTGCACGCACGCTGACCAGCTCACGGCTACAAAACACACCTTCGCCCTCTGGCGGGCACTGTGTGCCGTTGTAAATGGCCGGGTCGTCATTGGTGTCGTACATGCCATTGCTGTTCAGGTCGATGAAGCTTTCTTCGAAACCTGCCGCTTCGCAATCAGCCGTTGAGGTGGGCGGGTTGGGGCAGTTGGGGCCAACCGCCGGCGTGAACACACCGTCTTCGTTATGGTCGATGAACGCTTCTGGTAAGTTCACGAAGGGCTCGCCCTCGTCGTACTGGCCATTACCGTTCTGGTCGACGAAGGACTCTTCACCCACTGCCGCCACTAGAACCGTGGAGCGACCTCCGCGGATGCCGCCCAGGTCATCGGGGCAGGGGCCTGCGTTGGCCGAGTGGCTAGGGCAGTCGTAATCGTTATCGAAAATGGTCTTGATCGCGTCGCCATTGATGGTGGGGAAGCGCGGTTCCTGGGCAGTCCAGGTTACGCTACACGCCCCGTTTGTTAATACGCAGCTTCCTTGAATAGCGCCGTACTCAGTCGTGAATACGGCGCTGGTGCCATCAGGCACAGGGTTGTTGAATTTGTCGGCCATGCGCACGTTGATTTGGCGCGTAGTCCCATCCACGGTAAAGCCGTTCTCGACCACGAAGCCACCCTCAACGGACAGGCTGATGGAGTTCTGATCAGGTAGGCCGCTGCTCACTACCAGAACGTCTGAGGTGGTGGACAGTTCTGAGCCGACCAGTCGCGCGAATACGCGAACAGCGGTAGCCACAGTGCCTGAGAAGACAGTAGTAGATACCTGGCCCTGGCTGTTACTGACGTCACTGGTGTTACCCAGGCTCAGACCACCCACTTCTGTGGACAGTTCAAAGCTGACATCAATGCCGGATACGGGGTTGTTGTCCGAATCCACCACGTTAAACGTAACGGTAGAGGACTCCTGACGGCCAGTGCCACCGCCGGTGCCGCGCAGTACGATCAGGTCGGGTACAGCGCTGTCGAACGAAATCGCGTTGGCCGTTAGCGGTGCAATGCTCACGGTGCCAATGGCCTCGTTGCCGGAATCCTGCAGCCTTGCAGTTACCCGGTCCTCGCCCTCACAGCCAGTGGCCGTGTAGGTCACAGTGGTTTGGCCCGTTACCGACAGCGGGCTCTCGGGGTCCAGCGTGGCGCGGCCACTGATCAAACACTCACTGGAAATCGTGACCTGCTCCGCAGTCTCGGCGCGGTTGCCTTCTTCGTCAGCCACTGCAACGGTGATGGTGCCGCTACCAGTGGGAGACAGTTGCTCGTCGGGTTCGATCAGCAGTTGGCCTTCGATGAAAGTGCCATCAACAAAGGAACCCAGTCGCAGACCGGCCAGACCCACCTGGAAGTTCAAGGTGGCCTCTGCAGAACCTTCACTGGTGGTAATCGATACCGTGACGGTGTCTGCGCCATTGCTGCCACCTGCTTCGAGCAGGAAGGTTGCAACACCCTCTTCGTTAGTGAGGGCACCACCGCTGTCAGGCGTGACGCCGGCCAGGTTTGCAGTTGCATTAACAATCTCACCGGTGACCAGGTTGTTCTGGTTGCGATCGCGGCTCACCGTGACATTCAAGGTGGCCGGGCGCGTCGTTGTAATGGTGTTAGTGGGGTTGCCGTCGGCATCGACCAGCTCAAGAGCCAGGAAGAATGTGACAGAGTCACTGCCATCATCGGGGATGAAGCCACCGCCACCGCCACCACCACCGCCACCACAGGCCGCGAGGGTGAAAAGAAATGCGCTCAAAAATGCGAGTCGACTGGTGAGCTTGGCAAACCGCGTAATCATTATCGTCCCCTTACTGCCCGCTACTAATAGGTCTTATGTGGTGTTGTGATTTTTTATTGATTCTGGCCGCTCAGAATCCAGAGTCAACCAAAAACCTGTCTTTACAACACCTTAGCATGGTTAATAGAGAGAAACTCCATAAATAACATGGTGATACGCGGTTTTTGTAATTTTTTGCACAAACTTGCCCGAGGCGAACTCGGGCTCAAAATGCTGCTCACGCAGTAATTTGGCAGTGTGATATTCCTTTTGGCTATATCGTGAGGAGAAGTGCGGTACCGAGCCGCTAGAGCCAGCCCACGACGGAGGCGATTTTCACCAGCCCCAATAGGAAGGCAACAAGAACAACTATCACACCAAGTGCGTTTGCCAGGGCACCATTGATGTGTTCACCGAGCAAGTCTCGCCGATTCATAACGATCAACAAAAACACCGCAACGAAAGGTAGAAGGAAGCCATTAGCGACCTGGGCAAACAGGATAGCCGTCAGAGGCTTGGTACCAATGGCGGCGAATACCGTGCCAATCACCAGTACCGTCAGCCACACGCCGCGGAAGACCGGGTGGCGCAGGTCGGTGCCTACACCAAGGGCACCACATACCGCGTAGCCTGCTGCCAATGGTGCGGTGATGGCGCTGGTGAGGCCACCGGCAAACAAGCCGGCGGCAAACACATACCGCGCCCATGGGCCCAGCAGCGGTTCGAGTTGGCTGCCCAGTGTTTTACCGGTAAATTCAGCGTCGCCTTGAAAGAAGGCTGTCGCCGCCGTGCTCACAATGGCTAGAGTGATGAGCCCACCCAGTCCGATAGAGAGGCCGGTGTCCCAGCGGGCTTCGCGAAGCGATTGCGTAATGTCTGTGTTTTCTGGCCATTTTTCGCGTACGGCGTTCGCATGCAGAAAAAGATTGTAGGGCACAACGGTAGTGCCGATCAGGGCCAGCACCATCAGCATAGAGCCTTCAGGTAGAGAGGGTATAAACGCACCTTTGAGAATGTCGCCGATAGGCGGCGCGATTACGACGGCCGTGAGCAGGAATACCGCACTCATGGTCAGCACTAGTGCGATCAGCACACGCTCCAGAAGCCTGTAGTGTCCCGATGCAAGCAGTGCGGCAGCACCGATGCCAATACCGATAGCCCATGCACCGATGCTCAACCCGCCCAGCGATGACAGAGCCAGCGCGGCTCCCGCAATATTGCCGGCTTCGTAAGCGGCATTTCCCAGCCCCACGGCTGCGACTACCAATACAACCGCAAGGCCACCCAGCCATCGCGAGGTAAACGTCGTGCGCATGGCCTCTGCCAATCCCGACTGGGTAACCAGCCCCAATCGCGCGGCCATCTCCTGCAACACGATTGTCGCGCCCACTGAGAACATCAGCGCCCATAGCAGTGCGAAACCATAGCTGGCGCCGGCGCTGCTGGCCGTGGCAATGGTGCCGGGGCCTATAAAGGCGGCGGTTACTAGTATTCCGGGGCCAAACTGTGAGAGGCGCTGTCGAAGGGCGGCAAGCATTTACGCATCCTAGTGTATCGGGTCTTTTGCGGGCGCCAGTGTATCAGTGCTTGTGTCGCCCTTGTGGCGCGCCTGCTACCATGCGCGCCATGGTCGCAACTCGCACTGATGCCCCTCTAACGCTTTCCCTGTCGCTGGTGACGTATCACAACAGTCTGCCCCAGGTGGAAACCCTGTTGAGCAGCCTTGCTGTGGCTGCGAGGTATGCCGCAAAGCAGGGCCTGGATGTTGCTCGCCTTACGGTCGTGGATAACAGTTGCTCGCCTGTGTATGCCGAGAAACTACGCCAGCTTCTCACGCACCGAGACTGGCCCATCGAAGCCACGTTGGTGGTCAACACGTGCAACGATGGCTTTGGTGCCGGACACAATCAGGCGCTGCCGGAAGAAGGGAGCGATGTACACCTGGTGTTGAATCCAGACGTGGTCCTCGCGCCAGATGCGTTGTCTCAAGGCCTCGGCTACCTGCAGCAGCAGGAGAACGTGGTGCTGGTCAGTCCACGAGTTACGGCTCCGGACGGGCAACAGGAGTTTTTGTGCAAGCGTTACCCCAGCGTGTGGGTGTTGTTTTTGCGGGCTTTTGCACCCGCCTGGTTGAGAGCGCGTTATCAGCAGGCCTTGTCACACTACGAATACCGCGATGTATGCGCGTCTGATCAGGCCGCATCCATAGAACTGGCCAGTGGTTGTTTTATGCTGGTGCGCTCTGCGGCGCTAGTGGATGCTGGCGGTTTCGACGAGCGCTATTTCCTATATTTTGAAGACTTCGATTTGTCATTACGGCTGGCATCCGCCGGTGAGCTGCATTATCAGCCCAAGGTACAGATTACCCATGCGGGCGGTTATGCGGCGCGAAAAGGACTGCAGCATATTCGCTGGTTTATCGCCGGCGGGATTCGTTTTTTTCGTCAACACGGCTGGCGTTGGATATAGCCCGTTCGCATTTGTTGGTAGACTGTGGCCATGACATTGGCGGCTAATGAAATTCGTCGCAGGACCTACCTGCAGGCACTGGGTATCGATCAGTATGTATCCCGGCGCAACCTTCCCGGTGCTGCGCCGACTCGGCGCCTCATTATTCAGTCCGCACAGCCTAAAACGGCACCCCTTGCGTCAGGCGCTGCGCCGATCGTGCCTGCTACCGAACCCCCGCTGCAGGCGCCTTCGGGCATGTTGCGCGAGGCGTTGAATCAAACGCGCGATGCCAAGCCTGAGTCTAGTTCACCCATGGCGGCCGAGACCGCGCCCCCTGCGGAGCAAACCGTTGAACAATTCAGTGTGGCTGTGCTGCGCTCAGGCGGTTGGCTATGGCTTCAAGACCTTGCCGGCCTGCCTCTGGCGAGAGAGCAGGTGCAACTGGTTGCTGCTATGGGCAAGGCATTGGCGCCGGGAGCCAGTGTAGAGACCCTGCCGCAGTTTGACTGGCCCATGCATCAGAATCAGCAGCTTGATCTGGGTACTGAGGCGGCCGCTATGACCCTGAATACGTTCCTCGCCCGACATCTCACAGATACCTGTCAGGGCCTGGTACTGCTGGGTGAGCAAACCGTATCCCGCCTCGGTGGCCTTGCACCAGAAAGTGCCCGCTGTCTTATCCTTCCCGCCACGAGAGACCTGCTGGCAACGCCCGGACTCAAGCAACAGGCTTGGCGACTCCTCAAGCCCCATGCCCAACACTGACTTCCGTATACAACCCGCGGCGGCTATCGATATAGGCCAGCTACTGGCCTCGCTCAGTGGTGCTGATATCAACGGCTGGGGCGAAGCGGATTTCAATGGTGTGATGGGCAGTGAGCGTGGCGAATTGCTGGTGGCCAGTTCAGACACTGAACTGGTGGGATTTATTGCCAGTTCCAGTGTGGTTGATGAGGTGACCTTACTCAATGTTGCGGTGGCACCCGCGTACAGGCGACGTGGTTTGGCACAGGCACTGATTGGTCGAATGCTGAAAGCAAGACGCTCTCAGGGCGCCAGTCGCTGCCTGCTGGAAGTGCGCGAGTCCAACCATAGTGCGCGCCGTCTTTATACCGCGCTCGGCTTTCTTATTGACGGACGTCGACCAGATTATTACCGCACTGCAACGGGACGCGAGGATGCCGTCCTTATGTCCCTCACACTGGAGAACAACCCCTGATGAACGTGCTGGAAACTGAGTGGTGGACGCTGTTGGTCCCCAATGAGTGGTGGGCAGAAAGCGAGGAAGACACCATCCTAGTGGGTGACAGGGACGATGTGGGCTGCATAGAAATCAGCACGCTTCACAAGGAGCAGGGCGGCTTCGGCTCGGCCGAGTTGAACAGCCTTTCACAGGAGGAGTCGCCAGAAGTGAGCAACTGGTCCAGTGTGCGTGTCGGCGATTTCAGTGGTATTCAGGGTGCGTTTACTGAGGACGATGCCGCCATACGCGAGTGGTATGTTGCCAATGGTGCAATGCTGCTTTACATCACGTACAGCTGCGACAGTGAAAACAGCGGCCTGGATGATGCCGCCGTGGATGAAATTCTCGGCACCCTTGCAGTCAGCGCTCACGGAGCCGGCCCGGACTAAGGTGGGCCAACCGGGCGCTTCGCGTCAGGAGCCAGGGTTCAGGAGATAGTGCCGGTCACACGCACTCGCTTGGCGCCTTTCACTGGCTTCGCTTTGCGAGCATCCTCGCGCTTCTTAATTTGCATATCGATCAGGTTTTTCGCCGCAATAATCAGGCCGGTGAAAATAAAGGCGCCCGGCGGTAACACGGCAAGCAGGAAAGCCTGATAGTCGTCTACCAGTACGATACGCCAGTTGGCGGCTGACGGGCCGAACAGTAAATCCATATTGGCAAACAGTGCGCCAGTACCCACCAGCTCTCTCAGGGCGCCCAGTAACACCAGCACAACGCCAAAGCCAACACCCATAATGAAACCGTCGTACAGCGCAGGTGCCAGCGAATTCTTACTGGCGAACGCATCGGCGCGGCCGAGGATGACGCAGTTGGTAGTGATCAGCGGCAAGAAAATGCCCAGTATCTGATACAACTCATAGGTGTAGGCCTGCATCAGCAGTTCGATGCAGGTCACCGCCGCTGCAATAATCATCACAAATGCGGGCAGCCGCACTGCGTCCGATACGATGTTGCGAATCAGGCTCACTGCGGTATTGGAACAAATCAGCACCATTGTTGTGGCAGCGGCCAGTCCCAGTGCATTGACCACTGTACCGGTCACCGCAAGCAGTGGGCATAGCCCCAGCAGCTGAACAATTGCGGGATTGTTCTTCCACAGCCCGTTCAACGACAGATCTTTGTAGCTGGTATCCGCCATTAGGAATCTCCACTGGTCGCCAGCGGGGCATACAGCCGCGCTTGCTCGTTGTTCGCGTATTCAAGGGCGCGTCGCGTTGCGGCCACCACTGCGCGCGGGGTGATTGTGGCTCCCGTAAACTGGTCGAATACCCCTCGGTCTTTCTTCACAGCCCAGCCATCGGGGGTGGGGTTTGTGAGCGAGCGGCCATCAAAGTCCAGCACCCAGGGTGATTTCTTGATATCCACTTTGTCACCCAGACCTGGGGTCTCTTTATGGCTGAGTATGCGAACGCCTGCGACACTGCCGTCCACGTTAACGCCCACAATCATGTCGATAGTGCCGCTGTAACCATCCGGGGCGGTCACGGGAATAATGGCAGCCACGGCTCGTCCCCCCTGCCTGGCAATGTATGCCTGGCGTGGCTCCGTCAGGCCTAAACCCGGCGCGTCGGCGGCGATGGTCACCGTGTCATCAAGCATACTGTTGTCATGTCGGGTACGCGGCACGATTTCAAGCAGCGCTTTCTCTTCAGCTTTGCGTTGTTCAAGCGCAATTCTGTCGCGTGTTTGCAGGAAGGTGCCTGCAATCAGCAGGGTCGTGAAAACGGCAAACAACCCCAGCAGGATTCCATTACGGGTAATGGACTGGCCCAGCATCAGGAGTCCCCCTTCCGTGCATGGCCATAGGTGCGTGGCTGCGTGTAGTAGTCGATGAAGGGGGCGGTGAAGTTGGCGATTAACACCGCAAAAGCCACCGCGTCGGGATAGTTGCCGCGCACCCGAATGATATAGACCAGTGCGCCGATCATTGCGCCGTAGATCAGCTTACCGCGGGTGGATACTGCGGAGCTCACCGGGTCGGTCACAATGAAGAAGGCGCCGAAGATAGTTGCCCCGCTGAGCAGGTGGAACAAGGGCGAGCCGCCGCTGGCGGAACTGCCATTGTCGTAAAACATGCCGGCCATCGCAGTGATCGCGACCAGCATGGCAACGGGTGCATGCCAGGTAAATATTCGTTGATACAGTAGCCATAGACCGCCAGCGAGGAAGGCGAGACTCGCCCATTCCCAACCGATACCTCCCCAACGACCAAACTGGGGATTTTCCTGCCACAGGTCTTCAAGCAGAAGACTATTGTTCTGTTTGAGCACATCCAGCGGTGTCGCCATCGTCACGGCGTCAAAGCTGGCCGGTGAAAAACAGGCCAGTAACGCTTCGAACAGACCGGGAACTTCGCCCAACCCCCGGGGCGGTGCCCAGGCGGTCATTTGTACGGGAAAGGAAATCAGCAGTACTACGTAACCCACCATCGCCGGGTTAAAGGGGTTGTAGCCCAGGCCGCCGTAAAGATGCTTTGCCAGAAGCACTGAGCTGGCCACGCCAATTGCTATCAGCCACCAGGGTGCGTAAGGCGGCAATGCGATACACAGCAGAGTGGAGGTGACCAGGGCTGAGTAGTCCTTGAGGTAGAAGGCCAGCGGCCTGCCCCGCAGCGCCAGCGCCAGGGCCTCGCAGGCGAGGGCAACGATGCCACCCCACAGGATATTGACCAGGGTGCCGAACCCGAAAAAGTGGGTGAGCACGATAATGCCGGGCACCGTGGCCAGCAGCACATGCTGCATGACCCGGCTTGTACTCATGGGGCCGTGTGCGTGGGGCGAGGTGATTCGCAACAGTGGCATGTCAGGCGCTCTCAGTCTCGGCCAATTGCGCACGGGTCTCGCTAATTTTCTCGCGCAGTTTATCCACACTGGCGCTCAGCGCGTCGATGATCTTGTCTTCTTCACCCGCAGCACGGCCATCGGCCAGTCGCTGCTGGGCCTTGGCCAGCCGTTGTTCCAGTTTGCCGAGCTGATCACGGGCTTTCTCCTGTGGGCTTTTCTGTGCATCCGCCTCTCGTGCCTGCATCGCTTTCTGGATCGCAGCCTGAGCGGCATCAACGGGCGGCTCCTCCGCTGCTGCTGGCGCCTCGCTGTGGTTGGCCTGATGCTCTGCCAGCGCAGCCTTCGCTTTATCCAGTTTGGACTGTGTCTTTTCAACGCCGGTGCGCAGCGCATCTACCAAGTCACTGCCTTCTGCCTCGGCGGCGCTGAGTTTTTGTTGTGCGGTGTCCAGACGCTTTTGCGTTGTCACGACGGCACGTTCCAGCTTTTCCAGCTCGCTCTCGCCGCTACCCTCGTTGGTCTGGGCAGCTTTCTTGGCTTGCGCCCGTGCGATAGCAGCCTGAATGGGATCTTCTTCGCCCTCGCCAGTGGCGGCGGCTTTTGCTCGCTCTTCTGCTGCCTTTTTGCGCGCTGCGCGTTTGGCGTCTTTCTCGGCTTCTTCGCGTTCAAGGCGCGCCTGCCGGGCTTCGAAGCGCTCGCGCGAGTAGTCTGACTTGGCCTGGTCTTTTCGCTGCTGTTGGATGTCGGCCTTGGAAGCACGATAGTACTGAACCAGCGGAATATGACTGGGGCAGACCCAGGAGCAAGCGCCGCATTCGATGCAATCGAACAGATTGTGAGCTTCGAGCTTTTCAGACTCTTTGCCCTGCGCAAACCAGAACAACTGTTGTGGCAGCAGGCTGGCGGGACAGGCTTCGGCACACATGCCGCAGCGAATGCAGGCCTGGGCCGGGGGTGGAGTGGGTAGCTCTGACTCGGTTGGTGCAAGCAGGCAGTTGGTGGTTTTCACAACGGGCGCCAGAGGTGTGGGCACAGAAAATCCCATCATCGGACCTCCCATGATCAGGCGCCGGTTTTTGCGTTCATCGTAGCCGGCCAGATGCAGCAGGTGGGCCATTGGCGTGCCCAGCAACACATCAAAATTGCCCGGCTTCGATACGGCATCGCCGGTCACCGTGGTGACCCGTGATATCAGCGGTCTACCGTCCAAAATGGCGTCTCGCACCGCCACCGCAGTGCCCACGTTCTGGCAGACGATGCCGAGATCGGCAGGCAAACCGCCTGAGGGCACCTGCTTGCCCGTCAGAATTTCTATTAACTGTTTTTCACCGCCAGAGGGATACTTGGTCGGGAAGGTCACTACTTGCAGATCTGTGCCGGCCGCGGCAGCAGTAATAGCTTCTATACCCTCAGGCTTGTTGTCCTCGACGCCGATGAGAATCTCTTGAGGTTGCACGATGTGCGCGATGATCTGGGCGCCTTCAACAATGCGCTGTGCCCGTTCCTGCAGCAGGATGTCGTCAGCGGTGATGTAGGGCTCGCACTCGGTGCCGTTGATAATCAGTGTTTCTATGGGGTTGCGCGGCGCCAGTTTAATCGCAGAGGGAAAGCCTGCACCGCCCATACCGGCGATGCCACACTCGCGTATGCGCTCAAGCAATTGCGCGGGGTCTGCTGTGCGGTAGTCCTCTACGCCCTCCAGTGATCGCCACCGGTCTTCGCCATCGGTGTCGATAACAATGCACAGCGCCTCGCTGCCGGAGGGATGGGCAACGGGGCGTCTTTCAATGGCAGCAATGCTGCCCGAGGTGGGGGCATGTAGGGGAACGCTCACCACGCCAATGGCCTCGGCGATCACGTCACCGCCCAGCACGGCTTGACCGATCTCAACACAGGGTGCCGCCGGTGCCCCGACATGCTGTGAAACTGGAATAATTAGCTCGGCGGGAATGCCCGCATCCCGGATTGGGTGCTCCAAGCTCTGGTGCTTGTTTTCAGGCGGGTGAATGCCGCCATGAAAACCGAAGATCTTCCTCATGCTGCCGCCTCACGGGGTTTGTCTGAGGCGATGATCTCCGTTTGGCGACTCACAGGGTTAGGCAGCGCCCAATGCCAGGCCTGGGGCACGGGTACCATGTCGATGCAGTCTACGGGGCAAGGCTCGACGCAGAGATCGCAGCCCGTGCATTCACTGGCGATAACCGTATGCATTTGCTTGGCGGCGCCCAAAATGGCGTCGACGGGGCAGGCCTGTATGCATTTGGTGCAGCCAATGCATTCTGCCTCCCGGATAATGGCTACTGAGGGGACTTTCTCTTCACCGTGCTCCTCGTCCAGAGGAATGGCTTCAACATCCAGCAAATCTGCCAGTGCCTGGATTGTTGCCTCACCGCCGGGCGGACATTTGTTGATGACGTCTCCCTCAGCAATGGCCTCGGCGTAGGGCCGGCATCCGGGGTAACCGCATTGCCCGCACTGTGTTTGTGGCAGGATCTCGTTGATCTGGTCGGCAATTGGGTTGCCATCGGTGCGATAGTACACCGCCGCAAACCCCAACAGGGCGCCGAACAGTGTACCCAGGCTGACCAGAGCTATCAGGGCCGCGAGTAGGGGTTGATTGGTGATGAACTCCATCATGTGCTCACACCAGCCCTGCAAAGCCCATAAAGGCGAGCGACATCAGGCCCGCGGTCACCATGCCAATGGCGGCCCCTTTAAAGGGCATGGGCACGTCGGCAACGGCCAGTCGTTCACGCATGGCCGCGAACAGCACCAGTACCAGCGAAAAACCCACAGCGGCGCCGAAGCCATAAAACAGCGACTGCATAAAGTTGTGATTCTGGTTGATGTTCAGCAAGGCCACGCCCAGCACTGCACAGTTAGTGGTGATCAAGGGCAGATACACGCCCAATACCCGGTGCAGCAATGGGCTACTCTTGCGCACCACCATTTCCGTGAATTGCACCACGACCGCGATGACCAGAATGAAGGAAATGGTCTTCAGGTATGACAATCCCAGCGGTAGCAGCAGGTAGTTGTAGGTGAGGTAGCTGCACGCAGATGCCAGCGTGAGCACGAAGGTGGTCGCCATGCTCATGCCCATCGCTGTCTCCAGTTTGTTCGAGACGCCCATAAAGGGGCACAGCCCGAGAAACTGTACGAGAACAAAATTGTTAACCAGGATCGCCCCGATCAACAGAATGGAATAATCAGCCAGCATGGTGATTCCGAATTCAGCCTAGGCCTAATACCGATGAGTGGTGGTTTCGGCCTATGGTAGCGCGCTCGGGCACTGCTGCCGGTGTGCCCATCTGGACCGAGCACAACAAACTGACAGTGCCTCATTTAACGAGTTGGATGGTAAGTAAAATATCCCGCCAAAACAATGACTTGATGGGGTATATGCTTATTCCAGAAGGGCTGGCTACTTCACCGGCATGCCGGGCTCGGCGCCGCTGTCTGGAGACAGCAAAAACAGCTCTTCACCACCGGGTCCCGCCGCCAGCATCATGCCTTCGGAAACACCAAAGCGCATTTTCCGCGGCGCCAGGTTCGCCACCACCACGGTTAACCGGCCCTCAAGGTCCTGTGCGCTGTAGGCGGATTTAACGCCGGCAAGAATCTGGCGCTGTTGATCGCCCAGGTCCACGGTTAAGCGCAGCAGCTTATCCGCGCCTTCTACATCCTCGGCCTTCACAATTTTGGCGATGCGCAAATCGACCTTGGCGAAGTCAGCGAACTCGATGGTCTCGCTGGGCTCCGCCTTGTCGGACTTTTTGGCAGGCGCGGCCGCGTTCGCTGGCGCTTCTTCGGCCGGCGCAGCTGCTTTGCTAGCCTCAACCATAGCCTCTACCTGCTTGCCTTCGATGCGCGTCATCAGGGGTTTGAACGTTGCCAGTTCATGATCTAGCAGTGGCGCTTCTAACTGGGTCCAGTCCACGCTGCAGTTCAGGAATGCTTCAGCCTTCTTTGCCATCGCTGGCAGCACCGGCTTCAGATAGGTGATCAGCACACGGAACAGGTTGATGCCCACGCTGCAGACGGCATGCACCTCAGCTTCACGGCCAGCCTCTTTTGCCAGAACCCAGGGCTTGTGCTCATCAATATACTGGTTAGCGCGATCGGCCAGGGCCATGATCTCGCGAATAGCCTTGTTGTACTCGCGGCCTTCGTACAGTGACGCTATGTTCTCGCCGGCGTCGATGAAAGCCTGAACCATCTCGGGCTCGCTGCAGTCTGCGGCCAGGCGATTGTCAAAGCCTTTACGCAGGAAGCCTGCGCAGCGGCTGGCGATGTTGACGACTTTTCCGACGACGTCGGCATTGACCCGCTGAACAAAATCCTCAAGGTTGAGATCGATGTCATCAACAGAATTGCCCAACTTGGCGGCGAAGTAATAGCGCAGGTACTCCGCATCCAGATGTTCAAGGTAGGTGGCCGCGTTAATGAACGTGCCGCGGCTCTTGGACATCTTGGTGCCGTTAACGGTGAGGAAGCCGTGGGCGTACACCGCGGTGGGTGTGCGCAATCCGGCAGAGTGGAGCATGGCCGGCCAGAACAGGCCATGGAAGTTGATGATGTCCTTGCCGATAAAGTGGTAGAGCTCGGTATCGCCGCCGGGCAGCCAGTAAGGGTCGAAGGGGTGATCTTCCCGCTTGCAGTAATTTTCGAAGCTGGCGATGTACCCGATGGGCGCGTCCAGCCACACATAGAAGTATTTGTCGGGTTGGCCGGGAATCTCGAAGCCGAAATAGGGTGCATCGCGACTGATATCCCAGGATTGCAGACCGGCATCCGTCCACTCACGCAGTTTATTGGCTACCTGTGGCTGCAGGCTGCCCGAGTCGATCCACTCGCGAAGCATATCCTCGAAATCTTCGAGTCGAAAGAAGAAGTGCTCCGAGGCCTTGTCGATGGGGGTGGCACCGGAAATCGCAGACACAGGATCGATCAGATCGGCCGGTGTATAGGTGGCGCCACAGTTTTCACAATTGTCGCCGTATTGATCCGGCGTCTTGCAGCGAGGACAGGTGCCTTTAATGAAGCGGTCGGCCAGGAAGAGTGACTTTACGGGATCAAAGGCTTGCGTGATCTCTTTGCGCTGAATGTGTCCGTTGCTGTGAAGACGATTATAGATCTCCTCAGACCAGCGTCGATTCTCATCCGAATGAGTGCTGTGAAAATTGGCAAAATCAATAAGGAAGTCCGCGCTGTCTTTCATGTGCAGTTGGCGGATGGCATCGATGTGCTGCTCTGGCGTGATACCCAGCTTCTCGGCAGCCAACATAATGGCCGTGCCATGGGCGTCGTCAGCGCAAACGTACAGACATTGGTTGCCTCGCGAGTTCTGGAAACGTACCCAGATGTCCGTCTGCACCTGCTCCAGCATATGCCCCAGGTGCAATGGACCATTGGCGTAGGGCAGGGCGCTGGTGACGAGGATGTTGCGTGCAGTAGCAGACATGAGGCGGCTCCAAGGCCGGGAAAAAAGGGGCGCCACTATAGCCGTTTTGTGCCGCTATTTCATCTGCCAGGCCTTGCCGCCATTGTTCTGAAGCCGCGGTATTTCTATACTGTCCGCCCGCCGCGGTCAGGCCGCGAGCACCCGTCCTGCAATCGGAATCGATATGAACCAGATCAAGCACATAATCGCCATCGCTTCTGGCAAAGGCGGTGTGGGCAAATCCACCACGGCGGTCAATCTGGCGCTGGCCCTGCAGGCCCAGGGGGCGGCTGTCGGCTTATTGGATGCAGACATTTACGGGCCCAGCCAGCAAAAGATGCTGGGCATCGCCGACGGCACCAAGCCCGAGCAGCAGGGTGGGCAGTACTTGTTGCCCATCAAGGCCCACGGCCTCAAAACCATGTCCATGGGCTATCTGACCAATGAGCGCACGCCCATGGTGTGGCGAGGCCCCATGGCCGGAGGTGCGCTGGTCCAGATGCTGGAGCAGACACTGTGGGGCGAATTGGACTATCTCATTATCGACATGCCGCCGGGTACCGGTGATATCCAGCTAACCCTGTCACAGAAGGCAACGCTGGCGGGCGCAGTCATCGTCACCACGCCTCAGGATATCGCCCTGCTGGATGCCCAAAAGGGTGTCGAGATGTTCCGCAAAGTTGATGTGCCCATCCTGGGTGTAATTGAGAATATGGCCGTGCACGTATGCAGTAGCTGCGGTCATACCGAGCATATCTTTGGCGAACTTGGAGGCGAACGCATTGCCCGTGAATATGGCGTGCCTTTGCTGGCAAGCCTGCCACTGGCGCTGTCTATCCGGGAGCAGACTGATGCGGGTAACCCGACAGTTGCTGCGGCACCCGATTCGCCCGAGGCCGCCTGCTATCAGCAGGCGGCTGCCGCGATTGCCACGACTCTCGGCGACACAGACACAAGCGCGCAAGACTTTCCTTCCATCACGATCAGCAACGACTGATTTTTATCGGCATTCGGAGACAAAACCTTGAGTATCAAATCGGACAAGTGGATTCGCCGCATGGCAGATCAGGGCATGATTGAGCCCTATGAAGCAGGTCAGGTGCGGGCCGAGGGTGATCGCCGGCTGATCTCGTATGGCACCTCAAGCTATGGCTACGATGTGCGATGCTCTAACGAGTTCAAGGTGTTCACTAATATCAATTCGGCCACGGTGGATCCTAAAGCGTTTGATGAGGACAGCTTTGTGAATGTCACCAGCGACGTTTGCGTGATCCCACCTAACTCATTCGCGCTGGCCCGTACGGTGGAGTATTTCCGCATTCCCCGAAATGTACTGACGATCTGCCTCGGCAAGTCTACCTATGCCCGTTGCGGCATTATCGTGAACGTCACGCCGTTGGAGCCTGAGTGGGAAGGGCATGTAACCCTGGAGTTTTCCAATACCACGACCTTGCCCGCGAAGATTTATGCCAATGAGGGCGTTGCGCAAATGTTATTCTTCGAGTCCGACGAAGTCTGCGATGTTAGCTACAAGGATCGAGGAGGGAAGTACCAGGGCCAGACGGGTGTTACGCTGCCCAAGGCTTGATTGAGCACCGCGCGCTGTCGCCGCACGCGGCTGTGCGCGCCGCTAGCGACTAGCGGTCAGCGCGCAGTGCTTGTCCGTCGATGGCACCGTTCTGCAGCGTCACCTCTACAGGTTTGCCGTCTTCGATGTGCACTGTTTTGACCATCATGTAGTCCCAGCCCGGTGCCAGCCACGTGTCTGACTTGCGGTCTGGGTCGTCGTGCAGGCGCTTGAAATGCAGCGTGTCGACCTTGCCTAGCGGGGTATCCAGTACCTCTTCGCCCACATAAACCAACTCATAGTCCTTAACCCGGCGTCCATCTGCGATCCGGAACTGCAGATCCTCTCGGGGCGTGGGGTCATTGACCAGGAACAATCGCAGTTGCTCCTGCTGGCTCATGCGGTCCAGCGTGCCCTCGCTAAAGGGCAGGTCGTACCACTTCTTTTTATACAGGCTGCGAATGGTGTCTTCACCGGGGGTGAAGTGAACTTCGCGTCTGCGGTTGACCAAGCCCGTGCCCTGATAGACGTAGGACTGGGGAATGATGCGTTGGCCATCCAAGTCGAAAACCGCCACTTCATGGAATCCTGCCACCAATATCTTGCCGCCGTTGGTCAGCGTGTAGGTGCCTTGGGCGTCGCGGTTAAGTTCCCGCGTTAGCGTCAGGCTCATGCCTCGGGCGGTAGTGGTGTATTGCGCACTGTAGGGCTTCAGGGCCAGTTCCTGAGGTTGCGCTATGGCTGAGTTCGTTGTGCACACAATCGCCAGCAGTGAAAGCAGGGTGGCCGCTGCTAAAAGGCGAAAACGGTTAGGCCAGCTCCGGTCGGTAGTCGATGCCTGTGGCGGGTATTGCATTGCCATCCAGTGTTGCTCCGTTGTCAGTTAGCGCCAGCCGGCCTTGCAACAACCATTGCGCCGCTAACGGGTAGATCAGATGCTCTTTTTCCAGGACTCGTGCCGCAAGGCGCTCAGCGGTGTCGCCAGTCTGTATGGGCACCCTTGCCTGCAGCACAGGCGGTCCGCCATCGAGCTCCGGGGTCACAAAGTGCACTGTCACGCCGGCTTCGCTGTCGTCTGCATCCAGCGCACGTTGATGCGTGTTCAATCCTGGATACTTGGGCAGTAAAGAAGGGTGAATGTTCAATAAACTGCCAGTGAAAGGTAACAGAAAAACGGGTGTCAGGATGCGCATGAATCCCGCCAGTATTACCGCGTCCGGTTGGTAATCTGACACAGTTTCCAGCAGCGCTGTATCAAATGGCTCTCGAGCATCGTATGACGTGTGATCCACGCAGGCGGTGGCAATGCCAGCATTGCGGGCGCGCTCCAGGCCCGCGGCATCGGGCCGATTGCTAACAACGACGGCGATGTCAGCATCCAGCGTGCCGTCTGCCTGCGCGTCTATGAAAGCCTGAAGATTAGAGCCACGGCCCGAGATCAGAATGGCCAGGCGTTTGCGGTCGCTCACAGGCCCAGATCAACCAGACCATTGCCCGCGGCGATAATGCCCAGTTGCCAGGCCTGAACACCTGCCCCGGCCAGTATCTGTTGTGCCCTGGTTGCCTCTGCGGCCGCTACGCAGACCACCATACCAACGCCACAATTGAAGGTGCGATACATCTCCTGCGTATCGACATTGCCGTTTTCCTGTAGCCAGTTAAAAACAGCCGGCCACTCCCAGCTAGCGGTATCTACCACCGCGTTGCAGTTGTCCGGCAGTACCCGCGGCAGATTCTCTGGCAGACCGCCGCCGGTGATGTGTGAGAGCGCCTTTACCTCACAGTGCTTGAACAACTCCAACAGCGGCTTTACGTAGATCGTCGTTGGGGTAAGCAATGCCTTGCCCAGAGGTGAGCCGTCCAGATCATCATCCAGTGAGGCACCGGAAACCTCGAGAATCTTGCGGATCAGTGAATACCCATTGGAATGGGGGCCGCTGCTGGGCAGACCGAGAAGCACATCGCCTTCGGTTACCTTGCTGCCATCGATAATGCTGTCCTTCTCGACAACGCCTACACAGAATCCTGCCAGGTCATAATCATCGCCTTCATACATCCCCGGCATTTCCGCGGTCTCGCCGCCCACCAGCGCACAGCCAGACAGTTCGCAGCCAGCACCAATGCCGGTGACTACGGCGGCCGCGGTTTCCACGTTCAAGGCGCCAGTGGCGTAGTAATCCAGGAAGAACAGGGGCTCGGCACCGGCCACGACCAGGTCATTGACGCACATGGCAACGAGGTCGATACCGATGGTGTCGTGAATGCCTAGCTGCATCGCCAGGCGCAGTTTGGTGCCTACGCCGTCTGTGCCCGACACCAGAACGGGCTGACGATAGCCCTGCGGAATTTCGCACAGTGCGCCAAAACCACCCAGGCCCCCCATGACCTCGGGGCGGCGCGTGCGAGCGCTGACACCCTTGATACGATCTACCAGCGCGTTGCCCGCGTCGATATCAACGCCCGCGTCCTTATAAGAGAGCGAGGGTGTGTCAGATTGGCTGTTACTCATAGCGGGGCCTGTTCCGGGGGCTGCAAAGAGCGCGTATTTTAGCCACATTGAGGCGCCAGTTCACGCGAGAATCGCGAAAGCTCTTTCTGCTCTGGCTGGCGCTGATACAATGCAGCCAAACCAAGGCGGAGGCCTATCCGTGACAGCGCGTTTATACCGCACACTCTGCACTTTTCTTTTGCCAGCCTTGCTCGGGTGCTTTGCTGGGCCAGCGGTCCATGCTGAAACAGTCAGTGACCTCTATACCGCGACGGTGCCTGTGGCCCAACGCTCGGATGCCGCGCTGGCTGAAGCGGCGACCGAGGCCATGTCGCAGGTGATGATCAAGTTGTCGGGCAGCGACGCCGTGTTGAGCTATCCCGGTGTGCAAGCCGCATTGCCAGGTGCCCGGGCGTTGGTGCAGCAATATGCCTATGAGGGCGGGCAGGGCGCCGAACCGTTGCAGGCACGTATTGCCTTCGATGCGGCGGCCATGTCACGGGTTATCACCGACGCCGGCGCGCCGCTATGGACAGCGAATCGTCCCGCTACCCTGGCATGGATTGTGTTAGAAGATGCCGGTGGTCGGCGATTCCTTACTCCGGATACCGATCCTGAACTCGCCGCGGCGTTATTAGCGGCCTTTAATCAACGTGGTGTGCCACTCAAGTTTCCACTGTTTGACCTGACGGATGCCACAGCGGTGAGCACCGAGGAGGTTTGGCGCTTCGACAGCGTTGTGCTGCAGTCGGCATCAGCGCGCTATGGTGCGGGTGATGTACTCGCCGGCCGCTTTGCGGTGTTGTCATCGGGAGAGTGGTTAGGTGACTGGACCTACATAGCCGACCGGCGGCAGCGCAATCGCACGGTGAATGTGAGTCCGGATCAGGGCCTGTTCGTCGCAGCGGCAGACCTCGTGGCTGCGGATATGGCGTCCCGTTACGCCGTTACCGTCTCCAGTAACGCCGCCAGCGGTGGCATAGCCATGCAGGTCGACGGCATTACCAGTTACAGCGACTACGCCGGCGTTGTTTCCTGGCTTGAAGGTCTGGAGCTGATTCGTCACGCCAATGTGGAGTCCGTGAGCGGCGATCGCATCATCTTGCGTCTGGACGCCAGCGCGCCCGCCCAGCAGTTGGCAATAATCATTGAACTGAATGACAGTCTGGTGCCCGCGCCGGTTGCTAATGCCGATGGAGGGCTTTACTACCTGTGGCAGAGATAACCCCCCCTGAACCGCCTCTGGTGATTAACCGGTGGCCGCTGATGCTGGGTGTCATTGTGGCGCTCGGGGTACTGTTTTACGTATTGCAGCCGATCTTGCTGCCCTTCGTATTGGGCGCTGTGATTGCGTATCTGGGTGATCCCCTGGTCGATGCACTGGAGCGTCGTAAAGTGTCGCGCACCGTTGGCGTTGTGCTGGTGTTCCTGTTGTTCAGTAGCATTGTTTTCCTGTTGTTATTGCTGGCGATTCCCATGCTATTGCAGCAGTTAGACGCCATGGTGAGCAAAATCCCGGCCATCTATCGCTGGATTACCACCGAAGCGCTGCCCTGGATTCAGGCACGTTTTAGCGTTGAGGAAGCGGGGCTGCCTCGAGTGGACTGGAGTGCCCAGTTAGCCGATAACTGGCAATCGCTGGGTAGACTCACTGCTAACACGTTTAAGCAAATCACCGGCTCTGGCGCGTCACTGCTGCTGGGTATTGCCAATATGGCCTTGGTGCCCGTCGTCGCCTTTTATCTCATGCGTGATTGGGACGCGATCATGTCGCGCATGCTCATGATCTTCCCCCGAGCGTGGCAGGACCGCGTCAATCATATGGTGGGCGAGGCTGATGAAGTGGTAGGCGCCTTCATTCGCGGTCAGCTGATTGTGATGTGCGCATTGGGCGTCATTTACAGCGCAGGGCTATGGATGGTGGGTGTGCAACTGGCCCTGTTGCTCGGTGTCATAGCGGGCCTCGCCAGCATCGTGCCTTATTTGGGCTTCGCCGTGGGCATTGTCGCTTCCCTAATTGCCGCCTGGGCGCAATCCGGCGACTGGTTGATGCTGTTGTCCGTCGCGGTGGTGTTCGGCGTGGGGCAGTTGATCGAAAGCATGGTGCTGACCCCGATATTGGTCGGTGATCGGATCGGTCTACACCCGGTTGCTGTTATTTTTGCCCTGATGGCCGGCGGTCAGTTAGCGGGCTTTGTCGGTGTGTTGGTAGCACTGCCAGTGGCCGCCGTGATCATGGTGTTTGCTCGCCACGCTGTCGCCTACTACCGCGCTAGTGAGCTCTACGGTGCTGACTGACCGGCAGACCCGGGGCGTGGGTGAGCAGTTGCCGCTTAAGGTGAATCTGCGTGACGAGGCGACCTTTGATACGTTTCTGGCCCGCCCCGGGCAAGAGGCGGCGGTTGCGGCGCTGATTGCACTGGCGGCAGGCGAATGCGAGCAGAGCGTCTTTTTGCAGGGTGGCGGTGATAGCGGACGCAGCCATTTGTTGCAGGCAACCTGCCACGCCTGCGAGGGTATTAGTCTTTACCTGCCACTGGGCCAACTGCGTGACTTCCCGGCCGATCAGGTGTTGGCTGATGTTGAGGGAGTGGCGCTGATTGCCGTGGACGATATACATCTCGTTGCCGGTTTAAGTGGATGGGAACGCGCTTTATTTAATGCGTTTAATGCCGCGCATGCTCGCGGCACGCGCATGCTGTTCAGTGCCAATACTGCACCCAATGCGCTCTCGCTGGAGCTCGCCGACCTGCAGTCTCGCTTGGAGTGGGGCCCTGTCTTCAGGCTGCACGCCTTGACTGAGGCTGATAAGGGCAGTGTGTTCGCGTTCAGGGCTCGTCAGCGAGGCCTAAGACTCACTCCGGAGGCTGTTGAGTACGTGATGCGGCGCGCCCCACGTGACATGACGTCTTTGCTTGCCCTGCTCGACACACTGGATAAGGCGTCCCTGGCGCAGCAGCGCTCTCTATCGGTACCCTTTATTCGTGATGCGCTGGGTTGGTGATCTCGCCATAACCTGAAAAGAGCGCTATAACTAGGTAATTGGTGGACGGCCACCGATACAAGAACAACAAACACCAAGTGCTCTGGAGATACCCATGCAAAAAGCCCGTCAACTACTCGCTGCGACCGCGCTGGCGCTCGGCACTGCAGCTGGCCCTGCCCTAGCCGATGTGCCTTTAACCCTGAATTTGGGTTGGGGTGATTGGAACATCGACGACGACCGTGGTTTGCGCGATACCGATACGCCCTGGTTGGGGGTGGAGTACAGCCTCAGTGAGCGTTGGGCGGCAGAATTTATCTATGCGGAAGACGATACCAGCTACCGTGACGGGCCTGACGCCGACATCATCACCTGGCAACTCGGTGCACTGTATTACCTGGATGATTTTCGAAGCCCAGACCGCAGTGTAACGCCGTATCTGGCACTCAGCGCCGGTGAGATCGATATCGATGCAGATACCTTTGACACCGTTGAAACAACCATCGCTGCTGGTGGCGGATTACGTTGGATGTGGACTGATCGCCTGGGCGTCCGCGCAGAGGCTCGCATGCTCCATAGTCTGGATGAAAACCACAATGATTGGCTATTCAGCCTTGGCCTCAACTATTACTTGGGCGACCTGGCCGATGCCAGTCGCGGTGCAGGCGCCACCACAGGCGCCGCAATGACGGCTGCTGAACTGGATTCCGATGGCGATGGTGTTATGGATGACAAGGACCAATGCCCGGGTACGCCCGCGGGTACCCGTGTTGATGCCATGGGGTGCCCCCTGCCGGTGTCTAAGGTGGCGTCCATCAAGCTGAAGGTGAACTTCCCCTTCGACTCGGCCGTGGTCGAAGAACAGTATTTCTCGGATCTGCAGGAGCTGGCCACCTTCCTGAAGCGTTTTGACGATCTGGACGTGGATGTAGAAGGGCATACCGATAGCAGTGGACCTGATGACTATAACCAGCTGTTATCACAGCGACGTGCTCAGGCCGTGGTAGATCTTCTGGTTAATCAGTACGGCATCGATGGTGGCCGGCTTGAGGCCAAGGGTTATGGGGAATCCCGCCCTGTTGCGGATAATGCCACCCGCG
Source organism: Parahalioglobus pacificus (assembly GCF_014652275.1). GTDB lineage: Bacteria > Pseudomonadota > Gammaproteobacteria > Pseudomonadales > Halieaceae > Parahalioglobus > Parahalioglobus pacificus. Next base: position 1,903,416 of record NZ_BMYM01000001.1, on the reverse strand, counting down.
AAGGCCGTGCCGAGAATCGCCGGGTGATGGCCACTCTGGAAGTAGAGTACGAAGAGTAACCTCATCAGCCATTGCCGTGTCCTGGCCCGTCTGGGTTAGGATACGGCAATGTCTATCCCCCATCGCATTCTTCGGTTCTGGCACCAGCCAGACACACTTCCACAGCCAATACAGGATGTTCTGACCCGTTCCGAAGCGGCGTGCGCCCAGTTTGAGCACAGACTCTGGAGTGACGAGGATGCCTGCGGCGTGCTCGCTCGGCATTATGGTCCCGCCTATCTGAAGCTGTACCAACGCCTACGCATCCCCGCTGCCCGGTCAGATCTAGCGCGCATGCTAATGCTGTATCACGAGGGTGGGCTCTACATGGATGCGTCTTTCGAGCTGAAGGCTTCACCTGCGCCCTTGTTAGGCGACGACCTCGATTGCGTATTTATTCGTCGAGACGATAACCATGCCGCAAAGCGAGTCCCCGACCATGCACCGCTGGCGAACAGCGTGATGGCGGCTTGCCCGAATAATCCCATAATCCGTCGATGTATCGATCGCATTTTCAGCAACCTGATTGACGGCGATTTCAATCAACGGCTGGTCCATGCGATGGGTTCAGGCGTTTTGACCAGCGTGGTCGATGCCGAAGCCGACAGGCGTCGTATCGGTGTTATGGGTATTGAGCAATTTAGCGCCGAGTACGCCGCCAATACCCGTGTTCCCGGTACAACCAACACCTGGCTGGAAATGCAGCCAGAAGGGGTGGTCGAACAGTCCTACCACCGCAGGCATAGCGCGACGCGGGAGTGGCGGCTATCCCTATTCGGTCACCTCATCCACTTGCGTTTCAGCCGCTTCAAGCCCTGAGGTCAGTGCTGGCTCCACCTGCGGAGTTACCGTTTGAATGGACTGCAGCTGCGCGACAATTCGCAGCAATGCGCCCGCGATTTCGGCAGGCACTTCCTCTTGCAGGAAATGCCCGGCCTGGGTCTTGGTCACGGGTGCTTGCGGGAATTTTTCCTCCATCAGCGGCAAGCCCTGAGCGAGGATGGGATCTTGCATTCCCCAGATAATTTCAGCGGGTACGTCGAGGCTGTTGGTATATTCTTCCACCGCGCGCATCGCTGGCGTAGAAGGGTGGTCTGGTCCGTCGGGCACCATGCGCATCAATGCCAGCGGCGCCTTCATATTCCCGCTGTCTTTTAGGGGTTTGCGGTACAAAGTCAGCACATCGTCGGGTAGGGAGGCAGGGTCGCCCTGCACGCTGGGCAGCGTATCGAAAATTGATCCGAAAACCCCCGTCACCAGCTCACCGACAACGGGTGTTTTCACGACAGCGTGCGCCCTCGAAAGATCCCTGGCCTCGGTGGGTGCGTTAAAGCTGGTATTGAGTGCAACCACGCCCTTGAGCAGGCCGGGTGAGCGGGCCAATGCGCCCATGCCAACCGGACCGCCCCAGTCCTGACCGACATACACCAGTTCCGGCAGCGCCAGTTGATTGAGTGCCGCGTTTATCCAGCGAACATGATTGTCCAATGTATGGTGGCTGCTGGGTATCTTGCTGGAGAAGCCCAGTCCCACCAGTGTCGGCATAATGACGCGCACGCGATCCAGCGGAAGCTGCTCGACGACGCGGCGGTAGAGGAAACCCGAGGTGGGATTGCCGTGCTGCACGTAGAGCGGAAAACCTTCCCCCACATCCAACACATGCACCTTGATGCCAGGCTCGACCTCGATGAGATAACTCTTGTAGTCGGCAGTAATATGTTTGGCGGCATAGTCGGGTAAGGGAAGGGCTTCAAAAACGCTGCCCTCCACGTTCACAGTGCCCTGACCGGTGGGTGTAACCAGTTCGCCATCGCGCGTGAGCGCAACAGCAAACAGGGCAAACGCCACGATGAGTACCAGCAGACCCAGCGGAAGTATTTTTTTCACGATCACCTACCCTCTGATTGCGCTAATTATGTTTGCCCTTGATGCTCGCGCAGCCTTGTGACGGCGCGGACAACCATTTGCGCTGAGATGTTTGCGCGCTCTGGCTAGGCCCCGGGCACACGGCCTGGCGTCCAGGGTGCGCCCTGTGCATCCAATGATGTTTCCAGCGCTGAGAGCTCGTCAGCGATACTCGCCAGCGCAGCGCGCACAGGCTCGTATTCTGATTTAGCCACCGCCAGGCTGTCTTGCAGCATGCCCCCAACATTCGACTGCATGGACGCCACTGAGTAATAAACATTACTGGCGCGGCTGGCAATGGACATGGGTGCTGATTCGTTGCGACGCGTGATGGTGCTGTCACCGGATAGGGAGACCTTCACATCCTGCAGGCGCTGGTAGAGCGCATTCAGCTGCGCACGCTCAGCATCCCCTGTGGCCGGCGTCTCAACCAGGGCCTGCCTTAAGTAACGCATGCGGTTCTCTATTTCACGGGTTGCGGCAACGGCACCGGCCACAGAGCGCTGCAAGCCAGCCGCTTCAATCATGAAGTCCTGCAACTGGCGACGGTCTTCGGTGATCTCAGGGCTGTTCTTGAGCGCTTTGACAACAAACGCTTGCGGCTCACCCACTTCCTGCAGTTCACCGTCGCGCAGCACGGCCAGTGTGGCGGTGTACTCACCGGGTACAACCAGCGGTCCTGGCGCAGGCGTTGCCCATATGGGCCGCTCAACGGATTCCAGCTCAATGGGTCCGGGCGCCGGCAACCGCAGGTCCCAAGCGGTGCGATGCAGGCCCTTGCCGCTGTTCGCAGCCACCTGCCGCACCAGTTTGCCGCTGGCATCGCGCACCATCAGGTACACCGCCGGTGCTATCTCACGGTCTTCTGCGCGCAGTTCATCCCAGCTGGGGTAGGGCGTGTCGCCACCGTCCTTCTCGGTTTCGCGCTCTGCACTGCGACGGGCTTTTGCTCGGGACTGCACAGCATCGGCCAGGTAATAGGTGAATACTGTGCCGTACTCGGGATTGTCAGCCGAGAAGAATTCCTCACCCAGGCTGCCTTTGCGCTCGCCGCCCCACAGATCGCCCTCAACATATAGCCAAGTACCGCGCACCGGGAACAGGTGTTGTTCTGCCATATCCGCTTTGGTGGTTCGCAATGCCGAGTAGTCATCGAGGATGTAGATTCCGCGACCAAAGGTGCCCACTACCAGGTCGTTTTCGCGCTGCTGTATCTCAAGATCACGCACTGCGATGGTGGGGAAGTTGCCCTTCAACTGATGCCAGTTAGCGCCGCCGTCCTGTGTGAAAAACAAACCAAACTCAGTGCCAACGAACAGCAGGTTGGGGTTTACGTGGTCTTCGGCAATGGTATGCGCTGATCCCCATTCCGGCAGGTTGCCGGCGATGGATTTCCAGCTTTTACCCTTGTCAGTGGTCCGCATAACGTAGGGCTTGTAGTCCCCGCGCTTGTGGTTGTCGAAGACTGCATAGGCGGTATCCGCATCATGAGCGGAGGCGATGACATCCTCCACCAGCGACATTTCAGGTACCCCCGGGAAACGTTCCTGACGACGCCAACTGTCGCCGCCGTTTTCCGTGACGCTAATCACGCCGTCGTCCGTACCGATATAGATCAGGCCTTCCTGCAGAGGACTCTCTGAGAGGCCGATGGCTGATCCAAAGCGCGACGTGGAGTCGTTCTTGGCAATGGCATCCACACTCCACACGCGGCCCATGACTTCCAGGCTGTTTCTGTCGACGCCGCGGGTCAGGTCACCGCTGACCTTGCGCCAATTGTCGCCGCGATCGTCGGAGCGGAACAGGTACTCCGCGGCATAGTAAATGCGCTCGGGGTTGTGGGGGCTAATGAGAATTGGGGTATTCCAGTTCCACTTGTAGGCCGGCTCACCACTCTCGGGGTGCGGTGTGATGCTGACTCGCTCCTGGGTGCGGCGGTCGTAACGGAACAGGTTGCCGTACTGGTACTGGGTGTAAATGATATTGGCGTCTCGGGGGTCGAACTGCGGCTTGTAGCCGTCGCCTCCAAGGATCAATTTCCAGTCACTGTTGGTGATGCCATGCAGGGTGCTGGTGCGTGATGGAGCGCACAGCGAGTTGTTGTCCTGGGTGCCGCCGCACACGTTGTAAAACGGCTCGGCGTTATCGGGCTGGATTCGATAGAACTGGGTGATCGACAGATTGCGCACATGGCGCCAGGTGGTGCCGCGGTCCCAGCTTTCGTAAATACCGCCATCGCCGCCGATGTAAAGGTGCTCGGTGTTCTTCGGGTCGATCCATAGTGCGTGGTCATCCACATGCCGCCAGCGGTTACCCAACTGTTGGAAGCTGGCGCCGCCGTCCTCTGATTTGTGGGTGAAGGTGTCCATGGAATACACCCGGTCCGGATTCAGCGGATCCACAATCAACTCGTTGTAGTACTGGGGACTGCTGGCCATGTAGGAAGATCGCTTGGTCCAGCTGTTGCCGAAATCGGTAGAGCGGTAGACGCCCTGCTCATTCGGCATGCCCTCGATGATTGCATAGAGGGTGTCGGGGCTGGAGGGGGCCATGGCTAGTCCGATACGGCCCATGTCATCGCTGGGCAAGCCTGCCGAGATCTCGGTCCAGCTCTCACCGCCGTTGGTGGTCTTATGAATGCCACTGCCAGGTCCGCCGTTGATAAGCACCCAGACGTGACGCCTACGCTGATAGGTGCTGGCAACGATGTTATTAACGTTGCGCGGGTCAACCGCGAATTCATTGACGCCGGTATGCTGGTCGATTTCGAGTATCAGTTCCCAGTTCTCACCGCCATCAAGCGTCCGGTACAAACCGCGGTCGCCGCCCTCACTCCAGAGCGGGCCCTGTGAAGCAACGAGCACATGGTTGGCATCTTCGGGGTGAATCCAGATCTGGGAGATGTGCCCGGAGTTTTTGAGTCCCATGTTCTGCCAGGACTTGCCGCCATCAATAGACTTATACACACCGTCGCCGTAACCAACGCTGCGCTGGGAGTTATTCTCGCCCGTACCTACCCAGACGATCTTGGGGTCCGAGGGCGCCAATTCCACCACACCGATTGCGTAGCTTCCTTCATTGTCAAAGATGGGCTCCCAAGTGATGGTGTCGTTCGTTGTTTTAAAGAGGTTTCCAGAGGCTACCGCCGCATAAAAAATCTCGGGGCGGTCCGGGTGAAAGGCGAAGTCGGAGATCCGCCCTGAGGTGATAGCCGGCCCAATGTGGCGCAGCGGTACTCCCGCGAGGGGGTGTGCATCGTTAGCCAGTGTTACGGGTGCAAGCGGAAGTGCGAGGCTGGCAAGCAGCGTGGCCAGCAGTGTGGTCTGCTTCATGGAAATCCTTGGCGTTATTCTCAGCGGAAATGCAGACGCAGATTAGCCCCAAAGTCTCGGGCTGACCAGTGCGGGGGAGGGGCGCGTCGCCCCCGTGTTACTCAGGCAAGATCCAGCGAGAAGGCGTCGGCATCCTGATGGCAGGGGAAATTCTCGCGGTAAGCGAGTAGCGCCTGTGCGTCCAGTGTGGTCGAGAAAACGCCCGCCTTATCTTGCGCGTCCACAAGAGCCTGACCCCGACCGTTGAACACCAGGCTATCTCCCTGGTAGCTAAGGCCGTTAGCGTCCTCGCCAATGCGGTTCACTCCGACCACGCAGGCCTGGTTCTCAATAGCGCGAGCCTGCAACAGGCAGCGCCAGTGCGTGGCGCGCGGTGCAGGCCAGTTCGCTACATTCACTAATAGGTCATAATCGTCCCTATTGCGGCTGAACACTGGGAAGCGTAGGTCGTAACAGACTTCCAGTTTGATGCGCCAGTCACGCCAGTGAACGACCTTACGCTCAATGCCTGGCGCATAGCGCTTGTGCTCACCGGCCATACGGAATAGGTGCCGCTTGTCGTAGACAGCGGTTTCCTCCGGGGTGACGAACAGCAGTCGGTTGTAGACTGCCGGTTCGTCATCACTGCCCACAGTGACGGCAATGCTGCCTGCTACCGCGCAATCGTTGTCTGCGGCCAGCTTCTGCATCCAGCGCTCAGTGGGGCCACCGGGGGTTTCCGCATTGGCAAGGGCATTCATGGAAAAGCCCGTTGTAAACATCTCTGGCAGTACCAGCAAATCGCAATCGGACGCCACCGGAATCAGTAGTTGTTCGAACTGCTGCCTATTGTCGGCGGGCTGTTCCCATTGCAATTCCGTCTGTGCAAAAGCGACCGTCAGGTTTCGCATGTGTTACCTCATGAGCGCGCTACACTTATAGCAGCTGCGTATCCAATGGGAGTTCTGTGGAGTTCTTAATTTCCGTCACTGCCATGTGTGAGTGCAGCTCACGGATCTCCGGGCTGGCTGTGAGTGTATTGCGTACGAACTCCTCGTAGTGGCGGATATCTCGGGTCACTATTTTCAGCATGTAGTCCCAGATACCTGTCATGGTATAGCACTCCATCACCTCGGTGTGCTGCACGATTTCCTGCTCAAAGGCCATGAGATTCTGCCGCCCCGTGGAAGTGAGGTTGATAGTGGCAAAGACAACCACGTCCATGCCCAAACCTCGCCGGTCCAGTAGCGCGACTTCCCGCTGAATCAGCCCCTCCTGTTGCAACCGATTGATGCGCCGCCAGCAGGGCGACTGGGACATATTCAGCCGTTCGGCAATGGCGGTGGAACTGAGACTGGCGTCGCGCTGCAGCAGTCTGAGAATGGCGACATCCTGTGCGTCCAGATTAATCGACATAATTATCCCTAATAGCACTTTATAGAGAATAGATTATACCAATATCGCGCCGACTACTGCGTAATTGACATAATAAATACCCATATTCTGCGAGAAAATAGTCACCTGAATAGACGTCTGGTTGCACAGAGGAGAGAGCGCGTGGGTAAGGATCATTCAACAGCGATTCGCAAAGTGTCCCTGGACGATAAATACGCACTGGATACAACGCGCGCCTACATGACCGGCATCGAGGCGCTGGTACGACTGCCCATGCTGCAGCATCAACGTGATCTGCACCGCGGCTTGAACACTGCCGGTTTCATCTCAGGCTATCGTGGCTCCCCCGTAGGTGGCGTCGATCAGGCCATGTGGAAAGCCAAGCCCTGGCTCGATCAGCACAACATTCATTTCCAGCCGGGGGTTAACGAAGACCTGGCAGCAACGGCCGTTTGGGGCAGTCAACAGACCAACCTGTTTTCCGGCGCCAAATACGATGGTGTCTTTGGAATGTGGTACGGCAAGGGCCCTGGTGTCGATCGGAGCATGGATGTGATCAAACACGCCAACGCTTTCGGTACCTCCCGTTACGGTGGCGTGCTTGCGATTGCCGGTGACGATCACGCCTGTAAATCGTCAACGTTGCCGCATCAGTCCGAGCACATGTTCATAGGGGCCTCTGTACCTGTGTTGGCCCCAGCGAACGTTCAGGAGGTTTTGGACCTGGGCGTTTATGGTTGGGAACTGTCGCGCTACAGCGGTTGTTGGGTCGCTATGAAGGCGATCACAGAGAACATGGATTCCGCTATCTCTGCCGATATCGACCCCACCCGCATCGACATTGTCATTCCCGAGGCGTTTGAGCTGCCCGCCGATGGTGTCCACGGTCGCTGGCCGGACAAGCCACTGGAGCAGGAACTTCGCCTCAACAAGTACAAGATCTATGCCGCTCGCGAGTTCGCCCGCGTGAACGGACTTAATCGTATTGTGCTGGACAGTCCCAACGCCCGCTTTGGCATCATTACCTCTGGCAAGGCCTACCTCGACGTGATGCAGGCGCTGGAGGACATGGGCATTGATGAGGCTGTGGCCGCCGAGATTGGCCTACGCGTCTATAAAGTCGGTATGCCCTGGCCGCTGGAACCCAGAACCACCCACGAATTTGCCGATGGGCTTGAAGAGATTCTGGTCGTCGAGGAAAAACGTTCCATCATTGAAGACCAGCTCACGGGTCAGTTGTATAACTACCCTGTGGCCGCTCGCCCGCGCGTTTTTGGCGAGTTTGATGAAGAAGGCCGGGATCTGTTGCCCAACCTGGGTGAGCTGACACCGGCCATGATTGCGCTGGCCATTGCCAGCCGGGTGAAGCGCTTCTACCAGTCAGAGACTATGGACAGGCGCATTGGCTGGATCGAGCAAAAAGAAGCCTCGCTGGCGCAGCCAAGGGAGAGTATCGAACGCACGCCGCATTTCTGTTCTGGCTGTCCCCACAATACCTCCACCCGCGTGCCTGAGGGCAGTCATGCCCTCGGCGGCATTGGTTGTCACTACATGGCCACCTGGATGCCCGACCGTGAAACCCACACCTTCACCCAGATGGGTGGAGAGGGCGCCACTTGGATTGGTCAGGCACCCTTCACGGATACGGGTCATGTATTCCAGAACCTGGGCGATGGCACCTACTTCCACTCGGGCATTCTGGCGATTCGTGCCGCGGTTTCCTCAGGTGTGAACATCACTTACAAGATTCTCTACAACGACGCGGTGGCCATGACAGGCGGACAGCCCATCGATGGTTCGCTGAGTGTTGAGGACTTGATCTACCAAGTGCGCGGCGAAGGCGTACGACGCATTGCGCTGGTCAGCGATGATCCCGGTCAGTGGCGCGGTCAATTCCATGGCGTACCGGGCTATTCATTGCATCATCGGGATGAGATGGATGCATTGCAGAAGTCGTTGCGCGAGTACAAGGGAACCTCGGTGATTGTCTACCAACAGACCTGTGCCGCCGAGAAGCGCCGTCGTCGTAAGAAGGGGCTCATGGATGATCCCGCCAAGCGCCTATTTATAAATGATGAGGTTTGTGAGGGTTGCGGAGACTGCAGTCTGAAATCCAATTGCCTTTCGGTATTGCCCAAAGAGACGGAGCTGGGACGCAAGCGCAAGATCGACCAGAGCGCCTGTAACAAGGATTACAGCTGTGCCAAAGGTTTTTGCCCCAGCTTCGTCACCGTTGTGGGCGGCAAACTACGCAAGCCAGTATCTAGCTCGGGTGACACATCGATAGTGTTCGACCCGCTGCCGGAGCCCACGCTGCCGGATTTGGAACGCCCCTGGAACACCGTGGTGACGGGTGTAGGCGGTACCGGCGTTTTGACGATCACAGCGCTGGTGGCCATGGCCGCCCACATCGAAGGCAAGGGCTGTGCGACCATGAACCAGACCGGCTTGGCGCAAAAATTCGGTGCCGTGGTCAGCCATGTGCGTGTGGGTAAAGAGCAGGATGACATTCGCGCAGTTCGAATTCCCGCAGGCGAGGCAGATTTACTGCTGGGCTGCGACCTGGTCGTGACCAGCACCTATGAAGCCATGGGTAAGGTGGCGCAGGGGCGCACCTGGTCAGTCGTTAACGATGCTGAGGTGCCCACGGCATCCTTTATTCTTGATCCGGACGCCGCGTTTCCAACGCAGGCCATGAAAGACAAAATCACGGCCGAAGTGGGCGAGCAGGGCAGTCACTTCATTGACGCGACGCGCATAGCCACGCAGCTGCTGGGCGATTCTATCGGCGGCAATCTGTTCCTTTTGGGCTATGCCTGGCAGCAGGGTCTGGTGCCCGTTTCTGCGGCAGCATTGGAACAGGCGATCGAACTGAACGGTGTCGCGATCGAATTCAACAAGAAGGCCTTCCTGTGGGGACGCCGCTGCGCGCATCAGCCGGAGAGAGTGCTGGCGCTGATCGCCGAAGCCCAGCCTCGCGTAGAGAAATCCCTGGCCGAGGTGATTCAGGATCGCGTTCAGCGTCTGACGGAGTACCAGGACAGCGCTTACGCAGAGCGCTACCAGGCAGTTATCGAGCGGGTCCGTGCAGCGGATTCCCGCGCCGAACAGCCAGGCAGTATCTCTCACGCAGCGGCACGCAACCTCTTCAAGCTCATGGCGTACAAGGACGAGTATGAAGTCGCTCGCCTCTACAGCGATCCGGCGTTCAGGGCCAAGTTGGCTGAGCAGTTCGAGGGCGACTACGAGTTGCGGTTCAACCTTGCACCACCCTTGTTCAGCAAACGCGATCCAGACACCGGTAACCTGATCAAACAGGAGTTCGGTCCGTGGATGGAGACCGCATTCCACTGGTTAGCGAAGTTCAAGTCGCTGCGCGGCACGCGCCTTGACCTCTTTGGCTACACGGAAGAGCGTCGACAGGAACGCGCCGATATCTCCGACTACGAACAGCTACTGGACGTTGTCAGCGCTGAGCTCAATGGAACTAACTACGATGCAGCAGCGGCGCTTGCGGCGCTGCCACGCAAGCTGCGCGGCTTTGGCCATGTGAAGGATCGTAACCGCGAGAACCTACTCGTGCAGCAGGAAAAGTTATTACGAGAACTGCGCGGCGAGACCGATGCAAGCGCAGTCAAGATTGTTGAAGCCGCATAGACGGTTAACCCCCGGAGGACCTTGAGATGAGTGTATTTTCTGCGCCGGCCTTTGATGGTCATGAACTGGTGTCGTTCTGCGAAGATAAGTCCTCGGGACTGCGCGCAATTATTGCCGTACACGACAGCACCCTCGGTGCTGGCGTTGGCGGTTGTCGTATGTACCCCTATGCCAGCGACGAGGAAGCTCTGCACGACGTGCTGCGTCTTTCACGAGGTATGACCTATAAATCCGCCCTAGCGGGTTTGCCCCTGGGCGGCGGTAAGTCCGTGATCATCGGTGATCCGCGCAGCGACAAATCGCGCAAGCTCCTGCAAGCTATGGGTGATTTTATTGACAGCCAGAGTGGCCGCTACGTTGCTGCAGAGGATTCGGGTACGGGCCCTGCAGACATTCGTGTGATGGCTGAACGTACTGCCTTTGTTAGCGGACTGGATGATAACGAGTACGGCGGCGACCCATCCCCCAGTACGGCTTACGGTGTGTTCCTTGGCATTCGCACAGCGGTGAAGCATCGTCTGGGTGTGGACAGTCTGGAAGGCCTCAGCGTTGCGATTCAAGGCCTCGGTCATGTTGGCTATTACTTGGCCAAGCATTTGGTCACTGAAAAAGCTAAAGTGTATGGCGCGGACGTAAGCAGCGAAAACCTGCAGCGCGCCGTGGATGATCTGGGTGTTATCCCCGTGGATGTGGATGACATTCTTTCAATAGAGGCTGATGTGCTGGCACCCTGTGCCATGGGCGCTGTGCTGAATGCACGCAGTATTCCGGCCATTCGCGCTGGCATCATCGCTGGCGCGGCAAACAACCAGTTGGCCACCGACGAAGACGGCGCCAGCCTGCAGGATCGTGGCATCTTGTACTGCCCAGATTTCCTGATCAACGCAGGCGGTATTGTGGATGTGCATCACCAGCGTATCGGTTTACCCGAAGCACAGAAGCGGGCTCATATCCAGCGAATCGAGGCGACCTTGTCTGAAGTGCTGCGCCGAGCAGATGAATGCCATCTGCAAACGCAGGAGATTGCGGAACAGCTGGCTGAAGAGATTCTAGCCTCGGCCCGCGCATCACGCGGCGCTAGCCTGGCGGCTGTAGGCTGAACTTACTGCGCTCTTGCGCCTGGGGCTGCCAGTTCATTGGGCCCCAGGTGAAGGTAGCGACGCAGGTAATGCACGCCCAGGTAGAACGGGCCGGTGTCGACCAGGGCGACCGTTGCCTTGAATAAATAGTTGCTGCCCACCAGTACCGCCATCATCTTCAGAGTGATCTCATCCCGCAGGAAGGCGGCACCAAAAGTCACCGTAATCACCATCACGGAATCCACCATCTGGCTCATCAGGGTACTGAAATTATTGCGCACCCACAGGTACTTGCCCTTTGTCACTCGCTTCCAGAAGTGAAACAACTGCACATCGCAGTACTGTGCCGCTATGTAGGCCAGCATGGATGCGAACACCGCACCTGAGGTCGTCGCGTAAATCAGCTGATACAGTCCGATGCTGTTTTCCACGATATCGCCATTGGGCAGGGGTACAGGCTCGCTGAGTTGAATGATCTGCCAGGGCGGCATGGCCTCCGGTGGCACCGAGGGAATAGCATTGCCCAAATAGAGAACGGCAAGGATAAGAAAGTTCAGACCCAGCCCCACGCTCACCAGGAAGTTAGCTCTGGCCTTACCGTAGAGTTCACAGATGAGGTCGGTGCAGAGAAAAGTCAGTGGGTAAGGCAGTACGCCCACGGCAAGCGCCATAGGGCCCAGCTGAATAAAACGCGTAATGCCGATAACGTTCAGCAGGGTCATCGCGCCCAGGAAAATGCCCGCTAGAACCAAAAATACGCGTTCCCTGCGTTCCCACAACTGAAACTCTGACACGCCTCAGGCTTCCTTCTGTCCGAGGTTGGCGTGCAGCACTGAGCCGTTGATCACTGGATTATGGTGGCACCAGTGAAGTAGGCCTGCGATTTCCTCAGGCTCAATTAACCGGCAAAAGCTGTTCATTCCGCCGATGCTCTGGAGAACCGCGTCATCATTTCCCAGATGAGTACGCAGCATCTCGGTGTCTGTAAAACCGGGGCAGATCAGCGCTGTGTGAATGCCGCTTCCCATCAGGTCCTGGCAGGTGGCGCGCATCATTCCCAGTTGGGCATGCTTGGACAGCACGTAGCTGAACGAAGACGGCACTGCCTTCTCAGACAGTGTTGAACCGACGTACAAAATACTTGAGCCTGATCCCATCAACGGCAGTAAGCCGCGATTGAGGGTGTTAATAGCGACCACGTTCGTTTCTAGAACCGATCGCAGATCTTCGTCGGCGCAGTCACGGGTGGAGTCTTTGCGCATCTGGCTGGCATTGTGGACCAATGCGATGGATTCGCTGTCTTGCGCCAACGCCAACAATTGATCAACACAGGACTGAATAGCGGCTGAATCCATCAAGTCGCAGGGCAGATTGTGCACGCCGTCGACATCGCAGCTGCGCCGGGAAAGATTAATCACCTGATAGTCGCTGGCAATGAACTGCTGCGCCGTGGCCTTGCCAATGCCAACGCTCGCGCCGGTGATGATTGCTGTTTTCATGAAGTCTCTCGTTGATTATCCGGGTCAGCACTGCGGTAGACCGCATCATAGCGCAGCCAGTTGCAAATACAGCAGGGTGTACGGCCAGTGATCTACACTGGTTTCATGCCTCACGGATGCGAGGATCCGCATATGGGCGCAATACCACTTTCTACCTGGGCTATGTTGGCTGAAATTATCGGCGGCTTCAGCATCGTGACCGGCCTGATCGTCGGTTGGTTTCAGATACGTCACCACCGGTCGCAGCAACGTAATGCCGTTGCCATCAACCTGGCTCAGACCTTTTACAACCGCGACTTCGCCCAGGCAGTTGTGCGCATGCAGCATGTGCCGGATAACGTTTCGCTCAAGGAATTGCGCGCAATGGGGCGCGAGTACGAGGATGCGGCAATCACCGTTTGCACTTCCTTCGAAACCATGGGGTTGTTGGTCTACAAGCGTATTGCCGAACTCGATCTGGTACTGGATCTGGCGGGTGGGATTGTCGCCGTCATGCGGCGTAAGTTGGACCAGTGGCTGGTGGATGTGCGCGAAGAGCAGGCCCAACCATCCTGGGCCGAATGGTTCAACTGGCTGGGTGATAGGGCGCTGGAGCGCAAGAAGCAATCCCCGCCGGCACATCTCGCGTATAAGAATTGGCGCTGAATTGCGCACACCCTGAATACGGCGCACACTGCGCCGTTCCAAACCACCAGAGATCTGAATGACTCAGCTAACTACCCTTTACATCGATAAGGAGAGCCACAAGTTCTCTGCTGCACATTTCACGATTTTTTCTGCCACTGAGCGAGAGCGCCTGCACGGGCACAACTATTCGGTCTCCGCGAAAATTGTGGCGCCCATGGGTGACAATGGCTTCTCCGCCGACTACAACGTCTACAAAAACCGTCTGAAAGCACTGTGCGATGAATTGGACGAGTACATGCTGCTCGCCGGCAATTCCCCCTACCAAACTATCGAGACGCTGGACGATCGCTACAGGGTGATCTTTGCGGGTGAGGTGATGGAGTTTCTGCGCTGCGATACTCAGGTACTTCCTATCCGTAATGCCACGGTTGAGGAATTCTCCCACTACCTGCTGCAGAAACTGGTTCAGCGCTCTGAAGGCGAGGATATCCGCGAGCTACAACTCTGTGTGGCCTCGGGCCCAGGACAGAAGGGCTGCGCCTCCTGGCATAGCTCGTCATAAAGTCGCGGGTGCTGGCGCGCCTGCGCTGCACCGCTATTATCCGGCCAGCGTTTGACCGCAGCCGCCTATCGCCTATGCTCTAAGGGTCACCGTCAGGGGTGGCTATAAACACAACAATAATGAGCAAGAGGGTTCTGCGTATGTCCCTGTCAAAAAAACTCGGTGCTGAATTTATCGGCACCTTCTGGCTGGTTCTTGGTGGCTGCGGTAGCGCCGTTTTGGCCGCTGCGTTTCCGGATGTCGGCATAGGCTTACTGGGTGTGTCGCTGGCATTTGGTCTCACTGTGTTAACTATGGCGTTTGCGATAGGGCATATCTCGGGGTGTCACCTCAATCCGGCCGTGTCCGTTGGCCTGATGGTTGGTGGGCGCTTTCCCGCGGGCGAGTTGCTGCCCTATGTGCTGGCGCAGGTGGCTGGTGGCATTGCCGGTGCAGCTATTCTCTACGTCATTGCATCGGGCCAGCCTGGTTTCGAAACCGCCGGCTTCGCGAGCAACGGCTACGGGGCACACTCACCGGGCAATTACACACTGATGGCTGCACTGGTCTGTGAGGTGGCGATGACATTCATGTTCCTGATGATCATTCTCGGCGCAACAGACGGTAGAGCACCCGCTGGCTTTGCGCCCATCGCGATCGGCTTGGGCTTGACCCTCATTCACCTCATCAGCATCCCAGTGACGAACACCTCTGTAAACCCGGCGCGAAGCACTGGCGTGGCGATTTTCGAGGGTGGCTGGGCCATCCAGCAGCTGTGGGCTTTCTGGGTGGCGCCCATTGTAGGTGCAGCGCTCGCGGGCGTTGCCTATAACTGGCTGGGCAAGGAAGACTAGACAGACCATCGGGATGGATACCGTGGGCGTCGAGCGACGCATGAAGTGGTATCAGGCCACGGCAATATTCAGCGTGCTCTTCGCTCTCCTGGGTTTCACCTATAACGTATGGCGACTGGAAGTCACCGAACGCAACAGCAGCAGGCGTGAGGCCAGCTTCGAAAGCCTTTTGCAGCTGGCCGAGCTGGAGCAACTGGTTTTTGCCGCGCATTACGACCAGGACGCTGTGGCGGGAAATCCCCGCGTTGGCTGGGTGAAAGTGGGTTTGCTCGTGGATTTGAGCGAAAGCATCGATGAGCCCGTGGAGCGGGCCGCGCTGGATCTGAAGGAGACCTGGTCCCGGCGCTGGTCGTCCATGGCGTCGGAGCGTGAATCCACTGAAGCCATTGTCCGTTCCATTGATGATATGCGAGCCTCCGTCAAAGGAGCGCTCGCCACTCTGGACTAGGCTATTGTCAGGCTGCGATACCGCTGTGGCGTAGCAATGCAGTGACTTCCGGTTTGCGACCGCGGAAGGCGATAAAGCTCTCCATGGCATCGCGTGCCCCACCAACTTCCAGCACCTCTCGCCGAAAGGCTGCGCCGGTGGTCGCATTGAAAATTCCCTCCTCTTCGAAACGGGAGTACGCGTCTGCCGACAATACTTCGGCCCACTTGTAGCTGTAGTAACCCGCGGCATAGCCGCCCGCAAATATGTGCGAGAAACTGTGTTGAAAACGGTTGAAGCTGGGCGGCGTGACAACAGCGACCTCCGATCGGACGCTGTCCAGCAGCGCCTGCGCGTCGCTCACGCCATCCTGCCAATCGCGGTGCAAGCGAAAGTCGAACAGCGCAAACTCTAACTGTCGCAACATTTGCATGCCGGATTGAAAGTTACGTGCATCCAGCATTCGGGTTAGCAATTCATCTGGCAGTGGCTCGCTGGTCTCAAAGTGTCCGGAGATGAACGCCAGCGCCTCAGGCTCCCAGCACCAGTTCTCTAAAAATTGGCTGGGTAGCTCCACAGCATCCCAGGGTACACCGTTGATGCCCGAGACAGCGGCAACCGTTTGCCGTGTGAGCATGTGGTGAAGACCGTGCCCAAATTCATGGAACAGCGTGGTGAGCTCTGTGGTGGTCAGCAAAGAGGGCTGTTCGCCCACCGGTGCCGTGAAATTACATACCAGGTACGCCACCGGGATTTGCAGGCCCTGCTGGCGCAGGCGCCTGACACGACAATCGTCCATCCATGCGCCGCCGCGTTTATTGGCGCGGGCGTAGAGATCGAGATAGAAACGTGCCAGGGGCTCGTTCCCCTGACGGACTTCGAATAATCTGACATCCGCATGGTAGGTGTCGAAATCGTGTAGCTCGGCAATTTCAATGCTGTAGAGACGCTGTACCAGCTCAAACAAACCTGCGAGTACACGGTCCACCGGCAAGTAAGGGCGTATCTCCTCTTGCGAAACCTGGTACATCGCCTGTTTCATTTTCTCGCTGGCGAAGGTCACATCCCAGGCCTGCAAGGTGCGTATATCCAGCGACTCCGCGGCGAAGGCTTCCAGTGCGGCCCACTCCTCATTGGCCTGGCTGCGCGAACTGGCGGCCAGCTTTTCCAGAAACTCGAGGACCTCGTCCGTTGAGCCTGCCATCTTGGTGGCCAGGGAGTATTCGGCGTAGTTGGCGAAACCGACGAGTTGTGCGATTTCCAAGCGCAAGTTCAGGATTTCTTCAATGACAGGCGAATTGTCCCAGCGCCCGGCATGGGGTCCCTGGTTTGAGGCCCGGGTTGAGAATGCCGTGTACATCTGTTCACGAAGCTCGGCGTTCTCGCAATAGGTCATCACGGCCAGGTAGGATGGAAATTCAAGGGTGACGAGGTAGTCACCCTCGCCGGGAACGCCCTTGCGGCTCTCTAACTGCTGTGCGGCCTGGCGAGCACTGGCTAGGGCGGTTTCGGGTAGGCCTGTTAAATCCTCCTCATTGCACAAGCGCCGCCAGTTGTCGGTGGCATCCATTACGTTCTCGCTGAACTGTGCACCCAGCTTAGAAAGGCGTTGGCGCAGCTCGCCAAAACGCTGACGCTTTGCCTCGGGAAGGTCTACGCCCGCGAGCCGAAAGTCGCGCAGGCTATTGTTGATCGCCATTTGAGTCGCTGCATCTTCAATATCGCCCGATTCAGCCAGCTTCTGATAGGCCGCAAATAGCTCGCTGTGCTGTCCGGTCCATGTGCCGTACTCCGATAACAGGGCCAGGCAGTCTTTGTAAGCATCGCGCAGGGCCTCGGAATTCAGGACCCCGTTAAGGTGGCCGATGGGTGACCAGGCTTTTGCCAGCGTATCGTCTAGCTCCTCCAACGGCGTTAGCAGCTTGGCCACCGATACATCCCCCGGGTTTTTCAGCAGTTGGGTGATGGAAGTCTTGTTGTGCGCAATGATCTGCTCGATGGCAGGTAGGGCGCAGTTCGCCTCGATCTGACTGAAGGGAGGCAGCGGCAGATCTTCGAGCAGGGGATTAGTCATGCGGGTATACTCGCGGGGTCAAAACAGCTCGCAATAGTAACGCAAACGCACAAGGACGACGCATGTTGAACCGCTTCACCCGGGCTTCAGCCATCGCGCTGGGGCTGCTTTCCTACTCGGTCTCCAGCCTTTCCCTCGCTCAGAACCCGCCGCCACTGGCGCCCGAAGATGTATTTGGGCTGGGCTATGCAGCCTCGCCGCAGGTCAGCGGGGATGGCAACACCGTGCTGTACTTGCAGCACACCATGGACATCATGAAAGATCGCGGCCGCAGTAATCTGTGGGTCTCGGATGTTGACGGCAAAGACCAGCGGCCGATCACCTCCGGTGCCAATAACATCGCGACAGTAGCGATGGCTCCGGATGACAACCGTGTCGCTTATGTCGATAAGGACGACACCGGTTCACAGATATTTATCCACTGGCTAGACAGTGGCAAAACGGCACAGCTGACGCGTCTACCTGGAGCACCAGCAAGGCTCAGCTGGTCTCCCGATGGTGAGTGGATTGCCTTCGGCATGCGCGTGGACAGGCCGGCACCGACCATGGGCAAGCTGCCGCCCAAGCCCGCCGGGGCCGAGTG
The DNA here is from genome assembly GCF_014652275.1 of Parahalioglobus pacificus. Taxonomy (GTDB): domain Bacteria; phylum Pseudomonadota; class Gammaproteobacteria; order Pseudomonadales; family Halieaceae; genus Parahalioglobus; species Parahalioglobus pacificus. The sequence continues at coordinate 1,885,425 of NZ_BMYM01000001.1, read as the reverse complement.
GGCACCGCCCCCCATTGTTGAAGATCGTATGAGCTATCGGCGCGACGGCGCAGGCAACACCAAACACGGTTTCCAGCATGTGTTTGTCATTCCCGCCGCCGGCGGAGCGCCGCGGCAGGTGACTTCTGATGATTTTCATCACAGTGGCGGTATCGCCTGGTCTGCAGACAGCGATACCCTGTATTTTTCCGGTAATCGCAATGACGACTGGGAGATGGCGGGTGGTAACTCCGAGATTTACAGTGTTGCTCGAAGCGGCGGTGAGATCAGTGCGCTGACAGACCGTCAGGGACCTGACTACAGCGCGCGTGTTTCACCCAATGGCAAACAGATCGCGTATCTGGGCTATGACGATAAACGCCTCGGTTACCAGCGTTCTCGTATGTATGTCATGAACGCTGACGGCAGCAATAGCCGGGAGTTGCTGGCTGATCTGGATCGCAGCATACAGAATCCCCAGTGGTCTGCCGATGGCAAGCGACTGTTCTTCATCTACGACGACAAGGGCGACACCATTCTCGCGTCTACCTCTTTGTCCGGACGCATGACCGAGCACCAGCGTGGCTTGGGTGGAATGTCGCTTGGGCGGCCATACTCCGGTGCCAGCTACGATGTGGGTGGCCGCGACGTGTTCGCGTATACCTCCGGTACAACCCAGAAGCCTGCGGACATTAGCGTTGGTCGCAGGGGCAGCGACCAACGTCGCCAGATTACCGCTGTCAGCGACAACCTGCTGGCTCACCGCGAGCTGGCACCCGTGGAAGAACTATGGCTGAAGTCCTCGGCAGACGGCCGCGATGTGCAGGCCTGGATAGCGAAACCACCCGGTTTTGATCCCAACAAGCAATATCCGTTGATCCTTGAGATTCACGGTGGCCCTCACACTAACTATGGCTCGCGCTTCTCGGCGGAGGTTCAACTGTTCGCAGCAGCTGGCTATGTGGTGCTTTACGTCAACCCCCGTGGTAGCACCAGTTACGGCGAGGAATTCGCCAACCTTATCCACCATAACTATCCCAGCGAAGACTACGATGATCTGATCACTGCGGTGGATGCAGTGATTGAGCAGGGCTATGTGGACCCGGATCAGCTGTATGTGACCGGCGGCAGTGGCGGGGGTGTACTCACAGCCTGGATAGTGGGCAATACCGACAGATTCCGCGCAGCAGTCGTGGCGAAGCCGGTGATTAACTGGACCAGCTTTGTTCTGACCGCAGATGCCTCGCCGTACTTTACCCAGTACTGGTTTGGTGCCATGCCCTGGGAGGACCAGGAGGATTACTGGAAGCGTTCGCCACTGTCCTTGGTGGGAAATGTGAACACGCCAACCATGCTGCTAACGGGTGAGAACGATCTGCGCACGCCGATCGCCGAAACGGAACAGTACTACCAAGCGCTGCGCCTGCGGGGTGTAGACACCGCGATGGTGCGTATCCCGGGGGCGTCACACAGTATCGCAAAGCGTCCCAGCCAGTTAATGGCCAAGATTGTATCGATACTGGCCTGGTTCGAGCGATATGCGCCGGAGAAGGAAGACGCGAAGTAGCGCGTCGTTAGTCTTTGTCCTTGCCGCTGGGCTTTTTGGTCAGCGGTGCAAAACCATCGTTGTGGGTATTGCCGGCTCGAACTGGCTTGCCCACGTTCTTGCGATCCCGCTGTCGCACTTTCTTTCGCGGCGCAGCACTCTTCTTCTTGCCTTTGCTGGCCGCCTTACCCGAAGACTTCAGTTTTTTTGGCCCGCTGTAACGTGCCTTCAAACCGGGCAGGGCGCGTAGTTCGAATTCCGTCTTCAGGTAACGCTGTATGCTGGCCATCAGGTTCCACTCGTTGGCGTCAACCAGGCTGATGGCCAGTCCTGATGCGCCCGCGCGACCGGTGCGCCCGGTACGGTGCACGTAGTCGTCCCCGCTGTGCGGCACGTCGTAATTGATGACCAGGTCTATACCCGGAACATCGAGTCCGCGCGCTGCCACGTCGCTGGCGCACAGCGCCTGCAGTTTGTTGTCTGCAAAGCGCGCGACCACGGCTTTGCGCTCTTCCGTAGAGAGTTCGCCATGCAGGGCGCTGCACTTGATTCGGTGGTGCGCCAGCAACCCGGCTAGCCGATCGGCGGTGCGCCGCTTGTTGGCGAACACCAGGCAGCGGCGATTCTCGCCAGTGCTCAGCAGTGCGAGCAGGAGTTTGTCTTTGTGCTCAGGGGAATCGGCAAGAATGCGCTGATGGAAGATGTCTTCATGCACTTGGCGCTGTGGCGTAGTCTCCAGAGTCTTTGCGTCGCTCATCACTGCGCGCCCAAGTGCCCCCAGCCCGCGGTAACCTAGGGTTGCCGATAGCATCAGGGTTTGCGGCCGCTGGTCGCTGAGGGCAGCCAACTCCAGTACGTCTTCGCGAAAGCCCAACTCGAGCATGCGATCAGCTTCATCCAATACCAGGGTTCTAAGGTCGGCAAGGTCGGTACTTCTACGCTGGCAGTGCTCCAGGATTCGTCCGGGAGTCGCGACCACAATCTCCGGGTTTTTGCGCAGCATGGCGCGCTGGTATTTGAAATCAGCGCCACCGGTAATGGCGTCGGCCTGCAGTGACGTGAACTTCAGTAGGGCTCTGGCCACTTTCGTCACCTGACGCGCGAGTTCGCGGGTGGGCACCAGCACCAGCGCCATCATGGCTTCGCTGCGGCCGGGCGGTGTGAGCAACATTGATTGCGCAATGGGCAGCAGATAGGCCAGTGTTTTGCCGCTGCCGGTTTGGGCGCTGATGCGCAGGTTCTCGCCATTAAGCGCCGGCGGTATAACGCTAGCTTGCACTTCAGTTGGCGCCGAGATCTCCATAGACGCCAGTGCTTTGATGAGGCGCGGGTCCAGGCTGGTGTCGGCAAAAACGTTCTCGGTCATCGCGGTTGCTTCGGCATTATTTCGCCGCACATCTTAGCCGATCTCGGGGATAATGTTGTCTGTCTCAACAAGGATTACCACCATGCGTGTATACATGCTGTGTCTACTGCTGCTTATCCCCAATGCCTGGGGTAATGAGTCTGCAGTGCCTGACACTAACGGCGAGCTGCGCGTTGGCCTTGTATTAGCGGGCGGCGGTGCACGCGGCATAGCGCATGTCGGTGTGATCAAGGCGCTGGAGGAAATGCAGATTCCCGTTCACGCCGTCGCCGGCACCAGCATGGGAGCGCTGGTGGGCGGAATGTATGCTGCCGGCATGAACAGCGACCAGCTTCTCGAAGTCGTGCAAACCATGGATTGGGGTCAAGCGTTTCAGGACAGCTTGGAGCGTGGCGATAAACCCCAACGCAGAAAAGAAGACGATTACGATTACCCCACCAGTATTCGCTTCTCACTGAGTGAGGGGTCGTTGACGATGCCACTGGGGCTGATTCAGGGGCAGCAGGTTCGCCAGATTATCAAAGCGCTGATGCGCGATGTTGCCCATGTCGATGATTTCGACGAATTGCCCACGCCCTATCGCGCCGTAGCCACTGACATAGAGACAGGCCGGGCCTATGTCTTCAATCGCGGCGACATTGTCACCGCCATGCGAGCCAGTATGTCAATCCCCGGACTTTTGGCACCGGTGGAGCATGAAGGCATGCTGCTGGTCGACGGTGGCATCGCCAATAACATACCGGTTGATATCGCCCGCTCCATGGGCGTAGACCGGCTGATCGTGGTGGACATTGGCACGCCTCTGCGCAGTCGCGATAGCATCGACTCGGTGGTGGCAGTCGCCGACCAGATGGTGGGGTTCCTCACGCGAAGAAACTCCGAGTTGCAGTTATCCACGCTGTCCAAAACCGATGTGTTGATCTCGCCAACTCTGGAAGGCATCGGCATGTTGGACTTCGAAGATACCGATGCGATTTATGAGGCCGGCTACCAGGCAGCGAAGCAGTTAGGTGGTGAGCTGGATGAGCTGACAGTTAGCGAAGCGACATGGGGCGAGTTTGTTGCCGCACGGCGCTTATCCGCGCCCCCCGAGTTGGCGATTGAGCGTATCGCAATCAATAACAACAGTCCTGTCTCAGATGACATGATTCGGGTGCGCCTCACCCAGCAGACCGGCGAGCTGCTCGATCGTGAACAACTCAATGATGACCTGGCCAGTATCTATGCCCTGGATTACTGGGAGCTCATTGATTTCGATGTTCGCGAACAGGACGGGCAGAACACCTTGTTCGTGAACGCCTATGAACGCAACAGTGAAAGCCGGCTTAAATTCGGGCTTAACCTCATCACCGATATGGATGGCGCCAGTGAGTTCAACTTGGGCACCAGCTATTTGTGGCAGGGGCTGAACGACCTTGGGGGTGAGTTTTATGCCCGGGGTCAGGTGGGCGATACCATCAATCTTGTCGGGCAGTTTTATCAACCCATAGATCTTGAGCAGCGTTTCTTCGTAGAAACGCAGCTGGATTATGTGGACTACGACGTGTTCACCATTGGTCCCGAGTTTGATCCCAGTGACACCCTGGGTAACTGGCGTGTGCGGCAGTACCGGGGCGAAGCCGCCGTGGGCAGCAACATCAGAAATCGTACCCAGCTTCGTCTGGGGCTTCGCCAGGCCAGTGGCGAGTATCGCATCGATGTCTCCAGTTCGGAGAATCTGCCGGAAGAAGATTTTCGCGAGGGCAGTGTCTATGCGTCGCTACGTTACGATGGCTTGGACAAGCTGTTTTTTCCAACCGAGGGCGGCTTCCTGTTTGCCGAGTACGAAGCGGTAGAGGATGGTTTGGGTGCTGACAATACGTTTCAGCGTTGGCGAGCCATGGGACAGGCGGCCTATAGTTTTGGTGCGGACAAAGACCACACGGTGATTGTTACAGCGCGCACGGGCCAAAGCCTGGGCGCCACGAATGAGCCCCAGAACTACTATCAACTTGGCGGGCTCTTCAATGTGTCCGGTCTGCCGCAGAATTACTTCTCGGGGCGCCAGATGGCATTTGCCATGGTGCAATACCAGAAACGCCTGTCTGATAACTCGGTGCTACCCATTGACCTACCGGTCTATGCCGGTTTCTCAATCGAAGGCGGACAACTGTGGAGCGACCGCTCCAAGGTGGATTTCGGGGACCTGGTGGGGGCCGGTAGTATATACCTCGGCATCGATTCGCCACTGGGGCCCCTTTTCCTTGGTTTGGGTTCTGCCGAGGGAGACTTTGATGCCCTGTATCTGTCACTGGGCTGGCCTTTCCTCACCAATCAGGGTCAGATCGGCCGTTGAGCCGCCGCTGGTGTATGCTGGCTGTGAATAATAGGGGATAACTGATCACTATGGGCTTGTCGGGGCGCATTCTGCTGGGTTTGCTGCTGGGTGTGGCAGCAGGACTGTTTTTTGGTGAGCTGGCAGCGGGCCTCAAGATCTTTGGCGATATCTTCGTCAGGCTGCTTCAGATCACGGTACTGCCGTATATCGTTGTCTCACTGATCTCTGGCTTCGCGCGCATGGACATGCAACAGGCCAAGCGCCTGGCCCTGCGAGGCACCCTGGTATTGCTGGCCATCTGGGGATTGGCCTTGGTGATGATTTTCACGGTCTCTCTGGCCTTTCCCAGCCTGGAAGCGGCATCGTTTTTTAGCAGTATGCAGGGGACTGTTACTGAGCAGACAGACCTGCTGGAGCTCTACCTGCCCGCGAATATCTTCTATTCGCTGTCTAATAACCTCGTACCCGCCGTCGTCCTCTTCAGCATCCTCGTTGGCGTTGCACTTATCGCGGTGGAGGAAAAAGAGACGCTGGTCGACATTCTCGATGGGTTGAACCAGGCCCTGACCCGCATCAACGGCGCCGTGGTGCAGCTAACGCCCTACGGCATCTTTGCCATCGCCGCTGCCGCTGCTGGCACCATGACCATCGATGAACTGGGAAGGGTTCAGGTCTACCTGATGACCTATATCAGCCTTGCACTGCTGATTACCTTTTGGATTTTCCCGGGGCTTGTCGCGACTGTGAGTGGCATTCCCTTTCGGCAGGTGTTGGCGACGTTTCGTGATCCGCTGGTGACGGCATTTGCGACGGGCAATCAGTTTGTTGTGCTGCCGCAGATAGCCGAGCGCTGTAAGGCCTTGCTGGCCCAACGTCGTGTGGATAGCCAGGAGGCCGAGTCGGCCATCGATATCATCGTGCCCGTGTCGTTTAACTTCCCCTCACTGGGTAAGTTGCTTGTACTGCTCTTCGTGCTGTTTGCCGCCTGGTTCACTGATACCCCACTTAACGGAGGCGATCGAGTATCGCTGGCCTTTGAGGGATTTTTCAGCCTATTCGGCAGCATCAATATTGCCGTTCCGTACCTTCTGAATGCCCTGCGCATACCCGCTGACATGTTCCAGTTGTTCCTGGTGACGGGCATCGTTGTTGGCCGCTTTGGCGCAATGCTGGCGGCGCTACACATCATCGTTGTTAGTGTGTTGGGAACGCTGGCGCTGGGCGGTCTGGTACGAGTGCGCTCTGGCGACGTGTTGCGCTACCTGGCCGTGAGTGGTTTATGCCTGGTGGCGCTGGTGGTTGGACTGCGCCTCTACTTCAGTCATTTCGTGCCGGCGGCGCCGCCGCGTGATGAGGTACTGGCGGAAATCGAGCTGATGCAGGAGCGCGTGAGTGCGCGCATCCGCGTGGACGTACCCGAAGCAAGCGTCACGCAACTGGCGGGCACGCGATTGGATCATGTGTTGTATAGCGGCATCCTCCAGGTCGGTTACCGGCCGAACAATTTGCCCTGCAGTTTCCTCACGCCGGATGGCGAGCTTGTCGGTTTTGATGTGGAAATGGCGCATGTGCTGGCCGAAGACCTGGGTGTTGACCTGGAGTTTGTGCCTTTCGAGTTTGGCGGTCTTGAGCGTATGTTGGCTTCCGGCCAGATTGATATGGCGATGTCGTGTATTGCGGCGCTGCCAGATCGCTTTGCTATTGCCTCCTTCTCACAGCCGTACATCGATCTGCACCTGTCTTTCGTAGTTCTTGATCACGAGCGTGAATTGTATGCGGATGTTGAAGCCCTGCGGGCGGAGCCAGAGCTGACTATTGCCCTGGTTAGCTCGCACTATTTTGCCCCGCGTATTCACAAACTGTTACCCAATGCCCAGGTGGTGTACCTGGAGGCCGCAGAGGACTTTTTCAGCGGCGATAACCAGGGCGCCGATGCGCTACTGCTGTCGGCCGAAGAGGGTGCCGCCTATGCCTATCGCTACCCTCGGTATACAGTTGCTCGCGCCCGGGATGGCGGTATCCGCTATCCAGCTGCCTATGCAGTACCCAAGGGCGATACTGAAATGCAGGCCTTTGTCAGCAACTGGGTCGATTTGAAGCGCAAGGACGGCACTGTCGATGAATTGCATACCTATTGGATGCTGGGGGGCGTATCGCAACAGCGCGGGCCGCGCTGGTCCATTATTCGGGATGTGCTGGGTTGGATAGACTGACCTTGCCGCGTGGCATTTGTCGCCTGGCCAGCTACACTTTAACCAGAAAATAACCACTCCAGAGGGGCTAGATCAATGCTGCTGATGCGTTGGCTGATATCTGTATTTACGGTTTGTGCACTGCTGTTGCCTGCAGGCGCAGCGGCTGCAGAGTATGACGTGCAGGCACCGGGCCGTGTGGTTGCCTTTGGTGATGTCCATGGTGCCTATGAAGATTGGACGGCATTGCTGCAGGAGGTGGGTGTTGCGGATGCTGACCTCAACTGGGTTGGGGGTAACGCCCATCTCGTATCAGTCGGTGACCTGATCGACCGCGGGCCTGGTTCTCGCAAAGTCGTTGAATTAATGATGAAGCTTGAGCAGCAGGCCGCCGCCGCGGGTGGTGCCGTTCATCTCATTTTGGGCAACCATGAAGTCATGGTGTTAACGGGTGACTTGCGCTACGTGTCGGCAGCGGAATTTGCAGAGTTTTCAGCCGATGAGACAGCTGCTGACAGGGACGCCGCCTTTGCGGACTACCGCCGCTTCAACAGTGGAGGCGATGATGCGGATGTGCGGGCTGCCTTCGATACGCAGTACCCGCCCGGCTATTTCGCGCTGCGCAAAGCTTACGCCAGTGATGGTCCATTGGGGTCATGGTTGATCGATAAACCCTACGTGATCAAGGTCAACGATAAGGTGTTTCTGCATGCGGGTATAGCGTACGAGCTCAGTGACAAGACTCTGCGACAATTGAACAAAGAGCTGCAGACTGAACTGCAGGATTATCTCAAGAATATTGATGACCTCCGTGATGCGGGCGTGATGCCCTGGCATGTGAGCTATGACGACCGCTTGCGCTTTCTGAATGCCGCCGCAGAAAAGTTCGCTTTGGCGAACCCTCGAAAGCGGGCGGACTGGTTTGATCCGCTCACGGCAGTATTTGAAGCGCAGGAAGCGGTCGTTTTCAGTGATGACAGCCCAATCTGGTACCGCGGTACAGCACTGTGTCATCCGTACACGGAGTCATTCAATACGGAACGGTTTCTGAAGAAGGTTGGTGCCGAGCAACTTGTTGTCGGACACACACCAACGCGTGGAGATGTCCACTCCCGCATGGGGGGAAGCGCCATCCGGCTTGATACCGGCATGCTGAAGTCTGTTTATAAGGGGCGTGCCGCTGCCCTGATTTATGGCGACGGCCAGGAATATATCCATTACCTTGGTAATGGTGAGCGTGCGCAGCCAACCCCTGAAGTGCGTGAACTGGCAATGCAGTTGTCGCAGATGTCAGATGCCGACCTCGAGGAGTTTATGCGTACCGCGGAGGTGGTGTCGGTGAAAGATATTGGCACAGGCATTACCAAACCCAAGCGCGTTCGTCAGAGCGCCAACGGCATGACCAATGATTCAGTCTTCAAATACGAAGACAGTCACCCGGGTATTGAATCCCGGGAGCGCTACATCCCCCGTCGCAACGATGATGCAGATCGCTACGTCTACGACGTGGCGGCCTACAAGATTGACCGGATGATTGATCTGCAAATGGTTCCCACCGCGACGCTCGCCCAAGTGGAGGGTCAGGACGGTGCACTGTCGGATTGGGTGGAGAATGCCATTAACGAACGGGACAGGGTGGCGAGCGATATGCCATTCAATAGCTTCTGTAAGCAGCATGAGCAGTACCGGCTACGCTACATATTCGACATCCTGATTCATAACGATGACCGCAATCTGACCAATATCCTGTGGACCAAGGACGATTACATGTTGCGCTTTATCGATCACTCGCTGGCCTTCCGCGCCAAGGATGACCGACCCAAGCAATACCGTAAGGTCATCCTGCAGGTGTCTGACTTGCTGCGCGGTAAGTTAGAGGCGCTGGATGAGGAGATGCTGACGGCGGAGTTGTCAGAATACCTTCACCCCAAGCAGATACAGGCAATACTGGAGCGGCGGGACCTTATTCTCAAGCAGGCCAAGCGCCCAGAAGATCGCTGAGTTGTTTTCTCATTGGCAACATCGTGTGAAGGCCGAGCCGCGCGCTACTCGATCAGGGATAGTCGATGACTAATCCCTTGCAGGCGTTTATGGATGTGCGGCGCGGCGAATGGCCGCTGGCGCTCTCGATGTTTTGCTACTTCTTTCTGGTGATCAGCAGCTTCTGGATTCTCAAGCCTCTGAAGAAGGGCTTGTTCATCCAGTACTACGATGACAGAGGATTCACTTTCCTAGGTACGGTGTTCAACGCAGCCCAGGCGGAGCTGCTGGCGAAGGTGCTGAACATGGTCGTGGCCTTTATCGCGGTTGTGGTGTTCAGTGCGCTCAGTCGGCAACTGCGCCGGGAAAAACTCAGCTTCGTGTTCACCGGTTTCTTTGTCGCGTGCTACGTGCTGTTCGTCCAACTTCTGCACCAGCCTGGACCTGGCACTGTCTGGAGCTTCTATCTCTTTGGCGACCTGTTCAGCACGCTGATGGTCGCGACATTTTTCGCGTTTCTCAATGACTCGGTGAGGCCCGATACAGCAAAGCGCTTGTACGGGCTGGTCGGTCTTGGCGGCGTCGCGGGCGGTGTGTTCGGCACAACGGTGCTGAGGCTGAACATCGAGCGTTTCAGTAATGGCGAGTGGTTATGGGTGTGTACGGGTTTCGCACTGCTGATTCTGATTGCGGCGGCCTATGCCAGCCGTTATGTGCAGGTCGAGATAGAACCCAGTGCTCCCGACCCTGAGCAAGGCAGTGCAAACCCTGCAACCGAGGGTGCGCTGCTGGTGATGCGATCGCCTTACCTGCTGTCGATTGTCGCTATTGTCGGCTTGTATGAAGTGATATCAACGATGGTGGACTTCCAGTTCACGTCGACTATCGCTCACTACTTGTCGGGCCCTGAGATAGGGGCGCAGTTTGCATTGGTGTTCTCAATCACCAACTGGGTCTCCCTGTTCGTGCAGCTGTTTCTCACCGGGCTGGTGATGTCTCGCTTTGGCGTGGGGATTGCGCTGATCGTTCTGCCCTGCGCGATAGCGCTAGGTTCCTCGGCCTTCCTGCTGTTCCCCGTGCTCTGGGTCGGCAGCTTATTGAACACGGCAGATAATGCTTTCAGCTACTCCATCAACCAGTCGGCAAAGGAAGCCCTGTATGTGCCGACCTCCCAGGCGGAGAAGTACAGAGCCAAGGCGTTTATCGATATGTTTGTGCAGCGTTTTGCCAAGGCAATCGCGGTGGTTGTGAGTCTGGGTCTTACCCTGATGTTCAGCGACTTCGAAAGTCTAAGGTATTTGAGCGTGATTACGCTTGTACTTCTGGCGGTGTGGCTCTGGGCGGCGACGTATGCGGGGCGTCGATTTGCCGAATACGAACGAGCTGAAACGGCTCAGGCACCTGCGCCATAGTTCACGGTAAAACTGAGTTCGGCTTCCAAACCGTCGTAGTCCCTGGCCACGACACGAATGCGCAGACTGCCGGCCGCCCTCGGCGGTGGCGCGAAGGTGAAGGTTCGATTCAGCGTATCGAACTTTATCCAGGCGGGCAGTCGATCCGAGTGCGTTGCAAAAGCCTGATACTTCAGTGCATCTCCAACGTCAGGGTCAACGAAGGTGTCAGAGGGCAAGGCCATTTGTTGTGAGGCACCAGCAGTCACGTAAAGATCCGCGGGTGCACAGGCAACCTCTGGCGCCATGTTGTTGAGCTGCTCCGCTGCAGTCGAGCTGTGGCGCTGGCCGATGGCACGCGACACCACCAGCAACAGACCTGCCAAAACAATGTTGATGGAGACGAAGCCCACGATTCCCAGGCCAACCAGCGTACTCGCCAGATAAACAAAACCCCCGGACAATACGTCCCCCAGTCGAAAGAAAAAGGTGTCGATGATGTGCTTGCCGACATACTTTTCTTCGCGCTCTACAGGCAGGAACAAGGCGTGCCGCGTGGTGGTTTGCAGCGAGTAATTCAGACTGTTCTCGGCAATGAGCGCAAGGCGAACCACCACTAGCAGCGGAAGTAGGGCGATCGCGCTGTAGCTGATGATCATCAGTATGGGCAGTATATGTAGGGCGCCGGCAATGCCCACCCGCTCGTATATTCGCGATACCAGGAACAGCTGAATGAGAAAGCCAAGAAGCGTGGTGATAAATAGGTACTGGCTGTAAAAACCCGTTATGTAGGCATCTGCGTCCCCGGTGACTGCATTGTGCCTGGCAGCCTCGTCGGTAACGAACTCCGCCAAAATGTACTCACCGTTGGTGTTGATCAGGTTCAGCAGAATGACAAAGATGGCAATCAGGGTGAGGTAGCGGCTTCGCCAGACGACGAGAAAGCCCTCTAGTAAAGGGTGTTGAACCTGTCCGCCTCGTTCCAGTGTCAAGGATCGCGATCCGGTAGGAATGAACTGCTCTGTGCGCCGGCTCAGCATCCATGGCAGTAACAGAGCCACGGCCGCTGCGATTATTACCCCATGATGGCCCACACGGACATCCAGTTCCCCGGCAACGCCTGAACCCAGCAACGCGCCGAAAGCAGCGGCGGCCGCGATCAGCGGAAAAATACGTTGGCCTGACTTCAGGTTGTACAGGTCAGCCGCGAAGGCCCAGAACAGTGCCGGGATCATGACCGCAAATATGCCGAGCCAGATATAGAAGGCTACGCCGATGGCCAGTCCTGCAGCATGTGCTATCGCAAAAATTGAGAGGTTAGCAATAAAAAATAACAGCGTATGCCGAAAGAGGTGATGCTTTTCCTGTAGCAGCCGGACCTTTAAGTACGCGCGCGTAAATAGTGGCACGATGAGCATCAGCAGCATCGCCTGTGCTGCTGTAGTGTACGCGCGAAGCTCTGCTGAGCCGTCGGCGAGGATCAGTGGTTCGCGAATCACTTTGAGGAGGTAATACGCGAACATAATGACAAAGGACTGCAGGCACAGGCGCAGGGCGCTGTCTCCCTCACCGCTTCTCAGCGCAGTGAAGAGCGAAAGGAAACGCTCAGTTTGGGTGTAGCCGTGCATGACTGCTCATTCTTGTCGTTATCAGGGTAGTATACCGCAGCGTGCATTGTCGCCGGGAGCGCTCGCCATAGCCGCGCGCAAAATGCAGGAGTGTAGAGCATGGTAAAGGCAGTAAGGATAGAGCAGACAGGCGGCCCGGAAGTGCTCGACCTGATAGAAGTTGAGCTGGATGCGCCGGGGCCGGGCATGGTGCAGGTTCGCAACAAGGCCATCGGTCTCAACTACATAGATACCTATCATCGCAGTGGCCTGTATCCCCTGCCATTGCCAACCGGCATAGGGTTGGAAGCGGCCGGTGAGGTTATCGCAGTAGGGGAGGGCGCAGACCTGAACGTGGGTGATCGTGTCGCTTACTGCACGGCGGGTTTCGGTGCGTATTCCGAATGTATCAATCTTCCTGCCGCTAGACTGGTTCGTGTCGCCGACGGCATCGACCTGGAAACCGCAGCGGCAGTATTGCTGAAGGGCGCTACCGTTGAGTATTTGCTGCAACGCACCTATCCACTGGCATCTGGCCAAACCTGCGTGTTCCACGCGGCAGCCGGCGGTGTGGGTTTACTGTTTGGGCAGTGGGCCAGTGCGCTGGGTGCCACAGTCATTGGCACCGTGAGCACGGAAGCCAAGGCTGAGTTGGCCAGGGCGCACGGGTATGACCATGTCATTAACTATAGCCATGAAAATGTGGCAGAGCGCGTGCGAGAGATTACCGGTGGTTTGGGCGTGCCGGTGGTCTATGACGGGGTAGGGAAAGACACCTTCGAAACCTCTCTGGATTGCTTGAGCATGCGCGGTTTAATGGTGTCGTTTGGCAATGCCTCCGGCTCGCCGGAACCTTTGGATTTGCAGGTGCTTGCCAACAAGGGATCATTGTTCATCACTCGTCCCACCCTTATGACCTACACCGCAAGCACAGAAGAACTGAGACAGTCGGCTGCAGATGTGTTCGAGCGCGTGTTAGATGGGCGCCTCGCCGTAAATATTCAGCAGCGCTACGCGCTCGCTGATGTCGCACAGGCACATCGCGATCTGGAATCGCGTAAGACCACCGGTTCAAGTTTGTTAATTCCCTAGCCTTGTCTCGGACATTGGAGTCCTATCGATGAAACTTCCCGCACAGCCGCTGCAGGGGTCGCGCATTCGCCTTGAGCATCTGGACCAGTCTCATGCGCAAGGCTTGTTCAATCGTGGCCGTGAGGCAGATGACTGGCGCTACATGCCCCGCGCCTGTTTTGTCGATCTTGCAGACACACGGCACTGGGTTGATGAGGCCATGGCGCAAGCCGACCAGTATCCCTTTGCGATTGTTGAGGTAGCCAAGGGTAAGGTTGTGGGCAGCACGCGGTATCTGAATATTCGCCCCGAACACGCATCGCTGGAGATTGGTTGGACATGGCTGGGTCAGGACTGGCAAGGCACAGGCGTGAACACTGAAGCAAAGTATCTCCTGCTGTCCCATGCATTCGAGGTTATGGGCTGTCGGCGGGTTGAATTCAAGGCCGACGCGCGCAATTTGCGCTCGCAGCGGGCGCTGGAGGGGATCGGTGCAACCCGCGAGGGTGTGCTACGCCAGCACATGATCGTTCAGGGGGACTTCTCCCGAGACTCCGTGTACTTTAGTGTTCTGGATAATGAGTGGCCTGATGTGGGCCGCCGGCTGCAACAGAAGTTGCAGGCAACAGCCCGTTAACAATGAGGAATCCCATGCAGATTAGATGGTTGCTAGTCGCACTGCTATTGTTGGCCACAGTGCGTGCATCGGCAGAGACACCCGCGCCGGTCACAATGATGACCAACACCTGGCCCCCTTACGTGGACGCTCAACTCCCCGAGGGCGGCTTGGCGCTGGAGTTGGTGACGCACATCTTCCAGCAGGCCGGGCTGCCCGTAGACAACAGCATCGAGCGCTGGCCGCGCGCGATGGAGGGCGTGCGTGTTGGTCTGTATGACGTGCTGGGCGCAGCCTGGCGCGATGAGGAGCGCGAGCGCGACTTTATTTACAGTGACCCCTATTTGCTGAACGACACTATCCTGGTGACGACAAAAGCCGCCAATCGTCGCCCGCGCTCGCTGGAGCAGCTCGCGGGTAGCCGCATCGGTGTGCTAGAGGATTACTCGTATGGCATGGATCTGAAAGGGATAGACGGCGTGTCGCTGGTGGTTGAGAACCACATGATTCAGAGCCTGATGAACCTGTTCAATGGCAAGGTGGATTATGTCATTGGTGACAATCGGGTTATCGCATTGATGCTGTCAGAGTACCTGGAAGACAGGCGGGGCGAGTTGACCCCTCTAGACATTACCCTGCCTAAACGGGGCCTGTATGTCGCCGCCTCTCGCTCCAAAGTCGGAACGGAAGATTTGATCGCTAGATTCAATACGGCGCTGGCCAAGGCGCGTTCCGATGGCAGCTACCAGCGCATTGTTGATGCCTGGAACCAGCGCTACGCCATGTAGCGCCGGTACCTCCAATTACTGCACCGTTTCGTTGTCGGAGAACACGCCCTCGAACAGCGGCGAGCTGAGATAGCGTTCACCCGAGTCGGGCAGGATCACAACGATGTTCTTGCCCTTATGCTGCTCCTGCTGAGACACCCGATGGGCAACCGCCATGGCTGCCCCGCAGGAACCCCCTGCGAGAATGCCTTCTTCCTGCATGAGCCGGTGTGCCCATTCAAAGGCCTCTTCATTGGTCACTTGTTCAACCTGGTCAACCATAGCCAGGTCAAGATTCTCGGGGACAAAGCCCGCGCCTATGCCTTGTATTTTGTGCGGCGCGTGAGTGGGCTCCTGCCCTGATTTCGCAGCAGTAATCATGGTGGTTGTTGCCGGCTCAACGGCGACAGTGGTGATCGCCTTACCTTGCGTGTTCTTGATGTAGCGGGATATTCCCGTCAGCGTTCCGCCGGTGCCTACGCCAGAAACCAGCACATCAATCGCGCCGTCGGTGTCTTTCCAGATTTCCGGGCCGGTTGTGCTCTCGTGGATTGCGGGATTGGCGGGGTTCTCAAACTGGTGCGCGCCCCAGTGCTTATCGGGGTCTGAAGCGATGATCTCGTTGGCTTTCTCGATGGCAGCGGGGATACCCTTGGCGCCTTCGGTGGTAATGATCTGTGCACCCAGTGCTTTCATGATCATCCGTCTTTCAAGGCTCATGGTGCTCGGCATAACGAGGATGCAACCGTAGCCGCGCGCCGCTGCGACAAAAGCCAGCGCAATGCCAGTGTTGCCGCTGGTGGGCTCCACAATAGTCATGCCGGCCTTGAGACTGCCGTCAGCCTCAGCGGCCATCACCATGCTGGTGCCGATTCTGCATTTCACGGACATTGCCGGGTTGCGATTCTCTACTTTGGCAAAAATGTTGCCGTCACTAATGCGATTTATTTTTACCAGCGGTGTGCCGCCAATGGTTTCAGATACATCGTCAAAAATATGGCCCATGGAAGACAGTCCTTTAGTGGTGGTAGGCAATGTGGGAATGAGACTAGACCTGCCTGCGCTGGCTGTCCATTCAGCCTCTGCCCGGCGATGTTTGCGTGGGTCTATTTCAAGGGTGAAACGTGGAGTACAAGAACAGTGAATATTAAAACAGGAGGTAGGGTGAACTTTTCTCGCGGTGCCGGGTCTTATCTTGTAACAACGCGGTTTTTGGCAGTCAGTACCTACCCCGACTGGGTCCGAATACCGGTTTGTTCGACTGGACACCGTCCAGGTTCTACTTCTTCGAGACTCCTTTGTACCGGCCCCTCAGGCCGGTTTTTTTTTAGCCTGCAGGTGCGCCTGCGCTCACCAGTGCCTGATTGAGACTATCCAGTGTCTGCGGTCCAACCAGGGTGGACACCAGATTGCCCTCGGGGTCCAGAATAAAGGTTGTGGGCAGCACCTGAGGTCTTGCCACACCCAACTGCGCCGCCGGGTCCTCTGGCAGCGTCGCAAATTCCACGCCTAACTCATCTAACTGGGACTGGAGCTCATCACCGGCGAGGTTGTCGTAGTTCACGCCCAGTACGGTGACATTGCTGCGGCTGTGATCCAGTTCATTGAGCTCGGGGATTTCCTGAATACAGGGCTTACACCAAATTGCCCAGTAATTAACCAGCACCCATTGGCCGCGAGCGGCTTCCAGCGGGGCTTTGCTGCAGCCTCCCAATAACAGGACCAGGCTCAGGGCTACGACTAGTCTTTCTCTCATTCAGCAAATAACTCCGCAAGTGTTGTGTCCAGTTGATTCCTCTGGTCGCCGCGCTGGTCTCGCAGTAGATGGTAGGCGCTGGCTTGCCAGGGCATGCCGGTTTTCACGTCGCTGCTGTCCAGCGGCAGCTCTTCGTTCACCAGCTCCTTGATCTGCCAGAACTTGACCTCGTGCAGATCGCGGGCCAGCAGGTATCGGCCCCGGTCGTTCTCCGCAATCAGGTGGTTGTCCAGGAATAGCTTGCGCAGATCGCGCCAGGTTTCGCTATCCAGGCCGCCCGTCACCGGGTTGCGGTTGCTGAGAATTTCCGACTCTTTGACTGAAATTCCGCGCTTTTGATTTGACCAGAGGATGTAAAGCACATCCAAGGCCTTGAGCACGGTGGGCCTGGCTGCTTCTTCCTGTGTTTGGTAGGCCGACAGGCTGTGCACAAAGATGCCACCCATTAGTACGATGTTCCACGATAAGTAGATCCATAACAGGAATAGCGGCACAGCCGCGAAGGCGCCATAGATGAACGTATAGCTGGAGCCAACCACCAGATCGGTGAAGGCGCGTCTGGCCACGTTGAAAGCGAGCGCAGCGATCAATCCGCCCGCCAGGGCATGCCGGAACGGCACCTGGCAGTTGGGGACCGCCACATACAACAGGGTAAATCCCGCTCCGCTGAGCAGATACGGCGTCAGGGCCAGCAGGGCAGAGCCGGCACCGATGACATCATAGTTTTCCACCAACATGGCAATGGACGACAGGTAGGTGCTGATGGCCAACGCCATACCAATGGTGAGTGGTGCCAGACTAAGAACCGCCCAATACAGCAGGAAGCTGGAGACCGCCGAGCGGTTTTCACGGGTACGCCAGATGGTATTGAAGGCGCGTTCGACGTTTCGCAGCATCAGTACCGCGGTGGCCACCAGAAAGGCGATGCCCGCTCCGGTCAGGTTCTTTGCCTGGCGGGAGAAGTCGTTCAGGTACTGTTCGATATCTGATGAAGTTTCGGGCAGCAGGTGTTGGAACAATAACTCCTGAATTTGACTCTCCACCCCCTGAAAAGCAGGTATTGCTGAGGCCATGGTGTAAAGCACCGTAAGCAGTGGCACCAGCGCAAACAAACTCATGTAGGTGAGGGCCGCAGCAATCTCCGAACAGCGGTCCGTGCCGAAGCGAGAAAAGAGGTACTGCACACCGCGTAAGCTGCGTTGCAGGTTGTCCTGAGAGCTGACCATTACTGACATGCGTTGTGTTCCCCGAAACCCCGGCCACGACTGGCGCTTTGTTATACTCGCCGCTTTACCTGGATGATGCTATGGCTGAGTTTCAAATTTACCACAACCCGCGCTGTTCCAAGTCTCGCAATACACTAGCACTGCTGCAGGAGCACGGTGTGCAGCCCGAGGTGATTCTCTATCTCGAAACACCGCCTGATCGCAAGGTGCTGCAGGCCTTATTGGCGGCGCTGAACAAACAGCCCTCTGAACTGGTGCGTCGTGGCGAGGCTGATTACAAGGAAGCGGGTCTATCCAAGGCCTCTGATGAAGCGGCAGTATTGGACGCCATGGTGGCTTTTCCAAAACTGATTGAGCGTCCCATCGTTGTTGCTGGTGAACGTGCGATACTGGGCCGCCCGCCAGAGAACGTGCTGGAGCTGATTAACAAGTGAGTGCGCCCTACATACTGGTGCTGTATTACAGCCGCGGTGGCGCTACCGCGGAAATGGCAAGGCAGATCGCTCGCGGTGTGCAGCGCGAGGGCAGTATGGATGCCCGCTTGCGCACGGTGCCGCCCGTATCGGCAGTGAGTGAGGCCACTGCGCCCGCGATCCCTGATGAGGGAGCAGTGTATTGCGAGCCTGACGATCTGCGCGATTGCGCGGGTCTACTGTTGGGCAGTCCGACGCGGTTTGGCAATATGGCAGCCCCGCTAAAGCACTTCATCGATCAGACCTCCGACCTGTGGCTCAGCGGTGCGCTGATCGATAAGCCTGCCGCGGTATTTACGTCCACATCCAGTCTGCACGGCGGTCAGGAATCCACTTTGCTGAGTATGATGACGCCGCTGATGCATCACGGCATGCTCATGGTGGGCTTACCTTACAGCGAAGCTGGATTGATGCGTACCCAAAGCGGCGGAACGCCCTACGGCGCCAGTCACTGGGCGGGTGATGACAATGGCCGCGCACTGGACGATACCGAATCAAGCCTGTGCCAGGCGCTGGGTGCACGTGTGGCCCGTATCGCAAGGGGATTGGTCTAATGGCAGTACAACGCGAGCCGCTGACGCGGCTTTTATGGTCCCTTACCTGGTTGAGCTATGGGTGCTTTGTGGGGCAACAGGCGACAGACGCTCTGTTGCGCGGCGCTCCCTGGGTGATCTGGGTGGCTAAGCTTCTTCCACTGCTGATTTTCTTGCCCGGCATGCTCAAGGACAGTCTGCGCAGCTATGTGTGGCTGTGTTTTATCGCCTTGGGTTACTTCGTCCTCGGGGTGGAGCGGGTATTTGCCCAACCCCATGAAACAGTGGCGTGGGTGGGGCTGAGTAGCGTTACCCTGCTGTTCACTGCTGCTATGTGTTACGTGCGGTGGCGCGGACGGGAGATCAATCCGCGCTGAGAGCCGTTGGGGCTGTTGCACCACCCGTCGCTGTATGTCCTGTTTGTCCTTCGTCAGGGCTGGCGAACAGCGCGTTGAAGTCATCCAGAATCATGTACAGACAGGGCACCAGCAACAGTGTGATCACCGTTGCAAAGACGATACCAAAGGCCAGTGACACTGCCATCGGGATGATTTCCATCGCCTGTACACTGCGCTCCATAAGCATTGGCGCGAGACCGAAGAAAGTCGTAAGCGAGGTCAGTAGGATGGCGCGGAAGCGTCTAGCGCCGGCGTCGAGCACGGCCTGTCGCAAAGGTGTGCCCGCGCCCACGGCCTTGTTGACGTAGTCCACCAGAATCAGACTGTCGTTAACCACAACGCCGGACAGCGCAATAACCCCCATGAATGACATCATGCTCAGCGGCAGACCCAGCAGCCAGTGGCCCACTACAGCGCCAATAATGCCAAACGGAATCACGCCCATGATGATCAATGGCTGCAAGTAGGATCGTGTAGGAATAGCCAACAGGGCGTAAATGCCAAATAGCGCCAGCGCAAAACCAATCATCAGGCTAACGAAGAATTTGGTCTCCTCGTCGGACAGCCCCGAAATTGCCCAGTTCAAACCGGGATAACGCGCCATCAGCTCCGGCATCACTTTCTCTTCGATATCTGCCAGTACCCGACCCGGCTCGACAATATCCTTATTGGCTTCAGCGGTGATTTCCGCAGCGCGCTGGTAATTGATGTGTGTGGCCTTCAGCAAGCCTTGGCGAACATCTACCCGCGCCACTGTGTCAAATGGAATCTCATCGCCCTGGGGTGTGCGAATATACATATCAGTCAGGCTGGAAACGGTTTCCCTGTCGGCCTCGGGGTAGCGCACCATCACTTTAATCTCGTCGATGCCGCGCTGGACTCGCTGTGCTTCCGCGCCGTAAAAGGCGTGGCGAACCTGGTTACCGAGATCAAAGCGGGTCAGGCCCATCGACTCGGCTTCCGGGAGAATTTCCAGGTGGAATTCATCTGCTGTATCGCTGGCGCCGTTGCGTATGTCGTACAGGCCCTCGTAATGGCGTAAGGCTTCCTCCAGGTCAGCGGAGGCTTTGCGCAGCGTTCCGAGATCGTTATGCATCAGGTCGAAGGCGATATCGGGGCCGATGCCCGGGCCGTCCACGTTGGTTATCGCCATCACGTCGGCGCCGTGAATAGTACCCACTTCGTCACGCCAGGCCTGCTCGATGACGCGTGTAGTGATGGATCGCTGATCTTCCTTGGTGAGCTCAACGTCCAGGCGGCCGTTAATGCGATCGTAGCCGTAGGCTGCGATGTGCTCTACCAGCGGTTCGTCTACACCGCTTTCACGCTGCAGTCGCGCCTCCACATCGTACAGTGCCTGGCTGATTTCCAGCACGGCCTCGCGGGTTCGCTCTTCCGGCGTGCCTTCCGACATTCTCAGTTCTACCTGCAGGAACTCGCCGGGTACATCAGGCGATATCACCATGCGAACAACGCCGCCGAGTAACAGCCCTGCGCAAAGAATCAGGCCCGAGAGGAAAACCGACAGCGTGATGTAGCGATTATCTACGCAGCGCTGCACCATAGGCCGGTACCGCTGTTCTACAAAACGTCTAAGGCGTGAGTTAACGCCTTCCTGTATGTGGTCGATGGCGAGCAGGGCGCGATTCTGGGTGGGCTTACTGTGTGCAAGGTGAGCAGGCAGAATCCACTTGGACTCGACCAGTGAGAACATCAGGCAAAGTACAACGACCCAGCCGCAGGCTTCGGGCCAGGCAGCGAAGACGCCGTCCATAAACAGTGTGGGTGCGAAGGCCACGATGGTAGTCAGCACGCCGAAGGTGGCTGGTGTAGACACTCGGTAGACGCCATTCACAACGCTCTCGATGCTGTGGCCGTGTGCTTCCTGCTCGGTGTAGGCGCTTTCACCCATGATGATGGCGTCATCCACCACAATTCCCAGCACCAGAATGAAGCCGAAAATGCTGATCATGTTCAGGTTGGTGTGGATGTAAGGCGTGTTGATCAGCGCCATTGCGCCCAGAAAACAGACCGGGATGCCAAGCATCACCCAGAACGCGAGCTTGATCTCCAGGAACAGGGCCAGAATGATGAACACCAACAGCGCACCCATCGCCAGGTTTCGCACCATCATCCCGAGCCGACCTTCCAGATAGTAGGTGGTATCGGACCACACGGTGAGATCGATGCCCTTGGGCAACTGAGCCTGCTTGTCGGCCACATAGGCCTTGGTCACCTCAGCCGTGTCGATAATGTCCTGAGAGCCGATAGAGAATACGTTAACGCCCAGGGAGTAGTTGCCGTCAAACAAAGCGAAGCCCTTGGCATCTACAAAGCCATCGTTGATGTTGGCGATGTCGCCGAGCATCAGCCGTGTACCGTCGGGGAAGGTCCGCAGCACGATGTCTTCAAAGTCCTGTTGCACATAGGCCTGCCCCACGGTGCGCAGCATGATGTCGCCGTTGCGCGTCTGTACAGAACCCGCTGGCAGATCCAGGGAGGAGTTGGCGATGACGCGTGCAACATCTCCCAGGGTCATTTGATACTCGCGCAATTGCGCTTCTGTAATTTCGACCGAGATCTCGTACTCTCTGGCACCGACAACTTCAGCCGCAGAAATCTCGGGGAAGGTCAGCAGCTCTCGTCGTATGCTTTCCGCCATGGCCTTCATGCTGCGCTCGTCCAGATTGCCAGTGATCTGGACGGTGATGGCGGGGAACATGAGCTCCGGCTTGGAAATAATCGGTTTTTCTGCTCCCTCCGGGAAAAACTGGATGGCATCAATGCGGTTTTTGATGTCGTCCATGAGCTTGTTAAGGTCGTAGCCCTCTTGTGGCTCGATGAACAGGCGAGCAGTGGACTCCAGCGCGTCTGATTCCACCCGCTTGATGCCGTCCACATCATTAATGGCGTCCTCAATCTTGAACACCACGCCCTTTTCAACTTCCTCCGGCGCAGCGCCAGGGTAGGCCATGTTGATCATCACGACCTCGAGGTCCAAAGCCGGGAACATTGCGCGCTGAATGTTGAAGGCCGAGGCCAGTCCCACCACCATGATGACTGCCATCAGCAGATTGGCAGCGACCGGATTATGGGCAAACCAGGCGATGATGCCGCGACGGGGAGTTTGGCTCATCCGGCGTTGCCCTCAGGCGGGGTGATGGTCACTGTGGCTTCTTCGGCCGGGACAGCAGGGTCGTCACCGGCGGGCGTCCCATCACCGTGCAATTGATTGCTGGGGGTGCTGGATTGGATATCAACCTCGGCACCGCGGAAGCTGCTATCCAGCGACGTCAGGGAAACGATCTCGCCATCGCTGAGTCCATCGGTGATGTAGATCAGGTCGCCGCCAGTTTTCAGGATTGAGACAGCGCGGCTCTGCAAGATATTGCCCGGCCCAATCACCCACAGCTCATTGCCCGCGCGCAGCAGGTAGCGCGGCAGTACCACGATGTTGTCGAACGACTTACCCAGGATTCGCGCGCTGACGAAGCTGCCAAAACGCAGTGGTGTCTGGTCTGTATTTTTCAGGCCGTAGGGGTCTTGTACGCGTGCCACGGTAAACAATGAGCGAGAGCGTTGGTCGTAGCTGCCTTCGGTCCGGTGCAGTCGCGCCGGCCAGTGCTGACGCTGCTCACCATTGTCAGTGTAAAGGTCGATGGCTGCCTGGCTGTTGGTTTCCTTGCCAGTGACGCCAGGGAGATTCAGATAAGGCAGGCGTGACTGGGGGATAGGCAATCGCACTTCAGCCATAGACACGCCAACCACTTCGGCGATACTGGCGCCAACATTCAGGAACTGGCCAAGTTCACTGTTTTTGGCCTGAATAATGGCGTCATAAGGCGCGCGGATAATTGTGCGGTCGAGGTTATCCTGCGCGGTCTCGAGATCAGCCCTGGCGAACAGTAACTGCGCTTCTGCCTGTTCCAGCTGTGGTTTCCGTAAATACAGGTCGCGCGCTTCATCGCTGCGCTGGCTGCCCTTGGGCAGTTGCTCCCATTCGCGTCTGGCAACCTCTGCGCGTCCACGTTCCTGTGCGAGCGCGCTCTCGGCGGACTCCAGCGCAGCTTGCGCGCGCAGCAGGTCGGTCTGGTAGTCGCGAGGGTCCACCCGCAGCAATGTCTCACCCTCGGCGACAAAGCCTCCCACATTGAAGTTGTCTGAGACTTCCACAACGCGGCCGCGTACCTCAGATTGCAGGCTGGTTTGCTGCATGGGGGCCACTGTGCCCTGAGCAGATACCGGTATGCGGACCTTCTCCATGACCACCTCAGCAGCGTCGACGGTCACGGGCTTGTAGACGGGTTCTGCGATCTCCGTTTCCGGCCTGGAGAGGAAAAGCATAGCGCTGATCGTCGTTGCACCAATCAGCAATGACGCTGCCAGCAATGTCTGTCGAACTGTGGGCTTCAAGGGAATACCGCTTCACTGGAATACAGTGGGGTTATAACACAAGAGAAGCGGGGGATTCTGTGAAATCCTCGTAACCTGGACTTTTCGGTCGAGGTGCGGGAGGCGTGCCCCGACAGCACGCGAAGGCTGCCGGGGGTTAAGGGTCTATTTAGGCTCTGAGCGTCGCGCTATTCAGACTTGTCGAAGTGCACGTCCATCTGGGGGTAGGGAATGCTGATACCCTCTGCATCGAAGCGCAACTTCACGGCCTCGGTGGTGTCCCACAGCACCGCCCAGTAGTCTTCTGCATTGACCCAGGGCCTTACCAGAAAGTTCACGCTGGAGTCTGCCAGTTCCCCCAATGCCACCACCGGTGCCGGTTCGCCGAGCACGCGGTTGTCTGCGGCGATAATCTCTTCCAGCACGCTCTTTGCTTTGCGGATGTCGTCGTCATACGAGATACCGAAGACCATGTCGACGCGGCGTGTGGGGCGCGCCGAGTAGTTGGTAATGTTGTTTGAGAACACGGCGCTGTTGGGTACCACGACTTCCTTGTTATCGGGCGTGGTCAGCTTGGTGGTAAAGATGCTGATAGAGTCCACGACACCAGCGGCGCCGCCGGACTCGACGAAGTCACCCTTGGTAAATGGACGGAAGATGATCAGCATGACTCCGGCAGCAAAGTTTGACAGCGAACTTTGCAGTGCAAGACCAATGGCAAGACCCGTTGCACCCAGTAGTGCAATCAAGGAAGTCGTGTCTACGCCCAGCTGACTCAGTGCCGCGATAATTACAAACAGCAGCAGCACCCATTTGATGATGGATGAGATAAACCGGATCAGAATTTCATCCATCTCCTGGCGTTCCATCATTCGCTCTGCAAAACCCACCACCATGCCGACGATTTTTCGGCCGATGAGGAAGATGAGTAGGGCGAGCACAATCTTGATGCCCCAGGGGATGATGTAGAGATTAAGCAGCGTATCCGAGTCCAGTCCGTCCATTGTTGTCTCCATAGTTCATAGTTTGTTGCAATGACTATAGATGATTACTGGTGGTTGTGCCTGTTTTGTCAGCTCATGCTGTGTAATTGCGATCGATCTCACAGGCAGAGCTACCTGTCGAGGGCTGTTCACCGGTCTGTGGTTCGACATGCTGCGCTGCAGCAGTCTTGCGTAGCAGGCGTCTGCTGGCGCAGCTATCGCGGTGGTATAGTCCCTGCCATTACTCACAGGAGCGAGCGCTAACATGGCCACGTTTTTATCACCGCAGGAACTGATGGGCAAGGAGGGAACACACCTTGGGCACAGCGAGTGGCTCACTATTGAGCAAGAGCGAATCGATCAGTTTGCGGAAGCAACAGGTGACCATCAGTGGATTCATGTGGATCCCGAGCGAGCAGCGCAGGGCCCCTTCGGCAAGACCATCGCACATGGCTACCTGACGCTGTCATTGGCAAACCTGTTTCTGCCGGAGCTGATGACCGTCGAAAATGTGTCTATGGGCGTGAATTATGGTTGCGATAAGGTGCGCTTTCCTGCCCCTGTGCCAGTCGGGAGTCGCGTCCGTGGCGCTGGCGAAATTATCAGGGCCGAAGAGGTTAAAGGCGGGGTTCAGGTCGTCGTGCGCGTCACCATCGAGGTTGAGGGCGGTGACCGGCCGGCCTGTGTGATCGACACCATCAGCCGATTTTTTCCGTAGATCGCATGGCCGATACCTCCAATAGCGCTGCTGCCATGCCCGCCGCGACTGTGGTTGTTGCTCGTGATGGTGCTTCCGGCCTTGAGGTCCTGTTGGTTCAGCGCAGTGAGGCCGTGAGTCACATGGGCGGGATGTGGGTGTTCCCGGGAGGGAAGGTCGACCCGCAAGATGCGCAGCCAGCCGCAAGCCCACTGGAAACGGCGCGCGCTGCGGCCATTCGAGAGACGCGCGAAGAAGTTGGTCTGGAAGTCAGCGACGAACAACTGCTGTACCTGTCGCACTGGACTACGCCGCAAGGGGCCAAGCGCCGTTACGCCACCTGGTTTTTCCTGTGTGTATTGGATGACGGCCAGGAAGTGGAAGTGGATGGCGGTGAAATTGCGCGCCATCGCTGGTGCAGCCCGGCCCAGGCGTTTGCCGATATTGAAGACGACGAGCATCCCTTCTTTCTTGCACCACCGACCTACGTCAGCATAGTGCAAGTCAGTGAGTTCGCTGATTGCAGCGCTGCGCGTTCTCATTTGGCCAATGCCGAGCCCGATGTTTTCGAACCCGAGGTCGTGATAGTGGATGGCGGATACTGCTTCCTTTATCACGGTGACGTCGCCTATGGCAGTGGTGATCTTGATCGGGCCGGCGCTCGACACCGCACCTACATGGTGAATAAAAAGCTGGACTACCAGAGGTATGCCTGACGCATGACTAGCGACCGCGAAAGACGTGCGACCGCTGCCGGAGGCCTCAGCCGGCGCGGATTTCTCGGCGGCGCGGTGGCTGGCGCGGCGGTGGCCGGGGTTGGCGCCCGGGCCGCAATCGACGGTACCGCGGTCACTCATTGGGATTTGACCACCGATGTTGTGGTGATGGGGTCAGGTGCTGCCGGCATGTGCGCCGCGCTGGAAGCTACCGGGCAGGGTGCGAGCGTACTTGTTCTTGAATCACTGCCGCGCTTCGGTGGCTCGTCGGCGATGTCCGGCGGCGTGGTCTATGCCGGTGGTGGCACGGTACTGCAGCGCGCTCTGGGCGTCAGCGATACCGTCGAGGCGATGTACGATTTTATCGCCAATACGGGCGCGCTGAATCCTCAACGGGACAAGGTTCAGCGCTATTGCGAAGAGTCGGTGGCACACTTTGATTGGCTGGTCGATCAGGGCGTGCCCTATAGCGAGGGCTTCACCGCCGCCAAGGGCTTACCCATGGGCGATGAGTCTCTTTATGTTTCTGGCAATGAGCTGGCCTGGCCCGCGAGGGAGCAGGCGACACCTGCCGCGCGTGGCCATGTGCCGGGCGTTGCAGGCATGACGGGTGGCCGTACCCTGATGGCCGCCTTATTGGGGCGGGCGGGGGCGGCCAGCATTGAGATGCAGTCTCGCTCTGCGGTGACAGAGCTGGTTACCGCCAGCGATGGCCGGGTAATTGGCGTGCGGGCGGATATGGCCGGCGAGACAAAACATATTCGTGCGAAGCGCGGTGTCGTTCTGGCCGCCGGTGGCTTTATTCACAATCGCGATATGTTGGCCCGTTACGCGCCAGAGTTAGCTCAGTGCTCGGTGCCTTGGGGTAATGCTGGCGATTTGGGCGCGGGCATTCTTCTGGGCCTGGCTGCCGGCGGCGATGTATTGAGAATGGACCATGGCTTTGCCATTGCCCCGATTTACCCACCCGAGAATGTGTTGTCGGGCATTGTCGTCAATCATCAGGCGCAGCGATTTGTCGCAGAAGATTCTTACCATGGTGTATTGGGGCATCACATCGCCTATCAACAGCAGGGAAAGGCCTGGCTGATCACAGATGCTGACAGCAGTTATGCGTTGGCCCAGGACAACTTTCCTGAAGTTGCCAGCGCCAACAGCATTGGGGCACTGGCGACCGCGGTGGGTTTTCCTGCTGGGGCGTTGCAGCACACGCTGGCCTACTACAACCGCTTCGCCGCCAGAGGGCGTGACCCCCAGTTTCAGAAATCGCCGGTTTACCTGCGCCCGCTGCAGGGGCCACCCTACAAGGCCTGGGCCTTATCGGTGGACGAAGCTTTCTTTCCCGCGCATACCTTTGGCGGTCTGCACACCGATATCAACGGCCGCGTGCTCACGCCCTACGGCGAACCGGTGCCGGGCTTGTTTGCGGCTGGCCGCACTACAGCGGGGTTGCCCCTTGCGCCTTACATTGCCAGCGGACTGTCGCTGGGTGACTGCACCTACTTCGGTCGACAGGCGGGTCTGGCCGCCGCAGGAGACTTGGCATGATGTGGGTGATGAGCCTCCACAAATACCTGGCCGCAGTGTTGGCGATTGCGGGACTGACGTACTCGGTGGTTGCGGTCGGTCAGACAGACCCCAATGAACCAGGAGGGACCCAGCCGGCATTGACTCTGGAGGCGGGGGACGCCCAGCGCGGGCGTCTGGTGTTTGGCCAATGCCGGACCTGTCATTATCCCGAAAAAATCATGGGCCATAACAATGGGCCCAACCTGCATCGCATTTTTGGTCGGATTGCCGGCAAGCAAGCCGGTTTCGAGCACTACTCGGATACGTTCAAGCAGGCAGACTTCGTGTGGACACCGGAGCTATTAAACCTCTGGCTGGCCAATCCCATGGCGATGTTTCCTGATACGACGATGATGAGTCTGGGGGTGCCCGATCCAAAGGACCGGGCCGACCTCATTGCCTACCTTATGAAAGCCTCGGTGCGAGAGCCCTGATCAGCGTTTCACGATGACCGAGCTTCCGTGGCCGAACAGGCCCTGATTAGCCGTAATGCCAACCCGCGCACCCTCAACCTGACGTTCGCCACACTGGCCGCGCAACTGCCAGGTCAGCTCACAGACCTGCGCCAATGCCTGCGCGGGCACGGCCTCACCAAAGCAGGCCAGACCACCTGAGGCGTTAACGGGCGTGCGCCCACCGACAGTGGTGTCACCGGCTCGCAGCATCGCCGCGGCTTCGCCGCGCGGTGCCAGTTGCAGATCTTCTATCCAGTCCAGTTCCAGCGCTGTCGACAAGTCGTAGACTTCTGCCAAGTCGACATCCTCGGGGCCAATTCCGGCTTCTTCATACGCCTTGAGAGGCAGTTGCGAGCGATAACTGATGGCATCGATGCCTGCCGCTGCAGCCGAGTCTGTGGCGATATCGGGCATCTCTACCACGCCGCTTGCGAAAGTGGGTGTAACGGTGGAGATTGCCGCTACGCGGGGCGCATCCCCTTTGCCAATGCGTTCTGCGTATTCCACGCTCGAAACAATGAGAGCCGCACCGCCGTCACTCGTGGCACAGATATCCATCAGGCGCAGAGGGTCCGCTACGATGGCAGAGGCAGCGACATCTTCAGCCGTGAAACACTTCTTGTAACGCGCTCTGGGATTCTTGCTGCCCACCAGTGCGTTCTTCACCTTAACGGCTGCGAAGTCTTCCAGTGTGTCACCGTACAGGTCCATTCTGCGCCTGGCGTATAGGGCAAAGTAGGTTGGATTGGTGATGCCTAGATAGAAACGCACCCAGTCCGGATCTTCCGGGCGGTAGCCGCCGGCCGGTGCAAGGAAGCCCTTGGGTGTAGTGTCGGCACCCACCACCAGTGCAACGTCACAGCCTCCCGCCAGAATTTTGTTGCGCGCAGCGGCCAGTGCCTGCGACCCGGAGGCGCAGGCCGCATAGGACGTATTCACCTCGGCCCCCTGCCAGCCCAATGCCTGTGCAAAGGTTGCTCCGGCCACATAACCAGGGTAACCACAGCGGACAGTAGCGCCACCAGAGACAAAGCTGACGTCTTTCCAAGGTATGCCGGCGTCATCCAGCGCCTCGCGAGCTGCGGCCACGCCATACTGTACGAAGTTGTGACCCCATTTGCCCCACGGGTGCATTCCCGCCCCAAGAATTGCAATCTCATTACTCATGGATTCAGCCTTCCTCGCTTGCGGTCGCGGACATGGGCTGCCACTTCCAGGTGATCTTTACGTCGTCGTCAGTTTCGTGCAATGGTTCCAGCACCAGTTCCATAGGCATGCCTACTTTCAGCGCTTCCACGCCAGTGCCTTCCACGACCTGACCCAGCACAACCATTTGTTCTGCCTCGAGTTGCACGGCGGCAATGGCGTAGGGCTCAAAAGGCTCTGCCGCGACAAAGGGCGCCGGCGGCTTGTAGCAGGCGTTGGTGTAACTCCAGAGGGTGCCGGTGCGGCTCAATTTCACCTCGCTGAACTCGGTGCTGTCGCAGCCGGGGTTGCGGCAAAATTGGTCCTGCTTGGGGAAATAGTAAGTGCCGCAGGCGTTGCAGCGGGTGCCTATGAGGTGCGGCTGCTCGTCCAGGGTGAACCAGCCTTCGATAGCCGGTGCACTGGGTTTATTACTCATGGTGTATCCTCCAGATCCGGCGCTCAGAGTACTACCCGCATTTTGAGACAGGCAAGGCCACGCAGCACCTGAAGCACAGAATCGCAGGCCGAGCTGCACCGGGGTTCACTTTGGCAAACCTTGTTTGCAGCGCTGGCCGCCAGTTGGCACAGTAGTGCCATGTGTGGACGTTTCAATGTCATCGACAACCCCGGCCTGCAGCAATTGCTGAAAGACCTGGGAATTGATCTCAATTTACCGCCGGCTATTAACGTCGCACCCACCGAGTCTGTGCGACTGGTGCGCAATGTAACGGGCAAAGGCGCGCTAGACAGCGCGCGATGGTGGCTTACACCGTCCTGGGCGCCGGCGGTCGATCAGAAATACGCCATGTTTAACGCCCGCAGCGAAACCCTGTCACGGAGCCGCGCGTTTTCAACGCCCTTCAAACGCCAGCGTGGCCTGGTGCCTATGAGTAGTTTTATCGAGTGGCGCAAAGAGGGTGAAGGCAAGCAGCCCTACCAGTTCACGCCTGATTCCGGCGCTTTAGCTGTTGCCGCCTTGTGGGATATTTGGGAAAAAGGCGGTCAGCCCCTGCTCAGTTGCACTCTGGTTACGACGCAGGCAGCCACTGCCCTGGAGCCCTGGCACTCGCGCATGCCAGTGATGCTGCAGCGCGAAGAGATACCCCGATGGTTGGACAATAGCGCTGTTATCGTCGATGGGGATCCGGTTTTCGCCCCGATTCTGAAACAGCCATTGCATGTTCAGCCGCTGGATCGGGCGATCTCTCGCTCGACCAACAAATCGCCCAGTCTGCTTGGTGGTGTCGGTGACAGCACGGTGCTGGCGCCGGGCTGATCGACACTTTTGGACGGTCACGCTGACCGATTTGGAACTGTGGCTAAGCCAGATTCTCACCGATACTCTCTGACAACCTGAAGGAGAAGACGATGGGTGTTTACGCAATGACCGGTGGCGCCACCGGAATCGGCGCTGCGCTGAAAGCGCGCCTGCAATCCAGCGGACACGATGTGATCTGTGTGGACATCCGGGATGCGGATATTGTTGCAGACCTTTCTACCGCAGAGGGTCGTGAGCATGCGGTCGCTGAGGTGCGCGCAAGAGCCGCTGATGGACTTGACGGCCTGATTCCCTGTGCCGGAGTGCCACCCGTCACACAGCCGCTATCCCTGATCGCTCGCGTGAATTACTTTGGCGTGGTTGCCGTGGTGGAGGGCCTGAAAGACTTGGTTGCCAAACGCCGTGGCACCGTCTTGCTGGTGGGCTCTAACTCAGCGCCGATGGTGACGGGTGATGACAGCTACGTGCAAGCCTGCCTTGACGGCGATGAGGATAAGGCCTGTGCCGACATCGATGCTCGGGACGGCCACACAGCTTACGCCGGATCAAAACGCGCGCTGACCATGTGGATGCGACGCCAGGTGGTTGCCTACGCTGAGATGGGCGTACGTATCAACGCAGTTGCGCCCGGTATTACCCGCACGCCTCTGTCGGAGAAGGTGATGTCTGACCCGACGCTGGGGCAATTGATGCGCGACTTTGCTGACAGCGTGCCCTGGGGAGGCACGGCACAGCCCGATCAAATAGCCAGTGTCATGGCATTTATGTTAAGCGAGGCAGCGGATTTTGTCTGTGGGTCAGTATTCTTTGTGGATGGCGGTTCAGACGCCATGATGCGCAACGACGACTTCTAGAAGTGCGCAATTCACGGGTGCCATTGACGCTTTAATCGTCGTTCTGCAGCGCCGCCTGATTTGCAGCCTCGCGGATCTCCGCGCTGATTCGCTCACTCAGTTGCATTAACAAATCACTGTAGGCGGAGGCGACTGCAGCCCCGCCAGCCGTATCACCACCGAGGGGCGCCGACAGCGTTGTTAGCTGGCGCGTCAGCTCGGTATCCGGGTCTCCCGGTTGCAGTAGCAGCCATTCCGCCACTAACTCGGCTTTCCCGGGCTTTGCGTCCAGCGCGACAATGCGAACCCGTACACTGAACTGAGGTGCGCGAGAGCGGTTCCAGGGGAAAGTCCGCACGTTCTGGGTATCCAGCAGGCTCGCGAGATTCAGCGAGAGCACACGCTCGATACCGTCGGCCAGTGACTCAGCCCAGCGCTCGTAAGAGGCAATTTCCAGAGTATTGCTGTCTTTTCGGTAGACCAGACCGTTACGGTTCAGGTACTCGGGAATCATAATAGGCCCCACACCCAGTGACGGGCTGTCACCGCTGGGTAGGGTGGTGCCGCGAGCGTCCAGCAAGTGATACGTGCTGGGCGGTGTGGTGCCGCAGCCGGCCAGTAACAGCAGCGCCAGTGCTGCAATCAGTCGAATAGGTGTCATTTACTGATCTTCCTCACGTTTGCCTCTGATCAGGGCCTCAGGCTGCTGCTCTAGCGTCTTGGCCAGTAGTTGTAAGGCTCGCCCGGCTTCCGCCAGTTCGCGCAGAGCACGGTTCAGCTCATAAGTGGTGTTGGAGTCCTCCGACACCAGCCCATCAATTTCTTGCATAGCGGATTCGAAGGCGATAATGGCCTCATCGAGTACCGCCAGATTGGTCTTGGCCAAACGCGACAGTTCCGGCAGCTCGTTATTCACGCTATCGAATGTTTCGGTGGCGTTATCCAACAGGGTATCAACCCGTGGGCCGGTGCTGGCCAACAGGCCGCGCAGATCGCTGCTCAAGCCCTGGAAGCTGGCAATCCCCGCCTGCACGTCCTCGGGCAACTGCTGGAACTGCGGGTTATTAACGAACTGATTCACACCATCGGCAATCGCACCAATGTCCTCTGCGATA
This sequence comes from Parahalioglobus pacificus, assembly GCF_014652275.1. Taxonomy (GTDB): domain Bacteria; phylum Pseudomonadota; class Gammaproteobacteria; order Pseudomonadales; family Halieaceae; genus Parahalioglobus; species Parahalioglobus pacificus. The sequence continues at coordinate 1,852,980 of NZ_BMYM01000001.1, read as the reverse complement.
CGGGCGATATCGATGGACTCAATTTGCCGCTGCAAGCGCTGTAGCTCCGTGGGGATGGTGGGTATCTGCGGGTACTCAGACTCGATGGCAGCCAGATTCACATCGCTGTCCGGGAAGAAGTCCAATTGCACATAGAGCAGGCCGGTGAGGAAACTTTGGGTGTTCAACTGTGCCCGCATCCCGCGGGCAATCAGCTCATCCATAAGACTGCCGCCAATGGATCCGCGGCGCTGGATGTTGGCGCTGTTGATCTCGGACTCAACCAGCATGATGACGTCTATCGTATCGGTATCCAGGATGAGTCGGATGTCTGTGACCTGACCGATCTGCACACCGCGCAGCGCGATGGGTGCGCCCAGTGTCAGGCCTTTCACTGAGCCATCAAAGACCATCACGACCTTCTGTCTATCGGTACCGAACCCGGTGCTGCTGAGAAAAATAATGCCCGATAGCGCGATGATTAGCGCGCCCACAATGAAGGCGCCTATCAGTACGTTATGTGACTTTTCATTCATGCCGTGCTGTCCTCAGCAGCCCCAAGGCCGCGGGTCAGGAATTGTCGCACAACCGGCTCATTGCTGTGGTCGCGCAGATGTTTGGGGTCGCCATAGCCAATCATGGTCCGGGTATGGGCGTCCAGGTAGACCGAGTTTGTGGCGATACCATAAATGCTGGGCAGCTCGTGAGTGACCATAACAACCGTCGCGCCCGTCGACTCCTGTAGCTGTTGTATCAGCTCGTCCAGCAAGCGCGAGCTGATGGGATCCAGGCCCGCAGACGGCTCGTCGAAAAACAGGATCTCCGGGTCCAGCGCGATGGCTCGCGCCAGTGCTGCCCGTTTGCGCATACCGCCGCTGACTTCCGAGGGGTAGTAGTCCTGATAGCCGTCCAGCCCCACCAGTGCCAGTTTGTAGGCAACCACTTCGGCGATCTGGTCGCGATTGAAGTCTGTGTACAGTTGCAGGGGCAGTGTGACGTTCTCTGCCAGGGTCATGGCGCTGAACATACCCCCGGTCTGATAGGTAATGCCCCAGCCTTGACGCATTTCGTCCTGCCGGGCCGGCGGTGCTGAGAAAAAGCTCTGGCCATTAAAGGCAATGTCGCCCTTGGCCGGTGTGATCAGCCCAAGCATGTGTTTGAGCAGCGTGCTCTTGCCGCAGCCAGAGCCGCCCATAATGACAAAGATGTCGCCCCGGTTAATGTCGAAAGACAGGTCCCGTTGAATGACGAAGTCGCCATAGGCCATGGTGAGCTTGTCGATATGGATATGCGCCCGGGATTCTGACATGCGTCAAATACCCAACTGTTGAAACAGAATATTGATCGCGGCGTCTGCAATGATCAGGTAAACCACCGCGGTAACCACCGCTTCGGTCGCGGCCTGGCCGACCGCAGCGGAGCTGCGGCCAGAGTTGATGCCTGAGCGGCAGCCCGCGACTGCTATGAGTACGGCAAAGACAAAGCTCTTTAGCATGCCGACAAATATGTGTGCGCTATCAATGGCGGCCTCGCCAGCATTAATGTATTGCAGCGGTGTGATTCCCATTCCACCGGCAACAATGCCGCCTCCAACGATGCCCAGTATATTGGCGTAGATGGTAAGCAGCGGCATCATGGCCACCAGGGCCAGCATCCTAGGAACCACCAAAAACTCCACCGGCGATATGCCCATGGTAGAAATGGCGTCGACCTCTTCATTGGTCTGCATGGTGCCCAGTTGTGCCGCATAGGCGGCCCCCGTGCGTCCCGCCATCACGATAGCCGTCATCAAAGCGCCCATCTCACGCAGCATGCCAATCACTACCAGGTCAGCGACATAGATCTCGGCACCAAACTGCTGCAGCTGAACTGCTCCCAGGTACGCGAGGATCATGCCAACCAGCACGCTGGTAAGACTAATGATGGCAAAGGCGTTAGGCCCTGCCTGGTAGCAGAAGGTCAGGAAGTCGCTAAATCGGGTATTGGCCTTGCCCACCGCCAGCCGCCCCAGAGCAACGGTGACTTCGCCCATGAAAGCGAGGGAGTCTCGTGTTCCCTCGGCGACTCCCTTAAGCATTGCAACCGGGTTCAGAGTGGCTAACAGCGGGGGGCTGTCTTCCTCGGGCGGTTTGTGAGGTTTAACGGTGGTCGCAACCTGCAGGAGGCGATGGGCGCTGGCCGGCAGTGCCGCGCTATCGATACTGATATCCCGCTCGCGACAGTCGTTACACAGCTGTAGCAGGAAGGCCATGAAAATGGAGTCCCACTCACCGAGTCCTTCACCAGATAGCACAAGCGTGTTGGGGGCGCTGGCCAGCAACTGGGGTCTAAAGTCTAGATACTCGGGCGTGGCGCTGCCTTCCACCCAGTCGCCCGCAAAGTGCAGCTTTGCGCCGTGATCGTTATCGAGGTCGAGCTGAATCTGTGCCGTGCTGGAACTCATGCGCCCTTGCTTGTGCGGTCAGCAGTCCTTGAGTCTAAACGTCACCCGTAATCAACACCAGCGACCGCCCTATTGAAACGGCAGTGGCTCGCGTTCGGCCAAGGCCATTGCAACGGCGCTGTCATAAATTTCCTGAACGTCAGTGCGCCCGCCGCCTTCTTTGCGTCTTGCCAGCATGGTCACCGGAAACAGCAGTGACTCGCTGTCGCCAAAGCGCAATGCGCGGCTGCGACCGACCTCATCCTCAAAGATGACCCAGTCCATTTGCAGTTCCTTTGCCAGCAGGTCGCCCAAAACAATGCCCAGGGCCTGCAGTTCACGTGTCATCGTGGGTGTAACAATGCCCTGATCGAGTAAGCGCTGCATGAGTGCAATGTCCCGGCTCGCCATACCGCTAAAACGTTGCCCGGTGTTATTGGCGGCCAGTTCATTGATGCCGGTGCGCTGCTGGGACATGTACTGCCTGTCCAGATACGTAGGCTGGCTATAGGTGACTTCAAACTGGGCATGGGCTGAACGCAGGGGCCACAGCAGGGACGCCGTCAGCAGGCAGAATAAGGGAACAAAGCGGATTGATCGTTGCATGGTGCTCTCATAGCCGTGTGTGTTTCACATGGCCAGTCTAGCGCAATCCGGTTGTGTTCCTATCCCGAGCATGGATAATTGCTGACTTCGCGCAGCAGTTCGCGCAGCGCGGTGTATCCGGAGTAGTTCTTTACATGATTACCGGCAGTATTGTTGCCCTTGTGACCCCCATGCAGGCCGATGGAGGCGTAGATTGGTCTGCGCTTGAGCGCCTGATTGACTGGCACGTCGATGCTGGAACGGGGGCGATAGGTGCCGTGGGTACTACCGGCGAGAGTGCAACACTGCCCACGCCTGAACACTGCGAGGTGATTCGCTTCTGCGTCCAGTACGCGGCAGGCCGCATCCCGATTATGGCGGGCACCGGCTCAAACTCAACTCAGGAGGCCATAGAGCTGACCCAGGCAGCGGCAGAGGCGGGTGCGGATGCGTGCCTGCTGGTGACGCCCTACTACAACAAGCCCACTCAGCGTGGTTTGTACGAGCACTTTCGCGCCCTCGCAGAGGCCGTTGACGTGCCACAGATTCTCTACAACGTGCCCGGCCGCACCGGTGTCGATATGAGCAACGACACCGCGATGGCGCTGGCGGAACTGGACAACGTAGCCGGTATTAAAGATGCCACAGGCGATATTGCGCGGGGGCGTGCTTTGATCGAGAGCAGTCCGGCGGACTTCGCCGTTTACTCCGGGGATGACCCAACCGCGCTGGCGCTGATGCTTGCCGGCGGCAAGGGCAATGTCTCTGTCACAGCAAATGTTGCGCCGGCGGCAATGGCAGAGCTTTGCGCCCTGGCGCTAGCCGGTGACTCGGACAAAGCGGGGGAGATAGATGCCAAGCTGAGCGCTTTGAACAGCGCTTTGTTCCTGGAGTCCAACCCCATTCCCGTGAAGTGGGCACTGTACCGCATGGGCAGGATAGGCGAAGGTCTGCGTCTTCCATTGACCACACTGGATACAACTCATCACGCGGCCGTAGAAGCCGCTCTTGGCAAGGCAGGAATCGAGCTAACATGATCCGTTTACTTTCTCGCAGTGCGCTGCTGCTCCCTCTCGGGCTGTTGACAGGCTGTGGTTGGCTGCTGGGCGATGAGGGTATGTTCCCCGACCGCACACAAGACTACAAACGTGCTCCCGAGACCGCGCCAATGGACATGCCGAATGGCACAGAGCCGCGACAATTGCAGGAAATCTATGCCATCCCTTCGGTACAGGACGACTTCGTATTGGAGGGCGACTTTGAAGTACCCCGGCCAACGCCACTGGTGGCGGGCAATGCCGATGATGTTGTTCGAATCCAGCGTCTGGGTAACGAGAGCTGGGCGCTGGTTGCGGTCGCTCCCGGGCAGTTGTGGCCACAGGTACGGAGCTTCCTGGCCGCTGCCAACATACAGGCAGCGCGTGTGGATGCGGGCGCGGGCGTTATGGAAACCGGCTGGGTCGAGTTTGAGACGCAACCCATGGCTTCACGTTTTCGCTACCGTATCGAGCGCGGTGTGCAGCGCGGCACCAGTGAATTACACGTGCTGCAAATGAATCAGGCCGGAGATGTGAATAGCTGGCCACCTGCCTCCGATAATCTGGAACTGGAGGGTGAGATGTTGCGCTCTGTGGCGCAGTACATCGCCAACAGTGCCGGCGATGCGCCCGTCTCCATGATTGCCGATCAGGCAATCAGCGCTTCTGGTCGAATTGCCATGGCCGAGTCCGATGAGGGCTACACTTACATCGATCTGGGTCTGCCGTTCAATCGCGCCTGGGCGGCTATGCCAAGAGCGCTGGAATCGTCAGCCTTTGAGATCACGGATCGCGACCGCAGTGCCGGCGCCTACTACGTGCGCTTTCTGGGCCCGCAGGGACAGGAAGAGGACGGCTGGTTCGACTGGCTTTGGGGTGATGACGAAGACCACCCCCTGGCAGGTCGCACCTTCCGCGCCACAGTGACCGAGCAGGGCGCTGATTCCGTGCATATCCGCCTGATTCCAGAGGATGCAGATCAGCCGCTGGAAAAGCGCGAAGAGCAGGCCCTGCTGGCCCTGATTAAAGGCAATATCAGTTAGTGCGGCTGGCGTCGCTGGGTAGTGGTAGTAAAGGCAACGCCACACTCATAGCCGCGGGCAGCACGCTAGTTATGATCGACTGCGGGTTTTCGCTGAAGGAAACCCGCAGGCGCATGCAGCGACTGGGGGTAGCTCCCGAGCAGTTGGACGCGATCCTGGTCACCCATGAGCACAGCGACCACAGCGCGGGCGTTGCGGTGCTGTCGCGAAATGCCTCAGTTCCTGTGTACCTCACCCACGGTACGGCAAGCACGGGACGTATCCAGAGCTGTCACGAGACCGTTCGTTTCAATGCCGGTGATACCTTCATTATCGGCGACCTTTCCATTCAGGCCATTGCGGTGCCGCATGATGCCCGTGAACCCTGCCAGTATCGGGTTAGTTATGGCGACCTGTGTTGGGGCGTGCTGACTGATCTGGGCAGCATCACTCCCCATGTCATACAAAGTTATAGCCAGTGCCAGGGTCTGATGCTGGAGTTCAATCATGATGTGGACATGTTGCAGGCCGGTGAGTATCCGCCGGCGCTGAAGCGCAGGGTAGGCGGCGACTGGGGTCACCTGAACAATCACCAGGCAGTGCAGTTTCTCAGCGCAGTCGGTACTGAGGGCCTACGCCACTTGGTGATGGCACATGTGTCAGAAAACAATAACTGCCTCGACCGGGCGCGCTCGGCCCTGTCTGCGGTCATTGACCCCACTGATGAACGTGTGATTTTTGCCGATCAAGGCGATGGTTTGGAGTGGCTTAGCCTCGCCTAACTGGCTGGGCTCTGTTCCGCTTTTTCCCTGGCCTCTTCGACGGCGCGATCCCGCTTCCAACGACGATTACTCCATAGCCACGTCTCGGGCTGCTCGCGGATCGCCGCCTCAGCGTACTCAATGTATTGCTCAGTGATGGCGTGCCCCTCTTTTTCGTAGGGGGGGGTTGCCACTGGCAAGAACTCCAGCGTGTAGTAACCCGGCTTCTGACGTCGGCACTGGGCGAACACCACGGGGAAACGGGTCATCTTCGCGATAACCTCAGCCCCCAGAAAGAATGCAGATTCCTGTCCCAGAAACTCGGTCCAATAGCTACGATCGTGTCGGGTGGGAGACTGGTCCGCGACCATGACGAACAATCGAAACTCCTTACGCCGCTTGACGATGTCCTTGGTGGACTCGTCCACCGACAGTGGCCGTGAACCAAATTGGGCGCGAATATCGAACACAATGTCATCAACCGCCTTGTTGTGGAGCGGCTTGTACACTGGATCTATGGGGATGCCCAACTCGGCAATGGCGCCGTGCAGCATCCATTCCCAGTTTCCCTGGTGGATGGTGAGTACGATCACTGAACGGGTGAAGTCTTCGGTGTATTCCCGGATGACCTCGGGGTTAAGCAGTTGCATGCGCTCGGAAAACTGCGCCGGTGACATACATCTCGCTTTGAGAATCTCGAGTGCACTGCGACTAAGGTGGCGGTAGAAGTTCTTACCCAGAGCTGTGATTTCGGCTGATGTTTTCTCGGGGAAGACCCGTTCGAGATTGCTGCGCACCACGTCGCGGCGGTAGCGGGCGACGTAGTAGAGCAACAGGTAGGCAAGCCATGCCACCCCGTACAACAGTGGGAAGGGCAACCACCCAACTGCCCTGAGAAGAATGCGTTGCACCGTGATACTACTGTGGGCAGTGTGTTGGCAGAACGGCGCTGTCAACACGCAACAGCGCGCTGAGGTTGGGGCAGTTCAGACCCGGATTGTTACGCAGTGATAGCTTGCGCAACGACAGTAACTCGTACAGCGGTGTCGGGTTTGCGATGTTGTTATTGTCCAGCACCAGCCAGGCCAGTGAGGACAGCGGAACCAGAGGGCTGATGTCACTGATGGCATTGTCTGCCAACTGCAACTGCTCCAATCCCGTGAATACGCCAATACCTGCCAGATTCTCGATGCCCCTGGCATTGCAGTTCAATTCGACCAGTCGGGATGCACTGGTGACTTTTTTGCGTTCTACAGCTTCACTAACGCATTGGTTGAGTGCGGGATCGGCGATGTCAAAGTCTGCAAAAAGTGGCTCTGTTGTGTAGACGGTGCGCTCGTTGACGCTGACATCATAGTTGCTGCAGCCTAGCACGAGCATCGTCATTAACGCGACCAGTGCGGTTTTAATCGGTTGTGGTGTCATGCGATTTCCCGTGTTTTTCGATTCTTGAACTGCGGACCAGCAAATCAGCTCTCCGGCGCAGGTGTATTTGGGGTTCCGACAGCCATGGCTTAGACTGCTTGCTCGGGTTAGCGACAATGCTAGCGAGATCAACGGGCGATGACGAGAGTTTTCATGGCTGAAAATACCGTAGCTGGCGGGGGAAGTGGCGCAAAGCCTGACGATGCGATCAGTATTGTGCAGCGCGGTAACCTCAAGGCACTGGAGACGACCTTGCGCAAGCAGTGGCGGCTTGGGCAAAACATTGTGCTGTGTTGGAGCCCCGACGACAAAGGCATGCTGGTTATCCTGGTGCCGCACTATTTTCTCGGCAACTACTGTGCCGAGGGAGAAGCTTCCGAGAATGAACTGTTTGTCCGTGACCTGATTTCCGGTAAGCGTAGGAAGTCACGCGAAGAACTGTTTGATGTAGCCAAGCGATTGGGGGTTCCCCCTACCTTCATCAAACTTGCGAGCCCCTTGGCGAACGACGACAACGTGCAGCACGCCGTTGAAGAGCTGATCAAGCGCTACGGGCTGAGTTTTGTGAACAGCCGCGCCGTATTGTTGTTTGATATCGCCGAGTTTTCTCTGTACACCCCGTTTGAGCAGGCCAGCCAGCTCAATAGCCTCTCTTACTCACTCAACTCGGCCTATAACAAGCTGTTGAGTAAGGGTATAGAGGTGAACTTTGCACGCACCACTACTGGAGATGGTTACTACGTCTGGAATCGTGACCTGGCCCCTTTCGCCAGCCAGGACCTATTCAACTTCCTGCTCCTGGTGCTGGCCGACAATGCCGCCGCGCGGGCAGCGTCCAAAGGTAATACCGTCCCGTTGATTCGCTCGGCATTCCACATTGGCAGTCACTACGAGCTTTATCAGGCAGAGGGCGTAAACCCTACGGTGTTCAGCTATATAGTGGGTGATGTGACCATCGAGCTTGCCCGTATGGTGGATGCGGCGAAACCCGGCCAGGTGCTGCTGGGTGACTTCGAATGGTCTATGCCCAGCAGGGAGCGCAGTGGAGTTATGCTGCCGGTGCAGGTGAAGACGCCGGGTTTTGTGCGCAGCTGTAATCGAGGGCTGGCGGGTTTGCAGGGTATTTCACTGGCGGGCAAGCCCGTGGATGCCATCGTGTGCAAGCTCAGTGGCGATGATCCAAAGAGTGGCGAGCAGCCGACGCAGATTACCATCACAGACAAACACGGCCTCAGTCACGACGCCTACAACTTGGAGGTGGAGGTGGCCTTGTCCGACCGCGTCCTTTCTCTGGGAGGAGCTGTAGAGCCGGGGCAGTTAGCTGCCCAGCCAGTGAACGCTGATCAACCGCTGCAGCATGATGTGGCACAGACTTCTGCGCCCGGCCACACTGATCCTTTGCCGCCCACGGAGGAAAATCCTGAGCCGGCCGCGCCTGAGCCTGCTGAGCCTGAGGCCGCTGCGCCCGAAAAAGCCCGAGACGCGAATGAGGTGGTTGATGATCTCGCGGAGATTCTGCGTCGACACGGCCCCGGCAGTCGCAAACGCAATCGGTAAGCGCCAAGCGCATCCATGAAATCTGCCAGCATGGTGGCGCCGAACCTGGCCGTTTGGCCTCGCACCAATAGCGATCAAGTACGCGCCCAGCGCCTGGGTGAAACCCTGGCCTTGCCCGTCCTACGCACCGAGTACACCGTTGACGCTGATATCGACATGCTGCTGATTGTGGGCGAAGCGGGTATCAGTCTGCAGCGCGTAGCCAAGGCTGCTCCATTACCGCTGAAGGTGGATTTTGGCAGCGGCGGCATGCGGCACCGCCGGCGTGGCGGCCAGAACGAATTGCTGGGCCGCGCGGTAGGGGTCGGTAAACGGGAAAATCTTCGTGTGGTGGATGCGACCGCCGGACTGGGGCGCGACAGTTTTGTGCTCGCAGATCTTGGCTGTACTGTTGTCATGGCCGAGCGGCATCCGGTGGTTGCAACCCTGCTAGCAGACGGCCTTGATCGTGCTCGGCAGGCCATAGACCCCTGGCTCTCTTCGGTGGGCGCCAGAATGACAGCGCACGCCGGAGATGCCCGCCTTTTGTCGCCAGTTACCGCCGACACTATCTACCTGGATCCAATGTTTCCCAAACGCGGCAAGAGTGCCGCCGTTAAGGCCGATCTGGCCCTGCTGCAGCAACTGTTGGTGGGCAGCAACGGCGATGATGCCGATGCGCTGTTCGAGTGGGCGATGGATGAAGCCGCAGCCCGGGTAGTGGTTAAGCGCCCCTTGCGGGCCCAGCCTTTGGCGGGCGCGGCGCCGTCGCATCAGTTGCGGGGCAAGTCCATTCGCTTCGATGTGTACGTGCGACGTGCCTTCGACACCGCGCATTCTGTATGATGCGCGGCCAGACTTTCAGAGACAGCGACTATGTCAGACAAGCAAATGATCGCAATGGTAACCGGGGCCTCTTCGGGGCTGGGCGCAGAGTATTGCCGGCAACTGGCGTCACGTTGCAAAGTCATTATCGCGGTTGCGCGGCGCGCTGACCGTCTGGAGTCCTTGCGCGAGGAACTCGCCGTTCAAACCGAGATTGTGCCGGTGGCTGCTGACCTGGCAACCGTTGAGGGCGTAACCCTTGCGACGGAAGCCCTTCGGCAAAAAGGCCCGGTAGACCTGCTGGTTAACAACGCGGGTATCAGTGCCTTTGGGCCCTACACCGATGCCGGCATTGACGATCAGCTCAGGACGGTGCGCGTGAACATTGATGCACTCCTCGTGTTGTCGCGCGCGGCCCTGCCGTTTATGCGAGAGGCGGGGGGCGGTACCATTGTTAATGTCGCCTCTATTGGTGCATTTCTGCCGATGAAAGATACCGCGGTGTATGGCGCCAGCAAGGCCTTCGTACACTCTTTCTCAGAGTCACTGCAGAATGAGGTTCGTGCGGACAATATCCAGGTTCAATGTGTGTGTCCGGGCATGACCCGTACGGAAATTCACGACAGTGATCTGTTTGCCGGTTTTGATAAAACCAAAGTGCCAGATGAGCTCTGGATGAGCGCCGATGAAGTCGTCGCCATCAGTCTAAATGCGCTGGATGAGAACGCCGTAACGCTGGTGACCGGGGACCAAAACGTTGCGATGGCCAGGGCGGCCGCGCTGGCCACCGTGGCATCAATTCAGTAACAGCCCTTCCATCACGCCTCGGTAGATCGCGGTCAGGCGGGGCAGGTCGGCCTGCAGCACGCGTTCATTGCGTTGGTGAATAGTTGCGTTAACAGGCCCCAGTTCCAGCACCTGTGCCCCGGTCGGGGCGATAAATCGGCCGTCAGAGGTGCCGCCGGCTGTTGAGAGTTCTGCCTGTAATCCTGTCTCCTGCGCAATCGAACCCACTGCTGCATCCACCAGCGCGCCTGCATCTGTGAGGAAGGGTTGGCCGGAGAGATTCCAGTCAATGCTGTAGTTCAGACCATGACTGCTCAGTATCTCGATGGTGCGCTGCTGCAGGCCCTCCGCGGTGCTTTCCGTGGAAAACCGGAAATTGAATAGCACCTCGAGTTCGCCGGGGATGACGTTGGTCGCGCCTGTACCCGCATTGATGTTTGATATCTGGAATGAAGTTGGCGGGAAGAACGCATTGCCGTCATCCCAGTGCTCACGGGCTAATGTATCCAGCGCAGCCATGGCGCGATGAATCGGATTTTCCGCGAGGTGGGGATAGGCAACATGTCCCTGTTTTCCGTGAATGCGCAGCACTGCGCCCAGTGAGCCGCGGCGTCCATTTTTGATCACATCGCCCAGGGCCTCGGTGCTGGAGGGCTCACCCACCAGACACCAGTCGATAACCTCACCACGGGAGACCAGCTCGTCCACGACCTTCACTGTGCCGTTGACTGCCGGCCCTTCCTCATCGGAGGTAATCAGCAATCCTATGCGCCCCTTGTGGTTACTGTGTGCCTCTGCGAACTCTTCGCAGGCGACGACCATGGCCGCGAGGCTGGCTTTCATATCCGCTGCGCCGCGGCCGTAGAGATAACCGTCACGCACTTCCGGCTGAAAGGGGTCCGAATCCCACTGTTCCAGCGGGCCTGGCGGCACAACATCCGTGTGTCCGGCAAACACCAACAAAGGGCCTGTCTCGCCACGCACCGCCCAAAGGTTCTTCACCTCGCCAAAGTCTAGCGACTCACAATGGAATCCCACGGCCTCCAGACGCTGAGCCATCAACGCCTGACAATCGGCGTCCTCGGGAGTGACAGAGGGGCGGGCGATCAGTTCACGACAAAGTTGTTCAGTGGCATCCAAGGGGCTCACCTCAGTTGTGTGCGTGCAGTTCTTCGTTCAGGGCGATGGCGCTTTGGTTGGTCAGGCACTCCACTGCACCACTTGTGGAGTTGCGCCGAAAGAGCAGGTCGTTCCGGTTCATCAGTTCCCGTGCCTTCACCGTGCCCGCAGCCTGCCCATCGTTATCCAGCAGTGTGACCTTGGTGCCGGCTGTGACATACAGGCCCGCTTCAACCGTGCAGCGGTCCCCAAGTGGTATGCCGATACCTGCGTTAGCGCCAATCAGGCACTCTTTACCCACCGACAGTACGATGTTGCCGCCGCCGGAAAGCGTCCCAAGGGTCGAGCAGCTGCCGCCCAAATCTGAGCCTGCACCGATACGAACCCCTGCAGAGATACGCCCTTCGATCATCCCCGGGCCGTCGGTGCCGGCATTGAAGTTAACAAAGCCCTCGTGCATCACCGTCGTGCCCTCGCCGAGGTAGGCGCCCAGGCGCACGCGCGCCGTATGGGCTATGCGCACTCCGGTGGGTACCACGTAATTCGTCATCTTGGGGAACTTGTCGACGCTGCTGACTTCCAGCGTTTCGCCACGCAGGCGCGCCGCCAGTTGTCGCTGGGGCAGTTCATCGATAGCGATGGCACCCTCGCTGGTCCATGCCACGTTGGGTAGCACGCCGAACAAGCCGGTCAGGTCTGTACCGTGGGGCGGTACCAGGCGGTGTGAAAGCAGATGCAGCTTCAGGTAGCCCTCGGGTACCGAATTAGGCGCAGTATCTGTTTCCAATAGCACCGCCACCAGAGGGCCCTGCGATTCCTGCAGTTGTCGGGCCAGTGCTGCCTGCTCTTGGGCACCTGCGCTCTCGAGGCGCTCGGCCAGTGCCGCCATGTCTTGCGCGGACAGTGTGGCAGCATTATCGATATCACCGAGCGCCCGCAGCAGTGCCGTGTCCGGCGCCATTATTGGCTGGGGGAAATACACTTCCAGCCACTCGCCCTGGCTATTATGGGTGCCCGTTCCAAGGGCAAAGGCGAACGCGCTATCAATCATCAGGGCTGTCTCCGATCAGTATTGAAGTTCAGTTGGCAAAAAGGGTTTCGTAGGCACCGGCAGAGAACCCCACCGAGAACTGTCCACCCCGGTCTAGCAGCGGGCGCTTGAATAACGTGGGTGTTTCAACGATGGCGCTGGTTGCGGCTTCGGCATTCATCGCCTCTCTCTGTGCATCATTCAACTGTTTCCAGCTGGTGCTGCGCTTGTTCATAACCGACTCCCAACCTAACTGCTCTATCCAGGCGCTGACGGTAGCCGCATCGAGACCGTCTGCGCGCACATCGTGGAAGATGTAGGACAGTCCCTGGTCGTCCAACCAACGGCGAGCTTTCTTCACGGTGTCGCAGTTTTTGATGCCGTAGAGGGTCAGCATGGAGTGGAAATTCCTTAACGAAAAAAGGCGCAAAAGGATAGCAAATACCCCAGGTCAATCACAGACACAGCCCTACCTGCTGTACTCGCGGCGCAATAGGCGCTAGCGTGTGCGCGTCGTGCCATAACAAGGAAAATATACGATGTCTTTTTCAGGTGGATTAGCCCTACCCATTGCCAGCATGATGCTGCTCACCCTGATCGTTTGGGTGGTGCTCTTCATCAAGCGTATTGGTTTTATGCAGACGCATCAGGTTGATGTTGCTGAGATGAAAGCTCCCGAGGACACGCGGCGCTTGATACCCGGAGCACCGTCAGCCCCCGCAGACAACCTGAATAACCTGTCTGAACTGCCTATCGTCTTCTATGCGGTCTGCTTTTACCTGACGGTGTTTACGCAAGTTGATCAACTCCACGTGATCTGTGCCTGGGTGTTCGTCGGTTTTCGCGCGGTGCACAGCCTGATTCATTGCACCTACAACACAGTCATGCACCGTTTCATGGCCTATTTGCTCTCTTCCATCGCGCTCTGGGTGATGGTCGTGCGTGCGTTTTTGGCCGCTGTGTAGTTCGCTGATTCGGGTTCGGGCAGGCCATGGCAGCTCCGAATCCGATAGTCTTCGTTCATTGAGAGGGGGATTCGTGTTTTGTCAGTAAAAGCGATGGAGCTGAAGGTCGATATTGTCTCGGACGTCGTCTGCCCCTGGTGCATTATCGGCTATAAACAGTTGATGCTGGCATTGGAGCAGCGGCGGGAGCATTTTTCAGTGACGCTTCGCTGGCACCCGTTCGAACTGAATCCCTGCATGCCGGAAACAGGGCAGGACTTTGCTGAGCACATGGCAATGAAATACGGCGCCACACCCGCCAGCAGTGCACAGGCCAGGAGTAGGCTGACGGCACTGGGTGAATCTTTTGGTTTTACCTTCAATGACGGTAGCGGCCAGCGGATGCGCAATACCTTTCGCGCCCATCAGTTGCTGCACTGGGCGGGGCTGCTGGGTCAGCAGACCGCGCTGAAGCTGGCTCTGTTCGAGGCGTTCTTCACACGCGGTGAGGATGTTAACGATGTGTCCGTGCTGGTGGCGGTCGCTGGCGCAGTCGGCTTGGATGTGTCAGAGGCTAAGGACATATTGGACGATCAACGCTTTGCCACGGCAGTGCGCAGTGAGCAGCAGGCGTGGATGGATAGGGATGTCTTTGCGGTGCCCGCCTTTTTCTTCAATGACGGATACCCGGTACCCGGCGCGCAAACGCCTGACACCTTTCTTCGGGTGCTCGATAAGCTCTACGATAAAACGATGAGTGCTGCCTCCTGAGCAGGAGCAGACCTGCGCATGCTCGCAGCAAGAAACATTCTGTATTCAGCACGATTTTGGCAGCACCGGTTTAGCAGCTCGGGCGCGGCAGCCCGGTATTAGGCGTTAGGCGAGTAGTAAAGTGAGTGAATAGCCCCGGCATACAGCGCGGGGCTGAACGACTGTTTAAAGCAGTGGCGCAATCACCAGGCTTACAATGGCCATGACGTTGATGAGAATGTTCATGGATGGCCCGGACGTGTCTTTGAACGGATCGCCGACGGTGTCGCCCACTACTGCTGCAGCATGTGTATCTGAGCCCTTGCCACCGAGATTTCCCTTCTCGACGAACTTCTTTGCGTTATCCCAGGCCCCTCCGGCGTTGGCCATCATTAAGGCCATGAGCACGCAGCCAAGTAGTGCGCCACCCAGCATGCCACCCAGTGAAGATGCGCCAAGGCCAAAGCCGACGAGTACGGGAGTTGCCACTGCGATTGCGCCCGGAAGAATCATTCGCCGCAGCGCCGCCGTGGTTGCAATGTCGACACAGCGAGCAGTGTCGGGCTCCGCATTGCCCTCAAGCAAGCCGGGAATCTCGCGGAACTGCCGTCGTATCTCATTGATCATGTCGAAGGCAGCATCGCCAACGGCTGTCATGGTGATTGAGGCAATCAGGAAGGGCACTGTACCGCCGATAAACATGCCCACCAGTACTTTTGGATCAGACATTTCCAAACTGAAGCCCGCGTTGTTGGCTTCAACGGTCTCCACGAAGGCCGCAATAATCGCCAGCGCTGCAAGCGCCGCTGCACCGATGGCGAACCCTTTGCCAATGGCTGCGGTGGTATTGCCCACTTCATCCAGTCCATCGGTGATCTTGCGTGTTTCTTCACCCATACCCGCCATTTCGGCAATCCCACCCGCGTTGTCTGCCACGGGGCCATAGGCATCGATGGCCATGGTGATGCCCACGGTCGCAAGCATGCCAACGGCTGCAATGCCGACGCCGTAGAGCCCGGATAACTGGGTCGAGATAAAGATAATGGCGGCGAGGAATAGCACCGGCAATACGACCGACTGCATACCCACCGCCAGCCCGGTGATCATCACTGTGGCCGGCCCGGTTTCGCCGGAGCGCGCTATCTTCTCAACCGGGCTGGAACCGGTGTAATACTCGGTAATTAGTCCGATCAGAACGCCGCCGACAGCACCGGCTACGACTGACCACCAGACATTGGCGTCCAGCCCCAGCGCCTGTATAAGGAACCAGGCCATCGCCGCGAACACCACGGGTGCCGCGAGGGTACCTGTGCGCAGCGCCGTCTCGGGTGCTGCGGATGAGCGCGCCCTTACGATCAGGATGCCCACCACCGAGGACAGCAGGCCTACGCTTGCCAGTGATAGCGGCAGAAACATCAGGGCTGACTGCTGCTCGGCGCTGATCGCCATCGTGGAGGCAATCGCTATGCAGGCGATCATCGAACCGCAGTAGGACTCGAAGATATCTGAACCCATGCCCGCTATATCGCCGACGTTATCCCCAACGTTGTCCGCAATCACGCCGGGGTTTCGGGGGTCATCCTCGGGTATGCCGGCTTCGACTTTACCCACCAGGTCCGCGCCCACGTCGGCGCTCTTGGTGAAGATGCCACCGCCAACGCGCGAAAACAGCGCCACGACAGAGGCACCCATGCCGAAGCCATGAATCGCGTGCGCTGTGTGGGGTTCACCGCCGAAGTACCAGTACAGGCTGCCAAGTCCGATAAGGCCCAGCGAGGCCACGCATAGTCCCATAATGGAGCCACCGTAAAAGGAGATGGATAGTGCAGCGGGCGCGCCGTGTTCGTGCGCCGCGACAGCGGTACGGACGTTGGCTTTGGTAGCTGCAAACATGCCCAGGTAGCCGGCCGTGGCCGACGATAGGGCGCCTACGGTGAAGGCGATCGCTGTATTGACGCCCAGCGGCGACAGCACGATGCCGATGAGTAATACGGCTGCGAACATCGCCAACATTTTGTATTCGCGATGCATGAACACCATCGCACCGAGATGAATCTGATCGCCGATTTTTTTGACAACGCCGTCGCCTTGGTCGTAGCCGGTCATGACCTTGTACACGACCAAAGCCACAACCAAGCCTAGAATGCCCAGCAGCGGCGGGGCAACAAAGAATTCTGACATGATGTATCCCTTATTTTATTATTAACGCGGGTCTATTGAGACTAGCACCTGGTTTCAAGCTGACAAGTTTGTCTCTATTGCCCGGGAATACGCCCTATGTTGATAAAACGCCGGGTCCTGGTGTTGTTTGCGCATCCCTCACTGGAGCGCTCAGAGGTCAATGTGGAGCTTTTGCGCCGGTCGCGGGAAACCGAAGCCGTGACTGTCGTTGATCTGTATGAGCAGTACCCCGACTTTCGCATCGATGTTGAAGCCGAGCAGCAGCGTCTGCTGGAGCACGATGTCATCGTGTTCATGTTTCCGCTGTACTGGTACTCCACGCCCGCCATTCTCAAGGAATGGCAAGACCTGGTCCTGGAATATGGTTTTGCCTATGGCAAAGACGGCAATGCCCTGCACGGCAAGTGGTTTGCCTGGTCGCTGGGCTGTCCGGCTGGATGTATGGCGCCGTTGTTATCACGGCTATCGTGGCAGTGGTCGTCATCGGCCATTGCCTGAGTCGGCCCCTGTTTCGCTTTGTTGCCTCCACCGGCTTGCGTGAAGCGTTTACCGCGACCGCATTGGCGCTGGTCATCGGCATTGCGGTTTTTTGATGAGCCTGGTGGGACTCTCACCGGCACTGGGTACCTTCCTGGCTGGCGTCGTTCTGGCTAACAGTGAATTTCGGCATGAATTGGAGACCAACATCGAGCCCTTCAAGGGGCTGTTGCTTGGCTTGTTCTTCATCACGGTGGGAGCAGGCATACAGTTCCCGGTTCTGACGGAGAACCTGGGATTGGTATTGGGTCTTACCCTGGGTGTGATGGTCGCCAAAGGCGCGGTGCTGTTTGGGTTGGCGCTGCTGTTTAAGTTGCGCGGTGCTAACGGATGGTTGTTTACGCTGAGTCTGGCGCAGGCCGGTGAGTTTGGCTTCGTGCTGTTGAGCTACAGCACTCAGAATCATGTACTGCCTGCTGACATCGTGCCCATACTGTCGCTGGTGGTGGCCATATCCATGTTCTTAACGCCACTGCTGTTCATTTTGTACGACGTACTGGTACTTCCTCGTTATCAAGACAACAGTGAGCAGCCCGACCCAGACGATATCGATGAGCACGGCACGGTGATCATCGCCGGTATCGGCCGCTTCGGGCAGATCATCAACCGCTTGTTGCGGGCAAATGGCATTCACACGGTTGTTCTTGATCGCGAGCCCGGGCAGGTGGAGAACATGCGACAGATCAAAATCCAGAGCTTCTATGGCGATGCGTCTCGCCCGGACCTGCTTCATACGGCGGGCGTGGACGAGGCCAGCTTGTTCGTTGTGGCCATCGACGAACGTGAACAGGCAGTGGCCCTGGTTGAGCACCTGAAACACAGTCATGGACACCTTCGCGTATTGGCCCGTGCCTTTGATCGGCAGCACCACTACCAACTGCGGGAGGCCGGGGCAGACTTTGTTATTAACGAGACCTACTACTCTGCCCTGGCAATGGGGCGAGAGGCGCTCAGAAGTGTGGGTGTACACCCCTTTAAGGCGCAAAAACTGGGTAACGCCTTCGATGATCTTGAGCAGCGTCATCGTGAGGCGCTTTACCAGACCTGGGTGGAAAAGCCGGATGGTGAGCGTTACGGCACCAGCTACCAGTCTCTGTTTATTGAGTTGGAAGAAGCGCTGAGTACAGCCATGGACGATGATCGTGACGATCACCATGAACGCAGTGAGCGCGAGTGGGCACCGCCGCCAAAAAACTACTTGTCTGACTTCGACTGACCCGAGTAGCCAGTTATGCCCGATGATGTATCAGGGCTTGTGAAGTTTTTTGGGGTGTTTGCGACCGGGATAGCAGGTGGTGCAAATCTCGCAGACTCGGCCATCGCACCCGCGAGCGCTGCAAAATTCGCGGCCATAAAAAATGATCTGCAGATGCAGTTTGTTCCAGCGCTCCTCCGGAAATAAGCGCTTTAAGTCACGTTCGGTCTGTACCACATTCTTGCCGCTGGTTAGCCCCCAGCGCTGTGCCAGTCGATGGATGTGGGTATCCACGGGAAATGCGGGCACGCCAAAGGCCTGCGACATCACGACACTGGCCGTCTTGTGGCCCACGCCCGGCAGGGTTTCCAGCGTCGCCATATCCTGAGGCACATCGCCATCATGTTCTGCGAGCAGAATCTCGCTTAAGCGATGTATGGCCTTGGATTTTTGCGGAGACAATCCGCAGGGTCGGATAATGGCGCGTATCTCTTCAACGCTGTGGGTCACCATGTCGGCAGGGTTGTCCGCCATTGCGAACAGGGCCGGCGTTACCTGGTTAACGCGCTCATCGGTGCATTGAGCACTGAGCAGAACCGCGATCAGCAGCGTGTAGGGATCACTGTGATCCAGCGGTACAGGCGTCTCGGGATACAGTTCTTCCAGACGCTTTTGGATGAAGGCGACCCGTTCGGCTTTCAGCATTCTCAGAGCGTCCTAGTGAATTCAGCGATACGGCGCGCTGCCTCAACGCAATCGGCGTGCTCAGCCACCAGGGCTAGACGAACATGCCCCTGCGCTGGATTCCCCGCGCCCTCATCGCGCCCGAGAAATTGGCCGGGCAGCACGGTAACGCCCTGCGCGAGGTAAAGGCGACGAGCAAACTCGGCATCATCAATGGGTGTCCGGGGCCACAGATAGAAGCCGGCCTCTGGTGCGCTGACAGCTAGTGTGTCATCCAGCGCAGTGAGAACCGCTGTGAATTTTTCGCGATAGCGGCGGCGATTCTCAATCACGTGGGTTTCATCAGACCATGCGGCGATGCTGGCCGCCTGATGGTGCGGTGGCATCGCGCAGCCATGGTAAGTGCGGTACTTCAGAAAATCCGCCAGCAGTTGTGCGTCGCCGGCGACAAAGCCTGAGCGCAGCCCCGGTAAATTGGAGCGCTTGGACAGGCTGTGAAAGGCCAAGCAGCGGTCGTAGTCGTTTATACCCATAGCCGCTGCAGCCTGCAGCAGCCCAGGTGGTGGCAGTGTTTCGTCCGGGTAGATTTCCGAGTAGCACTCGTCACTCACAATAATGAAATCGAAGTCTCGCGCTTTGCGAATAAGATCCTGCAATGTCTCTAGAGACATGACCGCGCCCGCCGGATTACCTGGTGTGCAGATGTACAGCATCTGGCAGGCGCGCCAGCTGTCATCGTCGATCGCCGCAAAGTCGGGCTGATAATCATTGGCGGCTGTGCAGGGTAAGTAGGAAGGCTTTGCACCGGCCAACAGGGCGGCCCCCTCGTAAATCTGGTAGCAGGGGTTGGGCATCATCACGAGTTGGCCGCTGTCACGGGCAACCAGCGCCTGGGCGACGGCAAACAGCGCTTCGCGGGTTCCGTTTACGGGTAGCACGTGTGCGTTCGGATCGATGGCACTCAAGTTGAATCGCTGGCATAGCCAGTCAGCAATAGTCTGCCGGAGCGCGAGATCGCCCTTGGTGGCGGGATAGCGTGACAAGCCGGACAGTGCATCCGCTAAGGCATTCTTCACGCAATCCGGAGCCGGATGCTGTGGCTCACCCACCGACAGTGCAATAGGGCTGAGGGAGGATGGCGCCTGTGCGCCATCTAACAGGGTGCGCAGGCGCTCAAACGGGTAGGGGTAGAGTTCGTTCAGATCGGGATTCACGGTGGTTACTGCGCTGAACTCAGGCAGCCTGCTCCTCGGTGAGTTCGTTGCGGATGGCGCTCTGTATGTCCTCGCACAGGCTTTCATTGGCCAGCGGCTGGTTGTCGCTGTCCGTGATGAAAAATACGTCTTCTACCCGTTCACCCAGGGTTTGAATTTTCGCCGCCTGTAACTCCACGCCAAAATCCACAAAAATCTGGCTGATGCGTGCCAGCAGGCCCGGGCGATCAGGCGCCGCTACTTCCAACACGGTTACATTTTTGTGTTCGTCCAGGTGCATACGCGTCTCAACCGGCATGGTGAACGAGCGTACCTTACGTGGCGTTCTGCGCTGTGGTGGTGGCGCATCCAGTTTGTCTGCATTCAGGTCTTCGGTGAGCTGGTCCTGGATAAATCGCAGCCTAACACTGTCCTCGGCAATGGACTGTCCGTCAGAGTCCAGCACGAAGAATGTGTCCAGGGTCATCCCGTCGTTCGCGCTGTAAATGCGGGCGTCGTGGATAGACAAGTCCATCTGTTCCAGAGACGCGCAGGCCCGCGAGAATCGCTGTGCCTTGTCTTTGGCGTGCACAAAAATCTGGGTGGTGTTCGCCACGCTGGAATCGGTTGTGTTTCGCACCAGCACCAGCGATTTTTCGGTATCAAAATGATCGGCGATTGCCTCGGTGTGCCAGGCAATATCTTCTGCACGCTCGCGCAGGAAGTAGTCGTCACCGCGCTCGGCCCACAGCTCGTCCAGTTCATCCGAGGTGAAACCGCGATACTCCAGAAGGCGCTCGGCGGCTTCGCGCGTTTGCGCGATCACTTCCTCACGCTCCACCGGGTTTTCCAGTCCCCGTCTCAGGGCGCGTCGGGTCTCGGTGTATAGCTGCCTCAGCAGGCTGCCGCGCCAGGCGTTCCACAGAGTAGGATTGGTACCGTTGATATCGGCCACTGTGAGGGTGAACAAATAGTCCAGGTGATCCTGATCACCCACGTGATTGGCAAACTGGAGTATGACGTCGGGATCGGATATGTCCTTGCGCTGTGCCACGTTGGACATGACCAGGTGGTTCTCGACCAGCCAGGCAATCAGGTCAGTGTCTTCTTCATTAAGTCCATGACGCGCACAGAAAAGGCGTGCATCGACGGCGCCCAGTTCCGAGTGGTCGCCGCCGCGGCCCTTGCCGATATCGTGATATAGGCCGGCAATGTACAGAAGCTCCATTTTCGGCAGCCTGCGCGCCACCCGGCTGGTGACAGGGAAGCGCTCGTCATAGGCGGGCTTTAAAAAATTGCGCATGTTCTGCACCACCTGCAGCGTATGCGCATCGACGGTGTAGGTGTGGAAAAGGTCGAACTGCATTTGCCCGACGATGGCGCCAAACTCGGGCAGGTATAAATCCAGAATGCCGTAGCGCGTCATGCGCCGCAGCTGGCGCGTCATCCGGAAGGGCGCCCGGAGAATCTCCAGAAACAGTTGGTGGTTCCTCGGGTCGTCCCGAAAGGCATCATCCACGAGGTGCCTGTGATTACGAATCAGGCGAATGGTATGCGCACCCACGCCGATAATGTTCTCGTGAGTGCCCAGCAGTAGAAAGGTTTCGAGCAGGGCCGAGGGTTCGCGCTCAAAGACCTGATCGTCGCTCACTTCCAGATAGTTGTTGCGGATCAGGAAGCGATCATTGATTTGGGACTCGGTCTCGCGACCCTGCTGCCGGAGTATGGACTGACTGAAATACTGAATGATCACTTCGTTGAGCCGGCCCAGAGACAGCGCCCAGCGGTAGTAGGTGTGCATGAATTGCTCTACCGCCAGTCGTTCGCCGTCCACAAAACCCCACAGGTTCGCCAGCTCACGTTGGTGATCGAACAAGAGGCGGTCTTCCTCCCGGCCGGTGATCATGTGCAGTGCGTAGCGAACCCGCCACATGAACTCGCGCCCGCGGTAGAGAATCTCCCGCTCTTCCGCGTCGAGAAAACGCTCATCTTCCAACGTGTCCAGGCTGTCCACGCCAAAATGGCGCTCGGCAATCCAGCCTATGATCTGAAGGTCGCGCAGGCCGCCGGGTGAGCTTTTAACATTGGGCTCAAGGCTGTACTCGGTATCTGCGTACTTCTCATGTCGCGCCTCTTGCTCTGCCAGCTTGGCACTGAAGAAGTCGGCACTGGGCCACATGGCATCGGGCGCAATGCGGCGGCTAACGGCATCCATGAGTTGATTCGGCCCGCGGATAACGCGGGCCTCCATCAGATTGGTGAGGATGGTGATGTCTTCGCGGGCCGCTGCTTCGCACTCATCAACGGTGCGAACGCTGTGCCCCACGTCCAATCCGATATCCCAAAGCAGCGTGAGGAAACCACTGAGTGCTTCCTCGCAGCCCTGGCAGTCTGCGCCCATGAGTAGCAGGATGTCGATGTCAGAGTGGGGGTGAAGCTCGCCGCGCCCGTAGCCACCCACGGCAACCAAACTCACGGCTTGTCCTTGCCAATCGTTTTGATCCCAAAGGCTCCCTAGTAGACCGTCGATAAAGGCGGCCCGTAGGGCAATAAGCTGGTTTATATCTTGACCTTCGCGGAACTGCGCGTGTAGTGCCTCGGTGACGTCGGCGATAGCGGCCTTGCAGGCGCTGATGGCATGGCCACCGGCCAGTTCTGCGCTAAAGGCCTCGGGGTCGAACAGGGATTTGGGGAGCAGGGGAGTGGCGATTTGCATGGAGCTTTAGAAAGATTCCTCGCTGCGTCGAGTGAAAATCTCACAGCCGTCTTCCGTGACCCCAATGGTGTGCTCCCACTGGGCCGACAGGCGACCGTCGCGGGTGGTGACTGTCCAGCCGTCTTTCTGGTTGAGCTTGGTTTGTCGACGGCCTGCGTTGATCATGGGCTCGATGGTAAATGTCATACCCGGCTCCAGTACCATACCGGTTCCTTTACGGCCGTAGTGCAAGACTTGCGGCTCCTCGTGGAAAATCTTACCGATCCCGTGGCCACAGTACTCGCGCACCACTGAGTAATAGTTCTTTTCCGCATGCTGCTGGATGACTGCGCCGATGTCGCCCAGGGTGGTGCCCGGTTTTACGATGTCCAAAGCCTTGTAGAGACATTCTTGGGTGACCTTGATCAGACGTTGGGCGTGGGGGGCCACATCGCCCACCTCTACCATGATGCTGGTATCGCCGTGGTAGCCATCTTTGATGACGGTGACATCGATGTTGACGATGTCGCCATTACGCAGCTTCTTGGTGTCGGAGGGGATGCCGTGGCATACCACCTCATTTACAGAAGTGCAGATGGATCGTGGGAACCCGTGGTAGTTAAGCGGTGCAGGAATCGCATCCTGCACCTCTGTAATGTAGCGGTGACAGATGTTATCCAGCTCGCCGGTGGTAATACCCGGTTCGACTTTTGGACGAATCATTTCCAGCACCTCGGAGGCGAGGCGCCCCGCGACCCGCATTTTCTCGATCTCTTCGGCGCTTTTGATCGTAACCGACATCTATAACCTTCTGATAAATATAGAAAAATTGGTTGCAGCGCGGAATTTCGCGCGCTGGCCCGCTGATCGGCGGCCGCCTAGTCTAACCCAAGCCAGACTAAATTGGTGGCAGGCAGCCGAAAATTGCCTTTAATGGCCTTTGCCTTTGTGGTATAAAGCGCGCCTCTCGCGCAGGGGTGGTCTGTTTTGGACTCGCCTGAAGTCGAGAAAAACGACGCACACATGTCGCAACTTCGTTCAGGGTGCCGGTAAATCCGGTTTGATTCGGGGGGCATGTGGAAGACTAACCCGACTACGGTAAATCAATATGACGCAAGTAAGCATGCGTGACCTGCTGCAGGCAGGCGCACACTTCGGGCACCAGACCCGTTACTGGAATCCTAAAATGGACCAGTACATCTTCGGTGCACGCAACAAGATTCACATCATCAACCTGGAGCACACTGTTCCGGCGTTCAATGATGCACTTTCCTTCATCGGCAAACTGGCAGGCAGCAAGAACAAGATCCTGTTCGTGGGCACTAAGCGCGCCGCGGGTAAAGTGATTAAAGAGCAGGCAGAACGTGCCGGTATGCCTTATGTCAGCCATCGCTGGCTGGGTGGCATGCTCACCAACTACAAAACCATCCGCGCTTCTATTAAGCGCCTGCGTGACCTCGAAACGCAGCAGACCGATGGCACCTTCGACAAGCTGACCAAGAAAGAGGCGCTGATGCGTGCTCGTCAGATGGAAAAGCTTGAGCGCAGCATCGGTGGTATCAAGGACATGGGCGGCCTGCCCGACGCGCTTTTCGTGGTTGACGTTGATCACGAGCGCATTGCCATCACCGAAGCAAACAAGCTGGGTATCCCCGTCATCGGTATTGTCGATACCAACAGCAACCCCGACGGTGTTGACTACATCATCCCCGGCAACGATGACGCCATCCGCGCTATCAAGCTGTATGTCACCGCGGTAGCGGACGCCTGTGTGGCGGGTCGCAGCGAGGCGGGTGAAGTGGTTGCAGCGCGTGACGAGTTCGTTGAGGAAAGCGAGCAGTCTGAAGAGGCGGCCGCAGAGTAATTGCCCACGCCCTCGTTTCCGGGGGCGAACACATTCAAGCGGCGGTGTGATCTCACCGCCGTTTTTTTAAGCCATTAATCATGCCCTGTGAGGGTGTGTTGAGCAGGAGGAGTATCCATGTCTGCAGCACTGGTTAAAGAATTGCGTGAGCGCACCGGCCTTGGTCTGCTGGAGTGCAAAAAAGCCCTGGCGGCAGCCGAGGGTGATGTTGATAAGGCCATTGAAGAGCTGCGCAAGTCCAGCGGCATGAAGGCAGCCAAGAAAGCGGGTCGTACCGCGGCTGACGGCGTTGTCGCGACCCGCGTTGCCGAAGATGGCAGCTACGGCATTCTGGTTGAAGTGAACAGCGAGACTGATTTCGTCGCTCGCGATGAAAACTTCCTTGGCTTCGTTGATAAGGTGGTCAGCGCGGCATTTGAAGGCCGTCAAACGGACGTTGCTGCCCTGATGGCAGGCGACCTTGAGTCAGCACGCGAAGCGCTGGTTCAGAAGATCGGTGAGAACATCAGTGTGCGTCGTATCCAGCTGATAACGGCCGAGGAAGGCGTGGTTGGCTCCTACGTTCACGGCAATAACCGCATTGCGGTGATCGTTGAACTCAAGGGCGGTGAGCAAGAGCTGGCGCGCGACGTAGCAATGCACGTCGCCGCGGTTAACCCCCAGGTTGTGTCACCCGAAGACATGCCCGAAGCCGTTGTGGCCAAGGAAAAAGAGATCTTCACCGCCCAGGCGCAGGAATCCGGCAAGCCGGCAGAAATCATCGAAAAGATGATCGGCGGCCGCATCAAGAAGTTCCTGTCTGAAAACAGCCTGGTCGAGCAAGCCTTCGTCAAAGATCCCGACATGACTGTTGGCAAGCTGGTTGCTAATGCTGGTGCTGACGTTAAGTCATTCGCCCGTTTTGAAGTGGGTGAGGGCATCGAGGTAGAGAAAGTCGACTTCGCCGATGAGGTAGCCGCCCAGCTGAAGGGCGACTGATCACAGCGTTTCGCATAACGGGGCTTCGGCCCCGTTTTTTTTGCCCGCGGCGCGGTGCCTGCGTGTTTGCGGCGCTAGGGCAGTCGCACTTTGTCCTGTAAACTATCGTCTTCTGCAATGAGCGAGCGTCATGGCACAATCAAACCCGGATAAAAAATACAAACGCATACTCCTCAAGCTTAGCGGCGAAGCCCTGACCGGTAACGAGAACTTTGGTATCGATCCGAAGATCCTGGATCAAATGGCCCTTGAAATCGGCCAGTTGGTGGGTATTGGTGTTCAGGTTGGTCTAGTCGTAGGTGGCGGCAACCTGTTCCGCGGGGCAGCACTGCAGGCCGCGGGTCTGGATCGCGTCACCGGTGACCATATGGGTATGCTGGCTACGGTGATGAATGCGCTGGCCCTGCGCGATGCACTGGAGCGTTCCAATATTGCCACTCAGGTGATGTCGGCCATCCCAATGAGTGGTGTTGTTGACCACTACGACCGTCGCAAGGCCATTCGTGCACTGAGTAATGGTGATGTGGTGATCTTCAGCGCAGGCACGGGTAACCCGTTCTTCACCACCGATTCTTCTGCCTGCCTGCGAGGTATTGAGGTTGAGGCCGATCTAGTGCTCAAGGCCACCAAGGTGGACGGAGTGTACTCGGCGGACCCGATGAAGGTGAAAGATGCCGTACGCTATGACCGACTGACCTATGACGAGGTGCTGGACAAGAAACTGGAAGTGATGGACCTGACGGCGATCTGCCTGTGCCGCGATCACAACATGCCGGTTCGTGTGTTTGAGATGGAAAAACAAGGCGCCCTGCTTAGCATTGTGCGGGGCGGAGATGTCGGAACGCTCATCGAGTAAACCGTCACAGAGGGAGAGAAAAAGACGTGATTGACGATATTAAGGCCGAGGCCACGGAGCGCATGGAGAAGAGTCTGGATGCGCTCACCCACAACTTCAACAAGATCCGTACCGGGCGCGCTCATCCGAGTCTGCTGGACGGCATTCGGCTGGAGTACTACGGCGCCGACACCCCGTTGAATCAGGTGGCCAATATCAACGTGGAAGACGCCCGCACGCTGAGCCTCACAGCCTGGGACAAATCCATGATCCCCGATATCGAAAGGGCCATTATGAGGTCGGACCTGGGCCTGAACCCGGCCACAGCCGGCGAGGTTATTCGCATCCCTATGCCGATGCTGACAGAGGAAACCCGCAAGGGATACATTCGTCAGGCCCGATCCGAGGCAGAGTCGGCGCGAGTATCCGTGCGAAATGCCCGTCGCGATGCCAACCAGATGTTGAAGGACCTGGTTAAAGAGAAGGAAATCTCTGAAGACGATGAACGTCGTGGACAGGATGTCGTACAAAAGCTCACGGACGGCTTCGTGGCTCGAGTAGAAAAGATGCTCGAGGAAAAAGAAGCCGATCTCATGGAAATCTGATCTCCAGCGCCCATGCCGGATCACAGTTCACCCAGCGGTGCCAGTACCCAAGAACGCTGGGTTCCGCGTCACGTCGCTATCATCATGGATGGCAATAACCGCTGGGCCAAGCGTGAAAACGTACCAGGTCCGGCGGGTCACCGTGCCGGCGTAGAAGCGGTGCGCGGCGTTTTGCGCGCCTGTAAGCAGCACGGTGTTGAAGTGCTTACACTGTTTGCCTTCAGTAGCGAAAACTGGGGGCGGCCGACTCCTGAGGTTAGGGCGCTGCTGGCTTTGTTGTCACGCTACCTGCGCAATGAAGTGCGGGAACTGCATAACGACGGCATTCGTTTGCGTTTCATCGGTGAGCGCCATCGCTTCAGCACCCGGCTGCAGCGACTGATGGAGCGCTCTGAAACGCTGACTGCACAAAACACAGAAGCTACGGTTGTTATTGCTGTCGATTACGGCGGGCAGTGGGATATAGCCCGCGCTGCAGCCACCCTGGCAGAGCGGGTGAAAGCGGGCACCTTGGCTCCCGAACACATTAACCCCGAGCGCCTTGAGGCGGAATTATCGACAGCCGACCTGCCGGCGCCGGATTTGTGTATCCGAACGGGTGGTGATGCCCGTATCAGCAATTTTATGCTGTGGCAGTTCGCTTACAGTGAGCTCTACTTTACGCCGACGTTGTGGCCGGATTTCGGCGAGTTGGAGTTCGCGCGAGCCCTGGCCGACTATCAACAGCGTGAACGACGCTTTGGATTGCGCCCGGATGCCGGAATGATTGCCGGGGGTGGTGATGCTTAAGCAACGCGTGATTACGGGTGTTGCCATGGCAGGGTCCTTCCTGTTGGCGGTGATGTTCCTGCCCTTACCGGCTCTTGCGCTGCTGTTTGCCCTGATTGTGGCGGCCGGGGGTTGGGAGTGGGCGCATCTTGCGGGCATTGCCAACAAGGGTGCGCGTGCAGTGTATGCACTTCTCTTACTGGCCATGATGGCTGGGCTTTACGTCTACATTGATCCTGCAACCTGGCCGTCTGCCGAACGCGTACAGCCGTTTCTTGGCGTGGCCTGCCTGTGGTGGTCCTTTGCCCTGCTGTGGGTGAAAGGGTATCCGCGCAGCGCGGTGTTCTGGCGCAGTGTGGTTGGTCGCTCCACAATGGGTATTGTCGTCTTGGTGCTGGCCTGGCTGGCCGCTGTTTTCCTGCTGGCACACCCCCGAGGTGGGCTCCTGATGGTGGTTATGGTGCTGTTGGTGGTTGCCGCCGATGTCGGGGCCTACTTCAGTGGTAAGAGCCTCGGTAAGCATCATATGGCGCCAGCGGTCAGCCCTGCAAAAACCTGGGAAGGTTTCTGGGGGGGGATGTTGTTGGCTGTGGCAGTAGCATCCGTCGTTTGGTGGCTGCTGCCTGCCCGTTACGACCATCTGGACTACGTGGCGGTGCTGGCCATTGCCGTGGCCACGGCGCTGGGGTCGGTGGTTGGTGACCTCACAGTGAGCATGGTCAAACGCGAAAGCGGCCTGAAGGACAGCGGATCACTGCTGCCTGGGCACGGCGGACTGTTGGACAGGCTGGACAGCCTGTGCGGCGCCGCTCCCGTATTCGCCCTGGGTCTGCTGCTCGCGGGCTATTGATGATGAGCGAGAGGCGCTGGGTCACGGTGCTGGGCGCCACGGGCTCCATTGGGCAGAGCACCCTGGATGTTATCTCAAGGCACCCCGACAGCTATCGGGTATTCGCACTGGCTGCTAATCAATCCGTCGAGGCCATGCAGGCCCTGTGTATAAAGCACCAGCCTCGCTATGCCGTGATGACCTGCGCCGATGCTGCCCAAGCACTGCGATCCGCGCTCCCCGAGGCGCTGGGCACCGAGGTATTGCAGGGGGATTCGGCGCTGGCAATGATCGCCTCGCACGCCGATGTCGATGTGGTAATGGCGGCGATCGTGGGCGCTGCGGGCCTGCCTTCCGCACTTGCCGCAGCTGAAGCCGGTAAGCGGGTGCTATTAGCCAACAAAGAGGCACTGGTGATGGCGGGCCACCTGTTTATGGCCGCCGTGGAACGCAGTGGCGCGGTTCTGTTGCCTATCGATAGCGAGCACAACGCCATTTTCCAGTGCCTGCCAGCAAACGATCGCGCGCAGCCGGAAATGGCTGGTGTCAGCAAGGTCCTTTTGACCGCCTCCGGCGGCCCGTTCCGATGCTGGAGCAGTGAGGACATTGCGCTGGCAACCCCTGAGCAGGCTTGTGCGCACCCGAACTGGTCCATGGGGCGAAAGATATCAGTGGACTCGGCCAGCCTGATGAACAAGGGTCTGGAATTCATCGAGGCCTGCTGGTTGTTTGACCTGCGACCCGAGCAGGTTGAGGTTGTGGTTCATCCCCAGAGCATTGTCCACTCGATGGTGCAGTATCGTGACGGCTCAGTGCTGGCCCAACTGGGTAACCCCGATATGCGCACCCCCATTGCCCACGGGCTTGCGTGGCCGCAGCGTATCGATGCGGGTGTAGGGCCTCTGGACCTGGTGGCGGCTGGAAAGTTGGATTTCGAAGCACCCGATGAAGCGCGCTTTCCCTGTCTGCGGCTGGCCCGCGAGGCGGTAGAGCAGGGTGGCACCAGCATGGCGCTGGTGAATGCGGCCAATGAAATTGCGGTGGCATCATTTCTGGACAGCGCTATCGGATTCGCCCAAATTCCCGCTATTATCGAGCAGGTAGTTGAGCGCGTAAGCAGCGTGGAACCTGATGATTTGGCTGTTGTCAAAAAAGCCGATAGCGATGCGCGTGAGGCGGCACTTGAGGCCGTGGCGCGACTGCGCACATCGCACTAGATAACTGAGCATACGATGGATCTGATTTATACCATCCTAGTTACACTGTTAACCCTAGCGGTACTAGTGGCTGTGCATGAGTACGGGCACTTCTGGGTAGCAAGGCGCTGTGGCGTAAAAGTGCTG
Organism: Parahalioglobus pacificus; assembly: GCF_014652275.1. GTDB lineage: Bacteria > Pseudomonadota > Gammaproteobacteria > Pseudomonadales > Halieaceae > Parahalioglobus > Parahalioglobus pacificus. The sequence continues at coordinate 1,823,052 of NZ_BMYM01000001.1, read as the reverse complement.
CGCTTCTGCATTGGCTTTGGTAAGCCCCTGTGGTCGCGCACCGACAGCCATGGCACCGAGTGGGCCGTGGCCGCGATTCCCCTGGGCGGCTACGTCAAGATGCTGGACGAGCGCGAAGCGCCGGTAGATAGCGCCGAGCAGCACCTGGCTTTTAATCGCAAACCGGTACTTCAACGCATTGCCGTTGTTGCGGCCGGGCCACTGGCTAACTTTCTGCTGGCCATTGTGGCTTTCTGGGGTTTGTACCTGTCCGGAGAGAGCGGTTACGTGCCCGTGATCGGCGAAGTCAGCGCGAATTCTGTGGCCGAGGTGGCCGGTTTGGAGCCGGGGCAGGAAATCGTGGCTGTGGATGGCCAGGAAACCCCCACGTGGCAAGCTCTGAGTTTCCGTCTGCTGGACCGTATTGGCGACACGGGCACTATTAGCTTTGCGGTGAAGTACCCGGACTCCGATGTCATCTACGAATCCGAGGCGGTGATCGAACGCTGGCTGTCTGAGCAGGAAGAACCGGATCTCTATGGTGGCCTGGGTATTAGCCTCTATCGACCGGCGGTGTTACCCATTGCAGGCGAAATTGTACCGGAAGGCCCAGCCGAGCGTGCGGGCATGGAATCTGGAGACACAGTCATCAGCGCCGATGGCATAGCCATGCCCCTGTGGAGCGACTGGGTTAATTACGTGCGCGCCAGACCTGGCGAATCCATAAGCGTGGAGGTAGAGCGAGGCCTGCAGCGGCTAGTGCTGAACCTGACAACGGATCGTGTGACGGAGAATGGAGAGAGTTTTGGCCGGGTTGGCATGAGCGTCGAATTACCGTCGATGCCTCCGGAGATGCTGCGGCAATTCCAGCGCGGTCCCCTGGAATCCTTAGGTGCAGGGCTGCAGCGAACCAGTGATTTGGTGGTGTTCACGCTGGAGTCCATCAAGAAGATGATTCAGGGGCTGATTTCTCCTAAAAACTTGAGTGGCCCTATCACCATTGCTAAAGTGGCCACCGCTTCGGCCGAGTCGGGCCTGGAATCCTATATCAGCTTTCTCGCCCTGCTGAGTATCAGCTTGGGTGTATTGAATTTGCTGCCGATTCCAGTGCTGGATGGGGGGCATTTGTTGTACTACACCTTGGAACTGCTGGCCGGGCGACCGGTGCCGGAAAAAATCCAGGCACTGGGCTACCAGGTGGGAATGTTCCTGGTGTTGGGCATCATGATGGTTGCCCTGTTTAATGATTTCTCCCGGCTCTAGTCGAGCGGGGGGCTTCGGGGGTTTCGACGTTTATAAAAGCGTTTAACAATAAGGTGCGTAAACGCACGATAACTGGTTGATTTCAGCTTGATTAATTCACGCCCAAACTCTGTTTTATCGCGGGCATTTTTGCCGCAGTTTGTGTTGGCAGCCCTGCTGGTGATTGTACAGGCTTCCATTTCGATGCCTGCGCATGCCCAGCCACAGACCCAGGCCTTCGTGATCTCGGATATCCGGGTCGAGGGTCTGCAGCGCATCTCTGCCGGTAGCGTTTTCGCTGCGTTACCCGTTGGCGTGGGCGATGTTGTTAACGAGTACGCCTTGCGCCAGGCCGTGCGCAGCCTGTTTGTTACCGGGAACTTTGATGATATCCGCATTGGCCGGGACGGCAATGTGCTGGTGGTCATGGTGACGGAGCGGCCGAGCATCAGTGAGATCAATATCGACGGTAACAAGGCCATCGAGACGGAAGCGCTGCTGGAAGGCTTGAAAGGTGCAGGACTGGCCGTTGGTCAGGTATTCCAGCGCTCTACCCTGGAGGGCATGCAGTTGGAGCTGCAGCGCCAATATGTGCAGCAGGGGCGCTACGACGCCAGCATCGAGACAGAGGTGCTACCCGAGCCCCGCAACCGCGTCTCTATTAACATCGACGTTGATGAGGGCTCAGTCGCTACCATCAAACACATCAACGTCGTGGGTAATCAGGTATTCAGCGACGAGGAACTCACCGATATCTTCGAGCTGAAGACCACCGGTTGGCTTTCCTTCTTCACCAGCGACGACAAGTACAGCCGCGAAAAACTCACCGGCGACCTCGAGAAGCTCAGCTCTTACTATCTCGACCGGGGCTACCTGCAGTTCTCTATCGACTCTACCCAGGTATCGGTATCTCCGAACAAGGAAGAGGTGTATATCACCGCGAATGTCAGCGAAGGTGAGTTGTTCACAGTGAGTGACGTAGACCTCTCAGGTGATCTGGTTCTCCCTGAAGCAGACCTGCGGCGTTTCCTGTTGATCGGCGAGGGTCAAACCTTCTCCCAGCAGCTGGTAACGGGTACCGAAGACTACCTGACACGGCGCCTTGGCAACGAGGGCTACAACTTTGCCAAAGTCACAGGTATTCCCGAGGTTAATGAAGAAGACAACACGGTCTCCATGAAGTTTTTCGTGGACCCCGGGAAGCGAACCTACGTTCGCCGTATCAGCTTTAAGGGCAATCAGAAAACTGCCGATGAAGTGCTGCGCCGGGAGATGCGCCAAATGGAAGGCGCACCCGCCTCCCAGGCCGCGATTGAGCAGAGCCGAATCCGTTTGGAAAGGCTGGGTTACTTCAGTCAGGCCAGCGTAGAAACACCCGAAGTGCCCGGCCATGATGATTTGATCGATGTGGAATTCGAAGTGGAGGAGCAGACCTCCGGCAGCATTGGCGCCAGCTTCGGTTTTGCTCAGGATGCGGGCCTGATTCTTGGCCTTAACCTGCAACAGGACAATTTTCTGGGTACCGGTCGGCGTGTGGGTGTGTCGCTGAACCAATCCCGCTATCAGGACCTGTATAATTTTAGCTACACCAACCCCTATTTCACCGAAGACGGGGTAAGCCGAGGCTTTAACATCTTCTACCGATCAACTGACCTGGAAGAAGTGAACGTCGCGAGTTACACCACCGATACTGTGGGTGCGGCGCTGAACTTTGGTTACCCGATTAAGGAAACCGAGCGTCTGGGCTTCAGTTTCGGTGTATCCAACACTGAGATTACCGCAGGCCGGTTTGCTGTACAGGAGATTTTCGCCAGCCCCAGATTGCAAGACGGCGTAGAAGATTTCTTCGAGAGTACGCGACTCCCGGATGGGACTTTTGCCGAGCCTGAGGTGCTGTTACCCATTGAAGACCTGCCTCTGGATGCACTAACGATTCCTGCTGAACCGGGCTTTTTGGACGAGAACGGCAACGAGTTTCTCAATTGGACTATTACAGGAAGCTGGACGCAGTCAACCCTCAACCGTGGTCGACTCGCTACGCGCGGTGCGTCCCAGTCAGTGGCTCTGGAAGTGGCGGTCCCGGGCTCTGACTTGGAGTTCTACAAGCTGACCTATCGCGGTGAGATATTCCTGCCCATTGCGCAGGAATGGGTGGTCCATTTACGCACCGAATTGGGCTATGGGGACGGTTATGGTGACGCGACCGAGCTGCCGTTCTACGAGCATTTCTTTGCCGGTGGCTTTGGCTCCGTGCGTGGCTTTGAGTCCAATACGCTGGGCCCGCGTAGTACTCCGGCGCTGTTGTATGACATTGACCAGCCAGTGACTGGCATCGATGAGAACGGTAATCCAACCGAAATTGGCGGGCCTGAAGGGCAGGGCTTCGGCTACCGCGTCGACCCTGAGACGGGCAAGATCATCGCAGAAACCATTCGCAATCGTGCGGATCCCTTCGGTGGTAATGTGCTGATCGAAGGCAGTGCCGAGCTACTATTCCCCATGCCGTTTATCAAGGATCGCAGCAAGCTGCGCTCGGCATTCTTTATCGACGCGGGTAACGTATTCAATACCCAGTGTTCGTCTAACCAAATCAACTGTTTCGATGTTGACCCCGATGAGTTGCGCTATTCCGTCGGTGTCGGCGTGACCTGGCTGAGCGGCTTCGGCCCCATGACCTTCAGTCTGGCCAAACCCCTTAATGCGGGCGATGAAGACGAAGAGGAAGTCTTCCAGTTTACCCTCGGCCGCGGCTTCTAATTTTTTAACCAATGGAGTTTACTGTGTCTAATTTACTGAAATCGCTGGTCGCCGTGACGGCCTTGCTGTTCCCGGTACTGGGATTTGCCCAGGGGAAAATCGCCGTGGTCAACCTGCAAGAGGCGATTCTGCAGACAGATCTCGCACAGAAGCGTCTTGCTGACGTGCGCAATGGCGAAGATTATCAGGCTGATAAGGCCGAGTTCGATAAGCTGAAGGCCGAGTTCGATGAACTGCTGGGTAACCTCCAGAAGGATTCAGCGGCGATGAGTCAGGAACAAATGGTTGCTGCACGCCAGAAACTGGCGAACAAGCAGGCAGACCTGGAGCACGTGACTGGCAAGCTGCAGCAGGCGGAGCAGTTGGCAGGTCAAACGCTGTTGCAGGAGCTCTCGCCCAAGGTGCAGGAGGTTCTGCGTGAACTGATTGCTACAGAAGGCATTGGCCTGTTGTTGCAGCGCGCCTCTGTGATTCATGCGGACGCCGGTTACAGCATCACCGCCAAGGTGACCGATAAGCTAAATCAGTTGCCTGCTGAATAAGGCTCGATTGTGATCACGCTGGGAGAGCTTGCGCGGCGTCTTGAGCTGTCGTTCTCCGGCGATGGCGATAAGGTGCTCGAGGGTATTGCCCCACTGGGCAGTGCCGGTGAGCACCAGGTCGCTTTCATCAGCGACAAGAAGTATTTGCCCCAGCTGGCGAAAACACGCGCCGGCGCAGTCATTCTAAAGCCCGAGTGGCAGCAAGAAAGCCCCACCGATGTGCTGCTCTCGCCGCAGCCGTATGTCAGCTTCGCCCGCGCTACCCAGGTATTCGACGACAGTCCGGTACCGTTGCCGGGCGTTCATGAAACCGCACAGGTTGACCCCAGCGTGACCTTGGGTGAGGGCGTCAGCATTGGCGCATACGCCTGTGTGGAAGCCGATGCCTGTCTGGGCGATGGCGTTGTTATTGGTGCAGGTGCCTATGTGGGGCACGGTGCCGAACTCGGCGCAGGCTCGCGGCTGCATCCCAAGGCGGTGATTTACCATGGCGTTGTTATGGGCAAAAACTGTACTGTGCACAGCCATTCTGTGATTGGTGCTGACGGTTTTGGTTTTGCCCCGGGGCCCGACGGCTGGGAGAAGATCTGCCAGCTTGGAAGTGTGCGCATTGGCGACAACGTGGACATCGGTGCCAATACGACTGTGGATCGGGGCGCCCTTGATGACACAGTGATTGAGGATGGCGTGATCATCGATAATCAGGTTCAGATCGCGCACAACTGCCGTATTGGCAAAAATACCGCGATCGCCGGTTGCACGGGAATCGCCGGAAGTACGACCATTGGCGCAAACTGCACCCTGGCGGGGGCGGTGGGCGTATCCGGCCATCTGGAGATTTGTGACAACGTACATTTTACTGGACAGTCGCGGGTTACACGCTCCATTACCGAACCTGGCTCCTATTCGTCGGGGACACCGCTGGGCGAAACTCGGGAGTGGGGGCGCAACGCAGTGCGTTTCACCCAGCTCAACAAGTTGTATCAACGAATTACTGCTCTGGAGAAGGCGCTGCGGGGCAAGTAAAGACTAAGGAGCCTGGTCCATGATGGACGTGGAAGACATCCGCAACCACCTGCCTCACCGTTATCCGTTTTTGTTGGTCGACCGGGTTGTCGAGCTGGAACTGGGCGAGTCAATCGTCGCGTATAAAAACCTGACCATTAACGAGCCTTTTTTTGATGGCCACTTCCCCGATAAGCCTGTCTTCCCCGGTGTTCTGCTTCTGGAGGCTATGGCCCAGGCAGCGGGCATACTGGGGTTTAAATCTCAGGGGAAAACGCCCGCAGATGGCTCTATCTACTATTTCGTTGGCGCCGATAACCTGCGTTTCAAGAGGCCTTGTGTGCCCGGTGACAGGGTGATGCTGCGCGCCAAGATATTGGGTGAGCGTCGGGGAATCTGGAAGTTTGAGGTGAGCGCGGATGTGGACGGAGAGCGCTGCGCCTCTGCCACCATTTTGTGCGCTGACCGATAGCCATGATTCACGAACAGGCCATTGTCGACCCCTCGGCCGTCATCGCAGATGATGTGACCATCGGGCCATGGAGCCTGATCGGGCCCAATGTCGAAATTGGCCAGGGCACGATTATTGAGCCTCATGTGGTGATTCGCGGCCCTACTACTATTGGCGCCAACAATCACATTTACCAGTTCTCATCTGTGGGTGAGGCGACGCCGGATTTGAAGTATCGCGACGAGCCTACCCGCCTGACGATCGGCGATAACAATGTCATCCGCGAAAATGTCACCATTCACAGGGGCACTGTTCAGGATCGATCGGAGACCATTATCGGCAATAACAATCTGCTTATGGCCTACGTGCACATTGGGCACGATAGCGTGATCGGCAACAACACGATCCTGGTGAATAACGCCGCGCTCGCGGGGCATGTGCACGTGGGTGACTGGGCCATCCTCAGCGGTTACACGCTGGTCCATCAGTTCTGTAAAATCGGTGCGCACGCCTTTAGCGGCATGGGCACTGGGATTGGTAAGGACGTACCGGCTTACGTCACGGTCAGTGGCTCGCCGGCGGAGGCCAAGACCATCAATATCGAAGGCCTGCGCCGCCGCGGTTTTTCTGCCGATGCCATCAATCAGCTGCGCCGCGCATTCAAGATTGTGTATCGCCAGAGCCTGACTCTGGATATCGCACTGCAGCGGCTGGAAAGCATGCTGGCGGAAACCCCGGAAGTGCAGGTATTGATTGACAGCATTCGCGCCTCGGAGCGCGGTATCGTCCGGTAGTGACTGCAGCCCCCCTGCGCATTGGTATTCTTGCCGGCGAAGCGTCCGGCGATATTCTCGGGTCCCGGGTTGTTGCAGCGCTGAGAAGCCGCGTGCCTGATCTCATTGTCGAAGGTATTGGCGGTCCACTGCTGGCACAGCAGGGTCTGGATAGCCTGTTCCCTATGGAGCGCCTGTCGGTCATGGGCTTTGTCGAGCCCCTGAAGCGCTTGCCTGAGCTGTTGAACATCCGTAAACGGGTGTTCGAGCACTTCAGGGATAATCCCCCAGACCTGTTTCTTGGCATAGACTCACCGGATTTTAATCTGACCCTGGAGCGGCAGTTGCGCGAGTGCGGCATCCCGGTTGCGCACCTGGTGAGCCCCACAGTCTGGGCCTGGCGCCAGAAACGCATCCACAAGATCGCCCGCTCTGTGGACCTCATGCTGTGTCTGTTTCCGTTTGAGCAGGACATCTACCAGCAGCACGACATTCCCTGCCGTTTTGTTGGCCACCCCTTGGCAGACGAGCTCCCACTGCAGCCGGATCGCGATGCTGCTCGAGCAGGGCTGGGTATCGCAAGTGATACCACTGTTCTGGCCGTCCTGCCCGGTAGCCGAGGTGGCGAAGTGGCTGCCCTGGCCCCCCTGTTTCTGGAAGTGGTGCGTAGGCTTAAGGCTACGCACCCGGCCCTGCACGTGCTAATGCCAGCGGCAAATAGCGAACGCATGGTGCAGCTGAAAGCCTTGCTAGCCCAGACCCAGGACCTGCCCGTCACCCTGGTGCAGGGAGAGTCACGGGAAGTGATGGCAGCGGCTGATGCGGTCCTGTTGGCGTCCGGTACCGCGACTCTGGAGGCCATGCTGCTGAAGCGACCCATGGTGGTGGCCTATCGAATGTCCTCACTGTCCTGGGCATTGGTAATCCGGTTGGTCCAAACCCCCTTTGCCGCATTGCCCAATATTCTTGCCGGTAAAGCCCTGGTGCCCGAGTTTATTCAGGATGCAGCCACCGCCGAGGGCATTGCGTCGGCCGTGAATGAAATACTGGAGGGTACTGATGACGGCCAGCTGCAGGCATTTGAAGCGCTGCATCGAAGCCTTCGCCTGGACTTTGCGAGTAAAACCGCGGAAGCCCTGCTGGAATTGGCGGGGCGTAACGCGTGACGGATTTATTCAGTTTCGACTACGACGCGCCACTGCAGGATATGCTGCCCCTTGCCGGCGTGGATGAGGTAGGCCGGGGCCCGTTGGCGGGCGATGTGGTTGCTGCTGCTGTGATATTGGACCCCGATCAACCCATCACCGGGCTGCGTGACTCAAAAAAACTCACGCATAAGCGCCGTGAGGCGCTGGCGGAGGAGATCAAGTCCCGAGCCCAGGCCTGGGCCATCGCCCGAGCGAGCGTCGAAGAAATTGATGAGATCAATATTCTGCAGGCGTCACTGTTGGCAATGCGTCGTGCTGTAGAGAGCCTGTCGCTTCAGCCTGCGATGGTGCTGGTGGATGGTAATCGTCTGCCGAACTGGTCTTACCCGTCTGAGGCCGTGGTGAAGGGCGATGATCGCGTGGCCGCGATTGCCGCAGCCTCTATTCTGGCCAAGGTGCAGCGCGATGCTGAGCTGATCGTGCTCGATGAGCAGTACCCCGGGTATGGCTTTGCCGGGCATAAGGGTTATCCCACGGCTGCGCACCTAGAGGCATTGAAGCGCCTGGGTGTGACCCCGGTGCACCGAAAAAGCTTTGCGCCCGTGAAAACTCTGTTAGCCGGAAGCGGGGCGGAGTAAACTGCGGCCATGACCGCATTTGTTCACCTCAGGCTGCATACCGAGTTTTCTCTTGTCGATGGCCTTGTGCGGATGGGCCCTTTGGTCAAGCGCACCGCAGAGCTGGGAATGCCGGCTGTGGGTGTCACCGATGTCACCAATTTCTATGGGCTCATCAAGTTTCAGAAGGCCGCGTTAGGCACGGGTGTTAAGCCCCTGTTCGGTGTTGATCTCCAGGTTATGGATGATGAGGACGCCGAGCGCAGTTACCCGCTGACTCTGCTGGCGATGAACGACGCCGGATATCATAACCTGACTCTGCTGATTTCTCGCGCCTATACACAGGGGCAACGTCTGGGTGAGCCGCTAGTCTCCAAGGCCTGGATTAGCGAACACTCTGAAGGCGTGATTGCCTTGTCAGCCGGCGCCAGCGGCGACGTTGGCCAGGCCTTGCTGGGCAGTAAGCCTGATCTAGCCAGTGCCAGACTCGATCACTGGCTGGCGGTGTTCCCCAATCGCTTTTATCTGGAACTGCACCGCCTTGGGCGCGAGGGCGATGAAGCACATTTGCACGCGGCGGTCGCACTGGCCGAACAGAAGCAGTGCCCGGTGGTGGCCACCAACGACGTACGATTCTTGTCCTCTGATGAGTTTGAGGCGCACGAAGCCCGTTACTGCATCAACAAGGGGCGTACCCTGGACGACCCGCGGCGCGCCAGACCATACACAGACCAACAGTATTTGCGCTCGCCGGAGGAAATGGCGGAGCTCTTTGCTGATATACCGGAAGCACTGCAAAACACGGTAGAGATCGCCAAACGCTGCAACGTGGTGCTGGAACTGGGCAAGCCTTTCCTGCCCGACTACCCGGTACCTGACGGTATGACCATGGATGAGTTTTTCCGCAAACTCTCCCATGAAGGCCTGGACCAGCGGCTTGAGGTGATACTGGCCGAGGCGGGTGACCAGGTAGAGTCACTGCGCCAGGCGTATCGTGACCGCCTGGATTTTGAGCTGGACACCATTATCCAGATGGGCTTTCCAGGCTACTTCCTGATCGTGATGGATTTCATACGCTGGGCCAAGCGACACGACATACCCGTGGGTCCCGGCCGTGGTTCCGGTGCGGGTTCGCTGGTGGCTTATGCGCTTGAAATTACCGACCTTGACCCCCTTCAGTACGATCTGCTGTTTGAACGTTTCCTGAATCCCGAACGTGTCTCCATGCCCGACTTCGATGTCGATTTCTGCATGGAGAAGCGCGATCAGGTTATTGAGTACGTAGCCGATACCTACGGCCGCGAGGCGGTGTCACAGATCATCACCTTTGGCACCATGGCCGCAAAAGCGGTGGTGCGAGACGTCGCGCGAGCACAAGACAAGCCCTTTGGCCTGGCAGATAAGCTGTCCAAGATGATTCCCTTTGAAGTGGGAATGACCTTGGCCAAGGCGCTGGAGCAGGAGGAGCTGCTGCAGGAGTTCCTGCGTGATGATACCCAGGCCCAGGAAATCTGGGACATGGCGGTGCAGTTGGAGGGCATTACCCGCAACGTGGGTAAACACGCCGGTGGTGTGGTTATCGCACCGTCCAAACTGACCGACTTTTCACCGCTCTTTTGCGACGAAAGCGGCAGTGGTCTGGTAACCCAGTACGACAAGGGCGATGTGGAAGACGCTGGCCTGGTGAAGTTCGACTTCCTGGGACTGCGTACACTGACCATCATTGATTGGGCGGTGAAGATGATCAACACCGCCCGCGAACGCCAGGGCGAACTGCCGCTGGATATCTCCCAGATACCCCTGGATGACGCAGCCAGTTTTGATCTGCTGCAGTCTGCGGAGACGACAGCTGTCTTTCAGCTGGAATCCCGCGGCATGAAGGACCTGATCAAGCGCCTGCGGCCGGACTGCTTCGAAGATATCGTGGCACTGGTGGCACTGTTCCGTCCCGGCCCCTTGCAGTCGGGCATGGTGGACAACTTCATTAACCGCAAGCACGGCCGGGAAGAAATCTCCTACCCGGATGCCCAATATCAGCATGAGTGGCTGCAGCCTATTTTGCAGCCAACCTACGGCATCATCCTGTATCAGGAGCAGGTGATGCAGATCGCACAGGAACTGGCGGGATATACCCTGGGCGGCGCTGACATGCTGCGTCGCGCCATGGGCAAGAAGAAACCCGAGGAGATGGCCAAGCAGCGCGCCGTGTTTGAAGACGGCGCCAAGTCCAAAGGCGTGGACGGCCAGCTGGCCATGAAGATCTTCGACCTGGTGGAGAAGTTCGCCGGCTACGGCTTCAATAAGTCCCACTCTGCGGCCTATGCCCTGGTCTCATACCAGACCGCGTGGCTGAAGACGCACTATGCGGCGCCTTTTATGGCGGCGGTGATGAGCTCGGAACTCGACAATACCGACAAGATAGTAATTTTTGTCGAGGAGTGTCGACGCATGGGGCTGGCACTGAAGCTGCCCGACGTGAACGAAGGCCAGTACATGTTCACCGTGAACGAGGCCAACGAGATTATCTACGGCCTGGGTGCTATCAAGGGTCTCGGTGAGGGGCCCATCGAGAACATGCTGGCCACCCGCGAGCAGGACGGCCCATTTACCGACCTCTTTGATTTTTGTGCACGCACCGACCCGCGCAAGGTGAACCGGCGCGCGATTGAAGCGCTGATTCGCTCCGGGGCCTTCGATAACCTGGGGGTTGAGCGCTGGGTGCTGATGGCCAGCGTTGATGATGCCCTGAAAGCTGCCGATCAGGCGGCCAGCAACCGCGATGCCGGCATGCAGGATTTGTTTGGTGAGGTGGTGCCCACAGCCAGCACCAGCAGCGGTGATGTGTATTCAGATTTCCGGGATGCGCGCCCCTGGTCGGGCAAGGAGCGTTTGGGCGGCGAGAAGGACACGCTGGGACTTTACATTTCGGGCCATCCCATTGATGAGTATGAGGCCGAGGTACGTAAGTTCGCGCCCACGCGCATTGTCGACTTACGCGGCGACAGCAAAGGCGACTCAGTGATCGCCGGACTGGTGATCTCGGTGCGAACCATCAAGGGTAAGCGCGGCACCATGGCGATTCTGCAACTGGACGATCGCAGTGCGCGGATGGAGATTACGGTGTTCTCCGAGGCTTATAACGAGCACCGTGAGCTGCTGCAGAAGGACAACATTGTCATCGTTGAGGGTCGTGTTGCGCCAGATGATTACAGCGGTGGTCTGGTGATGCGGGCCAAGTCGCTTCGCACCCTGGACGAGGCGCGGCAGGATTACGCATCGGCGCTGACCATCAGCATCAGCACCGATATGATCAGCGATGGATTCACCGAGCGACTGCAAAGCACACTGTCGCGAGGCTTGGGCGGCAGTTGCCCGGTATGGCTTGAGTATCGCCAGCCGGGTAACGTGGCCCGGGTGCGCTGCGGGGAGCGTTGGCGTGTGATGCCTTCGGATGAACTGCTGCAGGCCCTACGCGAGTGTGTGGGCAGCGAGCACGTGGCACTGAATTACCGTTGATACCGAGTACCTATCCCGTGCGCCTGGTGATTGTTTGCCTACTAGTCCTGACTTCTGGCTGCGCCCGTGAAATTCCGCCTTGTCCTTTTGGTGGTGAGCAGGTCACTGCCCTGAGTGCTGGCTGTCTGGCGGTTCAAAACGATGCCATTCTTGTCGTGGAAAATCCCCGCGGCCTGGTAGGGCCTCCCGGAGGCAGTGCCGCGCCGGGAGAGGGCGCACAATGCACAGCGCACCGGGAAACTTTTGAAGAAACGGGGCTCAGTCTTGCGCCGGGTGCGCTGTTCCACACCTTCGACACCGGTTTTCATCTCTATTTTTGCGACCTTACCGATTCATCAGGCGCTATTAGCACCGATCACACCTGGGAAGTCGCGCGCGCTTACTGGCTTCCGCTGAAAGACTTTGATGCGGTCCGTTGGCGCTTTGAGGGCCAGGGCGAAGAGATACTTCGCCGGCTGAACATTGTAGAGTAAGGCCGACTGGTACTTACTCGCTGCCAGCTTCTGTCGTGTGGAAGTAAGCGATAAGGTCTGCGCTCAGCGTCTCAATCGCTTCCCAGTCCTCCTCCTCGTCTGCTCTATCCCAGCTGGAAAACACCGCTACCAACGTGTTCTCGGTGGGGGCGATATGCAGCAGCTGGCCGTGAATGCCGTACGCCTTTATGTCGCCCTTGCCGTTCCCCTCTCCTCACCAGAATGACGGGTAGTAGGGTTTCGCACCCTCCACCGGGTAAGGCCATGTTGGGTCGCCGGGCTGGTTCATCAGATCGTCGATGAATGCTTTGGGAACAATGCCACGCCCCCCGTCCAAGATCAGCTGCCCAAAGCGTGCGTAGTCTCTGAGAGCAGCATTCATTCCACCGGATGCAAAGAAACCGCCCAGCCCGTCACCCATCATGTCAGCATCAAATTCTGCGCCCATGGGTTTCCAGATTTTGTCCGATATGAGCTCGGGTAGTCGCTTATCGGAGACGCGTTCAAGTACCCATCCAACCACATCAGTATCAATCGATTTGTAGACCCATCGGTTATCATTGGCCTCATCACGCTGAATAGTTTGCATGTACGATTTCAAACCTTGGGGACTATCTTCGTCGCATTCGTAAAGATGCTTGTCCCAGCCAGTCGCACAGCCGTAGGCGGCAATATCGCTGTCCAGTGCCTCGTAATCCTCATTGAATTTTGACCCTACGCGCATGTCCAGCACGTCTCGGACTGACTCACCCCGATAAGCCGACTGACTCATCTCCGGCAGGTAGTGATCCACCGACTTGCTCAGGTCCAGTTGGCCGCGCGCTTCTAGAATAGCCGCGATAGTGCCTACTACTGATTTGGTGGTGGACATCATGAGGTGGGTGCGTGAGGGCGACTGCTCGCCCCGATAAGTCTCTACCCGTACCTGGCCGTCCTTAATCACCATCAGAGAATCGATGTTCTGTGCCTTGATTGCATCGGCAAGTGTATAGCCGCCATCCGTCTGGCTGAGTTCAATGTCCTCTGGAGCCAGCGGCTCGCCTGTGAGTGTCCAGGGTGAGGAGGTAGTGCGCTCAATGTTTGCGGTTGGATACAACTCGCGCATGTGACTGAATTGCCAGTGATTGTCAGGCCAATCGGATGCCACGGTTTCTACGCTCAAACAAGCGGCTGTTATTAAAGCGATGACGGCTGTCAGTGACGGGGTGGGAAATGTCTTCACAACGGCTTCTTCCAAGGATGGGCTACTTGTGCAGTCACTGAAGAGCTTTTGGCCGCACCTAACTCAGGTGGCCGGCCTAGGTCGTGTGATGGGTGTTTCCCTGATCAGCGCCCGGCATCCAGTTTTCTAAACCGCATCGCTAAACGTCAGCCATCCTAATGACATAGACAAAGACGTGTCTGCACTCAATCTGACAATATAGTGCAACGGCTAAGATTTGCTTGGATAGAAGGATAATTAGAATGCTATTGCGCGATAAGGTGGTAATCGTCTCGGGGATTGGTCCGGGCCTGGGTCAGGAACTGTCAACGCTGGCGGCCAAAGAGGGCGCTGCCGCCGTTGTCATGGCCGCCAGGACGCCAGCTAAACTTGACGAAGCCGAGGCAGAGATTCGCGGCCTTGGTCTGGAAACTCCACTCTTGAAAGTGCCGACCGATATCTCAGACGAGGTTCAGTGTAAGGCCCTGGCAGAAGCCGCGGTAGCGGAGTATGGGCGTATTGATGTGCTGTTCAACAGTGCCTATGACCCTGGCAGCTTTGAGCCTATTGAATCCGCTGATCTGTCCAGCTGGCGACGTGCCATGGATGTGAACTTCTTCGGCACCATACAGTTAACCCAGGCCTGCGTGCCCGGCATGAAAGCCGCCGGCGGCGGCGCGATAGTGATGATTGCCACCATGGTTGAACACAAGCCGTTGGCAACCCAGGGCGGCTACGGCGCGTCGAAGTCTGCGCTTCGCAGCGCCACCAAGCACCTTGCGCTGGAATTGGGGCAGTACAACATTCGCGTGAACAGTGCGCACATGGGCTGGATGTGGGGGCCCGCGGTGGAGGGCTACTTTGCCTGGCAGGCCGCCGAAACGGGTAAGACCGTCGAGGAGTTGATTGCTGGTGTCACCGAAAGCATTCCTTTGGGTGTCATTCCCGATGATGGTGAATGTGCCAAAGCGGCGGTGTTCCTCGCATCAGACTACGCAAGCGTGGTGACCGGAGCGGCCCTTGATGTAAACGGTGGCGAATTTATGCCGATCTGAATCGGCGTGCTCAGCGGTGGCTGGGGCAATGAAAAAGGGGCCGCGAAAGGCCCCTTTTTTTGTGCCGGTAATTGCTGCGACTAGTTTTTGAAGTCGTCCAGTGAAGTCAATGGCTCCAGGCCACCACCGCCGATGATGACATTGTTGCGCAGCGCGAGCACCGGTTCCAGTGGGATGCTGGTGATGTAAAGGTCCTGAGAGCGGATTGCGGCTATAACCATCTCTGCCAAGGCCTCAGCTGGAATGCCGCTGGCCACCATATGTCGCATGGCCTCAAAAGCCGGGTCGCCATGAGGCGCGCCATCACCGCCACCATCGCGCAGCTCGGCGGGACGGTTTCTGCCCGAGTAGGCGATATTTGTCTTCACGAAGCCGGGGCAAAGCACCGACACGCCTACCTGTGTGTTGCGCTGCTTCATCTCGATGTGGAGGTTCTCAGTGAGACCCACCACAGCGTACTTGGTGGCTGTATAGGCCGCTGACGGATTGTACGGAGTCAGGCCAGCCGCTGACGCCGTGTTTACGATGTGACAGGGAGTGTCCTGGGCGACCATGCGCGGCAGGAACAGTCGGCACCCGTTGATAACACTCCATAGATTCACGTCCATGGTCCACTTCCAGTCATTCAACGTCGCATCCAACATGCCCCCGCCAGCACCGACGCCGGCGTTATTGCAGAGCAGGTGCACGCCACCAAAGTGATCAAAGGCCGTGTCTCGCAGACGGGTTAAATCCTCCTCCTTTCCCACGTCTGTGGTCACCGCCAGCACCTTGTCGGGGTACTGCGTGTCGAACTCCGAGCAGGTGTCTGCAAGCACTGTTTCTTCAATATCAGCCAGCACCACGCACATACCCTCCGCGAGGCAGGCGGCGGCAATGGCTTTACCGATGCCACTTGCACCGCCCGTTATGACGGCTGTATTTCCTTCAAAAGAATCCAAGACCTGTCTCCCGTTTGTGTCTATCTATTGTGTGGCGCGCAGTATGCCCCAGACAGCCGCTGCTTTAGAATGGCACGCCTTCAACAACGGATGACCGACAATGGACAAAGCTACCTCAGACGCTATTGAAGCTGCGGCGTTTCGTCGCCTGCTGGCACATCTGGACAGCCGCAAGGATGTTCAGAACATTGATCTTATGATTCTTGGCGGTTTTTGCCGCAACTGTTTATCCAAGTGGTACATGGCGGCCGCAGAGGAAGCCGGGCAGAGTGTGGATTACGACGCTGCGCGTGAGCACATTTATGGCATGCCTTACAGTGAGTGGAAAGCGAACCATCAGGCTGAGGCGACGCCTGAACAGCTGGCGGCGCTGGAGGCGGCCAATAGCCAGTAGTAGGGCGGGTTAGCCCGGTAGCCGGGGTGTTGTGACGTTACCCGGTTCCCGCGCCAGTAACTCTCGATACAGTTTCAGGCGAGAAGTGTAGGGTTCCAGTGCTTCATCCGCTGTGCGCGCTAGCACGCTTGCAACAGACTCCTTGCGCACACGGGTGTCGTCAGTCAGTGCCGATAGCCCGTCGCCAATAGCAGTGGCGCTTTCGATGGTGGCTTGTACCAGGAATAGCTCCGCTAGCACCAGCTCGTTCACAGCCTGCTTCACGCGATCCTTCTCCGTCACTGTCATGCCTGCACTCATTGTCCTTGCTTCCTGTTTGCGCCCAACCATCCATTGGTGGACTGATGACCGTTTTGCCCTGTTTTGGTGCTTTTTTGACCAGGTTTGTGTGAGCGCTCCCCGCAGCAGTGCATAAGTGAGCCTGGTTTGGGGTTTTGCCCACGGTCATGCTAGTTCCAGCAACCCTCGTGCCAGCTGGCCTAAAACCTGCAGAATTTACTGCCCGTAACCAGCCGCGATTACTAATTCGTGTGAGGATCCACTGCCATCCTGAGAGCGGCGCAATTCTACCCAGCGCGCATGAAGCCGCAAGGGCTGGCGCATTACAATTCGGTGAATGTGACATTCGACACAATGTGCGACGAATATTGGTGGTCTTTTGCCTTTGCTCGCGGTGGATCCAAAGCGCAATGAGGTACCGTGTTGAGCACCGCTGTCTGGCGATGCTCAACTGGCAAGGGGGTCAGGCGCCGGCTTGCTGGGATTCGGCGACTGGCTGGGTGGAACGACCCAGGATGCGATTCTTAAGGCGCGTCGCTACGCGAGAGACATCGTCGCCAATCACGTACAGAGCGGGCACCATCAGCAGGCTTACGAACAGGGCGAATAGCACCCCGAACGCCAGCGACAGTACTGCAGGCTTGAGGAACTGCGCATCGGTAGAGCGCTCTGACATGATGGGTATCAGCCCCACAAAGGTAGTGACCGTAGTCAGCAGAATGGGCCGGAAACGATTGACGCCTGCATTCAATACGGCCTCCTTGATTGACTGCCCCTGCTCCCTTAGCCGCCGCATATAGTCCACAAGCACCAGGTTGTCATTCACAACAACGCCGGCCGCCGCGCCAATCCCAAAGTAAGAGAACAGTGCCATTGGCAGGTCGAAAATCAGGTGGCCGAACACCGCGCCCATGAACCCAAAGGGAATGGCCGTCATGATGAGCAGTGGTAGCCAGTAGGAGTGGAAGGCAATTGCAATCAGCGCGTACATCACAAAGAACGCAATCGCGTACAGCGCTGCAATCTCGTTGAAGAATTCTTCCTCTGCCTCCTGCGCGCCGCCTTTGAGGATAGCTAGCCCGGGATACTCCGCCTCGAGTTCCGGCAGGTACTGCTCATTGATATCCTGAGTGATATCGCTGATCGCCGATTGCGCCATATCCGCCCGCACATACACCACGCGCTCGCCGTCTCGTCGTTGAATGCGTTGCACCCCCGCACCCAATTCAATATCCACCACTGACATCAACGGCACCTCGCGACCATCTGCGGTGCGCACCCGGAACTGGTCCAGGCTGGACAGGCGCGAGCGGAGATCGCGGGGATACTTGACCATCACCTTCACGTCACCGTTCTCGCGGGGAAGGCGCTGAACCTCTTCGCCGAAGTAGGCCTGGCGTACCTGGCGGGATACGTCCGCCAGCGTGATGCCCAGCTTCTCGGCGCCGGGCTTCAACTCCAGCAGAATTTCATCGAGACCACCTCGCTGGCTGTCACGGACATAGAAGGTGCTCTCGTAGGACGCGAGTTTTGCTTGCAGTGCCTTGCTGGCGGCCTGAAGCTGTTCATCGTCCCGGTGCTTGAGCAAGTAGGTCAGGTCAGACCCGTTGTTGTTCAGGGTGTAGTTCACTTCGATCGCATCGGCATCGGGTATCTCGCCCACTAGTTGCCTGAATCTATCCGCAGCCTCCCGGGCCGACATGGCACGCACCTCTGGCGGTGCGAGTGCAACAATGGCAATTACCGAATCTCGGCGCGAACGCGTGTACCAGCCCTCGATCAGCTGTCCGCTACCTTTACCGGTCGCCTCGGCCGCTTTCTCTACCTCGCCGATCAGTGCCATCTCAGCTTTCTGCAAATGATCCAGCACTTCCAAAGCTCTGGCGTAGGGCGTGCCCGTGGGTAGTTCTACGTTGATGTAAATCTGCTCGCTCTCAACCTGCGGTTGGAAGTAGAAGCGCACCCAGCCACTGGAGAACAGTCCCATGGCAACAATGAAAGCGGCTACAAACAGAGAAGTTGTCAATACTCGACGTTCCACGGCCCATGCCAGTACCGGACGGTACACCTTGTGGGCGAAGGTAACGATACTGTGCTCGATGCGTTGCTGACGCAGTGCAAGCCCGGACAGGGATTTGCGGGGCTCCAGGTGTCGCAGGTGCGTGGGCAGGATGAAAAACGCTTCTATCAGAGAGATGGCCAGCGCCACGGTAATCACAATTGACAGCTGGCGTGTGACCTGGGCTTCCTCACCGGTAACAAACAGCCAGGGTGCAAAAGCCACCATGGTTGTCAGCACTGCGAAAATGACAGGTCGACTCACGGCCATGGCACCTTTCACGGCAGCCTGGTCGCCTGAGAGCTCCTCGTGGGCGTGGTGGTGGATGCTCTCACCCACGACGATAGCATCGTCGACTACGATGCCCAGCACCAGTAAGAAGGCGAAAGTGGATATCACGTTCAGTGACACGTCGTTCATGGGCAGCAGTGAGAAGGTGCCTATGAATGCCACAGCAATACCGCCGGTCACCCATAGGGCGACTTTGGGTCGCAGTGACAGGATAAGCACCATAAACACCAGCATCAGACCCAGCACCGAGGACTCGCCGATCAGGTTCATGCGGCTGCTGTAAATGTCTGCGTTGTCTGCCCACAGGGTCAGCTCTACGCCCTCGGGCATACGCATTTGCGCCTCAGCCATCCAGGCCTTGACGGCATTACTGGCCTTCACCACCTGCATGTTGTCGGTGGTCTGCACCTGGATAAGGACGGCGGGCTGGCCGTTCATAGTGGCGAGTATTTCATTGTCCTCGAAGCCGTCGTTAACGCGGGCCACATCACCCACGCGGATGACTGCGCCGCCCTCAGTCTGGCGCACAACGATTTGTTCGAAGTCCGTTTGGGTGTCAGCCATATTGCGCGCGCGCAATTGGATGTCACCGGTGTCCGTGCGCACTTGGCCTGACGACAGGTTGAGCGAGTTGGCGCGTATCGCATCGGCCACCTCTGCAAATGTCAGTCGGTAGCTGCGCATGGCGCTTTCAGAAAGTTCGATAGTGACCTCTTCGCGGCGGGTACCGAAAAGATCAATGGTAGAGATGTAGGGCAGGGCACCGACCTCGTTTCTCAGGTCCTGCGCCAGACGCGTCAGGGCCTTCTCGCCAATGTCGCCGTAAACTGCTATGCGCATCATTTCATTGCGCCACTCGGTGCGCCGGACTATGGGGTTCTCCATATCCCGGGGCAGGGATGCCACCGAGTCCACCGCGTTTTTCACATCGTTCAGGAATGTGTTGACGTCAACATCCGGAAACGTGGTGACTTCAATACGGCCAAAGTTTTCCTGTGCCGTGGAGTACACATGATAGAGGCGGTCAATGTTCTTAAGCGCTTCTTCGATGCGGATGATAATTTGCTCTTCAACTTCCTGTGGTGCCGCGCCGGGCCAGGTAACCTCGATCTCAACCTGATTGGGTGAAACCTGCGGAAATGCTTCCCGCTCCATGGCCAGAAAGCCCAGGTAGCCGGCCAGCACTATGCCCACCATCAACAGGTTGGCAGCAACGGGCGTACGCACCCACCACGCAATAATTCGTTCCATGATGACGCCCCTCAGCCGTTGTTAGCGACAGCGCTGGTATCGATACGCGAAAGCGCCATCCCTTGAATGGGATTGCGAATGGCCGATGTCACGACTTGCTCGCCAGGCTCGAGGCCTGCGGTAATCACGGCAGTGTCACCATCGCTGTGAGCAACCTCGACATGGCGAACATCCAGCCTTCCCTGATCATCCAGTACGAAGACCACATTGCCTGCGCGCAAGGCGCTGCTTGGAACGGCGACGGAGTCTGCGACTTCCCGACCATTGATGGTGGCGTCCACGAACAGCCCTACAGCCAGCGGCATGCCGCCGCGCGAGGCGCCTTCCGAGTAAGGAGCTTCCACTTCGGCAATGGCATAGAGCATGCGGGTGCTGGGGTCGATCGATGCGTCCAGGCGAACCAGTTCTCCTTGCCACTGATGTGTCTGGCCGGCAACGTCTGCTCGAAGGGTGGCAGGCATGCCGCCATTTTCATCGGCGCTGTAGCCGATGGGTAGGCCTAGCGCTGCTAACTGCTTGTCAGCCAGCGGCAGTCGAACTTCGACGACTTCGGTACCAAAGGCCTCTCCCAGCACCGTGCCAGCAGTAATGAACTGACCCAGGTCAACCGATGTGTGTGCTATGCGCCCATCAAAGGGAAGGCTGACCCGCGTGCGCTGCAGGTTAACCTGCGCCTGTTCAAGAGTTGCCCGCGCAGCCGCCAGTGCTGCCCTTGCCTGCGCAACCTGCGGCTTTTTCAGCGCCAGATCAGAGGGGCTGGGAGTGTTGCGTAATTGCTTGCGCGCTACATCCGCGTCGGCCAGCGATTGTTGCAAGGCCACTTCAGCATCGGCGACGGCCGCCTGCGCCTGACGCAGTGCCAACTGGTAATCGGTATCTTCGATAGTGATTAGGGTTTCACCAGGGTGCACCCGGCCGCCTTCGATAAACTCCGGCGATACAGATACGATGCGCCCGCTGATTTGCGACACCATATTCACGTGAGTGCGCGAACGGACCTCGCCCTGAGTGGTTACTGTGAGGGTAGCATCCGTGGCCTGCGCCGGCGCGGTGTAGACGCTGGTTGGCCTCGGTTCCTCGGTGGCTTTCTCAGGTTCTGGTTTGGTGGCGTGCAGTAGGGAGTACATCCCCATGCCGCCGGCGATAACGACGATAGGCGCAATAAGCCTACGAATCTTTACTGACATGTTTAGCCTTCTTGTTCTACGCACATCCTGTGCGAAGCTCCTCGCACGTCCTGTGCGAAACGGGCTTTTGGCCCCTGTGCCTCACCGTGGGTAACAGTGAAGGCCCTACCCCTACGATAGGTCTGTTCGAGATCGGATGCTCTCACCCTCACGCGGTAATGTTGATAGCTTTGCGGTGAATGCCTGTTATGCTGCGATGAGTGGTTAGGTGCTGCGACGAAATGCCTCTATTGTCTTTGAAACGGGCGGTATCTGCGCAGTTGACCTAAAACAAACTCGTGTTTGGCGGAACCACTTATGCTCACTCATGTTCATCACATCAATCTGTTGGTTCGCGATCTGGACAGCGCCATATCCCAGTACGGGGCGTTGGGAGTGACTGAATTTTTACGCGGCAACCTGCAAGGTCGCGGCGTTAAGACGGCCCGATTCCGCGCCGGTGAAACCTGGATCGTGCTGATTGAGCCTACTGACCCTGAGGGTGTGCCCGGTCAGTACCTGGCGAAGCATGGTGAGGGTCTGTTCCTGCTGTCCTTTGGGGTGGACGATGTGACCGCAGCGCGAGATATCGTGCAGGAAAATGGCAGCCAAGTGCTCAACACCTCGCCCCGAACTGGCCTCGAGGGATGGCAGGTTATCGACCTTGATCCCGATGCATTCAGCGGCGCTGATCTGCAACTGACAGAGGATCCCGAACGGTCTCCAGAAGAGCGCTAGCGAACCACTCTCCTTATTCAGTTTGAAATTATTCTTTTCATATTGAATCCGCTTGGTTGGCCCCGGCGTAGCTAGTTCAAACCCAACGAATACATAATATTCAGAAGCCGCGACTTAAGTTACTGATTCTTATGAATAATAAATTTAAGTTTACTAAAATTTAGGTTTCTATGAGGCCTTGGCACAGTTCCTGCCAGTATGGGGCATCGTCTATCAGTGCAGTGACTAGCACAGGAGCCTCGCACGCATGAACAAACCCCTGAATGGCCTGAGGGTTCTGGACCTGACACACATGTTGTCGGGCCCCTACGGCGCCATGATCTTGGCCGACCTCGGTGCCGATACCATCAAAGTTGAGCCCCTTAAGGGCGAGGGCACGCGCAAGCTACTGGCCAGCGACCCCAACAACTCGCTGCAGGGCATGGGTGCCTACTTCATCACGCTGAACCGCAACAAGCGGAGTGTTGCCATTGATCTAAAGAGCGAAGCGGGATTAGCCCAGTTCTACCGCCTGGTTGAGAAGTCTGACATCGTGATCAGTAACTTTGGTGCCGGCGTTCCCGAGCGCCTGAAGATTGATTTCGACTCGCTTAGCCGTGTGAACCCCAAGATCATCACCTGTACCGTCACCGGCTTTGGCTCCGACGGCCCCGCGTGTAAGCGACCGGCCTTCGACCAGGTTGCCCAGGCGACCGGCGGTGGCATGTCCATTACCGGACCGGACCAGGAGCACCCGGTGAGGGCAGGCATTCCCATCGGCGATCTGGGTGGTGGCATGTTCGGGGTGATGGGGCTGTTGGCGGCGCTGTATGAGCGCGAGCGCAGCGGTAAAGGCCAGCACGTTGACATCTCCATGCTCGATTGCCAGATCTCGCTGCTCAATTACATGGCCACCATGCACTTCCTCTCCGGCGAAGATCCCTACCCCATTGGTAATTCCCACTTTGTGCATGTGCCTTACAACACCTTCCGATGCTCTGACGGATTCATCGTGATCGCCGTGATCACGGACAATTTCTGGCAGAACCTTAAAACGGTGGTCGATTGCCCGGAGTTTGACGATCCAGATCTGGATGGGCAGCCCGGACGCTGGGCCGCCAGAGAAACGATTAACAACCGTTTGAACGACATCCTGTCGACCAACACCTGCCGCTACTGGCTGGACCAGTTGGAGGCGCAACGGATTCCCTGTGCCCCCGTGAATAGCTTCAGTCAGGCCCTCTCTGACCCGCAAGTACACCACCGCAATATGGTGGTCGAGTTGAAGCATCCTGACGGTGCAACCACCCAGGGGCCCGGAAACCCCATCAAGCTCTCCCGCAGCAGTGCAGAGGACTTTTCGCCTGCACCTCTGCTCGGGCAGCACACCGACAGTGTGTTTAGTGAATTGCTGGGCTACAGCGGCGACGAAATTGCCGCACTGCGTGAACAGGGAGTGATCGGCTAATGACACAGGAAACCATTGTCATCAATGAAGTTGGTCCCCGTGATGGCCTGCAGAGCCAGGACAAGCACCTCACGGTTGAGCAGCGCGTCGCCCTTGTTGAGTCCTTGTTGGCCGCCGGTATTAAGCACATCGAAGCAGGCAGTTTCGTCTCCCCCAAGGCCGTGCCCCAAATGGCGGGGACTGACCAGGTGCTGGCAGCCGTGTCGTTGCCAGCCGATGCGGAGCTCAGTGTGCTGGTGCCCAACATGAAGGGCTACGAGTTGGCGCGGGCCGCGGGTGCCGAAACCGTGGCCGTCGTGGTGTCCGCGACGGAAACCATGAACCTGAAAAACATTCGTATGACTCTGGAACAGACCCTGGCGGTTGCCAAGGACATCATTGCGCGCGGCAAATCTGAGGGCGCGCGCGTACAAGCCTACCTGTCCGTCGCCTGGGAATGCCCGTTTGAGGGTCCCGTGCCCGCTGCCACAGTGATTGAGCAGGCTGCACTGCTGGCCGATTGGGGTGCCGATGAGATTGTGATGGCTGACACCATCGGTGCGGCTAATCCCGCCGGGGTGCGTGACGTCATGGATGCACTGGTTGCAGCGCACGGCGCTCAGCGACTGGCCTGTCACTTCCACGATACCCGCGCGATGGGTCTGGCCAATGTATTTGCCGCCATTGAGAGCGGCGTGCGCCGCTTTGACTGCTCATTGGGCGGTTTGGGCGGTTGCCCCTTCGCCCCCGGTGCGAAAGGCAATGTCGCTACCGAAGACGTGGTGATGATGGTGGAGCAAATGGGCTTTACCACTGGCATCAATATGCCCGCGCTGTTGCAGGCGGTCAGTCGCGCCAGCGAATTTACCGGGTACGTGCAGGGCGGTCGCGCCCATTACTGGCTAACAAACAACGCCGCCTGAAGCGGCAGTAACAGGCTTTGAGAACGAGGAGATAACAGGCATGGCCTATCGCTTAGGTGTGGATGTCGGTGGCACGTTCACCGACTTCCTGCTGATGAATGAAGAGACCGGGCAGACCCACACCGCCAAGGTGCCATCAACGCCACAGGACCAGTCCATTGGTGTGTTAAACGGTGTCGCGCGTGTGTGTGACGAATCGGGTGTTAACCCGGCAGACATCAAGCTGGTAATGCACGGTACTACCGTGGCCACCAATGCGGTACTTACTGGCAAGGGGGCCACAGTTGGGCTGGTCACCACCGCCGGTTACGAAGACACACTGCAGGTTGCGCGCTCGTTTTGTCCTGGCGGTCTGGGCGGTTGGGTGAGCTACGTGAAGAAACCGCTGCTGGCACCACTGGAGTTAACTATCGGTGCCCGTGAGCGCGTCGGTGCTGACGGCGAGGTGGTAGAGGCACTGGATGAGGCCGCATTGCGGGCTGATCTTGAAACTCTGAAAGCCCGCGGTGGTATCGAAGCCCTGACGATCTGTTTTATCAACGCTTACATCAATGCAGAACATGAGCGCCGCGCGCAGGTTATCGCCGAAGAAGTTTTCTGCGACACGCCTATTTCTATTTCCAGTGATGTTGTGCCGGAAATGCAGGAGTACGAGCGCACAGAAACCACGGTGGTTAACTCCTATGTGCGGCCCGAGGTAGAGCAGTACGTCAATAACCTTCAGGCAGCGCTGGAACAGAAGATGGGTGAAGACACCCAGCTGTCCATCCTGCGCTCAGACGGTGGTCTGGCGTCGGCGCGTGCGTCGGCGGAATCGCCAGTAAATTTGTTGATGTCCGGCCCAGCGGGTGGGGTGGCGGGTGCCATCTACTTTTGCAGCCGCGCGGGTTATGACGACATCCTGACCTTTGATATGGGCGGTACGTCTACCGACGTTGCCCTGATTCAGAACTCGCGTGCACGCGTTCGTCGAGAAACCTTTGTGGGTGATGTGCGTGTGCGCGCACCGTCAGTGGACGTGCGTACAGTGGGCGCCGGCGGTGGCTCCATTGCCTTTGTGCCCGAACTCACCAAAGCGCTGCGTGTAGGTCCTGAGTCTGCCGGTGCTGTCCCCGGGCCTGCCTGCTACATGAAGGGTGGCGTAGAGCCGACTGTCTGCGACGCTAACGTGGTGTTGGGTTATCTCCCCTCTGACGTCCAGTTAGGCGGTGCGATGGAAATCAATCGCGACGCATCCGTTGCGGCTGTTCAGAAGGTCGCTGATGCCATGGGCATTGAGCTGATGGAAGCGGCCGAAGGCATCATCAAAATTGTGAACGAAGCCATGTTCGGTGCGCTGCGGCTAGTGTCGGTAGAGCAGGGCTATGACCCACGCGATTTTGCTTTGGTGGGCTTCGGTGGCGCTGGCCCCCTGCATGCTAACGCTCTGGGCATTCTCACTGACGCCTGGCCTGTGATTGTGCCGCCCGGCCCGGGTGTACTTTGCGCCTACGGTGACGCCACTACACAGGTGCAGGATGAAGCTGCGCGAACCTACATCACCATGGCCTCGGATCTGACCGATGAGCAACTGCGCGCCGACCTGAGAGAGCTACAGCTGCGGGCCGGGGAGTCGCTGGTTGCTGACGGTATTCCCGTCGAAGACCACGAGATCGGCTACCAGGCTGACTTGCGATACGCGGGGCAGGCCTTCCAGATTACCGTGGACTTTACTGAGCAGGAGCTGACAGAGCGGGGTATCTCCTTGCTGACGGACCAGTTCGATGCGGAGCACGAGCAGTTGTTCACTTTCAAACTGGGTGACGGGCACGAAATCCTGATGATTCGCGCTGTTGCCAAGGCGCGGGCCAAGGCCATCGCCGAGATGAGTCTGGGTACTGCCGGTACAACGTTGGATGAGTGCAAGTTGCACCAGAGCAAGTTCTTCTTCGAGGGGCAGTGGCACGAAGCGGGCATCTACGATCGCAACAAGCTACACGAAGGGCTTGTGGTGGCTGGCCCTGCCATCGTCAGCGAAATGGACTCCACCACCGTGGTGCTGCCGGGCTACGACGCCCGTGTTGATGCTGTGGGCAACCTTCTAATAAACCCGGCGGCGTAAGGAGACCAGGACAATGAGTGCAACAATTATCCAGACTAATACGGCGCCCCTGAATCCGGTTGAGGTCGACGGAGTCACGGTAGACATCATTGAGAACGCGCTGCGCAATGCGCGGGAAGAGATGGATGCTGTGCTGTTCCGCACCGCCATGTCGCCTGGCATCCGTGAGCAGGGCGACTGCTTCCCGATGATCGCTAATCGCGACGGGAAAATGGTGGTGGGTCAGTTCGGCTCGTTCATTGGACCCTTCCTTGAAGCCTACGATGAGGAGATTGAGGAAGGCGATATTATCCTCACCAACGATCCTTACATGTGTAACGCCGCAGTGTCGCACCTGCCCGACTGGGTGGTGCTGGTGCCGGTGTTCAAAGAAGGCAGGCACATCGCCTGGTCGGCGATGTTCGGTCATATGTCAGATAACGGCGGCATGGTCCCCGGCTCGATTCCTATTGAGGCCACTACTATTTACCAGGAAGGCATCCGCATTCCGCCCATCAAACTGTACAAGAAGGGTGAGCTGCAGGCGGATCTGCTGGAGCTAATCCTTCATAACGTGCGCACTCCGCAGTGGAACCGCTTCGATCTGAATGCACTGGTAGCGGCCTGTAACACCGCGGCAAAGCGCTGCGTTGAATTGGCTGAGCGCTTTGGTGATGAGGTCCTGATCTCCACCATGGACACCATGCTGTCGCGCAACCACGCGGCAATGAAACACATCATCGAGATGTTCATCCCCGAAGAGCCGCGCGAGTTTGAAGACTTCCTCTGCGACGACGGTATGGGCATGGGCCCGTATCGCATCAAGTGCAAGATGTGGCGCGAGGGCTCGACAGCGATTTTCGATTTCGAAGGCACTGATCCGCAGGCGCAGAGCTCGGTAAACTTCTTCCTCAACGAAGACATGTTCAAGATGTTCTTCGGTTCCTTCACGATCAACGTGGTGGATCCGCAGATCGTATTTAACGACGGCTTCTATGACCTCGTTGATGTGCGCATTCCGCAGGGCACTCTGCTTAAGCCCAATTTCCCGGCGGCCTTGTCAGGCCGTACGCACGCCTTGGGTCGTATCTTCGATCTGCTGGGCGCGCTATTGGGCATGGGCGCACCGGAGCAAATGCTGAACGCGGCGGGCTTCTCCGATTCACCCCACCTGTTCTACTCGGGCTATGACCAGCGTGAAGGTAAGAATGGCGATTGGTTCCAGCTGTTCCAGATTGGCTTCGGCGGAATTCCCGGACGCCCGGTCGGTGATGGTCCGGACGGTCACTCGCTCTGGCCTGGCTTCACCAACGTGCCCAACGAATTTATCGAGTCGTACTTCCCACTGCGCATTGAGCGCTACGAAACCATCCCTGATTCCGGAGGTGCGGGGCTGCACCGTGGCGGCAACGGCCTCAGTGTGGCCTATCGATTCCTCGCTGACGGTGAAATAGGTATTCACGATGAACGCTGGTTGACCTATCCCTGGGGCGTATTGGGCGGAGAGACCGGCAAGCGGTCCACCAAGAAACTGGTGCGCAAGGATGGCTCTGAGGAATGGCTGCCCGCGAAAATCGAAGGTGTGAAAGTGCAGGCGGGTGATCTGCTGTACTTCAACACCTGGGGCGGCGGCGGCTGGGGTGATCCCTATGATCGCGATCCCGCATTGGTTTTGCAGGATATAGCGCGGCGTCTGGTAACGCCTGAGGGTGCCAAGCGCTATGGCGTGATTGTTTCAGAAGACGGCGTGTTCGATGAGGCTGCCACCGAAGCCCGGCGTGCCCAGCTAAAGGCTGAGCGCGGTGAAGTGACGGTGTTTAACCGCGGCGGAACCATCGAGGAATTGAAGGCACGCTGTCTGGAAGAAACGCACATGCCGGCGCCCGAGTCCCCGCGTTTCAACCCCAGTAGCGCCGCCTAAGCCATGCCAGACCTTAGCCGCCAATCACAGTCACTGGGCCAGAGGCCCGCGTTGGTGTTGGTAGACCTGATCAACGGGTTTACCGATCCCACCTGCCCGTTGGGCAGCGACAGTGATGCGGTGGTGGCAGCCAATGCCAGATTGCTGGACGCCTTCCGCAACAAGGGTTTGCCCGTGTTTTACACCACGGTGGTGTATCGCGACGCCAATCAGGCGCCGGTGTTCCGCTCGCGTTTGCCGGCGCTGGACGTTCTGCAGCCCGACTCACACTGGGTTCAGGTGGATGCACGCCTGGCACCTCGTGAGGGTGAAGAGCTGATCGAAAAGCAGTACGCCAGCGGCTTCTTTGGCACCAATCTCAACGAGGCGCTGCAGGCGGCAGGTGCCGACAGCCTTGTAGTCACCGGGCTCACTACTTCAGGCTGCGTGCGCGCAACGGCAGTGGATGGTCTGCAACACGACTACCCGGTTTGCATACCCCGCGAGGCCGTGGGTGATCGCAGTGCGCAGGCGCACGAGGCTAATCTGCATGACCTGCACGCCAAGTATGCGGATGTTGTGAGTAGCGCTGATGTTCTGAGCGCGATTGCCGAGAGGGGGCGCAGCTAATGGCATCGATACGTAACAGCAAAGTCAGAGTGCTCTTGGTGGGGTATCGCAAGTTCAGTGAGCTGATCAATGCGGTTGTCCACGAGTTCGAAGATCAGGCTGAGGTGACCATCGTCGAGTCTGTGGCCAATGGCAACACGGATTATCGCAGCCTGGTGGCATTGCACGAGCCTGACGTTGTAGCGAGCGCGGGTTCCAACGCTGCCTATTTGTCAGCAACCCTGTCCGTGCCCGTGATCAGCCAGCCGGTGTCAGATGCAGACATCGTAGAGGCACTGGAAAAAGCACAACGCATCGCCCGCAATGTTCACCTGTTTTATTATCAGGCGGCGAATGCCGAGCCGCCGCGCTTGCTCGAAAGCTTGCAGGGCATGGTGAAGTTTGACTTTACGCCGCACGGTTACACGACCTCTGGCCAGGCCAGTGAGTCTTTTCAGTTGGCAATGGCTGAGGAGCGTCCCGGTGTGATTGTGGGCCCAAGTTACACTTGCCACATGGCCGAGCAGGCCGGGCTGCCCGCCATCTTGGTCTACAGCCGAAGCTCTGCGCGTGACTTGTTGCGAGCAGCCATCGAAGCGGGCAATGCCTATCGCGGCCAAACCAGCGCCGAGCCCGATAAGAGTCGCGACGAGTTTGTTATCCGCTCGCCCAGCATGGAGCGACTTGCCAAACTGGCCGCTATTTACGCGCGTGGCGATGGCGCAGTGCTGATCCAGGGCGAAAGCGGAACTGGTAAAGAGCATATTGCCAAAGAGATTCATCGCCTGAGTGACTACCAGGAAGGGCCGTTGGTGGCGCTTAACTGCGGCAGCATTCCCAACGACCTGTTCGAGAGTGAACTGTTTGGGTATGTCGAGGGTGCCTTTACCAGTTCACGCAGGGGCGGGCGCATTGGCCTTATCGAGCGCGCCAATGGTGGCGTGCTCTATCTCGATGAGGTCGGTGAAATGCCCGCGTCACAGCAGGTGAAGCTGCTGAGGGTGCTGCAGGAAAAGCGTGTCCGCCCCGTGGGCAGCAATCGTGAGATACCCCTTAACTTCAAGTTGCTCTCAGCAACCAACCGGGATCTGGGCGCCGCGGTGGCCCAGGGTCGCTTCCGCGACGATCTGTACTACCGACTCAACGTCTTCTCACTGCAAATGCCGCCGCTACGGGAGAGGGTGGAAGACGTAAAGGCGATTGCACAGTACTACCTGCAACGCTACGCGCGTCAGTATCAGGTGGCCATTGATGCGGTCAGCGTTTACGCGGGCGTGGCGCAGCACTTCGCCAATTATCACTGGCCCGGCAATGTGCGCGAACTCCAGAACTTTATCGAGCGTCTGGTCGTCAATCAGGCGGCACAATCTCAGGACCCAAACGCGGCCCCGCTGGAACAGGTGCTGCCGGAGCTGTTTGCGCCGGTAAGCCGGGCATCCACATCGCCGGCTTCCCTGCGCGAGCAGGAGACAGACGCCATTCTCGAGGCCATGTCGCGCTTTAACGGTGACAAAAACAAAGTGGCTCAGGCACTGGGCATTAGCACAACAACACTGTGGCGCAGATTACGCGTTATAGAAAACAGCAGTGGCGAGAGCAGTCATTCATTTTCAAGCGGTACAACATCCGGGTAATAAGAGGCAGGAGGAATGCCATGAACCTAAGTAAAAAACCATTGGTAGGAGCGCTGGCTGCCGCACTGGTATCGACGATTCCGTCGCTCAGTGCACAGGCGCAGTCGGAAAGTTTTACGATAGAGGAGGTCGTGGTGACTGCGCGTAAGCGCAGTGAGAACCTGCAGGACGTTCCCATCGCAATCACGGCCATCGATGAGGGCACGATTGAGCGTGCCGGTATCGAGCGGGCATCTGACTACATCGGTCTGATTCCTAACGTGACCCTTGTAGATACGGCCAATGTGGGTGACACACAGGTGAGCATTCGCGGTGTAGTTTCAACCCGTGATGCCGAATCAACCTTCGCCTATGTTGTTGATGGCGTACTCAGCACAAACCCCAATAGTTTCAATGAAGAGCTGTTTGACGTAAAGCAGATTGAAGTTCTGAAAGGCCCCCAGGGCGCACTCTACGGCCGCAACGCCGTTGCGGGTGCCATTTTGGTAACCACGCAGGCACCTACGAACGAGTTTGAGGCCAAAATTGGCGGCGGCGTCGGCAATAATGGCGCCTATAAAGTCAATGCCATGATCAGTGGGCCGATTATCGAGGACACGCTGCTCGGTCGTTTGTCCATAAGTACGCGCGAAACCGATGGCTTCTACGAGAATGACTTTACCAATCAGGACGACGTCGTCGACTTCATTGAAGATACCAGCGTTCGAACGCGCTTTATCTGGAATGTGAATGAAGACCTTAGCTTCGACTTCCGTGCCGGTTACTCCGAGGTGGATGCAGGTGCGATTAATTTTAATGCCGCTTTTGCCATCCCAGCCTTCGTCGATGCGTTAGGCTCAGAAGAGTTTTTCAAGGACGTAAACGATCTCGATTTCGTGTTTCAGTTCAATACGCCCAATGGTAATGAGCAAGAAACTCTTGATCTTGCTCTTAAGGCTGATTGGAACCTAGGCTTCGCAGATTTTGTCGCCAGTGTTGCGTATAACGACCTTGAGGAGTATTTGATCTCAGATGGCACCAGCGCGACATTCTACGGCTATGAACTGACCGGCGCGTGCCAGAACGACCGCGCCACGATCAACAGCTTTACGCGCCCTGATCTGTTTGGTGGCCAACTCGATCCTTTCCTAGTTTTGCCTCCGGGTGCCGATTTTCAGGGTGTGTATGGTCCCTACACGGCGACTGCTTGTGACGGTTACCAGTATCAGGAGCGCAACCAGGAAGACTTGAGCATCGACGCGCGTCTGGTCTCAGCCGAAGACGGCCCTTTCAGTTGGATCGGTGGTGTCTACTTCGCCGAGATCGAGCGTGAGGTTGTGGTGGCCTATGGCGCGGACACTGGCGCTGGCTTTGACCGTGCTCCTTACGTGTCACCCACAGGTCCCAATCCGACAGACCTTTTGTTCTGGGATGATTTCGATACCACGGTCTATGCCGCGTATGGTCAGCTTGAGTTTGACCTGACGGATACATTGGAGCTGGCAATCGCTGCTCGCTACGACTACGAAGATCGCGAAGTCAGCAACCAGGTACCGAACGTTACTAACTCTGGTCTCAACATCAACCTGCTGGATGCCAATGGTAATCCGGGCCCCATCAACCCTGCGTTTGCCAACAACCCCGCAGGCATTCCGGACCGGGATGATTCGTTTAGCCAGTTCCAGCCCAAAGTGACTCTGAATTGGGCAGCGAGTGATGAAATCAACTTCTACGCCAGCTATGGCATCGGCTTCCGGTCAGGCGGTTTTAACTCAGTGGGTACTGAAGACCTGTTGAACTTCTGGTTCAACGCCGGCTTTGGCGGACCTGGTGAAGACGTGAATGCGCAACTGCAGGTGACCGACGATTATGACAAGGAGGTCTCAACCGCCTACGAGATCGGGATGAAGTCCGAGTTCTTTGATCGCCGGCTTCGCCTGAACGCAGCTGTGTTCCGCACGGATGTTGAAGACAACCAGTTCTTCGAATTCTTTGCTGGCCCGTTTGGTCTGCTGCGCTCAGTGACAACCATCGATGAGATGTATGTGCAGGGCTTCGAGGCTGACTTTACCTTCGCCGCGGCTGAGGGTCTAACACTTTACGGGGGTATCGGTTTGTTGGATTCTGAGATCGAAAAGAACAGCAACCGGCCACTGTCTGAAGGTAATGATGTACCGCAGGCACCTGAGACTACGGGCAACCTGGGTGTTGAATTCGTATACCCTGCCTTTGGCAATGTCGATCTCGTAAGCCGCATTGACTGGCAGTACACCGGAGAGATGTGGTTTCACACCTTGCAGGGTGAGCAGACTCCGACAATCTGGAACAACCTGTTCGGTGCGCCTGTCTTCAACCAGGATATGTCCAAGTCGTCACGAGATTCTTTCTCGACGGTTGATGCGCGGATAGGGTTAGAGGCTGATAACTGGTCTGTGACTGCCTGGGGTCGCAATCTGACGGATGAGGAGTATCTGCAGGAAGTGATCCCCGCGCCGGAATTTGGCGGCAGCTTCAACCATCCCTCGGCATTGCGCTCATATGGCGTGGACTTCTCCTACCGCTTCTAGGCGATAGGATGGCAAAAAAACCGCGCGGGCAACCGCGCGGTTTTTTTATGCCTGGCCGTTCCAGGAGTCCTGGAAAAGAATCTCCGCCACCGGCTTGCGCTTCAGCTTGGTTAGCTGCTTTACGGGTTTGCCCAGCGGCATTATGGTCGCGACCGCCCAGGTGGGTGGAATGTCCAGCAAGGCTTGAATCTCAGGTTCTTTCGCGACACCCCAGGTGGTCATGGTGCCGCCGTAGCCTTCGTTTCTGGCGGCGAGTAGGATGTTCCACGCCAGCGGGTAGATAGATCCGCCACTGATAACGCCCACTCTGTCCAGATCTTTATCCATACTGGCCACCAGCGCCATATCGACCGTCACCACCAGCACCGTCGGTGCATTGCGTATATGGGCCACCAGCCAGTTGGGCGGTTCGGCTGCGAGCACGTCATCATCGCTGACGGCACTGGGGTGTATGGTGTTGAGTGGGCTATCGCCCGCCTGCATTTCCAGCAAATATCGTGTCGCACAGGGCAGGGATAAGTCTGCCAGCGCCTCACGTTTTGCCCGGTCCTGCACCTGGATAATGCGCCAACCCTGCCGATTGCCGCCGCTAGGTGCAAAGCGCGCGTTGTCGATAATGCGCTGCAGCACCTCACCGGGTACGGGGTCACCTGTGAACTCCCGGCAGGCGAAGGTGGTCCGCATGACCTCATAAAGATCCATGGTGCTCTCCCTGTCGCGTGTCGGCGCCGCTGCGCGGCGCCGGTGGTATCAGGCTTCTTCGGTTTCCTCGCGCCAGCTGTCTATCGCAGGGCAGGCGCAAAAGAGGTTGCGGTCACCATAGACGTTGTCCACGCGGTTTACCGGTGGCCAGTACTTGTCCATGCGCAATGACGTCACGGGATAGGCCGCTTGTTCCCTTGTGTAGGCATGTGGCCAGTCGCTGGCAGTCACCTCGTTCACAGTGTGAGGCGCATTTGCCAGGGGGTTGCTGTCGCTGCTCAGTCTTCCGTCTTCCACAGCCCGGATTTCCTCGCGAATCGTGATCAACGCGTCACAGAAACGATCCAGTTCTGCCAATGACTCCGACTCGGTGGGTTCCACCATTAGGGTGCCGGCCACGGGGAACGACATGGTGGGGGCATGGAAGCCGTAGTCGATCAAACGTTTGGCAACATCTTCTTCCGTGATACCGCTGGCCTCCTTGATAGGGCGCATATCGATAATGCACTCGTGGGCCACGCGACCGCTGGTGCCGGTGTACAGAATCGGGAAGTGATCCTGAAGACGGTAGGCGATGTAGTTGGCGCTGAGAATCGCAACCTTGGTTGCCTGTGTTAAGCCCTCGCCGCCCATCAGGGCAATGTAGGCCCAGGAAATCGGCAGGATCGACGCACTGCCGTAGGGCGTTGCCGATACCACATCGTTGGTCTCGGGCAAGCCGGGGACCGGCGCCACGGGATTGGTGGGCAGGAATGGCTGCAAGTGTTTGCCGACGCCAATCGGCCCCATGCCGGGGCCGCCGCCACCGTGAGGGATGCAGAAGGTTTTGTGCAGGTTAAGGTGAGAGACGTCTGCGCCGAATTTGCCCGGCGCTGCCAAGCCCACCAGCGCGTTGAGATTTGCGCCATCCACGTAAACCTGCCCGCCGTGACTGTGGATGATCTCGCACAGCTCGACGATGGACTCTTCAAACACACCATGGGTGCTTGGGTAGGTCACCATGATCGCCGCCAGGTCATCAGTATGACGCTCCGCCTTGGCGGTCAGGTCTGCCATGTCGACATTACCCAGGTTGTCACACTCAACGATAACGACTTTCATGCCCGCCAATGCGGCGCTGGCCGGATTGGTGCCATGCGCGGAAGAGGGAATCAGGCAGACATTGCGCTGATGATCCCCGCGGCTTTCGTGGTAGCGGCGGATCGCCAGCAAGCCGGCGTATTCGCCCTGTGAACCAGCGTTGGGTTGCATGGAAATGGCGTCATAGCCCGTGCACTCAAGCAGCATGGTGTCCAACTCAGCCAGCAACTCTCGATACCCCTGGGTCTGGTCCACGGGTGCAAAGGGGTGCAGGGCGCCAAACTCCGGCCAGGTTACTGCCAGCATTTCGGTGGTGGCGTTGAGCTTCATCGTGCAGCTGCCCAGGGGGATCATGGCACGGTTGAGTGCGATGTCCTTGCTTTCCAGGCGGCGCATGTAGCGCAGCATCTCTGTCTCTGAATGGTATTCGTTGAACAGTGGGTGCTGCAGGTAGTCTACATCGCGGGCAGATGCATCCGGGATACCCGAATGCGCGCAGGAAGTCTCCAGCGCCGCAGCATCGGCTGCATCACTGCCGGTAAAGGCTGCGACCAGGTCGCGTACATCCGCAATGCTGGTGGTTTCGTCCAGCGCTACGGAAAGCTTGTCATCGCCAAGGATGCGCAGATTCATGCCCAGTTCCAGGGCGCGCGCGATGATTTCAGCCTGCCGAGTACCAACACTGATCGTCAGCGTATCGAACCAGCTGCTGTTGTCCGGTGCCAGACCCGCATCTGTCAGGGCGCTGGCCAGCACGTTGGTCAGCGTATGGGTGCGCTCGGCAATCCGGCGCAGGCCCTGAGGGCCGTGATACATCGCATAAAACGCTGCCATGATGGCCAGCAGTGCCTGCGCGGTGCAGATATTCGACGTGGCTTTCTCCCGACGGATGTGCTGCTCCCGGGTTTGCATGGCCATGCGCAGGGCCTGATTGCCGGCGCGGTCAACGGAGACGCCAATGATGCGCCCCGGGGTAGAGCGCTTGTAGGCGTCGCGCGTGGCGAAAAATGCTGCGTGAGGACCGCCAAAGCCCATGGGAACCCCAAATCGCTGGCTGTTGCCCACGACCACGTCTGCACCCAGTGCGCCGGGTGCCGGTAGCAGGGTGAGTGCCAGCAAGTCTGTGGCGATGGTAACCAGGGTATTGCGACTGTGTGCCTGCTCGATCATCGGTGCGATGTCTGTGACTGCGCCATCCGTACCGGGGTATTGCACCAGCAGTCCAAAAGCTTCCGTGTCGGCCAGCAGCGCTGCAGGGTCACCGATCTGTACATCGATGCCCAGTGCTTCCGCGCGCGTCTGGATAACAGCGATGGTTTGGGGGTGGCAATTGTCTGCAATCAGGAAGGTATTGCTGCGATTCTTTTTGTTGACCCGCTGCAGCAGTGTCATGGCTTCAGCCGCCGCGGTGCCCTCATCCAGCATAGAGGCGTTGGCCAGCTCCATACCGGTAAGGTCCATGACCATTTGCTGGTAAGTCAGCAGCGCTTCCAGGCGACCCTGCGATATCTCGGGTTGGTAGGGCGTGTAGGCGGTGTACCAGCCGGGATTTTCCAGCACATTTCGCTGTATCACCTGGGGGGTGTAGGTGTTGTGATATCCCGTACCGATGAACGAGCGATTCACAACATTCTTGCTGGCGATCTCGCGCAGGCGAGCAATCACCGCCTGCTCGGTCTGTGCGCTGGGCAGGTCCATGGTACGGCGTATGCTGTCGGGTACTGTGTCGTCGATGAGCGCGTCCATGCTCTCGTAACCGATGGTCTGGGCCATCTCTTGTTGCTGCTTTGGCGTCGGTCCAATATGACGCTGAACGAATTCTGCGTGATTTTCGAGGTCAAATAGCGGTGCGCGCTTCATAAAGTCTCCATGGACGAGAAACGGTTAAAAAGGGGCGGGTTTTGACGGGCGCGATGGTAACAGTCTCCACCTTTACCAGCAATTACATAGTATGAATAATAACCAACCTGCACAGGCTCGCCATGCCAGCTATAAACAGCATTGCACTGAGAGATGCACTGGCCGCCGCCCGGCGTTGTACGCTGTGTGAGTCCGACCTGCCACTGGGCGCAAACCCCGTGCTGCGCGCCACCGACACCGCGAAGCTCCTCATCATCGGTCAGGCCCCGGGCACGCGTGTGCACGCCAGTGGCGTGCCCTGGGACGATCCCAGTGGCGCACGTCTACGGGCGTGGCTGGGTATTTCAGACGCTCAGTTCTACGATGAACAGCAGGTTGCCATCGTGCCCATGGGCTTCTGCTACCCGGGCAGGGGGAAGTCGGGTGACTTGCCGCCGGATCCGCGCTGCGCCCCCCGCTGGCACCAGGAGATTCTTGGTGCTCTAGGGCAGGTTAAAATGACCCTGCTCGTCGGCCAGTATGCCCAGCGCTACTACCTGCCCGAAACGCGCTCACAGACCCTGACAGCACGGGTCCGTGAATGGCCGCAGTATTCGCCACAAATCTGGCCGCTGCCACATCCTTCACCACGCAATAATATCTGGCTTGCCAGGAACACTTGGTTTGAGGGGGAATTGCTGCCTCAGCTACAAGACAGGGTGAGGGACGTGCTCGCATAGGCTTGCGCAATCTTCGAGTGCCAGTGACACTGCGCCCTGCAAAAAAGGAAGACTACATGGAAACCGTCACTCCTGAATCAGTGGGCTTGAACAGTACGCAGCTGGAACGCATAGGGCAGCACCTTGACGACCGCTATGTCTCACCGGGAAAAATTCCCGGCTATCAGGTGCTCGTCGCCCGGGATAATCAGCTTTGTTACCACCGCACCTCGGGTCTGCGGGATCTAGAGAGACAGACGCCGCTCACTGATGACACGGTCTTCCGCATCTATTCCATGACCAAGCCGGTGACCTCACTGGCACTGATGACCCTGTACGAGAAGGGAAAATTCGCATTGGAAGATCCTGTGCACCGATTCATTCCCCAGTGGCGGGACATGCGCGTTTGGAAAGCGGGTGCCTGGCCGCTGTTCGATACCGTGCCCTGCGCGCGCCCCATGACGGTCCGCGATTTGCTCACACATACCTCGGGGTTGACGTACGACTTCTTGCGCGCCAGCAACATCGATAGAGCCTATCGCAAGCAGGGAGTGGCCCGCCCCGAGCCTGGCTACACCCTTGAGGACATGGTGAATCAGCTGGCCGCGCTGCCACTGGAGTTCTCACCGGGTGAAAAATGGAACTACTCGGTGGCGACGGATGTACTGGGATACCTGGTGGAGGTCATTAGCGGTAAACCGTTTGACCGGTTCCTACAGGACACAATCTTTGAACCCTTGGGCATGGGAGATACGGGGTTCATTATCCGCCAGGATCAGGAGGCGCGCTTCGCAAGCTGCTACCAACGCAATACCTCCAAAGCGCTTGAGCTGACGGATGATGGACAGGCCAGTGCGTACCGGGATCGCAGTTTTCACTCCGGCGGCGGCTTGGTATCCACAACGGCGGATTACTTTCGCTTCTGCCAGATGTTGGCAAACGGCGGTACTCTCGACGGCGAGCGCATTATTGGCTCACGCACCCTGGAGTTCATGACGGCTAACCACCTGCCCGGGGCAGTCGATATGTCCGAGTTTGCGGTGGGTAGCTTTAGTGAAACGGCTTACGAGGGGGTGGGCTTCGGTCTGGGATTTGCGACCAAGGTGGACCCTATCGCGAACGGGTATCCGGCCTCTGAAGGATCGTTCTACTGGGGCGGTCTGGCCAGCACCCTTTTCTGGGTAGACCCGGTAGAGGATCTGATCGTCATCTTTATGACCCAGTTGATCCCCTCCAGCACCTTTAACTTCCGCGGGCAATTGGAGTCCCTGGTGTATGGCGCCCTGGAATGAGGCTCAGACCCCGTCGTACTCGATCGCGGTAATGATGTAGAACTGTTCCCCGGCAGGGCTCTGCACACTGATTTGATCGTCCAACCTCTTGCCAATGAGTGCTCTGGCCATTGGCGAGTCCATGCTGAGCTTGCCCTGACTCACGTCAAACTCGTCCGGCCCAACAATCCGCCATTTCACCCGGTCGCCGTCCTCGGTCTCCAACTCAACCCGTGCCCCGAAGAATACCTTGTTCGTGTCAGCCGGCGCACGATCGACGACCTCCAGTTCATCCAGCCGTTTGTTGAGAAATCGCACTCGTGAGTCAATCTCGCGCAGCCTGCGCTTCCCATAAATGTAGTCGCCGTTCTCCGAGCGATCACCGTTTTTTGCCGCTTCGTGAACAGCGTTGGTGACCTGCGGCCGTTCAACTTTCCACAGCTGATGCAGCTCGGAGCGCAGTGCTTGCTCGCCCTCGGGGGTGATGTACGGTGAACCGCGCCTACGCGGTGGTCGGTAGCGTCCCATAATTGTCAGAGTAGTGAGTAATGCGGTTCTGGAGTATACCCCGAGGGAAGTGCGGTTACGCCGCTGCAGTGCTTGAACGTGACAGCGCGTGACTACCTGGCCCGTCAGCTTTCACCGGGCAGGACAGGCGAGAACCAGAGCGTTAGACTTTGGCTAATACAATTCCCTGATGATTGCCATGACGTTGCAGACACCCTCGTTCATTCACACCTCCTTGCGGCAGTTACTACCGTTACTGCTGATCCTCACCCTGCCAACAGTTACTCTGGCCCAGACACCGAGTGGACGCGACTGCGTGAGGCTTGAAGGTCGCCTGCTGCCGGGTGGAATGGTGTATTCACGTGTAGCGCCGGGTGTCAGCGTGGCTTTGGATGGTGAGCCCCTGGATGTTTTGCCGGATGGCCTGGTGATATTTGGTCTTGGCCGGGATGCATCGTCCCAATTTACGTTGACGCTAAGTGGTGCCAAAAACTGCACGCGAACCGTGGGAATTGCCTCTCGCCAATACAATATTCAGCGAGTGGAGGGTGTGCCCCAGCGCACGGTAACGCCAGATCCTGCCCATCAGGAGCGCATCCGCAGGGAGCGCCAATTGGTAAGCGCCGCCAAAGCCCAGCGATTCGAACGGCCCGATTTACTCAATGCTGTGGTGACCGGGTTTGTTTGGCCCGCGGTCGGGCCGATCTCCGGGGTCTATGGTAGCCAGCGCATCTATAACGGGCGGCCCGGCAATCCGCATTATGGCGTCGATGTTGCCCTGCCGACGGGTTCGCCTGTCGTTGCACCGGCCGGAGGCATTGTCACCCTGGCTGAGCCAGACCTGTTCTACTCAGGCGGGACGATTATTCTGGATCACGGCTACGGGCTGTCTTCCTCTTTCCTTCACTTGAGTGAGATTGATGTTGCAGTGGGGCAAGAAGTGGCAGTGGGTGAGCTGATCGGGAAGATAGGTGCCAGTGGTCGTGCCACCGGTCCCCACCTCGATTGGCGAATGAGTTGGCGTAACCAGCGGGTCGACCCGCAGTTGCTGGTGCCGCCTATGTCGGACGCGCTGCCCCAGCCATAAAAAATCCGTATAATGGCGCCGAATTTGAGTGCCGAAAGCTATGATCGACAAGAAACTACTCACCATTCTAGTGTGCCCTGTTACCAAGGCGCCACTGGAGTATCGCGAAGACGATAACGAACTGGTCTGCAAGGCCAGTGGTCTGGCGTATCCGGTGCGTGACGGCATCCCCGTGATGCTGGAGACCGAGGCGCGACAACTAACCGCAGACGAGAAGCTGGGTTAGGACATCGCCATGTCAGACACTATTTTCGGCAAGATCATCAGTGGCGAAATACCCTCGGAGTTCCTCTATGAGGACGAGCATTGTATTGCCATCAATGACATCAATCCCCAAGCACCGATTCATGTGCTGGTGATCCCGAAGAAAGCGATTCCCCGGCTGGTGGATGCGGGCGCCGATGATCAGGAGCTCCTTGGCCACCTGATGCTGGCTGTGGGCAAGATAGCCGCCCAGCTTGGAGTGGCCGACGCCTTTCGGCTGGTCGTCAATAACGGTGAAGGCGGCGGCCAGACCGTCTTCCACCTGCACCTGCATATCCTCGCGGGAACAAACTTCGCTGAAGCCTCGATCGCTCACTGAGCGATCCAACGCCATTATCGAGAGACAGTATGAAAACCGGTGAAATCCGCGAGGCTTTTCTCGCTTTCTTTGAAAACAACGGACACACCCGCGTCCCCAGCAGCTCATTGGTCCCCCATGACGACCCGACGTTGCTGTTCACCAACGCGGGCATGAACCAGTTCAAGGACACCTTCCTCGGTACTGACCCACGCGCCTACGTGCGCGCGACGAGCAGTCAGAGATGCGTGCGTGCTGGCGGTAAGCACAATGATTTGGAGAACGTGGGCTACACCGCCCGCCATCACACCTTTTTCGAGATGCTGGGTAATTTCAGTTTTGGCGATTACTTCAAGCAGGACGCGATCCGCTTTGCCTGGGAGTTCCTGACTGTCACTCTGGGTCTGCCCAAAGAGCGTCTCTGGGTAACCTGTCATGTGTCGGATGATGAAGCCGAGGAGATTTGGGTTAACGAAATCGGCTTTCCGCGTGAGCGAATCTCCCGTCTGGATGAAGACAATTTCTGGCAGATGGGTGACACCGGCCCTTGCGGACCCTGCTCCGAGATTTTCTATGATCATGGCGCAGATGTGCCTGGCGGCCCCCCCGGCAGCCCGGACGATGACCTCGATCGCTACATCGAGATCTGGAATCTCGTTTTCATGCAGTTCAATCGTGACGCGAGCGGTGAAATGCACCCGCTGCCCAAGCCTTCCGTGGATACGGGCATGGGCCTGGAGCGCATCGCTGCCGTTATGCAGCATGTGCACAGCAACTATGAGATTGATCTTTTTCAGGGCCTGATCGATGCGACAGCCGATGTGCTTGGCGTCATAGATAAAAGCGAAAAATCCCTGCGAGTGATCGCCGACCACATCCGCTCCTGCGCTTTTCTGATCGTGGATGGCGTGTTGCCTGGCAATGAAGGCCGGGGCTATGTGCTGCGCCGCATTATTCGCAGGGCAGTGCGCCACGGTAATAAGCTGGGCGCCACGGGGCCGTTCTTCTATGAGTTAGTGGCTGCACTGGTAAAGCAAATGGGTGAGGCCTACCCGGAGCTGACCGCGCAGCAGGCGCAGATAGAAAAAGCCCTGCTCACTGAAGAGCAGCAGTTTGCCAAAACTCTGGACAAGGGCATGGTGATTCTGGATGAGGCGCTGTCGCAGCTGTCTGGCAGCGAAATTCCCGGCGACGTGGTGTTCAAACTGTATGACACCTACGGATTCCCCACCGATCTTACCAACGATATAGCCCGCGAGCGCGGCCTCACGCTGGACATGGCTGGCTATGATGCAGCCATGGCCCAGCAGCGGTCCCGCTCTCAGGAGAGCGGTGCGTTCAAGGTGGACTACAACGACGTGCTCAATCTCGAGGGCAGTACGGAGTTCACAGGCTACGATCACCTGAACGGTGATGCGACCGTGGTGGCTCTGCTGAGTGATGGTGAAGCGGTGGATTCGCTGAAGCAGGATCAAGCCGGCGTTGTTGTGCTGGACAAGACGCCGTTCTACGGCGAGTCCGGCGGTCAGGTGGGCGACACCGGCTACCTCAGCGGTAGCGGTGTTCGGGTTGAGGTGAACGACACCACCAAGGCCCAGGACCACCACTTGCATCACGTGAAGGTTTTACAGGGACAGGTGTCTGTGGGCGATCAGCTGCAGGCCGAAGTCGATGCCGGTGTGAGGCAGCGGACACGGCTCAACCACTCTGCGACGCACCTTTTGCACGCGGCGCTGCGTGAGGTTTTGGGCGATCACGTGGCCCAGAAGGGCT
Source organism: Parahalioglobus pacificus (assembly GCF_014652275.1). Classification (GTDB taxonomy): domain Bacteria; phylum Pseudomonadota; class Gammaproteobacteria; order Pseudomonadales; family Halieaceae; genus Parahalioglobus; species Parahalioglobus pacificus. The sequence continues at coordinate 1,780,516 of NZ_BMYM01000001.1, read as the reverse complement.
CTCTGGTTGACTCGGAGCGGCTGCGTTTCGATTTCTCCAACCCCGAAGCGGTGTCCCGAGATGAACTCACGCAAATCCAAAGCATGGTTAATGCCCAGATCCGCGCGAATACGCCGGTTTCTACCCGCCTGATGAGCATGGAAGATGCGATGGACGCAGGTGCCATGGCACTGTTCGGCGAGAAGTATGGTGATGAAGTGCGCGTTCTCAGCATGGGCGAGAATGATTTTTCGGTGGAACTCTGCGGCGGTACACACGTGGATCGCACCGGTGATATCGGTTTGCTGCGCGTTGTGTCTGAAGGTGGCGTTGCTGCGGGGGTGCGCCGTATTGAAGCGGTTACAGGCGCAGGTGCGCTAGCGGCCATTGCCGAGCTGGACAGCCAGATGGCAGATGTCTGCGCCGCGGTCAAAGGCACAACGGATACAGCCGCCGCCAAGGTTGTGGCATTGCGTAACGATAGCCGCAATTTGGAAAAAGAGATTGCTCGCCTCAAGCAGAAGCTGGCCAGCTCCGCAGGTGGTGACCTGACCAGCAATGCCGTAGAGGTTGCTGGCTTCAAGGTGCTGGCCGCGAACGTGGACGGCGCGGATGCCAAATCGCTGCGCGATACCATGGACCAGTGCAAGAACAAGCTGGGGTCTGCGGTGATCCTGCTGTCAGCCGTGGAGGGCGATAAAATTGCCCTGGCAGCCGGCGTGACCAAGGATCTGACCGACAAGGTAAGAGCCGGGGACCTGATGAAGGAATTTGCCGGTCGCCTGGGCGGGAAGGGCGGTGGTCGCCCCGATATGGCCCAGGGCGGGGGCAGCGATGTAGCGGGTCTTGCTGCAGCGCTGAAAGATGTACCCGACTGGGTGGCGTCGCAGCTCTGATCTATGTCCCTTTCAGGCCCGGCAATGCCGCCGGGCCGGCAGCGCCAGAGCGTTGATTTTCCCGTTTATTTCTCCCCATCGTTAGTGTTTAATACCGCCCCTTTTGCTGCGGGCCAAGGGTCTTCATGAGCCTCATCGTCCAAAAATTCGGCGGAACCTCCGTCGGTTCCATCGAGCGTATTGAGCAGGTGGCCGACAAGGTGGCCCGCTTTAAGCGCGACGGACACGACCTCGTGGTTGTGGTTTCCGCGATGAGTGGCGAAACCAACCGTTTGATCGGGCTCGCGCACGAGATTCAGGCGCAGCCCGTGCCCCGTGAGATGGATGTGCTGGTCTCAACCGGTGAGCAGGTGACCACGGCGCTGCTCAGCATGGCGCTGGCTAAGCGTGGTGTATCGGCCAAGTCCTATAACGGTAGCCAGGTACGTATTCTCACGGATGATGCGCACACCAAGGCGCGGATTCGCGAGATTGATGACGCGCGACTGCACGCCGACCTCGATGCGGGTAATGTCATCGTGGTGGCGGGATTCCAGGGTGTGGATGAAAACGGCAACATCACCACACTGGGCCGTGGCGGCTCAGATACCACGGCGGTCGCACTAGCGGCGGCACTGAAGGCACAGGAATGCCAGATTTACACCGATGTCGATGGTGTTTACACCACCGATCCGCGCGTGGTTGATGGTGCTAGGCGTCTGCCACGAATCACCTTCGAGGAGATGCTGGAGATGGCCAGCATGGGCTCCAAGGTGCTGCAGATTCGCGCCGTGGAATTCGCCGGTAAATACAATGTACCTTTGAGGGTGCTACACAGTTTTCAGGAAGGCCCCGGCACGCTGATCGCGCTGGAGGAAGATGACGCTATGGAAACCCCCACTATTGCAGGCATCGCGTTCAATCGTGATGAAGCCAAGCTCACCATACTGGGTGTGCCGGATATGCCTGGTGTGGCCCACAAAATTCTGGGTCCCATTGGCGATGCCAATATCGAAGTCGATGTGATCGTGCAGAACATCGCCGAAGACAACAGCACAGACTTCACGTTCACCGTGAGCCGAGGTGACCTGCCCCGTGCAGAGGCGGTGCTGACTGAGGTGAAAACCCAGCTATCTGCCCGGGAAGTACGCAGCGATAGCAAAATTGCCAAGGTTTCTGTGGTGGGCGTTGGTATGCGCTCCCATGCCGGCGTAGCGAGCCAGATGTTCGCCGCGTTGGCCGACGTTGGCATCAATATCCAGATGATTACGACATCTGAGATCAAGATTTCGGTCATTATCGAAGAGAAGTTCCTGGAGCTGGCGGTGCGTGCCCTGCACTCATCGTTTGAGCTGGATAAGGAACCCGAGGATGAATCTGCTGCCTAAGCAGTTCAGGAAAATGGCTTTTAACAGCAACTTCAGCTACAAATAGTAGGTACACACAGGAAGTTGTGAAGGCTGGTTTGTAAATGCCGGCAGCAATCGTCGCTTTCATGCCACAAGAAGTAAGCGGCGAATGATTGGAGCAATGGATTTATGTTGATTTTGACGCGCAGAGTTGGCGAGTCACTTATGATCGGTGACGAGGTCACCATCACGGTACTGGGAGTGAAAGGCAACCAGGTACGTATTGGCGTTAACGCCCCCCGTGATGTGTCAGTGCACCGCGAAGAGATTTACAACCGCATTCAGGACGGTGACGAGCCCAACGACGCTAGCACCAATTCTCGCGATTAATTATGGCGGCATGACGCCGCTATCCCTTTGAAATTCCCACTGTTGTGTTATTATGCCGCGCTCTCAAATCAGGGCGCATCGCACTGTTTTAGAGAGTATCCGGAGAGCTGGCCGAGTGGTCGAAGGCGCGCCCCTGCTAAGGGCGTATAGGTTTATCCCTATCGAGGGTTCGAATCCCTCGCTCTCCGCCATAAACATAAGAGGGCCATCCGAAAGGGTGGCCCTTTTCTATTGCGGCAGATAGCTCGGACTTGGTTCGGACCGGGATGCCGGGCCACTTGGTTCGACAAACTCTGCGCTCAGCAGAGTTTGGACGCTAAAGTGAAGCGGCGGCGCCCGAAGGTTCGCAACGCGGGAGGCAACCGCGTTGTGATCAATCCCTTGTCCGCATTACGATTGATCTCCAGAACCACTGAAACCGTTCTCAATGATTGCCGTCGCTATCGAACTGCCTCGTAAACCGAATGACCCCATCCGGTTAGCACGTCGTCCTGAAAGACCAGTGGCGTTGTTTCGTCGCGTGTGGTCTCGCCATCTGAGTGTTTGTGGTTGGTGCGATAGAACAGGATGCGAACTTCCTTGCCGTCATCCGTGTTAAAAGCCTCGGAGTCGTCCGGCGCCCCGAGGCGATTGATGACTGCCTCACGCTCCATGCCGATTTCCAGACGACTGATGGCTTCCCGGTTGTCACGCTGAGTGTCCCACCAGTCGTCCTTATTGACGTGTTTGCCGTCGATGAATACGCAACCTGTTGCTAACAGTGACAGAGACGCGACTAGGCAAAGGCGATAAAAAACGTTCAAAACTACTTCCTCGTTTGCAGTGACTTAGGGGTCAGGCCATGCATGGCCAACAGGGAAGTATGATTCTGCGAACTGGCTTTCAGAGCAATGCCGTGCACCGCCATCTGTCGCGTTATTGGCGCGCTTTAACGCAATAGGGGAGGCAATCGTGTTGTAGCCTCTCTTGCTCCCCATTTCAGCACTTGGTTGCCTCCTTTGCAGGTCTGTATTGCAGGTGAGGTTTCAGCGTCCTTTCGCCAGCGGGTGCTCAAGCTCGCTCCGCCGCGTCATACCTATGAGCACAATTGCCGCCACACAACCGGCCACCAGAAGGATAAAGCCTCCATCCCAGCCATAGGCATCGACCGTGAAGCCAATAGCGATGTTTGCGACGACGGCGCCGCCGAGGTAGCCGAACAGCCCGGTGAGGCCTGCTGCCGTGCCCGCAGCTTTCTTGGGCACCAGTTCCAGAGCGTGCAGGCCGATCAACATCACCGGGCCGTAAATGAGGAAGCCGATGGCGACAAGCGCGGCCATGTCCACGTCGGGATTACCGGGGGGATTCAACCAGTACACGACGACGGCAATAAGCACCAAGCTCATGAACAGCATGCCAGCCGGCGCGCGTCGGCCGCGGAACCACCGGTCGCTGATGTAGCCGCACAGCAACGTGCCAGGAATACCGGCCCACTCATACAGGAAGTAGGCCCAGGAGCTTTGGTCTACGGTGAAGCCTTTTGCCTCGCTCAAGTAAGTCGGTGCCCAGTCCAACACGCCGTAGCGAATCAGGTAAACGAAAGCATTTGCCACTGCAATAAACCACAGCAGACGGTTGTTGAGCACATGTTGTAGAAAGATTTCCCGGGCGCTGAACTCTTGCTCATGCCTGGCTTCGTAGTCATGGGGGTAGTCATCGCGATAAGCCTCAATGGTGGGCAGGCCGCATGATTGCGGTGTGTCGCGCAGCAACAGGAAAGCAATGAATGCCACGCCCGTGGCCGCCGCAGCCGGTACGTAGAACGCGCTGTGCCATTCATTGAACCAACCCATTCCGAGCACGAAGAGGGGGCCTATTAGTCCCCCACCAATGTTGTGGGCCACGTTCCAGAAAGACACCACCCTCCCGCGCTCATTGCCTGAGTACCAGTGCACCATGGTGCGGCCGCAGGCCGGCCAGCCCATACCCTGTACCCAGCCATTGAGGAAAAGGAGGATGAACATAATGGCAACGCTGCTGGTTGCCCAAGGCTGGAAACCGAAGAGGAACATGATGCCCGCGGACATTAGCAACCCCGCGGGGAGGAAGAAGCGTGGGTTGCTGCGGTCTGACACGCTACCCATCAGGAATTTGCTGAGACCGTAGGCAATCGAGACTGCCGACATGGCGATGCCCAGTTCACCCCGGCTGTAACCTTCCTCCTCAATGAGGAAGGGCACGGCCAATGAGAAGTTTTTGCGTACCAGGTAGTACCCGGCGTAGCCGATGAAAATGCCAGCGAATACCTGCCAGCGCAGTCGCTTGTAATCGGCATCTACCCGATCGTCAGATCGAGTGTCACGGTGTGCCGCGGGCTTGAAGATTCCATACATGGGGCAGGTGTATCCCTGTTCTTATTATTTAACGAGAGCAAACAGCGTATAAGTTAGCCCAGATCTGTGAGTGTAGGACAGATCTACCGGGCAGCGGTTACGGACTTGCCAGCTTGACAAGCGGCGGCGCGGCGCGGATAACCATCGGTTAGCGTTTCACTACAACCAAGAATGGAATCTGTCTCACTATGCGCAATTCGATTGTCCTGATACTTCTCTTGTTGCTCGCACCCAACGCACTGGCCGACGATACGGTGCGATCTCCCCACGCCGCCACAGCGCTGGAGATCTATCGCCACATCGTGGAACTGGACACCTCAAAAACGCGCGACAACACATTGCCCGTAGCGCAGTACCTCGCAGATAAACTCATTGCTGGTGGGATGCCGAAAGAAGACGTAGAGGTGATTACCCACAGTCGCTTTGCGACTCTAGCCGCGCCGAAAGGTGAGTTTGCTTCTCTGGTGGCGCGGTACCGCGGTGATGGTTCGCTCAATAAGCCCCCCATCCTGTTGCTGGCCCACATGGACGTGGTCGAAGCACTGGCCGAGGATTGGGAGCGGCCTCCGTTTGAGCTTACCGAAGATGACACCAACTTCTACGCACGCGGCACCATTGATAACAAGTTCGGTGTTGCCCAACTCACCGCCACCTTCATTCGACTGCAGCGTGAGGGTTTTGTGCCGGGGCGTGACCTGATCCTCGTTTTCAGCGGTGATGAGGAGAGTGGCATGACAACTACACGCCACCTCGCTTATGAGCGCCCCGATCTGGCCGAAGCCGAGTTTGCTCTCAATTCTGATGCTGGCGGCGGCGATCTTGAACCCGATGGCACCCCGGTGGTTTATGCAGTGCAGGCGGCTGAGAAAACGTATGTGACTTGGGAAATGACGGCGACCAACCCAGGTGGTCACAGTTCCAGGCCAAGACCCGACAATGCCATTTATGATTTAGCCGGCGCCATTACCAAGATTCAGGAACACCGTTTCCCGGTGCGCTGGAGCGAAATGACCCTGGCGTACTTTCAGGAGACCGGCAATAAAATTGGCGGAGAGCTGGGTGATGCAATGCTGCGCTTTGCTTACGACCCGACCGATACCGAGGCCTCTGATCGCTTGGCCCTGGAGTCTTCCTATATTGGAACCACTCGAACCACCTGCGTTGTCACGATGCTAAGGGCCGGCCACGCGGAGAACGCGCTGCCACAATCTGCTACCGCCACGGTGAACTGCAGGGTTTTTCCGGGCGTGCCCGTGAGCGACATAGAAGCTACGCTGAGGGAAGTTGTGGGTAACGATGCTATCCAGTTCGAGCAGTTGGCCGAGGCCACTGAAAGTCCGATTTCAGAGCTGCGCGAAGATGTGCTCGCGGCACTCAGGCAAGCCGTCGACAGCCGTTATCCGGGGCTGAAAATCATTCCGTACATGGAGTCGGGAGGCACTGACGGGATGCACTTCCGCAAAGCGGGCATTCCCACCTGGGGTATCAGCGGCGTTTTCATGAACCCGGATGAAATGTTTGCACACGGGCTGAACGAGCGCGTGCCCAAGGCCGCCTTTTATGGCGCACTTGATCACTGGTCGATCATTATCAAAGCGCTTGCATCGCCGGCAAGCTAGCAGCCAGAGGGGGCAGGATGGCGATACGTCTGCTCGAGGCACTTAGCCCCGTCCTGCGGCTAGCACTGCGTTTAGTTTGCACATTACACTCGAGCCTCATCTAACTATCAGGAATCCAGCGATGCGTATTCTCCTATCATTACTCTTTCTGGTTTTTGGGGCGTCAGTTGCCTCAGCCGACGATGAAAAAACACCTCTCAGCGCCGAAGTCTTATGGAAGCTGGAGCGCGCCGGCGCCCCGGTGGTATCGCCCGATGGCACGATGGTAGTGGTGCCACTGACCACCTACGACGAGGACAACGAATCCGAGACACGACTGTGGTTGTTGGCCAATGATGGCAGCGGTGCGCAACGTCCAATTACGGCAGAAGGCTCTGCAGCGTCTTCGCCGGTGTTTTCCCCCTCGGGCGCTCAACTGGCGTTTATCAGCAAGCGTAATGAAGACGAAGCGGGTCAGATTTACCTGTTGCCCACTGCAGGGCCGGGCGAGGCCAGCAAGCTCACCGATGTGCCAACGGGGGTTAGCGGCCTGCGCTGGGAGGGCGAATATCTCTACTTTATCTCCAGTGTTTGGCCCGAGCACAGTTGGGAAGAGATGGCGGATCGGCTGAAGGCCGAAGAAGAAGACCACATCTCCGCGTTCACCTGGAGCGAGATGCCGTATTCCTTCTTCGATCACTACCTGAATGAAGACCGCAAAAACCACCTGTTTCGTATTCCGGCGGCCGGCGGTGACGTAGAACCCGTCACAGAACCGCTGGGGATGGCGATGATGCCTGCGGGCACCGGGGCAGGGGATTACGACGTATCTCCCGACGGCAAGCACCTGGCCTTTGTCACTACCAGTACACCCGGTGCGGTTTACAGCAACGGCGATGTTTTTCTGGTTGAGCTGGGGAAAAAGAAAGCACGTAACCTCACGTCCGATAACCCCGCTAACGACTATGGTCCCATGTTCTCCCCAGATGGGAAGCAGCTGGCGTTCGCGCGACAGCGCATTGCCGGTTTCTATGGCGATCAGGCCAAACTGATGACGTACTCCATGGCAAGCGGTGACACGCAAATGCACCACGAGGACTGGGACTACGGCGTGAGTGGCCTGGTTTGGACCCCCGATAGCAGCGGTTTCTATGGCGCCATTGATGACAAGGCAACCCGTCGTGTTTACAGCATCTCGTTGGACGGCAATGCACCGAGCCCCGTCACTAAAGAGAACGACTATGGTGCTTTGTCCATTGCTGATAATGGCGTGCTGGTCGCACAGCGACAGAGTGCTTTGCATCCGGTGCGCATTGGCACGGTTGATACGCAAAGCGGTGACTTTAACCGTCTGGATGCATTCAATGACGAAGTGATGGCAACCGTCGATGCCGGTACCTACGAATCGGTTACCTACAAGGGCCATAATGGCGCAGACATCCAGATGTGGGTGCACTACCCGCCGGGATTCAATCCCCGCAAAGAATACCCGTTGATGATGCTCATTCACGGCGGTCCCCATGGCGCGATCAGCGACAACTTCCATTACCGCTGGAACGCCCAGACATTCGCCTCCTGGGGTTATGTCACCGCATGGCCGAACTTTCACGGGTCTTCCGGCTTTGGGCAGGACTTTGTTGATGCGATCAATCCTGACTGGACGACCAAGCCCTATGCCGATGTGATGGCTGCTGCAGACTTCCTGGCCCAGAAGAAGTTTATTGATGAAGACCGTATGGTGGCTGCCGGGGGCAGCTATGGCGGCTATCTCTCCAGCATTATCCTTGGGAAAGAGAACCCGTTTAAGGCGCTGGTGATTCACGCCGCGGTTTACGATTTGTATGCGCAGATGTCGGCCGACTTTGCGGTCAACATGGAACGCTTTGGCCCCTACTGGGAGAATCCCGAAATCTATCGGGAGCAGTCACCGCATTACTACGCCAAGAACTTCAACACCCCAAGCCTGGTGATTCACGGTCAGAACGATCTGCGCGTGCCTGTCGGACAGGGTTTTGAGCTGTACCGTACGCTGCAAACCAAAGGGGTTGAGTCGCGCCTGGTGTATTACCCGGATGAGAACCATTGGATTCTCAGCAGGGCTAACTCACTGCACTGGTATGGTGAAGTGCGCGACTGGGTGAGCAAGTTTGCTGAGCCAGGAGGCAAATAAACTCGGCTTAAGCGATACCGGGCTGCCAGTGTTCTTGTGACCAACTAGCCTTGTCGCTAAATGCTGGCGGTGGCTTCCCGCGCCACCGCTGCGATTGCTGCGGTGACATCATCAGCTGTCGTCCGGTGGTTGGTGATGGCCGCCCGCAACAGGGTGGTACCACCGATTTTGGTGGTGGAAAACACCGCTGTGCCGCTGTCTTGGAGTGTCTGTGCAATGTGCGCATTTAGCGTGGATTGCGCGTTGCTATCCAGATCGCTTCGGGCTGTAAAAACGCAAACATTGGAGATCACGGGTGCCCCCAGCGCCATAGCTGGCTCAGCCTGCACCAATTCGCCAAGCTGCGCCGCTCGCTGACAGTTGTCGGTAATCGCTTCGGCGAAGGCGGCCTGACCATACATCTGCAAAGCGCACCAAACTTTGATTGCACGGTTACCCCGGCTGAGGTCGATGCCGTAGTCGCAGAACCAGGGTTCTCCACCCGCGAGCCCTGTATCGGCTCCCTGAAGATAATCCGGGCGCGCTGCAAACGCGGCACGATGTGCTTCCTCGTCCCGCATCAGCACCAGGCCACAGTCGTAGCCCACATACATCCATTTATGAAAATCCAGAGCCAGGCTGTCAGCGCGGCCGATGCCATCGCTGAGACTGCGCCACGGCTCGTCAGCCAGTCGCGTCCACGCACCGAAAGCACCATCGACGTGCAGCCAAAGCTGTTCTGCTTCGGCGAGATCAGCCAGCGTGTTCAGATCGTCAAAGGCGCCAACATCCACCGACCCGGCGGTACCAATCAACAGGAAGGGCAGGGCGCCATCCGCTCTATCCTTTGCCAGCATGTCGCGCAGTGCGGTCGGGTCCGGCTTGCCGTCCATAAGTGGTACCAGGCGAAGGTTGTCGGACCCTATGCCCAAGGCCTCCAGCGCTTTTTTTGTGGCGTTATGGACCCCGGCGGCTGCGTACGCTGTGAGGCGCACACCCGCTTGTCCGCGTGTGCGCAGCCCCTTGATTGCCTTAACTCTGGCTGCCTGAAATGCCAGGACAGTGGCTTGGGACGTGCCTGTGACAAACACGCCGCTGCTGCCCTCTGGCATGCCCATAACGCGTCGCGTCCAGTCTATGACTTCGCGCTCCATCTCATTAGCGCCGTGGTGACGACCACCCAAGTTGCCGTTGATGGCCGTCGATGCAATGGCGGCCATCACATCCGAAGCAAGGCCGGTGCCCTGCACCCAGCCCCAGAAACGCGGGTGGGTATTTCCGCCGTGATGGGGAAGAACGTGTCTTCGGATTTTCTCGACTAACTGCTCAGGCGGTAAACCGCTGTCAGCATCCTCCGGTATGGCGTAGCGTTGCCCTAAATCTGAGGGCACTGGCCGCCAGGGCTTGTCGCGAGCGCCCGCAATGTGGTCCAGGGCGGCATCCAGCATCGCATGTGCCTGAGCTCGAAAGTCGTCCCAATTTTCCGGGTCCAGAGTGCTTGTCGTTGTCATAGCTTGATCTGTTTAGTGGCGGTTGGGCGAGCTGCGCCTGTGCAACTCATGTGTATTTTCGGTGGCAAGTATAAGGCGTGTTGGCGGGAGATTTACGCAAACTTGACCCTGTTCGATGCCGTCTGTAGCCGGCAGAATAACGCCCATGGCTATCCAGATATCCCAGCGCGTTTCAATTCCCGATGCAGAGATCGAGCTACAGGCTATTCGGGCGCAGGGCGCGGGCGGTCAGAACGTCAATAAGGTCTCTACTGCCATCCATTTGCGCTTCGATATTGCTGCATCATCCCTTCCCGAGGTGTATAAGCAGCGGTTGCTTGCGCGACGGGATCGTCGAGTCAATTCGGCCGGTGTTGTTATTATCAAAGCACAGCGATACCGCACTCAGGAGAAAAATCGCGCAGATGCCCTGGGTCGACTGGAAGCGATAGTGCGGGGCGCTCTAGAGACGCCCAAGGCGCGCCGGGCCACGAAACCCAGTCGCAGCGCGCGAAACAAGCGCATGGATAACAAGTCTCACCGGGGCAAGATCAAGCAGTTGAGATCCCGCGTCACCTAGCAATCGCATGCCATTCGGTGCTCTATGGCGTTGCGACGGTATAACCCCGTGAATGACGAGTATTGGCGGGTAAATCACCTCTGATTTGTCCGAATACTGTATACTTTGCCCCCACTTTTCGCCGCTTCGGCACCATCTACTAGAGGCTATGTGAATACCATGGGATTGTACGCTGACTACCTGCAAGAAATTGAAGTGCGTAAGAATGAGCTGGGGCTGCACCCCAAGCCCATCGACAGCGCCGAACTGCTGACTGAAGTCATCGATCAGATTCGCGAGCCCGGCCACGCCCACCGCGAAGATTCACTGCAGTTTTTTATTTACAACACATTGCCCGGCACTACGCCCGCGGCAGGCGTCAAAGCCAAGTTCCTGAAGCAAATCATCCTCGGTGAGGAGTCCGTTCCCGAGATTAACCAAGAGTTTGCCTTTGAGCTGCTGTCTCACATGAAGGGCGGCCCTTCAGTCGAGGTGCTGCTGGACCTGGCACTGGGCGACGACGCAGCAATTGCTGTGTTAGCGGCGGACGTTCTGAAAACCCAGGTTTTCCTATACGAAGCCGATACCGACCGGCTCGCAGCGGCGTATCAGGCAGGCAACACTGTGGCTAAAGGCATTCTCGAAAGCTACGTGGCGGCCGAGTTTTTCACCAAGCTGCCGGAGGTTGATGAAACCGTCGATGTAGTGACCTATGTCGCTGGCGTGGGTGATATCTCCACCGACCTGTTGTCGCCCGGTAACCAGGCTCACTCCCGCTCTGACCGTGAGTTGCACGGCCAGTGCATGATCACACCAGAAGCGCAGCAGGAAATCCTGGACCTCAAGGAAAAGCACCCCGGCAAAAAAGTGATGCTGGTTGCCGAGAAAGGCACCATGGGTGTTGGCTCATCCCGGATGTCCGGTGTGAATAACGTCGCGTTGTGGGCCGGCGTACCCGCCAGCCCTTACGTGCCCTTTGTAAACATCGCACCCGTGGTTGCAGGCACCAACGGTATCTCGCCCATCTTCCTGACAACGGTGGGTGTCACCGGCGGTATCGGTCTGGACCTCAAGAACTGGGTCAAGAAAGTCGATGCAGATGGTAAAGCGGTTCTGGACGAAAACGGCGATCCGGAGCTGGAGCAGGTCTTCTCGGTAGATACCGGCACGGTGCTGACGATCAATACCAAAGAGAAGAAGCTCTATAACGGTGACAAAGAGCTGGCGGATGTGTCTGCAGCCTTTACGCCACAGAAAATGGAGTTCATGCGCGCCGGTGGTTCCTACGCAATCGTATTCGGAAAGAAGCTCCAGAACTTTGCAGCGCATACCCTCGGTGTTGACGCGCCGCAGGTGTTTGCCGCGGCTAAAGAGATTCACCACGAAGGCCAGGGCCTCACTGCCGTAGAGAAAATTTTCAACCGCAACGCCGTGGGTGTTGCCACAGAAGAAGCCCTGCATGCAGGCTCGGATGTGCGCGTTGCCGTGAACATCGTTGGCTCACAGGACACCACAGGTCTGATGACCTCCCAGGAACTGGAGTCTATGGCTGCCACTGTGATCTCGCCGGGGGTGGACGGCGCCTACCAGTCTGGCTGTCATACCGCTTCTGTGTGGGATAAAAAGGCACAGGCGAACATCCCCCGCCTGATGAGGTTCATGAACGACTTCGGCCTGATCACCGCGCGCGATCCCAAAGGTGTTTATCACCCGCTCACAGACGTCATTCACAAAGTACTCAATGACATTACTATCGATGACCGCGCCATTATCATCGGTGGCGATTCCCACACCCGGATGTCCAAGGGCGTAGCCTTTGGTGCCGACTCAGGCACGGTTGCGCTGGCGCTGGCCACGGGTGAAGCCACCATGCCGATTCCGGAATCGGTGAAGGTGACCTTCAAGGGCGAGATGAAGCCCTACATGGACTTCAGGGACATCGTTCACGCCACGCAGATGCAAATGCTCGAAGAGTTCGGTGGCGACAACGTGTTCCAGGGGCGTGTCATTGAGGTTCATATTGGCACCTTGCTGGCAGACCAGGCCTTCACTTTCACCGACTGGACGGCCGAGATGAAGGCCAAGGCCTCTATCTGTATCTCGGAAGACGAGACCCTGATCGAGTCACTGGAAATCGCCAAGAGCCGCATTCAGATCATGATCGACAAGGGCATGGATAACGAGGCCCAAACTCTGGCTGGTCTGATTGCCTTGGCGGACAAGCGCATCGGCGAGATTCGCTCCGGTGAAGTGCCCGCACTGGCGCCCGACAATAACGCCAAGTATTTCGCCGAGGTCGTAGTTGATCTGGATGAGATCGTGGAGCCCATGATCGCTGATCCGGATGTGAACAACGACGACGTTTCCAAGCGCTACACACACGACGTGATTCGCCCCGTCTCTTTCTACAAGGATAAGCCGGTAGACCTCGGGTTTGTTGGCTCCTGCATGGTGCACAAGGGCGACATGCAAATCATTGCCCAGATGCTGCGTAACATTGAGCAGAAGTACGGCAAGGTCGAATTCAAGGCACCGTTGGTTGTGGCACCGCCCACGTACAACATCGTGGATGAACTGAAAGCCGAGGGCGACTGGGAGATCCTCCAGAAGTACTCCGGATTCGTGTTCGATGATGACCACCCCAAGGATGTCGCACGTACCAAGTACGACAATATTCTCTACCTTGAACGCCCGGGCTGTAACCTGTGCATGGGTAACCAGGAAAAGGCCGAGCCGGGTGACACCGTGATCGCAACGTCAACGCGTCTGTTCCAAGGTCGCGTTGTGGGTGACTCAGATGAGCGTAAGGGTGAGTCCCTGCTGGGTTCGACGCCGGTTGTGGTGCTGTCCACGGTTCTGGGTCGCTTCCCCACGCTGGAGGAGTACCAGGACGCCGTTGCAGGCATCAACCTCACGGACTTTGAGCCGCCGACAGAGGAGCTTAGCACCGAGCCAACTGCTCAGCCGCTGAGAATTGTTGGGGGCTGAGTCCTTATTTCCCAGTGCTACTGAACTGAAGAGATTTCAAGGCCACACATGTGTGGCCTTTTTTTGTAAAGGGCCTCCACTTAGGCATCGTGGTGAAGGAAGGGAGTGTTCTACGCTGGAATTGTGCGGGTCGAAAGCGCAGCATTCTGATGCTCAGCAGAGTGCACCACTCTCGCTGTTTTGTGTTCGTTCCCGTAAAATGAGGTACGGGCACAGCATTAGCCAGTGCCTATTCGGCGTCAGAAATTGACGCGTTTCAATAGTCGTTGGTGTGCGAGATAGGTTGGTACCTCGTATGTCCGCTGGAAGGAGAATAGTACGTGCGTACTGCAATCAAGTTGTTTGTTGTGCTGGTGAGTTTGCCCTTAGCTGGAATGGCCCAAGATCGTGTCGTTATGATCAATGGGGACGTTATCACTGGTAATGTTTCACTCATTTCTGGTGACGAATTGCTGATTGAACCTAGCTATGCTGACGAATTTGCTATTGATCTGGCTGAAGTCGCTTCGGTCGAGATTCAAGAGGCCTTTGACATCGAGTTGGAAAACGATACCAAGCTGCAGGCGCGGCTGGCGCTCGATGAAAGTGGCAACCAAGTATTGCTGTCGGAAGACGGCAGTACACAGGGCATTGAGCTAGCGCAGTTGGCAGAGGCATCTGAACCTGATCCATACTTTGACTGGGCTCTGAAGACTGACTTTAACGGCGCCTATAACAGCGGGAATACCGATTCAGAAAGCACGCTTCTGTTTGCTGATGGTGGTGTGAAGGTGGGAGATCATCGCCACCGTGCGGACTTTACAATCCGTAACGAGTCGGTAAACGGGGATGAAACTCAAGATCAGACATTATTCAACTATGATTACAATTGGTTGGTAAGTAAGCCTTGGTTTGTTGGCGCAGGGCTCTCTTACGAGCGCGATCCCATCCGAGAGCTTGATTATCGGTACACCACGGGCCTCGTTGTGGGCCGTGACATTTTTGACGATTCTCAAAAATTTCTAAGCATAAATCTTGGTCCAGCATACCAAGAGGAAAAGCTTGATGGTGAGTCCCGCGGAGGCGCAGTCGCTATCTGGAATCTTCGTTATGAACATGCACTTCTAGATTGGGTCGATTTCTTCCATACCCAGTCTTTTACTTGGCAGTTCTACGGCAATGAAAATAATATATACAAGACAAACACAGGGCTTAACTTTGACCTGATCAGTGATCTCTATTTCAACGTGTCTTATCGTTATGATTACGAGACGGAGCCGGCTGAGGGTCGCAGTGAAGACGACTCTACCCTCGCCTTTGGCTTGGGTTATAAGTTCTGATTTTGTCAGGGATGTCGTTTCGGTCGGCAAAACGTGAGTGTCAGCAACGGTGCGGTGGTGCGGCGTGCCCCAAACCACGAAAAAGGCCGTGAAATGACAGACGTGCTATCTGGCTTCTAGCCCATCTTAAGGTGCGTTTTCTTCGTTACTGCATTAGCGCAGTAAAACCTATGAAAGGCCGGCTGTTGACAAGGAGAATGGGTCGAATAGCGTCCAGCGAAAACCGTTGTTTCATCAGCGGTGTCAGCCCATCACTTGCTGGGTGAAACCTGCGTGTCTGATGGCTCACGCCAGGGCATGATGAAAAGCCGCCACCAGCCAGGTTGTGAAGGTCCTGTGCCAGTTTCTTCAGTAGCGGCGTCACTGAAAGTCCCAAACAGGCGATCCCATACGATGGCTGCGCAGCCATAGTTGGTGTTGGATTCAGATAACACCGTGGAGTGATGGTGGATATGATGACGATTCACCGTGAAAAGCCAGCCGATGCCGCGCGTATTGAGATCGAGATTGCTGTGAGCGAGCAGCGCTTGTGTAAGCACCAGCAGAATTGATCCAACAATCACTTCACCGGCCCCGAACAATAATTCAATGATTGCCGCGGGCAGGCTCAACACCAGCAATAATTCCAATGGGTGATTGGCCCCCGCGTTCAGTGCTGCCAGATTCTTGAAGGCATGGTGTGCGCCGTGACCGGTCGTGCGCCATGCCCAATGCCAGCGGTGCTCGGCTCTGTGAATCCAATACCAAATGAATTCGCTCATGAAGAAAGCGAGGAACACCTGAGCCAGTACCGGCCAGTTGTGTGGCCATAGGTCGAAACCCAACGTGGTCCGTAGTTCAGTGAGCATCGGGTTTACGGTTTCTTGATAGATGGGCTCAACTATCGTCCCGGTAAACAGAAATGTGACGATGAAGACCACGGCGAGCACGCCACTGTATGAAAGCGGTTGTTTCCACTCGGGGCGACCCGGCACCCAGCGTTCCAGCAGCGTAAGTAGGGTTGGAATAAAAAAGCCCGTAGCGAGGAAGGCCATCCCGGGGTTGTCTGAGAAGTACCAAATCGCCAGCACTAGAATGAGTAGGGTTGGCTGTAATCCGTACTTAATCACCGTTCGCATTTCTTTACTCCACCTGGCCTATGGGCAGCAGTGTTAAGCTTAGCCCACTTTAGGGGACCCTTTCTCAGCCACCAAACCAGCGCAAGCGCACACCGATTGTACGTCCGGGTTGATAAGCCGCATCTTCATCGGCGGTTCCCAAGTACAGCTCATCTAGCAGGTTGTTGGCATAGATTTCACCTTCCCAGCGGCTGCCGAACTGGCGCACCAAGCGGCCGTTCCAGATAACCGCAGAATCCAGTGCCTGTTCTCCCTCGCCGAAATCGTCGCGCTCCTGACGGTAAGACAAGTCGCTCTGCACACGATACCGCTGGCCCTGCCACTCCAGCAGGTAGCGCAGTGCCGGAGGATTAAGGTCTGACAGCCAGCGCCCGTCATCATCTTCACCTCGCTGCCATTGGTAACTCAGGGAGTGGCGTAATTGCTCGTGGCTTTGCCAATCCAGCTGTGCTTCGAATCCCCAGATCTGCGCTCCGTCCAGATTGCGGTAGGAACGTAGCTCGTCACTTATGCGATAGCGTTCGATGTAGTCGTCCAGATCATTGATGTAGCTGTGCAGCGATGCGGACACGGCGTTGCCCTGATAGTCCAGGCCTAACTGAAACCCAAGGTTCTCTTCTGGTGCCAGATCCGGGTTGCCGACCGTCTCGCCTCTGGGCGTAACGCCGTTGAAGTACAGCTCGGTCAGGCTTGGGAAACGAAAGCCCGTACCGGCACTTGCAGATACTGTCCAGGCGTCATTGGCGGCCCAGCTGGCGCTTAGATTGCCGTTCAGTTTGTTGTCACTGCGGGAGCGGCCAGCGTCTTCCTGATCGATGTAGTCATAGCGCAAGCCACCACCATAACTCAGTGCACCAAGCTGCCACTGTTGATCGACGAACGCGGCGAGATTGTCTTCCTGGCCATCAATGTTCTCACTGCTAATCACCGGCTCGCCGTCAGCATTGAATTCCTGATCGCTGATCTCGACTCCCCGTCGACCTACCCATTCAACGCCACTTCTGCCAACGCCAGAGAGAATATCTGTCGCGGTGTAGGCCATGCCTCCCAGCGTGTGGCTTTTATAGTCGGTGACATTAGTGCGCACGCCGATACGTTCTGTGCGCGATTCCCAATCCTGGTAATGGTGGTAGAGGCGAGCCAGCCACTGGTCAGCGTTTTGCACCTGCACAGACACCACAGAGTGGAGGTCTTCCGGATAGTCACTCACACCGCGATCGGGATACTCGCTGTTGCTCTTGCCGATATCTTTTCCGTAAGAGGGCAGCCACGAGAGGCTGAGGTCATAGCTATCCAGCTCAATCCGGGATTTCAGCAGGGCTCCGACCTGTTCATAGCCGCTGTTGAGTGGGCGACCACGGGCATCTTCACTTCGATCGGCACGGCGAACGCTCACCGCACCGGCAAAGTGCTCTCCATCGCCATAGCCCAGTGTTGCCGCAATGGCGTTGTCGGTACTTTGCCCCTCGAGCGTTGCTTCTACGCCATCAGGCTGGATGGAAGCCAGGTTTACGGTGCCGCCCAACGCACCTGAGCCATAAAGGCTCGAGGCAGGACCGCGTGCCACCGTCACGTTCGACAACAATTCTGGCGGCACGAAGGACGCCGAGTTGCCTGCGCGTCGGTCGGTGATAATGGGAACACCATCGACCTCGGTGCGAATTCGCCAGCGGCTAAAGCCGCGGACACTGTAGCTCTGCAGCAGGCCGCCCTGACCATTGAGCGTCACACCCGGGAGCCGCTCGATAATGTCACCCACGGTGCGGTTGAGCGACACTTGCTCGTCAGGCCGTATGGACTGCTGGTCGCCCTGAAGATAGAGCGATTGATTCAGTAGATTTCTCTGGCCGACGACACGCACTTCTTCCAGTGCCGGCTCAGCACTGGTGATAGTGGCAGTGAACAGTGCCGTTATGAGGGTAAGGGGCCGTAAGTGGTCTTTCATTGACAGGTGGCGTGTAGCTCTTCGGTAGCCGGGTGGGCCGCCGATATCGGGGTGATTCGACGCGCGATAATACAGCAAGGAGCCGAGCTCATACAGTAAGCAGACGTACCTTCCTCTGTTATTTCGTCTGTCTTACAGCTGTTTGCGAGGCAAAAAAAAGCCCGCTGTAAGCGGGCTCTTCACGAACTTTGATGGCTCAGCCTCCGGGGATGATTTGGCCCTGGCCCCAGGGTGCGCCGGATTGCAGCAGCGACTGACGCAGCGCGGGTATCTCGCTGGTTAGAATCGTGTTGAGACGTTCGCGCAGCGGCGCAAAGTCGGCCTTGGCGTATTGCAGGCTCCGTGCGTGCGAAGCGGTTGGACCGTAGCTGGTACTGCTCATTCCCCAGCTGGCATGGCCCAACCACCAGGCGAAGTTCTGTGCCTCGTTCGCACCGACGCCCTGACGATCGCCGTCGCCAAACTTGTCCTTCATCACCAATAGCTCCTGGTGTAACGCATGCACTTTTGCGTCTGCATCACCGGGTGCGTTAGCACTGAGATCCAGCATTTTCTGCATACTCTCCAGATCTTCGATAGCGTCACTGATGGCGTACTGTGCGGCACTGACCTGGCCTACGACTAAAGCAATGTCCTTGAGGAATGCATCGCGTTCCTCGAGGCTTGGTCCCTGTAATGCCCCCTCATAGGCGCGTACCACGCCAAACTCGACCGGCCCTGCCAGCGAGCGGCTCTGTCCGTTCTTCAAGAGCACCAGTTCGGCACTGTATTCACCCGGGGTTGCCATAAAGCCCCGTGGGGGCAACCCTTGCCAGTTTGGCGGCGTTTCGATGGAGCCGGGGTAGGGGTGGTGCAGATCCCAGGCTACGCGGTGGAATCCTTTCTCGGCGGGTGCATCGATACGACGGATGACATTGCCGTCGGCATCTCTGATCACAAGTTTCACCGCAGGCGCAGCCTCACGCCTTTCGGCCTCTACCGCGTCCCAACCGGGGAAACGCACAGCCTTACCAGCATCCATAGCCTCTTTTTCGGCGTCCTGACGCACCTTCTCCAAGGTCGGGAAACCTTCTGACAGGTGGTAGGTCAGCACGGCACCGAAGGGTGGGTTCTCGGCCACGTAGGTCTGGTCACCTGCTGAGCCGCGCTTGGTTGCACCCAGAATCGGACGGGGGAAAAACCAATAGGCATCGCGGGGCGCGAACAAAGCTGCCTCTTTGGCCATCGCCTCGTCGGAAAGCTCACGCAAGGCTGAGTAGTCGTCCAGAACGAAGAACCCACGGCCGAAACTCGCGGCCACGACGTCGTTTTCGCGGCGTTGAATGGCAATATCGCGGATAGAGATTGTGGGCATGCCGGCGCTGAACTTCTCCCATTGCTGCCCACCGTTCAGAGTGACGTATACACCGAATTCGGTAGCGGCAAACATCAGGCCCGGCTTGATATGGTCTTGAACAACACGCCACACCAGGTGCTTGTCAGGGATGCCCTCAGAAATAGAACGCCAGCTGCGACCCCGATTGCGGCTCACCAGGAGGTAGGGTTTGTAGTCACCGTACTTGTGGTTATCCATCGTGATGTACACCGTGTCGGCATCGTGCAGATCGGCGCGGATGTCGTTGATAAATGCGGTGCTAGGAACGCCGGGTAATGAACCAACCTCGGACTGGGTCCAGCTATCGCCTCCGTTTTCCGACACCTGAATCAGGCCGTCATCCGTGCCTGCGTAGAGCAGACCTTCCTGCAGAGGCGACTCCGCCAGTGAGGTGATGGTGTTGTACTGGGACATGGCCAGCATGTCCCAAGGTGAGTCCCAGCTCCAGGTCTTATCCATGATGGGCAGTAGCAGGCGTTCCTGGTCCCGCGTGAGGTCGCCCGAGATGGTACGCCAGTCGTTGCCGCGATCATCGGAACGCCAAACTCGCTGGGTGCCGAAGTACAGTCTCTTGGGGTCGTGAGGGCTGACGAGAATAGGAGAGTCCCAGTTTGCACGCTCGGGCGGCTCGCCGGGCGCGGGCTGTGGACGAATGTACATACGCTCGCCCGTGGTCAGGTCGATGCGCGAAATGTTCCCCTGCTGTGATTGGGCGTACAAGATGTCGGGGTTGCCCGGCTCGGTGGCCGGCTGGTGTCCGTCGCCACCCAGCACCACTAACCAGTCCGCGTTGCGAATGCCGTTGGTGTTGTTGGTGCGCGAGGGTCCGCCCTGGGTGTTGTTGTCCTGAGTGCCCCCGTAGATGTTGTAGAAGGGCTCCGCATCATCCAGTGCCAACTTGTAGTACTGGGTAAGAGGCAGGTTGTCGATGAAGCGCCAGGTGGCGCCAAGGTCGAAACTTTCGTACACACCGCCGTCTGTGCCCATCATGATGTAGTCGGGATCTTCTGGATGGAAAACCACCGCGTGGGTATCACTGTGCTTGGCATCCTGGGGCATGTTCTCAAAAGTCTTGCCACCATCTTCAGATTTCTGCACTACCGGCCCGACCAGGTACAGCCTGTCCAGCTTGTGTGGGCTGGCGATCAGTTCCTGGTAATAGTGAGGGCCTGTACCGCCGCCCACAGCATCAGCGCCTTTCACCCAGCTGACGCCGCGATCATCGGAGCGCCAAACACCGCCCTCGCGGCGATTGAGTTCAATGGCTGCATACACAATGTCGGGATTGATAGGGGAGATGGTCAGGCCGATCTTTCCGAGGTTGCCGGTGGGCAAACCGTTACTGAGCTTGCTCCAGGTGCGGCCGCCATCGGTCGACTTATGCAGGCCGCTTTCCGGGCCGCCGCCCATATAGGCGGCAACCGTACGGTGTCGCTGCCAGGTCGCGGCGTAAAGCACGTCCGGGTCACGCGGGTCGATAATGATATCTGCAACGCCGGTCCACTTGCCCGCGCCCAGTGTTTTTTCCCAGGTCTCGCCCCCATCGGTGGTCATGTAGACACCGCGCTCGCCGCCTGACGTCCACAAGGGACCCTGCACGGCCGCCCAGACAGTGTTGGAATCCTCCGGGTGAACAAGGATAGTGGATATATGTTCTGACTCCGCCAGCCCCATGTTTTTCCACGTTTGGCCGCCGTCGTCAGAGCGATAGATGCCATCGCCGTAGCCGACATGGCGACCGCCCACATCTTCGCCTGTACCTACCCAAACCCGGTTGGGGTTGCTGGGGTCCACAGTGACATTGCCAATGGAATACACCGACTCATTATCGAAGATTGGCGTCCATGTGACGCCTGCGTTGGTCGTTTTCCAAACGCCGCCACTTCCAACAGCAACATACCAGGTACTGTGGTCTTTTGGGTCCCAGTCGATATCAGAGATTCGTCCGGACATGAAGGCCGGACCTACGTTCCGCCAGTTCATGCCGTTATAAGGATTGCTGTCGGCGCCCAGTGCGCCGAAGGACAGTGTTGCAATGATGAGCGCTACCGGCAGTAGCCGTCGATTGGTGAGAGACAACGGAGGATCCTCGCGGGAAATGCTAAGCGCGAGAGTGTGCACCGGTTTTGTAATTTAGTTCAAGTTTTGGCGGCTGCAGAGAGCGAATTCGTTGCAGGCATCCGCGCTCCCAGGCGGATGGCGGCTACACTCAGCAGATGACGTTGTACCTGCGGGGCAGTGGCGTAAGCTCTTGGCTCATTGGGCTGTCCACGCCGGTGGGGCAGATTGTCTCTCCGCACTCGCTAGCCTAGTCACGCCAACCTAGTCGCGCTGTGGCTGGCAGTTTCTGCAGAGATACAGGCGCCGGCTGCCAACCTCCTCGCGCTGGATGAGAGTGCCACAGGCGTAACACGGATACTCATCTCGACCGAACACATAGAACCTGCGCCAGCTGCGAGATTGCCCCTGGCGCTTGAGTGAGTTGGAGAGCGAGGGTGCCAAAGTGATGCCTGCGGTATCGTAGCTGCGCCGTGCAATTGCCAGCGTGCTGCGGGCAAGCCGACCGCGTTCGCCACGCGATAACTGGGCGGGCTTCAGCGCGGGGTGCAGGCGCGCATCGAACAGAATTTCCGAGCGCAGGTAATTGCCGTTGCCTGCGAGGAAGGCCTGGTCCAGAAACAGCGTGGAGAGCGCCTTACTCGCGAATCGTGGCTCCATCAATCTCCGCTCGATATCTCGCCACTCGAGGGAGGTGTCCATGATGTCGGGCCCGATCTTCTGCAGAAAGGGATGTTGGGCTAGCTCTTCTGTCGGCCAGACGCTGATGTCTGACGCACTGTACAGGATGGCGCTGTGCGTCGAAGTCTGGAGCAATAGCCGAAGTGATCGATTCGTCTTGGGCAGTTTGTGGCCCTTTACCGTACGCCAGACCCCGTACAGCTGGTTGTGAGAGTAGATACTCAGTCCGTGATCGAAATGCGTGAGTAGAGCTTTGCCGCGCGTTTCGACATCTATCACCGAGTGCCCCTTGAGTTTCCGTGCCTGATGTCGCAAGCGCGGAAGACCAAAGCGCACGGTATCGATGGTCTGCCCTACCAGCACGTCAGCAATCTGATCGGCAGCGCGCCTGATCTCTGGTCCTTCCGGCATTCGTTGACCTCCCCGTGAAGAACTCGAGTGTATGTCTCGCCGGCGCGTTCACGCCAGCGGGGGAAGTTATTGGGCCCGGACAGTACCTGGTCTGGCGGCCTTGCGAACTCTAGTTAGGTCCCAGCGGAATACCGAATGCAAAGAAACACACCAGCAGTGCAGTCCAAATGGTCAAGAAAGCGATGGAGTAGGGCATCATCATGATCAGCATGTCGCCGAAGCTCATTGAGGGCTGGTATTTGCGCATGAAGGCCAAAATGATCCCCGCGTACGTCATTAACGGTGTGATGATGTTGGTGGACGAATCGGCTACCCGGAATGCTGCAGCGACAAAATCAGGTGTCATGGCCGGATTAACGAAGAACAGCATTGGAATAAAGATGGGGCCCAACAGCATCCACTTGGAGGTCAGCCCACCGATAAAGATATTGATAATCGCTGTGGTGAAAACAAAGCCGATTAACAGTAGCACCGGGAAGTCTTGAAGGCCCAATGCCAGTAGGAACTGAACGCCCAGGTAGGTGATATAGGTGCCGAGCCCGCTGTAGCTCAACAGTCCTAAAAAGTTATAGCAAAAGAAAGTGAGTACCAGGATATAACCCATGGTGTTCATTTGCTTCACCATGGCGTTCACCACATCGGGCAGCTTCTTGAAGTTGCCTGACGCGTAGCCAAACGCGGTGCCCGTGGCCGCGAAGAAAATAGAGATGAGCAATATGATGTTGTCCATATAGGGCTGAACCGTGCGACCGGTGTCATCCACGTACGATTGCAAGGGGCCCAAAGCCAGACCTGAGATGATTACCGCAGCAACGCCCACACCGATCAGTGCCCCCCTCAGGCCCCGTTGCTCGGCAGGCGTCACCTGAAAATCACCGGGCTTGATATCTTCCGGCGCCTCCCACGGCATGGTTTCGAGGCGCGGAGCCACGAAACGCCGGGTCACCACAAATCCAGTGATCGCCAGTATGAATGTCGATGCCACGATGAAGTACCAGTGCATGGTGGCGGGGTTCAGCGCTTGTCCGGCAGCGGTGGTAAAGGGCACACCCTGAGCCTCAGCGAATACCTTCGCATTGAGACCGATGATCACGTCGATTGGGCCGGGTATCAGATTCGCACTGAAGCCGGCTGAAACGCCGGCGAAGGCCGCCGCCATCCCGATGAAGGGGTGTTTGCCCAGACCGGCGTAGAGAAGGCCTGCCAGGGGTATCAGCACCAGGTAGCCCGCATCCGTGGCCATCGAGCTGAGAATGCCCAGGAAAATAAGGAGCAGCGGTAATAAGCCGACAGGCAGTTTGGCGCCCACCTTTTTGATCAGTGCGGCGAACATGCCTGAATTCTCTGCCAATCCGATCGCCAGCATCACCACGAAGATGACACCTAGCACGCCGCCACCAAAGCCCAACCAATTTGCCAGTAGCGCATTGTCGAAGATCCAGCGGACGTGCTCGGACTCGGCCATGTTCTTTATCTGATGGGTGACTGTGTCACCGCCGGCGCCGGTGGTGTTGAAGCTGTAGCCGCCAAAGATCACCGTCGGGATGAAGGCCATTGGGTAGAGCGCCATAAATATAATGACGGGGTCGGGTATCTTGTGGCCCACCCGCTCGATAAACCTGCCAATACGTTGTCCAGTGGTAAGGGGGGCGGATGTGCCAGATGCGGTGCTGTCGGTCATTGAGGTATCCCTGATTGCTGAGACTTGTTGTACGTGGGTCGGTTCAGCGGGTCAATTCCCCGGGGAAGAAAATCTCCTGGTTTCACCTGCTGCTGCGACAATTCCAATACCGACTGTAGACCCGCTCTGGCTCGCTGCGTCGGGCTAAGAGACTCCCTTCAATTGGCCTCGGAATTGGCCTACTATGACCGGCGTTTCGCTGCTCAGCCCTGTCGTGCTGCGGCGGCCCTCGAATTAAGGACTTTTCTATGAAATTGAAAACGCTTTCAGTAGCCGTTTTGGCGGCTGCCGCGTTGGTGGCCTGTCGCGGTGACCAAACTGAAACGGCGGCCGACGATGTTGCGACCGCCGAGACTGCGCCTGCGGCGGTTGAAGCTGCCGACACCCCCGCCGCCGACGACGTCGTGGTTACCGATGCCGAACTGGCGGGTAACCCGTTCATGCAAGAGTGGGACACGCCCTTCGGTGTGCCTCCTTTTGCTGAGATCTCTGATGATCACTTCCTGCCCGCCTTCAAGAAAGGGGTACTGGAACTGCGCGAAGAGATCGCGGTTATCGTCGATAACCCCGACGCGCCCACCTTCGAAAACACCATCCTTGCACTGGAAACCAGTGGTGACCTTATCGTTCGGGTGGGTCGTGTCTTCGGGCCGCTGGCCGGCACCGAACTGAATGCCAAGAAACGCGAGCTGCAAACGGTGATTTACCCGTTGTGGACGCGCGAGTCCGACAAGATCACCCTGAACGACACACTTTGGCAGCGCGTGAAAACCGTTTACCAGCAGCGCGATACGCTGGATTTGGGTGAGCAGGAAGCGCGCCTTCTGGAACTGACTCATCGCGATTTCGTGCGCGAGGGTGCGGCGCTAGATGCAGAGACCAAAGCTAAAGTTGCCGCGATTAATGAAGAACTGTCCGGGCTGACAACGCGCTTTGCCCAGAACCTGCTAACGGCCACCAAAGCTTTCACCATTGAAATCACGGATGAGGCGGACACAGCCGGTCTTGCGGATGTGTTCAAGGCCAGCATTTGGGATGACGAGAAGAAAGCCTGGATCATTACGCTGGACCGGTCTGTGTATGAGACCTTCATGACGCAGTCGGAGAATCGTGAACTGCGTGAGCAGGCGTTCAACGGCTATCGCAATCGCGCCTCGGACGGTGAGACTGACAACGGGCCGCTTGCTATCAAGATTGCGCAGTTGCGTGCTGAGCGCGCGGCACTGCTGGGTTACGACTCTCACGCTCAATATGTACTCGAGTACAACATGGCGCGCACTCCTAAAGGTGCCGAAGACTTCCTGCTGCGCGTATGGCGTCCAGGGCTTGAGCGTGCCAAACAAGAACGTGCGGATATGCAGGCCATGGTTGGCGATGAATTTGCTATTGCCGGTCACGACTGGTGGCACTACTCAGAAAAAGTACGTGCCGAGCGCTATAACCTCGACGTGAATGAGTTAAAGCCTTACTTCGATCTGGACGCGGTCACACAGGGTGCCTTTGAGATGGCTGAGCGCCTGTTTGGCATTACATTCACCAAGATCGATGCGCCTACCTGGAATGAGGTCGTCACAGCCTATGAGGTGAAAGAAGCGGATGGCGCCCACCTCGGCGTTTTCTACTTCGACATGTATGCACGTGATTCCAAGCGTGGCGGTGCGTGGATGAACTCTTTCCGCGGCGGTTCTAACATCGGTGGTAACTCCATTCGCCCCGTTGTCACTAACAACATGAACCTTACACGGCCTCCCGAGGGCGAGCCCACGCTGCTGCGCTTCAACGAGGTTGAAACACTGTTCCACGAGTTCGGCCACGGATTACACGGTGTAATGACCAAGATCGACTACCCCACGTTTTCCGGTGTGGACGGTCCGCGTGACTACACGGAGTTCCCCGCGCAAATCCTCGAGCATTGGGCCAGCCAACCCATGATGCTGGATATGTACGCTAAGCATTATGAAACCGGTGAGGTGATTCCGGGGGCGCTGGTTGAGCGTATGCTGGATGCTGCGAACCACAATCAGGGGTTCCGCACGACAGAGTTTATTGCAGCGTCGCTGCTTGATCTGCGCTGGCACATGCTGAGCGCTGAAGAGGCGGCTCAAATCACTGATGCACGTGAGTTTGAGAAGCAGGTGCTGACTGAATATGGCCTGATCGAAGAGATCGAGCCGCGCTATCGCTCGCGCTACTTCAGCCACGTCTTCGCCGGCGGCTACTCGGCAGGCTACTACGCGTACCTATGGTCTGAAATTCTCGACGCCGATGGCTTTAACGCCTTCCTCGAAGCTGAGGATATATTTGACCCCACGGTTGCGGGTCGTCTGAAGAAGTGGATTTACGAGGCCGGCGGCTTGATGGAGGCCGATGAGCTGTATCGCAACTTCCGAGGCTCTGACCCCAGCATCGAGCCGCTGCTTGAGGGTAGGGGCTTCGACACGGCAACTGCGTCAGACAGCTAACGCATTAGCATTGCTGTGAAGCGGGCGGCCCATGGGTCGCCCTTTTTTTGGCAATAACACCGGCGTTAGCTGCTGGTGAATGCTTTTGAGCAGCGTCTCGGTAGACGCCTTAGAGGATGCCGCTGCGCTGAATGGCCCAGATCAGGCCCGTCAGAGCAATGAGGGCAGAACCCGGTAAGGCAATCCATGTTCGGAAGGCCTTCTCGGGTGTGTTGATGTGAGTGCGCGAACGCCAGAGGGCAAATAGCGCGTAGGCCAGAAACACAATGCTGAGCTGACCAATTTCCACGCCAATATTGAAACCGATCAAGGCACTCCAGAACTCCCCATCCGGCAGGCCCAGCTCACCAAAAAAGCCGGCAAAGCCCATGCCGTGGAGAAGGCCAAAGAAAAAGACGATTACCGGACGTATGCGGTGTGAGCTCTTCGATAGCAAATTTTCCACGGCAACGAAGGCGATGGTTGCAGCAATCAAGGGCTCGACGACATCGCCGGAGGGTGAAATCACCCCGGCTGCTGCTAATCCCAATGTGGCAGTGTGCGCGACGGTGAACGAGGACAGCTGGATAACAAGATCGCGCAGTCGCGTTGTCCCGAGGAACAAAGCCAGCACAAACAGTATGTGATCCAGCCCGCCGGGGAGGATATGACCGATGCCTATACCGGTGTAAAGCGCCAATGTGGATGACGCACTGCGGGGCTCGCCGCTGGCGTCGAGAATGGGGGTAACCTGGCGAGCATCATTGCCCGCTGCACTGTCCAGAGCTGCGAGTTGCTCGCAAAGCGCGGGGTCGAGACTGCCTTGCCCAGGCACGCAAAACTCATCCTCTGGATGAGTCGTTCCGAGTGCAGGTAGCAGTAACGCGCACAGCGCCAGCGCGCAGGCAAGCGCTGTCCTAAGGGGTCTTAATGTCAGCATCGCGGCACCCTACGGGAAATCGCTCCGGTGCTCAATCCCGGCGACAAGCCTTGGTCCGGTACGTTGTATCGGCGGAAATCGCGAGCTAGCCTTGAGGTATGTCGATGATGCCAACGGACAGCTTCGAAGCCGCCGCCACTCAGCGCTGGGTCAAACAATTCGCCGTGGATATGAATCTCTGCCCATTCGCAGGCAGGGAGGTGCGATCCGCGCGCGTTCGCTACGTGGTCAGTGGCGCCACAGGGCTAGAGAATCTGCTGCACAGTTTGCATGTCGAGTGCGAGCTCTTGGTGGAGGACGAGAAAATCGCCACCACCTTGCTCATTCATCCCCATTGCCTGCAGTCCTTCGATGACTACCTCGATGGTTTGCAAGTGGCGGAGGCCCTGCTGGATTCACTGGGTTTGATCGGCGTACTGCAAATTGCGGGTTTCCACCCCGACTACCAGTTCGCCGGGTCGTCGCCGGACGCTGTGGAAAACTACACAAATCGCACACCGTACCCGACACTGCATATCCTGCGTGAAGACGCGATGGAGCGGGCTATCCAGGCGCACGGTGCCACAGAGGACATTCCACTGCGCAATATTGATCACCTCAGGTCATTGGGCCTCACGCAGGTGAAGCGTCTGCGCGAGGCCTGTTTTACTGGCAGTGTTGACGCCAGTTGATCCAACCGGCCAGCACTGGGGTATAGCTATACTTGCTCAATGAGGCGGGGCGAGAATACGTGATCTCGTGCTCTGCCTGCTCGCGGTTCATAGGAGACACCGATGAAAAAAGTCCTGATTCCAGTCACCAATCACGCCACCCTGGGAGAAACATGCCAGGCCAATGGTACTTACTCACCTGAGCTCACCCATGTGGTTGATGTGCTCAATAAGGCGGGAGTGAGCTACGACATCGCTTCGATAAAAGGCGGCGCCGCGCCGTTGTACGGCACGGATATTGAGGACGATCCCATCAATACCGCGGTGATCGCCGACGAGCAGTTTGCCCGTCAGATCGCAAACACACTCGTTTTGTCGGACATTGAGATAAACAAGTACGACGCCGTGTTCTACCCCGGTGGATTTGGCCTGCTGTCAGATTTGGCGCTGGATGAGGACGTCGGCGCCATCGCTGGTGCGCATTATGCCGCAGGGGGAGTGATTGCTGCCGTCTGTCACGGCCCAGCCGCATTGTTGCCCATCACCTTGCCCAACGGTGACAAGCTGTTGAGTTCGCACAGAGTCACCAGCTTCACGCGGGAAGAAGAGGTGGACTACAACACTATCAATGACATTCCTTTTCTCCTTGAAGATGCCCTTGCGCGCACTGCTGCGGGCTTCAGCAAAGTGCCGCCCTGGGGGGAGTACGTTGTTAAGGACGAGCGCGTCATAACTGGACAAAACCCGGCGAGCGCGCACGCCGTTGGGGCTGCTCTTGTTGCCGCCCTCGGCGAGGGCTGAAAACAGGGCACTTGCCAATCAGTAGTTGCTAGGCGCTTGAGTCGGGCGTTAGTCTCTTAGGCCTCGCCCGACACCCTTAAATTTTCCGTGTCTGTCGGGCCACTTGAGAGGCTGCCGACATGGCCACCGTCACCATTGATCATTACTCCGACCTGCTGTGCGTATGGGCCTACATTGCCCATGCCCGCACCGTTGAATTGCAGGCCCAATACCCGGATTCCATAGACTGGCGCTGGCATTATTTGTCTGTGTTTGGTGATGTTCAGACCAAGTTCAAGGACCAGTGGCAGGAGCGAGGTGGCAGCGCTGGCTATGCCGCGCACGTGCTGGATGTACTGCAGGACTTTGATCATGTCGTTATCAACCCCGACTGCTGGACACGTGTTCAACCGGCGTCATCGGCACCTGCGCATCTCTGGTTGGCCGCGGTGCGCTTACAAGAGGGGCGGGGAGAACTGTCGCCAAGGTCGGAAGAGACGTTTGCGTGGCACCTGCGCAGGGCCTTCTTCCGAGATGCCGCCGACATCGGGTCCCAGGACGAGTTAGTCGCACAAGCCAGCCAGTGTGGTTTCGAGCCCCAACCCTTATTGGACCGGATCAATGACGGCTCAGCCTTTGCTGTACTTTGCCAGGATATGCTGGGCGCGCGTCAGTCCGATATATCTGTGAGCCCTACCTACGTGTTTAACAATGGCAGGCAACGGCTGACCGGTAATGTGGGCTACCGCATTATCGAGGCCAATGTGAAAGAGCTGTTAGAACAGCCCCACAAGCAGCAGAGTTGGTGTTGAACATGACACTTGCGACAAACATATAGCAGCTGCGTGGGCGCATGGT
This sequence comes from Parahalioglobus pacificus, assembly GCF_014652275.1. GTDB lineage: Bacteria > Pseudomonadota > Gammaproteobacteria > Pseudomonadales > Halieaceae > Parahalioglobus > Parahalioglobus pacificus. The sequence goes on along the minus strand of NZ_BMYM01000001.1, from coordinate 1,750,510 downwards.
GTCGCTGAATAGCGATGTGCTGATCTTCTGCGTTGTGATGCTGGGCAGCTGGTGGATAAGCGACAGGGCGTTATCCACGAGCTGGACAGATAGCGCGACTTAGCCGGCCTGGTGAAGACCGCAAATCTTGTGACCGTCGGGATCCAGGAAATAACTCAGGTGCATTGTGCCCATGGAACCCTCTCTAGGGCCGGGTGGTTCTTCCACACTGGTCGCACCATTGGCAACGGCGACATCGTGTAGTTCTTTGACCTGCTCCGGTGAGTCGCAGCGGAACCCGATGGTGGCTCCGTTTGCGGTGCCTGCTGGCTCGCCGTTGATGGGCTCGGTGATACAGAAAATGCTGCCATCGTGGATGTAGAAGAGTCGGGTCTGGCCTGTGTCATTCACATTGACCATGGGTTCACCGGCACCCAACACACCCAGCACTTTGTTGTAGAAAGTTTTCGCCCGTTCTATGTCGTTACTGCCGACCATGATGTGACTGAACATGATGCTCTCCTCAGGTGGTTATTGTGCGAGTGAGGGTAGCGCAAATTGCGGGCCGTGGGTAAGTGGCATAAGAAAGGGGCGCCCACAGACGCCCCTGCCAAGGTATCAGGCGCGAGTTACGACCCGATAACGCCACCATTGACCCGTCGCAGAACGACAGTGCAGTCGCGCGGCGTTGTGATGCCGTCGGGTCGCGCTGGGAAGTTCGTGGCTTCCGCCAGACCATTGCCCGGGTGCTGGATGTTGATGAAGGCAAACTCACAGTTAGGTGTTGTAGCGAAGCCGGTGATCTCGTCACTGGCGACGCCCACAAATAAGCGTTTTGCTTCCGGTTCTCCATCAGCGGTCGTGTCGAAGACGACTAACTGGTCCTGTAGACCGTCCGGTTGACCGCCATCGGTGCCGATGAACAGGCGACCGTCGGCGTCGGCCCAGGCCGCATCAGGATCAGTGAATACGCCTTCGGTGTCTCGAGAAGACGAAGCCAGGACGAAAAACTCCCAATTGAAGTTCTCGCTATCCACATCCATCGTTTTAATAATGTGTCCGTCGCCATTGGGTGCCTCAGGGTTAGCGACATTGGGTTCTTCACGACGGCTGTTGTTTGTGAGTGTCCAGTAGGTTTCACCGTCCTTGCCAATAGTGGTCCATTCCGGGCGGTCCATCGGTGTGGCACCCACGATGTCTGCCGCAACCCGCGTGTACACCAGAAGCTCGGCCTGACTGGAGAAGCGCGCCGCCAACGCCGGATTCTCGATGGTCAACTCTATCCACTCGCCCGTGCCGTCGTCGTTGTAACGTGCGACGAAAAGCTTGCCGTCATCCAGCGGGCTTTCGCCATCGTCAATGGCCTGACGCCATGGACGGTTGGACTCGTACTTGTAGCAATAATCGAAGCGTTGATCATCGCCCATGTACGCGGCGATGCGACCGCGATCAATCTCCTTGATCGCTATGGCCTCGTGCTTGAAGCGACCCAGCGCAGTGCGTTTTACGGGCTTTGCGTCAGGGTTGAAAGGGTCAATTTCAACGCACCACCCGAAACGGTTCTGCTCATTGGCGTAAAGCGGGTTATTCAGGTCGAAACGCTCATCGAAAACGTGCCATTGGTAGCCAAAGCCCGAGTTGCTAAACCCGTACCGCTCCTGCTCCTCGGTAGTTTCCAATTCGCCGTTAGCACCAAAGTAGCCGTTAAAGTTCTCCTCGCAGGTAATATAGGTACCCCATGGCGTCGGCCCTGAGCCACAGTTGTTCACGGTGCCTGCCGGCATATTGCCTGCTTCATTCTCCAGCAGCTCACTAAAAGCCACCGGTCCTGAGAACTCCACAGGCGTGTTCACAGTGATACGACGGTTGAATGAGCTCCCTCGTACTAGTTCCCAACCGCGAGAGGCCGAACGATTTTCCACGATGAGACCGTAAGTGATTTCAGCCACCGTCACGCCGTGGACGGTCTGCGACAAACGCACGTCCTCAAGAGACTCAGGGTTTTTGGATATGGGAGCGCCCGAATCGCTCAGTATGAGAGCGCCGCTATCATCGCGCTCGAATCCGAGCACATGGCCGTTGGCGCCGAACTCATGGTTCACCACCAGAAGACCGTTTGTACTACTTAGGCGGTATCCTCGTGGTACAAGATCAGCCCTTGACTGGTCGATTGGGAAAAACCACATACCATCATGACCGATTCCTACCTGTGTGGCTGCCTCGTCGGCACTGGGGCGGGACATGAGATCGCCGTTGTAGTCATTATCGGCGTCCAGAAGGTCCGTGCCCCAGGGAATCAGCGTTTGGTAGCGATAGTTTCGGGAGATGTGCGGCATGCGCGCATCAGAAGCACCTTCCTCAACCGGGACAGGCCGGAAGTTGACCAACCCGCGACCCTCACCCGGACTGCCGGCGTAGGAGGTGGAGTTCGAACCCGCCAGTGCCGTGGGTGCGAAGAATCCCGCAGCGGCGGCGGCTACCCCGCCTTTGACCACATCCCGACGTGAAGCGTACGTGCGTGCTACGTCAATGAATGGGCGGTTTCCGGAGGTGTTGGCGGGAATGTTTTCTTTTTCATCATGAAGCTTAGCGTTGTCTATAATCTCGGGAGACATAGCGAAATTTAACTCCTTACTTAACCGTGGTTGCTGAAGTCAAACAGGACACGCGCAGATCTAAGTCTGGTTTGTCACAGAGAGATTGCCCTGCAAGTGTGACTTTTTGATTACTCGGTTATTATTGTTATGTGAAGCAAAGATTTTGGTTGTGTGCATTCTTCTTTAAGGTGCACAAGCTGACGTTAGCGCAAGACTCGTATAAACAAAAGAAGATTTTATAAATGTCTTGAAAAACAATGTATTTCAGAGGGTATGGGTGAAGCGATGTTTACAAGTATGCAGGAAGGTACAGCCGAAGACTGGGCGGTCATTGGCGCAGCGCATCAGGAGCACTTCAAGAAAACACCCGCGCACCTGATGGATATGCTAAAGAGCCTGGAACAAGTGACGGTCGGGTTCGCCTGCGACCAATTGCAGCACAGCCTTATGACGGGCACGTTGGCAAGACGCGATGGGGCCTCGGACGAAGAGGTCGCGATCGCCCTGCTGCACGATGTCGGCAAGGCAGTGAACATCCCTAATCATGGGGCCATTGGCGCTGAGTTGATGCGACCCTACGTCACGGAAGACGCCTATCACGCGATCTACTACCACCAGCATTTCCAAGGTAAGTACTACTTCGAGTACCTCGGCGCCAGCCCGAACATGCGTGAGGATCACAAAAACACCAGCTGGTATGAGCTGGCGACGAAGCTGGTGGATCGCTGGGATGCGCCGGCATTTGATCCCGAGTTCGAGGTGGACTCACTGGAGTCGTTCGAGCCACTGATTAATAAGATATTCGCTCAGCCGCTGCGAATGCTGTAACCGTAGAGGCACGGTCGGCCATATCGCTCGGGCCTCTAAGACTCTCTTCTCGCTCCTTTTACAGCGACAGTGTTTTGTAGACCAACGATGCGTCGCCGGAGTGAACCGGCGTCGCTGTACTACCCCTCGCGCGTATCAGGTCCTCGCTCGATTCGGGTAATTGGCCAGCGCCGTCGATGAGGTAGGCCTGCAGTGTCTCCTTTCCTTCCATATCGATGGTCACTGTCATCGCTTCAGTTTGAATCCCGAAGAGCGTAAGAGCGTAATCCCCACCCTCTGCGGGTTGGCGAGCCTGCATCGGCACGCCGTTTACCTCATAACCGATCACGCGGGCTTTATTGGGCATGATGAGTTGCAGCCAACGCGCCCCCCTGGATGAAGCCAGTTTCATCGTGACCTGGCGACCTTCTTGCGTGATTCTATCGCTAATAATTTCAAGACTGGGCGCCGGCAGCGATTGCACCATAGCATCGGCCACGTGCTCCGAGTCGGACTCCGACCAGGGGTACACTGGCCTGGGCGGCGCGCTGAAGTCTTTTGCTTCCAGCATCAGCATTGGCACTTCGCCATACGGTCTGATGCGCCAGAGCGCGGTCTTTTCGTCGCTGTTTTCGATGTAATCAATGTTTACGTACTGCGGTCTGTACGCCGAGTAGAGGGGCAGGGTGGTGGCTGCGATCATGCCGACGACTGACAACATAACCGTCATCAACAGCGTTAGCTTGACGGCATTGCCGCGTAACCAGGGCGCAACCACCAGTAATGCGAGCCCCAGCCACGGCAGGATAGCCAGCGCCAGTCCATAGCCCTGAGTCTGTTCCAGTAGTCCGGCGAACATCAGGTAGACGCCCGCAATGCTGGCCGGCATCAAAACCAGTGCCTGCCGTAGCCAGTGAGGAGCAGGCAACACGTAGCCGGCAAAAAGAACTATCGCAGCGAACACCAGCGGCACTAACAGTGCCGGGCTCGCATCGGGCGCGAGCAATGTGACGGCGAGAGTGCACAGCCACCAAAACAGCCAAACCCCCAGCAGGCTGGTATCGACAGACCAACGCTGATTGAGCCAGGCGGCAATCGACAATACTCCCAGGGCGCTTGCCGCAATGAGTACCAAGCGGAAGGGCCACAGGTGTGCTGGCCAGCCCGGTGTGGCGCCATTGATTGCGCCGACCAACGCAAGCGCACCGTAGGCCAGCCCGCCACCGACCAATAGCATTAGCAGGGGTGACGATGTTGCGCCAAGCAGTGGCAGCCAGCCACCGTGGTCCACTCTCATCGCGCTGATAATAAGTAGCAGCCCTGCCATAAGTGCTAGCCCAACTGACATGCCCGCAGGCCATTGAATCCATGTGCCCATCACGCTCATATAATGCACATTGCCATCGGCCTCAGGGGGTAGCGGCTGCGCCAGTAGAGACAAGGCCAGCGGGAATATATTTTCGCCATGGTGCTGCAGCGTGCTGGGGCTCAAATTCTCGAGATTGTCATTCGCCGTGTGGTAATGGTTTCGTTCTCCCGCAAAGGCAAAATCGATACCGGGCACGCCAGCGCGAATAGCCACTGAGAAGTCCGTGTCGTTAGGCATGCGCCTGAACACTTCATTGCTGATCGAATGGCCCTCGGGATATTCGCTGCGATCACGGTACACGGTCATGAACGCACGGTTTGCACCCGCAGTACGAAGCACCTGGCTCTTACCGCCGGTGCCTGAGCCTTCAACATTCAGTAACAACCCTACCGTGGGTGCCAATGGGTGTTCACGGAAGAAGGCTTCAGCCCCGTGTAGCCCCGTTTCCTCGCTATCAGTGATCAATAACAGCAGGGTGTTTCGGTGAGGGCCCTGCGCGATAAGTGCTCGAGCACTTTCCAAAATAGCGGCGACCCCGGCACCGTCATCGCCAGCCCCCATGGAAGTGGGTACTGAATCGTAATGCGCCATTAAGGCAAGGGCAGGTGCGTCGGGTTGGGTGCCGGGAACCCGGGCGATGATATTCTCTACCCTTGCACAGGTTTGACGTTGGGGGCTGCAGCCGGTGCTCTGCTGGACTTCGTATTGAATGCCTTCTGCGTCCAGCCATTCGAGTATGCGTTCCTTCACCGCGTTGTTGGCGGCTGATCCAACAGGATGAGGTTGTCCGTCGCCTAGAATATTCGTCAGGAGTTTCATCGCTCTCTCCCCGGAAAATGCTGTCTTGGACGCCGTTTCAGGAATTGGCTGTGGAGGCCCAGAGAGTATTGTCTCTGCTGCGAACGAAAGGAGCGCGAGCGTCAGAACGGTTGGGAAAAGAAAACGCTGGTTTATCATGCGGCTGGTTCACCGATGGGTCGCGCAGAGCGCTTAATTATTGGCGAAGCTTCTGAAGGAAGCCACCGCTGAAACCAAAAAAAGGCCCCTGGAAAGGGGCCTGGGAAACATCCAAGGCACTGCATACCTCCGTTACAGTGCTAGCGGATAGAAAGTGTTAGCGCGGGAATTCCACGTAACGAGCCATGACTTCTTCCAGGTTCTTTTGCTCGCTTTCGTCGGCCCAATCAATCCCCGGCTGCTCAGCCATTTGGAACAGCGTCATAAACATATTGACCCCATCCGCCCGCTTGGCGATCACCATGTTGTCATGGCTCGCAAAGGTTTCGCTCCAATACGCTCTGACGGTGGCCCAGAAGGGTTTAGTGCGTTCCCAGTAGTCATCGCCCGGTTGCCAGTTGAAATCAGCGATGCGCTCGTAGCGCGCCAGGCCATTCTCGCGGGCTAGTACCTCCGCAGCCTCACCCCGGCCGTTGAGCACGACTTTCAAATTGTGCTCTTCTTGTACCCAACCTGTCGGAGTGATGGTGTGATGATTGGTGCCGACCAGTACGTCGTAGTCCTGTCGCACGCTGAACTCCCTGCGCGGTAACGGGCGCCAGGTCTCGTCACTTTCCCAACTGGAGAAGTTGGCCGTGTGCCGCCATTCACCTGCCGCCATATAGCGCGGTGAATCATCCACCTGATAGACGGCCTGTACCCAGTGCTCACGCCGATCAGCCTTAACGGCTTGCTTTTCCCACTCGCGGTTGCCCTTGAACGTATGCATCGTGGGCGCCTCAAACATCCAGTCCTGGCGCCAGTGTTTAACTACGATAGGCTCCATAGGCGAGCCGTCCTCGTCTTGCATCTCCATCACCAGGATATGCTGCAGTTGGATCAGGTCTGGCCCCTGGCTTACCACATAGACGTACTCAGTCCCCCATGATTGATAGGGGTTGCTCGGCGTATAGCCTTCCGTAAAACCAACGGTCTCAATGAAATCGAAGCTTGTACGGTAGGGGCCTGCCATGCTGAGAATAGCGCGCCTGTCGCGCTCCTTTTTGCTCAGCCCAGGCTCTTGCAGACGCAACCACGCTGGCGATGGCTGTGTGACCAGTACTACGTCAGTTCCGCGCGTAGTGCCGCCACGCGGTGCCATATCGCTCGCCGCTGCGTACTGCCAGGAATAGGTGTATTGACGCTCGCCATCTTCTGTCTCGTTGTCCTCGGTCTGCGCCGGGCCGTAACCGCTAACACCGGCACTGCCCACCAGTGCCAGTGCTGCTCCCAGTGCAACTACGAATGCAGCTCTCATGCGATGCCTGCGAAGGATTAGATTCAACACGGTGCCCCCTTTACTTCACCCAGTCAGCTAACTAGTGACCAACTCCAAGCGTAGGCGATCAATCCCAAGACGCCCAGAGTCAACCATCCGACGGTAGCCCGAATCAGTTCTCGCTGTTCTCGTTGTCGAGATGCTGTCAGTGATTTATGTTCGGCGGGCTTATCAGTGAACAACACGGAGTTCCCCCCAGCCCTCAACATTGAGGCCAACGCGTTCAATATCTTCGCGATACTGACGGGCAGCCTCTAGCAGTTCTCGGCCATCACCATGGAGTAAACCTTCCATGGCTCGTCGCGTGGAATAGCGCAGCGAGTACGGACAGGCCGTCGCGACAATCTGTAACAATGTGCGTTCATCACGCGATATCACCAGTTCCGCGGGCTGGTAGATGTCGATGGCGCGGCGTGCACTGCGGCTCAGCACGCACATCATTTCATGCAGCTCGCTGATGGCTCGAATGCAGTCGAGGTCGTTGTAGGGTGCGCGAAGATCGCAGCCGGCGCATCGGCCCTGCCGGATGGATGCGACCCACTGACGCATGCTCCACAACAGCAGTTGGCCGCCACTCGAAAGTTGTGGCGTTCTCAGAACATTGGGAGCAATAGTGTTGGTTGATGAAAGCATAGCGCTGTAAACCAGTTAGTTTCAGCGCGTAGTTATATTGCAAATGAGAATTATTTGCAATTAGAACATAAGGATTTTTTGCCCTTCGGTGGAGCTACCCCATTGCGTCCAGTCCTATCACTGCCTCAATCGAGTTCCATGCCCTCGTAGGGGTTGGGGCCTCCCGCCGCAATCCAGTCATCGAGCTCATCCGCCAGTAACCACAGCGGTACAGAGCGAAGACCCAGGATGCGGTCGTGAAAATAGCGTTGGTCGAAGTCAGTACCCAGTTCGGCCTCTGCCTTCGCACGCTTTTCCCTAATGAGCATTTCCCCCAGCTTGTAAGCCAGTGCCTGACCTGGCCAAGAAATGTAGCGATCGATCTCAGTCACGATTTCATGCTCAGACAGTGCCGCGTTGCTGCGCAGGTAGTCCTGTGCCTTCTCCCGTGACCAGCCATACTGGTGGATGCCGGTGTCAATCACCAGGCGGGCTGCCCGCCACATTTCGTAGGTGAGCTGACCAAAACGCTCGTAGGGCGTTCGGTAAATGCCGACTTCGCCGCCCAGCCATTCTGTGTAGAGACCCCAGCCTTCGCCGTAACCGGAGAAGTAGTTATAGGCGCGAAATTCTGGAATATCGCCCGGTGCTTCTCGTGAGATCGCTGCCTGCAGCGAGTGGCCGGGTGAACACTCATGCAGCGTCAGTGCCGGCAGGGCGTAGAGCGGCCTCGCAGGCAGATTGTAGGTATTCATCAGGCAGCGACCATAGCCGCCACGTCCAGCCGTATAAATTGGCGCGATGGCGTCGGGCACGGGGGATATGGTGTGGCGTTTCCGCGGAAGGAACCCCAGTACCTTGTCGATTTGGGCCGCCATACGCTTATCCACATAGGCCGACACACCCATGAGTTCATCCGGCGTTTTGGCGTAGAACTGTGGGTCAGTGCGCAGGAAGTGGAAGAACTCTGCCATGTCACCGTCGAACTCCACTTCCTCAACAATGTCCTCCATGGCGGCACGAATGCGTGCGACCTCGGCGAGCCCCTGCTTGTGAATCTCATCGGCGCTCAGATCCAGTGTCGTGAAGGCCCTGATCTGCGCTTGGTAGAACGCTTCGCCGTCGGGCAGCTCAACGGCCGCCAATGAGGTACGTGCCTTTGGGAGGTACTCGGTGGTCATGAACGCCAATAGATCGGCATACGCAGGCACCGCTGACTGGTTTATCGCTTCAATAACGGCCTGGCTGATCTCCTCGCGTTGGGCTGCCGTCATGCTGGGCGGGAAGTGCGCAAGTGGAACGGCAAAGGGGTTCTCCTCACCTTCAACAATATAGGCAGCAATGGAGTCGTCCCGTCCTGCCAGACTGATGGCTGCGGGCGTGTATCCCCGGGCCAATCCTGCGCGCATGTTTTCCTGATGCTGGGCGAAATAGCTCGGCAGGTCATTGAGCCTTCCTACATAACGCCGGTAGTCGGCATAGGTATCAAAACCCGCTGCCTGAGGGTGTAGTCCGCCCCAGAAAAACGTGTCCGAGTTAAGCGGCGCTTCGAAAGTGCGGTACCGGGCGTTCGACGCAAGCGTAGTTACGATCTGCTCAAAGACCGCAGCATTGATGCGCTCCTCATCACCCAGCGACTCGCGGTCTATATCAGCCAACTTTCCCAGTGCGCTATCCCAGTAGGCCAGGCGTTCGGCATATGAATCGGCAGATACATCGGGATAGTGATCAGCACGCCGCCAGCCGCCTTCATCGTCGCGCTCCTGAGCGTTGGTCGCTTGTCGCCACTCCCACTCTTTGGTGTAAAGGGCACGTAGCTGTTGATCAGCCTCGCTACCCGCTGATTGGTCATTGGCGTGCCCACCCGCGGTCCACGAGATGGCGCACAGCAGGCCCAGACCCCACACGGATGTTTTCATAGCGTGTATTCCCGTTTCTCTTTGCTAACAGTGTACCGTAGCCCGGTACGCAGAACTGAGCTGAGTAAACTCTGTGTCCATTGGGCTAACAAACTGAATCCCCGGCAGGCGCGTACTCTCTCCATCGAGCGCAACCGGCGCTACACTGCTCGCACGTTTATTGGGTACCTACCATGATTCACCGCATTCTCACCCCTTTGGTTCTACTGTTATCAGCTACCTGCGCGCGTGCCGATCTTCCGTTCAATACGCAGGAGATAGCGAGTTTTGATCAGCCCTGGGCGTTGGCGTTCTTGCCCGACGGTCGCATGTTGGTCACAGAAAAGCCCGGGTCGCTGTATGTGGTGACTGAAGAAGGGCAGAAACAGGCCGTTGGCGGTGTTCCCGATGTTGATTTTGGCGGTCAGGGCGGTTTGGGTGATGTCCTAGTGCACCCTGAGTTTGACAGTAACAGCCGTATTTACCTGAGCTATGCAGAAGCGGGTGTTGGCGGCACGCGCGGTGCGGCCGTGGCGCACGCGGAGCTCGATCTCGAGGGACGTCGGCCACAACTAAGGAACGTGCAGGTCATTTGGCGACAGTATCCCAAGATGTTGGGTCGCGGACATTACGGCCATCGCCTGCTGATTGATACCGACGGATACCTGTGGATAACGTCGGGCGATCGGCAGAAGTTCACGCCTGCGCAGGACATGCAGAGCAATGTCGGAAAAATTCTGCGCTTAAATGACGATGGCTCGGTACCCGAAGACAACCCCTTCATGGGTTACTTCGATACCGACCCCAATGTGGACGATGGCGGCGTGTACAACCAGATTTGGGCGCTGGGTTCACGCAACTCCCTGGGGATTGACCAGGCGGCCGACGGCAGAATCTGGCAGATCGAAATGGGGCCCTTGCACGGCGACGAGTTGAACCTGGTGACGCGTAGTGCCAATTACGGCTATCCCACGGTTTCCAATGGCGACCACTATGATGGCCGGGAAATGCCCGATCATGACACGCGTCCCGAGTTCGATGAGCCGGCCTTGTGGTGGTCCACATCCATCGCACCGGGTGACTTGATGATTTATAAGGGTCAGCGTTTCACCGAGTGGCAGGGCAATGCCTTCGCGGCTGGCCTTGGGTCAAAAGCCATTATTCGCATAGAGCTGCTCGACGACGGCAGCGCCCGTGAGCTTGAACGTTACGACATGGGCCAGCGCATCCGCTCATTGACTGAGGGGCCTGACGGCGCAGTCTGGGTGCTGGAGGATGAGCGCCGCGATCAGGGTGGTCGCCTGCTCAAATTGACGCCCCGCTAAGAAAACATAAGGAATCTCGATGAAAGATCGCAACCTGAGGGTGGTGGTGCTGGGTGCCGGAATGGCCGGTATGTTGGCCACTATAAAACTGCGTGAGGCAGGCTTTGATCAACTGGCCCTGTATGAAAAGGCCGACAATGTGGGGGGTACCTGGCGTGAGAATACCTACCCTGGCCTGACTTGCGATGTGCCATCACATCACTATACCTACACATTTGAGCGTAATCCCGGGTGGACCCGGCATTTACCACCGGGTGTGGAAGTGCAGGGGTATTTTCAACATGTTTTTGCTAAGTACGGCTTGGCCGAAGTCACCCGGTTCGGTGAGGAAGTCACTGAGGCATGTTTCGATAATGGACGCTGGCATCTACGCTGCCGCAGTGGGCTGGAGGACGAAGCAGATATTGTGATCGCGGCGACGGGTGTGTTGCACCACCCGCGTCTACCCGCCATTGACGGAATAGACAGTTTCAGAGGTGCACTGTTTCACAGCGCGCGCTGGGATCACTCGGTGACGCTGGAAGGTAAGCGTGTTGGTGTAATCGGCAATGGATCCACCGGCGTTCAGATCATTTCCGCCCTGGCGGGCAAGGTAGAGCATCTGGTTCATTTCCAGCGCACGGCCCAGTGGATTATGCCTGTGGAAAACGGGCACTTTTCGCCCGAGGAGCGACAGGCGTTTGAGGATCCGGCCGTGCTGGAAGAGGCCATGGACTTTGCCGGTTACAACGCCTCCGTTGACGCATATACCCAGGCAATCATTGACGAGGAGTCAGAGGGTGCGAAGGGCATTGCCGCCGCCTGCTTTGGCAATTTAGAACAGTCCGTTACTGACCCGGATTTGCGTGAAAAGCTGCGCCCCGATCACAAACCTTTATGCAAACGGCTTGTCTTCTCTCCGGATTACTACCAGGCAATACAGCATCCGCAAAGCCAGCTAGTGACAGAGGATATTGCCTCAATCGAAGAGGATGGCATCCGAACGCAGGATGGCGTGCTGCACGAACTGGATGTGATTGTTTTTGCAACGGGCTTTGACGCCAGTGCCTTTATGCGACCGATCACAGTGACAGGTCGTGATGGGAAAAGCCTGGATGCATTTTGGGCAGACCACCCAAAGGCATACTATGCGATCAGTATGCCGGACTTTCCCAACTTCTTTATGCTCAATGGGCCTAATGGCCCAGTGGGTAACTTCTCGCTGATCGATATCGCCGAGCACCAATGGCATTACATTGCCCAGTTGATCGAGAAGATTTCAGCGGGTGATGCTGATGAGCTATGTTGCAAGGCTGAGGCCCTGCGAGACTTCGAGCAGCGTCGCACGGAGGCTGCGCGGGAAACCGTGTGGTTCAAGGGGGGCTGCACCAGCTGGTACCTCGACAGCCGAGGTATACCCGCCAGTTGGCCGTGGACCTATTCGACGTTTGTGGACGCCATGAACGAGCCTCAATGGGCCGATTTCGAGCTGCGGTAGCGACTCCATAAATCGCTAGTGAAGCCACGGGCAGGGGTTGGTAGACTCGGCGCAGCACAGACTGAGTTGAGGTACACCATGAAAGACCGAGTTTCCCTGTCCATTAATGACGGCATCGCCGATGTACGTCTGATCCGCAGCGATAAAATGAACGCGCTGGACGAGCAGATGTTCGACGCCATTATTGAAGTGGGAGAACAGCTACGCAACGACAAGAGCGTGCGCGTGGTGGTCCTTTCGGGCGAAGGTAAGGCGTTCTGCGCAGGCCTGGATATGGGAAATTTCGCCGCGGCTGCCGACCCCGACGCCAGTACCGACAAGGGTGTACCCACTACGTTGGAAACGCGTACCCATGGTATCGCTAACAAACCACAGTACGCTGCCTGGGTCTGGCGGGAACTGCCCATGCCTGTCATCGCAGTGTTACATGGTGTGGCTCTTGGCGGCGGATTCCAATTGGCGCTGGGCGCAGACATGCGCTACGCCGCCCCTGGCACTCGTATGTCGATTATGGAAATCAAGTGGGGCCTGGTGCCTGACATGGCTGGCACCCAGATCATGCGCCATTTAGCACGCGACGATGTGATACGCGAGCTCACCTACACCGGGCGTATGTTCGACGTCGATGAGGCATTGCAGTTTGGCTTTGTCACACGGGTGGAAGCTGATCCACTCGCGGCGGCCATGGAGACAGCGGTTTATATTGCAACCCGCAACCCTGACGCTATTCGCGCGGACAAAAAGCTTTTGGACGACGCTAACTACCTCGACAGGGAGCAAGGCTTGATGCTGGAGTCAGTGATTCAGGATCAGATCATCGGCTCGCCCAATCAGATAGAGGCCGTTATGGCTGAGCTGGAAGGGCGCGCCGCGAACTTCAAGTAGGGCAGGGCCGCCGTGGATACCTCGCTGTCACCTATCCGGTTGTACGGATCAAGCGCTTCGTATTTTACGGGGAAAATGGAAAACTACTTCCGCGTAAGGGGCGTGCCCTATACGCAGGAGACGATGTATTTCCCTGAATCGGTGAAGCAAAACATCGCCAACCTGGGGGTGGCCCAGATGCCCACCGTGCAACTGGGTGATGGCCGCTGGATGACCGATACGACAGCGATGATTCAATGGTTTGAAACGCAGATTCCCGAACATCGAATAATTCCTGATGATCCTGCGCAGCGTTTCCTTTGTCTGCTACTGGAAGACTATGCGGATGAATGGCTCTGGCGCCCTGCTATGCACTATCGCTGGTACTACCCCAAGGGTGCTTACCTGCTGAGCCGCCACTTGGTAGATGAGTTGGTGCGCAACCTCCCTGCGCCGAAGGCTTTGTTACGGTGGAACCTTCGCCGGCGTCAGCGCGGTGGTTACACCGCAGGCGATGGCGTCGGGCCTGAGGCTGTTGCAGGTACGGAAGCCATTTACGGAAGGACGCTCGAGCAACTGGAACATATCTTCTCCCAGCGAGATTTTCTGCTCGGCAGCAAGCCTTCTCTGGCGGATATCGGTTTTAGTGGACCTTTTTTCCGGCACTTTGCGTTTGATCCGATTCCCCTTGAAATACTGAGACAGCAAGCGCCGGCCACCTTAGCGTGGGTTGCGAGGCTCTGGGCGTACGCACCATCCAAGGGGGGTGAGTGGGTGGAGGGAATTCCCAACGATATTGGTCCCATCCTCGATGAAATCGGGCGCGCTTATCTGCCTTATTTGAACGCTAACGTCGATGCCGTTGCTGCGGGTAAAAAGACTTTTGATGCCACGATTGATAATGTGCCTTATCGGGGAGCGCGATACTCGCGCTACCGGGTCTGGTGTCTGGCACAGTTGCGTGCTGAGCTTGAAGCCATGGCTGCACCAGCACGCCCACAGGTTGAAGAACTGCTTAATCGCCATGGATGCCTGGACCCGCTTTATGCGCGCAGCGAGCTCCCGCTACTGCCGGATCAGGAAGCCGGCCTACCTTTCAATGGATCCACCAAGATGGTGGGGGTGAACGAATAGTCGGGCAGCACTCTCCAGGTGCGGTTTACATTCCGGCGAGCAAGACTTACTTGCCGCGGCCCGTTTTGGCCAAGAAATCTTCGGTCCCGGATTAAGGCATGGCCCCTTGAATCACCTCACCCTCAAACACCACAGCCGAGGGTTGAAGCTGCCAGATCTCGTAGGGGTTAACCTTGAACAGGTTCTCAGGTAGCACGACGAAGTCTGCGATTTTTCCCGGCGTTATCTCGCCAAGAACATCTTCTAGTCGCAGTTGAAATGCGCCATGTCTCGTATAACCCAGCAGCAATTGCTCGAGTTGGAGACGCTCGTCCTCTGGAGGACGAATGCCATCATCGTCGGATGACCACCACGATTTAGGGTACTGGCGGGTGTGGCCCACCTGCATACCCAGGTACGGGCTGACGTACGTTGGGAGCATGTCGCCACCCCACCATTCGTCACTGGAGAAAGTCACGGTGGCACCGCTGTCGAACACTGATCGCGCCCGATACATTTGCGAGTACCTGGACGCGCCCAACAACTTCTCCACAATGTCATTGGGCTCTGCGCCAAACCACCAGGGGGTGAAATTCGCAATGACGCCCAGCTCCTCGATCCTTTCAAGATCGGCGGGATCGACCAGCGCAAGGTGCGCAACGGTAACCCGAGGGTAGAAGCTGTCCGTTATTGCGGCCTTGGCGGCCTCAACAGCATCCAAAACGGTCCGTGTGGCCTTGTCGCCAATGCTGTGTACCATTAGGTCCAGCTTCTCGTCATGCAGCTGCAGCAGCAGGTCTGTGAGTTCCTCCTCGGATAGCAGTGTCTGGCTTTCCGCGGTACTGCCCACGTAGGGCTTCAGGTAGGCGGCTGACTGATTAGCACTGATGCCATCCATGAAAACCTTTACCGAGTTGAATCTGACCTTATCGCTGCCATATTCCCGGCGGTATCGTTTGACCTCGGCAATTGCAGTTTTAGCACGATCCGGGGTGTAGATTTGGTAGGTGCCGTAATAGCGCAGCGGTAGTCGGCCCTCGCGTTCAAGATCGGCGATCACGCTATACACATGCTCACCAAATCCCTTGTTGCCTGCATCGTAGATAGCGGTGACGCCGTGTCGGCTGAATACCTGCAGTATCTCGGCGACGCTGTCTTTGTGCCGCTCTCGGTGCTCAGGATCAGTTAATGCAAACTGAGTGGCGAAGTGCTGCACGCCCGCCCCTTCTTTTACCCAGCCCGTGGGTTCACCTGAGCTATTCCGGGCATATGCAGCGACGCCTGGTTTGGGGTCCGGGGTGGCTGCAGTGACGCCCAGCGCCTGCAGCGCTTTGGAGTTCAGCCAGAAATCGTGTGCTGTTTCGCTTTCAAACCAAACTAGCCTATCTGGAACCACGGCATCCAACATGGCCTTGTCAGGCCCGTCTTCTCCATCAACGAACATTGCCGTCGGCCAGCAACACAAGCGCAGCCACTGCTGCTCTGGATGTCGTTCTGCATAGACCTTAACTGAGGCCAGCAGGGCCTCGGGCGTGTCGCCCTCAACCTCGCCAAAGTTCTCGACGTTCACATAGCCTGGGTGAGCGTGACCATCTACAAGACCGGGGATAATCAGTTGCTCTTCTAGGTCGACTCTCTGGGTGGTGGTGAAGGTTGCAAGACCCTCACGACCCCCGACGTAAACGAAGCGCCCTTCATCGATCGCGATAGCTTCTGCCCAAGGCGACTGTGGGTTGGCCGTAAAAACCCGTGCGTTCTCGATCACTAGATCAACGTCGATACGCTGCGTAGTGTGCCTGTCGAGCTCAGTGGCCAGAAGCGCCGTTGGCCACAGGCTGAGCAGTGCGATGGGGAGTAACGGTGATCTCGGCGAGAACAAGTGCATTGGCGTTTTCCATGATGACGTAACCCTCAGATTAGCCCAAATGCTGACGCCTCGTTAGCACCGCTAGAGGGGTAGAAGTATCGGCTTGTGCAATGGTGTCGAGGACTCATGAGACGTAGTACCGGCCGCCAGAGGCGAAGAGCCACGAAGGCGTGGTCCTGAGCCTGGGAGCCGGATTTTTGTAATACCGCTGTCACGAAAATATAATGTCAGCATGCTCTCCCTTCTTTGTGTCTCGACGGTTTTTGCCTTTTGTGTGTGGGGTCTCTGGCGACAGAGGCTGTCAAGCACCCTGCGAAGCGTAATAACCCTTAGCTCAGCGCTCTTTGTTTTACTCACTGCTTTTTGGGTAGGCGCTAACGCCTTCACTGGGCAGGGAGTTACTGCCTCTGTGTTTTATCACCTCAGTGCCGGACCCCAGGGAGCGGGTCTTGCTGAATACTGGCAGATAATGGCGCTGATGACGGGAATCATTTTTGCCGGATTTTTGCTGTGTATTTGGTTACTCTGGATGCCAGGGCGCGGGCAATCCGGCAGTGCGTTTGTTTATGCACTTCTCTTGGTGGGTCTGCTGGCGTGTTTAGCAGTTCATCCTGCCACTAACGACTCACTCGCCGTGAATAACTGGGCTCTCTACGGAGATCGGGGGCTAGTTTGGTCGCGGTTTCGCGATAACGCCGCGAATGGTGGTGAACTTCGCTTTGCGGATGTTTACCGTGAGCCACCCCGGCGTGTTGAATCGGATGCTGCGCGTAATCTTGTCATTCTGTACGCAGAGAGTATGGAGCGTACCTACTTTGACGAGAAGCGCTTCCCGGGTCTGATCACAGAGTTGCGTGCACTCGAAAAGGAGAGTGTGTCTTATATCAACATCGCCGGGTTGGAAGGCACAGGTTTTACGATAGGCGGCATGGTGGCGAGTCAGTGCGGTCTGCCCCTGATTACTGCCGGTAACGCAAACTCCATGGATGGCATGGATGCGTTTATGCCAGAGGCGCGGTGCTTGGGCGATATTTTTAAGAGTAGCGGTTACCACTTGGAGTATATGGGTGGCGCAGACTTGTCATTTGCAGGTAAGGGCGAGTTCTACACCACGCATGGCTTTGACAATGTGTCTGGTTTGCAGGAGCTAAAGCCGCTGCTGACCGATACGAACTATGTGTCTAACTGGGGGCTATACGATGACGCACTTTTGCCCCTTTTTGTGAATCGCTTTCAGTCCTTAGTGTCTCTGGGTGAACCTTTCGCGCTGGTGGGTCTCACTATGGATACACACCATCCCAGCGGGCACGCATCTCGCAGCTGCGAGGACGTTCAGTATCAGGATGGCTCCAACGCGATGCTGAATGCCGTGAAATGTGCTGACGCCATGGTAGCCGCCGTGGTGAGACAACTGCGTGCGCTGCCCGGCGCCGAGAATACGGTGTTCGTCGTGGCGTCGGACCACCTGGCGTTGAAGAACGATGCCTGGGGTACGTTGAATGCCGGTCCCCGGCGCAACTTGTTGATGGTTTTTGCACCAGACTCCGAGAGCGATACCGAGAATGCGCTGGGCTCTACCCTCGATACTGCCCCTGCAATCCTGCGTTACATGGGTATGCCTGAAGCATCTGTCGGTTTAGGACGCGACCTAATTCATGAGAAAACCGGCGTGCGCTCCCAGCCGCGCGCGACGGACCTCGTTCTGTCTTGGCGTAATGCCTACAAGCAGTTTTGGAACTACCCGGAAGCGTTTGAGCGCATCACAGCGTTGCCTGGAGAGCGGGCGGTGGAACTGGACAAGCGGCGCTTTGATGTGCCGGTGCTAATCACGTTTGATAAGGCAGAGGTCGAATCAATACAGTTTGCGTCCGGCACCAAGCTCACACTCGACCGTGCTGTGGCGGCGATGACCCCTGAACAGAGTTTACTGTGGATTGATGCCTGCCAGCGTGTTAGAGCGATGTCCTTGGTGCTTGAAAGAACTGGATTATGCGTATTCGCAGGGAAGTGGGGCAGCCGTCAAGCAGATACGCTCCTACTCACGAATGACCAGTCGTACGAGGCGGCCGATATAGCCGCTTTCGGTGCAATGCCGCTCAACAAGAAATCGATAGAGCGCCGCAGGAGGAATCTGGCCTCGTTGCGCGCGTTCAACGAGCCTTCCTTACGCCAAAGCTCGATTAGCCTGCCGGGGCTCGATGTGAACCGCAACATCGAGATACGAAGTACGGGAGGTCCGGGGGCGAGCTCTTTCATCAAGGTAGATGGCGTGCGTGTGAATTTTAGCCGTGGCCTCAATCTTGTCGCTCTCGCAGAGAGTGGAGAAATCCAGACGTTGGGCAATGTTGACCCGTGCGGGCTGGAGGAAAGCCAACCGATGCCCACGCTGCGCCAGTTCCTTGATGCAGCGAGCACCTCGCAGGCCACCGCGGATGGATCAGTGAGTATGGATGTGAGTCGCGGCAATCTGGCGGTTATCGTCCATGACTCAGCGAGATGTACCCGGTCGGCTGGAGAGGCTTTTGAGGGCCTACCTATTGTCGAGGGGCTATCTCTTGAGGTTAGGCAACCCTATGTGGCACTGTTCGCGGGCGGCGAAAAACCAACACTCATCACCGAATATGCAGGCGATAGATTCAGTGCGCTGTCTTTGACGGTGTCCGGTGGTGAATCCGCAACGGATATCACGACCAGCTATTGACCGTGCACTGGGCCTACGAGCGGCGGGAAGGGAGAGGGTGACTCTTCGTTGAATCTGGGATTTGGGCGCGAGCGGTAACGTTGGGGGATCGTGTCTTCCCATTGCCTGAGCTCAGAAAGCAATTTTTTCGTAAGCTCAGTATTTTCTGTCGAGATATCGGTCGATTCATAGGGATCAGAGTTGAGGTCGAACAGGTGCACTTGGCCGTGATGATAGGCAATCAATTTGTGATTGCCGTTCAGCACCACAGATTTGGGCACAGACGACAGCGCATCGCCTGCCACGAGTTCTCCACGGTAAAATGGATCGTAGATGAAATGTGACTTGGCGTAGTTGCCTGCTGTTGAGCGTGAGTCGATCAGGCCCAGTAAGGACTGTCCACCGCCATAGGCTTCGTAAGGAGCGATATCGTAACCCGCTGAACTTACTATTGTCGGCAGTAGATCAGTGAGATCGACTGAGGTGCGGATGGTTGAGTGTTCACTGCCAAAGTTATCAGACCAATAGAGTAGCAGCGGTACGCGAATGCCACCTTCATAAACACTGCCCTTCTGACCCTTGAAGGGTGCGTTTGAGGTGATGGCGTTGCCATTACGTGTTTCCAGTGCTCCATTATCGCTAACAACGATTACGAGGGTATTGTCGCGCAGGCCCTGAGAATCGAGTGTGTCCATAATGGCCCCCACAGAATCGTCGAGGCTAGCGACCATGGCTGAATACAGTTGGCTATCGCTGCCCTCAAGGGGGGGGCGCGCGGGACTATCGCGATCTATCGCCTGCAGCGGTGTATGCACGGCAAAGTGGCTGACAAGGAGAAAAAATGGCTGGGTCGTCTTTGCCTGAGCCTCTATCCAGGCTGTGGCCTGTGCCGTGATGTTATCTGTCAGGTAGGTTTGGGTGATGTCGCCGGCGACATCCCATGATTTCGCCCAGTCAAAGTAGAAAGAAAAACCCTCATCGAGATAGGCTATTTCCTCAAAGCCGTGATCCGCTGGCTGATAGCCTGGGATGCCGCCTCCCACATGCCATTTGCCGATAAAGCCGCTGCGATAATCTGGAAGGAGCGCAGGTAAGCTGGGTGTCGCGCCGTTGGGCGCGAGTGCAGATGAGCTGCTGCCGTTGATGAACGCGCGGTTGGGTGCTGCGTGTCTTCTGAGCACGGTATCGTGTTTGTCGTAGCCCTCATCCACGGGTAGCTGGCTTTGATAATAGCTGCCCTTGAAACGGCGATAGCCGAAGGCGTTGTTGAACCCCAGCTTTGCGCCATTTACGCCGGTAAGGAGTGACGCCCTGGAGGGCGAGCACAAGGGTGTTGCATAGGCGCGAGTAAAAACAACGCTCTCAGACGCTAGTGCATCGATGTTGGGTGTTTGGTGCCGGCATTCAAGCGCTGGGTTCTCCACGACTCGCCGGGCGTAGCCACACACATCCATCACGCCCAGGTCGTCAGCGAGAATCAGAATGATGTTGGGTCTGGCTGAGGCGGGCGTGCTCTGACCATCAATGCTCTCATGCTCTGTAGTCGCGGACAGGTTCCCTGTCGTTATGACGACCATACACAGAAGGAGCAGTGACACCGAAATTGCGGCTCGTCGATGGATACTCAAAGGATACTCTCTTCGTTCTCTTTTAACGCTAGCGTGCTAGCGTAGTTGTCTTGCGAGGTCTAATTTAACGCTAAACAGCTATGAAAGCCCGCGTCAGGTCACATGATAACGGCTGGCGTAACAGTAGGGAGACTTTCCGGGACACCGGGCTACTAAATTAAAGGCCGCTTGTAGGGCTTAGTGATGGCAGGGTGAAAATTAGCTGCTTAACACTGACAGAAACGATCCTTTAACAACGCCGAAGTATAAATTTTCTGATCTATACTCACCGTAGTCGAGAAATTTTTGCGGAAGAACTCTATGTGGTTCGTGTTTGTTGTTACTTTCGCGGGGTGACTTGCCTTGCCTGCTCAGTCGGCAGACCCCAAGGCCGTACTCGTGACCGGGTCGACCTCGGGTATCGGCAAGCGAACCGTGGAGTTGCTGTCGAGTGAGGGTATCTACGTTTATGCCGGTGGGCGCAGGCAAGCAGATCTCGACATGCTGGATGCGATGGACAACGTGGAGTCAGTGCGGCTAGATGTTACCAAGCCTGAGGATATCGCTGCGGCCGTTGCCCAAATTGAGAAAGGCGGGAAAGGGCTGCCCGGTCGGTAACATCTGTACAAAAAGTGTGTGCTTCACAGGAGGCTGGGAGACTGCTGGCAGCCTCAGCGAGTTTTTCAGCGTCCTTATCCACCAGCGCAATGCGCATGCCCTGATTTGCGAGTGCTTCCGCGCAAGCCAGGCCGATGCCATCGGCTCCGCCCGTGACAACCGCTAACTTACCTGCTGAATGCCTTTGGACTCTAGTCCACTCGTGCTGGTCATGATTGTTTTCCTAAGGGTTACTTTTTGAGTGAAGCCATGTACTCAGCACGGGCGCGCAAACATTCCTCGTCGAGTGAAGCGGCTACCATTCCATCGGCTTCTGACCAGCTGTTATTGATGCCGGTAGCTGCGCCGGCAATGGCGTTAACGTGCCGTTTCGTGGCCATAGCAGGGTAGGCAGGTCTGTCTGCTAGCGCAGTGATCAATTCGTTGACCGTACCGTCCAGTTCTGACTCTTGGACACGTCTGTTGAGAAAGCCGATACGCAGTGCTTCGTCTGCATTAAAGTTACGACAGCTAATGACCAGCTCTTTGGTGAGCGCCGGGCCAATTTCTCTGACAAGACGAGGTATCCCACCCCAGGTTAACGGGATACCCAGGGCGACTTCTGGAATGGCAAATTGGCATTCATCACTGGCGATGCGGATGTCGCAGGCCGAGGCCAATACCAGACCTCCACCCACACACCAGCCGTGAAGCCGGGCCACCGTAATTGCCTGTATCTGCTCAATCGCATCTGCCATCCGCCGGCCCCGGTCAGCGGCGTCCCGCAGACTCTCCTCATCGCCGCCACCAAAGCTGTCCAAGTCTGCCCCGGCTGAGAAACAGCGCCCCCTTCCGGCAATCATGACGGCCTTCACGCTAGGCTGACGATTCAGCCATGCCGCGGCATCAATGAGGTCGCACAGTGTCTGGCGTGAGAGGGAGTTGAGTGTTGCTGGGCGGTTAAGCCAAATCTCGGCGCGGCAGTCGTCCACGCTGATGTCTAGGGTCTCAAACATTCAGGGCTGTCCAGTCCGGGATCTTCAACGAGTCAGGAGTATTCCTGATTCGTCACCTGGCTGATAGCAGCCAGATCTTCAGGCGTGCCCAGGGCGTTGGCAACGTCAGTTCTACCCAGGGCGTATTGCGGCGGTACGACCTCGGGACCGCTGCCGGGTGCTCCTGGCGGCGTATAGTAACCCAGTGCGTACTGTCCCATGGCGTAGCCGATTAGCTCTTGCAGCTCAGGCGATAGCTCCTTCGCCAGTTCAGGGGGCGTTGACAGATACTGGTTCTCCTCCTGCCTTAGCCATCCCAGGGTGTAGGTGATGTTCAAACCCCAGCGGTCAGATTCACTGCGGTTTTCACCGCCGCCGTGGAACACGGAGCCGGAATACATCAAAACGGAACCTGCACGCATCGTCGCTTGGGTGATCTCAGACTCTTCCGCCGCTCTGTCATCCGGCCAGATTGTGCTCCCTGGCACAACCTGTGTAGCGCCGTTTTCCTCCGTGAAGTCGGTTAATGCCCAGATGGTGTTGAACTGTGGTTCTACATGGGCAAGGTGGGTGCCCCAGGCCCATCGGTCTCGGTGAATGGGTTGCGTGGGCTGGCCCGGTTTTATGCGAATCACTTGTCCCAAATGAAGCTGCACTCGTTCACAGTAGGGCGAAAGAAACGTGTTGCATAGGTCCAGGATCAGAGGGTGTTGGATCACCTCCCGACACTGGGCAGACCGTGACACCAATCCGTCTGTGCGCGTTGTAAGACGGCCACTGAAATCATCCTGGCCGTTGCCGGTAGCCTGTACATAGGGATCCAGCTCGCCGACGGTTGCGCTGACCTGCTCCGCTGACATCAGGTCGTCAACAATGATAGCGCCGTCGTGCTTCAGCGCTTGCAGCATCTCCCGCTGGTTATTTTTCGAGCTAAAGTGGGCCAGCGCGGGCATAGCTGCATCCTGGTGTGATGACAGCTTTAGCTTAGCGAGCGAGGGCGGATACCGCCACTTTTACTGTCTTGGCGATGTGCTATGGTTTGCCGGTCTATCAAGGGGTGAAGACGCATGCCATTTCCGTTCTCAGACACCGTTACTGTGCGCTATAGCGACACCGACGCGCAGGGTCATTTGTACTTTGCCAATTATTTGGTATTTGCCGATGAAGTGGCCGGCGCTTATATGCACCAGTTGGGGTATACGGCAATGACGCCTGACACTGCCCCCTGCTACATTTTTACGGTGAACATCAACTGCGATTATCTGGGTGAATGTAAAGCCTTCGATATTGTGCGTGTGTCGGTTGGCTACACACGTCTGGGCAATACCAGCGCTGAGCTGGGTTTTGAAATGGCCAATGAAGCTGATGGAGAAACGCTGGTGCGAGGCACCATCACGCAGGTGTTCGTCGATAAATCGTCTCGAAAGCCATGCGCTATCCCCGAATGCTTCCGTAAGGCCATCATGGAAGAGCAGCCCGAACTTGCCGCGTGACCCTCATCTGCGAGTAGTCTGATTGCGTACATTAGGGAGTTTCTCACAGGTAACTCCTACACCATGAAGAAGGCAAACCCCCAGGGCAAAGGCATGGTGCCGGTACTGCAGGACTGGCACGCCCTGCAGCCGACAATCACCGCTGAAAAAGCGGTGGGCCAGCTGTTAGCTGACTATTGCGTGTCCAGCCTGGTGCTGTCGGCGGCGTTCTCTTTTCGGCCGGTGCCCGGTCAAGACTATTCCTTGTACTACGGAGAGGACGGTTGGCAGCTGTCACTCATAACACCCATGGAGTGGGGACAGCGTCAGCCGGCGGATTACGTGGGTGTGTGCCGCCTACGCATGGACATGACCTGGCAGCTTTCACTCCCAGAATCTGTGGGGGATAATCGCGCCGTCGCGACGGCTCTGGCCCGATTCTTCGATGCCTTTATCGCCTCGCTTGACAAGGAAGGTACACTGGAAGAGTCATTGCCGGTTTATCTTGCACAGCTACCCTATTACCAGCGGATGTTGGCCACCGGCTTGTCCACCTCGATTCGTGATTCTGCGCGGGTCTTGGGAATTGCACGGGAACCAGCAAGGCAGTTATTGAGCGCCACGGATCAAGTTCCTCTGCTGCAAAAGGTGACAACACAAACTGAATGACTACACCTGTGTCGGGCGCCGGTGGCAATCCTTAGTGACGGCAGCCGAGCCGCGGGTACAACACAATGTCAGTGTCTAGCAGCAATCTTTCTTTCAGCAGCCGTCGGGGCCTTGGCCTCCTATTGATCCTGCCTCTTCAGCTGCAGGCTCACCCAAGCAGCAGCTGATGGAGGAGATCGTAGTCGTCGGATGCAGGCAGGTGTGAGTACGTGAAGCCAGAACCGCCTCAGGAGGCGATGTCAGGCAAATGGAGCTGGCTACAAGGTCGTTGCTCCAACAGGTCAGCGTATCTTTAAGCGTGTTGTTTTAAGGAATTTGCCGGCATTTAGCCGGATAGTTGGCGGCTAATGGAGGCGTCCCTTGGAAGGGTTGGAAACCTGGCAGTACGCAGTTATCGCGTTGTTATTTGTGTGGGGCGGTTTTGTGCGGTCTGGCTTGGGCTTTGGTGGCGCTGTGTTGACGCTGCCATTCCTCCTGATGGTACACAATGCCCCCTTGGTCTTTCTGCCGATTATCTCGGTCCACCTGCTGTTTTTTTCGGCACTCACCGTTGTTCAGGCCCACCTGAGAACCCAGCGGTCCGGGGGAGAGCAGGTCAGCACGGTGAACTGGGCGTTTCTGCGTTATGCGCTGCCCATAATGATTATTCCAAAGCTAATCGGTGTCGCTGGCGTCATCACTCTTCCAGTAAATGTCGTCAGCGGCTTCATCTTTCTCATGGTATCCGTGTACGCTGTGAGCTATATGCTCAACCGTCCCTTCAAGAGCAATAGCAAAACGGTAGATGTCTTTTTCCTGCTATTGGGGGGTTATGTCAGTGGCACCTCGCTTATCGCCGCACCGCTGGTGGTGCCCGTGGCCGCCAGCCGCATGTCACGGGAGCAGTTACGTGACACACTGTTTGTTCTTTGGTTTGTGCTGGTGGCGCTGAAGCTGATCGCGTTTGTCGCCACGGGCATAGATTTACAATGGATTCATCACCTCTGGCTGTTGCCCTGCGCTGCGGTAGGGCATGTCCTGGGCTTAAAGTTTCATGCCTATACCTTGAATGCCGACACACAGGTTTTTTTCCGCGTTTTGGGCGCCGGCCTGTTCGTGGTGAGTGTGGCCGGGCTTGTGCGGATTCTGTGGTGAGGATGCCGACTCTGAAATGGACTACACTCAGCATGACAATGACGCAGAGGTAAACCCAGTGTATTTGATCCGCTCCCTGACGCTACTTATAGTTAGTCTGTTTGCGTTTGCTACTGCTGCCGAGGAAGAGAAAACCTTTGGTCTGGAAACCGGCTGGCTGGAGTTCGTGAAGGGCCACAAGGGCAGCACCATGGGTGTCGAGGTGCGGGAGGCGGATGCCATGCCAGAGGGCAAGGGGTCGCGTCTGGTGATTGCCATACCGAAAGTGTCAATGGCGGATCCCTCACAAATTGAGGAAGTGCGCGTTGTTGGGCAGGCGCCTGAGGAGATCGACTTTTTTCCAGAGTTTGAGTACGAGTGGGTCGATGACTACGACAACGATTTCTACGGCCTGGTGATTCGCTTCAGTGAAGATACCAAGTGGCCGATCAGATTGTTCCTTGACAGTGACGCCGGTTTTGTCGAACCTTGATGAGTGGTAGCGCGGCATCAACTAACGAGGCGGTAGCCTCGGTCACCGCACACTTTGAACCACGGTTGAGTGGTCTGTGCGAGTACCTGCAGCAGAGCGGGCAAATACAAGCCTTCGGTTTTTTCTCACAAATTCTTGCGACTACCCAAGCTGTTACCGATGAAGGTGAGTTGCTGGAACTGTTTATACAACTCTCCATGACCGCTTTTCAGGGTTTTCAGCTGGATCCTGTGGCCGCTACCATTGTTGACGACATCTTGCTTTATGCAGAACAGGTGTCTCAGACTTTTTCTGTCGACAGCGATACCGTCAATTAGGCTGACCTGGGCGGCACATGTCTGGCCAAGGACTCCGTTTTCAACCGCCACACAAAGCTCTAGAAAACAATGAGTTAGTGGTCGCGGT
Organism: Parahalioglobus pacificus; assembly: GCF_014652275.1. Classification (GTDB taxonomy): domain Bacteria; phylum Pseudomonadota; class Gammaproteobacteria; order Pseudomonadales; family Halieaceae; genus Parahalioglobus; species Parahalioglobus pacificus. The sequence continues at coordinate 1,724,296 of NZ_BMYM01000001.1, read as the reverse complement.
TTGGCGTGTTGTGCTGTGGCTTTTTTGCCTTGACTTGCCCATCTCACAACCCTATAGTACGCGACCTCAAAGCGCCCGTAGCTCAGCTGGATAGAGTACCTGGCTACGAACCAGGCGGTCGCACGTTCGAATCGTGCCGGGCGCGCCATACAAACGAAAAGCCTCACCTGACGGGTGGGGCTTTTTTGCTTGTGACGTATTTCAGTCGAGAGAACGTGACCGTTCTACAGATTCAGACTAAAGGAAGTTCTATACGCCCGCAGGCCGGTAGGCCGAGGACGCTCAAAGGGTGATAGCGCGGGGTGTAACCGCGCTGTCATAAACCGTGCCAGGTGTGCCAATTTACCCTAAAACTCAGGCATTTATAAGCGATCAATTTGCGCGCCTTTTTTGTGCTTCCCCACTAATTTTTGATTTGCGATCAATTACTTCGATTTAGGAAATATTTCACGCTATTTCGAGTGCTCTAGTGGGTGCGTGATGTGAACTCAGGGCGTGTAGTAATTCACCTCCCATAGAAACTCACCTTGGCATGCCGCGCCTGCGCACTCGGCCGGCGAGAATGTGGAGTTCATTAAGACGTATGAAGTGATTTTGGTAATGTCTACCGAAGGTGATTCGTACACCTCTACTTTCTTCGCGTGTCCCGATTCTGAAACCGTGACAACTGCAAACACCCTACCTCTCGGCCAGGAGAGCACACGCCCTCTTGCCGTGTCTCTGATTTCTTGGGCTACTACACCTAAGCCATTAATAGGGAACGGCGGAGTCTCATCATCGGGCATCCCCTCATAATGGGCCGTTTTATAACGACGCTGTTCCTCGGACGAGAACTCCGAGAAGTTTCTGTCCAGGGGCCAAGGCGAACGGGTGCCAACCGTCGCTATCCTTGACCCGAGTTTAGGCTCGCCGCGGTCCCAGTATTGTGCGTATGTTGGCTGAGCGATAAGTGCTCCGATGAGAAGTACCGCAAAAATCATCGATCTTTCCAATCGAGGGTTTTAGGCCATCGTAGACACTATCAATGTACTTGCAAGCTAAATTTTTATTCATGGTAGAAACCATGATTCCCAGAACCTGCTCGTTGTTCACTGAGCCGCCCCTTTGACATGGCGCGACGGACACAATGGCGGCGCACACCCGACCTCGGTCTGTAAAAAGCGGCTAGCGGTTATCCAGCCAGCCTTGCGCGACGGTGATATCGATCTTCGAGGCTATCTAGGCCGACACTTCAGGGATTTCTTGCACGATAAAACCGTGCATCTTGAGCACCTGGCTCTTGCAAATGCCATTTTCCTGCCAGGCCCGTCCTTCGCTGGTGATATTGTGTAGGAACGGCAGCAGGCGATCGATGACTTTGAGCAGGCCTGCCTCCTTGCTGCTGCCGGCTTCTTGTTCGTCCCAGAGTTGCAGCATGTTGGGTATCGCGTTGCCCGGAAACTCCGCGGTGCGCAATACACTCGTCCGTTCTTCGATGTGCGCACTGTCCCGTCCTTCTCCGTAAAGGAAGGTGTCGCCGGCACCAATTTCACCCAGATCGTGCGCCAGCGCCATCTTGATCAGTTGATCAACATCAAACTCATCTGCGAGCACCTCTGCGAAAGTCCGACAGGCCATGGCCAGGTGCCAGCTATGCTCGGCGGAATTCTCGCGACGCTCGCCGCCGCGAATGTAGGTCCGGCGCTCCACGGTCTTCAACTCATCGAGATGAAGAAAAAATGTGGTCAACGCGTCAATGTTTACGGTTATGGGGTAATGCCTGCGGTGTTTACTCAATCACTTGGTAGCGCGTTTGGGTATAGGGACGCCCGTCACGCTGCTAGTGACTGCCTGCAGCGCTAGGTGCCGCACCTTGCTCGTGTGGAAATCGCCCGGAGAGCAAAAACCTCAGGGGCACATAGCAGTCACGACGCTGCAGGATGTTCTTTATGCCAGTGGCGCGCTATGTCGATCCTGCGGCTAATCCAGACATCGTCAAAATCCAAAACGTAGTCCAAAAATCGCTTGAGAGCAGCAGCACGACCGGGACGACCAACAAGGCGGCAGTGTAGACCGACGCTCATCATCTTTGGCGCCGCCGCGCCTTCTTCGTAAAGAACGTCGAAAGCGTCCTTCAGATAGGTAAAGAATTGTTCGCCGCTATTGAACCCTTGATTCGTAGCGAAGCGCATGTCGTTGGCGTCCAAGGTGTAAGGAACGATTAAATAGGGGGTCTCGTAGTCGCCAACCCAGTAGGGCAGGTCATCGGCGTAAGAGTCCGCGTCGTAGACAAAGCCGCCCGCTTCGTAAACGAGATCTCGAGTATGCGGACTGGTTCTACCCGTGTACCAGCCTAGGGGCCGATCGCCAGTTACCCGTGTGTGCAGATCGATTGCTTGTCTGATGTGCTCGCGCTCTTCTTTTTTTGAGATGTGTTGATAGTCAATCCACTTGAGGCCGTGACAGGCGATTTCCCAGTTTGCCGCCTTCATGGCAGCGACGGCTTCAGGGTTTTTCTCAAGAGCGGTGGACACGCCATACACGGTGACCGAAATCTCGCGTTCAGTGAACATCCTCCATAACCGCCAGAATCCCGCTCGGCTACCGTACTCATAAATGGACTCCATGCTCATATTGCGAGAGCCTTCCACCGGTTGAGCCCCGATAATTTCAGATAGGAATGTCTCGGAGGCCGCATCCCCATTTAAAATACAGTTTTCCCCACCTTCTTCGTAATTGATGACAAACTGCAGAGCGAGGCGCTCGTCATTTGGCCACACCTGTTTCGGCGTGCGTTGGCCGTAACCGATAAAGTCCCGAGTACTGTGCATGACTTGTTCTCTTTGTTAGGGGTTCGGCTGTAGATAGACAATTTATACAGAGGTGCTCTTTCACACGAGCGCGCACCTACATCATAACGCGCTTCGCCCAAATGCACGCTAGGGCCATGGGCACGCTCGCGTCCCGTGCGACAGACTCTCTGGTTCCACCAGACGACCCGCCTGGCATCGAGTTTCAACCAAACGCAGGGAGAAACAGACCCTAGAACGCCGGACAGGCTATAGCATGCCCGAACGTTAAGCCTACCCTGAAGGGGTGTAGTAACGCATTATTAAAAACGTGGATTGAATCCGTGGTTCGGCACCACCGAAAACTTGGCCATCCCGGTTCGTCAACGCGCATCGGCGCGCTGCCAACAGCCTGTTGCCCATAGAATCCACAGAATCAATGGAAACTGCATGGCCACCCTGAACCAGGCCCCAACGGGGTGGACGTGACTGCCAAACATGGGAATATCGTTCAACGCCATATTGATGTTTGCGGGTAACACCGCCAAGCAAAAGATGCCAAGCAACATGCCCGTGGCGCGCCGAAACCTTGGGACGAGCAAACATGCAGCGAAAGCTAACTCTATCAACCCGGTGATCCAGACAATCTCAAGAGCATATGGCAGGGGTGTGATTTTCACCAGCTCGGTATCATGCGTGAAGTGAAGCACTCCCGACACACAGAAAATGACGCTGATAAGAAAAACTGACACGTGTTTCATAATGGCCTTTATCGTAAATACGTGAGGGTGAATCATTCACAGAAAACGGCTGTCGTGCCTCCCCCTAAAAGGTGCGGAACTTAGCGCACCAAAAAAGCATACGAACCCTTGCTGATCGAAAACTAGATACGCGTATGGCGACCGAAGAAGACCATACTACGTCGCAAGCCGTAACGGCCGAGGTAGTTGGGTTTGCTTCGCTGTCTATGGCTTTGATCGACTGAGGCGCTCTTTCCAGTTCCCGTCGTTTTCCTTTTGGCAACACTCTTCACTGTCAAAGCTGACCTGCCGACTAAGATCCTTGATCGGTACGTTGACACCTCGTAGCTTCTCATCGATCAAGCTTCGCAAGAAGTGATCTTTATGGCTACTCAACGCAGACAGTAGATCGATCTTGTTGGCAAAGACACACACAACAGACAGCGAATCCGGAAATGATTGGTAGTTCACCAGGTGCGTTAACCATGCAAACCCCTCTACCTCATTCAGTGCGATATCACAGACCTCAGTAAGCGCTTCTCTTATGCGTTTATCGGTTTTTCTGTCCGTCTTGCGCATGCTTCATGCGCTCCTACGCTGCCTGCGCCAGCAAGAGCTTACACACTTCGAGCGTGGTCGAACGCGGTGTTTTCGATAGCCTGTTCCACAAAAGTCCAAACCCGATCTTACGTGTCTCGCCTATGGACGCCGAGGTCGTAATAGGGAATAACCCAAGACCACTGGTAGTAAAAACCAAGACGCTCCCGCGACCTTTGCCGTTAATGGGGTGGTTATCCCTATGAGTAAACAGATGGCAACTGCACCCAAGGTCGTTGCGCCACGAAGCCGTCCAACAATCCCAAATTTACGCACACTGAGGAGAACAAACAGTGAAGTGAACAGAGCCATGCCGCCATACATACCAGGTGAGTACAAACCGCGAACCGCACCACGTAACGTTTCAAATACCGCTGGCTGCGCCGAATTCGCCTCAAGTGCCGGGCCATAACCGCCGACGGTAAGCCCAAATGCAATGATCACCATCAGCGTCAGTAGACTGAGCGCGCCCCAAATCAGAGCTTGATGGGGCGGTGCTTCTCGCAGTTGAATAAGGCAAGCCAAAGCGAGAAAACCGTGCCCCAACATTTGAAACGACCAGATCTTTTTTAGAGTCGACCACTCTGAGAGCACGAAATTGATTGTTTCTTCCCGCGTCCGAGCTACGCCTATCCAGCCGACTTGGTACTCGAAGGCAATGGTGGTCAGAATGGTCAGACCACCAGCAATCAGGAGTGCACCTGCTACATCGGAATGCTGCACTTGTTCGGTATCCCCTCGATCTGCGTCCTAGCCGCCATCACCGGTTTCGATGATCGCAATGCACCGTAACGCTTATTGTGCGGCATACCGCGTCAGACTGGTCGGCTGCCAGCTGTCCCAAGTCCCAACTTGCTACATGGCATTGCGCACTTCGCGCGAACAGTGCTGCATACTAGAGAAAGACGGCCCACAACGCGATAACGCCTCAAGTATAGAAGAAATAAACGGCCTGCTTAGAGTAGACTTCCTCACTGGTGCTGCCAACTGAGCTGGAGAAATTTACGGGACACCTGCCTGCAGGCCTGAAAAATTGCTCGCTGCTTTGATCGTGCAATTCATCACCACCCATTCCTGAACGAGAGCCCGCAGTGGTGTATGTCATGGTCCATGCAGTGGGCGTCCCTACTAATTTAGCTCCGCCCCGGCGAAAAGAGACCGCGTGGCAGGTGGCGCTCGGGTTGGGGGCACCCGGAAGGGCGGGTCAGCGCAGCCTGTTCCTTCGCGCGAAGATGGGTCAGGATTCTGTCGATGTTGTCCTGATCGTGAATGCAAGCGATGACTTTGACAGCCCCACCGCAGCGACTGCAAACCTCAAGCGTAGCGCTGGGCTCAGCGCTCCATTCCTGTCATAGCTCCTGCTAGCCTCCGCGCACTTTGCGTTATACTAATTCACAGCGCTGCTAACGGAAGTATGAGATACTGTACTGAGCAATTTGCTTGAACTGAAATCGCCGGCAATAGTTACTAATCTGGCAAAAAACAAAACGGAAAACCATGCAGATTACGTTTAAACGCGTTGCGCTGGTGGCTGTCACGCTCTGCCCAATCAGCGCCGCAGCCACCTGCGATGTGACTGGTGCTACCCCAGAAGGCGGTCAGGTCGTCATCTGCGCCGGCTCGGAGCCCAACGGCTTTGTCGGTACGCTCTTTCGCGACAGGCTTAGCATTTTTCCCGGCGCATTCATCGACCGAGCGATTGCGGAAGATACGATTCAACTGGGTGCAGGAAACGACAGCCTGACCATGGCAGGCGGAGAGGTTTCCAGTCTTGAGAATGACTGTATAGGTCTTGGCGATGACGCAGATACGGCAGTGCTACTGGGTGGCACATTGCTCTGCGGTGATGACGGTGTCGATGCTGGTGACGCAAGCACAGTGGCTGGCGGCAACCAGATCGAACTTCGTGGTGCTACTATCGTAAGCGACGGCGATGGCATCGACGCCAACGAAGGCGATGACACCATTATCATGAGCGCAGGATCTATTACGGTGACGGGGGGTCGATTCCGTGACTACGGCATTGCTGCAGAGGGCGGTAACGACAGCATTGTCCTTAGCGGCGGTTCTATCACCGTACCAGCCACCAGTGGTGCTGCTGTTAGTGCGGGCAATGGCAGCGACCGAGTGGACATCGCAGGACCCATAGCACTCAACAGCATCATTAATGGTGACGAAGAAAGCGGTGACGATGGCAGCACCGATACACTGCGTTTTTCCCTCACGGTGCCCGGTCCACAGGCCGATCTTGTGCGCCAGGCTTTGAACGCAGCTAGCTCTGCCGCTGGCAGCGTCGACATCAACGGTCGGACCTACCGTTGGCAGAACTTCGAGCGCATAGAAGTGGCTATTAGCGACGCCGCAGCACCGGTTCCCATCAATTCCATAGAGTCACTTTTGGTATTGTTGCTACTCTGTGGCTTTTTGGGTGTGCACCATATCGGCCGGCAAAAAGCCTAGGGAATCTTACAAATCCTTATTCACACTCCGTACAAGCACGATAACTCAGTGGTTTCCTACGCATGACACATAACGCTTCAAACCGTGGCGCCGCTTGCGGCGTCCAACTGACGTCGGTCTTTATGTGGTTTTTGCAGCCTGTATAGAGTCCAGCTCAAGTAAGTCGCCCAGACCAAAGCAGCGATGGCAGCACCCGACTCGCACTGACTCTCGAAAGCCCGACTAATCTCAATGCTCGAGGCAACACTCTGATACAGTGGGCTGCGTTAAAAAGGGGAAGAGTGTGCTGCAGACAGTCAGGTTTCTTTGTGTGCATAGATTATCGCAGCCGTATTTACCACTGCACAAGGCAGGGGTGTTCCTATCGTGAAAGAGATCGCCAGGCCTGCTGATCAAGCACCGATGGTGCGTGCAGAACGGCTGGACTTGTTGATCCGGCAGTCCTCTAGGGCAGCCTATACCGGTATTCTGATGGCTTTCTTGTTGGCGGCCATCCTTTGGTATCAGGCGGACCGGCTAGAGCTTTTTTTTTGGATTCTGTGTGTAATCTTCAGTGGCTTGGCGCGGATTGCGCTTTACATAAGCTATGGCCGTAGCACCCCGGCCTTCGACAAGTTGCCGGGCTGGGAGAGAGCCTATCTGGCAACACTCATGGTCTACTTTGCCACTTGGGGGTTTGGCGGGCTATTTTTGCAACGAGATGTTGAACCGCTATACCAGGTTGCAGTCGCCTATTTCCTGATCGGTATGGCCGGTAGCGCTATCTCTGTTTTCTCCGCGAATCGGTTGGCTTTGGTCTCGTCTACCTTTCTACTGATGACGCCACTTATTATTTGGCTGTATGTGCAGGGCGAGATGCTGACAGTGGGTATGGGGCTTGGGGCGACCGCCTTCTTGCTTTCCTCGCTGTATGCAGCCCGAATACTATCTACTTCACTGCAGCAGAATCTGGAGATGAAGCATGACCTGATCGCGGCGAAAAAGGAGAGTGACCAACTCACCACAGCCCTGGAGTCGGCGCTCGGAGTGGCCAACGAGGCCAGCAACGCGAAAACACGCTTTCTGGCGTCTGCCAGTCATGACTTGCGCCAGCCCATTCATGCGCTGTCATTGCTAAGTTCATCCCTTTCTTCTCGAACGCTCGACGACAAGAGTGAACGAATAGCAAAGAGCATGCAGCAGTCGATTGGGTCTCTTTCGCGCCAGCTGGACACCTTACTGGATGTTTCCAAACTCGATGCGGGCGTGGTGAAAGCGGAAGTTGAAAGCTTTAATTTGAATCAGCTCTTGCGCAACCTGCAGCTCGAAATGTCCACGCTGTCTGATGCAGCGGATATTGAGATTACATTGGATTGTCCGCAGCCCTGTATGGTGCACACCGATCCCATATTGCTGGAGCGCATTGTTCGGAATCTGGTTAGCAATACTGTGGCGCACAACCATGGCTGCACAGTTTCGCTGGCAGTGACTCGCGAGAATTCTCGCTATGCGTTATTGGTGCAGGACACCGGTAAGGGTATTGCGCCGGAGGAACAGGGCAGAATCTTCGAAGAGTTCTATCAGCTGGACAATCCAACTCGGGACCAGGACAAGGGCCTGGGCTTGGGGCTGGCTATCGTTTCCCGATTACAAACGCTTCTGAATCTGGATATGCAGTTTGAGTCGGCGTTGGGGCAGGGTGTTCGATATGTGTTTACCGTGCCCTCATCATCGATACCGGATTCGCCGGAGCAATCCGACAAAAACACTGTGCAGAGGTTTGAAGGTTTGCGGATCTTGGCCGTCGACGATGAGGCAAATGTTCGGGAGGGCATGTTGCATATCCTCGAGACCTTGGGATGTGAAGCGAAAGTAGCTGCCACAGCAAATGAAGCCGTTGAAATCTCAGATGCCTGGCAACCGCATGCGGTGTTTGTGGACTTCCGGCTGTCTAGCAGCGAGAGCGGAGTTGATGTAATCAGGCGGTTGAGGCTGAAGTCAGAACATTTACCCGCCTATCTAGTGACCGGCGACAAAGAAGCCGCAAGCGCCGCCACGGAGGACTCGAAAGATATTCCAGTACTGCATAAGCCGTTAGGGGGGGAGGAGCTTCGAACGGTGTTGGAGAAGATCATGGCTCAGTTGAGGCAGGAGGTATTGCCGTCCTTGGCAACGAGCCCATCCTTGAAATGATTGGGAGTTTCCGTGGAGAGAGCATTTCTGCTGCCACTCCGAGTAAGTCCTTTCTGTCCCCTCGCGGTTTGTAATCATGCGGGTTTGGTGGCTAAACTCAACGCGATCTTGGTTTATGCCAAAGGATTAGGCAAAACGCCGGGTGACTGTCGGCATCGTACTGGAGTGAAGGTTGCAAATTCTGTTGGTTGATGACCACGCGTTGTTCCGTCAAGGGTTGAGGTTTCTGCTTGATGATATGGATGACCGGCTCTCGTTTCAGGAGGCTGACGGACTGGATGCGGCGGTAAGCGCGGTGAGATCCTCTTCGGGGTTTGACCTGGTGCTCATGGATTTCCATATGCCGGGCACATCGGGGCTGGATGCGCTCGGTCAATTCCTGCGAGCAGCACCGGGATCACCTGTCATCGTGCTTTCTGGCGAGGAAGATCCCTCGTTAATCAGACAGGCCATTGACGCTGGTGCCTCAGGGTTTGTACCCAAGTCTGCCAGCCCCGAAGTGCTTATTGCCGCGTTGAAGCTGATCTTGGCCGGGGGTGTTTATTTGCCACCTTCTGTACTTTTGAGCGGATCGCCGGGAGAGTCGCCAGAGCGTGGCGATGAAAAGGCGGATTTGCTCAGCGAGAGGCAGACCTCCGTGCTATTACTAGCGGTTCAGGGTAAGGCCAATAAAGTCATTGCATCGGAGCTGGGCATTGCTGAGGGAACGGTGAAAGCCCATCTGTCCAGTGCTTTCAAGGTTCTGGGTGTTCGTAACAGGACAGAAGCATTGATTGCCGCTGCGAAGTTTGGATTAGTGCCCACCGTAGAGGCGTCGTCGCTCTAGGCGTATCTGTGTAAGAGTGAATGCGGTTTTGGTATCGGGCCTCGCCGTGCGAGCACGAACGACAAGTCATCGATGGAACTCCTTGCGCGGACGAACAAGGTCAGGCGTTCGTTGGGATCAGGGGCGGGTTCTATAGAGATAGCACCTCGTTAAGATCACTGGTGCCACGTCCACTGGGCTCGGTGGCGCCACCTATCACGTAGATTCTTCCATCGATGATACCTGCGCCTATGCCGTGCCGAGGAGTTGGCATATCAGGGAGGGCTGACCATGTATCGGCCTGGATGTCATAGCTCCATACCTCGCCGAAGACGCCCGCTTCTGGCTGAAATATCTCGCCGCCAAAAACGATCAACTTACCGTCTGCGACAACACTGGCAGTGCCCGCCTGCGGAAGCGGGAGTGGGGCGGCCATGTGCCAGCTGTCAGAGTTGGCGTCGTAGATTTCCGTAACGCTGAGATTGCCCTCAGCAGTGCGGCCTCCGGTGACAATCATCTGATCGCCAACCCAGTCACCAGTGGCGCTGTTGCGGGGCGTAGGTATGGGCGCAAGGTCGCGCCATGCGTCGCCATCCCAATACCAGTGGAGCGTCCCCTCAACATGATCGCTGCGATCTGTATTGGCACTGCCGCGTGGCTGCTGTCCTGTGACGATATGGATACGCCCGTTGTGGAAGGTTGCTACGCCCTCCGCTTGAGCCGTGGGCAACGTTGAATGCGTTTCCCAGCCGCCCTCTGCGAGCCGATAAACCGAGTCGCGCATTCGCCATACATGGCTGTATGCACCGTTGAAACCGCCAATGCTGAGTAGTTCCTCGCCCGTGCTTACCAGTGCGGGATGGTGCAAGTCTTCGGGCAGTTCAGGCATCTCGTGCCATTTGTCCGCCGACGGATCAAAGGCGAAATTTCTGTTGGTGAAGTAGGGCACTCCCATGCGCGATGCAATGCCGCCGGCTACATGCAGGCGCCCCTTGTGCACTGCCGGGTACAGCTCTTGCAAATGAATAGGAAGCTGCGCCGCTGTTGACCACGTCGCACTGCGCGCCGGAGACAGGTACATAGCAGCGATTCCCGCGCCGCAGAGTTGAATAAACTGTCGTCTTTGCATTAGTTCCGCTCTCCAAAATGCTGTACATCGGCCTGGTATTCGGTGACTCAACGAATACCGCGTCTCCGTAGTAAAGCCATGCTACGAAAAACAGCCTCACTGGAACAGGCGGCAAATGATACGCTGGAGTGGTGTCTATACGGGCATTGCGGATAGCGTCGACTCGGCAATTCGTAGAAGACTCAAAATTTGATATGTTGTATCATTTGAGGGTTGTGGGATTGGTATGCCCACCTTCTGAAAAGAACGGTAAAGGTGTTTCATGAATAGCATTCAGGAAGTCATTGCCAGCGCGGAACAGCACTGTGTCGATCGTGGCGTCAGGCTGACCACTAAGCGTAAGCAGGTGCTCGAGGGGCTGGTGCGCTCTGAGTCGGCATTATCGGCTTACGAGTTGGCAGACTATTGCAGCAAGACGTTTGGCAAGACCATGGCGCCCATGTCGGTTTACCGCATTTTGGATTTTCTGGAGGAAGAACACCTCGCTCACAAGCTGAACGTGGCCAATAAGTACGTTGCTTGCTCGCACATTGTGTGTGATCACGAGCATGGCGTGCCGCAGTTCCTGATTTGCGGTCGTTGTCACAAGGTGAAAGAAGTGGTGATTCCGAAGGCCGCGATGACAGCCATTAAGAAGACCGTCAACGAAGCCGACTACACACTGTTGACACCTAAGCTTGAAATTAACTGCCTCTGTGAGACCTGCTCGCGCGACGCAGCAACGGAAAACTGATTCATGATGTACCAAAGCGAAGCTGTGCAGACGACTGCTGATAAGACTGCGATTTTTTTGTCCGTGCTGTGTTCATTGCACTGTCTAGTAACACCTGTTGCGCTGGTGATGATGCCCTCACTGGTGGGTTTGGGGCTGGAAGATGAGGCCTTTCATCTGTGGATGGTGGTTGCGGTCGTGCCACTGAGTCTTTTCGCATTGACCATGGGGTGCAGAAAACACAAGAATGCATCCGTGCTTGTTCTGGGCCTTGCCGGACTGGCTGTACTCTGTTCTCCATTCATTATCGGGCATGAGGCCTTGGGTGAATGGGGTGAGCGTGGATTGACGCTGCTGGGCGCGGCGATGATTGCTCTCAGCCACTTCCGAAACTTCTCTCTGTGCAGAGTCTGTCAGCCCACAGAGGCAACATCGTGAGCGAAAGCAACAGCCGGCAGTTCTTCAAGGCCGTTGAGCTTGAGCCCAATGATACGGCTCTGGCCCTCGCCGATGTGCTTGATAAGCTTGCGTTCGATCAACGTGGCTTGATGCCAGCTGTGGCGCAGGACGCTCATACGGGTCAGGTGCTGATGTTGGCTTGGGTCAATCGTGAGTCGCTGGGCGTTACGCTTGAGACCGGCAATATGACCTATTGGTCGCGCAGCAGGCAGACGCTGTGGACCAAGGGCGAGACCAGCGGACATGTGCAGAAAGTCGTGTCCATGAGTTTTGACTGCGATGGTGACGCGCTTTTGTGCCAAGTTGAGCAGCAGGGAAGTGCCTGCCATACAGGGCGTGAGAGCTGTTTCTATCTACAGGTGGACAACGAGAAAAATCGCGTTGTCATTGCCGGCGATGCTAATCCGACTTCCTCCTAAACTTTTACCACAAGCTCCCATCAATTATGGTCAATCGAGAAAGTCCTCGCATTGAGGCGGTGCCTACGAACCTTATCACTGGCTTTTTGGGTGTCGGGAAAACATCAGCCGTACTTAACTTGCTTGCGCAGAAGCCAAGCGATGAGCGCTGGGCAGTGCTGATCAACGAGTTCGGCGAGATCGGCATCGACGGCAGCCTGGTCGATGGCCAAACAACCACCCAAGTGGGCGTCTTCATCTCCGAGGTTCCCGGCGGTTGCATGTGCTGCACAGCAGGATTGCCCATGCAGGTGGCATTGAATGTATTGCTTCGGGAGTCCCGGCCTGATCGACTACTCATTGAGCCGACTGGCTTAGGGCATCCGGTGGAAGTCATCGAAACGCTGTTGTCTGATCAATACCGAGGCGTTCTGTCGGTGCAACGCACCGTTACGCTGGTTGATGCGCGCAATCTGGAAGACAGACGATACACCACCCACCCGACGTTCCTGCAGCAATTGGAAATTGCTGATGTTGTGGTGGCGAACAAGGAAGATCTGTACTCAGAGGCCGATCGCGGCAATCTGGAATCGCTGCTGTACGTGTACTGCCAGCCCAGCACGACGCTGCAAGTAACGCAGTTCGGCCGCTTTGACCTGAAAGCGCTGGCTGGGCCGCCCCTCGCCGCCATAGAAAGCTATGATGCGCGTGCAAAAGCGCACGCCCACGCTCACGGCGAGCAACCGCTGCTTGCAACGGACCTTCCCTTTCCGGAAAGCGGCTACGTGGTAGCGGTGAATAGCGGCGAGGGGTTTGAGAGCATAGGCTGGCGATTCCGCCCCGACCTCGTGTTCGATAAAGCAAAACTGTTTAGCTTTCTCACAGGGCTGCGTGTCGAAAGACTCAAGGCGGTTTTTATCACCGAGGATGGGATCTACGCGTACAACATGACCCGTGATGCATTACGCGAGGTTGAGTTGGACGACTGTTTGGAAAGCCGGGTGGAAATCATCGCCGACACTGTGGATACCGGCTGGGAGGAAGGACTTCTGGATAGCCTGATCGCTCAGGACGCAGTAGCGCAGGGATAGTTCCATCCACAGTGGATGCGCGCTCCGACATACCCAGTGGACTCACCGATAAGACCGGCGATGGGCGCTTTGAACCGCGTGTAAACCAGCTCCAGCGTGGCGTGCTTAACATCTGATTGCGTCTTTTCTCGGGCTGCAATCATAAAAAAATAAACAAGGTAGAAAGCGCTTAACGAGACGACTTTGGGTCATCGGGAGTGTCCAGCCACTTCTTATCGCTTATGACTAGTCGCGAGAGTAACACTAGATTCAGTCTAGGTACTGCCAGACGCCCACGCGGCAGGAGTGCTTTGCCTTTGGCCTGCGCACCTCTACACAACGCCCAGCCTCTGTTCTACAGTGTAGACATCTTAGCTGGAGAATCAGAGACGTGATTATCAGTAACATTGAGATCATTCCCGGCAAACGCGTGGTAGAGCACCTGGGCTTGGTGCAGGGCAGTACGGTACGCGCAAAGCATGTAGGCAAGGATATTGCCGCCGGTTTCAAAAACCTGTTCGGCGGAGAGCTGGGCAATTACACCGAGCTGTTGCAGGAATCCCGCGAGGAGGCGGTGCAGCGCATGCAAGAGCAGGCAGCCGCCATCGGTGCCAATGCGGTTATTAATGTGCGATTTTCAACCTCCGCAATCACCGCAGGGGCGTCGGAAATATTGGCTTATGGCACGGCCGTGGTAATGGAGTAAACGGGCTCGGTATGGATGTCATCATACAGCTGGCCGTTTTCCTGACGCTGCTGTGCCTGGGCTATGTGTTCGGTAGTCGCACCGAGCATAAGCACTATGAAAGTATTCGTGAGAGAGAGGAGCAGCTGCGCCAGTTAGTCGTTCTGACCTCACGATTGCCTTTGGCCGGCCAGCTGAATCATGAAGCGCGCTTGGTGTCAGGCAACGTGGTGATCTCGGTGGACTTTTTCAAGAGCGTGCTCGCCTCACTGCGAAACCTGGTGGGCGGGAACGTGAATGCCTACGAATCCTTGCTCGATCGAGCTCGCAGGGAAGCCGTGCTTCGGCTGCAGGCCGCTGCCAAAGAGCAGGGAGCTGAGGCGGTCATCAACCTCAAGTTCGAGACCAGCCGAGTGTCGGGAAACGCTTCCCAGGGGCTCGGGTCGGTAGAGGTACTGGCCTATGGCACGGCGATGATTCCGCGTTGAGGGCGCCCCGCCGTAACCCGCGGTTGCCGGAGGGTATTAATGCCCCGCCCTCCAAGCCATTGAGCGAGTTTCTGCAGTTGTCCGCCGTGGTGCTGCTGGCCACAGCGCTGTTGGCAATGGTGGTTGGTGCCAGCATGCCTTTCCTTGCCAGGCTCATTCCATTCGCATGGGAGCAGGGTGTATCTGGGGGTATCGAATCCTATCTCCAGCAGAGTGGGTCGCTGGTTGATTCAGCAGACGCGCAGGCGGCACTTTCGACATTGGGCACGCAATTGCTGGAAACCCAAGCGAGAGTGTTGGCGACCAGCGGCGATTCGCAAGCCGTTCCCCAGCAGGCTTATCGCTTCGCATTGATCGACGACCCATCGCCGAATGCTTTCGCTACGCTCGGTGCACAGGTCATGGTTACCCGTGGACTGTTGGATGCTGTAAAGACTGAGAATGGTCTTGCCATGGTGCTGGCGCATGAAATAGCGCATGTTGAACTGCGCCACCCCTTAGAGGCGGCAAGCCGATCCGTGGTGCTGCAGGTTCTCCTGTCGACAGTTTTGGGTTCCTCCAACAGTCAGCCGCTGATTGGTCTCGCCGGTGGGGGTGCACTGATTACGGCACTGAGCTTCAACCGATCGATGGAGTTGAAAGCCGACGCGCACGCGCTGAACTTACTGCAGGCACACTATGGCCACACGCGTGGCGCGGACGAGTTCTTTGTGACAGTGTCGGGATCAGACAGCCATGACCACTGGCGTGTGTTTTTCGAAACTCACCCCGGTATTGATGCCCGGATAGAAGCTATCCGGGCCGGTTCTGGGCTGGGTTCTGAGGGTGCGCTGACTGCGCCGCTGCCCGCAGCGCTTCGTTCGCTGCAGGAGTCAGCTTCTTCTTCGCAATAGAGAGAGGCGCTTGGGGCGTTAGAATCGCCACTGCGCAGAAACCATCGCGGTGTTGAACCAGGCAAAGTTGTACACATCGTCGGTGTCGGCACCGCCCTCAAGCAGGCGATACCCGGCCCCGATGCGCCACTGATCCGACACTTCGTAATTAAGCTTTAGGCCCACATCAAAGGCACGCCCGGGGCCGCCTGCGAGGCCGTCGAAATCGAAGTTGAAGGTCCAACGGTCGTTAATCCGGTACTCGCCCGCCAAATACAGCAAGGGAACGAAACCGACATCGTCGTCACTAGCACGCGTGCCATCCTGCTTTAACTCGATTTCGGCATCGCGAATCTTGGCTGTGCCACCCACCCACAGCGTCCAGTCATTCTTGTCGTAGAACTGATAGCTGTAGCCCACGCGCCAGGAATTGAACGTATAGCTGGCCTCTATCGGCGTGCCACCCGTGAACTGCTCGCCGTCAAAGCGCACGTCTTCGTCTAGCGTGCCTCGCTCCTCGTAGTAAAGCGGCGCCAAAACCACACGCAAGTTGTGCGGGCCACTGATGTTCCAGTTTGCGTTGATACGTGCGGAGGCCCAGGGACCTGAGCCTGCAATGTCAGTGAGCTCGAAGCGATCGCCTTCGTTATCGTTGGGATTCTGTACCTTGTTGCGTTCTTGCCAGACCGCCCCGATCTCCGTTTCCAGAGTGAATCGTGGCTCGTCCGCCAGTGCGGCTGTTGTTGTGAGGGCAGTCAGGGCCGCGAGTGCGGCCCGAAAGAAAGAAGTCATGGGGCATATACAGTGAGAATTCGCTGCTGTTACGCGCCATTCGGCCGGCCAGATCAGGCTTCCTGTTTGAAGGTGAGACCGGCGTGGTCCACCAAGCGCTTGATGAGCTTCTCACCCATGGCAGGCGCAGGGGTGTAAAGTCCACCAGCAAGATCTGCTGATTCTTCAATCAGGCATACGGCGCTTTCGGCCAGCATGCGCGATGTGGAGCCGTAACCGGGATCCAGATCGCCGCTGACGGCACAGCGGATTTCATCGCCGTCAGCTGTCTTACCGATAAACAGAATGTCGTAGTTGCCGTTCTCACGTGCCTCTTTGGAGGGGCCAGTACCCGGCGCAGGGGCGTGTTCGCCCTGCAGGGGATTGTGGCTGGCCACAAACTCAGCGGCGGCCTTGCCGTTATCGCCAGGCCCGGTGAACATCATCTCGTTGTAGGTGAAGTCCTCACCGTACGGGTGGCCCATCAAGGCATTGGAGCGGTGTACATTCTTGCTGTTGATGATTGCCATGATGAAAGGTGCCACCCAGGCGCCGTCCATATCGGGGTCTTCCATGGGCTTGTTGTCGGCCGGCTGTGCGGGGCCAGTAAAGCCCTCGGTCAGCGAGAAGGGATCCAAGAGTACGTTCAGTAGGTCGGGGTTTTCGCCCACTGCTGCCTCAGTGGCATTCAGTGAGGCGGCGGTGCCACCGGAGAACTCACCGTTCATGGAACGCACGCGGGCTTTGACCGACTGGCAGGGCTTGCCGAACTTCTCCTGGGCGATGTTCTGCAGATAGAGCACGCCGAGGTCGAAGGGAATGGAGTCGAAACCGCAGCTATGCACGATGCGAGCACCGCTGGCCTTCGCGTGGTCACTGAATGTCGCAATGGTTTCGTGCATCCAGCCGGGTTCACCCGTGAGGTCGACATAGTGGGTGCCCAACTCGGCGCAAGCGGCCACTAGGGGAGTGCCGTACATCTGGTAGGGGCCTACGGTTGTTACTACGCAGCGAGTGCTGCCCGCCATTGCCTTGATAGAAGCCGGATCGCTGGCATCAGCAACGATGAGCGGCGTATCAGCGGGAGCGCCTAATTCGTCCCTAACCGCGGCCAACTTGTCGGCGCTGCGGCCGGCCATCGCCCACCGAAGTCCATGGCCCTGCTTTTCAACCATGTACTCTGCAACCAGCTTGCCGGTGAAGCCAGTGGCGCCGTAAATGACAATATCGTTTTCTCTGCTCTCAGCCATGATGTCGACTCTTTTTGTAGGGGGGCTGTAATGTAGTCCCGAGATGAGTGGTGGGCAAGTTACGATTCGGTCGACGCGGCTGGATCACAGCCGCGATGGATTATCCTGCTTGCCTAGGCGGGATAGCTCATTGGCGCATTTCGATTCAGCCAGCGATGAACATAGATTTGTCCCAGCCCGACCAACAGCGCGGCCCCGCCATAGATCAACACCGTAAACAGTATGGCGTCTCCAATGGGGTCGGTGGCCCCCAGTACCGCCGGGAACATGGAGGCCTTGATCAGCAAGCCCAGATTACCGTTGCGCACCGTGATCTCAATGTTGATTGCGGTGGTGTCTCGGGACGACAGCTTGAGCAGACGGGGTAACATTAGCGAAAGCGCACAAAGTGCGAACATAAAGCCCATCACCACGGCGAAGTTGTAGAGCCCGAAGCGAGGGATATCCACCCGTCCTGAGGCGGTAGCACCCACCACGATGACGAGGACGAAGAACAATGATCCGCGAATGCAAATCTTGGAGAAGCGAGGGGCGATAGCCGGTGCAGCTTGCAGCAGTACCATGCCGGCAATGAGTGGCAGCAACAGGATCAAGGTAATTTCTCGGGCGATCTGGGCCGCAGGCATCGTAAAGTCCGCGGGCATGTGCTGGCTGATAAGCAGGCTGAGCACGAAGGGTGTTGTTACCAGGCAGGCTAGGGTGGTGACGCCGGTCAGCGCGATCGACAGTGCCACATGCCCGCGTCCCAGGAAGGTGAAGATATTGGAGAGTGTGCCTCCGGGGATGGCCGCGCAAAGGGCCAATCCAATCGCTACGCCCGGCTCCAGCGGCAAAAATCTTAGGAACAAGGCCGCGATCAGGGGCACAACAATAATTTGCAGCACGCAGCCCACAGTGATGGCCCAAGGGGCCTTGGCCACGGCGGCGAAGTCACGCACGCGCAATGTGGCACCCATGCCCAGCATGGCAAGCAGCAACTGGGTTGCCGCGATCCAGTATTCGTACTGGCTGTAGAAGTCTGACATTAGTTGTGTTCGATCCTGTTACCGCTAATGACGGAAGCTTGATAGGTACGCGCCTTGGGCTGGACTCTATCACTGTCCGCGGTCTTTGGGTTTAACTGTTCTATACTTCAGTGATGAACGCGCTTCTTTCATTACCATCTGGCCTTGCGCTAATGCTGCTCACGCTCAGTGCGGTGTGCGTTGCTCAGACGACGGTTTATCGCCATGTGGATGAGAACGGGGTAGTGACCTTTTCCGACACACCGCCGGATGCCAGCGTCGAGGCTGAAGAAATGCGCATTCAGGCGCAGACCGCACAGGACCCCAACGCGTACCTGCAAAATCTGGATGCGATGCGAGAGAGTACCGACAGAATGGTGGCTGACCGCCAGGAGAGAGAGAGGCACCGGGCCGAGCTCAGGCAGATCAATGCAGAATCCAGCCAGCAGTCTCCGCAGACCTACAGCGAACCCTATCCCGATTACGTGAATGTCTGGCCAGTCTATAGCGCGCCGGTTTACGGGCGTCCAGTACGCCCCGGGAAGCCGCCCTGGCGCCCCGGATATCTACCCAAACCTGAGCACCCGATCGCAAGACCACCATACCCTGTCCAACCCACTGTGCCGGTCGCCGGCGGCAATTCGCAGCTGATGCGGCCTATCAATGGCGGTAATCGCCGCTGATGGAGATCGTGGGTAAGGTGAGGCTATAATTTGAGCATGACCTGGTTCCGCCAAATTCCATCGCTGGTACTTTCGTTGCTGCTTGCCTTTCAGGCCGTCGCGGCGTCCGCGCTACCCTGTGATATGGCGATCGATCCAGATTCTCAGCATGGCGAGGGTCCACATGCGCACCATGGCATGCATCACGAGGCGCCAGGTCCGGATGTGCCCGCAATTGACGAGGCGTCTGGAGAGCGCTGCTGCGATGGCGGCTACTGCAGTCTGAGTGGTTGTCTGAGCTTCACCGTCGCTGTTTCGACCCCGTCTTTTCAAGAGGCTTCCAACGGCTATTCCCCTCCGGCCCAAGGCGCACTCGGTGTTGCGCCGATCTATCCCAGCCAACTCTACCGTCCGCCCCCTCTTGCCTGACACGGGATAGGTGCGCCCTCAGTTCGCGCACCAGAGTCTTTCCAACGTCAAATGATTTCGGTCGCCCCGAATGGGTGACCAGCGAGCGAGTTCGATGATTAAACTAATTGCTACGCGTAGTGTGATTGCGCTGTGGGCCATGAGTATCTGTAGTCTTGCGGCGGCAGAGCTAGACCTTGAGTCGGCTGTGCGAGCAGCCGTTGCCGATGACCCGTGGTTGCGCGGGAATGCGGCGCGGCAGGAGGCGACGCTGGCTGACAGTGTCGCTGCCTCGGCACTGCCCGACCCCGTTATCAGCATGGGTTTGGCAAATCTGCCAACGGATACCTTTGATTTTGATCAGGAGCCCATGACGCAGTTTCGCGTAGGGGTTTCGCAGGTATTGCCGCGTGGGGACACCCGTGCGCTGCGTCAGGAACGGCTGCAACTGCGCAGCGATGTGTTTCCGCATCAGCGCAGTGATCGCGAAGCGAAAATCCGGCACGCCTTAACGTCAACATGGTTGGCGGCTTATCAGAGTCAAGCCAGTATTCACCTCATTGAGAACGATCGCGGTCTCTTTCAGCAGTTATCAGGTATCGCTGAAGCCAGATACACAGCAGCGCTGGGGGAGACTCGGCAGCAGGATCTAGTGCGCGCGCAGCTGGAGCTAACGCGTCTTGATGATCGTCTCGCACAACTGAACGAGCGGGCCCTAGGGCAGAGGGCACTGTTATCGCGTTGGTTGCTGCCTGATCGGGCGGTGTCAGAGTGGCAAACCGAAGGCGAGGTTCCGGCGCTCGCGCTGTCTCGTGCGCCACAGCTTCAGCCACCGACATCTGTAGCCGCGGGGCAGGGTGGTGATTCGTCTGAGGTCAGAGATCTGTTGTTGGCGCATCCTGCCGTTAAAGCACTGGATACGGATATTGATGCCAGTCGCAAAGGTGTGGCGCTAGCGGAGGAAAGCTACAAGCCCCAGTGGCGATTGGATGCCAGCTATGGCTATCGCGACGATGACCCACTGGCTGGTGATAGGGCCGACTTTTTCTCCTTGGGCGTTGCCTTTGACCTGCCTGTTTTTACGGAGCATCGACAGGACCAGCAAGTGCGCTCAGCGGCGGCGCTCGCCGCCGCCCGTGAGACGGACCGGGCGCTTCTTCTTCGGGATCTCCTAGCTAGACACGAGTCCGCGCGCGCACGGCTGGAGACCCTGGATAAGCGACGAGCGCTGTATGACCAGCGTTTGCTGCGAGAAATGGGAGAACAGACTGAGGCCGCACTCGCAGCTTACACCAGTGACAATGGAGACTTTGCCGAAGTGGTGCGCTCCAGGATCGCTGAGTTGAACGCCAAAATCGATGCCTTGGATATTGACGTGCAGCGGCTGCTGGTTATCAACGACCTGAATTACATCCTGGTGGCGGGGAGATTGCAGCCATGAACACTTCAATGAAACTGGTTCTAACACTGTGTTTGGGTATTGGCCTTGGTGCGGCGGGCCTGTATCTGGTTGGTGGCACTGCGGATCATCACGCAGCTCATACCATGGAGGTGGAGGAAGGTCAGGGGTCGGACGCCCCGCTTTACTGGGTGGCGCCTATGGACCCTAGCTACCGTCGTGATGGTCCCGGAAAGTCACCCATGGGTATGGATCTGGTCCCAGTCTTTGCTGACAAAGATGCGTCTTCCGATGAGTCGGGCACCGTGCGCATTTCATCCGCGGTCGCTAATAACCTCGGGGTACGATCGGAGGAGGTTGCCAAGGGTGTTCTTGCCGAGGAAGTACGCACGGTTGGATTGGTCACTTACAACGAAGACACCCTGATTCATATTCATCCGCGCATTGAAGGCTGGATAGAAAAGCTGGCTGTGACCGCGGAAGGTGATGAGGTTAAGGCAGGTCAGCCACTGTATGAGTTGTACTCACCAGCACTGGTGTCCGCGCAGGAGGAATACCTGCTAGCGCTCAAGCGCAACAGTGCGTCTCTTATTCGTGCCGCCGAGGACAGACTGAAAGCACTGCAGCTGCCAGCATCGCAGCTGGCAACCCTGCGTGAGGACAAGGCAGTGCAGCAAACTGTGATATTTGCTGCGCCGCAAAGCGGTGTTGTCGATGAACTCGCGATCCGGGAAGGTTTTTTTGTACACCCTGAGACCACGCTGATGTCGATTGGCGCCCTGGATACTGTTTGGGTAGAGGCGGAGGTGTTTGCCCAGCAGGCTGCGTTGATAGAACCGGATCAACCCGTGCGCATGACCGTGGATTTTCTGCCCGGTAAGCATTGGGAAGGACGCGTCGACTATGTCTACCCGGCTCTGGACCCCATGAGCCGGACGCTCCGGCTCCGGCTCGTGTTTGACAACGGCACACGAGAGTTACGACCTCACATGTTTGCCGAGGTCGTTATCGATGTCGCTGACGATCAGCAGGCCTTGTTGGTTCCCAAGGGGTCGGTTATTCGCGTAGGGCATGAAGCCAGAGTAGTACTGGACTTTGGTGAAGGTCGTTACCGCTCTCAGCCGATTACGCCGGGACGTGTAGGCACTTCTCATATCGAAGTGCTGGATGGCCTCCAAGAGGGCGACTCTGTGGTTACGGCTGCGCAGTTCCTGTTGGACTCGGAGTCCTCCAAACAGGCAGAGATGATGCGCATCAGTGGTGACCAGCCATGATAGCGGCAGTAATCCGTTGGTCCCTGGGTAACCGGTTTCTTGTCCTTCTGGCCACTCTGCTTCTGGTCGTGGCAGGTCTGTATGCGGTGCGCAATACACCGGTTGATGCGATACCGGATCTTTCTGACGTCCAGGTGATCGTAAAGACTCGCTTCCCGGGACAGGCGCCGCAGGTTGTCGAAGATCAGGTCACCTATCCGCTGACGACGGCCATGCTATCGGTGCCAGGGGCAGTCACCGTGCGTGGATACTCCTTCTTCGGCGACTCGTACGTTTACGTGATTTTCGATGAGGATACCGATCTTTACTGGGCGCGCAGCCGCGTTCTGGAATACCTCAGCCAGGTGGCGCCTTCGCTGCCAGCTAATGCAGCGCCTCAGCTGGGTCCTGACGCAACCGGTGTCGGCTGGGTTTACATTTACAGTCTTGTGGATCGTACAGGTCGGCATGATCTTGATCAGCTGCGCGCGCTTCAAGACTGGTTCTTGAAGTACGAGCTGCAATCGGTTGACGGTGTATCGGAGGTGGCCTCGGTTGGGGGCATGGTGCGCCAGTATCAGGTGAACATTAATCCGGATCGCTTGCGCATTTACAACATCCCGCTTGCGCATGTTGTCATGGCCATACAGCGCGCCAATCAGGAGGTGGGCGCCTCTGTCATTGAAATGGCTGAGGCCGAATACATGGTGCGCGCCTCCGGCTATATCGACAGTGTGGAAGATCTCGCGCTGGTACCGCTGGGAGTCAGCAACAAAGGCACGTCCCTTTCACTGGGTGATGTCGCTGACATCATACGCGGCCCGCAAATGCGCCGTGGCGTCACTGACCTCAACGGCGAGGGTGAAGCTGTAGGCGGTATTGTTGTGATGCGCTTCAGTGAGAATGCGCTGAATACCATCGACGGCGTAAAGGCAAGGCTAGAGACGCTTCAGGCAAGCCTGCCTGAGGGGGTAGAGGTGGTCACAGTGTACGACCGCTCGGGTTTGATCGAGCGATCGGTGAGTAATCTGTGGCGTAAGCTCGGTGAGGAACTCATGCTGGTTGCACTGATCTGCGCCATTTTTCTATTCCACATTCGCTCCTCTCTGGTTGCTATCGTCAGCCTGCCCATCGGTATTCTGGCCGCGCTCATAGTGATGCATCTGCAGGGGCTTAACGCCAACATCATGTCACTGGGTGGTATTGCGATCGCGATCGGTGCCATGGTGGATGGGGCCATCGTGCTCATAGAGAACATGCACAAGCACCTTGAAAGGGCTGAACAGACCGGCAAAGACCATTGGACCATTGTCGCAGACTCAGCGGCGGAGGTGGGGCCCGCACTGTTTTTTAGCCTGCTCATCATTACTGTGAGCTTTCTGCCGGTGTTTACCCTGGAGGCGCAGGAGGGGCGTATGTTCTCACCCTTGGCGTTTACCAAGAGCTACGCAATGGCTGCTGCCGCAGGGCTGGCCGTCACGTTGGTGCCCGTACTCATGGGCTACTTTATCCGCGGCCGGATTGCCGCCGAGCGCGACAATCCTGTGAATAAAGTGCTTATTCGCTGCTACCAGCCCGTACTGAGATCAGTTGTCCGCCACCCCTGGAGCGTGCTTGGCGCCGCCGCAGTGTTGTGCGCAACCAGCCTATGGCCGCTGTCTCAATTGGGCAGCGAGTTCATGCCGCCTCTGGACGAGGGTGACCTGATGTACATGCCCACCACCTATCCCGGTATATCTGTGGGTGAAGCGAGACAACTCTTGCAGCAAACCGATAGACTGATCAGCACACTGCCAGAGGTAGCGACAGTGTTTGGCAAGGTCGGGCGGGCCGACACCGCCACTGACCCCGCACCACTTACCATGATCGAAACCTTTATCCAGCTGAAACCGCGGGATCAGTGGCGTGAGGGTATGACGCCGGAGCGTTTACGGGCCGAGTTGGAGTCAACAGTGCAGATACCGGGCCTGACCAATGCGTGGGTGATGCCCATTAAGACCCGCATCGACATGCTGGCTACCGGGATAAAGACGCCCGTGGGTATCAAGGTGGCGGGCCCTGACTTGGGTACCATCCAAGAGATCGGCGAGCAGTTGGAGAAGCTGCTATCGCCATTGCCGGGCACGGCCTCCGTATTCTCCGAGCGCGTGGCCGGTGGACGCTACATTATTGTGGATATTGATCGGGCCAAAGCTGCTCGCTTCGGTCTTAACATTGCAGATGTTCAACAGGTCATTGCGACTGCGATAGGCGGGATGAATGTCTCGTCAACGGTGGAGGGCCTTGAGCGCTACCCCATTAATGTGCGCTATCCGCAGGCATACCGAGATTCGCCGGAACAATTGGCGTTGCTACCCATAGTCGCCCCGGGAGGTCTTTCACTCGCGCTAGGCGATGTCGCGAGCATCTCCATAGACGAGGGGCCGCCCGGTATAAAGAGCGAGAACGCACGATTGAATGGCTGGACCTTTGTCGACATTGACGGTGTTGATGTTGGCAGCTATGTGGCAAGTGCGAAAGCGCTGCTGGATGAGTCCCTGACGCTACCGCCTGGTTATTCACTGACTTGGTCGGGCCAGTATGAGTACATGGAACGTGCCAAGGCTCGACTAAGTTATGTCGTGCCCCTTACGCTACTGATCATTGTCGTGTTGCTGTACCTGACCTTTGGCAAGCCCGTCCCCGTCGCCATACTCATTACGTTGCTACCGCTGGCTCTGGTGGGCAGCGTCTGGCTCTTGTATCTGATGGATTTTCACCTCTCCATTGCAGTGGGGGTGGGGTGCATTGCATTGGCAGGAGTCGCTGTAGAGACTGGTGTCATCATGCTGGTGTATCTAGAGCAGTCCTGGACAGATACCCAATCCCAGCGTGGGAATCAGGCATTGGATCAACAGGACCTTGAACGCTCGGTGGTAGAGGGTGCTGGCAAGCGGGTGCGGCCAGTACTAATGACAGCCTGCGCGACCATAGCCGGGCTGCTACCCATATTGTTGGGCAGTGGCACGGGGTCAGAGGTGATGAGCCGTCTGGCGGCCCCGATGGTGGGCGGCATGTTCAGCGCTGTACTGCTGACGCTGTTTGTGATCCCCGCCGTTTACATCTTGTGGCGACGCCGTGGTTTGGCCCAGCCCATTGATGGACGAGCTTGAAGGGGTACCTTGAAACAGTCGGAAGCGAGGCTCAGATTGAGCGCTTGATGGGGGCTATCGCTTGCCCTCATCGACTTCACGCCGGACCTGGCTCAGTAACTCGGTAAAAATCCTGAAGCTCTCATCCGCGGCCAGGCGCTCGTTGATCAGTAACTCGAATGCCTCACGTTCCAGCGCTTCCAGTTCGTTGCGCAGGGTGATCGGATCATCAAAAGCGATGCGCTCCCGAATCGTCAGTATGCGCGTGTAGAACGTATCCACCCGGTTTTTCTTGCGCCGGGCCTGCCAGCGAGCGAGCGCGACAACACCGGTGAGACATAGGAAAGCGAGGTAAACCAAGAGGTTGATACTCTCGGCGTAGCGTTCCAGGAATCCTGGTTCGTCCCTCTCCAGATACAAGCGCGCGCCGCGGTGCAGTGGGAAATTGAGCGCCAACGGGTCGAAATCCTCCGTGACCCAGCTGAAGATGTTAGGTGCAAGCGCGGCAAATCGCGCTTTCTGTTCAATCAGCGTGCGCGTGAGGTCGTAGATGGCACGCTCTGGCGCCTCCCGAGATGCCACCAACAGCATATCCACGCTCATAGTACTCAAGCCCCGCTCGTTACCGGGCAGGTTATAGGTCAGTGCGGGTATATGCGCGGGTTCCAACTGTGGAACCAGATAACTGATACCCTCGCTGAAAAACTCGCGACGTGCATCGTCTACCTGGTCCAATGAAACCAGCTGATAACCCTCGGTGTACCAGTCGGTTTTGCTCGGGTTTATAGGGCCGAGGTAGAGAATCATGTCGGTCTTGCCGGGCTCCAGCTGCTCTACCAATTGGCCCTGCTGGCCGAACCATTTGCTGCGCTGTGCCGATAGCTCCAGGAACTTAAGCGCCGCATGGGAGCGATTGATTACTAGTACTTCCAGCTCATTCCCGCCCGTTCCCAGGCTGTCGATATCAAAGTCTTCCCTCACCAGTATGTGCAACACACTCTTGTAGAGTGGAAGCACTGTGCGGACACCGGCGGTGAAAGGGTGGCTGTTCTCAACAATGGTGATGTCGGCGAGTCCATCGCTCAGTGCTGTTAGTGGTGCAGATGCACCTGCCCCGGTGCTCGTCAGAGAAAGCCCAACCTCCTGCTCTAGCAGTGGATTCAGCGTTGCCGTATCCAATGGCTGATAAGGGATGGGGTAGACGGAAAGCGCGTTGTCACTGACTGAGCAGGCGGTGATTGTGCAAAAAGCCGCCAGCAATATTGATCTTAAGACTTGCCCGACGCGTCTAGCGATCATCGCAGTTATACTCCAATTTAGATACACCCCGTGGCGTCTCCAACCAATATGCCAAGCGCGGTATCGGCGCAAATTGCCCAAACAATGGTGCATCGTAGACTGGGATAGTGCATCATGGTCCGCAGTTCCGAGAGATGATGCTGAGTACTCCGTTCGCTCCCTCTATACCGTCTTCAATGTTACCAAAAGCAATGAGCACTCCACAGACCAAATCGTATGATCCTTCACAACAGGGTAGATCGAGCCGCGTAATTTGTGTGCTCGGGATGCATCGAAGTGGTACTAGTTGCCTGACTGGCTCACTTCAAGCAGCTGGCGTGGAGCTGGGCGACTGCCACACTTGGAATCGTTACAATACGAAAGGAAATCGGGAAAATCAGGCGTTTGTTGATCTGAATGACGAGATTCTTGCTGCAAACAAAAGTGCATGGGACAACCCCCCTGTCAGTGCGACTTGGACCTCTGCTCAAAAGCGCTCAGCACTGGAACTTCTGCAGCAGAATGGGCAGGCGCAGGTTTTCGCTTTCAAAGATCCCCGAACCCTTTTGGTACTGGATGGATGGAAAGACGTTTGTCCACAGATGGAGTTCATAGGGGTTTTCAGGCATCCCAACGCGGTGGCAAAATCTTTGGAGTCGCGGAGCGGAATGTCGCGAGCTCAGGCCATTGAGCTGTGGTCTGACTACAATCGGCGCTTGCTAAATCAGTGGAAGGGTCGCCAATTTCCCTTGCTGTGTTTTGACGAGCCGGAGGAGGTGTTCCACTCAAAGTTGGATGTGGCTCTTGATAGGCTCGGGCTTCCAGAGTTACCAAAAAGTATGAAATTCTGGGAGGACTCCTTAAGGACATCGCAGCGTTACGAAGCTGCGCGTTTGCCCATCAAATCCTGGCTGCTCTACAAAGCACTAAAAGCCAGAAGTCTTTGAGCTAAATTGCAACTGCTCGCAAAGTCGCTAGAGGTATGTCGTGCAAAAGTCGATCTATGACTTCATAAAAATATGTGCTGAAGAGCTTGTTGTCAGTGAGCCGATTTATGAGTTTGGTTCGCTTCAAGTGATGGGTAAACCTGAGGAGAACCTTCGACCGCTTTTCCCGCGGAAGGTGTATGTTGGCGCTGACATGCGTGCGGGTCCAGGGGTGGATATCGAATTGAACCTTCACGCTATTGAGCTTCCGGACAATACGGCGGGTTCAATAATATGCGCCGATACGCTGGAGCACGTTGAGTACCCGCGTAAAGCCGTTAAGGAGATGTTCAGGGTTTTGAAGCCTGGTGGGGTGCTGATTATGACCTCACTTTTCAAGTTTCCTATACACGACTATCCCAACGACTTCTGGCGTTTTACTCCAGAGGGGTTTAAGTCCTTGATGGAAGATTTTGTCGGAGTAGAAGTGTTCAGTTATGGACGACTAGAACATAGCCCTCAATGCGTTGTTACTGTCGGCTACAAGGGGGTGGGAGGGTCAACCACGACATTTAACGCGCGCTGTGGAAAGTGGAGCGATTGGAACACTAGTGTTTTGAGAGAGTTGCACCGTCGTATGCAGGAAGCAGAGCGGGTAGTAGGTGAGGGAGAAAGAGTGAAAGAAGATGGATCAGCGAGTGGTAAGCGACTTTCGACCATGTCCGAGTCAAGAATGGATTGGATAGATGATATGTCTGTCCGCTGCGACGATGTGAAGCTGTCACTTGTGCAGGGACTCAAGGTCTTCCCCTCAACGGAAGATGAGATTGTGCTTTTCAAGGATCCAAAGTTTGTCGATCACTATTTGAATACACTTGAGGGGTTCAGGGCCGACAATGTTATAGAAGTGGGCGTATGGGACGGCGGCTCTGCTATTTTCTTCTGGAATCTCCTTAAACCCGATCGGCTATCCTGTGTTGAGTTGAAGAAAAGCGTGCCGCCCCTTGAGGCGTACATATCGCGCAGAGAGGTCACCGATAGCTTCCGTCTCCATACGTCCACCGATCAATCCGACAAACAGTCTTTGGGGAAAATCGTAGTCGATGATTTTGGCGGCAATCCATTGGATTTGATTATCGATGACGCATCTCATTTGTATGGTCCCTCTAAAGCGACTTTTGAGGCACTGTTCCCGCACCTACGCCCCGGAGGCCTTTTCATTCTTGAAGACTGGAAAGCGGGGCTCATTTTTCCCAAGCTAAGCAAGGATGGCGAAGACCTGGGTCCGCCGCTACACCGACTTGTGCATGAGATTTTGCAGTTGTCGCTGCTCGAGCATCGAGTAGTTGCCTCTATCAAATGCGTGCACAATTTTGTCGTCATTGAGCGCGGTCACCAGGCTCTCAACCCAGAAGAGTTTAAGGTGCCGGAGCACCCGGAGATGGTTTGATTGACAGCCCTTGCGGCCCGATCCCGGCCATACCCCGCCCCTAGAAAGATGAATTACGTAGGGTGTTCTGTGACAGAGCTTTTGCTGATATGAGTTGTCTCAAGTTTTTGCTCTGTGGCTATGAGAAATCAGGGACTACGCTTCTCAATGAGATACTGCGGAGACATCCAGATCTTGATTCCGGCCACGAGGTGGGGGTCTTTCTGGGCAACTCGCCACAGGACTTTCCCAGCCACCAACCGTATTTCGCGTTCTTCCGCAAGAGCTGGAGACTCAGCAGAGAGCAGGCTCTGGGTGTGTGTGATACGCCCAGTTGGTCCGTATTTTTTGAGGGGCTCAGGGCATCATCGCCTCTGATTGTGAAAAAAGATGTTGGAGTGTTCGATAAGACGCCTATCTATATGCTGCATCTTCTTGAGGTCCTGACCAAGGCCCAGGGCTTGCCCTGTGTGGTAAACGTCCGGGATCCTCGAGCAATCATGCTGTCCTGGGCAAATTGGTCAGGGCATCGCGAAGACCCCCAAGCCTATGTCTCTCAAAACCTTGACCAGTTGGTACAGAGATACTGCAGCTACGGTGACGGGTACAGACGTGCTGCGAAAGTGTATGGCGACAGAATTCTACTGAACCGGTTTGAAGATTTTTGCCAAAACCCCGAAGCCAGGGCCAAAGAAATATTTGAATTTCTTGGCTATACCTTTTCGGGTGAGTTTCTGAACTTTGATTCCGAATTTTTCGTTTACGGCAATACGGTTTCCCGTTCTTACATAAAGCCGTACCAGGATAAGCTCTCTGCTGCACTGTGCGCACAGATACTTGAGGCGACGAATGAGTTCAGCGAGTGGCATTTTCATGGAAGCTAGATCGATTTCATGTCGCTTGAAGCACTCATGAAAACGCGCCAATAAACTCTAGCCACGTTGGGGTGGTTGTACAGGAATGGCGCAGGTCCACTCACGCACTCACTCATAATGACTCTATCGCGAGGCTTTATTTGAAATTCAGCGGCTTCCGCCTGAGACTCTGAAAGGGGATCGCTCGCTATCCAGAGGATTCTTTGGCTCTTTGCGCGGGCAGCCATGGAGATACTTCTGCCAAGTTCCCGCATGTTGGAAAACGATTCGGCAGCAAGTCCTTCGAGTAAAGACGAGCATACGGCATAACAACTTTCTGAAACCCAATTGACAGTCTGGTCGAGCAGCAGATTTGCCATATAGCCGCGACTGGCGAGGCGCTCCTCACTCGATTGTGTAGTCCGCGACGTTGAGGGCTCACAGGGAATGTTGGTGTCATGCAGCGGGCCTTGCAGGCCCCGCATCGATGATTTTGCCTTCACGCAGGCTACTCCACAAACACGGTTCTTAATGGCGTTCACCGCCTTGGATAGCGCGATCGTTGGCGCTTCGGCTAGTTGTGCATCGATAAACACGACGGTATCGGGAAAGGCACCGTGCTGCTCCTCCGAAGCGCCTGAGAACATCAGCATGGCCTGTGCTGCACTCTCGGCAGCGAACTTGATATTGGGCTTGTATTCGGCCAACGCTTGGCGCAATGCTGAATCAATACGACTGTCAAAGTAGCCAGTGCCTGTGACGAAGACTTGCAGTCCGGCTGATGCCGCAGGGGGTTTTTTCCAGATTACCGAGTTGTAAATGACGGCATTCTGCGCTGCACCTAAGTCTGCGAAACAGCCTTTTTTTTCCAGGTGCGCAGAAACGGCCTTTCTCCCGGCTTGAATGGCACGATTAAGATTGGAGCGGGCGAAGGAGTTCTCCACTGTACGCCAGTGATAGAGAATATGTGGGATGTGTCGAATGTGGTCCGGGTCAATATGCTCCGCTATTCGCAGGTAGAGGTCGTAGTCCTGACTCCCATCGAAGCCGGTTCTCCAACCCCCAAGCTCCTTGAGAACAGGGTGCGCGATTACGGTGAGGTGATTTAGAAAGTTTTGACTGAGGAAACGGAAGTAGTCCCAGGGCGGCTTGAAGAAGGGCTTGCAGCGGTTGCCGGTGGCATCAATGTGATCCGAATCAGAGTATAGAAGCTTCGCCGTCGGTTTCTCTGCAATACTCTTCGCTACGATGTTGAGCGCGAAATCGGGCAGCATGTCATCGTGGTCTAGCAGAACAATGTAGTCTCCAGTCGCCAATCCCAAAGCGGCATTGCTCGCGGCGGCAATGCCCACGTTCTGCTGGAGTCGAATGATGCTTATTCTCGGGTCGTCGGTTTCAATCGTTGTTAAAAAAGACAGCGTACTACTGTCGGTGGATGCATCATCAGCAATACACAACTGCCAATTGGAATAAGACTGCTCAAGAACGGATTGTACTGTCTGCTGCAGATATTCAACGGGTGTGTTGAACACGGGCAATACAATGGAGAACTGGATTTCTGTTGGTTGCGTGGCAGCAGCTCGTAGCCGCCGATCCTCTAAGTCTACGAATTTCTGATAGGAGGCGGGCTCGACTTCCCAGGAGTAGGGAAACGTTGATTGATTCATCCCGTAAGCATCAGCTTCGCCGCAAGCCTGTGTGGCATGTGCCCCAAGAACGTTTGCGGTTTCTTG
Source organism: Parahalioglobus pacificus (assembly GCF_014652275.1). Lineage (GTDB taxonomy): Bacteria > Pseudomonadota > Gammaproteobacteria > Pseudomonadales > Halieaceae > Parahalioglobus > Parahalioglobus pacificus. The sequence continues at coordinate 1,692,843 of NZ_BMYM01000001.1, read as the reverse complement.
GAAATCTCAAACTTTCGGCCGCGAATAGACTCATACTGCTGCGTATATTTCTCCCACAGCGCTTTCTGGCCAGCGTGGGTCACGCTCGTGGATACTCCGCCATGCACCTGGTGAAAAGTAGCCTCGCCCAGTAGCTGCACGATACTAGCGTCATCCAGCTCGCAAAGTTCTCGGTAAAGGTCGGGCATTAAGCAGCCACCACCGGGGAAATCAAAAGCCTCATTACAACCGCCCACGCGCCAGTAAGACTCTGCACTGATGAAAAGGCAGTTGCTTTCAAATTGACGCAGGAACCAGAATAGTTTCGGCGGACCATTATCGAACTCGTAGCGATAGGGCACGCCAACCTCGTACAGCCTGTATCCGTCATTGGGCCAGCTAATGCTGTCCAGCAGTTCGTCTTCTGTCTGTTCATCGTATCCTTGATGCACTGAGACGACCTGTGACTCATGGCCCAGAAAGAACCGGGGCGCGGTTACGATGGGATTATTGTTGAAGGTGAACGGCTTCATCGCGTATTTCAGTAGCCCGGGTGTGGCCATATGTGCGCCATCGATCATGACCGCCAGTACTTCGCCGCCGGCCATCCTGGCGGCCTCGTTAATGGCGTGCGCGGGCGAGGGCGGAGGCGAGTCCAGGCAAAGGTATCTAATCTTGTCACTCATCGAATGAATGGATTCTGCAGGAATCGGTTGTTGTGATCCGTTATCCACCACGATGATCTCGTAGTCGAGTTCGTCGATCCCAATCTGATAGGGGCTCAGCAGCGACTTGATCGTTCTTGGAGCCACTCTAGCCATTTCGAAGATGATCAAAATGATCGACAGCTCGCATGTCTTCCCGGGCGAATTGTTATCGCGCACCTTAGTTTTTCACCCGATTGTTCAAGCGATGAATTCTTGATGCCGGCGTGGGCATGTTCCCATAGTAGAAAAAGTCTTTATTCACTGGCTTGAGATCTTCGCCCCTGATTGAGCGATACTGCTCTTTGTAGACATCAACACGCCGGGTCTGCTCATCGGGTGGAACGTTTGTGGAAACCCCACCATGCAGCTGATGAAAGCTGCCCTCGCCTATAATTAGAACCGGCTGTGTGGGCGGGTGGTCACAGGCTCGTTTATACATATCCAGGTTCAGGAAGCCTCCACCGGGAATATCGAAGCGTTCGTCAGCGCCCCCCATCCCAATGAAGTTCTCTTTAGAAATGAAAAGGCAATTACTTTCAAGCATCTTGTAAAACCATGTGTACACTGGAAAGTCCTTGAAAACCAATGGCATGCCCACCTCGAACAGCTTGTAACCGTCCGATGGCCAATCAATTTTAGCGAGCAAGCCGTCTTCAACTTCCTTGTTGTATCCCTCAAGGATAGTCTCATTCTGCTGTCCAGGACCCATATAGAAATAGCGTGTGATAACAACAGAATCCGGATTAATCGTAAAACAATCCCGTGCCTTACTCAGTAGCCCCGGAGTAAGAAGGTGCGCGCCATCGATCATCAGACAAACAATGTCTCCACGAGCCTCCTTCACACCGTAGTTCAACGCATATGCTGGAGAGGGGGGGGGTGATTTCAGCTTCACATAGCGAAACTGTGGACCGAAGCTTTCTACTATGTCGTCGGCTAGAGGGTTGGGCGAACCGTTATCAATCACGATAACTTCGTAGTCGTCTTCTGACATATTCAACTGGTAGCTGCTTTGCAGACTCTGCAGAGTCCTGGGCAACTCCCTGGCCATGTCATAGCAAATAACAATTACGGAAATTTTCATTGGTCGCTTGTTTCATCCATTGTTTCAGGGGGCGGTGGAGCGTCTCTCGACTGGAGTCTTGCGGTCTGCCGTTGACTGTTTGCTACCTCGTTGAGCCGCAGTCTTTCGGTCAATTCGAGTAGTGGAGTGGCAGCGAGATATGATCGGTAAGTTTCCAGAAGCTCACGCAGCTTTTGATTGGCCTTGACCCGCTGGCCCGGGACCAAAATACCCAGCCCATAGTAAATGGGCAACTGGATGAACTCATACTCTATGTCTGACTCGGCCAGATAGTCCTCTACGGCAGTAAGCACACCGTTTCTCGCACCTCCTTCTTGCAAGGCGTTGAACATGTTGGCATTCAGTCCACCAGATTCCAGCAGCCTGTGTCTGTTTCGCCCAATCCCTTTTCGTGCATACGGGTGGATAAAGCTGTCGGGGATTCTCTCTGGTGCGTAATACAGGTCTCTTCTTGCGTAGGGCCATCCTATGTCGTGCAACAAGACGACGGGCATTGCTCCCCGCTCGGCGGTTTGGACGTTCTCTAATGTTCTAAGCTCGTTGATTACCGTGTACCAGTTGTGATCCCCATCGAGTAACACTATATCGAGCTGAGGCAGCCTTGGGATCACTGACAGGCTAGGCTCGTCAGAGAAGGACAAAAAGCCCGGATAAAGAGAAGTCAGCTTATCTACGTCAAATCCCGGTGCAGTATCGATGGAGAACAGGTGCCCGCTTTTTGGCGCAACATAGTCGAGGAGTGCTCGGGTGCTAAGTCCGTAATCTGCACCCACTTCCAGCACGGTTTTTGCGTCGATGGCGTCAGCAATAGGCTTAATGAGTGATTCCCAGAGCGCGATCATTAGCCGATGCATTCCTTAAAAGAGAAAACTGGGATTTTTTGCTGGTGTTTGTCCGTCACGTCGTGTGTACCTGCCGTCTTTTTTCTATTGAATGAGATAGGTTGTCCAGGGCCTGATCGGGAATCTTTCCCAATACTATGGGGTCTGTACAAGGCGGCGTGTAGGAGCAGCCGCGGATAGAGGCATATTGGGCTTTCATCAACTCGATCGCTTGCTCGCGCTTCTGGTCAGAGACGCCCCCGGTGGTAGCGCCGCCATGAAACTGATGGAAAGAGCCTTCACCAACAAGGATTACATGCTCACTGTCCGGATCCTCTAACGCCCTTTTGTACAGGTCAAGGTTCAGAAAACCACCCCCCAGACTATCAAACCGGGCATCTCCTCCTCCCAGTTTGTTCCATAACTCTATCGGTAGGCTGATGCAGTTGCTCTCCGCACTTGGCAGGAAATGGCCTCGCTCGCATGATTTGCTCAGGCAAGAGACCTCAAACAGCCTGTAGGCATTCTTAGGCCATTCGATGCTCGTCAGTAGCCCTTCTTCTTCTTTCTCGCCATAGCCATTTTTAACCGCTAGTTGCTGTAACTCGCTACCCAAGTGATAGCTAGGAACCGTAGCTACAGTCTGCCGTCCCAGCGATTGTGCCCGAATCAGGTTCTGCAGAACGCCAGGTGTCAGCATTCGGGCTCCATCAACCATGATGCAAAGGTATTCAGCTGTTGCTTGCGCTGCACCAAAGTTCAGAGCATTCACAGGTGATGGTGAACTCTCCTGACGGGCAAAGTAGCGAAAGTTTTGGGGTAGATTCCGGGTGAACTCTTCTGGGAGCATGTTGCGCGAGGAGTTCTCTACGATGATGACCTCGTAATCCAAGCCAGTAATTCCGCTTTGGTATTCCGGGCTTAGTGAAATCACAGTCTTCTTTGCCTGTTCGACCATGTCATAGACGACTACGACAATGGACAGGCGGGGCGCACGGTCTTTCCAGAACCGCTGTATCCATCGGGCACTCATTCTTGTGCTGCTCTTGTGTCAGGGTAGAACGAACTCAATTTAGCCAACCACTGAAGGGTGTTTAATCAATTGTGTCGAACTCGTGGGTCGGGTAATTATCTGGCCAATTGGAGCTTTGATGGTGAAGGCCTCAAAACTTCTACACGTGGAGGCGTTCAGTAATGGTCCCTAGTCAGTACAATAGTAATTTCAACGTTGATTTGAATTGTTATGTCGAACCTGACCCACAGTGTACGTCAGTACATCGTTCATGCCCACATGTTTAAGAACGCGGGCACAACCCTCGACTGGAGCCTTCAATACTCGTTTGGCGAGCGTTTCTTTGCCCATACTGATGATGCTGTGCTGCGTGATCGTCCCCGTGAGCTGGAGCGCGTAATGCTTGAATCCGGCCGAATTTCTGCTCTGTCGTCACACTGGCTGCCGCTGCCGCTGTCGCCTGTGCTCGCCAATCAGACAGCGCTACTGGTGCTGCTGCGCCACCCGATCATTCGTGCTCAATCGGTGTATCTCTTTGAGCGGGGCCAACAGGGCGATCACGGGCCCTCCAGTACAGCCGCCAAACAGATGGATTTCAGAGAGTTTGTGGAGTGGCGATTGTCACCGGGCAGGGGGCCGGTGATTCACAATTTCCAGACCCGCTACCTGTCAGGCCATTTTCATGACGAATGCAATGAGGAGCGGTTTGAACAGGCGCTTGAAACGCTGGATGCGGCGCTCGTGGGTATCGTAGAGCGATATGACGACAGTATGATCCTGTTCGAGACGGCGTTGTGTAAAGAGTTTCCAGAGCTCGATCTTGCCTCGAGACCAAAGAACGTCAGTGCTACGGCAGCCCAGACTATCGGGGAACGTTTGCAACAGATTAAGCAGGAGCTCGGAGACACCTTTGTTCGGCTGTCAGAGGCTAATGTGTTCGATTTACAGCTGTATGAGCGGGGGTGCGCGTTGCTTAATGCACGCCTGGCCGGCATTCGAGGTCTCGAACAGCGCCGTTCAGAGTTTGCGCAGCGATGCGAGGCCCTGTCGTGATATTTGAAGAAGCTCGTCGTCGCCTTCGCGTCATCAAGCGTAAACTGCAAACGAAGTTGCTGGGCGCTGTGCAGCATCCGGAGTACGTGCGCGCCACCCATTACTTCGGCGAGGGCTGGGCCCTGAATAGTCTGCAAGTTGTGGATAGGGTCAGTCTTCGGCGCGATATGGCGCAAATTGTCGAGGATGGGTTTAACACGGTGATTTTTGTGGTGCCCTGGCGCGGGTACCAAACCGACCACTACGCCCCCACCTATGACGATAGCTACCTGCGACAGCTAGAGCGGATGATGGCCGCAGCGCAGCACGCAGGCCTGTCAATCATCGTAAGGCTGTCCTATGCGCACCAGGTACTTGATCGTCAGCCGCTGAGCGGCATTACCACTATCCAGCGCTTGTTGAATGACTCGGCGACGCAAGATGCCTGGCTGGATTATATGGCTAGGGTCCATGCGCTCTGTGTCAGTTATCGCGCGTTTAGAGCGGCGTTTCTCAGTTGGGAGGAGTTCTGGCATGCCTTCTGGCGTTGGCAACTCTACAAGCCAGAGCACAAGCGACAGTTGGCTGAAGAAACCGGATACGCCCGCTATTTGCAGGAGCAGGGCATTGATGCCGAGCCAGTGATCCCCCGTCCGGAAGAAGCGGACTACCGTCATTTCCATGCGTTCTCGAATCATCGCATTCGGCAAATGCATGCGCTGGCGGCAAGTCGTGTGCCGCAGCTGGGGATAGAGATACGCGTAGACAAAGACAAGCAAAAGAATGCCGACGGCAGCGTCGATTGGTTGTCCAACGACAGCTACACCGACCTGGATGTGCTGCGCTACACCTACTGGGCGCCGTTTATGGGTGCCGCCAACGAGGGAGAGATCCTCAGCACCGAGCAGGCAATTGGCTTACTGACTCACGCGCTCAATGAGGTCACCGGGCGGGGTGCGGACGTCGGTCATATTGTGGACCAGTTCAATTTTGTTGATGACGCGCCCAAGTTCAGGGGCATCCACGCCCGTATTGATCCCGAGGAAGTCGGCCAGTTTTTGCATGCTGCGGTGCCGGTGATGGCTACCTTATCGCGCGGTTTTGGCATCTGGGCCTGGCGCGATTATCGACAGAACCTGCTGTATAACGCGCGCTTCCTGCTGGGCACGCGTGGTTGGGAAGTCGCTTGCGGTACGGCACGACCGCAGCGGCACGGCGGGGTAAGACTTTCGGGTGCGTCGTTAATCAGGCAGACGCTGCCCGCGCGCGTCAGCGGCTTACAAACTACCGTTCCTTTCGATGAGTTCGAGCTCGTCGCCCGCGCAGTAGATCGTTATCAGTCGGGGCAATTGGAAGCTCGGATTAATGCTGGCCCTTGGCATGTTCTGGAAACGGCTGCCACGACGCTGGGTGCATCGGCTGCCAGCGATGAATTGCGGGTCATCTTTGAGGTGCAGCGGCCGATGATTCTTGAGGACGGCATCGTGATTGAGCTGAGAAACTCAGGCGCGCCCGTGACAGTCGATGGCTTGAATCTTTTCCACGTGGTCTTCCGCGGTGGTTTCAGAGACGAGCACGGCGACCCCTGTGGCCACTACGAGGCGCTGAAAGCCTTTAATGCCGAGCTGGCGAGCACGGTCACCGCTGCAGCGACGGATTGAACTGCGCCACGTAGTCCAGTGAGGTGCTCGCCGGAATTTCTCGCCTTACGCGCAGCGAGCCTGGCGCGTAGCCCAACCAGTCCAGGTTCGCCGCCCAGGCCTCGTTGGTGTGCGCAATATCTTCATCGGTGAGCCAGTATGTCCAGTCGCCGTAGCCCTTGGATCGAGCCACACGTTGGTACTCGCCGGGTACCTCGGTATCCGCACTTTTCAATGTAAGGTCAAGATAGTCCTCAACAGCTAGCCAGTCATCATCCAGCAGCGATTCATAGCGCACCAGCAGAGGTGAAAATGTCTCCCAATAGCGCCGTTGCTCGTTATGGAGATTATTGAATACTACGAAAGGGGCGCGGCCCACGGTGCCGGAAATGTCATCCCAGAGCGATCGGCAGGATACTTCGTCCGGGTGCTCGATTTTGTTCTGCAGGGCTGCAACACAGTAGTCATAGCCGCGCTGGTCGCCGCTTATCTGGAAGTCATAGAACAGGTAGAGCAGCATGCTGATGAACTGATCGCGGGGGTCGCGGTAGATCAGCAACTGTTTGCCAAACTCATCGACGCGCGGTGTATCCGATTTCACCCGGCCGATAAGCACTTTGGTGAGAGTGTCACTCGTATCGCGTTGATCAAGTATTGAAGCAATGACTGCTGGATCGTCCGGCTCGAAGAAGCAGGCTAATTGGTCTTGGTTCAAGGCACGCTGCAAACGGCTGAAGAGCATGGTTGTCCCGGATTTTGCCAGCCCGGCAATCAGGTAATTCATGGTTGTATAGCATCCGAGTTGCGAACAGCAGGTGTCTGTAAAAAGGTCAGAAGTTTTGGGTGCTGTGCCACGTAGAGTTCGCCTGCATAGCGCGCGAATGGCAGCGAAAGGTGATGGCGGTCATAGAAGGCGGGGGTGCCGTCCGGGGTTTGTGTTGCGCAAGTTTGTACCTGCCGGCCGCGGCACAGAAGCTCAACTTTATCGATGAACAGATCGGTGACTCCCATGATCTCCCTGTAAAGGCGTCGATCCTGCGGATAATCTGCGAAATAGGTCACGTTGTCGGGCTGGGCACAGCTATCGGTGCTGCCGGTTCTGGAAAGATAAAAACTGCAGCGCCGCTCAGTGTTGATATAGCCTCCCAGCGTGACAATGCGCACGCTGGGGTTGCTGGCTTTCAAAGTCTCCAGCAGTTGCAGGGTTGTGGCTTTATTGTGTGCAAAGGGTTGATTGGACGAATAGACCACTGTGCGCAACCTCGCCGTAACCTCATCTGAGAACAGAGTATCCAGGCGGTGCTGGCAGCTGGCATCGTCGCTGGTAAAGCGCTGCCCGTCCCGCCCGATGTCGCCGCAGGGATTGAGATTGCCAAAGCTGATGAGAGTCAGCGCATTGTCAGGCTGCACCGCATGGATAAAGTTATAGCCGTCGGTCTCGTGAGAATTCCCCAGCACGAGCACCAGTGGTGAATCTGCATCCCCGCATTGCTCGTTCTGTTGCAAGTTGTCGAGCCGGCAACCTGCGAGATAGTCCCGGAGGCGCAGTTGTTGTCCGGCAACAACTTCCTCGGGTGAAAGGACTGTCGTTGGCCGGCGCCATTGCCAACCGTCCCCCAGCCAGGCGGTGCCGGTGATGCCAGCAATGGTCACGACGCTAAGGACAATGGCGGGCACCGCAAGTTTGGACCGAGTAGAACTGGCTGTGCCCGAGTAACCGGCCCGCGAATACACGCGCCGCTCAACGCCGTAGTGCAGCAATACCGTCGCGATGAGTATGGCGACGGCCAGGCCCAACTGCTCCAGCGCGCCAAGCGCCATGCCGTATTGGTATCGATACAGCGCAATCAAAGGCCAGTGGACCAGGTACATGGAGTAGGAAACACGACCTAGCCATAGGGCAAGCGGCGATGTAAGCGCAGTAGTGGCCGGATTCGTTGGCCCAGCCTGAGCGCCTGCCATCAGGCATAACGCGGCACCCGCTGTGGGTACGCTAACTACCCAACCAGGAAACTGGCTGCCATCTCCCAGGGCATAGACGCTGATGCCGATCAGTACCAATCCACAGTAGAGGGCCAGGTTCGCTAAACGTGGGCTTTCCTGATTGGCCAGCCACGCCGCGCCCCAGATAGCCAGCGCCCCAGCAGAAAACTGGAACACGCGGAAGGGCAGCAAGTAGAACGCGGCCGCCTGATCCACGCGGGTGTACCAAACCGATAGGCCAAAGCCGGCTACCGTGATCGCCCCCATTGCAGCGACAAGAGACAGCCTCCGGCGCAAGGCAAATAGGCCCGCTAGCAGTGCCGGCCAAAACAGGTAGAACTGCTCTTCCACTGCCAGTGACCAGGTGTGAAGCAGTGGCTTGAGCTCAGAGGCTTCATCCCAGTAGCCGGACTCGGCGAAGAACACGATGTTCGAGACACTGAACAAGGCTGCCACCGCCGAGCGGGCAAAAAGCACCATATCGTAGGCGGTGAACAGGAAGGCCGCACCTATAACGGTGCATGCCACGGTTACGACGAGCGGAGGGATTAGACGCCGTATGCGTCTTCCGTAAAACGCACTGAAGGAGAACTCCCCTCGCTCATGCTTGCCGAGGATAATGCCGGTGATCAGAAAGCCAGAGATAACGAAGAACACGTCGACACCGACATACCCACCGTCGAAGCCCGGTACTCCCAGGTGGAAAATAACCACGGCCAGCACGGCGATGGCACGCAGGCCGTCAATGTCAGGTCTGTAGGTCAATGCGATGGCGCGGTCATTGCAGGAATCCACGGAGTATACGGTGCGCGTATAGTGTCACCAAGAGCGAGTGCAAAACTTCGCATCGCTAACTCTGAACGCTCATCGGAATGCATCATATGAATAACAGTGGCCAACACCCAATTCCCCAAGAAGCCTTCGACTGGTATGACGCCTATGCCCACGGCGATATAGACCGTCGCACCTTTCTCGCCCGGCTCGCCGCGCTCGGCGTTGCCGCCAGTGCCGTGTCTGGGTTGCTGCCCAACTACGCGCTGGCAGAGCAGGTATCGTTTAATGACCCTGATATCGTAGCCCGCTACCAAATCTTCCCATCACCGGACGGGCACGGTGAGGGGCGGGGTTATTTGGTAGCTCCTAGAGAAGTGGAAGGTTCATTGCCTGTTGTGCTTGTGATTCATGAGAACCGGGGCCTCAATCCCTACGTCAAAGATGTGGCACGTCGATTGGCAAAAGCAGGATACCTGGCGCTCGCGCCTGATGCCCTGTATCCACTGGGCGGCTACCCCGGCAATGACGATGAAGGCCGCACTATGCAGCGCAGCATGGATCGCTCAAAGATTGAGCAAGACTTTATCGCTGCGGCGCGGTTCCTCAAGGCCCATGAGCAGGGCAATGGCAAACTGGGCGCAGTTGGCTTTTGTTTCGGTGGGTACGTGGTCAATATGCTGGCTGCGGTGGTGCCCGAGCTCTTGGATGCGGGAGTTCCCTTTTATGGCACCCCGGCCAGCGACACCCTCTGGGGCAATATCCGTGGCCCGCTGATGGTACAGCTCGGTGAGCTCGATAAGCGGGTGAATGCGACTTGGCCTGATTACGAGGCTGCTTTAAAAGCGGCGGATGTGCCCTACGAAATGCACATGTATCCCGCGGCAAACCACGGCTTCCACAATGACTCTACGGCTCGTTACGACGAGGCTGCTGCGTCATTGGCCTGGCAGCGGACCCTGGATTTCTTTTCGGCTAATCTAACTGCCTGATCGCCTGAATTGAGCGCTTTCGGTAGTGCTTGCGGGCGCCAATGGTCTGGTGTGGAGCTGTGCCCGTTTGTCCCAAGCCGCAAGGGTCGCCACCTTGTATGAATGCGCTTCGTTCTCCCGGTTGTTGCTGCCACCGGGCGGGCCTATCGCGGACCGTTTCGCACCTCAGTCCGTGGCTTTAAACGACCGGCAGGTGATTGCGCCTAGAAACCAGATGATGCGAGCGGTGTGCCGTCCAGCCAGGCGTTGATGAGCTGGCGTCGAGTCGCTGTCGTGACAGTCCTTCTGGTTGATGGTACATGCAGTCCGGATCAGCGACGTTCTACCTGCCTGCTGGGGATTTGCTCCAGGCGGGCTTTGGCGTAGCATGCGCTCCACCAGTACTTCGGATGACGACAATGCCTGAGCTATTCAAACTTGACAGGGCCCTGGTGGAGCAATGGCTAGAGGAATCCAGGGTGGCCTATGAGGATTGTGGTCACTGTGAAGGCCTTCATCTCAGCGCATTGAAGTCAATCGAAGGTGCCATCGACAGTCGCCTGTTTCTCGAGCGCTTTGGTCTGCTGCTGAACACCGAGTTGGAAGTGAGGCCTATGGCGCTGTTTGCGGTAGCGGCGGACCTGGGGCGACTTAATATGGAGTTTCCAACGCTCAAGATATTCCTGGATATTGTCGACGATGCCACACCGCAGTTGGTCATTGCCGGGGTGTTACCGGCCAGTCCCGGCCTGATGCTGCAGCAGTTTGCCGCTTTCGTTGCAATGACGATGGAAGGCACGCGCCAGGTCGCAGGTGAGTGTTTGCGACTGGATTACCTGTTCCCCTCTGGCGATGGATCAGCTCAAGGAGGCGCGCCTTCAGCGCTGCACTAAGTTGCGCCTTCGGCAAGGACAGCGTCCGCTAGTGCGGTGACGTGCTGATCGTGTTCGCCTAGCTCTCTGAGTGCGCTATCCAGGTTCAAAAGATACTCGGCGTTACTGCCGCTTGGTCCCTTCGATCTACGAATGTGACTGGCGAGTTCCTCCAGTGGTGCAGGGCCGAGAAACGCGTGGTTGTTAATGTCAGCCACATAGACTAATCCATAGACCACGCTGTTGTCTGAAGTCAGGTGAATCTCAGTGACCTCGCGGCGATAACCGTTTTTCTCGCGGTGATCCAGGTGCTCAACCACAGAAGGCTCTACGAGATAGGCAATGCCGCCGCATACGTGGCCAGGGGAGGACATTAGTGTCACGACGCGGCCGGGTGATTCTGGCGTGCCCCTGTGATCATGGGAGCCTTGCCAGAATCGGCGCTCCCACCCGCTGATGTACGCTCGCTGGCGCTCGAGGTACGGAAAATCAATTTTGTAGATGAGAGAGCCATAGGCGAACACCCACGTCGGTACATCTGGAATCACGCTCAGGCAACCTGCCGCTGCTCTTCAGTGCGCTGTATCTCGAACTCATCGAGCGAGATACCGCCGTGTGCCTTTTGATAAGCCTTGAAGCTTCCGGGGTAGAGAAACGGCGGGTAACCCTCGGCGTTTGTGTAGTAACTCTGGCAGTCTTTTGCCGCCCAGGAATACTGGGGGAATCGATTCATCATCCAGTCGCAATACTCGGCGGTGACCGTTTCTTTGACCTCAATGGTGTTGCTGTTCTTATCTCGCATGGCCCTGAGTAACTTGACGATACTGGCCACATTGACCTCGGCTGTGCGGAAGTAGGACGCATTGAGCACCAAGCCATTGGGCCCCATCGCAAAGAAGTAGTTCGGGAATCCCGGCGTCGCAATACCCTTGTAGGCGCGCGGCGTACCATCCAGCGCCTGCGCCAGCGACTGATTGTCCCGCCCGCGCACGTCGATACGATCCCAGTCCATGATGCGGTAGCCCGTGCAGTAAATGATCACATCGCAGTCGATGCTCCCGCCACTGGACGTGACGATGCCAGTGGGTGTGACCTCTTTGAGTCCTTCGGCAATTAACGACACGTTGTCCCGCTTTAACGCAGGATAGAAATCATCAGACACCAGACCGCGCTTGCAGCCGTAGCGGCTGTCGGGTGTTAGCGCAGCGCGCAGTTCGGGATCCTCGATTTCCTTGTGCAGGTAATCGAGCGCCATTTTCTCGAACTGCTGCATGCGCTTGTGCCCCAATGTCGCGGCGTTCTCTACCTGGCCCATCATCAGTCCCTGCACTGCGCGTTTGGCTTTGATCAGCCAGGGATAGCGTCGGTAGCGGCGTTTTTGTGCTTCGCTATAGAACTTGCGTCCGCGTGGCATGATCCAGTTCGGCGAGCGCTGCAGTACTGTAAGTTTGCCCGCAACCTTCGCGATCTCTGGCACCACCTGCACGGCACAGGCGGCAGAGCCCACCACCACAATCCGTTTGTCTTCCAACGATACGGAGTGGTTCCAACGCGTGCCGTGCCAACTGTCGCCTGTAAAGCTGTCACGGCCTGGAACGTCGGGGTAGAGCGGGGTGTGCTGGTTACCCATTGCATTGATGATGACGTCCGCTCGCAGGGATTCTCCCGCTTCTGTTTCCAGTATCCAGTGCCCCTCGGTCTGCCACTGGGCGCGCAGTATCCGGGTGTTGAGTTTCAGGTGCTCTTCCAGCCCAAACTCCCTGGCGCAGTCAGCTAGATAGGCCTGTATTTCAGATTGTTCGACGAAGCTTGCACTCCAGTCGGGGTTGGGCGCATAGGTAAACGAGTAGGAGTGGGCCCACACGTCACAGGCAAGTCCCGGGTAGTTGTGCAATCGCCAGGTGCCACCCGGTGCATCAAGGGCATCAATGATGGTGAAATCGGTGAAGCCCTGCCGGCGCAGTTCTCTTCCCGCTGCAATGCCGCAGGGCCCTGCGCCGATGATTGCGATGTGCATAGTCTGATGTCCTGGTGAACGCGCCAACCTATATCATAATGGCCGCCAATCACCGGCCGAAGACTGTCGCCCCGACTGACAGTGAACAAGTGTGCTTATTTGTACCCGTTGCTGGGTGACGTTAGAGGCATTTGCGGGGGCCGAGGCAATCTGGAGAAAAGTCCAGAATGTGATGGACGTCACAGTCGCTGAGGGCTAGCTTTTGGGAACAACAAAGATTGTACAAGGGGATTTTGCATGAAGATGCTTCGTACAGCCGCGCTGGCGATGCTGCTTCTGCCTGTCGGGGCAAACGCGGGCGTATATGTCTGTGTAGACCCGGACACCGGCAAGCGGACCTTTACCGACAAGGCCTGCCCCACCAAGGGCACAGGCAGTAAGTTGGACGTCAAACCCCACAATTTTGGTGCTAATGGCCATCGTGGCCCAGGCTACTCAGAACAACAAGCCTGGAAGAATCAGCGCAGTGCACGCGGCGAGGCGACCTACCCGAATCGGGAAGCGCAGGCGGGTGCTGTTGCCAGCGTCGAAGAGCCCGCACAGCGCGAACTCTAAGACGCGCGGCGCTCATGCCGCTTGCAGTGCCAGTGCGCTGAGTACTACCTCATTTGGTAGTTCACGGGCAGCGATTTCAAGCCACCGACAAAAATTGCCTGCACCCACTCTGGTTTTGCTGCGATCTTGATGTCGTCCAGGCGCGGCAATAATTCCCTAAAGAAACACGCCACTTCCAGCGCCGCCAGGTGCTGGCCCAGGCACATGTGTGAGCCGTAGCCAAATGCCATTTGCTGCTTGGGGTCACGGGTCAGGTCCAGTGTGTTGGGCGATTCAAAGGCCTCGGGATCGCGATTGGCCGCTGGGTACCACAGCGCCAGGTAGTCACCGGCTTTGATGTGCTTGCCATGCAGCTCAAGGTCCTGCGTGGCTGTACGCACCATATGACGCACCGGTGATACCCACCGGATCAATTCTTTGGCAGCGCCGATATCAAGTTCGGGATTGTCTCGCCAGAGCTGCATCTGTTCCGGATGCTCTATCAAGGCTTTGAGTCCGCCCCCAATGGCGGCTGAGGTTGTATCGTGGCCAGCGCTGGCGGTGATAATGAAATAGCTCATCTGATCCAGCGGGTCCATCGGTTGGCCGTCGACCTCCGCATTGGCCAGTATCGTGGCTAAATCCTGCTGCGGGTTAATCTTTCGGTCAGCAATCACGTCGTTGAAGTAGGCGCCAAAGTCATGCAGCACCTGAAGTCCACCGCCAGACTTAATATCACGCTGCATATCCGGGTCTTGGCCGCCAAAAATCTCCTGTGTGAGCTTTAGCATGGTTTCCTCTGACTCCCGGGGCAAACCCAGAATCGAGAGAATGATGCGCAGTGGGAAATACAGCGCGATGTCCCTGACGAAGTCGCAGTGGTCGCCCATGTCGGCCATCTTGTCGACGAACTCTTTTGCCAGTTCCCGGACCTCGACCTCGAGGCTCTGGATGCTGCGCGGAAGGAACCATTCGCGGGTAACTTTGCGCATCTTCAGGTGTTTCGGCCTATCCATGTGGATTAGTGTTTCCAAGCCGTTAGCGGTACCGAAGGTCTCCAAAAACATTTTTTCGGCTTCTTCGGGCACCAGCACTGTGCGGGGTGCGCTAAGGAATTCGTCGTTTGCGCTGCCGATGCGTTTAACATCGTCATAACGGGTTAGCGCCCAAAAGGGTCGATACTCGGGGTGCTCGACCAGCGCCACGGGATCGGTGCTGCGAAGGTGGTCAAAAAGGGCATACATAGTTTCCTCGCGACCCATGATCGCGGGATTGAGAATGTCTTGTGGCTGGAACTGTGATGGCGTTCCTGTGGCGGGCTGATTCATGGTGGGCTCCAAGATGGAAAGCGCCGGAGCATAGCATGTGATCGAGCGGTGTATATGTCCCCGAACCCGCACAAGACCGTGACAGCGCTGCGCTCTATGCACTATGCTGCAACGTTGTTGATCGGAGCGTTTTCCATGCAAAAACCTGGGTTTCTGGCGCTGATATTGGTGTTCCTGACGGGCTGTGCGCAGTACGACAATAAGCGCGGTGTTGAAGTGAGCTGGAGCCCAGAGGCCATCAGCGGCTTCGAGACAGGCGTGACCACCCGCAATACTGTGATGACGGCGTTGGGCCCACCGTCACAGGTGATCTCACTGGATGGCGAAACGGTGCTGTACTACCTCTATGAGAAAGCCAAGGGATCCGGCTTGATTCTCATCGTGTACAACCGTTTCGAAGTCGATACCCGTTATGACCGAGCTGTATTCTTCTTCGATGAACAGGATCGTCTGACCGACTATGCGACGCACATTGTCGAAGATATTGACTAGGGTCCTGTTCCTGTGCGCCCTGTTTTTGCTGCAGGGTTGTACGCAGTGGCGTTACGACATTGGAGAGCCTGTCTCGCAGTACCCCGCGGACGTAGGTAGCACGCTTGCGGACGCCATCTTGGTACTGGGTCCGCCTCTTCGCACAATACCTACCGCCTCCGGATACGTGATGGCCTGGGAGCACTGGCAAATCTCGGAGAACAGCGTGGGCTTGAGTCTGGGCTTTCTGGGCGTTGACTCCCTGTCGGTGGATTGGGGAGAAGCCAGTATCACGGGGGAGTTTCTCCTGTTGGCTTTCAACCCGCAGCACACCCTGGTTGGGAGTGAATTTTCCCGCTTCGACAGCGAAGCCGGTGGAGGTGCCGCTTTACAGCCATTGGCAAGTCTCGTTGATGTGGTTGATGTGGGTGATCTCACTGAAGCGCTGCCGCAGCATCGCTGGGGAGCCGTGAACCTGCAGGCATTGCCGACGGCTCTGAATGCGGTTTGGCAGCCGGAGCTCGGTGGGCGTGTGCTGGAGCAGCGCGGTACACCAAATGGAATCGGTCAGCGCAGCGTAGAAAATCAATAACAAGTTTATAAACGTCGGGCGCAAACCTCAGGCTGCCCGGTCATAAGATGCAGAGTGAGGAACACACTATGAATATCGACACACTACCCGGGTTAGTAGATCACTGGGCTGACACCTGTCCTGATCGCGTATGGCTGCGCGATTTGCGCGAAACTGCTGAGCAAGACGTTGAATACACCTGGGCAGAGGCCAGGGCAGAAATTCAGGCCATGGCTGCGATGCTGGAATCCCGGTTTGGCAGCGGTGAGCGCATGGTGGTGCTCTCGCGCAACCGACCGCACTGGTTTATGTCCGATTTGGCGGTCATCGCATCGGGCAACGTCACAGTGAGCATGTTCACTACCTTGCCCGGGAGCACTGCCAAGTACATTTTGGACTTCACGGATACCAAGGTGATCTTTGTGGGTGAAACCAGTAACTGGGAGGCAGTCTCCGAAGTGCTGGCTGAGGATGTCACGATCATCACGCTGCCGGGGGTCGTAGTACCTCAGCCCCATCTGAAGTGGGAGGACCTGCTGTCCCAGTTCCGCGGTCAATCGCCCAGTTACGAGTGCAAGCACGACGACCTGATGTCGCTGGTGTTCACTTCCGGTACGACGGGCATGCCCAAGGGCGTGATGCAAACGCACGATAGCAACCTGATACCCATCCGCCGCTTTATTGAGGCGTTCGGTATCCGTGATAATCCCAGGTACTTTTCCTACCTGCCGCTTTCGCACATTGCAGAGCGTCAGATTGTTGAATTCTCCTCACTGGTTGCCTGCGGCGAGGTCAACTTCAGCGAATCGCTGGAGACCCTGCTGCGCGACCTGCAGCGCACGCGTCCGCATATGTTCTTTGGCCCGCCCAGGATTTGGGAGCAGTTCCAGCAGGCTGTTATTGGCAAGTTTGGCGGTAAGGATGCGCTGGCCCAAGCCCTTGATCAAGACGAGAAGGGTATTGGTCAATTGATTCTGGACGGTATTGGCCTTACCGAAGTGGAGTACTGTTTGACGGCCGCAGCGCCCACGCCGCCAGCGCTAATTCATTGGTGGGATAGATTGGGTCTCGTACTCTCCGAGGGTTTTGGGCAGACAGAGGCCATGGGCCTGATCGTCAGCAGTCCGAACGATCGACGTGTAGGTTCCATCGGCAAACCGGTGGGCGATGTGGAGATCAAGCTGACCGATGAGGACGAACTGGCAGTGCGCGCTACCGGTTGCACGCCCGGCTACTACAAGCAGCCGGAGAAAACCGCAGAACTTATTCAGGACGGCTGGTATCACACCGGAGATAAGGCGCGCATTGACGAGGATGGTTTCATCTACATCACCGGGCGCGTAAAAGACTATTTCAAAACGATACAGGGCAAATTTGTGGCGCCGCCCCCCATCGAAGGCGAGTTTGCCAAGAACCCGCACGCGGAGCAGCAATGCCTGCTGGGTCGCGGTTTCTCAAAAACCGTTATGATCGCGGTGCTCACTGACGAGGCCGGTGGCCACGATAACGACATGGTTGAGCAATCGCTGCGCGAAACCACCGAAGCCATCAACAGTGACGTGGAGAAGCATGCGCGTATCGGTGCGGTTATTGTGTCGCGTGAGCCTTGGAGTATTGAGAACGAAGTGTTGACGCCCACACTTAAGATTCGCCGTGAAAAAGTGGAAGAGCGCTTTGGCGAGCTAGCAGAGCGCCTCGCGCGAGAAGCGGCCGAGCAGGGCGCACTGCTGGTTCACTGGCACTAGTCGGCCAGGCCCCGGGACACCGGTATGCATATCTGGGTGGATGCAGATGCCTGTCCCGGGCCGATCAAGCAAACGCTTTTTCGCGCCGCCCAGCGTACGGGCATTTCCCTGACGTTGTTGGCGAATCACAGTATGCAGGTCCCTGCGTCACCGCATATACGGTTTGTGCACGTGGAGAAGGGCTTTGATGTGGCGGACAACGCGATTGTCCAACGTGTCCAGGCGGGTGACCTTGTCATTACCGGTGATATTCCGCTGGCGGCCGAGGTCATTGAGCTTGGCGCTTTGGCGCTGAATCCCCGCGGTGAGCTCTACACCCGGGACAACATCCGTGCGCGTCTGAACATGCGTGATTTCATGACTACCCTGCGCGATACCGGGGTGCAAACCGGCGGGGCCGCGCCCTTGAGTAACGCGGATAAGCAGCAGTTTGCCAATAAGCTGGACAGCGTGATTGCCAAGCACTTGGCGCGTAAGCCCTAGTACCTTTTAACGTCTAGACAGGCGATGCGTCGGCGGCAACTGATGCCGCCGACGTCGGGTGTCATCAGGGCTTGATGTAGGCCCTGGGGAGATCGGACTGGCGGGGCAGGTAGCGATCCCGAAGTCGGGTTTGACGACTGGTCATGCTGTCCACCTTGCCACTCAGTACCACAGCGTCCGCTGCGCTGGTGACCTCCAGTGGGTCACCGCTCCAAATGACCACATCCCCCGCCATACCGGCAGAGAGCTCACCACCTGACATACCAAAGAGACGGGCAGGCACGCTGGTCAGGCCGGCCAGACCGGCCTCCCAGGGCAAACCATTGGCAACGG
Organism: Parahalioglobus pacificus; assembly: GCF_014652275.1. Classification (GTDB taxonomy): domain Bacteria; phylum Pseudomonadota; class Gammaproteobacteria; order Pseudomonadales; family Halieaceae; genus Parahalioglobus; species Parahalioglobus pacificus. The sequence continues at coordinate 1,674,489 of NZ_BMYM01000001.1, read as the reverse complement.
CATTGCCCGCCATCTGGCGATTTTTGCGGGTGTTGTGTGTTTCAGCGCCCGAAAATCCAACGTCGACACCCGCCGCATGCAGCAGGGCTGCGTTATCCAGGCGGGAACCCACGCTGTCGAAACTGTTGGGCAGGTTAGCCAGAGGATCCAGTAGCACGGGTACATTAGCCTTTGCCAGTGCGCCAGCCACCACCCAGGCTTCAGCACCGCCGGCAACCACTGCGCTGAAGCCGTGGCGCTGGGCAAAGTCCAAGGTCTGCAGAATGTCACTGGCGCGATCAACCGCGAACACCACGGTGCCGTCACGGGTATAGGCTTTCAGCGTCTCGCGCCCCAGACGGGTCAGGAGAGCGGGCTCGCCCTGACGCGAGGGGCGTTTCGCTTCGGCCATCGCCTGCTCCAGCACCATCCATTGTGCGGCGCGGGAGGTTCCTGCCTTGTCTGCACTACCGCCACCAATGGTAATGAATAACACCTTGTCGCCGGCGAACGATGTGTAACCGCCATCCAGGCGCACCAGCTGGCCCTGGCCGGCGATAATGCTGTCGGAGGCACTGGCGCCCAGCAGGGTAAAGCCAAAACCCTCTACACGAGTTACGGGTACAACGGTGGAGTGGGGATTATAGGCGGGTGTTACGTCAAATTCCGGCCTCATCGGTGTGTCGTGAAGGTCCGCTAGGCGGTTATCGACAGAATCTGATTCGGCTTCTACCTCTGCCAGGCCTATGGCTGATACTCCGGTGAACAGGGCTGCAGTCACGGGCTTTCCACCGGCATTCAGGGTTTCGGTACCGCTTGGCGCTGTGAGATTAGTGCCGATGGCACTGATAGTGCCGTCTTCAATCAGAATGTCAGCATTGTCCAGCACACCAGCATCAGTACCTGTGTGTACCTCACCGCCACGTATCAGCAGGTTCTGAGCGGAAGCGGCGTTAACCGACAGACACAGGGCTGCGGCGAGTAAAAGTGGTGATCGCATTATTGCGCCTCCTGCAGTTGACCCAGTTCGAAATCAGAGACGGGCTGTAGCGCCGGATCGGCCCTGTCGTAGAGCAGAGCGCCATCGATGAACACTTTGTCTGCCTTGCTGTACACGCTGAAGGGGTTGTCACTCCACAGCACGACGTCTGCCATTTTACCCGGCGAAAGGGTGCCGGTTTGATCGGCGATGCCCAGTGACTTTGCAGCATTTTCCGTAATCCAGCGAATGGCGCGTTCCTCGGGAATGTCCATGCCAGCGCGTTGGCCCCGGATCATTGCCTTTGCTGCTTCCTGGTTCAGGCGCTGTATGCCTTCTTCGGAATCTGAGTGAACAATGGCACAGCCGTTTTCGGGTCTGTCGACAATGGCTATGTTCTCTTGAATGCCGTCATAGGCTTCCATCTTGAAGCCCCACCAGTCGGCCCACAGCGCGCCACAGACTCCAGCCTCAGCCAGTTCATCGGCGATCTTGTAGGTCTCTACGCCGTGATGGAAAGTGCCCACCTGGTAACCAAACTCCTCGGCCATATCCAGTACAGTGAGCATCTCATCGGCACGATAGCAGTGCATATGCACAATCACTTCACCTTTGAGAACGTCGGCCAGCGTTTCAAGCTTTAGATCGCGTTTTGGCGGCTTGGCCTTCTTGTCCCCTTCGGACACCTTGATGTCGTAGATCTCCCAGTCACGCATGTAACTCTGTGCTGCCGCCCACTCGGCGCGGTAACGAGCAACATTACCCATTCGTGTTGAGGGTGCCTGATTACGGCTGCCATAAACTCGCTTGGGGTTCTCGCCACAGGCCATTTTTAGGCCATGGGGTGCGTCCGGAAATTTCATGCCTTGATAGCTGGTGGCGTAAACGTTTTTCAATGTAACGCCGCGGCCCCCGAAGAGGTTTGCAGAACCCGGCAGTACCTGCATGGCGGTTATGCCGCCTGCGAGAGCGCGGGAAAAGCCGGGGTCTTGAGGCCACACGCTGTGCTCAGCCCAATTGTCAGCGGTGACCGGGCTTGTCATCTCGTTGCCGTCATCATGAGCACTGACACCGGGGCTGGGGTAAACGCCCAAGTGGGAATGTACGTCGATGATGCCCGGTGTTACCCAACGGCCTTCTGCATCGATAACCGTTGTGCCGGCTGGCGTCTCGCCGCTGCCAACCCAGACAATCTTGCCATCGCGCATAAGCAGACTGGCATCATTCAGACGCTGGCCATCACCCGTAAGAATGGTCGCGTTACTGATAAGCGTCGGCTCGGATGGAAGAGGTTGGTAAGTGGATGGAAACGGTTGCGCGAGCGCTGGCGTGCAGCAGAATGCAAGCGCAGCGCCTACCAGGCGCAGTAGCGGCTTGATCATCAAGATGGCCTCCAACGGCTGTGGTGATGCTTTTATGAAGCGAGGTAGTGTATCAGAGCGCGTTTCAATGCACGGGGTGCTCAAGCAATCGTATGCACTGAACGCGGGGCACCCTGAGATACCCCGGGAAGGTGTTAGTCAAGGAATTCCGCCCGCGTGCGGGAGTCTGCCTTGAACGCGCCGCCCAGCGCAGTTGTGCGAGTGCGGGAGTTGCTGTCCATGACGCCGCGCGACTTCACGCAGTAGTGTACGGCGTTAATGGTGACCGCCACATCGTCTGTTTCCAGCAAAGCCTGTAGCGCGACAAGAATCTGCTGCGTGAGGCGTTCCTGAACCTGCGGCCGCTGGGCAAAGAACCGAACAATGCGGTTGATTTTGCTAAGGCCGATAATCTTGTTACTGGGAATGTAAGCCACCCGTGCGGCGCCATCGATGGTGATGAAGTGGTGCTCGCAGGTGCTTACCAGATCGATATCATCGATACGGACCATTTCCTCAACGTTCATCTTATTGTCGATGACCGAGATCTTCGGGAACTGCGTATAGTCGAGACCGGAAAAAATTTCATCGACATACATCTTGGCAATGCGGTGCGGTGTTTCGCACAGGCTGTCATCGCGAAGGTCCAGACCCAGAGTGCGGGTGATGTCGGTAAAAGATTGACGGATACGCTCGTACTTTTCGTCGCGACTGAGGCCGGTAGGCACCAGTGGCGTTTCAAGGCCACGCTCTAGCAGCGCAGTCCGTACGATGTCTGCCTCGGGTGAAACCGAGGAGGGTAGCGGCAGTCGTTGTTCAGCGAGCATGGGTTCCATGTTCGAGCTCCTTGTTTGTCTAATCTTGCTACGGGTGTAAATCCAGTGCGGATTGCCGTTTTTCCCCTGAGACGGTTTTGTCTAGGCTTTGTCCGGGCGTTGCAGCAGCAGGCATTGTTGCGCAGATCCGATGGGGCCGTGGTCATCGAACAGTATGGCGTTCGATAACCCGGTGCCGTTGGATTCCCAACGCGAGGTGAACTGTGCGCCTATCCACTCTCCCGAGGGCGCTCGATGCAGGTTAATCGATAGATCCGTGTTAATGAAGGTGACCTCATCGGCATCCTGATTACGCGAGAAGCCATTGCCGCAGTCAGCAAGCGCGCAAACACTCACAAATGCGCTGTCCTGTTCACCGGAGACCAGCCTGGGCGTGCGCATCCATGCTGTATTGGGCCCCAGGGTCAGCGGGGTCCCGCGGGGCGTCATAACTTCCACGACGTCGGCAAAGGTCCGCAGCTCGTGCCCGCCGCGAATTCGGCGGAAGGGGGTGAGGCGCGCGGCCGCGCGGTCTGGCAACTCAAAGGCTGCCGTAGTGACTTCGCCGATGTCTTGTTGAGCCATGAGCAGTGCCGTGGCCGAGGCGCAGGCTCTCCCGGTGTCGTCCACGACTGTCAGAGCAACCGTGGCAACAATGCGCCCATTGCGGCCCACCGTGGTTTGTATGGTAAAACCGGATACGGGAACAGGACGGAATAGGTCCAGGGTCAGCCTGACCAGCTGCTTGTCAGGTACGGCTTTTTCGGCACTTCGCGCGACGGCGCCCGCAGCTGGGCCGCCATGACACCCATTATGGGTCCAAGGGCCCCTGGCGCCGTCATTGCCGACGTAGCGATCACCATCGAGCTCAAAAAAGGCAGTGTTTGTGTCTGGCATAGTGCGGGGTCTCTCGAATCAGAGCGCAAGCTTGCCTGTGCCGCGAGGCGGGCGCAATCCCGAAACACGTCGGTGGAATTGGCGCGCAGGGCGCGAGAGTTGAGCTAATCTTAATGTAGGCATCGCGCATTCACAGCGAGGCTGGTCTCTTGAGCGTGGGGCGATTAGCTTGAGCAGGCCCCCACAACAGGGCATTCCACAAGGGAGACACACATGGCGCATCGGCGCGTGGTAAGACTTGGCATTATGGGGTTTGGCCAAATTGGCCGACAGGTGTTTGATCTCGCCTCACAGACGGAGGACATACAGGTCGTAGCGATCGCCGACTTTGGTCAGGCGGACGTACTGCATTACCTGTTACGCGCTGAATGTGCTGACCCACAGCGGCACCGCCTCGAGGGTAACTTTCTGGTGAATGAGTCCAGTCGTGCCCGCTTGATGCAGATTGATCGCCCCATCGAAATGCCGTGGGATGTATTCGATGTTGATCTGGTGATCGATGCCACGGGGCAGCACCGGGAATCCAGTTACTTGCAAGACCATCTGGCCAATGGCGCGCCGCGCGTTCTATTACGCACTTTACCCGGCGATGCTATCGACCGCCTGGTGGTGCCGGGCGTGAACGAGGCCAGCGTCCAGTGCAGTGACCGTAAGGTATCGGCTGGTTCGGCGACGACCTCCGCGCTCGCGGTATTGCTGAGTGTGCTGGACGAAAAGCTGGGCATAGCGTGTGCCAGCGCCACCAGCATTCACGCCTACACCTCAGACCAGATGCTACAGGATTATGCCTCCGGTGATCTGCGTCGCAGCCGCTCCGCGGCAAAGAACATTATTCCCAATGGGCATGAGGCGGCTGAATGGATACCTACTATTTTGCCGAACATGGCTGGAAAGGTAACAAGTTCAGCGTTGAATGTGCCGGTCCATGAGGGGTGTCTGCTGGACACCAATATCGTGATTGATGAACCGAGTGTGGACGTTGCTGACATTGACAAGATCCTGCGCGAGGCCGCTGCCCGACGGCCAGACATACTGGGCGTCGCCGATGATCCCATCGTGTCATCTGACGTTATCGGCAGTACTCACACCTTGCTGTACGACAGTCAGGGCACCATCAAGGCGGGCCAGAACACCATCAAGATACTCGGCTGGTACGAATCCCGGGGTCATGCCGCACGCCTGCTGGATGTTGCAAGGTTGTACGCTGATCTCGATGCGCGCAGCGCAGGGGAGGTCGCGTAATGAGAGTTGCTATTAATGGCTTTGGGCGTATCGGACGTGCCGTATTTCGTATTCTCGAGGCACGAGACGACATTGAGGTCGTTGCTATCAATGATCTGTTTGATAAAGCCGCGCTGAGATACCTGCTGGATTACGATACGGTGATGGGTCCTTTTGGCAAAGCACTGGCGCTTGAGGGAGACGAGTTCGTCACTGACAAGGGCAGGGTGAGGTTACTCAGTGAGCGCAGCCCCGCGGATCTACCCTGGGGTGATTTGGGTGTGGAGGTGGTGATCGAAGCCACTGGGGTTTTTCGGACTCGCGAAGCGCTCTTGCAGCACATCAGCGCCGGTGCGAACCGGGTGCTTCTCACCGTACCCGCCAAAGATGAAATCGACTACACCGTTGTGCTTGGCGTGAATGAGCAGGGTTTGAACCCCCAGCATCGCATCATCTCGAATGCCAGTTGCACTACCAACTGTTTGGCGCCGATGGCCAGTGTCCTGCACTCTGCTTTTGGAATCTCGGAAGGTGTGATCAATACAGTGCATGCCTACACCAATGATCAGCGCCTGGCGGATGTGCCGCACTCTGACTGGCGCCGCAGTCGCGCTGCTGCCGAGAATATCATTCCCACATCAACCGGGGCTGCCAAGGCGGTGGGCTCCGTCTTGCCAGAGCTGAATGGCCGCTTGCACGGTATTGCAGCCCGTGTTCCTGTGCCGGACGGTTCGGTCGTTGATCTTTTCGTCACCCTGGAGAAAACGGTTGATATTGATACCGTTAATGCGGCGGTGCGTGAAGCCGCAGCATCAGACCAATTGCGGGGTATTCTGGAGTATCGAGACGATCCCATAGTCTCCACTGACATCATCGGTAACCCCCATTCATCGATTTATGACAGTGCCTTCACGACGGTCACCGGTGGGCGATACCTGCGAGTGCTGAATTGGTATGACAATGAGTGGGGCTATTCCAGCCGGGTCTGCGACCTTCTTTCACTGATGAATGATTGGGAAAGCTAATCCATGACAGAGCATGCAACTGAGCCGGATTACAGCAGCCTGCGAAACAATGTCAGCATGCTGGGCGCTCTGCTCGGTGAAGTGATTACCAGCGCGGAGGGTGAAACGGTGCTGTCCTCGGTGGAAAACATACGCCTGCTGTCGCGGGCAGCCCGTGAGGGCGATTCCACCGCTGGTCAAACCCTGTTGCACACGTTGCGAAATCTGCAAGACGATCAACTCGTGCCAGTCGCTCGTGCCTTCAGCCAGTTCCTGAATCTTGCCAATATTGCAGACCAGCAACACACCATCTCTCGCGAGATGGACCCGCTGAATTCGGCGTCGCAATCCCTGCTGAAGGAATTTGAATCCCTTCTTGCCGAGGGTTGTAGTCAACAGGACGTGCGCTCGGCGGTGCAAGAACTGCACATCGATCTGGTGCTCACCGCCCATCCCACCGAGATTGTGCGTCGTACCCTGATCCACAAGCAGTCGGAAATCGGCCGTTGCCTGTCACAGCTTGAGCTAAAGGGCTTAACCGACAGGGAACGACGCGAGCTCCATGCGCGCTTGCGCGAGTTGATTACCCAGATTTGGTTTGGTGATGACTTCCGGCGCCAGCGCCCTACACCTGTAGACGAAGCTAAGTGGGGCTTCGCTGTGGTTGAAGATTCACTGTGGCAAGCCGTTCCCGAATTTTTGCGACGTCTTGATCGCGCCCTTGAGATCAGCTGCGGGCAAGGCCTGGCGATAGATGCGGCGCCGTTGGCTTTCACCTCATGGATGGGCGGTGACCGGGATGGCAACCCGAACGTGACGGCCACAGTCACCCGGGAAGTGTTGCTGTTGAGCCGCTGGCAGGCAGCCGATCTTTATCAGCGAGATATTGCAGGCCTGTTGGATGAGCTGTCGATGACGCGTTGTACAGATGCACTGCGTGTGTATGCCGGGGATGCCCATGAGCCCTACCGAGAGGTGCTGCGCCGGCTGCGACGCTTACTGCAAGACACCTTGGGCGCACTTGAGGCTGAACTCGACGGTGAGCCTGCGCCGGAGGTGACCACGCTGGTTGCTGTCGATCAGCTTCTGGAGCCGCTGGAATGTTGCTATCACTCGCTGCGTGAGTGCGGCATGGCGTCGGTAGCGAATTCACAGCTATTGGATTTGTTAAGGAAAATTCGCTGTTTCGGCGTACATTTGGTCAGGCACGACATCCGTCAGGACAGTGCCCGACACACCAGTGCCCTCGCTGAAATTTTTTCGGTGTTGGCAATGGGCGACTACGCGGCGATGAATGAGAATCAGCGCCAGCAACACCTGTTGGATGTGTTGGCCAGCCCGCGCCCGTTGCTACCCAGGTACTGGCAGCCCAGCGCTGATACTGCGGAAGTGCTCGCAACCTGCGAAGTCGCCGCCCGGCAGCCTCAAGATGCTCTGGGTGCTTATGTGATTTCCATGGCGCGCCAGCCGTCGGATGTTTTGGCTGTTGTGCTGCTTCTCCGCGAGTGCGGTGCCCAGTGGGCGATCCCGGTTGCGCCACTGTTCGAGACTCTTGACGACCTGGCAAGGTCGGAATCCGTGATGGAAACACTGCTATCCACCGACTGGTATCGCAACCACTGCGGTCACAGGCAGATGGTCATGATTGGTTACTCGGACTCTGCCAAGGACGCGGGAGTGATGGCGGCTTCCTGGGCACAGTACAGTGCGCAGGAGAGTCTGCTTTCGGTGTGTCAACGACACGGTGTAGAACTCAGCCTTTTCCACGGGCGCGGGGGAACCATTGGGCGTGGTGGCGCACCGGCTCGCGATGCACTGTTGTCGCAACCGCCGGGATCATTGCGCAATGGGTTGAGGGTCACCGAGCAGGGCGAAATGATTCGTGCGAAGTTGGGCTGGACGTCGCTGGCCGTGAAAACGCTGGCGCTTTACACCACGGCCATTTGTCGTGCGAATTTGCGCACGCCGCCACAACCGCGTCCACAGTGGCGCGAGTTGATGGCGAAGCTGTCCGAGGATTCCTGTTCTGCCTATAGAGCAGTAGTGCGCGGTGAACCAGACTTTGTCCCCTATTTTCGCAGCGCCACGCCTGAGCAGGAGCTGGCCAAGCTGCCCCTGGGCTCCAGGCCTGCGCGACGGGCAGGTGGGGGCGGTATAGAAAGCTTGCGGGCTATCCCCTGGATATTTGCCTGGTCGCAGAACCGCCTTATGCTACCCGCTTGGCTGGGTGCCGGCGGAGCCCTGCAAGCCGCTCTGGATCGTGGTGAGAGCGGTTTGTTGCAGGAAATGATGGCGCAATGGCCATTTTTCGCAGCCCGGATCTCGATGCTGGAAATGGTGTTTGCCAAAGCCGATGCCGAGCTCTCCCAATACTACGATGAAGCACTGGTAGACCCTGAGCTGCAGCGGCTGGGGGTTGATTTGCGAGCCGCGCTGGCAGCTGACACCCGCGCTGTGCTGTCGCTGTCAGCGAGCGATACGCTGCTGGCTGACCAACCCTGGATCGCAGAGTCAATCGCGCTGCGCAATGTCTACACCGACCCGCTGAATGTGCTGCAAGCTGAACTACTAAAGCGTAACCGTGAGAACCCGCGCGAGGTGCTGGAACGTGCCATCATGGTAACCATTGCCGGGGTGGCTGCCGGCATGCGCAATACCGGTTAGTCATATTGCTGTCTTGGTGTTCATCGGTATTCGCCGACTCTGCGATTGTTGTGATACAGCGGCACTTGTTACACTGAGTCCAGCTAAACGGGCCCCTGTGAGGGCACCACCCGTTGCCTATTTGCTCAGTCCATTTTGGAGTTTCCCCCAATGATTAAACGCTTTTACGCCGTGATCGCCAGCTTGATGCTGATCAGTCTCAGTCAACTGAGTGCCGCCGATGACTACGGTGACACGCTCAGCGCCTTTGAAAAGGCGGGCGAAACGTCAGCGTTCTTCAACAGCGCGTACGGATATGCTGTATTCCCGACAATCGGTAAAGGCGGTATTGGCATTGGCGGCGCTTACGGTAAGGGTCGTGTCTTTGTTCGCGGCGCACATGTCGGCAATACAGATATGGCGCAAGTGACGCTAGGGTTTCAGTTAGGCGGACAAGCCTTCAGCCAAATGATTTTCTTTGAAGACGAACGCGCATTCAAAGAATTCACCTCCGGTAACTTCGAGTTTTCCGCCCAGGCCACAGCGGTAGCGTTGACTGCGGGTGTATCGGCGGAGGCGAACACCGGCGGTGGCGCAACAGCGGGCGCCAGTGGAGGTCGCAACGATGCTTCAACCGTGCACGGCGGTTACCGCAAGGGCATGGCTATATTTACGATCGCACGGGGTGGCCTGATGTACGAGGCGGCTATTGGCGGTCAGAAATTCAGCTATACACCTCTGTAATTCAAGGCCCGGCTAACTGCTGGGCACTCAAGTAAGGCCCGCCAGTTCGCGGGCCTCTTCCTCTGCCTCCGCTGGTATCTCTCCAGTGAGAATGATGTGCCAGCGTTTTGGGCCATGTGCACCGCTGACCAGTGTCATGCCGATATCAGCAGTGCTCGATGGGCCTGAGATGAGTTGTATCCCCCGCGGACGGTGGCGCAGATTTCCGACCCATTCGGTTGCATCATCCAGAGTCGACAGCAGCGCTTCGCAATCAACCAGCACAATATGATCCTCTACAAGCAGGTGATTGGCCGCAGGACTGGCTTTGCCTGTTAGGAGTATCACGCTGCCGGTCTCGACGACAGCCGCCGCGGCAAAACTCACTGAGACGGCGTCATTGCTGCCGGCAGCACCAAAGCGTGGTAGCAGGCCGGCATCGCGCCATGGCAGCGCCGCCAGTCGCTGATCATGACCGGCGGCTATCTTGTGGGTGCGATGGCGCTCGAACAGATACTTTGCAACCGCTTGCACCGTCGCTTTACGCGACCTCGCGGTAGAGATACTGCCGCCTTGTAATAACACATTGGCGAGAAAGGCTGCGCAGGGCTCTATGCTGGGCAGCGGTGCACTTGGGCCACTCCCCAGCCCATGCAATGCGCTGTCGATGTCTTGGCGCGAGGCGCCGGTGGCGGTGCCGCGAATCCGTGCATAGATTTCGGTACGCGCATCATTCATTCTCTGCCTCCCTCTGCAACTGTGCCAAAAAGGTCTCCTTGGCTGGCATGGGCAGGTCGCGTGTATTCAGATAGTCCGTCATTCCCGGCACGCGGCGAGCCAGCCAATGTGTTCTGCCGAGGCGCGAAAGAGATCGCGCGAACAGGCCTGATAGCCATCTGTACAGTTGCGGGCGCTGGACCAGCCAGGCGTGTGCCTTTAACCCCAGTCGCACTGGCGTAGGCAACAGTTGTGCCTCGTTCTCAGCATGGCGTAGGTCGCGCAGTAGCTGGGGCAGCGGGATATTGGCAGGACAGACCTCTTCGCAACGGCCGCAGCTGGTGCAGGCATTGGGTAGCGTATGGCTTTCCTCCAACGAGGTGAGTAATGGCGTTAGTACTGAACCCATGGGGCCGGGATAGACAGAGCCATAGGCATGGCCGCCGGCCGCTACGTATACGGGGCAGTGGTTTAAGCAGGCCCCACAACGAATGCACTGCAACATGGAACGGTAATCGCTGGCGAGGATGTCGCTACGCCCATTGTCCAGCAGCACTATGTGCGTTTCCCGCGGTCCGTCGATGTCGCCGTCTCGCGCGGGTCCTGAGTAAAAACTGGTATAGCTGGTGATGGGTTGGCCCGTTGTGGATCGCACCAGTAGCCGCAACATGCTCATGGCATCCGAAAGCCTCGGTAGCAGCCGATCCACGGTTGTGCAGATCACCAACACCGGAGGGAGGTTGGCGCAAAGGTCTCCATTACCCTCGTTAGTCACCAGCATTGAGTACCCTGATTCCGCGACGAGGGCGTTGGCGCCAATGATCCCGATATCTGCTGCCAGGAACTCCTCGCGCAGCACCCGACGTGCCTCTGCCACCATGTCCTCGGCTGTATCCAGGTCACGCGCCCCCAGAGGATGTTTCTCGTAGAACAGCGATCTGATATCCGCCTCAGGTTTGTGCAGTGCGGGCGCTACGATATGCGATGGTTGCTCGCCCGCCTGCTGCACAATGTATTCGCCGAGATCAGTTTCGGTCACGCGCAATCCGGCAGCTTCCAAAGCGGCATTGAGCCCGGTTTCTTCGGTCACCATGGATTTGCCCTTTGCCACACGCTTGGCGGAATGGCGCTGGATGATGGATAGTACCCGCTGGTTCAGCTCCTCGCCGTTGCGCGCAAAGTGCACTTGATTACCGTTCTCCAGTGCCTGCTGCTCGAACTCATCAAGGTAGGTGTCCAAATGCTGAAGCGTATGCCTGCGAACAGACTCAACGTGGTCCCTGAGTGACTGAAACGCTCCAAATGTCGCAACGGCAGCTTCCCGCTGAGCGGGTAGCTGCAGACCCAGGCGACGACGATTGGCGCTGGCTGCGGTATCGGACAGGGCATCGGCGGCGCGAGCAATGAAATCTTCACTCTGCACCTGCATCAGTCACGGCTCCCGGACTCGTTGGTTGTGTCTGAATCCGCTACGAGCAACTCAGCCACATGTCTAAACTCAAGGTCTAGCCCCCGCTTACTGGCACGACCGGACATCGCGAGCAGGCAACCCATATCACCGGCGACGACGGTAGCGGCACCGCTAGCAGAGATATCGTCGAGCTTGTCATCGCTCATTCGGGCAGAGATCTCTGGCATGCGCGCACAAAAGCTGCCGCCAAAGCCGCAGCAAACGCCCTGTGTCTGCAGCTCTACAACTTCGATGTTGTTTTGGGTTTTTAGTAGAGAGCGTGGTTGCTCGGCTATTCCCAGTTCTCGTAAACCGGCGCAGCCGTCGTGGTAGGCTACATTGGAAGCCTCTGGCGTGTGCGCTCTGGGCGGCAGTTGTACCACCTCTGTGAGAAAGTCCGTCAACTCATAGCAGCGCTGCGATAGATCAAGCGCCCGTTCTCGCCACGTGCCTTTTAGCAGTTTCGGGTAATGCTGACACAGCATGGCGGCGCAAGAGCCCGATGGCATTACGACATAATCAAAGGGCTCCAAAAGCTCAATGTTCTGTTTCGCAGTGGGCAGCGCTGCGGCGTAGTCACCGCCGCTGTAGGCCGGTTGGCCACAACAGGTTTGGCTTGCCGGCACCGTGACGCGGCAACCCGCTTCTTCCAGAAGAGCGAGCGCCGCAAAGCCGGCGGAGGGCCTGAACACATCAATTAGACAGGTCGCAAAAAGGGCAACGTGAGGTTGGCCTGTGAGATGGCTGCTGCCGGGGCCGTGGTCTGGCATTCGCCGCCCTCCGGGGCTGTGGTGCAGTCGTGCCAGTATAGCGAAGGCGCTATGGGATTAGGCCAGTAAATGCGCCAGTACGACGAATAAACTACCCAGTGGTAATACCGCCGCCAGCAGTAGGGGATGCGGTGATTGGATTAAGTACACCAGAACAACCTTTCGCTCGACTCTGATGCCAGCGTCAATGAGTGGTTTCAGCGCTAGCAGGCGGGCTACGTCAAACACCGGTAAGAGACGGGTGCCCGTGAACACAGCGACATCATCCATAATCAAAAAGGGTCCACGGTAATGAAGCTGCGCACCTTGGCCCACATGATAGGTATTGCCGTGGTCAACGAGTACCAGGCGTTCGCCGATGTGCCCCAGGTTGCCTGTGGGCATGCGTCGATAGAGGTAGACGGCTCCCAGACTGCCGCCCAGAAGTAGGGTGCTTGCCGTTGCTGTAGGCAATGACACCAGACCCAGCCCCGCCGCAATCAGCGTAAGACCCAACAGGACTGCTAAGGTCACCATGATTGCCAATAGCCGACCACTTCTCGCTGCGCTAGGTATAACCCACTGGATCTGATCGGCAATGTCATCGATCGGTTCGGCTCCACGTGGCTTGGCATGGCTGAATACCCGGAATCGCATGTGTTGAAGCCACGCTGCGATACCGCCAAGCAGTGCGACGGAAGCCGTAAGGAAACGAAACAGCCCGGACAGTGCATCCCGTTGCTGCTGCTCGGCAATCGCGCCAGCGACGGCGTCGGTAATTGCCTGAGATTGCAAGGGTTTATGTGGCTCGCCGCTCAAACTCAGTCGCTGTATGTCCTGACTGCCGGGATCGATAACCAACAGCCGCGGCCCCCATCGAACAATATCGATGGCACCCGAAGCAACCGCGATCTCGCCAACAAAACCCCACTCCTGGTCAAAGCGATACAGGCCCTTTTGCTGACCGTCTTCAGACTGCATTAACACCCACCAGCCAGCGTCGGTGGGCGTAAAATCGACAACCTGAGTCATTTCAGCGCCGCTGGGTGTGGCAGGCAGAAGCAGAAATTCATCCAACTGGCGCGCAAAACCGTTCGTATCTGGCAGTAGCACGCTGATGGCCGGCGCAATCGCGCTGTTCAGCAGCAGCAGACCGTCCTGTAGTAGCAGAACAGGGGTGTCTGAAACCTCAATAGCGGCTGACTGCGGCTGCTCATTATTTGGTGCAAGGCGAACAAGCTGCTTGCGAGCGAGATCAATGTAGAACTGCACCCGCGTGCGCGGATGCCTGACGATAGCATGTGCTTCCACGTCATCAATGTATGGCGCACAGGCGAGCGGCGATAGTTCGCAGCGGGATGTCAGATTGCGCCCATCGACGACTTGGGTGATTAGGAATCCGCTGGCGCCGTCACTTGCCATCGCAGTCACGGGGTTTACTGTCAGCCCGAGGGCCTCGGCGTCGCTATGCTGTTGTACGGTCCCGGAGCGATCGTGTACCAGAAGACCGCCGTCGAACCAAAGCAGCAGTCTTCCATCAGGAAGCGCAGTAGCGGCGTCAGGTCCTGAGGGAATGACATCTTTGGGCAATAGTGAAGTCAGTACCACTGTTACGACGAATAAGAGGGCGGCGAAGGAGGCAAGCACAGTGAGCTTTGTTTGACTGGCCCGCGCTCTTGTTCCGCGGTCTTTTACATTGGGGCTGGCTCTGAAAGGGCGCAGGGCAAAGGTGTTCGCCGCGCCAGCAGCCGAGCGGGATGAAAGAACGGCTTTCTCCGGCGCTATAACCAGGCTCGAGCGCACGCCACCATTGCGCACTTTGAGTTCCGGCTTGACCGCACTGCGAGCAGGAGCGGGTGTTTGACCCTTGTGCGCAGTCGATGATCGATGCGTGGGAGCGGTAACACTCTCGTGCTCGTGCTCGTGCTCGTGCTCGTGCTCGTGCTCGGGCAGTTGGGCTGAGAGCGCCGGTGCTCTGTCGTTGGTCGCCGCGGGTTGTTGAGTCTCGGGTCGTCCTGGAGACTCGGTCGACTTAGCGCTGTCTGCGGTTCCACGTGCTTTGCCTGCTTGGACCCTCCGTGAGGCTGCTTCCTCTGGCGGATCTGTTTCGGTCTTTCTGTCTGCATGAGGCTGAGCGGCTTGGGTAGATTCAGCTTCTTGATAAGCTGCTTCAACTCGCTTTCTTGCCGCGGTGGCTGCGGCAATGCGCTGTGCTTCTTTCTCGGCGGCATCGGCTGCTCGTTGCCTAGCGGCCTCCGCGTCTGCAGCTTCTTTCTGCAGAGCTTGTTCAGCAGCCAGTTGTGCGGCTTTCTCGGCAGCTCTCCGCTTTTCGGCTCGGGCAGCCTGTTTCTTCGCCTCTGCGGCAGCTTTGCGATCAGCAGCGGCCTGTTTCTTTCGGGCCTGTTCTTTAGCTTTGCGTTTGGCAGCTTCTTCTGCGGCCTGTTTCTTACGGGCCTGTTCTTCAGCTTTGAGTTTGGCAGCTTCTTCTGCGGCCTGTTTCTTACGAGCCTGTTGTTCGGCTTTGCGCTTAGCGGCTTCTTCTGCGGCCTTTTTCTTTCGGGTCTGCTCTTCGGCTTTGCGTTTAGCGGCTTCTTCTGCGGCCTTTTTCTTGCGGGCCTGTTCTTCGGCTTTGCGTTTAGCGGCTTCTTCTTCTTCGGCCTTTTTCTTGCGAGCCTGTTCTTCGGCTTTGAGCTTGGCAGCTTCTTCTGCGGCCTTTTTCTTGCTGGCTCGCTCTTCGGCTTTGCGTTTGGCGGCTTCCTCAGCGGCCTGTTTCTTGCGGGCCCGTTCTTCGGCTTTGCGTTTGGCGGCTTCCTCAGCGGCCTGTTTTTTGCGGGCCCGTTCTTCGGCTTTGCGTTTAGCGGCTTCTTCTGCGGCCTTTTTCTTACGAGCCTGTTCCTCGGCCTTGCGCTTTGCGGCTTCCTCGGCGGCCTGTTCCTTACGAGCCTGTTCCTCGGCTTTGCGCTTGGCGGCTTCCTCGGTCGCTTTTTCCTTTCGTGCCTTTTCCTGGGCCGCTCGGTCCGCCTTCTTTTGAGCATCCTCTAGCGCTTTTAGGGCGGCGGCTTCATTGCTATCAGTCGCCGATGACTGCGTATCAGCGCGCTGTTTCCCTGGGCGTTTGAGGTCCGACAAGGAAGAGCGGGCTTTACTGCTGGAGGAGGGAGCTGCCCAGCTCTGGTCTATCTGTCCCGGACGCTGGCGCCTGATCTCCTGCGTCATTCCCTGGCCATGACCCTTGT
Organism: Parahalioglobus pacificus; assembly: GCF_014652275.1. Lineage (GTDB taxonomy): Bacteria > Pseudomonadota > Gammaproteobacteria > Pseudomonadales > Halieaceae > Parahalioglobus > Parahalioglobus pacificus. The sequence continues at coordinate 1,658,715 of NZ_BMYM01000001.1, read as the reverse complement.
CTGTCGTGACTCCAGTTGGCGCTGTGTCCTCGAGAGATGTAGATGCGTCGTCGCTTTCCTCTGCTGGGGTAGGTACTACCAAGCTGGTGGGGCTGATGTCTTCAGGATCCTCGGAAATCAGCACCAGCTCTGTTTCCATTCCGATCTCGCGAAGGCGGCGAAAGAGGTCGCCACCTTCCTTTCTATCGAGCGCTCGGCGCAAAACCACCGCGTCGCCACTGAAGAATGCTTTCAGGCGGTCGGAATCATCGATATCGAAGACTTTTGCCAGACCCGCACGGGCCCGTGCCGCGGTGTACCCCGGCAGCAGCTTGCCACTGAAAACTAGGTTGAACTTGCGCAACCCGCGTTACTCGCCCAATTGATTTAATTCTTGTTGTCGTTGGGACTCTACGAAGTTTCGCCGGCAATGGCCAGATGCCGGCGAGGGTATAATTCACGCGCCGCTGACAATCTCGAAAGTGAGCCCGGCATTTTTCGTTAACCGGTCTATCAGGACTGTACCCATCGCAGCAGCTGGAGTCGTAATTCCCCCAGGGCTGTCCAATGAATCCAGCGCAAGGCACACAGCCGCCTCACCCAGCATCTTTGAGGTTGATCCGTAGCCCGGGTCCATATCGCCAGTGACTTTCACCTGGCGATGCCCATCGGCATTCTCGGCGTGGAAAAACATTTCGAAAAAGCCTTTCTCGCGCGTTGCCTTGTCAGGCCCCTCGCCGGGATCGGGCAGGAAGCGTGACAGCAGCGCACGCGTAGGCGTAAACGCCATAGCGCCCATGCCAGCTCCCATGACGGCTGTAGTGCGCAGCGCGGCTCCACGTGACTTGCATAACAAAGACTCGGAGTAGCGGAAATCTTCACCCCAGGGTAGACCCAGCAGAGCATTGCTGCGGCGCACAACGCGAGCATTGATCGCTGCCATCACGAACGGGCAGGTCCATTGGTGGAAGTCAGCATCGTACTTAACGCCAGTCTGGTCTGGCTTGTCATGTCCGCGAGGGGTCTCAGTCGGGTACAGTGCGTATGGGTCACCAATGGCTTTGCGCAGCCCCGGATCTCGACTGGCTTCTTCCATCACATTCAGCATGCTGGCGACCGTGCCGCCACTGACTGCGCCGCTGTTTTTGCCGACACGCGCACACACCCGATCACCGGGAGCCCCTGTTGCGTCAAACATTGCATTTTGAACGAAGAGTGTGCCCAGGTCGGACGGAATGGAGTCGAAACCGCAGGTGTGCACGATGCGCGCACCGGCTTTCTCCGCGCGCGTCTGGAAATCAGCAATATTGCGCTGAATCCATTGCACTTCGCCAGTCAGATCACAGTAGTGAGTCCCGGCCTCGATGCACGCTTCCACTAGCGGTGTGCCATACAATGCATAGGGACCAACGGTGGTGCAGATCGCCGTTGCTCGCGCTGCCATTGTGTTGAGGCTTTCGCGGTCATTGCTGTCGGCCACCACAATGTCCAGCGACTCATCGTTATCAGCGAGGATTTGCGCCCGCACTTGCTCCAGTTTTTGGGCATTCCGACCGGCAATCGCCCATCGAAGGTCGCCACCCACGCCGTATTGCCTGGCGAGGTATTCAGCCACTAATTGACCGGTGAAACCGGTGGCTCCGAGCAGGATGAGGTCGTAGTCGCGTTTGGCCATCGTCAGTAACCCCCGTGAATCAGTGAACGCCGTGCATCATGCGCTTCAGCAGCGGCGAAATCACCAGCAGCGCGGCGGCAACCCCAAGCCCCACCCACAGCAGGCTAGTGAACAACTCGGTGTAGCTGGCCAGTGCGACGCTGACGTCTGCGACCTCACCGCCCACCGTATCCACGGCGGCCAGCTTGGCCAGTTGTACGGCCACAAATTCGGAGTAGGCCGTGGCCAGGAACCATGAACCCATCATCACGCCCACCACACTGGGCACGGCCAGCTTGGTCACGGCGGACAGACCTACTGGCGAAAGGCAAAGCTCGCCCATGGTGTGCAGCAGATACGCCAGCACCATCCACCAGCCGGAAACCAGCCCGGCCTGGTCGGGATTGGATGCGCCAATCACCAGCGCGCCGAATCCCAGTCCAGCCTGGGCGATACCCAAGGCAAACTTCACCGGTGTGTTGGGCTCAAGCCCATGCCGGCCCAAGGTCGTCCACAGCCATGCAAACAGCGGGGCAAACATGAAGATGAACATGGCATTGAGCGAGCCGAACTGCGCCGCCGTGAAGTCGATGCCCAGCAGGTTTCGGTCCATCACCCGGTCAGCGTAGAGCGTCATTGATGCAGCGCTCTGTTCGAACAGGGCCCAGAAAACTACGGTAGACATGGTCAGGATAATCAGCACGATCATGCGGCTGCGCTCTATGGGGTCACATTTCACCGCGATGAACCAGGTGAGGCCCGCTAGCACTGCGACTGCCAGGCTGTTGAGGGCAAAGCCCACAGCGCCGTGGAATTGCAGCATTTGCCAGGCAACGACAACGCCCAGAATCCCACCCAAATAGATGGTCAGTTCATTGGACAGGCCGATGGGCGACTTGGCTTTCAGTTTGGCCTCGTCCTTGGGATCAGCGTGACCATGCAGATGCTTCTGGCCACGCAGGAAGGTGATCAGGCCAATCAGCATGCCGATACCGGCTGCACCGAAACCGTAGCCCCAACCGTAAGTTTCACCGAGGTAGCCGCAGAGCAATGTGGCGGTGAATGAGCCTAGGTTAATGCCCATGTAGAAGATCGTGAAACCAGAGTCACGGCGGGGGTCATCCTTGCCGTACAGCTGGCCCACGATCGTGGAAATGTTGGGCTTGAGGAATCCTACACCCATGACGATCAGGGCCAGTGAGAAATAGAACACCTGCAATGCGCGGTCATCACGGACGACGTCATCACCCACCATGCGTGCTTGTTCGCCTTCGAAGGCCATGCCCAGGTGGCCAAGCACCAGCAGGATGCCCCCAAAGACAACGGCCTTTCTCATGCCCAGATAACGGTCGGCAAGAAGGCCGCCGATCACCGGCATGGCGTACACCATAGCTGCATAACCGCCAAGAACCTCAAGGCCGTTGGCGTCGGTGAACAGGTGGTACTTGGTGAGGTACAGAAGCAGAAGGTACTTCATTCCATAGAATGAAAAGCGTTCCCAAAGTTCTGTGGCAAAACAGACGTAGAGTCCGCGAGGGTGGCCAAAGAAGCCCGTGTCGTTCGCGGGATCGATCGCCCCGGCGGTGGTTGTGGTCATTAAGTTGTTCTCTGTTAAATTATTGTGAAGCTGCGCGCTGGCAGTGAGCGCCGGTCTGGAGGTGAAACGCGCCGGGGTATAAATCCCTCAGCTCGGCAGCCCCGTATACCCGCCCAATGGTGGCCAATCATAGCAAGGACTGCGACGAATGCTATTGGCGACTGCCTGTGTCCCTGGTCGGCATCCAAGTGGTGAATGCACGCCAGATTGCGCAATGTGGAGATAAGAAATGAACGGTGCTGAGAGTCTGCTGACAACGCTGGTGAACAACGGGGTTGAGATCTGCTTTACCAACCCCGGAACCTCTGAAATGCATTTTGTGGCTGCGCTGGACGAAGTCGACGGCATGCGCTGTGTGCTGTGCTTATTCGAGGGTGTGCTCAGCGGTGCAGCTGATGGCTATGCCCGGATGAGCGGTAAACCGGCGGCGACATTACTCCACCTCGGCCCCGGTTTAGGCAATGCCGTGGCTAACCTGCATAACGCGCGCAGGGCGCAGGTGCCACTGATCAACATTGTGGGCGATCATGCAAGCTATCATCTCAAGCTTGATGCGCCACTGACGGCGGATATCGAAGGGATAGCAGGCCCGGTGTCTCACTGGTACCGGAGCTCTGAAGATGCTGCGAGGATCGCCGATGACGCACTGGAAGCTGTGCAGGCCACGGCGGGGGGCAGAACGGCCACCCTGGTACTGCCAGCGGATGTCTCCTGGAGCGATAACCCACACGGTGCGCGAGACAAAACTGAGCCACCGGTACCTTCGCAGGTGCCCGCCGCAGCTATCGCCGAGGCGGCTGACTTACTGTCTGGCGCCCAGAACCCTGCAATTCTGGTAGGCGGTGCTTTCGTGGATAGGGGGTTGAGTGAGCTGCTGAGTCGCATTGCCAATACCTGCGGCGCTCGTTTGTTTGTGGATACCTTCCCCGCCCGCGTTGAGCGGGGTGCCGGCAGTGCCGTGATGGAGCGTTTACCGTATCTGGCCGAGATGGCGATAGACGCCCTGAAGGATATTGATGCTTTGTTAACGGTGGGGTGCGCAGCGCCTGTCTCCTTTTTTGCCTACCCTGGCGTCCCAGGAGAAATTGCCCCTGAAGCCGCAGCGCATCGACAGTTGGGTATGCCCGGGGATGACCTTGCTACAGCGGTCGCTGCGCTGGCTGACGCGATGGATGCACACGCGACAGACGCAAGCTTGTATGAACTGGAACGAGCTGCGTTACCCGAAGGCGAGCTGGATGCGATGACGGCGGCGGCCGTCATATCCCACTATTTGCCAGAGCGTTCGATCGTGGTGGACGAGGGTGCGACCTCCAGTTTCGGTTGCTTTCCGCTGACGGCGACAGCGCCTGCCCATGATTGGCTGAATCTCACCGGTGGCTCTATCGGCTGGGGACTGCCGGCGGCAGTAGGTGCCGCGCTGGCTTGTCCTGAACGCAAAGTGATCTGCCTCGAGGGTGATGGCAGTGCCATGTACACCATTCAATCACTGTGGACGATGGCCAGAGAGAACCTGGATGTCTGCGTGGTACTGTTCAATAACCGCAAATACAGCATCCTTGAACTGGAGTTCGCGCGCACCGGCGCCCGAGGCGGAGTGCCTGGGCCAAAAGCTGCCAGCATGCTCGACATTAGCGCACCGGCGATGGATTTTGCGGCTATGGCACAGGGCATGGGCGTGCAGGCGTCCATCGCGGAAGATCTCGACGCTTTTGCCGCGCAGTTTGCAGCGGCTACGGCTGAGCGCGGCCCTCGGCTAATCGATTGCCGGGTGCCCACCTTGCTTAGCTAGAGGCTTATGCCGCGCGCTCGCTTGATAGTGCTAGCTCGGCATTTTCAAGGGCGGTGTATAGCTGATCCGGTTCTCGCAGGCGCTTGATCTGTTCAAACAGCACGGCCGCTTGCGGATAGTAGGTTTTCAGGTACACCAACCACTGTTTTAGAGGGTTGCCTGCGTAGCGAGGGTCGTAATTATCGGTGGTGATGTCGAAGAAGCGGCGCACTAATGGCAGCACCGCTGGCCAGGCCAGCGGCTTAACAGTCTCGCTAGCGCTATCGGCCTTCACAAGGCGGGGGAGGTCAGGGCGACACAGGGCGCCCCGGCCCATCATCAAATCCTTACAGCCGCTGATTTCCCGACAGCGGCGCGCATCGGCTATCGACCAGATCTCGCCGTTGGCGATGACCGGAAAAGGGACGCGCTCCCTGGCCTTTGCAATCTCTTCCCAGTACGCCGGTGGCCTGTAGCCGTGCACCTTGGTGCGGGCATGTATCACTAACTCGGAGGCGCCTGCCGCCACAATGCCATCGACGACGTCCAGGAACTGGCTCTGGTCTTCATAGCCTAGGCGAATTTTGACCGTCACTGGAATGTTGGACGGTACGGCTTGTCGGGTGGCTGCCACAATAGCGGAGACCCGATGAGGCTCTCGTAGCAGAATTGAACCCCCGTCCGACCGGTTAACGGTTTTTGCCGGGCAGCCAAAATTCAGATCGATGCCGGGCGCGCCTAGTTCCGCGCCGCGAGCGGCATTCTCTGCAACAACGCTGGCGTCCCCACCCAACAATTGCAAGTACACGGGGGTGCCGCTGGGTGTGCAGCCGCCTTGGCTGAGCTCAGGGCAGATGCGGTGAAACACCCGGGCAGGCAACAGCCGTTCACTGACGCGCAAGAATTCGGTGACGCAGCGGTCCAGACCACCCAGATCGCTGAGCAGTTCCCGCATTGTGTGATCGACGACCCCCTCCATGGGGGCAAGCATCAGGCGCATAGTTGCAAAATAGGTGTAGTGTTCGGTGGGGCGGGATTATACGCGCTTATCTCCCGCCAGGCGCCGGTCCTACCCCCTGGGGTTAGTGCGGTGGCGTAGTCAGCGTGGTCTATCCTGTTTAACATATCGGGTTTTGTAGCGTGGACGAGTCGTGCGGACGGAGATAATTCAGCAGGGTCTTGAGCTGATGGTGTTCGGTATGGGCACTGTGGTCATTTTCCTGGCATTACTGGTTTTCGCCACAGGGGTAATGTCACGTACTGTCCAGCGCCTGCTGCCAGACCCCGAGCCTGAACCGGCCAACCCGGCGCCTACCCCAATTGCAGACACCGAACTCATTGCCGTGATTAGCGCTGCAATCCACCAACACCGCAGCCGCACCAAGTAAAGGATTCTTGTATGGAAACTGGCTCCTCCACACTGGGTATTACCGATGTTGTTTTGCGTGACGGTAACCAGTCCCTGCTGGCCACACGTGTGCGCCTCGACGATATGCTGCCCATCGCAGCCGCCATGGATGAGATCGGTTTTTGGTCGGTAGAGACTTGGGGTGGCGCTACGTTTGACGCCTGTATTCGCTACCTGGGTGAAGATCCCTGGGAACGCATCCGCGAACTGAAAAAGGCCATGCCCAATACGCGTCAGCAAATGCTGTTTCGTGGGCAGAACATACTCGGCTACCGCCATTACGCAGATGACGTTGTGCAGCGCTTCGTTGAGCGTGCCGCCGTTAATGGGGTAGACGTGTTCCGCGTGTTTGACGCAATGAACGACATGCGCAACCTCGAGGTGGCTCTGCGCGCCGTAAGCAATGTGGGCAAGCACGCGCAGGGCACCCTGTCCTACACCATCAGTCCGGTCCACAACATGGACAACTGGGTCTCAATGGGTAAGCAGTTAGAAGACATGGGCGCGGACTCAATTGCCATCAAGGATATGGCGGGTTTGCTGCGCCCCTACGAGGGGTACGAGTTGGTAACGCGCCTGAAGAAGGCCTGCGATATTCCCATTCATATGCAGTGCCATGCCACCACGGGTCTGTCTACAGCAACGATTCTGAAGTGTGTAGAAGCAGGTATCGATAATGTAGATACCTCGATTTCCTCGATGGCCATGACCTACGGCCACTCCCCCACAGAATCCGTGGTGGCGATTCTTGAGGGCACGGAGCGCGACACCGGCCTGGACCTGAACAAGCTCCAGGGCGTGGCAAATTACTTCCGTGCGGTGCGCAAAAAGTACGCCAAGTTTGAGGGCAGTCTGCGCGGTGTCGACAGCCGTATTCTGGTGGCGCAGGTGCCCGGCGGGATGCTGACCAATATGGAAAACCAGTTGCGAGAGCAGGGCATGACCGACCGGTTGGACGAAGTGTTGGAAGAGATTCCGCGCGTGCGTAAGGATCTGGGGTACATCCCGCTGGTGACACCGACCTCACAGATTGTGGGCACACAGTCGGTGCTGAATGTGGTGACCGGAGAGCGCTACAAGTCTATTTCCCGCGAGACTGCGGGCGTGCTCAAGGGTGAATATGGCGCGACGCCGGCGCCCGTGGACAGCGCACTTCAGACGCGTGTGCTGGAAGGCGAGGCGGCCATCACCTGCCGTCCCGCAGATCTTATCGAGCCGGAGTTGGAAACCATCACCGAGGAGTTGCGTGGGCTGGCCAAAGAGAAAGGCGTAACACTGGCATCCGGGGAGGGCGAGGTGGACGACGTGCTGACCTATGCGCTGTTTCCGCAGATCGGACTCAAGTTTCTGGAAAACCGTGGCAATCCCGATGCCTTCGAGCCCGCTCCTGGCGGCGAAACGGAAGCCTCTTCAGCGCCTGTTACAACCGCCGAAGGCGCAAGCGGCGTTTACACAGTGGCTGTCAATGGCCAGAGCTACGTGGTTGAGGTAACCGACGGGGGTGATGTGTCGCAGCTGGCACCCGTCAGTGCCCCCGCTGCCGCAGGAGTGCCTGCCACAGGATCGCCTGCCGCAGCCCCCGCAAACAGTGCACCAGTCCCGGCACCGCTGGCAGGCAACATCTTTAAAGTGAACGTATCACCGGGCGATGCAGTGCAGTCGGGTGATGTCATTGTCATCCTCGAAGCCATGAAGATGGAGACCGAAGTGCGTGCGCCTCAGGCCGGCACTGTCGGCGAGGTGGCAGTAAAGGTGGGCGACGCTGTCGCCGTGGGCGATACCATCATTACACTGGGCTGATAAGTGGAAAACCTGCTGCAATTGTGGAGCTCTTCCGGGCTTTCACAGATGACGCCCGGGGCCGCCGCTATGATTGCGGTGGGCTTTGGCCTGCTGTTTCTGGCGGTGCGCAAGGGCTTTGAGCCACTGCTGCTAGTACCCATTGGGTTTGGTGGCATTCTGGCCAATATCCCCGGGGCGGGTCTGGCCTACTCGGCGGTAGAAAATGCCATCCTGCAAGGCGACGCCCAGCTGCTGATGCAGTTGTCAGCGGTATTGGGTCTGGACCCTGACGCGCCGGTCAAAGCGCTGATGGAGGCCGCCGAGAGTGCGCCAGCGCAAGTACGCTCGGCAGCGGCTGCAATGGCGGCTGATGCGGGTTTTGGCAACGGCATGCTGTACAGCTTCTACTCTGTGGCGATCGCTACAGGTGTAGCGCCGCTGCTCATTTTTATGGGCGTTGGCGCCATGACGGACTTTGGCCCGCTGCTCGCTAACCCGCGCACCCTGTTTTTGGGTGCGGCCGCGCAGTTCGGCATCTTCGCCACGGTGCTGGGTGCGGTAAGCCTCAGTGCATTTGGAATCATGGATTTCAGTCTCGCTGACGCGGCTGCCATCGGCATTATCGGCGGCGCCGATGGCCCAACGGCGATTTATGTGTCCAGCGTGCTGGCGCCCGATCTGCTAGGCCCGATTGCGGTTGCCGCGTACTCCTACATGGCCTTGGTGCCCATGATTCAGCCACCCATCATGCGTGCCCTGACCACCGAGGCGGAGCGCAAGATCGAAATGGTACAGCTGCGCCACGTCAGCCAACGGGAAAAGATCGTATTCCCGCTGGTGTTGTTGGTATTGGTGGCGCTATTGCTGCCGGATGCGGCCCCACTGCTGGGCATGTTCTGTTTCGGCAACCTGATGAAAGAGTGTGGTGTGGTCGACAGGCTCACCGACACGGCACAGAACGCGCTGATCAACATCACGACGATATTCCTGGGCCTTTCCGTGGGCTCAAAACTGGTGGCCGATAAATTCCTGGACATCAATACTCTGGGTATCCTCGCGCTGGGTATCGTGGCGTTTGGGATTGGCACAGCCTCCGGCATTCTCATGGCCAAAGCCATGAATCGGATGGGCGGCACACCGCTGAATCCCTTGATTGGGTCTGCCGGTGTATCCGCTGTGCCCATGGCAGCACGGGTCAGCAATAAACTGGGCCTCGAGGCTAACCCGCACAATTTCCTGTTGATGCATGCGATGGGGCCAAACGTGGCCGGTGTTATCGGTTCGGCAGTGGCGGCGGGCGTTATGATTTCTCTAGTCGGCGGCTGATGCCGTGGTGCCTTGACCGGTAATTTTGTACACTGCCGGCCACAATAAGGCGACGTACACGGTAACCGCATGAACCCCAATTACCTCGACTTCGAGCAGCCCATTGCAGAGCTGGAAGTCAAAATCGAGGAGTTGCAGCTGGTGGGCTCCGACGCTGAGATGGATATCAGCGCCGAGATCGAGAACCTGCGTAAGAAGAGCACGCGGCTGACCGAGAAGATCTACGCCAACCTCAGTGCCTGGGATATCGTAAAAGTCGCTCGCCACCCCAAGCGCCCATACTCTCTGGATTATATTCCGCGCATTTTCACCGAGTTCGATGAGCTGCACGGCGACCGGCATTTTGGCGACGACAAGGCCATTGTCGGTGGCATAGCACGCCTCGATGACAGGCCTGTGATGGTCATCGGTCAGGAGAAAGGACGCGCGGTTAAGGACAAGGTCTATCGGAATTTTGGTATGCCCAAACCCGAGGGCTACCGCAAAGCGCTGCGCCTGATGGAGATGGCTGAGCGTTACAAGATGCCGGTAGTGACGTTGATCGATACGCCCGGGGCTTATCCCGGTATTGACTCGGAAGAGCGCGGTATCAGTGAATCCATTGCGCAAAACCTGGCCGTGATGTCGCGTCTGGCCACCCCTATCATCTGTATCGTGATCGGAGAGGGAAGCTCCGGCGGCGCGCTTGGCATAGGGGTCGGTGATCACCTGGCCATGCTGCAGTACGCAACCTACTTCGTGATTTCACCCGAGGGTTGCGCCAACATCATTTGGAAGAGCTCCGACCACGCGCCCGATGCCGCTGAGGCCATGGGGGTCACCTCCACAGTACTGGAGGATCTCGGAATTGTGGACGCCACTATCCCGGAACCGCTGGGCGGTGCGCATCGCGACATCGACATGATGGCACAGCGCATCAAGGAACATATTTCGGAGCAGCTATCTGCTCTGGATCAGGTCTCACTGGACGACATGCTGGAACGGCGTTACCAGCGGCTGATGTCCTACGGGAACTGATCAAGCCCAGCTGCCAGCTGGCCTATTAGGCGGGCGCAATGAACCTCACGCAGCACCTTAATGCTGATCCTGCAGCACCGCGGTGGCTTGTTGCCCTGAGCGGCGGCATGGACTCCATTGTACTGCTGCATTCCCTGGCTTCATTAGTGTCCCAAAGCAGCGGGTTGCCACCCGTCTCAGCCATTCATGTGAACCATCAATTGCACCCGGAAGCCGACGCATGGCAGGCGCACTGTGACCGGGTTTGCGCATCACTGGGTGTGCCGCTGCAGCACAGTGTGGTTAGCGTGGATGGGGCAGGAGAGGGGATAGAAGCTGCCGCGCGACGTGCTCGTTACGCGGTTTTCGAAGACAGTCTGGGCGATGGCGATGTGCTCTTTATGGCGCACCATCAGGATGATCAGGTAGAGACACTGCTACTCCGTTTGCTGCGAGGCGCTGGGCTGTCTGGGCTGGGGGGTATGCCGGAGCGTCGCCCACTGGGAGCCGGGCAGCTGTATCGGCCATTTCTCGGTTTGCCGCGCTCGGTGCTGGCGAACTACGCCGCCGAGCAGAAGCTCGATTGGGTGGATGATCCCTCCAATGCCGACAGTCAATTTGACAGGAACTATCTGCGCGCACAGGTCATCCCCGCAGTGGCCCAGCGCTGGCCCGGCTATCGCCAAACGATATCGCGCGCCGCGGCAAATCTGGCCGATGCGCAGGCACTGCTGACGCAGTTGGCGCCGTCCCCTTTAACACTACGATCGCGCACCGGTGACCCAGGGCTCGCCGCGCGAGACTTGCCGGCGGATGACCCCGTGCGGGCTGTGCATAATCTCAGGGCATGGCTGCAAGATCAGGGCGTTATGGCCCCCGAACACAGAATGCTGACCGAGTTCCTGCGCCAGTTGCACACCGGTTCAGCGGCACCGGAGGCCATAAGCGGCACTTGGGGATTACGTGGCTATAGAGGTGATGTCTTTCTGGTCTCGGGCAGCAGTCCATCTGAGCGCGCTGTTACGCTGGCGCCGGGTGAGCAGGTGGCCTTTGGTAACGGCCACCTGTCCCTTGAGCCTGTCACAGGAGACGGTTACCGACTCGCACCAGAGCAGCGCGTAGAAGTGCACGTGCGCACCGGTGGGGAACGCTGCCAGCTGGCGGGTAGGGAGCATCGTACGGTGCTCAAAAAGTATTTGCAGCAGGAAGCGATTCCGCCCTGGCACCGCGATGCTGTCCCATTGGTGTACCTCGGCGGCGTATTGATCGATATTGGCGGCTTCGCACTGTGCGAACATCCTGCGCGAGGTTGCGACGAGGGCGACGCAGCGGTCGGGCTATGGCGATTGCGCTGGCGCGCAGTTGAGGGTGCCGACTTCGTTGAGTGACAGGGGCCTTTCTGGTAATCTGGCGTCCCATCTTTTGTGGGAATGCAAGGGCGCCGGGCCGACCCCGGTCTTAGCTCTATCAATCCTGCGTTTCCGACTGAACAGTGTGATTAAAGGCTTTTCATGACGCGATTTGTATTCGTCACAGGTGGGGTTGTTTCCTCGTTGGGCAAGGGTATAGCAGCAGCATCGCTGGCAGCTGTGCTGGAGGCGCGGGGGCTCAAGGTCACACTGCTCAAACTCGATCCTTACATTAACGTCGACCCCGGCACGATGAGCCCCTTCCAGCACGGCGAGGTGTTTGTAACCGAGGACGGCGCCGAGACCGACTTGGATCTGGGCCACTATGAGCGCTTCACTCGCACGACTATGCTGCGCTCTAACAACTTCACAACGGGCCGCGTGTATAACGAAGTGCTGCGCAAAGAGCGCCGCGGCGATTACCTGGGCGGCACGGTGCAAGTGATTCCGCACGTCACCGATGAGATCAAGCGCCGAATTCAGCTAGGAGCGGGGGATGCGGATGTCGCAGTCGTTGAGATTGGTGGCACCGTTGGCGACATCGAAGGCCTGCCATTTCTTGAAGCTGCGCGTCAGCTGAAGGTGGAGCTGGGCGCCAGTCGAGCGCTGCTGATGCACCTAACATTGGTGCCGTATATTGCCACTGCCGGCGAGATCAAAACCAAGCCCACCCAGCACTCGGTGAAAGAGCTACGGTCAATTGGCCTACAGCCAGACATTTTGCTGTGTCGCTGCTCAGTCGATATTGAAGAGAGTGCACGCAAGAAGATTTCCCTGTTCACCAACGTGGAAGAGCGCGCAGTGATTCCTCTGCTGGACGCAGACAGCATCTACCGAATCCCCGGCGCACTGCATGGCATGGGCCTGGATGACTTCGTGGTCGAACGCTTTAACCTAGATTGTCCTGCCGCGGATCTGTCGGAATGGGACGATGTGCTGCAGCGCGAGTTCAGCGAACCTCGCTCCACGGTGCGCGTGGCCATGGTGGGTAAGTACATGGACCTGCTGGATGCCTACAAATCGCTCAATGAGGCGCTGAAACATGCCGGCCTGCAAACACTGGCTGATGTTCAGATTGACTACATTGATGCCGAAGACATCGAGCGCGATGGCACTGCCTGTCTGGAACAGGTTGATGCGATTCTTGTGCCGGGTGGCTTTGGTGATCGCGGCGTGGAAGGCAAGATTACGGCGGTGCGTTATGCCCGCGAAAATCGCATACCCTACCTGGGTATTTGCCTAGGTATGCACGTGGCGTTGATTGAGTATGCGCGCAATGTTTGCGGTCTGGCAGATGCAAACTCTACCGAGATGAACGCAGGGACACCGCATCCGATTGTTGCACTGATTACCGAATGGCAGAACGCCGACGGTTCCACCGAGCAGCGTGACGAAAGTTCGGATATGGGCGGCACCATGCGCTTGGGCGCGCAGCCTTGCCATCTTGAGAGTGATAGCAAAGTACGCGAGATTTATGGCGCAGATACCATCACAGAGCGTCACCGCCATCGCTACGAGGTGAACAATAACTACCTGGACCAACTTCGCGATGCGGGTATGAAGATCGCGGGCTGGTCAGACGATAAGTCGCTGGTTGAGATGGTGGAGTTGGCCGATCACCCTTGGTTTGTTGCCTGCCAGTTCCACCCCGAGTTTACGTCTCGCCCCCGCGGCGGACACCCGTTGTTCAGTAGCTACATTCGTGCGGCGCTAGAGCACGCGCGCGGCTGAGTCTACACAGGTGAGTAACATGGCTACGGCATCGGTACAACTCCGTGATATCACCATCGATAACCGTGCTCCCTTCGTCCTGTTTGGCGGAGTGAACGTATTGGAGAGTCGGGAATTTGCGCTGCGGGTGGCAGAACACTATGTAGAGGTTTGTGCCAGGTTGGGCATCCCCTACGTTTTCAAGGCCTCTTACGACAAAGCCAACCGCTCCTCGATCCACTCGTTTCGTGGGCCGGGGCTGGAAGAGGGCTTGAGTATTCTTAGCGCGGTGCGAGAAGCCTTCGATGTGCCCATACTGACAGATGTACACGCCCCGGAGCAGGCGGCGCCAGCTGCCGAAGTGTGCGAAGTGATTCAGTTGCCGGCATTTTTGGCGCGCCAGACTGATCTTGTTGAGGCCATGGCAGCCACCGACGCCATTGTGAATGTGAAGAAGCCGCAGTTCCTCAGTCCCTCCCAGATGGCCAATGTGGTTGAAAAGTTTGCCGAGTGTGACAAGCACGATGTGCTGTTGTGCGAGCGTGGAAGTAATTTCGGTTACGACAACCTCGTTGTAGATATGCTGGGCTTTGGCGTGATGAAAGCAACCTGCAACAATGCGCCCCTGGTGTTTGATGTGACGCACGCCCTGCAATGCCGCGACCCGGGTGGCACGGCTTCTGGCGGGCGACGGCATCAGGTAGCAGAGTTGGCGCGAGCGGGCATGGCCACAGGCTTGGCCGGGCTTTTTCTGGAAGCGCACCCTGATCCCGACAAAGCCCTTTGCGATGGCCCCAGTGCACTGCCGCTGGCGCAGTTGGAGGCGTTCCTCACCCAAATTAAGGCGATAGACGACCTCACCAAGTCGTTGCCTTCGCTAGACATCTCTTAACTTTTTTCGGAGACGAACTGATGAGCACAATTACCCAGATTCAGGCCTATGAGGTCATGGATAGCCGGGGCAATCCCACCGTAATGGCGGAAGTCACCCTGGATTCGGGTGACGTCGGGTCCGCCTGCGCGCCTTCTGGTGCGTCCACGGGGTCGCGCGAGGCGCTGGAGCTTCGCGACGGCGATGGCGAGCGCTACCTGGGTAAGGGCGTTCTCAAGGCGGTCGCTAACGTGAATGGCCCTATTCGTGATCTGCTGGTGGGCAGCGACGCGAATGACCAGCGTGCGCTGGACAAGGCAATGATCGACGCCGACGGTACCGACAACAAAGCTAAATTTGGCGCCAATGCGATTCTGGCCGTTTCCCTCGCCGCGGCAAAGGCCGCTGCGGCTTCGCGCAAGGTGCCGCTGTACTCCCATATCGCTGATATCAATGGCACCAGTGAGCTCAGCATGCCTGTGCCCATGATGAATATCCTCAATGGCGGTGAACACGCTGACAACAATGTGGATATTCAGGAATTCATGGTACAGCCAGTTGCAGCGCCCACCTTTGCTGAGGGCCTGCGCGCCGGCGCCGAGATTTTCCATCAGCTCAAGAAAGTACTTTCTGCGCGTGGCTTGAATACTGCCGTTGGCGACGAGGGCGGCTTCGCACCCAACTTGCCATCGAATGAAGCTGCACTGGAAGCTATTGCTGATGCCGTTGCCAAGGCTGGCTACTCACTGGGCAGCGATATCACCCTGGCGCTGGATTGCGCGGCCTCAGAATTTTATCGCGACGGTGTTTATGACCTGGCAGGTGAGGGCAAGCAGTTCAGCTCCGCCGAGTTCTGCGACTATCTCGCCGCACTGGCGGACGGTCATCCGATCATCTCTATCGAGGATGGACTCGATGAGTCGGATTGGGATGGGTGGAAGCTGCTGACCGATAAAATCGGTGACCGTATTCAATTGGTGGGTGACGACTTGTTCGTGACCAACACCCGCATTCTTAAAGAAGGGATCGAAAAGGGCGTGGGTAACTCCATCCTGATCAAGTTCAACCAGATCGGTAGCCTCAGCGAAACGCTGGACGCGATTGCCATGGCGAAGGCGGCAGGTTATACAGCTGTCATTTCGCACCGTAGCGGCGAAACCGAAGACACGACCATTGCCGACCTGGCAGTGGCCACGGCTGCTGGTCAGATCAAAACCGGCTCCCTGTGCCGTTCCGATCGCGTTGCCAAATACAACCGCCTATTGCGCATAGAGGCTGAGTTGGGTGAGCGTGCGCCCTACCGGGGCATGGCGGAGTTTCGCAAGGCCTGATGATGCGCTGGCTGCTTGGCGCGCTCGTTCTTCTGCTGCTGGTGTTGCAATACCGGCTGTGGATCGCGGAGGGCAGTCTCGCCGAGCAGCATCGTCTGGAGCAGCAGGTGGTTGAGCAGGAGGCCGTCAACGCTGAGTTGCGCGCTCGCAATGCTGTGTTAGAACGCGAGGTGCTGGAACTGCAAAACGGCACGGCCGTTGTGGAACAGCGCGCGCGGGAAGAGCTCAATCTGGTGCGCGAGGACGAAGTGTTTTACCAGTTTGTTGATAAGGACGCGTCCGAGGCGAAGGACTCGCAGCAATGAGCGACTCTCCCAGTTGTTGGGCGGTGTTGCCCGCCGCGGGCAGCGGAAGGCGAATGGCGGCCGCGATACCCAAGCAATACCTGCCGCTGGCCGGTGCCACTGTCATGGAACACAGCCTGAATGCGCTACTGGCCTGCCCGGATATTCGTGCGGTTGCCGTGGTGCTGGACCCGGCCGACCGTCGCAATGATGACATCGTGGGTTTACGGGACGCGCGCGTGCGAATTGCACCGGGTGGTCGTGAACGGGCTGACTCGGTGCTGGCTGGATTGGATTTGCTGGCAGAGCAGGCAGGTGGCGATGACTGGGTTCTGGTTCACGATGCGGCCCGCCCCTGTGTGGCGGTCACCTCGATTAACCGGTTGATCACAGAAGTACAGCAAAGTGGCGTTGGTGGCCTGCTTGCCGAACCTGTGGTCGATACAGTCAAGCGGGCCACTGCAGAAGGCAAGGTAGAATCCACGCCGGACCGGGCGAACCTCTGGCGCGCCCAGACGCCGCAGATGTTTCGGTTGCGAGAATTGCGCGATGCACTGCGCGATGCCCGCCGCGAGGGCAAGGTCGTCACCGACGAAGCCAGCGCCATGGAAATGGCAGGGCATGAGGTGCAGCTTGTGGCCGGGTCGCCGGGCAACCTCAAGGTGACGGTGCAGGCCGACCTTGCGTTGGCCGAATACTATCTGAGCCATCCGGCTGAAGACGAGTAGGTGAGATTCATGCGTATAGGGCATGGTTACGATGTTCATCGCTTCGCGAGCGGCGATCATGTGGTGCTGGGCGGCGTAAAGATCGCCCATGAGGCGGGCCTGGAAGCGCATTCCGATGGCGACGTGTTGCTGCACGCTATCTGTGATGCGCTGCTGGGTGCATTGGCCCTGGGCGATATTGGACACCATTTTCCGGACACTGACCCCGCCAATGCCAACATCGACAGCCGCGTCCTTCTGCGCAACGTGATGGCATTGATCAGTGAGCAAGGCTACTGCCTGGGCAACCTCGATGCCACCTTGATCGCGCAGGCGCCGAAGATGGCACCCCATATTCTCCAGATGCGCGAGAATTTGGCCGCTGACCTGAAGAGCGATATCGGCCAGGTCAATATCAAAGCCACCACAACCGAGGGCCTGGGCTTCGCCGGGCGCAGGGAAGGCATTGCTGCGCACGCGGTCGTCTTGTTGTCGCCTTGTCCCTGAATCCAAAACCTGTTTTGGCCCTGGGTGATCCTCTGGGTACAGCATCTCTGCGCGTTTCGCCACAGGACTTCTTTGTCGAAGAATCTCTCGGCTTTGAGCCCGAGGGGGAGGGCGAGCATGCCTTTCTGCGGATCGAGAAAACCGGCATCGGCACCCAGGAGTTGGCGCAGCAGGTCGCGACACTGGCCAATGTTCCCAGGCGAGATGTGGGCTATAGCGGCCTCAAAGACAGCCGTGCGGTTACCCGACAATGGCTGAGTGTGGGCCTTGCCGGCAAGCCGGCGCCCGACTGGCGATCACTGGAAGCCGACGGGCGTGTTGCCATTCTTGAGGTGAAGCAACATCGCAAAAAACTCCGCCGCGGCGTTCATCGCGCCAACTGTTTTGTACTGGCGCTGCGCGATCTGCGTACGCCCGACAAATCGTTACTGGAGCAGCGCTTGCAACAGGTGGCTCAGGGCGGGGTGCCTAACTACTTTGGTGTGCAGCGCTTTGGTCACAACGGCAGCACCCTGGCGCAGGCCAGGCATTGGCTGGACCGTGGAGGCAGGCGAATTGCCAGAAACCGAAAATCCCTCTACCTGTCAGCGCTGCGCTCTGCACTGTTCAATGCGCTTCTGGCGGAACGTGTTGAGGCGGGTACCTGGTGTGAGGTCGCAGAGGGTGACGCCTGCATGCTCAATGGCACTCACAGTGTTTTCGCCTTCGATGGTGAAGACCCATCCGTGGCCGAGCGCTGCCGGCAGGGCGATGTTCATCCTGCCTTACCACTTTGGGGGCGCGGGGAACCGTTGGGTTCTGCACTTAGGCATCAGGCTTACTATGACTGCTTTGGAGAATGGCAGGGTGTTGCGGACGGTCTCTGTAACCAGGGTCTTAGCCTTGCCTATCGCCCCGCACGCGTGTTGCCGGATGACTTTTGTTGGGAGTTTTGTGATGATGATGCTCTTAGACTTGAGTTCAGCCTGGGGGCGGGCAGCTACGCCACAGCGGTGGTAGCAGAACTGGTCGAGATCAATGACGGAGACGTGGGGAGTGGCGCCAGCATTGAATAGTGCGGATATCAGTGGGATTGGGATGACGTCCCAGCGCACGCGCGAGCGCCTCATCCAGCGTCTGGTTGATCAGGGCATTAGCAATATGGCGGTGCTGGATGTTATCCGCACGACGCCCAGGCACCTATTCCTCGATG
This sequence comes from Parahalioglobus pacificus, assembly GCF_014652275.1. Classification (GTDB taxonomy): domain Bacteria; phylum Pseudomonadota; class Gammaproteobacteria; order Pseudomonadales; family Halieaceae; genus Parahalioglobus; species Parahalioglobus pacificus. Next base: position 1,640,191 of record NZ_BMYM01000001.1, on the reverse strand, counting down.
AGGCCATGGCGCACCGCGCCTATGAGGATACCGCTCTCCCAATTGGCTTTAACCAGACTCTGTCGCAACCGTATATCGTTGCCCGCATGACCGAGTTGCTATTGGCCTCAGGGCCCCGGCAGCGGGTATTGGAAATCGGCAGCGGCTCCGGCTATCAAACCGCCGTGTTGGCGCAACTTGTAGGCGAAGTCTACGCCATGGAGCGCATCAAGCCGCTCTTGGATAAGTCGCGTCAACGTTTGCGCAAACTGAAGCTGCGCAACGTCCAGTTGCGCCATGCAGATGGTGGGCTGGGTTGGGACGGTCAGGGCGACTTCGATGGCATTCTTTCCGCTGCCTCACCCGCGACCATACCGCATGAGCTACTGGCCCAACTGGCTGTAGGCGGACGCCTGGTGATGCCGGTTGGGGAAGACAGGCAACAGCTCCACGTTGTTACCCGCACTGATCAGGGGTTTGAAACCGATATCGTTGAACCTGTGCGTTTTGTGCCCCTGAGACCGGGCACGGTACGTTAGCGCGTGACCAGTCTGGGAATCTTTCTGCGTGGCGCCTTGATGGGTGCCGCTGACATAGTTCCCGGGGTATCGGGTGGCACTATGGCGTTTATCACAGGTATCTACGATCGCCTGCTGGCAGCAATTCGCCACTTCGACCTGGCGCTGCTTCGATTGTTGCTTGCAGGTAAGTTCAAAGCAGCCTGGCAGCATGTTGATGGGGCTTTCCTGCTGGCCTTGGTCGCAGGTATTGCAATCAGCATGCTCAGCCTCGCCCGAGGTATCAGCTGGTTGCTGGAAAACCACCCGGTGCCATTGTGGGCCTTCTTTTTTGGCTTGATCCTGGCTTCGACACTGGTGCTTATCCGGCAGGTGCCCGCATGGACCTTTCTGCGTAGTCTGTGGCTCGTCATCGGCACTGGTGTTGCCCTGACTATCGCGCTATCCCCCATTGTAGGCTTTGCGGGCGGACTCACCGGCGTCTTCCTGGCGGGCTTCATCGCCATTTGTGCCATGATCCTGCCGGGCATCTCGGGCAGCTTTATTTTGGTGTTGCTGGGCATGTATGCCACCATTCTTGCGGCGATTACCCAGTTCGATCTGACGGTGCTGGTGGTATTCGCAGCCGGCGCTGGCTCAGGCCTAATGGTCTTTTCACGCATCCTGCATTGGTTGCTGCAACGCGCCCATGCCTCAACTATGGCGCTGCTCACGGGCTTCCTGCTGGGTTCCCTGGCTGTCGTGTGGCCCTGGAAGCAGGTGCTGGACTGGGTGGTTGATCGCCACGGCGAACTCAAGGCGGTGCAGCAGATTCCCGTTAGCCCGGCACAGTACCTGACTTTTACCGGAAATGAGCCCCAGGTGGCTTTGTGTACGGTGCTAATGGTGACCGGCTTTGCATTGGTGTGGTTTATCGAGTCCCGTTATGGGAGCGTCGGTAGCGAGGGCTGAAAGGCCCGTCGTCCGATGATGCAGGCATGCGACGACTGATCCTGACCTGCAGTCTTTTGGTATTGGTAGCCTGCAGCGGTAATCCGCCCGCGCCCATTGAAGATCGCCGTGTGCGTTACAGCGGGCCCACACCGGGCACCTACACAGTCAAAGGCGGAGACACTCTCTACGGGATAGCTTTTGTATATGGGCTGGATTACCGGCGCGTTGCAGCACTTAACGGTATCCCTGCGCCTTACACGATATACCCCGGACAGCGGCTCAAGCTGAAAGGCTCACCGCCCAGCACTTCGTCGCGCAGTACCCCGGCAAGCGCACCTAAAACGGCGCCGAAGACCGCCGCGACACCAGTGCCCAAACCCGTGCCTACTGCGCCGGTGGCGGCGCCCAAGCCCGCTGCACCGAGTACAAAATCAACCACTGTCACACAGCCGTCATCGGCGCCGACTAAAACTGTCGGACCGGAATACACCGGGGCGCCGGTGAAACAATGGCGCTGGCCTGCGCAGGGAAGGGTGACACGGCGTTTCTCAAGCAGTCTCCACAAAGGCATCGACATTGCCGGAGAGCGGGGAGATGCGGTTGTCGCTACTGCTGCAGGGAAGGTGGTGTACTCCGGTACCGGAATCGTCGGCTTTGGCGAATTGTTGATTATCAAGCACAACGAACAGTACCTCTCCGCTTACGGGCATAATGACCGCTTGTTGGTGGGCGAGGGCGACACGGTGAGGGCGGGTGAGAAGATCGCAGAAAAGGGCAGCACGGGAACAGAAACCGTTAATTTGCACTTTGAGATCCGACGAGACGGTAAACCCATAGACCCTATCCGGCTGTTGCCGCGTCGATAGGTCGCACGGGCGCCCCATTTGGGATGGCCAAGTTTGCTTGTTTTTCCACCAGCGCTTGAGTTAATCTGTTGGGCCGGCGCGAAATACTCACCATTCGTATTAGAACAAGGGGTATGGCCATGGATGTGGATGCCACAGGAGCACGCCCGAAACGGACGTCAAACTCGGGGAAAAGCGCCGCAACGAAAGCTGCAGGGCGTAAAGGCAAATCTGCCAGTAAGAAAGCGACCGCAAAACCAAAAAGCGAGACCGGGGATACCCAAGTGGCCAGCGCAGTTGCGCGCGATGAGGCGGCATTTGAGAAAGCCAAAGCCTCGCGCAAGGCAGAACGCTCGCTGGATCCTACGCAGCTCTATCTCAACGAAATCGGCTACTCGCCGCTGCTTACAGCGGATGAGGAGAAGTATTTTGCCCGCGAGGCACTCAAGGGTGATGAAGCTGCACGCAAGCGTATGATCGAAAGCAACCTGCGCCTGGTTGTGAAGATCTCGCGCCGCTACATAAACCGCGGACTCACACTGCTGGACCTCATCGAGGAAGGTAATCTCGGCTTGATACGAGCGGTTGAGAAGTTTGATCCCGAGCGCGGCTTCCGTTTTTCAACCTACGCCACCTGGTGGATTCGCCAGACCATAGAACGCGCGATCATGAACCAGACGCGTACCATCCGTCTGCCAATCCATGTGGTGAAAGAACTCAATGTGTATTTGCGCGCTGCTCGCGAACTGACACAGAAACTGGATCATGAGCCCAGCGCCGAAGAAATTGCCGAGATGCTGGATAAGCCTGCCGCGGATGTGAAGCGCCTGCTGGGGCTGAACGAGCGGGTAACATCGGTGGACACGCCGTTGGGGCCGGACTCAGACAGGGCGGTGTTGGACACCATTGCAGACACCAGAGAATCCGACCCGTCGCAGTTGCTCCAGGACAGCGATATCAAGGACAGCATTTCCCATTGGTTGGACGAGCTCAGCGATAAGCAGCGGGAAGTGGTGTCCCGCCGTTTCGGTCTGCGCGGCTATGAAAGCAGCACGCTGGAGGAAGTGGGGCGCGAGATCGGTTTGACGCGTGAACGTGTTCGTCAGATTCAGGTAGAGGCCCTCAAACGGCTGCGCCAGATTATGGAAACGCAGGGTCTCACCGGCGAGTCGCTATTCAACAGTTGATACCCGGCCTGCTTTGGGCCAGGCCTTATGTCCAAGGCTGCCTTCTGGCAGCCGTCGGCATCGCATTGTCGCTCGGCAGTGTGCATGCCAGAACCGACAATTCTCCACAGTCTCTTTTTAATGGCACCGACCTCACCGGCTGGCAGGCCGTGGGCGCTGCTATCTGGCGTGTTGAAGATGACATGATCGTTGGCGGCGGGCCTGACCAAGAGGGTGATGGCTTTTTGTTGCACCCAGGTGTGGTGACAGACTTTGAGCTCAGCGTACAGTTTTCTATCGATAGCCAGACTAACTCCGGTGTCTTCATTCGCTGTCAGGACATGCAGCGCATTCATCCAGAGACCTGTTTTGAACTGAATATCTGGGACGAACATCCTAATCAAGCGGCTCGTACGGGTGCAATTGTCTTCCGCGCTATGCCGCCGCTGGCAACGGTACACACCCTGGATGGCTGGAATACCCTGCGAGTTATTGCCCGCGGTGATCAGATCAGGGTTTACGTGAATGGCGAGCGCACCGCAGAGCTAACGGATGCCTCGCTGCCCGCAGGCTTTATTGCCCTTCAGCGCTGGGGCGGCGGTGAGGTTCGCTTCCGGAGTATCGAAATCAGTCGCTAGCTACGCCACGCTTGACGGCTTCAGCATGACTTTGCACAGCCATAATGCCTGTAATCGGATTCATCCTTTCGTCGCCCTCGGCGTGCCGGAGGATGCGGTAATAAATGCCGAAGGCCGAGCCGTAGAGCAGTGCGTCGGTAACCATACGATCGGTATCGACGCTCTCGGCGCTGTCCAGCAGCCGCTGGAAAGTGTTGAGGAAATTGTGTGAATGCCGTGTCCTGATATCAGTGCCAAACAGAATTTCCTGCACTTTTTCTGGCTCGTCATTGCTGTCTACAACCACCCCGATCATTTTGCGAATGAACAGCGAAGGGTCGCCGTTACTCGACTGTGATCGCAGGTCAGTAAAGTCATCGGAGCTTAATTCGCCTGTGCCAGTGGGACCGACGACTGACATGTAGTGAAAGCTGGCAATGGCGCCCAGTTGATCCTGTACCAGACTAAGCAGCTTGAAGTAGCTGTCCCGCCGCGAGTGCAGTTCAAGTCGGCGCGCGCTCATTTCCTGAATATTGATGGCTTTGGTGTTGGCCGTAATTTCTTTTTGCTGCATAAAGTGGCCTATCACCAGCCACAGAAATGCCAGTGGGGCGAAGGCCCCTTCAAGAAAGCTGCCGATGTCTGCCGTGGGCAGGTAAACAAAGTTCCCCCAGCCTACGATGCCAAGCAGATAGAAAAGCCCGGCTGTGATCCAGGTGATGGTAATACTGAGGCCAAAGGCGACGCGCCAGTCCATACTGACTTTCCGTAAACAGTGACGCAGGCAGTGTATCAAAGCTTGCGACCCGAGTAGTCACGGTTGGCAGCGCGGCTCTGCTATTATCAGAGTCTGGAATTAGCAAGGACGTTAGCTCTTATGTTGCATTACGGAAGGTCGACCACTGAGGTCGAAACGCCCCGCAAGACCCTACTGGTCTGGGTGATGCTGATTTTATGTGCACTGGTGGCGCTGCCTGCGCGGGCCCAGTTCGTGCCGCCCGAACCGATTGGCGCAGGTGCCGATCCCTCATTGCCCAGCGGCTACGAAACGGAAGCCTGGCTGGTCTACACCTACGAAATCGACACCACTGGCGCTGTTGTTAATCCCGAAATTCATAGCTCCAATGGCGTTCTACAGGCTGAGCAGAGCATATTGAATCAGGTGTCAGCCCAGCAGTTTCGTCCCGCCATGCGCAACGGCAACCCAGTGAAGGTTTTTGTGGGCCCGGTTTTTTATACCTGGATTGTCGATAAACCCCGCGAGCTGTCCCCCGATTTTGATGCGATGTACCAGCAGGCCTGGGAACGTTTTAATGCGGAAGACTATGACGGAGCCTTCGATCTCGCCGCTCAACTCAAGGCCATACCCGGCCGTAGCGGCTACGAAGAGGTTAAGTGGCAGATTCTGGCGGCCTCCATTTCCAGTCGTTGGGACGATACGGCGGCGGAGTTGTCTCATTTGGAGCGTGCGGTTGAGTTGCAGACATTGGCTGACGGGAACCGTTTCAAAAATCCCTACATCGAGCGCAATCAATACTTGTTGATGCTGGAGCGCATTCACAGCTTACAACTTGAGCGGTCGATGCTGGCGGATGCGGCTGCCACTCTGGATAAAATGATCGCTATCGGTGCAGGTAGTGAAGTTACGACCCGCGCGAAGGAGCAGCATCTGGCATCGGATCGTCAGTTCCGTAGTATGCCTGATGTGGCCATCGCCGGAGAACTTACGCCCATTTATCGGGGCGGCCCCGGCGCTTGGGAGACGCGCTTATCCCGCGGAGTTTTGCGCCTCGATGGCGTGCGGGGTAAGGTGGATGGTGTGATGCTCAGCTGCGCTCAGGGCGACCAAAGCCTGCGCTTTCCTGCGACAGAACCCTGGCGCGTGCCTGTGGGCTGGAATCAGTGCAAGGTAGAGGTATCAGGGCGCTCAGGAACTCGCTTCCAGCTGCATCAGTTGGCCAGTGGTTGATTTCGCTAATCAGTCGCCCAATAAAAAACCCGCCATCGGCGAGTTTTTTTCAATCCGGCGGGCGGTTACCGCTCCAGTAAGGCCAGCTTATTAGGCTTGCCGGCCCATTCCTCAGCATCTGCAGGGGCAGGTTTCATCTCGGTAATGTTCGGCCACACCTCAGCCAGCTCTGCGTTCAGCTCAAGGAATACCTGCTGATCTTCGGGTAATTCGTCCTCGGAGAAGATGGCGTCTACCGGACACTCGGGCTCGCACAGCGCGCAGTCAATGCACTCGTCAGGGTGAATAACCAGAAAGTTGGGGCCTTCGTAAAAACAGTCGACCGGGCAAACCTCAACGCAGTCAGTGTGTTTACACTTAATACAATCTTCGCCAACAACAAATGTCATTCCGCCTCAACCTCGTCCGGGGGGGTAACTAAGGGGCGGTAGTTTAACGGCTGGGCCGAACTCTGCAAAGTGCCTTCATTGCAGGGTGTCTTTTAGCTGATAAAGCAGTTGTAGGGCGTCTCGCGGGCTCAGTGAATCCACATCCAGCTCATCAAGCAATGAAACGGCCGGGTGCTCGGCGGGCGTAAATAGCTCTGCCTGAGCGGGCACGGGTGCCGGCGAGGGCCGGTTTTCTGCGGAGGACTGACCCTGCTCCAGCTCCTTGAGCTTGGTGCCAGCCGCCGTCAGTACGGCCTGGGGAATGCCGGCCAGCTTGGCGACCTGCAGTCCGAAGCTGCGATTGGCGGGGCCCTCCTGGATATTGTGCAGGAATACCACGTGATCCTGATGCTCAGTGGCATCCAGATGCACATTGGCCATGGTGTCGCACAAATCCGGCAGGGCAGTCATTTCAAAGTAGTGGGTGGAAAACAGCGTGAATGACTTCACCTGTTGTGCCAGATTGACCGCCGCCGCCCACGCCAGGCTGAGACCATCGAAGGTGCTGGTGCCACGACCGACTTCGTCCATGAGTACCAGGCTGCGAGGCGTGGCGTTGTGCAGGATATTGGCGGTTTCGGTCATTTCTACCATGAAGGTCGACCGGCCCGATGCCAAATCATCGGATGAGCCTATCCGCGTGAAGATTCGATCTAGCGGCGCCATGCGGGCGGCCGCGGCCGGCACGAAGCTTCCGACGTGTGCCAGCAGGGCAATGATGGCGTTCTGGCGCATGTAAGTAGACTTACCACCCATATTGGGGCCGGTTATCAGAAGCATACGACGCTGCTCATTCAGCACGGTGTCGTTGGCGATAAAGGGCTCGTCCAACACCTGCTCTACCACCAGATGCCGACCCTTCTCCACTTCGAATAGGGGCTGCTCGGTAAACTCGGGACAGTGCAGGTCCAGGCTCTGCGCGCGCTCCGTCAGCCCTGTCAGAACGTCTATCTCCGAAACCGCCGCCGCCGTCAGCTGAAGACTGCCCAGCGCCTCATTCAAGGTTTCCAGCAGCTCGTCGTACAGCGCCTTTTCCCGGGCTAGAGCCCGGCTCTTGCTGGACAGCGCTTTGTCTTCAAAGGTCTTCAGCTCTGGCGTGATAAAGCGCTCAGCGTTTTTCAGTGTCTGGCGACGAACGTACTCAGTAGGCGCCTGATCTGACTGGCTGCGGCTGATCTCTATGTAATAACCGTGTACGCGGTTGTAACCCACCTTGAGGGTACTGATACCTGTGGCCTCGCGCTCGCGTCGCTCGATCTCCAGCAGGTAGTCACCTGCGTTGGTAGAAATCTGTCGCAGCTCGTCCAGTTCACTGTCGTAGCCATCGGCGATCACGCCGCCATCGCGGATCACTACCGGCGGGTTCTCTATCAAGGCCCGATCCAAAAGATCGCATAGCGCGGGATACGTGCCGGCATCCTCATGCAACGTGGCCAGCAATGGCGCCTCGCAACTGGCGAGTTCGCTGCGCAGCGCCGGCAGGCAATGCAGCGAAGACAACAGGCGCGTCAGGTCCCGAGGTCTGGCAGAGCGCAGCGCGACGCGGGTTAGAATGCGCTCCATGTCGCCGACCCCTTTCAGGGTGCCGCGCAGGCTCTCATAGCGATAGTTCTCGGCCAGAGCGCCAATCGCTAGCTGTCTGGCGATGAGGATTTGGGTATCGGTGAGCGGCCTGTGCAACCAGCGGCGTAGCAAACGGCTACCCATGGCTGTCACCGTTGAATCCATCACCTCTAACAGGGTGTGGGTGTCACCGCCTGCGAGGTTGACATCAATTTCCAGATTGCGACGCGTCGCAGCGTCCATTATGACGCTGTCGTTGCGCCTCTCATGGCCGATGCTGCGCAAGTGGGGCAGGCTGCTGCGCTGGGTGTCCTTGACGTAGGAGAGCAGGCAACCCGCCGCGCCTAGGGCAAGTTCGAGGTCATCGCAGCCGAAGCCCTTGAGGTCGTGCGTTTGGAATTGTGTGTTCAGTGTGCGCCTGGCGCTGTCCAGGTCGAACTCCCAGTCAGGCTGCGGTCGACTGCCCGGTCTATCAGTCACATCGCTCATTGTCAGCGATTCCGCGTACAGTACTTCAGCCGGATTGAGGCGCTGGAGTTCGCTGAGCAGCGCTTCCTCGGCGTGCACTTCAAGTAGCCTGAATCGACCGGAGCTCAGATCCAGGTAGGCGAGGCCATAGAGCTTGTCTAGAGGATTGATCGCCAGCAGCAGGTTGTCGCTGCGTTCATCCATTAATGCTTCGTCAGACACCGTGCCGGGGGTGACGACCCGGACAACTTTACGCTCCACCGGGCCCTTGCTGGTGGCGGGGTCCCCTATTTGTTCGGCAATCGCGACCGAGACGCCCGCTTTTACCAGACGCGCCAGATAGCCCTCTGCCGCATGGTAGGGCACGCCGGCCATGGGAATAGGCTCGCCCGCGGACTTGCCGCGGGCGGTCAGTGTGATGTCCAGAAGCTCAGCAGCGCGCTTTGCATCGTCAAAGAACAGCTCGTAAAAGTCGCCCATGCGATAGAACACCAGCTCGTTGGGGTGGTCCTGTTTGATCCGTAAATACTGGACCATCATGGGAGTATGTTGCGAAGGCTTGGCGTTGCTCACTGCGTTGATGATTTACCCCAAAGTAGAGCGCGATTGTACGGTATCCGTATCCTGTGGGTCACGGTATTTGCCGGCTGTTCGTCACCGGAGTATGCACGCTAGTGCCGCGTACAAATTGCGCCCCCCGACACTTGCGTGCATCGCGATCTGGTTAGAGACTAGGTGGCTGACTCGCCACCGACAGGGATTGCCTATGGCAGCTACAGGCAGTACTACAACACCGCAACTGGACACGCTGCGCCGCTTGGGGTGGCGAACCCGGCCCGGTATTCTGGGCAGTCACGCAGCCAGTACGCAGTCCATTCATGCGCTGCTGGGTTATTTTCTCAGCGACCGCGAATCACCCTCTCCGTTTCCGGGGCGGGATATCCTCATCGACAATAAACTTTTCGAGTGGGGCGTTGCCCCGCCGCTGGAGAAAGTCATTCGCTCGCGAACAGAACTGGACGCAGTGATGGGTGTTCCCGAGATTTACAGACACAGCGTTTCTGTCATTGAGCCTTGGGAAAACGTGGGCATCAATGAACAGGGGGAGGCGGTACGCGCCTCCAAAAATATCGCCTACGTGCTGCAGCAGGTTGCCGATGCTGACACGATTCTCTATCCGGTGTGGGAGAGCGGTGTTCATGATCCTGAGCGCCTGGCCAGCGTCTTCAGCGCCGGCATTGCTACCGTCGTACAGGGTGGAAATCCCTCGGTGCACGATGCAAGCAGCTTTGATGGTGCGAAAGCAAACTTGGAAGATATGCTTGGCCTTGTCGATCAGCTGTTGCTGCATCGTTCATCGAGCAGTGGCCCCAGCATCTTCATTTGCCTTGGACATCAGTTAGCGGCGGCCTCGCATGTGCGCCTCCTGAAACGCGCCGTGCGGGAAGTGTCGCGCTTGGATTATTTGCCACTGGATCCTGAGGGCACAGCCCTGGCCTCCCTTAGAAGAGTCTGCGCGCGCATCAGCGAGGTCGGTGAAAATCTGGAGGTCATCAAGGAAGGTAATGTGATTGCCCGCGGCTGGCATGATTCCAGTTTCTCCGTGGCCCGCAATGAGGACTTCGAGGTGGGAACCCGGCGGTTGTTGCCCTACCAGCGCAGTCGCTCTGCCGACCACATTCCCGGTGAGCTGCATGAGACCCATGCGCTGATCGCTGATGAACTTGATGGTGTGATTGATACCATGCTCAAGCATGAGCGTGAGCTGCACATCGAGATGTTTCATGGTGATGAAGTGAATGAAGAGGCGGCGCTATTCGCCAACTGGGCTTATAAAACACTGCACGACGCGATTGTCCCCATCCGTTACGAGCTGGCTGTATCGCCCTTATCTTGGCTGCTGCAGCTGCCCTATGCCATCGAGATTCTCTCCCGCACACAGGTGAATGCGAGTCACTGGACCGAAGTATCTACCACCTGTATCTACTACAAGGATTGGGAAACCCACACCATCCGGCGATCCTTCACCTGTCAGTTTCATCCTGAGTTAATGGCCGATATCCGGGATGTCGGCCGTCGTGAGGGACCGCGCTATACAGAGCTTAAAACGAACGATGGCGTGCGGCTCTTGATCAGACTGCTTTATCACGGCATGCAAGAGTAGGTAGCTGCTGTTGCAATCCCGCCTAATTAGGCGATGGACGTTCAGTTTGCAGGTCTGGCAGCATAGCGGCCCTGATAAAAGCGCCTTCAGGGACTCGGCATGACAACCAATACTGTTCTTACACTGAGCTGCCCCGATAAGCCTGGCATTGTGGCCAGTGTGTCGGGCTTCTTCGCACAGAAAGGCTTCAACATCGAGGAGTCTACCCAGCACGAGGACCGTCAGACGGGCCGCTTCTTCCTGCGCACGGCGTTTACCTGTGCCGACTGTGACGACCAGACACTGGCCTCGCTGCGTGAGGAGTTTTCCGCCATTGCCGCGGAGTTTGATATGGAGTGGCAACTGCGCGATCAAGACCAGCGCATGAAGATCGTGCTGGCCGTCTCGAAGTGGGGACATTGCTTCAACGGCCTGATGCACAAGTGGCGTGCAGGCACCTTGCCCGTGGATATTGTCGCGGTTGTCTCTAACCACGATGACATGCGCAATAGCTGCGAGTGGTACGGCGTGCCGTATTACCACCTGCCGGTCTCTAACGAGAACCGTCCCGAGCAAGAGGCACAGATTCTACAGATCATGAAAGACACCGATGCGGAGCTGTTGGTGCTGGCCCGCTACATGCAGATTCTGTCGGATAACCTTTGCCGCCAATTGTCCGGCAGAGCGATTAACATCCATCATTCCTTCCTGCCGGGTTTCAAGGGCGCCAAGCCCTACCATCAGGCCTATGAGCGTGGTGTAAAGCTCATTGGCGCGACCGCACATTACGTGACCGCTGACCTCGACGAGGGGCCAATCATCGAGCAGGCAGTGGAGCGCGTGTCCCATGCTAATTCACCAGATGAACTGGTTGAGATCGGGCGGGACGTAGAGACCGTAGTGCTCAATCGCGCCGTGAATTGGCACGCCCAGCATCGCGTGTTGATGAACGGTAACCGCACGGTGGTATTCCGCCGCTGAGTGCGGCCTGGCCCCCAAGCCTATGCCGCGTTCTATACTGGGTGCTTAGGGTGCACCGAGTCGGCCTCGGGGGCGTATAGAAAGCAATTAAAACAATCAGGAGTGATACATGAAGACCCGTGCTGCAGTCGCGTTTGAAGCTGGTAAGCCACTGGAAGTGGTTGAGGTCGACCTTGAAGGCCCGCGTGCCGGCGAGGTTCTGGTAGAAATCAAAGCCACAGGCGTATGCCATACCGACGCATTCACCTTATCGGGTGACGATCCTGAGGGCGCCTTTCCGGCGATTCTGGGGCACGAGGGTGCCGGTGTTGTAGTGGATGTGGGTGCCGGCGTGACCAGTCTGAAGCCCGGGGACCATGTCATTCCGCTGTACACCCCTGAATGCAGGGAGTGTAATTTCTGTCTTCACCCCAAGACCAACCTCTGCCAGGCGATCCGCGAGACCCAGGGGCAGGGCGTCATGCCCGATGGTAGCAGCCGCTTTTCGCTAGACGGTAAACCTATTCTGCATTACATGGGTTGCTCCACGTTCTCTAACTACACGGTGCTTCCGGAGATCGCCCTGGCCAAGGTGCGTGAAGACGCACCCTTCGACAAGATTTGCTACATCGGCTGCGGCGTTACCACGGGTATCGGTGCGGTTGCGTTCACTATGGGCGTAGAGCCGGGTTCCACCGTGGCGGTCTGGGGTCTAGGCGGTATTGGCCTCAATGTGATTCAGGGCGCCAAGATGGTGGGCGCCTCTCGTATCATCGGTGTTGACCTCAATCCCGATAAAGTGGCGCTGGCCAAACAGTTCGGTATGACCGATTTCGTGAACCCCAAAGATGTGGATGACGTGGTTGGTCATCTGGTTGAGATTACAGGCGGTGGGCTCGATTACACTTTCGAGTGCATTGGTAACGTGAACACCATGCGTCAGGCACTGGAAGCCTGCCACAAAGGCTGGGGCGAAAGCTGCATCATCGGGGTCGCCGGTGCAGGGCAGGAGATTTCCACACGTCCCTTCCAGCTGGTGACGGGCCGTAGCTGGAAAGGCACAGCCTTTGGAGGCGCCCGCGGTCGCACAGACGTCCCCAAGATCGTAGATTGGTATATGGACGGCCGTATCAACATTGACGATCTGATTACCCACACCATGCCCCTTGACGACATCAACAAGGCCTTTGACCTGATGCACGATGGCGAGAGTATTCGTTCGGTGGTGCAGTTCTAGGGTGCGCTAGATGGCTTCCTCCGCGACAGTGAATTCACGGATAGGTGTTGGCTCTGGTGGTGTAAGAGCAGCGTTGCACGCTCTTTTCTTGCTCGTAATTTCTACGCTGCTATCTGCTGGAACTGCGAGGGCTGAACTACTTGCGGTGGACAAGCGCGGATTCTTGTCGGAGCACGTCATCGAGATGCCAGCTTCGTCGACGCGAGTTTGGGAGGCGCTGACTGCTGAGATAGATCGGTGGTGGGATGCCACTCACTCCCACGGCGGTAAAGCCTCTGCGTTCAGCTTGGATGCGAAGGCGGGCGGTTGTTTTTGTGAGATGTTGGACGACGGCGGAAGCATAGAGCACATGCGCGTGGTTCAAGCTCGCCCCGGAGTTAGTCTTGTCATGCAGGGCGGGCTGGGCCCTCTGCAGTTCATGGGCGTCGCCGGTAGCATGAGCTTTACCCTTTCAGGCGAAGGCGAGACTACCGAACTGCGTTATCGTTATGAGGTAGGCGGGTTCAGTGTGCAAGGCCTGGACGTTATTGCACCGGCAGTTGATACGGTGCAATTGGGTCAGCTTCGCGGACTGCAGGTCTATCTTGCTGGTATTTCTTAAGACGAGTGATGAGGCTAGGGGCGTGCCACTGTGAACGATATCCGCATAGAAGAGTGCATCAGTCGCTACCGCGATGTTCCCGGTGGGTTGTTGCCCATGTTGCACAGTATCCAGCACGCACTGGGTTATGTTCCTGCCGATGCCGTACCCGCCATAGCCACAGCGATTAATCGCTCCCGGGCAGAGGTCCACGGTGTACTGTCTTTTTATCACGACTTTCGAGAGACGCCTCCCGCCAGGCATACGGTGCAGATTTGCGTCTCAGAGGCATGTCAGGCCAATGGCGCGGACGCGCTAAAAGCGCATGCCGAAGCCAGTCTGGGTGTGGCCGTGGGTCATAGCAGTGGTGGTGATGTCGCGCTGGAGCCCGTCTATTGCCTCGGTAACTGTGCCTGCGGTCCGTCAGTGCGCATTGGAGATGCTGTCCATGCGCGCGTCGACGCCGATCAATTCGATGCACTGATGGCTGCGATGAGGCAGGAAGCATGACCTTGTCGCTCTACATTTCCGGAGACACAACGGCACGAGCCCTGGGCGCTGATGCCCTCGTTGCGGTACTTGAAGTACAGGCGGCTGCGGCGGATGTGCCTCTGAACATCATTCGCAGTGGCTCTCGCGGCGCCTTCTGGCTGGAGCCAATGCTGGAGATGGATTGGCAGGGAAAGCGCATAGGCATTGGCGAATTGATGGCGTCAGATGCGGAGGGGTTGTTGGCCACACTGCTCGATAATCCTGAGTCGCATCCCAACTACCTTGGCGAAGTTGCCGAACTGCCGTGGTTTGCCAACCAGCACCGCTTGACCTTCGCCCGCGCGGGTGAGGGCGACCCCATTGACCTTAATACCTATCGGGCTCTGGGCGGACTCCAGGGACTGGAGCGGGCGTTGAGTCTGACACCCGATGCGGTCGTGGAAGAGATTACGGATTCCGGATTGCGGGGGCGTGGCGGTGCCGCGTTTCCTGCGGGCATTAAATGGCGCACAGTTTTGGGCGCCGAGGCCGACCAGAAGTACATCGTTTGCAACGCTGACGAGGGAGACTCGGGCACCTTCGCCGATCGACTTCTGATGGAGAGTGATCCCTTTCAGCTTCTGGAGGGTATGGCGATTGCGGGCATCGCCGTTGGCGCCACTCAGGGTTACATCTATTTACGCTCAGAATACCCACGCGCACAGTTAATGTTGAATGAAGCCATTGACGCGGCGCGTCTGGCCGGTGTGCTGGGAGAGCGTGTTTTAGGCAGCGACAAGTCATTTGATATCGAGGTGCGTCTCGGGGCCGGCGCTTATATTTGTGGTGAAGAAACCGCTTTACTCGATAGCCTTGAAGGCAAGCGAGGCATGGTTCGCGCAAAGCCTCCGTTGCCGGCGTTGGAGGGGCTTTTCGGTAAGCCCACTGTAGTCAATAACGTGCTGACACTTGCGGCTGCCAGCACTGTGCTTGCTGAGGGTGCGGCAGCGTATCAGGCCCATGGCACCGGGCGATCAAGGGGCACCCTCACGGTGCAGTTGGCCGGTAATATTGCGCGTGGTGGTTTGATAGAGGTGCCCTACGGCATCAGCTTGCGGGAGATCGTTTTCGACTGGGGCGGCGGTACACGCAGCGGTAGGCCAGTGCGCGCTATTCAGGTGGGCGGTCCTCTTGGTGCCTACCTCCCGGAAGCACAATGGGATTTGCCGCTGGATTATGAGGCCTTTGCGCAGGCCGGTGCCATGCTGGGTCACGGCGGCGTCGTTGTTTTTGACGATACAATTGATATGGCTGCGCAGGCGCGTTTTGCCATGGCCTTCTGTGTGGCGGAATCCTGCGGCAAATGCACTCCCTGTCGTATGGGTTCAATCCGCGGCGTCGAAGTGATCGATAAATTGGTCGCGAATCCCGCAGACACCGCACAGAAAATTCTGCTGGAAGATCTGTGCGACACCATGGAGCATGGATCGCTGTGCGCGATGGGGGGGCTTACCCCTTCGCCGGTGCGCAGCGCACTAAGGTATTTCCCTGAGGATTTTGGGTTGGCGGCCGAGGCGAGCTAGCCGGGAGAGATTGGCATGTTGCAGTTTTACCAACCGCAACCGGATTTCGGTACACCGCTCCGGGAGTCCGAGCAGACGGTTTCGCTCACCATCGACGGTGTAGAGGTAACGGTTGCAGAGGGCACCTCGGTGATGCGCGCCGCGGCAGACGCCGGCGTGAAGATACCTCGCCTGTGTGCAACCGATTCCCTGGAGCCCTTTGGTTCCTGTCGTATTTGCCTGGTAGAAATCGAGGGTATGCGCGGTAAACCCGCATCGTGTACAACCCCGGTCGCTGAAGGCATGGTGGTGAACACCCAGTCCGATCAACTGGCCAAGGTGCGCCGCGGCGTGATGGAGCTGTATATCTCCGATCATCCGCTGGACTGCCTGACCTGTCCGGTGAATGGTGACTGCGAGCTGCAGGACACAGCCGGCGAAGTGGGTCTGCGCGAAGTGCGGTACGGTTTTGAAGGTGCCAACCACTTAAGCGCCGACAAAGACACCAGTAATCCCTATTTTACCTTCGATGCGTCCAAGTGCATCGTATGCTCGCGCTGCGTGCGCGCCTGCGAAGAAACACAAGGTACTTTCGCGCTCACCATTGATGGACGCGGCTTTGACTCCAAGGTGTCCGCCGGTCAAGACGAATTGTTTATGGACTCGGACTGCGTGTCCTGTGGCGCCTGTGTTGATGCCTGTCCCACCGCAACTCTCACAGAGAACAGCATTATTGATGCGGGTGTTCCCGAGCACAGCGCGATAACGACTTGCGCCTACTGCGGCGTTGGCTGTTCCTTCAAGGCAGAACTTCGCGGCAACACCGTGGTGCGCATGACGCCGAACAAGGATGGCCATGCCAACGAAGGGCACTCCTGCGTTAAGGGACGATTTGCCTTCGGCTACGCTACGCATAAAGACCGTATTTCTGAACCCATGGTGCGCGACAGCATCGATCAGCCCTGGCGAACAGTCAGTTGGGAGGAGGCGATCGCATTCACCGCGGCGCGCTTCCGCGGGATTCAGGAACAACACGGGCGCAATAGCGTGGGCGCGATTACCTCCTCGCGTTGCACCAATGAAGAAGTCTATCTGGTGCAGAAACTGGTGCGGGCGGGTTTCGGCAACAACAACGTGGATACCTGTGCGCGGGTCTGTCACTCGCCCACAGGGTATGGTTTGAAGACTACCCTTGGCGAGTCAGCGGGAACCCAGACCTTCGCCTCAGTCGCGAAAGCCGATGTTGTGCTGATCATGGGGGCGAACCCCACCGATGCACACCCTGTATTCGCCTCACGGATGAAGCGACGATTGCGCGAAGGTGCGCGTCTTATCGTTATTGATCCCCGGCAAATAGAACTGGTGGATACCGCACACATCCGTGCCGACTATCACCTGCCGGTAAATCCGGGCACCAATGTCGCTATCCTCAATGCGCTTGCCTATACCATTGTGGAAGAGGGTCTGCAGGACAGCGACTTCATCGCTGACCGCTGTGAGGAACCGGCGTTTGCAGAGTGGCTGGCGTTTATTCAGGAACCACAGCACAGTCCGGAGGCCAGCGCGGAGTTTACCGGCGTGGATCCTGAATTGGTGCGCGGCGCCGCACGCCTGTATGCCACTGGCGGTAATTCAGCGATTTATTATGGGCTGGGTGTGACCGAGCACAGCCAGGGCTCTACGTCGGTGATGGCCATTGCCAACCTGGCAATGCTCACCGGTAATCTGGGTCGGGAAGGGGTGGGTGTGAATCCCCTACGCGGGCAGAACAACGTACAGGGCTCCTGCGACATGGGATCCTTCCCGCATGAACTGCCGGGCTACCGTCATATCTCCGATGCCGCCACGCGCAGCCTGTTTGAGTCGCACTGGGGCGTCAGTCTGGATCCCGATCCTGGCATGCGCATTCCCAACATGTTTAATGCCGCCGTCGCGGGCGAATTCCGCGGTCTTTATTGCCAGGGCGAAGACGTGGCCCAGTCTGACCCCAATACACACCATATCGAGGCTGCGCTTTCGGCATTGGATTGCCTGGTGGTGCAGGACATCTTTCTTAATGAGACCGCCAAATTCGCCCACGTCTTTTTGCCGGGCAGCAGCTTTCTTGAAAAGAACGGTACCTTCACCAATGCCGAGCGCCGTATCTCCCGCGTCCGCAAGGTGATGCCGGCACAAGCCGGTATGGAAGATTGGGAGGTGACACAGGCTTTGGCGAATGCCATGGGTTGCCCTATGACCTATTCACATCCGTCTGAGATCATGGATGAGATTGCAGCACTAACCCCGACCTTCGCCGGAGTCAGCTACGAGCGACTGGATGAGCAGGGCAGTGTGCAATGGCCCTGCAACACAGAGTCGCCCACCGGTACCCCGATCATGCACGTAGACAGTTTTGTGCGTGGTAAGGGTTACTTTGGTATCACGGAATTTGTGCCCACGGAGGAGCGCGCAAACCGCCGCTTCCCACTGCTGCTGACAACCGGGCGCATTCTGTCCCAATACAATGTGGGTGCACAGACTCGACGCACCGCGAACACCGTCTGGCACGAAGAGGATGTGCTGGAGATTCATCCCCATGACGCCGAGCAATACGGTATCAGTGAGCAGGATTGGGTGGGTATCAGCAGCCGCGCAGGAGATACCGTGCTGCGGGCCGCGATCTCGGAGCGCGTGAAGCCAGGCGTGGTATACACCACCTTCCATCACCCGGTGTCCGGTGCCAACGTGGTGACTACGGATAACTCGGACTGGGCCACCAACTGTCCCGAGTACAAGGTCACAGCCGTCCACGTGGAGAAGGTCGCGGAACCCTCCCAGTGGCAGCGCAGGCACCGGGAGGTTCACAGGCTACAGACCTCGCTCTTGGCGGAGGCCGGGCGCGAGTGATGGGCAATACGCCGGGCGCAATTGACGTTCCGGCCACATTCTCGGGTAGCGATTCTCCCTCCGACGACCCGGTGGTGGATGAGACCGCCGTTGCGCTGGTGTACAACGGGATCTCTCATGTAGTCATGATGGCCACCGCCACTGACCTGGAGGACTTTGCTCTGGGCTTTAGTCTCTCCGAGGGCATTCTGTCCAGTCCCGACCAACTCTATGGTGTTAGCGTGCACGCCCAACCGCTGGGGTTAGAAGTACGGCTTGAAGTTGCCAGTGCCGTCGAGGCTGCATTGAAAGAGCGCCGACGCAATCTCGCGGGCCGCACCGGCTGCGGACTGTGTGGCGCTGAGTCGCTGGAGCAGGCCATCTCAGTGCCGCAGCCAGTGCAGTCTTCGCTCACTGTGCCTCCTGCTGCGTTTGCGCAAGCTGTCACCACGCTTACTGCGCGCCAACCACTGCGTGATGCAACAGGTGCCTCCCACGGCGCTGCCTTCTGTTCACCGAGTGGTGAAGTGTTATGTGTTCGCGAGGATGTTGGGCGGCACAATGCACTGGATAAATTGCTGGGTGCACTGCAATGTGAACACCGCCAAGACGAGGGGTTTGTTTTGGTAACCAGCCGTGCCAGCTATGAGATGGTGGCCAAGACAGCGGCTGCCAACATTCCTGTGCTCGCTGCTGTTTCAGCACCCACCTCGTTGGCAGTGGAGCATGCGCAGCGCAGTGGGCTGACGCTTGTGGCCAGGGTCAGCGAGCGACGACACACGGTTTACACCCACCCGAACAGAGTTTCCGGTGCTGCAGAGGAGCGTGCTTGTGACGCAGGAAACTGACCATTTGGTGCGAATGCTGAATCAGATCGCTCTGAACATGGGCGAAAACCGCAATCCCGATCGCGCCCTGGAGGGTTGCGTTAGTCACTTGGAGCGATTTTGGACGCCGCAGATGCGCGATCAGTTGGTGACACGGTGGCAGACTGACGCCGAACAGCTTTCGCCAGTGGCCGCCCGAGTCGCCCAGCGCTTTGCCGAGCAAGCCAACGCCTGAGACGTTTTGCTTGGGTTACACTGGTCTAAATTTCCCGGAGTGACACGATGAAGCGCAATCGATTGGGCCGCAGTTCGCTAGTGGTCTCGGATATCTGCATGGGCACGATGACCTTTGGTAATCAGGCCGATGAGAAAACCTCCTTCGATATCATGGATATGGCGTTTGACGCCGGCATCGATTTTTTCGATACCGCGGAGATGTACCCCGTGCCGCCCGATGCCAGCTACGTGGGTGTGACCGAAGAAATTGTTGGGCGCTGGTTAAAGACCAAAAATCGGGACGATGTGATTATTGCTACCAAGGTGGCGGGCCCCGGCCATGGCTGGATCACCCCACCCTTAAGGGGCGGCAAGACAGGCCTGGATCGCCATCACATCATGCGCGCGGTGGAAGACAGCCTCAAACGCCTAGACACCGATTACATCGACCTTTACCAAACCCACTGGCCCGATGCTGATTTTCCATTGGAAGAAACCCTGGCTGCGCTGGATGAACTGGTGCGCTCGGGCAAGGTGCGTGTGCTTGGCTGCAGCAATGAAACCACCTGGGGGCTCACCAAGAGCTTGTGGCAGTCTGACGTTCACGGTTTGGCGCGTTTCGACACCATCCAGAATAACTTCAGTCTCAACAATCGCCGCTTCGAAGACGAACTGGCCCAAGCCTGCCGCCAGGAAGACGTCAGTCTGCTGCCGTACTCACCACTGGCAGGCGGGGTGCTGACGGGTAAATACCAGGATGGCGCCATGCCCGAGGGGGCACGTTTCACGCAGTATATGCAGGGTGAAAAACGTCAGCAGCAAATGGCGCAGCGCTTCCTAAATCCGAACACGGTGGCAGCCACTGCTGAATACGCACAGATCGCTGCTGACGCAGGTATGTCGCTCACCACCTTGGCGACCGCGTGGAGCAAGCAGCATGATTTTGTCGGCTCCACGATTGTGGGCGCGACCACCACGGAGCAGATGCCCGATATTCTCGCGGCGGCGAATGTGGTCCTTGAACCTGCGATCATGAAGGCCCTGTACAAGGTGTCGAAGCGCATTCCTTACCCGATGGGTTGAACGTCGCCTTGATACGATCTGGGTCAATGCGCTGCCGGTAGTTGCGATGCATACTCTGGGTTATGGGTATCGAGCTTACACAATCTGATTTTGGCCCCGCCGATTACGCGAGTTTTCAGCAAAAGCTGTCTGAGAATCTCGCGCAGTTGCAGTGCGTCCTGAGCCAGCCGGGTTTCGGTGAAGGCGCCCCGTCTCTCGGGGCAGAGCTCGAGTTGTACCTGGTAGACGATTCCGGTCAGCCGGCGTTTTTGAACCAGGAGATTCACCAGCGTTGTCATGACCCGCAGCTGACACTGGAGCTGAATCGCTACAACCTGTTCGGAGTCAGAAATGGTGTCCGCCGTGCACACTGTGGATGCGGTAGGCCGCGATATGGGCGGCAGCACAGTTGCGATTGGTATTCTGCCCACACTGTCCCCCTCAGATTTTGGCGTTCACAGCATCACGGAGCGCCGGCGATATCTTGCGCTGATGGCGCAGCTAGTGAAGCGACGCGGCGATGCCTTCGAGATAGATATCAATGGCCTGGACCCCTTGCACATGGCGCAGACGGATATTGCGTTGGGAGGTGCGAATACGTCTTTTAAGGTGCATTACCGCGTCAGCCCCGCTCAATTCGCCAACACTTTCAATGCTGTGCAGCTCGTCACACCGCTGGTGCTGGCAGTGGCGGCTAACTCGCCCACGCTGTTTGGCCACCGCTTGTGGCGTGAGACGCGCATCCCACTGTTTAAGCAGTCAATAGATACCCGTGTTCGCGACAGGTATGCCTGGAATGAGCCTGCGCGGGTAAATTTCGGACATGGCTGGGTGCGCGATGGCGCCTTTGAATTGTTCAGCGAGGCCGTGAGAGTGTACCCGCCCTTGCTGCCACAGTGCGGCAGCGAAAGCATCGATGATGCCTCCGCCGCGCCGGCACTGGACGAGCTGCGTTTGCATCAGAGCACCATATGGCTGTGGAACCGTCCGGTGTATGACCCTGTGGCCGGGGGCCATCTGCGTATAGAAATGCGCGCCTTACCCGCGGGGCCAAGTCCGGTCGATATGATGGCCAATACTGCGCTGATGTTGGGCCTTACTGAAGCCTTCCGCACTCGTGTGGATGAGCTTCTGCCTGCGATTCCTTTCAATGTTGCCGAGTACAATTTCTACCGCGCGGCGCAGTACGGTTTGGATGCCCGGCTAGTCTGGCCGGGGCGGTCACAGTTTGGCTGTGTCGAGCGACCGGTGCGAGAGGTGTTTGAGCAGGTGCTTCCAATAGCCAGAGAAGGGCTTCTGGCGATCGGCATGTCGGCCAGCAGTAGTGACCGCTACCTTGCGATAATCGAGCAGAGACTGGCGCTAGGCCGCTCGGGTGCAGACTGGCAATTAGCCAGCGTGGCGCGACGCGAGGCGCAGACCAACGCGCGCGAAGCGCTGCGACACATGCTGGCAGACTACATGCGTTACAGTAACGAGAACCGCCCTGTGCATGCCTGGCCCCTGTAATGCGAATTCATTTCTTCAAGAACCCACAGCCTGAACAGTTTGGCGAGACACCCGCTGAATTTCTGAAGACTCTGGGCGGCCCGGCCTGCCTGTTTTTTGAGGGTAGGGACACTTCACGCACGCGGGCATTAGTGACCCTGCTGCATGGCAATGAGCCGTCTGGCACATTAGCCCTGATGCGTTGGATTGGTGCTGGGCATCAACCGGCAGTCAATGTCGTGTGCATCGTGGCATCAGTGCAAGCGGCGGCAAGTCAGCCTGCTTTCACCCATCGGATGTTGCCTGGTGCTCGCGATTTGAATCGCTGTTTCAAGCCGCCATTTGACGATGAGCAGGGCCGGCTGGCTGAGGAGATTCTGGCACTGTTGGATTTGCATCATCCCGAGGCCGTTGTTGATATGCACAACACCTCAGGCTCCGGCCCTGCCTTTGGCGTTTGCACGTTTGAAGACCGGCATCATGACGCCCTTGTTTCCCTGTTCACCGATACCCTGATTCTCTCCAACCTGGGGTTGGGGGCGCTGATGGACATTAGTGAAGACAAATACCCGACGGTGACTATTGAAGTGGGGGGCCGCGAAGATGCGGCAGCCCATGAGTTGGCATTTGCAGGCATGCAGCGTTACTTCATGGCTGAGCAGGTGCTGTCTGGCAGCGCGCCCAATGCGGTCACCCATCTGCATGACCCCGTCAGGCTTGAGATATGCAGCGGCAATCGTCTCGCCTACGCCGCAGTGCCTCAGGAGGGCGTTGAGCTGACATTGCGACCCGATATAGAGAGCCTCAATTTTGGCACGGTGTCTGCGGAGACACCGCTGGGTTGGATAAGCGGTGATCTTCAGTCGGTGTTCACCGCGGTGGACATGACTGGGCAGTGTGCGGTGGCAAGAATTGTCCGTCAGGAAGGCAACCGCCTGTACCCCGCGGGCCCCCGCAAATTCTTCATGGTGACCAACAAGGCCGATATCGCGCTGTCTGATTGTCTGCTCTATGCCGTCGCCGCTGATGGACAGGCGCTATAAGCTCGACGTGTCCACTCCCACCCCTGCATAAGTCCGAGCGCCCACCCAGTTGCTAGCACCACCTGTCGCCTATTCAGGCGTGTGCCCGGCATTGACCATTTTTCTTCGCTTCTGGGGCTTGCATTTCAAAATCGTAACACTGAGTATATATACAGTAGTTTGGCAGGGCAGAATTTAGTCCGTGTCAAAGTCACTGAGACACTCTCGGCGGCTGAATAACCAACAATAGCGAGCACAAGGGGCAGCACTATGGACGCGAATAAGCAAAAAGCACTGGATGCAGCGTTAGGCCAGATTGAGCGCCAGTTCGGTAAGGGCACAGTCATGCGCATGGGTGACCGCGAGCAGGTCGCGATTCCTGCTATCTCTACTGGCTCGCTGGGCCTGGATATTGCACTGGGTATTGGTGGCCTGCCACGCGGTCGTATCTGCGAAATCTATGGTCCTGAGTCATCCGGCAAGACCACACTCACCCTGCAGGTGATTGCGGAGGCCCAGAAAGCGGGCGGTACGGCAGCTTTTATCGATGCCGAGCACGCACTGGACCCGGTGTATGCCGAGAAACTGGGCGTACAGATGGACGACCTGATCATGTCCCAGCCTGATACGGGTGAGCAGGCGTTGGAAGTAGCCGAGATGCTTGTGCGCTCAGGGGCTGTTGATGTGCTGGTGGTGGACTCTGTCGCCGCACTGACGCCCAAGGCTGAGATCGAAGGCGAAATGGGTGACTCCCACGTGGGTCTTCAGGCCCGCTTGCTTAGCCAGGCAATGCGCAAGCTCACCGGCGCGATCAAGCAGACTAACTGCCTGGTGATCTTTATTTGCCCTGAAGTTCTACTCTTCTGTGCGTCTGGACATTCGCCGAATTGGTGCAGTGAAGGACGGCGACGAGGTCGTAGGCAACGAGACCCGGGTAAAGGTCGTAAAGAACAAGGTGTCGCCACCCTTCAGGCAGGCTGAATTCCAGATCATGTATGGCAGGGGTATCTACCATATGGGCGAGGTGATCGACTGGGGTGTGAAGCTCAACCTGGTGGATAAGTCTGGCGCCTGGTACGCCTACAAGGGCGACAAGATCGGCCAAGGCAAAGCGAATGCTTCCAAGTTCCTTGAAGACAACCCCGCCGTTGCTAATGAGATTGAATCAGCAATCCGCGCGCAAACAATGGCGACCGCCGCGGCCGAGGCCGAAGCGGAGTCCGATGAGGGTGTGGCTGAGGAGTAAGCCAATCTTGAACCGCATGCAGGCAGGCAACGTTTAGTGCCTGTCGCTTCCCACTCGACGTCGGGGATCCACTTATCCCACTCCCTTCCGGCTTGCCGGGGCCCCGGCGTCGACTTTTCAATGCGTTTCCCGCCGGGATTGCTCGGTATTCCTCCTTGTTCCGTGGTGCGTTGCAAGTTATTGCATAAGCACAGTGGGCATATTCAATGAGTCAATCGCGCGAAGAGAGCGCCACTGATCCGGTCAATCCGGCTGATGTGCGCTATGCGGCGATGAACCTGTTAGCGCGGCGTGAGCATTCACAGCGCGAGCTTATTGATAAGTTAGGTCGGCGTTTCCCTGACAGAGACTTGGTTGCACACGAAATAGCCCGGCTGGCTGATGAGAATCTGCAGAGCGATACACGGTTTGCCGAAAGTTTTGTGCGCCAGCGCATCTCTCGCGGCTATGGCCCCTTGCGTCTGCGCCAGGAAATGGGCCAGCGAGGTATCTCTGAGTCTGCACTGGAGACCGCATTGTCGGCGGTTGATGCGGATTGGTTTTCACTGGCCGAGCAGGTTTACGAAAAGAAGTTTGGAGCGGTCGCGCCCCGTGATCTTGCCGAGAAAGCCAAGCGCGCACGATTCATGAGTTATCGCGGTTTTGTTCGCGACCACTTTGGGCACCTGATCGAAGGCGACTAGGTGAGCAAGTCGTCTCTGTCTGTGGTTAGATAGCGCGCATCAATTGAATGAGTTCTGCGCTGCCGCATCAGGCGGCCCGCACCGAAACCTGGATATGCACATGGCCGACCCCTACCTCTACAGCGTGAACAATCACGTTGCCACCTTCAGCATTAATGCTGCGCCCTGGAACTTGATGACTATCGACTATATCGACAGGCTCGAGGAGCAGCTGCCCGATGTGCTTGCTGACGATAACGTGCGTGCCATTGTGTTCACCGGTGAGGGCCTGGATCATTTCTCTGCGGGCATGAACCTCAAGCAGATCCCGGAGGGTGTAAAGCGAGCCGGCAGCCCCGAAGCATTTTTCACCCAGCGTCATCGCGTTTTGGACATGATTGAAAATGGCGGTACTCCTGCCATCGCCACACTGTTCGGTTATTGTCTGGGGGGTGGATTAGAGCTTCCTCTTGCCTGCCATTTCAGGCTTGCCGCAGATAATGGGGCGCAGATTGGATTGCCGGAAATGGATTTGGGCTCGGTGCCCGCTTGGGGTGGCTCAGCACGTTTACCGCGGGTGGTGGGTCGAGACCATGCGCTGGACATGATTCTACGCGGTCGCAAGATTGACGGCGCGGAAGCTTACCGTATCGGCCTGGTCAATGAGTTGGTGGCGGTTGATGCGATCAAGGAGCGCGCCCAAGTGATTGGGGAGGAGATCGCCGCGCAGCCCCGTCAGGCGGTCAAGTCCATGCTCGATGTCATCGTTGGGTTTGAGCAGCGCACACTGGCGCAATCACTCAGCGACGAAGCCGTCGCCGTGACCGCAAATCTTGCCACCGCAGACGCCAGAGAAGGGATGATGGCGTTTATGGAAAAGCGCCGCCCCGTGTTCAACCAATAGATGTTTGCGAGCGGGGGGAAGTGATGCCCGCTCTATGAGCTCGATGCTATTGCGTGCCCTCTGAAGCAACGGTGGCTTCAGTGCCATGTGGCGACGTTGGGTGTGCCGCCCACACGCTGTTCGGGTCACCTGATATCGCTCTTTTGTTTAGTTTTGCTGCCATGAACCAGAAACAGGCAGCTGCGACAATCGCCATCAGATCCACAGTCAGCAGTTCGTAGTGCCCCTGAGCTGCTGCCGACCAAGGCGTGGTATCGAGTAGCGCGATGTCCAGTATCGGAATGGCCGCTGTGAGTAATGCGCAAGCTTGCAGAAGTTCTCGGGTGCCGGTGGCAACAGGTCTGACGAAACTCCAGAGTATCGCTGCGAAGAATACGCCGTAGTATGCGCCCTTCATGAAGTAGGCCCGGTCTGCCAGGTCGGCCAGTCCGCGGCTTGCCAGGAACGCTGCTGAGATTCCAGCCATGCAGCCAATGCAGACGCCGCTATTCAGCCTGGCTAGGAAGAGCGAAGCGGGTGTCTGCTGTTGCGAGCGTCGCTTACGTCGACTTTCTACCCAAAGGAGATTACCCGAGTAGAATAGATACGCTCCAGCGAGCCCGAGGATGAAGTACAGCCATTTGGTGAGGTAACCCCCGAAGCTCGCAAAATGAAGCGCTATCAGGCCTCTGTAAAATGTAGCGCCGGCAGAGGCGGTTTCAGGTTGGCTGACTGAGAGAATCCTTCCGTCCGTCGCCATCATTACGATATTTGCATACGGCTCCATGTGCTCTGAATGCGTCTTGCCAATCACGCGTACGGTGGCATTGCTGTCACCCACATTACTGACCCGTAATTGCGTGGGCTCCAGTCCAGGTACTTCCAGTCGGGCAATGTCCAGTAACGCACCGGCGGTCAACATAGCACCGGGTATTCCGCTTGGTTCTGGCGCCTGAACAACCCCAAGCTCCGGTGCGAGGCGGCTCGTGATGTCGTCCTTGAAAACGGTGAGTTGAAACGGTGCGAGTAAAAAGATCGCAATCGCCAAAAGTGCGCTGCTCCAGGCAAACATGATATGCCAAGGCAGTGAAAGTACGCCGACAATGTTATGTGTATCCAACCAAAAGCGCTTCTTATTCTTGCCCGGACGCACGACGAAGATGTCTTTTACGAAGTTGGGTATAAAAATCACCACGCCAGAGACCAGAGCGATCCCGTAAATGAAGCAGATGACGCCAAGCAGCCAAAGGCCCCAGTCAGTGGGTATCCCTAGGTTGTAGTGGAGGGCGTAAATGAATCCCGCAAGCTCTGATGTATTGCCGGAGGTATCAAGCGTACCGTCTTCATTGAGGTGAAAGTCGTGCCGCTTGAAGTCGCCATCCTCGAGCCGTTCGAACCACATAACGTGATTCCCGGGATGCTCAGGACTTGAGATGTTCAGACGGATGGTCTCTCCAGCGACGGGTTGTGTAGCAATGACTTCGGAAAGCAGTTCATTGGCCTGCCTGATATCACCAGCTTCTGATTGCGCGATCCCATAGTTGTCCCAAGCGTCCAATTCATGGGTGAATACCGTGATAGCGCCTGCGTAAAAAGCAATGAAAAGCGCGAGCCCGGCACCAAGCCCCGTCCAGGTGTGAACATCAGTAAACGTTTTTATTGTCGAAGCTTTCACAGTGTTGTCCATCCCAGATATTTGACGGAAGCAATGACGCCGAAGCCTATTAGGGAAACGGTGATCAGGGCCGCCGCAGAGCGGGCCGGTGTTGGAATCATGAAGGCGGCGCTAGCAATCAGCACCCAGATCGGGAACGCGATCAGCAGCAACGACATAATCAGCGAGTTATATGCCGGAACGATCACCAATAGCGCGCCGACGACGGCGACCGTTGCAGGTATCGACAAGAGTGTTGCCACCAATGACCTAGCGAGCACGGTGCTTGGTCCACAGCAGTTCAATCCAGGGTGTGATAAGGCATGCCAGGAAATAACCGGACAGTAGCGTGTAAACACCTGACCAATACCCACCGGGTATGGTGCTGGCACTGAATGCCATCGTTAGCAGCACGCAGACAAGCGCCAGTAAAGCAGCCCTTTTGAGTCCGGCAGCGTGCCTCAAGCCGATATGCGTGCAGGCTGCTGCACCTACCGTGATTAACAGACTGAACATGCGTCCAATAAGTCCTCAAAATTTGAAAAATGCGTAGAAGTCGGCAGGCGAAAGCCTTACTTACTTTGGGTTCGCTGCTGTGTAAAAAAAGGTGGCTAGCAGCCATGTGATGGCCAGTAGCACCAA
Source organism: Parahalioglobus pacificus (assembly GCF_014652275.1). Taxonomy (GTDB): domain Bacteria; phylum Pseudomonadota; class Gammaproteobacteria; order Pseudomonadales; family Halieaceae; genus Parahalioglobus; species Parahalioglobus pacificus. The sequence goes on along the minus strand of NZ_BMYM01000001.1, from coordinate 1,612,185 downwards.
TGACGAGCGCCTCATGAGGGCTCGTCAATCCAAGGGCGCGAGTCTACCTGATAATGATTCTTGTTTATAGTTTGGGGCTGGGCGAAAACGGCTCTGGCTGAGCCCATATTCAAAGCGCTCTTTGTGCGCCAGCGTACCTGGCGTCACTCGACGCTCAGTCCCATTTGGGCTCGCGTTTCTCAAGGAAGGCATTGATGCCCTCTTTGGCATCGGCGCTCTTGAGGCAGGCATCGATTTGGGTGCGCAGGTAGGGCAGGGCGGTATCGAAGTCCATGGCGTCCTGCTCAACGAAGGCTGCAAGACCCATCTGCATAGAGCCCGGTGCCAGGCTGGCCAGTTCGCTAGCCAGTGCGTCCACTGTCTGTGTTAGCTGGTCAGCGGGTACGGCTTCATTGATTAGCCCCCACTGCTGCGCCTTGGTCGCGTCGATGGGGTTGCCACGCATAATGAAGTCCAGCGCTCCACGCTGGGGCATGATGCGAAACAAACCGCCCATGACCATGAACGGCCAGATGCCGCGTTTAATTTCGGGAGCACTGAATTTGACGTGATCGGCTGCAACTGCGTGGGTGACATTGCATAGCATCAGCAATGCGCCTGCAAACAGGTTTCCTTGCACACAGGCGATGCTGGGTTTATTCAGGTGGCGGAGGCGCAAGGAGATATCGTCTGAGCCGCCTCGGACGGGCACGGTGGACGTCGTCTCGCTGCCTTTGCCGCTCATCATCGACAGATCGCCGCCGGCACAAAACACGTCGCCATTGGCGGCGATAACTACGGCCCGTATTCTGCGCTCCTGTTTGGCATAGTCCAGGGCATAGATGATCTCCGCAGACATAGCGGCATTGATCGCATTTTTGCGCTCAGGTCGGTTAAGCCGGATGGTCAGGACATGGTCCTTCTCTTCAAGCTGAACGGCCTCAAACACCAGGCCCTCGAGTGATAAACGCTCTTCAGTCATGCTTTACCTCATGTGAAACCAGTGCATTTGCAATTTGCACGGGCACAGTAATGGATTTGGCGCGCAGGTACTCGCCCAGGGTTTTAGCCTGTGGGTCAGTGCGGCTGGAAGATGCCACGCCCTCACCCAGAATGCCGTGAATAAAGAAGTTCAACGACAAGATATTGGGTAGTTCATAGCGATCCACTGTGAACGACGCTGTGTCGGGTAATAGAGATTTCAAACGATCGACACTGAGGTAGTGATACAGGAAGGCATAACTTTGCGCATCTTTTGCCCACACACCCAGATTGGCGCAGCCGCCCTTATCGCCCGAGCGGGTGCCGAATAGTCTGCCCAGTGGCAGCTCAACCGTGTCACCCGTCGGTGAGTCTTCGATAGGATGCGATGTGAACGTTGCCGTTGCAGGCGCTAGCTGCATTTGACTTGTAGGCGTGATGTCGATTCGCTCGCCATCGACGTGCACCTGCTCGGTAATATGCCGACCGTCTATGAGCGCGGGCCAGTACGCCAGGAAGCTTGCGCCGTTACCGATGGGCGTCATGGGGCCAAAACCCGGGATGTTTGCCAGTGCGAGTTCGATCATTTTCGCACTGAAAATTCGTCCTACGAGGTCTTTGTCGCCGGATTTGGCGACAATACGGAGTCTGGCGAAAGCTTCTTCGTTACGAGCAGGGTTTGCCTTGTCGCTGCGGATTAACTCACTATCAACACTGTCGAATTGCTCCTTGCCACCGATGCTGGCAAAGAAAGTCTCAGTGATAACCTGCGCCTTTTCCTCGATATCCAGCCCGGTCAGTAGCAACTCAAACCCATTGCGAAACCCTCCCAGGGTATTGATACACACTTTATGTTGTTGCGGTGGGCTCGATCCTTTGCAGCCGCTCACGTAAACGCAGTCATCCGCTACCTGTTCCATGGTCAGGGCATCGAAATGGGAAATGACGTCCGGGTTTTTGTAAGCGGGATCACCGATCTCATACAGTAACTGGGCAGTGACCGTGCCCACTGAGACCAATCCGCCGGTGCCAGGATGTTTGGTGATAGTGAAGTTGCCGTTAGCTTCTATTTCAGCGATGGGATAGCCGGGGTTCTCGAAACTGGGCACTTCCTGGAAGAACGCATAGTTGCCGCCCGTGGCCTGCTGCCCGCATTCGATAATGTGTCCGGCGGCCAGCGCGCCGGCCAGCGCATCATAGTCGTCACGCTGCCAGTTAAACTTCCAGGCAGCCGGTCCGATCACCACGGCGGCATCGGTAACGCGTGGGCAAATTACCACATCGGCACCTCTGTCCAGGGCCTCTTTGATGCCCCAGGCGCCGAGATAGGCATTGGCGGTGAGTAATGTGTAGGCGCTATCGGCGAGGGAGGCGCCGGTATCCATATTGGAAAAGGTTTCACCGCCCGCTTGCAGATCCGCCATGCGGGGTAGCAAGTCATCCCCGTCGATGTAGGCCACCTTTACCGCTAGCCCTTGTTCCTGCGCGATATCCTGTACGGCCTGTGCCATGGACGCCGGATTCAATCCGCCCGCGTTGCTGACAATCTTGATGCCCTTGGCCGTGCAGTCGGCGAGAACGTCTTTCACCTGTTTGAGGAAGGTGCCCACATAGCCGCCGGTATCGCGGGTCATTTTTTGATTATAAAGAATCGCCATCGTGAGCTCGGCGAGGTAGTCGCCGGTCAGCACGTCGATGGGGCCTCCCTCGACCATTTCCCGGGCGGCGGAAAGTTTGTCGCCGTAGAAACCACTGCAGTTGGCGATACGGATGCTATCGGTCATGACGGAGTGCCCTCTGCGTCATCGCCTTCCACTACTGCCAGTAGCTGGCGCGTTTTCACCTGTTGACCGGGCTGACACTGAACAGACGTCACTGTTCCGTTGATGCCGGCTTTGAGTGGGTGCTCCATTTTCATCGCCTCCAGTACCACCAGTGTTTGCCCTTCCGTCACCGAGTCACCTTCTCTGACCAGTACGGAGACAACGGCGCCGTCCATTGACGCTTTAACTTGGCCGGAGCCTGCGCTGCCTGCGACTTGTGCCGGCTGGTAGGTGGCGTCGGTGATATTGAAGTGACCCTGTTCACTGTCGAGGAACAGTGAATCATCGTCAAATGCAAAATCTAGACGCCTGCGAACGCCCTCATAAAGATAGTCGCAGCCGTTATTTCGAACCTGTACGGGCTCGAGTATCAGGCGTTGTTCCAGTACGTCTATGTTGAAACCTGCGGCGTCACGACTAATCAGGACATCGGTGACATCACCATTGTGAGACAGGCGGTAGGTGGCGCGTGTTGCTCCGGTATTACGCCAGTCAAACGTGGGCTTAGAGGCTGCACTCGCACGGTGCATAAACAACATGGCCGCCTGAGCCAGCGTCAATGGGTTTGGGCCCTGATCGTCCATGCTGGGATCATTTATGAAATGCTCCTCGATGAACGCGGTAGTGGCTTGACCCTCCGCAAATGCCTGGTGACGCAATACGTTCTGTAAAAAACGCTTATTGTTGTTGAGGCCCAGCAGGCAGGTATCTTCAAGCGCGCTGACGAGTCGGCGTATCGCTATCTCTCGGGACTCGCCATAGCCAATGGCTTTTGCCAACATGGGATCATAGAACGGACTAATCTGCTGGCCGGCAAGTATACCGTGGTCCATTCGAACACCGTCGCGCTCTGGGTAGGACCAGGCCAGCACCTCACCGGTCTGCGGCATAAACGCCTTCCTCGGGTCTTCGGCGTAGAGTCTCACCTCTATAGCGTGGCCTGTGAGACGCACCTCGTCCTGTGAAAGCGGAAGTGCCATGCCCTCAGCGACCCGCAACTGCAGTGCAACCAGATCAAGCCCGGTCACCAACTCGGTGACGGGGTGCTCAACCTGCAAGCGCGTATTCATCTCAAGGAAGTAAAACTGCTCGTCCTCATCGACCAGAAATTCCACAGTACCCGCCCCACGATAATCACAGGCTTTCGCAGCTTGTACGGCGGCCTCACCCATGCGCTGACGCAATGCAGGGTTTACAAAAGGGGAGGGTGCCTCTTCTACAACTTTCTGGTGACGTCGCTGGATGGAGCAGTCGCGTTCTCCCAAATAAATGACATTGCCCTGTTCATCCGCGAAAACCTGAATCTCAATATGGCGTGGCTCCAGCACGGCTCGTTCCAGAATCAGTTCATCGCTACCAAACGCGCTCAGCGCTTCGGACCGGGCAGTGCGCAGTTGCTCGGGAAGCTCGTCAGTGGAATGCACCAAGCGCATACCTCGGCCACCACCGCCTGCTGAGGCCTTCACCATAAGCGGGAAACCGATGTCTATGGCTTTCTCCAGAAGCGTCTCATCGGACTGGTCGGCGTCCTGGTAGCCGGGAATACAGGGTACGCCGGCCTCGATCATCGCAAGCTTAGACAGGCGCTTGCTGCCCATCAGCTCAATCGCGTCCGCTCTGGGGCCGATAAATGTGAGACCGGCCTGTTCACAGGCACGGGCAAAGTCAGCATTCTCTGAGAGAAATCCATAACCAGGGTGAACGGCATCGGCACCTGTCTTGCGCGCCGCTTCTATTATGCGCTCACCGAGCAGATAGGACTCGCCCACAGCCGCCGCGCCGATGTGCACCGCCTCGTCTGCATCGATAACATGCAGCGCGTCTGCATCTGCGTCGCTATACACAGCCACGGTGCGGTAGCCGAGATCGCGGGCAGTCCGGATAACGCGCCGCGCAATTTCGCCGCGGTTGGCAATCAGAATTTTATGTAGTGCTGGCATAGGGTATTCCCGAAAGAGTCCAGGCGGGCTTACAGCCGGCCGACACCAAAGGTATTTGTGTTCACATCGCGGGCATCACCTTCCCGGCAAACGCTGAGTACGAAGGCCACAACCGCGCGGGTGTCTGCAGGGTCGATAATCCCGTCGTCCCAGCCGCGGGCTGTGTTGGCCAGCGCATTCGAGCGCGCCTCCATGGCCTCCACGGTTTCTTTTTCCATTGCGTCTACGCTTGCGCGCATCTTGTCCGTGACCTCGCCTGAACGTGCCAGCTTGGCCTCGGCGACCTGGCGCATCACGCTGCCGGCCTGTGCCGGCCCCATAACCGACACCACACTGCGCGGCCAGGCAAAGAGAAAGCGCGGGCCCATGCCCCGCCCGGCCATGGCGTAATTTCCGGCTCCGTAGGAGCCACTGACAATCAGGGTGATCTTGGGCACTGTGCAGTTGGTGACCGCCTGAATGAACTTTGCGCCGTGTTTGATGATGCCAGCTTGTTCGGCTTCCGTGCCGACCAAGAAGCCTGTGGTGTTTGTCAGGAACAGTAATGGCGTGCCTGACTGCTCGCACAGCTGGATAAACTGTGCGGCTTTAGCAGCACCTCGCGCTGTAATGGGGCTGTTATTGCCGATCACACCGCAGGTGTGCCCCTCGAGCGTGATATGGCCGCACAAAGTGCCCTGATCGAATTCCCTTTTGAACTCGAGAAACTCAGAGGCGTCAGCGATCCTTGCGATCACTTCGCGCATATCGAAGGGTGTTTTCGGGTCTTCCGGAACAATGCCCCTCAGTTGTTCACGGGGGTATATTGGCGGTTGGAAATCGCTGCCGCTGTGCACTGTGGAGTCGGCCTTCCATCCCAGTTTCTGGGTGACCTCTCGCGCGAGACGAATGCCGTCTGCATCATTTTCCGCCAGGTAGTCGTTGGTGCCTGCTACTTCGCTATGCATCTCGGCACCGCCCAATTCCTCATCGGTGGCGATCTCTCCGGTGGCGGCTTTGAGCAGGGGAGGGCCGGCCAGGTACATGGTTGATTGACGGCGAACCATGATCAGGTAGTCGGACAGTGTGGGCTGGTAGGCACCACCGGCGGTGGCGCTGCCATGGACAACGGTGATTTGCGGAATCCCCATTGCTGAAAGGCGACATTGCTTGGCAAACATGGCGCCGGACTCACCAAAGGTATCTCCCGCGAGCTTCAGGTTGCCGCCGCCACTCTGCGAGAGGTTCACCATAGGCAGTTTGTTCTCCATGGCGATATCCATCATGCGCTGGCGCTTCTTGCCGCCATAGGGGCCAATGCTGCCACCTTTGGTAAGGTAATCGTCCACAGCAACAACGCAGCGTACGCCTGATATATAGCCTATGCCGGCAATATAGCTGCCGCCCGCGCCCGTACCGTCAGTGTCCTCTGCCTGTTTGTAAGAGCATAAGGTGGACAATTCGAGGAAGGGGGCGCCGGCATCGAGTAGCAGGCCCAAACGCTCGCGCGGCGGAATCAGGCCGCGCTTGATGTAACGCGGGGCTTTTGCCTGCGCTGCGTCGATGACCCGCTGTTCGATGTCGCGAATCTCATTCACGGCCTCGCTCATCACTCGGAAGTTGGTGAGATAACTGTCTGACTGGGTATCCAGCTGAGAATCGATAACCGCCATGGTCTGGTCCTTTCCTGGCCCGCGGTGGGGATAGCGTTTTAAGGCGAGTCTAGTTTACGGCGGCGGCACGGGTCTGCCCGATATTGTGCGCCGACAACATTGGAATTGGTGCCACTAGCGCTGGCGGTAAGCCTTGGGTGAACGTCCATGCCAGGACTTGAAGGCAGTAGAGAACGCACTTTGGTCGCTGTATCCCAGCAGGAACGCGATATCGGTGATGCTAAGCCGTTCATCCGCGAGATAGCGTGTCGCGACCTCGGCACGTACAGACTGCAAAATCTGCAGGAACTGCGAGTCTCTCTCCGCGAGGCGGCGCTGCAATGTGCGCCGTGACAGGGTTAATGCATCGGCGACGCGATCAATGGTGATGTCGCCCTGCGGCAGTAGGCGCAGTAAGGTGCGGCGCAGTTCAAGCAGAAAAGTGTCGGGCGGCTCATTCTCATCGAAAAGATGCGTGAGGGGCTGGAACTGCCAGGCCGCAACATCGCCGCTCAAATGGGTTAGCGGGTAATACAGACTCTCTCTTTCGAAGTACAACTGACTCACGGGTTGCTCAAAATGCAGGTCGGACCCGAACACCTGGTGCAATAGGCCCAGATCTTCGGGTCGCGAATAGGTGAAGTCGGCGCGGCGCACGGGAACCGGGTGTATACACAGGGAATCGACGATGGCCGCAGAGTTCGTGAGCACTGTGTCACTCAAGTAACGCTGCGGTCGTGTTGCCGCTGACAGTGGATGCCAACCCAGCTTGAGGAATGCGCGGTCAGCCTGCATCTTCACTTCACCAATATCACCTGTAGTGCGAAGCATGCTGGGCATCAGATTCAGGTAGTCTCTGAACGTCTCGCATAGAGTCGACATATACAGCTGCAGGTGCAGGCCATCGATGTAGCAAATTCTACCCACCGTTATGCCAATATCCGGTTGGGCGCAGGATTCATCGATCCCACGATAAAGCGCGAGCACCGCATCCACAGGTGTTGGGTGTTCCAGGTTCTGCAGCAGTTGCCTGTCGATATTCGACTGTTTAAGCAGCGCCTCCATAGGTGCCTTCAGGTGGTCGCCGGCCTGGATAACGGCGTTCACAAAAGGGCTATACAGGCTGTGGTCCCGATGGGGTAATGGCATGTTGACGCGCTGGGAGATGATCACGAGCCACAGAGTCTACCAGCGCGCCTTTGAGGCATGCCACAGGGGGGTGTTTGTCGGGCACCGGCCTGTGTTCCAATGGAGCAACGTTGAACGCGGCTGTCACGTTCACCGGCGTACATGGTATTGCGGGCAGGGAAGGGGAATGACGAAGACGCTGGGATTTTGGCGCTGCTGGGCGCTGGTGGTTGGCAGCATGATCGGCAACGGTGTTTTCCTGTTGCCAGCGCTGCTTGCACCGTATGGCACATACAGTCTTCTGGGCTGGCTGTGTGCTGGGCTGGGCACTTTATTCATTGCCTTTACCCTGGGCGGCTTGGCTCGAATGATGCCACGCCTGGGTGGACCCTATGCCTATTCGCGCGCCGCGTTTGGTGATACCACGGGTTATCTGGTGGGTTGGGGGCATTGGGTTTCCTATGTGACGGCGACCTCTGCGGGCGCTGTCGCTTTCACCGGTTACCTGGCGTTTTTCATTCAGCCTCTGTCCGATAACCCGTTACTGTCAGGCCTGACAGCGGTGTCGATCATCTGGCTAATCACGCTGGTCAATCTGCGGGGCGTCCGTGACGTGGGTGTGGTACAGCTGGCAACCACAATTGTAAAGCTCTTGCCGTTACTTCTGGTTGCTCTGGGTGGATTCCTGATCGGTGATATCACAGCCGTTGAAGCCCGCAATCCAGAACAACTCTCTATGCCTGCGATGATTGCCACCCTGGTGATGATTACCATGTGGGCCTACGTGGGTATCGAAAACGTCACCATCCCCGCGGACGATGTGATCGAGCCTCGTAAAACCATTCCTCGTGCATTGATCGTGGGCGCTCTGAGCGCCACGGTGGTGTACGTATTAGCAACCTCGGGCGCCATGGCGTTGGTGCCAGCGGATGTTCTGGCGGCAAGCACCTATCCCTTTGCCGATGCCGCCAGCGTACTGGTGGGCGCCTCGGGCGCTGCACTGGTATCGGCGGGCGCGCTGGTCTCGATAGCGGGTGCACTTAACGGCAATGTATTGGCAACCGCGCAACTGTCCCGCGCAATTGCAAAGGATGATCTGTTTCCCACAGTGTTTGAACCGCTGAACATAAGCGGTGTTCCCGCAAGCGGGCTGATCGTCTCCAGTCTGTTGGCAACTGTGCTCATTGGTATGAACTATACCCGGGGGCTGGTGGCGGCCTTTGAGTTACTGATTCTGGTGTCGACCCTTGCGACCTTGCTGCCCTATGCTGTGTCAGCGCTTGCCGCAATTGCGCTTCGGCGAGCGCCAGGCACAGGGGAGATTGAGGCCACTGAGGGGCCCGCAACGGTGGTGGCGCTAATTGCGCTTCTCTTCTCGCTGTTTGCGATCGCAGGTAGCGGCTGGGATGTGGCCTTATACGGCCTCGGGCTGCTGCTCTTGGGTTTGCCTGTGCGTTACTTGTCGCGCAGCCGTAGCTGACCCCGTCATCTTATGGCGCGCCGATTTGTCATCGGCGCCCCCAGTCAGGCCGCAGTAAACAATGCCTACATGGCAGGCGGTGGGCTCAATAAGGCGCGACGCAGTGCGGCGGCCTGTGACTTGATGGTTTCCAGATTCTCCGGCCCCATTCGCAACAACTGTTTCTGCAGATCGGGCCGCTGCTCCAGTTCGGGGTCAGCGTACTGGTAGATAGCTTCGTATTTAACGACCGGCAGGGGCGCGTCGATGGTGGGTGTATCAAGCACGCGGTCCAGTGAGCGAATCAGTGCGTTATCGAAGTCCTCTGGGTCGTAGCCGAGGCCGGCGTAGGCTTGTTCCAGCAGCGGGCGGAAGCGATGAAAGCTGTTGGCGAGCAGGTCCGGGTCAATAGACGCAACCGCGTCTGCGTACTTGTCGTAGCGGCTGTAGGATGCGGGGTCGATAACGGCGACACCGTTCTGTTCAATGATCGCGAAATCGCCGGCAGGCTCCGGCAGCGGTAGTACCTTGGTCAGCACGGCACCGCGACTGAAGCCATCGACAAGGGCGGCACTGCGCTCAAGCAGGTTCTCATTCAGCAGTGCGCTGCTCACGATGTCAGAGGGATTGGTCGGGGCCAGCATGTCCCGAACCACGTCGTCACTGTCTTCCAGCGTCAGTGCAGGCTCAGGCTCGGGTACCGGCGCTACAGGTTTGTTGGGCTCTTCCGGCAGGGTGGGTTCCGGTTCGGGTATATCCGGTGCCGGCGGCAGCTCCGGTTCCGGTTCCTGCACTTCCACCGCGGGTTTTTCCGGTGCAGGAGGCGGAGGCGCGGGTTCGGACTCTTCTCCGCTAAAGATAAACCACACAGCAACGCCGATCACCAGGAGTATGCCGCCGATGATCAGGGGCAGGGCTGAGCGGCTATTGGCCGGCTCGGCCTCGGTGTAACGATCTTCCGGATCGGGTTGCATCAATGACTCTCCTGTCCTGCGTAGGTTGAGCTTTCAGTATAGAAGAGGATGACGGTGGCTGGCCATGCGGATGATGGCCAGCTAACCGGTCGCGCAGTGGGGTTTAGGCTTGCAGCGCTTCCTCGACGAAGTCCAGACGATCCTGTCCGAAATACATCTCGCCATCCATGTACATGGTGGGCGCACCGAAGGCGCCTTTAGCCACGGCTTCTTCCGTTCCGGCAATCAGTGCTGCTTTCACCTCGGGATCGGCACAGGCTGCCATCAAGCCCTCTGCGTCCAAACCGGCACTGTCCAGTACCTTGCGCATAACGTCCGGGTCACCCATGTTTTTCTGATCCACCCACATGGCGGGGTACACCGCATTCACGTAGTGCGCCAGACAACCTGCAGCTTGGGCTGCAATAGCACCGCGCATCAGCTGCAGGGTATTGATGGGGAAGAAAGGATTGAAATTGAGGGCGACGCCATAGCGCTTTGCAAAACGGGGCAGATCGTACTCATTCATGTACTTCCCTTTCGCGGGAATGGCCACGGGCGACATGTTATCGGTGGCCTTGAACACGCCCCCCAGCAGCATGGGCCGGTAATTGACTACCAAGCCATATTGTTCACTGAGCTGTTGCAGGCGGCAGTGGGCAAGGTAGGCGGTAGGGCTGCCAAAATCGAAGTAAAAATCCAGGGTCTTCTGCATGGGAATTCCTTGCGGTTCAGTCATCAGGCGGGTGATTGCTTGGATCGTGACTTGTCTGGCGCTGCCCAACGCTTGGTTGGCCGCGCCCTCGTCAGGGCAATCGTCTCTATATAGTTACATAATAGAACTTAGAGCAGGGAGTTGCTCGGGTCCAGTGTTACAAGACCGCACGGCCTCACGGATTCAATCGAGCTGCCGGAAAGGCGTGGGCGGTGTCTCAGTGTTGTCCCCTGCGAGGGCTGAGCGGCTTGCTGTCTAGTCAACCAGCTTGCCGCGTAATGTGCTGAGCTTAGCAATGTACATAGAGCGTTCGTCTTCACGGTACATATACTCAGTGGCTGTATCCAGAGAGGTGGCAGCTTCTGCGATCTGGCCCATGTCGAGCTGCGCCTGAACCTTGCCCAGATGAGCGTCCTGCAGATAGGGGGCAACATCCAAGGTCTTGTCGTACATGCGCACAGCGAGCGCGAAGTTCTCAGCATCGTGTGCCTCTCTGGCCAGGCTCAGCCAATTAAAGGGGCTTGGGTCATCCAGCGTGTGCAGCTGATCCTCTAAAGCGCTGGCTTCGTCCTCTCGCCCCTGTAAGCGCAGCATATTGCGATAGTTCTTCACCAGAGACACAGTCTCTACTTCTATTTCCAAACCGTACTCATAGAGCGCTTCGGCGCGCTGGGCGTCGCCGACGCGTCGGTGCAGGACAGCCAGCGTATTGATGGCGTCCGCATGTTCCGGGGCGTACACCATGGATTCGCGCAGGTACCAGTAGGCGCTGTTGAAATCCTCCTCAGCCAGGGCATTGGCAGCGCGATTGCGGTAGAACATAGCGACGTAAGCGTCTTCAGTAATGTTGCCGATGAAGTGCTCTCGACCGGAGGGAAAGTAGTCCACGATGATGCCGGGCCGGCGTATGACCATTAGCGAACTGTCAGTCGGCTGGTAGTCGGGGTCGAACAGATAGCTGCGCACGTGCTGGCCCTTGAAGGCCAAGTTGTCTTCCAGTTCATACACGGGAATAGAATCGACAAGCTGGTATCCCACTTCAACGTCGACAACATTGGCCAGCGCAGTGGTAAGTACTGCCATGGACATACAGTTCCCGCCCTGGGCGGCCATAGTCTGCTCCGCCGTAAACGTATCGCCTTGATAATTGAAGGCCTCACCAAAGCGGTCGAGATAGTTGGTGATACGCCGGTGTTTATCGACCTCCGAGTGCTCGCTGGCGTTGTAGTAGCTCAGAAAATCGCTGCGTTGCTCGGGAGACAGATAAAAGATGTCATCTCGGCTCGGCATGGCGGGTCTGGGGCCGAAATCCGCGTAGTCATCGAAAGTGACGGGTGCTCCGTCGGCGACTTGCGGCAGTTGTTGGGGTGCAGTTGCGCAGGCGGCACAGCCCAGTATCGTTATTAAAAAAACGGTCGTACGCCAAGCGTTGCGCAAGGGATGTAGCAACGAAGATGGGAGCATATCTACCTCCGCAGTCTGTCATTCACATAAGCAGGTTTAGCACAGCGCTGTGTGCCCCGCCATTATTGAATTGTAACGTCTACGCCGGGTAGCCGTAATTCGACTGTAGCCCTAGCGGAACGCCCAGTGCCCAATAAGCCAGCAGGAATAGCGTCCATAAAATAATAAATGTGACTGTGTAGGGCAGCATCATCGCTGTCACTGTGCCTATGCCCGTGCTCTTCATGTAGCGCTGGCAGTACACCACGACCAAGGGGAAGTAGGGCATGAGCGGCGTAATGATGTTGGTGGTAGAGTCCCCAACGCGATAGGCCGCCTGGGTAAGATCGGGTGATATACCCAGTTCCATCAACATTGGCACGAAAATAGGTGCCAGCAAAGCCCATTTTGCAGAGGCTGATCCAACAAACAGGTTCAACAGGCCCGTAATCAAGACCACGCCCGCGATAGTGAGTGTGGCTGGTAAGCCCAGTGCTTTCAGTAGCGCCGCGCCCTCCAGTGCAAGCAGTACACCCAGATTGGATTGGGAAAAGGCGTAGATGAATTGCGCGATGAAAAACATGATGACCAGGTAATAGGCCATGCTCTCCATGGCTTTGCTCATGCCCTGGATAATGTCTCTGGAACTGGTCACGGTGCCTGCCTTGATGCCGTAGACCGTGCCCGGTAGCAGGAACAAAACGAAGATCAGTGACACGATGGATGACATCAGCGGTGCCCCCAGTTCCGTGAGCGACCCTGTAGGCCCTCGCCAGGCCGAATCGGCCGGCCAGGCGGTGACAACAAGAAGGGCGATGCCCGCGAGCATTGCCCACAGCGCCGCGCGCAGCGCACTGCGCTCCTTATCGTTTAGGGGCTCCATGGTGGGCAGGTCTTCCAGATCGTCATCCACCGGCGTGTGTTGCAGTCGCGGTTCCACCACCTTATCGGTAATGAACCAGCCCAAAGTAATGATCACGGCTGAAGAACTGGCGGTGAAAAAGAAATTGTTCAAGGGGTTCAGGGTGATGTCCGGGTCCAAGATCTGTGCACCTGACTGGGTGATGCCCTGCAGCATGGGATCGATGGCCGCAGGGATAAAGTTGGCTGAGAAGCCACCGGAAACACCAGCAAAAGCCGCTGCTATCCCCGCCAGGGGGTGGCGACCTGCCGCGTAAAAGATGACACCGCCCAGTGGAATCACCAGCACGTAACCCGCGTCCGCGGCGGTGTGGCTAACAATGCCCACCAGAATAATCATGGGCGTCAGCAGCCACTTTGCTGTCACGGTCATCATGGCGCGCAGGCCAGTATTAATAAACCCAGTGTGCTCAGCGACCCCAATACCGAACATTGCCACCAGCACAACACCGATGGGGTGGAAGTGCGCGAAGTTGGTCACCATGCTGGCGAAGAAAGCGGCCATTGAGGTGCCGGACAATTGGTTGACGACCTGCAGCGGCTGGCCAGTGCGTGGATCGACGACCCCATAGTCCCCGTAAGAGAGCAACCAGGACAGTATCCACACGATGAACAGCAGACCCACGAACAGCATGGCGGGGTCCGGCAGTTTATTGCCAACGCGTTCGACGGTGGCCAGTGCGCGCTGGGTAAATCCCCGCGGTGCCGCCTGTGAAGAGTCCTGGGAAGAGGTCATGGTCTGCGCTCATTATTGTTGTGATGACGCCAGTCTAACCAACAGGCGGTCAGCGAAACAAACGCAGCTTATTGATCGAGCTTTTTCGGCGGCAGGTCAGGTTTTGCGTAAGCCATGCGAGCGACACGCTGTGTGCTGTGGTAGCTGTCCAAGCCGCTAAGGGCAACGGTTTCAGCGGCGGCCAGATCGATGCTGCCGTCCTCGGCGACGCAGGCATCAGGAATGTCCAGCCACTGAATCTCGCCAATCACCATGTGGGTGCCGTTGATCGCCAGAGGATGGTGCTCCCGCAGTGCCATGCCCAGTCGGATGTTTGCCTCAGCCACAAAGGGGGCATGAACCCCATCCACATAGAGCTCGGTTAAACCGGTAGCAACAAATTCCGATTGCTGCCGCGGGTAGCGTGCAGCTGTTTGATGCGCGGCCTCTATAAAGCTCGATGCTACGTGGTTGATGGTGTAGCTGCCGGTGTCCAATACATTGTCCAGTGTGTGACGTTCCACTGGGCTGGGTCTGATGATCATACCGATCAGTGGTGGCTGTGAGCCGAGGTGGAACACCGAGCTGATAATGGCAAGGTTGCTGTTGCCTTCACTGTCGGCAGTGCCAACCACGTTAGCCGGTTTAAACCCGGTCACTGAATTGATGAGGGCTGCCCGGTAACGTTTTTCCAGGGCATTGATTGCGGCGTTATCCAGTTGCACGGTCAGTACCTCGTTGGTTCTGTTCCGCCGGCCCTTTGCCATACAGGCGGCGGTAGCGCCAGCGTGCCCATGCGCCATAGACAAAGTCCGCGCAAGGGGCGATCAACGGCCAGCGTAACCAGGCCAGCCAGCGGCCATAGGGGGTGTGCTTCCAAACGGCCACATTGGCGTCTAGGCCAGTAAGCAGTTTGGCGTCTGCTGTCTCGAGGTGCAGGGTGCGCAGCAGGGCGTCTTTGTCGGGAAGACGGCAGTGCGCAGAAGACGGCTCTTCGTCAGATAGCGAGTGAATATCAATGAGAGCCAGCGTGTCGTCGCCCATGCTTTTCAGCTGGGTGATCTCCCGCAAACAGAGCGGGCACTGTCCATCGTAGTAGAGCGTATCCTTATTGCCCTCTGTCACGGGCACTCGGCCCGCGGCTTACAGTTGCCGTGATCGTCCTGGCAGGTATTGATATCCAGCACGTACCACAGGTAGCAGCGGCCAAAAATACCATTGAGTAGCAGGAATACACCGGCCAGCACCAGTAACCAGCCGCCCATACCAAGCTCTGGCGTGTTCAACGCCCAGATCCCTACGAGCACGCTAATGATGAGGCGCAGTACCCTTTCGAAGTTGCCCAGATTTTGTTCAATACCCATGTAACCCGTGTGCCAATTCCTGTGATGGCAGTGTTACGCGGGTAGGTGAGGGGTGGATTAGCCCGCTGGGTGGTTATTGGCTCAAGGTGCGAACTATCGCACTAAAACTCGCCAAGGCGCCGGCGCGAGCTTGCCTTGCCAATCTCGATCTCAACTTCCAGTTCGGCCCAGTCCGCGAGGTTGGGTGCCAGGGCCTTGCCCAACAAAAGCAGCTCTTCGGCGACGTCATAGGCCTGGTTTTGAAGCTCGTCCCGCGTGGCCAAGAGGTAGGCGTCCTGTAGCTGACGTTTGACGCGCTGGCTGGCCTCGTCGGCGTCGGGGAGTCCGGCTAACTCGTCATAGGCGGTTTGTGCCGACGACAAGTCGCCGGTAGAAATGGCGGCCAGTGCTGCAGACGCCAGATCGTTCATCTGTTGCAGAGCCAGTGCCTTTTCTTCCTCCGCCGCGCGCCATTGCTGCTCCATCTCGGGGAGTCGTGCTTGCAGGTCGGTTGCGGCTGTCAAGGATATGTCGTAGCCAAGCGCGGTTTCCAGCAGTGTGCTGGCAGCATCAAAGCGCCCACTGGCTGCGGCCTGTGCCGCGCTGTTGATCATGCCTTCCAGCGCCGCATCCAGACCGGATTGCGCAGCTTCCGAATCCGGGTAGCGTGTCATAACCTCCCGATAGGCATTGGCGGCAGATGCGTAATCACCACTTTCGGCGGTCACATTTGCATCTGCCAAAAGCTGTTCCTCGCTGTTCTGCGCTTGCCATGCGGCTTCAATGTCCGCCATCTGTGATTGCATGTTGAGAATGTCGTTGCGCTGTGGCGCCAACATAGCGGCACTGGCCAAGGCACTGGTTGCGTTATCGAAATCCCCTCGCTTGACCGCATCGCGCGCAAAGTCGAAGTAGGCCTGTGCGGTGTTGGCCAGGCCCTCAGTAGCGGCACTGTTGCCCTCATTCCTAAGCAGAGCTTCTGCAAACAGGCGCTGTGCGTCTGCTGCAGCATCGAGGTCTGTGGCGGCACTGGCTAGTCGTGCATCCGCGTCGACGAGTAGGGAGGCCAGGTAGTTCTCTCGCGCTTGGGCTTCTTCGGACGCCTGACGCGCTGAGCGCAAGCCGGCTTGGCTGGCTTCCAATTCGGGGTGGTTGGGAGTGACGCGCGATACGCTCGCCAGCGCAGTCTCTGCCTGCTCAAACTCTTGCTGCTCCAGCGCCTGGGTCGCGACTTCCAGGAAGCTATCAGCCATTCTCTCTAGCATTCGATTGGCGTTGGCATTTGCCGGATCCAATTCCAGGATCGATAGCACGCTTTGGTAGGCGTTGCCGTCCTCCGGCGACAGAAACTGTTGTGACTGCATTTGCTGCTCAGCTGTCGTCAGCAAGCGGGTCAGGGTGTCGCGACGTTCCTCACTGTAAGCCGCCCAGCGGTTCTCGCGCTTGAGCTCGGCTTCCTCGGCGGACTCAACCGCCTGCTGTGTAGCAATCAGCTCCGGGCTGGCGGGATCTATGCCGCGCGCCTTATTAATGACTTCGCGGGCTTCGGGAAAGCGGTTCTCATCGATGAAGTCCTCTGCCTGGGCAATCGCCGAGGTCATCAACTGATTCAGGCCACGCCGGGCGGCACTGTTACTGGCGTTGAGTGCGGTCACCTGCATAAAGTACTCGTAGGCATTGTCCACGCTTGGCTCAAACAGCTTACCGTTTTCCATCGCGGCAACCGCTTTTTCCAGCAGGATCTTCACCCGCTCGGACTGCACGGCTTCCAGTTCCTGTTCCTGCTGCGCCAGCGCCAGCGCAGATTGCAAACGCTCTAGGCTGGCACTGTCATCAAACAGCAAACCGTAATCGCTGAGCAGGGCGTCGGCGCGCGAAAACTCGCTATCGTCGATGGCTTGCTCAATCGCGGTAGTAAACTGCGCCTTAACATCGCTGAGCCCTTGCTTGGCAGCGTCGTTGCCACTGTCGATGGACAGTACTTTGCGAAACGCAATGCCTGCGCGATTAATGTCATTGTCGTTAAGCGCGCTATAGGCTTGAGCGAGCTCTGCCGTAACGTTTCGCAACTCTTCCGTGCTTGCTGTGCCACTACCGCGCTGTTCCCACAGCAGATACCCGCCAAAGCCTGCTCCGGCAAGCACGACCGCGATCACTGCAGCCTTTAGTGCGCCACCGGCGCTTTGCTGCGACTGTGGTTTGCGCCGTTGCGCGGTATGAAAGCCGCTGCTCAGACGCTCGCGGGAAGTTTCTGACAGCTTGTAGGGGCGAGATGGGCGTGGCGATGAAGACTGGCTGACTCGCGTTTCCTGCGAGAATGCAGCTGAGGTCAGTGCCGGGTCGAAGGTCGCTTCCGGATCTGCGTCAGCATCAGATTCATCCACCGGTAGGGGTTCAACCAGCACGGCATCTGCAGGGAAGGTGTTGCGGTGCAGCGCCAGCGCTTCGAACATTTCCTTACCGGTTTGAAAACGATCGTCAGCGTTCTTGGCCAGGGCCTTGCTCAGAAACTCCTGATAGGCCGACAATTCATCCGGCAGGGTAGGGATATCCTCCGTCAGATGTTTGACGGCAGTGCTGACTGCAGAGTCCGAATCATAGGGCAGGGTTTTGGTCGTCATTTCGTACCAAAGCACCCCGAGGCTGTAGAGGTCAGACCGACCGTCTACGGTTGTGCCTTTGGCCTGTTCGGGACTCATGTAGCTGGGTGTGCCCACCATCAGGCCTGTCTGGGTCATCTGCGTGCCGGAGTCTGCCGCCTTGGCGATACCGAAGTCTGCCAGCACGAAGTCGCGCTCCTCGCGCAACATGATGTTACTGGGCTTGATGTCCCGGTGTACGTAACCGTGGGTAGCTGCATAATCCAGTGCTTCGGTCATCTGCAGCATGAGGTCATAAATCAGGCCCTGTTCCAGCGGTCCCCGGATCAGCCCAGCAAGATCACCGCCAGACAGATATTCCATTGCAATGTAGTTCATGCCGTCGAAGCTGTTGACGTCATAAATTTGCAGAATATGCGGGTGAATCATGCGCGCCGAAATGCGCGCCTCGCGGATAAAACGCTCCGAAAAGTTTTCGTCGGAGCTCATGGAGGCGTCCATGACCTTGATGGCAACCTCACGGTCGAGATTGAGATGCAGCGCGCGATAGACCGTCGCCATGCCGCCACGCCCAAGGCGTTCGTATATCTCGTACCCCGGTAACTCGAAGTCTGCCATTTCCTGTGTGTAACCTGTCCCTGTTAACCCGAATAGTATAGGGCGTGATCCGCCTTTATAGGAAGCGGCGAAAAGTCACAAATCGAGGCTCCAACCTTTTTTTTGCTGGCGTGTCTTGAAAGGTGATTCCTGCGAAGTGGGTGCGCTTAGGCGATATCGAAGACAACCTTCACACCGCCGGATTGACGGTCTCTGGCGGTAGCGAAGGCATCGCTGGCGGCTTCCAGTGCAAAGCGGTGAGTAATCATTTGCCGCGCTATTTCAGGGTTGTCGCACAGCGCTTTAGCAGCTTCTTCGAATGTGCGTCCTGGACGCTGGCATTTGTAAGTGAATGAAGCGATGAGTGTCAGTTCTTTGGTGCAGAACTCAATGCCCACCTTCGCAGGCTCCCAGAAGCAGCCGACCATGCCGATGCGGCCTCTAGGGCGAGTTTTCTCCATCGCCAGGGCAACACTCTCACTGCTGCCCACGGCGTCGATGGTGACATCGTAGCCATCTGTGATGTCGGGATTTGCACCGAGACTTTGTGCGATGGCTTTCTGCGCATCGTGCCTTGCGGCGATGTCGCAGGTAATGCCGCGGCTCTTGAGTGCGGCTGCGGTTGCCAAGCCGATGGCGCCTGCGCCGACAACCAGCACGCGTTCACTCGCTGTAACATTGACCTGATTGAGTACGTGAAAGGCAACGGCCATCGGCTCTACCAAAGACGCATGTTCCAGCGACAGGCCGGTAGGCAAGGGCACCAGTGCATAGTCCGGTACGCGCAAATACTCAGCCATCCCACCCTGCAGGCCGCCGCCTAAAAAATCGGCGCCCTGAGTGCAAAGGGAGCGGTAACCGTCGTCACAGAAGTGGCAGCCACCGCAGCCAAAGAAGGGTTCTATCGCAACCGCGGTGCCGTCGGGTGTGGTGCCGCAAACCTCATGGCCCAGCACGCCACCTTCGGCCCATCCCTGATCGATCATATGCAGGTCTGACCCGCAGATCGACGCCGTTGCTACCTTAACCAGCACGCCCTCGCCGGCAGGTTGGTCCATGTCAACCAGCGCTGGCCTGGCATTTTCGATCCGTACGGCGCGCACCTGTGTCTCCCTGTCTAGAGGTTTGTTTTCAACCGCAGTTGCTTGAAGACAATAGCGTTGTGGTCCGTTTCGTCCCTGGCGGGCTCTTCCGCCAGGCTGACGTTCGGGAAGCGCTTGAACAGTTCGGTCAGCGTCAGGTACAGCTGGCGTTTAGCCAGTGCTGCCCCAATACAGTAGCGCGGGCCGTAACCGAACAAAACGTCCGGGTCGAACTTGCGTGCCACATCGAAGGTCTCCGGCTCGGGGTAGTAGTCGGAGTCGTAGTCCTTCAGGTGCGGCATCATGAGGATCATCTGTCCCTTGCGCACCTGATGGCCCAGCACTTCCATGTCGGCGGGAGCGTAACGGGCGAAGCCCATTTTCGACGAGACACCCCAGCGGTTGATCTCGCTGAAGGCATTGGAGAACGCTTCGGGTGTGGCAAGTGCAGCTTCAGCTTGCTCGGGGTGCTTGAGCAGCGAGTACACCGACCACTGCTGCGCCACCAGTGTGGTGTCGGCGCCCGCGCCCACCAGTGCGAGAATCAGCGTGACGATGTCCCATTCCTCGAACTCGGGGTTGTCAGCCTCGATCCTTAGCAGCGTACTCAGGAAGTCGTCCTGTTGCGGTTCGGCGCGTCGCTCGGCAATGACCTCGCGGATAATGTCGATGGCGCGGTTGCTGTCCTGGCGTGCCGCCTCGCGGCGCTCGTCGGAAATCGTGGGGTTCCAGGTTTCAGTGAAGGTCAGGATCACCTTGCGGATATCGGGCCAGTACTTCTCCGGGATACCCACCATGCGCGTGATCGAGATGAAAGGAATGTGCTGCGCGATCTCCGTGATGTAATCGAAGCTTTCGGGCTGACCCAGGTCGTCAAACAGCTTTTTGACGTCGGGTTCTATGCGCTCCTGAATCTTATCCACCACATTGCGAGAAAAGGCCGGCGCAGTGACGCGACGAACCAGGCGATGATGATCATGGTCCGCCAGAAGGCTGTGCCCAATCATCGCGCGTTCGAAGTTACTCCACTGATCTTCAGGTGGCCGTTGCGGTGCAAACTCCCAGTCGTAGAAGTCTGAGGACAAATATTCTTCCTTCCAGCACTGCATGATGTCTTTCATGTTCGTCATGATCCAGGCCTGCCAGGGCTCGTACCATACCAGTCGGCCGCGCTTTAGCAGCGCCAGACAACCCGGCACGGGGTCGGTCATGTATTCTTCTGAGTGGGGGTTGAACAGAGTTTCAATGGGCGGTAGATCCGCCTGCGCCTGGGTCATGCTGTGTCTCCTGCGGGCACCATTGCCGCTAATGCGCCGATTATTGCGCCTGTCGCAGCGCCAGCCAATAGCAAATGTATACATTAGTATACTTTTGGCCATCTTCGCCAGTTAGGGAACTTTTTCTGGTGGTCGCGCTCGCAGTTAACTAGGCAGCGCTATTGGGGTGATTTAGTCTATGCCTTCAGACGCTGCACAGAGGTAGGGGTGGGGAATACAGGACGTTACATGGCGCTTACTCGGAAACTTGGCTCCGCAATCATTGCAGCTGCACTAGCAGGTGCAGCGTTGGCGCAAATCACAGGTTGCGCTGAAGAAGAAGTAACGAGTCAGCAAGTGGCTGCTCCCAACCCCGCCGCCCTCTACTGTCAGAAAAGTGGTGGGGAGCACTTGATCCTGGTGCGCAGCGACGGCTCCAGCCAGGGTGTCTGTCGTTTCCCCGACGGATCCGAAGTCGATGCCTGGAGCATGTTTCGCAGGCGGCACCAGTAAATCGCTATGACATTTCGCTACAGGATTGCGGCGCGATCATGGAATTAGCGCGAGTGTCCCTTAACCTTTTGAACCTCGAGAAACCGGCTGGCCTCTTTGTGCTGACCATCACCACATGACCATTCATTTGGGTATTACCGGTTGGACCGGACGCAGTGGTTGGCGTGCGAATGCCATTGCGGAACAGGCAGCAAAGGCCGAGGCTCTCGGCTACAGTTCGTACTGGCTTCCGGAAAATCATCTGGGCGATGCCCGCAGTATTCCTGCGCCGCTATTGCTGCTGGCCGCCGCCGCAGCAAAGACACAGCGCATTCAGCTGGCGACAACCTCCTATCTTCTGCCGATTCGAGACCCGATTCTCGCGGCCGAAGAAATCGCGGTCCTAGACCAGCTGTGTGATGGCAGGTTGCTGTTGGGGCTGGGGCGTGGCATTCAACGCGACCTGTTTGAGTTGATGGGGATTGACCCCGCCGATAAGCGCCGCTTGTTCGCTGAGAAATTGACAAGCATCCGCGATGCACTGGATGGAAAGCCACTTTCGGAATCCGGGGCAACCTTGGGCCCATTGCCCGTGCAGCCATCCATACCATTATGGGTTGCGGCTTTCGGTCCTTTGGCACAGAAGCAGGCGGGTGCACTGGGCTTTCCCTATCTGGCGTCACCCAGGGAGAGTCTGGCGGCCTTGTCCGATAACTATCGACGCCACGCCGATGCTGTTGCAGAGGCTGGTCTGACGGCGGTGGACACTGTGCCTGTCATGCGGGTTGTCGTGCTTGCCCGAGATGAGACTGACGCTGCGAAATTACGCGGAACCTTGGCGCAGGCCGCGCCCCCAGCGAATGCTGCACCGTCAGTTGCGCTTGATGACTGGGCGCTGGTGGGCACGGCAGACACCGTGAGCGGCTTGCTGGCTGACTATCAGCGCACACTAGGGCTGACGCACCTCATCGCCATTGTGCGCACCCGGGGTATCTCTGACGCTCAAGCCGAGTTCACCTTTCGTGAGCTGCCCGCGGTCATTGCCAGTCACAACGGCTGATTGAACACGAAAGCCGAGGTCATATCCTACGGCAATGGTGTCGGCAGTCTCAGGGCGGCATCCCTGGAGCCGTTGTTTGTCAGGTTTGATTTACTATACGCCCGCGTGGGCATGCGCCTGCTCGCCTTGTTGTGACTCACGGCCTGGGCCATGCTCATCGCTACCCACTCAGGAGGCGCACCATGCTGTCCAAACTCGATGATTATCCTATTCACCAGACAGCCGAGCCTGTTGCACAGGTCGCCACCAGCGACCACAACGTTTACGACCGCTATTGGTATAACGCCTATGCGCAGGATGGGAGCTTCTACTTCGGCGTAGGGGCCTGCCGCTACGCGAATCTGGGAATCTTCGACTGCAGTTTCAGTTTGGCCCTGGGCGGCAGGCAGTACGCGTTTCATGGATCGCGTCGAGCGCCAGACGAACCCACAGATATCAGTTGCGGCCCATTTCGCCTCGATATTCTGGAGCCCATGGGCCGGCATCGCGTTCAGATCGCGCCCAACGAGACCGGCATCGAATGCGACCTGCTGTTTACTCCGACTTCTGCCTGTATAGAAGAAGGTCGGCAAACGCTGCGCAATTCGCGCCGTGTGATTATGGATGCTACCCGTCTGGACCAGTTTGGCCGGTGGTCAGGCTGGATCAAGACGCCTGGTGGCGAGATGACTATTGATGGGGCAACAACGTTTGGCTTGAAGGATCGCTCCTGGGGACTGCGTCCCTCGGGTGAACCTTACACGGGGGGCGCTCCGACCTCAGACTTTGAAGCAGTGCACTTCAATTGGTTGCCCATTTGTTGGGAAGATGGATATAGCCTTGCCGGTTGGTTTGAGGATGCCTCGGGTCACCAGTGGCACACCGATCAAGGCTTCCTGCCATTCTATGAGGATATGGCGGACATTCCCGGCACCGTCGACCCCGGCATGACCCTCTGGCAGGGGAAGGTAGATCACAAGCTCGACTTTATTCCCGGTACACGGCGAGCCCGTGGTGGTGTCATTACCATGAACGACCGTAACGGTGAGTCCATGGAGATTACCGTTGAACCGCTACTGGTGCACCGTATGAAGGGGCTGGGCTACCAGCACCCTGAGTGGCGCCATGGGAAATGGCACGGGGAGCTGCACATCGATGGGGAGCAGTGGGTGGACGCTGAACTCGATCCTCTCGCGCTGGAGAACCTGCATGTGCAGCAGATCATTGTCGCGCGCTGCGGCGACAAGGTCGGGCACGGTGTTTTGGAGCAATTGCACATCGGTCCCTCCGCCAGCCATGGTTTCAAAGACTGGTTCGACGGTGCTGCTTAAGTAAAAGGCTGTCAGAGAGCGTCCAGTCACAGAGCTGTCTCCGATAATCGGCGGCGAACCGCCATAGGAGCGCAGGGCGCCGTGCTATAGTCGCTGCCACTCAGACGTCACCGTCAACAGCAAGTGGAGACCGTTAGCGTGGCCAAATCTTCTTTTGTTTGGCGCCTGTTCAGGGCGCTGCTGATTCTGGGCGCCGTTTTGCTTGGCCTCATCGCGTTTGCGCTTTGGTACATGGGCATCTGGTCGGTCATCTTTCCCAGCACCCACCACGACACGCGTCCCCCCGAACTGCCTGCGGCGGTCGGGAGTCCCGCTGTTTTGGTGTTCAGCAAGACCAATCAGTTCAGGCATACGGAGAGTATTGAGCGCGGAACCGAGGTGCTCTCGTCCATTGCCCAGCGGCGGGAGTGGGGGTACGTCCACACCGAGAACGGCGCGGTGTTCAACGCTGAACAGCTGCAGCGGTTTGATGTGGTGGTGTTTCTGAACGCCACCGGTGACATGCTCAGTGATGAACAGGAGATGGCTTTCCAGAATTGGGTGGAAGCAGGCGGTGGTTGGTTTGGTATCCATGCGGCCGGCGACGGTTCGCACACGGGGTGGCGCTGGTACATGGAACAACTGCTGGGTGCTCTATTCACTGCGCATATTCTCGGCCCGCAGTTTCAGGTAGCAACGGTGATCACCGAAGACGGTTTACACCCTTTGGCTGAGGGCCTTCCGGCAGCCTGGGAGCACAATGAAGAGTGGTATTCCTGGGAGCAGAGCCCGCGTGGCAGTGGGTTTCACGTGATCGCAACCGTTGATGAGGGAACCTACACCCCTT
This sequence comes from Parahalioglobus pacificus, assembly GCF_014652275.1. Taxonomy (GTDB): domain Bacteria; phylum Pseudomonadota; class Gammaproteobacteria; order Pseudomonadales; family Halieaceae; genus Parahalioglobus; species Parahalioglobus pacificus. Next base: position 1,587,931 of record NZ_BMYM01000001.1, on the reverse strand, counting down.
TGCAGAACTTCATGGGCCAGTCCCGGGATCTCAGCATGGGTGATCACCCCATTTACTGGGCGCGTTGTGTGGGTAAGGGCAGGGCAGTTTACTCTGCGCTGGGTCACAACGCGGATGCTTACGACAACCCGCCCATGCGCCAGCTATTGGACAACGCGCTGAGGTGGGCAATCAATGGCGAGGGGCAAGCCTGCGATCTGTAGGCTTGAGCCCCGCGTTTGTGGTGAGTCGTTTTGCTCAGGCGTCACCAAACGGTGGGCGTTGACCGCCGCATAACACGTCGGTCACTACCTCGGTGTCCAGGTATTCTTTCAGCGATTTCAATTTCCCGTCGATGATTTCGAACAGGAAGTGGTACTGGTTGGCGTAGGTCTGGCCTGACACATGCTCCCCTGAGCTGCTCGCCTCAACGGCCACCTTGTTACCCTCGGCGACCATATCCTTGATGGTGAATTCAATGCCGTTTGGGAACACGTCAAAGATGCCGTCGGCAGCCGCCGCGATCTCATCGCGATTGAACGTGCCTGAAATCAGTGTATTGCCCATTGTCTGCACGCTGCCATCCTCGGCATAGGCGCCCACCAGTTTGGCGACATCACCCTGGCTCATTGCGTCGAAGAACTGGCGAACAAAGCGTTTATTATCGTCTATTGTGCTCATGGCCTTTCCTTTTGCGTCTGGCGTCTGTGGTCTAATGCCACTGCGGTTTATAGTAGTCGCTACAGAGGCTGGCACCGCGGACGCGGTTTAGATAAGCACCCCAGTCGTCGTACAGTGGTGCACATCTGCCGCTGCGGTTTAACTATTGTGGCGCACGGCTAGTGGCGCACGGCTAGTGGCGCACGGTCATCCGCGGATGGCGAGCCCGACGCCACCAATCACTATGGCCCCGAATGGAAAAACAGTTATGCACAATGTAGTGCTCTTGGCAGCACCAGACAGCGCGCTGGCACAGGCGCTTGCCGTGCGGAATCTACCCGATATCCATTTGCAGGTGTACGCGCCCGCCGCCGTGCCCGAGGAGGTGCTGGCTGAAGCGGAGGTGATTGTGGGCGCGCCGGATCACATCGTCCCTCTCGTGCGCGGAGCACAGCGCTTGCGCTGGGTGCAATCTACCTGGGCGGGTGTGACGCCGCTGCTGCAGAATGGCGAACCGCCTTATCAGCTGACGGCCTTAAAGGCGGTGTTTGGCGATGTGATGAGTGAATACGTGCTGGGCTGGCTGTTGGCACTGGAGCGGCGAGTGTTGGTGCACAGCCGCAGCAAGCGGTGGCTGACGGGCAGAGAAAGCAGCGTTCGCGGTAAGCGCATGGGCATTATGGGCACCGGTAGTATTGGTACTGTTGTCGCACAACGGGCGAACGCCTTTGGCATTGAATGCGTCGGCTTGAACCGGGATGGGCGAACGGTGTCTGGGTTTGAGCGCTGCTATGCCACCAGTGATCGCTTGAGTTTTGCAACTGGCTTGGACTATCTGGTTGGATTGATGCCCCACACGCCTGACACCGATGCGCTGGTTGATGCGGTGCTATTGGCGCAGCTGGCCCCCACAGCCATCTTTATCAATGCGGGTAGGGCCAATGCCGTTTCGCACGGTGATTTGGTGTCTGCGCTTGAAGACGGGCGACTGCGCGCCGCGGTACTCGATGTGTTGCCCGACGAGCCTTTATCCTCATCGGACCCACTGTGGTCAGTAGAGAACCTGCACATCACCTCTCACACGGCCGCACCCACAGCCGACGCCATGATCGTGGATGTATTTGCCGATAACTATCAACGTTATGTGTCGGGGCAGCCGCTGGCGCATCTGGTGGATTTCGCGCGCGGCTACTAAACTTCAACAGGCTGTACTACTTCAAGGATGAAGGAAGAGTCAATGATTGATTGCAGAAGTCTGCGCAACCTCGCGCTGGTCACCTTGCTTCTCGCCACCGTCGCTGGCCCAGTGAGTGCCGATGAAGCGGACTGGTATCCCTCCCGTTACGGCGCTGATGACCGGCTGGGTGCGCTGAATACCCTAACCGCCGAAGGCGTCATCCGAGCATCGCAACTGGTGACGCGTGGGAAAACCTACGCGCTGGGCGGCGTTACCGGTGCGGCAACGCCGGCCTACGGTCATCGTAACTTCTCCTTAGTGATGTATCCCCATGCCGATGAGGCCATCCCGCCCATGGGCAATATGCGGGCGACATCCAATGACGATTACCTCGCCACCTGGCTGGGCATTGGGACCCAGATTGACGGCTTTGCGCACTTCGGTATCGATCACCGTTACTACAACGGGGTGAGTGCAGCGGAGCTGTTTTCGCCCACCGGTGCGTTGGTGTATGGCACCCATGACATCCCCCCCATAGTGACCCGTGGTGTTGTGCTGGATATGGTGAAACACTTTGGCGTCGAGGCGATGCTGGACGCAGGTGTCGCGATCAACTCCCCAGAAATCAAAGCGGCCGCCAAGGCCCAGGGTGTAACTATTGGAGAGGGCGATGTCGTGATATTACACACCGGCTGGCAAGCCCTGGCGGCCACAGATCCCCAGCGTTTCATGTCAGGAGAACCAGGGCTGGATGTTGACGGAGCGGAATACCTGGCGGGCTTGGGCGTGGCGGCTGTCGGTGCCGACACCTGGGGCCTGGATGCAGTGCCCAATCCGGACCCGGACCTGGTTTTTCCAAGTCACAGCATTCTCTTGGCCAAACACGGTGTTCATATTCTGGAAAACATTCAGACCGCTGAATTGATCGCGGATGGCGTTGATGAATTTCTGTTTGTCTTGGGCGTTCCGCGTTTCGAGGGCGCTGTTCAGATGGTGATTAACCCCATCGCTATTCGCTGACTTATTCACCGCATTGGTGGATCGCAGGCGGTGTTGTAAATGGGGAAAAACTGATAGCCTCTAGTGATTCTTCACCAGCGTCAGGCAGTGAATGTCACTTAAAGTCGCCATCGTTCTCGATCCCTGGGATTTCCCTTTCAACGGCACCGTTGTCTCCACCCGCAGATTCGTAAAAGCCCTTGCTGACCAGGGGCATGAATTCGTGGTTTTAGCCACCGAGGCTCAGGAAACAGCGGCCGACGCAAACCCGCGGGTTGCCAGCTTTCCGCGGCTTTCGATCCCTGGTGTAAATCACATTATGAGCCGCATGAAGTCGCCGCTGGGCATTCCCCAGCGAGAGCGGATTCGCGAGCTACTGAGGGGCTGTGACTTGCTGCATGTGCAGTACCCGTTCTTTATCGCCGGCGCCGCGATTACTGTCGCTCGTGAAATGGGAATCCCTGTACTGTCCTCCTTTCATGTGCAGCCCGAAAACCTGCTGAGAAACCTGGGTATGCGCGGCCGTTGGCTGGAGTCTCTGATTTTCAAAACGTGGATGCACTTTCACTATAGGCACAGCGCCGCGGTGATTGCCCCGTCCTTGTTCGCCAGCGGTCTGCTGCGCGAAGGTGGCTACCCGGGCCCCGTGAGTGTGATTTCCAATGGCGTTCCCGCCGATCTTTTGTACGTACCTCAACGCATCGCCGAGGCGGATAGTGCCAGGCCTTTCCGCATATTGTCTGTGGGGCGTCTCAGCGGTGAAAAGCGCCAGGACCTGATCATGGATGCACTCGCTGCCAGCGAGTACGCCAACCGCGTCACACTGACCCTGGTGGGCGCTGGGCCCAGGGAACAACGGCTGCGCCGTCAGGCTGAACAGATGCCTTACCCGGTGGAGTTTCTCCAGCCAACCGATGAGGAACTCATAGCGCTTTATCAGCAGGCCGATTTGTTTGTGCATGCGGGGGAAAGTGAGCTGGAGGGCATGTCAGTGCTGGAGGCGATGGCGCACAGCCTGCCTATTATTGTCGCTGATTCTGCCGCCAGTGCTGCCAGAGATTTGGCCAGTGATCCACACTCGCTATTTGCGTTTCCGGATGTGCGCGACCTGCGCAGACGCATTGAGTTTTTCCTCTCCAACCCGGGAGAGCGCCTCGCCTCAGCTCAGGTCAATCACCAACAGGCAGCGCGTATGACGCATCAACGCTCCGCCGAGGAATTGTTGGCGATTTATCGCCGTGTTGCTGGCAAGGAAGATCCCTCGCAGCAAAAGCCAAAAACGCTCGCCGCGGTTGATTAGACTGGCGACGGGCCTATTTTCCCGGTAACGCCGAGACGAATCCGTCGCCATCGTCAAGAAGCACATCGTTGTAGTGGCGGTCGCCACGATGGTTCTCGAAGTCAGGCTTGAAAGACAGCAATATGCTGCTGCGAAACGGGCCAGTGGTGCCTTGCGGCGCAGGCGCCCCATGCATGACGTCCCCGAAATGCAGTGTTACATCGCCGGCTTTGGCGGGAATAGAGATACCGTCGTCCTCCCCGGGATTGGGGGTGGCGTATCGGTGAGATCCTGGAAGGAATCGCAACTCACCGGATGCCGGTGTCGCGTCAGCCAGATAGATACTCAGGTTAATCACGGGGCACATCACCGCGTGACCGCCCATGCCACAATCGCGGTGCCAGGGTAAGTCCGAAAGCCCCTCTACCATTTCGGGCGTTTTAAACAGTACTGTGACGGCGTCGATATCATCGGGGTTTTCCCCCTTGAGGCCCGGTGGCATCAGCGATTGCATGGCGGCGATTCGCGGATCGGACGCCAGGGCGTGAAGATAGGGATGATCACCACCGTTGAGTACACGCGTGACGATGGCATTTCCCTCGCGATCCTTGCCCCACCAGGACGACTGGTCATCTTCGGTAGCTGCATGGCGCAGGGTGTCGCCGGCGGCGACCATCTCTTTGACCTCAGCTTCGCCGAACACATCACCCAGCAACAGATACCCCGTTGTATTGAGGTAGTGTCGCATCTGCGTCATGTCGTCACGCTCGAGGGTGAAACGCTGCAAGAGGTTTAGCGCCTCACCGCCCTGATCGGTCAGTAACAGCGCGTGGTCAGCCGGATACAACGGGAGCCCTGTGTAAAGGCTGCGTAGCATGGGCTCCCAGTGCATGAATTGCACCACGTCACCTCGACAGCCGTCGCTCAGGCGCCCGCCATAGATCAGCGCCGGCGCTGTCTCCAGGTCTTTGACAATGCCCCACCAATTTTCCGCACTTAACGCGATTAGCGTATCCGCCTTGTCGTCTTCGCGGATTTCAATGCCCTGTTCCGAGGGGTAATAGCTCACGCTGTAACCGGCATCAACCAGAGTAAACCCGATAGAGCCGTGGGGCATTGCAGCCTTGGCGATGACGGGGACGTCGGCCTCACGAAGTCGAGCACCCAGAGTGTCTCGGTGAAATACGCTTGGGTTTGGAAGGGGTGCTGACGAGTCTGTGTTCATATCGGTATGGACGTGTGGACGATGGACCCAGCATAGCAATAGCCGATTGGATTTCACACGTTGTACACTGGCGCGCAGGTGCAGCCGGCATAGGGAGAGCCAGCCATGACAGACGCAGACCACGCCCACGAGAGCGAGACCATGACCAAAGCCGAAGGTTTGGTGCGTATTACCATCGCCTACGTTGTCGCTTTGTTTTTGGGCGGTGCCAGTCTTTACGCGCTGGATGGCAGTCCTCTGGCGGACGCGTTTTACGCGGACATCATCGCCACTTTGGTGATCTTTATGTTCAGTCGCTTTTACGCGAATTCCAGCTTCTATGACGCCTACTGGACCGTGATTCCCCCCTTTCTCGCCTTGTACTGGTTTGCCGTATCAGATATCGCGATTGACCCGACACGCGGCCTGATGGTGATCGGCCTGATACTGTACTGGGCGACCCGCCTCACATTGAATTGGGCCTACTACTGGGAGGGTATGCATCACGAGGACTGGCGTTACAGCATGCTCCGTGAAAAGGCCCCCAAAGTGGCTGTCTTTACCGATCTTTTTGGCGTCCACCTATTTCCTACCCTGCAGGTTTTTGCCGGCATGCTCCCCGTCTATGCGGTGTACTGTCTGGGTGAAGCGCCGTTGAACTGGCTGGACTGGGTAGCATTCATAGTGACCTTTGCGGCTATCACCCTGCAGATGCTGTCAGACTTTCAATTGCATGATTTTGTCGCCCAGCGTGGAGAGGGGCAGCATTTGGATACGGGACTCTGGGCCTGGTCTCGCCACCCCAACTACCTTGGCGAACTGGGACTGTGGTTTGGCCTGTTTCTGTTCGGCTTGGCCGCTTACCCGCAGGGCTGGTATTGGCACAGCATCGGCATCATTGCGATGACCCTGATGTTTGTCTTTGCCAGCATCCCCATGATGGAGAAGCGTTCACTGGAGCGGCGACCGGAGTATCAGCAGGTGATTGATCGTGTCTCTATGCTGATTCCCTGGCCGCCCAAGCCGCGCGTCTAGGCAGCCATCAGGCTGCGGATAAGGGTCTCGCATTCTGCCCGCTCCAGGAAGCGGGGTGTGGGGTAACCGCTGCCCTCTTTGAGGGCAGCGTCCACGAGGTCCTTGATGTCGGCTTCCTTGATCACGTCTGTAGTTTCTGGAATGCCGATGGTGTCATTGAGCGCTTTAACGTGAGTGATCAGTGCCTCGGTCAACGCCGCATCTGAATCACCTTCGTTGCCCAGGTTCACATGCCGGGCAATCTCCGCAAACTTGGGCGCGGCCACGTCCTTCATCAACTCCAGCACATGCGGCAATACCATCGCATTGCCCAGACCATGCGGCACGCCGTACTTGGCGCCGAGATTGTGCGATACCGCGTGAACATAGCCCACCAGTGCATTGGTGATCGCCAACCCGCCATAGTAGGAAGCGTGCGCCATCGCCTCGCGCGCAGCGAGGTTACTGCCGTCAGAGCAGGCCATGGGCAGATTGTCGAATATCAGTTTGATCGCGCTCAGGCAGTAGTACTTTGTCTCAGGCACTTCCCAGACACCGATGTACGCCTCTATCGCGTGGGTCAGGGCGTCCATACCTGTTGCAGCGGTAATGTGGGCCGGTAGGCCCTGCATGATGACGGGATCGAGCGCCGTCGCTTTGGGAATCAGCGCCGGGTCGATAACGCCATTTTTCTCGTGGGTTTCGTTATCAGAAATAACCGCAATCATGGTCGCTTCCGAACCTGTGCCGGCGGTGGTGGGTACAGCAAAGAAGGGAAGTGCGGGTTCTTTGCATTGCCTCAACCCCAAACAATCTTCCGCCTTGCACTGGTTTGCTGCTGCCAGGGCGATCACTTTGGCGGCATCGATAGAGGACCCACCGCCAAAAGCCAATACCGCGTCACAGCCGCTCTGTGCCAATACGGCAAGGCCGTCGTCCACGACTTTCTGGGTCGGGTCGGGCAGCACGCCGTCGTAGATGGTTGCGCTCACGCCATGGCTTTCCAGGGCACTGATCGTGGAGTCCAGGACACCCAGTTCAACCAGCGGCTTGTCGGTCACAATGAGTACACGGGATGCGCCAAACTGCGCGATGGTATTGCACAGTTCCTTCACCGAGTCTGCGCCGGTGAATACCAATGCTTTAGGTTGGGGCTTGGTAATCACAGTAGCAGTAAGACTGCGCTTTGCTTTGTAGAACCATTCCTTATAGAACGCGGGCATGGGGAACCTCTTATTTTGATGTGCTAATCAAGATGCGAAGAGTCAAAGACTCGCACATCGCTTGGCCCGTGACCAGAACCGGTAGTGGAACCTTTATCCTCGCGTCTGTCACAGTCTATGATTAACTCAATTTTACTCGGGAGATCCACAATGGCCTTACGATTATTGATAGCAAGCTTGGCGCTGTGCGCAGGGATGACGAGTCTGGTAACGGTGGCTGAAGAACAGCCGCAACCCAGTGTGAGTGTGAGTGGTAGTGCTGACCTCAGGCTGGCACCGGATATGGCACGAGTGTCCATGACGGCATCGCATCGCGCCGACTCCGTGGCTGCGGCACAGCAGGTTGTGGCTGAAACGGTGAACAGCGTGCTGAAGATTGCCCAGGATCTAGGGGTCGAGAAAACCCATATCAACACAACTAGCGCTTCGGCCAGTCCACGCTATCGCTGGAACGAAAAGGAGGAGCGGCAGCAGTTGGTCGGCTATGAAGTCAGTCGCGATATTACGATCGAATTGCTCGACCTGGCTAAGTTAGGCACGCTGCTTGAACAGGCAGGCGAAGCCGGCGTAAGTGGAATGTCGCCACCGGTGCTGGATGCCAGTGAACGTGAAGCGGTGCACCGTCAGGCACTCAAGCTGGCCTTCGCCAATGCCCAAGCCAACGCTGAGGTACTTGCGGCGGCCGCGGGGGCTGACCTGGGGCGCGCGCAGTCCATCACCAGCTCCGGGTCAAGACCGCCAGCGGTACCCCGCATGCGCGCGGCCGCTATGGAAATGGCCGATGCATCGGCTAAGAGCTTTAATGCAGCTGATTTGACCGTGCGTGCACAGGTGAGCGTGATCTTCGCACTGGACTACTAGCGAGTGCTATACATTGCCCGGATGGCCGATTGAAGCTAACTCACCGGTGGCTGCTATGCTGTGGTTATACAACCGACTGAAAGAGTAGGGAGTGATTATGGATGGAGTTGGCATGGGTGCCTTCGCGTTCCTGGCGTTGGCTATCATCACGGTCTTGGCGGGCGCAAAGATTGTGCCCCAGGGCTATAACTGGACCGTGGAGCGTTTTGGCCGGTATACCAAAACGCTCGGGCCAGGCCTCAATATTATCGTGCCTTACATCGATCGAATCGGTGAGAGACTTAACATGATGGAGGTGGTGTTGGATATCCCGCCTCAAGAGGTGATCTCCAGTGATAACGCGATGGTTACTACCGACGCGGTGTGCTTTTACCAGGTACAGGAACCCGAAAAAGCGGCGTATGAGGTCAATGACCGCGAGCGCGCTATGCAGAATCTGGTTATGACCAATATCCGTGCTGTGCTCGGCTCACTGGAACTGGACGAAATGCTGTCTCAGCGCGACCGCATCAATGCGGAGTTGCTGATAAAGGTTGATGAAGCGACAAACCCCTGGGGTATCAAGGTGACTCGGATCGAGATCAGGGACATCACTCCGCCTGCGGACCTCGTGGACGCAATGGCCAGACAGATGAAAGCCGAGCGCGACAAGCGGGCGCAGATACTTGAGGCGGAGGGCCAACGGGAAGCTGCCGTTCAGGTGGCTGAAGGCGAGAAACGCGCGCAAATACTGGCGGCTGAGGCACAACTTGAGGCCGCCAAGCGAGAAGCCGAGGCGCGCGAGCGACTGGCCGAGGCGGAGGCAAGGGCAACGCAAGTAGTCAGTGATGCGATAGAGGCGGGTAATCCGCAGGCGCTTAACTACTTTGTTGCTACCAAATACACCGAAGCCCTGGGACAGATCGCGGCGTCTGATAACAACAAGGTCATGATGATTCCGCTCGAGGCAGCCAGCGTGATCGGCTCCGTGGCTGGTATCGCCGACATTGTTAACGAGTCTGCGCTCAATAAAGGGTCTGCAAACAGGGGGGAGAACGGCTGATGGAAACCCTCATCGCCCTGCAAGCATGGCACTGGTTGGTATTGGGCTTGGCGCTGCTTACACTGGAGGTGCTGGCCAGCACAGGCTTTTTTATTGGTATCGCCCTGGCAAGCCTGGTGACCTCCTTATTGCTTTGGCTGATGCCAACGCTGGTCTGGCACTGGCAGGTAACGGTGTTTGGCCTGTTGGCGGTAGTACTGACTGTGGCTTATCACCGTGTCTTCAAAGGTGTGAACCAGCAGACGGATAGCCCTCTGTTAAATAACCGTGCTGCGCAGTTAGTCGGCACCCGCTTTGTGCTGGATACTGATGTGGATGGCTCGGGTTCTGTGATGATTAACGATACCCGCTGGCATGTGGTGTCAGACTCAGCGTTGACAAAAGGCTCAAGCGTTCGCGTGATCGGCACAGAAGGCATGACGCTGCGGGTTGACGCAGTAAACTGATGCGCGGGTACTGGGCCTAATCCTTTGCAATGTGCAGAAGAACGCGGCGTTGTTGGGCTCCGTGGCGATGCTCCCACAAATAAATGCCCTGCCATGTCCCCAGCATCAGCTGGCCATCCCGGAAAGGAATGGATAGCTGCGTCGCTGTCAGCGCCGTTTTGATGTGCGCGGGCATATCGTCTGCCCCCTCGAGGGTGTGCGTGTAAAGCGCGTCGTTCTCCGGGACCAAACGATTCAGCCAGCGCTCTAGGTCAATTCGGGCACTGTCGTCGTAGTTCTCCTGAATCAATAAGCTGGCTGATGTGTGCTGCAGAAACAGGGTGCACAACCCCTCGCCATGGGTGGCTGAGCTCAAAGCGGACTGAATCCTGGTGGTGATGCTGTGTAAACCCTGGCCGTTGGCATTGATGGCGACTTCTGTGATCATGTGCATCCGATATTGATAGGCTCGCGTGCTGTCATTGTAAAAGGCAGTGCCCGGAAAACCAGACCGATTTAGGGGAAGGCCGCGATCAAAGGTAAATCTCTGGTAACTACAGCAGGATTCATCATTAGCGCGATGTTAATGCTGGGTTCTGTGCAGGTCCACGCGCTGTTTGGCGACAAAAAGTCTGCAGATGAGCAGCGCAAAGAGCTGCAGAAAGCTAGAGCGGATTCACTTCAGAAACTGTACGCTGAGCAGCCGAGTGCAAAGGCAGAACTACAGTCCGCCAAGGGCTACGCCGTATTCTCCAATACAGGTATTAATGTGCTGGTGGTATCTACTGGCAATGGGGGTGGCATTCTCCACGATAACCGTACAGGCAAGGAAACCTACATGAAAATGTTCTCTGCCGGTGGTGGCTGGGGCATGGGGGTGAAGAGCTTCAGTGCAATTTTCATTTTCCAGACTGATGAGGCTTTGGACACGTTCCAGCAAGAGGGGTGGGACTTCTCTGCTCAGGCAGATGCCAACCTCGAATCAGAGAGCGAGGGCGCCGGTATGGAAACGGCCGTTACAGCCATGCCCGGCACGAAGATCTACCAAATGACCGACGCAGGAGTGGCTCTTCAGGCGACATTGCAGGGCACAAAGTTCTGGGCTGACAAGGATCTCAATTAGACATCAGAGTCTTTTCGCCGTAGCCGTCTGAACTCGCCCGGCGTTTGCCCCGTCCAGCGCTTGAAAGCGCGCCTGAAATTGCTGGGTTCCTGATAGCCCAGCGTTGCTGCAATTGCATCGACACTGGTCGATGTCTCCCCCAAGTAGTATTCCGCCCACTCTTTCATGACGCCGTGGCGCAACTCCCTGAAAGAGCTGGACTCATGATTGAGGTGCCGGTTCAGCGACCGCTCAGAGACGGCGAGCTGCGCGGCAACTTGCGTCAACTGCGGCAGCGGCAGTGCGCTGGAGCGAAAGAATGCGCGTACATGGTGCGTATAGGTTTCGCGAGAATGAATACTGAACTCCCGCAGAGCACCCTGCAGCCTTAACTGCGATTGGCGCCAGAGCTCAGGTTGATAATACGGGGAAGGCGCATCCAACGCTTGCGTCGGGATTTCTACCGAGCTCTGCGCCCAGTCAAAGCTCACCGGCCCATCGAAGAAGGTCGCGTAGCGACAGTAGTAATCCGGTCGAGAGAAGTGGAATCGGTACTCCACGGTATTCACGCGTTGGCCACTGATCATTGCGGCATACGACTGCAAAAGCAGAGCGCCACTCTCCGCATGCAGCCGCTCGACGTCACCCATGGGTTCCACAAAATTCATGCGTAGGCTCAGCCCCTGCGGTGTTGAGACCAGCACCGCGTGGATTTGCGCCGCATGCAGGCGCGAGAAGGTAGCGGTGGCTTGCAGGCCTTCCCTCAGCGTGGGGGCAGCGGCTACGGCAACACCGACTTCGCCCAGTGTCATTAGGTTGGCTTGACTGCCAATCAACAGACCCAGATCTGTGCCCAATAATGCCTGCCCGTTCTCTAGTAAACGATTGAATGCATCAAGCTCGATCTCGCTACATTCACGCAGGGACTTTGAGGTAATGCCTGTGCCCGCAAACAAGGCCTCCTCGCTCAGCGCCGCGCGGTTCACGGCCTGTGCTACATAGCGTGCGTATATAGGGCTTAATGTCAGCATTACGCCATAGTGTCATAGGATGGCGATAAATGACACGAAATTGGCGGGCTTCCCTGTCACACCGCAATCGGCAAACAGGCACTCTGTGCCCACATTGACGAAAAGAGTATGCGCGATGAAACAGGCATCCGATGACAAGGCGGCGAAACTCGCGGCCAAAGACTACATGGGCAGCTTTGCCTGGCCGACCGTGCTGTTGTGTCTTGTGGCGGTGCCGACTTACTGGGTGACACCCATACTGGTTTACAGCGAGTTACTCAACGGTTGGGTAGCGCTGCTGATCATGAGTCTCGCCGCTTATCTTTCATACACTGTATTACACGAATCTGTGCACGGTTCTATCGCTGGCGGACGTTCATCACTGCGCTGGGTCAATGAGGGGTGCGGCTATTTGGCTGCCACGGTAATGGCCATTCCACTGACCGCGCACCGTCACGAGCATCTGGCGCATCATCGTCATACTAACCAGCCCAACAATGACCCTGATCACCACGTGGCGAATTTGTTGGCGTCACCACTGGCTGCTGTGCGCGTAATGATTCAGGGTGTGGCAACCCAATACACCTACTATTTCAAGCATCGATGGAGTGCTGGTCACTTTAAACAGAACACGATTTTGTGTGTGGAGATAGGTATCGCGACAGGGCTTCGACTGTTAATGCTGTTTATTAACCCCTGGGTGTCGTTGGCGCTGTTTCTAGGTTCTGCGATGGCCTCCATCTGGTTGATCGCGCTTTTTTTTGCCTTCTTGGTGCATAAGCCCTATGACCGTATGGGGCGTTATGTCGATACCGGCGTCGTTATTGCACCAGCTGGATTGAATGCCATCATGACACGCCTGTGGTTGTTTCAGAACTACCACGCCATCCATCATCTGTTCCCTCGTGTACCGTTTTACCAGTACCAACGGCTCTTCAATCGCATTGAGCCGGCCATGCGTGCCAATGGAACGCCGATTCGTTATTTGGGTGCGGCTGATCGCTCTCCAGCATCTCATTATTCCAACGCCTCTCGCTGACAGACCGCGCAGCCTGCCCTAGACTGTTTACTTCGGTCCGGTGGGGTGGGTAAAGACAGGTGCAGCGCGGGGTTTCGCTACTCTTCATCATTTTTCTCGTGCAGGTGACAGCTGCTCAGGCGCACTTGCCTGCGTTGTTTGGCCGCGACTTCAAGCTATACACAGCACCCACAGAGTTACACCCGCTGCCGCAGGCGCCTGGCCAGAGTGACGGCGATGCCGGTGGGGATGAGGCGGCGGACGTGGATGCGATGCCGGCTTCCGAGAAGGCCGCTCCCTTCGACGCCCGCTTAGACGATGAAGAGCAGCTAGGTGGCCCTTACGGTCAAGGGCTTGTGGAGCCGCTCTACAACAAGGCTGCGTATTTGCAGCGCCAGGGTGACCACGAGGATGCGATCCGCGTATTGCAGCAGGCGCTGCACGTGTCTCGCATCAACGATGGCCTTACCAGCAAACAGCAGCTACCCATTCTGCGTGCCCTGATGCAGGCGTACCGTGACGCCGATGAGATGCGCATGCTGGATCAATCCTGGGAGTACATGTTCCGTCTGTACAATCTCGGCAAGGAAGCCGGTGAAGACGCGCAAACAGTGAGCCTCGAATACCTTCAATGGCAACGCGAAGCCCATAACAGCGGAATGGACGGTACGGCACGTAGCCGAATGGTTCAGGCGTATCTGACCAATCAGCGCCTATTGGAGGAGTTGCTGGCGCAAGAGCAAGTCATTTATGAACGACTTCGCGCGCTCAGTCTCAGCCAACTTTATAACTTGTACTTGCTGCTGGGCATGGAGCCGGTGGAGAGCCAGCTTGACGGTTTGACGTCGGGGTACAACCACGGGGGCCGAGGCAGTTCAGGAGACTGGGTGCGCCATCGCATGGAGCGACTGGAGCTCAGTGGCGCCGTTGAAGGCGAGAACCTTTTGAATCAATTGATAGAGGCAGCAAGTGAGCAACCCTATGCGGAGCGCGCAGCGCTCTACCGTGAGCTCGGTGACTGGTGCCAGTGGAACAGCCGTTACAAAAGTGCAGACACAGCCTATCGAGAGTCGGTCAGGTTGCTGCGAGAAGGCGGCGAGGAGCAATTGTTACAGCGCTGGTTACACGAGCCAGTGGCACTGCCCGACGAAGAAGAAATCTGGTTTGGCGCACCGGTGATTGATTCTGAGGCTGGCCCTTCGGTACTGACGGTACGATTCGATCTGTCGCAGCGCGGCGACGTGCGCAATGCCGAGGTGGTGCAGGCCTCTGTAGAGGGCAGAGACGTTCGCATGTTGCGCATGCTGCGTGAGACCCATTTCCGGCCCCGTTGGTCAAATGGCATCCCCGAAGGCGTGTTGGGGGTAGAGCGTCAGTACCATCTGCTGGACTGACGTCCACGCGCTTACGCGCTTAGTCGGTATGGACTTCGGCGATGGCTTCCTCTATCGGACCCAGCATGGCGGCGGCGCGCGGATAGCCAGCGTAGGGCGCGATGAACAGTAAGAGTTCCCGAGCTTCCTCCGGTGTTATCTCTCCACGTTGCAGTGATGCCTTCACCTGAATTTTCATGGTGGTGGCCTCGCCTTTCTCTGCGATGATGCCAATGAGCAGCAAGCGCTTGTCGCGCATAGACAATGTGTCGCGGGTCCATACCTCTGCAAACAATTGCTCCAGCATGACATCCGTAAAGGCGTAGCCCTCGGGCGGTGGTTCTACTGCGCCGGCATAGACATCTCTCAGCATTTCTTCGCCGCGCTGGCGACGGTTGTTGTCAGTCATCGTGGTGTCCCCGGTTTCTCGTACGTACCAAACAGGCGGTCGTACAGCATGGTGATGGAGGCGTAGTTGCCCTTGTGCATATTCTCGTGGTGAGTGTGGTGATCCACGGTTATCTGAGTCAGATGCCGAAACGGAAAGTAGGGCAACTGAATATAGGTATGGTTGATCTGGTTGAGCTGCACATAGGCGACATAGACCAGGACTATCGTCAGCACGTGGAATGGTCCCTGCAGAAGTGCCAATCCCACAATAGTGGCAAAGAACAGACTCAGGCCCATCACGGTTTCTGTGGGATGAACGTAGTGGGCGTCGATATAGGTGGGCTTTCGCGCCTGATGGTGTAACGCGTGCACCTGACGGAAACGCCCTTGCCCGTGAAATAGAAAACGGTGCATCAGGTAATAGAAAAAATCATACACCAGTAGAATCAGGAGGACGTTCACAGGCACTTGCCACCACTGCGGCCACGTTAGCGTGCTGCAAAAGGGAAGCAGTATCAGGAAGAAAACGAGATTGCAGTACAGACCTACCCGCTGATTGTCTTTCACAATGGGCGGATACTTACTCTTGGCTAACTTGAGTTTGTCCTGCTCGCGGTTATCGCTGCGCGACTGGGCCAGTGCTGGCACCTTGAACACAAAAAATTTGCCCGCCTTTGTCAGCACGATGATGCCGAGTAGGCTAATCAGAGCCGCTTGCCATTGGTAATGATCCAGCACTAATGCTGCCGTCTCCATCATGTATTTCTCTCTCCTTTAGGTTAAGGCTGTAGTAGTAGCTGCCCCAGTTGCCTGGCCCGGGCTGCGCCCAGCGCCGCCTGTAACTGCTGTGCAATGCGCGCTACTTCCTGATCGGTCTCGCCGGTGAATAGCTCGCCCTCGATCTTGAGTGCTGCGTAAAGCCGTCTCAGGGCACTGGTAAACCGTTGGTAACGTCCAGCGCCTAATGCCTGTTGCCACTGCTCAGACAACTTGTCGACACTGCTCACTGAGTCCGTTATCAGACGAACGCCTCTGGGCGTGAACTGCAGTACTTTTTGTCTGGCATCGAGCGGGTCAGTGTCGCGATAGATGTAGCCCAAGGTCTCGAGCTCTGAGGCAACAGCGCTGATGGCCTGTTTGCTGACGCCCTGAAGCTGCGCGATCTGCTGTATGCGTCCACCCATAGGGCCAATCGCCGACAGCACCTGGCCGAATGACAGCTTCAGCCCGGGATGTCCCAGCGCCATGGTGAGGTGCATGAGTGTGCGCTCGGTATAGTCAGCGAGGCGATTCAGATCTCCGGCCAGCACGCCAGCTGCCAACAGAGCCTGCCCTTGCTGTTCAGCATGGCTCTGGCATAGCTCATGGGTGCAGCGCTCCAACAACGCCACGTTGCGCTGCCCCAGTTGTTCCACGAAACGCTCTTCCAGCGCCGATGCCAGGCAGCGGCCCTGCTTTGCCAGCTCTTTACCCTGTTGTGTGAGCACGAGTTGCTTGGCTCGTCCGTCTTTGGGGTCGTGGCGTTGCTGTATCAGATCTGCCTTGATGAGCTGTGCCATGGTTTGACCCGCAGCCTGGCGTGAGATTCCGAGCTGTCTGGCGATATCCACCAGGCGCATGGGGTGATTGGCCAGCGCGGCGATGTAAGGCTCGTACCCCAGCTGTAAGCCGCTAAAATCGCCCTGTTCCAGCAGCGATTCCATGATGTAGCTGCGGCCAAAGCGCGCGATCCCCAGGACATGACGGGCGATGTTGTCGCTGTAGCGCTGGCGCACAGATTCAGGCAGGGTTCGGGGTGACATGGATAAATAGTAAGTCTATGTTGACCACCCGTCAAACAGCCTTGACAGTCAATCGTGTGCTTCCTAGACTGCCGCAAACCGACGGCGAGGATCAGGTAGCGTATGAGCGTTAAATCAGTGGGTTACATTGGGCTTGGTAATATCGGTAAGCCGGCGGCAAAACACTTACTGGGTGGCGATTTCGATGTGTCGGTGTACGACATTGACGCGCAGGCCGTATCCGAGCTTGTCGCTCTTGGTGCTTCCGCCAGCGCCTCAATCGCTGAACTGGCTCGGTCGGCAAAGCATATCGGCGTTTGCGTGCGGGATGACGACCAGGTTGACGCGATTTTGTACGGCGGCCAGGGTTTGCTCGCCAATTGCGCCGCCGGATCTGCTATTGCGATTCATTCCACAGTAACGCTCCCGGCCCTCAATCGCTGGCACGCGGATGCGCAGGCAGAGGGTATTCATCTGTTTGATGCCGCGATTTCAGGGGGCGCGCAGGGCGCTGAAGCGGGCACCCTGTGCTACATGGTGGGCGCCGAATCACAAGTATTCGAAGCGGCTAAACCGGTCTTCAATACGTCCGCAGACACTGTGATTCATGCGGGTCCCGTTGGCAGTGGCCTGTTACTCAAGTTGTGCAACAACATGATGACCTATGCCAGTTTCATGGCGATGTCAGAGGCGACACGCCTGGCCGAGTCCGGCGGTCTTAGCGCGGAGTTACTGCGCGAGGTTGGCAAATCCAACGGGGTCGTCAGCGAGGCAATGTTCCAGTTCATCAGCAACCGAAACGCGCTCTCGGCGAGCTGCTCGGCTGACGAGATGGAGGCCATATTCGGGCCTTTTGGAAGCCTCGGAGAGAAGGATCTGGATTGTGCGTTAGGTAGTGCCGACGAAGCGGGTATTGATCTTCCGTCGACGCGGGCATTGCGCGAAAAGGTGTATTCATTGTTTATGAACAAGGCATAAGTAACCGTGTTTAAGAGTCAGCTGCTGATCAATGGGGAGTTGTGTGAGGCCGAAGGCGGCGCGCGATTCGAAAACTTAGCGCCAGCTACTGAGGCCCCGGCGGGTGATGCCGCCGACGCAAGCCCTACGGATATGGACCGGGCCATTGCAGCCGCGCGCGAGGCCTTCGATACCAGTCGCTGGCGTAACGATCCTGAGTTTCGGCTGGCTTGTCTGCAACAACTCAAGGCCGGTTTGCTGGCCGTGAATGATGAGCTGCGTGAACTGATCAGCGCTGAGACGGGCGCACCGATGGGTATCTGTGGTGCAAGTGGCCCCCAGTGTGATGTGCCGATCACCTTTCTCGACTACACGCTGGAGCAGTTGCCTGGCTTCAGCTGGCGTCGTGATGTTGGTATTGCGGAACCCTTGGGGCAGCGTTCGCAGCGCTATGTGGTCAAGGAGGCGATTGGCGTGGTCGGCTGTATTACGCCATGGAACGTCCCGCTGCAGATCAATCTGGCAAAGTGCATACCTGCGCTGGCTGCCGGTTGTGCGGTGGTACTCAAAGCGGCACCCGATACACCGTTTGCAGCAGCGATGCTCGGCGAGGTCGTGGCTAAACACACGGACATTCCACCTGGCATCTTTAACGTGATTACGGCCAATGATCCAGTGACAGTAAGTGAGCAACTGGTGTGCGACCCCCGTGTGGACATGATCTCGTTTACCGGCTCCACCGGGGTCGGCAAGCGCATCATGTCGCTGGCTTCCGATACGGTGAAAAAAGTCTTTCTGGAGCTGGGCGGTAAGTCAGCCAACATCATGCTTGATGATGCGGATCTCTCACAGAGCCTGCTGTCTTGCCTGGCGGTGTGCTTCCATGCAGGTCAAGGCTGCGCCATCCAAACGCGCCTGTTGATCCCTGCTGACCGCCAGACCGAAGTAGAGGAATTGCTACAGAGTTACTTCACGTTTATTGAATATGGGGACCCCAGTTCTGACAGTCAGATTATGGGGCCGCTGATCAATGCAAAGCAGCAGCAGCGCGTGCTGGACTACATCTCCCTCGGTAAGAAGGAGGGCGCACGCCTATTACTGGGTGGTGGTAAGCCCGCTCAGTTAGACAAAGGGTATTACGTTGAGCCCACGGTCTTCGTGGACGTGAACAACGACATGCGGATTGCGCGTGAAGAGATATTTGGGCCGGTGTTGGTTGTGATTCCTTACGAGAATGAGGCCGATGCCATCCGCATTGCGAATGACAGCGAGTATGGGCTGTCCGCGGGCGTGTGGTCAGCAGACGGTGATCGGGCCTTGGCGGTGGCGCATCAATTGCGCGCGGGCACGGTCACGGTAAATGGTGGCAATTACTACTCGCCGGATGTGCCTTTCGGCGGCTACAAGCAGAGCGGCATTGGCCGTGAAATGGGGCCTGAAGGCTTTGAGGAGTACTTGGAAACTAAAACCATCGCTATTGGGGTGCGGGCATGAACATGCAGGGCTCTGTTGTTGCAATTACCGGTGGTTCTCGCGGATTCGGCCTAGAAATCGCCAGGCAATTGATTAGCCTCGGTGCAAAGGTGGGTCTCATTGGCCGCACCCAAGATTCATTGGCTAAAGCCGCGGCAGAATTGGGTGATGATAACGTCGTATGTGTGGCGGGTGATGTGGGCACTGATGGCGTTGTTGCTGCCGCACTTACGTCTATCGCAGAGCATTTTGGGCGCTTTGACGCTTTGATCAATAACGCAGGCCTCGCAAGGCCCGCGGCGATAGACTCGATATTAAGCACCGACCTCCGGCTTCAGATCGACACAAACTTTATCGGCACTGTGTTAGCCAGCCAGGCCGCCATACCTCTTCTGAAAGATGCACCGAATCCGCGCATCGTAAACATCTCTTCAGCATCTGCCTGGCATTATGACGAGATGAGTCATCTATCGGTGTATGCGGCCACTAAAGCAGCTGTAGAGAGGTTCACCCGTGACCTTAGGGAGGAGCTACAAACTCGCAATATTGGAGTAAGTTGTGTGCGGCCCGGTGGCGCATGGACGACATTTGCTGACAGTTGGGATGATGAAGCCTTGCGTGAGAGCTTGGCGGCGTGGCACGAAAACGGGCCGCATATGGACGTAGGAATGGAAGCTCTGCAAGTGGCGAAAGCGGCCGTATTTTGCTTAACGCAGCCACCCGGTACTGCAGTTGATCTGCTGGAATTGAGGCCAAATAAGCGGGCGCCGAAATTAGGTGAACCGTAACGCTATCGCGGCGTTCGTCGCGTTACGTGATTACCGGTTGAATAGGTAGGGATGGAATCGGCAAACCTTACCCGGTTTCTTCCGGCCGATTTGGCGGAGTACAGCGCTGAATCGGCTCGATTGACGAGCTGTTGAAAGTTGTCCTCCGCCTCCAAAGTTGCGACACCGATGCTGACGGTAAAGTCCGTTAGGTTTTTTTGACCGTAGGTGCAGTCAGCACTTTCAACCGCAGCACGGATATTCTCTGCCACTAGAATTGCTTCTTCTTTGTCCGCACCCGGGAGCAACGCGATGAACTCTTCGCCACCTAGTCGACCGAGCACTTGACCACCGTGAAGTACTGATTGAGCAGCCTCCACGGTTTTCCGTATAACTTCGTCACCCATTGCGTGGCCCTGGGTATCGTTAATGCCCTTGAAATGATCTAGATCAAACATCACAACCGAAAATGCACGGCCCTTCCTCTTCATCTTGTCACGCAAAGTGAATCCAAGCTTGAAGATACGCCCACGATTTGCGATTCCGGTGAGATAGTCCGTGTGCGCAGCCTTTCGATTCAGGCGTAGCGATTTGGCTAGCCAAGCTGAGGCTGCGACGGCAAGTAAAAACCCCAACGAGGCGATAGTAGTGGCTTGCCGCGATAGCTTGGCTTGTGCGTCTGCCACCTCAAGCCCCCTTTCACTGAGCGCTAGTTCACGTTGCAATATTTCAGCGCGTAATCTTTCGGACTCGTTTTCATGAGCAGCAGCTAGGAGTCTGCGACGAGCGTTATTAGCGGCATATACTTGCTCGGCTTCAGTTGCTCGCAAGGTGACCATCGCAGTGAGTACGCCACTAACATCGACCTTTTCCAATGACGACGATAAATCCTCTAATATTCGGTAAATGGGGTCGCTTTCATGGTCAGCTAAACCGAGATAATCGGAAAGGTATTTCTGCGCTCGCTCGATATCACCGCTCATTAGGTGCACCTCAGCGCTGATCAATAAGGCGTCGCGCACGAATTTTCGTTCGGTGGTGGTATGTGAAAGATTCAGGGCATTATCAATTGCTGAGGCTGCTTCTCCGTAATTGCGCCGGGCCAATTGCATCCTTGATTCATTAAACCAGGCGAAGAATTTGAAATCTGTGGTGTCAGAACCGAATTCTTCGTCGATCGTAAACATGCTTTTAATGTGAACCTCGGCGAGCTCCCACGCTCCCATTTGAATCGCTTCACCTGCCAAGGCATGCAGCATGTTGAACTCGTCTGTTGTGTCGTCTTTGGCGCTCCAAATTTTTAGTGCATCAGCGTATGCGCTGTAAGCGCGGTCGTGTATTTCAACGCTGCGGAATAAATTTCCTCTAGCATTCGCTACCATCGCTAGCGCTTCGTCGCCTAGCTCAAAGTCTACGGTGATCTGAAGCGCTTCCTCCAGGTCTCTCAGGCCAAGTGCTAAGTCGTCACCGTCAAAGCAAAAAGAGCGACGAATTAACTGCCCAACCAACAGGCGTTGATTTTCGAGCTCGCGCGAAAGTTCTACCGTTCGCTCTCTGTCTGGACAATATGAAGATCGCTCGCCTGTGGTGACGTACAGGTAATAAGAACGATCCTGCAGAGCTTCTATAAGTAGGGCTGAAGTGCCCAGGGGTTCCAAGAGCTCAACGGCGCTATTTGCACGAGTGAGCGCGGTATCGAAATCGTTTATGCCTTCCCATGCCTTACCGAGAAGAAGCAGGGCCTTACCCAGCTCGCGGGGTTCCGAGAACTTATCACCGAGTGTCGATTCGAATGCATCCAAGGCATTCCTTGTCTCTAGATCGCCAATTTCATCGACTTGTTGAGTTGTGAGCGAGGCAACGACTGGATTGCATACCAATACGCTCACAAGTGACAGAACTGCGATGGCCCATCCACGATTTATGTGAACGAGCGACTGGCAGCGCTGCTTACTTTCAAAGAAAGAGAGATTTGTCATCAACACGTCAAAGGAGAAATGAAAGCAATCGGCGAGGGTACCACTTGGCAGGCTATGAATCTCTGATTACTTTCCCGACTGGATAACAGCATTTTTCTCTCAGTCACCTTTTTGCTGACTGCCGTATAAAGACTGTTGGCGCCTGGCTGGTCAGCGCGGTGCAGCAGGGTCGCAAAAGCAGAGTGGCCCTCTGAGCCATGAGTTCAAAGTGATGCTGGTAGTGCCGGGATGAGCCAGATCGCAGGGAGTATGCTCGATTGGCGGTCAGCGACAGCTGACACCCGATGGCTGACATAATGGACATTGGCGATGCGATGTGCGTGCGCACACCCCTTTTGCAGTGGGGCTTCGGGTAATGGGAAAAGCCGTGAAACGTACGTATACTGCCGCGCCCAAAACCTTATTCGGTAATGATGCTTTATGAAGGTACGCACTAGAGTTGCTCCGTCCCCCACGGGCGACCCCCATGTGGGCACCGCCTATATCGCCTTGTTCAATCTATGTTTTGCCCGCGCCCACGGAGGTCAGTTTTTATTGCGGATTGAGGATACTGATCAGGCGCGTAGCACGCCCGAGTCAGAGCAGGCCATTCTCGACTCACTGCGTTGGCTTGGTCTGGAGTGGGATGAAGGCCCAGACGTAGGTGGCGAACACGGCCCGTATCGGCAGAGTGAACGGATGGAGCTGTACGGCGAGTACGCGATGCAATTGGTGGAGGCCGGTAAAGCGTTTCTGTGTTATCGAACGGCACAAGAGCTGGATGAGTTACGCAATGCACGTCGGGAAGCCGGAAACAGCACCGCGCTCAAGCCGGCCGATCTTATGCTGCCGGAAGATGAGGTGGCCAAACGGGCCGCTGCGGGTGAGCCTTATGTGATACGCATGATGGTGCCCGATGAGGAAGGTAGCTGCGCAGTGGACGACCTGTTGCGCGGCACCATCGAACTGGATTGGAGCATGGTGGATGCACAGATCCTGCTGAAATCCGATGGGATGCCGACGTACCACCTCGCCAATGTGGTGGACGACCACCTGATGGGCATTACCCATGTATTGCGTGGTGAAGAGTGGATCAACTCTGCGCCCAAGCACAAACTACTCTACGAATACTTTGGCTGGGATATGCCAGTGCTGTGTCACCTGCCACTGCTGCGTAACCCGGATAAATCAAAGCTCAGCAAACGGAAAAACCCCACCAGTATCCTGTACTACCAGCGCATGGGTTTTCTGCCGGAGGCGCTGCTGAACTACCTGGGGCGTATGGGCTGGTCCATGCCTGATGAGAGTGAAAAATTCTCCTTGCAGCAGATGCTTGACAATTTCGACGTTCAGCGTGTGTCGCTGGGCGGGCCTATCTTTGATGTTGAGAAGCTGCGTTGGCTCAATGGGCTTTGGATACGAGACGATTTGACCGAAGAGCAGCTGGCACAGCGCCTAGTGGACTGGGCCTACAACCCGTCGATGTTGTCCAAGGTGCTGCCTCATGCCCAGAAGCGCATGGAGACATTGAGCGACTTTGCGCCCCTGGCTAGCTTCCTGGTATCGGGAACCCTGCCACTGACCGAAGCAAGTTTTGACGATGTTAAGGCTGAGCGAGAAGAGTTACTGAAATGGATACAGTTTTCTCTGTGGAAGTTGGAGGCCCAACGGCAGTGGGAGCGTGACCTGTTGTGGGATGACCTCAAAGGGTTAGCCGATGCACTGGGTGTGAAGGTGCGTGATTTCCTTGCGCCACTGTTTGTTGCCGTTGCTGGAACCAGCGCGTCATTCTCGGTTGTCGATTCTATGGAAATTCTGGGTCCCGATATGAGCCGCGCGCGATTGCGTCATGCACTCGACGTGCTGGGCGGGGTATCGAAGAAGGCAATGAAACGGCTGGAGAAGGAATACCAGACGCTGTAAGTGCCGGCATCGCATCGTCCTCTATACGGTACAGCGCATGGCGCCGGGGCGAGGAGGGCGGCCGAAACCTGGGCTTTGGTCGTGCTATCGGTTGTGCTCTGGCCTAGCTACACTTGGAACCTGGCTACATTTGGAACAAGGCATCTGCAGGCTAAACCGTGTCCATTAGTACCTTCGATCTTTTTAAAGTAGGCATCGGTCCATCGAGTTCACACACAGTGGGACCGATGAATGCTGCGCGGCAGTTTGTGCATGCTCTGTGCGAACAGCACCTTATTGAGCGTACTGCGCGTATTTGCGCAGAGTTGTATGGCTCACTCGGTGCAACTGGGGCCGGGCATGGATCACCCAAGGCTGTGATACTCGGCTTGGCGGGTGAGTCGCCGGAAACCGTGGACGTGGCGACCATTGCCGAGCGCGTACAACATGCCCGGGAGGCTGGTGAGTTATTGCTAGCGGGGCAAAAAACTATCCCCTTTAGCTATCGCGATGATCTTGTTATGCATCGCACAGAATCACTGCCGTTCCATTCCAATGGTATGCGCTTTACCGCCTTTGATGAAGCTGGTGCGGTGTTGCTGACGCAAGTGTTCTACTCGGTAGGCGGCGGTTTTATTGTGGATGAAGCGGCTGCCGGCAGCGACGTTATTGTTGATGACCCTACCGTTTTACCTTACCCATTCAGTACCGCACAAGAGCTATTGGCCCAGTGCGCAGAGCACGGGCTGTCTATAAGTGCATTGATGCTGGAGAACGAGAAGCGCTGGCGCTCCGAGAGTGAGATACGCAGCGGCCTGTTGCAACTGTGGGCAGTGATGCGCGATTGCATTGATACCGGCTGTCGAACCGAAGGTATTATGCCGGGCGGTCTGAAGGTTAAACGACGCGCGGCACAGCTTCACCGACAGCTTAAATCCCAGGGCGATTCACTGGGTGACGAGTCACTCAACACCATGGACTGGGTCACGCTCTACGCGTTGGCAGTCAATGAAGAGAATGCAGCCGGTGGACGTATTGTTACCGCACCAACGAACGGTGCGGCCGGGATTATTCCTGCAGTGCTGCGCTACTACCTGGAACATTGTAAGGGTTCTACTGAAGACGACATCTGTCGCTTTCTGTTAACGGCTGGGGCGATCGGCATCCTCTACAAAATCAATGCCTCGATTTCCGGCGCGGAAGTCGGGTGCCAGGGCGAAGTCGGCTCGGCCTGTTCCATGGCAGCAGGTGCGCTGGCTGATGCGCTGGGAGGAACGCCTGCGCAGGTGGAGAATGCCGCAGAGATTGCCATGGAGCATAACCTTGGTCTGACCTGTGACCCCATAGGCGGCCTCGTGCAGGTTCCCTGCATTGAACGCAATGCTATGGGCGCTATCAAAGCCATCAGCGCCGCTCGCTTGGCGCTGCGCGGTAGCGGCGAGCATTACGTATCACTCGATCAGGTGATCAAAACAATGCGTGACACCGGCCGTGATATGCAGGACAAGTACAAGGAAACCGCACGCGGCGGTCTGGCGGTAAATGTGCTGGAAGTGCCGGTTAGTATTATTGAGTGCTAAGGGGTGGTGGGTGCCTGGCTTTGCTTGAGACCCAAACCCGCCAGCACTGTGACAAACACTTCAAAGACCAGCGCACCCCAGGTGTAAGCGGTAAGGGCCTCACCGACGGTGAGGGCCGAGTAGAGCCTGCCGAGAGCCAGAAACCCGATGCCCAGTAATAAGACCAGCAGACCCGATCGGGTGTGCTCCGGTTTGAGGGCGGCCACCGCACAGAAAAGCCCAATGCCGGTTTGCAGCCCGCCGTACATGGCACCGATCTCAGCAAAAGCATTGCCATTACTCATGACGATGCCTGCGAAGCCGGCCGGAATCTCCGGGTTGAAGAAGCCAAACAGGCCATAGGCGGTGAACACGATAGCCGACAGCCAGAGAATGAATTTGCCAATCACGAGAACACTCCAGATGCTGCATGAATTTGCCGTGACCTGCAGCCTATCACACGGCTGAATCGACCACTGGCCGGTGGCGGGTCAATGCCTTGACACACTGGGGGGCACTCAATAGAATGCGCCCTCGCTGGTACAGAACAGCGGCTGAAAAGCCTTTCTGAATCAAGCGGTTACAAATTTGGGGCTATAGCTCAGCTGGGAGAGCGCAACACTGGCAGTGTTGAGGTCAGCGGTTCGATCCCGCTTAGCTCCACCAAACAAGAAACCCTCGCCGAACGGCGGGGGTTTTTTGTTAGTGAATCTGAGGATAGACCTTCTTAAGCTGCCTAACTCAGTGCAGACAAGCAAAGTTATCTCCGGCTGGATAAAAAACACTCAACTCTGTAATCTTGGCGCCCGTTGAGACAGAGAATTGGCGTTTAACCGGCGCTAAAGCTCTCTCACGGCGAGGCGGTTACCCGCCGGCTCGCGTCCCTTCGTCATGGCTGGAGCAATGGCTAGTCTCTGCTGCAACGGCGAATGACTGGGGAGTAATTGCACGACGGACATCGTCGTGAAATGCCAAGTGCTTGTCGCTGGCAGCAATTTAGAAAGGGCGGCCGTTTCCACAAGATGGGGCTTCCTGAATCACGTCGTGAGGGCGTAGGTATGCACACGTTAGTTATTCTCGCAGCAGGGCTTCTGTTTACTGCAGGCACGCAGGCCAGCGATATCCAGGGCTTATTATCAGAGAGTGATCTCAATCGCCCCTGTATTGAAGCCATGAAAAAAGCTGACCCTGATCTGAAATTTGCCGGTGGCCAGTTTCTGGTGATGCAGCGAGCGGTACAGCTGGCAGACCCTTTGACCGCTGCCTCTTTCTATGAAGACCCCAGTCACAGCAAGCATTTCATCGCCGATATGCTGGATGTGTGGAACACCCAGTGTCAGCAGCCCGGGCAGAGTGTTGCCGGAGCAGCAAACGCGGTTGCCCGAGAAATGAATGGCACCTTCCCGCAGCCCGGCTACGTCGCACCGATGATTGCTGTGGGTAACGACTGAGACAACGCCACCCCACGCCAGCCGAGGGTGAATTGTTCACCTGGACAGGCTCTGGACAAGCTAATTTCTCTCCGTAGAATGCGCTCTCTTCCGCGTTTGCCATTTTTGTAAACCGATTCACGTTTTGGTGCGCGCAGAATGCGGCTGCGAATAGACCCCGTAATCGCTCTGTGATCCACTGCTTTTCTGGGGGAGGTTGCGCGAGCAACCCGCAATATTTAGAGAAATACCACGTTACACAGGTGTCTTCCTGATCGAAGGCACACTGAGGCCCGTGGTGGTTTTGGAGATGTCTGCATGTCGATTTTTACGCAATTGCGTGATCGAGGCCTGTCTGTATTGTCGTTGAGAGATGAGCACCACTTGCGCGGAGGGTCGACATTCGTCGGCCTCGTCTGTGCGATGGCACTCACGCTATCCCCACTCGCCAACGCGGCACTTCCAACGACCTCCACCCAACCAGGCGATTTCGTCACTAACCCCCTGACCGGCACCGATCAGGAAGTGCTTCAAGTCATTACCTCCGAGGACAACGGGGCTGGCGATACGCTCTATGTTATTACCAGAGATGGCAGTCTGATCCTCACACAATCAATGGTAGACGACCTGCTGGAACGTCCCGATGGCACCTACAAGGTGATCAGCGTCGAGGACAGTAACGATAATGGCTTTGTCGATACCATCAATATCCAGCTGCAAAACGATGACGATCCCCCTCCTGCCATTGTTTCTGAACCTGTGGTTGCTCCGGACAAGATAGATCTCGGTCTTCCCAGCGATGCGCAAGGCGCCGCTGGTGAGGCCGAGGTGACGCCGCCTCAGTCCACAGCTGGCGTGATTAACGAGGTTAAGCGCGGCGCCAGTGGGGACGCCGGCAACGACGGCTACGGCATAGAGGTCAGCGTTCCCTGGCTTGGAGATGCCGTTATTGGATACGGCGGCACAGCCGGTGGGGATGGCGATGCCCCCAGCAAGTTTGACCGCGAGATCCTAGCCTCTCACGGCGAGATCACCAGCACTGCTGATGGTGCTGCTGGGATTACCGTTGGCAGCCAGGGCGGTAACGGCGGCAAAGGCGGAAACGCCTACAGCAACTTCGACGCCTTGCCAGGCGGTGATGGTGGCGCCGGCGGGAACGTAAATACGACCAACAACGTCGATGTTGCTACAGGCGGCGAGGATGCTGTGGGTTATTACATCTTCAGCCGCAGTGGAAATGCGGGTGCGGGCGGCGAGGGTTATATTCTCGGCGGCGGTGGCGCTGGCGGCGAAGCACGCGACGGCGGCTTTGTCAATGCAACTAATAATGGCGACATTGGCACTGCCGGCGACGGCAGCCATGCCATTCGAGGCTTCAGCAGTGGCGGTGGTGCTGGCTCGGGCGGCGGAAGCTGGGGCATCGTGGGCTCTGCCGGCAACGGCGCTGTCGGCGGTAACGGCGGCCGTGTACTGATTGACAATAATGGTGATCTGACCACTATTGGCGAGTCGGCTAACGGCATTCTGGCGCAAAGTATTGGCGGTACCGGCGGTGATGCCGGCTCGGCGGGAGGCCTGGTGGCCTCTGGTGGCAACGCATCCGGCGGCGGTAATGGTGGCCGCGTGGATGTTGAGAACTCAGGCACGATTAACACTTCCGGCGACGACAGTCGCGGCATTCTGGCTCAGTCTATCGGTGGCGGCGGAGGCTCCGGCGGCGGCGCGGGTGGACTTGTGGGTCTTGCCGGCAGCGGCGGTGGAGGCGGCAACGGCAGCAATGTCACTGTCGATAACGATGGAAATATCACGACGCGCGGCAACTATGCCGATGCCATCTATGCGACCAGCATAGGCGGCGGTGGCGGCACCGGTGGCGGTGCGGGCGGTATCGTTGGCGATTCTGGTGGTGGCGGCGGCGCCGGCACACCCGGTACGGTCACCGTGGATAACGAGGGCAATCTTAAGACCGAGGGGAGCTATTCCCGCGGTATTTTCGCCCAGAGCATTGGCGGCGGCGGCGGTTCCGGCGGTAGCGCCGGTGGTCTTGTTGCCCTGGGCGGCTCGGGCAGTGGCGGCGGTGACGGCAATACTGTGACCATTACCAACCGCGGCAGCATCACCACAGGGCTCTTCAATCAGTCGGGTACTGGATCCGATGCAATCTTTGCCCAAAGTATTGGCGGTGGCGGCGGCAGTGGAGCGACCACTGGTGGTTTGGTTGCCAGTTCCAGTAGCGGTAAGGGCGGTGGTGCCGGTGGTACGGTAAGCGTTACCAATTCCGGCGCATTGACCACTTATTTCGATGATTCTGCAGGGATAAAAGCACAAAGCATCGGTGGTGGCGGTGGCTCAGGCGGCGGCTCTGGCGGCCTGGTGGCTCTGGGTGGCAGCGGTGGTGGTGCGGGTAACGGCAGTACCGTCACTATGATCAACAACGTCGGCGGTAAGATTGATACTTACGGAGAGAAAAGCCACGGGATGTTTGCCCAGAGCGTCGGTGGCGGTGGTGGTACCGGTGCACCCTCCGGCGGCTTGGTGGCCAGCAGTGGCTCTGGTGGTGGCGCAGGCACCGGTGGCACGGTTCGTGTGGAAAGTTATGACGACATCGCCACGCGCGGCACCTTGTCCCGCGGTGTTTTTGCCCAGTCCATTGGCGGTGGCGGAGGCAGTGGCGCCGGCGGTGGTGGTCTCGTCGCCATCGGCGGCGGCGGTTCGGGTGGCGGTAATGGTGGTGCGGTTACCGTCGATAATACGGGCAATATCTCAACAGGGACCCAAACAGGTAGCGGCACGGATGCGGACGCTATTTTTGCTCAAAGTATTGGTGGCGGCGGCGGTAGCAGTGCTGGCGCGGGTGGTCTGGTCGCTATTGCACCCTCTGGCGGTGGCGGCGGAAACGCCGGCAATGTGACTGTTACCAACACGGGTGCGTTGTCAACATGGTATGACTACTCCTACGGCCTGTTCGCGCAGAGCGTGGGCGGCGGTGGTGGCTCTGGCTCCGGTGCGGGCGGCCTGGTGGCACTCGGTGGTTCCGGAGGCGGCTCTGGCGATGGTGGTGAAGTTCGCGTGTCCAATACGGGCTCGGCAGCCACCATCACAACGCGAGGCGATTACTCAACGGCTATTCTCGC
This sequence comes from Parahalioglobus pacificus, assembly GCF_014652275.1. Classification (GTDB taxonomy): domain Bacteria; phylum Pseudomonadota; class Gammaproteobacteria; order Pseudomonadales; family Halieaceae; genus Parahalioglobus; species Parahalioglobus pacificus. The sequence continues at coordinate 1,558,214 of NZ_BMYM01000001.1, read as the reverse complement.
GCAAAGTATTGGCGGTGGTGGCGGTAATGGTGCTGGTTCCGGTGGTGTGGTTGGCCTGGGTGGTGCCGCCGGGGGTGCTGGTGAAGGCAAACTGGTATCAGTCACCAATAATGGAGACCTAACCACACAAGGCGACCAAGCGCAGGGCATTTTCGCCCAGAGTATTGGTGGCGGTGGCGGTAGCGGTGCCGGTAGCGGCGGCCTCGTGGCGCTGGGCGGTAATGGCGGCGGTAGTGGCGATGCTGGCGATGTGACCGTGGTGAACACAGGCAATATATCAACGGGCACCAGCAGCACCAGTGGTAAAACTGGCGCCGATGCGATCTTCGTGCAGAGCATTGGTGGCAGCGGCGGTGCGGGCGCGGGGTCGGGTGGCGTTGTGGCTCTCGGAGCCAGCGGCGGCGGCTCAGGTAACGCAGGCGCAGTTAGCATCACCAACAGTGGCAACCTGACGGCACGATACGACAATTCCAGCGGTATTTTTGCCCAGAGCATCGGTGGCGGAGGTGGCAGCGGCGCTGGTGCGGGTGGTCTCGTGAGTCTGGCGGGCGGCGGCTCCCGCGGCGGCAACGGCGACAACGTAACGGTCAACAGCACAGGCACGATCGACACCTACGGTGACGAATCGAGAGGTATTTTCGCGCAGAGCATCGGTAGCGGTGGCGGTAACGCCGGTACCGGTGGTGGTCTGATCGGCCTTGGGGGTTCCAGTGATTCCGGCGGCACCAGCGGCGACGTCGTGGTTAACAGCGGTGACAATATTGTGACACGCGGCGACTACTCACAGGGCATTGTCGCCCAGAGTATCGCAGGAGGCGGCGGTAACGCCGGCACCGGCGGCGGTCTGGTTGCTATCGGCGGTTCCTCGGATCAGGGCGGCAGTAGCGGTGCTGTGACGGTCGAGAACACGGCTAACATCACCACGGGCGGTCTAAAGTCGGATGGTATTTTCGCTCAGTCTATCGGCGGAGGCGGCGGCAACGCTGGTGATGCGGGCGGTCCAATTTCAATTGGTGGCAGTGCGAACAACGCGTCAGGCAATAATGCCGATAAAGTCACAATCGTAAGTAACGGCGCAATTAATACTTACGGTGAAGAATCTCGCGGCATTTTTGCACAGAGTGTTGGTGGCGGCGGCGGCAATGGTGGTTCAGCCTATTCAGGCTCTGCCTTCCTCAGTTTGGGAATAGGCGGTAACGGTGGTCGCGGCAGTAAAGGCGGTGAGGTCGAAGTAAAGCTCGGCCATGACCCCGAGGCGCTAACAGCAAATACAGAATCGCTCATACACACACGTGATGACAGATCAACTGGTGTCTTCGCGCAGTCTGTTGGCGGCGGCGGTGGTAACGGTGGCGCAGCCTATGCAGTTTCTGTTGGTGCAGTGGGGAGTGCATCGGTGGCTGTAGGAGGTGATGCCGCCAGTGGAGGTGTTGGTGGTGACGTTTCATTGAGTGGCGCTAGTACGGTACAAACAGAAGGCGAGCTCGCCGCGGGCATAATTTTGCAAAGCGTAGGCGGCGGCGGTGGAAATGGCGGGATGAGCGTTTCCGGCGCGCTGGCGGCAGGGCCGCCCGTAGGGTTCTCCGGCTCCGTTAGTTTGGGTGGCGCAGGGGGAGATGGTAACGATGCAGGCCGCGTTACAGTTGATGGTGCGGAACTTTATATCATAAGTTCGGGAGACCAATCTGGAGGACTACTCGCTCAAAGTGTGGGCGGCGGTGGCGGCAATGGAGGGCTGTCGGTCGCTTCATCAGTTGCATTGAGCCCAGGGGCAAGCGGTGCAGCGTCAGTATCTGTTGGAGGAGATGGATCAGGCGGTGGTGATGGGGGCGAAGTCTTTGTTGACTTTAGTGGTGCCATCTCAACCGGCGGCGATCTCGCAGACGGCGCGCTGATACAAAGCGTTGGCGGTGGCGGCGGCAATGGCGGCATGACGGCCTCCGTTGGCGCTGCAGCAGGAACAGGCAGTGGCGTCCTGGGTGTAAGCCTGGGTGGTAGCGGGGGTTCTGGTGGTCGCGCTGGCAGGGTAGAAGCTAATGTCGCGGCAAATATCGATACCGATGGTAATGACTCGGACGGACTTGTGGTTCAGGCCGTCGGTGGTGGCGGCGGTAGCGGTGGCACGGCAATCGGCGCTAGTTTCGCTGGCGGCTCCGTAGGCGCAGGCAGCATCAATGTGGGTGTCGGCGGCAACGGCCAGGCGGGCGGCAACGCCGACGAGGTAATAGCAACCTACATCGGTGATCTTATCACTCGAAGCCTGAACTCTACAGGTATTCTTGCCCAGGCCGTTGGTGGCGGTGGCGGTAACGGGGGTGGCTCGGTTGTCGCTTCTGTCAACGTCGCAGGCATCGGTGCTGGTGCGATTGACGTCGGCCTCGGCGGGAAGGGCTCTGGCGGCGGTTTGGGCGGGGCAGAAAACGTTGATAGAGGTGTGTCCCTGAGTACATCAGGTACCGTGACGACCCTGGGTGAAAACTCCTCTGGCATCGTAGCGCAAAGCGTTGGTGGCGGCGGCGGTAACGGCGGCTTTAATGTCACTGCAAACTTCTCGGGCGCTGGAACAGGCGCCGGTGGCCTCACGGTAGGACTCGGTGGCAGCGGAAGTGGTGCAGGCGATGGCCGTGACGTCGAAACCGAGATCCGCTCCTATGTGCAGACAGTCGGCGACGATTCCACGGGTGTCACCGTGCAGTCCGTTGGTGGTGGTGGTGGTAACGGAGGCATGAATGTTTCGGTTGCTGTTGCAGGCGGTGGCACTGGCGCGGGTGCATTGGCCATTGGTATAGGCGGCACCGGTGGTAGCGGTGGTGATGCCGGTGATGTCGTTAATCGCATGTACAAAAACATTTTGACAGAGGGCAGGGGTTCTGGCGGCCTTGTGGTGCAAAGCGTTGGCGGTGGCGGCGGCAACGGTGGGTTGAACGTTGCATCGACTGGCACATTTGCCGGCACGGGTGCTGGCGGCGCGTCTATCGGCGTTGGTGGCTCAGGCGGTGCTGGTGGCGCCTCTGGTTCCGTGACCTCGCTGCTTGAGGGCAATGTAGAAACTAGGGGCGACGACGCAACCGGCGTGCTCGCCCAGTCGATTTCTGGTGGCGGCGGTAACGGCGGTATTTCAGTTTCGGCGGGCTTCACGGGGACGGGTACTGGCAGTGGTGGCGTTGCTATCGGTGTAGGCGGCAGCGGCGGTAACGGCGCTGATGCCGGCGGCACTATTGATAATGCAGTGACCGGCAATGTCCGAACCTTCGGTGATAGTTCTGAGGGCGTGATCGCCCAATCAGTCGGCGGCGGCGGCGGTAATGGCGGTCTGTCCGTCGGTGGGTTCGTTGCCCTCGGCGGCACCGGGACCGGGTCTGTCGGTATCTCAGTGGGTGGTACCGGTGGCGGAGGCGGCGCAGGTGGGAACGTTTCAAACGTAGTCACCGGCGATGTAATAACCGGCCGGTTTGAGAACGACCAATACTTCGGTGAAGGTTCTACCGGCGTCCTTGCGCAGTCGGTCGGCGGAGGCGGCGGTAATGGCGGCATCTCAGTCGCGGGTGATGTATCGCTCGCGGGACAGGGCGCAGGCTCGGTTGCCGTTGGTGTTGGTGGCGCGGGTGGTACCGGCGATAACGCTGGCAAGGTTGTCCAGCGTATTGAAGGCAACACGACGACACTTGGTAACCGGGCATCGGGTGTGGTCGCCCAGTCTATCGGCGGCGGTGGTGGTAACGGCGGTTTGTCTGTCGCCGGTGCCCTGACGATCGCGAAAGCCGGTGGCGGGGTTGCCATCGGAGTGGGCGGCGCAGGTGGTCTGGGCGGCGTCGGCGGTACAGTCGATAACACCGTTATCGGTGATGTTTCGACCGGCAAATTCATTGGCCCAGATTATGCAGCCGCAGTAAAAGATGAAATCTTTGGCCACGGATCAATTGGAGTTTTGGCTCAGTCTATCGGCGGAGGCGGCGGTAACGGCGGTATTAGTGTTTCAGGCGCACTTAGCTTTGCAGAATCTGCATCCGGCAGTATTGGCGTCGGAGTAGGCGGCAGTGGCGGCGCGGGTGCCGATGCATCTCTGGTGACTAATCGGGTGCAAGGCAACGTAGTCACCAGGGGCGATGACGCCGGCGGCATTGTCGCTCAGTCAATTGGTGGCGGTGGCGGCAACGGTGCCGTCAGCGTGAGCGCTGCCATCGCCGCCAGTTCTAAACTTTCTGCTGCCATCGGCGTGGGCGGTAACGGCGCCGGTGGTGGCGACGGTTTTAAAGTCGACAGTGGTGTTGTTGGCGACGTTTCAACTCTCGGTGACAACGCCACAGCGGTACTGGCACAAAGTGTTGGCGGCGGCGGCGGCACTGGAGGTATTTCGGTTGCCGCGGGCTTGAGCCTGTTTGGTAATGGAATCGGTGCGCTGTCTGTCGGTGTTGGCGGCTCAGGCGGCACTGGCGGCGACGCGGAAACTGTCCTCAACACAGTGGAGGGCGACGTTGCAACCCTAGGTGATAACGCGGGCGGTGTTGTCGCGCAAAGTCTTGGCGGTGGCGGCGGCTCGGGTGCCATCAATGTTTCAGGAGCGGTTTCGGTATCCAGCGGGAAAAGTGGTGCGGTGGGCGTCGGTATAGGGGGCACTGGCGGCGGCGGGGGTAGCGCGAGAGCTGTCGACAACAGTGTGACTGGCGACGTGTCAACAGTAGGCGAAGGTGCTGTCGGCGTTATCGCACAAGCCGTTGGTGGAGGCGGTGGTAATGGAGGTGTAAATGTGACCCTCGACCTGAATGCGACATCTTCATCCGGCGGTGCTTTGGGTATCGGTATTGGCGGCCGCGGTGGTGCCGGCGGTTCGACGGGCGCTGTCCAAAATAGAGTGTCGGGTAACGTAACTACGAGCGGCTTGAATGCCGCAGGCGTTATCGCCCAGTCGATTGGTGGCGGCGGCGGCAGTGGTGCTGTGAACGTTGCTGGTACCGTGGGCTTGACTCAAAACAATGGAGGAACTGTGGGTGTTGGTGTTGGTGGTAGCGGCGGTTCGGCCAGTAATGGTCAAGCGGTCACCAACACAGTAACTGGAGATGTAATTACTCGCGGAGACGGCGCTGGGGGCGTCTTGGCGCAATCAGTCGGTGGCGGTGGTGGCAATGGTGGTACCAACGTCAATCTGGGTCTGAACGTAGCCAGTAAGACAGGTGGCGTATTAGGGATAGGTGTCGGAGGCAGTGGTAACGGTGGCGGAGACGGCGGAAAGGTCGTCAACCGTCAAGAGGGGGCTGTCTCTACGCAAGGTAAAGGTTCAGCGGCGGTAGTTGCTCAGTCGATTGGCGGCGGGGGCGGTAACGGTGGCGTTAACGTCACAGGAACGGTCGCAATTGGAAGTGAACAAGGCGGCAGTGTCGGCGTTGGCGTTGGTGGTGTCGGTAGCGGCGGTGGCAGCGGCGGTGAAGTTGACAATACCGTTAACGGCAATATCTGGACTCGGATGAGCAACTCAATTGCTGTTCTCGCACAGAGCGTTGGCGGTGGTGGTGGCAATGGCGGCGGCAACGGTACCGGTTCATTAAATGTCACAATGAAGGAGAGTGCAACGGCGACGGGCTCGCTTGCGGTTGGTGTAGGCGGCATGGGTGGCGGTGCTGGAGATGGTGGTAACGTCACCAATCGTTATGAAGGCCTGATAGTAACCGAATCGGACGATTCGGCGGGTATTTTGGCTCAAACGATTGGTGGAGGTGGCGGTAACGGAGGCCTGAACGTAAACGGTGCAGTCAATATCAATACCGGCGGAAAAGGCGCTGCTGTAGGTGTTGGTGTAGGTGGCTTTGGTGGCGAGGGAGGCGATGCTGGCAGCGTCACGAGTTTGGTAAACATGATGTCGCCGGAATCCTTTATAGAAACTGGCGGAGACCGCTCTTCAGGTGTGGTTGCACAGTCAGTCGCCGGTGGTGGTGGTAACGGCGGCCTCAATGTATCTGGCCAGGTAAACTTCACTGAAACCTCCGGCGCCAGCGTGGGTGTTGGAGTGGGAGGCTTTGGTGCTTCGGGTGGTAACTCAGGCCAAGTCACCCTGAAATCGAAGGGTTATGTCTCAACGCAAGGCAATGATTCCTCTGCCATCTTGGCCCAGAGCTTAGGTGGCGGCGGAGGTAACGGCGCGATTAACCTTGGGGGCTCACTCAATGTTGTAAAGGATGACGGCGCGTCCGTTAGTGTCGGCGTCGGTGGCTTTGCGGGCAGTGCCGGTAACTCCGGCGACGTGTTAGTTGAAGCGACGGGGGATTCGCAAACGGTTGGTTCCAACTCGCATGCCGTGGTCGTTCAGTCTGTTGGTGGCGGCGGTGGCCAAGGCGGAGTGAATGTTCAAGGCAACGTCTCGGTCAATAATTTTGGTGATAGCACCAACCAGAAAGCGTTTGCTTTGGGTGTAGGCGGCTTCGGCGGAAACGCGGGTAACGCTGGCGCAGTGGATGTTACTTATCGGGGCTCCATCTTCACGGCTGAAAGCTTTCACCTGAATCCCATCAATCCAACTCCCGGCGACCTAGGCGGCAGTGGACTCATCGCGCAAAGCATTGGCGGCGGCGGTGGCCTCGGTGGTGTCAACGTCGGTGGTAATCTCGCTCTTGGCTCTACTGACTCCACGGATTCTTTGGGCGCTATACTTGGTGTCGGTGGTTTTGGCGGAGATGGTGGCGATGCGAAGTCTGTAACTGTCGACCTCATCGGTAAATACCTGTACGCCGGTGGCATCTCTCAATCAGGGGTCTTGGCACAAAGCATTGGTGGTGGTGGCGGCAACGGAGCGGTTAACGTGTCTGGGTCGGTGACCCCTGACGCCTCTTTGTTGATTGGAGTCGGAGGCTCTGCGGGCGACGCGGGGCGAGCGGGCAGTGTTGACGTTACTAGCACGGCAAATATTGATGTGCGCAATAGTGACACCAAAGAAGCAAATATCGCCGCCGGAATCCTCGCTCAGAGTATAGGCGGAGGCGGCGGTAATGGTGGCGTTAATGTGTCAGCCGGTTTTGTTGCCGCCAAAGAATCTGGATCTCTTTTTCCCTCTATAAATATTGGCGTGGGCGGTGCAGGAGGCTCCGGGGCCAGTTCGGATAGTGTCACTGTCGATCATGAGGGGAGCATCATTACTCAAGGTTCATCCACCTACGGTGTCTTAGCCCAAAGTGTCGGCGGGGGTGGCGGCACCGGCGCAACCAACATAGGAGTGCAAGCAGAATTAGCGGATGACGATGCGCAGGGTGGAGTCACCGATATCTCAATCATAGCGGGCGTTGGTGGCACTGGCGGTGATGCGGCAAATGCACAGTCGGTTCGAGTGAGTCAGGTCGGATCAATAGCAACGCAAGGCGCCGGCTCTGGCGGAATTCTCGCCCAAAGCATTGGCGGTGGCGGTGGCGTAGGTGGTCTGAATTTTACAGGCTTGGCCACCGAGAAAAGCTCGCCCGTCAGCATCGGCGTAGGGGGTAGCGGCGGCGGCGGTGGTGCAGCCGGCGCTGTAGAAATTGTTCGTGGTAGCGAGGTCGTCGACGCAGGAAAAGTCCAGACTGATGGCGATGGTGCAAGTGGCATTGTCGCATCCAGCATTGGCGGAGGTGGCGGTGATTCGGGCGCCAACCTCAACATAGGTTACACCAACGTTGGCAGCGATGCGCAGGATGAAGAGGCGTTTGCAGTCAATATCGCAGTTGGGGGCAGCGGCGGCACGTCAAGCTCGGGTAACTCCGCTGCCGTTCGCAACGTAAGTGATGTGATAACAAGAGGAGATGACTCTCACGGCCTACTGGCACAATCCATTGGGGATGGGGGCGGAAATGCGCATCTGAACATCGCGCTTACTTACGCCGGTCGCAGTGCCGATGGCGATGATAACGTCAATCAAAACCGTGCTCTTAGTATCGGTGTTGGAGGAAAGACTGGGGATGGAGGCGACGGCGGCAGAGCCAGTGTCACCAACATCGGTAACGTCTCCACATCAGGACGCGACTCTTATGGAGTCGCAGCGCAGTCAATTGGTGGTGGCGGTGGTAATACGGGCTTGGATATCGCCTATGCAAAAGCGGATGCCGGCAAAATTGGAGTCACCGTAGGTAGAACAGGTGGCTCAGGCGGTATCGGTGGAGAAGCGAGCGTTGCGTCGGTGGGTACGGTGCAGACCTTCGGCGCCGGATCGCACGGACTGCTTGCGCAATCAATCGGCAATGGGGGCGGCAATAGCAGTTCGACAACAGTGTCCTTTGAGCGACCCGTTGGTGTTGGTAAAGAGACCACAGCTCAAACCAATACTCTGGCCATTGGTGTCTCTGGCGGAGTCGGTGGTACTGGTGGCCTCGCGTTTGCGTCAGCTGACGGTGCGATAACCACCCAAGGCGATGCCGCACATGGCATTCTGGTACAGAGTATTGGGGGCGGCGGTGGTAATGGTGGCGCGGCCAACTCTGCTGGTCCTACAGCCGGGTTTGGATTGGCGCTCGGTGCTTCAGGTGGGTCTGGTGGCAGTGGCGGCCTGGTAGCTGTTGAGAGCAATGCTGCCATAGTGACTGAGGGTCGTCGAAGTGCGGGCATTCTGGCCCAGTCTATTGGTGGTGGCGGAGGTACCGGTGGAGGCGCGTCATCAGGGGGCTTGAAGTCTGGTAACTCTGGATTGGAAATCGCATTAGGCGGACGAGGGGGAGAGGGCTCTATAGGGGGCGAGACAAGTGTTATCAACACGGCAAGCATCGTTACCAAAGGAGATGATTCATATGGCGTCCTGGCTCAGAGTATTGGCGGAGGTGGCGGCAATGCAGGTTATGCAATCAACGCTGTGTTGACGGCGTCCACTGAAAGCCCTTCGCGTGGAGCAATTGCTGTGGGTGGTGTTGGTGGCACCGGCGCCACAGGCGGAGCAGCGTCAATAACAAATGTTGGGAGTGTCGAGACCTATGGTCGTGACGCTGTTGGGCTTTTCGCTCAGTCGCTGGGTGGTAAAGGTGGTAATGCTTCGACCACATATATAGGGACCGCAACAGGTGTTTCTGGACGCAATCTATCGGTTGCCATTGGTGGTAACGGCGGCTCAGGCGGTAAAGGTGGAGAAGTTTTAATTGAGAATAAGGCCGGTACTGATCCCGTAAATGGTCTTGATCGGGCCGCTTCAATCGACCAATTAAACTCGCCCACAGGCACTGTTATCACGAAAGGAGATGGGGCCCATGGCATTGCGGCCATGAGTATCGGCGGTGGCGGTGGCACGGGCTCTTCGTCAATCGTGATTAACCGCTCAGATCTGAAAAAAGCCGAGACGCTTCAGTCTTTATCGTTAGCCTTGGGCGGGTCTGGCGGAACTGCGGGCGTCGGTGGCACGGTTACCGTCAATAATGAGACCGCTATCACGACCAGTGGTAACAGAGCACACGGCATTTTGGCCCAAAGTATCGGTGGCGGGGGCGGCAATGGCGGGATGAGCGTCATTGGCGATGTCAGATTTTCACTGGATATAGAAAAACCGGATCCCTCATTGGTTGTTTCGTTAGGTGGGTCTGGAACAGAGGGCGGCGCCGGCGGGCAGGTTAACGTAGATAACAGCGGTGTTATAGGTGTATCGGGATCTCAATCCGCTGGTATCTATGCGCAAAGTGTCGGTGGCGGAGGTGGCGATGGAGCGATGGCTTTGGCCCTTTCTCGCGACCTGTTGTTGATGCCCATTAATTCTGCAATTGCAGCGAGTTTGGTGACGAAGGTTTCTCTCGGTGGTAGCGGCGGCGACGGAGCTGATGGTGGCTTTGTCTCCGTCAGAAACACTGGACGGATTGAGCTCTCAGGCCAGTCAAACTACGGAATCTTTGCTCAATCTGTCGGCGGTGGCGGCGGTAATACGGGTTTCAGTTTGGGGGGGCCGTTATCCACCGCAACGCTTGCTGTGGTCGATCAGATCCTGGGTTTGCGTGATGGAGGACAGGGTCTCGGGTCGGCGGTTGATGTTTTTCAGAGCGGCGATATCGTATCAACAGGCTCTGGTAATACAGGAGTGCTCGTTCAAACAATCAGTGGCGGTGGCGGTGCCATAAACTCTTTTGCGGATTTAAGTCAGAAAGCCACTAACATCGGAGCAGATGCCGTTGATGTTCCAGACAATGAGGGTTTTCTTGATCAGGCATTAGCCATTGTTTCAGGTGTCGTGCAACTCGGAGCAAACCTGATCAGTGAGGACGATTCTGCCTCGGCGGGCGATGATCAAGGCGCTCCTATGTCACCGGCTCCGGGGGCTGATGTCGTCGCTGACTATCAAGGCGATATCGTGGTCATCACAGACCCCAACCCAGCCCTGCCGGATACATCGAACTATGGCATGAATACGGGTCTAGCGATCCAAAGCGTCGGTGGCGGTGGTGGCCTGTCCAGCAACCACATTCTGCTCTCAGGCGATGGATCGCCATCTGTCGATTTCGAGGTGATTGCTGGTGCTGTTGGTATTTCTGACGCGACGGGTGGCAGCATCGATGTGGATCACGATGGTGACTTGGTTGTCGATGGCGGGTACAGCGATGGCGCTGTAATCCAATCGGTTGGTGGTGGCGGAGGTTCCCATACCCTCGTTGTTGAGCCGAAATCTCCAGTGGAAGATTCGAATACCGAGGTTGTGAATGGGTCACCTGAGCCGGACACACAAGTTACGGGCACTAATGTAACAGGGGTTGTAGCTGTCAAGTTGGGAGGCGACGCCGTAGTAGAAAGTACCGGCGGTACGATTACCGTTGATCGGTCTGGCGTTACCGCGACCTCTGGCAACGCAACACCTGGATTAGTCGTTCAATCCATCGGTGCGGGCGGCGGGTCAGTGAAACTGGCTGGAGCTACTGACTATGACATTGAACTTGGTGCAGAAGGCGATTCCCAAGGTGATGGCGGCGATGTTTCGCTCGTCAATAAAGGGTCAATCATCACCGATGGGAGCTCATCCCATGGTGTTGTTCTGCAAAGCATCGGCGGTGGCGGTGGTCTCGCCATTACCGATGGCGAGGGCAGCGGCATCAACGTATCTCTAGCAACAGGTAATAACGGTGATGGCAGGCAAGTTACATTTAGTCAGTCTGGGGACATCACCACGTTAGGCGATAATGCTTACGGTCTTATCGCCCAGTCTTTGGGTGGCGGCGGCGGTGTTGTCAATGATGTGTTCATGGGCACCGCCGGAGGCAGCGGCATTGCATCCGACGTAACTATCAATGTAACAGGTGATACTTTTGCCGGCGGTACTAGTGGCGTAGGTTTGTTTGGCCAAAGTGCATCCAGTGGAACTTCTGGCGATGTTGTTTTCGATATTGAGGGTAATTTAGAAGCCGGTGGAGAACGCAGTACCGGTATCAAAGCTGAAACCCGAAGCACTGTAAAGAGTGGCAAGATCGAGCTTTCGTTGGACGGTAATGTGACTGCTAGCGGTAACGTGTCTATCGGCCTAGACATGACCTCGCTTTCTTCGTCGACAAAGTCGTTAGAGGGAATCGGCACTGTTTCAGACGACATTGCGACTCAGGTATATGGAATCGCAGCCTCGGGGCTCGGCGCGATAGGCATACAAGCAACAACAGAAGCTGACGCTGCCGGAGGCGTGATTGTTGACGTCCGCGACGCGATAATCGCTAGTGGATCAGGAGCTGTAGGTGCGCTGTTGGCCAGTCGCGGTACCGACTCATCAGGTAGTGTGACATTAACTACCGGATCGAGTGCTGTGGCGTCTGGGGAAGGTTCTGCTGGCGTAGTGGTAAGCACCAGTGCTCAAGAACGCTCTGGTTCGGTGGGTGTAGCGATTGGCCGATCGGTTGAGGCAAAAGGTTCTGCTGCAACGGGCGTTGCCCTGACAAATTCATCCGCTTCCAATTCAGGTCGCTCCACAGTGTCGGTATCGGACAGTGCAACCGCCAGTGGCCGTGATGCCTTCGGTGTAGAGGTTAATGTTGTCGCCGGAGGAACTGCGGGGGAATTGGCAGTTTCAGTAAACCGCAACGTGGTTGCGTCGGGCCGCGATAGTACGGGTCTCGCCATGCGCTCAGCTGTTGGAAGTGGTGGCAATCACTCCATAACTGTTGGACAAGTCGTCTTCGCCGGAGCCGCCGGTGCAGTCGGCGTCGATAGCAGCGGGAATCATAGGTTTACAAGCCTTGATGTTGGCTCAGATATAATTGCGATAGGCGAAGATTCCGTTGGCGCCAGCTTATCAACACCATCTGGTAGTGCGGCCACTCGCATTGGTGGCTCCCTGGCTGCAGATGGTGATCGGACCACCGGTGTATCCAATAGGACTCGCAATGGGGATGTAAGCCTATCGGTTGACGAAGATGTGTTCGCTGTTGGAGATGATGCGGTTGCTGCCGATCTCGTTACTTCTGGCGGGGATATCCGTACTTTCGTGGGTGGAAGCGTCACCTCGGCTGGCGAGGGAGCTGAAGGTATTCGCGCCAGCGCCGATGGTGCGGGTCGCATTGGACGAATTGAAACTATCATCGTTGGAAACCTAGCGTCCGACGGCTCGGGCGCAAGCGGCGTCGAAATCTCAAGTAGCGGGACCAATACGGATGAGATTGACGTTGTTATAGACGGGGATATCCTCGTAGCTAACAGCGGCACTGGGGTTCAGGTGGGGGCCTCAGCATCGAATGCGACCGCAGATCTATCAGTCACCGTTGGAGGTGCTGTGGTTGCAACTGGCACCGGTTCACGACTACTCTCGATAACCAATAGCGGGGGCAGTCGCTCCGGTGCTACAAGCATTGATATAGATGGGCCTCTTACGCTAGCGGGGGATGATTCCAGTGGTCTACTCGTGCGCTCATTAGAGAGTGACAAGGCAGGAGACATTGATTTAGCGCTTGCAGGTGCGGTGACGATTCAAGGGGCGGGCAGTGTTGCCGTTAATCTCGCATCCGAAGGTGTCGATAGCGGTGACCTTTCGTTCCGTCTCGGCGATACAGACGGAGCATCCCTCATTTCTGCGGGTGACAATAACTCTGGTGTAGAGCTCAAAACCCTTGCCTCTGATAGGGCAGGTGACGTCGAGCTCCAGTCAAGTGGAAGCATTTATGTCGTGGGAGGTAACTCGACAGGCGTTTCTATGAAGTCTGAAGGTCGCAATCAAGCTGGCAATGTCCTAATTGATTTGATCGGCGCTCTTTTGGCTCAGGGTGACGGTGCGAGCGGTGCGGTAATGGAGAGCGTGAGCACTGGTGAATCTGGCACCGTACGCTTGTCATCCACCGGTGATCTCATTGCAGCCGGTTCTGGCGCGCTGGGAGTTCGAATGCTCTCACAGTCAGAGCCCGACTCTGCAGGTGTTCCATTGAATGCCGGCGAAGTCACCCTCAGTCTCATGGGTATGCTGGCCGCCGAAGGCAGTGACGTAGTGGCTGCATCGCTGGAAAGCGTTGCTGGTGGGACAGCGGGTGGTGTGAGCCTCGATGCCGAGAACGACCTTGTTGTCACTGGTGATCGCAGCACGGGCGCCCAATTGAACTCGGAGGGTGGCGTCACCGGTGGTGATGTGGCCGTACGGATTGCAGGCAACAGCTACAACGGTGGCACTGGCAGCAATGGTCTGACACTCACCTCCGTTGGCGGTGATGGGGCCGGTGCAGTGAACTCAGACGTTGCCGGTAGCGCAATGGTTGAGGGCGACAGCGCCACCGGCGCTGTGCTCGAGAGTCGTGGCGGTGCCTTCGGCGCAGATGTGAGCGAGAACATCGCAGGCGACCTGATGGTACTGGGTGACAATGCAGTCGGTGCACAGCTTTCATCCACGGGCGATCAGGGCAGCGGCGCAGTCACTGTCAACGTGGGTGGCGACATCCTTGTGGACGGTGAAGGCGCCATGGGCGTTTCTGGCCTTAGCCGTGCGGGTAGTGATGCACCGCAACTGCGGACTGCGAGCGCCTCGGCGGTTACCTCGGGCTCAGCCACCTTCTCGGTGTCGGGCGACGTGATTGCGCAGGGTGATACTGCGGTAGGTTTGGCTCTGGACACTGAATCCGCAGGTCAATCCGGTGTTATCAGCGCCTCAGTCGACGGCGATTTGTTCGCCATTGGCGATGGTGCGACAGCCGCGGCTATACGCAGTGCTGCTGTTCAGTCATCGGGTGCGGTATCGCTGGATGCTGGTCGTGGTATCGGCATCAACGGTGACAATGGCAAGGGCGTTACTCTGGCAAGCATCGCAACCCGGGGTGACGCGGGCGATGCCAGCCTCTCTGTGGCGAACGATGTGATTGCCCTTGGCGCTCGTGCGCTCGCCATCGAAGCGACGTCGCTAGCGGTTGAGGGAAGCGCGGGTGATGTTGTCATCGATGTCGCTGGCAACGTGCGTGCAGAAGGTGACGGCAGCCGCGCGATCGTCGCGACCAGCCGCGGAGCCGGCGGTGCCGGCAGCGTCAGCATGAACTTCGGCGGCGACGTTGAATCCCTCGGAGCTGATACGGTCATTGTTACCGCACGCACTGCAGCTGCACCAGGTGGTGATATCACCATTGAGACAGTAGCAGGTAGCAATCTGTTCGCTGGTGAGCGCGGTACGGTATTCATGATCGATAGCGCCAGCCAGAGCAACAGTTCGCTCGCACTGCGTGGCCAGACCATGACAGCTGACGTGCTCAGCGGAACACCGGTGGTCGCCACTGCGGGTAACGACACTGTCACCAGTGAGTCACTTTATGTGGGTCAGTTCGACCTGGGTGGCGGCACCAACCGGTTTACCAACAACGGAGATTTCGTTGCGGGTCCTCAGCAGGTCGCAGGTGGTGCGGATAGCACACTGGTGAACAATGGCCGCCTTTACAGTGGTGACATGAACCTGGCGCAGACCATTGCGCTCGACGGTAGTTTCACGCAAACCGACAGCGGCGTAACTTACGCAGAAATGGACTTTGCCAGCGGCGAGATCGATCAGGTGCTAGCCACGGGTAAAGCCTCCGTAGATGGTGAGGTAGTGATGTCCATGATGTCGCCTGAGCTGATCGGCGCTGGCAGCTTTAAGCGTACGCTGTTCGCTGGTGAGCAGGGGTTGAGCAACGAAGGTCTGGAACTGGTTATGCAGGATACGGTAACCGTGGACTGGAACCTCGCGTACACCGCAACCGAGGCACAACTGGACTATACGGTTGATTTTGCGCCGGACTGGATGGGTACCAACCTGCGAGCTGTGGGCCTATACCTGAACGACGTCCAGAATGCGGGCAGTACTGAAAGCCTACACGACATGATCGTGGACATGGTTTACCAGACTGACGCCGATGTGTTTGTTCGTCAGCTGTCGGTTATGTCTCCCGAGTTCTACGGTGAGCAACAGGTACAGTCTCTGGCTGCGGCCCAATCGTTCTCGCAGCGTCTCCTGAGCTGTAAGCAGGCGGGTGGCCAGTATCGCTTCACCGCGGAAGGCAGCTGTGCGTGGGTGCATGCGGCGTTCGAAACGCTGGAGCGCGACGAGCACCGCGATGCCCTGGGCGCTGAGTTCGACTCGGATGTCTTTGCCCTGGGTGCCCAGTGGGCCTTTGGTGAGCACTGGTTTGCCGGTGTGGGTGGCTCTTATGAGAACATCACGGGCGAAGGCCATGGTGGTGCGTTCAACTCGGATGGCAAGTCGATCTATGCCGGTGCCGCGCTGAAATACCAGCCCGGAGCCTGGAAGCTATCCAGCGTATTGAGCTACGGCACCAACGACACTGACACCAGTCGCAACAGCTTTGTGATGGACTCATACGTGGCTGAAGCCAGTCGCGACTCCGATGTCATCGGCCTCGAATTCGCGGGCTCCTATGACTTCGAATACAGCTGGGGCTATCTGAGACCCGTCCTGGCACTGGGTGCTTATCGCCAGGATACGGACGACCTGGTTGAGGAAGGTGCTGGCGCGTTTGGCCTGACGGTTGAGGGCGATACACAGACCTACACCTGGGTGCGCCCCTCGGTTGAAGCGGGTTATGAGCACGTGTTCGCCAATGCCAGTCTGGCGCGTCTGTATGGCCGCCTGGGTTATCAGCAATACCTCGGTGAGGATACGGTTGAAGTGAACGCCGGATTGGTTGGCGTTGATCTTCCCGTGAATCCCATCGCCGGCGAGGTGGATCTGGGGCAGGGCGCTATTCAGGGCCTGTTGGGAGTGGACTACTTCCTCAACGAAGATATGGTGCTGCAGTTCCAGTACCACTTCGAGGAAGCAGATCGACTCAAGTTCCAGGGTGGCCAGCTGAAGTTCAGCTACCGTTTCTAAGTAGCGAATGACTTATAAAAAACCCGGCATCGGCCGGGTTTTTTTATGCGTGGTAAGACTGAAACTACGTCAGGTCCGGTGGCGCCAGGGTGGGGTTGCGGCCCTGCAGAATATCCTCAATGCGGGTTCTGGCGCTCTCCATCCAGCCATCGTTAGAGAGAATATAGAAGCGGTTATCCTTCACTGCCTCGAGCACACGTTCAGCCATCTCCCTTGGCGGTAAGCCGCTGCTTACGCCACTGGCGATGCTGTCATGCACCATGGTGCGGGCGTCGCTTTCAACAATGTCGCCCTCACCGCTGTACTGCGCCGGCCGGTTGCGGTCGCAGTTGGCGATGCCTGTTTTTATCAGTTCCGGGCACAGCACTGACACGCCCACTTGCGGTGCTGTCAGCGCGAGCTCGTGATACAGCGATTCCGAGAACGCCAGTACTGCGTGCTTGGTCATGTGATAGACCCCGGCAAATGGCATGGTGGTGAGTGCTGCCATCGAAGCGGTATTCACAACATGGCAGGGTTCACCCTGATCAATCATTCTGGGCACAAATGCCCGGACGCCATGAATCACACCCCAGAGATTGACGTCCAGCGACCACTGGTAATCGGCCAGGCTTTCTTCCCACAGTAGTCCGCCGGTAAAAATGCCCGCGTTGTTACAGACGATGTGTGCGCCGCCAAATGTGTCGAAAGCGGCATCGGCCAGTGCACTGACTTGTTCTGGTTTTGCTACGTCCGTCACAACGCCGCATACGGAGTAACCGCTGGATTCCAGTTCCGATACGGCCGCCGTCAGCGCTGCGGGTTCAATATCCGCGAGTACAACGTTCATGCCTTCCTCGCAAAAGCGCAGTGCGAGTGCATGACCAATGCCACTGGCCGCACCCGTCACCACGGCGGTTTTCCCTTGAAACGTTTCCATGATCAGGTTCCTGTCCAACTGTTTGAGTTTATCGGGCCCGCTGCCGGTGTAATGTGTACCGGAATGCCTGTGAGGTGAGCCATGCCTGACAGCGGCTCCACGCTAGCGGGGCCATCGGATGCCAGGATATTAACGTTGGCGCCGCTGAGTGCCCCGGCGACTCCAAGGCCACGTGCGTTTTGATGCCCCCATCCGTGAGGTACTGAAACTGTGCCGGGCAGCAGCTCCTTCAGTGCTTTAACCGGCAGCCGAATGGTTGCTGTCTCTGAACGAATGTCTGCCGCGTCGCCTTCACCGAGGCCCAGGCGTTCAGCGTCATCAGGGTGCATGAATACAAAATTGGTGCGATTGTGCTCACCATTGGTCAGCTCATCGATGTTTTGCGTCCAGGAATTGTGCGTGCTGTGGGTGCGCTTGGATATCATGCGGAAGCTCCCGTCCGCATCCTGTGCTTTGAGTGCCTCATGGCGCTGCTCCAATGATGCGGCAGCCTTCAAAAAATCGGCGGGTGCGAGATGCACCATGCCGTCGTCGGTGATTGGGCGTTTACCCAAGAAGCTGCCGGGTGACACCTGCTCCCTGGCTTTGCCTTCGGTATGTTGGAGCAAGGCTTTGAAGCTGCCATTGCCCGACCGTTTCAATATTTGGTCCAGGATGAAACGTTGCGGTAAGCCGGGCATCGACAGTGGGTGGCGCAAGCGGTTTAACCCCTTCATTAGTCGCAGCGCCCACTGCGCGGCTTTGGAGCCGAACAGTCCTACGCCGCAAGCGGTGGCCAGATCGGTGTAAATGGAGGCTTCATCACGTTGTTCCCCCTCTGGCTCAACCAGCGCCTCGGTCGCTGCGAGATACGGAATAGACTGCATGCCCAGAAAGAGCGGAAACACGAAAGGCAGGTCCGGCCGCTGCAAAGGGCTGGTTGCCGGCAGCACATAGTCAGCCAGACTGGCGGTTTCGTTCAGGTAGATATCGGTAACAACCAGCAGCTCGAGTCTTTCCATTGCCGCCTTTAGGCGTTCTGCATTGGCCATGGTCATCAATGGATTACCGCCAGTGACGAACATGCCCTTTATCTGTCCCTCACCCGGCGTGAGGATTTCATCGGCGAGAATGCCACCCGGAAAGCCGCCATTGAGCTCACGGAAGTTGCCGATTCGCGAGCGGGCTTTGCGCATGAACATGTTGTTCTTTTTGGCAAAGCCAGCGAAATCGAAAATGCCCTCTCCAACGAGTGTACCGCCCCTGCCGTCGAGATTGCCGGTTACCGCGGTAACACATTCGGCCAGCCACTGGGCGAGGGTGCCGTCGCGCCCCATGCCCAGCCCGGTGCCAGTCACAATGGCAGCACCTTTTGCAGCGACGAAGCTTGAAACCAGATCCCGCAGTGCATCGGCAGAAATGCCGGTGACCTCTGCTGTGTGCTCCGGGGTCCACGGTTCTACCATCGCCTTGAGTTCGTCGAGCCCAGTCATGAACTGCCGGACGGCAGCCTCATCACAGGCGCCGCGAGCGAAGATGTCCTGCAGGAACGAGAGGAAGAAAAACACATCGGAGTTGGGCTTGATGAATTGGTGTTCACCCGCGACCTTGGCGGTTTCATTGAATCGCGGGTCTACGACGATCACGCGGCCGCCGCGTGCTTTGACTTCTTTCAGGCGCTTCACAGGGTGCGCAACCTGCAGGAAGGTCCATTTGGATACCACAGGGTTTGTGCCAACGATCAACATGCACTCAACATTGTCGAGATCGACAAAAGGCTGAAAGAAGGGGAAGCCGTACATTTCTTTCGCTGCGGCGAACCGGTTGGCGCAATCCTGGGTCGAGGATGAAAAGATGTTGTGCGATCCCAGACCCTGCATAAACCCTTCGGCGAAAATCGGATGCAGGATGCTGAAGCCAGCAGCCGTGCCCACGTACATGCCGACAGACTGATCACTCTCTGCACGCAGTGCCTTCACCTTGGCGCCTATCTCGCTCAACGCCTGATCCCATGAGATCCGCTGGAATTCGTCGCCAACGCGCTTCAGTGGATACTTAAGACGATCGTCCGAATCGTACATGCTGTGTTGGTGCAGTCCCTTCATACAGGAGAAGCCAAGGGTGCCCGTGTGGGCCTTGTTCGGCGCCAACGAGACGACTCGATTGTCTTTGACCTCGGCTACAAGGCCACAGCTGGCTTCGCAGATTCTGCAAAAGGTATGGTGCGTTTCGGCTTGGCTCATGGCGACTACCGCTGTTGTTATGGTTGTCAGATACGTTAGCAAAAAGCCGTGCATTGTGTAGCGGGTGGGCGCTGATCTGGTCTAGGGGCTTGAACCCACTCTGATCCGCTCATGCTGGAGCGCGATCTTCGCGCCGCGCGTGCGGTGCTACTATCAAGATCAACGATTTTCTGGAGTGTCTAAATGAACCTGGCACAGTATGAGCGGTATCCGCTGACATTCGGCCCAACTGCGATCGAGCCCTTAACAAGACTGTCTGATCACCTGGGCGGCGACGTGCACCTGTTTGCCAAACGAGAGGACTGCAACAGCGGCTTGGCGTTTGGCGGCAACAAACTGCGTAAGCTGGAGTACATCGTACCGGATGCTCTTGCTCAGGGTGCGGATACGCTGGTGACCATAGGGGGTGTACAGAGCAACCACACGCGGCAAGTGGCTGCCGTTGCAGCCAAGCTGGGGATGAAGTGCCACTTAGTGCAGGAGAGCTGGGTGCCATTTCCTGATGCAGTGTATGACCGCGTAGGTAACATCCTGATGAGCCGACTGATGGGCGCGGAAATCGAGATGGTCGACGTGGGCTTTGATATCGGTATCAGGGAAAGTTGGGAGGCCGCGCTGACCAGTGTTCGTGATCGTGGTGGCAAGCCCTATGCGATTCCCGCGGGTGCGTCAGTGCATCCCTTGGGTGGTCTTGGCTTTGTTGGTTTTGCCGAGGAGGTGAGGGCGCAGGAGGCCACGCTGGGTTTCCAGTTCGACTTCGTCGTGGTGTGCACGGTAACCGGTTCTACCCATGCGGGCATGCTGGTCGGCTTTGCCGACGATGGTCGCGCCGATCGCGTCATTGGCATCGATGCCTCGGGCACTCTAGAGCAAACCCGTCGGCAGGTGTTGCAGATCGCCTCTGATACTGCAGAGAAAGTGGAGCTCGGTCGCGGCATCACAGAGGGGGACCTTACACTGTTACCCGATTATGCCTACCCGGCATACGGTGTGCCCTCAGAAGAGACCAATGATGCGATCAGGTTGTGTGCGCAACTGGAGGGCATGATGACTGACCCCGTGTATGAGGGGAAATCAATGCAGGGTCTCATTGACCTGATTCGAAAGGGGTTTTTCCCGAAGGGCTCGCGAGTGTTGTACGCGCATCTTGGGGGCGTGCCTGCCATCAACGCCTACAGCTACCTATACAGAAACGGTTAACGGCTCAGAGCCCTGCTACTTTTGGTCCTGCTCTCAGCCGTTCTCACGGTCTCTTAACCACCGGCGCGTGTGGCGACTTCCGCCTGGGCAAAAGCGGTGACCGATTTGTAATCGGCTTTACCATTCGGCGCCCGGAAGGGTGGGCCGCCGAAGAAGACATGCTTGGGCGACTTGTAATGTGCGAGCCGCCCTTTAACAAAGTCCACCAATGTCTGCTCGTCCACGCTGGCATTGTTATTTGGCTTTACAACCGCAGTCACAGCCTGGCCCCATTTTTCGTCGGCTACGCCTACCACTAGTGCGTCGTCCACCGCTGGGTGCAGCTTGAGCGTCTCTTCGACTTCTTCCGGGTAAATTTTCTCGCCCGCGGAGTTAATACATACCGAGCCACGTCCCAATAGCGTGAGGGTACCGTCGGTGCCCACCAGGCAATAATCCCCAGGTATGGAGTAGCGATGGCCGTTAATGGTCTTGAAGGTTTTTGCGGTTTTCTCGGCGTCGCCGTAGTAGCCCAGTGGGATGGGTCCACCGAATGCAATGAATCCCGGAGTGTCGCCGCCGCGAGGAATCTCATTGTCGTTTTCATCGAACACTTTGCAGTAGTCGTTGGTGGTAAAGCTGGCGGTTTCAACCGGCATATCCTTGGCGCTGATGGAGGCGCCAAAACCGACGGCCTCGGAAGAACCGAAGCTGTCTACCAGCAGGGCGGCGGGCAACTCTTCAAGAAGGGCTTCTTTTACCTCCTGCGACCACATTACGCCCGACGAGATCATGCCGCCGAGACTGGCAAGGTTCCAGCGTCCGGGGTTTTCCTGCAGTGCGCCAAGCAGCGGTTTAGCGAAGGCATCGCCCACGATAGACACTGAGTTCACGCCGTGGTCTTGCACGGCTTGCCACAGTTCCGGAGCATCCAGTGAAGCGCTGGGTAGCGTGACAACGGTACCGCCACTGAAGAAAGTGCCCATCGCAGTAAACAGTCCTGTACCGTGCATCAGCGGGCAGGCGGGAATCATGGTGTCGCCCGGTCCATCGCTGGCAATCTTCTGGCGCAGTTCATCCAGCGTTTCAGGCACCGGGCCGATGGCGCGCAATGCCAGTGACTGTGCTTCGCGCAAATTGTCGTGGTCCCACATGACGCCCTTGGGCATACCGGTGGTGCCGCCGGTATACAGCAGCAGGAGATCATCCGGCGAGCGCTGTACATTCAGTGCGCCGGCAACGCCAGAGGTTGCCAGTGTTTCATAGCTAAGGCTGCCTTCGACGGGTGTCTCACCAGTAATCTCAACCCACTGCGTGACCTTGGGTAGGCGGGGTTTCAATTGTTGGATGTTGTCGCGAAACTCACTGCCATAGACCACCACGGTAGCGTCGGAGTTATCGAAGATGTAATGCACTTCGTCAGCAGTGTATCGATAGTTGACGTTGACGTGGGTCAGTCTCGCGCGGAAACAGGCGGCGAGAAGCTCCATGTACTCCGGTCGATTGCGCATATAGAAACCGACCTTGTCGCCGGTCGCGGCGCCGCCCTGAAGCAAGTTCCTGGCGAGGCGATTGGAGCGTTCATCCACGTCTTGCCAGGTCAGTACCCTGTCACCATGGATCAGTGCAGGATGGTTTCCCGGCACCACCTCGGTAAGCGTGTCCATTATGTCGCCAAAGTTCCAGCTCATGCGAGTGCTCCGTCTTCTTCTTTTTGGCAACCATACGCCCTAATGGAGCGTCTGAAAATAGAATCAGCCGGCCCCCCGTTGAGGTGGGGACAGCATCGGATTACCCTGCGACACAGTCGACGGTTATGGAGAGCAGCTATGGAAGTTAACAATCGCACTATCCCCAGTGATGCGCAGCTGGCGGGGTTTGGTGAGTCACCGGAGAAAGGTCCCATTCATATGGTGAACCTGCTGAAATTTCGGGAGAAAGCCGAGTACGCCGATGGTCGCGAAACAGCATTGACCGGAGAAGAGGCCTACGCACTCTATGGACAGGGCGTGTTTGAGCTGTTGCAGAAGCATGGCGGTGGCCTGCTGTTCAGCGGTGATGTGTCGCGCCTGATGTTGGGTGAGGTAGAGGACCTTTGGGACCGTGTTGCTATCGCCTATTACCCAAGCCGTCAGGCGATGCTGGATATGATCACCTCAGAGGCCTACCTGGAGATCGCGGTGCACAGGGAGGCGGGGCTTGAAGGACAGATCAATATTGAAACGATGGACGCGCTGGTACTGGCTCCCAACTGATGGCTGATTTTCCGGGCGGTCCCAAACACATTACTGCCGAGTGGTTGAGTCAGGTGCTGGGGGTGCGTGTAGACACGGTGGCCGTCGCCGGTAGTCACGAGGGCACCACGGGACGCGCACAGCTATTACTCACAGGCACTGGCGTGCCAGAGTCAATATTCGTTAAGTATCCGCCCCGTGATGAGATGCAGCGGGCCTTTGTTACCTCCGCAGGCATGGGCAAGCGAGAGGTGCTTTTCTACGGTCAGCTGGCCGATGAGGTCCCGGTGCGTGTACCCGGCGTGTTCTTCGCAGACAGTGATGATGCGGGTGAACATTATCTGATGTTGATTGAGGATTTAGCGACAAGTGGTTGCACCTTCAACAATGCCGCGACGCATCACGGAACATATGAAGAAACTATGCTGGCAGAGTTTGCTGCCTTGCATGCGCGCTACTGGCGCAGTGAGCGCTTTGACACGGATTTAGCCTGGCTGGAGCCACCGCGACAGCATCCGATAGCAGTGACATTGGTGCAGCAGGCGCTCTCTCAGCACGGGGCAGACTTGCCACCCGTGTTTACCGAACTGGCCGAGTTATACCTGGCCCATACCGATGCTATTCACGCATTGTGGAATCGCGGCGATCACACCCTGGTTCACGGCGATGTGCATGACGGCAACCTGTTTATGGACGGCGAGCGCCCGGGGTTTCTAGACTGGGCGCTGGTTGCGCGAGCACCGGCCATGCGCGACGTGGGTTACTTTTTGATGGCAAATCTTGCGCCCCCCGAGATACAAGAGCGCTTGCCGTCACTACTCACACATTACCGGCAGAGCCTGCTAGCGCTCGGTGTTCACGCGCCGGCGTACGAGGAGTTGCTGGAACAGTTGCGCTGGCATGCCCTGTACCTGTGGGTGGGCACGGCGGTGACATTTGCGATGGGTGATGCCTGGCAGGCCGGTGACTACGTGCGAGCGACACTGGATAGGCTGCACCAGAACCTGGCTATGGAAAATGTCGGCGCCGCTGTGAAAGCGGCGCTGTAAGATCGGCGTGGGCTACCCCGGGAAACTGTACTCGTGCCCCCAGACATCGCCTTCAGTGCTCACCGTCGGGACGTAGTTGTCCCAGTTGACCAGCAGGCCATCGTAACCGTACTCAACCGCAATGCCGCCGGGTGCCAACACGTAGAAGCTGCACATATTGTCGTTGATGTGGCGTCCCAGTGTGGCAAGAAGGGGCAGGCCGGCTTTTTGTACCCGATCCAGCGCCATGCCAACTTCATCCAGGGTGGCAACTTCAACCATAAGGTGAACCACGGCCGCAGGGTGGGGCTGGTTGTACAACGCCAATGAGTGCTGACGGGGGTTATCCGCGTGCATGAATATAACGCGTGATTCCGGCGCGCCTTCCGGCATGGGGGGGTAGAGGTCGTCGCTCAAACCCAGGCCGATAATGTCAGTGTAGAAGCTCAGCGTGGTCTCGGTGTGGGGTGCCGGCAAGACCGCGTGGCCGAAACCCATATCGCCGGTGGATTCATCGCCGGTGATGAATTCGCTGATGCCCACGGGCGAGACCAGCGGGCGGTAGTCCAGCAAGCGGCCGTAGTAGAGTTCCAGCACATTGCCTGAGGGATCGGTGACAGTGGCGAAATTGCTGACACAGCGGCGTTTCGCTTCGTCACTGTCTCCGGGTGTCACGAAATGGCCTGCGGCAGTGAGGGCATCGCAAACGGCCTGCCAATCCTCGCGGTCACGGTACTCCAGTCCACAGGCCAGCAGTTTGTCTGCCTCGGCAGGCTCGATCATAAAGCGGAAGGGGTGGTCGTCCATGCGCAGGAAACGCGCGCCAGCGGCGTCCTCGCGACCTGCGTCCATCAGGCCAAGAATTTCGGTGCCGAAGGACATCCATGCCGCTGTGTCTGTTGAGGCTATCCGAACATACCCAATGCTTGCTACGCCCATACTGCTGAACTCCATTTGCGCTAGTCATTAAAAACGCGATTATGGCCCGTCTGCCTCGGCCCCGTCATGCCTGCTCAAAGCAGCGCATTCGGCTGGTATAAGAAAGCCGACCTGCGAAGCCTCCCAACGATCCACCCATCGCCTCATTCCCCTACGGCAATCAGGGTTATATAGTTGAGTAAAATACTGGGTTATGGCACACTCCGCGCCGTCAAATTGAGAAGCAACGGTCAGCCGCCAGTATGCGATTAACGACAAAAGGACGTTACGCCGTGACGTCGATTCTAGACCTCGCCCTTAACCAGCAGCAGGGGCCTATCCCGCTTGCAGGAATCTCGGAGCGTCAGGACATTTCACTGTCTTATCTAGAGCAGTTGTTTGCCCAACTGCGGCGCCAGGGACTGGTCCAGAGCGTTCGTGGGCCCGGCGGCGGTTACCACCTTGGCAAAGAGGCGACGGACATCAGTGTCGCTGAGGTGATTGAGGCGGTGAATGAAACCACCGATGCCACGCGTTGCAAAGGTGCAGGAGATTGCCAGAACGGCGAGACCTGCCTGACACACCATCTGTGGATGGACCTGTCGGACCAGATTCGTGACTTCCTCGGCGACATCACATTGGCTGATCTGGTGCGGCGGCGGGAAGTGCGTGACATCGCTTGTCAGCAATCGGCGCGCACCGATGTCGGCGCTGACATCACCCTGCGACAAATCAGTGACAACGACGGTCAGGCGCACAACCGCGG
The DNA here is from genome assembly GCF_014652275.1 of Parahalioglobus pacificus. GTDB lineage: Bacteria > Pseudomonadota > Gammaproteobacteria > Pseudomonadales > Halieaceae > Parahalioglobus > Parahalioglobus pacificus. The sequence goes on along the minus strand of NZ_BMYM01000001.1, from coordinate 1,532,720 downwards.
CGCCGATCAGAGCGTATAGGTAAGGTATGAGCCAAGAACAAATTGATAGCGCCATTGAGCGCGAGTATGCGGCCGGCTTCACCACGCTGGTCGAATCAGAGACCTTTCCGCCAGGGCTGAACGAGGACGTTGTTCGCGCGCTGTCGGCGAAGAAAAATGAGCCTGAGTGGATGCTGGAGTGGCGTCTGGAGGCTTTCCGGGTTTGGCAGGAAATGTCTGAGCCCGAGTGGGCCCACGTCAATTATCCCGAGGTGGATTTCCAGGCCGTATCTTATTATTCCTCGCCCAAGAGCCTGGACGAAAAACGCCCCAAGAGTCTGGATGAAGTAGACCCGGAACTGCTGGAGACCTACGAGAAGTTGGGCATTCCCCTGCATGAGCAGGCGGCCCTGGCCGGTGTGGCGGTAGATGTGGTGTTTGACTCGGTATCGGTCACAACCACGTTCAGGGAGAAACTGGCTGAGGCGGGTGTGCTGTTTTGCTCCATGTCCGAAGCGGTACATGAGTACCCGGAGCTGGTGAAGAAATACATTGGCACTGTGGTGCCTCGGAAGGACAATTTTTACGCCGCGCTCAACAGTGCTGTGTTTTCTGACGGATCGTTTGTTTACATCCCCAAGGGTGTTCGTTGCCCCATGGAGCTGTCCACCTACTTCCGCATCAACGAGGCCAATACCGGCCAGTTCGAGCGCACCCTGATCATTGCCGATGAGGGCAGCCACGTCAGCTATTTGGAGGGGTGTACTGCGCCCATGCGCGACGAGAACCAGCTGCACGCCGCGGTAGTTGAGCTGGTGGCGCTGGATGATGCCGAGATCAAGTACTCCACGGTACAAAACTGGTACCCGGGGGATGCCGAGGGCAAGGGCGGTATCTACAACTTCGTGACCAAGCGCGGTGTTGCCCACACCAATGCAAAGATTTCCTGGACGCAGGTGGAAACCGGTTCGGCGGTCACCTGGAAATACCCAAGCTGCATACTGCGCGGTGACAACAGCGTGGGTGAGTTCTACTCGGTGGCGCTCACCAATAACCTGCAGCAAGCCGACACAGGTACGAAAATGGTTCATCTGGGTAAAAACACCCGTTCAACCATTATTTCCAAAGGTATCTCTGCGGGCCGCTCGAGCAACGCCTACCGCGGTCTGGTGCGTATGGGGCCTCGCGCAGAGGGTGCGCGTAACTACACCCAGTGTGACTCCCTGCTGATTGGGGATAAGTGCGCAGCACACACCTTCCCCTATATCGAGAGCAAGAATCCCAGCGCTGTGGTTGAGCACGAGGCGACGACCTCCAAGGTCAGCGACGATCAACTCTATCTCTGCCTGCAGCGCGGTCTGGACGAAGAGAAAGCCGTGTCGATGATAGTGAACGGCTTCTGTAAGGAAGTATTCAAAGAGCTGCCTATGGAGTTCGCCGTAGAGGCAGGCAAGTTGTTGGAAGTGAGCCTCGAAGGCTCAGTCGGTTAGGAACAAAGAATCATGCTTACGATTGATGCGCTGGCTGCGCAAGTAGACGACAAAGTCATCCTCAAAGGCCTCAGCCTCACGGTTAACCCTGGAGAGGTACACGCCATTATGGGTCCCAACGGTTCCGGCAAGAGTACCCTGGGGCACGTATTGGCCGGGCGCGATGGCTATGAAGTCACCGGTGGCAGTGTCAGCTTCAAGGGTGAAGACCTGCTGGCGCTTGATACCGAAGAGCGTGCCCATCGCGGTGTATTTCTCGCGTTCCAATACCCGGTAGAGATTCCCGGGGTGAGCAACATGGAATTCCTGAAGGCTGCCGTGGATGCCACCCGCGAGAGTCGCGGTGAGGAAGCCCTCGACACCGTCAGCTTTATGAAAATGGCGAGAGAAGCGAGCAAAGCCGTGAATCTCGATGTGAGCTTCCTTAAGCGCGGCGTCAATGAAGGTTTCTCCGGCGGTGAGAAAAAGCGCAACGAGTTACTGCAAATGATGCTGCTGCAACCCAGCTTGTGCATTATGGATGAAACCGATTCGGGCCTTGATATCGATGCGCTGCAGGTCGTCGCAGAGGGCGTTAACGCTATGCGCGCGCCGGACCGATCATTTGTTCTGGTGACGCACTACCAGCGTCTACTGGATTTCATCGAGCCCGATTTTGTTCACGTGCTTTCCGGCGGAAAGATTGTTCGCTCGGGCGATAAATCGTTGGCGCTGGAACTGGAAGAAAAGGGTTACGGCTGGCTAGAGGCTGCGGTGGCCTGATGTCTGAGTTCATTCAGAGACTGCTGGTTGCACAGGATGCACCCGCCTGGTTAAACGACCGCCGCGAAGCGGGGAGGGCGCGCTGGTGTGCCAGCGACAAACCGACCCGAAAGACCGAAGCCTGGAAGTACACCAGCCTCAACAAGCTGGAACGCGAGTTTACCTCGCCAGTTCAGGCAGTCTCACCAGCGGCCGCATTGCCTGATCTGGGCGGGCCCCAGCTGGTTTTCGTCAATGGCCAACTGAATACCGATCTGTCGGGTATCAAACTGCCCGACGGTGTGTCTCTGGTGCGTTTTGCTGATGCCAGTGACGAACAGGCACAGACCATCGCATCCCAGCTCGGCAGCGTGGTCGCCAACGAAGATCACCTGTTTGCCAGCCTCAATGACGCGACGCTGAGTGACGGTTTGCTGTTGTCCATTTCCGCCGGTGCTGACATGCCGGCCCCCTTGCACCTTGTTTACATCACGACGGATGCACAACCGGCCTTCACGGTGAACCAGCGATTGTTGGTGACGGTGGGCGACAATGCTCATGGCAATGTCATTGAGCATTTCGTGGGCGAAGGTGGAACGGCATTCACTAACGGCATAACCGAGTTTGTTCTTGGTCAGGGCGCAAAGCTGACGCACGCGCGACTGCATCTGGAGCAGGGCGATGCGATGCATATCGGTGGCGTTCACGCACGATTGGGCCGCGATAGTCATCTCGACAGTTTTCACCTGGCCCTGGGCAGCGAGCTAAAGCGGGTTGATATCGTGGTTGAACACGCCGGCAGCGGCGCCCATTGCGATCTCAACGGTCTGTACCTGCTAAGGGGCAGCGAGCACGTGGATTATCACACCTGCATTGAGCATGCCGTGCCCCAATGCACTACCGATGAAGTGTTCCGTGGGATCATTGGTGATGAGGCTCGCGCCGTGTTCAACGGACGCATTCATATACACCCGGACGCCCAGAAAACACGGGCAGAGCTCAGCAATAAGAACCTACTCACCAGCGCCAGTGCCGAGATCAATACCAAGCCAGAGCTGGAAATCTATGCGGACGATGTCCAATGCGCACACGGTGCAACGGTGGCCCAGTTGGATGCGGGTATGCTGCACTACCTTCGCACGCGGGGAGTTGGCCGCGAAGAAGCGGAAGTAATGCTCAGCTACGGGTTTATCAATGAGCTGGTTGAGGGACTGGATAACGAAGCCTTGCGCGAATTTCTCCATCCCATCCTGGCCAAGCGCCTCTCTCGCAATCCTGAATTGACGAGGCATCTCGCGTGACAGCAGCCACCGCATTAACGCAGGCGTTTGATGCCGCAGCTGTGCGCGCAGACTTCCCCATCCTGCAGCAGGAGGTCAACGGCCACCCGCTGATCTATCTCGATAACGCAGCCACGACGCAAAAGCCCAACGCGGTTATCGATGCGATCACCGATTACTACCGCAACGACAACGCCAACGTGCATCGCGGAGCGCATGCGCTCAGCGACAGGGCGACGCAAAAGTTTGAGGCAGCGCGCGAAGCGGTCGCGGCCTTTCTGAACAGCCCATCGTCCCGCCAGGTGATTTGGGTCAGGGGCGTGACCGAAGCGGTCAACCTGGTGGCCAACACCTGGGGCCGCAGCGAGTTGCGCGAGGGCGACCGCGTTCTTTTGCCCTACCTGGAGCATCACAGCGACATCGTGCCCTGGCAGATGGTGTGCGCTGAAACTGGCTCATCTGTAGAACCGATTCCCGTGCTGGAATCTGGCGATATTGATCTCGATGCCCTGGATTCCATGCTCGATGAGCGCGTCAAAATGGTCGCGCTTAATCACGTCTCGAACGCTCTGGGCACGGTAAACCCCGTGCAGCAGATCATTGGTAAAGCCAAGGCCGTCGGCGCCAAGGTCTTTATTGATGGCGCGCAGGCCGTGGCTCACTGGCCCTTGGATGTGCAGGCGCTGGGTTGCGATTTTTATGCGTTTTCGGGGCACAAGTTGTTCGGTCCTACCGGCATAGGTGCGCTGTGGGGCAGGGAAGAGCTACTTGATGCCATGCCTCCCTTTCTCGGTGGCGGTGAAATGATTGAAACCGTGTCCTTTAGCGGCACTACGTTCAATACGCTGCCCTTTAAATTTGAAGCGGGCACCCCAAATATAGCGGGAGTTATCGGGCTGGGCGCTGCCATCGATTACGTGCAGTCGCTGGATCGCGCCGCTGCGGCTGCCCATGAACAAGACCTGCTCGAATACACGCTGGCGCTGGCTGCTGACATCGATGGCCTGTCGCGCGTAGGGCATCCGCGGGAAGCAGTGGGTATCTACAGTTTTCTGCTCGCTGGCTGTCATCCCTCGGATGTGGGCATGTTGCTGGATCAGCAGGGTATTGCGGTGCGCACGGGTCACCATTGTGCACAGCCGCTAATGGCACATTACGGTGTGCCGGGGACGGCCCGGGCCAGTTATACCATTTACAACACCCGCGAAGACGTGGATGCCCTGATGGCAGGAATACGCAAGGCCAAAGCGCTGTTTGGTTGAGGCCAGAGGTAGAGAAACTATGAGTGTGGAAGTTTTTGATGTAAACGACGACGTCGTTACGATCACCCCTGATGCTGCAAAACACTTGCTCCAGCAAGCCCAAGGCAAGGGACAATCCGGAGTGCGTATCAGTGTGAAAGAGAGTGGCTGTACTGGCTACATGTACGTCATGGAGGAAGTCTCAGCGGGAGAGGGCGATGACGTCACTGTAACCGCCGATAACGGGCTGCAACTGTTCATTGCCTCAGACTCCGTCGATTACCTGCGAGGCACACAACTGGATTATGTGCGCGAAGGTATTAATCGAACCCTGAAGTTCCTTAATCCCAATGTGACGGCCGCCTGCGGCTGCGGTGAGAGCTTTAGCATCGCATGAGTGCACAGGAACGGACGATTCTCACAACCAACCGGGATTGCCCTGCGCGGTTGGTGCCGGTGGGCGACAAGCTCACCATCCCGGCGCATACCTTTGTCACCCTGACACAGTCTTTGGGCGGCAACTACACGCTCACGTACAACGGCAACATGGTGCGGGTAGATGGCACCGATGCCGACGCCCTGGGGCTGGAGCCACTGGTGCTCATTTTTGAGGATGCCGGTGATGGCAGCATTCAGGAAGATCAGGTGTGGGAGGCCTTACACACCGTGTTTGATCCCGAGATACCGGTAGATCTCGTTAACCTCGGCCTGGTGTACCGCGTGGCGATAGACCAGGCGCAGGGTCGTGTTGATATCGACATGACACTGACGGCTCCCGGTTGTGGTATGGGCCCTGTGCTCATGGGAGACGTGGAGCACCGCGTTGCGCTGGTACCTAACGTGAATGCCGTGGCGGTTAACCTTGTTTTTGACCCGCCCTGGGACCGGGACATGATGTCAGAAGAAGCGCAACTCGAAACGGGCATGTTCTTCTAGGCGCGTGCACCACACGCAGCGCCTAACCCGTTCTACCCAACGCATCTAGCAAAGAGCCACAGTCATGACTGACACCAACCCCTTTGGGCACTCAGTTTCCAGCGAGGACATCGTCGAAACGCTGGGTTTTTTTGATGCCTGGGAGGACCGCTATAAATACATCATCGATCTCGGCAAAGAGTTGCCTGCGATGGATGATGCACTGCACACTGAAGAGCGCCTGGTGCGCGGCTGTCAGAGCCAGGTGTGGATAGATACGGCACTGGAGAATGATCGCCTGCAAATCAGCGTTGATAGCGATGCGTTCATTGTGAAAGGGCTACTGGCGGTTGTGCTGGCCGCCTACAACAACAAAACGCCAGCTCAGGTACTGGCGTTCAACGTGGACGAATACTTCGAGCAACTTCAACTGCTGAATCACCTGTCCCCCACGCGAGGCAACGGCCTGAGGGCAATGGTTGCCCGCATTCGCCAGATAGCTGAGGCGAGCTGATGGGCCAGCGCCTTGCGCTGACCCTAAGCTGATTTATTCTTCGTCGCCCCGGAAGTGGGCATCAACCTCCGATGCCAAATAGATAAACGCCGCATAGGCAGCGACATTCTGCGCCATGTCTGCAGGATCGATCTTGTCAAAGGTATCGTTCGGTGTGTGGTGCAGATCAAAGTAATCCAGGCCGTCCTGCTTCAGCGTGACGACGGGCACGCCCGCCGCGCGAACGTAGGTCAGGTCGGGACCGCCATAGGCCGTGTTTGGCCCGGGCCCCACGCCGATACCTCGCATTGCATTACCAATCGCCTGCGCGGTTTCCAGCTTGCTCTCGTGCACGCGGGTTTCAAAACGCCAGATACGGCCGGCGCCGAAATCTGACTCGGCCGCCAGCATGTGATTGTCGAGGTCGTCCCAGTGTTGCTCGGCATAGGCTTTTGCGCCGACCAGACCCACTTCCTCGGCACCGAAAAGCACCACGCGGATAGTCCGCTTGGGGTTTTCAGCAGCAACCAGCCTCGCTGCTGCAGTGACGATGCCGACGCCTGCGCCATCATCTACCGCACCGGTGCCAAGATCCCATGAGTCCAGATGCGCGCCCACCAGAATAATCTCTTCCGGTTTTTCACTGCCCACAATCTCGCCTATGACATTGCCAGATTCAGAGGGTGGCAGTGTTTCAGGCGTGAGTACCATCTTTACGCGAACAGGCTGGCCGCGCTTCAGGGAACGTGTGAGCTGGTCGGCATCTGGCGCTGACAGTGCGGCAGTGGGCACGCCTTCGCGCTCGCCCTCGGTCAGGCGCTGCATTTGTCCCGTATGTGCAAAGCGGTGTGTCGATGTGCCCACTGAGCGGATGAGCGCCGCCACCGCACCCAGACGCACACCTTCATAGGCAGTGGTGCGGCGCTTGCGCACGGCAACCCCGTAACCCGATCCGTCCTGGGTGCGGGTCATGGGCTCGTCGATGAAGATGATTTTCCCTTTCAGGCTGCCATCCGGCAGCGCTTCAACAGAGGCCAGGTCTTTGAAGGCGACGATCTCTGCCTCAACACCGTCCGGGCCAGTACTGCTGCTGCCGCCCAGAGCTGTGATCGCCAGTGGCTGGGGGTAGGGTGATGTGATGGCCGCGGTTTCGACGCCGCGTACCCACAGGGGTACCGGGAAGGGCTCGTTGCGCACGTTCTCAAATCCCTGGGCCTTCAACATGGCTATTGCCCAATCGCGGGCGCGTGATTCAGCCTCGGTGCCGGCAAGCCGTGGGCCCACCTCGGTTGTAAGCGACTCTACAATCTCATAACCCAGGTCGCTCTCCAGCGCTTGATCCATTAGGCGTTGTGCGGTAGTCAGCTGGTTCTCGGAGAAGGGTTGGGCCAGCGCACTTCCGCACAGTGCTGCTGGAGATAGGACGAATATGAGCGTTAGCAGTAAACTGCGTGGGAGCACGGCGATTACTCTCTTGACGTAGGAGGCCGCATGCTAGTGGCTAGGGAGTCCGCCGGCAAGAGGGCGCGATTCAGGTGAAGGTGAGACCTTCGAATTCACCCGATTCACGCCAGGCTTTGATGAAGGTAAAGTAGGCGACGGCACCCTCAGGGTGTCCCAATGGCACTGCACTGTCTGCGTCGCGCTCCTTCCCCTCATTGTTGTAATAGCCCGGTGTACAGTCAGTGCTGTCGAGTAAGAACCCCGAACTGGTGCCAATGTAGTCCAGCCAGCTCGCTTCTGCTGCCGCGGTGGCTTCTACAACATCGGAGCCGCGGGCTTCCGCGTGGCGAATAACTGCGGCAACTGTTCTGGCTGCTTCGGTGAGGTTATGCGGATAGTTCGAGACCAGGTTGGCGCCCTGTGACATTTGGACAAGAAAGGCGTTGGGGTAGCCGTGCACATGCACGCCGTGCAAGCTGCGCATGCCGTGCTTCCAGTGCTGCGACAGAGGCACATTACCAACACCTTGCATGTCAAATCCGGCTCTGCGCTCGTGGGGTGTGCCTACCTCGAAACCCGAAGCATAAACGATGCAGTCGACGGCATATTCCTTACCCGCAATGACAATGCCGTGCTCGGTAATGGCTTCGACGCCCTTCCCGTCGGTGTCCAGCAATACAGTGGCTGGCTCGTTAAAGGCCTGCAGGAATTCGTCATGAAAGCAGGGACGTTTACACAGTTGCCGGTACCATGCTTTGAGTTTTTCTCCGGTCTCCGGATCATCCACGACCTCGCTGGCGCGCTGACGGATCTCGGACATCTTTTCGTGATCGGCGTCTTCGAACGCCGCGAGCATGTTTTCCGGTGTCATTTTTTCTGGAGGCAAATCCACAATCCGGCTCAAGATGCGCTTGGATAGATCGGTCCACCCATCCTGCACCAGATCTTCATCGGCCATCCCGCCCGTCTGGTTGATCGCAAAGTTTTCTAACCAGCGATCTTGCCAGCCAGTTTCGGAGGTAACGGACTCAAACCATTGCGGATCTATGGGCTCGTTATTTCGAGTATCGACCGAGGAGGGGGTGCGCTGGCAGACGTAGAGGGTTTTACACGCGCGGGCCAGGTGCGGGACGCACTGCACAGCAGTAGCGCCGGTGCCAATAATGGCCACGCGCTTATCAGCAAGCTTATCTAGCGGGGCGCCTTCCGAGTTGCCGCCGGTGTAATCGTAGTCCCACCGGCTTGTGTGAAAGCTGTGCCCTTTGAAGTCGCGCAGCCCGGGAATGCCGGGAAGTTTGGGAACGTGCAGCGGTCCAGTACCCATAGTGACGTACTTCGCCGTGAACGCGTCGCCCCGGTCGGTGGTGATACGCCAGAGTTTGGCCTCAGCATCCCAGTTCATGGCAGTCACGCAGGTATGGAACAGGGCCTTGTTATATAAATCGTAGTGTTTTGCGATGACCTGACAGTGCGTCAGTATCTCGGGTCCGTGCACATACTTCTCGGAGGGCATGCGGCCGGTTTCCTCCAACAGCGGTAAATAGATCATCGCTGCGGTGTCACACTGTGCACCGGGGTATCGGTTCCAGTACCAGGTACCTCCAACATCACCCCCTTTCTCTATCAAGCGGACATCCGTGATGCCTGCTTCTTTCAGTCTGGCGCCTGTGACTAATCCTGCGAATCCGGCACCGATGACGGCGACGGTGACGTGGTCGACAACCGCCTCGCGCTCATGACGCTCGGTATAGGGGTCATCGAGATAGTGGGACAGTGCACCGGTGATCTCCAGGTACTGATCGTTGCCGTCGGGGCGTAAACGTTTGTTGCGCTCCTGCGCGTACCGCTCCCGGATTTCAGCCGTGTTTATCGTGCCTGCGCTGTCTGATGCCATGTTCGTCACCTCCGTGTTGTGACTGACTGCTAGCCCTCTGTACAGAACTTGGCGATGTCCGCTGCCGTGTCTCGGCTAATGTCTGGACATGCGATTGGAAAAATCTCCGTGCCGTGGATGGTTCCCATAACCTGTCGGCAGCGACTAGGTACGCCGGCCCTTAAGAGCAATCGATAGAACTCGATGCCCTCGTCACGCAATGGGTCGCACTCGTTGACGCTGATGATGGTGGGAGGCAATCCGCTGACGTCATCTTCTGTGGCAAATGACGGCCAGGCCATTGGATCGCCCGCTTCGAAGGCTTCGATGCCATAGGCCATCGCGCCGCGATTGCTGTGTAAATCGAGCAACAGTCCATTGTTTTCAGTGGATGATGGGAAGCGCTCCTGCGGCCACTGTCCGGCGATGTAGGGGCATAACGCATAGAGCCCGGTAATGAGATTAAGCGCGCCCTCCTGCTTCAGGCGCAGTCCTGTAGCCAGCGTGAGATTCCCACCGCCGCTCTCTCCCGCAACAATGATGCGGTTGGCATCGATGTTGAGCTCAGATGCACTGCCATGCACCCACTTGAGTCCTGAGACACAGTCGTTCAATCCGGCGGGGTAGGGCGCAACCTCGGGCGCGGAGCTGGGGGTTAGACAATTGCGAAAATCGACCATGGCAACGGCGACGCCTCTGGCGGCGATGATCTTTCCCCAGGCACGGTACAGCCCCATAAAGCAAGACATCGACATCATGCCGCCGCCGTGGATGTAGTACACGCAGGGTAAGGTCTCTTCGCTGTCGGGACGAATGTACTGTACCTTGATGGTATTGCCCTCCGGCGCCGAGGTGAACTCGTGGGTGGCGATACGCAGACCCGCCGAGGGAGCGACATCCTCGTTATCGACCATCTCAAAAAGGGCTTCCATCTCCTGGGTGCGCGCTACCGCCTCCGGCGTTTGTGCCTGGGCCAGCATTTCCTCACGAGAGCTCGCGTCACCGGCATTGTCTAAATCCAGAGCGCCCATGATGGCTTTGATACGCGGGTCTATACGAGGGTCGTCGTTGAGTTTGCTCATAATAGTTTTTGTTGTCTCTCACTGATTTTGGGATAACTTAGCACAACCCTATGGCCTCCGGGCGAGCGCTCATTGACCAGTGTTTTGGCCCCGCGGCGCCATGTGATGTGCCCAGGCCGCAGAGCCCAGCCGGCGCGCTCTACGGTAGCACAACCGCCACGCCACGCCCGCGGTTGTCCGATGCTGCCTGGGCTTTGCCATCAACAATCCTGATCAGTTGTACATCGCCCAAATTGCCCCAGCTGTTGGGCTGGACCTTGTAGCCGAGATTGGTGAGCTCATGCAGGGTGTCGCCAGCAATTTCACGCTGATCGTGACGAATAACGGTGGCATCAGGCAACTGGTGATGGAAGCGAGTCGCGTTGACCGCTTCCTGCGGTGATAAGCCGTAGTCATAGACATTCAGGATGCTCTGAAACACGCTGGTGAAGATGGTGCTGCCACCGGGAGTGCCAACAACCAGCGCTGGCTTTGCGTCTTTCAGCAGTATGGTGGGTGTCATTGATGAGAGCATGCGTTTGTTAGGGGCGATGGCATTGCGTTCGTTGCCAATGACACCGAATTCATTCTTAACGCCAACCTTGGCGGAGAAATCATCCATCTCGTTGTTCATAAGGAAGCCGGCGCCTTCCACAACCACGCCCGAACCGAAGTCCCAGTTGAGCGTGTACGTCAGCGAAGCGGCATTGCCCTTACTGTCCGTGATTGAGAAGTGCGTGGTGTCGGGCGACTCAAGGCCGGGACCTACAGAAGATGCGCTGGAGATAGCGTTGGGATCGATCGCCTGTGCCCGTTGTTCCAGGTACCTCTCATCGATCAATGCTGCCACGGGGTTGTCGATAAAATCAGGGTCGCCCAGGTATTCGGCGCGATCAGCAAAGACCCGTTTTTCGATCTCGGCGAGCAGATGAATGTACTGCGCAGAATTTTGCCAAACGTCGGTGAACAGCGGCTGCGCGTAGTCGCGTATCTTCAGCAGCTGCACCAGTGCTATCCCGCCCGAGCTGGGCGGCGGTGCGGTGATGATCGTAAAGTCACGCCACTGCGCGACAATGGGCTCGCGCCACACTGCGCGGTAGGCCGCAAGGTCCGCCAGCGTTATCAGGCCGCCACTTTGCTGCATTTGTTCTACCAGCAAGCGGGCAGTTGCGCCGGTGTAAAACTCTTGGGGGTCATCGGCGATGCGCTTCAGCGTTGCCGCCAGCTCGGGCTGTTTAAACCGCTGCCCGGCGATCAGGCCGGCAAAGTACTCCTCGAAGTTAGTCTCACCCGCAATCTCCTGCACTTTTCCCCGGCCGTAGGCTGCAAGCATCGGATCGACAACAAAGCCGTCCTCGGCCAGCGAGATTGCAGGTGCCAATAAGTCGCGCCAGGGCAGTGTGCCCATCCGCTGGTGGGCCATCGCTAAACCGGCCACGGTGCCAGGAACGCCAGACGCCTTACCGCCCACCAGTGACTCGCGCTGTACGAAGTTTCCTCCTTCATCGAGGTACATGTCCCGCTCTGCTTTTCCCGGTGCAGTCTCTCGAAAGTCGAGAAAGGCTGGCTCGCCGTCCATGTACACCGTGAGGAACCCGCCGCCACCGATATTGCCCGCCTCCGGATAGGTCACCGCGAGCACAAACGCGGCCGCAACGGCTGCATCCACCGCGTTGCCACCTGCCTTGATGATTTCTGTGGCCGTCTCGGCACTGTATCGGTCCGGCATTGCCACCGCGGCAGGCGCGGCCTGTGTGGCCGGTGCTAAAAGCAACACCAGGAAAAGAAGGGCGCTGGGTTTGTTCATTCCTAGACCTCACAAAAGCAGGACTACGACCGTAACAGATGCTACACGGGCAGGGAATTCAGCCCGGATCTTGCACCTTGGCCTCGCTGCCAGCGAGAGGCGCAGACCATGAGCGAAAAGGTCATAGGCGCTTGATGGTTTGCGTCATTGAGCGCCCCCGGGCACTGGTCAATACTCCGAGCTTCCAGTTAGTAGCAGGAGCAAGCGGGTGTCACAGCCAGACCTACTGAAACAGCCCTTTGAGCTGGGCTTTACCTACACGCGGTCTACCGGGCCGGTAGTGGGGCGATTCCTCACGGGGCTTCGCAATCGGGAAATTATCGGCAATCGCGCCAGTGATGGGCGCGTCATCGTGCCACCCATGGAGTATGACCCCGTCACCGCGGACGCCCTGGACGAGTTTGTGCCGGTCAGCGATGAAGGCGTGATCGTGAGCTGGGCCTGGGTTTCGGAACCCCGTGAAGCCCACCCCATGGAAAAGCCGTTTGCCTGGGCAATGATCCGTTTAAAAGGCGCCGATGTCCCCATGATTCACTGCGTCGCCGCTCCCGAAGAATCGGCGGTTAGCACGGGTGCACGCGTGAAGGCGCGCTGGGTGGATGAGCCCAGGGGCTATATCACCGATATCGCCTGTTTTGAATTGATGGGAGATGCGTCATGAGCGACGAGCAGGATGTGATTACAGACATCGAAACGCCGATATACCTGAAGTACAACTTTACGGCAGGCCTGGCGCCATCGCGTTTTCTGACACAGTTAAAGAATGGCAAGTTGACCGGACAGCGCCGAGCAGAGCCCGATGCCCCTGTGTATGTGCCACCTCGGGGTTCCTGCCCGGCGTCTGGCATGCCCACCGACGAAGAAGTGGAGGTCTCTGACAAGGCGACCGTTCAGTCCTTCACCATCGTTCATATCCCCATACCCAACAACCCCATCCAACCGCCTTTTGTGGTGGCAAACCTTGTTGCGGACGGCGCGAACATTTCCTTCATCCATCTGATGAGCGAGTGCGTGAACGAAGAGGTGCGCATCGGCCAGCGTGTTCAGGCCGTGTGGAAGCCCGAGGAGGAATGGGACTATGCCATGGACAATATCCGCTACTTTAAGCCGATTGATGAGCCGGATGTCGCCGTGGACATGATTGGCAAATTACCGGTAACCGGACTGGAGGAGTAAGGCATGAGAGAGATATGTGTTGTCGCCTACAGCCAGTCTGACTGCAAGTCCAATGCGGGCATGGCCAACGAGGTCGAGCTGATTATGCCCCAGTTGCAGGCGGTGTATAAGCAGGTAGGTATTACCAGCGCCCAGGATGTGGATTTTGTCTGCTCGGGCAGCTGCGACTACCTGCAGGGTGCGGCGTTTGCCTTTGTTGCCGGCGTGGACGCACTGGGAGCGGTGCCGCCGATCAAGGAATCGCATGTGGAGATGGATGCTGCCTGGGCGCTGTACGAGTCCGTGCTGAAAATCCGGATGGGTCAGGCAGATTCTGCTTTGATCTATGGCTTTGCCAAGTCTTCCCCCGGCGAACTGCCCATTGTGCTGTCACAACAGCTGGATCCCTATTATCTGGCCACCCAGTGGGTGGATACGATTTCACTGGCGGCTATGCAGGCACGCCTGATGCTGGAGCAAGGGCTGATCACCGAGGGTGACATGGCAGCGGTTGTTGCGGACTCGCGCAGAAAAGCACTGCAGAACCCGCAGGCGCAGCTTTCGGGTGAGACCAGCACCGAAGCACTACTTAACGAGCCACATTATGTGTCGCCGCTCAGGCGCTCCGACTGTTGCCCGGTGTCCGATGGCGCTGCTGCGATGATTATCTGTACGGTAGACAAGGCAAAGGAATGGGGTGTGCCTTACGCGCGTATCACCGGGATTGATCACCGCATTGAGACTCACAATTTGGGTATGCGTGATCTCACCGATTCGGTGTCCACGCGCCAGGCTGCTGCACGCGCAGGCGTTGCCGATGGTCCTGTTGATGTCGCCGAAGTGTACGCCCCCTTCAGTCATCAGCAGATCATTCTGCAGCGAGCGCTGGATCTTGGCGATGATACTGACATCAATCCCAGCGGCGGCGTGCTAGCAGGGAACCTGATGATGGCGTCGGGCGTGTCCCGGATCGGCGAAGTATTCCGCCGTATTGTTGCGGGCGAGGCGGGTCGTGGCGTTGCCCATGCAACCTCGGGCCCCTGTTTGCAGCACAACATGGTTACAGTATTGGAGGGCGCGTAATGTCTGAATTAGCAGCGGTGGTCGGCATTGGCCAGACCCACTATAAGACCAAGCGCGGCGATGTCTCCATCGCAGGGCTGGTGCGCGAGGCCGCACAGAATGCACTGGATGATGCTGGCCTGACATTCGATGACATCGACGCGGTGGTGATCGGCAAAGCCCCCGATATGTTCGAAGGCGTGATTATGCCTGAGATCTACCTGACCGATGCGCTGGGTGCCAATGGCAAGCCCATGTTGCGTGTACACACGGCGGGATCCGTGGGCGGATCGACCGCGATCGTGGCGGCGTCGCATGTGCAGAGCGGGACGTTTAAACGTGTGCTCACAGTGACGTTTGAAAAGCAGTCTGAATCCAACGCGATGTGGGCGCTATCTACGCCGCAACCGTTTTCGGTACACTTGAACGCCGGCGCCGGCGGTTACTTCGCCCCGATTATTCGTGAATACATCCGGCGCTCCGGCGCGCCGGCGGATGTGGGAATCAAGGTGGCGGTAAAAGATCGCCTGCATGGCGCGCGCAATCCGCTGGCGCATCTTCAACTGCCGGATATCACTGCAAAGGAAGTGGAGGAGTCCATGATGCTGTGGGACCCCCTACGTTTCCTGGAGGCCTGCCCATCTTCTGACGGTGCCTGCGCCATGGTTATCGCCAGCGAAGATCTGGCCGAGAAAGGGCCCAAGCCCCCAGCCTGGATTCGCGGTGCCGCCATGCGCTCTGAGCCCACGATGTTCGCCGGTAGGGATGAGGTTAGTCCGCAAGCAGGGCGCGACTGCGCCGCCGATGTGTATGCACAGGCGGGCATCACAGATCCCCGTAAAGAACTCGATTGCGCAGAAATCTACGTGCCGTTCAGCTGGTATGAACCCATGTGGCTTGAGAACCTCGGCTTCGCGCCAGAGGGTGAGGGCTGGAAACTGACCATGGAGGGAGCAACCTCGCTGGACGAGGGGGGTGATATTCCCTGGAACTGCTCGGGTGGTGTTTTGTCCTCCAATCCTATCGGTGCTTCCGGCATGATACGTTTTGCTGAGGCCGCCAGGCAGGTACGCGGCGATGCCGGCGACCATCAGGTGCCCGGTGCGAAGCTGGCCATGGGCCATGCTTACGGCGGTGGCGCCCAGTTCTTTTCCATGTGGGTCGTTGGGGCTGAGAAGCCCTAGCGCCCGTCATCCAGCCGGAGAGCACAATGACCAAGCACTTTAATCTTGCAGATATGTTCGAGCTGGTGGCCGACAAGGTGCCCACGCGCAGCGCACTGGTGTGCGGTGAGCAGAGGGCCACCTTCGGTGAGTTGGAACAACGCGCCAACAGGCTTGCCCACTTTCTCGCCAGTAGAGGCGTCAAGGCCGGTGACCATGTCGGCCTGTATATGTATAACTGCAACGAGTACCTCGAGGGTATGCTCGCATGTTTCAAACTGCGTGCGGTGCCCATCAACGTCAATTACCGTTACGTAGAAGAGGAGCTGCTGTACATATTTGATAACGCCAATATGGTGGCTTGTATCCATCATCAGGAGTTTGTGCCGCACATTGAAAAGGTGCGCGCTGATGCGCCAGACCTGAAAACCTTTGTCTATGTGACAGATGACTCCGGAGAGGATGCATCGGCGCTTGATTCACAGGAGTACGAAGCGTCACTGGCCGATCAGTCGGACGCGCGCGACTTCGGTGAGCGCAGTGATGAGGACCTGTTTATTCTGTACACCGGTGGAACCACCGGTATGCCCAAGGGCGTGATGTGGCCCCACAAGGCGGTGTTTTTCGCGGCCATGGGTGGCGGTGGCTGGTTCCATCCCGACGGGGCGATCACTGAGCCCGAGCAAATTGCGGAACGCATTGGCGATTTTGCCATTGTCGGCATGGCGCTTGCGCCACTGATGCATGGCGCGTGCTGGTGGTATGCCTGCATTCAGCTGTTGGCTGGAAACTCTGTCATTCTTAATCCCGGCCACCACCTGTTAGGCGAAGAAGTGTGGGACATTGTAGAGCGCGAGAAGGTTAACTCGGTCTCGATTGTGGGTGATGCGATGGCTGTGCCGCTGCTGGATGCCCTGGCGGACAACCCCGATCGCTGGGACCTGAGTTCGGTATTCAACGTGGGCTCTGGCGGTGCTGTGTTTTCCGAGAGCAAACAGGAAGCCTTCAAGGCCCACTTCCCGAATGTCTTCATTTCTAACTCCTTCGGTTCCTCTGAAAGCGGCAGCATGGGCTTTGACGGCGGTGGCAAGAAGGGCCAGGGGCTGGGTAACGTGGTGAAAAGCGAGTTCATGTCGGTGATTAGCGACGTGGAGGGCGAGCCCCACCGTCATGTCGAATCCGGTGAGATGGGCATTTTTGCCCGCAGCGGGTATATACCCGTGGGTTACTACAATGACCCGGTAAAAACCGCCAAGACCTTCGTTGAGGTCGACGGGCAGCGCTGGTTATTGCTCGGCGATGAGGCGCGTCTTGAGGACGACCAGAGCATTACCGTATACGGTCGCGGCTCTAACTGCATTAACAGTGGCGGGGAAAAAATCTTCCCCGAAGAGGTGGAGCAGGCGCTGAAGGCGCACCCCGCTATCTTTGACTGCCTGGTAGTGGGCACCCCGGATGAACGCTTCGGCAGTCGTGTGGCGGCTATCGTGCAGCTTCGCGGAGACGCCACGCTGACGCTGGATGCAGTGCAGGAAGAAGCGCGCCGTCACATTGCCGGATACAAGGTGCCGCGTGAGTTGCATATTGTGAGTGAAGTGCCGCGTGCACCCAGCGGTAAACCCGCTTATCCCAAGGCGCTGGAAATTGCGCTGTCAGGCGATTGTCAGGTCAGCTGATCTGCATCTCATTCCCATGGCCACCCTTAGGGTGGCCACTGACTTTTCTAAGGACTAACTGATGACGGAACTGACCATCAGCACCGATAACTGCATTGTTGAGCGCGATGACAATGTTCTAGTGGTAACGCTGAATCGCCCGGAGGCGAAGAACGCATTTACGCCTGCCATGTTGCTTGGCATGTACCGGGCATGGCGCCTGTTGGATGAGGATGACAGCCTGCGCTGCGCCATATTGACGGCCAACGGCGACACCTTTTGCGCGGGCATGGACCTCAAAGCGGGTGCGGATGGTGACCAGGGCGGCAACGATGAGTTTATGTCAGTGATGGCAGAGGTCCCCAATGTTCACTGGCAAGCGCTGTTGCGTGACAACCGGCCTAATAAACCCATCATTCTTGCGGTAGAGGGCTATGCTCTGGCGGGAGGCACTGAAATTTTGCAGGGTACGGATATTCGCGTGGGCGCCGACAACGCTATTTTCGGTGTGACCGAAGTGGCGCGCGGTCTCTACCCGATGGGCGGCTCCACCATCCGTCTGCGTAGACAGATCCCTTATTGCCTGGCAGCTGAAATGCTGCTGTGCGGCGATCACATCACAGCGCAACAGGCGCTGGATTTCGGCCTCATCAACAAAGTCGTACCGGCAGGGCAGACCCTTGAGGCCGCAAAAGCCTACGCGGCGAAGATTTGTAGTGCGGGTCCACTGGCAGTCAAAGCCGTGATTCAATCCCTGCGCGAGCACCAGGAATGCATGGATGAGGATGAGGCCATGGTGGCTTCAGATGGTTTAGCAGGCCCGGTGTTTGGCTCCAAGGACGCCAAAGAGGGCATGCGCGCGTTCAAGGAAAAACGGCCTGCGGTATTTACCGGCGAATAACCAAGGTTCGCGTTGCTACAGCGCAGTGATTGCACCAACATACCGCGCCATGCCCGCTTACTGGAGAACAAGAAATGACTGATTTGGCCCCCGCTTTTGAGACGCTGGTCAATGAGCGCCGCTCTTTGCGCGCGTACCGGCCCGATGCCGTACCTCAGGCTGTTTTGGATGCGGTGTTCTCACAGTCGCTGATGGCGCCGAGTAACTGCAATACCCAGCCCTGGTTTGTGCACGTGGTTTCCGGGCCCAGGCTTGAGAAACTGCGGCAGGCGATGCCGGAGAAGTTCATGGCGGGTGAGATATCCATGGACTTCCCCTACGACGGGGTTTACGAGGGTGTGTACAAAGACCGTCAGTACGGTTCCGCACAGGCACTGTACGACGCTGCCGGGATTGCCCGTGAAGATAAGGCAAGGCGACATGTGCAGTTCATGCGCAATTTCACCTTCTTTGACGCGCCGCATGTGGCGTTCTTTTTCCTGCCGGAGCCTTTCGGTATACGCGAGGCCTGCGATCTGGGCATGTTCGCGCAAACCGTTATGCTGGCCCTCACAGCGCACGGGTTGGGCAGTTGCCCGCAGACTGCGCTCAGCTTTCAGGCCAATTATCTGCGCGAAGAACTGGGTATCGACGACAGCAATAAGCTGATGTTTGGTCTCTCATTCGGCTATCCCGACGATACAGATCCTGTGAATGCCTGCCGCACCGTGCGCGCATCGCTGGATGACGTGATTACCTGGCACAGCGAGGCCTGACCATGAGTGTACTGCTGGCAGAAAAGGACGAAGGTGTACTGACGCTAACGCTCAACCGTCCCGAAAAGAAAAACGCCATTAACAACCCACTGTGGGAGGCCATTCGTGACACCTTCCGAGCAGCGGCTGACGACGACGAGGTCGCCTGTGTGTTGCTGACAGGTGCCGGCGATAACTTTTCCTCAGGCGTGGATATGTCGTCGTTCACCGATGCCGGGGAGGGCGAGCACCCCTTCGAGGCAGCGGCCAGGGCGGTGGCTGATTTCAATAAGCCGCTGGTCGCTGCTGCGCGCGGGGCAGCAGTGGGCGGCGGTGCGACTGTATTGTTTCATGCGGATATCGTTTATGCGGGGGAGAGCCTGCGCATGCGTCTGCCTTTTGCGAGTCTGGCCCTGGTGCCCGAGTGGGCAAGCAGCTACATGTTGCAGGCCAATATCGGTGCCCAGCGAGCCGCCGAATTGTTTTACACAGCCGAGTGGATCGATGCGGCAAAGGCACTGCGCTATAACCTGGTTGCCGATGTGCTGCCCGACGATGAACTCGCGGCCCATGCCAGTGCCAAGGCGCGTGAAATAGCCCAATGGCCGGTATCGGCGCTTAAAGAGATCAAACAGTCATTGCGTTTGCACCATCAGCCGCAGATAGATTTGGCGTTCAACACCGAGCAGGCAGGCATGTTGCGACAAGCGGGGTCGCCGGACAATATTGAAGCGGTGATGGCGTTTATGGAGAAGCGGGCCCCCAACTTTCGTCGGGGGTGATTCTTGCTGAGGGTCCGGAGGTTTAGGCCCCTAGGCGTCTTCGAAGCCTGTGACTTCCAGATTAAAGCCTGAAATGGCATTGAAATGGATGGGTGCCGACATCAGTCGCATCTTGCCAACGCCCAAGCGCTTCAGAATCTGTGCGCCTGTGCCGATAACCCGGTAGTTTTGTACGCCCGCAGGTGAGCCACTGGTGGCGACAGCAGCAGGTTGGGGGAACTGCGTGACTTCTTCCAGTTGCTGTTCCACAGACGCGGATTGGCCGATGAGTACCACAACCCCTTTACCCGCATCGGCGACACGCTGCATCGCGCGGCGGTAAGACCAGCCCGGACGCCCCTCAATGCGCGTCCCCAATACATCGCGCAGCGTATTGATGGTCTGCACTCGCACCAGGGTTTCATCGTCCTCGTTGAGATCACCGTGACTCATGGCGTAATGCACAGTGTCATCGATCAAATCGGTAAACGTGTGAAGGGTGAACTCACCGAATTCGGTATCGATGTTCTTGCTGGTATGCAGTTCAAGTGACTGTTCGTGTAACGCACGGTACTCAATAAGGTCGGCGATTGTGCCCATGCGCAGGCCGTGCTTCTCGGCGAACACTTCCAGTTCCGGTCGCCTGGCCATGGTGCCGTCTTCGTTCATGATCTCAACGATCAACGCCGCGGGCTCGAAGCCCGCCATCCTGGCGAGGTCTACGCCCGCTTCGGTGTGACCTGCGCGTCGCAGTACTCCGCCGGGCTTGGCCACCAGGGGGAAGATGTGCCCGGGCTGATTGATATCTGCGGGTGTGGCCTGAGCCGCCACGGCTTCCTGCACAGTGTGTGCACGCTGTACGGAGCTGATGCCGGGACCTTTGCGATCAGCCGCATCGATAGAGACCGTGAAGTTGGTTTCGTGTTGGGAGCGGTTGTCCCTCACCATCAGGGGCAGTTGTAGCTGCCGGGCCCGCTCCTCGGTAATGGGCATGCAGATCAGGCCACAGGCTTCAGACGAGAAGAAGGTAATGATTTCCGGTGTCACTGCCTCGGCGGCAACGA
This sequence comes from Parahalioglobus pacificus, assembly GCF_014652275.1. Lineage (GTDB taxonomy): Bacteria > Pseudomonadota > Gammaproteobacteria > Pseudomonadales > Halieaceae > Parahalioglobus > Parahalioglobus pacificus. Next base: position 1,511,902 of record NZ_BMYM01000001.1, on the reverse strand, counting down.
TCAGATCGCCTTCATTCTCGCGATCTTCGTCATCCATGAGGATAACCATCTTCCCTGCTTTAATGTCATCCAGCAGGTCGGGGATACTGCTAAGAGCCATGGGTGCTGTCCTCTTTCGCCGGCGCTGCTTATAGCATTTCAATGGCAACGGCTGTGGCTTCGCCACCGCCGATACACAGTGCCGCAACACCGCGTTGCTTGCCGTACTGCTTCAGTGCATACATCAATGACACAAGGATGCGAGAACCGGTTGAGCCAATGGGGTGGCCCTGTGCGCAGGCGCCACCATGCACATTCACTTTTTCATGATCCAGACCGAGATCTTCCATCGCCATCATGGTCACCATGGCAAAGGCTTCGTTGATCTCAAATAGATCGACATCGTCTTTGCTCCAGCCCGTCTTGGCGAACAGTTTTTCGATGGCGCCAATGGGGGCAATGGTGAACTCGGCGGGCGCCTGACTGTGGCGGGCGTGTGCAACGATGCGCGCCATCGGTTTCAAACCGCGCGCCTGGGCTTCGCTCTCGGCCATCAACACCAGTGCACTGGCTCCGTCAGAAATGGAGCTGGCATTAGCGGCGGTGATGGTGCCGTCTTTGGCGAACGCAGGGCGCAGATTTGGGATTTTATCCACTGCCGCTTTGTGTGGCTGCTCGTCGTCTTTAACGACAGTATCGCCACGTCGGCTTTTTACCGTGACGGGAGCCGTTTCTGCATCCAGCTTGCCTTCATCAATAGCGCGCTTGGCACGGCTCAGCGATTCGATGGCGAAGGCATCCATTTGCTCGCGGGTGAGTCCACGAGCGTCTGCAGTCTCTTGCGCAAAGCTTCCCATTGCGCGGCCGGTGTAGGCATCCTCAAGGCCATCGACAAACATATGATCCAGCATGTCGGTATGGCCGGTGCGCACGCCGCCGCGAGCACCCATCAGCAGGTGCGGCGCATTGGTCATGCTCTCCATGCCGCCGGTGATAACCACCTTGTTAGTGCCGGCCATGATGCTGTCGTAGCCAAATATTGTTGCTTGCATGCCGCTGCCGCAGGCCTTGTTAACGGTCACCGCGCCTGTGGACTTCGGTACACCAGCGCCAATGGCTGCCTGACGGGCAGGGCACTGCTTGAGGCCAGCCGGCAATACGCAGCCCATGAACACTTCGTCCACGTCGGCGCCATCGATGCCCGCGCGTTCGACAGCTGCCGCCACTGCCGTGCTGGCAAGCTCGGGTGCGGGAACGGCGGCAAGTGCACCGTTAAGGCCGCCCATGGGGGTGCGTGCACCGTCGATGATGACTACTGCGTCGTTACTCATAACTGGGTTTCCGTTGCGCTAAATCAAAGATGGAGAGCGGTATCGCGGTGCGATAGCGGTCAAAAAATGGGCCGCCATTTAGCCATATCCAAGGGCTATTCTCAATACGGCCAGCTCCTGTGTTCAGTTGCGTTCTGGGGCGAATAACTTGCCGCGTACGGCCCTGCGGTAGGCCTGCGGCGTTACCCCTGAATGCTGCTTGAATACGCGCGCGAACTGGCCGCCATCGCCCATGCCCACGCGCCAGCCAATTTCACCGATGGCGAGATTGCTTTGGCGCAGCAGCTCCTTGGCGGCGGCCACACGCTGTTTTGATAGATACGCCAGCGGCGTCATGCCGGTTGCCGCTTTGAAACGACGGTTCAGGGTGCGTGTGCTCAATCCATGTTCTTGCGCCAATTCGGGCATGGACAGAGTGTTGGCGAGTTGATCCTGCAGTTGGTGCTGCACCTCGAGAACGGTTTCATCGTGGTGGGAGGTTAGCGGCTGGTCCTGCCAGGCGGCGTCGCCGAAGGGTTGACGTATTTCAGGCGAAAACTGGTTCTCTATGGCTCTCGCGATGCGTCCACCGAACCAGTCCTCAACAATGTGCACCATCAGGTCGGCGATGGAATTTACACTTCCTGCGCAGTACAGGTTATCGCTCTGGGTAATCAGGTGGCGCGATTTGCACGCGACCGCCGGGTAGCGTTGTTGAAAACGCTTTAGATAGTGCCAATGGGTGGTCGCAGGGCGACCGTCTAACAGCCCCGCTTCTGCCAGCAGGTAACTGGAGGTGCCCACTGCACAGATGCGCGTGCCCTGTGCTGCATAAGTCCTGAGTGACGGGAGTAAGGCCTGAGACTGTGCCAATACGGGCAGCGGATTACGCCATATGGCCGGCAGAATGATCAGGTCTAGCTGAGCCGGCAGTGCGTCGTAGCGGGTATCCGGTTGCACCCGCAAGCCGCTGGCCATGGTTTTCAACCGCCTGTTGTCCGCCGCCACCAGTGTCTCGACTGTCGAGCGCCCGGGCTTGCTAATGCCAGCCAGCTGATTGGCCGCATGCAGAATCTCTAACGGCAAGGTGAGGCTCGTCGAGAGTGCATTGGGAAGCAGCAGGGCGGCGGCAGTACGCATAGTTTTGATCCCATGAATGGAGTGGCCAAAATAGCACATTTAATGTCTGAAAATGAATGCTAGGCGCAGCTTGGAAAAATCTACACTTGCGCCTGTATTCAGTTAGGAAAAGCAGGCATGAGCAGAGTTCCACTGCCCGTCATCGTTGGGTTTGGCGGTATTAATGGTGCAGGACGTGCTTCAGGGCATCACGCCTTGGCACGCATGGCCTACGACGCTCTAGGTTCCGGCCAGCGCGCCACCACACTGGCGGCCCTTGCACAGTTGATGGGGGTGGATAATCCCGGTGCTAAGGAACGATACATTCTTGAGCACACACTGATCAGGCGCATTGAGGTGCAGCATTTCGATCCTGACTGCGTGTCCTGGAACAAGCGCTTTCCAACGGAGAGCAATGGCCATCCCGTTAACTTCGATGTAAAGCGTCAGAACCTGCCTGACAACCTGCCGAGGGGTTGGGATGTCACCGAGAAGTCCGTCACGCATGTGAATGTGCAGATCCGCGGGCAGCAGGACTTTCTATTGCCAACCACCAGGGAGTTTGAGGTCAAGGTGGCGGGTCAGTTGCCGACAGGCTTTGAGCCAGGTGAGCTCTATCCATCGCGCAATCATCCACGTGGCCTGCAGATGACCATCTATGCCGCCTCTGACGCCGTGAACAGCCTGGGTATGGACTGGCAGCAGATTACAGAGCGTGTGGCCGCCGACCAGATCAGTGTCTATGCCGGCAGTGCCATGGGCCAGCTAGACGGTGCGGGCGCCGGGGGTATGCTGAAGGCGCGCTACAACGGCCAGCGGGTGACCTCCAAGTATTGCCCGTTGGGGTTGGCAGAGATGCCTGCGGACTTCATAAATGCCTACGTGCTGGGCAGTACCGGCTCCACCGGAGCCAGTTTGGGCGCCTGTGCCTCCTTCCTCTATAACCTGCGCCATGCCATTGATGATATCCGCGCCGGGCGTGCGCGGGTTGCGGTGGTCGCGGCAGCCGAGGCCCCCATACAACCGGAGGTCATGGAAGGCTATGCCGCGATGGGTGCATTGGCCACCGACAAAGGCCTGCGTCAGTTAGATGGGCTCTCCGAAGAGGTGGCTCCCGATCATCGCCGAGCCTGTCGTCCCTTTGCCGAGAACTGTGGCTTTACGATCGCTGAATCGGCTCAGGCCGTGGTGCTGTTTGATGATGCGCTGGCGATGGAGTTAGGTGCGACGCAGTATGGCGCCGCCGCGGATGTGTTCGTCAATGCGGATGGCTTCAAGAAATCCATCTCCGGCCCCGGGGTGGGTAACTACATCACCATGGCCAAAGCTGTGGCCTCCGCCCGCGCGATGTTGGGAGAGCGTCGTATGCGTCAGGGTGGGCTGGTGCAGGCGCACGGCACGGGCACACCGCAGAACCGAACCACAGAGTCTGAGATTCTCAGCCGCGTTGCGGGCACCTTTGGCATCGACCAGTGGCCAATTGCGGCACTCAAGAGTTACCTAGGGCATTCACTGGGTGCAGCCTCAGGTGATCAGGCAACCGCGACTCTGGGTATTTGGGCCCATGGCATTATCCCCGGGATTACCACGATCGATGCCCTTGCCGACGACGTGCGTCAAGACAACCTTGCCTTTAGCGCAACGCACCGCGAAATGGACAAGGCGGAGCAAAGCTACGCGATCATTAATTCAAAGGGTTTTGGTGGCAACAACGCATCGGCAATGCTGTTGAGCCCGCAAAGCACCGATGAACTGCTTCGCGCCAGATACAGCAGCAGCGAGTGGGCAGCTTGGCAGTCTGCCAATGCGGAGGTTCAACAGCGACAGCAGGACCGGGATGCGGCCGTGATCGCGGGCAAGGAATCGCCTATTTATCACTTCGACCACAACGTGATGCTCGATGGCGACGTCGACCTCTCACCCACGGGTATGTCAGTGGGTGGTCGCAGTGTGGACCTGCAACTGGTTTCACCGTATTCGGATATGTCATTGGCGGACTAGATCAGGGCGCGTTTGAGGGGGGCAGAGCACGGTGCTACAGTGCGTGCTTTCCTCCTGAAGCACCCCATGTCCTCACAGTTCGTTCCTGTTGATTGGCCCCAGGCCAGCCCACCACTCACCATCGCTGTGCATTCCGAAGGCGATACCGTTGTGTCCCGCACATTGCGCGACAGTGGGGCATGGGAGCCCTTTGAAAGCGCGCTGATTTGGGACAGCCTGGGGTGCGGCGATGTGTTTCTGGATGTGGGTGCCAATCTCGGATATTTCTCCTTGCTGGCTGCGCAGAAAGTCGGCCAGTCGGGGTGTGTGTATGCCTTTGAGCCCGACCCCTCCAATGCGGAATTACTCATGCGCAGTGCCGCTCGCAATGGGCTGGTTGAACAGATCCAACTGCAACAGGCGGCACTCGCGGAGCACGAGGGGGAAGGGCGCCTGCATCTGAGTGCTGATAATTTCGGAGACCACCAGCTGTTCCCCGCGGATGCTTCGCGCCAGTCAGTTCCCATTGCATTGGTGCAGGGGGATACCTTCTTTGTCGATGTGGCGGCGCTGCCGAACCTGGTCAAGGTTGATACCCAGGGCAGTGAGTACCACGTGATCCTCGGCTTGATGTCGACGCTGCACCGCCTACAGGCACCGCGATTGTTGATTGAGCTAACACCTTTCTCGTTGAGAGAAGCAGGGGTGTCAGGCCGTATGTTCATTGAACTGCTTGCGCAGCTGGGGCTGATGTTCTGGATCGTCGACCACATCGAGCATCGCCTGGTGCCTAGCACTGAGGCTGAGCTGGCACTCTGGTGTGACAATGTGGATGCCGTTCAGGGTGACCAGGGGTTCATGAACATATTCCTGGGTGCGCCCCCTGGCAATTGGCAGCAGCAAGGCGCCAATTACCACCCACCTCACGCATGATTTGTTAGAATTTGTGACTTCGATCTACTGCTGTATTTCCAATGCCAGACGCTCTAGAACTGCTCCTTAAGCGCAATTCTGCGCCCAAACTCACTGCCCCCGGTCCGGAGGCAGAGGCCCTGGCCATGATTCTTGCTGCAGGCCTGCGTGCGCCGGATCACGCCTGGCTGACGCCCTGGCGCTTTTTGACGGTAAAAGGTGAGCGCCGTAATGCACTGGGTGAAGTGCTTGCGCAAGCCTTGGCAGAGCGCGACCCAACGGCAACACCTGCTGCGCTTGATAAGGCGAGACAGGCGCCGCTGCGCGCACCGCTGGTGATCGTGGTAATGGCGGTGATACAGGAACACCCCAAAGTGCCGCCCGTGGAACAGCGACTGTCTGCCGGGTGCGCCGCGCAGGCCATGATGCTTGCTGCGGAGGCTCAGGGCTATGCAGCTATCTGGCGCACAGGCGATGCCGCATTTGATCGCCGCGTGGTCGATGCACTGGGCGGTGCAGAAAACGAAGAGATCGTAGGTTTTATTTATGTGGGTACCCGAGCCGGGCCCTCTAAACCCTTACCCGCACGGGAGATAGAAGATTATGTCAGCGACTGGTAATACGCAGAAGAATGAGCAGCCGGTGGACGGGATGCTGCCTGAGTTCGAAACGCTGGCAGTCTCCATGGATGAGCATGTGGCGACGATTGCACTGAATCGTCCCGACAAAGCCAACGCCATGAACCCGGTTATGTGGCGTGAATTGCAGCTGGCATTTGAGTGGGCGGACGTTGAGCCTAAAGTGCGCGCGGTCATTCTGTCTGGCAATGGCAAGCACTTCTGTGCCGGGCTGGATCTGGATATGTTTTCACCGGAGGGCGTTCAAAGCGATGACCCTGCGCGGCGTGCGGAGAGCTTTCGCCAGAAAGTGCTGGTGATGCAGGACAACCTGACCGCGATCGAGAAGTGTCGTAAGCCGGTGCTGGCCGCTATTCATAGAACCTGCATTGGCGGCGGCGTGGACCTTACCACCTGCTGCGATATGCGCTATGCCACACAGGACGCGTATTTCTCCGTACGCGAGATCGATATCGGGATGACAGCAGACGTGGGCACCCTGCAACGCTTGCCGCGCCTGATTCCCGATGGAGTCGCCAGAGAACTGGCCTATACCGGGCGCAACATGCTGGCGCAGGAAGCCTGCTCGCTGGGCTTGGTGAATCAAGTGTTTGATGACAAAGAAGCCATGATGGCGGCGGTGTCGGCCATCGCAGCAAACATTGCCAGCAAATCACCGTTGGCCGTGCGCGGCACCAAGGAGATGATCCTCTATACACGCGATCATTCCGTGCGCGAAGGTCTGAACTATATTGCGACGTGGAACGCCGGCATGATGAGCGCACAGGACTTGCAGGAAGGGCTGACTGCGCAAGCCGAGCAGCGCAAAGCCAATTATGAAAACTAAATAACAACACTCAATACAAACACCCACTCCAACGACTAATTACAACAACAAACGGCCCCTATGCTGAACTGGTTAAAGCAGCCTTGGCTGCATTTTATTGTGCTTGGTGTCGTGCTCTTTGAGCTGCAAGCCATCATTTTCCCTGAGCCAAAACCCCTTGTGGGTCCGCTGTCAGATGCGCGCATCGACACGCTGAAACAGCAGTGGTTTTCTGCCACCCGGCGCCTGCCCACAGAATCTCAATTGGCCAATATGATTGCCGGCGAACTGGATCGGGAAATGCTGTTCCAGGAAGCCCTGTCGCATGAATTGCACCTTTACGACACGGTGGTGTACCAGCGCTTGCTGAGAAACATGCAGTTCTTGCAGATCGGTCAGGACCTTCCCGAGCAGGCCCGCTACGAAATGGCACTGGATATGCGACTACATCTTGGAGACGAGGTCATCAAACGGCGCATGGTACAAGTGATGGAGCAATTGCTGCTGGCAACACAGCCTCCTGCACAGCCCAGTGAGGTGATGATTGAGGCCGCTTTTGCTGAGCGTAAATCCGAATTGCGGCGTCCTCCCCGATACACCATTGAGCACCTGTACTTCAGCCGCGACCGCGCCGCAGAGGTCGATAATGCAGTGGATACGATCACGGCCAATGACTGGCAACCTGAGCAGGCCAGGCAGCTTGGATCGCCGTTCCTGCCGGGCTACCGCTTTACCCAGCAATCGCCCGCGCAACTGGCCCGGCACTTTGGTGCGGCTTTTGTAAAGAATTTTGAGGAGGCAGGGCCGCAGGCAATGCAGTGGGTGGGTCCCGTGCGCTCGACCTACGGCATGCATTACGTGTGGGTTGAGTCGGTGACACCGTCCCGGGATGCAACGCTGGAGGAGGTGCGACCCGAGTTGCAGCGCGACCTTGAATCCGAACTGCGTACCGAGGCCCTGCAGGCTGCAATAGCCGAGCTGCGCCAGCGTTACGAGCTGGTGGGGGTATGACGATGCGGCTGATCATGATTTTCGTCGCCGCGCTTGTTGTGGCGACGCCAGCACAGGCGCACCGATTTGCGCCTTCACTCCTGAAGGTGACCGAGGTGGCCGATGACCGGTACAACTTTGTGTGGAAGACACCGATTCAGACGACCTCTGCAACGCCGCTTCGCCCCCAGTGGCCGGCAGCATGTGAAGTGGCTTCCACGAATCAGCCCTACACCGAGGGCACGGGACGGGTATTCAGCTGGCAGCTGGACTGCGCATTTGGTGAAGCGGGCTTGGTAGGGCAGTCGCTGGGTATTACCGGGCTGGGACCTAATCAGGCTTCGGCGATGGTGATGGTGGCATTGCGCGATGGCCGACATTACCAGGAGGTGCTGAATGCTGAGCAGGAGAGTTTTGTAGTTCCACAGGAGCCCGGCGCCGGGCAGGTGATGACCGACTACTCACTGCTGGGCATGGAGCATATCTGGGGAGGAATCGATCACCTACTGTTTGTGTTTGGTTTACTGCTGTTAGTCGGCGGAGGCACGCGACTGCTGTGGACGATTACGGCCTTCACTCTGGGTCACAGTATCACCCTGTCACTGGTGACTCTGGGGTTCTTTGATTACCCGGTAGCGTTGGTGGAGTTCACCATTGCACTCAGTATTTTCGTGCTGGCGGTGGAGCTTACGCGCAAAGGCAAGAACGACCTCTTGTGGCGTCACCCCTGGTGGTTAGCTGGCGGCTTTGGTTTGCTCCACGGTATGGGGTTTGCCGGCGCTCTGGCCGATACAGGCCTGCCACAGGACAACGTGCCGCTGGCACTGCTGTTCTTCAATGTGGGCATTGAGATCGGTCAGATTGTGTTTATCTTCGCCATCATCGGGCTGTGGTGGTTGCTGCGCAAACCACTGGCGCCCTGGCAGGATCGTCTCCTGCCAGTGCCGGTTTACGTGTTGGGTGGCTTGTCCGCTATGTGGTGTATCGAGCGGGGTCTCGAAGTGCTTGCCTGATCAGGGGTTGCCCGGCCAGTCTTCCATCTCGATAAAAGGATGTAGCGCCAGGGCGATGCCCTCTTTAACGAAGGTCTCGCTTTCCAGCACGTTGCGGCGACGCACAAAGGCGCCGGATGAGGACCGCGTATCGATAGCATCGGTGGCATCCAGGCCGCCGCGGCTAACAAACACCCGCTGCAATTCAGTGTCGTAAATACTGACCTGCATAGACGCGACAGCGGCGGGGCGGTTCCAGTCGAAGTCCACGCTAACGCCATTGCCGGGGCCCTGCAGCGAGGGCTTACGTGCGACGCCGTCCCAGCGCGCGATATGCTTCAGACCGTTGTTAAACGCCACTTCGAGCTCCACCAGGTCGGTGAAGACGAAGGCATCCAGTTGGTTCTCTTCCACCATCCGGTCGCGCACGCTGACCATGATCTGCGAAAAGGCCTTCATGTTGACCTTGCCGGTCGTCGGGTCCACCGGGTCACCGAAGGCTAGAACGGCATTATTCCAATGCTGCTTGAAGATGCGCTGGGGAATCACCTTGTAACCGTTGTCTTTCAGGTAAGTGCTGACATAGCCATCGATGCGGGGCTCTTCGCGCTGTAGGTAATTGCGTGATGGCACGCCGAGATTGACGTGCGGAATGACTACGCGCTTGATAGAGTCTTGCGCGATTCGCTCCTCATCCAATTCGAAAGGGAACACGGTGGGGTTGTAACTGGGGCCAGAGCTGCAGGCCGCCAGTGAGAGAAGCGCCATAAGGCAGAGTGAACGTCGAGAGAATGAAGACAGCAGTTGCATGCGAGATTCCGTGGTAGAGCGAGTGTGAAGCGAGCTGGCATGGTATCAAAAACCATGGGGCTAAACAGAGGACAGACAATGCATTTACACCATGTCAGCGACGGAGAGGGTCCCGATGTTGTTGTGCTGCATGGATTGTTTGGTGCGGGCGGAAACCTGGGTGCGCTGTCGCGGCATCTGGCTTCTCACTATCGGGTGCACAGCCTCGATTTGCCAGATCATGGACGCTCTGACTGGACTGACGAGCCCTCTATCCCGAGCTATGCCGCCGCCGTATGGGCATGGGTAGAGCAACAGGGCTTATCCTCGGTACGGCTAGTGGGGCATTCATTGGGTGGCAAGGTTGCCATGCAACTCGCTCTGGGTCATCCGCAGCAGGTGAATGGCCTGGTGGTGGCTGATATCGCCCCGGTTGCATACCCGCCCAGTCATCAGGGTGTGTTCGCCGGGTTACGGGCTGTGGCACAGGCAGCGCCCGAAAGCCGGGCAGCGGCGAGAGTACTGATGGCGCCGCACATTGAAGAGTCGATGGTTATCCAGTTTCTGCTGCTGTCCCTCGCAAGGGGGGACGATGGTCTGTACCGCTGGCGATTCAACGCTACGGGCCTGGAACGCGACTATGCGTCACTGTTGCAGCCCCCCACAGGGCCCGTCGCGCCAGTGCCAGCGCTGTTTATTGCCGGTGAGCTTTCGGACTACAAAGTTGCACAGTACTCTGATGCCATCAGTGGCCTTTTTCCCAACTCAGCGATAACCACCATGGCCGGGTGCGGTCACTGGTTGCACGCGCAGGAGCCAGCGCTGTTCAATGACCATGTAAGCCGCTTTCTGGCGCAACTGCGAGCCTAGATGCTGAAGCGTTGGCATCAAGCGCTTGTGCAGCTTATGCTTTGAATCTCAGCATCTCTGCTGATTAACCCCTACATAGCGAAAGGTGGATCCTCTCTACATGTACCTCAGTCTTGGCGAGCTTTTAGTGCTGTTTTTGTTCGGTGGCGCTGCTGTGTTTTTCCTCAGCGCAATCCGAATACGCGAACTGGCTTTGCAAGCGGTGCAGCGGGCCAGCAAACAGGACGACTTTCAGCTACTTGATCAGTCGGTTCATATTCAGAGGCTGTCACTAAGCAGAGACAGTGATGGTCGCTGGCGTGTCTGGCGCCAATACCGCTTTGACTACAGCTTCGATGGCGTGGTGCGCCAGCAGGGGCACGTCATCATGCTAGGCAAGCGTATGCAGGCGTTGGTCGTCGCAGAGCCGGACCGGGTGCTTCACTAGCCGGAATTGGACTAGGCGCCTGACAAACTGCGCGCTATTACAGTGATCGCCAGCAGTATCAGAATGATGCCGAAGCATCGGTCGATGACATGGGCGTTGTCACGCAACCGTGTCAGGAAAGCCTCCCGTGACACCAGCATGACCACCAGGCAGTACCAGGCAGCGTCAGTCACCCCAACTGTGGCCACCATTAACGCTTTGACGGGCAGTGCCGCAGTGGGATCCAGAAACTGGCTGAACAGCGCGAGCATGAAAACGGCAAGCTTTGGATTGAGAAACGCAACCAGGAATCCACGGCTGATGGCGTTGTGCCGCTCATCCGAGGGTGGCGGCGGTGCATCGCCCGACTGTTTAGCCGAGCGCAGTGCGTTAACACCGAGATAGATCAGGTAGAAGGCCCCCAGAATTTGTAGCCCCAGATAGAGGGCGGGGACCGAGGTCACCAGTACTGCAAGCCCGGCAACCGTTAGGAGGGCGTAGAGGGCAACTCCCACACCGTGGGCCAGCGATGCCAGGTAGCCCGAGGCGGGGCCGCCAGAGAGAGTGCTATTCAGTACAACCGCAAGGCTAGGCCCTGGTGACATAGCGCCCAAAAGGCACACGGCTATGAGTGATAACCAGGCTGTTAGCTCCATAGAGAGTCTCTTATCTTGGCAGTCAACGCCGAGTGAACTTGGCTGGTCCGGCATGATTAGTGATTGGCCTTTGCCGGTCAAGGTAAGGCCTGCCGCCAGTGTGGCTAGTTTGTTGAACCGGCGCGCTGGGCAGGGCATGTAATGCACTGACCACGCGTCACGATTGTCCACAGAAACTGTGGATAAGTCGGTGAGTAAAGTGTTTAACGCGGCGTTCGAGGGCGAATGTTACTGTGTTGTCACAAAGTGGTTAAAAAACGTACAGATAGTCATTTACCATATAAAACATATAGTTAGAGGTATCTTATTACGTGAAATGTGTAAAAAGAGCCGTAAAGTGGCTTTTAGTGTGACCGCTTCGGAAAGGTGTGCATAACCCTGTGCAGTGTGCTACCGGGGGTAACTTTAGGCAGCGCGGGGAAACATCGAGGGCAAAATCGTCACGCCGACTGTGCAGTGGCAGACCACTTCGCCCTGTATTTATAGCGCCATCGAAAAAGCGCAGTAGCGTGGCAGGTGTTACCCATTTTCCCGCGACTACTCACCCTTTGGCACAGGCAGCGCGACGGCGAGGCTTTGCTAAGGGATCGGTCAACTCCTAGCACGTCCTTCGAAGTGATATTTGCACTATGTGGTGTTCATTCAGGGAAAGACCACAGCAGCAATCGGAACCCGCTTTCGGCGCCGGCCCCGCGTCTGTTTATCAGCCCATCGCGGCTTAGGGAACTGGTCTCTTGGTCGTGTTTTTATGATGGGGTGAGGGCGGCCCTCATTGGATTGGCGGAGTCTGTTCAGACAGATTTATGCCCTCTCGCTGAACACATTTTCTGCAGTTAAGCGTGCGACAATCGTTGGAAATATCATGTGGGCAAAAAGTTTGCCCTCGGTGTTTGACAGCCTAGGTTTTATCCCTATAATGCGCGTCTCAGCTCAGGGGGTGGTTAGCTCAGCTGGGAGAGCATCTGCCTTACAAGCAGAGGGTCGGCGGTTCGATCCCGTCACCACCCACCATATTTTTGTAGCTACCAGGACCGGTAGTTCAGTTGGTTAGAATGCCGGCCTGTCACGCCGGAGGTCGCGGGTTCGAGTCCCGTCCGGTCCGCCATATAAGAAACCCGCAGGATACTGATTCTGCGGGTTTTTTTATTTGGGCGACATTTCACCACTGTCCAAAATGGGCGAAATTGGACAGTGATGCCAGTAAGGGACTGCGTCCCGTGCGGTTAAATATGAAAAACTTCGGTCAGACTCCTTGTCTCGAAGCTGAATATCCCAGTTTTACTTGATCAATCCCGATAAGCTGAGCAGTTCCTGCGCAGCCACTCTGAGCCCTGGCCTGACTAGATCGATGTCTGGCTTCTTAGCATTGTAGTGCCGATTATGTGCCGACAAATCCCCTAGTCTTTTGAAGTCAGCCAGCCCGGTTTTAGAGTTGCGGCTTAGGCTAATACCAGATGTCTTCTCAAGAGCGCCGAGTAGTCCCGAAAACATGAAGTAATGGCCATTGGCATCTTTAATCTGGGCTTCGATTCCTTTGGACTCGAAAACCTCGATTACGAGTGTCTCTAACAGCCTTCGGCACATGACTGCGCAGCAGTCGTACAGTCCGCTATCGTAGCTGGCATTGATCTGCCTGGTCACAGATTCTATGTAACCTCTAGAGCCAGCCACGACCTCACGTGGCAAAACTGAATCGCTCGGGGGAACAGGAACGAATCCGATATAGGGCTGATACAGTTCATCCAGCGCTGCCCGCTTGTCTATCTTGATTCTGAAGCCATCAGTACCTGATTTTGCAGTGGTTTTATCAGCCTTAAGATACTGCCTTAGTCGAGAAGTTGTCTGCTTGGCATATCCTGCGGATTCCAACTCTTCTGCCAGTTCTTTTGGCGTTCGACTGGCATTCTGGTCCTCGCGACCATGCCACCATAGCAATGCAACTACGCGCTCTCGATAGGTTAACTCTAGTGCCGAGATGGCTCGGAGAAAGTCGGATGGCTGTTCCATGATAGGGATCAGAGATTTACTTTGGTAAAGCTGTCTTCAGCACGAAAGCGGTAACAAGAGCTTCAGCTTTCGACACTTCAGCCGGATTAATATGTACCCCGTCAGTGCGTTGTTGGAGCCAGCTACAATTCGTAATGCCCCTGCCAGGATTCTTGTCTTCTGTCCCAATGTTACTTAGCAGCTTGGTGATGGTTCTAACTGACGGTCGGCCATCGAGGCCCACCTTCTTCCACCAGAGGCAGAGGATCGTCGCGGCAATCACAGAGTTTGCGATTGCATTTCTGCCCTTACTCGGGTTGTTACTCTTGAAGGCTTCCCAGCACTTGATATCGAGGTGGATGTACGGAGATTCCTTTGTTGGATCTAGTGCGCCTTCCAGTTGTTGTCTCTCAACGCCCAAGTCGTTCGCGAAATCAGAAACATCATCTTCAGCGACCACTGCGGTCGCGGGTGCCTCCTGAAAATCGCTTTCTTGTTGGACAACTGGTAGTTGCTGAGTGCCAAGTGTGGATGCGTCCACAGGCGTAGTCATAGTTTCAGCGGCTTGGATTGCAGCCAAAGCTTGGCTCCATAGGAGCTGATCTTCCGATTCAGCTACCAAGGTTTCTCCAGCGAAAAGTTTTACCTTCAGCTCAGCCGTTACTGACATGTTTACCCTCCATGGTCTTAATGATCTGCGGATGCTAGAAAATTATTCTTTGTCTAACAATAACAAAGTGGGGTTTTGGAATAATAATTCAAGGTAGGCAAGCCAAATTTTCGGCCGGAGTATTAGGCGTGCGTTGGACAGTGTTTTGGACAGTCTCCGTCTGTGGGTGTCTTTCAGTGTCGCTATGCTTTCTTCTAAGTGCTTGAATTATTGGAAGATTGACCGACACTGGGCGACACTCAGGTCGTAGTCACATTTTCGAGTCCCGTCCGGTCCGCCATATACAGATAAGCCTCGCCATCCGGCGGGGCTTTTTTGTATCTGAAGACTTAGAGGTTGGCGGCGTTCACCGACGGTAGCCTTGGGATCGAGCATCTCCATGAGTTGATCGAAACGACACGGACGTATTTCCAGGTTCCCATTGGCGGCCCCACCACCTGAGATCGCCTAGGTAGCCGACGGAGTTAGTGTTGACTCTAGAGCTGATATACTTGCTCCCACTCATTTGCGGTACTCGTCATGCCCAAACCCAGCGACAATCTCATTCCAACCGTTCAGGTTCATAGCGGCGATAAGTTCGTCAATGAGCGTGGCATCACTGCGATCAAGGACGGCATCAAGGCCAGCGCTCGCTCTGGAGAACGATTGCCCAAGCCAGAATGGCTGCGCATTCGCGCCCGTGGGGGTGCGACGTATGAACGGGTGAAAGGCATTGTGCACGAACACCGCCTGGCAACCGTGTGCGAGGAAGCCAAGTGCCCCAATATGAGCGAGTGTTGGAGTGCAGGCACTGCCACCATCATGTTGATGGGCGATGTGTGCACGCGCGCTTGTCGCTTTTGTGCCGTCAACACCGGTAACCCCCAGGGTTGGCTGGATGCCGAGGAGCCCGCAAACACTGCGCGATCCGTATCGCTGATGGGCCTAAAGTATGTTGTATTGACCTCAGTGAACCGAGATGACCTCCCCGACGGTGGAGCGGGGCACTACGCTGCCTGTGTGCGTGCAGTGAAGGAAGAGAATCCGCAGACAGCCGTCGAAGCACTGACGCCTGATTTTCTGGGCAAGTTGAGTGACGTCGAAGTTGTTGTGGATTCTGGCATTGAGGTGTTTGCCCAGAACGTTGAAACGGTGAGGCGCCTAACGCATCCGGTGCGTGATCCCCGAGCGGGTTATCAGCAGACCCTGGATGTACTTGCCCATGCCAAGGCCTATCGTCCCGACGTGCTCACCAAAACCAGCCTGATGCTGGGGCTGGGCGAGACAGATGAAGAAATCACCGAGTGCATGCAAGAACTACGCGAGGCGAAGGTAGATATCCTGACGTTTGGCCAGTATCTACAGCCCACGGCGAATCATTACCCTATTGAGCGCTACGTGTCGCCCGAAGAGTTCGAAAAGTATCGTCAGGAAGGCCTGGCTATGGGGTTCCTGGAGGTGGTCTCGGGTGTCTTTGTACGCTCTAGCTACCGGGCAGAGCAGGTGCTGGAGAAAAATAACGTGGGATTGTCGTCGTAGTGCTGCGATGAGCATTCCCGCTCACCGTGAAAGAAAAAGGCCGGCGATTGCCGGCCTTTTTTATGGCTGATTATTTGCCGTGGGCGCGGTCCAGCCCCTGGCAGATCTGGTTAGCCCAGCCATTGAAGAAACGACGCACATCCGCCATGTTGGAGACAGAGTTATTCAGCCCCCAGTTACCTGCAGAGTTGCTTTGGCGAGTGTCCTTGATCATGGCCAGGACTTCCCCGGTTTCCGAGTCGCCAAACATTACGGCTACTGCCATAGCACCTGCACCTTCCGTGTAAACACGGGTACGGCCTACGGCGCGCGAAGAGTTGTCGTCTTTTGCAGCAGCGGGGGCAATCCCGGTAATCATCGCGGCTACTTGCAAGACGTCGTCGCCGGCTTCAGTCACCACAGGGTAGCCGCACTTCTCCATCTGCTTGCCCATGGATTCAGCGAAGGACTTGCGCAGGTTCTCTTTGTCCTTGTCCGTCAGCTCCCAAGTACGGTTGCCGACTGCAGAGTAAGAGTTATTGGGCTGGCGGATTTCGACGTTGTCTACGCCCAGCGGCTGAACCAACACGCTATTGTATTTGCCGAAGTTGGCCTCGGGATCCACGTAGGCCAGGTCGGTGCGGCTGTTATCAACCTTGTGCAAATTACCCATGATGACTTCGGCGTCATCACCGGTTTGAACGGTGGGCTCGGTTGAACTGCACGCCGTCATTGCGGTAACGGCAGCAGCGGCGATAAGAACATGAGGCTTCATAGTTATGATCCTTGTTGTTGGTTCCAATAGCGATGCTTGACGAGTTTAGAAACCTGAGTCTGCCCGTCTAGGCATTTTTCGTCAAAACGAGCGTCACTCTCTTAGTTCCCCATAGGCCAGTTGTCCGGCACCACAAAAACCCTCAGGACATCGTGGGTGCATTCCTCGAATCCAGCGATCTGTACCGGTCTTTCGCTGACCTGAAAGTGTTCCCGCAGTGCTGTAAGTGTAGCGCTTTTCGAGCAGGGCCCATGCGCGTGCCTTGTGATCAAACTGGCTGCAGGCGCCAGCCACGCCATTCTGTCAAGTAATTGCCAGTATTGGGCCGCATGCGCTGACATAAGTTCCTCAACTTCCGACGCATGTACCCAGAGACCCTGTGCTGCTGTTGAGCATCCTCTAGGCATGGGTAAAGCCTTGTTGTATGGCTGATACAGGTAGCCCTTGATTTCAGCTTCACAGGCGAGTTCATCGATACCGAGTTCACGCAGCACCTGCCTGCCGGCGGGTTGCTCCCCCAACCGCGTTTGGTGTTCCAGCATCCGACCCAGTTTGAGATCCAGTCGATCAGCGGTGTTGGGTCCCCACCATTGGTGCCAGCTCGCAGGGCCAGGCTCAGCCACACCGAGGTAGAACTTCGCCGCCAGTTCCAGATGAAAGTAGCGCTCTCGGTCGTAACAGTAGTACAGGCAGTCGAATTCCCCCAAGGTCCGCCCACCTCCGCGCACCGGCACGTTGTGTGCGACGAACTCCACCGAGGGGTCTTGTTCGAGAAAAAAATGCCACAGGCGCTCCACATACAATCCCAGGCGGCGCGGCGGTGAGCTTCCCAGCCATGCCCGTAAAGCCGAAGGGTCCGCCTCCAACTGCGTTAGCCAGATCTTGCGGTGGGGTGTTAGCGTCAGTCCGCAGTTGGCCAGCGCTTGGCCCTCATCCACAATCTCATGGGTCTGGACCAAGGGCGATGAAAAACAAGCCCAGGCGAGGTCTCGCACGATGCTGGTGTGGAGATCGAGCATAGATGTAGCAGCTGCGTTACCGCACTGGTTCTGTGTTTATAATGAGGATCCAGTTTACAGGGGATGCGTCGAGCATGCCGTTATCTTTCCAATGCGTGGGACTGGTGGGCCGCAGCCAACATGAAGATGCGGCGCCGGTTCTCAACGAGCTTGTACGTTTGCTGCAATCACGTGGCGCCGAGATTTTGCTGGAGCAGCGACTGGCGGAGCTGTTGCCGGTGGCAGGGCTTTCCGCCTGCGCACTCGAAGATATCGGCGAGAAGGCTGACCTTGTCATTGTGGTTGGCGGTGATGGCAGTTTGTTAGGCGCAGCCCGCACGCTGGCCCGTTCTGACGTTGCTGTGCTGGGCGTGAATCGCGGGCGGCTGGGTTTCCTGACCGACATTAATCCTGACGATGTACATGCGCAGGTGGGCGCCGTACTCGACGGTGAGTTCACGCATGAAAAGCGCTTCCTGCTGGACGCGAAGGTAATGCGCGATGGTGCGGTCGTTGGCCGAGCTGATGCCCTCAACGACGTGGTTGTTAACTCAGGCACCTCAGCCCAGATGATTGAGCTTGAGCTGTATATCGATGACACCTTTGTGTACCGACAGCGTGCAGATGGATTGATTGTCTCAACACCGACTGGCTCAACCGCCTACTCGCTGTCGGGAGGCGGCCCCATCATGCATCCTGCTCTGGATGCGGTCGTATTGGTGCCCATGTTTCCCCATGCGCTCAGCAGTCGCCCCATTGTCGTGGATGGCAACAGCGAGATCCGCATCGACGTGTTATCCCGTAATCGCATTCATCCGCCGGTCACCTGTGATGGTCAGGTCAATATGACGGCGCGGCCGGGTGACTCCGTGGTGATTCGTAAAAAGCCGGAGAAGCTGACGCTGCTGCATCCCGTAGGTCACAGCTTCTATGCCAGCTGCCGCGATAAGTTGCGGTGGAGCAACGCACTCACAAACTGATGATAAGCATGGATGTGACGGCGATCGCCGTCGATCTCTCTGAAGATTTGTTACCGCTGTCGGTGGCCCTGCGTCAACAGGGTGTGCGACACCGCATTTTCGAAGAGCAGGGCAGGCAGACGGTGAAAACCGCCACTGACGCCGAGGCGCGCGAAGTGCAGCGCGTTTATCAGGCCTGGCGCTCCGGCGAACTCAATATTGAGATCACTGCGCGACCCAGAGAGGCGGGCCCGTCGCTGTTATCGCGCGGGATGCGTTCGCCGGTCACCCTGGCTATCATTGCGCTCAGCGTAGCCGGCTTTGCACTGCTGCTGTTTCGGGCATCTCCGGAACTGTTGTCCTTGTTCACGTTTACGCCATTCGCTGTGGTTGGCAATCAGCTGGTCTTTGGTGAGCCGGGCGCCGCGCCCTGGCGCTACATCACGCCTGTTTTTCTGCACTTTGGCTGGCTGCATATCACCTTCAATTGCCTCTGGATGTGGGAGTTGGGCTCGCGGATAGAGCGCGGTCTGGGCTCCCTGAACCTGCTGGGGCTGTTTCTGGTTATCGCCCTGGTATCAAACACTATCCAGTACCTGTTTGGCGGCCCGGCACTGTTTGGCGGGCTGTCCGGTGTCGTGTATGGGTTGCTGGGTTTCGCCTGGGTGGGGGCCACCTTGCAGCCAGCCTGGGGATTCAGGCCCGCTAACCCCATCATGTTGTTCATGCTGGGCTGGCTGGTGATCTGTGTACTGGGTGTTGTCGAAGTGCTGGGCTTCGGTGCCGTGGCGAATGCCGCCCATGTGGGAGGCTTGCTCACCGGTGCACTACTAGGGGCAGTATTCGCATTGGCCTCACGCTGATCGCCTCACAAATCGCTATAATCGCCGCCCGGATATGGAGGCAGCTATGGACTATGACACCCTGATCAACAGTATGAGCCCGGAGATCTATCGCAGTCTGCGCCGGGCGATGGAACTGGGCCGGTGGCCTGATGGTAAGCTATTGTCAGCAGAGCAGCGTTGCACTGTCATGGAAGCCCTGATTGCCTGGGGCGCACAACATCTGCCGGAGGAGCAACGCATTGGCTACATCGACCGCGGGCACAAGGCGGGTGAGGTGTGTGACGACCCGGACACCACCACCACCATCAAGTGGCTGCAAGACTAAGTTAAGGATTTGAAGAATGGCTGAACTAGGTTCAGGCAAGGTTCGCAAGATGCGCACCGAGCTGGCGGATGTCGTGAATTACCACATGATTGTGGGTGATGCCGAGATACCGCTGAACGCGCACTTGGGAAAGCGCCTCAGTCTTTCCTATCTTGGCACGATTAACTGCATACATTGTGATCGCAAAACCAATAAGAGTTTTAGCCAGGGCTACTGCTATCCCTGCTTTAAACGCCTTGCCCAGTGCGATAGCTGCATCGTGAGCCCCCAGAAATGCCATTTTATTGAAGGCACTTGTCGAGAACCCGCGTGGGGCGAGGCCAACTGCAACATCGATCACATCGTGTATCTGGCAAACACCTCTGGCCTGAAGGTGGGCATCACGCGAGGCACCCAGGTGCCCACGCGGTGGATGGACCAGGGAGCCACGCAAGCCAAGCCTATTTTCCGCGTGAGCACGCGACTGCAATCCGGCCTGGTTGAATTGGCCTTCGCCGCACATATTGCCGACAAGACGAATTGGCAGGCCATGCTCAAGGGGGATGCTGACCCTCTGGATCTCGAAGAGCGACGCCAGGCCTTGATGACCTCCAGCCGCGATGAGATTGATGCGTTGCAAGCATCGCATGGCCTTCAGGCCATCACAGAGCTGGTTGATGAGGCGGAGACCCGCATTCGGTATCCCGTGCTGAAGCATCCTGTGAAGGTCAAGTCATTCAATCTCGACAAGACTCCGCTTGTGGAGGGCACTCTCGAAGGTATCAAGGGTCAGTACCTTATTTTCGATACCGGCGTTATCAACATGCGAAAGTACAGCGGCTACAACATTGCCGTTTCCGGGGAGTAGATCCGATGCGCGAGGCACAGCCTGCAACCATTTACCTGAAAGACTACGAGCCACCGGCTTACCGCATTGAGCAAACACAGCTGCACTTTGCCCTGCATGAAGACTACGCGCTGGTCACTGCGACGCTGAGCATTGCGCGGACGGCAGGCGCCCCTGAGACGCAAGCTCTGGTACTCCATGGCCAAGCGCTGAAGCTGGAATCCATTCAGCTGGACGGCAATACGTTGGGGGAGGGGACCTACGTCATTGATGAGGCGAGCCTGACCCTGGAGGCTGTGCCTGGTGAGTTTGAATTGCGCACGGTGGTGCGTATAGAGCCGCAGAACAACACCTCCCTGGAGGGGCTGTATAAGTCGCGCACCATGTTTTGCACCCAGTGTGAAGCCGAGGGCTTTCGCAAAATCACGTACTTCCTCGACCGGCCCGACGTGATGTCGATCTATACGGTGACGGTGGAGGCCGACGCCGCGCGCTATCCGGTGTTGCTCAGTAATGGAAACTGTGTGGCTACCGAGGCACTAGCCAGTGGCCGGCACAGTGCCACCTGGCATGACCCATTCCCCAAGCCGGCTTATCTCTTCGCCCTGGTTGCGGGTGACTTAAGCGTTGTCGAAGATAGCTTCACCACCTGTTCAGGCCGTGAGGTTGATCTGAAAATTTTTGTGGAACCCAAGGATCTCGACAAATGTGACCACGCCATGGATTCACTGAAACGATCCATGCGCTGGGACGAAGAGACCTTCGGTCGCGAGTACGATCTGGACATTTTCAACATAGTGGCAGTTGATGATTTCAACATGGGCGCTATGGAGAACAAGAGCCTCAATATCTTTAACACTTCCTGCGTGTTGGCATCGCCGGATACAACGACGGATGCCGGCTACCAGCGGGTTGAATCGATCGTCGCTCACGAGTATTTCCACAACTGGTCCGGGAACAGGGTCACCTGCCGCGACTGGTTCCAGCTCAGTCTCAAGGAAGGCTTTACCGTGTTCCGCGATGCCGAGTTCTCATCAGATATGGGTTCCAGAACGGTCAAGCGCGTGGAGGACGTCACTGTCCTGCGTACCTCACAGTTTGCCGAAGATGCCGGCCCGATGGCGCACCCGGTGCGGCCTGACTCATTTATCGAGATATCAAACTTCTACACCGTCACCGTGTATGAAAAGGGTGCAGAGGTGGTGAGGATGATCCACACCCTGCTGGGCGCTGAATCATTTCGGCGAGGCAGCGACCTTTACTTTCAACGGCACGATGGGCAGGCAGTCACCTGTGAAGATTTTGTCCTTGCCATGGAAGACGCGTCCGGGGTTGATCTCGGCCTGTTCCGGCGGTGGTACAGCCAGGCGGGCACGCCGGAAGTCAGTGCCAGCGGTGTCTATGACGAGGAGGCGCAAACCTACACCCTCACTGTCGCGCAGCGCACCCCACCGACACCAGGGCAGACCGACAAGCAGCCCGTGGTGATTCCACTGGCGATGGGCCTTCTGGGTGACGCGGGCAACTTGCCCTTACGCCTCGAGGGTGAATTGCCGGATACGGAGACGTCGGATAATACGCATCGCGTGCTGACTGTCGATTCCGCCGAGCAACGATTTGTCTTCACCGGCGTGAACGAAGCGCCTGTCCCCTCGCTGCTGCGCGGCTTCTCAGCGCCAGTGCGGCTTGACTACCCCTATACCCGTAAAGACTTGCAGGCGCTTATCAGTCACGATGCCGACGGTTTTGTCCGCTGGGATGCCAGCCAGCAATTGGCTGTGCAGGTGATTATGGACGTTCAGGCGCAACTCGATGCCGGCAGTGAGCCGGACGTTGATCCGTTGCTGATTGACTCTGTAGCAGCGGTTATCGCCGATACGTCGCTGGATCCTGCAATGGTGGCCATGATGGTGACCTTGCCCGGTGAAAATTATCTGGCAGAGCTCGCAAGTCATACTGGCCAGGCTGATGTAGATGGTATTCATGCTGCAAGGGACAGCGTTCGTGAAGCGCTAGCCAGCGCACTGTCGGAGCAGTGGCAGAGCCTGTTCGGGCGTTTGCACAGCGTTGAGCCCTACCAGGCCAGCGGACCGGAGATAGCCAGGCGCAGCTTGTGCAACGCGGCGCTGGGCTATCTCAGTGCCGACAGTGTCGATGGCGTTGAGCTGGCGCTGGCGCAGTATCACGGCGCTAACAATATGACCGACAGGCTGGCTGGCCTGCAGGCTGTCGCTTATTTCGGTAACGACGTACAGCGTGACGCAGCCTTGGCAGATTGCTTTGACAAGTGGCACCACGAAGCTCTGGTAGTGAATCAATGGTTGCAGCTACAGGCCATGTTGCCGCTGGAGGATGCCTTATCGCGCGTGCAGGCGCTGATGGCGCACGATGCCTTCGACCTGCGAAACCCGAATAAGGTGCGGGCTGTTATCGGCGCTTTTGCCAGTGGTAACCCGGTGAACTTTCACCGGCGCGATGGCGCGGGCTATCGCTTCTTGAGAGAGCAGGTTGCTGTGCTCGATGGCATGAATCCGCAAATTGCTTCGCGGCTGCTGGGCCCGCTCACCAAATGGCGAAACTATCAGGGCAGAGGCGACATGATGCGGGCCGAGCTGGAGGAATTGGCCGCGGTGTCGGGTTTGTCGCCGGATGTGTTTGAAGTGGTCAGCCGTTCTCTCGCCTAATACGCGAGTGCGTAGTGCGTAGCTCAGGCCGCGCCAACAGCACCTTGCTGAGACAACTGGGCCCGCAGGCGATACATCAGGTCGTGCACGTGCAGGCGAGAGCGCGCAAATTCACGGTTGGCCACTGCCAGCTTGCGCCAAGCCGATTTGTCGGTGAGCAGTGTACGGATGTGTGCTGCCATATCACCGGATGACTGAGCCGCAACCACAGTATCAGGTGCCTCGCCGCGTAGACGAGCAACGCCGGCAACGGTGGTGACTGTCGGTGTGCCCCTGGCCAGGTTATTGATCAGTTTGGTGTCGACCACGCGCTCATAGAGCAGCGGATCAATGCTGACCCGGAAAGATTCGCCGGCCATTTCTGCTTCTTCCATGGAACGATGGAAGTGAATGTTCGGGTCGCTCATGCCCAGGGTTAGCAGTTGCAGGTCCGGGTCTTTGCCCACAAGGTGCAGGGGTAAACGCGGCATGCTTTCCCGCAGCTGAGGCAGCACCTCCCGTATAAACCACATCAGGCTGCGCACGTTGTCGGCATCGCCCAGATACCCCACGTACAGTAGCTGGGCTTTCGTCCGGTTGAAGTCAATGGCGTCGCTTTTGCGCGTATCAATGTGGCTGCCTAGCAGCGAGCTTTGTAGCTTCCCGAAAGGAACACCAGCATCCGCCAGACGCAGGGCGTCATTTGCTGTAGCGAACACATGATCAACGCCGGCGCAGGCGTCCAGTTCTCGCTTGCGCAAGCCGTTCACTACTTTTTCTTCAAGGCCGGCACAGTCGGGTTGTGCCTGTATGTCTGCGAAATGTGCAGCATGGGCGTGATAGATGGTGGTGCCGGTAAATTCAGCGGGCTGGTAAAAGAAGGCGTAAAAATGGTCGATGACGATGATGTCAAAATCTGCGGCGACATTCGTCACCTGGCGAGCCAGGGCCTCGCTGAAACGGTTCGTGGTGTCCGGCGCGATCATAGCGTTCAGACGCTGCGCCACCTCGTCGGCTTGCACAGCGGCATCGGGCTTGGCCCAGATGATGCCCTCCAGCCCAAGGGTGTCTTTCAATGCTTGGGGTTCGCGATCTGAACGAGCGGGGCAGGCAAGCGTTACAGGGTAATGCTGGCTGAAAAGCGCGAGGGCCTCGAGGCTCTTCATCGAACAGGCATTGCCGCCACTCGCGGGCGCCTGTGGCGTGATGAAGAGAACGCGCTGAGCCTGTTTCATATAACACCCTGCCTCTTGGGAAAACCGTATCCTGTCCCTAGGGCGTCCCTCGGTGCATCCGTTGCACAACGCTGACTACATTGTAACGCAAGTCTTGAGCGGGTACAGCACCTTTAGGACCGACCGTAGACGAAGACGAAGACCTCCGGAGAGTGCCCGCATGGGGTTCGTTTGGGTCCCGACAACATGTGCGCCGCTACTCGAATACTCATCAAACCTGTTCTTAATGATTGTACGCGCGGGGCAATGGGAGCGGATTAGCCCACGGCCTTAACCCGGGTAGAGCTGCAGCGTATTGTCGTGCTTTTGCACAGCTGGCTTGCGCTGCCGAGCATCTTTCACCAGCCCCAGCAGCTGAGAGCCTTGCCACCCATGGGCGGTGTCACTGAATGCTGCAGCTTCAAGCTCGGTCACAGTGTCATCCCAGAGGGTGCGGTCATCAGGCCCGGCCAGTGCAGCTGCCACGCTCTCAAGGCGTGTTGTCGTGTGGCCCCGGCAATTCGCCCAAGTGATCAGGGCCTGACGTGCGGCCAGGGGTTGGTCGCTGGCACACGCGGCCGACAGTGCTTTGAACGCATTTTTTTCATCGGGGTGCTCTTCTCGTGCCGCGGGCTCGCTGGCGGTGCTGCCACGACGGCTGTACAGCCAGGCGAGGGCGGTCAACATCCAGCCCATTAGCGCTGCTGCGGCAACCCAGGGCCAGTAACCCGCAGTGAAAGGTGTTGCGTCAGCCACAGCCTGTGAGGGGGCAGGCAGGGCAGTTGTTGGAGCAAGCTCTGCCGCGGCTGTGGCGGGGCCGCTGACGCTGACTTCACGGGCGGGCACTGTGGCAAACTGCAAAGAACCGCTGTTGGTGTCCCACCAGGGAATGCGGATCTCAGGCAGCGTCCAGCTGCCGCTGTTGGTGGGGACAATGGCAGCGCTGTCGACCCTTACGCCCGTAATGCCCGCATCGCTTTCCCGTTCACTGATGTCCGGCTGGTCGGGGTAGAACTTGAGACCGCTCACCTCAGGCAGCGGCAGTGGCGGTAGCTGGGCACCTTGTAGTCCTTCACCGACTAGTCGCAGGGTGCGCGTCGCCGATTCGCCGGCCTTTAATGATTCTGGCGGCGTAGACCAGCTCTCTTCAACGCGGAGGGCCGTTGCTGGCAACCAGGTTTGGTCCGGGTACCCGGCGGGGCGGGGCAGGACTTCGATGCTGAGTGGCAGTGTGCTGCGGCGTATCGGTTTACCGCCGCCGCCGACATCGAACAGGCTGCGACGTTGCTGGGCAATGCGCGCGTTAAAGGTTTGGCTGGGTATTGTCAGTACACCGCTTTGTTCAGGGAAAACGGCA
The DNA here is from genome assembly GCF_014652275.1 of Parahalioglobus pacificus. Classification (GTDB taxonomy): domain Bacteria; phylum Pseudomonadota; class Gammaproteobacteria; order Pseudomonadales; family Halieaceae; genus Parahalioglobus; species Parahalioglobus pacificus. The sequence goes on along the minus strand of NZ_BMYM01000001.1, from coordinate 1,486,341 downwards.
TAGCGAACTTCATACACTTGCCAGGTCTGTCCGTTGACGCGCCGGTTGAACGTCCGCTGCTGCAGGGGTTTTACGAACGCACCGTCTATCTGCAGTTCGGTAATGCTGCGCGCCTCAAGGGACACGGCCTGTTGTAGTCTCAAGGTCAGCAGTAATTGACCTTGCACGTAGACTTGCTCACGGTCCAGCTCGGCCTCAAACAGAACCAGATCGCCGTTAGCCGCCAGTGTGGGAGCAGGACCCACCGTCACGGCAATGGGCACTGTTTGGATCAAGCCGGCGGTCAAGGCAGGCACCCTCAGATCGCCCTCTCGGCGAGGCGTAATGTCCAGATTGATGGTGCGGCTGCTGGTGGACTTGCCATTGACCACGCGCGTACTGCTGCTGGTGCCTCGCTGCAGAATCTCGAAATCGGTGAGTAGCTCGCTCAGTGGAATGTCGTCAATGGGCTCGCCGGCGGTAGCGACGATCTGCAGGCGCAGAGTGTCGCCCATGGCCACGCTTTCGCGATCCAGGGTGGCAGTGACATCAGCTTTTAGCGTGCCTGCCCAGAACACCGTCAGTAGCAGTACTAGCAGTCGCCGGGTCTGTAATTTACCAATAGGTGTCATCATTCTTGGTCTCGCCGCGTTGCTGTCGCTGACGGCTTTCGTATCGGAATTTTTCTCGTAACAGGCCGGAGGGGTCATCCGGCACGCGCCGTAACCACTGCTCCAGTGCCTGATCACGCTCTATGTCCTCATCCAGAGCTGACATGTCGATATCGGGCTGGGGTGTCTGCTGCCCCTCCTGCTCTTGGGACGACTGTTCCTGCTCGCTGTTCTCACCGTCCTCCTGCTCATCCGTCTGGGACGCGGGCTCCTGCTCCTGCGGTGGGCTTTGCTGGGGGCTCTCCTGACCGTCTGACTGCTCACCCTGGTTGTCATCGGAAGGCTGGCTCGAATCGTTCGACTGAGCATCCTGCTGCTGTTGCTCGCCCTCCTGATCCTGGTTGGGGTCTTGCTGGTCCTGATTGTTCTGCTGTTCCTGTTGCTGCTCTTCCTGGCGCATCAGTTCCTCGACCAGAGCGAGATTTTCGCTAGCGTCTTCCCGCTCGGGTGTTAGGGCAAGTGATTCGCGGTAGGCCTCGGCGGCGGCGGGGAGGTCGCCGGCACGCGCCAGTGCGTTACCCCGGTTGTACCAGCCATCGCTACTCTGGTTGCTGTCGAACAACTCCGCTGCGGTTTCAAAATCGCCACTGCGATAGGCCGCGGTGCCAGCCCAGTCGCTGTTTTCAAAGAGCTCGCTGGCACGCGCGGCATCGCCAGCATCCAGTGCACGCTGGCCCTGCTGATCTGGCGTAAACCACAGGGAATCCCAAACCTGTGCCTGGGCGCCCGGGCTGTCCATCAGTAGCACACCGGCCAGGGCAACGCTGGCGAGTGTTCCCCGTCGAAACAGTCCCAGTGCCAGAGGCAGCAGCAACAGTACGAACCAGTATCCCTGGTCTTCCCAGGTGTCGGCACTGCGCTCCAGTTCCAGCGTTTCCGAAGAGTTGGTCAGTGCGCTCTGAGTCAGCACTTGCTGGATGTCGCCATCGCCAATCTGCATGCGCTGATATTGGCTGCCGGGTAGTGTTGAGAGTTCTCGCAGCGGGCCCTCATCGAGGCCAGGAATGACAATAGCGCCCTCGCGGTCTTTCAAAAAACCGCCGCCTGGCAGCGGGATAGGTGCACCACTAGCTGTGCCAACACCTAACACCGACAGGCGCGCCGTGCTGCCATCAAGACGGCTCTGTATGGCCTTGACGGCGCGTTCGCTGACCCCGTCGGTGACCAGTAACAGCTGGCCGCCGCGAATGCCCGCTGAGTCCAACAGCGACACCGCCAGCGACACGGCGGCATCCGCATCCGAACCCGGTACTGGCATCATGTCGGGATTAAGCGCGGGTAGAAGATTGGCGATGGTGGGGTTGTCGTCTGTTAAGGGGGTCACAATATGCGCGTCCCCGGCATAGGCCACGAGCCCAGTAACACCTTCGCGCCGCTCTGAGAGTAGGTCCAGTAGCTTCTGCCGTGCACGATCAATGCGCGAGGGAGCAAGGTCGGCCGCCTTCATCGAATAGCTCAGATCAAGCATCAACACCATGGCGTCCTGCTTCTGATGTATGGGCTGTGGCAGCTGTCGCCAGCTGGGGCCAGCGGCGGCAAATACGGCCAGACACCAGCAGATGAGGAGGGCGAGTAGCAGCCAGTGGCCGCTGCCCCGGCTCTGTGAATCATTGATGAGATAAGGCAGCAGCTCCGCGTCGATCACTGAACGCCAGCTTCCCGAACGGCCGCGAGCGATCCACAGCCATATACCCAGGCCGATGGCGGGTATCAGCGCCCACAACCACTCAGGTCGCATCAGGTGAAGTTCCTGCAGCAGGCTCATGGTTGTGCACCTACTGCTCGTTCTCTGCCAAGCCAGCCACCAGCACGCGCCGCATGGCGCAGGGCGAGCAGAAAACTCAGGATAATGGCGACGCCCAGCGGCAGATAACCCAGCGACTGCCGGGGGCGGTAAACTGCGGCCTCCTGCTCTACGGGCTCCAACTCGTCCAGTACGGCGTAAATGTTGGCCAGCTCTGCCGGGTCTCTGGCGCGGAAGTAGCGACCACCGGTGAGCTGGGCTATTTCCTTGAGACTGGCTTCGTCCAACTCTGCGGAAGGGTTGACCTGCCGGCGGCCGAAACTGGAGCCGAAAATGCCGGGCAAGGTGAGCTCATCGGCGCCGATGCCGATGGTGTAGATCTTGATATCCAGATCCCTTGCCAGTCGCGCAGCATCCTGCGGTGTGATCGTGCTTGCGGTGTCTTGCCCATCAGTTAGAAGTACCAGTACACGGCTGTCGGCGGGGCGCTCGCGCAACCGTTTTACAGACAGACCAACGGCGTCACCAATGGCCGTCTCCTGGCCGGCAAAACCAATCTGCGCCTCCAGCAAAAAACGTTTGACGGTGCCTGTATCAAAACTCAACGGAGACTGAACGTAGGCGTTGCTCCCAAACAGGATCAGGCCCAACCGATCGCCTGTGCGTCGTTCGATAAAGTCGGCACCCACTTGCTTCACCGCATCGATACGCCTCGCAACGGCATTGCCAACCTTCATATCCTCGATGCGCATGCTGCCGGAGATGTCGACCGCCAGCATCAGGTCTCTACCACTGTTGGGTAGCTCGATGGGTTCACCGATCCACATCGGTCTGGCCGCGGCGAGTACCAGGCAAAGCCACACCAACCAGAGCCCGACCAGCGACAACCGGTCACTGCCGCCCATGGTGTTGCCTTGCTCGGCGGTCAGCGCCTGCCAGTCGGCGAAGAACGGCGCGCGTAGAGCTGCCTCATCGCCACCACTGGGTGGCAGCAAACGTCTCACCACTAGCGGCAGCGGCAAAAGTAGCAGCATCAATGGCCATACCCACTCGATCATGATTCTGCCCTGTGTTCCCTGATCCATCGCGCGGACATGTCATAGAGTGTTTCGGCGCCGGTATCGGGCGCGGGAGAGTAGGGGCCTGTGGCCAGCAATTTGGGTGCTGTCCAATCTTTCGGTGCATGTGCATCCAGTAGCGCCAGCCATTCTTGGCCGCTGGCGCTGGCAACCGTTGGCTCTGGCAGTGCACGCATCGCCACTGCCTTCAGCAGGGCGTTGACCTCGGCGACATAGCGTTTCTCGTCGTCACTGGTTTGCCATCTGGCACGGATCAGGCTCAGCTGTTGCAGGCCTTGACGACGATAGGCTCCCATCTGATACCGGCGCCGCAGCCACAGTGCCGCCGCGATTAACAGCACCATCAACAAGAGCGCCAATAACCACCAGCCGGGAGCGGGGGGCCACAGTGCGATCGCAGCGGGCTCGCGCAGGGGGTGCAGCGCGGCCAATGGGTCCGATTGCGGGTTCATCGACGCTTGTCCCCATACACGGGTTGCAAGGCGGACAGTGCCGAAACACCAGTGCTCGCGCGGATCAGGGGAATACCCAGGCGGCTGAGGTCGCTGGCAAGCTGCTTGGCCTGCGTGGCTTTCTCTTCAGAGAACTTGCGTTGCAGCCCTTTATCCGCAGTGTTCAACTCGCTGCGAGTGACCCCGTCCGTCACAGCGTAGCGGCCACTGCGCGGTAATTGTTGTTCCAGCGGGTCGCTGCACTTCACTGCAGTGATTTCTGTGTGTTGGGCCAACTGGTAGAGGTGTTCGCGCGCTGGTTCAGTGTCGGCGCCACTGAAGTCGCTGACGATAAAAAGACTGCTGCCCGGGCGTGCTATGCGTCGCAGTTTGCTGAGCATGTCGCCGAAACTCTGGGAATCTGTGCCCGCCTCGGGTGGTAACTGGTGGTTGTAGCGATCAATTTCAGACAACAGCGCCAGTACGGTACGGCGGCTTCGCTTGGGTCTGAGTTCCCGATGCTGTGCGTCGTTAAATACCAGCCCGCCCACGCGTTCGCCGTTTTCCAGCCCGCTCCAGGCCAGCAACGCACTGATATGGGCGGCGATCACCGACTTAAAGCAATGGCTTGAGCCAAAGAACATTTGGCTGCGCTGATCAGCGACGATGATGACAGGACGCTCGCGCTCTTCCCGGAACAGCTTGGTGTGGGCCTCGCCGGTGCGCGCAGTGACTCGCCAGTCAATGGTGCGGATGTCGTCGCCGGGCTGGTAGAAGCGCACCTCCTCGAAGTCTATGCCGCGACCGCGGAAATTGGACTTGTTGGGGCCTGCGAGTGCGCTCAAGGCCCGGCTGCGTCGCGTGATGTTGAGCTGGCGCGCAGAGAAGCGCAGCGCGATCAATTCATCCAGCGCTGTGTAGGCGCCCCGGGGCGGCAGGGATAGGTCAGCGGCGCGCATGCCCGGGTTTAGCCGACGGGGACCAGCTTGAGTAGCTCTGCCGTGACATCATCAGGTGTGATGCCGTTGGCTTCGGCTTCGAAGCTAAGCAGTAAACGGTGCCGGAATACGTCGGCCGCCACCGCTTGCACATCATCGGGAGAGACAAAGTCCTGCCCGCGAAGCCAGGCGTGCGCCCGGGCACACCGGTCCAGGGCGATGGTGGCGCGGGGACTGCCGCCGAATTCAATCCAGGAGGCCAACTGCTCGGAGTAGTGCTCTGGTCTGCGTGTGCCCATCACCAACTGTACGATGTACTGTTCAACGGACTCCGCCATATGCAGCGACAGCACTTCGCGGCGTGCCTGAAAGACGCTGGCCTGCGACAGCGCCTGAGGCGGTTCACTGTTGGTGCCGGTGGCCTCTGCGCGGGTGAGTCTGAGGATGTTGGTCTCGGCTTCCGCATCGGGGTAATCGACAGTCACGTGCAGCAGGAATCGATCTAACTGAGCCTCAGGCAGGGGATAGGTGCCCTCCTGCTCAATGGGGTTCTGGGTCGCCATCACTAGGAACAACTCGGGGAGTTCGTAGGTTTGGCTGCCCACGCTTACCTGACGTTCTGCCATTGCCTCAAGCAGGGCAGACTGCACTTTGGCCGGAGCACGGTTGATCTCATCCGCGAGCACGAGGTTGTGGAACACGGGGCCCTGCTGGAAATGGAAGCTGGCTTCCTGGGGCCTGTAAATCTCTGTACCCGTCACGTCGCCGGGTAGCAAATCGGGGGTGAACTGAATTCGGTGGAAACTGCCCTCCAGACCATCGGCCAGGGTCTTGATGGCCCGTGTTTTGGCCAGCCCCGGCGCGCCCTCTACAAGTAAGTGTCCATCTGCCAACAGGGCGATGATCAGGCGCTGAACCAGATGGGACTGTCCAATAATCTGCTGGCTTAGCCAGGCTTCCAATACTCGAAGGTCTGCGCTACTCACGCGAGCTCCTGTGATGTCTGTGGTGTACGGTTCGATGGGTGCATTGTCCGCGACGTAGGCGCGGATGCCGCATTCTATATGACACTCGCTGGCCTTCCAATCGTCGCCAGAATGGTGACCTTAATATCTGCCAATGTGACTTTTCACCACCCGAAAAGTTCAACGGCGGGGGCTACATACCAAGGGCTATGGTCTAGACTATGCGCAATTCAATAAGTGGTGCCGATAAGGTGCCCGTTAGCCTGGAGAGAACCCGCAATCCATGGCCTGGGAAGCACTGAAACAAAGCCTGCTGGACGACGTCGCGCAGCGGATTGAAGCCCGTGGCGACGCCGCCCATCGCAGCGCGTTAAACAACCTGGCAGCGACCTTCTTCTCGCGCTTTGCGCCGGAAGATCTGAGGGGCCGTTCCTCGGAGAATCTTTACGGCTGCCTCTACGGTCTGCTGCGATTTATAAACCACTGGTCCGATGGCGAGCCCAAGGTGCGCATCTTCAATCCCGATGTGCAGGCGCATGGCTGGGAATCTCGCTACACGGTCATCGCCATACTGTGCCGTGACATGCCGTTTTGCACGGCATCAGTGCGCGGAGAGATGAACGCGCGCAACCTACCCATTCATACGCTGACTAGCTGCAATCTGGTGACGCGCCGGGATGAAAGTGGCGAGCTGCTTGAGGTGTTGCCACACGGCTCCGAGCCTAGGGATGCCAGTAACGAATCGGGCAATGGCGGCGTTCTGTCGCGGGAGAGCCTGCTGTACTTCGAAGTGGCGCGTCATTCTGACGTGGATGATCTCGAAGAACTCAGGCGTGAACTCACCGATATTCTTGTTGAGGTCGGTCTGGTTGTCGGTGATTTCGATGCGATGCGCAGCCATCTGCAGATGGCTAAGCAGGCCGTTGACTGCAGTGATTGCGTGGCCTCCGAGTGGCGTGATGAGGCGCTGGCGTTTCTGAACTGGTTGGGCGGCAATCACATGACCTTCCTGGGGTACGAATACCTGGAGGTGAACCGCAGTGGCGGTGAAGTGCGTGTAACCGCTGATCCCGATAAGCACCTGGGGAACTTACGCAGGCGCAATACCCGTGGCGAGAGCGATCTGCGGGCCGATCTGGAGCGCATGAGTCGAGATGAGCTACAGCAGCGTCAGCTCAGTTTTGGCAAGTCGCGCTCACCTTCGCGTATTCATCGCCTGACCTACCCCGACTACGTTGAGATCAAAGTGTTTGACGACAGCGGTGACGTTGTCGGTCAGCACCGTTTCATGGGGCTATACACCTCGACGGTCTACACCATGAACCCCGGCATGATTCCTATTCTGCGTCGCAAAGTGCAGGGCGTGCTGGATATGTCGGGCCTGGATAAGGGTGAGCACGACGGGCGCGAGCTGTTACGCATTCTCGAGCTCTTCCCCCGCGACGAATTGTTCCAGTCCAGCACGGCTGAACTGTTTGCGACTGCGGGCGCTGTGGCGCGCATTCAGGAGCGTCGTCAAACCCGGGTGTTTGTGCGCCAGGATGTTCACAGCAAATTTGTCAGTGCGCTGGTGTACATGCCGCGTGATCGTTATACCACCGAGCGGCGGCAGCGGGTTCAAGACATATTGACCCGCACGTTTGAAGCCGAAGAGTCCGAATTTACCACCCTGTTTACAGAGTCCATTTTGGTGCGGGTGCACCTGGTGCTGCGGGTGAACCCCGCGCGCTCTGTGGACTACGACATCACAGAACTTGAGGAACAGATAGTGCACGCGACACAGGCCTGGGAAGATCGACTGCGCCAGCGGCTACTGGAGGAGTTCGGTGAGGAACGCGGCGAGGAGTTAATGCGGGATCTGGGCGCGGGTTTCCCGCCCGGCTATCAGGACGACTTTGACCCCCGCGTTGCAGTGATGGATGTGCGCAAATTCCTGCCCATCATGGCTGGCAAGGACCTGGGCATGAGTCTGTACCGCATGGTGGAGGAGGGCGACGAACAGCTGAAGCTGCGGCTCTACAACCGCGGCAACCCTATGCCGCTCTCGGACATCTTGCCCATTCTGGAAAACCTGGGTCTGCGTGTGGTTTCGGAGCGGCCCTACGGTGTGCGCGCCGCGGACGGGCAGCGCTACTGGGTGCAGGAATTCAGCCTGATCTACAGCCTGGCGAGGAATATCGACCTCGACGGCGTGCGCGAAGAGTTCGAGGACGCCTTTGCCCGTATCTGGTTTGGCGAGGCTGAGAGTGACTCTTTCAACCGCTTGCTGCTGGGCACAAGGCTGAGCTGGCGCGAGATCGCCTTACTGCGGGCTTACTCCCGCTATTTGCGCCAGATCGCTTTCCCCTACAGCGCCGATTACATCGCCGAAACAATGGCAAACCACATGCACCTGACTACCTGCATCGTGGAGCTGTTCCTTACGCGTTTCTCTCCCGTGTTCGACGGTGACGAAGACTGGCGCGCGCAGCGGGAGCTAGCGGTAGAGCAGCGCATTCTCGACTCTCTGGATGAAGTAGAGAATCTGGGCGAAGACCGCATCATTCGCCAGTTTGTCACGGTGATCAAAGCGACCGTGCGCACCAATTTCTTCCAGCAAGACGATGCCCTCGGCTTCAAGCCCTATATATCGTTCAAGTTGAAGCCGGGTGCGATTCCCGATATCCCGCGTCCTGTGCCCATGTTTGAAATCTTTGTCTACTCGCCGAGGGTGGAAGGGGTGCACTTGCGTGGCGGCAAAGTGGCACGGGGCGGTTTGCGCTGGTCCGATCGTCAGGAGGATTTCCGTACCGAGGTGCTGGGGCTTGTGAAAGCGCAGCAAGTTAAAAACGCGGTGATTGTCCCTGTGGGCGCCAAGGGAGGATTTGTTGCCAAGCGCGTAACCCCGGAGATGTCGCGGGATGAGATACAGCAAGAGGGGATTGCTTGCTACAAGCTCTTTATTCGCGGCCTGCTGGATATTACCGACAACCGCACTGATATCGGTATCGAGCGCCCCGAGCATGTCGTGGCCAAGGACGACGAGGACCCTTACCTGGTGGTCGCCGCCGACAAGGGAACTGCGACCTTTAGCGATATCGCCAACAGCATTTCTGCGGAATACAACTTCTGGCTGGGCGATGCTTTCGCCTCCGGCGGCAGTGCCGGCTACGACCATAAAAAGATGGGCATTACCGCGCGCGGCGCCTGGGTATCGGTGCAGCGTCACTTTCGCGAGATGGGTATCGATGTGCAACGCACCGATTTCACGGTTATCGGTGTCGGTGACATGGGCGGCGACGTGTTCGGCAATGGCATGCTCTCGTCTGAACACATCCGTCTGCAGGCCGCGTTCAATCATCTGCATATCTTCGTCGATCCCAACCCTGACGCGGCTGCGAGTTTTGCCGAACGCAAGCGGTTGTTTGAATTGCCGCGCTCGTCCTGGGCAGACTACGACAACGCATTGATATCTGCCGGCGGCGGTATTTTCAGTCGCTCAGCCAAGTCCATCACTGTCTCGCCGGAGATGAAGGCGGCGTTTACCATAGACCGGGACCACCTGACGCCCAATGAACTGATTGCTTATCTGTTAAAGGCGCCGGTGGACTTGCTGTGGAACGGCGGCATCGGCACGTACGTTAAGTCCAGTCTTGAGTCCCATACCGATGTCGGCGACAAAGCCAACGACGGCCTGCGCGTGGATGCGTCGGAGTTGCACTGCAAAGTGGTCGGGGAAGGGGGCAACCTGGGTATGACCCAGCTCGCGCGGATCGAATTCGACCGCAACGGCGGGCGTTGCAACACCGACTTTATTGATAACGCGGGCGGAGTGGATTGTTCCGACCACGAGGTGAACATCAAGATCCTGCTCAATGCGGTGGTGGCGCGCGGTGACCTCACCGGTAAGCACCGCAATGAGTTGCTGGAGGACATGACCGGCAGTGTTGCCGAACTGGTGCTGGCGAATAACTACCGGCAGGTGCAGGCGATCAGTTTGGCGGAGCATCAGGCGCTGGAACGCAGCGGTGAGTTCCGCCGGTACATTACGCTTCTGGAAAGTTCGGGCCGCCTGGACAGGGGGTTGGAGTTTCTACCCAGTGATGAGGAACTGGCCGATCGGCGCGTGCAGGGCAAGGGGCTAACGCGTCCCGAGCTCGCGGTGCTGGTGTCCTACAGTAAGGCGCTGCTGAAAGAGCGACTGCTGGACTCCGATCTCGGTATTGATCCGGTGTTGGCTGGCGCGGTGACCACAGCCTTTCCCGCAAGACTGGTTGAGGATTACGACGAAGAGATTCGCGAGCACAGACTGCATCGGGAAATTATGTGCACCCAGATCGCTAATGACATTGTCAACCGCATGGGTTTTAACTTCGTGGCACGTCAGCACAAGGCGACGGGGGCCACCGCGCAGGACATAGCTCGCGCGTATACCGCGGTCATGGCGATCTTTGGCATTGGCGATGTCTGGGAGCGCGTTGAACAGCTGGATCATAAGATCGACGCCAGTATTCAGCTTAGCATGATGGTCGCACTGATTCGTCTGGTGAAGCGCGCCACGCGCTGGCTGCTGCGAAACCGTCGTCACAAACTAGCGCCCACGGCCATCATTGCGGAATTCAGCGATGGCGTGGCGCAATTGCGCGAGGCCCTGCCCACGCTGCTTAAGGGGCGCAGCCGGGCTGCGCAGCAGTACAAGGAGCAGTTTGAGTATTACCTTGAACAGGGCGTTGAGGAGTCACTGGCAGCCAGTGTTGCAGCAACCATTCAGGCCTACACCGCGCTGGGTATTATTCAAGCGGCGACGGAGACAGGCGAACCCCTGGCTGACGTTGCGCGTGCATTCTACGTGCTGGGCGAGCGCCTGGAGCTGGATTGGTTCGGTGGGCAGATTCTCGCCAGCAAAGTGGACAATGAATGGCAGGCCATGGCGCGAGACACCTACCTTGAAGACCTGGAGTGGCAACAGCGGACCTTGGCGGTAGGTGTGTTAAAGCACATGGCGGAAGACCGGGACTTGTTGAAATGTCTGCGTACCTGGGAGGAACATCAGTCACCACTGGTCACTCGCTGGCAAGAGATGCTGACCGAGCTGCACAGTACCGATTCCCCCGACTTCGCCATGTTCGCCGTGGCAAACCGGGAGCTTCTGGATCTGGCGCAGAGCAGCAGTCGCGATTGATGGCACCGCAGCCCGCTGGGTAGTAGCGCTCGTTAGTAGATTCCCGCGGGCCGCTATGCCTAGGGGTCTGTTTCTCGAAACACGATACCAAAGTGAACATGACCTCTCGCGTGGCGAGGGGTTCTGTTCTTGTGTTGTGACTTGTCTAAAGGGCTCTGTGGAAGGAACGTGGTGGGGAACTTAAGCGGGGCGTACCCCGCTAGGGTGATGGATCGTCAGAACGTGCGCATTTTGTGTACACCGGAAATGCCAGTCAGCCCATCCCATTGATCGCTGCGACCCTCGCGCCAGCCGGACAGCCAGGCTTGGCGGGATTGATCACTGACATGGGGGCAGAACTCGCTACTTCGGCCCGATACGCCGGCCTTGTAGCCGCGATCGAATGCCCGGGTGTACATGTCACGTTTCTGTCTTTTCATAGAGATTGCCTCCTGGGGCTCGGGTACCGGCTTTGCCGCCGACAGCGCCCTCGCGCAACGCGCGGCTGCGATACCGAAATCAGTGTGTTTGTAAGGCAGTGCCGGCCCTTACAGGCGCAGCGGCACCTCGGGGGTGTCTGAGACACGCTCTCTAATAAAAGCAAACGGGGAGCGAAGTCGCCAACAACGTTTTGTTCTCAGCGCTCTGTGCTCATATAACGAAATGGTAATAATTCACAATTTGTGGCCGTACACACGCGATATTCGCGGGATGTGACCTCAGGCGGGATCGACCGGGGAGGGGTCCAGCAATTCCACCCAGTGATGCACCGGTTGTGTGGCGGCAGCGTCCAGGTGCAGCTGACACCCCACATTCGCGGTGACGATGCGCTCGGGTGCGTCGCCGGTCAGTGCTGCGATCTTCCGTTCCCGCAGTCGTTGGCTGCGCTCAGGCTGCAGCAATGAATAGGTGCCCGCGGAGCCACAGCAAAGGTGATCATCACAGGTCTGTGTGAGTTCGATGCCGGCACCTTGGAGAATAGATCGAACCGCTTCATCAGCCCCCAGCACGTGCTGAAGCGTGCAGGGGGTGTGCAGCGCCACCCGCGGTTGGGTCTGCGCAGTTAGCGGGGTCAAATCCTCACTCGCGAGCAATTGCGCGATGTCTACAGCCAGTTCGGAGATCTTTGCCGCGCGAGTTGCGTAGTCCGGGTCCCCGACCAGATACTGACCATATTCATGTACGGTGGCGCCACAGCCGCTCGCACTGGTCACCACGGCTTCTGCGCCAGCTTCAATGGCGGGCCACCAGGCGTCAATATTGCGCCGCATATCATCCAAACCATCATCGTGCGCGCCCAGGTGGTAATTCACCGCACCACAGCAGCCAGCACCCACGCTGAACTCGCCGTCGATCCCCAGTGCATTCAGAATCCTGATTACCGCGTCGTTGGTTTGAGGGGTGGCGGCCGCCTGCACGCAGCCGTCAAGTAACAGCACCCTGCGCCGGTGCTGGCTGCTTGGGGTAGGGTGTCGCTGGCGCGGGGCGGGTACCGCCTGAGCAAGTGCCTTGGGTAGCACCGGACGCAGCATCTGCCCTAAACGTATTAGGGGCTGGAACAGCCTGGGCGAGGTCAGGGTTTTGCGCAGGGCTAATCGTGTGATTCGTTGCCACCACGGGCGCGGCGCCAACTCGTCCACCAGGCCGCGACCCAGGTCTACCAATGCCCCATATTGCATCCCTGATGGGCAGGTTGTTTCGCAGCTGCGACAGGTGAGGCAGCGATCCAGGTGTTGGCGCGTAAGCGCACTGGCATCGCCCTGTTCAAGCAGATTCTTGACTAGATAAATGCGTCCTCTGGGGCTGTCGCGTTCGTCCGGCGTATCCAGGTAGGTTGGACAGGTTGCCAGACAGAAGCCGCAATGCACGCAAGCGCTCAATAGTTCGGCACCGCGCTGGCCTTCGGTTGTGTTCTGGTACCTGGGATGGAGTTCAACGTGCATGAGCGCGCCCTATAGCCAGCTGTAGAGACGCCCGGGGTTCAAAATACCCTCGGGGTCCATGGCATTTTTCAGCGCCGTATGCAGTTGCCGCTGGGTTCTGGTAAGCGGTGGCGCAGTCTCGTTCTTACGGTCGCCGCCGCGGTACAGCCAGGCGTGACCGCGCTCTGAAACTGCGGCCGCCACAATCTCTGGCTGGTCGTAAACCCAGCGCTGGGCGCCTCCCCAGTCGATCAGCACGCTATCGCTGGGGGCAAGAGCGCTGCCCGTGGGGACAGATAACCGATACAGGCTGCCTGCCTGATTCAGGCAGGGCAGCTCGCCATCGGCAATCGCCTGCCATGGCGGCTGTTCAACGCTGTCACCACCCCACAATTGTGCAGTGCTCTCTACGGCGGCTTTGGCGCCAGAGAGACGCAGGTACAGAGTGCCTTCAAACCAACAGGCGGCGTTCAGTGGTCTGGGTTCAGTCGCTCGCTGGCGCATCACATCAAGCGCGTCATGCGCAGAGAGTGAATAGGCCAATGTTTTCGTGGTCTCGGGTCTGGGCAGCACCTTGAGGCTGAGTTCGGTGATCACCGCCAGCGTGCCCAGGGCGCCGGCCTGCATGCGCGAGACATCGTACCCAGCAACATTCTTCATGACCTGTCCGCCAAACCGCAGCTGTTCGCCCCGACCATTAATCAGGCGGGTTCCCAGCACCATGTCTCGCAACGAACCTTGCCAGGGGCGCGCAGGCCCGGAGTGATTGCAGGCCAGGCTGCCGCCCAACGTGGCTTTGCCAGCGAGCGCCGGTGTCTCAGGCGGCAACTGCTGACCCTGCTCGCCAAGCAGTTTGTTGATCTCGGCGATCGGTGTGCCGGCTCTGGCAGTGAGCACCAGTTCCGCCGGGTTGTAGTCGATCACACCGCTGTGCTCGGCAATATCAAGTGGCGTGCCTTCCACGTCCCTGCCAAGCACATCGGCTTTACTGCCTCCGCCGCGAATCTTAAGTGGTGTGCGCGCCCGGTATGCCTCGGCAACGGTATGGGCAAGCTGTGTGCTGATATCACCCATGGTTGTGCTTTCCCGGCAGCGCGCGGTATTCCTGACAGCGCTTTAAGATGGGAACGCCTTTGCCGGGGTTGAGTATCAGCGCGGGGTCGAATGCGGCCTTGATCTCTTCCATCTGCCGCAACTCGGCCTCACCAAATTGCTCAGCCATGTGCGCAAGCTTTTCGATGCCAACGCCGTGCTCGCCTGTAATGGCGCCGCCCACGCGTACACTGAGCGAGAGAATGTCCGACCCTAGCTTTTCTGCCTTGGCCACGGAGTCCGGGTCGCCCGCGTTGTAGAGAATCAGCGGGTGCAGATTGCCGTCTCCCGCATGAAATACGTTGGCAACAGACAGGCCATAGGCTGTGGCTCTGTCATTGATCTCTTCCAAAACTTCAGAGATGCGGCTGCGGGGAATTGTGCCGTCCATGCAATAGTAATCCGGCGCCAAGCGACCCACCGCGGGGAAGGCAGATTTACGGCCCTTCCACAGCAGCGCGCGTTCGGCCTCACTGTCCGACACGCGAACACTGGTGGCTCCCGCTTTGTTTAAGAGTGCACTCACCCGCTCAGTGTGACTGGCCACTTCTTCTTCCGTGCCATCCACCTCGCAAAGCAAGAGTGCTTCCGCGTCCCGGGGGTAGCCTGCTTGTGCAAAATCCTCTGCGGCGGTAATGGCCAGTTTGTCCATCATTTCAAGCCCGGCGGGAACGATGCCATCGGCAATGATGTCGCCGACCGCGTCGCCGGCCGCCCTGACGCTGGGGAAACCCGCCAGCAACACGCGTGCGCAGGGTGGGGTAGGCAGCAACCTAACGGTAACCTCGGTCACCACGCCCAGCAGGCCCTCTGAACCCGTTATCAGCGCCATCATGTCGTAGCCCGGGTTATCGAGGCCGTCGCTGCCCAGGCGAACTAATTCACCGTCTGCGGTCAACATTTCCAGGGACAGTAAGTTGTTCACCGTGAGTCCATACTTCAGGCAGTGAACACCGCCGGCGTTTTCGGCGACGTTACCGCCAATGCTGCAGGCAATTTGGGAGGAGGGGTCCGGCGCGTAGTAAAGACCATGTTTCGCCGCAGTCTGCGATATACGCAGGTTAGTGACGCCAGGCTGTAGCGTGGCGGTTCGGGCCAAGGGGTCAATGGCGACAATGGAGTCCAGCTTCGCCAAATCCAACAGCACGCCCTCAGGATGCGGCATAGCACCACCGCAGATGCCCGTACCTGAGCCACGCGCAACCACAGGTACGCGGTGACGGGCGCAGCACTTAACCACAGCCTGTACCTCCGCTTTTGACCGCGGCATAACTGCTACCAGAGGCAACGCCTTGTAGAGCATTAGGCCGTCGCACTCGAAGGGCGTTAGGCCTTCTCGCTCCACCACCACACCGTCGCCGGGGATGATGTTGCGCAACTCAGTGATCAATGCGTCGGCGTCAATCGCGGGGAGTGCTGCGTCGGAATCTGCTTCAGACATTGGCAGGGTCGGATCGTAATAGCGAGCGGCCATGCTAAGCCATAGTCAACCCAGTTCAAAGTGCCTATAGGGAGCGATTGACTCAGCCACTGCAGGCCCCTTATCGTGCTGTGTTTTCAGCGTCAGAGTAATAGCGTGAACGAGTACGATGCGATAGTCATCGGGGCCGGCCACAATGGTCTTACCAATGCTGCCTACCTGGCCCGAGCCGGGCTGAAGGTGGCGGTATTGGAACGTAACCCCTACATCGGTGGTGCAACTGTCAGCCGAGAACTGCACGAGGGTTGGACCTATTCCAACTGCTCTTATGTCTGCAGTCTGTTGCGCCCTGAAATAGCCCGCGACCTTGAACTGCCGCGACACGGTCTGCAGGTGGTTCCCTATGGCGGTGGTGTCACCTTCATGCAGAACGGCGACATCTTCGGCAAGTATCCCGAGCCGGAGCGCCGCTACCGTGAAATGCAGCGCCACTCTCGCCGTGATGCCGACGCCTGGCAACGCTATGCCGCCGATACCATGAAACAAACCCGGTTGATCCGGCCGTTTCTCATGAAGCGCCCGCCCAACCCAACGTCCCTGCGCCCCGGTCGCTTGCGCGAGTTGGCCGAGTACGGCGCCGCCTTTGGTGAGATGGGCGAGGCGGGGTTGGCCGATACCATGCGCTTCTGGACTAAAAGCGTAGCGGACTACCTGGAGGAGTTTTTCGAGACAGACGTCATCAAAGCTCACTTGGCGGGCAGCGGGATTATCGGTACTGCGCTGGGGGTTTACTCACCGGGCACCGCCTATGTCCTGCTGCATCACTACATGGGCGACGTTGATGGCAATGTGGGCTCATGGGGTTTTGCGCGCGGTGGTATGGGTGCAGTATCCGGCGCATTGGCCGCTGCTCTGCAGAGCTATGGGGGTGAGATCATCTCTGATGCCGACGTGGGCAATATCATGGTGTCGGGCGGTAAGGTCACCGGGGTAGCACTGCGCGATGGTAGAGAGTTCCGATCCAAAATCGTCGTGTCCAACTTAGACGCCAAGCGTACGTTCCTGGACCTGATGGACGAGGGCGATTTACCCCAGACCGTTGTCCAGCGGGCTCGCAACTTCAAGATTCGTGGTTCCAGCGGGAAGCTCAATATCGCGCTGGACGGGCTGCCCACCTTTAACGGGTTGGACAAAAAAAGCCGTCTGATGGTCGGTGATTTCCACTTCCACGATTCGTTGCCACGACTGGAACGCGCCTACGATGATTGGAAGAACGAAACCTGGTCCAAGGACCCTTACCTCGACCTTCTGATCCCCAGTTTGTTTGATCCCACCGTTGCGCCGCCCGGGAAGCACATGATGACTGTGTTCGTGCAGTACGCGCCGCCCAAAATCAATGGCCGCGAGTGGACGGATGAAGACAAAGCCGGCTTTGAAAAATCGGTACTGGACCAGATCTCAAATTACAGCCCCGACTTCAGGGACTTGATTGTGCATTGTGAAACGCGCACGCCTCGTGAACTGGAGAACGAGGTCGGCCTGACCGAGGGGAATATCTTCCAGGGTGAGCTCACTTTCGATCAGCTACTGTTCAATCGTCCCTTCCCGGGTTATGCCCAGTACAGGGGGCCGGTGAAAGGAATGTATATGTGTGGTTCTGCCACTCACCCGGGTGGCGGTGTCATGGCCGCGCCGGGCGCCAATGCCGCGCGCGAGATTCTCGCTGACCTGAGAGAGCCCAATGTGGTGCCGGAGGGTTATGCGGATGACTGATGTCGACGTTTTAGTGATCGGTGCCGGGCATAACGGCCTGGTCTGTGCAACGCAGCTTGCCAGTGCGGGTCGCAGTGTGATGGTGCTCGAGGCCGGTGAGCAGCCCGGCGGTATGGCGGTGAATCGCGAGATAGCGCCGGGTTTTCAGGTGCCGGGTTGTGCCCAGTGGCTGACCCAGTTCTCGCCACAATTGATTCGGGAATTGAAGTTAGAGCAGCACGGCCTGGAACTCGCCGCCACAGACCTCACCAGTATCGGTCTGTCTGCAGACGGGAATACGATTAGCCTAAAGCAGGGCGAGGTTAGCGGTGAAATTTCTGATGCCGATCGCGCTGCCTTTGCCGAACTGTATCGATTGCTGTCAAAGGTGAATCGCCTGTTGCTGCGTCTCTCCAAGCGGCCGCCGCCTTACCTTGTGGAAGGGAAGCTGCGTGACAAGCTTGCTCTGGCAGATCTGGGACTTCGCCTAAGGCTCATGGGCAGCGACGACATGAGCGAGCTGCTGCGCCAGGCGCTGAACAATGTATACGACCTTTTGCAGGAGCGGTTTGAAAGCCCCCTGTTAAAAGGCATGCTCTCGCTTGAGGCGGTGCAGGGCACTCACTTCGGGCCACGTTCCCCCAATACCGTGTTCACCTTGCTGCAGCGCAAGCTGCAGTGGGCATGGGGCGGGGAAGTGAGTCAGGTTCGCGGTGGTATGGCTGGACTGGGAACCGCGTTGGCGAACGCCGCTCAGGCAGCCGGCGTCACACTGCGTTACGGTGCCGAGGTCCAGAGTCTGATTATGCCGGGCGATTGCGTAGAGGGTGTTCAACTGGCGGATGGCACCGAGTTGCGTGCCGGCTGTGTTGTCTCCAGCGTCGATCCGGTGACCACCTTTGAATCACTGCTGGGCCTTGCCAAAGTTGAGACCGATACTGCGCGCCGGGTGTCCCAGATTCGCATAAAGAGCGGGACGGCAAAGTTGCATTTGGCGCTCAGTGGCTTACCGAACTTTACTGGCCTCGACGCCTCGCAGCTCGGTCAGCGGCTGTTGATTGCCCCGGACCCAAACTATGTAGAGCGCGCCTTTAATCCGGTGAAGTACGGCGAGTACGCGTCACTGCCCACGATGGATATCAGCATCCCCAGTGTGAACGACCCCTCACTGGCACCCGATGGCCAGCATGTGTTGTCTGCCATTGTGCAGCACGTTAGCCACAGCCCCGCCGGGGGCTGGTCGACGCAGCGTGAGCGGGCGTTGTCTGACTGGATCGATTGCCTGGCGCAGTATGCCCCTGACATACGCGAGCACATTGTGGCCGCAGAGATATTGACGCCGGCCGATCTGGAGCAGCAGTACCGCGTTCAGGGTGGGCACTGGGATCATGTTGAGATCAGTCTGGATCAGGTGCTCATGATGCGACCCTTCCCGGCCGCCGCTCGCTATGACGCATCGGTGCCCGGTTTGTACCTGTGCGGCGCGGGCAGTCACCCGGGCGGTAATCTCAGTGGTTTGCCCGGCCGCAACGCCGCCGATACGATCCTGAAGATGGAGAAGCAATCATGAACCCGCATCAGGACGAACCCATATACCTGCCCACCGCGTTTCACAGTCGCCAGCAACAGCACAATCTGTTGCATGCCTGGGGAGGCTGGAACGGTTACCTGAAACCCGAGGCTTATACCGATATTGAGCTGGAGTACTTTGCGATTCGCAGTACAACGGCCGTCTTCGATCTGAGCCCCATGAATAAGTACCGCGTTACTGGGCCGGATGCCGAAGCCTTTTTGAACCGTGTACTCACGCGTGACGTGGCCAAGATCAAGAACGGCAGGGTGGGGTACTGCATCTGGTGTGACGATGCCGGCCAGGTGATGGACGACGGCACACTGTTTCATCTTGGCGACAACGATTATCGGCTGTGCAGCTATACCCGCGCCTACGAATGGCTGTACTGGTCCAGTCTGGGCTTTGATGTTGCCATCGAAGATGAAACGGGCACTGTGGCTGCACTGGCGGTACAGGGGCCAACCTCATGCACCGTGCTCACGGCCATGGGTGTGACCGGACTGGAGTCGCTCAAACCCTTTGGCATTCTTGAGGTGAGCTTCCAGGGCCAGACTCTCACCGTCAGCAGAACGGGCTTCACCGGTGACTTGGGCTATGAGCTCTGGATAGACACGTCCGCCGGTGAGGCCTTATGGGATGCCTTGTTTGCAGCAGGGGAACCCTACCTGATTAAAGCCATTGGCACAGAGGCGCTGGAGATTGCCCGTATTGAAGCAGGCTTTCTGCAAGCAGGTGTCGATTTTGTGCCGGCGGAAACCGCCGTCCGGCGCGGCTGTACCCGTTCGCCTTTCGAGCTTGGACTGGGCTGGCTGGTGGACTTTGACAAACCGCGGTTCAACGGCCGCAAGGCATTGCTGGCGGAGCGTGACGCGGGTTCCCGCTATCGCTACGTGATGCTGGATGTGGACGGGAACAAGCCCGCGCATCACAGCTTCATCCTGCAGCACGGGAAGGTGGTCGGCACGGTCACATCGGCGGCCTGGTGTCCCACGGCGAAAACCAATCTTGCGTTTGCCCAGTTGGAGTTGCCGGCGGATGCCTCCCTGACTGGCCTGGTCGCAGAAATCTACTATGAGCGCGAGCTGCGATGGAACAAAGTGCTTGCCCCCTGTGTGGCCATAGATCGCGCGCCCTTTGATCCGCCGCGGCGCCGCCAAACACCCGCGCCGGCGCTGTAGTCACCGTGCTGCCGCTGCCCGACGATACTGCCGAGCGACTGGGCGATGCCCTGCGAGAGCAGGGCTCTGCACCGGGGCGTGCGCTGTCGGGGTATTTCTACCGCTCCCCTCTGGCCTACGAGCGGGAGTTGGATGCGCTACTGCTGAAAAGCTGGATCTATGCCGCGCATGTGTCGCAGGTAGCAACGCCCGGTGATTATGTGTCGATCGAGCTGGGTGAGGATTCCATCCTGGTTGTGCGTGGCGATGATGGGGAACTGCGTGCATTCAGTAATAGCTGTCGCCACCGCGGCGCACGCGTGTGCGAAGAGGCGGCGGGTAATACCACGCGCTTTGTCTGTCCCTATCACGGCTGGGTTTATGCCAATGATGGACGTTTGCGCGGCGCTCGTGAGATGCAGGGCAATGCCGCCTTCAATGCGGACGACTTAGGCCTACTCGAGCTGCGGCTGGCAACCGTGGAGGGTCTGGTGTTTGTCAACGCTGATCCGGCGGCCAGTGATCTGACACAGGCGGTGGCGCCGGTGCTGCCGGCGCTGGCTGCCTACGATTTACCATCAGCGCGCATTGCGCACTCCCACAGTTACCGAGTTCAGGCGAATTGGAAGCTTTGCCTCGAAAACTATCTGGAGTGCTATCACTGCGCACCTTCCCATCGGGCCTATGCGCGCCTTCATACATTGAAGGATCCGCAAGCAAAGGTGCAGCCACAACTGGATGCATTGTGGGAGCGTGCAGAGGCCGTCACCGGGGTGCCGGGTATCGCCGATGAACATTACCGGATCTACGATGAGGCAACGGGTTTTGGTAACTGCGTGTCCCATCAACGCTATGGGCTGTTTGAGGGGAACGTCACCGGCAGTGAAGACGGCCAGCCGCTGGCGCCGCTGATGGGCAAGATACATGACTATGACGGCGGTGCGGGCGACTTTCAGTTCGGCCCTGTCAGCTTCATGCTGAATTACCCCGATCACTGCGTGTTGTATCGCTTCATGCCCCTCGGTCCAGATCTCACCGATATGACGGTAGTGTGGTTTGTGAGTGGTGAAGCCCAGGCAGGCAGGGACTACGACTTGGAGAAGCTGACGTGGTTGTGGCACCACACAACCCTGGAGGACGAGTACATCATCTCCCGAAATCGTGCTGGCGTTCTCTCGCGGTTGTACCGGCCAGGGCCTCTGCAATTGGAGTTCGAAGCCACGCTGATGTCCTTTCATCGCTGGTATATTCGCGCCATGACGGCGGCTAACGCTCAGTAACGGCGATATTGAACGTCTCGGTTGCGGGTGCAAACGCTGGTCCCGAGCACAGTATGGTTGGAGGCCATCGCGCATGAACCTGAACACTCATTGTCAAGGCTTGCCCGCAAAAATTGCTTGGGTCTGGGGTTTGTGGTGGCTGCTCGCGGGCGCTGTCTGGTCCCTGGACAGTACCGAAAAGTCCATTGCCGATGCGATTGTGGCGGGACAAGCGAAAGCGCTCGAGCTGTTGGAAACCAGCGTAAATATCAACAGTGGCACGATGAACTTTGCCGGCGTGAAGGCGACCGGTGAACTGTTCCAGCAACAGTTCGCAGACTTGGGTTTTGATACACAGTGGATCGATGGCACGCCATTTGAGCGCGCCGGCCACCTTGTCGCCTCCCACGGCACCAAAGGTCCTAAAATATTGCTCATCGGCCACCTCGATACGGTTTTCCCCATCGACAGTCCGTTCCAGCAGTACGAACTGCTGCCTGATAACCGTGCCCGCGGTCCGGGCATTACCGATATGAAAGGTGGAAATGTCGTCATGCTTCTGGCGCTGCAGTCACTGCTGCAAAATGGAGTGCTGGATCAATTGCAGGTACGTGTGGTGCTTGCCGGTGATGAGGAACGTCGCGGTAAACCCTACAGCCTCGCCAATGCTGCATTGATTGAAGCGGCCCAATGGGCTGACGTGGCACTGGGTTTTGAAGACGGTGATAGCGACCCAAGAACCGCGGTCATAGCCAGGCGCAGCGCGGGTAGCTGGACACTCACTATCGCCGCAGGCAGCGGACACAGTTCCCAGATCTTTCGAGAGGATGTTGGCAATGGTGCGATTTTCGAGGCGGCCAGAATCTTGGACGGATGGCGCGAAGCACTTTCCGATGAGCCCAATCTGACCTTTAACCCGGGACTGATATTGGGTGGTACTGCGGTGGAGCGTGACAGAGTAAGGGCCATGGGCAGTGCCGCTGGCAAAGACAATGTGATTGCCGGACACGCAACCGTGAGCGGTGGGATTCGCGCCCTGAGCCAGTTGCAGCTGGATGCGGCGATAGCCACTATGCAAGAAATTGCATCTGAAAGCGGGCCAAACGCTCAAGCCAGTTTCGAGTTTTTCCCCGCATACCCCCCTATGGCGCCCACGGACGGCAACCGTCGCCTGCTGGCAATGTTTGATAGCGCCAGCCGCGATTTGGGACACGGCAGTGTCACTGCCGTTGATCCGCGCCGGGCGGGAGCAGCCGATATTTCATTTGCCGCTGAGTATGTTGATATGGCATTGGATGGCTTGGGTTTGATGGGAGAGGGTGGACACACCGTGGACGAGATAGCAGACCTCTCCACACTGGTATCGCAAACGCAGCGAGCAGCAGTGGTGCTGTATCGCTTATCCCAGCAGCAGTGAATGCGTCGCGATAGCTAACTCAGTTGAGCTTGAATAGTACGGGAATAAAACATGGCAGAGCAGTTTGAAGATCAGGGTGGCGCTGCCACAATGAACCCACCGGCGCTTGCGCGCTGGATGCAGTCACGAGTGATGAGCGCGATGGTGCGCGAAGGTGCTGAAGAACGTCGCCACAGCGATGCTGAGAAGGCGCGGGTAAAGCAGGGCAGGGCGCATTGCATCGAGTACTTCCACCAGGTGGACGATCCCTACAGTGTGATGGCAGCGCAATGCCTACCCGCGCTGATGGCCAGGTATCCCGTCGAATGGAAGATTCATTTGGTGAGTGGCGCTGACGGACGCAACAACCCCGAACCCGACATGTTGCTGCCTCTGGCGCGTTACGATGCAGCACTGGTTGCCCCTTATTACGCATTACATTTTCCTTCGACGCCGGTGGTGCCCACCACCGATCAGGTGGAACTGGCTCGTCGTGCACTCTGTGATTTGCCGGTGGAACAGTTTGCTGCGGCAGCCGAGCGAGTGGGCTTGGCGTTGTTCACGCCGGGCTCTGACCTTGCGGGTGTGCTGGATACCCTGAAGCTGGCCAGTGTGGACGAGGCTCGTGCTGCACTGCAGGCGGGGGATGCGCATCAGTCCGCACTCAAACACTATTCCGGTGGCATGTTCTATTACGGAGGTGACTGGTACTGGGGCGTGGATCGGCTCTACCTGCTGGAGTCGCGATTGCAGTCGCTGGGGATTGGCGCACAGGGTGAAGGTGTGCTTTACCCCAGGCCTGCCATAGACCCTGGAACGTATAAGGCCAATGGCAGCCTGACACTCGAAGCTTATGTGTCTCTGCGTAGCCCCTACACGGCGATTTCGTTCGACGAAGCCGTGGCCCTGTGCGACCGCGCAGGTGTACGTCTAGAGGTGAAGCCGGTGCTGCCTATGGTTATGCGCGGCGTCTCGCTGACGCGGACAAAGGGCATGTACATCTTCAGAGACACAGCCCGTGAAGCGCGCGCCCGCGGTGGCCGCTTTGGACCGTTCTATGATCCCATTGGTAACCCTGTTCGCCAGGCTTACTCTCTGTTTCCATGGGCCAGAGAGCAGGGCAGGTCAGTGGCCTATATCAGCGCTTTCCTCAATGCCGCGTTTCTGGAGGGGACTAACACCAACAATGATCGCGGTTTGCGCAAGGTCGTTGAAGCGGCCGGTTTGGACTGGTCTGAGGCGCAACGTTATCTGGGGTCTCGTGGGTGGGAAGAGGAACTGGAAGCAAACCGTCTGCAAATGTTGGAAACGGGTAGCTGGGGCGTGCCCAGCTTCCGCCTGCTAGACAGCGAAGGTGAGGAAGTGTGCTGGGCCTGGGGCCAGGACCGACTGTGGGTTATGGCGCGCGAGATACAGCGGCTTCTGGTGCAAGCCTGAGTCTGATCAGGCTAAGGTTTTATTCCACCGGCAAGATTTGCAGAAATCCGCTGCTGCAAGTCGTTCTCTTGTGCGAATGAGGGTGTATAACAGAGCCTCATTCCGTTTAGCACAGGACAACAATAATGCAGGACATTTCGGGAAAAGTGGCGGCCGTAACGGGCGGCGCCAGTGGTATCGGTCGCTCTCTGGTGAAAGAACTACTGAAGGCCGGTGCCAAGGTCGTTATCGGTGATGTGGAGCAAAGCGCGCTGGACAAAGTGCTGGCCGAGTTTGCCGACCTTGGCGAGGTGACTGGAACCACGGCTGACGTTTCCAGCCTCGATTCAGTGACAGCCTTTGCCGACTTCGTCTACGACCAGCACGGCGCCTGTCACCTGTTGTTCAACAATGCCGGTGTCGCAGCACCGTCGGCTAACGTGTGGGAGACCACGCCTAACGACTGGGCTTGGGTTCACGGGGTGAACGTGATGGGTGTTGTGTATGGGATTCAGGTGTTCGTGCCACGCATGATCGCGAGCGGGCAGCCTGGGCATGTGATCAACACCTCATCCGGTGACGGTGGCATCTCGCCATTGCCTTACCAGTCGGTATATGCCTCCAGCAAAGCGGCAGTGTCTTGCATCACCGAATGCCTGAGTGCGCAGTTGCAGAGCGAGGGCACCCAGTTGGGTGCGTCGATTTTCTACCCCTCCGGCGGTCTGCTGGATACCGGTATCTGGACAACGGACCGGAACCGGCCTGAAGATCTGGCCAGGGAAAAACCCTACGACCCCGTGCCTACGGTGCAGGATTTTCAGGTTGCGGCCGAGGCCGCAGGCATGACTCTGGAAGTGCAGGATCTGGACGAGTTGGCTCGCTACTGTCTCGGCGGTGTGCGCGAGGGGCGGTTTGTAATCATGATTGGGGTCGAGGATGCTGAGGCTACGCTGCAGCAGCGCGCACAACGCATCGGTAGAGCGGAGTTGCCTATTGATCAAGCGGAGATTCCGCAGCTCTGATCAATCGCTGCCGCCGGGCCACCGGCGGCAGCACTGTGCTTATTGCGCCTTCGCCAGCACCAGTTCCGAACTATCTTCCATAACGGGTAACCCTTTCACCAGGTGCAGAGCACCCTCCCAATCTTCAACCAAAGCGGTGCAATTCTCGACCCAGTCGCCGTCGTTGCAGTACGTCACCCCGTCGATCTCGCTGATAACAGGATAGTGCAGGTGACCACAGATGATTCCGTCAAAGCGGTTGTCGCGGGCAAAGTGGGCAGCTGCCCGCTGGTAGGCCAGTATGGCATCGCCAGCCTGTGAAATATTGACCTTTACCCATTTGGCCAGAGACCAATAGGGTTTACCCAGTGCTTCTCGGGCGCGATTGATATACCGGTTGAACCACATCAGTAGATCGTAGCCAATGTCGCCGATCCAGCGATTCAGGCGTGAGTAGCGAACGGCATAATCGAATTCATCACCGTGCATCACCAGCATACGCTTGCCAGCAAGCGTCTTGTGCTCCACCTGTTTGTGTATGGTGATGTTGCCGAATTCGCTGCCGCAGAACTCGCGGAAGTTTTGGTCGTGATTGCCCGGGATGTAAATAACGTCCACCTGACGTTTGGACATTTTTAGTATTTGTCGCAGTACCCGATTGTGCGCCTCAGGCCAATAGACACGTTTGTGCATCGCCCACACATCGACGATGTCGCCGACCAGATACAAGCGCTCGCATTCCACGCGCTTGAGCAACTGCAGCAGGCTTTCTGCTTTGCTGTGTACACTGCCCAGGTGTACGTCTGAAATCCATAAAGTACGGCAGCTAATCTTACCGTCAGTCCGTATTGCCTCCATTGTCGTTATCCTCCCCTGAGAGATAGCGTTGCCGTTTTTTTTCAGTGAGACGTTCCAGGTCTGCGATTACAAATCCGTCCACACAATCACCGAAATCACGATCAATATTGAAAGCCGTGAAAGTAACGCCGTCGGTATCTGTCGCCTGAGAATAATGTTTATACAACGGTGGAACAGGTAGCCCGCGTTCTTTGAGCGCGCGCTTCAAGGTTTTGAAGTCCTGCTCCCGATGTTCACCGGAGAACGTCCGCGCCAGCTTTTCGCTGAGTTCTGCGTCGACGACGAACGGATCTCGGGCTGACACATCCACGGGGAGACTGTTGTAATAGCCGGAGAAGTAGTGGGCCAGCATGGCAATGCCTTCCCTACCATAGTAGCGGCTGATCGAGGCTGGCCCATACAAATAGCGATAATGGGGGTATTTGCCAAGGTAGGCACCGATTCCATACCAGAGGTAGTCAAGGCTGTTCTTGTTCTGGTACCGGGGTTGCACAAAACTGCGTCCCAGCTCCAGGCCATGTTCAAGATAAGGCACTGTGCTCTCGCCAAAACGGAAAAGCGACTGCGTATACAGCCCGTCGAGCCCCTGCCGTGCGATAATTTGTTTGGCATCACCGATGCGATAGGCACCGGCGATCTCCAGGGCCTCACTGTCCCACAACACCAGTTGCAGGTAGGTGGCATCATATCGGTCGATATCCCTGGGCAGCCCTGAACCTTCGCCTACGCTGCGAAAAGCAATTTCTCGCAAGCGACCAATTTCACGCATCACGCATGGGGCACTGCCCATTCTGCACAGGTAGATATGTTTGCCGTCCCGAGTTTGTCCCAAGCGTTCGCTGGCAAGCAGTTCCCGATTGAGGAGTTGCCTGTTCTCGGGCGCGGCGACAGTATCAACAGAGCGGAAAATTGGCTTGCCATCCCGCGCCATGCGGTACACATGTTTGCGGAACATCCGAGCAAGTTGCTTCGCAGAGAACTGGTTAGCATCGTAGATTTCTTGCGTAACGGGTCTGCCTATTCGCGCATCGATGGTGTTATGGCTCTGCTTGAACATCTCCCGAATAAGCCAGAGTGTGGAAAGTGGCTTAGCAAGCGCAGACAGGCTATAGAAAAATAGCGAGTTACGTCCGGCAACATAAACGGGAAGAATCGGTGCGCCCGCGGTGCGAGCCATCTTCACAAATCCGCTGTGCCACTCACCGTCCTTGACGCCCTTGGACCCCAGACGTGATACCTCACCGGCAGGGAAGATAATCAGCGCACCCTCTGACTCCAGGTGCGCTTTGATGTTTTTGAGGTTGTTACGCGCTGTCTGCCCGCCCATGTTGTTCACTGGCAGCAGCAGTGGGTGTAAAGGCTTCACCTCAGACAGCAATTCGTTCGCAACGACTTTCACGTCAGCCCTGACCTGACGCACCAGGTGCAGCAAAGACAGACCGTCCAGTGAGCCAATGGGGTGATTCGCTGCGATTACAACGCGACCTGTCGCAGGAATTCGTGCGCGCTCGTCCTCGCGCACGCGCAGTCTGAAGTCGAAGTAACGCAGTGTTTGCTCAACAAAGTCTAAGCCCTCCAAATGAGGGTAGTTGCGCTCGAATTGCTGGAAACGTGTTTCGTAAAACAGTAGTGATAGAAATCTTGAAAGGATGCGTGCGGTGCGGGCATGACGCTGTGAGAATGCTGGGAACCGTGTTTGGATTATCTCTTTGACGTCAAACATTGGGTTGCCCTAGTCGTCCCGCACGTCCGCGAATTCGTTCGGACTGTGCCAGACAGAACCCCGCTCATGGCGGGCCGCAGGTTCTGGTGGCAATAGGACATCGATTCGGCCACCTCTCTTTAGGAATAGTTCGACCTGTTGATCGATTTCCTCGCGCATTTTTTTCTTCGCCACATCCACAACAGAGTCGATATGATTAGGCATCTCAATTAGCTCCGTACCAAGAGATTGGCGGCAGCATGCGTGCTGCTGATTGCAGAGAAACGACACTACGGTGAAAGATTTATGACCAAAGCCAGCGTGCTACGCGTGCTTATCTATGCGGGATTGCTTTCGCTGGTGGTTCTGGCGGTGTCAGGTCAACTGTCCCTGCCCTGGGGGCAGACTTCTGTGACATCAACGCCCAGCCCCTTTGCGGGGCCCGCACATGAGTTGCCGCGATTGTCTGATACACAGAGGCAACAATTGTTGGCGCTCGCGCGGGCATCTCTACTGGACGCAATGACTGGGACCGGCCAAAGCGATGCGGCGATTCAGCCGGTGCTCGCCGATGCGGAGCATCGTGTCTACGTAGTGGCCTGGCATCAGAGGCAGCGAATTGCGTCAGCCTGGGCGCATGGGAAAAGCCTTACTCAAAACGTTTTGAGCGCCGCAGAAAAAGCCGCCAGGCTTGCGGATACGACGCAGTTGAGTAGGGCAGCGACAGCGGATGAGCTTGATATCCATTTGCACGTGATGGGTAGAGACAGGCCTATGACCGGCGGTGGCTATATCCACGGCCTGCATGGGCTCAGTGTGATGGCCGAGGCCACGGCTAACTACTACGGTGCTTATGCGGTGGAGGCCAACCTCAGCGAGGAGAAACTACTGCAAGTGATCGACGGATCGCTGATTAGTGCCGGTAGCACGGAATCGGCTATCAGCCGTTACTACTACCGGGTCGACCACTTTTCGGGGGCGGGCTCTGAGGTGGTCAAGTACGCCATGGGCAACACTTTCTCTGCCGATGCGGTCGTCAATCATGACGACTACAGGGCGTTAGGCAACCGGGCACAGCAGTGGCTGCTCGCGTCTCAAAAGCCATCGGGCGACTTCAGGTATCTCTACTTGCCTGCACGCGATCGATGGCCTGCATCCCGCGACAATGTGCTCAGGCAGTTGATGGCCTCACGAACGCTGGCGGAGCTCGCGAGTGAGCAACCGGCGCTGCTCGCGGCCCACCGCGACAATCTGAACTACATGTTCACCCACTGGTACTGGGAGTCGAACGGCGAGGGCTACATCGTCTTTCGGGACAAGTCCAAATTGGGGGCGATGGCCATGGCGCTGCGCACGTTGGTGTACAGCCCCTTCTATGAAGAGTATGCCGAGCAGGCGCGCGCATTAGTGAACGGTATTCTTTCTCTGGATGCGGGCAGACAAGGGTTTCGGGCCTGGTATATAGAACCGGACTACGCTTTCGATGAGCAGCGCTTACTCACGTTTTACAGTGGTGAGGCGCTGCTGGCGCTGGCGGAGTACGCACAGCGAGCGGATGATGCGCCAGTACTGGCCAGGACGGTGGCTTTGCAGGATGTGTATCTGCAGCGCTATGTGGATGACCTGGAAGAAAACTATTACCCGGCCTATGTGCCCTGGCATGTGCAATCGCTGCGTGCGCTCTATGCATTGACTGGTGATGAACGGTATCCGGCGGCTGTTTTCACGCTCACCGATAAGTTGCTGGAGCTATTGGACTCGGGTGCATCTCATCCGCAGTATCGGGGCCGCTTTTACAATCCGGAAACACCCCAGTATGGCAGCCCGCACGCAAGCTCCGACGCGGTGTATATGGAGGGGGTGGCGCACGCGTTGCACACAGCCCACCAGCAGGGCGACGACCTGCGTGTTAGCTTGTATTCGGATGCACTGCGTATGGCGTTATCCAATCTCGACAACTTGCAGTATCGCGGCGAGCGTATGTACTTCGTGCCTTGCCGAGACTGTGTGGAGGGCGCGTTGCGGGTGAGCGTCGCAAACAATCGTGTGCGTGTCGATTCCACCCAGCACGCGGTGGATGCCTTTCTCAAAATTGATGCGCTATTGAACGATGGCGTATTTTCGCTCCAGTAACGTTCCTAGAGTGCAAAGCGACCGCGCAGTGACAACACGTGTGAGCTGTCCTCATCCGCATTGAGCGCCGGGTCCTGTAGGTACTGGTAATCCAGCGTCAGGGCAAATTTGCGTGTGAGTTGCCAGCGGTAGAAAGCCTCGAAGGTGTACTGATCATCAAGACCAGGGCCGAATGCGTTCTCGTTGACTTCGCCCCAATTGATTGCGGCGCCCATGAGGTTGCCTGGTGTGTCTGTGCCACCGCCGGGCTGGTAGGCAAATCCTACACTGAGCGTCTTTTCCAGCAGTGAACCGCCGTCATCCGTATAACCCGCGCGGAGAAAGGGCATCCATTGATCATTGATGTAGCTGGACCAGGAGAAGTTCGCTCCCCAACCGGAGGGTGCGCCGGCATCCTCGCGCGCATCGGCATGCCACATCGTCAGGTGCACGTTATCCAATGCAATTCGGGAGTGCGAGCTGGTATGTCCGATCTCGATGCTGCTGAAATACTCGTTGTCGCCGAAGAACGTATCGAAGCCGTCCTGAATTTCAGTGGGGTCGCCATTGCGATCAACCACGCTGCCAATAACGTACACATTGTTATCGAAGATGTGACCGCCGGCGATGCCCAGACTGGCGTCACTGGGCAGATCAATGCTGCCTGAGCCTGTGGAGAATGCCAGATTTATGAAGTGCAGCCAGGGGCTTGCGAGCCCGTAAACATCCACGAAGTCGGTGACATCCAGAAAGCCCCCCAACAGCACCGTCTTTCCACTGTTGATGCTTTGACGCCAATACAGGTTGCTCCAGCGTGTGCCCTGATCGCTGAAAGGTGGGGCAGTCAGGCCAACGTATCCCACATTCCCCAGGTAAAAATCGCTGGGCGCAGAATCGCCATAGCTGTGGCGATGTTCCAGCTTGTAGACCAGCGCGCCAGAACTCTCCGCGCCGCTGCCAGTGAGATTCCAACGGCCGAAGACACGTAGCATGCCACTGCTGGCGGTGTCGTCTGCGTCATCGATAACGTCGCTGGCCCCCAGTGTGACGAAGGAGTAGTCCGCGCCGATACTGAAGCCGTGGTTGTCCTCAAGGCGCTGTTGCCAGTCTTCCAGCGGTTTGAATATTTCCGCCTCAATGAAACTGTCTTTCTCAGCGCGGTCCGTCTGCAGTGTCTGCTCGACCGCATCCGGTCCCCCAAAGCCGGGGGAGGGCTGCTCGACCGCAAGCGTGGACGTCGACGAGAGAAGAGCGCAAGCACACGCACTGTTTCTCCAGTGCCTCATAGCGTGTTCTTATAGATTTTTCCGTCCTTCATGATGACACGCAGCGTCTCCGGGCTATCGGGCCTGGGATCGGCACCAAACCATTGTGTGCCGGTGCCTACAACGCTGAAGTCCTCTAGCGGGTTGCCGTCGACGATCAGGATGTCGGCATAGGCGCCTTCCTCGATCACGCCTAGCTTGCCCTCTGGGTAAGGGTTCATAAAGTCTCCGGACAACGCCACCAGTTCTCCACCTGTCGAGGTCATGGTTACCAGCGAGGTGTGCGGGCCGAAGAACTCGTTATTGAGGTGTTTTTCGTACGCGATCTGAATGTTGCAGGCGGTGACTGAGCCCACACAGTCCGTTTGGGCCGCACGCTTGACCGGGCACTTCTTCATATTGTCGATATAGCCGGCAAAGGTCGCGGATGCTGACTTTGCTTTGGCGAGACTGGAGGGAACATTGGCTACCGCGGGAATGTCCAGCAGGCCTGGGTCAAAGGCGGTTAGATTGGTTGTGATGAAGGCGCCTTTCTGCTTCATAACCTTGGCAACTTCGCAGTCAAAGGAGAAGCCGTGCTCGATGGATTTAACACCGGCTTCCAATGCGCTCATCATGGCCTCTTTGCGGTAAGAGTGCGCCATCACGTAGCTGCCGTACTCGTTAGCAACCTGCACGGCGGCTTCGATCTCCGCCTGCGAGCCGGCCAATAGTTGCCAAGGATCAAACGCCGAGACAACCCCACCGGACTGCATGTACTTCAATTGTGTGGCACCCATGCGGAAATTGTTGCGACCGAACTTTTGCACGTCCGCAACGTTGTCGACCTCTTGCGCCATGTTAAGACGACTAAAGTTCGTAGACTCGCCCACGGGGGAGGTAAAGTTGGCGAAGTCGGCATGCCCGCCGCGCGTGCCCAGGAACGCTGCCGAGGTGTAAAAGCGCGGACCGACGATGGCCCCGGAGTCGATGGCCCTCCGTAGGCCGCCATTGGCCCCGCCTGCATCGCGCACGGTGGTAAAGCCCTGCATCAGGTACATCTCGGCCATGCGAGTGCCGTGGATGCCAAAGTCTTCCCAGGTGGTGTTTGCTTCCATGGCGGGCAGGCTCGGGCCCATCAGCATTAGGTGGGCGTGTGCCTCGATAAAGCCGGGCAGCAGGGTGCGGCCGCCCCCGTCAACAACTTGTGCGCCGGGCGCCTCAATGGCCCCCTTGCTGACGGTTTTGATCTTGTTGCCTTCCACCAGCACGCTGGCGTTTTCTATCCGGCGCTCGTTAACCCCGTCGAAAACATGAACGTTCGTGAACAGCACCTGCGGTGCGGCCGTTTCCTGCGCGCTGATGGCCGGTGTGAACAGTGCGACCAGAGTAATAACTAGCTATTTCATGATGTTATGCCCCTACATCCGAGTGAATTATTAGGGAAGACTATAGCTTCAATTCAGCCTGTGCGTGTTGGCGATTAGCGCCATTAAGCAGTCTGTTTGGCTCGAATTGTCTGAAATTGGTTTACACTGCCGAGACAACCCCGGTATAGGATTCACGGCTTATGGCGTCACAGGCGCGGGAAAAATTGCAACTGCCCATGGTGCGTCTCGCTCTTGCGCAGCCCTTTCTTGATGCGGCGCTTCGCAGTGGTAAGCGTGTACAGGCAAGCCTC
Organism: Parahalioglobus pacificus; assembly: GCF_014652275.1. Classification (GTDB taxonomy): domain Bacteria; phylum Pseudomonadota; class Gammaproteobacteria; order Pseudomonadales; family Halieaceae; genus Parahalioglobus; species Parahalioglobus pacificus. The sequence continues at coordinate 1,453,809 of NZ_BMYM01000001.1, read as the reverse complement.
GAACCCTATTGCCTGTCGGAGGCCAGCTTTGGAGACCAGGAACAGTTCGTGACCGCCGCCGTGATGTACGACCTGGTGGAGACTCTGGCCGAGCTCACGGGAGATCCGCACTGCGGTGTGAACCTGGGTACTTCCTTGAACCCGTTTGAATGGTCGCCGATGGCCGATGCAGCGCGGCAGGCACAATCGGTGGGTGATCTACTGCTGCGCTTCTCCATTGACGCCTACCGCGATGCGAATTCAGTGGAATTCAAGCTGGAAACCCGGGGTAGCAGAACCATCTTTACCGAAAGGCGCGTCACTGATGGCGGCAGGCTGCCGCGTCACAACGACGGTTTCGGCGCTGCGTACATTCTGTCTATTTTGCGGCAGGCGATGGGCGGCAATTGGGCGGGGCATAACGTGCTCGTGCAAGTGTGTGACCCCGAGGTATTTCCCCCAGGGCATTGGGACATCAGGGTGGCTGGCGCGAATACCAGCGGTTTCAGTGTGTCGTTCCCCAGCACATGGCTGCTGCTGGCGCCGCAGCTCCGTGCCAGCGCGGCAGACGACGCACGGATTTTCGCCCGCAATCGGGCACCTTCCGACACCTTGGCAGCCCTGCGTTACGTGTTGGAAAAACACCTGCATGAGCCTGGCCTCGATGCGGACCATGTCGCGGAGCTGTGCGGCATTAGCAAACGAACCTTGGTACGGCGCCTTAGCGATATGGGTACCTCGTTGAAGACCGAGCTGGATCAGCTGCGGCAATTGCGTGCCGAGGCCCTGCTAAGGGAGGGGAAGCACTCCGTGGCTGACATCAGCGAAAGCCTGGGCTATCGCGACCCCACGGTTTTCACACGTGCTTTCAGGCGCTGGGCGGGGAGTACCCCCACCGACTATCGAAATCGCTTCGTGAGTAAAAGTCTAAGACCCTAGTCGCCACACCATGGTAATGCAGGTGCCGCACTTGTGTGGGCCTGTTCCTGCTATTGATTCATTCAGCTGATCTGTGAGCGACTTAGCGTTGTTGCCTCGTCCTGCATGCTGCGCTCTTGTCACACAACTGACACATTTCAATCACATTTCTGTCACTTCCGCCTCATAGGATGCGCTCAATCAAGCGTTGTCTGGTACCTGTCCAGCCAATGCAGCGTGCCGTGTGCACCAAGAACCGAATCACTTTTGGACCAGAAGGCTTCCCCTGACATGAAGAAAATCGCAGTTACGCTAGGACTACTGCTGCTCTTTACTGCATCCCGCGCTATTGCCGCCGATGCATACCTTATGGTTTTCCTGGACGAGGCCCCCCTGCGCGGAGTCACGGTGACCCTGGACGACACACCCATCGGCGAAACTGATGGCAATGGCCGCATCTCAGCACCGCTGACTGCCGGCGAGCACGTGTTGGGTTTGTCGGACGATGACCTGACCTTCCCTGTTGCTTTCAGTTCCGGCGCCGATGAGGACGTGGAGATTGTTGTCACTTTCACAGCGAGCACAGGTGATGAGCCTGTCGTCAGCGTAAAACGCTTTGCGGTAGGTGACGTTGCAGCGACAGGGTTTATTACCGGCACGGTGAAAAATACCGTGGGCGCCCCCGTGGTCGGCGCCAACATCATTGCCGAGGGCGTCGATGCAAGCACAGCCACTGATAGCGATGGCGTTTACGTGCTGGAGCTTCCGCGCGGCGCCTACGATGTGCGTGTAGTTGCACCGGACTACCGGTCAGTCGACATTCCCAATGTGCGCGTGCTTGCCGACACCGGCGTTACGGCTGGCGTCACTATGTACGCCGCTGAGAGTGACGCTGTGGCGGTACAGCTGCCATCCACGCAATTGGAAGAGGTTGTTGTTCTCGGCGTATTCAACCCAACCGACACCTCAGAGGGCATTGAGCGCTTCGCGACCTCCATCACCAACGCGATTGATATCGAACAGCTGCAGCGCTTCGGCGACAGCGATGTCGCCTCAGCCCTGGTGCGTGTGGCAGGTGTATCGGTAACAGACAGTAAGTACGCCACCGTACGCGGTCTGGACGGACGGTATATCTCGGCAACACTGAACGGCCTGTTGATGCCCAGTACCGACCCGCAGCGCCGCGACGTGCAGTTGGACCTGTTCCCGACCAATATTCTGGGCGGCATCGAAATCCAGAAGTCCTACACGCCCGATCAGCTGGCAACGACCACGGGCGGCTCCATCAAGATCAATACCAAGGGCCTCCCCGACGAGAAGATCAACCAGGTCTCCGGCGACCTCGCGTATAACTTCGATTTCACGGGCGATGACGTCTTGGCGCATCGCTCCAGCGAGACCGAGTGGCTGGGCTTTGACAACGGTTTACGCGACCTACCCAACCGTGTTGTGAATGCCACCGACGGCGGTCAGTCACTGACAATCTGTGATCCCGCGATTGACCCTGAGCGCTGTACGTCACAGCTGGATGCCGCGGCGCTGGCTGTGCAGTTCCAGGATGATTACAACGTTCGTGACAAGCAGGCCCTGCCAGACGTTAGTGCGGGGTGGGCCTACGGTGATCGCCTGCCTGCCGGCGACAATGAGTGGGGCTACTACGGCGCACTCAACTACAGCCGCGAGACCGATGATCGTGGTGATGCTGAGTTGAGTAACCCCCTCGAGACACAGGGTGAGTATCGCCGGACCCGCGAAACTGTGGCCCTGAATGGTTACTTTGTGACTGGTCTTGAATACGGCCTGGCCGACGAGGTTCTTAGCAAAACCAGCATTCTCCGCGCTACCGACGATGTAACCCGTCTCGAATCGGGCATCGATGGGCGGGAGGGCAACGCAATCACCAGCGCGATCCTCGAATACGTAGAGCGCCAATTCTTCTCCCAGGCGTTTACCGGTCATAATGAGCTTGAGTCCGATATCGGCTTGCATATATTCGACTGGCGCGCCGCGTACTCTCGTACAGACCGATACGAGCCGGATCGTCGCCAGTACAGTTACTTCAACAATAACCTGTCGACCTCGGCCTTTGAGCGGCGCTGGTCAGACCTGGTTGAAGACAGCATCGACCTTGGCTTCGACTATAAGCTGCCGATCGACTGGGGTGACTACAACACCACGGAACTGCAGGCTGGCCTCCTTTGGTCCGACAAAGACCGTACCGTCGAACAGTACCGTTTCGGCATACGTCAGGGCGATTTCCGAGACGTGGACCTGGGCATCGACCAAGACCTTGAAGAGATCCTGTCGTACCAGAACTTTGTCGTGGACCGCTTCCGTCTGGCGGCCAATACCACCCAGACTGATTCTTACGATTCAACAGAGGAGATTCAGGCCTATTACCTGAATGCCAACACTGATTTAGGCGACGCCTGGTTCTTTGGCATCGGTGCTCGCTTCGAGGACTTCAGCCAGACGCTGGACTACCCGAATGAGCCGGATTCATCCAACGAGCTGAATTTCGATGACTGGTACCCGGCGATCAGCGCGACCTGGCGTCCGTTGGACGATTGGCAGTTCCGAGTCGGTTACAGCGAAACGGCCTCCTACCCCGGCCTGATTGAGCGTTCCGAGTCGATTTCCTTCGACCCGTTCACCGACGACCCGATTTTCGGTAACCCGAACCTGCAGGTCTCAACCATTGAAAACCTGGACGCGCGTCTCGAGTACTACTTCTCTGATACCGAGAGCATTTCTCTGGCAGTTTTTGCCAAGGAAATTGATCAGCCTATCGAGCGTGCGATTCCGGATGCATCGGGTTCAGCGGCGCGCGGTATCACCTTCCGCAACCAGGATTCTGCCGATCTGTTCGGTATTGAACTGGATGCCACCAAGAACCTGCTCGATGAAGACGAGTACCTGCTGTTCCTAGGCGGTAACGTGTCTTACATCGACTCGGAAGTGGAGCTCTCGGAAGATTCGATCCGTCTCGAGGGTGAGTCCGCCAACGGACGTGTGCTGCAGGGGCAGTCGGAGTGGCTGGCAAATGTTCAGCTGGGTTTCGATCACTATCCCACCGAGCAGAAAGTGACCTTGCTGGTGAACTATTTCGACGATCGCATCTTCCGTGTGGCGCGTGGTACGCAGAATGGACCGGAGATTGAGTCCGGCCGGATCATTGTCGACATCACCTACTCGAAGATGTTTGGCGAAGCACTCACTTTGAGTGCGCAGATTAACAATCTGCTGAACGATGAGTTCGAGTTTGTGCAGAACGGCAACACCATCGAGAGTTTCGAGACAGGAACCACGTTTCAGGTGGGTCTGACCTACCAGTTTTTCTAGGGGATGACGTCGGCTTGTCGGCGTTTGATGAATATTTTTCAGGGTTGCGATTTCGCATTTTTTAGAAGGGTAAGGGAAACATCATGAAGAAAGAGCTATTGATAGCGTTCCTCCTTGTCTTTACGACCCTTGTGGGTTGTTCGGGAGATGAGGGTGACGACGTAACTATCGTCGTACCACCACCAGGTGGAGACGGCGACGGAGACGGTGATGGAGACGGTGATGGCGACGGCGACGGCGACGGAGACGGCGACGGAGACTGCGATTCCGTTGTGGAGGCTGACTTTGTCGAGTTCAATGACGACTGTTCAGTCGGCACGCTGTCAGGCTCCGTACTTGAAGATTACCGACTCGGAGCGGGCGTTGAGTGGCGCCTGTCCGGCGACGTGGTTGTCGGTGACGGTAACCGCGAAGTGCTGGATGACGCCGATGTCCAGGCAGTTAAGGACGCAGGCGTGGTGCTGGAAGTCGAAGCGGGCGCGGATATCAAAGCGTTCGATGACGGCTCCCTGATCATCACTCGCGGCTCGCGACTTGAAGCCAACGGTACGGCAGCGGCACCGATTACCTTCAGCTCGCTGGACGACGGTTTCGACGGTCTCGGCGAGTGGGGCGGGGTGCTTGTACAAGGTTTCGCACCCCAGTTCGGTCCAGGCGGCACAGGCGCCTGTTTTGGCGAGGGCACTGTCTGTAACGTTATCGGTGAGGGCGGAACCTTCGTGGGTAACTACGGTGGTAATGAGCCTGACGACAACAGCGGTACAGTCCGCTACGTCCGCATCGCCGAAGGCGGTCTGGTAGCTGGACCCAACAACGAAGTGAATGGCCTCACGCTGCAGGGCGTCGGCCATGGCACTACCGTTGAATACGTTCAGGTCCACAACAACCTGGACGACGGTGTCGAGTGGTTCGGCGGTACGGTGGACGCGCGCTACCTGGTACTGACCGGTAACGACGATGACGACATCGATTTCGATGAGGGTTACCAGGGCAACATTCAGTACGCGATTGTTGAGAAGGCCAAGGACAAGGACGCACCTACCGGCTCTAACGACCCTCGCGCGATTGAGGCGAACTCTTCAGACGACGAGTACGTGCCTGAGACTGAAGCAGTCATTGCCAACGTGACAATCATTGGTAGTGACCTGAACAACAACGAAGACTCTGATGCCGGTCCACAGCCGGGTACTCGCCTTCGTGGTGCGGTTACGGTGAGCATCTTCAACTCGTCTGTAGCCGAGTTCAACGAAGGCTGTCACCGCATTGATGATGCCGACGTGAACGGCGACGGCAGTGTCATCATCCCCTCCAATGTGTCTCTGATCAACGTTCTCAATGACTGTCGAGACGGTATCTACAACAAGCGTGATGCCGACGTTGAAGACAATGTAGAACTGCTGACCCTGACTTACAGCAACACACTGGCGATCAACGAGTCCGAAGCTGTTCTCGACTCTGCACCCGTGATCAATGCAGTCAACAATGGCTCGGGCTTCATGTTCGACCAGACTGCCTACGTCGGTGCGGTTGATCCTGCTGCCTCCAGCGGCTGGTGGGAAGGCTGGACTCTGCCAGACACCGTGGGCGAGTCAGAAGAAGTTGAGCCCGCTGACTTCGTAAGCTGCGATGCCGGCAACGAGGTGTGCACCCTCTCCGGCACTATCGACCAGGATTACACGCTGATCTCTGGTATCGAATGGCGCCTGTCTGGTGACGTGGTGGTCGGTGACGGTAACCGTGAAGTCGCAGGTGACGCCGACGTGCAAGCTATCAAGGATGCGGGCGTTACCCTGACTATCCGTGCTGGTGTTCAGGTTAAGGCCTTCGACGACGGTTCGCTGATCGTTACTCGCGGCTCCAAGCTAAATGCCATTGGCTCTGCAGCCAGCCCAATCGTGTTCTCAAGCCTCGACGACGATCTGGACGGCGAAGGTGAGTGGGGCGGAGTGCTCGTTCAGGGCTTTGCACCCCAGTTCGGTGCCGGCGGCACTGGACCCTGCTTTGGCTCTGGCACCGTATGTAACGTTATCGGTGAGGGTGGTACCTTCGTGGGCAATTACGGCGGTAATGACCCCGCGGACGACAGCGGTGAGATCCGCTATATGGTTATCGCCGAGGGTGGCCTGGTGGCTGGTCCCAATAACGAAGTGAATGGTCTCACCCTGCAGGGTGTGGGTCATGGCACCACCATCGAGTACGTGCAGGTTCACGGTAACCTGGATGATGGCATCGAGTGGTTCGGCGGTACTGTGAACGTGCGCTACGCCGTTCTGACCAACAACGACGATGACGACATCGACTTCGACGAAGGCTTCAAGGGCAACATCCAGTACGCCATTGTGCGTAAGAACCCCAACAAGCCTGGCCCCACTGGTTCTAACGACCCGCGCGGCATCGAGGCGAACTCGTCTGACGATGAGTACGTGCCCGAGACCGAAGCGGTACTTGCCAATATCCTGCTGATCGGTAGCGATGTGAGCAACAACCCCGACTCTGATGCGGGTGCACAGCCAGGCATGCGTCTGCGCGGTGCCCTGACCACCACCATCTACAACACGGCGGTCAAAGAGTTCGATAATGGTTGTGTGCGCATCGACGATGCAGATATCAACGGTGACGGTTCGACCATCGTGCCTTCCACCGTGGGTCTGGTTAACGTGCTGGGTGAGTGTATGGACGGTTTCTACAGCCGCCGTGCCGCCGATAGTGCAGACAACGCCGGCGAAGACACCAACACCGGCGTGACTCTGGACGCGGCTTATGCGATCACGGACGCGGAAGCATCGGTAATGGCACCGGGCATCATTGCCGTCGATAACGGCTCTGGCTTTGAGTTCGACGATACCGACTTCATCGGTGCCGTTGAGCCGGGCACAAGCCCCGAAGATGCCTGGTGGGCTGGCTGGATTGTTCCGGGCTCCCTGGACTGATTCAAAAAAAACCCTGTTCTTGTAAGATTAGCCGCGTCCTTGGGCGCGGTTTTTTTTTGCCTTCAAGATTTTGTCCGGTGCACCAAAGCCTGCATTGAACTGATACTTTGGATCGCCGCGTATTAACGAACAGCATCGGCGAGGGGCTTCGCAAAGCACTCTCTTGCCTAAACCGCGCACCGGCCTTCAATCCATCAGGAGATAACCATGCTGATACTTCACGGCTTCTCATTCAGTAATTACTACAACATCGTCAAGCATGCATTGCTGTACAAAGGGGTAGCCTTTGAGGAGAACAAAGTCTACCCGGACATGGCAGAACTGCTTGCGGTGAGTCCGGCGGGCAAGGTGCCGGCCATGACCACCGAAGACGGCGTGAATCTTTCGGAGAGCACGGTACTGTTGGACTACATCGAAGACGCCTATTCTGAGGTGCTTCTTTACCCCGCAAATGCCTCTGAGCGCGGGCATGTGCGGCAAATGATAAAGCTGACCGAACTCTACATTGAACTGCCGGCACGTCGCTTGTTGCCATTTGCCCTTGGTGGCGGGGAGCCGCCTGAAGCGCTCAAGGAAGAGGTACGCAATACCCTGCAGCGCGGCGTTGATGGCCTGAATGCGCTGGCGACGTTCACCCCTTACATGAACGGTGAAACGCTAACGCTGGCCGATATCTATCTGCGCTATGCCCTGGCCATTCCTCGTCTCGTTGGGAAAGCCCATTTGGACTGGGATATTCTTGCCAGTATCGACGGGCTGGCAGCGTGGGATGAACTGATGGCGAGCACCGACATTGCTGAACGCATCGATGCTGACCAGAAGGCGAATGCTCCCGAGTTCATGGCGCGCTTGGCCGCCAAGCGATAGCAACGATCTGGTACCGTGGTTTTCTGGCGTGCAGCCCGCTGGCACTTTCGCATTAGCGGGCAGTGCGGATTGGCAGTCAAAGAAGCCCTCTGGCTCACAGCTAATGAGCCCAGCGGCTGCATAGCTCTCATCACCGGGCAACGCTAGAGTCAGCCGTAGCTCAATGGCCAAAGGTGGAGGTTTCTCTATTGCCCTTTTCCACTCCGGAGAGAGCGCGGAAGGCGAAGAGAGCACCCTACGAATTTTGCTCGGTCGCAGTTCGAAGAGGCTACGCTCAGTCCGTGCTTAACTGCAGAAAACGGTGTCATCGCGCACTACTTGCGGTTGGGGTTGCGATTTGTAAAGCGTGTTATTTCGCCGAAGGTGCACTAAAGGGTCACTAGAATCCCTGCACAGGTTTGCCTGCAATGAAATCGTTGATGAGTGCCGCGAGCTCCGGCCCCACCTCTTCCTGCACAAAATGACCCACGCCCTTAATGGTCACTTGTGTTGCGCCGGGCACGCGAGTTGCGAACTGTGCCGCCATATCAGTGGCACTAGTCACCGGGTCTGAGTCTGTGAAAGCAACTAGGAATGGTTTATTCCATCGCTCGAATACTTCTTCCCAAGCCGCCCTGTTTTCTGTTAACTGTGTCGGTATGAGGTAGGGAAAAATCTGCGCACCTGCCTTATAACGAGCATCGGGGTAAGGTGCAGTGTAGCCGGCGACGATTTCGGGATCGCTTATATTCCCAAGGAAAGACATGACCTTGGCGACAGACAGGTCGTCGCCGTAGTAGGAATAGGCGACCCATTTAGGAAAGGCAGGGTCGTTGATCAGTTCGTCAATCGTGACCGGGTTCTCCCACCACGCCAGTAGCCTGAAAAGCCGCTCGGCGATGAACGCGCGTAGGCCGTCAGCGTCGGGTAGGCCGGTATTGGAAACAACCACGCGGGCAAAACGCTCCGGGTTTGCTGCCACGACCCGCAGCCCCACCAGACCACCCCAGTCCTGCCCGAAGAAAGTGGCGTCGCGAAGATCTAATCGCTCAACCAGCTCACTTATGGTTTCGATATGGAATGGGTAAGTGTAGGCCTCTCGCTCGATGAGTTTGTCCGATCGCCCGAAGCCAATCATGTCAGGTGCAATTACCCTATGCCCTGCGGCGGTTAGGACCGGGATCATGGTGCGAAAAAGGTAACTCCAGGTTGGCTCGCCATGTAGCAAAACGATGGGAGCTCCGTCTTCTGGACCTTCGTCCAGGTAGTGGACGCGCAAGCCCTGAATATCCATGTAGTGAGGTGTAAATGGATAGTCCTGCAGATGCTCAAAGCGGCTATCAGGCGTGCGCAAGACGCCCGGTGCAACTGCCTCTGCAAGCGAGATTACCGGTACCAGAAGCAGATTTATCATTAACCACGGAAGCAGTTTTTTCATATCGTTAAGGATCTCTCGTTGACTGATATAGGACCACCCAAGTAAAGAAGTTAGCAGGCAATTTAGTGTGGCGCCACGGGGTCTTCCAACAACGGGCAGGCCTGTTACGTTCGCCGTCTTGCGGTGGGTGAAACAGACTGTTTGTACGTTCTGCCTTTGCAGTACCCGCCTTTTCTGTGAAACCCAATATGGCAGCTCTTGGAAAAATCTGCACTGGTTCGGTCGGCCCTTCTGGAGATCGCAGTGCAGCAGTGCTGAGGCTCCAATGACCGCACTCTCAGCTATCATTGCGCGTATAGGTCATCGCAATGCCTGTTTGCTCTGAGCCCAGAGTTTCTATTTTGCTGAGATGAACTGCATCTTAGGTAAAATGGGATAGTCGCTCGTTATAGGCCAAACTAGGAGAGGTAAATGGCAGCATGAATAGTACAGACTTCGATAGTGCCAGTGCTAAAGCATTACGCATAGGGAATTTTCGTCAGCTAGTTGCTCTTTGTAGAGCGATGCGGTCTGAGAATCCCCTTTACGCCGACGCATGGTTTCTCGAGTCGGTCGCTGCCGAAGTGGGAGGAAATCTACCAGCCGCGTTGAAGCTGGTTGATAGGGCTCTAGAGATCGATCGTGCGAATCCTGAATACCTGACCCAAAAAGCAAGGTACCACTCTTCGGCCAACCAAGACGCAGAAGCCGGCAATGCAGCCGACATGGCAGTCAGCGTAGGTGTCCGATCGTCTCAATCAATGAACACGTTAGGTGTGGTCTACACCCGCTTAGGTAGACACGAAAATGCGCTGAATTTATTGATTCAAGCTGCTGACCTCAAGCCAGCGGATCCTGAAGTAATTTTCAATCTGGCAGCCTCAATGCAGTTTATGGGTAGGCATGATGATGCTCGCAAGAATTACGAGCGCGTAACCCAGTTACAGCCAGATAATGCCAGAGGCTATTGGGCGCTTTCTGAACTGGAAAAAGTCGACGTCAGCGATCGTCATGAGAGATCGATGAGGGCTCTGGCTCAACGGCCGGGGCTTAGTGATCGAGACGAACTCTACTTAGCCCATGCTTTGTTCCGCATAGATGAGTCTCGCGGAGAATACTCTGCTGCGCTGACAAGACTTCGTGCAGCCAAAAATCGGCGAAGGAAATCTCTCAGGTACGAGTTTGATCAGGACGCTGCGCTGTTTAATGCTGTGATCGAAAGCTTCATGACGGTGCAGCCGACAAAGGACGAGCATGCTCCCAGGGTGCCTTTGCGAACCCCTCTGTTTGTCGTAGGGCTTCCTCGGACCGGCACAACGCTAGTCGAACAGATACTGACGGCTCATAGTAAAGTAGCCAGCTTAGGCGAACTCCAGGACTTACCGACTGCTGTAAAGCGTCTCTCTGGCGATACTGGTTCCAAGGTCATATCTCCCAAGATCATTGAATCCACAGCCCGGGGCGCAATTCCCTTAGAGCGTGTCTACCTGGATTCGATTGCCCCGCGGCTTAAAAACGTACCACCCGAGGCCAGCTACTTCATTGATAAAACACCGTTGAACGTGTTTATGCTTGGCTATGTCATGCGATTTATGCCAAGGGCAAAGGTAATACTTTTGCGTCGAGATCCTATGGATGCGGTGCTATCCAACTACCGCCAACTGTTCTCAGCTGACTACTCGTATTACAACTACAGCTACGACCTAGAAGATACGGCATCTTACGTGGCAGCATTCGAGACTTTAGTCGAGCATTGGAAGGCAGTATTAGGTGACAGAATGCTTGCCATCGACTACGAGCAGATCGTTGGCGAGCCTGAATCGCTCTCGCGGGCCATGATTGACTATTTGGGCCTAGATTGGGAGCCCAGCTGCCTTCGCTTCTTCGAAAATAAACGAGCTGTAGCCACGCCCAGCGCGTCCCAGGTTAGAACCCCTGTTTACTCTTCAGCTGTCGGACGCTGGAGGAAGTACGGCTCGATTCTCGAGCCCGCTAAACGAAAGCTTGCGGAGTTGGGTATTACTCGCTCGGCAAGCTAACACGTGATTCAAGATGGGCGGCACCAACGACGCAAAGGTAGATCTGCAATGTTGGGTGCTTTTTTTCACGATGCTCTCTGAGGTGGGAGTACTTTCCACGGCGCAGAAAGCGACGTCGTCACTGTCGACGACGTCGCAGTGGGTTCAGAATCCGTACGTGGCGCGCAATCCGACCGTACGCGGAGCGCCCACAAAGTTTCCGTATGATCGTAGCGTAAAGCCACCGATGTTGTTTCCTGGCCCTGTCCGCTCGTCCTGCAAGAACCTTCTCGTTGTTCGGGTACCAGTGACGTACTCCTCATCGAAAAGATTGTCTACAAAAGCCTGTAGCGTCCAACTGTCTTTGCTGAGAGTCGCTGAGAAATGGTGCACGTCGTAAGAGGGTATAGCTTCACCACCAAAATCCCCTGAGTTTCCATCGTCATCAACTAGGGGATCGTCGTTGCCGCCAGTGATATTAAATACATCGCTGGAGTATACAAATCCATAGTTAATATCCAGATCCATTTCCCCGAGACTCGTGCTGTAGATAATGTTGAAGGTGCCTTGGTGCTCTGCGTGTCCTGGCAGGCGTGCTCCACTAAGTGCTGTAAAGTTGTCCACCAGGCCCGGCGCGTCCTCGACTAACTCGGCGTTGGTGTATGCGTACGTCAACGTTGCCTGCAGACTTGAGTTCAGCGCCCAGGATCCCTGGAATTCCAATCCCTTGCTCTCGGCGGCAGAGCCATTGCCTGTGATTGGCAGGCTACCGAAATCGGTAACTGTGCCGACCTGTAGGTCAGTCCAGTCGATGTAGAAGAGGGCGGCCTGAATAGACATGGCTCCGTCAAGCAAATAGCCCTTATAGCCGAGCTCATAGTTGTCGATCTGATCAGGGTCTACAAAAACTTCGTCCGGGAGAGCACAGAGTTGCTGTGTACCACTGTTAATCTGGTCATCGGTGCAGGCGGGAACCGCATTGACGCCGCCATTCCGATATCCCTCGGAATAAGTCGCATAGATCATGTTGTCTTGGTCAATGTCAAAAGATGCGTTGAGCTTTATCAGGTCTCCGTCGTCGTCCCCCACGTTGGTGCCTAGATCGATATTTATCGAGTCCTGCGGTTCGCCTAGGAAGACGGTTTCGAACAGTGGCAGACCAAAACCGCTGGTGTTATCTACCTCGAACTCGTACGCCCGATAACCAACAGTAAGCTCAAGTCGTTCGTCCAAAAATCTATAAGAGATTTCTCCGTAGAATGCAGTCTCTTTTTCGTTGTTGAAACCACGAGAGATATATTCGAGGCTATCAGGGCGCAGTTGAACACCGCCAAAGTTGTCAACGGCGAACTGGTCGAAGCCTGGTGTGAACTCGCGCGACTCACTGAACGCCTCAAGTTCGTTCTGGAAATAGCCAGCTACCCAGGATATTGGTCCCTCGTGCTGCGAAACGAAGCGAACCTCAAGCGTGTCGGTTTCCTCTTCCACAACTTCTCTGGTGAAGGATGAAAACTGTGGAAACGCCTCGTATCCATACTCGAAATTGAGCAGTAGGTCCGTTTGATCTCGCTGTCCAAGTTCGTCGAAGTCTGTTTCGCCGTACACGAAAACTGCTTCTGCGAAACCGAGATCGGCCTTCACTTCCAGACTGATGAGCTCGTTCTCATAATCATTTGGCTCCAAGTAGCGGAGTCCTGACTCATAGAAACTTGTCCCAAAGGCAAGTTCGTGGGAGATTTGCCTGCCACCGCTTTTGGTATCCTGGTTGAGATACCACAGGCTAGCATCCAGCCAATCAGTTGGCGTCCAGCGAAGGTTGACTCGGGTGGATACGGTTTCTTCGAAATTAACGTCTTCAACGTCTCGAAGGTTCGCTTCTACGTCAGCTGGGTTACTAAAGTCTGGTTCTGGATTCGAAGCCCCAGACTCCCTGACTACGAACGAATAGTCGATGAACCCTGGGTCGTCCAGGCGATCCACATTTGCTCGGAGCGCCAATTGACCTTCGATAATGGGGATGTTGACGGTGAAACCGGCGTCATTAAGAAAATCATCGGCCTCGCCACTCTGGCTAATGACTCCACGCACGTCGAGACTGAACGCCTCTGAATCGGCGCGCTGCGGTAGGTATCGGATGGCGCCGCCCATGGTGCCTTGACCATAGAGAGTTCCCTGCGGCCCGATCAGCACCTCCACACGCTCAAGGTCAACAGGCTTCACATCGAAGGCTACCGGTATGTCCCCGAAGTAGGTAGCGACTGTATTCGAAGAAAATCCGGGTCCCAGTCCTGTGGTGTTCAGTCCTCGCACAAGAATATCTGGCACTTCGTCCCTTGGGCCACGGTCTATTACTTGCAAACCAGGCACGTACCTAGAGATTTCGTTGATCCCGAACAAACGCAGCTCGTTGATCTTGTCGCCGGTGACTGCCGAAATGTTGATCGGGATATCTTGGACTGATTCACTGCGACGAGACGCGGTAACGACTACTTCCTCGAGCATGGCCCCGCTGGTGTCTTGTGCAAGTATATGAGGGGTGGATATCAAAATGGCTGGTGCAGATGCCATTGCTACAGCATGTGCAAGGGGATTTCTGCGTCTTCTGATTCCAGTCGGCATTCGGTTGGTTCTCCTTTCGTTAAAGTACCGCTGTTTTCACATTCTATAGGGTTAATCGGCGTCATAGACGGTCGACAAAGGATATCCACCAATGTCGCATAGTGCCTTTCCCGAGATCAAGTGGAAGCGATGAGCCACTATTGTGCAGGCACCCTAAAACTCATAATTCCATTCAGAACATGCAATGTTTGAGCCAGTGAGCAAAAGCGACGGTAAAGCCACGGCATGCAACGAAAAAATAGCGCTGCGCTGTGCGTAAGCGCTGCAAGCAAGGTCGATACTGGGCGTGCGCCGCACCATGTTGGTGCGAGGTTCTTGCCGATCGGCGCTTTTAGCATGGTTCCTCGCATACACCCGGCTGCTGCGTGACAGATACCTTCTTGCTGCATGTTTTACGATAGCCAACTGTCGCGGTGGGCGACCTCGCCTGCGACGACCAGCATAGCGACCGTGGGCCATGCAAACGTACCGACCTTGTGTCTGGAGCTTGAAGAGCGTTCGCTTTTGCCTAGAGCTATTCTGCGGGGGGCTTCAGGCCTTGCGCGGGTGCGCAATCACGGGCAGCTTGGTAAAGCCACGCACAAACACCGACAGTGTACGCTCGGGCTCTCCTACCACTTCAATGCGCTCGAAGCGTTTGAAAATCTCTTCCCAAAGAATCTTCAGCTGCAGCTCGGCAAGGCGGTTACCCATGCAGCGATGAATGCCGAATCCAAAGGACAGATGCCCACGCACCTTGTCGCGATCAATGATGTAGTCGTCGGGCTTGTCAAAAAAGCGTTCGTCGCGATTGCCCGACCAGTACCACATGATCACCTTGTCGCCTTTCTTGATCTGCTGCCCACCCAACTCCGTGTCGACAGCCGCGGTGCGGCGCATATGCGCCAGTGGCGTTTGCCAGCGAATGGTCTCGGAGACCATGCTGGGAATCAGGCTTTGATCGGCTGTTAGCTTGGCAAATTCCGCTGGATTCTGATCCAGGGCGTAGACGCTGGCGGTCATGGTGTTGCGTGTGGTGTCGTTGCCACCCACGATCAGCAGCATCAGGTTACCCAGATACTCCAGCGGGTCCATGTTTTTGGTTGCGGGCCCGTGCGCCAGCATAGAAATGAAATCGTTCCCGGGCTCATCGCTGTTGACGCGTTGGTTCCACAGCTCTGTGAAGTAAGCGAGGCACTCGGCCAATTCCTCTCGCCGCTGCTGCTCACTGTCGATCAGGCCCTGGCCGGGGATGGCCGTTGCCAGGTCAGACCACCGAGTCAGCTTGCGGCGGTCTTCGTAGGGAAAGTCGAACAGTGTTGCGAGCATGCGCGTAGTGAGTTCGATGGAGACGGTATCCACCCAGTCAAATTCCTCGCCCACGGGGATCGCATCGAGCACGCCCTGGGTACGCTCGCGAATCAGTGGCTCAAACAGTTTTAACGCGGCGGGCCCCACGGCAGGGTTGACCACCTTGCGCTGGTCGTCGTGCTTGGGCGCGTCCATGGCAATAAACATGGGCAAGGTGAAGTCCTCTTCCGGGTCCCTCATGGTGATGGAGGGTTCTGAAGAGTAAAGCTCGGGGCTGGTGTCCACTTTCATGATGTCTTCGTAGCGGGTGACCGACCAGTAGGGGCCCAGGTTGGCCTCATGGCAATAGTGGATCGGGGCTTCGTCGCGCAGGCGTTTAAACCAGGGCCCCAGTTTGTCGGATTGGAACAGGTAGACGTTGGAGACATCAAAGTCTTTCAGATCAACCTGGTAGGGATCTAGGTCAACAACCCCCGGATCCTGGTTGAACTCGATGATGTGCGCGGGTTTGGTATTGAATGCAGATGCCATGGCGGATACCTCGCTTTGTTATCCATTGAGTGTATGCAAAACCCGGGTGGTTCACCAGTTGGCAGGGTGGTCCGTATTTGGCGATCTGGTGTGCTGTTTTTGGGCAGGGTGGGTCGCGGTGTTGCGCGGCCTGGCTGTCATAAAACGTCATGTCGTTGTCATATTACTGTCACCGTCATGGGCTATCTTGCGCGCCATTGATGAGCGTCGGTTTACGTTATGAAATCTGTATTCCAAATAGTGGTTTTGCTGTCTCTGGCACTGGGTTCGCTCAGTGCCAAGGCGTTGGCGCTGGGTCCCGACGAATTCGCCGCCGCGCGGCAGCTGACCTGTGTGTTGGCGCAGGACTCGCTGGGCTATCTCAATGAGGACCAGTACAACACAATGGTGGGCGATGTTTTGGACAGCTACGCTGATCAGGACGGCGATGTGATCTATGCCAAGGCGCTGGGCTACTTCGATGGACTGATGTTCGGTATCTCCGAGGATAATCAGCGTCTCGTAAATGCCCGCCTGCAAAGCTTTGTAGAGAGCCGCTCCTGCACGCAAACCGTGGGCGTCAGCTACGAGCTGTAGTGTACGGTCTTAAGCCGCTGCGTTAGTAGCACAGCCACATAGAGAAGGGGCCGCTGGCCCCTTTTCTTGTTTTCAACGGCGCTGATCACTTGCAGCCCCGCGGTCTGGTCAAAATCTGAACACAGCCGACTTCTGCACCCATTTGAGGTATGAGCGCGCCAGCGCTGCTGGCCACACTAACGCAGTACCTAATTGGAGGAGAATGTCATGAACGCGCCCGTATCCCAGGACAAGCACGTCATAGCCCAGCAAATGCTGGATGCCATCTACGCACTGCAGCCATTGCTGCGCGATAACGCCGACCAGGCCCGTGCCGAGCGCAAGGTGCCCCAGGCGAACATAGACGCGCTGCAAGAGGCTGGCTTTTTTCTGGCGCTACAGCCCAAGGCCTGGGGCGGCTACGAGCTTGATCCGCAGGACTTCTTCCGGATGCAAATGGCGATTGCCGAGGCTTGTATGTCTACTGCGTGGGCGTCCGGTATTGTCGCGGTTCATGCCTTTCAGCTGGCGCTGATGGACGAGCGAGCCCAGCAGGACGTTTGGGGCGACGATATCCATACCCGCGTCTCTTCGTCTTACGCCCCACTCGGCAAGGTTGAGCCTGTGGAAGGCGGCTTTCGTTTCAGTGGTCGCTGGGGCTGGAGTAGTGGCAGCGAGCACTGCACCTGGGTATTGCTGGGCGGGGTCTGTCCCGACGGCGGCTACAGGAGTTTCCTGATCCCACGGGCCGACTATGAGATTGTCGACACCTGGCAATCCATGGGCCTGCAGGGCACTGGCTCCCAGGACATCGTGGTGAACGATGTGTTTGTGCCTGATTACAGAACGCATAAAGCTGAAGATGGTTATCTGGGCACCAATCCCGGCATCACGGCGGATTCTGCACCGTTGTACCACCTGCCGTGGGCACAGTTGTTCATTCGCGTTGTTTCCACCCCGGCCATCGGCGCCTCTAAAGCCGCTCTGTCTCTGTACCAGGGTCTGGTGTTGGGCAAAGCCAGCGGTGATGTCACCAAATTGGCAGGAGATACCGGTACCCAGGAGCGCATCGCCGAAGCAGCCAATGCCATCGACGAGATGGAAACCATCATGTACCGAAACTTCGACCAGATGACCCTGCAGGTCAATGCGGGTGATCCGGTGCCCGTACAGGACCGTATTAAGTATCGATATCAGGCTTCACTGGTGATCGAAAAAAGCATGGCTGTGGTCGACAGTCTGTTTTCTTCAGCAGGTGGAAGCTCGGTGTTCCTCGGTAGCGATATTCAGCAGCGTTTTCTGGATATTCATACAGCAAGAGCACACGTCGCCAACAACCCGGTGTCGTTTGCGAGAAACCTGGGTGCCACGCTACTGGGGGTTGAGAACGCCGACTTTTTTGTCTGATCGATTTGTCTCCAAAACCATCGCTTCCCCCAGATGGTTACTCTTCCCCGGCTCGTTTGAGCCGGGGTTTTTTTTGCCTGCAAAAACACACGGTGTTCCTGTGATCGCCGCTGCCGGCGCTATCGTATGGTAACTATCGACTAATACAGGATTGATAGTGATGGCTTTTCGTCTTCAGGTTGCAACTTTGTTGCTCGCTATGTCGCTGCTGAATGGTTGCGGTTCAGTGACCGTAAGGGACTATGCGGAAAACGCGCCCGTACTCGACCCGAAAACGTTTTTTGACGGCTACCTCACGGCCCACGGCGTGATCAAGGATCGCGGTGGCAAAGTGATTCGCTACTTCAATGCCGACATCACGGCCTATTGGAAAGACGGTGTGGGCACCCTGGAAGAAGACTTCGTGTTCGATGACGGCGAAAAGCAGCGCCGTGTGTGGACGTTGACACCCGATGGCCCGGGTCGCTATGTCGGTAGAGCAGGTGACGTGGTGGGAGACGGCGCAGTCACCTTTGCGGGCAACAGCATGTTTCTGGACTACGTGCTGCAAATTCCCTGGAACGACGGCACGCTGGATCTGCGCATCGACGACCGCATGTATCTGGTTAATCCGAACACCTTGATTAATGAATCAGCCATGAATAAGTTTGGTGTAAAAGTGGGCCAGATTCTGCTGGTGATCGAAAAGCGCGAGCCTCGCGCATCCTAGTGTGCGCCTTGAAAGATAGGAATATCGGCCGGCGAACAATCACGTGAATTCCATCACCTTGATGCGTGGCCTTGGCTACGCCGGTTTACTGCCCTTTGGTTTTTTTGCGGCGGGGGTCTGGGTGTTCGATGACTTCCTTCAGTCCCTCTGCTACCAGGGCTTCGTTATCTACTCGTTGGTGATTCTCAGTTTTCTGGCGGGGTCCCTGTGGGGCAGTGCCATCGGCGTCACGGGCGTCGCGAAGTTGCAGCGCTTGCTAGTCAGCAATGGAATAGCAGTATTTGCAGCGATGGCCGTGCTGACGGCGCAACTGCTGGTTGCAGCAGTACTGCTGATGCTGGGGCATCTGGCAGTGCTCTGGTACGAACGCAACACGGGTGATGTGGACAACTGGTACGGCAGGTTGAGAACACAGCTGACGCTGCTCGCGACGGCGATGCATGTTGTCTATGTTGCAGGCACCATCGCAAGTAATGGCGCCTGATTCAGTCGTCAGCCCTGCGGTTGCCAGCGGTGCACCAGGACTTGTAACCTGCGGTGCAGAGCCTCGATAGGCAGACGCCACGTACAGATTTTTGCTTGAGCCCAGAGAGCTGTCAGAGGTGTTTCTTCGAGCGACTTCATTCGGTGCGATTCGATGGTCTCGATTCGGACGTGCACTCAACTATGTTTTCCGATGGGGTGCTACCGCTACTTGAACGGCCGCTACCTTATGGCGCACGCCCTATCGAGTGAGGATTGCTCGCCCGGACCATCAGAAGGATCTTGCACGCTGTGCGCTGGAGGCAATGGACTTGGTTATATAAATTTGACGCAGAACAACACTCGCTAACCGACGATAAGGAGAACACGATGAAGGCGATGACCCTCAAAGCCCCGGGTGGACTGGATAACCTGGTCATGACTGATATCGAGCCTGTGGCGCCAGGCCCCGGTGAAATACAGGTGGAAGTAAAAGCCAGCTCGCTCAACTTCCACGATTACGCGGTGGTCGCGGGCCTCATTCCGGTTGAGGACGGACGTATCCCCATGTCCGATGGTGCCGGCACGGTGACCGCGGTAGGAGAGGGCGTGAGCGCCTTCGCGGTGGGTGATCGTGTGTTGAGTTACTTCTTTCCGCACTGGCCTGCGGGTAGGCCTGACTTCAGCAGCGTTCAGGGCGTGCCCGGTGATATGGCCCAGGGGTTTGCCGCGCAAACGGTGACTCGCCCCGCGTCGCACTTCAGTCGTATGCCGTCGAATCTGGATTTTGCCGCAGCATCCACCCTGACCTGCGCAGGGCTCACTGCCTGGCGCGCCATGATGGTGGAAACCCACCTTCGCCCCGGTGACTGGGTGTTGGTTCAGGGCAGCGGCGGTGTCTCCATCTTTGCCCTTCAGTTCGCCCGCATGATGGGTTGCAACGTGATCGCCACCTCATCATCCGACGAGAAGCTGGCCCGAATGAGTGAGCTGGGTGCGCAGCACTTGATTAACTACCGGCAGGTGGAAAACTGGGGCGACAAGGCACTGGAAATCACCGGTGGGCGCGGTGTCGATCTTGTCGTTGAAGTCGGCGGCCCCGCCACAGTGCCACAGTCGGTGCGTGCGGTGGCTTTCGGGGGCTGTGTCAGCATGATCGGCGTGCTGACAGGGTTTGCCGGAGAGGTGCCCACTACTGAGCTGTTCCAGAAGAACGCGCGGATCAGCGGTATCACTGTAGGTAGCCAGCAGCAGCAGGCGGACATGATCGCCGCGGTCGAGGCCAACAACCTGCAACCCGTGGTAGACATTCAGTTTCCGCTGGCGGAGTTGGCAGATGCCTTTCGGCATCAGGAAGCGCACAAGCACTTTGGCAAGATCTGCGTGGAGATCTAGTCCGGACGGACAAACTCCATCACGTGCTGCATGGGTAGGCGATTGTCCACCCGTTGCAGCACAAGGCCCACGGCCTCCATCTCTCGTGTGGCCTGCTCCACGGTCATCGTGTGCAATGGCTTGATGGGTACAGAGGGATCATCGGCGCGGTATTCCACCAATACGATGCGACCCTCTGGCTTGAGCGCCGTCACCACAGAGCGCATAACTTCAAGCGGGCAGCTGAACTCGTGGTAGGCGTCAACCATCAGAACCACGTCTACTGTGGCCGCGGCAAGCCCGGGGTCACAGGGTTCGCCCAGCGTGGGGATGATGTTAGTCACGCCGTCACTGGCCTTGCGCTTGTCGATGATGGCGAGCATCTCCGGCTGTATATCCAGCGCAATGACCTCGCCCTGTGGCACTTGCTGGGCCATGGGGAAGCTGAAGTAACCCGTGCCTGCACCCAGGTCCAGCACTGTGTCAGCGGGCTCGAGCTCCAGCATCTTCAACAAGAGATCGGTGCGCTCTTCCTGCTCACGGGTCGAACGTTCCAGCCAGCCTGCGCCCAGATGGCCCATGACCTGGGCAATTTCCCGGTCCATGTAAACGCGGCCCGTGCCGTCACGAGTGGGCGCGATAGCGGTGTAGGGAGAGTCCGCTTCCTGTGTGTCATCCGGCGTTGTAACGAGGAAGGCCGCGCCAGCTAGGAGTAACCCAAAAACAGTAAGTGCCAGCAATCTCACCGCGACCCGGAATCCGGCGAATAATGCCGCGAGATCAGGCACCGTTAACCCGCCGAGCCGATTCGGAGCTATAAAAAGGTAAGTTGTACATCGAGGTGCCGCTAAAATACTGGTCAAGTACTCAATGTAACTACGCGGTTGTCTGACTTGAGGATCACTCTTATCGACGATATGGATACTATGGACGCCATCGAGACCATCAGTACCCTCCAGTTGCTGCCGCCGACCTGCATTTGGAGACTACTTTCGAGATGGCGCAAGCACGCCATAGATGCGGACAGCGTAGATTTGCGCAGAGCCGGAATGGGCCTAGCTTCAGTGCAGGCGGCCAAGGCAAAAAACCGACCGCGCGGCGCATCCACGGTTAAGCACTGTCTTGAACCCACAGAACATGGTTCTGGGTTAGCTTCAGTTCATCGATGCCGGTGCTTCAGAGGCTATCGACGAATGCTGCGAGATTATCGATGTCCGCGTCGCTTAACTGTGCGGCTTGGCTCCACATCAGCGCGCTCTGGTTGCCAATCGTTTCGCCTGCCTTGTACTGAAGTAACTTGCCCGCGACCATGTCCGCGCTCTGACCCGACAATTGAGGCCCTACGCCACCTTCACCCCCTGCACCGTGGCAAGCGATGCAGCCGGTGTAGGCCATCTTGCCTAACTCGACCGGTGATGCCGCCGCTTTGGCAGCGACCTGTGCCTGTGCCATGGCAACCACACCACCGGTTTCCTCTTTCCATTCCTCATAGCAGGCACCGGAACAGCCATGATTGTCCCTGCCGTCGAAATCATTGTTTTGCATGGCCCAGATCGGAAAACCTATGGCGAATGCGGCGAATGCCAGAATAGCGACGTTTGCGGGATTCAACGGTGTTCTCCTAGAATGATCACGGGAGACTTACGGCTGGGTGCACCCAGCGGTTTATTTGTTTGACGGCTACGCGAGCCGGTAGTCTGTACGAATGCTGGACGCCACCGATATCGGCGTGCGCTGCCACTGGTACTGATCAGACAAGCACCCGACAAGCAGGTGCAAGTGATCGCGTTTAGGCTGGTTGGCGAGTATTGCTCGCCAACACAATCGGGGTTCGCGCCGTTAAGAAATTGCGAGACGTGTACCTCGCAACCGATAAAAGTATCACGTGAGGCGAGTGCTTCTGACTGTCGAGCGCCTATTGGAAATCAAATATGCAGTCCGTGCACATGACGGTCGCTTTGGGTGCATTGAGACCCTGCAGCCCGCGCAAGGTATCAGTGATGGCTTCTGCCAGGCTTTGCAAGTTACCGTTCACGCTCACCTGCCCGCTGAGATCCAGCTGTTGCAGGAATAATACTGCTGGCGAAACGGGCTTTGTGACGTAGCTGACATCATAGGCGTCCTTCTCCAGCCCGGCCTGCTTTGCCGCGAAGGCGACGGCATCATCCAGTGTGCCGAAGTCGTCGATTAAGCCGCGTTCCAAGGCATCCGGTGCCAACCAAACACGCCCTCCCGCGATCGAGCGAATGTACTCGGGATCTTTTTCTCGCGCATTGGCCACGCTGCTGACAAAGTGGTCATAGGCGCCTGAGGCCCAGCGTGCGAATAAAGCATCCAACTTTTCACTGACGGGCATCAGTGGTGACCAGCCTGCGTGCTCGCTGGTCGCGAGTCCATCGAGATGAATGCCGAGATAGTCGAGGCTGTTTTCCACGGTAGGGAAGGCCACGGCAACGCCGATTGATCCCGTAATCGTGGCTGGCTCCGCAAAAATACGGTCAGCCGGCATGCTCACCCACACGCCCCCCGACGCGGCGACATCGCCCATGGATACAACGACCGGCAGGCCTTTGGCTTTGGCGGCCGCAAATTCGCTGCGAATAATGTCGCTGGCTACGATTGAACCGCCGGGACTGTTAACCCGCAATACCACCGCACGCGTGTTGTCCGCCTCGTGTGCACGCCGCAGTTGTGATGCAATATCGTCAGAGCCTGCAACGCCGGGTCCTTCGGGGCCCTCCTGAATGCCACCCTGCACAAACACCACGGCAACTGCATCTTCTGTTGTGGGGGAGGGGATAAGTGGTTGCTGCTGCGCCAAGTAGGCTTGCCAGCTAATATGCGGGTAGGTCTCCGTCTCAACCCCTTCGCTGGTGTCGGCGCCGAAGCGCTCGATCATGTAGCTACGGATGTCATAGAAGGTTTTTGTGCCGTCAATCAGGCCGTTTTCTTCAGCAAATTTCAGGTTGCTATAGCCGGCTTCTGCAACCAAGGGCAGACTGTGTTCGTCGGCCAGCGTCTGGAAAAGAGACGTATCTACCCCGCGGGCATTGGCCATGTTGGCTTTTAGGTTTTGCCACAATGGATCATACAGTGCGCGGCGTTGCTCCTTGTCAGGCTCAGACATGTCGTTGCGGGTCAGGCCTTCAACGGCAGACTTATAGTCACCCTGACTGTAATTATGAATCGTGATCTTGAGCTTGTCGGTAAGTTCGCGCGTGTAATCGCGATAACCGCCGATACCGGTGATGGCGACAGCGCCAGATGGGTGGACGAAGATTTCATCTGCCTGCGCCGCTTGCAGATAGGAAGCGGTGCTGAGCGCCTGACTGTAAGCAATAACGGGCTTGCCGCTGGCCTTGATTGCTGAGAGTTCCTCAGCGACTTGCATGGCGGTACTGATGCCTGCAAAGGAAGTGCCGCTGAAGTCGAGGAGAACGCCAGCCAGTCGGTCGTCCTCTGCAGCACTGCGAATTAGCTTGATCAGGTCGCGCGTCTGAAGTTGTTCTTCAGTCTCCAAGGCAAAGGGAAATTCGAAGCCATCCGGGAAGATTTCCTGATCCAGCACCAACGCTTCCGGATCGATGATTAATACTTTGCCGGTGGGGTCTACAGTCTCGGGCATCTGGTTTACCAGGTACACCACGACACCCACTAGGTATACGATAAACACCAGGGTAAAAATATTTATCGTCCAGACTCTAACGCCGGTAAGAAAAGCGCCCAGTTTGCTGAAGAATCCTTTCACTGCCATCTCCTGAATTTGAAAAACTAGCGCAGAGTATAACTCTAAATCGCAGCGATGCCGGCCAATGCGATGACCGGAGCGCCTGATGGGGCAGACGTCAATTAAGTAACGGCCGTACCGGGCGAAACTTTCTGAGTGTATTTGCGATCACGTGCGGCGCTCGCAGCCTACAGTGCTGTCTCATTGCCGCCAGAGCGCATGGGTTGCGATGTGCCCTAGTTCAGCGCTACCTGATAGCTTACTCAAGCGTTCGAACCTGCGTGTCGCGTCGCATCGCTCTACATGCGTGGACTTTTACTACGGCTGTGTGTTGCTAAGGCGTATTCATGCGCTGTTGGTAGGCCTGGGCATAGGCAACGGTATCGGCGTTATCGATCAAGCTGCCATTGGGCAACTCATCCACGCGCGCGGAGATCTCCAGCATTGACTCACCTAACTCTTCGCCGGTGACCGCAAGGTACCCAGGCCGCGAAAGCCACATCAGCAAAGTATGTCCGGCATTAATTGTGTCGCTGGCCGGCTGAATGAAACCCGAGCGATAGCTGAATGTGCGCAGTTGGTTACCCATAGCGTACCTTGCCATCTCGCGTTCGGTGCGACCCTTTTCCCGGGCCCAGTGCTGATCGCCCTCGGGGTCGGTGCCCATGCCGGTGACGAAGTGGAAAGAGCGCGGCACAGTCTGTGCGTAGGTTAGCCAATCGCGGATAAACGCCATGGGAAAATCTACGTGGATACGCGTATAGGTGTCATCATCCATGCCTATGGAGGTGGTCCCCAGCCCCCACACCACTGTATTGGTTTTGCGCAGTACTTGCTCTAATGCGGTGTAGTCTGTGAAGTCGCTGTGCATGTGCAGGGTGATGCGGCCGCTGGCGACTCCGGCATCAATGCGGGGAGAGGTGCGCCGAGTCACAACATGGACTTCCTCTACCTGGGGGGCTGCCATAGCGGTTTTCAGCAAGCTGTCACCAACGGATCCTGTAGCACCGAACACCACCACTACGCGATTAGCGTCGGGGTTGATGTTGGCATCGCTTCCGGGCTCATGTGTGCCCTGATGGGAGAGCCCCCAAAGATTTAGGCCCACGGTGGCCACAACGATGAGAAGAAGCGGTAACAGCAGCAGTTTTTTCAGCATGGCGGTTCACCTGGTACAAAGAGCGCAGTATAGCGTGTGGATATGACGCCGCGGTGCTTGTATGTGGACTTTGATAGCCCATACACTGCCGCACAGATTCAAAGGGGCAGATAGTCGCCTCGAGGGGGAAAGTCGTGCTGGCAGAAAAGAAACCCGTGCCGCGCTGGTTTATCGTAACGGCTGCGCTGGCCGTTGTATGGAACTTGCTGGGGGTGGCGGCCTTTGTGATGCAAATCTCAATGACGCCAGAGATGATTGCCGAATTGCCTGAGGCCCAGCAGGCCCTGCTTGAGAGCATGCCTCAATGGGTACTCATTGCCTTTGCCATCGCTGTGTTTGGCGGCGTACTGGGTGCCTTGGGCTTGGTCTTGCGCAAGGTATGGAGTTTGTTGTTCCTGTGGCTGTCGCTATTCGCGGTGCTCGCCCAGCAGAGTTACACCTTCTTGATGAGCGACACCTTGCAGGTCATGGGGGTGCAGGCCGCGGTGATGCCCGCGCTGGTCACCATCATTGCAGTGGCACTGGTCATGATTGCGCGCAATGCCAATACGCGCCATTGGCTGAGCTAAGCGCGCGATGACCCTTCAGCAGAAGGCGCCACGGGGTGATCGTATTCGACCCTATGTGGTGTCGCAGGTAGACGAACCCCGAGAGGTGCTGCAGGCCCGCTTCGATGAGCTGGGCTATCTCTTCATCAAAGGCGGCGTTGATCCCACACTGTGCAACGATCTGCTGGAGCAACTGCTGCAGCAATTGGCGCCGCACATCGTTCGCGATCCGGGCACGCAGCTACCGGTGCTGAATGGTCAGCCGTTCTTTGAGACGGATGAGGTGTGGGACAGTGTGTATCCACGCATTCAGCGGTTAGAGAGCTTTCACACGTTTTTCCATCAGCCCGAGCTGCGCCGACTGATGCAACTGGTGGCAGGCGAGAATCCCTTTGTGTATCCCATGAAGATGGCGCGCATCGCCACACCGAAGAAGCTCGGTTTTGAAACACCCCCTCATCAAGACGCACACTCACATCACGCCGGTCCAACCATGGCCGGTATCTGGGTGGCGCTGCACGATGTTGATGACACCATGGGGCGCGTGACCGTGTTGCCGCGCTCTCACCGCCGCGGTGTTCGCCCGGTGCTTGAAGCGACCGGTGTGGGCGGTGTTCAGTGTGAGATTTATGACGATGAGCACGAGTGGCATGTGTCGGATTATGCCTGCGGCGACGTACTGATTTTCCACTCAGCCTGTGTCCACAAGGCGCAGCCAAATACCGCCGAAGCGCATGCGCGCCTGAGCGTTGACACGCGCTTCTGCGACTATGGTGCGCCGGTGTTCTCTACCAATCTGGAGCCGCACCACGGCTGGCGTATTGACGGGCTGGACTGGGACAGTATCTACAACGATTGGCAGAGTACGCGTTACCAGTATTACTGGCGCGACTATCCCAACCTCTTCTAGCACCATGAAAGCACTTCGCATCGCGCTGTTCGCCGCGGTTTTGGCCGTAACGTGGGTGGTTATGCAATTTCTTGCAAACCTTGCCCCTTCGCCCGATTGGCAGGCCCTGATTGCCGCAGGCCAGAACTATCAAGTCACTGTGTATCGCGATGATTACGGGGTGCCTCACATCTACGGCAAAACGGATGCAGCTACCGCCTTCGGCCTGGCTTACGCCCACGCCGAGGATGATTTCGCGACACAGCAAGAGGTGGTACTGGCAACCCGCGGCAAGCTGGCCGCCGTCAAAGGGGCCGATGCTGCGGTCACGGATTACCTCGTTGGGCTCATGGGTGTCTGGGAGGCCGTTGATGCCGGATACGATAGCCTCAAACCCAGCACACGGCGTATCGCCGACGCCTACGCAGACGGTTACAACCTGTATGCAGCGCAGAACCCCGACAAAGCCTTGCCTTTTGCGGTGCCCATTAGCGGCAAGGATGTGGTTGCAGGCTTTGTCTTTAAAACACCGTTTTTCTACGGCTTTGATGAAACCGTCGGCGAGTTGTTTGACGGTAGTGAACCTCGCCAGCTCGCCGTCCACGGCGAGGAAGCTCTGACGTTTACCGCTGAGCCTCAGCCTGAAGTCGGCAGCCAGGGTGTTGCAATTGCTCCGAGTCGCTCCAGCGACGGTCATACACGGCTACTGGTGAATTCCCACCAGCCGCTTACGGGCCCGGTTGCCTGGTACGAGGCGCGGCTGAAGTCGGAGGAGGGCTGGGACATGGCGGGGGCGACCTTCCCAGGTAGCCCGCTCATTCTGCACGGCCACAACGCGCATTTGGGTTGGTCGAATACGGTGAATCGTCCCGACCTGATCGATATCTACCAGCTGGTTATCGATCCCGATGATGATAACCGCTATCGCCTTGATGGCCGCTGGCACACGCTGGAGCAGCGCGACCTGCCGGTGACGGTCAGCCTCTGGAGGTCGCTGCGCTGGACATTCAACGAGACACTCTACACCGCGGAGCATGGCCCGGTTTTAAAACTGCCTCATGGGGTCTATGCCCTGCGCTGGGCAGGCATGGGGGAGGTGGGTGCCATGGAGCAAATGCTGGCCTTGAATCACGCGCGCTCTATGGCCGAGTTTGAAACGGCCATGACGATGCTTGCCCAGCCCAGCATCAACTACGTCTATGCCGATGCCAAAGGCAATATCGCGCATTACTACAATGCGGCGTTTCCACGGCGCGCGCCGGGCTGGGATTGGCAAGCTGACCTGCCTGGTGATCGTTCAGACTTGATCTGGCAAGACTACCTGCCGTTTAGTGCAGTACCGGTCACCCGTAACCCGCCATCGGGGGTAGTGTTCAATGCCAATAACACGCCCTTTGTCGCCACAGTGGGGCCGGGGCACCCCGACCCTGAGGTGTTTTCCGACACCATGGGCATTGAGACGCGCATGACCAACCGGGCGTATCGCCTGCAGCGCCTTCTGGCGGTTTCCAACACCATCAGTGAAGACCAGTTTCGCGCCATTAAGTACGACCTTGCTTACGATGAAGCCTTACCGGCGATCGTCGCATTCCGCGGCTGGCTGGCTGAGACCGCGTTGAGAGACTCATCGGAGTATCAGCAGGCTCTGTCGGTGCTGGGTGCATGGGACCTGCAAACCAACATCGATAACCGGTCTGCCGCGCTTGCCTACCTCACGCTGGCGACGCGATTGGATCATCGCAAGACGGCGCAGCAGCAACCCCTTGATGAGGAGTTGGCAGGCGCCGTCGCGTATCTCAAGCGTCACTTTGGTCGGCTTGATCCGGCCTGGGGTGAGTTCTACCGGCATCAACGCGGTGATCAGCAGTGGCCCATTGATGGCGGCCCGGATGTATTGCGTGCGGTCTACGGGGAGCAGGCGCCAGACTCAGGAAGACATATCAATGTCGCTGGCGACAGCTACATTATGTTCGTTGACTGGGATGAAAATGGCCGAGTCTCATCCACCTCCAGCCATAGTTTCGGTAGCGCGACGCTGGATGAAAGCTCCGTTCACTACGATGATCAGGTGAACCTGTTTATCGGTATGCAGGAAAAGCCAGTGTACTTGTCGCTGGACGAGCTGATGCCGCATGTGACGCGGCAGTACACGCCACAGAACCCCAATTAGCGGGCGCGATAGTCCTTCAGCCCGAACTCGTGGGCAATGGCGTTGATCTCGGACACCTCTTCGGGACTGATATGTCCGTCAGCATTGGCGATGGCGTAGAGTGAGTCGATGAAGTGGCGACTCTTTTCGTCATCAAAGCCCGAGCGCTCTCCGGCGGGTTCTTCGCCCACAGTCTGGGTATGTCGCTCAATCAGCGACAGCTCCATGATGAAGTCCACCTCGGCCTCTGCCAGATCGCCCACGTCGATGAGGATTTGTCGCATGGCTGCCCGTTCATCGTCCGTGACCTCATTATCCGCATAGGCGATACGCGACAGAGCGAAAGCCAGTGTCGCTAGATAACCCGCGCTGCCGGGATCGTGTTTCTCCAGCAGGTTAAGCATACGACTGGTGCCTTCAGACACCGCCTCGGAGAGAGACTTCATATGCCCGTCTTCAAGATGAAGTATGCGGTCAGCAACATCGAGAATGCGGTTGTCGTGGGTCACCAGTACCACAGCAGCACCTTCTTCACGCGCAAGGTCCTGAATCAAGTTAACGACATCGCGCCCCGACTGTTTGTCCAGCGAGGCGGTAGGCTCATCAGCCAGGACGACCTTGGGTCGATTAACCAGCGCTCGCGCAATGCCAGCTCTTTGTTTCTGCCCGCCGGACAGGGCAGAGGGTTTCTTGTGTGCGTGCTCACCCAGGCCTACGCGCTCTAATACGGCTTGCGCGCGTTTGCCCGCCTCGCCGCCGCGAACACCCTCGAGTTGCATCGCCATGCGAATGTTCTTCTCGATGGTGAGGCAATCCAGCAGGTTGTGGGACTGAAAGATGTAGCCGATCTCGCGGCGCACGGCAGCGCGCTGTTTCTCTTTGCTGTTGTGCAACTCTCGACCCAGCACAGATAGCGCCCCTTCCTGCGGGCTGCGCAGCGCACCCATCAGAGTCAGTAGGGTGGTTTTGCCCGAGCCCGAGGGGCCTGTAAGAATGACGATTTCGCCGGCCTGAACATCGGTGCTGATGTTGTGCAGGATTTGTTTGCGCAGGCTACCGCGGCCGAAGAAATAGGAGACCTCGCTGAGCGCTATGGGGGCTTGCGACATCAAAACACCTCCGCAGGGTCAACGGTTTTGAGTTTACGCAGCGCCAGCATGCCGGAAAAGATGCACATGGTGAGCGTGAGCGCGAACACGCTCAGGGCTGCGTTGATTGACATGGCCATGGGCAACTGGGTTGCCTGCGCCGTGATGTCATAGAGCACCGTGGCTATGCCGAGCCCCGGCAGGAATCCAAGAATGGCCAGCACCAGGGATTCCTGCAGAACAACGCCCACCAGGTAGTGGTGGTTGTAGCCCATCGCCATCAGGGTGGCATATTCCTCAAGGTGGTCTTGTACATCGGCGTAGAGAATCTGGTAAACAATGATGGCCCCGACCACCAGCCCCATGATGGCACCGAAGGTGAACACATAGCCTATCGGTGTTGTACTCCCCCAATGGTCCATTTCCATCTGTGCGAATTCAGCGCGCGTGAGCACACGCACGTCACCGGGTAGCCTGGACTGAATCATGGCCTGCACCTCGGCAGGATCCTGCCCGGGCGCGAGGCGAATCAGCCCCAGATCGATGGCACCTTCATCCCTGTCGCCAAACATACGGCGGAAGTTGAGGTCAGACGTGATAATACCCCCGTCCAGGCCGAAGGAAGTGCCCACGCCGTAGAGGTCTACCACGGTAAATTCCAGATCATTGATCTCGGTGGTGAGCTCGCCGTCCCGTTCCTGCATTAGCGCTTCTACAGGGCCATATTCCAGGCGGCTTAACCGGTCGAAGATCACTTGATAGGGAATCTGTAGGGCCCTGTGGTTTTCCGCGCTGATGAGTCGGCCAAAGCCAGGGTCAGTGGGGTCGAATCCGATCACGAAAATACGCCGGGAACGTCCGGGTTCGGTAGGGTGGCGCCATACCGCAGTGCTCAAATAGACGGGTGTGACCTGTTCGACCGCGTCGAAGCCCTGCGCCTGATACAGCCTGTTACGCGGGAACTGCTCGGCGACCAACAGGAAGTCAGTCTTTGGGCTCAACATCGCCAAGTCGTAGTCCATGCTCTGGTGGTAGCGCACTGCCGACGCGAACAGGGCCTCGCGGAATTCCAGCTGCACAAAGATAAGCACTACCGCGAAGGTGATGCCCATCGTGGCTGCCACCATGCGCAGCTTCTGATGCCAGAGCTGGTGTAGCCCGAGTGGGATAGAGCGGAACATCAGATGTTGATCTGCACTTCGACCTGCATATCGGTGAAGCGCGCAACAGGACCGGGATCATCCAGTACAATCTTCACTTCGACGACACGCGCGTCCGTCTTTGCCACTGGGTCCGTGCCGAGTACGTCCAGTCGTCCCACACGCAGCTCACTTTTCTCTACCCTTCCGGTGATGGGTTCAGGCAATGCCGCCAGTGTGATGGTGGCGGTCTGTCCGGGTACCACTTTTGCGATATCAGTCTCGTAAACCTCGGCGATTACATACATCTCATCGGTTTTGCCCAGCTCCAGAATGCCTTCATTGCCGATGCGCTCGCCGGGGCGCGTGTGAATATCCAGAACCTGGCCGCGCACGGGTGCCGTTACTACCGCTAAATTCAGACGCGCCTTGGCGGCTGCCAGGTCTGCCACTGCAACTTCAACATCCATGGTGGCATCGTCCAGTGACATGCGACTGGTAGAAGAGGTTTTGGCCAGGTCCTGCTGCCGGTTCAGCTCGCGGCGGGCGTTTCTCAGTACCGCTTCAAGTCGGTTGGCTTCGGCTTTGCGCAGTTCGTAGGTATCAAGCAGGGCGAGGCGATCGCCAGCATCAACCCAATCGCCTTCGGTGACCGAAATTGAGCGGATAACACCACTGCCCGTTGATGGCCCTGCGACATTGAAGACACCATCCTTGGGCTCCAGTCGGCCAAGACAGGCGATGGCGCGTTCATCGGCCATCACCCATGGCGACAGCAGTGCCCCCAGCAATCCAATAAAGGCAATTATTCTGCGCATACCCCAACCATCCTTATTCTTGTATTTGCAGGATTTGTAGCTCAACTCAGCCGAGTTCAGCGTGGCGCGTTTGCAATGAGCGCATCCGACGGCACTGGTCTGGTTGACCGTCACCTTCCTTAACAGACGGCGCTGAGGGGAAATAGTTGGGAAGTGTTAGTCGAGAATCGTGAGCACGTCACCCACCGCCACTGTGCCGGGAGTCTCTATGCTGGCATACAGGCCCAGGTTACCGCCGTTCTCCTGCACCAGGGTTCGCATGATGCCCGGGTCCCTGGGCAAGTCAGCAAAGCCGTGGGTGGTCATGGCGCAGCGCGGGCATACCATTTCGGTGGTCAGAATCGCCTCGCCTAACTGCAGCTTTTTGCCCACCCAAGACTGTTCGGGGAAGGGTAGGCTGGTCTCGGGATGCGAGAGCAGGATATTCGGCCGGAAGCGGCGCACGTCCCAGTTTGCGTCGGGCCGTTGCTTTGCCATGCTGAGCAGCGATTGCTCGCTCAGTAACAATAGGAGGGAAGGCGTCGAAATAGGTCCCCGGCGGTGACTCAAACTCCAGCAGCTCGGGTGGGAACTGACCGATATCCGGCAGGGGTTCGTCCGCTTCGCGCGCGAACATGTCCCTGAGTTCGGCCTCAAAATCTTCTGAATCCGGCTCGCCCCGCCGGTAGTGATCCTGTTGCTCTGCGGGTAGCAGCGGCCAGAGGGATACCGCGTGTTCGAGATCGGCGCTCAGCACTTCGTTGATATCCGGGTCATTCGTGCTGACCTCGCGGCTACCACTGAGCGTAATCGTTGCCGTGCTTGATCCGGAGCGAGCGGGGGGCTGTTCGTAGCGCGCGCCAAGGCGCATCAGCTTCGGCAGCTTCTTGCCGCCGCGTATGCCGCCTCGGACTTCATCCTTGACCGCCCAGGCCCGATCTCCGGGCACACCGCCCTCGGACAGGAACAGGCTCTGCAGTGACTCTCCCATCATACTTTTTACGGGGTGACGTAAGAGTTGGGTAATTGTGATATCGCTCATGACCTTCCTCTGGTTGGACGGCTGCGCCGCCTACAGACCAATTGGTTGCGATATCAGGCGCTGGCCTGCACATCGCCCGCGGCCGGTGATGCCTGGGGTCCGCGAATCACGCCGCCTGGTGTGGGGCCCTGCATTTCACCATCGCGGAAGGTGACCTGGCCGGACTTAATGGTCGCAACGTAGCCCTGCGCCTTTTGTAGCAGGCGTTTACCACCTGCGGGTAGGTCGAAGGCTAGCCATGGGTGTTCCAGTTTGAGCGCATCCATGTCGATAAGGTTGAGGTCGGCCAGGTAGCCGGGGGCCAGCAGTCCCCTGTCCTCCAGGCCGTAAAGCAGGGCGGTATCACGGCTCTGACGTTTGATTGCGTGAGCGAGGCTGATGGTGCCCCGGTCTCGATCACGCACCCAGTGTTGCAGCATGAAGGTGGGTGAGGCCGCATCGCAGATGGTGCCACAGTGTGCGCCGCCATCGGAGAGGGAGTTTACGCAGTCGTCGCTACGCTGCAGTGACTCCAGAAAGTCCAGATTGCCATCAGCGTAGTTCAGCACCGGGAAATAAATGAAGCCGCCACCGTCACCTTCCAGCATCAGGTCATAAGCATAGGCCTGTGGGGTGACGCCTGCGGCCGCGGCCAGCGCGGCGATGCTGTCAGCTGGCGTGGGCTCATAGTTGAAGCCCTCGCGCATGGCATAGAGCATGTCCCAACCATTGGCGACGATTTGCAACAGTGCGCCAAGGTCGGTCTCGGGAAAGTCATTCTCCTCTTCCAGTATTTGTTGTCTGACGGCTGGGTCGCGTAATTGCGCAATCTGCTCATCCCAGGGGCGCTCGCGCAGCGCCATAAACGTGGGCTTGAAGTTGAAGGGATTCACGGTGGTTTGCCAGCCCATCACAATGCCGTTACCGCGCAGTGCAATTTGAGCCACGATGTTGGCGCCCTTGCTATTTTCTTCGCGCATGGTCGCAATTTGTTCGTCCAGCGGTATCTCGAGCATGTAGGACTGCAGCGCGGCAAAGGTGACTGGCAAGTTGGTTTCGCGGCTGAGCTGGCCCATCCACTCGAACTCATTCCATTCGCGGTTGAGGTCAGAGGCCATTTCAAAAACCCCGTGACCAACACGGCCCATAGCCCGACCTATGCCCACCAGTTCCTCGGCCGTTGCAGTAGTTCCGGGCACTAGCTCACCGTCCACATCGCGGTGCAAGACTGTGCGCGATGTGGAGAAACCCAGAGCACCGGCAGCCAGCCCGTCCTCAACGATGGCGGACATCGCCGCGATATCGGTGTCGGTTGGGTCTTCATTGCGCGCGCCGCGCTCGCCCATAACGTAGGCACGTACAGCGCCGTGCGGAACATGGGTGCCCACGTCGATGGTGCGAGGCAGTGTTTCCAGCGCATCCATGTATTCCGGAAAGCTCTCCCAGTCCCAACGAATCCCCTCAGACAGTGCCGTCCCTGGGATGTCCTCCACGCCTTCCATCAGCCCGATCAGCCATTCGTGCTTGTCGGGTTTGGCCGGGGCAAAACCCACGCCGCAATTGCCCATGACCACAGTGGTGACGCCGTGCCAGGAGGAGGGGGCCATTTCCTGGTCCCAGGTTGCCTGGCCGTCGTAATGGGTGTGAATGTCGACGAAGCCGGGGGCTACGATTAAGCCCTGTGCGTCCAGTTCATTGCGGCCCGCAGGCAGTGCTTCGCCGATGCTTTCAATGGTGTCGCCATTGATGCCAATGTCCGCGACGTAAGGGTCGCCGCCGTTGCCGTCGACGACAGTGCCGCCACGAATAACAAGGTCATACATAATCAGCTTTCCGCATTGTCATTATTGTGTCCCTCGATACTAGCCGTTGGCGCAGGCACCTGCCACA
Organism: Parahalioglobus pacificus; assembly: GCF_014652275.1. Lineage (GTDB taxonomy): Bacteria > Pseudomonadota > Gammaproteobacteria > Pseudomonadales > Halieaceae > Parahalioglobus > Parahalioglobus pacificus. Next base: position 1,419,005 of record NZ_BMYM01000001.1, on the reverse strand, counting down.
GAATCCCGCTTGTTCTATGCCGCTGGTATGTGGTGTTATGACGCCCCGATTCAGCCCGGCCCGGGCAGTGACACAGGAGAGACCACCATGAGTGAGGCAGGCAGTTACGAGCCGCCCAAGGTTTGGACATGGGATAGCGAGAGTGGCGGGCGTTTCGCCAATATCAACAGGCCTGTTGCGGGCGCGACCCATGACAAGGATCTGCCGCGCGGCGAGCACGATCTGCAGCTCTACTCTCTGGCAACCCCCAATGGCGTGAAGGTCACATTGCTGTTGGAAGAGCTATTGGCACTGGGTAAAACGGGCGCGGAATACGATGCTTACACCATCAACATCATGGACGGCGATCAGTTTGGCAGTGGCTTTGTTGCCGCAAACCCCAACTCCAAGATCCCTGCGTTGGTGGATTACAGCACAGAGACACCCACGCGCATTTTCGAGTCAGGTGCCATTTTGGTGTACCTTGCCGAGAAGTTCGAGGCTTTCTATCCCAAGGACCCTGCGGCGAGGGCAGAGTGTCTTTCATGGTTGTTCTGGCAGATGGGGGCGACCCCCTTCCTGGGCGGTGGCTTTGGCCACTTTTACGCCTACGCACCGGTGAAACTGGAGTACCCCATTAACCGCTACGCCATGGAAGTGAAGCGCCAACTGGATCTGCTCAACCAGAACCTTGAGCAGCGCGAGTATCTCTGCGGTGACGAGTACACCATTGCCGATATGGCAACCTGGCCCTGGTATGGCGCACTGGTAAAAGGCCAGCTGTACGAAGCAGGGGAGTTCCTTGATGTGGCCAGCTACACACACGTGATTCGCTGGGCCGAGGCCATCGACGGTCGCGAGGCGGCCAAACGCGGCAAGCGCGTCAACCGCGTGTGGGGTCCCGAAGAAGAGCAGGCTCGGGAGCGCCACAGCGCCGCAGACCTCGATTAGCCGCTGAGGCCCATCGCTTCCCGGTGGGCCTGACTACCGCCAAGAAAGTGACCATCATGGACTACAACTACGACCCCATTCCGTTACCCGAGCGTGCTGCGCTGACCGACGAACAAGCCATCGCAGCAGCCGAGGCCTACTACCAGCGCATACGTACTCGCCACACGGTGCGACACTTCACCGATGAACCCGTTCCTCGCGAGGTCATTGAGTCGGCTCTGCGGGCCGCGGGTACCGCGCCCAATGGCGCCAATCATCAGCCCTGGCATTTCGTCTGCATAGCGGACGCGGATATCAAACGACAGATCCGGGAGGCTGCCGAGGAGGAGGAGCGGGCATTCTACGGCGGCAAGGCCGGCGATGAGTGGCTGAACGACCTGAAAAAAATGGGTACCGACGCCAGCAAGCCATTTCTGGAAACCGCGCCCTGGCTCATCGCAATCTTCGCAGAACGCTACGGCGTAGACGAAGAGGGCAACAAGCGGAAGAACTACTACACCTCAGAGTCAGTGGGGATTGCCACTGGCTTCCTGATTACGGCACTGCACGAGGCGGGTCTGTCCACGCTGACCCATACGCCCAATCCCATGCGTTTTCTGAATGAAGTGCTGGAGCGTCCCAAAAACGAGCGGCCTTACATCTTGCTGGTGGTTGGACATGCCAGTGATGATGCCGTGATCCCGCGTGCGGCAACCCAGAAAAAGGTACTGGAACAAATCAGTACCTTTAAATAGCCCCGGGCGCGTGCTGCACTAACGGGGCTGACTGTTTCCTGGTTTAGACCGCTAACTGCGAGCGACCGCTGGGGAAGCCAATGTCCGCCACTGTAACAATGCCTTTACTGCAACAGACCGCAGGGATCGCATTAACCACCCAGTTAGCGGCACTGGCATTGCCGCCGCCCGCCGGTCCCGGCTCATGGTGGTCTTTGCCGTGGAAGGTGACGTGGATATCCGGGTCGCCGCTGATGATCACCTGGTGGCAACCACTGCCCTCCGGGGGATAAGGCCAGTCAGGTGCGCAGTCATCGTCGATGCGCGTGACGTGTTCCAGCACGTAAATCGGCTTACCCGCGTGCAGCCCTCGAATCTCGAAACGGAAAGCGCCCTGGGTGCCGGCCTCGAAATGCCCCATACCCGTCACATCGATGTCTTTCTCCAGCGGTCTGCGCTCTACGCTGACCTCAACGGATTCAACGGGCTTACCCAGTGACTCACCCACGATGCGTAGCATGGGTGCCCAGACCATCTCGATGGCAAAGTCATGCAGCATCAGCGGCAACTCATCCATGCTCTTGCCAAAGCCGATCACCTCACGCACGACATGCGGCTGGTCGTAAAGTGCGTAATTGAATATTTCGCGGCTGCGGATCTCGCGGATGTTGGCACTGGCGCCGGTGAGCATGATGGGCATGGCGTCCATTGCCCAGCCGGGATCGATCCCCGAGATGAACACCGAGGCACCCGTGCCCTCACAGGCGGCTTCGATGTCACGGCGTAGCTCCTCGGGTGCGGAGTCCGGATGCAGCAGGGCATAGAAAGCCGTAGAAACCACGTTGACCCCGGCATTCAGGCAGGCCATCAGGTCTGCCATGGCTTCCTCGGGGCGCGTATCAGCAGTGGCGGTGTAAATCACCACGTCGGCACCCTGCGCCAACAGTGCCTGACCATCCTGGGTGGCGATGACGCCTGTGGGTTCCAGTCCGGCCAGGGTGCCAGCGTCCTGGCCTACCTTGTCACTGGCGGAGACCACGCAGCCCACCAGTGTGAGCTCATCGTGACTCTGTACCGCACGTATTGCCGGTCTGCCGACATTACCCGTGCCCCATACAATTGCTTTTAGTGTCATTCTTATCTGCCTTCTAGCGAGCGAGTGACATCGAAGGTAGCTTACAATTCCAAGCCGCCTCAACTGGAGAAACCGGCATGCACCAATTCACCGTTAAAAAGACCTTGGACGTTGGTATAACTGAACTCTGGGCACTGGTCTCTGACTTTGCGAACCTGGACTGGTATGAGGGCCCCGAGCGTGTCGAGCGCGAGGGTGAAGGCCCGGGTATGAAGCGGCGCATCTTTATGGCGGGCAGTGACGCACCGGTGGAGGAACAACTGCTGTCAATCGATCACGCCGCCCATCGCATGGAGTACGCTGTCCTCGAAGGGGGCATGAACATTATGCGTGACTACCGGGTCGTGGCTGAATTGCAGGCAAACGGCGACACCACCCAAGCTACCTGGGATGCGCAGTTTTCCGGTCTTACCGTAGACGGCGTTGATCCTGAGATGATGGTGCAGGTGATGTCGGATACTTACGCCAGCATGCTGGGTGCCATGGCCAATGCTGCACGAAATGCCTAGTTTGGCATCCGCTGATGCGATGCGCGCGTATGCCCACGTGTTGATTCGCCTTTGACTTTCGCCCATGCCGTTTCGCTTTTTTGAACAACTGGTAGACCCCTTTCCCGACCGCAGGCCCGGCCGTTCGCCCGATTCTGTTTACCAGTTTTGCCGACACTACTCGCGCGGGCTTGAGCCCTACCTAATATTGATGGCATTGCTCAGTACCGGCATAGCGATTGTTGAAGTGGCGCTGTTCGATTTGATGGGGCGGGTGGTCGATCTGTTGTCGACGTCGACGCCAGACACGCTGTGGGCCAGCGCGGATATCGGTGCGCTGTGGTTGGCACTGGCGGTCGCTCTGGGTCTACCTCTGCTGATAGGGCTGCAATCCCTGCTGCTGCACCAAACCCTTATGGGAAATTTCCCCATGATCGTTCGTTGGATGGGGCATCGCTACTTGCTGCGGCAAAGCCTGGCGTTTTTCCACGATGAGTTCGCCGGCCGTATTGCAACGCGGCTGATGCAGACCGCATTGGCCGTTCGCTCTACCGTGATCAAGCTGCTGGATATCATGGTGTATGTGGGCGTGTACTTCATTTCGGTGCTGGTCCTGTTCACCGCTATCGACTGGCGCCTGGCCCTGCCTTTGCTGCTGTGGCTGGCCTTCTACAGCTTTGTCCTTGTGGTTATTCTGCCGCGGCTGCAGCACATCTCAGAGGAGCAGGCGGGTGCCCGTGCCCTGATGACAGGCCGCATAGCCGATAGCTATACCAATATCACCACCGTGAAATTGTTCTCCCATGCCCGGCGCGAAGCGGCCTATGCGCGAGAAGGCATGAAGGAATTTCTGGGTACCGTTCATCCCCAGATGCGATTGGTCACCTGGATGGAGTCCGCCGTCGCCATTAACAACATGTTTCTGCTGCTGGCTGTGGGGGCCACGTCGTTGTGGTTGTGGAGTGCAGGCGAAGTAACTGCCGGCGCCATCGCTGCAGCCATTGCCCTGTGCCTGCGCATCAACGGCATCAGCGAATGGATCATGTGGGAGGTTTCGGATCTATTTGAGAATATCGGCACCGTTCGTGATGGCATCGATACCCTGTCACTGCCGGTGAAGGTGGCCGATGCAGATGACGCCCGCCCTGTTGAGGTGGCGCGCGGGGGTATCAGTTTCAGGGATCTGCGTTTTGGTTATGGTGATACAACGCCCGTTTTCCACGGTCTCAATCTGGAGATTAAGCCCGGTGAGAAAGTCGGTCTTATAGGCCGTTCGGGAGCGGGCAAATCAACGCTGGTCAACCTGTTGCTGCGATTCTATGAACCGCAAAGTGGAAGTATCAGCATTGATGGTCAGGATATCCGCTCCATCACTCAGGACAGCCTGCGCGCCAGTGTGGGCATGGTCACTCAAGACACCTCGCTGCTGCACAGAACCGTGCGCGAAAATATTTTGTATGGCCGGCAAGGTGCCTCTGAGGAAGCCTTACAGCAGGCAGTGGAACGCGCCAGGGCCAGCGAGTTTATCGACGCCCTGGAAGATCAGCATGGACATTGCGGTCTCGACGCGCGGGTGGGTGAGCGCGGTGTGAAACTCAGTGGCGGCCAGCGTCAGCGTATCGCCATCGCCCGCGTGATGCTCAAGGATGCTCCCATCCTGGTGTTGGACGAGGCAACTTCAGCGCTGGACTCCGAAGTTGAGCTTGCGATTCAGGACAGTCTCTACCAGTTGATGGAGGGCAAGACGGTGATCGCCATCGCGCATCGCCTCTCAACCATCGCCGCACTGGACAGACTGGTGGTGCTGGAGCAGGGCAGGATTGTTGAGTCAGGTTCCCATGCCGAGCTGTTAGCCCGCGACGGGCTTTATAAGCGCCTGTGGGATTACCAGTCCGGCGGATTCCTCGGGGACGATTAGGTCTACGTCAGCCCGGCGCCTATTGGTATATCCAGCGAAAGGTCAGGTTGATACGCGGGCCGCAGGCGCGAGACAACTTGCGAATCCCGTGTTTCCAGTTCGCCTGCGTAGCGCCCCGCATCAAAAGCAGTGAGCCGGAGGGCAGCTTTAGATTGAGGTTCTTGGCGGCCCCCCGGCGGTTATGCTGAAAGTACAGCGTACGTTCTTCCCCGAGGCTGAGTGAAGCAATAGTAGGCTCAGGACCTAACTCGGGCTCGTCATCAGCGTGCAATCCCATAGAGTCCCGCTCGTTACGATACAGGTTCAGCAAAACGCTGTTGAACCGTGCGTCGCTGATGGTCTCCACGCGTTCCTTGAGCGTCAGCAATGAGTCGCTCCAGGGTAGCGGAACGCTGGTAAGACCAGAGTAGGTATAACGAGCGCTGGGATCGCCATACCAGGCCATCAGGCGCGGCTGTTTGTGTGTCTTGCCATACACGGTGATCGATTCTTCCCGCCAGGGCGTCTCCGCAAGCAGTCGTTCAAACCACACGGTATCCGGATCGCCGAGGTCAGCCTGCGGCGAAAACAGCAACTGCCCGTCCTGCATAGGCAGGGGTTCCAAAGGTGTATGGCCGAAATTCAGCATGGGCGCAGTAAATCACAGTCCTTGCTCGTTCGGCAGAGGGATTGCGTGTTTGATGATCCCGGGGAATACCGTGAGATCCGCCACTGGATAGCGAGTTAAACCGCCTGCTGCAGAGTGTTTGTGGATGCTGGCAGGCTTTCGGCGGGCGCGTTAACGTCCATCCTTTGTCTCGGGAAATGAATCTATGAAAGCGGATTACAACTATGCGGGGAACCTCGCGGGTTACCGCGTGCTGGTGACCGGCGGCGGCACAGGAATTGGCAAAGCCTGCGCCATTGAACTGGTGGCTGACGGTGCCGCCGTGACGATTACCGGGCGCAGGGACGCTGTATTGGAAGAAGCTGCGGAAGAAATTCGCACGCGCGCGGGGTTCGGTGGTTCTGTGACCGTCTGTGCGGGTGATGTGACTCAGGAAGCCGACGTTCAATCCATGGTCGCAACCGCCGCGGGCGAGGAGGGCGTTCTCGATGCCTGCATCGCCAATGCCGGCGGCGGTGGCATGTTGTACGGCTACGAGAGCATGGATACGGAAGAGTTTCTGCGAGTGCTGCACCTGAATGTGCTGGGCACCATGCTGTGCGTGAAAAGCACGCTGGAACTCCTCAAACACAGTGGTCGTGGTTCCTTTGTCGGTATGTCCTCATTGGCCGGCGAGCTGACGCATCCCTGGTTTGGTGCTTATCCTGTCGCCAAGGCTGGTATCGAGGCAATGATGCGAAATGCGGCCGATGAGAATGGCGCTCACGGTGTTCGCTTCAACGCGATTCGCCCCGGCTTTATTGCAACAGAAATTATGGCCGGCATTCCCCGCGACGGTGATACCTACGACTCCTATGTGCGCAATACGCCGCTAGGCAAGACCGGTGAACCGGAGGACGTGGGCCGTCTCGCCCGTTTCCTTGTGGGTCCCGAGTCCGAGTGGATTACCGGCCAGTGTATTAATGTGGATGGCGGTCATTCATTGCGCCGCGGACCCGATTTTTCAGCATTTAAATTCTAACAAGGCACTCATGGGGCTAACGCCCAACGGTGTGCAACTACAGGGAGAACGACTATGGCATTCACCGGGAAAGTAGCATTAGTGACCGGCGGCGGCAGCGGCATGGGGCAGACTACAGCGCGCATTCTTGCGCAAGCGGGCGCCAAGGTGGCGTTGTTCGACGTAAATGAGGCGGGCATGGCCGACACTGCGGCGGGCTTAGAGAACGTGTATCCCTACGTCGTCGATGTCAGTGATACAGAGGCTGTGCATGCCGCGGTCGATCAGGTAGTTGCAGAACTGGGGCCTATAGACCGCGTTGCCAATGCCGCGGCGATTATGCCCTTTGGCAAGTTGCTGGAGCAGGATGCAAAAGTGCAGCTGAAGCTGATGGCGATCAACTTCGGCGGCCTTGTGAATGTGGCTACCGCAGTGCTGCCGGAGATGGTCAAGCGCGGCAACGGTGATTTCATCAGTTTTTCAAGTATGTCTGGCATTATTCCGGGGCTGCTGATGGGCGGTTACTGCTCGTCCAAAAGTGCCGTGCAAACCTATACCGAGACGCTCTACCACGAGAACCGTGACAGCGGTGTGCGCTTTGTCTGCGCCTGCCCGCCGCCAGTGGCTACACCATTGTGGAAGCAGGCAGAGGACACCATCGTGCCGGAGCTCACCAAGGCGGCGCCGGCCCTGGCGCCCGAAGAAGTCATTGCCGACATTGAGCAGTGCCTTGAGAAAGGAGAGTTTCTCTCGATGCCGGGCAAGGGCACTAGCATTGGCTACTACATGCGTCGGTTTTTCCCCAATTACCTGTGGAACTATGCGCACAAGGCAGAGGGCTTCTAACCCAGCTGGTTGAGAGGGTGCACGGGGTAGGTGCCTCGGTTATAGTGCGCCCCAATACTGCGCCTGATCGTGGGCCGTCCGTAGCGGACGGCCCCACAGCGTGACGCACTTTCAGTCGTACTCTCAGATACCACGGTGAGACCGCAATGCCTTCGCTCAACCCTATGTATTCACAGTCAGTTTCACAGCGGCTTCGCCATCTCGGCACAGCTTGCTTGCTGCTGGCGGTTAGCCTACCCGCGGTTTCACAGACGTTGTCTGAGCGATTACAAGGCTGTGTTAAAGAAACTGACGATACCCAGCGGTTGGCATGCTATGACCGCGTCAGCGCCACACTGTCAGGTGCCACCGAAAATCCATCTCCAGTTCCAGTTCCGGTTCCAGAGGCACCTGCACCGGCTGCACCCCAAAGTGTTGCCCAGCCTGCGCCAGCGGCAGCGCCTGCCTCCGCAGCAGCAGCCAGCGTCGGAAAAACTGCCGAGGACGAGGTGGGCGGCTACCAGTTCCGTGACAAGGAAACGACGCCAGAGGAAGCAGAGGAAGAGGCTGTGGCCCTGCGCGCCCGTGTAGTGCAATGCCAGCGTGAGCGGGGCAGTGGTAGTTGGTATTTCCGTCTCGACAACGATCAGATCTGGAAGCAGACGGATCGTCGCAGGCTGAATTTCATCGACTGCGACTTCGATGTGCGCATTCTTGACGGCGGCTTTGGTTATGAAATGCGCATTGATGGCCGTGACGGCAAAATTCGCGTGTCGCGGCGCCAGTAATCCTCTCGGCTAGGCATAACTGCCAGACTAGGCATTGCGAATAGTCAGGCCGCCATCCACCGGTATCGCTGTGCGTGTGATATAGCTCGCGGCTGACATTATTAGGCTCAGCGTGATGTGCGTGGCTACGCCCATAGTGGTGCGGGTGTGTTCAGCGCTTAGCGCCACTTTTGATTGCCGCCGCCTGCGCAGTCAGCGGTAATCACTTTGTTCCCGTTGACCTGCAGACACAGGTTGTTTCGGCCCTTCAGACGCTTCTGCCCGTCCATAGCCCACTTCTGCTGGGCGTTGCCCTTGCAATTGCTCATTTTTGCAGCACCGCCAGCCTTGTTTCCCGCCACCTCCACGCAGAGGCCGCCGTCGTTGACCAGCCGACCCTGACCATCGAATGACCACCGGTGTTGCTTGGCTTTGTTGTTGCATTTTTGTGTTACCAGGTTGGCGCCGTTGGTACCGGGCTTGCCCTGGGTAGCGAGGCAGTTGCCGTTATTGGCTTTAATCGGTTTGCCGGTCTTCGCTTCATCGGCAATCTTATGCCCTTCCTGCTGCATCCGCTTAAGGGCATCCGTATTCATGTCCACAGCCTGCGCTGTGGTCGCAAAAACACCGAAAAGTGCCGCTGCCACAATTGTCTGTTTCATCGTGTGTAGCCTCCCCATACAATGCGAGTAGGCACGAAACTTAGCGGCCATCGATTGGCGTGGCAAGTCTGCGCCTTCCTGTATTGACCACTTAGCGGGCAATTTGTTGCAGAAAAGTTCAGCAAAGTATCTGGCGTTGGGTACGGCACTTGCAGTGCCGGCACTGCTGCTTGCCTGCCTTGCTTGGGTATTTTCCACCAGCGCCGGCGCGCAGTGGTTGTTTAGGCAGCTGCCTTCAGCCGTTGAAGGTCTGGAGGTGGCCGCCGTGCGCGGTACCTTGGCTGATGAGCTCGTGCTGGCAGGCATCGAGTATTCCAACGACAGCCTGTCCGTATCCGTTAAAGAGTTAAATCTGTGCTGGCAGCCACTGCAAATGCTGGGCATGACAGTGTCTGTTGAGGCGCTGTTCGTTGATGGCGTTGCCGTCGAACTGCGCGAGACCGATGACACAAAAGAGCCTTCATCTCCGTTCTCGGTGGATGACTTGCAGTTGCCCGTTGACGTTCTCCTGAGCAAGTTGCAGTTGTCAAACCTGAGTGTTTTGACTGGTGAGGCTGAGCAGCACATTGATTCAATCGCGTTGGCGCTTCAGTGGAGCGACAGCCTGATTCGACTCGATTCGCTCTCCGTTGAATCGCCGGATATTGCGTTGAACGGGCAGCTTGAAGCCGGCCTCAAGCCCGAGATGCCACTGGCAGGCTCAGTGACCTGGCGCGCGCCATTGGCAGAGCTTGGCGAGAGTCGGGGTGAGCTCACATTATCCGGTTCCACTGAGCTGTTGACCCTGAAACTTCTCGCTGATGGCGCCTTGCCGCTGCAACTGGAGGGGCAGGCGCAACAGCTATTCACAGACCCCGGATGGGACCTGGTGCTAACCGTACCTGAATTAAGCCTTATTGCAGCCGGTAGTCCGGTGGTGATCGCTGGCGAACTCCGCTCTCAAGGCAAACTGATGGGCTATGCTGTCGACGCAGAGGGTACTGCGGATTTGCTCGATCTGGCGCCGCTTCAATTCTCCTTAAGTGCGCAGGGTGATGACACTGCGCTGGTGCTGGGCCTATTACGCATCGAAACAGCACCGTATGCACTGGCGGCCAGGGGCAACGTGTCATGGCAAGACGCAATCGTGGTCGCCATTGAGCACAGCATCGAAGTCAACGATACATCTGCACTCAGCGAGGCCTTACCGCCGCAGTTAAGTGGTGAAGGGCGGCTCAATCTGCAACTGCGTGATGAGGTGCTTTCCCTTAGCGAGATCACACTCGCACTGGCTGCGTCACCGCTGACGCTCTCCGCCGCGGGCGAGGTTCAATTGGCGGGCCCTGCGCCTGATATGGATCTGCAGCTTGACTGGCAATCGATAACCTGGCCCCTGGATGCGGCAAGCCCGGACGTGAATAGCACCGGGCAGGCGAGAATCACGGGTTCGCCGGATGCCTGGGCGCTGACACTGAATGCCGATGTCGCTGGCGACTCCGTGCCGGCTAGCGAGTGGCAGGGAGCACTTCGTGGTAATGCCAGCGAGGCATCTATCGATTCCCTGCAAGGCCAATTGCTGTCCGGCACTTTGGAGCTCAATGGCACGGTGGCATTTGCCGACAAGACCCGCTGGGATGTTCTGCTGCAGGGGCAGGGGATCGACCCTGCTGAACTGGCGCCCGACTGGCCGGGCCGGCTTGCCTTTAGCGCGCGCTCTGCTGGTCAACTGGTTGACGATGGGCCTGTTGGCAGCGTGGTTCTGGAGTCTGTCTCGGGGACACTCGCCGATGCGCCTCTGGAGGCAGTGGCTTCCATTGCACTGGTTGGCGAGCGCTCGGTCATAGAATCATTCGAAGCGTCGCTGGGTGGCAATCAAGTTGCCCTCAGTGGAGCGTTACAGGGCGACGATATCGACATTGACCTTCAAGGCAGCTTGGGTCAACTTGGCCTGTTTAGCGAAGGGGCTGATGGCGTACTGAAGTTAAGAGGCACGGTGACAGGGACTGCCGAGAAGCCTTCGATCGCCGCACGCGCTACCGGTGACGACATCCTGCTAGCGGGCCAGCCGCTGCAAAGCCTATCCATCGACGTTCAGGGAAGCCTTGATGCGTCTGCGCCGCTGCGCGTGAATGTGGATGCCGTCGGTGACCAGGGCAATCCCGAGAGTAGTTTTAGCACCTTGTCGCTGAAGGTTAACGGCACAACCAGGGCACATGAGCTGACGCTATCGGCCGATGCGCTGGGTGATCACGTTAAAGCGACACTGACTGGTGGGCTTGGTGATGATTCTCAGTGGCAGGGTGAACTTGAACAACTACGGGTGAGAGCCCCTGCACCGGTCGGCGCATGGGCCTTGCAGTCTGCGGCCGCCTTGCATCTGTCCGCAGAGTCCGCCGAGCTACAGCGCGCTTGTTTGCGACCGGCTCGAGGCGTGCGCGGTGAACTGTGTCTGGCTGCCGAATGGGTGCCAGATGGCGATGCCAACCTGACCCTGGGCATTACCGAGCTGCCGCTGCGCAGATTGTTGGCAGATCTAACCGGAACAGTCTCAGGGTCAGCGCAGGCGATGCTCTCGCCACAAGGTGATCTCGTCGCCGAAGCCGAATTCACGGCGACTGAGGGCACGGTACGCTTTGACACCGGGGATGGCTTTGCCGCGGTGGACCACGGAGGCGGCAAGCTCACAGCTGAGGTCGCAGAGAGCGGCCTCTCTGCAAAACTAGTGTTTAAACCGCTGGCGGCTGGGCAAATCAATGCGCAGGTGGTTGTGCCAGCACTCAACAGTCTGCCTGTCGCCGATGCTCTGCCACTCACAGGAACTATAGATATTGATCTTCCTGACCTCAGCGGGCTACAGGCGTGGGTGCCCGACCTTGAGGCTGTCGCCGGCGCGCTGGAAGCCAGGCTTGCGCTCTCCGGCTCTGTGGACGCGCCGCAGATCGGGGGGCGTGCCGCGCTAACCGGTGGGGCAGCACAGGTGCCTGAGGCCGGCCTGGCATTTTCTGATGCTTCGCTGATTCTCGATGAAATACCGAGTCAGGCCAATGTCATGAAGCTGAACGGCGCTGTAAGCTCGGGGCCAGGGAAGCTGCTGCTGGATGGCACAGTGGACCTCGGTGCTTTGAGTGCTGATGTCAGTGTGCAAGGTGACCGCTTTGAGGTTTACAACACCCGCGATGCGGTTGCCCGAATAGCGCCGGACCTATCGCTTCAGTACGTCGGTGACCAGTTACGAGTGCGTGGCCGTGTCGATGTGAATCGTGCCGACATAACGCCGAAGTTAAGCCTGCGCGCTGGCAGCGGCACAGACACTGTGGCAGACGCGGAAGAGAGGGTCTATCTGGCGCCATCACCGGACGTCGTGATCGTTGGCTCCGAGGCGGGAGCGCTAAACGCGATTGCCGATGCGCTGCCTTTTGGTCTGGATAGTGAGGTGATTCTGGATCTGGGCGACAGCGTTGAAATAGATGCGCTGGGCTTTGTCGGCAATGTCACTGGCGCCGTCACTTTCATTAATCCTCCGGGCAGGCGGGAGCCAATGCCGCTGGCTAATGGCAGGCTGGCCGTGGAGAAGGGCACCTTTAAGGCGTTTAGTCAGGACCTGGAAATTCAAACAGGCCAACTGGTGTTCAGGAACGATTTGGCTACGGAGCCTGAACTCAATCTGCGAGCGGTTCGCTGGATCGATAACGACCCATTGGTAAGCGCTGCCGGCGTGCAGGTGACAGGCAGCCTTGAAGAGCCTGTTCTCGAGCTCTTCTCCACGCCTCAGCTCAGCCAGGCGGAAATACAAGCCTATCTACTGACAGGGTCCTCGGCCTCCGACCGCGATACTACTGCCTTGAGCATCGGCACTTACATAAGACCCAAGCTCTACGTGGGTTATGGCTATAACGTGCTGGAGGAAACCAGCGAGTTTAATGCCTTGTACACGATCAACCCTCGCTACGGCGCGCAGATCAGCGTCGGCGAAGCGGACAATAATGTGGGACTGACCTTTACCCATGAGAACTAAGCGATTAGTTATGCTTGCGTTGTTGTGGCTGTTCGCCAGACCTGCTGGCGCAGCGGTGCAGTACACAGTGCTGCTTGAGGGCGTTGAGGGTGAACCCCGTGACAATGTCATGGCCGCACTCACGCTGGTACAACGAGAGGGGCAGGCTGTGCCGGTGCGGTTACTGCGCCAGATGCACAGACAGGCCAGTGGTGAAATTCGGCGCGCACTGCAGCCGTATGGTTACTACGCACCCGATATCACGGCCAATCTTGAACGGAGCGAGAATCGCAGCCACTGGCTGGCCTCTTACTCGGTGGCGCTGGGTGAGCCGGTGCCGGTAGTTGCAGTGAGTGTTTCCAGTGATGTGCGCGACCCTGCAGTGACGGCCGCGTTTCAAGACTGGCAACTGCCCGTAGGCGCGACGCTGGACCATCGCCAGTACCGGGAGAGCAAGGAGTTATTGATTCAGCGCTTGCATGAGCTGGGTTATCGGGATGCCGATTACAAAGAGCATCGCGTGTCCGTTGATACAGACACCTATGGCGCCACCATAGAACTGCACGTGTCGGCAGGGACACGCTTTACCTTCGGCGAGCTGCGTTTCGGTGAGAGCCCGTTCGACGCAGACTACCTGCGGGGCTTTCAAATCATCGAGCCCGGCACGCCGTACGACGAGCGTCAGGTTGTTGAGCAACGTCGTATGCTCAGTGCCAGCGGCTTGTTCCGGGAAGTCGAAGTGGAACCGCTGGAACCCGCGCCGGACAGCCCGGGTGTCGTGCCCTTGCGTGTGGCATTCACACCGGTACTGCCCAATCGCTATCGCGCCAACGTGGCCTGGGGTACCGACACGGGTTTTGGTCTGGGCGCCGGCTGGTTGAGGCGCTACTTGGGCACGCGCGGGCATAACTTCAGTTTCGGGCTTGGGGCCGTGGAGGAGCGCAACCGTCTGGCGGCCGACCTCAACTATGTGATTCCACTAAATCCGCTCGACGGGAGCCGCTTCAAGCTGGGCGCGCGGCATGAGGGTAAGGACCTTAATTTTGAGGATGTCGATCTGGATGAAGGCGGTGAGACTCGCATCGTTACTAATCTGGTGACAGGCGTTTGGCAGCGAGCCGCGATTCCTTGGGGCGACTTCACCGTTACGCCCGAGATAGGTCTGGTGCTTCTGCAGGAGGATTATGATGTCTTTGAAGTGGTATTCGGTAATCTCCCTGACGAAACTCAAGATATCATCAAAGAAAGCATTGGCCGGGAATCTCTGGCTTTATTGCAACCACAGTTCGACGTATTGGCGCCAACTCTGAGCTTACGCGCCAGAAGAGCAGACGACGCCCTGTATATCCGCAATGGGGATTTTTTTAATGCCCAGTTCCTGATTGCCAATGAGAACCTGGGTTCCAATATCGACTTTGCCCAACTGCGATTGGACACTTGGCATATCCGCTCGTTTACTGAAAACAGCCGTTTTCTGCTGCGCACGAACATGGGCTATAGCGAGGCAGATACTGGGGATGCACTGAATGTTGAATTTAATAAGATGCCGCAGTACTACGAGTTTAGAGCAGGTGGTCCACGCAGTTTGCGTGGCTATGCCTTTGAAACGGTCTTTCCGGAGACTTCTTCGACCGGCGGTAAAAACCAGTTGATCGTCAGTCTCGAATACGAACATCAGGTTATCGCTGACTGGAGCGTTGCAGGGTTCGTAGACAGCGGTAACGCTTTCAATAGCTGGTCGGACTACGACGCCAAGACCGGAGTCGGCTTGGGTGCGCGTTGGCGCTCTCCCGTAGGTTTGGTGCGCATTGATCTGGGTGTGCCGCTTGATGATGCTGAGGGGAGTTTTCAGGTTAATATTACGGTGGGTCCCGAGTTCTAGGGATCGACATTTGAACAGGGTAGCGGGATGAGGAATGTTAACGTGAGAGCCTTTTTGGGTCTGGTTTTACTATCAATGGCTGCACAGGTATGGAGCGGTGTGGATGTGCGTTTCGTGTCACCGGCCGACGTGGCACCGGACGTCAGTCTGGTGGTGCCAACGGTGAATGGCGCACCGTTGGCGGAGCTGGATGAGGACACGAGGGCGGTGATGGTAAAAGCAGTGTCGGCTGCCGCTTTTGGCAAAGAGGCTGGGGCAACACTGCCGCTATATGGCCAGTCTGGTCGACCAATGCTGTTGCTGGTGGAACTGGGCGAGGAGCCCCTCAACGGCGCCGCGCTTGAAACCCTTGGCGGTACCGTGAGCAATGCACTGCTCGGTAATATTACTTCCGCTACCGTGTTGCTGAATGGCATCACGCTTGCCGATGGCGCAACGCTTTCTCGTGTTGCCCTGGGCAGTAAACTTGGCGGATATCGCTTCGATAAGTATCAGACCGAGACCGACGATGCTGTACCCACCGACCTGACTCTAGAGCTTGCCGATACCAACGCCGAAAGCTTGCAGCAGCAGTGGCTCATCAATGGCCAGCCCTTGGCTGATGCCGTGTATTTCTCCAGAGACCTGATTAGCGAACCGGCCAACATTATCTACCCCGAGAGCTTTGTGGCTCGTGTCAAGGCTGCCTTTAAGGGTATTGATAATGTGCGCATACGCGTGCTGGACGAGAAAGCCATGGCAAAGCAGGGCATGGAAGTGCTACTGGGCGTAGGCATGGGCAGTGCGCGGCCCCCGCGACTGCTGGTGATCGAGTACAAGGGAGCCGGTGATGCTAAGCCGCTGGTGTTCGCCGGGAAAGGCATCACTTTTGATACCGGTGGTGTGTCCCTTAAAAATCCTACCGGGTTGTGGCGCATGAAGTACGATATGTCGGGTGCCGCGGCGGTGACGGGTACGCTGTTGGCCCTGGCTGGACGTGAGGCCAATGTAAATGCGGTTGCCATCGCGGCACTCGCCGAAAACATGGCATCAGATCGCGCCCAGCGCCCAGGTGATGTGCGCACGTCCATGTCGGGTAAGACGGTCGAAGTGATAAACACCGATGCAGAGGGTCGTCTAGTGCTGGCGGATGCAGTTTGGTATGCCCAAACGGCCTTCGATCCGGAGGTGCTTGTCGACATTGCAACGCTCACCGGTTCGGTGCGTGTGGCGTTGGGCACCCATTACGCGGGTATGTTTAGTCGACAAGATGTTTTGGCCACGCAGTTTTTGGCGGCGGGTAAGGCCTCTGGCGAGGCCGTGTGGCGCTTGCCGCTGAATCCAGCGTTCGTCAACGCAATCACGTCTGATATCGCTGATGTGAAGAATGTGGTTGAAGGCGGCAGTGGCGGCGGCGCTAGTATTGGTGCCGAATTCATCGGCAGTTTCGTTAAGCCGGAGACGCCCTGGGTGCATTTTGATATTGCCGGGCGCGCATGGGAGTTTGAGGGCAACGCGGTGACGCCCAAAGGCGCGGCGGGTTTTGGCATCCGTCTGTTGAACCAGTTTGTGGCCGATAATTACGAATAGTGCGGCGCGCGCAGCTGTGCTCGCTGTTGCACCAGCCTTCTAACGTTTTCGGCTAAGGAGTTCACACCATGACCAAATCTTCAACCGGCCTGGAGCCCAATGTGGCTGGCGTACTGTGCTATGTATTCGGCTGGCTCAGTGGACTCATATTCCTGCTTCTGGAGAGAGACTCCGAGTTCGTAAAGTTCCATGCTCGCCAGTCGCTGGCGCTGTTCGGAGTCCTAACGGTGATTGCGATGGTTGCCCCTTTTATTCCCTTCCTGGGAGGGCTGATCGCTATGCTGACCAGCGTTGTGACTTTCGTAGCTTGGATTGCGATGATTGTGTTCGCCGCGCAGGGCAAGCAGGTGCCAGTACCGGTGATCAGTGAGCTGGCTGACCAGTTGCGTTGAGCTCGCTAGTGCCAAGGGTCACGTAATGGATTTTAGGAACCGGCCGCTGATTGGCTTCCGTTGCGCGCGTACCAATGAAATAGCGATAAGGGTGATGCTCGTGACTGGCAGAGAGTCGATGTCAGGGTTTGAGTTACTTGAGCCCAAAGACAGCGCTAACGCGCTTGAAGTTGGCTTGAGAATCTTCAGTATTTGAGTAAGAGTGCCACCGGCGGACGTCGCGCGGTGGCAGTCGATCGGTGGTACTAGATCAGTCTTCCTTGAGCATCATCAGGTAAACCTTACGCACCTTTTCGATAACCTCGGCGGTGCCTTTCCAGCCCTGGGGGAATACCCAGCTGTCGCCGGCCTTAACTTCATCGACCTGGCCTGATTCAGAAGTGAACTTCCAGTGGCCTTCCAGCAGGTGACAAAACTCTGTCACATCCAGATCAAGCTGCAGTGTGCCGGCGTCGCACTCCCAGGTGCCTGCAATGATGTTTGAAGCGCCTACAGAGCCTTCAAAGAAGCCGTTGTCGGTTTGTTTGGGCAGTGGGCCTACTGGCTCGCCAAATGAATCTACGCCGACCAGATCGGTCAGGGATGCGCAGTTTTTCTGTACGCTGATTTCGGGCATTTTGCTGTCTCCTTGAGGATCAATCCACGTGGGAGCGCAATGACAGCACAGCCGCGCGCAATCAACCTCCGCGCGGATGGGCTAGGACAGCACGTTGAGCGGAAGTGGCTTAGTCGCCAGCTGGCCCAAAGGCGTATACACCGCCTTTCTCAAGCGCGCGTTGGTAGGCCGGACGCTCTTGCAAACGAATGCGGAAGCCATCGAGGTTGATGAAATCGCCGGCGGGGTGCAGCAGTGGAGCGATCTCTGCCACAAACGACAGCTGAATGTCTGCACCGCTGAGTACGTTTTCTACCAACCAGTCCACACCCTCTAGTGCTGCATTGACGTAACCCAGGTGGCGGTCAAGCTCATCGTTGATGCGCGGTTGCAAGGCCTCACCGCCATCGGGCAAACGGCCGGTGTACATACGCAGCATCAGCGGCAGCATGGCAGAACCCTCGCCATAGTGAAGCCACTGCAGGTACTGCTCATGCGCCGGGGTATTGGGCGTGGGCATGAGCCTGCCATTGCCGTAGCGACGCAGTACGTAATCAATGATGGCACCCGACTCGATGACGGTATTCTCGCCATCGGTGACCACGGGTGATTTGCCCAGCGGGTGAATGGCCTCCAACTCCGGCGGCGCGAGGTTGGTTTCCTCATTGCGGTGGTAGAACTTGATCTCGTAATCCAGATCCAGCTCTTCCAGTAGCCAGAGAATGCGCTGAGAGCGGGAGTTATTGAGGTGGTGAACAGTAATCATGAATCCTCCAGACGAGAGCAGCAATGGTGCAGCGGGCAGGTGGCCCTGCCCAAACGGTAAGAGGCCATTTGATCATGATCGCTGTCGCGCGAATAGACCAAACTTAGACGTCACTCCCGGGTGATTGGCCGGCGGGTGATGAATGCCCTCCGGTCTTTTTTAATGGTCGCTGCCAAGTGATATAAGGTGTACATACGGCCGTTATTCACCTATAAAAGCTGCAGCTCGCAATGAAAAGGATTTTCGATGCTTACTAACGCTAACCCACTAGCTATAAGATAAGCAGGAGAACGGACTGTGTCTCAAGCTGAAATCAAGCGGCCCCTGTTTGTCTGGGTTATTTTCCTATTTACGATGTTCTCCGCTGCCTTCATGGCAATCGGTTCCTATTTCGCTTTCAGCTCTAGTACGGGCGAAATGACAGAGTTAACGGGGTACGTGGACAGTTTAGGGTTCATAGATTGGGCGCTGATGGCGCTGACGACCGTTCTAAATTTGGCCGGTACGATATTTTTATTCAGGCTCAAGGTCATCGCTGTGCCCTTGCTCACTTTCGCATTTCTGCTGGGTATCGCATCATCGATCTGGGAGATAGCGGCAAATAACTATATCGAGGAGCTGCAATCAGTAGGACCAGGAGCCGTGGAGGGAGCCTTGTTGGGTGCCGTCATATCAACAGCAATCGTGGCCTACTCCTGGCATTTAAAGAACAAGAATATCCTGTCATAAAGCTCGATCTACTCGTGAGTACCGGTGGCACATCTTCATCGCACGAAGAGCATTAAATTCAGAAGGTATGACGACAGCTTCTGGCCCCAAAGTGGACATCCAACTATCAGCGATCAATGTCCCCTTTGAGTTGAAAGCGGACACTCCGATCTGTGGCGCTGCTCTATGTTCGAGCAGATTTCGGGAACATCCAGTTAGGTTTGGCTCTCGGATGGTCGCCCCTTTAAGCCTGAAAAAACCATGAAAACTTTTACATTCCCACTTGTCAGCGAAATCAATGAGTTACGTTAATGTAAGAGTTATGGGCTATATTGAGTGAACGAATCCTACATTCACCGGGAAGGTGTGACCAACGATCCTCTGCGCCGCCTCGAGCTGTCCCGGCGGCTGACCGAACTCACGAATTACCAAAATAGTGCTCTGGCTGGCTTGGCCGCGCGGATGCAGTCTGCGCATCCCGAAAGCACCTTTGCGATGTTCGAAACTCACCGCTTCTTTAAGTCGCTGATCGGAGAGTCGGGTGAGGGCACCGAATTTGAAACCGTGGGTGATGCAGCGCAGTCCCGTCAGATTCCGGGGCATTGCTACACGGGGAGCTACATGGGGTCTATCAACGCAGACGCCGTGTGCGAGAGTCCATCGACCCGCTTACTCTGGGACAGGGTGCACCCAACGACCCGGGTGCATTGCCAGCTTGCTGCGGGGATTACAGACCGCATGGCGCAATTGCAGTGGTTGGATGCTGCCGCTACTCTCAGCCGCTGTGAGTAACTTACCTAAGGAGTAAATCACACCCATGTTGGCAATCCGATTGGCCTTGTTCTGTGCACTTGTTTTCCTGACCACTGTCGCCAGAAGTGACACTCTTGTCGGTGCCTGGTTATTAGACGACCAGCCGGTGGTGATGGCGATTACCGAGGATGATGGTGTCTTTCACGGCGTCGTCACCGAAAACGCGGACAATGACGAAGCGGTTGGGCGCACACTACTGCGCAACGTGACAGCTGCCGGCGAAGGATGGGAGGGTGAGATATTTGTGGCTCGCCTCAAGGAGTTTCGTCAGGCAAATCTGACACTCCAAGGTGCGGATACTTTGGCGGTGACGGTGAAGGTGGGTTTCATCAAACGCACAGTTACCTGGTCGCGCCGCGCGCAAGAGTAGGCTCGCTGTCACTGTCGCAACACCCATAAAAGCATGAGACCGTTACGGAGAACACGGTATGTATCGATTCATCGCAGGTATCTGCCTGTTGCTGGCCAGTGCAATGGCAGTGTCTGAAGCATTAACCATCGAGCGCATCTACGGTGATCCGGACTTGTCCGGCACCGTGCCCTCGGGTTTGAAATTTGCCCCAGACGGGCAGCGAGTCACTTTTCTGAAGGGAAAGGACGAAGACTACGAAGTTAAGGACCTGTGGGAATACCACCTGCCAACGGGGCAGACACGCATGCTGGTTGATTCAGCGGCGCTGGCGGATGTCGACGCGGAGATGTCAGACGAGGAGAAAGCCCGGCGTGAACGATTGAGACTGAGCAGTCGGGGTATCACCAGTTACTTTTGGTCGGAAGATGGCAAGGCACTGTTGTTCCCTCTTGCTGGCGATATCTTCTATTACAGCCTTGTCGATAACAGTGCTCGCCAGCTCACCGATACGCCCACCTTTGAAACCGATGCGCGCATTTCTCCGCGTGGCAATTACGTCAGCTTTATCCGCGAGCAGAATCTCTATGTGCTTCATATTGAAACAGGCAAGGAAACTCAGCTCACCCGTGATGGTGGTGGCCTGATCAGTAACGGCATGGCTGAGTTTGTCGCCCAGGAGGAAATGTACCGGTTTACCGGCTATTGGTGGTCGCCGGACGAAAGCCAGATTGCCTTTACGCGCGTCGATGAAAGCAGCGTAGGTGTGATCACGCGCAGCGAAATCTATGCCGATCGTATTGAGATGATCGAACAGCGCTACCCCCTCACGGGGACAGATAACGCCGCTGTCGAGTTAGGAGTATTTGCCATAGACGGCGGTGAGCCCCGCTGGGTAGAGAGCTTTGGCCCCGCAGACAGCTATCTAACCCGGGTGCGCTGGTTGCCCGATAGCCAGCGCCTGTCTTACCAATGGCAGAGTCGCGATCAGCAGGTCCTGCGTCTGAAAGTGTTCGACACCCGTGATGAATCGACAGAGACAGTGCTCACCGAGACTAGCGATACCTGGGTGAATCTGTTCGGCTCTCGCAGTGACGCGCTGCAAGGTTATTACTTTCTCGGTAATCGCGATCAGTTTCTGTGGACCTCAGAACGCGATGGGTTTAGCCATCTCTACCTCTACAGCACAGGGGGTGAGTTGTTGAAGCAGCTGACTCGAGGCAGCTGGGTGGTTGATAGCCTGGTAGCCGTGGATGAACAGGCGGGTCTGGCGTACTTCACCGGCAATCGCGAGCATGTACGGCAAAAGCAGCTGTATCGAGTGCCGCTGTCAGGCGATGGTGAAGTGCAGCGGGTGTCGCAGCGTGATGGCTGGCATGGCATTACCTTTGCCGCCGACGGCTCGGCGTATGTCGATACCTGGTCCGACGCAAACACTCCGTGGCAAACCAGCGTTCACGCCGCCGATGGCAAGCGAATAGCCTGGCTGGACGAAAATCCGGTAGATGCCAGCCACCCACTGAGCCCCTATCTGAAAAACTGGATTACGCCAGCGTTCGGCACGCTGAAAAATGCCGAAGGCACTGAATTGCACTACCGCATCTACAAGCCGGCTACGGCTGACAAGCCCTTGCCGGCGATTGTTTATCAATACGGCGGGCCGGGACCACAGGTGGTTGCTGACACATGGGGCGGTGGCCGCACGGATCTGTACCTGCAGTATCTGGCGCAGCAGGGCTATGTGGTGTTCAGTCTGGATAACCGTGGTTCCGCCCGGCGCGGCAAGGCGTTCGAGTCAGCACTGTATCGACGCATGAGTGATGTGGAACTGGCGGACCAGATTGCCGGCGCCCGGTTCCTGGGTGACTTGCCCGAGGTGGATGCGCAGCGCATTGGTATTTTCGGTCACAGCTATGGCGGCTATATGACCTTGATGGCGATGTTTCGCGGCGCCGATGTTTTTAAGGCGGGGATCGCGGGCGCGCCCGTTACTCTGTGGGAGCTCTACGATACGCATTACACCGAGCGCTACATGGGCACACCGCAATCCAACCCGGAGGGTTACAAGAGTGCATCAGTGCTGGAGTACACCGATGGCCTGGAAGGGCAGTTGATGATTTATCATGGTATGGCCGATGACAACGTGTTGTTTACGCACAGCACCCGGTTGTACAAGGCGCTGCAAGACGAGGCCAAGGTCTTCGAGATGATGGACTACCCGGGTAAGAAGCACAGTATCCGCGGCAAGAACACCGGTATTCATTTGAGGCGCAGTATGTCGGCGTTCTTCGATCGTCACTTATAACTATCACCACCCGCTACTCGCTCTGCCAATAGCACAGGCAACTAGACAAGCCTTGCCTTCATCGCAGCGAGTACTGACTCGCCTCGCTCCATCACCCAGCGGTTCTTCATATTGCACTATCGCGTGCTGACAGCGCCGTGATCTAAGACTGGCGCTGCCGCGCATCGCTCTGGCCTTTACACTGCAGCAAAGGTCGCGTGGAGAATAACAATGAGCAATACGCAAACCGTGCAGGCCGGGGAAAACGCAGCATTCGATGCCGCGTCCCGGTCAGGCATTACAGATTGGGTGAGAGCTAACCTAGATGGTGAGGTCACTGCTATCACCCGTCTGGAGCGCTGGCGCCCCCAGTGGAAGGTGGACTTTACGGTTGATGGTGAATCTCGGGCTGTGCTGTTCCGGGGTAACCGGCCTATTGCGGGAGCCAATGACCTGCGCTTTGAAATGGAAGTGATGCAAGTGCTACACGCGAACGGTATCAAGGTGCCGCGCATCTATGGCTGGGTGGATGAGCCGATTGCTTTCGTGATGGACTGGGTAGACACCGACGATCGCGCCCCGGGCATGTTGCACACGGCGATTGATAATCCCAGCTCGATGTCCGACGAGCGGTGGCAAGCCATGCTGAATTACATGACCGACTTGGCCGCCGTGCACGCAGTCCCTGTGGATCAGTTTGCAGTCGTCAAGCGACTGTCCAATCCGCCCGAGGGTGAAAAGCAAGTCGCGCTTCACGCCACAGAATTTATGTACCGGCTGGGGTCGCAGATGGGCAAGATTGATCCCGTCTTCGAGTTCCTACAGCACTGGTTGCGCCGCAATGTGCCTGAAGGGCGAGACAAGGTCAGTTTTATCGCCGGCGACGCCGGGCAGTTTATGTCGGCGGGTACCGAAGTACTTGCCCTGCTGGACTTTGAGATTGCTAACCTGGGCGATACGCACTGGGACCTAGCCTGTTTCCGGGGTCGCCATCCCTACGAAAACATGGGCGACATTCCAGCGCTGTACCGTGAGTATGCGCGAGTCACCGGCGAGACTGTGGATCTGCGCGCGGTGGGCTACCACACCGTGAACTTCCTGCAATTGTCGGGCATTGGTGCGCAGTTTTTCCGGGAAGCCTGGGCGCAGGGCGCTAATTGGATAGAAGGAGCGATGGAGTACGGCAGTATTACGCGGCGTGCCTATGAGGCCATTGCGGAACTGCAATCAATTCCGCTGGATTATGATCTGCGCCTGCCCGAGCCCGTCGACAAACCCTGGGAAGTCTCCGGTCTCGAAAAGCTCATGGCAGACATCACTCGCCTGCCCACGTCTGATGCCTTCGAAGAGTGGGAGCGCGAATTGCTGCACGCCATTCCTGATTTTCTGCTGAGTTACTCGCGTTACCGCGATTGGTTTGAGCGCGAGACCCGGCGCGACCTTGAGCAAGTACTGAACCAGTCTTTTGAAGACCTGGCCAGCGCCGATGCGGCGGCAATGACCGCGATAGCGCAAGAGCAGGGCAGTGACATCGAGTGGGTACAGGCCCTGCATAAACGCGCACTACGCTTCTCGATGATAGTGGCAGGGGCTAACCCCGATACGGGCAATCCACTATTCCATCGATTGGACCCCATTCTTGGCTAGTCTCAGTGGTCCAGTGAAGGATTGCATCCGGCTTTGGTTTTGAGAACGGTGCCTACAATCACACCCGTTGCTTAAGCCAGTTTCTGTCTCGGAGTTCGGCCGACGATACTACCGCAGCGCTAGTGGCAGCCTATCCAAAAAAGGCACCCTCGCAGCGCTCTTGTGGGAGCATTGTCGGTCGCATTCCGTTCCAGTGGCTTGAGCATAGCCGGGTTCACAGTACGGTCATATAAATCGTCATCCCAGGCAAATCGAAGGTGAGCTTCACTGCCCGCCGTTGAACAGTACAGTGAATAGCGCGTCTTGCGGGTTGCCCGATAGATCGAAACATCGCACCTCCACTCGCAGATCGGGGCTGCCCTGGCTTTCCCAATTATCCACGGTGCAAATGCCTGGTGATGGTCCATAGCGACTGACCATCACATTTCCATCAATCACACCGTCGGCGAGTTCTTCGAAAAGAACAATATACCGACCGCTACTCACGCGAGAGATAGATATCTCGCCGTTCTTGGAGTTGAACGCGTAGATACCCTCTGCTATGTATTCGTCTGCTGCTGGGTCATTCGCCCAGACATAGCCCTTTCGATTCTCTGGGTAAAAGTAACCTTGCACATCAATCACAACGTGCTGTTCAGACACGTTCGCGCGCAGAGCCAATGGCCCTTGGGCAGGGCAACTGGATTCGCACAAGCTGATGATTGATGTGTTACCGATGTTTTCTCCCTCTCGGAAGTTTACAGTAGAGCCTGAAGGCGGGAGCGTGTCGGATGGGAAGGCAAATAAGTTTCCGTTCGCTGAGTCGTCGGTCGCGACTGCAATAACATAGGCCACGACCGCTATCGGGCTCTGACTCCGTGGATTCACACAATCGACCTGGCCACCTTGTTCGGCAAGCTCAGCAGCAGACCCGGTTACCTTGAAATTTCGCACACTGCCGGCATTGATGAGGCCATCTGCTGACTGACGTGTATCAACGATCCGACAAGGCTGAATCGGAACGTATACCTGTCCTTGCTGCGCGTGGACATAACTGGCATGTTGCATGGAAAAAACAATGAAGAGCAAACTTGTGGCTGCTAGAAATCGAAACGCGGGGAGCATGCCCCTCATTTTGATTGACGAGTTCTGTTGCGCTTGTTCCATAGTGACTCACCTGGTTGCGGTAAAACACTCCCTTAAAGTAGATCAAGATTTACAGAAGTGCCACTATTAGGGGCATTGAGAGGATAGGGGTAGGCCATGATCTGTTTGGGTATGTTCCGATAGTTGGCGGGGTGTGAGTCAAATAGGGACGGTAATTACCCTCCCGGTTACGGTCGGACGCGAGGAGCCTAAAGTGACCAAGTTTGAGCATTATCTATTTCTCATCGGCACACTGATGCTAATGGCGTGCAGCGATGAACAGGGCGCTCTTCGCGATCTATCCAGTAGCGAGCAAGCAACTCTGGCAGGCGTGAACTCTGGTATGCCTGCGTTGCCGCCCGATGAGGGGCTGTTGAGTCAGGTATCAGTGCCAGAAACCGTTACGAGAGTGCGACCTGCCGAGCGCATGGCACTGTTTGGTGATCTTCACGTCCATACCGAGAACTCCTTTGACGCATTCGCCTTCGGGACGCTGGCAACACCAGCCGATGCTTATCGCTATGCCGCAGGTGAGGCGATTCCGCACCCCTCAGGTTTCGATATTCAGTTGGACAGGCCACTGGATTTTTACGCGGTCACCGATCATGCGATGTTGATGGGGGTTGCCAAGGCCGCATCCGATCCTGCGAGTGCGGTGGGTATGCTGGATATATCCGAGCCGCTGCATGCATTAAACCGCCCCGGGAACTTCGGCACGTTCACGCTGATTCCAAGAAGCCAGATTTTTGGGCAATTCGTACCCGAGGTTGCTACCCGTTTACGAGAGGGCAGTCTTGATCCGGAACTCGTTCTGGCGGCAACACGCTCAACCTGGTTGCAGAACCGGCAGACGACAGATGATGCGTATGTGCCCGGGAAGCTCACCACCTTTGCTGCTTACGAGTACACAACCTCTACGGATACGCGTGGCAACCTGCACCGAAACGTCGTATTCCAGGATACGGCCAAGCTCCCCGCCGTTCCCTTCTCACGCCTGCATTCACAGAACCCGGAAGATCTATGGACCTGGATGGATGGACTGCGTGAACAGGGCATAGAAAGTATGGCCATACCTCATAACTCCAATGGTTCAGACGGTGAAATGTTCAAGCAGGTGGACTGGTCGGGGCAGGCGATGGATGAGCGTTATGTTGAGCAGCGCTTGAGGAACGAACCGCTGGTGGAAATCACGCAGGTCAAAGGCACCTCTGAGACACACCCCATGCTGTCGGATACGGACGAGTGGGCGGGTTTCGAATTGATGGAGTATCGCGTAGCTACCAAACTGGCATCCGCGACAAACGGCTCCTATGTGCGTGAGGCACTGCGCATCGGATTGGAAATGGATGCCGCAGGGCAGGGCAACCCGTATCAGTTTGGGTTCATTGGCTCCACCGATACTCACGTGGGTGGCGGCGCCACGCGCGAGGATAAGTTCTTCTCAAAGGCTGGAGTTATAGACGGTCTGCCCGAGCGCCGTGGCTCAGTACCGGCCAGCTGGCTGGTGGGCACGCTGAGCAAGCTGATGGCGCCGGATTTGGTCACCGAGGTGGATGGCAAAACCTACATGCAATCCAGCACCTTTGAGTACTGGGGCTCGTCCGGTCTGGCCGCGGTATGGGCGGAGTCCAATACGCGCGAATCCGTTTACGACGCACTGCGTCGCAAGGAAACGTTTGCAACCTCGGGCCCACGCATCAAAGTACGTTTCTTTGCGGGTGCAAATTACCCAAGCGGAGTTATCGACTCAGCAGACCTATTGCAGGTTGCTTACGCAGGCGGTGTACCCATGGGGGGGGAGCTGGCTGCTTACGAGCAGATGGCTGGCTCACCGCAGTTTTTAGTGTGGGCCATGGCCGACGATATGTCGGCACCGCTGGATCGCGTGCAGGTCATTAAAGGTTGGGAAGTGGACGGCCGAAGTAACGAGAAGGTCTTTGACGTGGCCTGTAGCGCAGGCGGTGGCGTGGATTCAGAGACGTACCGCTGCGCGGACAATGGCGCTTATGTTTCCGCAGAGGACTGCAGCATTCCACGCGACAGAGGCGCCAGCGAACTGAAAGTTCAGTGGCAGGACCCGGAGTTTGACTCGCAGCAGGACGCCTTTTATTACGTGCGCGTGCTCGAAAACCCGACGTGTCGCTGGTCGACCTGGGAGGCCCTGCGAGCCGGGGTGACGCCGCGCAGTGATTTGCCGCGCACGATTCAGGAGCGGGCGTGGTCGTCGCCTATTTGGTACCGTGCCGACCATACGTTGGGGCAGCTCAACGACTGATCAGTAGCTGCGGCTACGTTCTCTGGAGCGCACCGCGCCTCTGACTAATACTTGAGTGCATGGCGCCTAGTCATTGTTCGTCAGCTCAGGGAGCAGTAACAACGTGACCAATCATGGTGGAACCTTCAAACACCGGCAGGTCCATCACGGTTGTGTCGGTGATAAACACGAAGTCGAAGATCTGGTTATCGTTGCTATCAAAATGCAGCATCACCAGAAAGGGCTCACCGGCCTCCAGGCCCTTGTAGACCTCAAGCTCTACATCCTGTGACTCGCCCTGAGGAATGTAGGTTGCGCCTACGTATTTGTCGCCATTCGGCTTACCTTCCTCGAAGGGGTGCACCACCAGCCAGCCCGGTTTTTCTATGGTGACGCTCTGAAACGTTAACACGCCGCCATCACGGGTCACGTCGTCTGTAACGATGGCGTTGCTCTGACCATTGCCCATGGTGATGGCTGCGGGCTCCTGAGAAAGTGCCGCTGAGGCGCACGCAAACAGCGCCAGTGAGCCAATGAGTGTTCTTATCATTATGGTGAATCTCCGTTGAACTGGCGTTGGATTGTGAGTGTAGATGAGTTTGCGCGGCAGCACAGTAATCCCCCGGTCATTCGCTCTCGTATAGCCCTCAGACACAGAAAATATCCGGGAACCAAAGCCATGTTTGGACTGTTCAAGAAATCACCCATGAAGGCACTGCGCAAAGAACACGAAGCGTTGCTGACTCGCGCTTTTCAGGCGCAGCGTAACGGCGATATCCGTCAATACTCTGAGCTCACGGCAGAGGCAGCGCTGGTCAAAGAAAAGATCGACGCGATTGAGAACGGGTCGGAGCAGGGCGCATGAGCCAAGACGCGGTGCAGATAAAGACGCAACCGGACCCCTATGAGCCCTTCAATATTACCCAGGGTTTTCGCGTGGGGGACCTGGTGTTTGTGTCAGGACAGGCAGCGCTAACCCTAGAGGGGGAGATTGTGGGCGTCGACGACTTTGATGCTCAGGCGCAGCAGGCTTTTCATAACCTTGCGGACGTGTTGGCAGCCGCTGGCAGCTCACTCGAGCAAGTGGTCAAGGTCACTATCTACCTCACGGACATGAGTTACTTCGAGCGTGTAGTCGCCTTACGCGAGCGATTCTTCACGCCGCCATGGCCGGCAGATACCTTGGTAGAAGTATCAGCACTGGCCCTGCCGGAACTGATGATTGAAGTCGACGCGATGGCTATGGTGAACGGGCAGACAGTGCCCAGGAGTTAATACTGCATCACATCGCCCGCCCGCAGGGCGATGGTTCAAACATGTAGCCGGTGAGACGGTTCAGTTTTGCGTGTCGCGCCCCTATGATGTGGTAATCCGAGTAAATATAAGAGGGCAATAATGTCTCGACTCAAGCAAATAGGCCTGATTCTGGTCAATCTGGCGTTTTACGCATTCCTGGCCGGCTATTGGTACCTCGCCACTAATCTTCCGCCCTGGCACGCGCTTGTGGGCGCCTTGTTGAGCTATGGCTTGTTCCTCACGCTGCGAGACCGCTTGAGGATACCTGGACCATCGCCGCTTATCGTGGCGTTGGCCGGTGTGCTGTTCTTTTTGATGTTCAGTCCTCTGCCGTCGCTGCGCGGATTGTCACAGATGTTGTGGCTGGTCCTCAGTGCAGTGCTGTTCCGGTTGTGTTTTTCCCAGTTGGCAGCCTTCCCCTCAAAGGCGGGCGCACTGGCCGCCAGCTATATTTTGTTCCTTACCCTGCCTATGGGCATGCCGCGCCTGACGTCGACGGAGCCCAGCACCCAGCCCGGGGAGCCGATGGACGTTGCTGTGATCGGTGCGGGGTTCGGTGGCCTTGCGGTCGGTAAGGAGCTGCTAGATTCCGGAGTGACCAATTTCCGCATTTATGAGGCGGCACCCGAGGTGGGCGGTACCTGGTGGCATAACCGGTATCCCGGTTTGCACGTCGATGTCCGTTCTGCGCTGTATAGTTTTTCTACCTACCCTAATCCAGACTGGTCGCGACGCTGGGCGCCGCGCGCTGAGCTGCTGGATTATGCCGTCTCCGTGTCCAAGGCATTCGGTGTGCGGCCCTTTGTGGCTTTCGAGTCATGGGTTCAGGGGCTGCAATTCAACGAGCAGACGGGCCTGTGGGACATACGGGTCGGCGGCGAGACTGTGCAGGCACACAATGTGGTAATGGCCACCGGCGGATTGCACATTCCCAATTCGCCTCAGTTCGCCGGCAGTGAAGATTTCTCTGGTCGTATCTTTCATTCTGCCCGCTGGCCAGATGACGCCGACCTTGCCGGTAAGCGCGTCGCAATTATTGGTAGCGGCGCGAGTGCGGTACAGATCATTCCGGAGATCGCGAAGGAGGCTGCGCGCGTGGATATGTACCAGCGCACGCCTAACTGGGTATCGCCATCGAACAATACCGAGGTGCCGGGGTGGCAGCAGGCCGCCTATCGCTATGTGCCCATGGCCTACAAATTCGAGCGTCTGCGCACGCATGTGGGATCAGAGCTGGGATTCAGGGCAACCTTTCCGTTGGATTCCGAGTACCGAGGCGGGCTTGAAGACTGGCTGACAAACTACATTGAAGGAACAGTGGACGATGCAGAACTGGCCGCGGTCCTCACGCCCGACTATGAGTTTGGTTGCAAACGCCCGTTGGTCACCCAGTTCTTCTACCCCAGCCTTAACCGGGATAACGTTAACGTTATCACCCAGGGCATAGAGCGATTTACGCCCACCGGTATAGCAGGTGTGGACGGTTCAGCCTGGGACTACGACGTGATTATTCTCGCCACGGGTTACCGTGTGGCCCAGTTGCCGTTCCCGATCGAGGGGCTGGAAGGGCAGTCACTGGAAGCGCTTTGGGAGGAGAAGCCTGCGGCTTATGAGTCCATGATGGTAAACGGCTTTCCGAACCTGTACTTAATGTCTGGACCCAATAGCGGCCTGTTCGGCTCAATCATTATTCACATTGAATCCGCCGCAAACTACATCGCACAGGTGATCGACGAGGTGGGCACCGATCAGCTAATCCAGCCGACATTGGAAGCCCAGACTGCCTATAACGACGATCTTCAGGCTAAGCTCCAGACGACGGTGTGGGCGGGAAGCTGCAAGAGCTGGTACAAGTTGGATGACGGCACAATCGTCGCCAACAATCCTTATCCGATCTCCGAAATTGTCTACAACCGTGCCCAGCCTAACTGGGCACACTTCACGATAACGGAGCGTTGATAGCGGAGTAGATCAGGCCGGTGCAGTGGCTGCGCCGGCCGGGTTGGGACGCCATGTGATAATGGCGGTACCCAGGGCCATGAGTATCAGGCTGTAGTAGGGCTCCAGCGGCCAGAATGGCAGCCACAGTTCCATCTGGGCAGACCATCCGGGCGTGGTCATAAAGCTTGTCATGGCCTCCTGCCAGTAGCCACCTGTTGCAGATACCACCAACCCCATCATGATCAGTGCAATTCCTGCCGCCCGTTGGCCCAGGCCTGCTTTGGCTGCTGCACCCTGGCGCACCGCCAATATTTGGCGCTGTTTCCCCCAGGCTGCGATGCGAAGTGCAAAGGCTAGGAATCCACCCCAGTAATAAATAATGTCGTGCAGTTCATACCCACCGTAGTAGTACAGGTTCCACCAATACACGCTGAAGGCATAGCCCCACAGTACGTAGATGCCGCCTTTCTGTATGAGCTTCCATTGCGCCAGGTCCAGGCGTTTTCGGGCGAACTGGAACGACGTGACAATCATCGCTGCCAGGAAAATGTAGCCAAAGGTACCTTCTAACTCATCGCGAAAGTAGTAGACCTCGCTGTAGTAATAATCCCGGAAAAAGGTAGAGATGATGAAGATGAACAACCCTTGCCAGACCATACCCACGGCGAAGCACAGGCCGATATAGCGGCGATTGCGCAGCCACCAACGTCCAGCCGTGCCTGGGAAGAGGATGTTGATGGAGGAGGCAGCCATCGCAAAGTAGATAAAAGGCACGGCGATACGTACGGAGAAACCGATCATCTCGGAAATGCCTGCGCCCTGACTGAGGTCCACGGTGGTCATCTCGTAAATGACCCACAGCGATAGCGGAATCGATATTAGGGAAAACAGACCCCAACCGTTAATGAGTTTATTATCGAGTACAGTGCTCATAATGGCGGCTCCGGCGATGGCGCGCTGGCGATATCTTCAGAGTGTCGCACCGGCCGAAGCACTGCAACATCCGCGCGGATAGGGGAAGAAACTGCGTGGCTTTAAACCGTGTTAGCGTGTTCGCGTGTCTGAAGTATGGAGAGGCTCAATGATCCCGCGCGTAGTACGTATGCTAGTAGTGGCATCGCCGACCGTTTTGACGATGTGGGCGCTGTACGCCATGGAACACTACAAGGTCTGGGTGCCCGAGACCCCCTTCAGGGATGTGATTACTGTTGCAATGCTGGGCACCGCCATGACTGTTTCCTTTCTCATATACACCCGCCTGAAGCGCTGATCTGCCGCGTCGTCACTGCATGCCATAAACTGTTACCCTGCGTGGCCGTTTACGAAGCCCTGGGTAAGCGCATGAATCTCAATCAAATCACTCTGCCCGTAACGGATATGACAGACGCCGTGGACTTCTATTTGCGCATGGGCTTCATGCAGATCGTGGACACACCGCATTACGCGCGGTTTGAAAGTCAGGTCGGCGAGGCCACCTTTTCGCTGCAACTGGAAACCGAGATCTTTTCCAATGGGGCGACGCTCTATTTTGAGATCGATGATGTGGATTCGAAGGTACGCGAACTGCAGCTACTCGGTTTCGAGTTTGAGCAGCTACCCACCGATCATAGCTATCTCTGGCGCGAAGCGGTGATCCATGACCCCTCAGGCAATCGAATCAAGTTGTACCATGCGGGCGAAAACCGTTTACACCCGCCATGGCGCGTTGAGCGAACCTATCAGCGGGGGATCAATGCGTCGCGGGAAGGCCTCTCAAAGGCACCGACGAATCTAACTTCAGTTAACACGGGAGATTGACATGAAACTTGAGTCTATTGCGCTTCATCAAGGATATACGCCGGAAGCGCCTACCAACGCTGCAGCAGTCCCCATCTACCAGACCACGTCCTACACCTTTGACGATACCCAGCACGGAGCGGACCTGTTCAATCTGGCGGTGCCGGGCAATATCTATACCCGCATTATGAACCCTACGACGGATGTGCTCGAGCAGCGCATGGCAGCGATGGAGGGCGGCGTAGGAGCGCTGGCCGTGTCATCGGGTATGGCTGCAATCACCTATGCGCTGCAGTGCATTACCGAAGTCGGCGACAACGTTGTCAGCACCAGTGAGCTGTATGGCGGAACCTACAACTTCTTTGCCCATTCTCTTCCGCGTCAGGGTGTGACCGTCAAGATGGTCAGCCACAATGACTTCGATGGCTTTGAAGCGGCCATCGACGATAAGACCAAGGCGGTGTTCTGTGAATCCATCGGTAACCCCGCGGGTAATGTGGTCGATATCAAGCGTCTGGCAGAGATTGCCCACAAGCATGGTGTGCCGCTCATCGTCGATAACACCGTGGCCACGCCTTACCTGTGCCGCCCGTTTGAGTTGGGCGCGGATATCGTGATTCATTCACTCACCAAGTACATCGGCGGTCATGGCACGTCCATCGGCGGAGTTATCGTTGATTCAGGGAAGTTTGACTGGGTGGCGAATAAAGAGCGTTTCCCAGTAATGAACACCCCAGATCCGTCTTACCACGGTGTGGTGTATACCGAAGCTCTGGGGGAGGCCGCCTATATCGGTCGCTGCAGGGTGGTACCGCTACGCAATACAGGGGCGGCCATATCGCCCATGAATGCGTTCCAGATTCTGCAGGGGCTGGAGACATTGGGCTTGCGCATGGACCGGCACTGCGAGAACGCAGAAAAACTCGCAGACTACCTGAGTCAGCACCCGAAGGTCGCCTGGGTGAACTATGCCGCGCAGCCTGACAGTCCTTATCACGCCACCTGTCAGTCCATTACCGGCGGTCGGGCGTCGGGCATTCTCAGCTTTGGTATTGTCGGTGGTATAGATGCCTGTGCGCGCTTCATTGATGCGTTGCAGATGATCCTGCGCTTAGTAAATATTGGCGATGCGAAATCGCTGGCCTGTCATCCAGCGTCAACTACCCATCGTCAACTTAATGACGATGAATTGAGAGCTGCTGGGGTCTCACCCGATTTGGTCCGAATTTCAGTCGGTATTGAGCATATCGATGACATCATTGCGGACGTTTCGCAGGCGTTGGAGAAGGCCTGACTCGTTCATGATTTGATGGCCTGTCGGCCGTCCTGCGAAGAGCCCAATCGTGTGCTTCTCGCGTAAAGACGCGCCTGCCGCTATAATCGCCGCCTTCTTATTCAGGCGGCGTGTATCACGCGGCCACAGGAATCATTATGTCCTCTACAGATGCGGTAGAAAACTTCGCAGCCTTGTCCCTGCCCGAGGCTTTGCAAAAAGCCCTCACTGACGTTGGCTACGAGACGCCCTCGGCGATTCAGGCCGCGACCATACCCCCGTTGTTAAACGGGCGAGATGTGCTCGGACAGGCCCAAACTGGGACGGGCAAAACGGCGGCTTTTGCACTGCCACTGCTTGCACGCCTGAATCTGGAGCAGAAAAAGCCCCAGGCGCTGGTTCTGGCACCCACACGCGAGCTCGCGATTCAGGTGTCAGAAGCGTTCCAGAAGTACGCGCATTACATGCATGGCTTCCGCGTATTGCCCGTGTATGGCGGCGCCGACTATCGAGGCCAGCTGCGTCAGCTGCAGCGTGGCGTGCATGTGGTCGTGGGGACCCCGGGACGCGTCATGGATCATATGCGCCGCGGCTCCCTGGATCTGTCTGAGCTGCAAATGCTGGTGCTGGATGAAGCTGACGAAATGCTCCGTATGGGCTTCATCGATGATGTGGAGTGGATACTGGAACAGATCCCTGAGCAGCGGCAGATGGCTCTTTTCTCGGCGACTATGCCTGAGGCAATCAAGCGCATTACCCAGCGCTACCTCAATCAGCCCGAGGAAGTCGCAATAGAGGTGAAGACGGTCACAAACACCTCAATCCGCCAGCGGGTGTGGATGATGGCGGGAGTGCACAAGCTGGATGCGCTGACGCGTATTCTAGAGGTCGAGGAAACTGACGGCATCATTATCTTTGTTCGCACCCGCCTGTCGACGTCCAACTTGGCAGACAAGCTGGCGGCAAGGGGTTACCCCGCAGCCGCATTGAATGGCGACATTCCGCAGAAGCAGCGCGAGCAGACCGTGCAGAAGCTTAAAAACGGAGAGCTGGATATCCTAGTAGCCACGGATGTCGCTGCGCGGGGTTTAGACGTCGAGCGTATCAGCCACGTCATTAACTACGATATCCCCTACGATGTCGAAGCCTACGTGCATCGTATCGGTCGCACGGGTCGCGCGGGCCGCACTGGGGACGCGATCCTGTTCGCCGCTAACCGTGAAAGGCGCCTTCTCAGGGCCATTGAGCGTTCGACAGGCCAGACCATCGAGAAGATGGAGTTACCCACGGCTGAGCAGGTCGCTGACAAACGAGCCGCAAAATTCAAGCAACAGATCACGGAGGTCTTGGACGCACGGGATCTATCGGCCAGCCGTAAGTTAGTGGAAGACTACCAGCATGAGTATGGCGTGCCTGTGATCGAGATAGCATCGGCATTGGTCGCCATGGTGCAGGGGAGCAGCAGGCCATCCGCCAAGCGTGGTGAATCAGCGGAAGCGGACGGTGATTCAGGGTCTGCCGGCGGTCACAGTAAAGACACAAAGTCTCCAGCCCGTGAGAAACGCGAAAGGGGTGGTGAGCATAGAAAGCCGCGTCGAAACAAAACCGTTGGTCCAGACAAGGGAATGGAGCGCTTCCGCATCGAAGTGGGCCATAGCCATGGGGTCAAACCTGGCAATATCGTTGGCGCCATTGCCAATGAAGCTGAAATTGACGCCGAGTATATTGGCCATATCGACATACACGATAATTACAGTACGGTCGATCTTCCTGAGGGCATGCCTAAAGAGCTATTCAAACATTTAAAAAGTGTGTGGGTGAGCGGACAACGCCTGCAGCTTTCGCGTGTAGTAATGCAGGTCGGCAAGGGTGATCGATCTGCTCCCGGGGCGAAGTCCGTAAAGCACGCCGATGGAATGGCTGGGAAAAGTGGCCGGGCCAATAGAAAATCCGGCAAAAAAAAGGGAAAGCAGAGAGGTTAGTTTTCCTTTACCGCGACGATACGCAACTGTGCATTGCTCGATTTCTCCAATGCATGGGTTGTCAGCAATGTTTCCTTTGTTCTAATCCGAGGGACGGCGATCGTAGAGCCATCCCTGGTCTGACTGGCAATTTTTTGATTTTGGTCTTTATTAGGGTAGCGAATGCACGATAGAGACAGCGGATGTCGCAAAAAGGTCCCATTTTCATTCTGAGCGTCGATGGCGGTGGTTCGCGCGGCGTCATACCCGCAAACATACTCATGCATTTGCAGCGCGATTTAAATATATCCTTGCGCGAGCAGTTTGATTTCTTTGCCGGTGTAAGCACGGGGGCGATGATTGCAGCCTACCTGGTTTGTGATGCAGGCACAGTCGATGATCTGGCCAATGACAGCTACTCCTCGGAGAACCTGTCACGCATTATGGATAAAACCGTGTGGGACCGCATGCTGGGCCGTATGCAAAACCAGCCAAAGTATGACGGTGTTAATAAGCGCGCCTATGTTGATGAAATGCTGGGTAGCGTGTGCATCAACGATATAGTGGATAAGCATCTTCTAATCATTGCTTACGACTTTATCAGTCGAGACCTCGTCGCGTTCAAAAATGGCCGCGGCAGCGATGCTTCATATAACCCGACACTGGCGGAAATCTGTGATGCCTCCACCGCAGCGCCAACACTTTATCCTACTGTGCCCACAACTTCGCTAACGCGACGCTGGTTGCTCGATGGCGCTCTGGCCACGAATGACCCCAGCGTATGTGCGCTTACCGAGTCCCTGGCCATGGGCCATACTCTGGATGACATTTGGATGCTGTCGCTGGGTACGGGTCGACCTGTGCCGGATCTTAGCCAGGAAGATCGGGATACGATCGGTAAAGCATCGCGTGACTGGGGCGTGGTGGGTTGGCTCACTAACGGTCTGCTGGATCATATGATGAGTGCCAGTTCCAGCGTGAGTGCTCACCAGTGTCGGCAACTGCTGGGTAATCGTTACCTGCGAGTGAACAGCGAGTTACCGCGAAAGTTAATGCAGCTGGACAATACCAGCGAGGGCCGCGTGATGGATCTGCAATCCTACGCCAATCAATGGTATCTCGAGTTCAGGGAGCCGATACTTGCGCTCATCCAAGCCGCTACTGAGGCTCGCGCGTCGGCGTGAAGACAGTTTTACGCCTACCCGATAGGTGGCGTGAAAACTCACCCGTACCTAGCATTTGACTCTAGCATAACGCCTAACGGGGAGAGATATGAAACGAGCCGCATCTGGCGCTGCACTGTTTGCAGCGATACTGACATCCTTCGCCAGTGGGCAATCCATCACGGAAGATGTGCAACGGGCTATGCAGCTCGAGTATCGAACGTCCGCAGATACCACACGTGATGCAAATCGAGCCCCGGCTGATGCTGTCGCTTTTATGGGACTGGAAGCCGATATGTCAGTGTTTGAGTTCGCACCGGGTAATGGTTGGTATACGAAACTTCTGGCACCTGTGCTGAAGGACAGTGGTAGCCTCACCATAGGATATCCCCATGAGTGGTTGGCCGATCTGAGTGATTTGATCTCGACCCCCCCCATGGCCAAGGTCCGGCAGGTGTCTATGGCCATGGACTGGGACTATGACCTGCGCGCCTACTCCTTCGAGGGCATCGATTTCGATAGCAGCGACCTCGACATGTTCCTCAACATTCGTGAATACCACAACTTGCACGGCGACGACCGTGCTGCATTTAACCGAGCGGTTTTCGCGGCGCTGAAGCCGGGAGGGCGGTATATCGTGATCGACCACACTCGGCGTCACAACCAGCCGGACACGCCGGAAAACTGGCGTCGCGAGGATCCGGTCGTGGTGTTAACTGAAGTTCAGGACGCCGGCTTCGTTCTGCTGAAGTCATCGGATATGTTCTATAAGCCCGATGATTCCCTGGCGTTCGAAGTAGGGCGTAAAACCGTCACCGGCAACACAGACCGATTTTTCTTTGTATTTGAAAAGCCCGAGTAGGGCACAAAACCTCGGATATGGTTGTGGTAGTCCGTAACGGCCATTGGCGGTGAGCTTCAGCGGGTTTGCGCCACCACTCGCTGCTGCTACGGGTCGGGAAGTACAGAGGGTTATGAGCAGGGCAGATAACACAGTGAATCGCCCGGAGGATTTCTTTGTCGTGGTGCGCGAGCCAGGCGCAGAGAATCCGGCAATCCCCACTTGGGCGAATCGCGCACCCAATCCGGC
Source organism: Parahalioglobus pacificus (assembly GCF_014652275.1). Classification (GTDB taxonomy): domain Bacteria; phylum Pseudomonadota; class Gammaproteobacteria; order Pseudomonadales; family Halieaceae; genus Parahalioglobus; species Parahalioglobus pacificus. The sequence continues at coordinate 1,381,103 of NZ_BMYM01000001.1, read as the reverse complement.
CCAGCTTGAACATCGCTCGGCGCCCACGCTTGAGCGAATTGCCGTTCCGGAAGTACCGGGTGCGTTTCAGCTGCTGAACGTGCTGTCGCCAGAGGAGTGCCAGCGACTGATCGGCATCACTGAATCGCTGGGGTATCTGGGGGATGCTGCTGTGTCTCTGCCGCGACGTATCAGGCACAACGACAATGTCACGTGGGTGGTTGATGAGGCGACCGATGCGTCCATCTGGTCTCGTTGTGCCCATTACTTCGGCGATCAGTCACGCCTCTATAACGGTCGGAAAGCGGTTGGGCTCAATGCACGCTTTCGGTTTTATCGTTACTCGAAGGGTGATTATTTTGCGCCGCATATCGACGGCGACTGGCCGGGCAGTCGCGTTATTGACGAAGAGCTCATCGGCAACGCCTATCCCGATCGCTACAGTTGCATGACCTTTTTGCTTTTGTTGAACGATGATTTCGAAGGAGGCGCCACCCAGTTTCTATTGGATGCCGACGCGCCGAAACGCCCCGCCAGAGATCCCGAGCAGGCCAGGCGAGTCAACGTCAGGACGCCTCTCGGCGCGGCATTATGCTTTCCCCACGGCCGGCACCCACTGCAGTGCCTGCACAGTTCCGAACCTCTTGTTCGCGGTGTGAAGTACTTAGCCCGAACAGACGTGTTATTCCAGTTGCGCCAGTAAATTCGGTCGGCCGCGATGACGCTTAAGGAGGATGTCTCTCTTAGGGTCTACCTCGGTGCCGAACAAAGCTCATGAGCTAGTGCCGAGAAGTCGGGGAACCCCGTAGTGGGCAATACGCGCTCTTGCCACATTGTGTCTATCTCTTCGGCCACTGATTGGGGCAAGTCTTCGGCCTGGCTGCCGACAGCCTGAACTTTGCTGGAATCACTGCCTGGCGGTACACCGCTGCGTTCCTCCAGAACACGAGCGACCATGGCGTCGTCGAACTTGTCCTTGTTGGCGTACATGTATTCGCGAGACGTGCGTTCAAGCACCAGCGAGATTTCGCTGTCAGACAGCGGCACCTCGACAAACGCTGCCAGAGCTTCAATGGCACTGGCTCGTTCCTTAGCAACTCGATTGTAAGAGGTAAGAAAGGTGTCCGGCTCGTCCCTTCGTGAGAACCAGCTCAGAAGGTGAGTGAAGTAGTCACAGCCACCGGGTCCACCTCCCAACCACAATGGCATGAATTCCTCTAGGGAAAGGGCATCGCGCTCTAGTTGCCAGCCATTGAAAAAGCGATAGAACGATACATAGGTTTCTTTAGGGTCTCTTAGCGCAACCACGTAGCGCATACCTGCGTGCAGCCTTTCATATTCTCTATGGGACTTGAACCCTCTGGGCGCTGCGCGCTGCTCCGCCTGCATATTGAGATCGATCATTTGCGCGGTGTCCTCCCAGGGCACCACACGACTGATGTCGTCATAGTCTTCGTCGCCACCGGTGGCAGCGGTACGGATCTGGTGAAACATTTGCTGCAACAGTGTTGTGCCGCTTTTAGCCCAACTGGTGATGAAGACATCGCCAGGCAAGGGGGAGTAGGGCTGGTAATTATGGGCGGGGCCGTTGGCTGCCTCGGACATGATTCTCACGAAGTCTTCAAGTGTGCGGGCGCGGCCAGAGGGTGCTGATGTCATCAACTGTGTCCTTTCAGGCTTTGTAAGAGTATAGGCGGCCGAGAAGAAGCACAGACCTGCGTGGACGGCCCCTTGAAACTTGCTACGCAATCCAGCTGGAGCTGATGAGAGCAATAGCGCCGTAAACACTTTCGCTGGCCACAGCGCGGGCGCTTGTTGTTCATTTATCGGGTTTTTCTGCTCGGTAGGTCTGTGCTGTTGGAGCCAGTTCCCATGGCGTTTCATGATGCGGCAGAAAGTAGAGTTCGAGAGTAGTGGCGGGTTATCCAGCGGGGCATTGGAAATGCCCAACCCCCGGTGCGATGCTATGCACTCTTTGCGCATTGCTTCACCTGCGGTAAGAACGTCGCCGCGGCCTCCAGAATTACTCAGGCACTTAACGACGCAGGGTAGCGGTACTGCGCTTTGTCGAAAGCAGGATTCGACCTATGTTGCCGAAGCAATTGCGGCCTGGGCGGACCGTTACCTCGACCCGGCTAATGACGAGCCTTAGGCAGTGGTCGCCAGAGGCCACGTCCGGATTGAGTATCAGGAGCACATGTTCACACAGGAAATTTCAAGCGACGGTCACCGCTGGCTCGTCGAGGAGCCAAAAGCTTTGGGCGGCAAGAACAGGGGGCCAGATCCATACAAGCATCTGATGGCAGCGTTGGGCGCCTGTACATCGATGAACCTGAGTATGTATGCAAGCCGCAAAACGCCACCGCTGGAACATGTGATGGTGGGGCTGGAGCACAGTAGGGATTATCTGGTTGACTGTGAAGGTTGCGTTTGTAGCAGATCGACGATCGCTGCTAAGTGCATAGAACACTGCACAACCACCTGCAGGTCAAAACGGTACTGGTCGACTAGAGTGTGCGTCCAAACACCGTCGTCAGAAAGCTGCACCGTGCGAAGATAATGAGCTACCGATAACGTGCCGAGGTAATAAACTGGCTGAAGGACTCACACCACACAGTAACGGTATCAAATTTCGTCAGGTCAACGCCCTGCGGTATGTTGAGGATGAAATTGTCAAAGGTATCCACTGGTCCGATTTCGACCATCTGCGGTTTTAGCTGTTTGAATGCCGCTTCGGTTTCAACAAACTCGGGCGCAAGGTACAGGCGATAGGCCGGACCGGGCGCAAGTTTTCCGGTAAAGGTAATTTGTTCTGAGTTTAGATAAACCGAGCCTTCACCCCAGTGCAAAAAGTCGCTGTCGATGCGATCCCGGGTAAATTCACCGGTGTAGCTGGCATTTCGTTCAAGCTGGTCGATGCTCTCAAGCTTGGGTGATTCGGGTGCCATCAGGATGGGGAGGGTGTAGATCCCTCCCCAAAAACCGGCGGCCGCAACAGCAAGGTGGGAGAGTGTCAGAAGGGGGGGTTGTTCATGGCAGCCTCGCTAAGGTCACGGCTCTGATACTACTCTGATTTTGGCTTTCTCGCGACAGAATAGCGGGTGGCAGACCCCATCCTTATTTGGAACGTTACCAAACCGGCTTTAGCGACGGTGTCTCTAGTCTTTTGACGAAAAGGCGTTGCGTTTAGCTAGGCATCTGCTCTTAGATGCAGGTGGGCTGGCGGTAATCCACTAGCAGGGCTTCCAGCACAATCCCGACCTCCAGCCCCGGCTACACATGGCACCTCCGGCCAGAGCACCAGCTGAGACTTCATCTATTCTATCTGCGAAGAATTTCGGCTCTCGCACTGACTTTCACCGCCCGGAACACAAACGTTGAATCGGTTGCCATAGCAATTGCACACTTTTCCCAAAATATCCTGCTGCATGACCTCTCAGACCCACGGGCACAAATAGGTGCGGAAAAGGTATCAAGCTCATCGGCAACGGAGGAATCCGAACGAACGCCACGCGCCATGCCGACATGACCTAAAAATAGTAACTTAAGCGAGTATTCAACAAAGGTAACCGAGTCTGCAGTTGCTGCGGCAGATCCTAAGAAGTCCTGCTCATATCAAGAGAAACGAATAGAGCACAACAACAATAGATTGGGAAAGAGCACACTAACCCTGCCACAGCTGCCCACAGGGTCACGAGGATTTTGCCTCTCTTCGCTGGGACGGAGTCCAGTGTAACTTTAATGAATCCGTAAAAAGCCAGTCAGAAATTGCTGTGTCTAGAGTTTTTCGTGCCAGGCTACTAGGGTGAGCGAAAAGGAACTAAAAGTATTACAGCGCGGGTGATAACTGCAGACACCGCGTGAACCTGTATCTATGATCTCAGCTTCCGTAGAGGCGCCTCGGCGAACGGGCGCTTTGGGTCATATTGTTCTCAGCTGAATAGCGACTTCGCTGCGCCCATAACCCCGCCTAGGCCACCGGCTGCCTCAAGGAGACTGCCGCCGCTACTGGCCTTGTCCATGAGCTGCGGTAGCACCTCAGCGAGCCCCGTTGCGGCGCTGCTTGTGTCGGTGCCTAGCTTACCGGCGAAGTCTGCCACCTGGTTCTCGCCCAACAACCCCAGCAAGGCGTCGGCCGAGATAGGCGAGTTACCGCCATCGCCCAGCCAAGAGTTCACGATAGCGCCGAGGTCTGCGTTCGAGGCCATTTTCGTCGCCAGCCCCTGTAAGTCAACGTTGCCCTGTCCATCACCAAGCAGCGAAGACATAGCTTGATTAATGGTCTCTGGGGAAGCGCTGAGGCCCAGTTTATCCGAGAGTAGTTGCGTGCCCAGTTGGATGATGTCCATATGGCTGTTCCCTGTGATCTAGCGAGATGCCTCTTCAGGATAGCTGAAGATTTCATGTCTGCACTATGAATTCCTCGGGTCGCTGGGCGAGGTTCGGTGAGGGTTGTTGGTTGCCCTCGGCAAAGCCCGTTTTAGGCTGCTTCCAGTGTGCCGCCAGCAGGTGTTATCCGGCGCAGTCATTCATCGCGTAGTGCTCTGTCCTGAGGCCATCCCAGATCGTCACTGAACCCGGCTCCCGGATGAACTGGCCGGTGAACTCGGAGTCTATGACCCGGCCGTGCAGATAGCCCAGCAGTGACTGGCTTTCTTGGGGCGACCAGTTCACCGTCTATTCATTGGGCCGGCTATCTGCAGTGACCGTCGCTGTCAAATGGATTGATGAGGTTTATAACGGTATCAATTTATGGGGATTGGCCCGCCTGGTGCGATTCGAACGCACGACCTGCCGCTTAGGAGGCGGCTGCTCTATCCAGCTGAGCTACAGGCGGGTAGTCGAGAGCGGTGGGATTATTGCTTGATGGTCTTTGCTAGGCAAGCCTTTGGCGTGCCTGAGCTCTTTGCACTGCTCGTTGGCTGGCCAATCGCTCAGTCCGGCGTAATGCCTCTCAGGCGCTCCACTAAAACCACTTAGTGAGGCGCTTCACATGCAGTCTTTGCTGGGCCCCGCCACCTACCAGATCGCAGGCATACAAAGGCGGCTTGCTGAAAGGGAGATGCGAGACAGGATGCCGGGCCCAAGCCGTCAGGTACAGTTTTACGACGTCTCCTGATCCAGTAGGCCGAATCTGGTGATGGTGCTCCATGTCGCGATCTCTTCGAACACCAGTGAGCTCAGCCCGGCACTGAACGAATTGGTTTGATGGATGCGCGCCAACCCGAATTTTTCACTCAGAGGTTATTCTGCGGGCACAAAAAAGGCGATGTCGTTAAACATCGCCTTTTTTAGAACACATCGTCCGTTACTGTGGGACGATATTCTCAGCCTGGGGGCCTTTCTGGCCTTGAGCTACGGTGAACTCAACTTGCTGGCCTTCGGCCAGGGTCTTGAATCCGGAACCCTGAATTGCACTGAAGTGTGCAAATACATCGGGGCCGCCTTCCTGTTCAATGAAGCCGAAGCCTTTAGTTTCGTTGAACCATTTTACGGTTCCTGTTACGCGATCAGACATAGTCTATTCCTGTCAGTTTTCAAGAGTGATTATGGGCCTTACTTTGGCCGCCATTGCTGGATACTGAGGCTGTCATATTCACACTTCTTGACGCGGCAATACTGCGTACACAACGACGTTCAGGGCTTACTGAGAGACTTACCATCTAGCGAGGCGGAGAATATAGCGTTTATCTACATGTGTATAGCGTAAAAACTTCCTTGTTTGTTACTTCGATTTTCGGTGGTTGGATCAATGTCTTACTCCACTGAGAACCGGTTGTTCTCCGGAATTGAAACTGCTTTGGCTGGCACCTCAAGACGCTCGTCATCGCCGATCAGGTACTCCGTGCCAACGACAGTGCTGGGTAAGACGAAAAAAATCGATAACAAGTACCCCAGGGCCCAACCCCGATTGCGCTCCACGTGTTGCCCCAACCAAGTCGCAGATTTGACCGGGAGCGCCCATAACGGCGGAATGATCGCGAAAAGCAGCACCCCAAAGACGTTGTACAGCAAGTGGGCCAGAGCGATCTGCAGCGCAAAGATATGGTTTTCCCCCGTGATTGCCGTGGCCGCCAATAGGGCAGTGATGCAGGTGCCGATGTTGGCGCCCAGCGTAAAGGGATAGATCTGCTTGGTCGTCAATACACCGGCACCCGCCAACGGGACTACCAGGCTGGTTGTCGTTGAGGACGACTGTACCAGCACCGTGACCAGTGTGCCCGAGGCGATGCCGGTGACAGGTCCTCGACCAATAGCGGCGTCAACTATCGACTGGGCTTTCCCCGTCATCGAGCGGCGTAGAAATTTTCCGAGGTAGATGACAGACAGCATGATGCAGGCGATGCCGGCGCTGATGGCGATGCCACCGCTGGCGTAGCTAGGCAGTGAGCTCATAAGCTCCAGCAGGCCCGTCACCGGCGGGTTGGTCATTGAGCCAATAAGGTTAAATCCGGGAAGGCCGCTACCCGCATCATTGGATACTGCTGAGGCCAACAGCCCTGAGGCTTTTTCCAGCGGCTTGAACAGGATCTCGATCGGTAGGAACAACAGGATGCTGTAGAGATTGAAGAAGTCATGGACGGTGGCTGCCTGAAAAGAACGAGCAAAGTCTTTTCGCTGTCGCAGATTGCCCAGGCTGACTATGGTGTTGGTGATGGTCGTTCCCATGTTCGCACCCATGATCATGGGTATGGCGAACGATACAGGCACGCCGCCGGCAACCAGGCCCACGATCACTGAAGTGACTGTACTTGACGACTGAACCAGTGCCGTTGCAAGTGTGCCAAGGATGACGCCGTAGAGGGGATTGCTGGCAAAGGAGAAGATGGCGGCGGCACCGTCGGCGCCTCCCGAGACCAGTTTGAAACCGGCCCCAACCAGGCTGACAGCAACCAGCAGCAGATACACCAGTGCCACCGCACTGATCCATGTCAGTGCGGTGGAGAGGCTGTCGCTGTCCGTCGTGGATGTGGAGATACTGTCGTTGCTCATTCGGTGTCCCGTGCTGCTGCAGGCACCGGGGCGACGCTGCGATCAGTATCGACACCCTAGCGCCCGCATGTGACAAAACTGTGTCAGCCAGTTCCCAGCACGTTACCCGTTTTTTACGGATGTATCCCGCGAATACCTCGACTTTTCAGGGGAGAGGTCATCGGTAAGCTGGGTGTGACTATCCAGTGGAGAAAGACGATGAATATCAACGTTCAATCACGAAATATTGAGTTCTCGAGTACGACACGCAAACGTCTTGTTGCGCGGTTACTGAAGGGGTTGAAGCGATTTGAGGAGGAAATAACGGCCGTTGATCTGTACCTGAGTGACGTTAACGGCCCACGGGTCGGAAACGACAAGCGAGCTCAGTTGAGGGTGTCCTTACGCGAACTTCCGCCGGTCAGTGTGACCACGGAGCACAGTCATCTGTACGTTGCCGTTGATCGAAGTTCACGCCGCATGCGGCGTACTGTTCGTCGCCTGCTGACAAGGAAACGACGGGTTCAGAAGCGCAGTCTGGTGCACGCGCGCCATGCGGCATTTGCCTGAGTAGACCGGCGGTGCCGGCCTTCAATCGTATAGCCCCGCCCTGATGACGCGGGGCAAGTGACCGTCAGTCTTAGCCGATTACCGTGTTCAGTAGCCAGATGCTCGACACAACAACGCCCAGGCTGCCCATGGCGGTGCAGGACGCAAAGATCACAGAACCCAGAGGATCCTGCATAAACTCAGCCAACGATTTGGGCTGGTCAGTGCGGTTATTGCTCATCAGAGTGCTCCCAGTGAAAACTGCGCGCACTGTAGCGAGGCCTCACCTGAGAACTATCTGATTAAGCCGGTGCTTCGATTCGGTTATTTGGCATTGTGCGAGGCCGGGGGTTCGAGTCAGGCAGGCTCGGCCGCAGGTTTTGCCGACAGTGCATTGCGGATACGCTGGTGCTCCTCCTCGTCAATGGGGAAATTGAACATCAATGCGACGGCCGCGAGCTTGAAGAGGATGCTCGGTACGCCGTAAAGGATGGCCAGTGTACGCACGTCTTCCGGCGAGTTGCTGCCCGACGCATCGAAGCCCACCAGGTCCAGCAGAGGAAAGATCATACCCACGGCCAGCGCGAACGCCAGTTTGGAGGCACTTCCCCAGAGTGCGAAGAACAAGCCGGGTCTGTGTTTCCCGTTCTCGTGAGCATCCCATTCGATCAGGTCACCGTTGATGGCGCTGGGCAACGCCAAGTCGGCGCCTATCAAAAGCCCGGTAGCAACCACGATAGCGATGTACCAGCCCGAGTCGCCCACGCCAAGGAAGGGAACGCCGGCAAAGAACAGGCAGGCCAGGGTCACTGCGATAGACCAAGCCTGGTGTTTGCCTATTTTGCCGGCAGCCCACACCCAAAAGGGTACGGACACGGCGCTGCACAGGAAATACAGGAACAGCGCAGGACCCGCCAGCTCGGGCTGCTGCAGCACATGCGTAACGAACATGAGAAAGAGCGTGGCCGGTATGGCATTGGCGACACCGTTGAGCAGGAAAGCCAGCAACAGTCGACGAAACGGCGATGGTGACCGCAGCAGCGCCCAGGCTCCACGTACGTCGTTGCCCGCAGTTGCAGTGGCGCCCGAATCTGGCACTTTCGCTGCGGCCAGCGGCACGGTGACAAGCAGTGCGGCAGTCACCAGCAGTGCGATGTGATTCAGTGAGGACGCCAGCGTTTCGTCATTTCGGTTGTCGACCAGCAGCAGTGCGCTCATTGTGCCCAAGAGGCCGAAAACGACTCGGGTGCCAGCGACTCGGCTGCGTTGGTGATAGTTGGTCGATAGCTCGGCTCCCCAAGCTGTCATGGGCACAATGGCCATGGTGCCTGCGACATAAATGGCCATGGCCCAGAGCAACAAATAGCCGTTCTTGATCCCAACAGCGGGGTTGAACAACATCCAAACCGACAAGGCCACCAGGGGGGCGCTGACGACAACCCAGGCGCGGCGGCGGCCATACCGGGGCGGCGTTTTGTCGGACAAAAAACCGATGACTGGATCGGTGATCATGTCCCATAGTCGCGCGCCGAGCAGAATGGCGCCGACCGCGGTTAGGCTGATGCCCAATGCTTGCGCATAAAAGGTGGGTACCACCACTTGCAACGCAATGAATCCCGCCGCGAGCGGGAAGGCCAGTGATCCGTAAGCGCCAAGAAGCGCGAAGGACAGGGGCTTGTCAACGGTATCGCTTGGGGACGCCCCCATAAATTTGTACTCTAGGCTTCGGTAATTTAAAAGATGTACGCAACCGGGCAGGGTGTAGTTTGCAGCGATTTCCGCCCTTGACCATGACGTCGGCTCGGTGAAAAAGTACCTACCGGTTCTGTCGGCATTGCTGCCAATTCAGCCTCTTTGAAGGTGACTGTGATTTGCGTCGCCGTGAGCGGCTAGTTCACCAGCATCGCACGCACCACTTTACGCAGCAGTGCCTTTTGTCGCGCCACATTCTCAGCGCTGTTCAGGCTGCCATTGGCCATCATGTTGAAGGCCCGCTGGGAGAGAAAGTAGCCAGTAGTGAGATTGAAGATGGCGAGCACATTGATGGCCAGCGTTGCCTTGTCAGTGTCCGCTAGCGAGCCCAGCACTTTTAGACTGTCCACGCCCTGTTCAAACAGGGCGTGCAGCCAACGTTGCATAAGTCTGGTACCCGCGGATTCAGCATCGCCCTGTAGGGCCTGCTGGAATAAACCCGCCATCTCCGGGTGAGCCCACAGAAGGTCCGTCATTAACGCGGGTAGATCGGTATAATCCCGAATGTCGCCGGCCTGGCTCACTGAGTCGGCCATGGCGTTAGCGAGTGGGGTTAAAGCGCGATTGAGCACCGCCTCGTAGAGCGCTTCCTTGCCCGCAAAGTGATTGTAGATGCCCGGCTCCTTGATGTCCGCGGCGGTCGCGATCTGGCGCAGGCTGGTCGCGTCGTAGCCCTGACTGGCAAACAGGATTTGTGCTTCATCGAGAAGGCGCTGGGCTGTGCGCTGGCCTTTTGAAAGCGGTGCAGTGTCGGTCATGGTTTAAAAATTATCGTTCGATCGCTAAAAATTGTCCAATGATGAGTAAAACCCTGTTTATTCTTGCATCAATGGGGCTCTAAACTCATAAAAAATTAACGACCGATAATTAAATAGGAGGTGGCCATGAAATCCACGCAGGCGCTGGTCAGTGATGATGCCAGTTGGGTAAGTCGTAAATGTTGGTCCGATCCGGCGGTATATCAGCGTGAAAAGGCGGCAATATTCGGCCGCAACTGGCTATTTCTTGGCCATGAGTCACAGATTTCAGCCCCCGGCGACTTTGTTCAGGCTTACATGGGCGAGACGCCGATTATCCTCGCTAGGGACGAAGCCGGCGACATCACGGCCTGTGTGAATAGCTGCAGCCACCGGGGACTACCCGTCTGCCGTGCGGATCACGGCAACGCCCGGCGCTTCGTCTGTCCCTACCACAACTGGTCTTACACCGTGGGCGGAGATCTGGTCACCATCCCGCAGGAAAAGGCCCTGGCGCAGCAACCCGATAAGTCCTTGCTGGGCTTGAAACGTGTTCCCCGGGTGGAGAGCTGGCAGGGCATGATCTTTGGCTGTTTCGATCCGGATATCATGCCGCTGGATGCCTACCTTGGGGACATGCGCTTTTACCTGGATGCTTTTTTTGACCGCTTCCCCGGCGGTGTGGAATTCCTCGGCGCACCGCATCGCTGGTTGATCGATGCCAACTGGAAGTTGCCGGTTGAGAACCAGTTGGGCGATGTTAATCACGGGCCCTTCCTGCACAGCGCCATAATCCCGCGAGAGGCGCAAGATGCGATTGAGGCCCTGGGCTACAGCGTGGTGACCGAGCCAGGTCACGGGGCAACGCTTCGCCTCATGCCAGAGGATGCGGCCTTCGAAGAGGTGGCCTGGGGTATGGAAGGCATGGGCGGCATTCTGGGTGGCGAGGAGGTGCAACGCTACCTCAAGGAGGTGCAGGATGAGGCCGCTGCGCGAATAGGGCCTCTACGCGCGCGAATGAAAGGGCTGACCTACGGCATTTACCCGAACCTATCGTTTCTGTGGTCGAACACCGCGTTCAAGGTCTCGCACCCGCGTGGACCCAATCGCGTGGAGTACTGGTCATGGGCGGTTGTGCCCGCTGGTGCGCCGGAATCCGTGAAGCGAACCCTGCGCACCAATTACAGCTCTTTTTTCGGCCCCGGTGGATTGCTGGAACAAGAAGACAGCGAGGCCTGGTCACAGCAATACCGTGGCTGCGCCATCGACTATGCCGACGACAGGCCGTTGTACTACGGCCTTGGACTGGGGGAGGGTGGGCCGCACCCAGACCTGCCCGGTACAGTCAGCGTAACGGCGAACGAGCACTATGCCCGCGGATTTTTTTCGCGGTGGCGCGATGATATGGCGCGTCAGGAGGTTGGCGTATGAGTCTTTCGGTGGCGGTGACTGCAGACACGCAGCGGGCGGTGGAGCGCTTTTATGCCTACGAGGCGCGTCTGCTTGACGAGCGGCAGTATCAGCAGTGGCTCGCACTGCTGAGTGAGTCCATTAGCTATATTGTGCCCGCGAGGGTTAACGCCGCCGTTGATAATCGTCAGCGCGGGAATGAGTCAATGTTGGCGGTGGCTAACGAGTTGGAGCGCGCCGACGGCGAGGGCTGCCCGCTCAGGGAAGAATCCTATATTCATCTAATGCTGCGGGTGGAGCGCGCCTACAAGCCAAATTCCTGGTCAGAGAACCCGCCGGCGAGAACCCGACGACTGGTCGCAAATATCGAGGTTATGGAAGCGACAGAGGACAGCTTCACAATCTGGTCGCATTTCCATCTTCATTACGCGCGCCCGGGTAGTCGTTCATGTCTGTATAGCGGCCAGCGTAAGGATGTCATTGTCATCGCTGCGGATACCGATGCCGGGTTTAAGCTCGCAGGGCGCGAGGTGATTCTCGATTATGCTGATATCGAGTTGCCCACTGTCGGGCTTTTGTTCTGAGGCACAGTAAAAACTTGTGCGCGCCGGTTGCATTCGCCTGCCGCCCGTATCACTCTAACCGCGACATCAGAGGGTAATCGCGCGCAGAGAGGTAGGCGTTTTGCGAGGTTGGCAGAGAGCGACGGCGGTCATCGCCTTGGCCTGCGGTTGTGTTTCGAGTGCCGGGGCCACCTCATCGGCCCTGGGGAGCGAGCGACAGAAATATGATGATGCGGTGACCGCGATTCAGCGCGGGCAGACCTCGCAGTTCCAGCGTCTACGAAACGACCTCGACGACTACCCGCTGGCTATTTACCTTGATTACTACAATCTCACACGCGACCCGGGCCGGGTAAGGCCAAGCGACGCGCGCCAGTTTCTTGCAGCGGCCGAAGGGTCGCCGCTGCCCAATCGATTCAAATCGGCCTACCTTACACGCGCGGGTAAAGATCGGCGCTGGGCGGACTTTCTGGCGGTGAACCCGGATGAGCCCAATAGCATCGTACTCAAGTGCTACTACTTCCGCGCGGTGTTGGCGGGCGGTGATCCATTGGCCGCCTGGGAGGGTGCCGAGCGGCTCTGGGTGCACGGTAAGTCGCGACCCAAAGAGTGTGACCCCCTGTTCAGCGCCTGGCAGAAGGCGGGGGAGCTCTCCGATGAAGTGGTGTGGGCAAGGCTGCTGAAGGCCTTCGATGCGCGTGAGCGCAGCCTCATGAACTATGTTGCCCGGAAAGGCAGTCCGGCGCTTAAGCCCCGGTCCGACCGCTTGCTGGCTGTCTATCGTCGCCCCGCGGAGCTCGACAAGCAGCGTTTGCCTGCGGACCAACCTTACTCCACCGATATCGCAGCACACGGTCTGGTTTATCTCGCACGGTACAGTCCGGCCAAGGCACTGAATCAGTGGCGTCAGTTCAGCGCGACACTGCCGTTTACTGAGACGCAGTCGGAGGCCGTCGAGAGCGCCATCGTATTGCAGGGGCTGTTCGCCCGTGATGCCGCTGTGGAGCAATGGTTACCCAATGTATTGCCGCGGCTTAAGGACGATAAGCTGGTCGAGATTCGACTGCGCTGGTTGCTGGAAGAACAGGATTGGCCGCAGGTACTGGCAGCCCAGAGTTACCTGAGTGAGGAGGGGCTGAGTAAAGCTGGCTGGCGCTACTGGCGCGGCTACGCGCTTGAGAAAACCGGCAAAGGCGATGAGGGGCGAGCGATACTGGCCTCGGTGGCGCAGGAGCGCGATTACTACGGCTTCCTGGCCGCTGACCACCTTGGGAAACCTTACGACTTTAACCATGAATCCATGGTGCTGGATTCCGCACGCGCCCAGCCACTCAAGGCTCTGCCTGGCGTGCAGCGGGTTCGAGAACTCAACTACCACGACGAGGAGCAGTTGGCCTTCTCGGAATGGCACACCGTGCTGGGTGCCAGTGAACAGCCGCAGCGGCAGCAGCTGGCCTTGCTGGCCGCCGACGAGGGCTGGCACCGCATGGCAATCGACGCCGCTAGTCGGGCACAGGCCTGGGACTTGCTGGACCTGCGGTTTCCCATGCCCTATCGCGATACCTTCGAGCACTACGGTGTGGTGCAGCGCGTGCCGCACACGGAACTGATGGCCATTGCGCGTCGCGAAAGTGCATTTTTTGCAGAGGCCCGCTCCCCGGTGGGCGCTCGTGGCCTGATGCAGATCATGCCCGCCACGGGTAAGCAGGTAGCCAGTCAGTTGGGTCGGAAACACACCACGTCTGCGCTGTACGACGTTGAGCACAATGTGCGTCTTGGCAGTGCGTATTACCGGCAGCTGCTGGATCGCTTCGACGGTAATCGTATTTTTGCGCTGGCGGCCTACAACGCTGGCCCTCACCGCGTTGATCGTTGGCGGAGGAACACTGCCGGTAAACTCCCCGCAGAGATTTGGGTTGCCACAATTCCCTACAAGGAAACGCGCAACTATGTGCAGGCAGTGCTGTCGTACAACGTGGTATTTCAGTATCTGCAGGGGGAGGATAAGAGTATGCTCACCCCCGAAGAACGGCGGTTGGCTTACTGAGCCTCGCCGTCTGTGGACAGCACGCCAATAACTGGAATCACGCCTTGCAAGACACACGTCCTTTACTACTCGACACCGACTTTCCTTCCGTAACGCGAGGTAAGTTAGATACCCTACAGGTAAACCTTGGCTACCGCTGCAATCTGAGCTGCGTTCATTGTCATGTCAACGCGGGGCCCACGCGCACAGAGATGATGTCGCGCGAGACTATCGATCAGGTGCTCGCCGTAATCGATCAGGCCGGCGTGAAGACGCTGGATCTAACCGGCGGCGCACCTGAGCTCAATGAACATTTTCGCGATCTGGTCATGGAGGCCAGGGGCAGGGGAGTGCGTGTTATTGATCGCTGTAATCTCACCATCCTTTTCGAGCCTGGGCAGGAGTCGCTGGCGGAGTTTCTGGCGGCCCAAGGGGTAGAGATCGTTGCATCGCTGCCCTGTTACCTCGAGGACAATGTGGAGCAGCAGCGCGGTAAGGGTGTTTACAGTGACAGCGTGAAGGCACTGCGGCGGCTCAATGAGCTGGGCTACGGTCGCGATCCCCAGCGAGTGCTGAACCTCGTCTACAACCCCATTGGGCCAGTGCTGCCACCGCCGCAGCAGGGCCTGGAGGCAGACTATAAACGAGAACTGGGGGAGCGCTTCGGCATTGAATTCGATCAGCTCTTGACCATCACGAATATGCCTATCAGCCGCTTCGGCGCCGTGCTGCTGGCACAGGACAACTATCTGCCTTACATGCAGCTGCTGCGTGACAACTTCAGTGAGGCGAACCTCCAGACTGTCATGTGTCGCAACCTGGTGAGCGTGGACTGGCAGGGTTACCTCTTTGACTGCGACTTTAACCAGATGCTTGCCATGCCGCTGCTGGCCTCAGACCGGCGCCACCTCCGCGACCTTCTCATTGATGCGAATCTGGAGGGCGACGCCATAGCCACCGGAGAGCATTGCTACGGCTGCACTGCGGGCCAGGGGAGTAGCTGCGGGGGTGCACTGGACGGTTGATGTCTCCGGCAGTGTCAGTCACCTTTGTTGTTCCGGTGCTGAATGAGTCAGGTCGTATTCACGCCTTACTTGCACACCTTAAAGGGGCTTTCCCGGATGCGCGCCGCATCGTCGTGGATGGCCAGAGCACGGATGAAACCGTCAAAGCCGCGCTGGTGTTAGCTGATCAGGTTCTGGTGGGCGAGCCCGGGCGGGCTGCCCAGATGAACCTCGGTGCCGCCGGCGCTTTCTCCGATTACCTGTGTTTTCTGCACGCAGATACGGAGCCGCGCTTTGATCAAGCCTATCTTCTGCAGGCGTTGCAGGATCAACCTGAGTGGGGCTTCTTCCCGGTCGAACTCAGTGGGGCCTCCGGTATGTTGCGCGTGATCCAACAGGGCATTAACTGGCGCTCGCGTCTCACGGGGGTAGCCACTGGCGATCAGCTCATGTTTGTGCGCCGAGAGCTGTTTGAACAGCTGCGCGGGTTTGCTTCCATCCCGCTGATGGAAGACGTCGAATTGAGCAAACGCCTGCGCCGAGTGAGCAGGCCTAGGGTGATGACGCTGCCAGTGCGCACCTCATCCCGCCGCTGGCGCGAGCGTGGCGTCTGGCGCACCATGCTGCAAATGTGGTGGATGCGGCTGGCGTACGTATGCGGAGCCAGCCCGCGCTGGCTCTATCAGCACTATTACGGTCGTTAGACGCCGCATCCGAACGCTTATGTCCAAAGCACCAGCGCTGCTGATCCAGTTCGCTAAAGCACCGATCGCCGGCCGCGTAAAAACCCGCCTGATGCCTAGCTATTCCGCCGAGCAGGCTTGCGCAGTTCATACTGAGTTGCTGCTACATACGAACCACACCTTGTTGAGCGCCGAGTTAGGTCCCGTGGAACTCTGGGTGGCCGGTGAGGCTGCCTCGCCGGTATTCGACCGTTGCTTAAAAGCAGGTGTTTCTGATTTGCGCGACCAAGGGCGGGGTACGCTGGGCGATCGAATGGCCTTGGCGGTGAATGACGGGCTGGCCCGGGCTGACAAGGTGGTGTTGGTCGGCAGTGATTGCCCCTACATTGACGCAGATTACCTGCAATTGGCGCTAGATGCCCTGGATTCCGCAACGGTGGTATTCGGTGCTGCCGAAGACGGCGGGTATGTGCTGGTGGGCGCAAGCCAATTAGTCGATGCAGTGTTTGAGGATGTCAGCTGGGGCACTGACCGGGTACTAGCGCAGTCGCTACAACGGGCGGAATCGGCAGGGTTGACCGCGATTACGCTGCCGGCACTATCGGACATCGACAGGCCCGAGGATCTGGCCCGATGGAAGGCTCGGTGAAGCCATCCTCGGGCGCATGAGGGCCGGCAGGGTAGCGTCGGTTAATTACGCTCTGACGGCAGCGGTTGGCGTCTTTGTGGAATCGACAGTGCCGTTGGCGCGCTGGTGCATCAACCAGGCGATTGCTGTGCAATAACTGAGGTTGGTCTGCAATTCGCTGTCCGGATCGCTCAGGAAAGCACGCTGACTGGCCAGGCCTCGAACACGGCTGGCGATATCTGGCTTGAAGGCCAAATAGCGATCCCAGATATCCCGGTGTTGCGCTGCGGTTATATGGAAGAGGCCAAGTCCCTCGTTACGGGCTGAAAACAGCCCCAACTCGGGCGCGTTCACCGCGGCATCGAGCAATACACCCTCGATGGCAGGGGTCCATGCGCCAAGGTACTCCAACGTAGGTCGGATTACATGGTCTCTCAGGTGGTCTGCGGTAACGTACATAACCCACTCCCTAGTAGGATGACTCCGTCAGATACAGCCGTTCACTTTTATCGTTCTACTGCCAATGGTCTTGCTTATTATTGCTTAGTGGTGCGATTATTTTTTGATCAGTGAAAGTCTGCGCTTTCGCCGATGTTCCGCACTCACAGGCCTATTTCTAGCACAGAGAAAAATAAAGTCCAATAAAAATAGTGGCTTGAGGGCTTTTTATTAGAAAAATTGTGGGAATATTACGTAACTGTTGATTTAGCTAACCCAGATAGGGTGGTTCAAGGAGCGTCCACCCCTAGAAAAAAGACGTGAAAATGTAGCTATATCCCATAAAAATACGCTATCTGCGGTCAACCACCGGAAAGCTTCACAGTATAGCCGCGTTTTTCGAGCGCTTCTTTTAGAACCGCTCGTTGATCACCCTGAATTTCGATGCAACCGTCTTTGACAGCCCCACCGACACCGCAGCGCTGCTTCAGTACTTTGGCCAGTGCTTTCAGTTCGGCACCCGCCAGCGGAACACCTTCCACCACTGAGACGGCCTTGCCACCGCGACCTTTGGTTTCCCTGCGGATGCGCACAATGCCGTCGCCGAGGCTCGCTGGTGCTTGGTCCCCGCAGGCACACTGAGTGCTTGGCCGATGGCACTGTGGGCATAGCCGTCCGCCATCCGTGCTGTAGACGAGTCTGCTGGAGTTGGTGTCGCGCTTTGCCATTGTGATTTGGGTCCATTTGGCTGGGGGCCGTATAGTAGCCCGCCTGAACTTTACAAGCAGCCGGAGAATCCAGTGTCCAGCGATACCGATCAGGCCGTGGCCGACCTGCAGACCCAACTCGCCTTTCAGGAAGATACGCTCGCAGCGCTGAACGATGCTGTCACGACACAACAGCACGCCATCTTGCTATTGCAGGAGGAAGTGGCCTTGCTAAAGAGCCGACTCAGAGAGCAGGGCGAAGCATTGGCGCAGATGGGCGATGCGCCGGCAGATGAGCGTCCGCCACATTATTGAACCGCCAGGCTGACGCCCGTGTTGCGGGGCGCAGGTGATTCCACCACACTGCGTTTCGCCACAGTATTGCGTTAATTATCAGTAGGAGGCATTCATGTCCGAGAGCGCGCGTAAAGATACCCCGGAACAAGCCGAGTTCAGGCAGTACTGCCAGAATTGGCTGGCAAATAACCATCCTGGCGAGCCGCCGGTGCGCCTGTCCCTGTCGCCGTTGGAAATCATGACCAACGACCAGCTGGGCTATCTGCAGGCTTGGCAGAAAGCGGCCTATGATGCGGGGCTGGTTGGCTGTGATTACCCCGAGGCCGTTGGCGGGGGTGGTCGAGAGGATTGCCAGCGTGTGGCTAACGAGGAAATGCTGCGCGCAAAAACGCCGTATCTGCCCAATGTTATTGGCCTGGGCATGGCCGCTCCCACCGTCTTTTTCCACGGACAGGAAGCGCTTAAAGAACGCCTGCTGCCGCGATTGTTCTCGGGTGAGGATATCTGGTGCCAGGGATTCAGTGAGCCCGGTGCGGGTTCTGACCTTGCCAGCGTCCAGACTTTTGCGGAGAAGAAGGGTGATAAGTGGGTGATCAATGGTCACAAGGTATGGACCTCCCTCGCTCACTTTGCCGAGTGGATGATTATTCTGCTGCGCACCGACAAGTCCCATAAGTATGAGGGGCTGTCTTATTTCGTCGTGCCCATAAAGTCTGCACTGGGTAAAGGTGTCACTGTGCGGCCGCTGATTAAGATCACCGGTGAAACCGGTTTTAACGAAGTGATCTTTGAAAATCTGGAAATTGATGACAGTCATCGGCTGGATCAGTTGGGTAAAGGCTGGCAGGTTGCCATGACAACCCTGGCGCATGAGCGTGGCGCCGGACAAATGGTGACGCCGCGTTCCGGTGGGCTAAAAAGTAAGGCCACGCACGCGAGTAATAGCACCAACCTTATCGAGCTGGCACGCAACACCCCGCGCGGCGACAAAACCGCAGCGGACGATCCACTGGTGCGCGATGCCATGATGAAAAGTGTTATCCGGGAGTGGGGGCTGGCACAAAACCAGCGTCGCTCGCGGGTGCCTGCCTTGCAGGATCACCCCATGCGTCTGCCCTTGCAGAACAAATTGCTGGCCAGCGAGATCAGTCAGGACATTGCGTCGCTGGCGCTGGACATAGAAGGGCCAGCTTCCTCACTGTATTTGGGCGACCCGAATGCCCCTGATGGGGGGCAGTGGCCGATGGCGTACATGAACTCCTACGGAATGACGATTGCGGCTGGCACCAGCGAAGTGCAGCGCAACATTCTGGGCGAGCGCGTTCTCAACATGCCAAAGTCGAAGTAAGGAGCAGAACATGACACAACCCAATGACTACGGCTTTGGCGAAGAGGCGGCGTTGCTGAAAGAACAGGCCCGCAAGTTTTTTGCCGACACGCTACCTGTAGACGCGCTGCATGCGCTGGTTGCCGACGACCCGACACCCGACCGGCAGCCCTCAGGGGCCTGGCTGGAAGAAAGTTGGCAGGCGATGGTGGATCTTGGCTGGACGATGCTCAGCGTGCCAGAGGCCGCGGGCGGACTGGGCCTGCCTGTGGCAGCGGTTGCGGGGCTTGTAGAAGAGCAGGGCAAGGCAGCCTTCCCAAGCCCGCTGCTGTCCACGCTGTGCGCAGGCTACGTACTTGGGGCGGCACAGGCGCAAGCAGCTTTGGACGAAATCGTTGCCGGCACCATCGCAACGCTGGCTATTACCAATGCGCAAGGCTCATGGCAGGCGGGTGACAGCGATGTCACCTATGCCGATGGCAAGCTCAACGGCACTGCTTCCTATGTACAGGATGCGCGTCGTGCGCAGCGCTTCCTCGTAAGTGCCAACACTGGCGGCGGCATCGGTTTGTTCTGGATTGCCGCCGACACCGCAGGGGTGACTGTCGAAGCAGATGCGATTATTGATCTCACCCGTGATCAAGGTCGTCTTGTGCTACAGGACGTCGCGGCGACACCGGTCACTGACAACGGTTTGGCGGCGCTTAATCAGGCCATGCCGGCCGTATGGACCTTGCTCGCCGCCGATATGGTGGGTGCAGGCGAGTGGCAGTTGCAAACCACCGTGGACTACGTCACTCAGCGGCAACAATTCGACAAACCGCTGGGCTTTTTCCAGGCCGTTAAACACCCGCTGGTCGATGTGATGTTACAGATCGATGAGGCCAAGTCATTGGTCTACAACGCGGCCTGCGCTATCGACGCCGAGCCCGAGAAAGCGGCGCAGTTTGCGCATATGGCCAAGGCTTCTGCCAGTGGCATGGCGGGATACGCCAGTGGTCGTTCCGTGCAATGTCATGGTGGCATAGGGTTTACCTGGGAGTGTTATGTGCATTTGTACTTTAAGCGCCAGAAACACTCGCAGATGCTGTTTGGTGATGGCAGTTGGCACCGGGCCCGCCTGGCCGACATTCTCGTAGGAGCGGCCGCCTGATATGAACTGGAAGGCCGGGGCAGTTGTGCTGCTCGCGCTGCTATCGGGACTGTATGTTCTCTTTTCGATAGCCACTCGAACGCCGGCGCCGCCGGCCCATCAGGTATTCATCAACGGTAACGTCCTGACCATGGATGCCGACAACCGCGTGGTCGAAGCCATCGGCGTGCGCAGCGGTGTGATAGAGCAGGTTGGCGACACGCGGGAAATCATGGCCTCTGTGGGTGATACAACGGAGGTGGTGGACCTGCGTGGCAGGACACTTTTACCGGGCTTTATTGATGCTCATGGCCATTTTCCGGGTTCAGGATTGACGGTGATTGCTGCCGACTTGAACAGCCCGCCCATAGGCGATAAGCTGGACATGGCCGATGTGCTCGAAGCCCTGGCTGCGAAAGCGGCCACGACAGAGTCCGGTGAATGGGTGCAGGGCTTTGGCTATGATGACACCTTGCTGGCCGAAAAACGGCATCCAACGCGCGCCGAGTTAGATGCCATCAGTGCCGAGCATCCTGTTGTCGCCATGCACATTTCCGGGCACATGCTGGTAGCCAACAGTGTTGCGCTGGAGCGGGTAGGTATTTCTGCCGATACGCCGGACCCCGAGGGCGGGGTGATAGGCCGCCGCCCAAATTCTCAGGAACCTAACGGCTTACTCGAGGAAACTGCACGTCTGGGCGTGATGACACAGATGCAGGATATTCCGCTCACCGCGGTTTATTCCATGATGAAGGCCGCGGCCAACGACTACGCCGCCAAGGGTGTTACCACAGCCCAGTCGGGCGGAGTCAGCCCCGAACTGGGTCAGGGGCTCAGCTTTTTCAGCCGTATGGGCGTGATTCCACAGCGACTCATCCTGTTTGCCATGGAGCATGATTTCGGCGACGCGCTGCTTGACGGTAGTTTTGATGCAGACGATTACAACGCAGACCGAGTGGATATGCAGGCGGTCAAGATCGTTGCGGATGGTTCGATACAGGGATACACGGGCTACCTGAGCCAGCCATATTACGCCCCTTACAGGGGTGACTCCGACTACCGGGGCTATCCGGCTGTACCCCGAGAGGCCTTGTTTGAGCAGGTTGATGCCCTGCATGCGGCGGGCTACCAATTGGCTATTCATGGCAACGGAGATGCGTCTATCGACGATATCCTCGATGCGTTTGAGGCCGCGCAGCAGGCCAACCCTGCCGATGATCCCCGTATGATTCTGATTCACGCGCAAATGGCCCGTGAGGATCAACTCGCGCGCATGGTCGAATTGGGGGTGACCCCCAGCTTCTTCTCAGCGCATACCTTCTACTGGGGCGACAGGCACAGGGACATTTTTATGGGGCCGGAGCGCGCCGCGAACATGAGCCCCGCTCGCTCTGCACTGGATTACAAGCTGCGCTTTAGCTCGCACCTGGATACGCCGGTAACACCGATGCTGCCACTTCAGGCAGTCTGGAGTATGGTCAATCGTGTCAGTGGGAGTGGCGATGTCATCGGTCCCGAGCAACGCATAGGCGTTATGCAGGCTCTCCGGGCTGTCACCATCGATGCGGCCTGGCAAGTCTTCAAGGAAGACAGCTTGGGTTCATTAGAGCCCGGCAAGGCGGCCGATCTTGTGGTTTTGTCGGGCAATCCGCTGGATGACTCCATGGCAATTCGCGATTTGAAGGTCGAGCAGACGTTGGTGGGCGGTGTCACTATCTACCGCCGGCGCTAGCGCCACATTGAGTTCGAGGGCGCATAGCCGGGGGTGTCACCTCCCTTCGGGTGTGATGCACAAGCCCTAGTGCTATACACCCAAGGGTAAACACTATATAACTGTGGTTAGGCAGGGTAGGGAGAGATCGCTGCCGTATTGGCTGACCAGTGCACAGGGAGATGCACCTCGCAACCATGTACCGCTACAGTGTCGATAACGCCGTAACCTACACCTCTGAAGACCTGGTGCTCTTCAAAGAGTCGCCATTTGCCGCTTTCATGGAGCGCCTGACGCTGGAGAACCCCCAGCACGGTATTCCCCCGGATGCGGGCAGCCAGCCACCTCGCGATACCCGCATTCGTCAAGACGAGATTGCCGACACCCTGCAGGCCGAGGGTCGCAGTGTCGTGAATATTGATTGGGACGCCCCAGAGCCTGAACGCCGTGAGGCGACCCTGGATGCCATGCGCCGCGGGGTCGATTTTATTGTTAATGGCCAACTGGCGCTGGGATCGTTATCCGGCTCAGCCAATCTGTTGATGAGAACCAGCGGCTACTCGGAGCTCGGCGAGTTTCTTTACATCCCCTGTGATACCCAGTCCAAGACCACTGTGCAATCAGCCTTTCGATTGTGTTTTTTGGCGGACCTATTACATAGTTTGCAGGGCCAACTGCCCCCGCAAATGATGATCATCCGGGGTGGCTCGGATGTGGTACCGCTAAAAACAGACGATCACATCTACCATTACAGTGCGGTGAAGCAGCGGTTTATGAATGCCCAGCGTCACTTCCGTAAGCATCGTATGCCAGACCCCGCGGAGTCATCGCACTTCGGGCGGTGGGGCGATTGCGCCAACGAAGTCTTGCGCCAGCGTGCACTGTCACCCGATGCGCCCGTCGTTGAGGCCATCGCAAAACCCGTTCCCCAGCCCCAGCGCGCTGTGGGCGCAGGTGCGGCGGACGCCACGGCTTATGATGCACCGGGCATGGACCCGCAAGCGGCTCCCGAATTGGATAATGGACCTTTCAAAAAGGGGTTGCGCGTCAGCGGCACGTTGGCTGATCAGGCGCGGGCCTTGAGCACAGAGCCCCAGGTTGCCCCGGCTGATGTCTCGCGGCCGCCTGCAGCATTCCAGTCTGCCGTTACAAGTACAGTAACGGGCGAATCTTCATTCGCAACTGGCCATAGCGCGCAGGAACGGTCCAGAAAGGGGCCGTCGGAATCCCCCGGCGAAGAGAGCGTTCGGCGACGCCGCTTGGCGCAAGCGCGCATTAGAGCGGCCCGTGAGCAACAGGCCAGAGAAGAGCAGGCGAGAGAAAGAGTAGGCATAGAATCGCGAGCGAGAGAAGAGCGGGTCAGGCAGGCGCGTGTTTCGGACCCGTCGATTTATGCAGAGAATGGTAAGGTGGTCCCTGATACTGGCTCCACGGCGGCTGTATCCACGTCGGCTGTATCCACGTCGGCTGTATCCACGTCGGCACGTTCCACGGGGGCTCCCTCCAGAGCGGCTCCATCCAGAGCTGCGCAAGAGCAACTGTCCGCCGCGGCACTGGCCGCGCAGTCCGGTACTGGCCAGCGTGTAAAGGCATCAACGGAAGCATCCGAGTCTATGTCCGCGATGCCACAAGAGACCGCTATCCCCGCCTTGGACCAGGATGATTTGGATGCCTTGGACTGCGTAGCCACGCCAAATGCAGGCGCTGGGCGGCTCGCGCCTCAGCGAGGATCTTCCGCTAGCCGCGCAACGGCATCTGACGAAGCAGTTGGTGGTGATGCCGTGATGGACGATCTGGGTTTTGTGCAGGTCCACGGTCATGCGCAGCCGCAGCCGCATGTTGAGCGCCGTCAGGGCCCACCGGATGGCATTGAACGGCGTAGGCCGCCAAAGGCACCACCACCGGCGCTTGGTGGCGCGGAGTTGCCGCTAGAGGCCGCTGAGCCGGAAGCGGTGGATGACGAGGCAAAGATGGAACGTGCATTAGCCGTCGGTGCAACACCAGCGCCTCACCCTCTCGATACGCCCGGTTTCAATGTTCATAGCCGCTCTATTGTAGATAGGGATGAGGGTGGTCTGGCCCATGGCCCGGCAGGTAGCGCTGCACTCAGCGCTTCGTCTCCGGGCGGCAATTCGTCAGCCGCGAATGAGAAAACGGCACCCCTGGGTGATTCCAGGCTACCGCGTTTTGAGGGTTATCATGAGGCTCTGGCGGAGGAGCAACCGCGCCAGGGTCGCGCAGATACAGCCCGCCCGGACAGTGGCCTCATTACTAACCCCTCCGCGGCGTTAGACGATACCAACAAACCTTAACAGGCGGTTCACGCCTTCGGGGCTGACTTCGCAATAGGGCGCGTCGGCCTGATAAATACACCGGTTCCGGTTGCGGTGAGAACACCGTTGGCACTGACTGTGCCCGACACAATGGTCTTGCGACCCTCCACCGGCTCAATGGTTGCCTCCAGTGACAGGTCCACGTTCAGAGGTGTTGGCTTGTGGTACCGCACTTCCAGTGTTCCGGTCATGCCGGGGTTGCCCCCGGCCAACTGCGCCATACCCAGAAACTGATCGAGTATCGCCGCAATGAACCCCCCGTGAACATGATCGGGTGGCCCTTCATAGGCATAACCGCAGCGCACACTGCCAAAGGCTTTGTTGCCTTCTATCCACATGTTCAAGCCTGGCGATAAAGGGTTGCTCCAGCCACCCACGGCGTTTAACTCATGATTAATTTCGCCATGCCCGCCATGGTGTCCTGTTTCTACGAACTGGCGCAAGCCATAGAGGCGCGCTGCCGATGCTATCGCTTGGACATGCTGTTCGAGGCCATCGGCGAGCCTGTTTAGGTCTTCATCGTCTGGCGTGCTGGTTACCAGCGCATCTGTTAACGCACGCACTGCAGCTGCAACGCGGCGCTTGGCTTCCCAGTGCTTGGAGTAGGGCCCAGTCACTGCCTCGCTGGCGAAGGGGTCGAATACATCGCTCGTTAGGCCGTGTGAAAAGGGGCTAAAGCTGTCACTGGATTTCTTGTCACTCATAACCGTGTCATCGCAGGCTACTGAATGCCTGACGTACCTCGTTGATAAATGTATCCGGTTGCTCGAAGGCCGCGAAATGTCCTCCACGGTCCAACTCGTTCCAGTAGATCAGATTGGTAAATCGCTTCTCGGCCCAGCGGCGGCTGCTGCGAAAAATCTCTTTGGGGAAGAGTGAGCAACCCACCGGCATGTTGATGGGGTCGAGATTAGGCGCGTTGAAACTCTCCCAGTAGAGACGAGCTGAGCTGGCCGCAGCATTGTTCAGCCAGTAGATCATAACGTTGTCCAGCAACTCATCTTTGGTGAGCACGTGCTCAGGGTGGCGTACGCCGTTCTTCTCTGAATCTGTCCAGGCATAGAACTTCTCAACAATCCATGCCATCTGCCCAACTGGCGAGTCGGCCAGGCCATAACCCAGTGTTTGTGGACGCGTTGACTGTTGCTTGGAGTAACCGGAGTCCCAGCGGTTATAGAACTCCATGGCATCCAGTGCACCCTGCTCCTGCGCCGTTAGATCGTTGAAGGTGTCAGGGTCGGGCGCAACCACTGGCATGTTGATGTGAATGCCCGCGCAATGCGTTGTCTCAGTCACCCCCATACTCTGTGTGACCAGCGCGCCCCAATCGCCACCCTGTGCAACGTAGCGATCGTAGCCCAGTCGTGCCATCAGTTTTCCCCACATACGACCGACTGCCTGTGCAGTAGTGCCAGTGCTCACTGGTTTGCCGCTGAAGCCATAACCCGGCAGTGAGGGTGCGATGACGTGAAAAGCTTGGCTTTCATCGCCGCCATGTTGGGTGGGGTCTGTCAGCGCGTTGATGACTTTGTGAAACTCGAGCACTGAGCCAGGCCAGCCGTGAGTGATGATTACCGGCAGTGCATCCTCATGTTCACTTCGGCAATGCATGAAGTGGACGTCAACGCCGTCGATAGTCGTCATGTAATGTGGCCACTTGTTGAGCATGGTTTCGCAGCGCCGCCAATCGTACTGCTGCTCCCAATAGGTGGCGAGCTCTCGGGTGTAGGCCAACGGGATACCCTGATCCCAGCCATTGCAGGTTTCTGCGTCAGGCCACCGAGTCAGCGCAAGCCTTGTTTGTAAATCATCCAGCGCCTGTTGGGGTATATCGACAGTGAAGGGTGAGATGGCGTCGCTCATGCGTTGTCTCCGTGCACAGGAAGACTCGCACGCTAGCGAGGCTAATGATCGAATGCAACTGACCGCGCACCAAGGAAGCCGCTTGGTTTAAGTCACCGCCACGCAGAGGTTCCCTGCTGCCTTAGGCGGCTGTTTCGCAGTGCGCGCCGATATCAAACTCGGCGAGAAAGGTTCTTAGTTGATCGCGCTGTTCGGCGGCTTCGCGCTTTGAGGGCACAAGGTAGGGCGTGCGTGGCTCGCGATCTAGGAACAGTTGGCCAGAGGCCTCTCCGGCTTCTGTGGCTGCTGCTAACCACACGATAGTGTCTGCGCCTTCCTCTGGGCTACGCAATATACGCCGTGTGATTCTGTGAAAGCCAGGTAGGGCAGATTCGACGCCAGGGGTGTCAGCCCAGCCGGGGTGCATGGCATTCACCACAATGCCATCGTCTTCCCAGGCCTGCGCCCATTCCTCGGTAATGACCATCAAAGCGCGTTTTGCGCGTGCATAGGCCACGCTGCCGGAGTAACCCTGTGCCGGCATAATCAGTGACTCCACCTCCAGCGCCTGACTGTACATTCCGCCGGAGACAACATTGATGACGCGACCCTGCTCAGCTTTGGCCAGCAGCGGTTTTAGCCCAAGTGTCAGGCGATAGGGGCTGAGCAGTAGCAATGCGAAACTTTGTTCAAGGCCCTCATCAGTCAATTGCCGTGGGTTGAACAGGGCGCCTGCGTTGTTGATCAGCACATCAATGGCTTCACCGCGGTCCGATAGCCTACTCACCAATGCATCCACGTCCGACATCAGGCTCAGGTCGGCAATTTCAATATGCACATTGCTGTTGCCGCTGGCGTCGACGATCTCCTGCTTGAGTGTCTCGGCCAGTGCTTGCTTGCGAATCACCAGGGTCAGGCGGGCGCCCATTTCCGCCAGCCGGTGAGCGCTCGCGAGGCCCAATCCTGCATTCGCGCCGGTAATGACAATGTGCTTGTCGCCCAGCCACGCTGAAATGGGATTCCAGCGTTTGCGCCCGCGGGTGTAGCCCGCACGACTGAACATCGCTAAACCGGGGAACAGAAGCTTGTCTGCCGTTGCTGTGCCGCTACTGGCAGCAGGTGCCGGGAAATCGTCGTTGAGTGCTTGCTCCAGACCGGCAACCGCTTTTCGACCCATACGTTCCATGCCGGTCTTTGCCGCACTTGCCATGGGTTTCAGTGCCGACGAAAAGCTGAAGTCTGCCTGGTATTCAATGCGGGTAGTGCCAGCTTCCTCATCCAGGGCTATAAGATCAACGACTTCGAAGAGGCCACATTTTCCGGTTAACTCAATCAGGGTGTTAGGTTCCAGTCGCGTAACCGTGTAACGAATACGTACCGAACCTATGGGCAGTTTGCAGTCGATATCGAACTCGGTGCCCACACGCACCGGACCCGGTGTCAGTTTCTCACCCGCATAGGCGGTCGCGTCCCACTCCCTTGTGTTTCGAAAGTCGGCGATGTACGCAAAGGCCTCTTGGATAGGGCGCTTCACTGCAATCGATTCGCGCAGCTGAATCATGATGGTGTCCATTAAAGGGTCTGTTTTAAATACGTCGCGAGGTTCATCGCAGTTCACAGCTCTCACCGCGCACTTTGGCGAAATTGACCTATACTTGACGGACATCCAAGGTGGCCGGTCAAGGAAGCAGTCCGGGTTGAGGGGAATGGTTGGCGTTTCGGCCGGTCTCTACTACACTCAAATGGAATGCTGAAGAAAGTGCGGGAGAGCACTCACGGCAAAAAACTCTGGGGAGACGTTCATTCGTATGCCAATGGCACTTGGCACTCGCACAATCAAGGCACTCGAGTTCTGCAGCTACGCTGCGGGCGCAGCCCTGTTTGGCTTTTTTGCCGTTCAATTGGCCCAGGGTGAAGTAGAGCGCCAAAGTGGTATCTCCCAGTTCCACAACTTCGCCCAAGCGACACAGACCGATGCAGCTGTGGGAGACGCCACACCTGCCGGAGATCACCCCGCATTCGCCATCGGCGATAGCACGCCCGACACGGCCTTGTGGGCGCCCGGGCGAATCGCAGATTATCAGGCCAGTTTAAAGGCCGACTTGCCGCCGGTGATTGGTGTGCTGGAACTGCCCAGCGTGGGGTTGTCTGTTCCGCTATACCCGACTGATTCCGAACTCGCCATGGATCGTGGTGCCGGCATCATTGATGGCATGGCCTACCCGCATGAGGGCGGTAATATCGGTATTGCAGGGCATCGCGATGGCTACTTCCGGGTTCTCAAGGATGTGAAGGTGGGCGACGCGCTTACCTTGGAGACCCTCGAAGGCCCCAAACAGTTTCGTATCGACAACATCCGCGTTGTTGAAATCGAAGACACCGATGTTTTGGAAGATACTGACGACCAGACTGTCACGCTGGTCACCTGTTATCCGTTTTACTTCGTCGGGCACGCGCCGCAGCGGTATATCGTTACTGCGTCACTCGACACCACGAATGTCAATCAACAATAAAGGAGGAATTGACATGAAAAAGAAGATGGTAGTAGCAATGGGTATGGCGCTGGCCCTGTCAACAGGTTCGGTGATGGCTCAGAATGCAGCAACCGCTGACATGGCTGCGGACACATCCCCCACCTGCGCTGACCTGAACTGGTCTGCCGAGGTGCTGGCGATGAATCCGGATATCGCTGAAAGCTGCCAGGGTGTTTTCGAGAAGGATGGCAGTCTGTACGCGAAGGTCACTATTGAAGTGGTTCGCGTTCGCGGTAACCGTATGACGTTCCGCCCCATGCACACCGATGGCACAAAGGGCGACAGCCGCGGCGTGTCACTTGCCAATGATTGGCGTGCGGAGATCGGTGGCCGTCAGTACCGCGCAAGCGATCTGATGCGTGGTCAGCAGCTGAACGTCTACCTGCCGGAAGACCGTTTCGCACTGGCAATAGCCGATGCAGATGGTCCGGACGAAGCTGACATCATGATGATCGAGGAAGAAGTGGTTGAAATGCCAACTACTGCGAGCCCGCTGTTCCTGTTTGGACTGGCTGGTGGTGCCTTCCTGGCTCTTGGTGGTCTGCTGACAGGTCTGCGTCGTCGTCTGAGCTAAGACGCTTACGACATACCAAAGGGGCTTCGGCCCCTTTTTTTATGGGCGCCTATTCGTCTATCCAGACTTTGCGCAGGGGCTCGCCAAAATCGTCGTAGATCGTTTTGCGTCTAGGTCGGGGCAGGCGGCTGCGTTTCCGTTGCGGCGTGCGTTTCAGTAGTGCCTTGCGCCGTTCTTCAATGGCGGCAACGACCTCGGGAACGAAAGTGCGCTTGGCAGGGGGTTCCAGAAACAAGCGTTTTGATGCGCCATTTCCCGGCGCCAGGGCATCCTCGGCGCCCAGACCGCGGGGTACGTTCTCAACCTCGCCGCCGCCGCGCAAAAACCGTTCAGTCTCGCGCTCTAGCTGGGAGCGTATGTCTTCCTTGCTGGTGGGCTTCTTCACGAATCTGCGGTGTCGGTTGATTGCAACAGGACGAGTATACCCACTTGGTCGGCAGTAAACAGGTAGGCCTGCCTCCCCGTTCAGGGCGCTATGGCAAAGCCGGAGCGCAGGCGTGCGCCGGGAGTGTTATCGGCGAGTTCTATTTTTCCGTCGAGGATAATCAAGCCCAGCGATGCAAAAAGCGCTCGGTAGTCTGGCAGGGTGGTTGATGATCGATACCTCTGATACTCAGCGGAAAAAACCGTGGTGCTTGTGAGTGCATCAAGGCGCTCGACCATTTGCGGTACGCTCATCGATTTGTCAGCACAACAGGCATTCAAATCCGTGAGCGAGGTATCCAGTGACTGGGCCCCGCCGGATTCCTGTCGCAGCCGGTGATCGATGTCGAGGAAGTAACGAACGCCGCTCCAATAAACCCGCATATAGCCGCCATTTTGTCGCAGGTTGCGACTGACGCGGGACAGCGGTATGCCATCAAAAGCGGTGTCCGCCAAGCCACGCTCAAATCCCTCATACAGCTTCTGCCACATCTGTTGCTCGGAGAGCTGGCCGGCACGGACTTGCAACAGGTTCTGGTAGTACGACGCCAGCCCTTCGCTAAACCACATATCTCCCCAGCCACGGTAGGGGATAAGCAGGTGGGCGAGCTCGTGATACCCCGTCCAGTTTGCATTAAGTTGCTCGGTGGAGGCGCCGGCCAGCACGTAGAAGGTGACGGTATCCACGGTGCCTCTGTTCACCTGCGCCCAGGGAATGACATCGCGACTGCTGTCGAGCTCCCGAGCATCGGCAGTGCCGATGGTATAAACACGCATGCGCCAGCGATCCCGGGGCCAGTGGCCATAAACCAGGGTCAGTGCATCTGCAACATGGTCAGCCCATCGGCGTATAGATGCCTGCGCATCCGCCGCATAAATCTGCAGCTCCAGTACTTGGCCATTCCGGTCTATCTCCACCGTGTTGGCGGCTGACGGTGCGCAGGGCGGTAGGCATAGCAGGGCAATAGCAAGCCAGCGACATCTTATGTGCGACATTGTCCGCTCTCGGGTCCACGGTTTCCTTCTGAAGTCACTGTCATTGTCTGTGTAATCCATGCCTCAATGATTAGCCAATGATCTTTGCTTGTTGCGCTGTTCTGGGACTCTGGTTTAATGCCCGCAAGAATTGTTCAGGAAATCTTGCATGTTTGCTTTGCTTGTTACGCTTGCTGTGTTGGTTGCGTTCAGTTTCATTTACCTGCGCGGGGAAAATCTCGACTACCTCGACAGTGGTAGTGTGCCGGCCCCCACCGGTGAACCCAGCCCTCAGCATGCGGACGTTGTTGCCAGCATGGGTGAGTTTGCCAGTCAGTCGCAGGGGCTGGGACGCAAGGAGCGGCTGCAGGCCATCCGCAACTATATGGACTCTATTGGTGATGACCGCGAATTCGCCAGTAAGTTCTCAGCCCAGAGCTCACCGGTTAAAGGTGAGTGGGTGATAGCGCCCGAGAGCGATCCAAAGCGCCGTATTCTCTATATCCACGGCGGCGCCTGGCTGGCAGGAAGCCCCAAAAGCCATCGGATTATTACAGACCGCCTGGCCAGACTGTGCAACGCGTCAGTGTTCTCGCTGGACTATCGACTACTGCCTGAACATACGCGAGCTCAGGGCATCGATGATTGCTATGCAGCATACCGTTGGATTTTGGAGACAGGACCTGAGGGGGAGGCTGAACTGGATTTCCTGATGGTTGCCGGCGATTCGGCTGGCGGCAGCCTCACACTGGCCACGGTAGCCTGGGCGCGTGATCAGGGATTGCGTGCCGCTGACGCGGCAGTAGCGTTCTCCCCCTCTACTGATGTCACGATGACTTCCCCGAGTCTGCGCTCGAACGTGAGCACCGACCCAATGCTGGGGCCGGGCTTTGGCAAGTTGCTTAAAGTGCCGCCGGTATTACTGTGGTGGGGCAGTTGGATAACCAACCGCATTCCGCCCAGCGACCCCCGAGTATCGCCCTTGCGCGGAGACCTTGCAGGCTTGCCGCCGATACTTATTCAGGCCAGTGAAGCCGAGATGTTATTTGACGATGCACGTCGCTACGCTGCCAAGGCCAAGGCTGCCGGTTCCAATGTGCAGCTGCAAACCTGGCCACACATGGTCCATGTGTGGCAGATCTTCAGCCCTGAGCTGCCCGAGGCGGAAGATGCCTTTGCCAAGATCGCCGTCTTTATCGATGCACTGGCGCCTGCCGAAGCGGGAGCGCACCCGTGAACGCGATTCGCTCCCTGATTGTTTTTTGCTGGATAGTCATTTCGGTGATTCCCCAGGGCATAGCCTTGGTGGTGTGCTCTCTTTTCCTGTCCTCCGACCGTCTGTGGTGGTGGTTCGCGGTTCCCTGGCTGCGCTCCGTCATTTGGATGGCCAAAGTCGTTGGCGGCGTCCGGTGGCGACTGCATGGCGAGGAAAACTTGCCAGACAAAGAAGATGGGCGCCGTGTGATTCTGTGCCCCAAGCACCAATCTACCTGGGAGACGTTCTTCTTCCCCAGCATGACCTCGCATCCTCTGGCCTACGTGTTCAAGAAAGAACTCCTGCGCATCCCCGTATTCGGGTGGGCGATTGGTAGTCTGGATATGATCCATATCGATCGCCGCAAGCGTGCCGAAGCCTGGACTAAGGTGGCGGACATGGGTGGGCCGCTCATGGACAGTGGCAAGTGGGTGATTATGTTCCCGGAGGGAACCCGGACAGAGCGGGGTAGCAAGGGGGCTTACAAGAGCGGTGCCACTCGGTTAGCTGTGCTGACGGAGGCCTGGGTGATACCTATTGCCCTCACTTCCGGACAATGCTGGCCGCGCCGCTCATTTTGGTTCATTCCCGGTGTGATTGACGTATCTATCGGTGAGCCCATTCACGCCGCGGGCAGAGAGCCGGACGAGCTGATGCGGGAAATGGAAACCTGGATCGAGGCAGAAATGCGCCGGCTGGACCCAGCGGCCTACACCTGAGCGTAGGCCCATGAGAAGGCGCTAACGACGCAGTTTGGTGCTCAGCACGATAGACGTCGTGGTCTTCTCAACGCCTTCGATTTCCCCAATACGATCCAGCACAGCGTCCATATCGCCGGTGGTGGCTGCCTCTACCTGCGTGACCAGGTCGTAAAGCCCGCTGACCGTCTGCAGGGTCGTAACTGCCTCAATGCCCATCAGCGCGTCTACGATGCGCGCCTGTTGTTTGGGACTCACCTGAATCATGACGTGAGCGGCTATCTGCCGGTCGGCATAGTCTTCGCGAAAGCGGATGGTGTAAGCCTCGATGACACCCTCGCGCTCCAGTCGATTAATGCGGTCCTGCACGGTAGTGCGCGATAGGCCCAGAGTTCGGCCCAGTGCACTGGTGCTGGTGCGACTATTGCTGCGCAGCGCGCTGATTAGTGCGCGGTCTGTAGTGTCCAGATTTTTCATTATGCTGATAGTTCCGTCATATTGACGGTTATGAATTATCAATCCGTCATTATGAATATTCAATATGACATGGCGCCTTCGTACACTAGGGGCCTGAGCGTCAGAACCCAAGGGACTCACAATAATGCCGATACCCTCTAGCCACGTAGCCGTTGTCAGTGCCGATCCGGCTTTTCTCGGAGCCTGGGTCGAAGGGCTCAACAGTGCCGCGCAAAGTGATCCCGCGGGGCAGGGCGGTAGCACATTGACCTTTATTGCTCACAACAGTGCTGAGTCGGTACTGGACTGTGCGGCCAGTGATGGTCTGTTACAGGCCATTGTCGTGGACGGTCTGCTGGGGGCGGATCTCGACGCCTTCCTACAACAGTTGCAGGCCTTGAGGGCTGAGCTGGATGTGTTCCTGGCGATGCCGGCCGATGCTGCGGACATTCACTCGAGTGTGGAACTACTGCACCGGGATGAGAGCAACTACAGTCAGCTTTTGCGCCACATTGGCAGCGCCATCGCAGAGCGCGGACGAACACCGTTTGCCGATACGCTGCGCGACTATGTCTACAGCGCCAAAGACGCCTGGCACACGCCGGGTCACTCGGGCGGTGACAGCCTTCGAGACAGCCCCTGGGTGGCCGAGTTCTACCACATGATGGGCGAGCACATCTTCAACACAGACCTGTCGGTGTCGGTACAGGTTCTCGATTCACTGCTGGAACCACACAGCGTGATCCAGGATGCCCAGGATTTGGCGGCGCGTGCCTTTGGTGCCAATCACACTTTCTTTGTGACCAATGGCACGTCCACCGCCAATAAAGTCATCGTTCAGCATTTGCTGGGCGGTGGTGGAAAAATCATTCTTGATCAGGCCTGCCACAAGTCCATCCATCACGCGGTCATTCTTTTCGGTGTTGAGCCCGTTTATCTGCAGGCCAGCTTGAAGCCAGAGTACGGTTTTTACGGGCCTGTGCCACGTCAGCGGATTCTTGAGGCCATAGACGCTCATCCCGACGCTGGGCTCTTGGTGCTCACTTCCTGCACTTACGACGGTTTTTACTACGACCTTGAGCCGATCATTGCCTACGCGCACGAGCGGGGAATTAAGGTGTTGGTGGATGAAGCCTGGTATGCGCATGGGCGATTCCATCCAGACCTTCGGCCTAACGCGCTGGACAGCGGTGCTGATTATGTGACCCAGAGTACGCATAAAATGCTGTCGGCATTTTCTCAGGCGAGCATGATCCATGTCGCAGATCCCGACTTCGATGAGCATCGCTTCCGCGAGCACCTCAATATGCACACATCCACCAGCCCGCAGTACGCCATGATTGCCAGCCTGGATGTGGCCCGTAAGCAGATGAGCATGGAGGGTTTTGCGCAGCTCTCTCGCTGCATAGACATCGCCCGCCGTTTGCGCGAGGCGATTGACGAAACAGGCATGTTCAGAGTTTTGTCGCTGGAGGATATGTTGCCGGGTGAGCTGGCGGATGACGGCATACGCTTAGATCCTACCAAGCTAAGTATTGATGTATCCGCATCAGGGCTGAATGCCCGCCAGGTACAGTTGGCGCTGTTTGAGGATTACGGCATTCAGTTGGAGAAGGTCACGCACAACACGCTGACTGTGCTGGTAACCCTCGGTACCACTGAGGGTAAAGTCATGCGCCTGGTAAACGCACTGCGAACGCTGGCGCGGGTTGCCGGGGCCGGCGATGAGTCGGGCCGTTTACCCCAGGCGCTGCCTCCGCTGAGTGCGATCGAGATTCTGCCTCGTACTGCTTATTTCGGCGCCGGCGATGCGGTACCGTTGTGCAGTGCCGATTACTCACTGAACCCGCGCATCATTGGCGCGCTCAGTGCCGAGCAAGTTGTTCCTTATCCGCCGGGCATCCCTGCGCTGGTGCCGGGGCAGGTGATCAGTCGTGAGATCGCCGCCTTCCTGCTGGACCTGTATCGCGCCAGTAACGGCATCGAGATACACGGCTTGCTCTGCGAGGATGATACTCCCTGTCTGCGGGTAGTTGCCGGTTCACAGCCAGCGGCAGTAACAGCGCTGGGCTGATTTCCTCCATGCCCCTTCTCTAGGCCCCGTAAGATGTAATAGTCTAGCGGGCCCGTCCGCGTGAGCGCGGACCGAGAATACTGAAGGAGCAAGTAACCCATGAGTGATGCCTACATTGTTGGCGCCGTGCGAAGCGCGGGCGGCCGTAAGAACGGACGTCTGTCTAAAGTTCACCCCATTGACCTTGGCGCCAAGGTTGTTGATGCGCTGGTAGAGCGCACCGGTGTTGCCGTGGATGAGATCGACGACCTGATTTGGGGCTGTGTGTCACAGGTGGGTGCCCAGTCCAGCAATGTGGGACGCAATGTCTGCCTGTCTTCCGTGTTGGGCGAGAAGGTGCCCGGCACGTCGGTCGACCGCCAGTGTGGCTCGGGCCAGCAGGCAATTCACTTTGCCGCCCAGGCCGTGATGTCAGGAACCCAGGACATTGTTATCGCAGGTGGCGTGGAGAGCATGTCCCAGGTGCCTATCGGCGCGAGCATTATCGATGGCGCCAAAGCCGATCACGGTGTGCCCTATGGCGCAGAGATTCAGGCCCGTTATCCGGGTGTTCAGTTTAACCAGTTCGCCGGTGCAGAGATGCTGGTCAAGAAGTACGAGCTGACCTCCGAAGAACTCAATGAGTTTGCGCTGGACAGCCATGTCAAAGCCAAGCAGGCCGTTGAAGAAGGGCGTTTTGATCGCGAGATCGTGCCTATCGAAATCGAGCTGGAAGACGGCACCCGCGAAATGCACAGCCAGGATGAGGGTATCCGTATGGATGCCACCCTGGGCGCGATATCGGGGCTGCAGCCCATGAGTGAGGACGGTGTGCTCACCGCCGCCAATGCATCGCAAATTTGTGATGGTGCAGCGGCTGTGATGGTCGTCAATGGTGAAACCTGCAAGCGCCTGGGGCTAAAGCCTATGGCCAAGATCGTGGCTCTTAGCGTCATCGGCTCCGACCCGGTCATTATGCTGGAAGGCCCTATCCCGGCCACCGAAAAGGTACTGGAGCGTGCAGGCCTGGATATGGGCGATATCGACCTGTTCGAAGTGAACGAAGCGTTTGGCTCAGTGCCCTTGTCCTGGGCAAAAGCGATGAAGGCCGATCTCAAGAAACTGAACGTGAACGGTGGTGCGCAGGCTTTGGGACATCCATTGGGGGGCACGGGCGCAAAGCTGATGACCACGCTGGTCCATGAGCTTCAACGCACGGGTAAGCGCTATGGTCTGCTGGCCATCTGTGAAGGCGGCGGCACGGCTAACGGCACCATCGTGGAACGCGTTGACGAGGTAGTCTGAGATGGCAATCCAATCCCGGTTGGTTGAGTACAGCTGCGACGGTGAGTTGTTTGAGGGCTACCTGGCCTGGGACGACAGTCGCAGTGCCGCACCTGCGGTGGCCGTCGCCCATACCTGGGCCGGTCGCGGCGAGTTCGAGGAGAGCAAGGCGAGAGCGCTGGCCGAGCAGGGCTATGTAGGCTTTGCCATCGATATGTACGGTAAGGGTGTGCGGGGTACATCCGTTGAGGAAAACACCGCGCTGATGACCCCGTTGGTGGAGAACCGCGCGGTGCTTCAGCAGCGAATTAACCGGGCTGTGGAAGTGCTACGAGAACAGCCGGGGGTCGATGCCGGTAAAACCGCGGCTATGGGCTTCTGCTTCGGCGGACTCTGTGTGCTGGATCTGGCGCGCTCTGGCAGCGATGTGCTCGGCGTTGTCTCGTTCCACGGACTGTTTAATGCGCCTGAGTCGCCGCCCAATCAGGCAATCACGGCTAAAGTGCTATGCCTGCACGGATACGATGACCCCATGGCACAGCCCGACAGCCTCCTGTCCCTTGCCTCTGAGATGAGTGAGGCGGGTGTAGACTGGCAAGTGCATGCCTATGGCAATACATTGCATGCCTTCACTAATCCTGAGGCGAACGATCCGGATATGGGTACCGTCTACAGTGCCGACGCCGATCGGCGTGCGTTTCAAGCCTTGGATAATTTCCTGACCGAACTCTTTTGATTCTCGGGCCGCACCCGCGGCCCAACTCCTCAAGGATTGTTAACCGATGAGTAATAACTCACCCGTTCTGGTGGCCGTGGGCCAGCAGGTTTATCGCGATAAAGATGCCAGCCGTAGCCTCGTTGATGCGTTGGTCGACGCCAGTGAGGCCGCCATCACGGATGCCAATTGCCCTGGCATTACTGAGGCCATAGATACGGTTGTGAATGTGCCGTTCATGATGGAAGCCGTGCCGGAAATGCGCGCGCTCACCACACCTAACGTTGCCTCGGCGCTTGCCGAACGGGTGGGCGTCTCTGCCCAACTGTTCACGGCGGGCGTCGGTGGCAGTCTGCCGCAATTCTTCGTGAACCGCTTTGCCGATAGACTGGTAAAGGGCGAGAGCGAGGTCGTATTGATCGCCGGCGCGGAATTACTGGCGACCATGTTCCATGCTTTTAGAACCGGTGCCGATGTCTCCCATTGGACTCAGGGAGGGACTCAGGCCTCTGTTTCGCTCGGGCAGAATTCCGACATGACCTTGCCGACAGAGGGCGATCACGGACTGTTTGAGCCTATCAACGTGTACCCGCTGTTTGAAAGCGCCATTCGGCATCACAAGGGTTTCACGCTGCAGCAGCAGCAAAGCGTGCTGGGCAGCATGGTGAGTCGTTTCAGCGAAGTTGCAGCAAACAATCCTTACGCCTGGCGGCAGCAGGCGCTCACGCCGGAGCAGGCGCTGAGCACTGACGACGGCAATCGTATGGTGGTGTACCCCTACACCAAGGCGATGAACGCCATATTGCAGGTGGATCAGTCTGCTGCAGTGATTATGACCACAGCAGGCAAGGCGCGCGAGTTGGGTATCGATCCATCGCAGATGGTCTATTTGCGTGGCGGCGCAGAAGCCAGGGATGCGGAATACGTGACAGGTCGCGTTAATTACTACAGCTCGCCCGCGCTTGAGCGTTTGATGCCGCAGGCTCTGGCTATGGCGGGCCTGAGTGTCGATGACATGCATCACTTTGATCTTTACAGCTGTTTTCCCTCGGCGGTTGAGGTGGCCTGCGACGCTCTGGGCATTGCTGTTGATGACCCGCGCGGCCTGACGCTGACCGGTGGCTTGTTCCAGTTTGGAGGGCCGGGAAACAACTACAGTATGCACGGTATCGCCGAGATGGTTGCCCGCCTGCGGGAGAGCGGCGAGGGCCATGGTCTGGTCAATGCCAATGGCGGCTACATTACCAAGCATGCCGTCGGCGTTTACTCCACAGAACCCGGCGCGTGGGATCTTTCGCGGCGAATCGACCGGCAGGCGGAGATTGATGCGCTGGACGCCCCGGCGTTAGCGTCTAATCCCCAGGGCCCTGGCGTTATCGAAGCGCACTCGGTTCGCTACGAGAAGGGTGAGCCTGCACTGGGTATCGTGATCGGCCGCCTCGACAGCGGCGAGCGCTTCCTGGCGCACACAGATAGCTCCCCAGAGGTTCTTGCGCAGTTGATTGGTGAAGACGCCGTGGGCGTTCGCGGACAGGTTTCTACTGGCGAGAAGGCCAATCGGTTCGAGTTCTGATGTCCTATGCTATGAGCAGGGAGAAATGCGTTACATCGACAATGTACTGCCCAGTCTGCACTGTCGTTCATTCCTAGCATTGAAGCAGATGGCGATGGAGCTAGCTTCGTCCAAATAGTGCAGTGCACCAGGCCAAACGTCCCTGCTCACGAACTTTCTCGTAGTAATCAATGAGCCGGAAGCCCGCGGTTTCCAGCTCTTGAGTAACTTCTGCAGCCGAAGATTGGCCCTGGTACATCCCGACAAAGTTAATCTCCACCAGGACATATTGAATACGTCCGTCTGTCAGAGACTTGTGAGCGCCTCGCAGCACCTCTAGATCAAAACCCTGCGTGTCAATTTTCAAGAGATCAACACTTATGATGCGCTCCTCAGCTAGGAAGCAGTCTACGGTGCTTAGTTGAACGTTTTCCCGGCCTACTTCAGAAACGTCGCGGAAGCGATTTTGATGCCCCGGATCCAAGGGCAGGAAAGAGCTCAGAACACTGCTTTTATAGTTGATGAACTCTCGTTCTGCCGGAGCACTTCCCAGAGCCAGGTTATGGAGTACGACTCGCCCGGCATAGGGTTTGCGTTGTAGCGTCTGGAACGTTTTTAGTGAGGGCTCAAAAGAATGAATCAACGGATTGCTGAAGGTGTCGAGTAAGGCATCTATCGTCTGGCCGACATTAGCTCCGACATCGATGCAAGTTGGTGTTTCACTCTTTACGAGATAAGCGATGTCGCTGAACAGGTCTATTCCGCCGACCCGGTTGAGTGGTGTTCTAATCACTCGGTAACCGAAGAGTGCGAGCGTACTGTTTATCAAGCGCTTCAACGTTGGTTTTAGCAAACTTTTTACATCCCTCTAGTGATCATTCTTAGGCGTGTCTGAGAGCCCCGACACTGCCGATCATAACCCATTCCGCTCAGATAATTGAAGGTGGCTCCGGGTGTTCGCCAATGGCTTGTATGGCGATAACCACAGTAACGCCTCATGTTTACGCAGTTATGGTAGGCGTTGAATCGTTGAGAGATTTCCGCATTACGTGTGCCTTGAAACCTACTTCCGAGCTGACTCCCATTTTATTTGTGAAGGAGCCTTTATTCGTTTTTTGAAAGCTAGGGAACCCCACGCTCGCGGTGGCGCGAACCGTTTAAAAAGTTAGTCCCCCCTGAACTTTGGGGCGGGCTGTCACGCGCGGTCAATTTTTTTAGGCCGGCGGGTCATTGCGAAGCCACGGCTGTGATTCCAATATCTCCGAACAATTAAAACCGGAGTGATACCGTGCGCATCTTTACCGAAGAGCAAACCATGTTTCGTCAGGCCTATCGCAAGTTTCTGGAGACAGAAGTTGCGCCGCACATGGCCGAATACAACGAAAAGGGCATCGTAGACCGTGAAATTTTCCGAAAAGCAGGGGAGCAGGGTTTCCTTATGGTGTGGCCGGAAGAGAAGTACGGTGGCCTGGGTGACAATGACTTCCGCTATGAGCAGATCATTATTGAAGAATCGGTGCGCGCTGGTATTGGGGGTTGGGGCAATACGCTGCACAGCCGCTTGATCGGTCCCTATTTTACAAAGCTGGGGACCGAAGAGCAGAAGCAGCGATGGCTGCCCAAGTGCGTATCTGGTGAAACGGTTCTGGCTGTCGCCATGACAGAGCCCGATGCGGGCAGTGACCTATCTGGTATGCGCAGCAACATCGTCGATGCCGGCGACCATTATGTATTGAACGGTGCAAAGACCTACATCAGTAACGGTATCAATGCAGATGTCGTCATCGTCGCCGCAAAGAATGACCCCGAGAATAATCCCTACGCTGTCACCCTGATGGTGGTGGAGCGGGGCATGGACGGGTTCGAACGCGGACGAAATCTCGAGAAGATGGGCGGTCACGCGCAGGATACGGCGGAGCTGTTTTTCAATGATGTGAAGGTGCCAAAGGAGAATGTTCTCGGCGAGGTTGGTAAGGGGTTTTATTACCTGATGCATGGCCTGGCAGAGGAGCGGCTTATCGTGGCCGTAGGCTCAACCGCGCATGCGCGCAAGGCTTTTGACGTTACCCGCGACTTTGTAATGCAGCGCAAAGTGTTCGGTAAGCCGTTATCCGCTATGCAGAACACGCAGTTCAAGATGGCGGAGATGGATGCCGAAATTGACGTTGTGCAGACCTACGTCGATCACTGCGTTTATCAGCATAACGACGGTAAGCTGGATGCCAACATGGCCGCCAAGGCCAAGTTGTTGTCCACGGAACTGGAGTGGAAGATGTTGGATCTGGGCGTGCAGTTACACGGCGGCGCCGGTTATATGCGTGAGTACCCGATCTGTGACATGTTCACCGGTGCTCGCATCAATCGCATCCTCGCCGGCAGCAACGAGATCATGAAGTACGTGATCGGCAGAGACATCTTCGATGACGCTTACAGCAGTATGCTGGACTAGCGAACTGTGCCGCGGTACTAATCGTACTGCGGCTCTTCCCACCAGGGATAAAACTCTGGCATGTCCTGTGACGGTTTGTCGTTGAAGTTAGCCGGCCGCTTCTCGAGGAAAGACATGACGCCTTCCTGAGCGTCGGCCTGTTTACCTCGAAAATAAACGCCGCGGGAATCCAGTTTGTGTGCCGCCATCGGGTGATCCTCACCCAGCATGCGCCACATCAGCTGGCGCGTCAGCGCAACAGACACTGGTGCCGTGTTTTCGGCTATCTCGTTGGCAATGGCATAAGCCGCCGGCAGCAACTGATCCTCAGGATAAACGGCTTTTACCAGGCCACCAGCCAGTGCCTCATCGGCGCCAAATACATGGCCGCGCATACACCACTCCAGGGCCTGGCTGATGCCCACCACTCTCGGTAAGAACCAACTGGAGGCCGCTTCCGGAACGATGCCGCGGCGGGCAAATACGAAGCCGAAGCGAGCCCGCTCTGATGCGAGCCGAATGTCCATCGGCAGTGTCATGGTAGCGCCGATGCCTACGGCGGCGCCGTTGATGGCGCCAATCACGGGTTTGGTGCACTGGAACAGTCGCAGCGTGACGCGCCCGCCGGTGTCGCGGGGCGCCGCTGTCGGATCTTGGGCGTTGTCCGGTTTTTCGTCATAGTCGA
Organism: Parahalioglobus pacificus; assembly: GCF_014652275.1. Lineage (GTDB taxonomy): Bacteria > Pseudomonadota > Gammaproteobacteria > Pseudomonadales > Halieaceae > Parahalioglobus > Parahalioglobus pacificus. The sequence continues at coordinate 1,339,381 of NZ_BMYM01000001.1, read as the reverse complement.
AGGTGCTGCTGCCTCCGCCCAGGTCTGCACCGGCGCAGAAAGCCTTGCCATTACCGGTAGTAACGATGGCCCGAATATCATCGTCTGCATCGGCGGCGTCGATTGCGGCCACCAACTCATGTGCCATCGGTGTTGTAAACGCATTCATGCGATCAGGCCGGTTCAGGCGCAGAGTAAGGATATGTCCTTCGACGTTGTATTCCAGTGTTTCAAAATTCATGGGGCAGCTGCCTATGCGGTGCTTGAGATCGTCAGTCTTGTGTGTAGGCGTTGATAACCTGCTTGCCAAGCGCCATCAGGTGCACTTGGTCGGGGCCATCTGCCTGGCGGCACCAGCGTGCGTAGTTGAACGCCTCTGCCATACAGTAGTCGGCAGTCAGCCCGCCGGCACCGTGTACCTGCATGCAGCGGTCGATGATGGTTTGCGCCATGATGGGCACTTTTACCTTGGCCGCTGCGATCATATCCCGGGCTGCCGGGGCTCCAACCTCATCCATGCGGTGGCAGGCTTTAAGCACTAGCATGCGCATCATTTCCAGTTCTGCAAAACTGTTTGCCAGGTCTTCACGCACCGATTGATGTTGGGACAATTCCTTACCAAAGGTGCTGCGTTCCTTGACGCGCTTGCAGGCCAGCTCCAGGCAGCGCTGGGTGGCGCCGATCAGGCGCATACAGTGATGCATACGACCGGGCCCTAATCGACCCTGGGCGATCTCAAAGCCTCGTCCTTCCCCTAAGAGAATATTTTCTGCGGGAACACGCACGTTCTCGAACACAAGCTCTGCATGCCCCAGCGGCGCATCGTCGTAGCCCAGCGTCGAAAGGGGGCGCAGAATTTTCAGGCCTGGTGTTCCTTTGGGCACAAGGATCTGGCTTTGCTGCAGGTGGCGGTTACTGTTGTCCGGATCTGATTTGCCCATGACGATGAAGATCTGTGTGCGTTCGTACATGGCGCCTGTAATAAACCATTTGCGGCCATTCAGAACGTACTCGTCGCCGTCTCGCTCGATACGCAGTTCAACATTGGTGGCATCCGATGACGCGACCTGTGGCTCTGTCATGGCGTAGGAAGAGCGGATCTCTCCCGCCAGCAAAGGGCGCAGCCACTGCTCCTGCTGTGCTTCAGTGCCGTACTTCATGAAAACTTCCATGTTGCCGGTGTCGGGCGCATTACAGTTGAAAGCTTCCGGGCACCACAGTACGCGTCCCATAATCTCAGCCAGCGGCGCGTAGTCGAAATTGCTCAGGCCTTCGGTGTCTCCGAACTGGGCCAGTGAAGGGGGAATGAACAGGTTCCACAACCCGGCCTCGCGCGAGAGCACCTTGAGTTCATCCATGATGGGCAGTGCGCCGAAACGATTTGATGCGGTGGCCAGCTGTTCCTCATAGCGGTGTTCGTTGGGATAGATATGCTGGTCCATGAACGCCGAGAGTCGGGCCTGGTAGTCGATGGAGGCGGGGCTGAATGTGTACACAGGTGTTCCTTAGTGAGCGTCCATGGTCATCAGGGAAGCATTGCCTCCAGCTGCCGTGGTATCTATTGATATTGTTTTTTCCAGTAGTGTCTGTCGCAGCAGTGCAGCCGGCGTGACGCAGCTGATCAGCGGCAGTATGGGCCCATCGCGCAGTGCCAGTTTTCTGGCGACATCGTGCAGGTAAACGCTCTGCGCATGAACCAGGACACCGGCGAGCGCTTCTTCCGACAGCGCGCTCGATGCATCTTTCAAGGAGAGCAGCGTAAACACACCGGACGGCAAGCGTGCATCTGCCAGGCAGCTGGCGATAATTGACCAAGGTGCTTGAAGCTCTTCGCCAGCGGCGAACGCCACGGTATTACCTGTCGCCAGCGCCGTCACCGTGGCCATCAGGTATTCGTCGTTCAATGCCAGCCGATCACTGATGGTGAGTAGCGCGCCTCTGGGCTCACGGCACAGTGAGTTGCTTTCGCCCGTGGGGCCGGGTAGATGCTCCGGTTGGGATAACAGGTCCTCGGCGTCCTGCAACTGTGCGCGCACCGCGTCCAGTGTGGCTTCAAAAACGGCCTGATTGTTGCCCGATTGACGCTGTGCATACAGTGCAATGGCGCTTCTTAGTATTGATAGCCGATCATTCAACGCCAGCGCAGCCCAGGCAGGCGCAGCGGCAATCGCATCGGCCAAAAGGGCTGTACCGCCTATATCCGATGTCACACTGGTTAGTGGCCGTTGTTGCGATGCATGAGTGGCTTCTTCGCCTGTTGTAAGCAGGCGGCCGATGTATTCAGGCCCCCCGGCCTTGGGGCCAGTGCCCGACAGCCCGTGACCCCCGAAGGGTTGCACGCCCACAACCGCGCCGATCATATTGCGGTTGATGTATACATTGCCGGCACTGATGCGAGAGGCAAGGGTAGTGGTGGTCCGTTCGATGCGACTGTGTACACCGAAGGTCAGGCCATACCCCAATGCATTGATTTGCGACACGATGTTATCCAGCTGGTCAGCGCTGTAACGAACAATGTGCACAATCGGCCCAAAGACCTCGCGTTCCAGCACAGAGATGTTACTGATTTCATACAGTCGCGGTGCAAAGAAGGTGCCTGATACATCCGTAGGCGCATCGCAGGCGTGCAGCAGGCGCCCCGTGGTTTCGAGGAACCGCAGGTGTTCCTGCAGTCGCGCCAGGGCGGGGTGGTTAATCACCGGTCCGACATCAGTGCCCAGCAGAGCAGGGTCGCCAATATGTAATTCCCGCATGGCACCGATGATCATGTCGATGACTTTGTCGGCGATGTCCTCCTGCAGGAAGAGCACGCGCAGCGCTGAACAGCGTTGGCCTGCACTTTGGAACCCAGAGGTGACGACGTCGTCCACGACTTGTTCGGGTAGCGCTGTGGAGTCGACGATCATGCAGTTTTGACCGCCCGTCTCGGCAATCAATGGCACGGGCGCGTCAGGTCTGGCGGCCAGTTTCTGATTCAGCCAATATCCAACTTCCGTGGAGCCGGTAAACATCACCGCTTTCACGCGGCCGTCCGGCACCAGTTGTTCGCCGGCCCGGGGTCCCTCGGCGAGTACGACCTCGACAACCCCATCGGGAAGTCCCTGATCGCGCAATAGCTCAATGGCCCTGAGTGCGATGAGGCTGGTGTGTTCGGCGGGCTTTGCAATTACCGTGTTGCCCGTCGCGAGCGCAGCAGTAACCTGGCCAAGGAAGATGGCAAGCGGGAAATTCCAGGGGCTAATGCACAGTACAACCCCGCGGGGCTGCAGTGCGTTCTTTGCCGGGTCCGCGGCTTGTGCACTGGCCCCGTAGTAACGGCAGAAGTCGACGGCTTCGCGCACTTCCGCAACGCCGTCGGCAATGGTTTTGCCTGCCTCCTTGCAGCAAAGGGCAATCAACTCTCCCTCATGTTCCTCCAGTGCGCTGGCCAGTCTATCCAGCAGTGCTCGCCGCTCACTAACAGGTGTGGTGCTCCATGCGGGAAAAGCCTGATGCGCACGCTGTAGTGCGGTCTCTATGTGCTCTGCGCTTGCCAGGTCTATCGTGCCGATGTGCTGTTCATGGTTGGCGGGGTTCAGAATACGCATTGGCGCGGTGCCATCGCTGTATTCCATTGGCAGGCGATCAATCAGCGCCTGCCCTTGAGTCTGAAGTTCGATGAGTGCGTTGGCGTCAGTTAGGTCGGTGCCGCGAGAGTTGCTGCGCTCTGCGCCAAACAACTGCGCGGGGAGTGGAATCTGCGGATTATGGGCCTTACTCCAGCTACGGGCGGCCTCTACCGGGTCGTCCAGCAGGGACTCCACAGGAATGTCCTCGTCGACAATATTGTTAACGAAGGAGCTATTGGCGCCGTTCTCCAGCAGGCGGCGCACCAGATAGGCCAGTAAGTCAGCGTGCACGCCTACGGGCGCATAGACACGGCAGGGCACTTTGTCCTGCGCTAACACCTGAGCATACAGCGCGTCGCCCATACCGTGCAGGCGTTGGAATTCGTAACCGCTTTTGTCGTCACTCATTTCAAGGATGCTGGCCACGGTGTAGGCGTTGTGCGTCGCAAACTGGGGGTAAATGCTGTCGCGGTAGTCCAGCAGTCGACGCGCGCAGGCCTGATAAGAGACGTCGGTGGAGGCTTTGCGGGTAAAGACAGGATAGTCAGCGAAGCCTTCCACCTGTGAGAGCTTAATCTCAGTGTCCCAGTAAGCGCCCTTAACCAGTCTGAGCATCATTTTTCGGCCAGAGCGCTGCGTAAGATCACGGGCCCATTCCACTACCTGCAGTGCCCGTTTCTGGTAGGCCTGAACGGCAATACCGAAGCCTTGCCAGTCGCCTAGGTCGGCGTCGGTGAATACCGCGGCAATCACCTCCAATGAGATCTCCAGCCTATCCGCTTCTTCAGCGTCCACGGTGAAGCCTATGTCGTAGTGCTTGGCCGCCATGGCCAGTGACTTGAGGCGGGGCACCAACTCTGACAGCACACGCTGGCGATGGCTGAATTCGTAGCGAGGATGGATGGCCGACAGCTTGACTGAGATACCTGGACTGGCGATGGGGCCACGACCATCGGCGGCCTTGCCGATCGCTTCGATGGCGCTCATGTAACTGTCGAAGTACCGCTCTGCGGTATCTGCGGTTCTGGCACCTTCACCCAGCATGTCATAGCTGTACCGGTAACCCTTGATCTCTTCGTCTCTGGCGCGATGCAGTGCTTCGCCGATGTTGGTGCCCATGACGAACTGGGTGCCCATGATCTGCATGGCGTAGCGAACCGAGGCGCGAATCACTGGTTCACCCACCCTGCCCATTGTCTTGCGCAGTAGGCCCAGTTGTTGGCGTTTCTGCTCATCGTTGTAGGTCACGACTTTGCCGGTCAGTAGCAAACCCCAGGCCGATGCATTCACGAACAGTGATTCCGAGTTCCCGAGGTGAGAGCTCCAGTCGCCGTCGGCCAGTTTGTCACGAATCAAGCGGTCCATGGTGAGGCTGTCGGGGACGCGCAGAAGTGCCTCCGCCAGGCACATGAGGACAACACCTTCCTCGGTCGACAGAGCGAACTCGTTTAATAAGGCATCGATACCTCCTTTGCCCACCTGCTGTGCACGTATCTCAACGACCAGTCGACGCGCGCGTTCCCAGGCGCGACTTCTGGCAGCGCTGCCAATATCGGCAACCGGCAGTAAACTCGCCAGCACGTCAGCCTCAGCGCCACGGTAGGCGTCGCGTCTTGCAAGGCTGTTGGTATCGGTGGTGGTTAGAGGGTGATCGACGAGATATGTCATGTTTGCGGATCGAGCAGCTGGAAACGAGTGGGATTGTAGCGATAGCTGGCACAGCTTGCACTGAGATCCGCCGCCGCTAAACGCTGGCGCAATCAGGCTTTAGCCGTTGAGCCGAGGGGAGGGAGGTTGCTTCATGCCTGTGTCTCTTCGAAGCGATTCTCTGCCACGTTCTTCACCACCCGGTCCGCGTCAAAAACGCGACCATTCATGGCGATATACACACCCGGCGCTGCACTTTGTACCGCGCCGATGGCACAGCCAATGTTAAAAATGGCATCGCTGTGCGCGAAGGCGGCCGGTTGCAGTGCACCGGTGAGTACAATGCGCTTTCCAGCAATGCCCTTGAGTGCCTGTGCGGTGCTTACCATGCCGTCGGTGCCGTGAGTGATGAGCACGTACTCCTCATCACAGCGCTCTGCTAGGGCACGAATCGTCGCGCGGTCTTCCTCATCCATATCCAGGCTGTCTTTGCGCATGGCGGATTCCACCGTGAACGGAAAGCCAACCTCCATGCGTTGCAGGAGTTCACCAATCACGGGTTCACCCACCTGATAATCGCTTTTGGCATCGAAATAGATCTTGTCGATGGTGCCGCCGGTGGTGATGACGTGAAGTCTCATGTTAGGTACTCCGTAGGTAGGCGGTGGAGTATAAAGCGCGATGCCGCAACGCGCAGCATCAGAGCGCAGCCTTCAGTGCCTTGCAATAGGTCTTTAAAATCTCAAGGCGTGCATAGTGCTTGCTGTTACCTGCAATCAGATGCCAGGGCGCTTGCGCTGTGCTGGTGTGACTGACCATGTCTTCCACAGCCTGTTCGTAGGCTGACCATTTGTCGCGATTGCGCCAGTCCTCGTCGGTGATTTTGTGTTGTTTGTGCGGTTGGGTCTCGCGGCTCTTGAAACGCAGTAATTGCTCTTCGGGGCTGATGTGTATCCAGAATTTCAACACGATTGAGCCATGATCCAGCAGTTGCTGCTCGAACTGGTTGATCTCGTGATAAGCCCGTTGCCACTCATCGGGCCTGGCAAACTCCTCCACGCGTTCGACCAATACGCGTCCGTACCAGGAGCGATCAAAAAGCGTTGCTATGCCATCACGCTCTATTTGACGCCAGAAGCGCCACAGATAGTGATGGTCGGCCTCTTCATCGGTGGGGGCGGCGAACTGGATAAGATGGTAGAGCCGTGGATCCATGGCCGTCGTAACGCGGCGAATGGCTGACCCTTTGCCTGCGGCATCCCACCCTTCGAAAACGGCGACTACTGAACGGCGCCGGTGAAAGGCCTGCCAGGACAGGTCCTGCAATTCACTTTGCAGTGTCGTCAGCTTTTCCTTGTACTTGTCTTTGGGGACCGCCTTGTCCAGGGGTACCTGGTCTAGCAGGGTGGGCTGACCAGCGCGGCTATCGGGTGTGGTGGCAATGCCTGTTCGCACGGGTGCGTCAGTGTTCGCGCGGCTCTCGAGCGATGCGAGGATGATCTGGTTTACCGTGGCATCGCGGTAATGGCGGTCTTCGGCTTCCACCAGGTGCCACGGGCTGTGGCTCACGTCCGTCGCCCTGATCAATTGTTCACTCGCAGTGAGCGCATCCGGGTACTGCTTCCACCAGGTATCCGCGTCTGCAGGCACTCTGGGATTCTGTTGTTTACGCGGAGCTTCCTCGGTGAGCTGCAGCCGCTGGGTTTTGCGACTGACATGCAACCAGATTTTGATCAGCAATACACCGTCGTCCGTGAGCATGCGCTCGAAGGCTTCGATATCTCGCAATATGTCGCCAAACTCGGCCTTGGACAGACGACCTTCCATCGCGTCGTACCACGGACGGGAGTACCAAGACTGCAAGAATATCCCCATGCGTCCCTTGCGAGGCATGCGGTTCCAGAAACGCCAAAAAAAGGGACGAGACTCCTCTTCATCGGAGTGCATCCAGAACGCTGAGGTTTCGATCAGCCTGGGGTCCATCCATTCATTAATGCGGTGAACAGCAGCCCCTTTCCCGGCGCCATCCATACCGCCGATGAGTACCAGGGCAGGGTAGGGTTGGTCCCGAAGCTTGAATTGCTCTGCCAGAAGGGCAGGGCGCAACTGTGATCTCAGTGTCTGAAAATCTTCGTTACTGAGTGCCTTGCCTGTCTCCAAAGCTTCAAACATTCCGGTTCTCTCCTGGCGTTTGTTCGGGTGCCACTGGGTGGGTCTATACTGTGGGTCACACCGATGAAGGGATTCAGCAATGGGTTTTTACGACAAGCACATCGTACCGCGCTTTATCAATTGCGCCTGTGGCACAAAGCCTATCATGAAGCAGCGCGAGAAGGTGGTGCCCAAGGCAGAGGGCGTGGTGTTGGAGATCGGCATTGGTACGGGGCTCAATCTGCCGTATTACGATGAGGCAAAGGTCGGGCGGGTTATCGGGCTGGACCCTTCACAGGAGTCCTGGGAACTCGCCGGCGAGCGCGCCAGGGCACTGGGTATCCCCATCGACTTTATTGGTCTCCCCGGCGAGCAGATTCCCCTGCAGGATGATTCTGTGGACTGTGTTCTGGTGACCTACTCCCTGTGTACCATCCCGGACCCTGTTGCCGCACTGGTGGGTATGTCACGGGTGTTGCGCCCCGGCGGCAAATTACTGTTCTGCGAACACGGTCTGGCACCGGATGCCGACGTGGTGAAATGGCAGGACAAGATTAATCCGGTGTGGCGTCGTATTGCGGGCGGCTGCAACCTGCACCGGGATATACCCACAATCCTAAAGTCTGGCGGCTTCGCTATTGGGGCGATGGAGCAGATGTACCTGCCTAGTACGCCCCGTTTTGCGGGTTACAACTATTGGGGTGATGCCACAGCCGTCTAAACGGCGTTTGGCAAAACGTAAAGCTCCACCCGCCGATTCTGCGCGCGTCCCGCTGCCGTGCCGTTGTCCGCGATGGGCTGGTCAAAGGACTGGCCCTGCACCAACAACCTCGACCGCAAGACTTCGCGCGTGACCAGATAATCAGCCACGCTGCCAGCACGCCGTTCAGACAGGGTCTGGTTGTACTGGCGACTGCCGGTGTTGTCGGTATGACCCGAGACGCGGATTGTGGTGTCGCCGTACTTGGCTAGCACTTCACCCACGGAATTCAGCACGGGGTAAAAGTCACTGCGCAGGTTATAGGAGTCAGTCTGGAAGGTGATATTGCCTGGCATCACGAGTCGTATGTTGTCGCCCTCGCGAACCACGCTGACGCCGGTACCCTGTAACTGCTCTCTGAGTTTGGCCTCCTGCACATCCATATAGGCACCGACGCCGGCACCCACAATGCCGCAGCCCAGAGCTGCATTGCGGGCGTGCTTGCCCGAATCGATTGCACCGACCAGAGCGCACACTGCGGCGGCGCTCGCGCCGTAAACAGCGGCCTTGCTGGTTTGTTGCTCGCCGGTGTAAGGGTTGGTGGTACAGGCGCTAATCAATGCCGCGGAGGCAAGAGTAATGATCAGTGGTGCGCGCATGGCTTTCTCCCTGTGCCAGTCATTTCATACGGGTTTCGACCACAGCAAAGGCGTTGCGTTCACTGTAGAAGAGAGTGATCACTACTATTGCTGCGCGACGCCCAAAAGTACAGATGCTGCCCGAAACTTATTGCAGTAAAGTCTGGTCGCGGTCACGGTTGGCTGCGTATTAACGCTAAAGCAAGAGTGGCGCATCGACGTCGTAGAGTATGGACCCAGTCACACAGGGCGCGTTGGGCGCCGCATTGCCACAGTCTTTCGCCGATAAACGCGCATTGCGCGGTGCCTGTATTCTTGGGTTATTGGGCGGTATGGCGCCAGACTTGGACGTGCTGATTCGTTCACCCTCCGATCCCTTGCTGTTTCTCGAGTTTCATCGTCACTTCACCCATGCGCTGGTGTTTATTCCCCTCGGTGGCTTGCTTTGCGCACTGGTGCTGCACGGACTGATCGGGCGGCGCTTTGGTTTTGACTTTAAACGCAGTTACCTGTTTTGCACTGCCGGCTATGCCACGCATGCATTACTGGATGCATGCACCACTTATGGCACCTTGCTGTTGTGGCCTTTCAACCATGTGCGCTACGCCTGGAACACCGTGTCCGTGATTGATCCGCTGGTGACCGTACCCTTGCTGGTGCTAGTCATGACAGCGTTCATGAGCCGTAGTGTATGGCCAGCGCGTATCGCGCTGGTATGGGTGCTCAGCTATTTGCTGCTGGGCCTGGTGCAGAGAGACAGGGCCATAGAGGCAGGCTATTCAGTAGCCACCCAGCGCGGCCATGTGCCGGAGCGGCTGGACGCCAAACCCAGCTTCGCCAATATCCTGGTGTGGAAGGTCGTGTATGAATTGGAAGATCAGTTCTATGTCGACGCGGTGCGGGTCGGCATGGATGTTCGGGTATATCCCGGTGCGGTAGTGAATAAACTCGATGTGGCCAGGGACTTTCCGGCTCTGGACTCGGGTTCACAGCAGGCAAAAGACATAGAGCGCTTCCGTTGGTTCAGTAACGATTACCTTGCACCAGACCCCGGTTTTCCCAACCGTATTACCGACATCCGATACTCCATGATCCCCAATGAGGTGCAGGGCCTGTGGAGTATAGAGATCGACGCTGCTGCGCCGCGTGATAGGCATGTGGCCTATCGGACGCATCGCGATGCCAGTAGCGAACGTACTCAGCAGCTACTGGCAATGTTGCGAGGAGAGGCTGACTCAGGCGGCCAACTGTTGTCTGGCCGCGTCGATGCCAGCACCGGTGGGCAATGAGTAGCCCTGGCCGGCGAGCACTGCTTCCAGCGCGCTGAGGCAGGCGATGACATTGGCAGTGTTGCTTGCATAACCCATCAGGCCGATGCGCCAGGTTCTGCCGGCGAGCGCCCCCAAGCCTGCGCCAATTTCGAGATTGAAATCATTGAGCAGTGAGCTGCGCACGCTGGCGTCATCAATGCCCTCGGGAATCAGCACGCTGTTAAGCTGTGGCAAGCGCCATTCAGGCGACACGGCCATGGCCAGACCCATGGCTTCCAAACCAGCGACCAGAGCCTCATGGTTGCGACGGTGACGCTGAAAAGCGGACTCCAAGCCTTCTTCTTGCAGCATGACAAGTGATTCATGCAGGGCGTAGAGGTCATTAACCGGTGCGGTGTGGTGGTAAGCCCGCTTGCTGTCGCCGCCCCAATAGCCCATGACTAGCTGCATATCCAGGAACCAACTCTGTACCTTGTGAGTGCGGTTCTGGATGCGCTCCACGGCGCGCGGGCTGAAGGTCACCGGCGAGATACCCGGTACGCACGATAGGCATTTTTGAGAGCCAGAATACACCGCATCCGCACCCCAGTCATCCACCTTGAGCTCTATGCCACCAAGAGACGTCACCGTATCCACAATGGACAGTGCCCCGTTTTCACGGGCGATTGCACACAGGGTTTCGGCATCGCTGCGCGTGCCGGTGGATGTCTCGGCGTGGACAAAGGCCAGCAGTGACGCCTTGGGGTTACTCTTGAAAGCCTCGCGGACTTTTTCCGGATCCACAGGCTGACCCCATTCATCCTGAACCATGATCGCGGTCGCGGCGCAACGCTCCACGTTTTCCTTCATGCGCCCGCCGAAGACGCCATTTTGGCAGACAATGACGGTGTCGCCGGGACTGACAAGGTTGACAAAACAGGCTTCCATGCCCGCAGAACCGGGTGCAGACACCGGCAGCGTCAGGGCGTTTTCCGTTTGGAAAACGTATTGCAGCAAGCCCTTGATTTCATCCATCAAGGTGACAAACAGGGGATCCAGGTGCCCGATCGTGGGCCGGCCCAATGCGCCCAGAACGCGAGGCGATACATCGGAGGGGCCGGGGCCCATCAGGGTACGAATCGGCGGAAAGAAGCTGTTGGTCATGGTGGTAAGGTCCTGCGCGATAAAGGACGCGAACAGTATCAGGTTTGGGCTGGCAGCATAAGCGAGCCTCACTTATAGTCCGGATTAGTTCCCCTGATACAAAATCGATGGTTTGGAGACCTTATGTCGCTGCTTGCGCCCGATAACCACATGGCTGTTATGGCCAGCCTGTTCGTCATTGCCGGAGCGGCTTTCCTGCTGGAGCGCACCCGCATAGGGTCGAACCTCACGGGCGCTGTCATTGCGATTCTGGGCGCAATATTGGCGGCTAACCTGGGCATCATCCCTCACGATGCGCCGGCCTACGGGTTTGTCTTCAGTTATGTCGTGCCGGTGCTGATACCCCTGTTCCTGTTCAAGGCGGATCTGCGCAAAATTGTTATGGAGGCCACCCGAACAACTGCTGCATTTCTGCTGGCCGCCCTGGGAACGGTGGTGGGCGTCACAGTAGCAGCACTGTTATTAGACCTGAGTGCACTGGGCGCGGCCGCACCGATAGCGCCAGAGCAGCGTGAAGCCGCTATCGCGGGCCTGTTTACGTCCACCTACATTGGCGGTTCGGTCAACTACGCGGCGCTGGGGGATCTGACAAGGTTGCGCGAGGATGCTTCGTTCTTCTCGGCAGCCACGGCGGCGGACAACCTTTTTTCGGCTGTGTATCTGGGTATGCTGGCGTTGATGCCTGGGTGGCTCTGGTTGTCACGGCGATTTGTATCGCATGACGATACTGAGACAGTGGTCGACGAGACGGGCCCTGAGATTTCAGCCATGTCCCTCTGCCTCGCGCTGGCTACGGCCATGGGCATTGTTGCAGTCAGTGATGCACTGGTGTCAGCCTTCGACCTCTATGCCTGGCGCTACGTATTGATCACGGTATTTGCGCTGGGCTTCGCCACTGCTGCACCAAAGCTGGCATCGCGGCTGGCCGGCAGCTTCGAATTGGGCGTGGCCCTGTCATTCGTGTTCTTTGCGGCCATTGCGGCGGGGGCGGACGTCATTGCTATGCTGGAAGTGGCACCCCTGCTGGTTGCGCTGGTGTTCATCCTGCTGACGGTGCATGCGCTGGTCACCTTCGGTCTGGGGTCGCTACTGGGTCTCAGCCTGCCGGAGTTGATTACCGCGTCGAATGCAGCGGTGCTGGGGGCAACCACCGCGCCTGCGCTGGCTGCCACCAAGGGCTGGCGAAATCTGGTGACACCGGGTGTACTGGTTGGTGTGCTGGGCTATGCCCTGGGTACCTTCCTGGGCACAGTGGTTTACAACTTCTGGGGCGCGATTCTTTAGGGTCGCCGACGTGTCGGCTTAGCCCGCGGTGCCGGTGAAGAATACCAACAGGGTCATGTCTTCTTCGATCTCAAAGAACGAATGGTCGGTGGTGGCACCCACGTAGAGCAAGGTGCCCGGGGTGACATCCCGCTCCTCGTCGCCCAAGCGCATACGAGCGCGACCACTGAGCACGTGGTACACCTCGTCCTCATCGTGGGGTGATTGCATGTCAGTACTGCCGGCAGCCAAATGGTAGATGCCACAGCTGAGGGCAAGGACCTTAAGGAACTCCTGATATTCCACCGGTGCACCGTCCAGTTGGGAACGCAGGGCGTCAACGACAAAGACTTTCCAGTTACTGTCCGACATGGGTGTACCGCTTCCAGTGATTAAAGGGAAAGTATTACCAAGGGGGAGTTGTGAACAAGCGCAAACTGGCCTGACTCAGGCCAGATTTGCGATAGACGTGATTTGGATCAAGCCGGGTATAGCTAGTCGTCCAGGTCGGCCCGTACATTGGCCTGTGCGGCGGCGATGCGAGCAACGGGGACACGGTAGGGACTGCAAGACACATAATCCAGGCCCAATTCATGGCAAAAACGCACGGAGCGGGGGTCGCCGCCGTGTTCACCACAGATTCCGTACTTGATGCCTTTCTTGCGCGCTTTGGAATCAGCCACAGCCATGGCCATTAGCTTACCTACGGCGCGCTGATCCAGTGACACGAAGGGATCATTTTCAATCAACTTTTTGTCGAGGTACTGCGGGATGAAGCGGCCTGCATCATCGCGGCTGAAGCCGTAGGTCATTTGTGTGAGGTCGTTAGTGCCAAAGCTCATAAACTCCACCTCGGGTGCAAGGCGGTCAGCACCCAGGCAAGCGCGCGGCGTTTCCATCATGGTGCCGATTCTGTAGGGCAGGGAGATGGATTTTTGTTTCAGTACTTTGTAGATGCCACGGTCGATGATGTCGGTGATGAGACGAATTTCACGCACGTTCACCACCAGCGGAATCATGATTTCCGGGAAGGGTTTATAGCCCAGTTCCGCCGCTTCTGCGGCGGCGCCAATAATGGCTTTCACCTGCATTTTCGTGATTTCCGGATAGACCACTGACAGTCGACAGCCGCGGAAGCCCAGCATGGGGTTTACTTCGTTCAGATTCTCTGTGGCTTCGGCGATGGTCTCTACGCTCTTACCCAGCCGCGTGGCCAGTGCCTCCATGTCATCTCGGGTGTGCGGCAGGAATTCGTGCAGGGGAGGGTCCAGTAGGCGCACGGTGACCGGAAGCCCTTTCATGACTTTGAACAGCTCCAGCATGTCCGCATGTTGGTATGCCTGCAGTTCCTTCAGATATTTTTTGCGCTCGCGTTTGTCTTCGGCGAGGATCATGGCGCGCATCAAGGGGATGCGTTCACTCTCGAAAAACATGTGTTCGGTGCGGCACAGCCCTATGCCTTCGGCCCCGAGCTCACGCGCTTTGGCCGCATCTTCCGCTGTCTCTGCGTTGGCCCTTACCTTGAGCTTGCGGTGTTTGTCGGCCCACGATAGGAGCACCTGGAAGTCTTCCGAGGAGCTGGCTTCAGTCTTCGGGATATCGCCCAGCATCACCTCGCCGGCGGTGCCGTCCAGCGTAATGATATCTCCTCGGCTAATTACCACGCCGTCCTCTGTGGTCGCTGTGCCTGCTTCGTAATCTATGGTGAGGCCACCAGCACCTGTGATTGCGCAAACGCCCATGCCGCGGGCGACAACCGCAGCGTGTGATGTCATGCCGCCCAGTTCGGTCAAGATGCCCTCAGCAACTTTCATGCCGTGAATGTCTTCAGGTGTTGTTTCCCGCCGCACCAGCACAACGGCAGTGCCATCGCGGTTAACCTCTACCGCCTCGTCAGCGGAGAACACCACTGCGCCGGTGGCGCCGCCGGGGCTGGCCGGTAAGCCGATGGTTACAATGTCTTGCTTGGCGCTGGGATCTACCATCGGGTGCAGAAACGCTTCCACGTGTTCCGGCGAGACGCGCATCAATGCCTCTTTCTCACTGATGAGACCTTCGCCAACCATATCCACGGCGATCTTGATTGAAGCGCGGCCGGTACGTTTACCGCTGCGAGTCTGCAGCATGTAGAAACGACCTTCCTGCACGGTGAACTCGATATCCTGCATGTCGCGGTAGTGCTTTTCCAGCAAGGCTTGGGTTTTGTAAAGCTCGTCGTAAACCTCGGGGAGGCCGCTGTTAAGCGCGTCGATCGGTTGCGGTGTCCGAATGCCCGCAACCACATCTTCGCCGGCAGCGTTAAACAGGAACTCACCGAAGAAAGTTTTCTCGCCGGTGGACGGATTGCGAGTGAATGCCACGCCAGAACCCGAGTCTTCGCCAAAGTTGCCAAACACCATGGCCTGTACATTGACCGCGGTGCCCAGGGTCTCTGGAATGTTGTTCATTTCACGGTAGACATTGGCGCGCGGTGTGTACCAGGAGAGGAATACAGCCTCCACTGCGAGTCGCAACTGTTCAAAAGGGTCCTGTGGGAAATCAGTGATTTGCTTGAACACCGCGATGATGGCCTGCCAGTCCTCGGCGGACATATCGGTGTCTAGGGTTTTGCCATGCTCGGCTTTATAGCGACTGATCTCGTGCTCGAATTTCTCGCCCTCTACGCCCAGCACCACGTCGGCGAACATCTGGATGAAGCGGCGGTAGGAATCATAGGCAAAGCGGGGATTGCCCGTTTTACGCGCCAGGCCCGCTGCGATCTCGTCGTTGAGGCCAAGGTTCAGAATGGTGTTCATCATGCCCGGCATTGAGACCGGCGCGCCGGAGCGCACTGAGAACAGTAGTGGATTATCAGGGTCGCCGAAGCGCGCACCCATTTCCTTTTCCACCAGATCCAGGGCGACCCGATACTCCTGTTCCAACAAGTTGGGCAACTGGTTACCGCCTTCGAAGAATTCGCGGCAGGTGGGCGTCGTGATGATAAAACCGAAGGGAACTGGTAAGCCCAGGTTGGTCATTTCGCAGAGGTTGGCACCTTTGCCGCCCAACAACTCTCTGTCGTCCTTGCTACCTTCGCTGAACAGGTAAACGCGCTTTGCCATGGAGTATCCCGTTATTCGGCCTTTCTGGTGAGGCGGCGAGTATAGCCGCTGAGAGCAAAGTCAGGGAGGGGGGAATGCGGCTATTAATCCGGGCAGCGCATTCGATCTAATGACTTTTATCCGTTGGTTGGTAGGAGAAGAGAGCGCTCAGGGTGAAAAAGGGTGGCCTAGGCCACAGAACGTAGCCACCTATCGGTGGCTACGCGAACAAAGGTTAGAGCTGTGCCGGCCTAGCGCGACTCAAGCAGGGTGATGAGACGGTCCAGTTCACTGAGCTCCGCGGTGGCCGGTACCATGAATATTTCCTCGCAGCCGGCGGCCTCTGCGTTGTCCAGCGCCCGGGCAACCGCATCCGGCGTGCTGCGGTGAACCGATTCGGCCATCATTGTGGCGATTTCCGGGCCGGCAATGGCAAGGTACTCATAGACATAGTCGTACAACTTGCGTTGCCCCTCGTCCGCCAGCGTGTACCAGAAACCGCCCATGCGGTAGGGCGCGATGTCACGCCCGGCTTCTGCCCAGCTTTTGTCCATCATCGCAAAGGTGTTCTCCAGTTCGTGCTGTTCGCCATTGCCTGACCAGGCGTAGAGACCGTCTGCCCATTGGGCGCAGCGGGCGATGCTTTTGGGGCCCATAGCTCCGCTCAACAACTTCGGGCCACCGGCCCGCGTCGGCACGGGGCCGATTTCGCCCGCGCCCTCGATTACTTCTTCGCCGCGCCAGATCGCCTTCATCTGCGCCACTTGCCTGTCCATGCGGCCATAACGACCCGTAAACGCAGCACCTACTGCCTCATAGTCTTTTTCCCGCCCGCCGTAGCCCACCACGATTTGATTGACGCGGCCACCGGAGAGCACATCCAGCGTGGCAACTTCCTTGGCGACGCGAGTGGCGCTGTGCATGGGGAGCACGTAAAGCGTGGGCGTAATCTCCAGGGTAGTTGTCGCCATGGCGGCGGCCGAAAGCACGACGCGCATGTCATAGGTGGGGCCGTGGATACGCTCACCGCAGGAGATGGCGTGAAACGGGCCTTCGTCGACGCGTTTGAACCACGCCAGATAATCGCCCCGGGTAAGGCCGGCTTTCATGTACGGCAGGCAGATTCCTATTTTCATTCTTGGCGTCCATCGTAATGAGAAAGCAAAGCTTAACCCCCTGCATCGGCAAGCGTGTCTAGAATCGTGAACCACCCAGATGAAACTCGCACAGGGTCTTGATGTGTGCCCCCCTACGATTGTTGCCAAGGCGGCTGTGCCGTTAACGTGGGCGACTCGAAAGGAGAGCGTTATGAAGATCGATGGGCCGTTCTATGCACAGCTGGGAGAAGCCGCCGAGGAGGCGAAACGCCTTGCTGCTATTGGCTACGATGGCATCTATACGCTGGAGGGCAGCTGGGATCCCTTCCTGCCGCTGACACTGGTTTCGGAGCATGCGCCTGACATGGGCATTGCAACGGGCATCGCAGTGGCGTTTCCCCGCAACCCGCTGCACCTTGCCTATCAGGCCTGGGACCTGCAGCGATTCAGCCAGGGCAAGTTTCTACTGGGGATAGGTTCTCAGGTAAAAGCGCATATCGAGAAGCGTTTCGGCACGGATTTCAGCCCGCCCGCATCGCGCATGCGGGACTATATCCTGGCCGTAAAAGCCATTTTCGACTGCTGGCAAAACGGTACGCGCCTCCATTACGAGGGTCGCTTTTATACGCACACCTTAATGACGCCCATGTTCAACCCGGGGCCTAACGACTTTGGCCCGCCGCCTATCATGCTCGGCGCCCTGGGGCCCAAGATGACCGAGGTGGCAGGTGAGGTTGCCGATGGCCTGATCGTTCATCCCTTCAACAGCCGCGCGTTTATCGAGGAGCAAGCGCTGCCAGCCGTCCACAGAGGGCTGGAAAAGGCGAGCCGTGATCGCAGCGACTTCATCCTGCAGGTGAACGCGATAGTCATTACCGGAGACAGCGAAGCTACGCGAGCAGCGGCAAAGGACAGCGTGAAGCAATTGTTGGGCTTTTATGCGTCTACGCCGGCTTATCGTCCCCCCATGGAAGCTGTGGGTTACGGAGATATCCAACCCGAGCTGAACCAACTATCCAAGGAAGGGCGCTGGGATGAGCTCGCTGATTTTATTGATGATGATTTTGTTGATGCGTTCTGCACGAGCGGTAAACCTGAAGAAATCGCTGGCCTCTTGAAAGAGCGCTACGGGCAGCACGCTGACCGCCTGGCGATCTACGCGCCTTATGCTGCGCCGGATGCCATGTGGCAATCCATTGTGAGTGAACTCAAAGACGACTGAACAGATTCGTCAACAAAAATGGCCCGGTGTGCGGGCTTTGCTGCAGTGGCTTGGCGCTACGATAAGCCAGCTATAACCAGAGGTGGACAAGATGGATATCCAGTTTAACGCCGAGCAGTTGGCACTCAGGGACGAGTTGCGAGCCTACTTCGCAGCAATGATGACGCCCGAGTTGCGCGAGGAGTGCGAGCGGGACATGGGGGAGGGCGGAGGTCCCTTATGGCGTGAGGCGTTGCGGCAGATGGGTAAAGATGGATGGATCGGCGTGGGCTGGCCAGAGGCCTGGGGTGGCCGGGGCATGTCGCCGCTTGAGCAGTTCATCTTTGTTGAGGAAGTGATGCGGGCAGGTTATCCCTTTCCCTTCCTCACGACTGAGAGCGTTGGGCCCATTCTGGCCGAGCACGGCAATGAATTTATCAAGCGAGAATTCGTGCCCAAGATCCTCGCCGGGGAAATGCTGATTTCCATTGGTTATTCCGAGCCCGGTGCCGGTACTGACCTGGCCAGCCTAAAAACCAGCGCGGTACGCGATGGTGACGATTGGGTGATTAATGGTCAAAAGATGTGGACCTCACTGGCCCATTTTTGCGACTACACCTGGCTTGCCTGTCGAACAGACCCGGATGCACCCAAAAAACATAAGGGCATCACAATGTTTTTGGTGCCTAACTCCGACCCAGGCTGGAGCTGCACGCCGGTAACGACCCTCGGTGGTGTCCGTACCAATGCTACCTTCTACGACAATATCCGAGTCAGTGACGATTATCGTGTCGGTGAGCTCAACAGTGGCTGGAAACTGGTGACAAGCCAGCTTAATCGTGAACGGCTCAGTCTTATCAACTTCGGGCCATCCTCGTTGCTGTTCAATGAGGTGGTGAAGTGGGCGCGTACGACTGCCTTGCCCAAGGGTGGCTATGTGATAGACCAGCCCTGGGTACAACAGAACCTGGCGCGCTGCCGCGCCGACATCGAATGCATGAAGCTCATCGTTTACAAGCAGTCGTGGGCGATGACTGAGCAAACGCTGGACATGGCGGACGCCTCAGCAGCCAAGGTCTTTGGCTCCGAGGCGTTTATTGAGGTGTATCGGCTGTTGGGTGAGATTCTCGGTCAATCAGCGTTGCGCCGTGATGATGAACATGGGGATGCATTGGGTCGCAAGATAGAACGACTTTACCGGACCAGTTCGATCATTACCTTTGGCGGTGGTACGAATGAAATTCAGCGGGACATCATTTCCGCGGCGGGGCTGTGGATGCCCCGGGCTGCGCGCTAGGGAGAAGCAGAATGGATTTTGGATTCAGTGAAGAGCAGCGCGAAGTTCAAGCGCTAGCGCGTCAGATACTGAGCGAGCAGGTGACGCCGGAGAAGCTGGCGGCATATGACGAGTACGCGGCCGCGCGTTTTGACGAGGAGCTTTGGCGACAGCTATTGGATGCGGGTCTGACAAACGTGGCGCTCGACGAGAGTTACGGCGGCATGGGCTTTGGCTTTATTGAGCTGGCGCTAGTGCTGGAAG
The DNA here is from genome assembly GCF_014652275.1 of Parahalioglobus pacificus. Classification (GTDB taxonomy): domain Bacteria; phylum Pseudomonadota; class Gammaproteobacteria; order Pseudomonadales; family Halieaceae; genus Parahalioglobus; species Parahalioglobus pacificus. The sequence continues at coordinate 1,320,063 of NZ_BMYM01000001.1, read as the reverse complement.
AGGCCGGTAGAACTATTGCGCCTGTACCGCTGGTGCACCATTGCGTCTCTGCCATGATGCCGCTGCAGCAATTCGCGCCAGAGGCGCTCAAGGAACGTGTTTTGCCGGCTGCTGCAGCAGGTAGTTTACTGCTGACGGCGGCACTGAGCGAAACCGGCAATGACAACGCTGCCCAACCGACTGCCGTGGTAGCGGCTGAACACGTCGAAGGTGTGCGGTTGTCCGGGATAAAGTCTGCCGTGCCCTATGCACAGGAAGCGGGCGCCATACTGGTAGCGGCGCAGCTCGACGAATCCGTGTGCGTGGTGCTGCTGGAAACGGGCGCAGCAGGCGTATCCATGAGCCCAGTGGAGTACACAACCTTTGAGCCGCATGCCGATGTAACACTGGATAATGTGCTGGTGCCTGCCGCAAACATTGTGATGCGCGAGGGCGGCGAGGCTGTTATGCATTGGTTGGTAGAGCGAACCACTGCGGCCTTGTGCGCGCATCAACTGGGCGCAGCAGATTATGCGATGCGCACGGCCGCGAGCTATACCTCGGAGCGTGAACAGTTCGGTGTTCCTGTGGCTACGTTTCAGGCCGTTGGCCACCGCATGGCTGACTGCTACATCGATATTGAATGTCTGCGCCTGACAACGTATCAGGCGGTGTCTCTGCTGGGCGCCGGCGTCGATGCGAGCACGGAGTTGGACATCGCCAAGATCTGGGCGGGCGACTGCGGTCACAGAGTGAGTTACGCCACCCAGCATGTGCATGGAGGCACAGGCATTGATAGGGACTATCCCCTGTGGCGTTACTGTCTATGGTTGCGCCACAACGAAATGGCGTTGGGCGGCAGCAGTGTGCATCTCGCCGCACTGGGGCAACGGCTGGCCGCAGGCGAGGGGCTTTTTGCATGAGCTGATGTAAGCTGTTCGCACTCTAATCGCGACGTGGATCATAACGATGAAACACAGGGTGCGGGCAATATATTCAGTTCTTGCGGCGACGGCACTGGCATTACTGTTCAACGCAGTTCCCGGCACCGCGCAATCAAAGCACACGGAGACTGCCACGCCGGCAGCTTCTCTCACGCACTATCGCCCGGATCCTTTAACACTGTTGCTGGAAACGCAGGGTGACTGGGAGGGAGAGTTGTATTACCTCGACTACCAAAGCGGGCAGCGTTTTGCCATTCCAATGCGCGTCACAGCGACCGCTACTGCAGACGGCGCAACGCTGACCCGTGCGATCACGTATACGGATCCTGGCAACTTGGTTTACGCCCAACAGCTGCTAACGGTGAGCGAAGATCAGACCGTCCTCAAGGAGAGTTACTTCCGCGAGCGCAATGGTGAATTTTTTAGCTCTCAGCTAACCGATGTCACGCAATCGGATGTCAATCAGTGGCTGATAGCTTTTCATGAGCAGGGCGAAGATGATGGGCGCCCCGCGGAGATCAGGCATGAGTGGCAGCGCGAGGGCGACGCGCTGCTAACAAGAAAGCTAGTACGATTCGCAGATCAGCCAGACGCGGACTTCATTGAGCGCAATGGCTCTCGCTTGGTGTTACAGCGAAGCAGCCCTTAGTCGATGGTGAACCCCATGCGCGGGAAGTGTACATGCAGAGTCCCGAAATCAGTGGTTTCCCTGGCCACAATGCAGCGCTGTTCATCGATGCCCACGAGTATTCCGGTGGTTTCATCCAATCCGTAGTCGTCAGGCGCAACAGACACATTCGTGCCGATACGCGAGCCTTGCGTCATTGCTGCCGGTATTTCACGGGGTTGGTGCTCGCTGGCGGCGGCGAAGCTGTGGGTTGTTGTGGTTGGGCTGGTATCACCGTGGCCAAAGGCGGTCATACGCTGATACCACTGCAGCAGTGCGGGCATGCTGGTGGGCATATCCTGACCACCCACGACAGTGCGAAACCAGAGGGTGTGGTATGCAGCAAAGTCCAGGTGACTGGCCTCATCACCGGTGAGAAAAGCATCACCCGAGAGGAGCAGTTCGTCCAGCATTGCAAGGTGGTCCATGAATAGCGGCAGGGCCTTGGCATGTTTAAGTGGCGGCGTTTTGGCGCTACCCGCCATGCTTGCACGGTCTTTGAGGAAACGAAGTGCGTGCGAAAAAGAGAGTTCTTTAAACAGCTTGCGCAAAATGCGTGACGGCGGGATGGAGGTGATCGCAGCCATGAAGATGTCACCTTCATAGCGGTTGCTGATGGCCTGCGCATCTGGATCCGCCAGGAAGGGGTTAAGTGCCGGCAATTTTGCGCCGGTGGCGATCTCCGCCGCAATCAGGCGGCTGTCGCAAAACAAATCCGCGCCATCCTGAGCAACCGGAATACGTCGATAGCCGCCCACCAGCGGCTGGAGATCGGGGCGCGGCGGGCTTTCGGTAGTCAGTAGGGAGCGCCACGGAACGTTGGCATAGCCCAGCATCAGTCGCAACTTTTCGGAGAAGGGCGACATTGGGTAGTGGTGCAGTATAAGCATGCAAGTGACTCCGCTGCGTTTGCGATGAGTGTACCCCGAATGCTGCGGTTGCGGACTAGAGATATAGTGTTATAGTCGAGCATAACACCTAGAGCATATTGATGAGGAATCCACCATGCGGTTTAGACTGAAATCCACTGTATTTGCAGGCCTTCTAGCGCTGACGCCCTCTGCATTTGCTGCAGCGGATGAGTCCCAATGCGATATCGATATTAGTCACAACGTGCGCGTTAGCAGCGAAATCGTCGAGGTCACAGAGGGCGAGGCACCGCTGTTCACCATCAATCAGGCGGGCGATCTGCAGGTTCGCGGCGAGGCTGTTGCATTGGAAACTGAACAGCGAGAACTGGCGCGCGCTTACGCCGGTGAGGTCTCGGCGCTGGTCCCGCAGGTCATTGAACTGGTTTCGAGGGCATTGGAATTGGCCGGGGGTTCTGTGCAGGTTGCCTTTGACGAGGCCTTCGGGGAAGGCAGTCAATCCGGTACCAAGATGAATGAGGTGATCGAGCAGGCGAGGCTCAAATTTGAAGCCCGGGCCAAGCCGGAGCCCGGTGTTTATGTCTTGTCTGACAACGATGGCGAACTCGGTGATGAACTCGGTGACGAGATTGATGCGTTGGTGGGTGAGGCCATGGGTGAACTGATGGGCGAATTGGGCCGCGCCATGACATCGGGTGAAGGCTCGTTTATTGAACGTATGGAGGCTTTCGGTGAGCGCATGGAGACGCTGGGCGAGGAGATAGAGCAGTCCTCCGAGGTGGTTGCCGATTTCGGCGAAGAAGCCTGCAACAGCATGCGCCGTGTGGCAGCTCTGGAATCAGAGATGCAGGCAGCCATACCGGCGTTCAGGGGCGTGGGCATATCACAGCGCTGATATGCGCAGCGACTTGCTCGCTACCTGCAGTCGTGCCAGCATGAGGTATCACTTCCTGCGGTAATTCACATGACTTCGCATGCCGTGCAGCAGCTTCCGGGCGACATCGCCTGTATTGACGCGCAGTACGTCGACTCGGGCCTTGCCTGCGTGTACTTGGTGCGTTCTGGCGACGAGTATGCACTGATCGAAACCGGCACCTCCCATACGCTAGCCGCCGCCCGGGCGGCGATGAGCGCGCGCGGCATTCAGCCCGAGCAAATTAAGTACGTGATTCCCACGCACGCCCACCTGGACCACGCTGGCGGGGCCGGTGTGATGATGCGAGCGTTTCCAGAAGCCGAGCTCCTGGCCCATCCCCAGGCCCTGAAGCACTTGTGTCACCCCGAGCGTCTGATCGCCAGTGCGAAGTCGGTGTATGGCGAAGCGCTGTTTCAGTCTCTCTACGGAGAGATACTGCCGGTTCCAGAATCGCGTGCCACGGCCTTAGCTGATGGGCAGACCATCATCATTGGTGAACGCGAACTCGTGGCGCGACACACGCCGGGTCACGCCAACCATCACCTGTGCGTATGGGATGCGCAGACGCGTGGCTGGTTCACGGGTGATATGTTTGGTGTGTGTTACGGGGCACTGCGTCTACTCGATGGGCCCTTCGTCGTGCCATCAACCAGCCCGACGCAGTTTGATCCTGCCGCTTTTCAAGGCTCTTTGGATGTGCTGGCCGACACGTCTCCGGATTTTATGTACCTAACGCACTACAGTGCCATCCCCTGGTCACCCGCAACACACGCTGCCTTGTCGCAACAGGTCAGCGATTACGCAAGCATTGCTGCAGAACATGAAAATGACACCTCTGGACTGGCTACTGTACTCATGAGGTACACACTAGATCGGCTGCGTGACAGGCTGCCTGGCCAGGATTTGGCCTCCTGTGAGGAACAATTGTTGGCTGACATGGGTCTGAACGCGCAGGGCCTGACCGTATGGCTTAAGCGCCGGGCGGCATAACGAGGGGTAAGAACCGGTCTATGGTGATCAGCAAATGGCAGTGTATTGGACTGACCGTCTTTTTGGGCGGTCTGTTGTCAGCCTGTACCAGCGCACCGCCAGCGGCGGTATTGGAGGCAAGCAATACCCAACAGGTGGACTTCAGCGGAAACTGGGAGTTGGACTACGGGCAGAGCGACAACATCCAGAACCAGCTTAATGCGCTGTTGCGCGAGTTACGACGTCAGCAAGAGCGCCGTTCCCAGAACGGCGGTGAGCGTCGCGGAACAGCGGTTACCGTGGGCGGGGGCGGAGGCACTAATTCCGGGCCTACCATTGTGGGACTGGCACAAATGGCTGACGCGATTACTGAGGCACAATTGTTGGATATTGCCCAGTCTCGAAACGACATCAACGTGAAGCGCGAGGGCAACTTTGCCCTGACCTGCGAATTCTTTCGCGGTGAGGCCGAAGCTGTAGAGAACCCGCTGGGCAAGGAATTGTGCGGCTGGACAGGTCAGCAAATGGTGTTTCGAATTTACCTTCCGGAGGGCCTATCGATTCAGCATGTGATGTCCCTCGCTCCCTCGGGCGAGCGGCTGGGCATCGACACCACGGTGGTGTCAGACCGGGTCTCCCAGCCCTTTACCCTGCGACGGGTCTACAACCGATACGACCCTGCCACCTCTGGGTACCACTGCGAGCAGACCTTGTCCCGGGGCCGCGTGTGTACGACGCGACCACCGGGAGAGTAGGGATGCGAACTCTGATTGCGTGTGGGTTGATAACCCTTCTGGCAGCCTGTACCGGAAGTCAAAGTCAGCCCCAGGCTGACGTTGCGGAGGTGATTCCCGAGGATTGGCCAACACCGGTTGGCAAGGTGTCACTGAATTTCGCTTCACCGGTGCCGGCCGTGCCCTTGGATGTTGCTGTGGTGGTGTTTGATCCCGGCATACCCGAGGACGAGTCAACGCATCGACGCCTGAATGTCTTCCCGGATATTCGCCGCGCCGAGGCGCGCTACCAATCTGTCGTGCTGCGCGATGTGCTAACCGAGAGCAATCGCTGGGGTGCAGTGCGTGTCGTGCCGCATGCATCTTCCAGTTCGTCTGTGTCAGTGACGGCGACCATCGTTCACTCTGATGGAGAGGATCTTGTGCTGGATGTGTTGGCCACGGATGCCAGCGGTCGAACCTGGCTTGAGAAGCGGTACCGTGATGCGAGCACCGAGAGCGATTTCCCCGTCAATGGCGATGACGATCCGTTCATCGATCTTTACAACGCCGTCGCTAACGACCTGGCCCTGGCGGGTCGCGCTATGCCAGCAGGTACTGTGAATGCACTGCCCCGCGTGACCGAGTTGCGTTACGCCGAGACGCTGTCACCCGAGGCCTTCTCGGGTTACCTGGCGCAGGATGCCCAAGGCCAGTACTCGCTGCAGCGACTGCCGGCCGAGGGTGATCCCATGCTTGCTCGTGTTCAGCGTATTCAGAATCAGGAGTTCTTGTTCATTGATACGGTAGATGAGCAGTACGTCGATTTGTACAACACCATGGGGCCGGTATACCACCTGTGGCGGCAGTATGAGCGCGAGCAGGCCGTGTACAAGCGGGAGTATCAGGTGCGCGCATCGTCCCGCGAAAGCCACGGTCGACGAGGCACCTATGCCCAGATGATGCAGACCTACAGTGCCTTCCGCTCGGTGAAAATCCAGCAGCAGGACCTGCTGGAACTGGCGGGGGGCTTCAACAACGAGGTCGCGCCAACGGTGCTGGCGGCAGGTGACCGAGTTGTGAGACTCAATGGCACGCTGGATACGCAGTACGATGAGTGGCGCGACATACTGCGTCAGATTTTTGCACTCGAAAGCGGGTTGCCACCGGCAGCGCCCTAGGGGGGCTTCGCGTTTTCTCGCTTGCGTCGCAATGGCTCAAAGCGGGCCAGAAGCGCGGGCAGAACCACAAAGGTCACGACCATCAGTAAGCTGATGGCGATGGACAAAATCAGGCCGATCGAGGCCGCACCTTTGTGGGGACTGAACGACAGTGAGAAAAACGTGCCAATGGTGGTGAGTCCGCTCAGTGTCACCGCGCGTGGCGTGCTGCTTTGCAATACGTCGGTGACGCTCTGTGCGCTATGGTAACGGTGCACCACGTGAATTCCGGTATCCACGCCCAGACCGAAAATCAGCGGAATCACCAAAATGTTTGCCATATTAAGCGTCAGTCCCGTGAGCTCGATGATGGCGAAGGTAAAAAGGGTGGCCAAGCCAAGCGGGATTAGCACCAAAACTGGAGTGAGCGGCTCGCGAAAGTACAGCAGCAGAATCACCACGATACCGGTGAGCGCTAGAGTCACTGCCATGTTGAAGGAGCGCACCACTGATTGCCCGACCCCGCGCTCAACCACGGTTCTTCCAGCGATATTCGGTGCGATGGCTTCGACTTCCCCGACAAACCTGTCCATGGCGGCCAGATCGTTAAGTGGCTCTCCGGCGATGGCCTCCAGACGATAGCGACCATCCGGTGCAATCAGCCGACTCTTCACGCTCTCAGGCAATGCTTCTACGTCGAAGGGCTGAGCCTCAAGCCGCGGTTTCATTGTCTGTAAAGACTCAAACAGCGGCGGTAGCAGTCGACCTTGCAATCGCTCTAAGGCCATACCGTCCAATTCAGCAAGTAGTGTGATGGCCTCGTCGGATATTGGCTGCTCTGACAGTGCGAGCAGCGCTTCCAGCGCTTCTGCTGTGGTGGTCGCTTCAAACGGTGCAACCTCATTCGGCAGCGCATCAAGTCCGGTGATGTCAGACAGCGCTTCGGCTTTTGCGGTCTGATCTTTGGGCAGAATATCCAAGGGGCGGGTTAATCGCTCCACTGAGGGCAGTGCCAGCAGCTGTGGCACCAGTTCGTCCAGCGATTCGGGCGGCACCAGAACGGCAATGCTGTAATCGGTGGCCAAGGCCTTTTCCTGCAGCTCAAGCAATGTCGTGATGGCCTCAGAGTTTTTGTCGCGGATCGCCAGAACGCTGTAATCAAAGCGCGCATCCTTGGCAAACCACGCGGCTATGCCTGCCACGAAAACCGTGCCTATGAGAACGGTATTGGGCTGCAACTGGTCTAGCCCGAAATGCTGTTTTTTTCGGTCGCCGGCTCGCCAGGGCGAGGGCATGCCGACTACCGAGAACCAGGCGGGAATCAGTGTTACGGTGAGGAAAAACGCGATGACCATGCCGCCGGCGGAAATCACTCCGAGCTCCGCCAAACCGCGGTACTCCGTGGGAAAGAAGGCGAGAAAGGCAAGGCCTGAGGTCAGGGTGCACAGCAGCAGGGCGCTGCCAATATCATCTGTGGCTGCTCGCAGGGGGTCTGTCTGCTCATCAGCTCTGGCCAGTGATTCCTCGATACGCAGCGCATAGTGCAGTGCGAAGTCGACGCCGAGACCGAAGAACATCACCAGAAACACCAGTGACAGCGTGTTGAAACTACCGACAGCCAGACTCGCAAAGAGGGTTGTCATCGACACGCCGCAGGCCAGAAGCGTAAACACTACCAGCACAATCGACCAGGAGCGAACGCCTATCGAGAGTATCAGGGCCAGCAGAACAACAGACATGAGACCGGCAAACTGAATGCCACTGAGTGCGGTGCGAATCTCCTCGTCCGCCATTGCAAGTTCGCCGGTTAGGCGCAGGGTCGCCTCGGGGTATTGTTGCCCTGTCGCCGCCATGAACTCTCGGGTGGCCTTAATGACCGCTTCGGCAGGTGCATCGGCGCCAAACTCCTGCCTGCCCTGAACAATGATCAGCTGATCTCGTAGTTGCTCATCAGCAGTGTTGTCGGCGTCGGGAAACCAGGCGACTGGCCCACTGGTGTTAAGCAGGGCCTGGTTGAGTTTGTCGCTTAGCAATGCCACCGCATCAGCAGTGTCGATGCCGAACTGTTGCGCCTGTATCAGCTGTGTTAGCAGCGAGAGGTAACCCGCCAGATCTGTAGAGGGAAGCTGCCCGACCAGGTCGATCAGACCCTGCACATCGCTTGCCAGCGCGCTTACCTCGTCTAACGAAAGGTAGTAGAGGCCGTGCTCTTCAAAGAAGGATTCAGACCCGGGCGCGGCAATAGTGTGATACCAGTCGGAGGCGCGCAGGCGAGCAAGAAGGTCTTCACTGGCGCGGCTAACGGCAGAACCGGGCCCGGTAATAACGATGACTGCGGTGTTTTCGAACTGCGGGAAGGCTGCCTTGTGGGCCTCGTTCTGGGCATACCAGCGCGTATCGTCGCTGGGCTTAATCAGTTTTCCCACATCGGAATTGAGACTGAAAAGTTGTGTGCCTGCGACGGCCGCAGCCACGCTGGCTATCACCAGTGTGGCCAGTACCATCCGTGCATGGCGCTGCACCCAGAGAACCCAGGTGGTAATTGCGGCGCTGATGATTGTCGTCATAGGGCGGTGATTCTCATGGGCGCAGACAATAACAGAACTCGGTGCAGTGATGCAGTCAGCGGGGGCAGGGCAAGTGAGCTATGCTAGACCCATGAGCAGCGACGCTACCCAAGAACACGACTCTCTACTGAATGCGTTGATGCGCCTCAGTGGGCAGGTGGCAGGGGGGACACTGGACCTTGCCCGGAATACCGCCACTATGACGGCAATGTTTGGCGAGACGTGGCTGCGTAACGCACTGGTAACGAGCATGTCGCCAGAGCGTCTCGAGGCCATGGCCGAGGCAGGGCATTTTCTGCGCGACGCCCGTGAAACAGCTGGCCTATCGATCCGTGAGCTTGCCGACTCGCTGGGTATGGCCGACCAGAGCGTGCTAGAGGATGTGGAGAGTGGCGACTCCATACTGCCACTTGAAGTCATGCTAAGGGCGGCGTCATTACTTGCCAGGCACGACCCCATTCCGTTCCTGCTGAAATTCATGCGCACCTATAATCCCCAACTGGAACAGACTCTGGAGCAGTGGGGCGTGATGGCTTTGCCCAAGCACTATGAGCGCGAGCGGCGTTTCGTCAATCTGTACCGTCAGCACGACTTTCTGCGTGAGCTGTCCGACGATGAGTATGATCGTTTTATTGACTACATGCGCAGCTCCACTGACCTGGTGACGGGTGTGATGACGCGGGAAAAGCAGGCTAATGCGGCAGCCAACGCCAAGCGCAAACCGGCCGCTAAGCGAAAAGCACCGGCCAAGAAGAAGGCAGCCAGGAAGCGTCGTACATCTGTACCCAAGAAAACCCCATAGCTGTGTTGGCGGTGGCCAAGCGTGCCTCTAGCGGGCATGATGCGCGCCTGATTTTTGCCGGATTACGGTTCACCCAGTGCGCTTCGCGCCGGGATATGTGCTGAGACGGCACCGGGAGAGCGACAGGGAATGAGTTCTAGCACGCAAACGAGGGACTGGTACGCCGCCTGCCCGCGGGGATTAGAGAACCTGCTGGCAAGTGAGCTGCAGACCTTCGGTGCCCAACAGGTGCGCGAGACGATGGCGGGGGTCGCCTTTGAAGGACCACTGGTGGTCGCCTACCGCGCCTGTCTTTGGACTCGTCTTGCCAATCGTGTGCTGTTGCCGCTGGCTGAGTTCCCGGTCGAGTCCGCCCATGATCTGTACGAGGGTGTGAAAGCTGTCGCCTGGGGCTCGCTGTTTCAGCACACCTCGCATTTTGCGCTTGATTTCTCAGGTACTAATCACGCCATTCGCAATACGCGCTTCGGTGTTCAGAAAAGCAAAGATGCGATCATGGATTGGTTCCGTGAGAACGGGGGGCAACGTCCGCGCGTTGCCGCGCGGGATGCGCAAATCCGGTTCAGTCTGCGTCTGGCAAGGGACCGCGTCAGTCTGGCGTTGGATATGTCGGGCGGCAGTCTGCATCAGCGCGGCTATCGATCGTCGGCAGGCAAGGCACCGATGAAGGAAAATCTCGCGGCGGCCCTGTTATTGCGCGCTGACTGGCCTGGAATGGCATCCCGCGGCGGTGCCCTGATAGATCCCATGTGTGGGTCGGCGACCTTACTGCTGGAAGGAGCAATGATGGCAGCAGACATCGCGCCGGGGCTGGCACGCAGGCGCTTTGGCTTTGAGCATTGGTCCGGTCATAACCCGGATCAGTGGCGAGCGCTTGTGAGTGATGCGAGATCCCGCGCGGATCGGGGCAAGCAAGCCAAGCTGCCGGAGATTCGCGGCTACGACGCAGACCCGCGTGTAGTTCGAGTGGCGCAGGAGAATATCGCACGAGCAGGGTTGGAAAAGGTTGTGCGCGTCAGCTGCAAGCCGTTAGCTGAGTTGAAGAAGCCCACGCACAAGCCGCTCCCTCAGGGGCTGCTCATCTGTAACCCCCCGTACGGTGAGAGACTGGGCGAGAAGAAGAGCCTGGCGTATCTATATCGGCAGCTGGGCGAAACCTTCGTTCGTGAGTTTAAGGGATGGCAGGCAGGGGTATTCACAGCGGATCTCGAACTCGGCAAAGCCATTGGGCTGCGCAGCCATAAGCGTTACGCGTTGTTCAATGGGGCGCTGCCCGCGCACCTACTGTTGTTTGAACTAGAGAACAACACGCTCAGCGACAAACCGTTGGCACAAGGCAGTGCGGAGGAGCCGCCCCCTACAGGCAAGTCACCGTCGGAATCCATGCCAGAGCAACAAAGGATACAGTCTGGCGGCGAGCCCGAACCGCTGTCAGAGGGCGCACAGATGTTCGCCAATCGCATTCGCAAAAACCGCAAGCGTCTGGCGAGTTGGCTCAAACGCGAGCAGATCAGTTGTTATCGTCTCTATGACGCAGATATGCCCGAGTACGCCGTGGCGGTTGATATGTATGAGGGCACGGTACACGTGGCGGAGTATCAGGCGCCCAAGGGCGTCGATGAGTCCGCTGCAGAGCGCCGCATGGAGGAAATACGCGCGGCCTTACCCGAGGCGCTGGGAGTGGCGGGGAGCGACATCGCTTACAAACAACGCCGTCGCCAACGAGGGGCTGCACAGTACGAAAAAATGGCGCAGCAGGGCGAGTTCATTACCGTGCGAGAAGGTACGGCGAAGCTGCTGGTCAATCTCAGGGACTACCTGGATACCGGTCTGTTTCTGGATCATAGACCACTGCGCAGACGCATTGCTGCCGAAGTATCGGGTAAAACGTTTCTCAATCTCTTTTGCTACACCGGTAGCGCGACAGTGCTGGCCGCGCTTGGCGGTGCCTCGCGAACCGTCAGCGTGGATATGTCCAATACCTATCTAAGCTGGCTGCGTAACAATCTCGCTGCAAATGGCTTGGCTGAGGGCAGGCACCAACTGGTGAAGGCGAATTGCCTGCAATGGCTGGAGCAGGGGGAGGGCATGTTCGATATTGTTCTGCTGGATCCGCCGTCGTTTTCCAACTCAACCGGCATGGAGAATAGCTTTGATGTGCAGCGCGACCAGTTGGCATTGGTCACGGCCGCCATGCAGCGTGTTTCACCTGAGGGGCGATTGTATTTCTCAAACAATCGGCGGCGGTTCAAACTCAGTCCAGAGCTGACCGAGGCCTTCGACTGTACAAACATCAGTCACGAGACCCTGGATCCGGACTTCGCGCGCAATCCCAAAATCCATCAGTGTTGGCTGATAGCGCACAAAAATTCCTGACTCAGCGCCTGCTTTTGGGCTCTAATGGGCGAGGTCGTATTATGAAACCAGTGGTATTTGGAGCGCTCAGGGGTTAGCGACTACAAACATTGCTCGCTGTTTACTATCCACAGGTCGTATTTCACCCCTTTTTTTGTAGAGTCTGAGACAGTCGGTCCGCGCAAAACGCTATAAAAAAACGCTAAGTCATTGATTTTATATTTTTTTGACTTAGCGCTTTAGGCGTGCTTCGGCATCACGCGGGCAACGATTAGTAGCCTTCCCGCTGGGAAGAAAACAGAGTATCCCCACAGTTATCCACAGGTCGATCTGTGGATAACTAGTCCGGGTCGGCCAATTTCAGCAATTGTTTACCCTGATTTTCGCCTCTAAAGAGTCGCTGCAGGGTCGCTGGTATGTTTTCGAAGCCGCTTTGCACATCTTCGCGCCAGGCGAACTGCCCATCGCCGACCCATTCCATTAACGCTTCGATGGCTTCTGGCGCGCGATCCAGATAGTCGATCACAACAAAGCCTTCCATGCGCAAGCGACGTACAACAAGCAACATCAGATTGTGCGGCCCGGGTGCGGGCTTCTCGTCGTTATAGCCAGAGATGGCGCCGCAAAGCACGATACGCCCACCCTCAGCCATACCGGCCAGACCTGCCTCTAGCGTTGATCCGCCCACGTTATCAAAAAATACATTCACTCCCTCGGGGCAGAGTTCGGCAATGCGCGTGGCGACATCCTCGGATTTATAGTCAATGGTGGCGTCGACCTTGCAGGCCTCACGCAGCCACTGACATTTTTCTTCGCCCCCCGCGATGCCAACGACCTTGCACCCCTTGAGTCTTGCTATCTGTGCCACGGCAGAGCCTGTTGCGCCTGCAGCACCGGATACCAGTACGGTGTCTCCCGGTTTTGGCTTGCCCACATCCAACAGGCCAAAGTAGGCCGTGAGGCTGGTAGCGCCGAAGACGCTCAGTGCCATTCCGGGTGGCGTGCCCTCAGGCAGCACTTGCAGCGGCATGGCGCTGTCGCCCCCGGCAATGCAGTAGCGCTGCCAGTTCACTAAACCTTGAACCAATGCGCCTTCAGGCATGTTGGGGTTTTCGGACTTTACAACCTGCCCAATGCCGCTAGCGCGCATAGGTTCGCCCAGCGCCACAGGGGGTAAATAGCTGGGTACATCTTCTACCCAACCGCGCATTGCAGGGTCAAAGCCCAGCATTAACACTTTCACCAGGACTTCCCCGGCGCCAAGGTCAGGTTCGGGCAGGGGAGTGACGACATGCTCGAAATGCTCGGGCCCAATCATGCCCACGGGTCGTGCTTTCAGCAGCCACTGTTCATTCTGTTGATCTGTCATTATTTTTTGGTCCTGCGAAGAATCAGCGCGCATTGAAACATCCAAGTGCTTCAGCGCCAACCGCGCTGGCCCCGCGCAGGCGGCTGTGTTCAAATCACCGGCCTTGGGGGAGGGTATGTCGGCGACACTGCTTATTGTGTATCACAGCCAGAGTGGCAGTTGCGCTTCGCTCGCGGGCGCGGTTTACCGCGGTGCCCGTGAAGACGCAAATGTGCAGACCGTATTGCGTCGAGCCGTTGACGCGAGCATAGCGGATCTGGAATCGGCATCAGCAATGGCGCTGGTGGCGGCGGAAAATGCAGGGCATCTGAGCGGTGGCGCCAAGGCTTTTCTTGACAGGGTGTTTTACCCGGCGATTGCGCGCGATTTGCTGATCCCTTACGCGCTACTCATCAGTGCGGGTAATGACGGCAGCGGCGCAGTGCGCGATGCAAGCCGCATGCTGTCGGGTATTCCAATGAGCGCAGCGACCGAGCCAATGATTTGCAAGGGGGAGGTCACGGGTTTGCATTTGGAGCAGGCCGCTGACCTTGGCCGCGCATTAGCTGCTGGCATTGATATGGGAATCTTTTGAATAATGAGTGAAGCGATGACGCCGCCGCCTGGCTTTGAAGCCGTGCCTACCGGACTGGGATTTACGGACAATCTACAGCCGCTATTTCGACGTGTCGATGGGCAGTGGCCTGAGTTTGGGCTGGTTGTGAGTGAGCCCCACCTGAACATGATGGGTGTGTGCCACGGTGCAGCTTTGATGTGTCTGGCGGATATCTCCGCCGCCTCGGGTATCAACACCGCGGCAGGTAAAACCGCCGGAAGCCCCACGATAAACCTGGCGGTGGATTTTATTGCGGCGGGCAAACGGGGTGAATGGCTGCAAAGCTCTATTGACCACGTGAGCCTGCGCCGCCGCTTTGGATTCTGCGCAGGCGTGATCGAAGGCCCCGGCGGGCTTGTCGCAAGGTTCAACGGCACCTTCTATCTGCCGGATCACAAAGGTGTTTGGAAAGGTCCTGTTCGAGATGCCGGAGGGGTGCTGGGTGTTGAGCCGGAAGGCAGTAGTTAGTCGTCGTCGCCAGCCTGTTTCAGTGCGTCTATAAAGGCCTTTGCCGCCCGCGAGAGACTGCGGCCGCGGTGATAAACGACACCCAATGTGCGCTGCATTTTCACACCTTTCACTGGCAGCGTGACCAGCGAGTCATCGAGCATGATCGCGGGCAGTACCGTCCAACCGAGCCCCACGGAACTCATCATGCGCAGGGTTTCCAGGTAGTTGGTGGCCATGGACACGTTTAGGGATAGCTGCTGAGAGTCGAACAACTGTTTGACGATCTGCCCTGTGTAGGTTCCCAGCCCGGGTAGCACAGCCGCCTCTTTGCCAAGTTGCGCAAGCGTCAGAGACTTTTCGGAAGCCAACGGGTGAGCATGAGAGGCCATAAACGCGAGCCTATCCTGCCAGATCGGCACTGTGCGTAATCCGCTTTCCGGTGTTGGCGACAGTGTTACCAACGCCAAATCGATCTTCGCCTGCATGATCAGCTCATGCGCCTGCTCAGAATCCATGAAGTCAATGTCGATGTGCACACCTGAATAATCCTGACTAAATGCACTGAGGACCGGTGGTAACCGATGCAAGCCAATGTGGTGACTAGTGGCCAGGCGCAGCGCGCCAGAGGGTTCTCCGGCGAGATCGTGCACCGATTGGCGCGCCAGTCCGATCTGGTTTTCTATTTCCTGTGCGTGGGGCAATAGCGCTTTGCCGGCCTCGGTCAGAGAGACGCTGCGTGCGATTCGATCAAACAACTCGGTACCCAGATCATCTTCCAACTGTGCGATGCGTTTACTGATGGCCGGCTGCGTCAAGTGCAGGTTGTCCGCAGCGATGGAAAAGGAGCCGCTCTCTGCGACTCTCAAGAACGCGCGTAAGTGTTGGAAGTCCATGGCGAGGCCTGCATTTGAATAACCATTGGGAATCGAAACTATGAAAATAATAAATTTGAGTAATCCAAGTTGCAAGCGTAAGCTTGCCCTCGATTTTGGTTCATGCCGCGCAGGCAGGAGATTTAGCGATGGCCGGAAAAACCCTTTACGACAAGCTGTGGCAGTTGCATCTTGTGGAGCAGCGCGATGATGGCACGGCGTTGATCTACATCGACAGGCACCTGATCCACGAAGTCACGTCCCCGCAGGCGTTTGAAGGTCTGCGCCTTGCAGGTCGAGAGCCCTGGCGGCGGGACGCCAACCTCGCAGTGCCCGATCACAATGTACCCACCGAGAAGGCGGAACGAGCCGGTGGTGTTGCCGCGATTGCCGATCCTGTATCCCGATTGCAGGTGCAAACGCTGGATGAGAACTGTGATGCCTTCGATATCGTCGAGATCCCTATCAACGATAGGCGCCAGGGCATTGTTCATGTAGTGGGGCCCGAGCAAGGGGCGACGCTGCCGGGTATGACGGTGGTTTGCGGTGATTCACACACCTCGACGCACGGTGCGCTGGGCGCCCTGGCGCACGGCATTGGCACTTCCGAGGTGGAACATGTATTGGCCACCCAGTGCCTGATTCAGAAAAAAATGAAAAACCTGCTGATCAGGGTCGACGGGCAGGTACAGCCCGGTGTGACCGCCAAGGACATCGCGCTTGCCATTATTGGCGAGATCGGCACGGCTGGCGGTACCGGTTTCGCTATCGAGTTCGGCGGCGAGGCGGTGCGCGCCCTGTCTATGGAAGGCCGTATGACCTTGTGCAACATGTCCATCGAAGCCGGTGCCCGCATGGGCATGATCGCCGTTGATGACGTGACCCTGGATTATGTGAAGGGACGTCCCTATGCGCCTTCGGGTGAGCAATGGACCGCGGCTGAGGCAGCCTGGCGGGATTTGCACAGCGATGACGACGCTGAGTTCGATCGCGTGGTGGTACTGGAAGGCGCCGCTATTAAGCCGCAAGTGACCTGGGGCACATCCCCGGAAATGGTGTTGCCCATCGATGCTTTGGTTCCTGGGCCCCAGGACTTCGAAGACCCGGTTAAGCGCAGCGCCTGCGAGCGGGCCCTGGAATACATGGGGCTTGAGGCCGGTCAGGCGATCAGTGAGATACGACCTGATCGCGTATTTATTGGTTCTTGCACAAACAGCCGGATTGAAGACCTTCGCGAAGCCGCAAACGTAGTTCGCGGGCGAAGCAAAGCAGCCTCCGTCAAACAGGTACTGATTGTCCCCGGCTCCGGCGAGGTCAAGGCGCAAGCCGAGGCCGAGGGTTTGGACAAGGTGTTCATGGATGCAGGTATGGAGTGGCGTGAGCCCGGGTGCTCAATGTGTCTTGCGATGAACGCCGACAAATTGGGGGCAGGGGAGCATTGCGCCTCTACGTCCAATCGAAATTTTGAGGGTCGGCAGGGCTTTGGCGGGCGCACCCATTTAGTCAGCCCCGCGATGGCGGCCGCCGCTGCTGTTGCAGGTCACTTTGTGGATGTGCGTGAATTGATAGAGGGCGCAGCATGAAGCCGTTTACAGTACACAGTGGTTTGGTCGCGCCGATGGACAGGGCCAACGTAGACACCGATCTCATTATCCCGAAGCAGTTTCTGAAATCGATCAAGCGTTCAGGCTTTGGCCCTAATTTGTTCGATGAGCTTCGCTACCTCGATGAGGGGCAGCCGGGTGAAGATTGCAGTGGTCGGCCGGTGAACGATGAGTTTCCGCTGAACTTCCCACGCTATGCCGGTGCCTCGGTTCTGCTGGCCAGGGAAAACTTTGGCTGTGGCTCCAGCCGTGAGCACGCTCCCTGGGCGCTGGAGGATTACGGCTTTCGCTGCATCATTGCCCCCAGTTTTGCGGACATCTTCTTCAATAACTGTTTCAAGAACGGCATGTTGCCGATTGCGCTGGATGCAGAGATTGTCGATGGGCTGTTTCAGGCGATGTACGCGAACGAGGGCTACGCGCTGGAAGTTGACTTACCGAACCAACTCATCCGTACGCCAGAGGGTGAATCCATCGCGTTTGAGGTCGATGCCTTCCGCAAGGACTGCACGGTAAACGGCTTGGACGATATAGGCATTACGCTCAAGAGTGCCGACGCCATCAGGCATTACGAGGCCGGGTTGCGACAGCGCGCGCCGTGGCTGTTTGATGTGATCGGCAGTCGATAAGGGAGAAGGCGATGACGAAGCGCATTTTAATTTTGCCTGGGGACTACATTGGCCCCGAAATCATGGCCGAAGCAGAGAAGGTGCTGCGGCGTGTTAACCAGCAGTACGACCTGGAACTCGCTCTTGAGCATGGTTTGATCGGGGGCGCGGCGCTGGACGTGCATGGCGTGCCATTGCCGGAAGAAACCCTCGCTGCGGCTCGCAGCGCAGATGCCATTCTTCTGGGTGCCGTTGGTGGCCCAAAGTGGGACGGTGTGGAGCGAGAACTCAGGCCCGAGCGAGGTCTGCTGGCTATCCGCTCCCAGTTGCAATTGTTCGGCAACCTGCGCCCCGCCATTCTCTACCCACAGTTGGTTGAAGCATCCAGCCTGAAACCCGAGGTGGTCTCCGGGCTGGACATCCTGATCGTGCGCGAGCTCACAGGCGGCATCTACTTTGGTGAACCCCGAGGTATTCGTACTCTCGAGAACGGCGAGCGTCAGGGCTACAACACCTACGTCTACAGCGAGTCTGAGATTGAGCGTATTGCGCACCTGGCATTTGACCTGGCGGGCAAGCGGGACGGTCGCGTCTGTTCCGTGGATAAATCCAATGTTCTGGAGGCCACTGTGTTGTGGCGCGAGGTGCTTGAGCGCATTGCGCCCCAGTACCCGGATGTTGAACTCAGTCACATGTATGTTGATAACGCTGCCATGCAGCTGGTGCGCGCGCCCAAACAGTTTGACGTGATCGTGACCGGCAATATGTTTGGCGATATTCTCTCGGACGCTGCTGCCATGCTCACAGGCTCCATCGGCATGCTCCCCTCAGCGTCACTGGACCGGGAGGGTCGAGGCATGTACGAGCCCTGCCACGGGTCGGCACCCGATATCGCGGGGGGGGGCAAAGCCAACCCATTGGCAACCATCCTCTCGGTGGCAATGATGCTGCGATACACACTGGCTGCGCCTTCGGCCGCAGATGCCATCGAGGGCGCAGTCAGCGCCGTGCTCGATCAAGGCTTGCGCACGGCTGATATTCATTCCGAAGGAACCACCCTGGTAGACACCGTCGCGATGGGCGATGCGGTCGTTGCCGCACTGGACAATTGAGAGGGCCCGTTATGAGCAAAGAATTTGATGTGGCCGTTGTCGGCGCAACCGGAGCGGTTGGGGAGGCAATGATAGCCATCCTCGAGGAGCGCAATTTCCCTGTCCGCAATCTGTACCCGCTGGCCAGCAGTCGATCAGCGGGCAAGACCGTGATGTTTAAAGGCAGCTCAGTGCGTGTTACCGATCTTGCAGAGTTCGATTTCAGCTCAGTGCAGATCGGCCTGTTCTCGGCAGGGGGCAGTGTCTCCGCCGAGTACGCTCCCAAGGCAGCGGAGGCTGGCTGTGTGGTTATCGATAACACATCCCACTTCCGCCAGGACCCCGACATCCCCCTCGTGGTGCCTGAGGTGAATCCGGAGGCGCTGGCTGGCTACAGTTTGCGCAATATTATTGCTAATCCCAATTGCTCAACCATCCAGATGTTGGTGGCCCTGAAGCCGATCTACGACGCGGTCGGGATAGAGCGCATTAATGTGTGTACCTACCAGGCGGTGTCCGGCACAGGTAAAGAGGCCATTGAGGAATTGGCGGGTCAAACAGCGCGGCTTCTCAATGGCCAGGCGATTGAGACTGAGGTGTACCCCAAGCAGATTGCGTTCAATGCCTTGCCGCACATAGACAATTTTCAGGACAACGGCTATACCCGGGAAGAAATGAAGATGGTGTGGGAAACCCAGAAAATCTTCGATGATGCCTCTATACAGGTGAACCCGACCTGCGTGCGTGTGCCGGTCTTCTTCGGTCACTCCGAAGCGGTCCACATCGAGACTGTAGACCCGATCAGTGCTGAGGAGGTCAGGGTAATGCTGGCCGCGGCGCCCGGTGTGGCGGTTATCGACGAGCACGCCGATGGGGGTTATCCCACGGCGGTGACCGAATCAGCTGGTAACGACCCGGTATTTGTTGGCCGTATTCGCGAGGATATCTCGCACCCTCGGGGCTTGAACCTCTGGGTGGTGGCCGACAATGTGCGAAAAGGAGCGGCTCTGAACAGTGTCCAGATCGCCGAAAACCTTATTGAGACATACCTTGATTAAACGGACTTATTACCTTGATTAATATGAAGGTATTGAACATACTTGGGTGAAGATCGAGGTTGTCGCCAGTGCACGGAAGCACCTACAGCACTACTTTGAGCTCGTAGTGTAACCGCCTGACGGGGCACGTTTTTTTTGTTAGGTGGCCGGCCCGCGACAATCCTGGGGATGGCAGCGCTGTAGGGGGTGCTGCCGGGGTGCTCTGGAGAGAATAATAAGGCGTGGTTATGGCTCGTAAAAACAAGTTAGCGGCAGCACTGTTAACGCTGGGGTGCCTGAACGCATCCAGTGTATGGGCGCTAGGACTGGGTGAACTCACCCTTGAGTCCTTCCTCAATGAACCCCTGAAAGCGCAGGTTGATCTACTCAATACCGGCGTGCTTCAGGCGGACGAAATTCGCATTCGGCTGGCCACTTCCGACGACTTTGAACGTATGGGCGTCGATCGGGCCTACTTCCTGACCGGTATCAAATTCGACGTGCAGGTGGATCAGAGCGGCCGCGGCGTTATCGTCGTGACCTCGGACGACCCCGTGCTCGAGCCCTATCTCGACTTTATCGTCGAAGCACGCTGGCCTTCTGGGCGGCTGCTCCGCGAATACACTGTGCTGGTCGATCCACCCGCGTTTGACACTGTGAACCCTGTGGTGTCTGCGTCGCAGCGCGTCGCAGAGGTAGAAGGGGAGCCCGAGCCGGCAAAAAAAGCCACTGACCCGGCCGCCACTTCCGGTGCCCGGGTCAAAACCAGCGCCTCTAATCTGGCTCCGGGCGAAATGCCCAACAGGGATTTTGGTAGCAGCGCCGCGAGTAACCCTACAGCGGGTGCACGCTACATGGTCAAACGCGACCAAACCCTTTGGGAAATCGCTTCGCAGGGCCGCCCTGCCGGCACCAGCGTTCACCAGGCCATGTTGGACATCCAGCGCCTGAACCCCGAAGCTTTCATCAACGGCAATATCAACCAGATAAAGGCCGGTTACATTATTTACCTGCCTAGTGCTGACGATATCAGCTCCGACAATCTGGCGGACGCGCTTGCTGAAGTACGCCAGCAAAACGCGGATTGGCAGGCAAGTCGCGATACGGCGCCCGGTGTCACCGCCGCGGCGTCGCTGCGTATCTCCGCTGAGCCCGTTGCAGCCATGGAGCAGGGCGGCGATTCATCGGATGCCCGCGCCACATCTGATGCATCGATGGAAGATCTGGAGCGAGCGCAGCTAGAGGCGGCTGACAGCCAGGGCCGTTTGGACGCCATGTCCGAGCGAGTTGATACCCTGCAGCGCATCGTCGACCTCAAAGACGAGCAGATTGCCGCCCTCCAGGCTGCGCTGGCCGAGGCAAACGGCAGTAGTGCTGTAGAGCCTGAGACAGATACAGCAGATCTCATGGCAGATGGTCGGAATGCGGCTGTCGAGGGCGATCAGACGATGGCTGGCGACCCGCAAACCGCCGAGGGTGGTGCAGAAGTCACAGAGGTTGCACAGGCTGCCGGTGGGGAGCTAGCCGCTTCAGCCGTTGATGCTGCTCCTGAAGAGGCCGCAACAGCGAATCCGGAACCTGTAGCGGTGCCCAAGGCGGCGCCAGCCAAGCCCACCCAGATCACCAGTAATGCCCCTGCTCAACAGGGCGGTATTGCCCAGTGGATGTACATTGCCGGCGGCGCCGTGGTTGCGCTGCTGCTAGGTTTGATTCTGTGGCGCCGTCGCTCAGGTTCCAACGAGGCGGTGATGGCACCCACAGCCACGCATGCACAGCCCGTGGCACCAAAGCGCAAAGAAGTGGTGGCGCCGGTAGAACCTGCGCCAGAGTCGGAGCCGCAGCCCGAAGTAGAAGTCGAATCTGCGCCAGTTGCCGAAACACCTAGTGAGGAAGATACAGGGACCGGCCGTGGCTACGGTGAAAAGCGCCACGACGAATACGCTTCCGAGGGCGAGACTGGCGACGCACTGGCAGAAGCAGACATCTACATTGCTTACGGGCGGCAGGCTCAAGCGGTTGAGCTGCTTAAGACCGCTTTTGGCAACGAGCCTGGCAATATGGCCTATCGCCTGAAGTTGCTGGAGCTTTACGTCGATATGGGTGATCGGGATGAAGCTGCCGGCCAGCTCACCGAGATACGTGCCAGTGGCGATACCGCAATGATTGCGGCGGCGGAGTCGGT
Organism: Parahalioglobus pacificus; assembly: GCF_014652275.1. GTDB lineage: Bacteria > Pseudomonadota > Gammaproteobacteria > Pseudomonadales > Halieaceae > Parahalioglobus > Parahalioglobus pacificus. The sequence goes on along the minus strand of NZ_BMYM01000001.1, from coordinate 1,298,314 downwards.
CATGGGCAGTGGACGCTCCACCGCAAATCTGTCTGCCGCACCAGCAGTCGAGGCGCCTTCAAGCGCCCCGGCATTCGAGGAGCCAGACCCTGTGCCCACGGTGGGTAACCCCGCTGGAGGCAGCCCCGCTATAGGCAGTCCCGCTGACTTTGATGACACGGTCGATCCCGAGGTGTTTGAGTCAGACTTTGGTGGCCTTGAAATCGAGGACAGTGAGTCTCAAGACATGGCCGACGACCTGGACCTCAGCGGCGATTTCGAGGCCGATGAAGGTGACATGGTGTTCGCCGCGGAAGGCAATCAAATGTCCACCAAGCTAGACCTTGCCCGTGCCTACATGGATATGGGCGATGGGGATGGCGCACGCCAGATCCTCGAAGAAGTCATGGGCGACGGCACCGAGGAGCAACAGGAAGAAGCCAGGCAGTTGCTGGCGCGCATTGACTGAGGCATTCCCTCACTTTTCGCCCGACCCGCTGCCTGCTGGCAGCCGGGTCGCCTGCCGGGTGGAATACGATGGTCGACACTACAGCGGCTGGCAAGCACAACCTCATCTCGATGTTGATACTGTTCAGGAATCCCTAGAGGCAGCGCTTGCGCGCGTTGCCAATGAGCCAGTGCGTGTGCACTGTGCAGGCCGCACTGATACAGGTGTTCATGGTTTTGGGCAGGTTGTTCATTTTGATGATCCCGTCGGTCGCAGTCCCAAAGCGTGGGTGCTGGGCACCAATGCCAGCCTGCCGGCGTCCGTGCGATTGCATTGGGCACAGCAGGTAGGGCCAGGCTTTCACGCGCGATTCAGCGCCACGTCCAGACGTTACCGGTACCTGATTTACAATAGCGCGATACGACCTGCGCAGTTGGATGGGTTGGTGACTTGGCAGCGAAGGCCCCTGGATGCCAGTTTGATGGATCAGGCCGCGCAGCAGATGCTGGGTGAGCGCGACTTCAGTGCATTCCGCGCCGCCAGTTGCCAGGCCTCGACGCCGATGCGTGATATGCAGGCAATCTCTGTAAGTCGGCACGGTGCACTTATCGCTATCGATTTTCGTGCGAACGCCTTTCTGCACCATATGGTGCGCAATATTGCCGGCACTTTGATGATGATAGGAAGCGGGCAGGCACACCCGAACTGGGTAGCAGAACTGCTGGAGGCCGGCGATCGCCGTGTGGCCGCCGATACTGCCCCTGCAGCAGGCTTGTACCTGGTGGAGGTCAGCTATCCCGATACCTTCAATCTACCCGTACCGCCGCCGGGGCCTGCGCTACTGCCCGGCTAAGTTCTCAGCCTCGGCTTCTGTTATCATTGCTCGCTGGAAGTTTTCAGTAGAAAAGCGCGTGGCACTCACTCGAATCAAGATTTGCGGAATTACGCGCGCTGAGGATGCGCTCGTTGCTGCTGAATGTGGTGCGGATGCCATAGGCCTGGTTTTTTACCCGCCGAGTCCAAGAGCTGTGACACCGGAACAGGCGGCCGCCATTGTCGAAGTTTTGCCGCCATTTGTTACAGCGGTGGGGCTGTTTGTTGATGCTCAAGCAGAGACAATTCGCGATGTTCTTGGGGCCGTGTCCTTGGGAATGCTGCAGTTTCACGGTGAGGAAACCCCCGAGCAGTGCTTACAGCATCACCGTCCGTGGATGAAGGCGCTGCGGGTGCGCGAGGCGCAGTCGCTGGCAGCTGACGTAGACCGGTATTCCGGTGCTGATGCCATCCTATTAGACAGTTATAAGCCCGGGGTGCCCGGTGGTACTGGCGAGGTGTTCAATTGGTCGCTGGCCGCACAGCTGGATACACCGATTGTGCTTGCAGGTGGTTTGTCGCCCGATAACGTGGGTGATGCGATTACCCGACTGTCACCGGCAGCTGTGGATGTCAGTGGCGGCGTTGAAAGTGCTCCAGGCGTTAAAGATCCGGCATTGATACAGAAATTTTGCGAGGCCGTGCGTGCGGCCAATACTTAAATAGCGGTAGGGGATTCCCATGACCAGTGAAATCAATCCAGAGCAATACGCTTCGGTGCCCGATGCGCAGGGGCGCTTTGGGGACTATGGCGGCAAGTTTGTTGCCGAGACGCTGATGTCGGCGCTGGCTGAACTGGAGGCGTTATACCGCAGGTTGGCGGATGATGCTGAATTTCAGCGTGAGTTTGACGAGGACATGGCGCACTACGTGGGTCGTCCGTCACCGCTTTATGAGGCCCGTCGCTGGTCAGACCAAACTGGCGGTGCGCGTATCTTCCTTAAGCGGGAAGACCTGAACCACACGGGTGCTCACAAGGTGAACAACACCGTGGGGCAGGCGCTGCTGGCCAAGCATATGGGCAAGAAGCGCGTCATCGCAGAGACGGGTGCGGGACAGCACGGTGTTGCCAGCGCTACGATTGCGGCTCGTCTGGGCCTTGAGTGCCATGTCTTTATGGGTGAAGAGGACGTACGGCGCCAGGCGCTGAATGTCTATCGCATGAAATTGCTGGGCGCAGAGGTGATTCCCGTCACCTCGGGCTCTCGCACTCTCAAAGATGCCATGAATGAGGCGATGCGGGATTGGGTCACCAATGTCGATGACACTTTTTACATTATTGGCACTGTGGCGGGGCCTCACCCGTACCCCATGCTGGTGCGCGACTTTCAGTGCGTGATCGGCAGAGAGGCTAGAGCTCAATCACTGGCGCAGACGGGCAAGTTGCCCGACGCGCTGGTGGCCTGTGTAGGCGGCGGCTCGAATGCGATTGGGTTGTTTCACCCCTTCCTGCCCGATGAGTCAGTCGCTATGTATGGCGTCGAAGCTGGCGGGCATGGCGTTGAAACTGGCCAGCATGCGGCGCCGCTCACCGCGGGAATCCCCGGCGTGCTCCATGGCAATCGCACCTATCTGATGCAGGACGAGGATGGCCAGATCATCCATACCCACTCGGTATCCGCAGGCTTGGATTATCCTGGCGTAGGACCTGAGCATTCATGGCTTAAAGACATTGGTCGCGTGAACTATGTGGCGGCCAATGATGACGAAGCGCTGGCAGCGTTCCACAAATTAACGCGGATTGAGGGTATTATGCCGGCCCTGGAAACCGCCCACGCCCTGGCCTATGCAGAGAAACTGGCTGCACAGATGACGCCGGATCAGCAGATTATCGTGAATCTATCGGGGCGCGGGGACAAAGATATTCTGACCGTCGCCGAAATTGACGGTATCGAACTGTAAGGGAAATACACGCGTGAGCCGTATAGCGGGCCGATTTCAAGCATTGGCCGAGCAGGGGCGTAAGGCATTGGTGACCTACGTGGTAGCCGGTGACCCCACCCCGGAAGTTACCGCAGAGCTGCTGCATACACTGGTTGCTAACGGGGCCGACATTCTGGAGTTAGGTGTCCCGTTCTCCGACCCCATGTCCGAAGGTCCGACGATACAGCTGGGCCACGAGCGCGCACTGGACAGCGGCATGCGTCTTCGCGGTGTGCTGGAATTGGTACGACAGTTTCGCGAGACCGATAAGGACACACCGCTGCTCCTTATGGGTTACGCAAACCCGGTGGAATACATGGGTTATGCCGCCTTTGCCGATGCTGCCAGCGAGGCGGGTGTGGATGCATTGTTGACCGTAGATGTGCCCCCCGAGGAAGTCGACCAGGTCAATGCACAGCTCAAGCGCGTCGGCATGGACAACATTTTTCTGATTGCACCTACAACGCCAGACCCGCGGTTGCCCCTGATCGCTGGTCAGGCCAGCGGATTCATTTACTACGTTTCCCTTAAAGGCGTAACCGGGGCGGGGCATCTGGACGTCGACGATGTAAGACGTCAGGTCGAGCGTATTCGCGCTCATACCACTTTGCCCGTTGCTGTGGGCTTCGGTATCAAAGACGCGGACTCTGCCGAGGCCGTCGCCAAAGTGGCAGACGGCGTGGTTGTGGGCAGTGCACTGGTGCAGCGCGTGGCAGATGTTCTGGCGCAGGGTGAGTCTTCGGAAGCAGCCATCACCGCGGCAGGTGCCCTGGTTCAGGAAATTCGCGCCGGAATAGATCGAACAACTTCCTGAGACCTTGCCTCGGGTCTATAATGGCCGCGTTACAGGGGGGGTTACATGAGCTGGATAGACAAGATTCTGCCGGCTGGCGTGCGCAAGAGCGAATCAAGCGACCGTGCCAGTGTTCCGGAAGGGCTTTGGAAGAAGTGCGTGAAATGCGATTCGGTGCTGTACCGGCCCGATTTGGAGCGCAATAACGACGTCTGCCCCAAGTGTGATCACCACATGCGCATTGGCGCGCGCAGACGCCTCGATATCTTTCTGGATGAAGATGGCCGCGAGGAAATCTATGCCGACATAGAGCCTGTTGATCGACTCAAATTCAAAGATAAGAAGCGCTACAAAGACCGGTTGAACGCCGCCCAGAAGAGTACTGGCGAGAAAGACGCCCTGGTTGCGATGTCTGGTGCGCTGTCCGGTATGCCGGTAGTTGCCGTCGCATTCGAATTCAATTTTCACGGTGGCTCCATGGGTTACGCGGTGGGCGAGAAGTTTGCCCGCGCTGCCCGCCAGGCTCTGTCGGACGGCGTGCCTCTTGTTTGCTTCTCAGCGTCCGGCGGCGCCCGTATGCAGGAAGCGCTGATCTCCCTGATGCAGATGGCCAAGACCAGTGCGGTTCTGGAGCGCATGAAGCAGTCCAGCGTGCCCTACGTTTCTGTGATGACGGACCCGATTTATGGCGGTGTGTCTGCTTCACTGGCCCTGCTTGGCGATATCAACGTTGCGGAGCCCGATGCAAGGGCCGGTTTTGCCGGTCCGAATATCATTGAACAGACGATTCGTCAGAAGCTGCCCAAGGGTTTCCAGCGCAGTGAGTTTTTGCTCGAGCACGGCGCCATCGACATGATCGTCCATCGCAATGACATGCGCGCTACCCTGGCGCGTATTCTGGCCAAGCTGACGGACCAGGCGCCGCCTGCCGAGGTCATCTCAACTGAGTTGGAACTGGCTGAAGACGGCGAGCTGCAGGCGGGAGAGCAAGCCGTCCGCGCATTGGATGACTGAACGCTCTCTCAGCCAGTGGCTGCAGGAACTGGAAGCACGTCATCCCACCGAGATAGAACTTGGGCTTGATCGCGTAACCGCAGTCGCTCAGCAGCTGGGTTTACTCCCTTTTCCCGCATCAGTAATCACGGTAGCGGGTACCAACGGTAAAGGCTCTGTGGCTGCCGTGTGCGAGGCGGGACTGGTTGCCGCAGGTACGCGAGTGGGCGTGTACACATCACCACACTTTCTCGCCTTTAACGAGCGCATTCGCATCGACGGCCTACCTGTGCCGGATGGCATGATCACCGATGCATTTGCGAGTATCGATGCCGCACGCGCGAATGTGTCACTCACGTATTTTGAGATGGCGACCCTGGCTGCGCTTGTCGTGTTTGCTCGGGTGGGAGTGGAAATGGCAGTGCTTGAAGTCGGCCTTGGTGGGCGTCTGGACGCCGTCAATATCGTTGACCCCACAGTCGCTGTTATCACGCGCATAGACCTCGATCACCAGGACTGGCTGGGCGATACCCGTGAACTGATCGGGGCCGAGAAAGCCGGTATCTTGAGAAGCAACAGCCCTGCAGTCATTGCTGACCGAGAGCCGCCGGATAGTCTGCTGCGCCCGGGTGCCGCCTCCCAATACCTTGTGATTGGTCGAGACTGGCAGTCTGAAACCAGCGGCGCCGGGCATAAGTTACAGCTGCAGGCCGCGGGTGAGGCGCTGCCATTGATGCTCGACGGTCCTGCATCGCTGTATGCCGAGAACGTGGGGGCAGCGCTGCAAGCGCTGCTGTTGGCCGGCGTGGATATTACAGCAGCGCCGGTGTTGGCCAGCGTGTCGGCGCTGCAGGTCACCGGGCGCTTGCAACACGTCGCCCATGAGGAGGTTGATGTGGTGATGGACGTTGCCCACAACCCGGCGGCTGTTCATAAACTGCATGAGCATCTGATCTCAAATCCCTGTGAGGGGAGAACAATTGCGCTGTTCAACGCCATGTCTGACAAGGATCTTCATGGTATGATTCGCGCCTGTGGCGAAGGGTTCGATGCCTGGTTTCTGGCGGACTTGCCCGGCGTGGCCAGAGCTGCTCGTGCCAGCGATCTGGCGGCCATCGTGCACGAATCTGGAGGCCATATGATCAGTGTCAGCAAGAATGTGAGGCAGGCTTGGCGCCGTGTATTTACCTTGCTGCAGACGGGGGATCGGTTGGTCGTGTTCGGTTCCTTCTTTACTGTGGCTGCTGCACTGGCATGCTTGCAAAAAGACCGTGCGAAACAGGCGAGACATCACACAGCGTGAATACCATCCTGAAACAACGATTGATCGGCGCATTGATATTGCTGGCGCTGGGTGTTGTATTTTGGCCGATCATTTTTGTACAGCCCGAGGATGATGTGCGCGCGGTGGCAACCGCCATGGAAGAGCCGCCGGTTGTCGACACTACGCCCATAGAGCCACCCACAGCAGCGGGCTTGACGCCTGCACAGCGCAGCACAACCCAAGACAGTGTGCGCGCTGATGAGCAATCCACATTCGGTATGTCGCTGGATCCCACGTTCACCTTCGGAAGTTACGGCGATGCAGAGTCTGAAACGGCGATTAAGAACCCGGATGAAACGCCAGAGGCTGAGCCTGAAACGCCGGTAGAGCAGCCGCGCCCGGAGACGGCGGAGACATCACAGCCCCTGCAAAGTGTGGCGAACGAACCTGCTCAGACGCGCAGCGAAGCCCCTGTGAAACCGGCGCTGGATGCGCAGGGTATTCCAGTGGCCTGGATTCTCCAGGTCGCAACGGTGAGTAGTAAAGACAAAGCCAATCAACTGCGTGACGAGCTGGTGCGGGTCGATGAGAAAGCCTACGTGAGACCCATCAAGCGCGGCGACAAGACACTCTACCGTGTCTACATCGGACCGAAGTTTGAAAAGGCCAAACTAGAGTCTATCAAGCCCCGGGTGGATGCCAGCTTCGGTGTCCAGTCGCTGATCGCGCGTTATGTGCCCTAATGCCAGCCGGGCCGCCCAGAGGCTCGCGTGATTAGCCTGCCCGATATCAGCGGCTTCAACGGCCTGGACTGGTTCATTGTCGTGGTCGTCTGCGTGTCTACGCTGATCAGTTTGTGGCGAGGGTTCACGCGTGAGGCGCTGTCTCTGGCGGGGTGGGTTGTCGCCTTCGTCCTGGCAAACCTTTTTGCCAGTGAGGTGTCTACCTATCTGGCGGGCGTGATCGAGAACATCACCGGGCGCTATATCGTCGCCTGGTCGCTGATATTCCTTGGAGTATTGGTGGTCAGTGGTGCCATCGCCATGGGCGTATCGAGGCTGTTGAAAGCAACAGGCCTGGGCCTGCTCGACCGCCTCCTGGGTACAGTTTTTGGTTTTGCGCGCGGGCTGATCATTGTGATGGCACTGATCTATTTGCTGCGCGAACTGGTGCCGCCAACTGAGCAGCAATGGGTGTACGAGTCGCGGCTGATGCCGCACATCGATATGCTGATGAACTGGTCGTACCAGATGTTTGACAAGATTCGGTCGGGCGATGTGCCTGCCGTGACCGCGTAGCCTGGCTGCGCAGAACTGAGGAAAAACGCATGTGTGGCCTGGTCGGTATAGTTGGTAAGTCTGATATCGCCCCCGATATTTACGATGCACTGACCGTGTTGCAGCACCGCGGCCAGGATGCGGCGGGGATCATGACCTGCCACGGTGGGAAATTTAGCCAGCGCAAAAGTGAAGGGCTGGTGCGCGATGTTTTTCGCCAGCACCATATGCAGCGTTTGAGCGGCAGCATCGGTATCGGCCATGTGCGCTACCCCACGGCGGGGAGTTCCGGCACCGCGCTGGCACAGCCTTTCTACGTCAACTCGCCTTACGGCATCGCCCTTGCCCACAACGGCAACCTCACCAATGCAGATGCCCTGGCCAAGGAGTTGTTTCAGAGCGACCTGCGTCACTTGAACACCGACTCTGACTCCGAAGTCCTGTTGAATGTCTTTGCCCATGAGCTTCAAACGCTTGGGAAACTAAGCCCAGCGGCGGCGGATATCTTCACTGCGGTGGGTGCTGTTCATCGTCGGTGTCGTGGTGGGTACGCGGCGGTGGCCATGCTGGTCGATCATGGGGTGCTGGCTTTCCGCGATCCCTACGGCATCCGCCCTTTGGTGGTCGGCTACCGCGATACGGATGAAGGGCGCGAGCACATGGTGGCGTCTGAGAGCGTTGCCCTTGATGTGCTGGGATACACCATGCTGGGTGATGTGGCGCCTGGCGAGGCGATCTTTATCGACAGCGCGGGCAACCTGCATAGGCAGCAATGCGCTGAGCATACGCAACTGGCGCCCTGCATCTTTGAGCACGTGTACTTTGCGCGTCCCGACTCGCTCATGGACGGTATTTCGGTTTACAAGACCCGTATGCGTCAGGGTGAGCGGCTTGCGCGGAAGGTTCTGCGCGAGCACGCGGATCACGATATCGACGTGATTATCCCCATCCCCGACACCAGCCGGATTGCAGGTCAGGCCATGGCGACCGAGTTAGGCATCAAGTTCCGTGAAGGCTTTATGAAGAATCGCTACATCGGGCGCACCTTTATCATGCCCGGGCAGAGTCAGCGCAAGAAGTCGGTTCGCCAGAAGCTCAACCCCGTGCCGCTGGAATTTAAGGGTAAGAACGTGATGCTGGTCGACGACTCGATTGTCCGCGGTACGACCTGCCGGCAAATCATTGAAATGGCACGTGATGCCGGTGCAAACAAGGTCTATTTTGCCTCGGCAGCTCCCCCGGTGCGTTATCCCAATGTGTATGGCATTGATATGCCGTCCGCGACAGAACTCATTGCCCACGGCCGCACGGAGGCAGAGGTTTGCGAACTGATTGGTGCCGATTCCCTGGTTTTCCAGGACCTGGAAGATCTGGTTGCCTGTTCTCACGAAGGCAATGAAGCCGCAAGCGGCTTTGACTGCTCAGTGTTCAATGGCGAATACATCACCGGAGACGTTGACCAGGGGTATCTCGATCATATCGAAGCGCAACGCAATGATGAGGCGCAGTCAGAGCGCCGCGCCGCGATGGCCGCCGAGGGCGCTGTCGTCGGTCTGCATAACGATATCTGAGGGGGTGTAGCGCTATGAGCCGCGATGAACACCCTCTGGATGAGGCAGGCCCGGACACGCTGGCGATTCGTGCTGGTGTGTCGCGTACCCACGAGGGAGAGCACGCAGAACCCATCTTCACCACATCCAGCTTTGTCTTTGATTCTGCTGAGGATGCGGCAGCGCGCTTTAGCGGTGAGTCACAGGGTAATGTTTACTCGCGTTACACCAACCCGACGGTGCGCGGCTTCGAGCAGCGTATCGCAGCGTTGGAAGGCGCGGAGCAGGCGGTGGGTACGGCGTCAGGTATGTCGGCAATTCTCAGCACCTGTATGGCCTTGCTCAAAAGCGGCGACCACGTTGTGTGTTCCCGCGATGTGTTTGGCACAACAACAGGGCTGTTCAGTAATTACCTGAGCCGTTTTGGTGTTGAGGTCAGCTTTGTTCCCCTGGCGCAGGTTGACGCCTGGCGGGATGCCGTGCGGGATAACACGCGCATGTTTTTCCTGGAGACACCCTCTAATCCGCTGTGCGAGGTCGCCGATTTGGCGGCCCTGCGTACGCTGGCAGATGACGCGGACTGTCTGCTCGTTGTCGACAACTGCTTCTGCACGCCCGCTCTGCAACTCCCGTTGTCGCTGGGGGCAGACATCGTCATTCACTCCGCCACCAAGTACCTGGACGGGCAGGGCAGGTGTGTCGGCGGCGCGGTGGTGGGCCGTCATGAATTGATGGATCAAGTTGTGACGTTCCTGCGGACCTGCGGTCCAACCATGAGCGCGTTCAATGCCTGGGTCTTCATGAAAGGTCTGGAAACCCTGCGCCTGCGTATGGAAGCCCATAGTCGGTCTGCATTGGATGTGGCGAAGTGGCTAAGCCAGCAGGCCAACGTGGAGCGCGTGCACTATGCGGGTCTGGAAAGCCACCCCGGGCATGCGTTAGCGCGTCAACAACAGCGTGCCTTTGGTGGCGTGCTGTCGTTTGAAGTGGTTGGCGGTCAGGAGCAGGCTTGGCGTTGCATCAACGCCACGCGTCTGGTGTCTTTGACCGCAAACCTCGGTGACGCCAAGACAACCATCGTGCACCCGGCAACCACCACCCATGGCCGCCTCTCGCAGGCGCAAAGAGATGATATTGGCATTCGCCACAGTTTGATTCGCGTCGCCGTTGGGCTGGAGGATGTGGATGACATCAAGCGCGATTTGCAATTGGGCCTCACCGCCATAGGGAGCTGACACACTACCCATGAATTCCCCGATTTCTGCAAGTGCCACCGGCAAAGACGCTACGGGAGCTGGCGTAGAGCGTTTAATTGACGCTGCCGTAGCTGAGGTGTCCCGCGTTGTGCTCGGTAAGGAAATTCAGGTGCGAATGGCGCTGTGTTGCCTGTTCGCAAGAGGGCATCTGCTGATTGAAGACCTGCCGGGTATGGGAAAGACCACCTTGTCTCACGCCCTGGCCGATGTGCTGGGCCTGTCTTATAACCGGGTTCAATTCACCAGCGATTTATTGCCAGCCGATATCTTGGGCGTCTCGGTCTATGACCGGGATACTGCCAGCTTCAGCTTCCATCCCGGTCCCGTCTTTACCCAGGTGCTGTTGGCAGATGAGATCAATCGCACCACCCCGCGTACCCAGAGCGCCCTGCTTGAAGCCATGGCAGAGGGACAGGTGACAGTCGAGGGCCAGACTCGCGATCTGCCCGAACCATTCTTCGTCATTGCCACGCAAAACCCGATACACCAGTCCGGCACTTATCCACTGCCCGAGTCACAGCTGGACCGCTTCCTGATGCGATTGGAGCTGGGCTACCCTCACCCTCAGGCAGAGCGAGAGTTGCTGTCCAAACCCCGGGGAGGGCGCAATACAGTGTCACTGTCCCAGGTTATTGATGCCCAGGGCCTGGCAACTGTGCGCCAGGCGATCGATGAGGTGCAGACCTCCGACAGCCTGCTGGATTATGTGCAGCGATTGGTAGCGTTCAGCCGCCAGAGCGCAGAGTTTGCAGTGGGGCTTTCACCCCGCGGTGCGCTGGCACTGCTGGACTGCGCCCGCACCTGGGCGGTGATGAATAGTCGGCGCCATGTCGTCCCCGAGGATATTCAAGCGGTTCTGCCCGCGGTGGCTGGCCATCGACTAGTGGCCGCCGGCGATTATGCCGGCGATGGCCAAGCGCTGGTTAAGCTGCTAATGCATGGCGTCGATGTGGTGCGGCGCTAACCGCGGGCCGTGGCGATGGTGTCCGGTTGGCAGACTCTAAAAACGGCGACTCGCACCCGGTTCCGTGCCTGGCTAGATCGGCGTATCCCGCCCGCGCGCTCAGTCACCCTTGATCAGAAGCGCATCTTTATCTTCCCCTCTCGGGTGGGCTTTTTCTTTTTTGCCTGCTTGCTACTTATGCTGCTGACGGCCATTAACTATGAGAGCAACCTCAGCTTTGGCCTCACGTTCCTGCTAACCACCCTGTTTATAGTGGCGGTGTTACACACGTACGCCAACTTGTCGGGGATGACGGTGCACGGTGTGCGTGCGCAGTCTGTGTTTCCCGGGCAGCAGGCGGAGTTTGAATTACTGCTGGAGCGCGGCAAACGCCGAGATCACTACGCGCTCCACGTCGCCTGGGAGAACAGCGACGATGCACTGGTGAATATTGTTGAGCAAGACACCCAAACGGTTCGCCTGCACATTCGAGCCGGGGAGCGAGGCTGGTTCAATCCCGGGAGGTTACTCATTGAAACCAGCTATCCACTGGGTTTGTTGCGTTGCTGGACCTGGGTAGCCTTAGACCTCAATGCGCTGGTGTACCCGAGGCCACTGGCTTGCCCTGCACCCGCGGGGATTTCTGCCAGCGCGGCCGACGGCACGGCCGTTATGGGAGAGGGCAGTGACGATTTTTACGGTTTCAGGGACTATCGAAGCGGTGATTCCCTGCGTCAGGTGTATTGGAAGGGGCTTGCCCGGGGGCAAGCGCTGCAGAGCAAGCAGTACGCGGCCTATGCCGATCGTTGTGTCTGGTTGGATTGGGAGCAGTTCGAAGGCGTAGGAATTGAGCAACGCTTATCGCAGTTGTGTTTCTGGGTGTTGGAACTAGAAGGCGGTGGCGAGGAGTATGGCTTGCGCATACCCGGGGCCACAGTGTCGCCGGGCCGGGGTGAGAAGCAGCGCGATGATGCACTGCGTGCGCTGGCGCTCTACGGTCAGGGTGATACCGCATGAACGTGGAGCAGCAAGTACCGCGCAACGCACTGATCTGGATGATTCTGAGTTTGTTCGCGCTGATTTTGCCGCATATCGAACGCGTTCCGCTGTGGGTTATAGCTGTGTATGTGGTGGCGGCCGTGTGGCGCATACAGGTGTTTCGCGGATTGTGGGCCTATCCCCGTCGTTGGCTTAAGCTGGTACTTATTCTTGCGGCCTCCGGTGGCGTGTTTTTCAGCTTCGGTTCCGTGCTGGGGCTGGAACCCACCGTCGCTCTGCTATTGACAGCCTTCGCCCTGAAGATGATTGAGCTGTCGAGTCGCAAGGATGCCTATGTGTTGATTTTCCTGGGCTACTTCGTCTGCATCACTGAGTTCTTATTCAGTCAGGACATCCTGATTGTTGGTTACAGCCTGTTCACAGTTTTACTGCTGACCACTGCTCTTGTTGCCTTGCATCAACCCGGGCAGCAACGGTTCAACCGGGGCAGCATGAAATTGGCAGGCACCATGCTGTTGCAGGCTTTCCCTTTGATGCTTGTGCTGTTTTTCCTGTTCCCTCGCATTGGTCCCCTGTGGACGGTGCCTATCAAGAGCCATACTGCCAAAACCGGCATGAGTGATCTCCTCAAGCCCGGCGACGTGTCCAAGTTAAGCCAGTCGGCAGAGGTGGCATTCCGGGTACAGTTCGACGGCGAGATTCCAGCCTTTAGCGACTTGTATTGGCGCGGCCTGGTGATGAGCAGGCTGGAGGAGGGCGCATGGCGCAGCCTGCGCTACTGGGATGTGCCGGCAGCTGAGCGGCGTATGCCCGAGCTGGATGCGGTGGGCGAACCTTTGTCCTACGCCGTCATCATGGAGCCTACCCAACAGAACTGGCTCTTCTCTCTGCGCTACTCACAACCCGCAAGCGATGGCCTGCTGATGCTGGCTGACTACCGGCTGTACTCACCGATACAGATCGAGCATGAAACCCAGTACAGGGTTCAGAGTTGGCCGCAGACACCGCTGGACCCCGAGCTCAGCGCCTGGCGACGCGAGACAGAACTTGCACTGCCGGCCGGGGACAATCCGCGCACGCGTGAGCTGGCCCGATCTCTTCGCGCTGCCAGTGTCAGTGATGCCGACTTCGTCGATCGCGTATTGGGCTATTTCACCCAGCAGGGCTTTGTGTACACCCTTGAGCCGCCGCTGCTGGGGGATGACGACCCCATGGATGATTTTTTGTTCGACAGTCTGCGCGGCTTCTGCGAGCACTATGCCTATGCCTTTGTGATGATGATGCGTGAGGCGGGTGTGCCTGCCCGCATTGTGGCCGGATACATGGGCGGCGAGATTAACCCGGTGAACCGGACAGTGATTGTGCACCAGTTCGATGCTCATGCCTGGGCTGAGGTTTGGCTCGCTGAACAGGGTTGGGTGCGGGTTGATCCCACCGCGGCGGTGGCACCCGATCGCATTGAGTGGGGTCTTGAGCAAGCAGTGGAAGGCGAGGGCACCTTCTTGTCCGCCTCGCCGCTGTCACCGCTGCGCTACCGCGATATTGACTGGGTTAACGCGCTGCGTTTGCGCTACGACGCACTGACCTATCGGTGGCAGGCCTGGGTGACAGGTTTCAACCAGGAACAGCAGTTTGACCTGCTGTCACGCTGGCTGGGTGAGGTCAGCCCGCAACGGTTTGTCACGGTATTGTTACTCACCTGGGCCGCCGTGCTAGTCCCTGTCGCGGCTGTGCTGTTATTGCGCCGGCGACGCCACCAGCTAAGCCCAGCAGACAAGCACTATCTGGCGTTCTGTGAGCGTATGGCTCGCATGGGTGTTGTGCGCGAGCCCTGGGAGTCTCCAGCAGACTTCGCACAGCGAGCGATGCGCAAGTTGCCACGCTATCGACAGGAGATTGAGGCGATAACCGAGGCCTATCAGGACCTCACGTATCGTCCTGCTCCGGCGCCATCCAGCAGCGGGGAGACCCTGGCAAGCTTGCGCCGTAGCGTTCGCAAGCTTCAATTTGTGCGCTAGCCACCTGCACACGCCTGTTGCGGCGGTCAGTTCCTATTTCGTCACGGTTTACTGCGCCTCAGGGCCCTGATCGCCGTGCAATCCCGTGAGCGATAACTTAGACTCGCTCTGTTAACACACTCTCCGTAATTATGCTCGACCGTCCCGTAAAAACCCCCTGTATTGGCGTCTGCTCAACCGGCATCGGCGATGTCGTCTGCCGGGGCTGTAAGCGGTTCGCCCATGAGGTCATCCACTGGAACGGCTATAGCAACGCGCAGAAAGCCATCATCGATCAGCGTTTGGCGGATTTCCTCTCTCAGTGCGTCAGCAACAAACTGCAGGTCATTGATAAGGCGTTACTGGCCTGGCAGTTGGAGGTACAACAAGTGCGCCATAACCCTGCGCACGACGAGTACTGCTGGGTGTTTGCACTGCTCAAGGCCGGCGCAGGTCAAATAGAGGACAGCAATGCCTTCGGTTTTGAGGTGGATTTGCGCTACCGGGATATACCCCTGTTGGCACTTCGAGACATGATCGATCAGGAGTTCTACATCCTGTCAGAAGCCCATCACCAGCGATACATTCAAACGCCTGACATGTTCGCAGGCGCCAACTCAGCAGAGGGCGGCGCATGAGTAGCGCAGATCCAGCGGCCAAGGCAGCCTCCCGGCGCGGTGCTAACGTCGGCGGCGGCGCGCAGGTGGACATCGGTCCTATTCAGACGTTCCTGCACTGCGGCACGCCAGACGCGTGGGTAGAGGAAGCCTGCCAGCCGGGAAACCTGCCTGCACTGCTGACAGACCATGCCAACTGTGAGCGCAAAGCTGCCGAGTCTGCACTGGCCACGATCAAGCGCTACGGCGCAAGTCATCTGCCGGTGAGTTTTCGCAATGACCTGCTGCAGAAGATGTCTCGACTGGCTCGGGAAGAATTGCGGCACTTTGAGCAGGTGCTGGCGATTATCGGTCAGCGGAAACTTGAATACCTGCCTCTGGGTGCAGGGCGTTACGCCGTGGGCTTGCGCGCTGAGATTAGCTCCGATGAGCCACAGCGGCTTGTCGATAGCCTGTTGGTAGGTGGAATCATTGAGGCGCGCTCCTGCGAACGATTCGCGGCCTTAGCGCCACATCTGGATCCGGAACTCGCCAGCTTCTACACCTCATTGCTCAAGTCCGAATCGCGGCACTTCCAGGACTACCTCAAACTGGCTGCACAGATCAGCGATGAGAATGCCGTGCAGGAACGGTGTGAGCAGTTGTTATCGGTTGAAGCGAAACTGATTAGCGAGCCCGACGGGCAACTGCGATTTCACAGCGGTGTCCCTATTGGGGTCTCAGACTAGGTTTGACTTTAGAAAACCTTCCTAACTGCCTTATATAAAGAATTTTTCTAGCGATTCTTTATCATCGCTGAGCTCGATATACCAGCCGTTGGCCTCCCAGTCGCCAAGCACCCAGCGCGCCCGCCCCTGCCCCCTGTGAATACAGGGCCGATGGGTGTGGCCATGGATCAGTCGGCTGACGCCGTGAGCCTCAAAGGCCTGGGCAACGGCTTCCGGGGCGACATCCATGATGTCTTCAGCCTTGTTAGAGTTCGCTTCCTGGCTGACATTGCGCAGATTCCTGGCTAGCTTCCGGCGCTCCTCCAGTGATTGCGCGAGGATGGCGCCTTGCCACTCCGCCGATCGCGCCTGTTCCCGAAAGGCCTGATAGGCCACGTCATCCGTGCACAGGCTGTCGCCGTGCATCAGCAGTGTGGGCGTGCCGTTAATGGTGTGTACGGTCGGGTCTGGTAGCAACTCTCCGCCAACGGCATTGCAGAAACCCTCGCCGAGCAGAAAGTCGCGATTGCCCTGCATCAGGTAGAGCGCTGACCCTGTGTCAGTGAATGACCGCAGCATTTCGGCAACGGTTTGGGCGAGGGGGGCGTCGTCATCGTCGCCCACCCATACTTCGAATAGATCGCCGAGGATATACAGCGTGTCGCAATGTGCTTCACGCTGAAGGAATTCGGCCAGAGCGGCGGTGACCAGCGGGCGCTCCGGCGCCAGATGCAGGTCTGAAATGAGCAGTGTGCGCGCCAATGCGACGGGCTATCAGTCTTCGACGATGTCGACGGACTCGATGATGACCGGGTCAACCGGTACGTCCTGATGACCAGCGCGGCTGGTTGTAGGAACGGCGCGGATCTTGTCCAGCACTTCCTCGCCTTCAACGACTTTGCCGAAGACCGCGTATCCCCAGCCCTGCATGGTTTTGCCAGAGTGGTTGAGGAAATCGTTGTCCTTCACATTGATGAAGAACTGGGCCGTAGCCGAGTGAGGGTCCATGGTGCGGGCCATTGCTATGGTCGCCGTGTCGTTCTTCAGGCCGTTATCGGCCTCGTTTTCGATGGGCTCCTGCGTCGACTTTTGCTGCATCTCAGTGTCAAAGCCGCCACCCTGGATCATGAAATTGTCGATAACCCGGTGGAAAATAGTGCCATTGAAGAAGCCTTCTCGGGCGTACATCAGGAAGTTCTCCACGGTCTTGGGCGCGCGTTCGGCGTCCAGCTCCAGTTTGATATCTCCAAATGTGGTGCGCATGATGACCATGTTGTCGTCCCTGTGTCAGTTATGAGGCCGCGCAATGATACGGACTTTTCACGGCCAGTAAAACAATCTCTCGCGTGCTCTGAGGTGAATCGTTGTCAGGCCCGGCTGCTCTGGGCGCTATCTGATGAGGGCTTTCGCCGCTATACTACGCGCCCGATTTTTAACACCAGCGCAAGCAGGATTCATGGAACAGCAGGGCACTAACAACTTTCTTCGTACCATCATAGCTGATGATCTGGAAAACGGCCGGGTAAGCGACATCGTCACCCGTTTTCCGCCAGAGCCCAATGGCTATCTGCACATTGGTCATGCCAAGTCCATTAGCGTCAATTTTGGGCTGGCTGAGGAGTTCGGGGGGCGCTGTAACCTGCGTTTCGACGACACCAACCCGGAGAAAGAGAGTCAGGAGTTCATTGACTCCATCCAAGAGGATGTGCGCTGGCTGGGATTTGCCTGGGACGGCGAGGTCCGTTTTGCCTCGAGTTATTTCCAGCAGTTGTATGACTGGGCGGTGTATCTGGTGGAGCAGGGGCTGGCTTATGTGGATGACCTGTCGCCCGAGGAGGCCAGGGAATATCGCGGTACCCTGACCGAGCCCGGCAAAAACAGCCCCTATCGTGATCGCAGTGTGGAGGAAAACATCACGCTGTTGACATTCATGAAGGCGGGCGAGTTCGAAGAGGGCAGTCGTGTGCTGCGCGCCAAGATTGATATGGCGTCGCCAAACATGAATCTGCGTGACCCTATCCTCTACCGTATCCGCAAAGTGGCTCATCACCAGACGGGTACTGATTGGGTGATTTACCCCACCTATGACTTTGCCCACGGTCAGGAAGATGCCATAGAGGGCATTACGCACTCCATTTGCACACTGGAGTTTGAAGATCACAGGCCACTCTACGATTGGTTCATCGAAAACCTGCCAGTCCACAGCCGACCACGGCAGTATGAGTTCGGTCGTCTGAATACTAGTTACACAGTTACCAGCAAGCGGAAGCTGAAGCAGTTGGTGGACGATGCTGTGGTGTCCGGCTGGGATGATCCGCGCATGCCGACGATAGCCGGGATGCGACGCCGCGGCTTTACGCCGACAGCGCTGCGCCATTTTTGCGACATGGTGGGAACCACCCGCTCTGACGGGGTGGTGGATGTAGCCATGCTGGAGCACGCTATTCGCGACGACCTGAATGCCAATGCCCCGCGGGGTATGTGCGTGTTGAACCCGTTGAAAGTTGTGCTGACCGACTTCGCTGAAGATCAACTGGAGGTCGTGACGGCGCCTGCTCACCCCAGTCGCGAGGATCTGGGCGAGCGACAGTTGCCGGTGACCCGGGAGCTCTACATCGACGCCGATGATTTCCGTGAGTCAGCCAATAAAAAGTATAAGCGTCTGGTGTTAGGCAAGCGCGTGCGGCTGCGCAACGCCTATGTGATTGAGGCAGACGAAGTGATCAAGAATGCGCAGGGCGAAGTGATTGAAGTTCATGCGCATACCGTGCCAAATACAATAGGCAATGATCCTGAAGACGGCGTAAAACCCAAGGGTGTTATTCAATGGGTCTCTGCCTCTAAGGGGCGTCAGGCTACCGTGCGCCTGTACGACCGTCTCTTTGACCATGAAGCGCCCGACAAGGGCGATCATGACTTCATGGCACATATCAACCCGGAATCGCTCACAGTGATACAGCAGGCCTGGATCGAGCCGGCACTGGCACAGGCTGCTCCGGAGGACAATTTCCAATTCGAGCGCGAGGGTTACTTCGTGGCTGACCGGTTTGATCACAGTTCGGAAGCGCCCGTATTTAACAAAACCATAGGCCTCAGAGACACCTGGGCCCAGCGTGGGGAGGGGGCGTCATGAGTCTCAAGGTTTACAACACGCTGGCGGGTGAGAAGCAGCCCTTTGAATCGATAGAGCCCGATAAGGTCAGCATGTATGTGTGCGGCCCAACGGTTTACAACCTTGCCCACATTGGCAATGCGAGACCGGTGGTGGTTTTCGATACCCTGTATCGATTGCTGCAAACGCAGTTCGAAGAGGTGGTCTATGCGCGCAATATCACGGATGTGGATGACAAGATCATTGCAGCTGCAAGGGAAGGGCAGCGCAGTATTGACTCTGTAACGGAAGAGTTTACTGCCAAGTATCGCGAGGATATGAGCGCCCTTAATGCACTGCCGCCCACCTTAGAGCCCCATGCTACGCATAACATCAAGCCCATGATCGAGCTTACACAGAGTTTGCTGGAGAAGGGACACGCCTACAAATCCCAGGGCCATGTGCTGTTCGCCGTCGAGTCGATGGAGGATTACGGCGCCCTCAGCAATCGCAAGCTGGAAGACATGCTGGCAGGTGCGCGAGTCGAGGTGGCGGATTACAAGCGTCACCCCGGTGATTTCGTCCTGTGGAAGCCGGCGGACGAGGAGGACCCGGGCTGGGATAGCCCCTGGGGCAGAGGGCGCCCCGGTTGGCATCTTGAATGCTCAGCAATGATTCGCGAGCACATGGGGCCTACGATCGACATTCATGGTGGCGGACGCGATCTGATTTTTCCGCATCACGAAAACGAGATTGCCCAGAGCCGCTGCGCCCACGGCGATGATTTTGTTCGCTATTGGATGCACAACGCTTACCTGGACATCGATGGCGAAAAGATGTCGAAGTCCATTGGCAACGTTCGCACCGTTCGTGACTTATTGAAGCGCTACAGGGGTGAGGTGCTGCGTTTTGCATTGCTGTCGGCACACTACCGTTCGCCGCTTAACTTTTCGGCTGAGCTGCTGGAACAGGCCGAGGCAGCGTTAGGTAGCCTCTACAGCACGCTGCGAGAGGTACAGCATGTGCCGGTGGATGCAGAGATACAGTTGGACGATGAAGCCTACTACGCGGCCTTGAATGACGATCTGAACACGCCCCTGGCCATCGCCGAGATTCACGCGCTGGCCAGGCAGTTGCACAAGGCAGAGGCGTCGGAGCAGCCCGCACTGAAGGCGAGAATACTCGTAGCAGGCAATCTACTGGGTATTCTCGGGCAAGACCCCGAAGCCTGGATGCAGGGTGGCGTGGATGACGCTGCTATGGGTGCTGCTGAGATCGAAGGTCTGATCGAGCAGCGCGCGCAAGCGAAGACCGATAAGGATTTTGCACTCGCCGACCAGATCCGTCAGCAACTGCTTGATGCGGGTGTTGTACTTGAAGATTCCCGAGAGGGAACGAAATGGCGGCGCGCGTAGGGCGCCGCCACTAGAAAGCAATCAGGCGAGGCTTTTCTCGCCGGATTCCACACTCTGCATGATCAGGGTGTTGATCGTCATCGGGCCAACCCCACCGGGTACGGGGGTATAGGCACTGGCGCGCTCGAGCAGGGGCTCCAGCT
The DNA here is from genome assembly GCF_014652275.1 of Parahalioglobus pacificus. Classification (GTDB taxonomy): domain Bacteria; phylum Pseudomonadota; class Gammaproteobacteria; order Pseudomonadales; family Halieaceae; genus Parahalioglobus; species Parahalioglobus pacificus. The sequence goes on along the minus strand of NZ_BMYM01000001.1, from coordinate 1,278,046 downwards.
CGATATCACCCACGCCGCCGGGGTGATAACCGGCATCAACCACCACCGCACCGTCTTTAACCCATTCAGCACGAATAAACTCGGGCTTGCCAACGGCGCCCACAAGAATGTCGGCCTGCGCCACCAAGGCGGGCAGATCGCGGGTGCGCGAATGGCAAATGGTGACCGTGGCGTTTTTCTGCAATAGCATCATTGCCATTGGTTTCCCCAGAATGGGGCTGCGACCGACAACCACAGCGTGCTTTCCCTCGATCTCGACGTCGTAGGCCTCCAGCAGTCGCATAATGCCCTGCGGGGTGGCGCAACCATAGGCGGGTTCGCCCATGGCCATACGGCCGAAGCCCAGGCAGGTGACACCGTCGACATCTTTGGTCAGGTCGATAGCGTCAAAACATACACGCTCATCTATCTGTGACGGCACCGGGTGTTGCAGCAGAATGCCGTGCACATCCGGGTTGGCGTTGAGCTCTGCAATCTTCGCCAGCAGTTCATCGGTGGTTGTGGCTGCAGGCAGTTCAACCGCAACGGACTCCATACCCACGCGACGACAGGCATTGCCCTTCATCTTTACATAGGTGGCCGAGGCAGGATCGTCCCCCACCAGGATGGTCGCCAAAATCGGGGTCTTGCCACCTGACTTGGCCTTCAATGCTTCAACGCGCTCCAGCAACTGCGCTTCTGTTTCACCGGCCAGTGCCTTGCCATCCAGAACCTTTGCGGTCATGTCTCCGTCTCCAGGGAAGGGGCGTTAGCCTTTGCCGCTAAGCCCGCAATGATTGAAGGCGCGGATTGTCCCATGTCAGACGGCTCGGTTTAAAGTGCCTATTCACTCGGAAAGTAGGCCGGTGCCTGCCGTTGACGCTACAGGGGCGGATGAGTATGATGCGCGCTCCTGAAATAGGGGCCAGCAACAGGCTTGTTGGTGCTTGACGTTCGGGGTGTAGCGCAGCCTGGTAGCGCGCCTGCTTTGGGAGCAGGATGTCGGGGGTTCGAATCCCTCCACCCCGACCACTTTTCTCGCCTCACTTGGGAAAATTGGTCTCACGCCTTATTCACAGGACACACACAGTGGTGGCCGTAGCTCATCAGGTAGAGCACCGGATTGTGACTCCGGAGGTGGCGGGTTCGAGACCCGTCGGCCACCCCAGTCCCTATTTATGGCAGTCGCCATGTTTGCTTGTATAATCGCCGCCCATGCGCCTGTAGCTCAGTTGGATAGAGCAGTAGCCTTCTAAGCTATTGGTCGAGGGTTCGAATCCTTCCAGGCGCGCCATTCACTTGTGCAATGGAGATTGTGGTGCGACCTTTTTTACCCAAGATCCGATTGGTGCTCATACTTTTTATTTGGTTGTTCGCTCTTGGCGCTCTCCTGTTGTGGCTCAGTGGTAATCAGAAACAGAGTCTGACGATAGCGGGCGGACCAGCCGGCAGCGAAACGCTGGCTTTGTCAACCGCAATAGCCGACGTCATCAACGCTTCAGCTATAGGCATTCGCGTTCGTGTTTTCGAAACTGGTGGCAGTGGAGAAAATTTGCAGTTGCTAGAGAAGGGGCGAGTGGATCTTGCCGAGATACAGGCCGACATCAGCACTTCTGATGCAGTATCCGGTGTGATGCGACTGTATCAAGACGCTTATCACCTTATCGTAAATGATTTATCGACAATTGCTGACTTTTCTGACCTTGCTGGCAAAAGAGTAGCAATTCCTCCCGTCTCTAGTGGGCAGTACAAGTCCTTTTGGTTTTTGGCAGAACACTAATAAAAACCCTCATAAAGACGAAAATGATGTGCTTGAGCGTTTTCAAGCCCGTATCAGGATTCGTGTGCTCCATCATTGCAAGCATCATCTTTGGCTTCGAGAGTGTTACGAAAATGGCGAATCCAGCGATTAAAAGGCCCAGGGTCGTAACCGAAAAATCAAAACCTAACCCAGACCAGGCCCTTACATCCCTGATAAGGCTCTGGTCGTCATCAACAAGCGAGAACGAGTTGACAGCAAGGGCGATCGCTTTGCAATGGCTGCAGATTCAGAGGCTGACGCGGCGGATGGGCTAAGGCGGCCGGAGGTATCGCAGGACCATGCGGTCGATCAGAGCTGCGGACGATATTCCTCTCCTAGTGGCTCGGCACGATTTAACGTTATCAATCCTCGAAGAAAAATATAGACCTATTTCCGCGCATTAGTGCGCGCTTGGACAACGCGATCCGTGTCCGATGGTGACAATACCAATGGAGGCAAGTATGTTGTTGTCCTCACAGCCGTCACAACATGCCTGTCGGGCTAAAGCGGATCACAGGAGCAAGGAAATCGTAGGATGGCATCGGATCTATGTAGGTTCATAGACGACGTTCACCGCAGCAGTTCGGGTAAAGCCTGTGCCGAAAGCTTAATCGAGTTTCTGCACAGTCAGGGTGCCGACGGCGTCAACATTTTCTTTGGCCAAACCGTATCTCCATCCAAAACGCTCAATTACCCAATATTCAGTTACCCCAAGAGCTTTGTAGACTCTATTTATGCGCTAACGGATCGACGCATTACGGGCCGAGTTGAACGCATGGAAACGAATCTCCGTTGGGGCTACGACTACGACCTTAACGATCCGCGAGTGCGCAAAGATGAGAAAACACTCGCGTTGCACGCGCGTCAAAGCATGTCCGTAAAGTGCGGAACCGTCTTTCCGATACCAACTCGGATGCAAGAAGGCCCTTCAGGAATAGGTATTGTAAGTAGACTTTCCCGAAGTGAGTTCGAACAGTTTCTTGACGCCAAGCGGCAAAATTTAGCCACTGCATCGGCCGTAGGGCACTTCACCATTCAAAGGTTGGAAGTAACGAAGGCCCTCACGCCGCTCTCGCCACGGGAAGTCGAATGTCTGCAGTGGCTAGCCAGCGGTCTGCGTGTGCGAGAAATCGCAACCAAAATGGGTATCCATAAAGTGACCGTCGATCTCCATCTCAAGAATGCGCGCAGAAAGCTTGATGCGCCCACACGAGAAGTAGCGCTTGCGAAAGCGATTCATTCCGGAATTGTACAAATCTAAAAGTTTTTCCCCGCCAGGCCTCAGCTTCAAGCAACACGGCCAAGAAAATTCCAAACGGGACGAAAGTTCCTAAATGAAAGCGTCCCCTTAAGGACTGAACTCCCAGTAGAGATGCTTCCGACATGGCTGCGGGAGTGATCGCTAGCTATGCATTTGCACAGGATTGAAGCGGCAGCGGTCGTCGGGTATCTATGCTAGGTAAGCTGTGCAAAAAACACAACGACCTCCCTCTTTGAATCGAAACCATTGGCCACCAGCGCTAGCACGCAAAGGAAATCAACAGTGTCATCGTCATTCTCACGCCGGTTATCCTCATCAGGGATTCTTCTAGGCACGGTAGTACTCCAGCTGTGCACAATAAACGCCAGCTACGCCACGAACTTCGATGGGATCGATATAACCGATGGTCCATTGTTTTTAAATGAAGCTCTCGAAGTCGCTGGAAAAACAAGCGACCTAGATAGCCTGATCAGTACTGTTAATTTTCAGACCTTTGAATTTGCGATCGACAACACGGGACGGATATCTAGGCAAACTACCGTCAACCGCAGCGTGGTGGCGTCGGAGTTTTCCTGGACGATTAGCGGGGCTGGAGTTGATGAAGCCCTCCATTTGGACCTAAGCACATCAGCAAATACTGAGGGGAGTTCTTTCATAACGGTTCCCTTTCCGTTGGAGCAAAGCAATCCGGCCGTGCAAGCGCTCGCGGATAAGTTTGGTCAACAAACCGTCGATCAGCTCTTGATGGTCGACCCGAATCTATTTTTCACCGGGCAGCTAGAAGTCAGGGACACGCCGCAGACAATCACGATCACGCCGGAACAACCGGGAGTATGGAAGCTCGTCACTGGATTTATCGAAACCTTAATCATTCCCCAAAACGTGATCGATGCGGTACCCGGAGGCTGGCAAGGAGACACAACACCGTCCAGCGCCTTACTAAATCGAGAAGCGTTAGTCGATTGGCGTCGCTACCCAGGCACCGAGTTCACAAATTTCAGTGCCAACGATTTCAACGGCTCATGGGCGCTACCGGTCTTTCTTAGTGACCCCTCCGCCACACCCGCACCGCCAGCGACGCGGACGCAGCAATTTTTTTCGGAAAAAGTTGATTTCAATTCCGATGGAACCGCCGCGGGCACCTACTCGGGAATAGCCTTCAACTGGACCTTCGATGGACTGGCATTAACGCTGACCAGCGGTAGCGAGACTTTCACCTATCGGTTGCTAGCAGAAAACAACGGTGTCGCACTCCTCTCGCTAAGCTTTTCCTCCGCCAGCAACCCATCTGGCTTTTTGATTGCCGGCCAAGGTGGGCAGTTTCAGACTTCCGGTCTCACGCGGGCCCAGAATCTGCCAATACCTTTACCGTTCTATTACCAGACGTACATTGTTGGCGTGCCAACTGTGGAAAATGGGGAACTTGTTTGCGAGGGAGTCGATGGGTTCTTTTTCACTGATGCGGGCGGAGCGCGGCAATTCTTCGGTTGTGGCCAGGCCGGCCCCGACATCTTTTTGAATCCGGAAGCCAGCTTCAGCATCGTTGAGGATGAGGTCACTTTTTTACGCGGTAGTGCGTTCACGCAACAAAGGCGGTATTGGCAAATACTGTCTGAAAACTCCGCCGGTCTAATTGTCGCAATCGAACGCTTTGAGTTCGTCAGTGACAGCAACAGCAACGGTCAATTCGAGGATAGTGAGGCCAGAGAAGCCGCGAGTCCGAGGCTTATTGTGCTTGAAAGACTAGATCTATCAAACGTCGGTGACGAATGGAATGTGCTCGACATCGATGGTGACGGGCTCGATAACGCCGGTGAAGAAGCGGTGGGAACAAGCTTCACTAACGCCGATACCGATGGCGACTCGATTTTTGACGGAAACGATAGCTGCCAAGGTACGCAAGCAGGGGCGCTGATCGACCCAGATGGATGTTCTCAGTCGCAGCTCGCCGTCCAACCGCCTAATGGAGACCCCGTGTTCTTTGATGCCGGGGCGACTGTCCTCGTTCGGAATACCTTTGGGCCGGTGGGAACATTCGATCCGAATGCATCCAGCGTGCTCTCGACAGTCGCCTCAGCTACCGACAATGGCCAAACTGCCAGCGACGACTTTGATTTAACGCGTATCTTTAGCGCGCCAGATCTTTCCAATGGCGTTCGCAGTCTAAGTTTCACTGCGCGCGGCTCCTCATCCGTCGAGCCCGGCTTTATGTATCGCTCTGCAATCGAGATTCTCGTCCAAACGGGCTTCCTAGATCCGACCAATCCCTTTGTAAACATGGATGGAACGGTTAACTCAAGCGGCGTACCGGATACTTTTGAAGCTCTCACGACGGGTTCTCTGCAAGAAACACTCAGCGTAAGCGGTGCATCCAACCTCGCCGCGATCATTCTTGAACTCTCCATCGAGGGTACCTGGATGCGAACTCCAGGCAGCCTGAGCGCAAATGGAGCCACCAACCTGACCACTGTTTCCCAACAAGACGGAGCCGTGCTAACCCAAATCTATAGCAGTTCCGCCGCGGGACTGATCAGCGATACGATCCAAACGACTCCGATACCGGTTGTCGGCGGCCAAGCCAATGTCAACCTACAAATAGCTCAATCAGCGATTCTTCGGCTGCGCGAGCTTACCGACCCCCTACCCAATAACCTCTCGATTAATGGCGACTTCCTTCAGACAATCAGCGTAACTGCAGTAAGCGGTGTGAGTTCTTCTGGCGACCCCATACCACTGAGCAGCGTGTCTGCTGCCTCCGGGGCCACCTTGCCCTTTACGCCGAGCACCACTACCCCCTCCCCCTCCGCGGAGCCAATACCCATTCCATTCTGGGCCTATATGATGCTAGCACTTGGAATCTTAATGATCGCTACCAGGGCTACTAAAAGCCCATCATCGCAGTGAGGGAAACTTAGCCAGTTATCGATTCGGCAAGATCAGCAACGAAAAAGCGGGGGCCGCGGCGTGCCGCCGCTATCGATTCGTAGCATTTTGACGTCAGTGCGCAAAGTCCAAACCCACACCCATCGTCCTTGGCTGCGGCATCGTGAAGAGTATAGGAAAAATAAACGGCCTAATGGGAGTAGATCTTCTCGCCTATTCTGTTGACTTAGCTGGATAAGTTCGCGAATTAACTGTTTATTGCCCTGAAAACATGTTCGCGGCTTTGAGCTTGCCATTCCTATCCGTTAATTCTTGAAGGAAGGCGCGCAACAGCCCATGCCGCGCGTTATTTGGTGGCTTACTTGCTAAATGATTGCGGTTGAGCTGGAATCCTTACCAGCGAAAAGAGGCAATGCCTTAGGTGGTGCCCTGGGAGGAGGTGTGAGCAATGGGAGCGTTGGAATGTCCTGTTCCTTCTCTCGAAGGTGAGCCAGAATTCTGTGGATTGCTACGTCGTCGATGCGGCGCTAGCTGGAGAGGAGGGAGTCGAGGTGATCGAGGACTACCGCGGCGCCCTGGTGATGTCAGCGTATACGGCAGTGAGTGTCGGCGAACATCGCTGGGCCTTGCTGGCAGATATAGAAGTCAACGAACTCAACAGGGGCGCTGCCGCCGAACGGCCCGGCATGACAGGACTGCTGAGCCTGTTCTACGGCCTGTGCCTGTGGTCAGTCTGGTACTGGCGTGGCAGGGACTTGCCGGTAACCGGTGGCTCGCTGGCTGGGGATGCTGCGGTTCCCGCCCTAGGGGATGACGCAGGGCCCGCAGCCTAGTCGCGCTGTAGCCCGTCGAAGAAGGTTTCTATGCTGGTGTCCATCAGGTAGAAAATATCAGCGTCGGGCAGAAACTGTTCTACCTTGTGGTTCATAAATAATGCCGACATCCCGTGCACAGTGGCCCACATTTTCACAGCAATCTCTACCGGGTTCTGACGCGTGATTGCGTGGGTTTTGAAATAGGCTTCTACCGCGCCCACCAATACATAGAAGCCGCTGGCGCTGAGGTTGCTTTCTACAGCGTTGCCGTCGGTTGCTTCGACGCCATTACCCATTGCCCTGTGACCCACATCTCCAAACATTAGGTCGTGGAAGGGCACGTGGCTGGTGACGAAGCGAATGTAGCTATGGCCTAACGACTTGATCGCTTCGATGCTGCCGTACTCCTGATTTTCCAGGGCATGCTCCGCGTATTGCTTTAGTCCAAGAAAACCCAGCTGGCCCACAGCCTCAAGCAGGGCTTCCTTGTCGCGAAAGTGTCGATACGGCGCTGCGTTGCTGACACCGGCGCGCCGTGCTGCCTCCACCATAGCAAAGTCAAATGAGCCTCGCTCACTGATGAGTTCCGCGGCAGCGACGATCAAGGCATTGCGTAGGTCGCCATGATGATAAGTTTTGGGGACTGTGGCCGTGGACTGTTTAGGCATGGTGAAGCTTCTTAACGTTATTGGCAGTGATGGTTGGTTCGGCCGGCTCAGATGTAGCCAGTGCCTCGGGGGTTTTCCGGCTCACCAGCAGGAAAAGCGGGGGAACTAGGTAAAACGATACGATGGTGGACAGCAATACGCCCCCGGCAATGGCCATGGCGAAGGGTGGCCAGAACTGGCTGCCCTCGAGAATCAGCGGTAGAAATCCTCCGAAGGTGGTAACCGTGGTGGACACAATGTGGCGGCTGGAGTCCATGATGACATTGCGTGTAGCAATCACATCGCCCGTCATGGCCCCTTTGTCCAGCTGCAGCGCCGTCATGATAATGATAGCGGCGTTGATGGATACACCGATTGAACCGATGACACCGATCAGCGCCTGTACACCAAAGGGATAATTGAACAGCGCCAGCGATAGCAGGCTGAGCCCCAGCGAGCAAATGCAGACCAGGAATGACACGGCAGAGAGGCGCCAGGAGTTAAATGTCAGCAGGATTGTCGCCAGCATCAATGCCAGAATCAGACCCATTGGCGCCATGATGTCTTCAACTACACCCGCACGCTCATCGCTGTCGCCACCGAATTGAAATTTATAGCCAACGGGTAAGGGAATAGGGTTGTCTGCAAGGTCCTGCCGGAGCAGTTTCAAGGCTTCCTCCGGTAGCACCCCGCGAACCAGATAGCCCTGAACCTTGTTCACGCGCACACCGTTTTCGCGTGAGATGGGGCTGCGGGAAGGGACTATGTCGAAGGAGCCCAGTGTGTTCAGTGGCACAGCAGGCAGCCGGTCTGCGCCCGTCGCTGCGGCTATAGGCAAGCGCATGTTGAGAATCTGCTCGCTGTCTGACCAAGATTCCTCGATCAGCCTGGCGCGCACCGGGAGCCGTTCGGTGTCTTCCAGAATCTCGCCACCGGTGCGCCCCAGCAGGGCAGCGTCCAGGGTGTCAGCAACGTCTGCCAGTTGCAGGCCTGCAAGCCGCAAGCGCTGCTCGTCGAGATTGAAGACCACTTTGGGAGCGCCCGCCGTCAGACTGGTAGTGGTGTGCGTGATATCAGGCACCATCTCCATACGTTGGCGGAATTGCTCACCCAGCTCACGCAACACTTCCAGGTTCGGACCGAGTACCAGCACTTCCAGCGGCGCATCCACGGGCGGGCCCTGGTCAATGCCGCGCACAATGGTTCTTGCGCCGGGGTAGGCGCTATCAAACTCTCGCTGCAGGCGCCGGATCAGGGCGTCGGTCTTGTTTTCATCGCGCGTGAGCACCAGAGCTTCGGCATAACTTGGAATTCCGTCCTGAGCGCGGCGCATATTGTAGTAAAAGCCGGGCGGGCTCTCGCCCACGGTCCAGTCCACTCGTCGAATAAGAGGCTCTCCGCGCAGTCGCTCATCCATCTGGCCGACGATGGCGCGGGTGTTCTCCAGGGAGCTACCGTTGGGCATGCTGACCTGTATGTACAGTTGATCGCGGTCCGTGCCCGGGAAAAATTGCGCCGTTAGCGTTGGAAATGCCAGAAAGCCCGTAATCGGGAGCGCCAGCGCCAGCACGATGGAGGCAGCCTTGTGGGTCAATGACCAGTCCAGTGATCTAACAAACCACTGGCCCAGTGCGCCACTGTCCATGCCCAGGTTCCACCAGTGCCCACCCCGTTCCAGACCACCCGGCAGCAGGCGGGCTGCCAGCACCGGTGTCACAGTTAGCGCAAGCACCAGTGACGAGCCCAGCATGACCACTACAGAGGTTGCAATGGAGCCTAGAAAATCCCCCGCTGGCCCCTGCAGAATTACCATGGGTGTGAAGGCAAGTACCGTGGTTGCTGTAGATGATAGCAATGGCACGCGCATGCGACTCACCGAATCGGTGATGGCCTGTCCGGCGCTGCGACCATCGAGCAGTCGCTTGCGCACTTCGTCGGTGACCACGATGGACCCATCAACCAATAACCCGAGCGCCACTACCAGGCCCGTGACTGACATCTGGTGAATCGGTACGTCGATGTAGTAGAGCAGGGTGAGTGACATCAGGCTGCAGAGGGGAAGAATGACGGCCACGACCACTGCGGCCCGCCATCCCAGCGTAAACAGCAGTACTAAAATCACCAGCGACACACCGATGGCCAGATTGGCTGCAACCCCGTTGAGGCGCTCACGGGTATAGCCACTCTGGTCATAGCTTGTTTCTATGATGATTCCCGCCGGTGCGTTGGCGCGGAAGTCATTCATGAAGTCATCAAAATCGGCGCTCCAACGGTCAACCTGTAGACCTTCTTTCATGCTGACGCCAACCAGTATTGAGGGGTGGCCCTGGGAAAAGGCCAGGGAGCGGGGCGGGGTAACCGCTGCCTTGTAAACAGAGGCGATGTCGGCGATACGCACCGCGCGGCCATCCGCTGTCGTCCTGACGATGACCTCCCGAATGCGCTCCTGGGAATCGAAGTCACCTGCGACCTCTATGAGGAACTGCCCGTTGGTGCCGGTGGTGCGCCCTGCAGAGACCTTCGGGTCGGCGGCGCGCAGTGCCGCAGCGACTTCGGCAAAGGATATGCCCCGCGCAGCGAGGGCCATTTCATCCACCTGGACCCGGATTTCTTCTTCGGGCATACCAAACAAATCGACAAGCTTGGTGCCCGTGAAGTTTCTGCTGCGATCGGCAAAGTCCTCGGCAATGCGCTTGAGTAGGGTGAGGGGCGCCTCGCTGTGATCAGCACTGCGAATTGCCACGATGCGGACATAGCTGCTCATGATGTCCGTATCAATTTGGGAGGGGCTCACGCCGGGAGGAAAACTCTGCGCGGCATCATCAACGGCGTCACGAATTTCCGACCATCCCCGCTCCAGGGCTTCATCCGACAGGGAGTCAAGCAGTTGCACCGTGACAAAGGAAACGCCGGTGCTGGAGGTTGAACTGATTTCCTCGACTTCCGGAATCTCGCGCAACTCGTCTTCGATGATACGCGTCACCAGTGCTTCAACTCGGTCGGGTGTGGCGCCGGGGTAGAAGGTTTTGACCGTTGCCACGAAGTTGGTGATCGTGGGGTCTTCCTGGCGGCCAATGGAGCGAAAGCTCGTCAGGCCGACGACGACTATGACCAGCAGCACTAGTGAAAAATAGCGCCGATTGTTGAATAGGGTGTTGGCTAACATATCAGTACTCCACGGCGACCAGTGGTGCGCCTGGTGTGACACGGTGTATGCCGGTGGCAATAATCGCCTGGCCATCCACCAGTGTGCCTCTCACGTAGGCTTCATCTCCGTGCACGTGCAACACCTCAACCGCCTCACGGATGGCCGTGGGCGAGTCGCCGGTTTCATCAAGGCGCATAACGGTCCACAGACCCCGTTCACCCTCGATCAGCGCGGTCATCGGCAGCCAGCCGCCGGTATCGGTCACTGTTTCTCCCAGGGTGAGGGTGACGGGCTCGCCATCCAGACCCTGCACGTCGGCTGGCAAATCAAACACGGCGGTGGTGGTCATAGTGCTTGGGTCAACGTCCGGGCGCAGTGATCGCAGCGTTGCACTGACAGTTTCGCCGCGCAGTGTGAGTGGGTAGCTAGCACCTGCATTCAGCTTGGCGGCCTGTTCAATCGCAATTCCGACATGGGCCTCGCGCGCGCCCTCGGCAACGATGCGTAGAACAGGCGCCCCCGCGGAGACTACCGCTCCGGCATTCACCCTACGCTGGGCAACTACTCCGGCGTAAGGAGCCCGTAACGTAGTTTTGTCCAGGTCGAGTTGAATCCGGGCAAGCTGTGCGTCAACAGATTTCAACTGGGCTGCCAGTGCCCGGGCCTGCAGCCGCGTCTCATCGAAGGCCTCGCGCGATACAGCGCCGGTGGCGCGCAGATCCTTCTGCCGTTTCTCCTTGAGTCGTGCGAGCTCAAGCTCTGCAGTGACGCGTTCTTTGTCAGCCGCGGCGGCATCCCGCTGGGCAGCAATCTGTGCGGTGCTCAGCTGTGCCAGTTCCTCGTCGGCCTCGAACCGCTGGCCCTCCCGCACAGTGATTTTTGCCACCATACCGGACACTTCGAAGCCGACATCACTTCGCTGGCTTGCACGCACCAAACCTAAAAAAGTGACTTCGCGCTCGAAGTTGCTGGACGTGGCGTAGGGCGTAATTGCCACGGGGAGTGGCTCGATGGTCGCGCCCTCGTTGCCGGTACCCGCGCGGGTGTGCAGCAGTGTGGTCAGTAGCGCAGTGGTGCCGATAGCTGCCGCGATAGCGACGGTGCTTTGCGATGCGGTGACGCGTTTGAGTGCTGTCTGAAGCATGATGCACACCTCAATGTTAAAACGTATAACATTAATGTTAAAGGATATAACATCTACGTCAAGTCATTGGAAATGGATTGCTTGCGTGGCAGGGGGGATTTGGGGACAATACGCGCCCTCTGCGCGGTGGTCCGCGCTGCTGTGGTGGCCCGGGCGGTCCCCCCGCAATGATAAGTAGCGAACCCCGCCAGGCCCGGAAGGGAGCAACGGTAGTTACTGACTCGTGTGCCGGGGTGTGGCTGTTCGGGTCGCCTCCATTTTTCCCCGCCAATAAAACGCTCCCAAGTACCGGTCAGTATTCGGCTGGTGTATCCTTCCTTACCGGCACTTACTCAGGGCTTATTCTCAGGCATGTCATATCAGGTACTGGCGCGCAAATGGCGTCCGTCAACGTTTCGCGAGATGGTGGGGCAGGAGCACGTACTGCAGGCTCTGATCAATGCACTGGACCATGACCGCCTGCACCATGCCTATCTGTTTACCGGCACCCGCGGGGTGGGCAAGACCACCGTCGCGAGAATTCTCGCCAAATGCCTGAACTGTGATACCGGGGTTAGCTCTGAACCTTGTGGCACCTGTGCCTCCTGCCTCGAAATCGCGGAGGGCCGCTGCGTAGACCTCATCGAAGTCGATGCTGCGTCCAAAACAAAGGTTGATGACACACGCGAATTGCTGGAGAACGTGCAATACGCTCCCACCCGCGCACGCTACAAGGTGTACCTGATCGATGAGGTGCATATGCTGTCTACGCACAGTTTTAATGCGCTTCTAAAGACGCTCGAAGAGCCGCCGCCCCACGTGAAATTTCTGCTGGCGACCACCGATCCGCAAAAACTGCCGGCGACGATTCTGTCGCGTTGCCTCCAGTTCAACCTCAAAAACATGCTCCCCGAGCAAATCGTCGCACACCTCGCTCACGTGCTCAGTGAAGAGATGATTAGCTACGAAGATCAGGCGCTGTGGTTATTGGGACGGGCCGCCGCTGGCAGTATGCGCGATGCCCTGAGCCTCACGGATCAGGCTATCGCATTTGGCTCCGGCCAGCTGACGGAAGCCGATGTTGGCACAATGCTGGGCACGGTCGATTTGCGCTTTGTCTATCAGATACTGGAGGCCGTGGCAGCCGATCAGCCTGGCGAGCTATTGCAGGTGGTCTCGCAGATGTCCGAGCACGCGCCGGATTTCGAAGGCAGCCTCAATGAACTGATCAACCTTTTGCATCGCGTTGCCGTGGCGCAATTGGTACCCGATGCCGTGGACAATGGCTGGGGGGATGCTGAGCGGGTGACATCGCTGGCGGCGACCTTCAGTGCGGACGACGTGCAGTTGCTTTACCAGGTGGCTATCAACGGGAAGCGAGACCTGCCGATGGCGGGGGATCCTCGCAGTGGCTTCGAGATGATTTTGCTGCGAATGATTGCGTTCCGGCCACAGGCGGTGATTGACACCGAAATGAACGAGGGCGACTTTTCGCTTGCGGCTGACAATACCAACATTGCCGGCGAGGTCGGCGCCGACGCCGCAAAAAAGCAATATCCGCTACCTGATTCAGGTAGCGCATCGCCCAAGTCCCTCGTCGCTGAAGCGGAGTTGACGCCAAGCCGTGCCGCTGTAACCCGCGCTAGCAGTAGCATCCGGGTAGATGAGCCCCAGCTGGAGACTGGGCGCACAACCCAGTCAGCACACTCGCTAGACCCTGCCACCTCGGGGGGTACCTCAGCTGCACCCGGTCCCAACCCCGGTGACTCGGCACCGCTGCAGCCCGCGGTTGGCCGCTTGTCTGATTTGGCGCCGGGGGGCTGGGCACAGGCACTGGAACAGTTGGGGCTTGCCGGCATCGTGCACAACGTGGCCAGTCATTGCGAGCTGCGCCGCATCGAAGGAACGGAACTTGAGTTTGTATTGGATCAGGATAATGCGACCCTGTTTAACGATGGGCACCGCGATAAAATCAGGCTGGCCCTGGAGAACTTTTACGGCCAGCCCCTGACTGTAACCATTGCGGTGGCGGCGGTGATGTCAGAAACACCCGCAGCGCGCCGCCAGCGCTTGATCGAAGAGCGCCAGCACCAGGCGGTGTCCGCCATTCAGCAGGATGCTCTGTTACAACAGTTGATGCAGCACTTCGACGGAGAATTGGACATGGACTCAATTCGTCCACTGGATACCTGAGGAAAACCATGAAGGGTTCGATTACGGATTTAATGAAGCAGGCCCAGCAGATGCAGGCCGATATGCAGCAGGCACAGGAAGACCTGGCAAAAGCTGAGGTCACCGGTGAATCCGGGGCAGGCTTGGTCACCGTGGTGATGACGGGGCGTCATGACGTCAAGCGAGTCACCATTGACCCCAGTGTGCTCAACGAGGAAAAGTCGGTATTGGAAGATCTGCTCGCCGCTGCTGTGAATGATGCGGTCCGCCGGGTTGAGGCACACAATCGAGATGCAATGTCAGGTTTGGCGGCAGGGTTAAACCTCCCTGCAGGCTTCAAAATGCCATTTTGAGGTCTCGCGATGAAGTTTAGTCCAGCCCTTGAATCCTTGATTGAGGCCCTGCGGTGTCTGCCGGGCGTTGGGCCTCGGTCTGCACAGCGTATGAGTCTGCACTTGTTGGAACGGGACCGGGAGGGAGCTGAAACATTGGCGCAGTCACTGACAGAAGCTGTCGAAAAGATCGGGCACTGTTCCCGGTGTCGAAATTTTGCCGAGGAGACGCTGTGCGAAATTTGTGCCGATCCGCGCAGAGATCGATCGACCGTCTGCGTGGTCGAGAGCCCCGCGGATGTGTTGGCTCTGGAGCAAAGCGCCAGCTACCGGGGCGTGTACTTTGTGCTGATGGGGCATTTGTCGCCCATTGATGGAATAGGCCCCGACGATATTGGCCTCGATGTGTTTCAGCGGCAAGTGACTGACGGCGAAGTCAAGGAAGTCATTCTGGCCACCAATCCCACTGTTGAGGGAGAGGCTACCGCGTATTTCCTGACTGATATGCTAGCGGGCACGGGGATTAGTTTGACGCGCATTGCCCACGGAGTGCCGTTGGGCGGTGAGCTGGAATATGTGGATGGTTCAACCCTGGCGCACGCGCTGTCAGGGCGAGTGCCTGTGGATGCGCAGCGATGAGCTGGCGATTGATAGAGGGCGATGCTGAGCTCGCCGAAGCGTTGGCTGCGCACGCATCGGCGACGGCGGTGGCCGTTGATACCGAGTTTATGCGCCGCAACACCTATTTTCCGAAAGTTGCGCTGGTGCAGCTGTGCTTTGAAAGCGAAGCACTGTTGATCGACCCGCTGACGCTGGGAAACACGCAGCCGCTGAAGGACCTGTTAACCGACGACCGCACGGTGAAAGTCTTACACTCTGCCAGCGAAGACCTGGAGGTGTTTGACCATTGGCTGGGCGTTTTGCCGCAGCCACTGTTTGATACGCAGCGTGGCGCAGCCTTGCTGAACCGCGGATTTGGTTTGGGCTATCGCGCTTTGGTTCTCGAGCACTGCGATGTGGATCTACCCAAGGGCGAGACGCGATCCGACTGGTTGCAGCGGCCTTTGACCCAATCCCAGTGTGAGTATGCGGCACAGGACGTGACCTATCTGCTGACAGTCTATCGCGACTTGTTAGCGGCTGCGGAGCAAGTCGGGCGTGTCGACTGGGTACTCGCTGAGGGGGCTGATGCTGTTGCGGCTTTCGGCCAGAGTCGCAGTAACTACTACCGAAAAATCAAATCTGCCTGGCACTTACGCCCACAGCAGTTGGCTGCCCTCGAGAGCATTTGTCAGTGGCGAGAGGCTACCGCGATCAAGCGTGATAAGCCGCGAGGATGGATTATTGACGACAAGGCATGCCTGGCCATTGCTAAAGCGATGCCCGCCTCGGTGAGGCAATTGGCCAGGGCCACTGAGTTGCCGCAGGGCGCGGTAAGGCGGTTCGGCGATGCGCTGTTGGGCTGCGTTGCAGAGTGCGCCGAGCGACCGGATGCTGAGTGTCCGGCGCCACTACCCGAGCCGCTCAATTCAGGCCAGCGCAATAAACTCAAAGCCCTGAAAGCTCGCGCGCGAGCCGTTGCGGAAGGGCTGGACATGGCTCCGGAAGCTTTACTGCAGGCAAAGGATTATGAGCTCTTGTTGCGTGAGTCCGAAGGTGTGGCGATTCATGAACCCGCGCACTGGTGGGGCTGGCGCGAGACAGCGGCGATACAACCACTGCGTCAATATCTGACAAGGGAGGGCGCGGCGTGAAGCGCTTGATTGAGATTTTCAGAAGCCCGCGGCGAGAGGGGATGTACCTCTACGTGGATAAGCAGCAAGGCTTTGTGGATGTGCCCGAGCCATTGCTCAAGCAGTTTGGTGAGCCGCACAGCGCGATGACACTGCTACTGACGCCAGAGCGCAAGCTAGCCCGCGCGGATGCTTCGGCTGTGCTGGAATCGATCGAAGCCAATGGCTTTTATCTGCAAATGCCGCCGACTGTGGGCGAGGGCGACGATGAGCCAGGTTGAATCTGCCTGGTTCAATGCCTTGCCACTGGAGTCCCTGGATCCGGATCAGTGGGAGCGCCTGTGTGATGGCTGTGCCCGCTGCTGTCTGCACAAGCTTGAAGACGAGGGCTCGGGCGAGGTGTTCTACACCGGTATCCGCTGCCGTTATCTGGATGAACAACACTGCCACTGCAGCGACTATGCCCAGCGATCTATACTGGTGCCAAACTGTGTCCAACTCGATGCAGCTCGCGCCGCTGATTACTATTGGCTGCCATCGACTTGCGCTTATCGGCTGCGTGCACAGGGTCTTCCATTGCCGTCCTGGCACCCGCTGGTCTCGGGAGATCCGGAGTCTGTTCACGCGGCAGGCATTTCCATTCGCGGGAAGGCGATTTCTGATGAATATGTGCATGACGATGGCTATGATGAGCACATCATCCACTGGGTAGAGCAGGAGAGTCCCGGTGCTCACTGACGCGTCATATCACACAGCGATATACGTTTATTGCGGAGCGGCGGTTATTGCCCTGCTGCTGATGGCTTTCTGTCTGCGCAAAGTTTGGGGGCGCAGTTGGCGATTGCTGCTGGTGCTGCTTGGCGCTGCTCTGTTACTGACGCCTGCCTATCCGCAGCCGGGTGTAGAGACCATGGCGCCGGCGCTCATCGTGGTCGGCTTCCAGATGCTAACCGACGGCCTGGATAGCGCTACCCATGCCCTGAGACCCCTGTCTTATGCAGCCGGGCTCGCTGTTGTTCTCACACTGATTGCCCGCTTTACGGTTTTCCGTCGCAGAAAGGGCGCTGAGCCAGAGACGCAGCCGGAACAGGCGTGATCGCACAGCCGAACACAGTTGCACGTTCTGTCGTGCAAACCCTTTGCGGTATCGCGGCTGTACTGACGCTCACGCTTTTTGCCGCCACTCCGACCGTCGCGCAATCGCCGGTGTCATCCGCTGAAATTCATGTGATATTGGACGTCGCTCCGGATGATGTGGAGGGTGACGGCAGTCAGCGCGCTGTTCTCAATCTCATTGCGGGTCTGGCTGCCAAGGGCAGCGGGCTGGCTGTGTGGCAGCGCGAGCGCGGATTGCTGTTGCCGGTTGCTGAGATTGATGCGCCCTTGCGGGAGCAGGTAAGACAGTTGCCGCTATCGGTCGACGAGGGCGCCACGGCGCTGATAGAGCGTGATCCGAACAGCGCAGAACCTGCCGCGGATGGTGCCGGTCAATATGACTTGGCTAGTCTTATGCAGCTCGCCGTGGATGCCCCATTGCCGGAGGGCAGACGGCGCTCGATCGTTGTGATCAGTGATGGAAGGCGGGCGATGCCAGCCTCGCCGGTGGTTGCCGCAACAAGGTCTCGCAACGTGGTTGACGCCCTGTTACCGGCACTGACCGATCCCAATGTCCAGTTATTCGCAGTGGCGCTTTCGTCCGAGGCTGACTGGGATGTGCTGAGAACATTGGCCAATGCCAGTCATGGTTATGCCTACAAGGCATTTAATGCAGAAGCGCGCGCAGCCAGCATTGTAGCCCTGCTGGAACGAGTACTACCGACGACCGAAGTGCCCATCGATAGCGAGGGGCGTTTTACGGTTGACGACAGCATCGGCCGATTGACCGTTGCCCTCAGCGGGTCCAGCGGTGAGGCACGTTTACGGCTGATCTCGCCGGAGGGGCAGCGTCTGCGCCCGGCTGATGTACAGCCGGGTGTGAGCTGGGCCAAGGGCCTCCATTACGCCACTGCTACCCTTGAGAAGCCACGGAGCGGCGAGTGGACGCTAGAGGGGGAGGGGCAGTGGCGAGCACGCGTCGTGTTGGGTGCTAACAGCCAGCTCGCCGTGGAAACCCTGCCTGCCACGGTGTTGCCTGGTGAGACCGTAGAACTCGCAATGGCGGTAGATCCCTCTCTCAATGTCACTAGCACTTCCGCCGATGTTCCTGCCTCGCGTGCTCCCGTGAGACAGGGGTTGGAAGTTGTCGTCAGGGATGTTGATGGGCGTCGACTTTCCACACCACCGATCTCTCAGTCAGGTTCATCCGGTGACTATGTCGCGAGTGTGGTTGCCCCCGAATTGCCCGGTGAATACGGTGTCACGGTGCTGGTAAAGACAGCGGCACTGCAGCGCCGCTCAACCCAGTATTTCACCGTACTGCCTGGCGGAGGTGCCGCTGTGATCTCCACCCGTGCGCTGGACGTACCCATGGAGGATATTGAGGGTATCGCTACTACAGGTGTACTGGTGGTGTTGTTTGCCGCTGCAGCCCTGCTATGGCTACTGCAACGCCGCCGTCAGAAGAAACTGGCCACCTACGCGAGCCGCCTGCGCGATTAATGTGACTTGATCGCTACAGGGCCTATCGCTACTCTTGAGCGCTTTGAAAATATAATCAGGTAAGTTGTTGTATGAAATTTGAAGGAACAGAACGCTACGTTGCCACGGACGATCTGCGTATGGCGGTTAATGCCGCCGTTGCGCTGGAGCGCCCATTGTTGATCAAAGGGGAGCCTGGCACCGGTAAGACCATGTTGGCAGAAGAGGTGGCGCAGGGTCTGGGTAAGCGACTGATCCAGTGGCACATCAAGAGCACAACCAAGGCGCAGCAGGGCCTGTACGAATACGATGCTGTTTCCCGTCTTCGCGACTCTCAGTTGGGCGATGAAAAAGTTCAGGACATTGCTAACTACATTAAGAAAGGCAAGCTGTGGGAAGCATTTGCGGCCGACGAGCAAGTGGTTTTGCTGATCGACGAGGTCGACAAAGCTGATATCGAGTTCCCCAACGATCTGCTGGTAGAACTGGATAAGATGGAGTTTTTCGTCTACGAGACCGGCGAAACCATCAAGGCGAAGCACCGTCCCATCATTATAATTACCAGCAACAATGAGAAAGAGCTGCCCGATGCGTTCCTGCGTCGCTGCTTCTTCCACTTCATCAACTTCCCGGATCGCGACACGATGCGCGAAATTATCGATGTTCACCACCCCAAAATTACCGAGGAGTTGGTGCAGGAAGCGCTGGAGGTGTTCTTCGATGTGCGTGCTATTCCCGGCCTTAAGAAGAAGCCTTCAACTTCAGAACTGATCGATTGGCTTAAACTGTTGATGGCCGACGATATTCCCGATGAGATTCTCAAGGAACGCGATCCCACCAAGGCGATCCCGCCGCTCTATGGCGCCCTGCTGAAGAACGAGCAGGACGTGCATTTGCTGGAACGCCTGGCGTTTATGCATCGCAGGGAAATGCGCTAAGACCATGTTGGTCAATTTTTTCCACGGACTGCGTGACGCGGGCGTTCCCGTTACC
Organism: Parahalioglobus pacificus; assembly: GCF_014652275.1. Lineage (GTDB taxonomy): Bacteria > Pseudomonadota > Gammaproteobacteria > Pseudomonadales > Halieaceae > Parahalioglobus > Parahalioglobus pacificus. Next base: position 1,258,582 of record NZ_BMYM01000001.1, on the reverse strand, counting down.
ACCCGAGAGCTCTTGGACCTTATGGAAGGTCTGAAGCAGCACGTGGCCTTCGGCAATATCGATGATTTCTACTTCTTCAGCCGCACGTGCCTGGTGAAGGATGAGAAATACTTCGACCGCTTCGATCGGGCCTTCGGCGCACACTTCAAGGAGTTGGAGGCGCTGGATGACATCATTGAGGCGCTGATCCCCGATGACTGGTTGCGCAGCGAGTTTATGAAAAACCTGTCCGAAGAAGACAAGGCAAAGATCGAATCGCTGGGCGGTCTGGAGAAGCTCATCGAGGAGTTCAAGAAGCGCCTCGAAGAGCAGCAGAAACGGCATGAGGGCGGCAACAAGTGGATTGGTACCGGCGGCACGTCACCGTTCGGCCAGGAGGGGTATCACCCCGAAGGCATTCGTGTCGGACCCAATGGCAAGAACAACAAAGCCGTGAAGGTGTGGGATAAACGCGACTTCAAGAACCTCGACGACTCGGTTGAACTTGGCACTCGCAATATCAAGGTGGCACTGCGTCGCCTGCGCAAGTTCGCACGCACAGGCGCTGCGGATGAGCTCGATCTGGATGACACCATCAGTTCCACTGCCCGTAATGCGGGGCTGCTGGATATCAAGATGGTTCCCGAGCGGCACAATGCCGTAAAGGTGCTGTTGTTCTTTGATGTGGGCGGCAGCATGGACCCCCATGTGAAGGTGTGCGAGGAGTTGTTCTCGGCGGCTAGGACCGAGTTCAAGCACATGGAGAATTTCTACTTCCACAACTTCCTTTATGAGAGCGTTTGGCGGAATAACGTGCGCCGTCACAATGAGCGCACCGACTTGCTCGATGTGATGCATAAGTACAGTCACGACTATAAAGTCGTTTTCGTGGGTGATGCTTCGATGTCACCCTATGAAATCGTGCAGCCCGGTGGTTCGGTTGAGCATTGGAATGATGAGGCCGGCGAGGTCTGGATGCGCAGATTATTGGAGACCTATGAAAAGGTTATCTGGATCAATCCGGTGCCTGAAAATGAGTGGGAGTACACCCAGTCAATCTCAATGACCAACCAGCTGCTCGAGGGCAAAATGTACCCCCTCACACTCAAGGGGCTGGAAGAGGGTATGTCTTACCTTTCCAAGTGAATCGTTAGCGGCGCTGGCTTGCGTAGGCGACCAGCGCCGCTGAAACCGCCACATTCAGAGACTCGACACCGCCGGCCATGGGAATGGACAGTGCGGTATCTGCGAGCTCGCGAATTTCTGCCGACACGCCGTGGGTTTCCCCACCCAGTACGTACACACGATGGCCGGCGCCTGCTTGCTCAAAGATTGAATTGTCGGCGTTGCCATCGAGGTAGCTCACTTCAATGCCTTGTGCCTGACACAGACGTAACGCGGGTAGCAGTCGCTCGCACCGCAGTAGTGGCGCGCGAAAGACCGTGCCAACGCTCGCCTTGATAACCAGCGGACCCAGGGCAGCCAAACCTTTATCCGGATAGATAATGCCGTCGACACCGGCAGCCGCGGCCGATCGTATGATCATGCCCACGTTCTGGGGGTTGGTGACGCCGTCCATTGCGAGCAGTGTCAGCGGTGCCTTGCTCCCCACCAAGCGTGCCTGCAACCATCCCTGATCAAGGGCCGCAAAAGCAGGGCAGGCAATGTCCAGAGCGACGCCCTGATCCTGCTTACCATTGCGTGAGATGCGCGATAAGGCGTCGCGCGTGTGCAGGCGAACGGGAACACCCCGGGCTGCTGCCCGTTGCTCGATGTCCGCAATGATGCCGCCTTTGCGGTTACTGTCTGCCATATGCAGTGTTTGGCAGGACAGCATCTCGTCGGTCAGTGCTTCCAATACACTCTTTCTGCCGTAAACAGTCAGCACCGAGCGAAGGTCTGCTTTCTTCTGGGCGTAGCTGCTGTTCATTGGGCGTCCTGAGCGTCGGCAGACGGGTTGCTGGACGCAAGTGTGCGACGGTAAGCGCCAGGTGCCTCGCCGGTCCATTTCCTAAAGGAGCGATAGAAAGCGGAGTTATCCTGAAAGCCCATCAGGGCGGAGATGGCGTCAATGGATAAGTCGTCCCGGCCCAGGTAATGGCGAGCCAGCGTGGAGCGAAAGGCATCTTTGAGTTGCTGAAAGCTGGTGTCTTCCTGGCTTAAGCGACGATGTAATGTGCGCGCAGACATGTTGAGTGTCATTGCCACCTCGCTGGCGCCGGGCAGGGCGCTCTGGTCGTGACTGGCTAACAGTTGCTGCACTTTATCAGTGAGAGGCTTGTCAGCGCCGGGGGCGTCACGCCGAACCAGTTGATGCGGCGCCTGTCGCAGAAACAGCTTCAGCGATTCTTCCGTCTGCACCACGGGAAGCTGCAGCGCCGGGGTCTGCAGGAGCAGGCCAGCGTGCGACTTCTGGTAGTGAATGCCGCAGTCAAACAGCGCTTCAATTGGACCGCCGGGCGCTCCGATATCGCCCTGCAGGTAAACGCCTAAAAGCGGTAATGGTTTGCCAACCAGCCAGCTGTAGAAGCGGTACATCATATACAGCACATTGGCCTGTACCACTGTGGGTTGCTGCGTCTGTCCGCGCTGGAAGATACAGAGTGTGCGACGGCCACCTTGAAGCGCCAGTAATGGCGGTGGCGATGGCGGTGGAAGTGGCGTGCGGTATTGGTCGCAATAGTCAAAAAATGCCGCGGCGCGACGCAGGGCCTGCTCCAGAGTCCGTGTGTGGATAACCTGCAGGCACATCATGCGAAACGTGCCCGGTGGAGAGCGGTAGTGCTCCCCCAAACCAAAGGCCTCGTCCTGCTCAGACTCCATGAGCAGGGCATAGAGCTTGCTGTATGACTCCGTCGAGACGCGTGTTTGCGGTGTCGCCTCTAGCGGATCGAAATCCAGCCCAATAGCGGCAAGGGTTGCCTCCAGATCATATCCTTGCCGCAGCAGCACCTTTAGCAGTGTGGCCAGCGGTTTGATGGGCATGCTGTCCATGCGCATCAATGGCCGGTGTTAGCTGACTTTTTCGCGTCCACTGGCGAGCGCCGTAACCTGGTCTGCTGATGCTTTCATGCGGGCAGCGATCTCTTCGATACGCGCTCCGGTCATGGGCTTATCAAAAGAGCCGGCAACAAAGCACATGACCGGAATCTCCCCATAGACGAACACCGGTACAGAGATCGTGCTGACATCGTATTTGGCTTTCGGGTCTATGCGATCCAGGTGGCACTGCTCCTCGCACAACCCTCTCTGGTAGGTGTTGGCCGCGTCTTCCAGCTCAGTGAGACTCCAGGAGTTGTGTATGCGGGAGAGCTCCTTGGTCAGGCCTTCCTCGGCACGGGTCTTCAGCATGACCTCGTAGCCGCGCGCCCGAATAGCAATCACAGAAACTCTCAGCTTTTGATCCAGCCGTTCGTTGTAGCCGCCGCGAGAATCATGCGCGCGAGTTAGCCAGGCCTCCAGGTACTTCGCGGGCGAAAAGGCCGTGAAGCAAGCGGCAACAGGTGCCGTATTCGGCAGTCTAAGCCCCAGCTGGAAAGCATCGATGAGCGAACCTGCCTTGCCGTAGAGGGCCAGCAGCACCATGTGCAGTTTGGATCGGCCTGTCACCGCGAAACCGCAACCCACATCGTTCTGAAGTCGTTCCAGCTCGGGTCGCGCGTACTCGAGCACGGGAAACTGGGCAAAGGCAGCGTTCCCTGCCGCGATGATGGATGGCCCAAGGCGGTAGGCTTTGGTTTTTGGGTGCTGAACAAGGAATCCGTAATTTGCCATTGTGGTAAGAATGGCATGGCAGGTGGCCTTATTGAGGTTCAGGCGACGCGTCATTTCTGTGAGACCAAACGCCTGATGGGGGTTGGCCATCAGCAAGTCGAGGATCGCGAGCGCTCGCGCTGTTGGCTGAGAAAACAGGGCCACTGATATACTCCTTTCTGCGGTCCGTTTACCGGTTTGTATTGTTGTACTCGGAGTGTAGCTTGAGGCTTGAGTACGCCTCAAGTAACGTCCCGCATTGAACACTAAATGGCGTGGAGCTGCCAGATATGACAGGGGAAAAAACCCTGATTCTGTATGGAACCGAGGCCTGTCATCTGTGTGAGCAGGCAGAGGAACTGCTGGTGGGTGCCCGGCACGCTATCGGTGGTGCGTGGACCTACGAAAAGGTGGACATCAGTGAGTCAGATGCGCTGTTTGAACGCTACGGCTGGTTGATCCCGGTGCTTGCCTCTCCCGAGGGCGAGGAGTTGCGCTGGCCCTTTGATCCGCCAGCGCTAGCGGAATTTCTGATTAATTGCCAACTCTGACAGCCAGCACATCACAGGTGGCGCCATGCAATACGCCGTTTGCTGTGGAACCCATCAGTAGCGCCAATCCATAGCGTCCATGACTGCCGACGACGATCAGGTCCGCCCCCAACTCCTCGCCTTTCGCATGAATCTCGACCTCGGGCCTGCCCATAACAATATGTTGCTTTTGGGCGTCGATCCCGTGGCTCTCTCCGAAGCGGGATAGCTGCTGGCTAGCCTGTGCCTGAATTTCATCCTGGATGCCAGAAAAATCCATAGGGATGTCGCCGCCATAGGCAAAGCTCAAAGGCTCAATCACATGAATTACGTGGAGTTGTGCACTGGAGCCCGCTGCGACCGCATGCGCGCGCTGCGCAACCAATGCGGACTCATCGCTGAGATCCACCGCGATCAGGATGTTGGCGTACTGGGACATTGAAAACCCTCTGAGTGCCGATACTTAGTTTGTTATAGCATAGAATGACGCAGCGGCTGCAGTGGTGGCCGATCTGTCTGAATCCCCTTTGACCTGGATCATACTGCGGGCATGACCTATCTGATTATCGCGCTGATCATCGCCGTTGCGCTGGCGCCATTGCTGCATTTTGTCCCCAGTAAACAGCAGAGGGCACAGGCAAGGCTGCGCGAGACTGCCGCTCTTGCTGGACTGTTTGTCGAATTCCGGGATCTTCCCGGGTTGGAGACACGCGCAGGCCGTGTTTCTGCGGGTGAACGACAGGTGCTCTACTATGGCAAGCGGCTCGCACCCTCCAAAGGCCGGGCCAAGCGTCGCGGCGTGTGGCGGCGCAAGGGTGGCGACTGGGCGCCTGTAGGAGGGAGGGAAAATCCTCCTTCTATATTGAATGAATTACCGCCCCAGATCCTAGCCAGCAGCATCGATGAGGCCAGCTGCGGCGTGTACTGGCGGGAGGAGGGCGGCGTCGAAATGGTAGAGCAGATAGCCCACTCACTAGAGACGTGGGCACAGCAGAATTAGCACTCGCGCTGGCAGCTTTTGCTTGACCATGGCTCGGCGCAACCGTATATATGCGAGTTTTTTCGGGCCGTGAAACCACGACCCACCGGCAAATACCGCGAGCGATATGGGAAAATCACTGGTCATCGTAGAGTCTCCGGCGAAAGCCAAGACGATCAACAAGTACCTGGGCAAAGACTATGTGGTCAAGTCCAGCGTTGGGCATATCCGCGATCTGCCCACGTCAGGCAGCAGCACGCCAGTCGATCCTAAGGAGCGTGCCGCGCAGGCTGCTCGTACCCGTAAAATGAAGCCCGAGGAGAAGGCGGCTTACAAGAAAGCCAAAGCGCGAGAGCAGCTGATCAAGCGCATGGGTATCGATCCTGAAGAGGGCTGGGAAGCCAACTACCAGGTCCTACCCGGGAAAGAAAAAGTCGTCAACGAGCTGCGCAAGCTGGCCAAGGACAGCGACACCATTTATCTCGCAACCGACCTCGACCGAGAGGGAGAGGCCATTGCCTGGCATCTGCGAGAGGCCATAGGCGGCGATGATGACCGGTATCGCCGGGTGGTTTTCAACGAAATCACGAAAAAGGCGATTCAGGAGGCGTTTGAACAGCCGTCGACCATCGATAATAACCGCGTGAATGCGCAACAGGCGCGTCGATTCCTAGACCGCGTGGTTGGCTACATGGTGTCGCCCCTGTTATGGGCCAAAGTTGCACGAGGCCTGTCGGCCGGGCGCGTACAGTCGGTAGCTGTGAGGCTCATCGTGGAGCGCGAGCAAGAGATACGCGCTTTTGTCCCTGAAGAGTACTGGGAAGTGCATGCCGACCTGTTGGCCGATGGCAACGAGGAGATGCGTTTCCAGGTCGTCCGTCAGGACGGTAAGAAGTTCCGTCCAGGTAGCGAAGCGGAAACATCGACGGCGGTGCAGCAGCTGGAAAGCGCCGCTTATGCGGTGAAAAGCCGCGAGGACAAGCCCAGCAAGTCCCGGCCCCCTGCGCCTTACATAACGTCGACGCTGCAGCAGGCAGCGAGCACGCGACTGGGTTTCTCGGTGAAGAAAACCATGATGCTGGCTCAGCGCCTGTATGAGGCGGGCTACATCACCTATATGCGGACTGATTCGACCAATCTCAGTGCAGAGGCGGTGTCCGCTTGCCGCGACTACATTGCTGGAAATTTCCCCAAGCGCTATCTCCCCGATTCGCCCAATGTGTACTCGGCGAAGGACGGCGCTCAGGAAGCGCACGAGGCCATCAGGCCCTCTGACGTTAACGTCTCACAGGCGCAGCTAAAGGGCATGGAGCGCGATGCAGAGCGGCTGTATGAGTTGATATGGCGTCAGTTCGTTGCCTGCCAGATGCCCGCAGCAGAATACACAGTCACGACTGTGACAGTAGCCGCGGGCGAGTTTGAGCTCACAGCCAAGGGTCGCATCATCCGTTTCGACGGTTTCACCCGCGTTCAACCGCCCGGCGGTCGCAAAGGTGAAGATACGGTGCTTCCCGATGTGAAAGAGGGCGCCTTACTGGGGCTGCAGGCGCTTGACCCCGCACAGCATTTCACCAAGCCTACACCGCGCTACGGCGAGGCCAGCCTGGTGAAAGAGCTTGAAAAACGCGGCATTGGTAGGCCTTCCACGTACGCATCTATCATTTCTACCATCCAGGATCGCGGTTATGTGCGCCTGGAGAACAAGCGTTTCTACGCCGAAAAGATGGGCGATATCGTCACGGAGCGGCTGCAGAAGAGTTTCAGTGATCTGCTTGATTATGGCTTTACCGCATCCATGGAAGAGCATCTGGATGAGGTGGCAGACGGCAAACTGGATTGGCGCAACTTGCTGGATGACTTTTACGAGGAGTTCCGCGACCTGCTAGAGAAAGCGGGTGAGGATGGGCCGGATGGCATGCAGGCCAATGAGCCCACCATGACGGATATCGCCTGTCCGACCTGTGACAGGCCTATGCAGATTCGCACGGCCAGCACCGGGGTATTTCTCGGTTGCTCCGGCTACGCCTTGCCGCCGAAGGAACGCTGTAAGACCACCATCAACCTTACCCCGGGTGATGAGGCGATTAGAGAGGATGCGGACGATGAGGCGGAGTCTCGCCTGCTGATCAGCAAGCACCGCTGTAAGCTGTGTAACACCGCCATGGACTCTTACCTGATTGATGAAGATCGCAAGCTCCATGTCTGCGGCAACAACCCGGATTGCCCGGGATTCGAAGTCGAGCACGGCAAGTTCAAGATCAAGGGCTACGACGGACCGGTCATCGAATGCGATAAATGCGGCTCAGATATGCAGCTTAAAAACGGCCGTTTCGGTAAGTACTTCGGCTGTACCAACGAGAATTGCAAGAACACCCGTAAGCTGCTGCGCAACGGCGAGGCGGCGCCACCCAAGATGGATCCGGTACCTATGCCCGAGCTGGTTTGCCAAAAGGTTGAGGATCACTACGTGCTGCGCGATGGTGCTGCCGGGCTGTTCTTGGCTGCGAGCCAGTTTCCGCGAAACCGCGAAACCCGGGCGCCCTTCGTGGACGAGATCCTGCCGCACAAGTCAGAGATCGACCCCAAGTACACCTTCCTGTTCTCCGCACCGGCAACGGACGAGGACGGCAATCGCACGCAAATTCGCTACAGCCGCAAAACCAAAGAGCAGTACGTGATGAGCGAAGTCGATGGCAAAGCTACTGGCTGGCGAGCGCATTACCAGGGCGGTAAGTGGGTAGCTGAGCAGGGCAAAGCGGGAGGCGGGCGGCGCAAACGCTCATGAGCGGCGCCCGTGCCCAGGCTAACCAGTCGCTGTATCTGGCACGTATTCAGCTGCAGGCCTGGGCGAGTACGCAGGAGCAGGGGCAGGTTGCGATTAACGTGCTGCAGCTGGCCTTTGCCCCGGCCGTGAGAATGCATCTACTGGATGCGTTTGGCGCTTACGCCCTGCACATACTCAATGTCAGCGAGCTGCCAGAGCCCTTGCCGCATCACACAGACGAACTACCCAGTGTGGCATCGGGCAAAGCCGTACCGGCCGAGATTCGCGAATTTCAGCAATTGGAGCGTTCGGGTTGGCTATGGCGTTTGCAGCAGCCGCTATCGCGTACAGCGCAGCAGCGGCGCGTCAGTACCAACCTTGCCGCGCCGGCCATCGATGCTCCCGATCTTGCGGCATTGTCTGACTGGGCAGCCGCCCTGGAGCAGTTGATGGGGCGTATGAATGATTCATTGGATGAGTGCTGACGCGGTCGCTGGTGCCGCCTGCATGTCGCTGATATGATGAACTTGCGACAACCGCAATCAGAGGTCGTTTGAGTGTCCACATCCCTGTTGGAAATAGTAGATTTAGGTGACGGCGAGATCGTTCTTCAGCGTGCTGATGATGATTCCGCACCCTTGGTGACGATTCGTTTTTCCGACGAGTCACAGCTCTACTTGATGGACAATGGACTGGAAGTTGCCAAGGCTATGATACAGGCCGGCATCCAGACCGCAGCAGCATTGTCCGATGCAGCCGAACTGGAGGTAGAAGAGGAGTCTTCTGACGAGGCGCGCGTCTTACACTAGACAGCGCCGGCAGTTCCGCCCACGCCTGGCGTGGGCATTGACAGTTCGCCGACCGGCGCACTGGGGTGTCTAACCCTCTTTAGAAAAGCCTTCCCTGTGCAAACACTTTGCGATGTGGCCGCGGGTACTAACCCGATAATCAGGCTCGGTTCGTTATCAATACGAGTTAGTTGCCTCGACGCAGGACGCCGACGCTCAAGCCCTCTATGGCGAAGCTTTGTTCGCGAAGGTCTACGCGAATGGGCTCGTAGTCGGCATTCTCAGGCAGTAACGAGAGCAGGTGCTTATCCTTGCCGCGCTGGAGGCGCTTCACCGTCACCTCATCATCGATGCGCGCCACGATAACATCGCCATTATTGGCGACAGGCGTGCTGTGCACGGCCAGCAAGTCGCCGTCAAAGATACCAATGTCGATCATGCTGTCGCCGGTGACCGTGAGAAAGTAGTCCGCCGCCGGTTTAAAGAACGAGGCGGGCAGGTCACAGTAGTCTTCGATGTGCTCTTGCGCCAGCACAGGATTGCCCGCGGCAACACGACCGACAATGGGTATGCCCTGTGTCTCGGGTAGGCGTATACCGCGCGACGCGCCAGGAATGATCTCGATAGCCCCCTTACGAGCGAGTGCTTTTAGATGCTCCTCGGCGGCGTTGGCAGAGCGGAACCCCAGCTCTTTGGCAATATCAGCCCGTGTGGGCGGGAAGCCTGTGGTATCAATATGCTGTCTGATCAGGTCCAGGACCTGCTGCTGCCGGTTGGTAAGCTTCTGCATGTAAGCACCTGTGTTTTTATACAGATGCTGTGATTATATACAGTGATTGTCGCGACGTGCAATCGCCTTGCGTGGGTCTTGGTGCGGGTCTCGCGGCGGGTGAGGGGGTCTAGAACTCCTCGACACCGTACATTGCATCAGGCTCGATACTGTTGATAGGGCTGTTCCAGTCTTCTGGGTGGAAGGGCAGGTCAGGATCCAGACCATCCTCATCATCCAGTTCATAGGCGCTGCGCCAATCTTCTGGGGCCTCTGCCCGCTGCAGTAATAACTGACGCCAGGCATCCAAGTCGTATTCGGTGACCTCGCCATCCAGATACTGGGCTTCAATAGTCAAACTTGAAGGGTCCCAGGCAACCACTTCAAAAAGCATGTTTGACTGCAGGTCTTTGTACCAGCCACCGACGTCCGGGCTTAGCATCTTCATGATTGACTCACTCGCAAAGGGCTTTCCACTTCAAAATATCACGTCAAGAATCGCTGTCCATTATGTAGAATCGGCCTAAAACAGCCGATGTAAATGCCCTCTGGCTATTGGCAGAAAACTTTCGTTACAGGATCAATTGCTTAGCGCGCATTTCAAGACTTCGATTAATCGTTGCCTGCATTCGATATGCCGACAGCCGCCGAGGCACAGCTCCGGGTATGAGAAAATTGTCTAAGCGATGAGCACGGGGGCTGACACGACAGCATCAGCGGCGTAGTGTGCAGCCAAGTCGTATAAGGAGGGTACATGCACGACCTGATCGAACAACTGCACGGGGCCATACTCGGTGCCAGTGAGGCCATGGGCATCACACTGGAGCTTGCCTCGGTATTGTTTTTATTGGTTGCTGGTGCGGTGGGGCACTTTGCACTGGGGGCGCTGGTTAACCACCTGCATCGTATTGCCAATGCCAGCGAGCAGAACTGGGATGATGTCTTCGTCACCGCGTTGGAGACGCCGCTGCGCATCGTGATCTGGGTGGTGGTGGTTTACTTCGTACTGCGCGTGTATCCGGCGACGGACGGGCTGCGTGAATACCTCTTTCAGGCTTATGACACCGCGATTGTGCTGGTGCTCGCGTGGTTCCTGCATCGCCTGATTGCCGGCTCAGAAGAAGAGTTGCTGCGGGCCGACAGGGGGCGAACACAGTCGACTGACAAGGCGACTGTCAGGGCCACTGCCAAACTCGGCCGCATTGCCCTGTGGATACTCACAGGGCTAATGATCCTGCAGTCGCTGGACGTCTCTATTTCGGGTTTGCTGGCCTTCGGGGGCATTGGCGGCATCGCGGTGGGCTTCGCCGCCAAGGACCTGCTGGCGAATTTCTTCGGCGGCCTGAGTATCTATCTCGATAGACCCTTTACCATCGGCGACTGGATTCGCTCTCCGGACCAGGAGATTGAGGGAACGGTTGAGGATATTGGTTGGCGTATGACGCGCATCCGCACCTTCGATCAGCGCCCGCTGTATGTGCCGAATGCGATCTTCAGCCAGATTTCGATACAGAATCCCTCCCGGATGCTCAATCGACGCATCTACGAAACCATCGGTATTCGCTATGACGATGCTGCACAGTTGCCGCAGATTGTCGCCGATGTGCGTGCGATGTTAGAGCAACATGAAGAGATAGATCTTTCCCGGACTCTCATCGTCAACTTCGTATCCTTCGGCCCCTCATCGCTGGACTTTTTCGTTTACACCTTTACCAAGACAGTGAACTGGGTTGAGTATCACGAGATCAAACAGGACGTGTTGCTCAAGATTCTCGACATCATCACCGGTCACGGCGCTGAGGTTGCTTTCCCCACCCAGACGCTGCACGTAACGCCTCCCGAGGAGCCCGTAGTATGAATCTGCTGGGCGTGGTCGGTGGCACAGGCATGGACACGCTGCCGGACTTTTCAGGGAGTGAACAGGCGCCTATTGAGACGCCTTACGGCGCGCCTACCCAGGCCCCGGTAGTCGGCCAGATAGCAGGGCAGCCACTGGTGTTTTTGCACCGGCATGGACAGGTCAATCCCACACCTCCCCATTTGGTGAACTATCGCGCAAATGTTCATGCGTTGGCCCAGGTTGGTGTGACGCATCTGATCGGTGTGAATGCGGTGGGTGGCATTGGCTTACCCATGCACCCCGGCGCGCTGGTGATCCCCGATCAGATTATCGATTACACCTGGGGCCGCGAGCACACCTTTGAAGCGGGTAATAGCGGGCAGATTCAGTACATCGACTTCGCGCATCCCTATGACCAGGGGCTTCGCCAGCAACTGATAGAAACGGCACGGGAACTGGCGCTGGAGCACGTGGATCACGGCACCTACGGTGCCACTCAGGGGCCGCGCCTGGAGACCGCTGCTGAGATACGAAGGATGCAGCGCGATGGCTGCAACCTTGTGGGGATGACCGGCATGCCGGAAGCGGCGCTCGCCATGGAAGCGGGGATTGCCTATGCCTCCGTCTGCATGGTGGTTAACGCCGCGTCGGGTATGGATGATAGGCCGCTATCGCTTGATACCATCGTCGAGATTCTGCAGCGCGAGTCCGGCGTTGTGGGCACGTTGATCGCGGCACTGGCACACCGCTTCTACGGTAACTAGCGTTCCAGGGTGAGTAACTGGCCCGCTTCGGTCCGCGCTGCCATAGCCTGGGCCTCTGCCAGTGCCATGCTCTCTAACTCTTCGTCGCGCATGGGCGTCAGCTTAATAACTACACCCATTAATGGGTGGTCCAGGTAATGCACTTCATTGCTGCGCATACGCCTGCGATCTTTCAGCCGAATGGCGTGTCGCCAAGGGTAGATGGGTTGTTCTGCCGCAGCTTCCTCACCTGAGAGTTCTGCGTTGCCTGTCATTGAATCAGTGGGCCCCTGTTCTTCTACAGCTAGTGCCGAGCTCTGATCTACCGCGGGGTAGGGTGAGGTTACATTAAAACCCGTGCCGGGCAGTGAGCTGCCCCCGAGCGTATCAGAGGCAGGCTGTGGTTCTACCAGCACCAGCGACTGCGGTGACCACGGCGGTGCAGGCATGGCCCAGTCTGCGTCGATGTATTCGCCCACCGTATTCAGCCACAAGTCGGTTGCAATATGCAGGTAGCGTGACAGGTAAACCTTGACGCTACCTTGTAGGCGCGGCCAGTTCTGGTTGTCGCCGGACCGGTCGACAATAATGCTGGCGCTATCATTCTCGCCCGACATGGGCTGTACCCAGCTTTCATGGAATAGGATTTGGTACTTGCCAGTGCGCTGCATATAGGCAGCCTTGCCGCGAAACTCAAGATCGCCCGAGGGCTGCCGAATCCACGGCGTGGGTCTCAGCGGCGTTTCGGTCTCAGCGTTGGATACAGTTGATGCGATGCCTGTTGCGGCCGTGTTCGGGGCCTGGGGCAGGGCGTTACTAGCGTCTGCGGCGCTCTCACGCAGCGGGATATCTGCATCAGCGATCTCCGCTCTCTCGTCTTCGGTGACGGGCACAGGTAGCGTCAGCGTTTGAATGCCGCGCTCATCGATGCTTTCTTGCGCGTCCGGCCATGACTCCCGGTGCTTCTCTTCCGCAGCCAGGTCGCGGATGAAGCGATAATCATCGGGGTAGTCCAGGGAAGGCTCTGGCGGCCATAGCTCACTGCTGGCTGCGGGGTCGCCCTGTGAAAATATCAGCAGTTCCACTTTGAACCAGCGTGCGTCGTCCGCTTGTGCAAGTGCTGTGACGGTGTGCAGAGTGCACAACAGGGCGATGGCGATGCGACCCATAGTCGAATCCTTGTAGTCTCAAAAAGGTCGCGGGCTCAGGCAGCGTTGTCTGTAGCGTTCGCGGCAAAATCCTGCAGTAATTCTTCCACGAACTGCTGGCGTTTTGCTACATCTTCCAGCGATCGATTGATTTTCAGACGCGTAGGCCCCGCCAACTGATACGTCTTGGGGTCGCTCTGCACTTTTCGCACCAGGAACATCGGGTCGATCTGCGTGGACTCCCTGAATTCGACGGTCGCGCCCGCGGCGCCCACATCGATGCCTGCGATTCCAAGTCCATCCGCCAGTTGCCGCAATCTCGCCTGGGAGAACAAATTATTCACCTGCGACGGCAGCAGGCCAAAGCGATCGATCATTTCCACCTGGATGTCACGCAGCGCGGTCTCACCCTGTGCAGCGGCGATGCGCTTGTACAGGACAAGCCGACTATTGGTGTCGGGCAGGTAATCATCCGGGATCAACGCGGGTACATTGAGGTTGACCTCGGTGCCGGGATCCAGTGGCGCATCAACATCCGGAATGTCACCGCGGCGCAAAGCGTCCACCGCGCGGTTCAGCATGTCCATGTACAACGAGAAGCCCACACTGTGGATCTGGCCGCTCTGTTCATCGCCCAGCAACTCGCCAGCACCGCGAATCTCCAGGTCATGGGTTGCCAGCAGGTAGCCAGCACCGAGATCGCCTGCGGCTTCAATAGCCTCAAGCCGCTTAACTGCGTCGCCCGTCATTGCAGACTGTGGCGGACACAATAAGTAGGCGTAGGCCTGGTGGTGCGAGCGTCCCACACGTCCGCGAAGTTGATGCAGCTGAGCAAGACCAAAACGATCTGCGCGCTCGATGATGATGGTGTTGGCATTGGGGATGTCAATGCCGGTTTCAATGATGGTGGTGCACACCAGGATGTGATGGCGCTGGTGATAAAAAGCTGACATCACCTGCTCAAGCTCGGTCTCGCGCATCTGACCGTGGGCGACACCCACCGAGAGATCAGGCAGCAGCTCGCGCAGTTTCCGGGCTGTTTCCTCGATCGTCTTAACCTCATTGTGGAGAAAATACACTTGCCCGCCGCGCAGGGTTTCCCTCAGTACCGCCTCTTTGACCAGTGCAATGTTGTGTTCGCGAACAAAAGTCTTGATGGACAGACGCCTGGCCGGAGGCGTGGCGATAATAGACAGGTCTCTGAGACCGCCCAGTGCCATGTTCAGCGTGCGGGGAATGGGGGTTGCAGTGAGCGTCAGAATGTCGACCTCGGCACGCAGTGCCTTGATGGCTTCTTTCTGCTTAACCCCGAAACGATGCTCCTCATCGATCACGAGTAGTCCGAGATCGTTGAAGTTGAAGTCGCTTTGCAGCAGCTTATGGGTGCCCACCAGGATATCAATGTCACCCGTGCCCAGGCGGCGATTCACATCATTGATCTCTTTCGTGGTTTTGAACCGTGAGATCACATCGATGCTCACGGGCCAGTCCGCGAAGCGGTCGCAGAACGACTTGTAATGCTGCTGGGCGAGTAGGGTGGTAGGCACCAGAACAGCAACCTGCTTGCCCGCCTGAGCGGCAACGAAGGCGGCGCGCATCGCCACTTCTGTTTTGCCGAATCCCACGTCACCACAAACCAGCCTGTCCATGACGCCCGGGCCACGCATGTCGGCGATCACTGCATTGATCGCCGTCTCCTGATCTGGCGTTTCCTCGAAAGGAAAACCGGCGGCGAATCGCTCATAGGCGGTATCGTCCAGTGCAAAGGCATAGCCCTGTCTAGCTTCCCGGCGGGCGTAGACATCTAGCAGTTGAGCGGCGATGTCGCTCGCTTTCTCGCTGGCTTTGCGCCGTGCTTTTTCCCATTGCTCTGAGCCCAGTCTGTGCAAGGGTGCGAGGTTAGGGTCGCTACCGGCGTAACGGCTGATCAGGTGCAACGAGCCCACCGGGACATAAAGCTTGGCGCCCTCAGCATACTCCAGTGCCAGGAACTCGTTTTCCTCCCCATCGACCGACAGTGACTGCAGTCCTAGATAGCGGCCTACACCGTGTTCCAGGTGGACCACGGGAACGCCTTCGCGCAACTCATGCAAGTCACGGAAAACGGTGGTGCTATCGGTCGATTCCTCACGCTTGCGACGCCTGCGCTGCGCCACGCGTGCGCCAAACAGCTGCGATTCTGATACCAGAACCGGAGAGCCGTCGTCCGAGTAAATGCCACGGTCCAGGGGAGCTGTGGCGATAGCCAAGGCTTCGTCGGACGCCAGGAAGGATTGCCAGTTCTCGGTGCTGGCCGGGGTAAGGTCCTGGGCGGCAAGGCTTTCCAGAAGAATTTCCCGCCGACCCGCGGATTCGGCGACCAGCAGCACGCGCCCACTGTGGCTGTTCAAAAAGTCAGCGAAATGCTCGACCGCAGCACCTTCTCGCTCTCCGGACGAAAGGGTCGGCGGTGGCAGAAGGGCTGTGGTCAGGTGTGCAGGGGCTTCGCTATGGGTGCGCATCTCAAGCACTGAGTGCTCGCCCAGGCTGGCGTACAGGTCTTCGACCGGGATAAAACATCGCGCAGGTGGCAGCAGTGGCCTGCGCGGGTCAATGCCATATTCCTCGTGTCGATCACACACTTCCTGCCAGAACTTCCGCGCTGCATCGTAGTGGTCACCCAGGGTTGCAACGGCGGTGTTGTCGGGGAGGTAGTCGAACAGGTTGGCGCAGGTATCGAAGAACAGCGGCAGATAGTATTCGCAACCGCCTGGGACGCGCCCGGCTGACACTTCCGTGAAGGTGGGGCTGTTATCCGGATCTCCGTCGAAAGCTTCGTACCAGTTCATCTGGAAACGGCCCACGCCCTGGGTATTCAAGGGGAATTCGCGCGCGGGCAGCAGGCGAATCTCTTCGACACGATCAACAGTGCGCTGGGTTTCCGGGTCAAAGGTGCGCAGGGTGTCTACCTCATCGTCCAGCAGGTCGATTCTGTAGGGCAGGTCGCTGCCCATGGGGAATATATCCAGAAGCGCACCGCGAATAGCGAATTCCCCGTGTTCGTACACAGTGTCCACGTTGCGATAGCCATTGCGCTCTAGATTGCTACGGAAACTGTCTACTTTCAGGGTTTGCCCGGGCGCCACCAGTAAACTCGCACCGGCAACGTACTCCGTTGGTGCCAAGCGATGCATCAGGGTGGACACTGAGACGATGAGTACGCCGCTGCGCAGGGTAGGCAGCCTGTGGAACGTCTCCAGTCGCTCTGAAATGATGTCCTGATGGGGAGAAAAGTTGTCGTAGGGCAGGGTTTCCCAGTCAGGCAATGTGAGGATGTCGACGCCGTCGCCCAGGAAGAACGGCAATTCTCTTTCCAATCCGAGCGCGGCCGTGTTATCGGCTGTAATGACTAAAAGCAGCTGATCGCTGGAGGCAAGTTCCGCTATGCAGGCTGCGGGCGCAGCGCCGGGTAAGGGGCCAATAGCGGTTCGCGTGCCAGCTTTGGCGGGCCATGGAGATGAGGCGACGAGTTCCTTGAACATTCAGGGCAGCCTGATGAGAGCGCTAAAAATTGGAGCGCGATATTGTACGGGAGGGGCGCTGCGCCACCAACAATTACCCGCCGCGGTGCTTGCGGGGGCGCGGTCTTGATTGGATAATACGCGCCCCCTGAAACCACCCATTAAAGGTAGCCAGAGTGAACGAGCGCAAGCGGGAACGCCCCGACGATTACTTCAAGGACTGGAAAGAGCGCGAAGCGTTGGCCGAGGGCATGATCCCGCTCGTTGGTCGAATGGCCCGCGAGAGTAACGTAAAGTGCTACATCTACGGTCGTTCGCTGGTCAATCAGTCAGTACTGGAGATCATGAAAGCGCATCGCTATGTGCGCCAGGTCGAAGAGAACGAGCTGTCCGAATTCGAAACCTTCCCGGTCCTGCAGGCCCTGTCCGAGCTGAATCTCGGCCCCGCCCACATCGACGTGGGCCGCCTTGCCGTTAATTACTACGACAAGGGCGAAGGCTCAGGCATGAGCATTCAGGAGTATGTCGCTGCTGAAGTGGCCGATCTGGTGGGCGCCGGCGCCAAGCCAGTGGATGAGCCGGTGGATGTGGTGCTTTACGGCTTTGGCCGAATCGGTCGCCTGATGGCCCGAATCCTGATCGACAAAACCGACGGTGGTGATTGTCTCCGTCTGAAGGCGATTGTTGTTCGCAAGGGCAAAGCGCCCAACGATCTGGTGAAGCGCGCCAGCCTGCTGCGTCGCGACTCTGTTCACGGCGCCTTCGATGGCACCATTCGTGTCGACGAGGAGCGTCAGTCCTTTGTTGCCAACGGCAATGAGGTCAAGGTGATCTACGCTGATTCGCCTGACAGCATCGATTACAACGAGTACGGTATCAACAACGCGATTGTCATTGACAACACCGGTGTGTGGCGTGACGAGGCTGGCCTGTCCCTGCACCTGAAATCCAATGGTGTGAGCAAGGTTATCCTGACCGCGCCGGGCAAGGGCGATATGAAAAACGTCGTTGCCGGCATCAACAATGACATCATTGGTGCCAATGACACCATCATTTCGGCCGCATCTTGTACCACCAATGCTATTGTACCGCCGCTGAAGGCGCTGGACGATGAGTACGGTATTGTCACGGGGCACGTTGAGACGGTTCACGCGTTCACCAATGACCAGAACTTGATCGACAACTACCACAAGGCCGATCGCCGCGGTCGCAGTGCACCACTGAACATGGTGCTCACCGAGACCGGTGCTGCCAAGGCTGTTGCCAAGGTCCTGCCGCAGTTGGCCGGGAAGCTGACAGGCAACGCCATTCGTGTTCCAACGCCCAACGTCTCTATGGCCATCCTTAACATCACGCTGGGCCGCGAAACCACCAAAGAGGCGCTCAATGAGTACATGCGCAACATGGCGCTGCACTCAACCATGCGCAAGCAGATTGACTACTCGAACTCGCCTGAGGTGGTGTCGACGGACTTTGTGGGCTCACGCACGGCCTGTGTTTATGACGCGCAGGCGACTATCGTGAATGGCACCCAAGCCGTTGTTTACCTGTGGTACGACAATGAGTTTGGTTATAGCTGCCAGGTGCACCGCATACTGGAGCAAATGGCCGGTATTGCCTATGCGACCTACCCGAAAAAGGGCTAGGCCAGCGACTTCTTCGGCCGCCGTTCGGCGGCCGTCCTCTCTCGCTTTTCCCGCGTATCCTCAGTCCCGGCGCCGGCGGGGTTAACTGCGCACATTGTTTAACCTGTCGGCTGTGCAAAATCTGTTCTAAATCAATGATCTGTGTGTGTCAGGGGAGTGGCCTTTCCGGGTGCACATCTTGTATAATTCGCGCGGCCGAGATTTGGGGGCAGTGCGCGCGCGTGCTTGACTGCCTCGGGGCGCCGGTTACGTGGCTATGTTTGCCACGGCCACGCCGGTAAATCGTGACGGTTAACCCATATTTGCGAATATTCTGTAGGCAGATCGTATGATCAAAATTAAGCGGGGCATGGATATCCCTATCCAGGGCGCTCCGGAGCAGCGTATTGACTCAGCTCCAGCCGCCCGTACCGTGGCGGTGGTTGGCTTTGACTACATTGGCATGAAACCCACGATGGCAGTGGCCGAAGGCGACAGGGTTCGCCTGGGGCAGTTGCTGTTCGCCGATAAGAAGACGGAGGGTGTTCGTTATACAGCGCCCGCGTCTGGTGTGGTGTCAGCGATCAACCGTGGCGCCAAGCGAGTGCTGCAGTCGGTAGTGATTGAAGTGGATGGCGACGACGCCGAAGACTTTGGCGCTCACTCAGCCGAGCAGGCAAGGCAGCTTGATGCCGCTGCGATCAGGGATACGCTGGTGCAGAGCGGTCAGTGGACTGCATTGCGCACACGCCCCTTCAGCAAAGTGCCGGCGGCCGATGCCGAAGCCGCTGCGATTTTTATCACTGCCATTGACACGCAACCACTGGCGGCCGACCCCGCCTTGGCCATTGCCGAGCAAGGCGAGGCTTTCGCACTGGGGCAGGACCTGTTGGCCAAGCTAACCAACGGTAACGTCTTCCTGTGCACCGCACCGGCTGCGAACTTCCCCACGGGCCAGTCGGGCAATATCGAAACTGCCGAGTTCTCAGGTCCGCACCCGGCCGGCTTGCCCGGAACGCATGTTCACTTCCTGTTCGGAGCCAGCACGCAGCGCGTTGTTTGGACCATTGGCTATCAGGACGTCATTGCCATTGGTCGTCTGTTCCTCGACGGTAAGCTTTACACCGATCGAATCATTGCACTGGCGGGCCCGCAGGTGGAGAAGCCTCGGCTGCTGCGCACCCGCGTTGGTGCAGACCTACAGGCACTGTGTGCCGGTGAGGTCAAAGAGGGTGATAACAGAATCATCTCCGGCTCGGTTCTGGGCGGGCGCGGCGTACAGGCCCCTACCGCATACCTGGGCCGTTATCACAACCAGGTGTCGGTGTTGCTGGAAGGCCGCTATCGTGAATTCATGGGCTGGTTGTCACCCGGTGCCTCCAAGCACTCAAACCTGGGTATTTACCTGAGTAGCTGGTTCGGCAAGAAGCCGCTGGCAATGACAACCAACACCAATGGCAGTGAGCGTGCCATGGTGCCAGTGGGTAGCTACGAAACCATCATGCCACTGGATATTCTCCCCACCCAATTGCTGCGTTCCCTGATCGTAGGCGACACCGAAACTGCGCAAGCGTTGGGGTGTTTGGAGCTTGAAGAAGAAGATCTGGCGCTGTGCACCTATGTGTGCCCCGGCAAATACGAGTACGGGCCAATCCTCCGCGATAATCTGGCCCGCATTGAGAAAGAGGGCTAAGACATGGCATTGCGTAAGTACCTCGACAGTATCGAGCACAACTTCCAGGAAGGTGGACGTTTCCAGAGCTGGTACGCTCTGTATGAAGCGGTAGATACCATTTTCTACTCCCCCAATCATGTGACGCGTTCTACCGCACACGTGCGCGACGGTGTAGACCTGAAACGCATCATGATCACCGTCTGGATGGCGACTTTCCCTGCCATGTTCTACGGCATGTACAACCTCGGCTTTCAGGCCAATGACATTCTGGCCGTGAGCGGTGGCGGAATAGATGGCTGGCGCGGCACCATGATCGAAGCGTTCGGTGGGTACGATGCCAGTAATGTCTGGCATTGTCTGTGGTTTGGCGCGCTGTTCTTCCTCCCTATCTACGCCACGACGTTCATCGTAGGTGGGTTTTGGGAAGTCCTGTTTGCGATGAAGCGCGGGCACGAGGTTAACGAAGGTTTCTTCGTCACTTCGATTCTCTTTGCCTTAACCTGCCCGCCGGATCTGCCGCTGTGGCAGGCCGCACTGGGTATTAGCTTTGGTGTGGTGATCGGTAAAGAAGTGTTTGGCGGAACCGGTAAAAACTTCCTCAACCCGGCACTTACCGGTCGAGCTTTCCTCTATTTTGCCTACCCGGCGCAGTTGTCCGGCGACGCTGTCTGGACCGCTGTTGACGGGTACACAGGCGCCACCGCACTGAGCGTAGTTGCCTCTCAGGGCATGGAAGGTCTGCAGGCCACCTTTAGCTGGACCCAGGCCTTCATAGGCGCGGTACCAGGTTCCATTGGCGAAACATCGACACTGGCGATTTTCATCGGCGGTGCGGTGTTGCTAGCAACACGGATCGCATCCTGGCGGATTGTGGGCGGTGTGTTCCTGGGAATGGTGCTGCTGTCCTCCCTGTTTAACCTGATTGGCTCAGACAGCAACCCGGCCTTCAGCATGCCCTGGTATTGGCATCTGGTAACGGGTGGTTTCGCCTTCGGCATGATCTTTATGGCCACAGACCCTGTGTCAGCGGCGATGACCAATGGCGGTAAGTGGGCCTACGGCATCTTGATCGGTGTGATGGCCGTGCTGATCCGAGTGGTGAACCCGGCCTTCCCCGAGGGCATCATGCTCGCCATCCTGTTCGCCAACCTGTTTGCACCGTTGTTTGACCACTTCGTGGTTCAGGCCAACATCAAGCGGAGACTCGCTCGTGTCTAGTAATGACAGTATTAAGAAAATCCTGACGGTCGCCTTTGCGCTATGCATTGTGTGCTCCGTCATCGTGTCTACTGCTGCGGTGATTTTGAAACCGCAGCAGCAGGCCAACCAGGAGCTGGACCGTAAACGGAACATCCTCGCAGCTGCAGGCATGTTGCAGGAAGGCGCCAGTGTTGATGAGCAGTTCGCGCAAATTGATACGCGCGTAGTAGACCTGCGCACGGGCCGTTTCAGCACCGATGTGGATGCGACCAGTTACAACCAGCGCGCCGCGGCTAAAGATGGTTCAATGTCCGATGCACTGCCTTCGGATAATGACCCCGCCAAGATTATCCGCCGCGAGCACTACGCGTTGGTATACCTGGCGTCTACTGCCGATGGGGGTATCGATAAGATTATCCTGCCTGTTCACGGCTACGGCCTCTGGGGCCAGCTCTACGGCTTTATCGCCCTGGAATCAGATGCGAATACGGTAGCAGGTCTTGGCTTCTACGAGCACAAAGAAACCCCGGGGCTCGGCGGTGAGGTCGACAACCCTCGCTGGAAGAGCCTGTGGCCAGGCAAACAGGTCTACAACAACGGGGAAGTGGCGCTGCGTGTTCTGAAAGGCACAGTAGATCCACAAGCGGCTGATGCTAGCTATCAGGTTGACGGTTTAGCGGGAGCGACCTTAACCACGCGCGGTGTCAGCAACCTGGTGCAGTATTGGCTGGGTGAGAACGGCTTTGAGCCGTTCCTACAGAATCTGAAGACGGGGGACGCCTGATCATGGAAGGCATAAAGGAAACCCTCACGGGTCCTATTTTCAAGAACAACCCCATCGCACTGCAGATCCTGGGTATCTGCTCTGCGCTGGCGGTGACCACCTCCTTAAAGGTGACCTTGGTGATGTGCGTAGCGCTGACAGCGGTATGTGCGTTTTCCAACCTATCGATCTCGCTGATCCGTAATCATATTCCCGGCAGCATCCGGATCATCGTGCAGATGACCATTATCGCCTCCCTGGTGATACTGGTGGATGAACTGCTGAAGGCGGTGGCGTACGACATCAGCAAGCAGTTGTCGGTGTTTGTTGGCCTGATCATTACAAACTGTATCGTTATGGGCCGCGCAGAAGCATTCGCGATGAAGAATGCACCGGGGCCAAGCTTCATGGACGGTATCGGCAATGGTCTGGGATATTCCGTGGTGCTGATCTTCGTTGCCGTATGCCGTGAACTGTTCGGTGCTGGCAAGCTGCTCGGCTTCGAGATCTTGCCGCTGGTGACTGAGGGTGGCTGGTACAACCCGAACGGTTTGTTGCTGCTGTCACCCAGCGCATTCTTCCTTATCGGTTTGTTCATCTGGGCCCTTCGTAGCGTCAATAAAGATCAGGCTGAAGCCCCTGACTTCAAGATGGCGCCTCATAAAACTGCGGAGGAGGGTGCCTGATGGAGTACTACCTGAGCATATTTATCCGGTCGATTTTCATTGAGAACATGGCGCTGTCCATGTTCCTGGGGATGTGTACCTTCCTTGCAGTGTCCAAGAAGGTGCAGGCCGCCTTCGGTCTGGGCGTTGCGGTTGTTGTGGTACTGACGATCACCGTTCCCGTTAACAACATCATCTACAACTACCTGCTCGCGGATGGCGCGTTGGCCTGGGCCGGGTTGCCCGATCTGGATCTCAGCTTCCTGGGTCTGTTGTCGTATATTGGTGTTATCGCGGCCCTGGTGCAGATTCTGGAGATGTTCCTCGACAAGTACGTGCCTGCGCTCTACAGCGCGCTGGGTGTGTTCCTGCCGCTGATTACAGTGAACTGCGCCATCCTCGGTGCGTCGCTGCAGATGGTGGAGCGGGAGCTCAACCTGGCCGAGAGCGCCGTGTTCGGCGCCGGCGCCGGCGTGGGCTGGGCGCTGGCCATTGTCGCCCTGGCTGGCATTCGGGAAAAGATGAAGTACAGCGATGTGCCCGATGGCTTGCAGGGCCTGGGCATTACCTTTATCACTGTGGGTTTGATGTCGTTGGGCTTCATGTCCTTCGGCGGAATTGATATCTAAGCGGGTCACTGACTTATGGATATGACGATTGTTTTTGGCGTTGGCATGTTTACCGCCATCGTTCTTGCACTGGTATTGGTGATTCTCTTCGCCCGTACCAAGCTTGTAAGCAGCGGTGACGTAAGTATCGAGATCAACGGTGAAAAAACGATTACCGTACCGGCGGGCGGCAAACTGCTGCAAACACTGTCGGAATCTAACATCTTCCTGGCCTCCGCCTGCGGTGGCGGTGGTACCTGCGCACAGTGCAAGTGCGTGGTGTCCGAGGGCGGTGGCTCTATGCTTCCCACTGAGGAATCCCATTTCACCCGTCGTGAGGCGAACGAGGGCTGGCGCCTGAGCTGCCAGACTGCCGTGAAACAGGATATGAAGATCGAAGTGCCCGAAGAAGTCTTCGGTGTGAAGCAGTGGGAGTGCACCGTGGTGTCCAACCCCAATGTAGCGACCTTCATTAAAGAGCTTACACTGGCCCTGCCCGAGGGCGAATCTGTGGACTTCCGTGCCGGTGGTTACGTTCAGTTGGAATGCCCACCGCATCACGTGAAATACGCCGACTTCGACGTCGAAGAAGAGTATCGCGGTGACTGGGAGCGCTTTGGATTCTTCAAGATGGAGTCCATCGTTAAGGAGCCGGTTATCCGTGCCTACTCCATGGCGAACTACCCGGAAGAAAAGGGTATTGTGAAGTTCAATATCCGTATCGCCACCCCGCCTCCGGGTAGTGAAGGAATTCCTGCCGGTGAAATGTCGTCCTGGGTGTTTAATCTGAAGCCCGGCGATAAGGTGACGGTTTACGGTCCCTTTGGTGAGTTCTTCGCCAAGGAAACCGAAGCGGAAATGGTATTCATCGGTGGTGGTGCTGGTATGGCGCCCATGCGTTCGCACCTGTTTGATCAGCTCAAGCGCATCAACTCAAAGCGTAAGATCAGCTTCTGGTACGGCGCGCGTTCATTGCGCGAGATGTTCTACGAAGATGAGTACGATCAACTGGCAGCAGAGAACGAGAACTTCGACTGGCACGTGGCCCTGTCTGACCCCCAGCCTGAGGATAACTGGGAAGGGCTGACAGGGTTCATTCATAACGTACTGTATGAAGAGTATCTGAAGGACCATCCGGCGCCGGAAGACTGTGAGTACTACATGTGTGGGCCGCCCATGATGAACGCGGCTGTCATCCAGATGCTCACCGATCTGGGTGTGGAACCGGAGAACATCCTGCTCGATGACTTCGGTGGATAAACGCAAAAGCCACTCAATTGAGTGGCTTTTTTTTGCAGTCTGCATCGGTGTCATGCTGCTGTCGGGCTGTGCCCGTGAGCAGGCGCCGGTCACCCTGAGTGGTGCGACCATGGGTACCACCTGGCAGGTGACCTACGTCCCTGAGGACGCGAGTGCCACACCGCGGGAACTACAGTCGGCGATTGAAGATGAACTGGAAGCCGTTAACGCGGCGATGTCGACCTACCGTATTGATGCTGAGATAACGGCTTTTAACGCACTGGGCGCCAATCAACCTATGGCCGTGTCGCAGGGCTTTGCCGCAGTGATGGCTGCGGCCTTGTCTATTGGTGAACACTCTAAGGGCGCGTATGACGTGACCGTCGGCCCCTTGGTGCGCCTTTGGGGGTTTGGCCCGGACGGAGCGGTGCACGACAAGCCGGATGATGCGCAGCTTCAGGAAGCGCTAGCGACGGTGGGGCAGGGAGCACTCTCGCTGACTGCCGCAGGTGAGTTGGTGAAGGCTGAGCCCAGGGAAGTCGACCTATCTTCGATTGCAAAAGGGTATGGTATCGATCGTCTGGCGGAAACTATTGCGTCCTCGGGCGTGTCCAACTACCTGGTAGAAATCGGTGGTGAACTCCGGGTGGCAGGTAATAGTCCCCGGGGTGATGCGTGGCGGCTAGCAATTGAGCAGCCGGATGCTGGACGGCGGGCAGCGGCTGCTGCTGTTTCCATGAACGAGGGTGCGATTGCGACATCCGGGGATTACCGCAACTACTTCGAGGTCGACGGTGTCAGGTATTCGCACACTATTGACCCCCGAACAGGCTATCCGGTGCGTCACGATCTGGCTTCTGTAACCGTGATACACAGCAGCGCAATGATGGCTGATGGGTGGGCCACGGCGTTGTTGGCACTGGGTATGCCGGACGCAATGAACGTGGCGAACGCACAGGGCTTGGCGGTATATTTGATTCAACAGCAGGATGACCAATGGGTGACGAGTTACAGCGAGGCGTTTAACGCCTATCTCGCCCCCCTTGGCGACCAATAGAGGAGCAGGGTATGACCTTGTTTATTATGAGCTTTCTGGTGATGGCGGTGATCTTTGCGGGTATGGCCATTGGCGTGATTATGGGTCGCGAGCCAATAAAAGGTTCCTGTGGTGGTATTGGCGCCCTGGGTATCAATCAGAATTGCGAAATCTGTGGCGGTGATCCCCAGCGCTGCGATGAAGAGACACGCGAAGGAGAAGTCGGCAAGGCCAATCCGAACCTCTACTACCAAGCTGACAAAGAGTAAGGGCATCCCCTGTCCCTCACCGGTAACTACGCGGCCTTTATAGGCTTTCGCTACAGCTTCAGTCGCAAGCGAAACCGTTTTACCGCGCTCATTGCCCTCATATCCATGCTGGGAATGGTGCTGGGCGTTGCCAGCCTCATCACGGTTTTGTCGGTGATGAATGGGTTCTCGGGTGAGCTGCGACAGCGCATACTCACACTGGTTCCTCACGGTACTGTCACCGCTGAGCAGGGTCAGTTGATGCAGTGGGAGCCGCTTGCGGCCCAGCTCGCTGCGCAAGAAGGGGTGATAGCTGTTGCCCCGTACATTTCTGAGAAGGCAATACTTGCCAGCGACCGTCTGCTGCGCGGTGCTCAGCTGACGGCCATTGATCCGGCGCGCTCCCAGGCGATCGTGGATCTGAACGAGGTGCTAGTAGCGGGCGACGCCTTGGCGCTGGAACAAACCCCTTTTTCTGTGGCTCTCGGTGTTTCCTTGGCCCGCCTGCTCGGTGTTCGGCCCGGAGATACGGTGGAAGTGACCGTACCGCGACTCACTGTGACACCGCTTGGCGTGTTCCCGCGGACAAAGCGTTTGACCGTGGTTGGGTTGTTTGAGATTGGCGCCCAGGCGGACACGGTGCAGGCCTACGTATCACTGCAGACCGGCGAGCGTTTGCTGGGAGCTGTCGATGGCGTGACCGGACTTCAGCTGCAAACGGTGAACCTGGATGATGCACCAGAGATAGTCGCGCGACTTCAGCAAAGTCTACCGGACGGACTGGTGGCGCTCGACTGGAGTCAGAGCCAGGGCTCGCTGTTTCGTGCTGTAAAGATGGAAAAGATCATGGTCGGTGTATTGCTACTCAGCGTTGTCGCGGTCGCAGCATTTAACATTGTTTCAACCCTGGTTATGTCCGTCGCCGAGAAACGGCGTGATATCGCTGTGCTGCGCACCATGGGTGCTCGAGCCTCGGGAGTTATGTCAATTTTTGTGGCCCATGGTCTGGCACTTGCTCTGGTGGGTGTCAGTGTGGGTGCTGTTCTGGGCGTGATGCTGGCGCTGTATATCGCGCCGCTGACTGCCTTCACTGAGAGCGCTCTTGGTATGAAGCTATTCGATCCCAGCGTTTATTTCATCAGCGAGCTGCCGTCGGTACTGATGTGGTCCGATGTGCTGATCATTGTGATTGCTTCATTGAGCCTAGCGTTTCTTGCCACACTTTACCCGGCATGGCGCGCAGCCCGCGTCGCACCAGCAGAGGTTTTACGCTATGAGTGAAGTTGTCCTGCGGTGCAGCTCGTTAGGCAAGCACTACAGCGATGGTGAGGATGCGGTGCAGGTTCTTAAGGGACTGGACCTCAGTCTGCACGCGGGTGAGAAGATCGCCATTGTTGGCGCATCAGGTAGCGGCAAATCAACCCTTCTGAATCTGTTGGGTGGTCTGGACGCGCCTTCTGAGGGCACAGTTGAGCTCTCTGGGCAGGATTTGAACCAGTTGGATGAGGCTGCACTGTGTGGCTGGCGTAACCAGCGGTTGGGCTTCGTTTACCAGTTTCATCACCTCCTGGGAGAATTCGACGCGGTTGAAAATGTCGCCATGCCGTTATTGATTGCCGGCACTTCGAGAAAAAGCGCTCAGGAAAAGGCCGCCTTGTTGTTGCAGCGGGTGGGACTGGCGCATCGTATGAAGCACCGCCCGGGTCAGCTGTCCGGCGGTGAACGTCAGCGTGTGGCGATTGCGCGAGCATTGGTGAACGAGCCCGCTTGTGTACTGATGGACGAACCAACTGGCAATCTGGATCCTCACTCCGCTGGGCAAGTGTTGGCGCTGATCGACGAACTGGGTGAGGCCGACGCGAGCTTTGTTATTGTCACTCACGATGCGCATATTGCATCTCGCATGCACCGGGTGCTCACTCTGGCGGGCGGGACATTGGTGGATAGCGCCGCGTGAACGCGGGGGAGCGCATCGCTATTGCAGCGCGCTACACCTTTGTTGGTGGCGGTGCGCGGCTCAGCGGGTTTCTGTCGTCGTTATCGATCCTTGGATTGATTCTGGCAATAGCACTGCTGATTACCGTGCTTTCCGTGATGAATGGCTTCGACCGGGAAATGCGTCAGCGCATTCTTTCCCTGGTGCCACACGTTACCCTCCATGCGTATGACGGCGCTGATCCCGATAGCCCGATTGCCGCAAGCATTCTCGAGCATCCCGAGGTCAGTGCCTTGCAGTCTTTCACGGCCTTCGACGCCTTGTTTATGCGTGGTGCTGTGATTGAAACAGCACGAGGCATCGGCTTGGGTGACTATCAAGCAAGCGGGGCAACTGCATCGGACTCTCCCATGCTGGCGACCTTACCCGCGGAAACCCGGCGTCGATTCTCGGATGATCCCCGGGGTTTGATTCTCGGCTCGGGCATTGCTGAACGCTTGCAGGCCGTGCCTGGAGACAAGCTGACCCTGGTTGTGCCCGAGTTGGGTGGCTCGGCATCGCCCAGGCGCAGTAAGTTTGAGACCGTGACGCTCCACGGGCTGTTGAATACCCAGACCGAACTAGACCAGGTAACGGCCATTGTGCCGCTGGCAATGGCCTCGCAGCTCGCGGGCCTTGGCGATTCAGTCAGCGGTTTTCAACTCGCTACTACCGACCTGTTTGAGGCCAGCCGCGTTGGCTGGGAACTCACTGCCGCGCTGCCACCGCAATACTACGTCACCAACTGGACAATGACGCACGGTAATCTCTATGCCGCTGTGCAACTATCCCGCGACCTGGTGACGATACTATTGCTCTCAGTGATAGCTGTTGCCGCATTCAACGTGGTGTCGTCGCTGGTGCTCGTGGTGTTTGACAAGCGTGGTGATATCGCAATTCTCAGAACGCTGGGGGCCAAGCCTACCGATGTGGCGAAAATATTTCTCTGGCAAGGTGCCATGATTGGCATTGTGGGTGTGATTTTAGGTGCGCTGTCTGGTGTTCTACTCAGTCTCGCAGTTCCTTCACTGGTGGACATGCTGGAGACCGTGCTTGGTATCCAATTCTTGAGCACGGATGTCTACCCGGTGTCCTTCATACCGGTAGAGATTTTGCCTTCAGACGTCATCTTGGTGGCAGTCGTGTCGTTCGTTCTTTGCCTGCTGTCAGCCCTGTACCCGGCTCGACGCGCAGCAAGATTGGCACCTGCGACGGTGCTGCACGAGCGCAGCACTTAGCTCTCTGTATCCACCGAGGCGTTTGTTGACGCCTGAGCACGTCGGCGTTTCCTGGCGCGCCAGTGCCGCGCAACGCGCCACCGCCACAGGATCGATATGACGAAGTAGCCCATAGAGCCAAAGAACAGGCCTGCGAGCAGACAGCCCAGCAAGAAGGGCTGCCAAACGGCGCCCAGGCTGTGCGTCAGCCATTCCCAACTCAGCGCAAACTTTATGTCTTGTACCGGAGCGTCCACCAGCAATGCGCCGATGCGGTACGACAGGTAGAAAATCGGGCCCATGGTAACCGGGTTGGTGATCCAAACCAGCCCAACTGACAGGGGCAGATTGCAGCGCAACTGCACGGCCAACAGGGCGGCCAATACCATTTGTCCGGGGATGGGCATGAACGCCGTAAACAGCCCCACAAAAAATGCCATCGAGGCCGAGTAGCGATTGATGTGCCAAAGATTGGGCTCATAAATCCAGTCACCCAGAACACGTAGCGCCGTGATACTTCGAAGGCGAGCGGGGCTGGGAGCAAATTGTTTAAGCGTTTTCTTGGGCATGTGAACCGGTCGAATCGGATGTTCTAGCCAGGTGCTGTGAGTGCTTCACTGGCAGTCCAGCCTCCCGGGAGACCGCATTATGCCCGTACTCAATGGCCGGCACTAGCGATGCGCCGCTACTTGCTTGGATTGTTCTTGGGCACGATGCTCACTACCTGCCTTGCCGCTCTACCGTTGGGCAGTGCAGGCGGTGCCGCCGTCGTGACTGGCGCTTGGATCGGTTGGCGGATGCCCATGCTGCGAATGGCTGGAGGTGCGCTCTCTGGCCTGGGCTGGGGCACGATATACGCTACTCAACGGCTTAAGCGAACCTTGCCGAAAAACTGCCTACGCGAGCGTCTCGAGATTGCGGGTACCGTCAGTGGATTACCTCAGCGCTGGGTAACCGTCGGTCGGCCGCCCGTGCACAGCTTCGACTTTGAGGTGGCCAGGTTAGAGCCCGAGCGCTGCCAAGGGCCAGTGAAGCTGCGCCTTAACTATTACGGTGAGCGGACAATAAAGGCTGGGGAGTCGTTGCAGCTGAACGTACGACTGCGACGCCCACGGGGTTTGGCCAACCCCGGAGTTGTACCTCGCGAAGCCTGGTATCACCTTAACGGCATTGACGCACTGGGCTCTGTATCGGGTCAGCCGCTCGATTTAGCGCACAGCACTGCCAGTGCTGGTTCTATTCATTCAATCGGCGCTGGTGTCGCGCGACTCAGAGCCACGATCAGTGAGGCTATTGACCAAACCTCCATACACGAGGGCAGTGCAGCAATACTGAAGGCACTGGCGGTTGCAGACCGCAGTGGAATATCACCCGAACTTTGGCGATTGTTTCAGCAACTCGGTGTCGTACATGTGTTAGTCGTTTCGGGGCTGCACATCGGCTTGGTGGCGTTGATGGGGCTGGGTCTTGGTGCCGGGCTCAGTAGGGTGTTGGGATTGCTAGGGTTGGCGCCGCGATGGTTGTTAGGGCCCGCCTTAGGGGCGATGTCTGCAGGGGCATACGCCGCTTTGGCCGGCTTTTCTTTGCCCACCGTGCGTGCTTTGGTCATGGTCTGGGTAATGCTTGCAGCATTGGCCAGTGCGCGAATGGCCTCCAGCGCTCGCGCGTTAGTACTGGCAGTCACGCTCATTGTTTTGTGGCAGCCATTGTCCCCCATATCGCCGGGCTTCTGGCTCAGCGCGGGTGCCGTAGCGTTATTGCTGTGGTGGTCGTTGTGGCAGCCCAGTAGGCAGAAATGGTCGACGGTATGGCGCACTCACCTGTACATGTGTCTGGTGATGATGCCGTTGACAGCAGTGTGGTTCAGCGGCGTCAGTACTGTCGCCGCATTGGCGAATATGATCACTGTGCCGCTGATCAGCATCTGGGTCGTACCGCTGACACTTATCGGTATTCCCTTGAGCATCATTAGCCAGCCTATGGCGGACCTTGCCTGGCGCCTGGCATCTTGGCCATTGAGCACCTGGTTGCAGCTCGCACAGGGCTTTCACCGGGTGCTTGGCCAGTCTGTCTACATCAACACCGGCATGGGTATCTTAAGTGCGATGCTTGCCCTGATAGTGATGTTGGCCCTATTGCTGCCGGTAGGCGTAAGGGCGCGAGCACTACTTGCTTCCGCATTGGTGACCGTTCTTGCTTCGCCAAATCCTGCGCCCAGATGGGCGTCTCGCCTCGTCGTGCTGGATGTGGGGCAGGGCACTGCGGTTGTGTTTCAGGAAGGGAAACGCGCGGCGCTGATAGATACGGGGGGAGGTGACCCTGCTGCAATCACCCGGCTGGATACAGTGGTCTTGCCCTGGTTGCAGCGGGAAGGCATTCGTGAGCTGGATACGCTGGTGGTTAGCCACGCTGATCTTGATCACAGCGCGGGTGCCAGTGCCTTGCTGAGGCGGCTACCCGTGAGCCGCGTCCGACTGGGTGAGGCCTTAGGCGCTCACGGACCGTTAGTGTTGGCCTCTGGTTCCGATGTATCGCGTTGTCGCCTCGGGGAGAGCTGGCGTTGGTCCGATGATACCCACTTTACCGTGATGTCAGGCGTTGATCCCAGATTGTCGGGTAACGATGCCAGTTGCGTCATTGCGATCAACTCACACGGTGTGCGCTTCTTGCTGCCGGGCGATATCACGGCAGGATTGGAAAAGTCGCTGGTACGCTATTGGCAGGAAGATCTTAAATCTGAGGTTCTGCTCGCGTCACATCACGGTAGTCTATCTTCTTCCAGCAGCGCTTGGCTAAGGCGTGTAGATGCGACTTCAGTGGTGTATAGCGCAGGTTATGCCAACGCCTTTGGGCACCCGCACTGGCGTGTCGAGAAGCGTGTGGACCTCACGGGTGCGCACTCTGTATTTACTGGCGAGCACGGCGCGCTGGAGTACCGTATTGGCGCCGACGGCAGCCTGACGCTAACGAGGCATTCGTTTTCCCCACGATACTGGTGGATGTGAGTTTTTTGCCCTTACCGGCACCCTCTCGGTGCGTATAATGCGCAAACACAGATCTTAACCGGGGGTAAAAACGTGCTGGAATTGCTGACATCGGGCGGTCCGCTGATGGTGCTCATTGTGCTGAGCTCAGTCATCGCTGTCGCCATTTGTCTGGAGCGACTGTACACGCTAAATCCCAAGAAGATCGCGCCGCCACACCTACTGGCCACGGTCTGGAAACAATTGAAGGCCGGCGAAATGGACGCGGGCAAGTTGAAGACGCTAAAGCAGTCCTCACCGCTGGGGCGCATTCTGGCTGCCGGGCTTGCCAATGCCTATCACGGTCGCGATGTCATGAAGGAGAGTATTGAAGAGGCGGCTGGGCACGTTGTGCATGACCTTGAGCGCTACCTCAACACCTTGGGCACCATCGCAGCGGTTGCGCCGTTGATGGGCCTGCTCGGTACGGTAATGGGTATGATCAAGGTCTTCGCCGAAATCATGACGCAGGGCACTGGCAATGCCAGCGTGTTGGCAGGTGGTATATCAGAGGCCCTGATAACAACGGCCGCCGGGCTGTGTGTGGCTATCCCCGCGCTCATTATGCACCGTTACTTCACCGGCCGTATCGACGGCATTGTTGTTGAGTTGGAGCAAGAAACCATCAAGCTGGTGGATGCCCTGCACAGCGAAGAGAATACGGAACAGAGTCCTTGAAGTTTCGTCGCCAACAGCGCGAGGAGTTGGGCGTTAATCTGACGCCGTTGATTGACGTGGTTTTTCTGCTGCTGATCTTCTTTATGGTGTCTACGACCTTCACGCGCGAAACGCAGCTGTCGGTTGATTTGCCGGAGGCAACGGGAGAGCCCCAGGAAATGGCGGCCGAGCAGATCGAGATTCGAATCGATGAGGCCGGGGTATATCGGGTCAACGGCCAGCCGCTGGTTGATACGCGTATGCGTACATTACAGGCAGCTATTTACAAGATCTCCGCCGGCGATACGACCTTACCCATGGTGATTACTGCCGATGCGCAAACTGAGCACCAGTACGTGGTGCGCGCCATGGATGCGGCCGGTCAAATGGGCTTCGTACACCTGAGTATTACAACGCGCCAGCCTGCAGAGGCCATGGGTAATGGCTAAGGCTCCCGCCAAGAGCCTGCCGCCCCGCAGCGGCGAGGTCTCCGACTGGAAGCTCTACGGGCGACTGCTGTCTTACATTGTTCCGTACTGGTACATCTTTGCGTTTAGCATTCTGGGCTTTCTCGTTTATTCGCTGGGTAATGTGCTACTGGCCGATTTGTTGCAGTTTTTGCTGGATTCCATCAATGAATCCGATAGCGCCGATAAGGGCATCGTCGCCAGTGCGGCTTATGCGTTGGTTGACTCTTCCGGCATGAGCGCCCTGGAGTTCGCGCGGATCGCGGTACCGGTTGCTGCCGTATCGCTGGCGTTCGTGCGTGCAATGGGGTTCTTTCTCGGCACTTACTTTATGAGCCATGTGGCGCGCAACCTGATCCATGAATTGCGTTGTGAGCTGTTTAACAAGATGCTGGTAGCGCCGGCGCAGTACTACGATAAACACAGTAACGGTGTGTTGATTTCCAAGATTACCTTCAATGTTGAGCAGGTGGCTGGCGCTGCAACCAAGGCGCTGAAAATTCTTGTGCGTGAGGGGTTAACCGTCATCGCACTGATCAGTTACATGCTGTATTTGAACTGGAAGCTCAGCCTGGTGTTTTTCGCAGTGGCCCCATTTATCGCCCTGGTGGTCGCCGTTGTAGGTAAGCATTTCAGGCGCTATAGCCGTAGAATACAGGCGTCGATGGGTGATGTGACTCAGGTATCTAACGAGACTATCGGAGCCTACAAAGAGGTGCGCTTGTTTAACGGCCAGTCGCATCAGGGCGAGCGATTCAAACGAGCCAGTGCCTACAACCGCGCACAGAGCCTGAAGCTCGCATTTGCAGACGCGCTCAGTACCCCGGTCATTCAGACCTTGCTGGCACTCGCCCTGGCGGTGCTGGTGTGGTTTTCCCTCAACCCCACAATTCTCGCCGGATTCAGCGCCGGGTCGCTGGTGGCGTTCCTGACGGCGGCTGGTCAGTTGGGCAAGCCCATCCGCAGTTTGTCCGGTATCCAAAGCGAAATTCAACGTGGGTTGGCTGCTTCCGAAGACATCTTCGCCCAACTGGATGAGCCTGCGGAATTGGATGAAGGCCAGTTGGTCGTGCCCCGTGTGCAAGGGCGGTTGAGCATTCAAAATCTTGTTTTCTACTATCCCGGTGCAGAAGAGCCTGCGCTGAAAGATGTCTCGCTGGAAATCGGTGCTGGCGAGACTGTCGCCCTGGTTGGGCGCTCCGGGTCCGGTAAAACAACACTGGTGCAGTTGCTGGCACGTTTCTACCCGATAACACAGGGTTACATTTATCTGGACGATGTTCCTATTGAAGATTATCAGCTGAATAATCTGCGCTGTCAGCTGAGCATGGTGTCTCAGGATGTGACGCTGTTTCACGACACAGTTTTCAACAACGTCGCTTACGCCGCCAGGGATCGCGTATCCGAAGAGGCGGTCGAACGTGCCACCGAAGCCGCTTTCGCGACGGAGTTCATCAGAGACCTGCCCGATGGCTTTCAAACCTTGCTCGGCGATGAAGGTGCCGGGTTGAGCGGCGGACAGCGTCAACGGCTCGCCATAGCCCGAGCGATTTTGAAGGATGCGCCGTTGCTGATTCTAGATGAGGCAACCTCCGCGCTGGATAATGAATCTGAGCACCGTATTCAGCGCGCGCTGGAACATGTGATGCAGGACCGTACGACACTGGTCATTGCACATCGCTTATCCACGGTTGAGAAAGCAGACCGTATTGTAGTGATGGATGCAGGGCAGGTTGTGGCGGCTGGCAAACATGAAGAGTTGCTGGCGCAGGGTGGCCTCTACGCCCAGCTCTATCACCAGTCATTCTCGGATTGAGCCTGTGAGTGAATCACGTCTGGTAAGGGCCTGGTACGCTGGCGCTGCCTGGCTGTGGTTGCTGTTACCTCTTGAGTGGCTGTTTCGCGCTGTAACGTCTGTACGACGATGGCTGTACCGAAATCAGTGGCTAAAGAGCTACAGGGCGCCCGTGCCGGTTGTGGTCGTGGGAAATGTCACCGTAGGCGGCACCGGCAAAACCCCTTTTGTGATAGCGCTGGTCAATGCTTTGCTTGCTCAAGGTGTGAAGCCTGGGGTAGTCAGCCGGGGCTATGGCGCACAGGGGCTCAAGGCGCCGCGGGAAGTGACACCGGGCAGCGACCCCATAATGGTCGGTGACGAGCCATTGCTGATAGCCAGGAAGACGGGTGTGCCAGTGGTTGTATCACCCAAACGGCCCGATGCTGTGCGCTGCTTGCTTGGCAATAGCTCTGTTGACCTGATCATCAGCGATGACGGCTTGCAGCACTACGCGCTGGGTAGGGATAGGGAAATTGTTTTAATTGATGCGGTGCGCGCGCTGGGCAACGGCCACTGCCTGCCAGCAGGACCACTGCGTGATCCGCCTTCGCGCCTGGCGACCGTAGACCACACGCTGTTTCGGGGAGGCACGAATGCCGATACCGGATTTAGCTACCAGCTAGACTTGCTCACTCAGCTCACAACGGGCGAGCAGCGAACGCCGTCTCCGGCGGCGCTTGGTGACGCTGTGCATGCGGTAGCGGGTATCGGGCAGCCAGAGCAGTTCTTTGCACAGTTGCGCGCGACCGGTTTCGAGGTGATAGCTTACAGTTATCCCGATCACCACAAGTTTCAGGCGTCAGACTTTGCGTCCATGGACGACAGGCCCATTATTATGACCGAGAAGGACGCGGTAAAATGCGCAGCGTTTGCAGATGCGCGCATGTGGAGCCTGTCGATATCCACCCGCGTGCCGGATGTGGTCGTGGACGATATCCTCGAACTGAGTGCAGAGAGTCACACGAAGGTCTGAGTCACTTCATTCTCGAGCGAGTTGTGACGGTGTGGCATCAGCCACGACGTCGCTGATGTGACGCACTGGCATACGCCAACGGAAAAAGGTTTAGGTATGACATACACGGCGGTGATTCCCGCACGATTTGGCTCCACCCGGCTCCCGGGAAAGCCGCTGCTGGATTTGGCGGGCAAGCCCATGATCCAGTGGGTTTGGGAACGAGCCATGGCCAGTAAGGCAGAGCGGGTGATTATCGCGACCGATGACGGCCGTATCGCCGATGTGGCAGCCGCTTTCGGGGCTGAGGTTGCGGTGACCCGTTCAGACCATCCCTCAGGAACAGACCGTTTGGCCGAGGTGGCCGAGAAGTTCTCGTTCGCACCGGACGATATTGTTGTGAATGTGCAGGGTGACGAACCCATGATTCCCCCAGCGGTCATCGACCAGGTTGCGGCCAATCTGGCTGTAAACCCAACCGCGGCCATTGCCACGCTTAGCGAGCCCATCGAAGGCATTGAAGAACTGCAAAACCCGAATGCGGTGAAAGTCGTCGCGGCCAGCAATGGGATGGCCATGTACTTCAGCCGGGCACCCATACCCTGGCCACGAGAGCTCTTGCAGGGGCAGGCGCCAAACGCGACGACTCCACTACCAAGCCCGGCTGCCTGGCAGCGTCATATCGGTATCTATGCTTATCGGGCCAGCTTTCTCGCGCGCTACGTGACGTGGATCCCCGCTGATGTTGAAGCACTGGAACAGCTTGAGCAGCTAAGAGCGTTGTATAACGGTGAGCGTATTCACGTGGAGCCAGCCGTGGCACCCGTTCCGGCGGGTGTGGATACCGAGGACGACTTGAGTGCCGTACGAAAAAGGCTGCGAGAAGAGCAGGCGTAATGCGCGCATCGGTCTTGTTCGTTTGCCTGGGTAACATCTGTCGTTCGCCGACCGCCCATGGCGTGCTCGAAGCCATGGTGCGCTCCGCCGGACTTCAGGACAGCATTGACGTAGATTCCTGTGGCACCGGCGCCTGGCATGCAGGTGAGGCGCCTGACAGGCGTGCGACGCTCGCCGCAGCCGTGCGAGGTTACGACCTGTCGCCATTGCGCGCCAGGCAGGTGACGGCTGACGACTTCCATCGCTTCGATTACATACTGGCGATGGATAGCAGTAACCTCAGTGATCTCAAGGCGATGTGTCCGGACCACTTGCAACAAAAAATCGGTTTGTTCCTCGATTTCGGCGATAGCAGTGAGACAGAGGTGCCCGATCCCTACTATGGCGCTGATGATGGTTTCGAGCATGTGCTCGACCTGGTAGAGAACGCAAGCAGAGCGCTCCTAAAAGAGGTGCCGCGTGCAGGTTGAAACCAACGCAACATTGGTATCCCTAAACACATTGGCACTGGAGAGTAGGGCATCCTATCTGGTGACGGCAGCTACGCCGCAGGACATCCTTGACGCTGTCGCACTGGCAAAAACCAATGGTCTGCCTCTGGTGTTGCTGGGAGGCGGCAGCAATGTCGTCTTGGCCAGCGACCTTGAAGCCGTCGTTGTCCATATCGTGAGCCGCGGCATCGAGATCCTTCGGGAAGACAGCGAGAGCGCCGTCATTCGAGTAGCGGCGGGTGAGAACTGGCATCGGCTTGTGCAGTGGTGTTTGGGCCAGAATTACTTCGGTTTGGAAAACCTGGCGCTGATTCCGGGTACAGTGGGTGCGGCTCCCATCCAGAATATTGGCGCCTACGGGGTAGAAATCGCGTCATTCGTAGACGCCGTGCACACCTTGAATCTTGATACGGGTGAGACTCGGGTGCTTTCGGGTGCGGCCTGTGAATTTGGTTACCGAGACAGTGTTTTCAAGGGTGCCTTGCGCGATTCGGTTGCCATTACTGCCGTGGATCTGCGTCTGAACAAGCAGCCAGTCGTGATCGTCAACTATCCGTCGTTGGCGCAATATTTCGAAGACGCAGGAATGCAGGCGACGCCGCAAGCGGTGTTCGATGCGGTCGTTGCTATCCGTTCCAAGCGCTTACCTGACCCCGGGGTCATTCCGAATGCCGGAAGCTTCTTCAAAAACCCCGTAGAGGGACAGGCGGGCGTTGCCTATCTGCGAACCCGGTTTTCCGGCTTGCCCGCGTTCACGCAAGCCGACGGCAGGGTGAAACTGTCCGCCGCATGGATGATCGAGGATTGCGGGTGGAAGGGAGCGGAGCAAGATGGCATGGGCGTAGATACAAACCATGCGCTGGTGCTTGTGAACAGAGGCGGTAACAGTGGTCGTGCATTGCTTAAGTTAGCGGGCGACATTCAGGATGCCGTGGCCCAGCGCTTCGGTTTCCGCCTGGAGATAGAACCCAGGGTGCTGGGTAGCAGCGATGGCTAAGTTCGATCACGAGAACTTCCTAAAGAGCCTGACCACCCGGCCTGGTGTTTACCAAATGTATGCCGCAGACGGGGAACTGCTGTACGTCGGTAAGGCCCGCAACCTGCGCAACCGTGTTGGTAGCTACTTTCGCGCCAGCGGGCTAACAACCAAAACGATGGCTCTGGTGGCCAGGATTCATGATATTCAGGTCACGGTGACCAGCACAGAAGTGGACGCGCTGTTGTTGGAGCACAACCTTATCAAGACGCATCAACCGCCCTACAACATTCTGCTGAAGGACGATAAGTCTTACCCTTACATTTTCCTATCATCCAATGACACGTTCCCGCGTCTCTCGTTGCACCGGGGTACCAAGCGCAAGAAAGGACAGTACTTCGGCCCTTACCCGAGTGCCGGTGCGGTGAGAGAGTCGCTGCACTTTCTGCAGAAGGTATTCAAGGTTCGCCAGTGCGAAGACAGCTACTTTCGGAACCGATCGAGGCCCTGCCTGCAGTATCAGATTGGTCGATGTACGGCGCCGTGTGTGGATGTCGTCAGTGAAGACGACTATGCACGGCAGGTTGAGGACACCACGCTGTTTCTGCGCGGAAAGTCGCAGGAATTGATGGTTCGGCTTGCCGACGATATGGAAAAGGCGGCGGGTGAGTTGGCGTATGAGAAAGCAGCGCTGTACCGCGATCAACTCAGGCAACTACAGCATGTGCAGGCGAGTCAGGGGATTGAGGGCACCACCGGTGACCTGGATATCCTTGCGGCGGTTGTCTCCGCCGGGCGTGCGTGCGTGCAGGTACTGTTCGTGCGAGGTGCACGCGTGCTTGGCAGTAAGACTTACTATCCGCCATTAAAGCTCGATGAGTCTCCTGGCGATGTGTTGCAGGCTTTTCTGCCCCAGTATTATCTCTCCGGGCATCAAGCGATTCCCTCCGAGGTAATCGTGAATGCACTGCCTGATGATGCCGAAACGCTTGCAGAGGCGTTCACCGTGCAAGCGGGTAGAAAAGTACAGGTTCGAACACGTGTGCGGGAAGCCAGGGCGCGCTGGCTGCAACTGGCGTCCCAGACCGCCACCACGAATCTTGAGGGCCACCTGGCGGGTAAGCAGTCCATGCAGGAGCGTTTGCAATCGCTGCAGGAAGCCTTAGCGCTGATTGAGTTGCCCCGGCGTATGGAGTGTTTCGATATCAGTCACAGCAGCGGTGAGGCTACCGTTGCCTCTTGTGTGGTGTTTGACGAGAACGGCCCGCGCAAGGCCGATTACCGAAAATTCAATATTGAGGGCATCACCGGCGGCGATGATTACGCGGCAATGCAGCAAGCGCTGGAGCGGCGGTACAGGCGGTTAAAAAAAGGCGAGGGAGCATTGCCAGACATTCTCTTTATTGACGGCGGAAAAGGGCAGGTCGCGCAGGCAATGTCAGTGCTCAGCGATCTCAGTATTCAGGGTGTGCGGGTGGTGGGCGTTGCTAAGGGTGTTACTCGCAAGGCCGGCTTCGAAACACTGATCGATGGTGACTCCGGCGCTGAAACCCAGATGAATGGCGATTCGCCAGCGTTGCATCTGATTCAACACATACGAGACGAGGCGCACCGCTTTGCTATTACCGGCCACCGTGCGCGGCGCGATAAGGCACGTCAGCAATCGCTATTGGAGGATATCCCCGGTGTAGGCGCGAAGCGTCGGCGAGAGTTGCTACGCCACTTTGGCAGCGCGAAGGGCGTGGTTAACGCCAATGTCTCGGAGCTGAAAAAAATACAGGGTATTAGTGCCACTTTGGCACAACAGATATACGATCACCTGCATAATAGCGCTGACTGAGACAGAGAATCGCAGCTTTGCCCATTAACCTGCCCAATGCCCTAACCCTGTTCCGTATCGCCTTGATACCGGTGCTGGTGCTGGTTTTCTACCTGCCTTTCAAGAACCACTTGCTGGTTGCCGCTGCGGTGTTTGCCGTGGCCTCGGTGACTGACTGGTTTGATGGCTATCTGGCGCGCCGCATGGGGCTGGTAACCGCATTCGGCGCCTTCCTGGACCCTGTAGCTGACAAGCTCATGGTAGCCGTTGCCCTGGTATTGCTGGTAGAGCGACACGATACGATTCTATTCACGCTGGCGGCCTGCGTCATTATCGGCCGAGAGATAGTCGTCTCCGCCTTGCGGGAGTGGATGGCCGAACTCGGTGCCCGCACATCCGTTGCGGTTTCTGTGGTGGGGAAGGTGAAGACGGCTTTTCAGATGATCTCCATCATTGGTTTGCTGGCAATCGACCCCAACGCCGGGCAAGGGTGGCTATTGGGGCTCGCCTACCTGATGCTGTATGCCGCGGCCGTTCTTACTCTATGGTCGATGTTTATTTATCTGCAGGCGGCATGGAAAGTAATGCGACCTGAGGATAATCCGAATTAATTCAATGGCTTGCGTATATTTTTTACGTAAACGCTTGACTCTATGACAGCAGCCCCTACAATGTGCGCCGTTGTCATCGAGGTGATGCGCCAAGCCGTTTTCGGCAGCCGTGACGGCGGTTAAAATACGTGTGGTGCGGGAATAGCTCAGTTGGTAGAGCGCAACCTTGCCAAGGTTGAGGGGGGACGCCTAGTCTCGCCGGTTCCGGCAACCGTGACGACGGTTAAAACACGTGCGGTGCGGGAATAGCTCAGTTGGTAGAGCGCAACCTTGCCAAGGTTGAGGTCGCCGGTTCGAACCCGGTTTCCCGCTCCAATCTTCAACGGCAAAACATGCCCTGAAGGTTAAGGAGTTCGAAGTGGATCGCCACCCCGGCCGTTTCACACTCCAATTCTCAAGAGTAGTTCTTACTCAGTGTGGCTCGGTGGCAGAGTGGTTATGCAGCGGACTGCAACTCCGTGTACGCCGGTTCGATTCCGACCCGAGCCTCCATTTTCTAAGTCGTTGATACACCTGAGCTTTCGTATTTTCGACTAGGTCTAGGTCACACATTCAGACAGGTCTCATCCGCCACGTGGCACCGAATATGGCACTACGCGGCGTTTCCGAACTGACTGGGAGCGACCTGAATGATCACCATCCGTACCCGCAACACCGGCTTTCAAGCCATCGTAAAGCTGCCCTATGGCGGCGGACGACTCACCAAAGTATTCCCCAAAAAGACTCCAGCCCGGCAGTGGGCGAAAATCATGGAAGGCAGGGCACTTGTGCTCCAGCAGCAGGCCATGGAAGAGGGTGATCCGCACCGTACAATCACTAAGGCGATGGTCTGCCCCGAACTTTACGCGATAGCGCCATCAGTCACTGATGATGTGGATGGCATGACGCTGGGGGAGTTTTGCCAAGATCACTATCCGCGCTGGCGACGACTCAAAGGCACTGATCGTTGTACGACCAGGACAGCCCAGATCGAATGGTGGAAAGATCAATTGGGCAGGGATACCTTGCTCTCTGACATCAGCAAAGGCGATATTGCCACTGCATTGGCTGACTACGGCGATGGGCTTGCTGAAACTGGCCCAAACCGGGGCAAGCGTCGAAGTGCTCAATCCGTGGATCGACTCAAAGCCGCTATCTCTAGTCTACTCACGGCAGCGGTGGAGTGGGGGCATCTGAAAGGGAACGTGGCTCAAGGCGTTCCCAAGTTCGCAAAAGGTCAATCAATGGGGATTGGTAAGCAACTGGGCAGAGCAGAGCGTAAGGCGCTACTGGATGCTGC
Source organism: Parahalioglobus pacificus (assembly GCF_014652275.1). Classification (GTDB taxonomy): domain Bacteria; phylum Pseudomonadota; class Gammaproteobacteria; order Pseudomonadales; family Halieaceae; genus Parahalioglobus; species Parahalioglobus pacificus. Next base: position 1,216,529 of record NZ_BMYM01000001.1, on the reverse strand, counting down.
TGGCCGGTCGCGATGGGAGCGAATGTACTTGCTGGTGATGCTGGCGTTGGTGACAGGTGGACGCCGTGGAGAGTTGCTGAAGCTGCGCTGGGAGTATGTGAGTCTTGATGCGCTTACTGTGACCTTCTGTGAAGGCACCACTAAAAATGGTAAAGCCCGCACGGTCGGTATTAGCGACGAGGTAGCGGCTGAACTTTGTCGCTACCAGAGTCGGACTGGATTGGTGTTCCCGAGTCCCCGCTGCCCGGACAAGCCTTTTGCCTTTCGCAATCATTGGGAGCAATGTCTGCTCGATAGCGAAATAGCCTGTCGATTCCATGACCTGCGCCATACAGCCGCATCAATTCTCGTGAATTCGGGAATGGCCATACACGCAGCCAAGGATATTCTAGGTCACTCGTCTATAGCTGTTACTGAGCGGTATCTGCACAAGGATGATGGTGTAAACGACCAAATGCGGAGCATTATGAGCGCGGCTGTGGCCTGATCAGACAGGACGGGTATAGCGGCATTTGGGAAAATTTGAACAGCCCCAAAACTGATTGCCTGCTTTAGCCCCTTTTTTGGCGGTACGTAGGGTCATGGGAATATCGCATTTCGGGCAGGAAGGTGTGGCGGCGGCATTCTCTTTGATCTGGCGGACATGTGCGATGTTGGTCTTGAATCCGGGTGTATGTCTCGCCTTTTCGATTGCATCAATCATTTGCGCCACCTGCTCCGATGAGTAGATGGGGCTACGGTAGGTTCTGATGTGCATAACGCCACCAGCTCGACAGGTCACATTGGGTGGCATGGGGGTACGGAACTGGGCTGTGCCAGTGAAGATAATCACGGAGTGGATACTGTCAGATGGAAGTTGCAGTGTCGCTGCGACAGCTTTGACATGCTTGGCGTTCTGCCACAGCGGATTCTGGAATTTAAACTTGGTTCTATGGAACGTCTGAGTCCAGGTACGATTGGCAGTGTTCCCAAAGATCCACCCACTGTAATTTTTGGTCTCGATGACGAAAATGCCAAACTGGGAGAGGACGATGTGGTCAATCTGGGTCGTGCCTTTCTCCGTGGGTAGTGTAATGTCGTGTAGAACGGTGTATTCATCGGAGTTTAGGTATTTGGTGAATGAGTTTGCAACGGCCCATTCGCCCACCTTGCCTTTAAACCAAGCCGAGTCGATGACTCTCCAGAAGAGTACCAGCGGGATAAGCCACCATAGGTGGAATAGCCAGGTGCTGGTGACAGTTTCCAGTATGTCCATGTAGTTACTTAGCTACCATCGCCATGCCGAAGACTAGTTGCAGCGTGCGGCGGAATAGCCCCAGAAGGTGGAGGCTGGTATGCAGCGAAAAATTCCTTTTTTGCCCGCATTTTATGGTTCACACACTCGTTAAACTGGCGATCACTCTGGGGCGCCTGACAGCCCTCTGGTAGGCTGTAGTTTTCGTCAAAGGCTTTTCTCCTTTGTTGTTCGTAGTGCCGCCAGAGCGCCTGTCCCTGGCTCACACGCTGTTGTTCAGCATGTTTGGCCGCATTCTTTAACTCTGCCTGTTCTTTGGCTGCTGCTTGGCGGGCTTGATTGTTATCGACTAGCCTGTCTCCCATCTTCTTGACTGAATTGCTGGCAAAATGGCCCATGAAGGTGATCAAGATAAAGCCGAGTAGGAGCGTGACCACCCCGGCAATTAGCGATTTGATGAGTTTCTGCAAGACTTACTTTCCTTGTTGAGCAGCGAGCACGGCGCGTAGTTCCTCTATCGATTTCCAGGGCCGTGATCGGTGGATCATGCGGTGGCAGTTGCTGCAGACGATCGCGAGATCATCCAACGTGGTCTTTTGGTGTGGCTTCATCTCACTTACGGGCTTTTTGTGGTGGCATTCAGCAAATTCTTTGCCCAGTGATCCATATCGTTCATAGAAGTCAAAGTCACAGACTTCGCAGGCGAGTTTGCCTAGTTTTTTGAGGACTTGCGCCTTCTTCTGTCGCGGCAGCTTACCATCGCGCTCCCGATGTCTATGCTCCCGAGTGACCAGTTTACCCTCTGTCCCTTCGTACTCTTCATCAGCATCATATTCGCTCGGTGAGGGCTGCTCCTGTCCCAATGTGTTCAGCAGCGCAGTGGCAGATGCCAGAGCTTCCTTTTTACCGATAAACTCTTTGAAGACCTGCTTGTCCAGGGCGCTGGTTGAAGCCATCCCACCTGGTTCGTCAGGATCTATGGCTCTAAAGTTAGCGAGTTTTAGTCCAACTCCGTTCGGATTGCGGAAGCTGTCACGCTCCCTGAACTGTTTAGGGTGGATATGTAGTGAGCGGAGATGCTCGCTCAGCGCTACAACTTCGGGATGTGTGCCGTTACCTGCCGCTGAGCGGTCCTTGAAATAGAGGTCAAGGGCTAGGATTAGCTCATCACGCGTCCAGTCCGGATTAAGTGGTTCTTTAATCGTCGCCAGATCGGGTTCGCCGGTGGCGATGAAGTAGGCGTTACTCTTTTCCTGGTCGAGAACGCTGAAGCCTTGTGGAACGAAGTTGGGCTTGTACCCTACGATATCGTTGAATGCGGGGTAGGGCATGTCCACATCTTCCGGGGCGTCTAAAAAATAGATGTATTCCCACGTGGCTCCCTCGCTGTCGAAGCCCCAAAGCTCAGCTGCCAGCTCGGGGGCGTGTACCTTGTACTGTATATTTCCCTGCGAGATTAGCTTGCCATCGCGTGTGAAGACGCCTTTGTCACCAATTTCGATGCGCTCCCACTTCTTCTTGTTTGCGCCTGTGGTGCCTGGTGTTACACCCCATACCTGAGCCTTGCCATCGGGGTAAATCGCCTTCAGGTCACCATATACGCTCGAGTCGAGCCATGTCTCGTAGGTGACTAGGTCAATGGGGGTCTGGATGGTGTCAACGTAATGATCCCTCGCGTCCTTGTTGGCGCAAGGCTGGAGAATAACTCGGCTCATTCATCGTCCCTACGGTTGTACTTAACGGCATTTCCTTTCGCCAGCTCTACCGGGTATTTTTCTGCGTTGATCGCGATCTTCTTCAAGGTCGCATCTGTCAGGTCGATGTCAAGCCGTTCTGACAAGCGTAGAAGATAGATAAAAATATCGGCCATCTCCAACTCGATGTCAGAGAGCGTTTTAGCGCTCAACGCCTCACGTTCGGACTCGGATGTGGTCAACCATTGAAAGTGTTCCATCAGCTCCGCAGCTTCTCCAGCCAATGCCATAGAGAGATTCTTGGGTGAGTGATACTGCTCCCAGTCGCGTTCGATGGCGAACTGTCTTGCGTGTTCTAGTAGCTCTACCAGATTCATGTTGTGTTCCTCATTTGTGGACCAGCGCGTAGTCACCATCTGCACTACTTATTACAACAAAATCGCCCATTTCGGGATGTTGGCCAGTATGCACCCTCAGGCTCCCCATGTCCTCGTGAGTGGCGTTCTGGATCAGCTCAATGATCTGAGCTGCCGCTTTTGGATGTTTAACCGCGATGGATGAGTACCACTCAACGCGAGTTCGGTACGCAGGCATGGAGTCTGAGGGTAGAGTTATTCTATTACTTGGCGATGATTTTCCTTTCGCGCAGCTTTCGCCGGGTAATTGCCTGGTTGGTCGCGTCTATCGCTTATGTGGTTTACCTTGACCAATCGTCCGCTGTGTTTTTCGAGAGATACGCCACGGTCGCCGGAGCTTTAATCGCATTTAGCGCAGGGGCATTCGTTTACTACCTAGCCAAAAAAATTCGCCTGACATCGTGGCACCTATGCGTATCTATGGTGCTCTTCATTTTGTATCTGATCTTCGCGCCGTGGATTTGGGGGTTCTCCAGTCAAGCAAGTGGCCTCCTTGCTCTGGGAGTCCCTAATCATTACGGCCTCTATGGATGCGTTGTACTCGGCGCATACCTCCTGCTGTCAATAGCATCGTCAGAATCAAGCATACGTTTCCCCGCGTTCGGAACAATGCTTGGAAATATCGCCTACCCTGTATTTCTACTGCATTGGGCGATTGCTATTGTCGTGGTCGGCGTCGGTGTTCCATTCCACGAGAAATGGTTTTTCATCCCAGTGTGTTTCATACTGATAAACGCAGCCTCTTTGCTTATATACAAGTACCTGGATGAGCCAATTGACAGGGTTTTAAGACGAGCGGTAAGAGAAGGTAAGTCGCCTAATTCTATTTTTACTAAAGTGATAACTGCTTTACGGGTGAGGGCGGGATGGTAGCGGGTCATAGGTGGCACTATGGTCCCGCTTGTTTCTGAGGCAATACTGACTCGAGCGATGCAGCTTTAGTTCCGATTCACTGTGATGTCAGTACTGCACATTCATGAAACCAGTTACCAGCATAACAACACGAAGCCTACTAACCGAGCTTATTTGCCACGCGCATAGCGAAACGATCGGGCATACAATTGCCGCATTGTTCGTCCTAAAACTATCACTACTACGGTAGCTGCTCGCCACGCCACCGTATTTATCGTGCTTCACACATGCACGCATAGATTACAGTCCAATTTTCTACTAATGTTTAACGGCATAGCGGTCACCTCCTATGACAAGCCGTATTGTTTTTGATGCGGAATGTGGTTTGCCGGCCACGGCCTCCATCGATTTAAATTTATTTCATGAGGTTCACTTGTCCGAACGAGTACCTTGATACGGAGCATGAGCTTAATGATAAAACTGCAGAGACGGTGTTTACTGATTCTGGTGGCGGTACTATTACTGTCAGCGCAACCCGTAGCGGCGCAAAGCACTCAGGACTTGGCCAAGCAGTTGTCGAATCCCGTTGCATCTCTTATCAGCGTTCCGATGCAGCTGAACTATGACAAGAATATTGGTAGTGACGATCAAGGCGAGAGACTTGTTCTGAATTTGCAGCCAGTTGTGCCTGTGGAGTTAAACGAAGAATGGAACCTGATTTCCCGCACAATTTTACCCGTGATAAAACAAGATCATGTGCCCGCGGGAACCAGTAGTTCTGGCACAGGAGATATCGTCCAAAGCCTTTTTTTTTCACCCCAGACCCCCGGCAGCCATGGCTGGATATGGGGCGTAGGCCCTGCGTTTCTGCTCCCCACTGCCAGCGACAGGCTTTTGGGCTCAGAACAATGGGGCGGGGGTTTCACTGCGGTAGCACTAAAGCAAAATATGGGACTCACTTATGGCGCTTTGATGAATCAGGTTTGGAGGCTTGCTGGAGATGATGACCGTCAAAAGTACAATGCACTATTTTTGCAGCCATTTGTTTCTTACACCACGGCGTCAGCACTTACCTATTCTTTGAATCTGGAATCGACCTATAACTGGACGACAGAAGAGTGGGGTGTGCCGGTAAACGTGGCAGCGTCGCAAGTTTTCAGAGTCGGCAATCAGCTGTTGAGTGTCGGAGCTGGCCTGCGGTATTGGGCGGATTCGAACGCCGGGACCGGCGAGGGGGTCGGTTTTCGCATTACGCTTACTATGCTCTTTCCTCGCTGAGAGAGCAGCGCTTCGGCATAAGCTCGGGTTATACCTAGCATCGCCAAAGCTATCTGTATGGCAGCATGCGGGTGTTGCAAACTTAGATGCCAAACGACCTAGCCTTGAGCGGCAATGCCTGGTTGTAGCCGAAGCATCGTAAATATCCCGCATCTAAGCAGCCATTTTTCAGTGACTCGGTGGCCTTTTTCAGCCCCGTGCGGAATTTTCTTTGGGTGCTACGACGGCAAAGCCCCGACGCAGGCGATTCTCAACCTGGCCAGCGAGTATGTACTAGAGTTTAAATCAGCTGCGATCTGATCCGGCTGCTATTATGCGGGTAAGCACGCACCCTCGGGAGCCCCTAAGAACTCACGTGGGAAGTCAGCTTTGCTGATCCACCTCTTTATGGAATCTCTCTAAGCATGCTAAACGAAATAATGTCCTGCTAAATACGGTAGCGGCTATAGATCACTAGAGGATGAATCAGGCACTGCGGCTCGAACGGTTGCAATAGCACAACGTTCTCAACATCTAGCATCGACACAATAGTAAACCACAGGTTATTCGGCAAACTGTCGATGACGAACCTCGTCTAGCTGGGTGCACAAAGATTTCGCTCCCAGTATCAGCCGGGCCGTTGCGCGCTGAATATGATCAGGCTCCACAAACAGCAGTGCATCTGTTTGCACGGCGCGTAGTGCCGGGAATGCTCGCCACTCATCCAGCCATTCGGGCCTGGCGGATGACATACCGCTGGCGACAATCACATCCGGATTGCGCTGCAGCACCGACTCGATACTGATCTTCGGTGCAATCATGGGCAGGTCCCCGAAGGCGTTTTGCCCACCGCAGATCTCGATCACAGCTGAAATCATGCTCTGGTTGTTTACGGTTTGCAGCGGCTCGTTCCATACCTGGTAGAGCACGCTGAGGCGTTGCTGGTTACTGTGGGCGGCCTGCAGTTTCTCAAACGCCATTTCAAGGGATTGTGCAGCAGCTGTGGCAACTGTCTCGGTCCCCGCCAGCGTGCCGATATCACGAATGGATTTGCTGATGTCCCGTATTGTCTGCGGCTCGCTAACATACACAGGTATACCCAGCCGCTCCAGCGCAGGGAGTTGCTCAGTACCCTTGCCGGTACCCCACAGTAAAACGAGATCCGGTTCCGCTGCGAGAACGGCTTCCAGACTCCATGAATAGGTTCGCCCCAGTCTTGGAATGTTCTTGGCATCCTCGGGATGATCTGCGTACTCAACGGTGCCCACCACCTTGTCGCCAGCACCTGCGGTAAAGGTGTTCTCAACAATATGCGGCGCCAGTGCAACGATCCGTTGGGCAGGTCTCTCAAGCGTCACCTCTCGGTCATGGAAGTCGACGACGTTTATGGCCGCCTGCGCGCTGCCAACTATCAGAAGCCACAGGCAAAGTACGCGCACTAATGCATTCTGACGAGTCATGCTCATGGCAACAATACCGTCGGTTTTCCCGACTCAGGGTGAACCCCGATGATGGGTTCTACATTAAAAGTCTGGCGAAATTGTTGGGAAGAAAATACGGTGTCGCAGCGATCCATAGCCTGCTGTTGCCCACACTCCAACAAAATCACTTGATCGGCGATGGCCGCCATGAAGTTAAAGTCGTGAGCGATAACGACAACGCCACAGCCGCGTGCAGCAAGGTCGTGGATGATTGTTTTTAGCTGCTGTTGATGAGCAAGATCCAGCGCGCTGCCTGGCTCGTCCAGCAACAAAAGCCGGTGGCGACTGTCTTCCTCGCGCCACACCTGGGCGACGGCCCTCGCAAGTTGCACGCGCTGCTGCTCGCCACCCGAAAGCTGGGTGTAGGCTTTATCGGCAAGATAGGAGATATCAGTCGCGTCCATCACCTCGGCGACGACTCGCTCATCAACGTTGTGGCCAGTGGCATGTGGCGTTCTGGCCAGTGACACGACTTCGCGCACTGTGAAGGCGAAGCGCAGCGTGGAGCGCTGCGTGAGCAATGCGATGCCACAGGCTCGGCGGCGGTTCGGCACAGTGTCCAGTCTTTCATCACCGAAGGTGAGCGATCCAGCCGTAAACGGCAGTCCGCCGGCCAGAACGTGAAGTAGGCTGCTTTTGCCGGCGCCATTGGGTCCGATAATTCCCAGCACCTCGCCACTGGTCACGCTCAGATTAACGTCCCGCAGAAGCGGGGTGCCCCAGGGGGCTGCCTCAAGATGGGTCGCGGTGAGTAACATCAGAACGACCCCAAGTCCGATCGATAGCGCAGCAGGTACACAAAAAACGGGACGCCGATTAACGCTGTTACGATGCCCACGGGCAACTCAGCGGGCGCAATGAGTAGGCGCGATGCGGTGTCGGCGGCCAACATTAGGGTGGCGCCGGCCAGCGCGGCTGCGGGCAACAGTGTCCGGTGCCCCGGTCCAACAAGCAGGCGAATAATATGAGGCACAACCAGCCCGACAAAAGCGATAGTGCCCGCGAGCGCAACTGAAGTTCCCACGCCGATTGCAACCAGCACAATTAAGGCAGTTTTCGTTGCCTGCACATTGATACCAAGATAGCGTGCCTCGGACTCACCCAGCAGCAGCGCGTCCAGCGACCGGGTAAACCAGGGCAAGGGGAGCAAAACGATCAGCGTCACCAGCAGTGCGATGCTCACACGCAGTTCATTCGCACCGTCCAGGGCGCCCATGCGCCATAAGCTGATGCGTCTCAGCAGTTCATCCGAACTGTAGTACTCAAGGAGTGTGCTTATGGCACCTGCCAAGGCAGTTACTGCGATACCTGCGAGCAGCATGGTTGCTACTGAAGTCACGCTATCGCGTGTTGCCAGTGCATGTACAAACCCAACTGCACAGAGGCTGCCGATGAAAGCGCCGCCGCTCACAAGGGTGATGCCGGACAATGTGCCAGCACCGGCGCCGACAACGATCACCAGTGATGCGCCCAGTGAAGCGCCCGCGCTGACGCCGATGAGAGACGGGTCGGCCAAAGGGTTGCGGAATAAGCCCTGGGCGATTGCGCCGCAGACAGCGAGATTTGCACCCACCAGCGCAGCGAGGATGGCGCGGGGCAGGCGTAGCTCGCCGACGATCATGCTTGCCTGCGCAGACTCGGATGTTGTCCAGGGTAACAACACGAGCAGCGTATCGTGCATGGATACTGGCACTGCGCCGTGGGAGAGGGCCACCAGAAACGACGCCGCCAACAGCACAGACAGTAGCGTCAGCAGTCGAGCACGAGTGAGTGATTGCGTCGTCATTCAGGCGATGCCTGCAGCACGCCACAACGCGGCGAGATCCAGATGGTGTTCCAAGGTGTCGGCGAGGCGATCTAGCTCGGCGTTGCGCAGCGCAGCAACGTCAACAGTAGCCCCTGTGTTGCAACCCGCCCACTTCAAAAGCGCCTGGCAGGCCTCCGGCTCATCGAATAGTCCATGGATATAGGTGCCGGCCACCCTGCCATCTTCGGAAATAGCACCGTCTGAACGGTCGTCTGCCAGCTGCGCCAGTGGTTCCAGATCACCCAAGACATGGGTTTCCCCGCAGTGAATCTCATAGCCCCGAAGCTTTGCATCGCCCAATACAGTGCCTGCAACCTGATGCAGTTGTTTGCCATCCTTAAGCACGGTGGAGCAGGGAAGTAGACCCAGGCCTTCCGTGTTTCCGGGCGAGTCTTCGATCCCGTCCGGATCATGAATGTGTTGCCCGAGCATTTGGTAGCCACCACAGACCCCCAACACCTTCCCGCCGAACCGCAGGTGTTTCATGATCTGCTTGTCCCATCCTTGCTTGCGCAGCCACTGCATGTCAGCGCGCACATTTTTACTACCCGGCAAGATGATGAGATCGGCCGGGGGCAGAGGATGCCCTGGAGCACCGTACACGAGGTTGACGCCAGGCTGGTGCCGTAGGGCATCGAAGTCGGTGTGATTCGAGATACGTTTGAGAACGGGGACAACAACGGTGAAGGCGTTCTGTGTGAGTGCCTGGTCCGTGTCAATGGCGTCCTCTGCATCCAACCGAAGGTTCTCGATAAAAGGCAGTACGCCGAAAACAGGCTTGCCCGTTCGTTCCTGTAACCAGTCCAGGCCGCCTTCCAGTAGTTTGATATCACCGCGAAAACGATTGATGACAAAGCCCTTTACGCGGTGTTGCTCGCTGTGTGACAGCAGCTCCAGGGTGCCCACAAGGTGTGCGAATACACCGCCGCGATCAATATCTGCCACGATAATCACAGGGCAATCCGCGGGCTCTGCAAACCCCATGTTGGCAATGTCCCGCTCTCTCAGATTGATTTCTGCAGGACTACCCGCACCTTCGACGATGACCGTGTCGTAACGAGTGCGCAGAGCGGTAAAAGCATCCAGCACAGTAGCGAGCGCGATGGACTTGTAGTCGTGGTACGACATTGCGTCCATGGCCTTGAACACCTGCCCACGCAGAATGACCTGAGCCCGGGTGTCCGAGCTGGGTTTTAGCAGTACGGGGTTCATGTCGACGGAGGCGGGTATGCCTGCTGCCTCGGCCTGAAGGGCTTGTGCGCGTCCAATCTCGCCGCCGTCGTCGGTGACGGCGCTGTTCAGGGACATATTCTGCGGTTTGAACGGCGCGACAGACTGGCCGTCGCGTGCCAGTACCCGGCAAAGACCAGCGACCAGAACACTTTTCCCCGCGTCCGAGGTGGTGCCCTGTACCATGAGCGCGCCGCGCATGGTCAGTAATCGACGCCTTTGCGTGCCTTAACGCCAGCGGTGTAAGCGTGCTTTACGTCTTTAACTTCGGACACTGTGTCCATCACATCCTGTAAAGCAGAGCCACCACCCCGGCCGGTAACCACAACGCTTTGCTCCGGTGGTCGTCCTGTGATGGCTGAGAGGATATCGTCAGCCGGCAGGTAATCGTAGGCAATCATATAGGTCAGTTCGTCCAATACCACCAGATCCAGGCTGGGGTCCTGAAGCATCTTCAGTGCCACAGCCCATGTCTTCTCCGCAGCGGCAATATCGCCGCTTCTGTCCTGTGTATTCCAGGTGAAGCCTGTGCCCATTTGGTAGAACTCTACCTGCGGGCACTGGTCACGCAGATAGAGCTCTTCGCCGGAGAGCTGAGCGCCCTTGATGAACTGCACCACACCAACCTTGTGGCCGTAACCTAAAGAGCGCATGACCATGCCAAAGGCGGAACTGGTTTTGCCCTTGCCATTGCCGGTTACCAGTACGGCGACTCCACGCTCTTCATCGGCCGCTTCTATCGAAGCATCAACCTTGGCCTTCTGCTTTTCCATCGCAGCCTTGTGCTTGGCATTGCGCTTGTCATCCTGAGTGCTCATACGGTGCTCCTAGAACTGATAGCGCACGCCTGCATAGGCCGCTGCACCAGTTGTGTTGAACCCCGGGGTCTCTTCGTAGTCCTCGTCGAGAAGGTTCTCTACGCGACCATACAGTTCAAGCCCCTGTAGAACTTCATAACTCGCGCTGAGGTTGACCACCTCGTAGTCATCCAGCGAGCTGCCATCCACGTCTACAGCGTCATAGGCACCCCGGATATACAGGCCCAGACGGAGTCGCTCTGCGAGAGGGTTCCATTGGAGGCCAATATTCGCCAGATGTTCGGGGCGACGAATGCGGGTGTCGTTTGTGGAGTCCTCGGTATCGTTGTAGGTGTAATTACCCGTCAGTGTGAGAGCCTCAGCGATCTGCCATTCAGTGATCAGCTCCACACCGCTGGAGTCGATTTCTCCGTCACCCTGTAGATAACCCGAAAATCCGACCTGGTCGAAAAAGATCTCATTATCGACGCGCTGATCAAAATACACCGCTTCTAAATACAGGCCGCCGTCGGTTGCCCATGCGACACCGATGTCAAAGCCCTCGCTTTCCTCTTCCTGTAATGCGTTGTCCGTAGCGGGCGGGAAGGCAAAGGGGCCCTCGTTATACGCCAACTCCGAAAGAGAGGGCGCCCTGAAGCCAGTGCCGTAGGTCGCCTTAAGCTTGAGTTCGCTACCCTGCAGCGGGATCAGGTAGGCTGCGCTGGCTCGATAGGTGCTGTGAGAGCCAAAGTCTTCATTGTCGTCATAACGGAGACCGCCGGTGAGATACAGGCCCTTGGTGACTTGCCCTTGAAGCTCGGCATAGTAACCGTCCTGGTCGCGATCGCGCTTTACAGAGCCGTCGTCCAGTTCCTCTGACAGCAGGTCGATACCCGCTATTGCGGCCCAGTTATCGCTGATCTTGTAGTTGGCCAGATACTCGATACGTTGAAGCTCGCCCTCGGTCGCAAATCCCGGTTGTCCTTCGGTGAAGAACGCTCGCTCGGTGTCGCTGAAGTTATAGCTGAGGCTATGCGACAGAATCTCTGAATCGATTTTTGCCGATACGCGCCAAGCACTTTGATCAAACTCAGAATCGCAGTCTTCTGAACGCGAAAAGGAAGCCGTGAAGCAATTGTCGTATTCGCCATCGGCATCCACGTCACGATAGACACCCTCCAATCGAAAGCCCTCACTGACATTCCAGCCTGCGCGTGCGTGGACGGTGGTGTTGTCATACCCGTCGTCGTCACGAGTCACCGTGTCGTCAGTGCGGGCGTTGAATCCATCGGTGGAGTAGTCTGCCGCTGACAGCGAGAAGTCCCCCAGTTCATTACCGCCAGCGACAGCACCCGTGTATTGCTGGGTGCCGTAGCGGCCGCCTTCGGCGCTGACACTGCCGCCCAGTCCATCCGTCTTGGTGGTGGTAAAGATGTTGACGATGCCGCCGGCATCCGCGCCATACATCAATCCCTGCGGTCCACGCAGGATCTCTACCCGGCCGATGCCACTGCTGAGAATATGTTCAAAGCGCGGTCCGATCTGGATGCCCGATGCATCGGATACGTCGATGCCGTCGATATAGGTACGGGTACGGAAGCCCTCTTCGCCACGGATACGTACCGTAGTGACCGAGCCCTGACCGCCGGAGTTAGACACCGCGACCGACGGTTGGGTGCGCAGTACATCAGCAAGCGCGTTGAACCCGTAATCCTGAATGGTTTCTTCAGTGATCACAGAGACTGAGGTGCCGACCAGCCGCAGTGGCATCTCGACACGCGATGATGTGACAACGACTTCTTCCAGTGTCTGTTGTGCAGACACGGGTGATGCAACTGCAACGGCAGCCGCAAGTGCAGATAAACGAAAATAGGTAGTGTTCATGGTGTTCCTCAACAGCCAGATTGTATGGCGACTGAGGGAGGGGATTCAGGAAGTACGACACAGCGGTACGTAGCCACCTTTAATGAAGCCCTCCGCTCCATCGGTGAAACGCACATCTGGCTGGTATCGGGCTGACAGCAAGTAGCTGGTACCGTTGCGGGGGCAGCGGAGGTCTGGTTACCTCACTTCCCATTTAACCTACCCAGTTGCATAGCAACGGCAGGCACCGGACGCAGGCGCACCTTAGTGGTTGAGCGCCTGCATTGTCAAACGCGCACGCCACGGCCTATGCTGGGCAGAGGAGATATCGATAGGGCGCTCATGAATCATATACACCGTGAACATCAGTAATGGCTAGGCGTGGGAGAAGGCGTGGTCGCTGGCTAATTATCGCACTGGTCCTGTTGTCGGCCTTCCAATGGTGGCGTGACGGCGAGATAAGCTGGCCGAATGCTGTCCTCGATAACCTGCAGGAATGGGCGAACCGGCCAGAGGCGTCCTGGCGGCAGGCCAGTGATACGCTCAATGAGGCAGCACCCGCCATACCTGAAGACTTTGATCTTGTCGGTAAGGTCGTACGTGTCTCCGATGGCGACAGCCTGTCATTGCTCGCTGCCGATGGTAAGCAATACGCGCTGAGGTTATACGGCGTAGATGCGCCCGAACGGGATCAGCCCTTTGGTGATCAGTCCCGCGCGCATCTCAGGCGTCTTGTTGACGGTCGTTCGGTGGGCGCGACGGTAGAATCCGTCGATGATTATCAGCGTCAGGTGGTTGAAGTCTTTATCGATGGGCGCAGCGTTAACCTGATGATGTTAGAAGCGGGTATGGCTTGGTGGTACAGGTACTACGCACGTGCTCGCTCTGACATGGGGGAGGCAGAACGAGTTGCGCGTGCCAAGGAGCGCGGGCTTTGGTCCCAGCCAGATCCTGTAGAACCCAGGCGGTGGCGCCAGCAGAACCGGGGTTAGCCGCTAGCTTGCCCCTTGATGGTTGCGTAGGCGGCTAATGCGCTTTCCCGGGCAATTTTATGATCGACGATGGGAAGCGGGTAGGTCTCGCCGAGTGTTATGCCAGCCTCTTGCAACAGCAACGGTGGCGTCTCCCAGGGCTTGTGGAGATACTTGTCGGGCAAGGCCGCGATTTCAGGCACCCAGCGGCGGACGTATTCTCCTTCCTTGTCAAACTTCTCGCCCTGGGCAATGGGATTAAATATCCGGAAGTAGGGGGCTGCGTCGGAACCCGAGCCGCACACCCACTGCCAACTGCATGCATTACTCGCCAGGTCTGCATCCACCAGGGTGTCCCAGAACCAATCCTCACCATCGCGCCAGTGCAGTAACAGATGTTTGGTCAGGAATGAGGCGACCACCATTCGGACGCGGTTGTGCATAAAGCCGGTTTGCCAAAGCTCGCGCATACCCGCATCAACAATGGGGTAGCCCGTTTGACCTCGCTGCCATGCATCTAACGCCGACTCATTACTTGCCCAGGGGAACGATGAAAACGGCGCTTTGAAGGGTTTTTCAGGAATGTCGGGGAAGTGGACCAGCAGGTGGTAGCAAAACTCCCGCCATCCCAGCTCACTCTGAAACTTCTCTATGCTCGAAGCCGCTTCGGGGGTTTCATTCTTTTGGGCTTCGGCCATGTGCCAGACCGTGCGCACGGATATTTCTCCGTGATGCAGATGCGCTGATAACTTTGACGTGTAAGCCTTGGCTGCATAATCCCTGCCTTCACCGTAGTGCTCAGCAGGACCTGCCAGGAAGTAACGGGCTCTGTTGTTGGCGCCGAGCTCACCGGGTGTCCAGTAGTCGTGCCAGGTGGCCGCCCAGTCAGGGCTTGTTGGTAGCAGCTCTAACTCGTTCAGCGGTGCGCTAGTCAGTGCCTCGCTGAACCAGATAGCATCTTCCGGTTGCGGTAATGGCGCAGCCGGTGGTTGCGCCGCGTTGCAAGCGCGCCAGAACGGGGTGTAGACCTTGAAGGGTTGTCCCGCCTGGGTACTGATGCTCTCAGGTTGGTGCAACAAAGTGCCCGGAAAGCGCTTAACCGTTAATCCCTCTGTGGAAAAGTACTCATGTACGCTTTGCTCCAATGCCCGAGACCAGGGCTCGAACTGTTGTGAACAATAGATCGTGTCAGCTCCCGTCTCCTTCACAATTGTTTTAAGTGCAGCGACGGTGGAGCCCTTGTATATGTGCAGGCTGCCACCTAGCTTTCCAAGCTCTGACTTCAGTGCTTCAAGGCTGTGGTGTAACCACCAGCGACTTGCCCCGCCGGCTCGCCAGTTGCCCGGGGCATCCTCATCGAGAATATAAACAGGGATTACCGGTTTGCCGGTTTGTGCTGCGGCATGGAGCCCTGGTAAATCCCGGGTGCGTAGGTCCTGTCGGAACCAGTAGATCACAGGTTTTGTCATGCCTGTTGTTACGGGATCAGCGCAGGGCGAGATCATCGCTAGCGCGACTGGTTATACTAGCGCCTCAAAAATATTGATTTATCCTATGCAAATTCCTATCAAAGGCCCTTGGGGGCATGACGAGACGACGCTGTTTTTGGCCGAGTCTACGTACCCCGTCCGACTTGCTGCCGTGGCTTCAGACGGATTTCCGCGGGTGGTTTCGCTCTGGTATCGCTCCCGTGTGTTGACGTTGGAGTGCGTGACCCATCGAGACGCACCCCTTGTCAAACTTTTGGCAGCCAACGCCAACGTTGGATTTGAGATTTCTCCCAACGATCCGCCCTATCACGGCGTACGCGGGCAGGGCATCGCAACCATCTCGCCCCTGGCCGAGAGCGATACGCTCGATTGGATGGTGTCGCACTATCTGGGTGACAGTGATTCTCAAGTGGGTCGCTGGTTGTTGTCTCGCCGAGAGCAAGAGGTGGTCATCAAGATTGAGCCGCAGAGGCTGTTCAGCTGGGACTATCGCGAGCGCATGGCCGATGTCAGCAGCTGAAGGCCTTCCAGCGGATACCCAAAGTCACGCAGAGATCGCCTGCACCGTGTAGGCGAGCACTGAGCCGCAGTCGGCATTTAGTTTTAGATTGGCCAAGTCATCACCGCGCGTAACACCACGATTGATAATCGCAATAGGCTTACCAAGAGCAGCCGCCTGTTTGCAGAAGCGATAGCCCGAGTACACCTTGAGTGAGCTGCCGAGCACTAACAGTGCGTCACTGCGTTCAATTGCGGCCATACCGGCCTCCACGCGATCTCTGGGCACTGAGCCACCGAAGAAAACCACGTCAGGCTTGAGTGTGCCCGCGCATTGGCTGCAGGCCGGAACCTGCATTGCGGCCACGCGTTCATCGCTTACGTCGGCATCGCCGTCGGGCCTGGGGGACACCGTGTTGAGTTCTGAATCGGGGTTAGCCTGTAGCAAGCGCTGTTGCATTGTTTCGCGCTGGGTTTCCTGTCCACAGCCTAGGCACACCACCTGGTCTAGCCTGCCGTGCAGGTCTATCACCCGCTCGCTGCCAGCGCGTTGGTGCAGCCTGTCTACGTTCTGCGTGATGAGTGTGTCGATATGCCCCTTGGATTCCATCCAGGCCAGACAGCGATGGGTCACATTGGGACGTGCGTCTCTCACCGGCGGCCAGCCAAGCATGGAGCGGGCCCAGTAGCGTCGCCGCGCGGCCAGCATATTTAAAAAATTCTGGTGCTGAATAGGATTTGATCCTAACCAGGTCCCTTGCGCGTCGCGGTAGGTTGGAATGCCAGAGTCTGCACTGATACCGGCGCCTGTCAGAACGGTGAGTGTGGGATGAGCACGGATAAAGGCCAGGCAGCGCTGGTTTGCCTCCCGATCCGCTGAATAGGCATCAGCGCCGGCCAAGTCCGTGCTCGTTCGATGTGATTCCGTCATATGAACACTATACGAGCAACCCGTATTGCCGGTTTGCGTGGTCTGGCCGGCAGGGTAGTTTCGTACTGTATATGACTGCGATATGGGAATTGCTTATGCATGTGTTGATTACAGGTGGTACGGGGTTTATCGGATCGTCGCTGGTACCAGCGCTGATGGCGCAGGGGCACAACGCTACCGTGCTGAGCCGCAATCCGGCGGCCTCAATCGCCGGCGCAGAGACAGTGACGTCATTAGCGGCTATCGGTGACGAAGCACGCATCGATGCGATCATCAATCTGGCAGGCGCGTCTCTGGCAGATAAGCGTTGGAGTATCACTTATAAACGGCAAATAGTGGATAGTAGGATCGATACCACTCGCGCGATTGGTGAACTGGTCACGCGCCTGCAGCACAAGCCTACGACGCTTATCAGCGGCAGCGCGATCGGTTATTACGGTGCTTGCGGCGATGAGCCTCTGGACGAAACCTCCGCAGCCGGCGAAGGGTTTGCCGCTGTGCTTTGTCAGGATTGGGAAGCTGCCGGCAGCGCAATCAGTGACGTAGAGCGGACAGTGCTACTGCGCCTGGGTGTTGTGTTGGACAGCGGTGGCGGTGCACTGACTGAAATGGCCAGACCGTTCAGGATAGGCGTAGCCAACTATATCGGCAGTGGGCATCAGTTCCTGAGCTGGATTCATCGCGAGGATGTTGTAGCCGCAATAATTTATGCCCTGGAGAATCCGTCGATTTCGGGCCCCGTAAATCTCACCGCACCACACCCGGTCACCAGCCTGGGCTTCTGCGCGGCAATGAAAAAACGCACTCGGACGATGATAACGCTACCTATGCCCTCGGCGGTGATGCGGCTGATGGTGGGTGAGATGGCAGACGAACTGCTCAGTGTTGGGCAGCGCGTGCTGCCCGCGAAGTTGCAGAGTGAGGGTTTTCAGTTTCGCTACCCACACATTGATGCTGCCCTAGAGGCATCTCTCTAGCGACGGATGGGCCAGCCGTGTGAGTCTGGGGAGCTCATATGGGAACGATTTCGTAATCATCGTAAGCATCGCGAATTGACGGAGAATCCGCGAGTTTGTCCAGCGCAGAGCGCTCCAGCTGGCGAACCCACTCCCGGCTGACCGACAACCGGTCGGCAATCTCGGCGCGACTTAATGGCGGCCCGTCGTGCAAACCCCAGCGTGCTATCACTACCTCGCGCTCCGCAGGATCAAGTGACTGTATATTGGTGAGTAAACAGCGATTGAGAGAGTCGATTTCTGCGTTGTTCTCTGTCCGTTGAAACGGCCCACCAGGAATCGTATCCAGCAAAGAGGTCTCTTCGCCGTCATACTGGGGTGCATCCAGTGATACGCCCATATTGCGCAACTGCAGCAGGCTGCGAGTCTTGTCCAGGCTTAACCCCGCGGCCTTCGCAAGGTGCTCGTCGCCCGGCTCGATGCCGGTTCGGGCTTGTTCCAGTGCTTTTTCCCGATACAGCTTGGCAACCTGTTCCTGCACGTGCGTTGGATAACGGATCATGCCGCCAGAGTCACCAACAAAACGACGAATAGACTGGGTAATCCAGTTAAAGCAGTAGGTGCTGAAGCGGAAGCCCTTGGCACTCTCGTACTTCTCTGCGGCGCGGATTAACCCCAACGTACCTTCCTGGATAAGGTCCAGGTACCCAATACCTTTACCCTTGTTTTTTCCGGCAATGGAGTACACCAGCCTGAGGTTGTGCATGACCAGGGTGTCGCGGGCTCGTGCATAACGCGAATAGGCGTTGGACAGGACCGAACAGGTCGCTTCTGACAGTGCCAGGTCGCTGTTGTGTGCGGGCCACTGATTCTCCCAATCCTCAAGGCCATCAGCCACCGCGTCGGACACGGTGTGATCGCTTTTCCGCAGCAGCCAACACGTAATGCCAACGACCAAACTGGCAGGAAGGTTCAGTGCATCGAGTGCCTCGCGGCGCGACGCGGAGGACCTTGAACGGGCAAACTTGGCCAGGAACGTGTCTATGTCACCAGCGCGCTTGCCCCCGGTGAGGTAGTCAACAAGCTCCCTGCGCAACACAAAGTGTGATTCGCGGCTGCGAAATAGCGAAATGTCGGGTGTGGTGGCACCGCACTGCAGCGCCCAGTCCTTCAACCACGTGCGTCCATTGTCATCGTCCACCAACGCGTCCAGCATTGTGCTCACGGCAGCCCACTTGTCGCCGTCGATGGTTCTTTCCTCGTCGGCTGTTAGCAAGGGATAGCGGCGGGCCTCTGCAAACAACCGTTCAAGATCTTTGTCGTCTGTGTCACTGGTCCAGTTATCCACGATTACCTCCGTTTCAATGTCGTTAAGGTATACGGGCAATTGTCCAGCTTGGACAGACAAAACGCGCGTTTGTCCAATAAGTTTCGCGACAAAAACAGAACACTGTGGTCGTTGATTACATCCAGTCCTATATTTGTCGCGTATCTTGACCAGGTAGCCACAGGAGAAGCCTCATGGAAGCACAAGTTTTGGAACCCCGCCCGCTGTACGGTATTGGCACCGTTGCGCGTCTCACCGGCTTGAAACCTGACACCTTGCGTGTCTGGGAGAGACGCTACGGACTAGGCGCCAGCCACAAGTCGGCAACGGGTCGTCGGCAGTACACCCAGGCTGACCTGGAGCATCTCCAGCTGGTATCCACACTGGTTAAGAACGGGTCGCGCATTGGCGAAATCGCCGCCTCAGAGCGAAAGACGCTGGAAATGCTTCTGCGCGGCCAGCCTCGCAACGGGCAGAAATCCACTGCTCCCGCTGGTAAGCCCCGAGTCATGGTGGTGGGTGATCGTCTCTGTGACTGGTTAGATGATCATCAGGGCTGCCTGACCAGTGTCGACGCTCAGCTGGCCCGTGTGCCTCTGAGCGAGCTCGACCAGTCTCTGATCGAAGACGAATCAGCCGACATGCTCCTGGTGGATTGCCCCACGCTTAACACGTCACAAGTCGCGCGTTTGACCGAAATTGCGACGGGATTGTCTGCCCAGCGTGTTGTTGTGGTGTATCAGTTTGGCAATGAGCGCTGGATGGAGGAGTTGGAGTCGCGGGACATCGTAACCACGGCCTTTCCGCCGGATCCTGCTTTCCTGGCGTTCGAGCTAAGCCGTGGCGCGGCGGATAAGACCGTGAGCATGGGCGAAACCAATCTGGGCGAGTTGATCGAAAGTAAGCCGCGGCAGTTCAACGAGAACGAACTCAGTGCTGCCCGTAACCTCAAGAGCGCACTGGACTGCGAGTGCCCCAAGCACATCGCAGATCTGATTCGCGCGCTCAATCATTTTGAGGATTACTCATCCAGCTGCTCGGTAGAAAACTGGCACGACGCTGCAGTTCACGCCTGTATTTACACTTACACAGCCCAGGCCCGACACCTGATGGAAAAAGCCATGCAGGCGGTGCTGGAAGAGCGGGGCCAGGAATTTGCCGAGGCCTTGGCGAAAACCATGGTGCGCAATGGAGCTAGCAAAAATGCGGCCTGACGATAGCATCGCTGAGCCTCTACCCTGCAGGGGTTGCACCAGCGATTGCCCCAATCGCGCCACTTGTGAGGCAAAGCCTTGGAGGGCCGACGCGGCTCCCGCGAAACAGCGGGATTAGTAAAGCGCGCCACTGCTGACCTTGGGTGGATCGGAATGGCGATAGAGGCCTAACTCTTGGCCAGCCTGGCGGAAGCGCTCTCGATCATGGCGTTCAGCCAAGGCAGGGAGCGTGCTTCCCACGCCCAAAGGCATATGGGCGCCACCGGCGGTATGATCAGAACGCTGAACTGGTAAGACAATGCAATGGCCGCCGGCGGGGGCAACGAGCCGACGTCAAAAGCGGTTGTCCCCAGTGACACCATCAAATTCTTGAGGCTGACGCAGATCATGCCCACGATCATGAGGAGCCAGAGAACCAGCAAGCCACGGCCGAATCGTTCGATAGGGTTGTCCAGCTCCGAAGCAAAGTGCAGCGCGGCATAAAACGGGATGGCATAGGTCAGCAGGCGTGTGTCCTGATTGAAGCCGATCTGAAACTCCGCTTGTGCCAGCGGCACTAATTGCCCTGCGGTTTCGCCAAACGGCGTCTTCAGCAACATGTCCGTACCAACCAGGCTGTACTCATCGACTAAGCTGGGCAGCCAGAGACTGAGAATCTCGCCGGCTGCGAACACGACAGGCGCAGCCAGTACAGACGCCAGAGCATGCCATACGATGAAGAACGCAGGTATGAGCACGATGACCCAGGCAACGAAGCGCTGTCTCGGTGCCAATGTCATCAGGCGGGCTGTTCTTCAGGCGGTGCCAGGTAGCGGAGATACAACGCAAACACCAAGAGCACATCCAGCATAATCAGAACCGGCCAGAGGTAGAGGTGTGTCCAAGAGAATATCTCGATATTCCACTGCCCCAAATAGAACAGACTGATGATGCGCACCACATTCAACAACTGAATGGCCGCGAAACCAATGAGTATTGCCGCCAACCGTTG
The DNA here is from genome assembly GCF_014652275.1 of Parahalioglobus pacificus. GTDB lineage: Bacteria > Pseudomonadota > Gammaproteobacteria > Pseudomonadales > Halieaceae > Parahalioglobus > Parahalioglobus pacificus. The sequence goes on along the minus strand of NZ_BMYM01000001.1, from coordinate 1,195,520 downwards.
CAACCATGTGGCGGGAAAAGCGATAACACCGGCGATCAGTACAATGGTTGCTTCAACGCCATTGCAACCGGCCTCAATCGACACGGCAAATTGTGCGGTGGTGTGCTCAATGATGCGACCTGACGCCACGACCGCGTCGTCAAAGGGCATTATGATGGCGGCGCTGACGGTAGCCAGCCAGCCGGTGAACGGTTGAATGACTGCAGCTTGGACGGGCTCCAGCATTTCGATCGAGAACAATCCGACGAGCAGTACGGTGAATGTGATGACAAAGCGACTCATGCGCAGAGCATAACAAATAGCCGCCAGCCGCTTAAGCCAAACTGCTACACTGATTCGACAGATTAGTTTGGCAAGCATCATGTCGAATACCGCACGCGTGCTGGCGCTTTTGGTCAGCGCAGCTATGTTTGTTTTCAGTAGCTGGGTATACATTAATACCGGTGACTGGGTGGCCGCATTTTTCGCGTTGGCCAGCGTCGCCTATGCGTTTTTCTTTTTTTCTTTTGGCGGTGGATTCAGGGGGTCCTAATGCGTCTGAGTCTCGTCATTTCTCTAGCGCTTATCCTGATGGGCTGCACCACGTTCACGGGAGATATGGATCCGCCCAAAGTAACCGTGGAAAACGTAGAGGCATTGCCCACGGACGGAACCCCCCGCTTTCTAATCACGCTGAATATAGTGAACCCCAATAAACAGGCGCTGGATATAGCCGGTGTGAGCTACAGCATCGACATCATGGGGAAAGAGTTGGTGACGGGCGTCACAAACCAGGTACCCAAGATTGAGCCGTACAGCGAGCAGCAGGTAGAACTCGAGGCCGGCGTACGGTTGTTTGAATTGGTGCGCCTCCTGGCAGGGCTGGGAATGGAACCTACCGATGAGCTGGAGTACCAGTTCGAGGCCAAAATCGATTTTCACGGTTGGATGCCCACGCAGCGCGTGGACGAGACCGGTGTTATCTCTCTGCGCTAGGCCCGCGCCAGCCATTCATCGAAGGCCTCTCGCGTCGCGTAGGCGGTTTGTGTGCAGCGCCCGGTAACGCTGTGAGACGCGTACTGAACCGCATTTTCAATACTCTCCCTGATGTCGCTTCCGGCTGCGTAGTGGGCCGCGAAACAGCCGACGAAAGCATCGCCGGCGCCCGTAGTATCAACGGCATCCACCGTTGGTGCGGGCACACGGAAGCTGCTGTCCGGGCCTATGTATAACGTACCGCTGTCACCCATGGTGACTATCAGGTGTTTGAAGCCGCGGGGCATCAAAGACTGCGCTGCAGCGACTATCGCAGCCTCTGTGGCAACCGGCATTCCGCTGAGAATTTCCAGCTCAGTTTCGTTGGGAACGAAGAAGTCGCAGCGGGCCGCGTAGGCCAAGTCGAGGTCGGGCGAGGCGGGCGCAGGGTTGAGAAGCACGGGAATGCCCTCCTGATTACCAAATTCAATGGCCCGATAGACCGTTGGGAGAGGTATCTCCAACTGAAGCACTATCAGACGGCAGGCGCGCAGATCGTCTGCGGCCGCATCGATGTCGACGGGCAGCAGGTGCTTGTTGGCCCCGGGTATGATGAGAATCCGGTTCTGCGACTGGCGGTCGACCATGATAGGCGCAACGCCGCTTGAAACGTTTGCCACTTTAGTGACGTGGCGCGTGTCGACCCCATAGGTCTGTAGGTTGGTGATGGTGTTGTCTGCGAATCCATCGTCGCCAACGCGGCTCATCATCAGAACCTCAGCACCCAGTTTGGCAGCGGCCACGGCCTGATTGGCGCCTTTGCCGCCGCAACCCATGGCGAAGTCATCGGCCTCCAGCGTTTCTCCCGCTTTGGGCATTTGATCAATGTAAGCAATGAGGTCCACCATATTGGATCCAATTACGGCTATCGTCATGGGCTGGGAGTCCTGTTGCAGGGGTATACTGACGAGTATAGCTATGCGGCGAATAGCGAGTGAACCAGCGATGACCAATCCAGCATCCATTGCCAGTTACATTGATCACACACTGCTCAAAGCCGAAGCGACGCCGGATCAGGTGAGGGTCCTGTGTGACGAGGCTGTGGAGCATGGCTTCAAGTCTGTGTGTGTGAACTCTAGCTACGTGCCGCTCGCCGCCAAGGCGCTTGTGAGCAGCTCAGTGCTGGTTTGCGCAGTGGTGGGCTTTCCGCTCGGTGCTATGGCTACTGCTAGCAAGGCAGCCGAGGCAGCACTTGCCATAGCGCAAGGCGCAGCCGAAATCGATATGGTTATTCCCATCGGCAGGGCCAGGGCAGGGAATTGGGCTTACGTTAAGGAAGATATCGCTGCCGTAAACTCGGCCTGCGATGGTGCACCCCTTAAAGTGATCCTGGAAACGAGCATGCTGTCTGAGGATGAAAAGCGCGAGGTCTGCAGGCTGGCCGTTGAATGTGGCGTTGCTTTTGTGAAGACTTCCACCGGTTTTGGCGGCGGCGGTGCGACGGTGGCCGATATTCGACTGATGCGCGAAGTGGTCGGCGACGAGATAGGGGTTAAGGCTTCTGGCGGCGTTCGCGACTTGGCAGCAGCCCAGGCCATGATAGAGGCCGGAGCGACGCGTTTGGGCACCAGTTCCGGAGTAGCGATTATTGCCGGTGAAAGCGCCGACGCTGACTATTGAGGCAGACTGCCTAACCAAACAGTGTTTGGGCAAAAATAGCCAGAATAATTACCGGACAGACCACCCGCACGTACCAGGGCCAGATCTTCCAGAACAGTGTGTTTTCAGCATCTGGATTGCCTTTTCGTAGCTCCTGCAGCAGGTTATCCCTGTGCCATACCCAGCCTGCGAAGATACAGAACATAAAGCCCAATAGTGGTTGGCTATATTGGGTGGTGATGCTGATGACCAGACCGAACAATTGACCAAAGTTCATCAGGATGACGGTGCTCACCAATGTGATCGCGGCGCCAATTAGTAACACCGCTTTTTTGCGGCCCAAGCCGTGCTCTTCGATGGTGTAGGCGACGGGCACTTCCAGCATTGAGATTGAGGAGGTGAGTGCGGCGATACTCATTAGGAAAAAAAACACCAGAGACACTACAACGCCGGCCATGCCCATGGTGGTAAATAGTTCTGGCAATACAGTGAATATCAGCGTATCGCCCGAGATCAGTGCGCCGTCTGCAGCGAAAATTTCAACGCCATTGAAGACGGCAACATACATCGCGGGAAGCACCAGGAAGCCTGCGACAACAGCGATACAGATATCGACCAGGGTCACCAGCCCGCCGACAACGGGCAGATTCTCGTTGTCGTTGATGTAAGAGCCGTAAATCAGCATCGTGCCTACGCCCAGTGATAGCGAGAAAAACGCAGCCCCAAGCGCGCTGATAATCAAGGTTGGCGATAGCGCTCGCTCGAAGTCTGGCAGCAAATACACCTTGAGGCCGTCCATTGCGCCGTCCAGGGTCAGCACATACAACACCAGAGCCAGCAGAGTGATCAGAAGCAGCGGCATCAGACGCGCGGACCAACGTTCGATGCCCGCGGTGACGCCCTCGGAAATGATGCCGATGGTCAGAGCCATGAACAGCACCATGAAAAGAATGTTGCGCCCAAAACCGAACTCGGTTAGCCACTGGCTCGCCCCATCAAGTGAGAGCAGCTCGGCACCAGACGCGAGGAAGTGGGCGATCATCCAGCCCGCCACGATAGCGTAAAAACTCAAAATCAGGCTGGCCACAATAAAACCGATAACGCCCGTTGTTGCACCGATTGTGCGAACGGGGCCGCTGTTGGAAATCAGTCGGAGGGCATTAACGGCATTTGCGTGTGCGTGGCGACCGATGATGAGTTCGGCCATCAGCGCGGGGTAGGCCAGTGAGAATGCGAGCACCAGGTAAACCAGCAGGAAAGCGGCACCGCCGTTGCTGGCTGCCTGTGTGGGGAAGCCCCAAATGTTGCCAAGGCCAACGGCGCTGCCTGCGGCTGCCATGATAAAGCCAAAACGAGAGCTGAATTCGCCGCGCGATGCCGCCATAGGTTTTCCGTTAATTATGCTTGGGCCGAGAAAGGGCGGGAGTTTATCACGGTAGACGTCGCTGGGGGCGTCCTTGCTGACACGCGGGCCTAGGTGCCGCAGGGGTGGCTATTGCCGCCATCCTTGGGTTTGATGCCGAACAGGCGCATGGCGATTTTCGGCAACAGTGTCAGTGCCTCGGCAGAGGCATCCGCGACCGCGCTGATGGGTGACACCGTAGTGCGAGGGCTTTCGAGTGGTCCGCGCACTGTGACTCTGGAAGGTATCTGAAAGGTCCTGGACTTGGAGCGAGGAACCAGGACCAGATCGATGTTTCGGTTAACCAGATCGAGCTCCGCTTCTCCCTCCGCGATCATGCGCTGGGACTCGACAAGAATGTTATCTGTGTAGGCGACGCCGTCATCGAAGTCCAGTCTGGCCATAGTGCAGTCCAGGCGTGTTGAATCTGCCAGTGCCGCGCCGCTGTAGAGCCACTCAAGCAATCCAGTGGCAAGCACATCGTAGGCTGCGCCCGCGATCGTGGCATCCTCTAATGCAAGGGAAAGTGAGCCATCCAATGACTCGCGCAGTGACTCCTCGGTGGTGCCGCGACCGGTTAAGCCGCCGCGAAAGCTCAATACACCTTCGATATCACTCTCCAGTCCAATGTCCGTGGCTACTCGATTCAGGGGTATGGACAGGCCTTGACCCGCCAGGCTGAGATTGATGGGCTGTTGATTGAGGTCAATGATACCGCGCAGTTGCAACTCGCCGGTGGCATACCGGGCGTCCAGTTGCCGCAGCGTATAGGCGCCGTCTCTCCCCGTCATCTCAAGCGCCAGACTGTCGATTGCGGTGGCGTCGCCACTGAGCTGATCGATGTCAATCTTCAGTCGGCTCGGGAAGCGTGGCGCTTGCGTGAGTAAGCGGTCGAGGCCACTCTCCGCCGATTCTCCCAACTGCTCCGCAGGCGCGTTGTCGGCCCGGTTAGCAGCCGAGGCTTGCAGCCCAAGGTCGGCCATACGCAGATGAGGCGAGCTGAAGGCGAGCTCTGCAGCGGTGATACCGTCATCGCTCGACGCATAGAAACCGGAACCTTCGACAGTCGATTGCCCGACAGTGCCATCAACATCGATGGCTGTGCGCTCATCCTGACTGCTAAAGGACGCCGACAGGCTGGTTTGTTTCACCTCAAAGCCGGTTAGCGCATAGAGGAGATCGAGATCAGTAATGCGGGTCGATAGCGTGAAGCTGCCATTTAAACTTGCCAAGTCGTCGATATCCCCACCTGCGGTAAAGCCTAGCGGCGCGTAGTCGCTGTTGCGTATTTCGATATTAGTCAGGGCGAGATCGCCGGCGTCGCCTGACAGGTCGAAGCTACCGTCAAGGGTGCCTATGGGTTGCGAATAGGAGAAACGCGCCACGAGGGCGCTTAATACCGCCGACGTACTCACGCCAGAAAAATCATGCGCGATGCGAACGCCGCTTAGGTTAACAAGGTCCTCCACCTCACCGGTTGCCGTCGCCGTGACTTGTTCGCCAGTGATGGCAGCCTGAATGTTTCGGGCGCTGACCCTGCCATTTTCCTGAACGATATCGGCGCTATAGGAGATGGGGCCCAGTGAAACAGCCGATGTGGTGGTGTACTGAGAGAGAGCACTGGTGTCACTGAGAGCGCCTGCAAGCTTGCCCTTGAAATTTTGCATTAACCAACGTTCCTGGGAGGACAACAGGCTCATGCTCATTTCGGTTAAGCTGGCATCAAAGTCGCTGGCGGATACTACCAGGGCACCCTCGCTAGCCTGCAGCTGCGGGCCGTCACCAGAGAGCTGCAGTGACAATGTCATGGCATGGTGATCGGGCAGGGTGATGCCCAGGAGTTCCGCGACATACTGGCTGTTTGGTGTCTCTGTAGTCACGGCCGCACTGATCCCGGTGACGTCGTCGAGTTCAAACTCCTGATCATCAATGGCAATTCGATTGACGGCGCCCTCGGCACCAAATGTGATGGTATCGGGTGTACCCGCGGTAACCAGGAACTGTGACACGGCCAACGCTTCCCGGTTGCCGGTTATCGTAGCTGAAGCCGCCCAGGGGCCAGTGTCCAAAGAAATTTCTCCCAGCCACGGCCTCAGTGGCGCAAGGCCGGGCGCGCTGACATCCACCATCAATTCGTTGGACGGCGCCAGTGTGCCATCGGACAGTTCGCGACGAGACACACTGCCCGACAGGTTAAGGGTCAGGCCACTATCGCTATGAGTTTGCAGGATGAACCGTTCTATTTCGGGGTCACTCAGGGTGCCCGTCAGCCTTAGGCTGGACTGGGCAGAACCCAGCCTATCCAACTCCAGATTCAGGAACTCATTAAAAGCGCGCAAGGAGGCCATTTGGCCGGCGGAATTGAGCTGGATGTGGGTTTTTCCTTCGGCAAAGTTCCTTGAGAGATCACCCGAAGCCTCGAAGCCATAAGCCGGCAGGTTTTGAAGGATGATCCTGTCGGCCGTCAGCGTTGCCTCCTCAGAGTCGCCCTTGAGCCGTCCTTCAATACTGAGATCGCCGGTTAGACGTTTTGCTATTTGAAGGTAGCGTGCCAGCGCATCTTCGATTTGTGTGGTGTCGGCCTGCAGGGAAAAGTTGTATTGGTAATCTGAATCGGTGCCGGTAAATTCTCCCGTTAAAACTGCCTGCGAACCGCTGTGCGCTGCGCTCAGATCAGCAGTCATACCAACCCCAAAGAAGCTACCCTCATCACGTAGGGCGTTGAGCTCCAGCCCCGTCTCGATAGAGTTGCCTTCCCACAGCCCCGTAGCCGTCGCGATGAAGTTGTTATAGGCGCCGCGATATCCCCTTACTTGCTGTAGCGGGAAGATCATCAGCTCCTTGTGGTGATTGATAACGTGCACGTTGCCTATGTTTGCGCGGTCTGGAAGCCAAGAGAGATAGCTCAGCCAGGTGATGGGTTTGGGGTCGTCGGCCTGGTCATTGCCTTTGACATAGACAGAAACGCTGTCTGCCGTTAGTACAGCGTGTTTTAGGTTCAGAAGTAGCAGGTCGCTCAGTAGTATCTTGCTGCCCTGTAAGTTGAGCACCGATACCAGTGCGGCGCCCTCGGATTCTACATGGTGCAGGTGTAACTGCTGGGCCTCGACCGTGCCGGCGAACAAGTCTGCGCGCGCAGACACCAGTTCTAGCTCGTAGTCAGTAAAGGTGGCGACGGACCACGTGATGGCACGAAGTAGGGTGGATTCGGAGCGCAGTGCGAGCAGTGCGGCTGCTAATAGCAGTCCACACAGCAGGACGAGCGCCAAAATCCACCGAAGAACCATAGTTATCCACGGTCATGAGAGAGCAATCGATACTAGCACGATGATGGGCCTCACTTGGCTGAATTTGCGTGCTATGATGCGCGCCGCTGTCCCGCCCGGATGGTGGAATTGGTAGACACAGGAGACTTAAAATCTCCCGGCCTTACGGCTGTGCGGGTTCAAGTCCCGCTCCGGGCACCATTCTCTTCACCCCCTCTTTGTTTATTGTTCGCCACTGCCGTTAAAGGCCTGCGTGGCACGTGCATCGTGACACAGCAGTTATCGATCAATCTGGCCCTCGCCTGCGGTACAATCTGCCCATGAGTGCCTACAGTTCCGCTCCATCCTTTCCCTGGCGTACCGCTGGTGCTGTCTTTTTCTTCGCATCTGCCTGGATCGGCTTTGCCAGCGGTGTGGGTGTTACCGAGCGCGACGAGGTTGCGACCGGCGGCATGCTCACCCAGGCCTACTACGCGCTCAGCCTGTTTGTTGTAGGTGGTGTGGATATGGGCGTTCCCACGGGAGGCCACTGGCTGGCTAGGGCCCTCGTCTGGGTGGCGTACTTCGGGGCTCCCATACTCGCCGCGTCCACACTGATAGAGGCCTTGATCCGCGCTATATCGCCTCAGGCCTGGCTGCTGCGCCGTCTCAAGAATCACATCATTATCGTCGGTAGTGGTGAGCTGTCACTGAGTTACCTGCGAGTGTTGCGCCAACACGAGCCCGATGCCCGTGTTGTGATTGTTTGTTCAGGCAGGCAGGAGCAGGCGGTTCTGGACGAGTTCCGGCAGGGTTTTGACGCCTCCGTGGTTGTGGGCGATATCACCCACGCCTTCTTTTTGCGTCAGCTCCGGGTGGAACGCGCGAGAAAGATTCTCCTGCTCTCCGATAACAGCCTGCGAAATTATGAGGCCGCTTCCGTCTTGCTAAAACTGGTGCCCGACATCGGCTCACGCATAGTGATGCACTGTGCCAGCTTACGGTTCATGCGAGCCATGGCAAATACCCGGGTTGCCGAGAGGTGCGAAACATTCAATACCTACCACCTGGCTGCTGCGGGCCTGGTCAAAAGCCATATGCTGAAGTTCTTCCGAGACACGGTACGCAAGGATATTGTGGTGATTGCCGGTTTTGGTCGCTTCGGACAAACCATTCTTGAAGAACTGCAGGTGCATGCCGGCGGTGAGATCGAGCAGGTGGTCATTATCGAGAGGGACGCGCACCGCCGAGTGATGGTGGCCGAAGAGCAGATGCAGTTCTCCGAAAACGTTCAACGCGATGTGTATGAGGGCGATATCTCGAATCCGGATATCTGGCGTCAATTGGATCAGGATGTAGACCTCAATGGCAACAATGCGGTCTTCGTGTTGGGTACCGGGCAGGAGGAAGATAATTTACGCACTGCGCTGTGGATAAAGCGCCGCTTTCACGACGCTATGGTCATTGCCCGATCGAGTAAGCGCTCCTACTTTGCAGAGGAGGTGGGTCGTGAGCATGGGCTGGTGAGTATCAGCATTAACGAGCTGGTGGAAGACAATATTCCTGCCCACTGGCTTGCAGACAGCGCCTGACGGCTCTCGCTTGAGAGGCGTTGCCTGCTGCTATATGGTCTTGGGCTTTACTACGACGAAGGAGATTTAGCGTGAAACAGGCGCTAGTGAATATGCTGAACATGCAGCACCGCATGAACACGCGAGTTCACGAAGATTGGATTAATCAGCAGTTTGAGTGGTACCGCGCGATCTGGATCGAGTGCGGTGAGCTAATGGATCACTTCGGCTACAAATGGTGGAAAAAGCAGGAGCCGGATATGGAGCAGGTCAGGCTGGAGGCCATCGATATCTGGCACTTTGGCCTGTCGGCCTTATTCACACCCGGCGCCACCGTTGAGAGCATTGCAGCCGATATTGAAACTGCGCTGGCCGACCACCAACCCCAATGCGTGGATGTGCGAACGGCCACAGAATCCCTGGCGGAGAATTCTCTGGCCACCAAAGGTTTCTCCGTGGCGTGCTTTTGGGATCTCATGAATGCTGCTGGTCTTAGCTTCGACGATCTATACACGGCCTACGTTGGCAAGAATGTGCTCAACTTCTTCCGGCAGGATAACGGCTATCAGGAAGGCACCTACCAGAAGACATGGGCGGGAAGGGAAGACAATGAACATCTGGTCGAGCTTGTGGGCACACTGAATACAGATGATGAGGATTTCGCCGACGCGCTGTATGTTGCTCTCACAGATCGCTACCGGGATGTGTGCGAGGCCGGCTGAGACATGACGGAGACGAGCGGCCCGCTATCAACCTCGGCACTGGCGCGTAAGCTGGAGATCCCCGCGCAACAGCTGTTTGCCACCTTGAAGGACTACGGCTGGATTCAGCGTCAGGGTGAGGGTTGGTTGCTCACGCCTAAGGGTGAATTCGAGGGCGGCCAGTACCGGCAGAGCAAACGTTTTGGGCGCTATGTCGTGTGGCCGGAGTCGTTGCTGGAACACCCCCTGGTCAGTGCCATCGAATCCAACCAGCGCATTACAGCTGCCAATATGCGTCGCTACTATCCCCGGCTTGATTCGCGCCAGATCAACCGTGCGCTCGCTGAACTGGGGCTACAGTGTCACAGCCTGTTAGGTTGGGAGCTAACGGGTTTGGGTGAGCGCATGGGCGGACAGCAAGCAGAGAGCGAGGGCTCCGGCGCGTTTTATGTAACTTGGCCCCACGAGATTATTGACCACCCCGTGGTTCACCGCGAGCTTACGCGGCTGTCAGACCAAAGTCTGGCCGGCAAGCCGCCCGAAGATGAACCGGATCTCTTCGCCGAAGCTGGCCCGGCCGTACTGGCAGGTATCGACGGGCATGTGGTGCATAGCCCTCTGGCGGTGCGTGTGTGCGATTGGTTGTACCTGGCGCAGCTCGTACACGCCTATAGGCGGCCTTTGCCCACCGAGGAGGCCGCGGTGGCCGACTTCTATCTGCCTCATGGCAACGTCTATATCGATTGCTGGGATGAAAGCTTAACGCCCGCGGAAATGACCGCCCAACTGAGGCGCAGAGAGCTCTATAAAGCGTTTGAGTTGCGCAGCATTGAGGTCAATGCCCGCGACGCAGATAATCTTGACCATGTGCTTGGCAAGGCGCTGCTGGCCTACGGGCTTCGTTACTGACCCGCGCCAATGCGCTCCAGCAACACGCCACACTCCATGTGCTCGGTGTAGGGAAACTGATCAAACAAGGCAAACCGTGTAATCCGGTGTGTTATGCAGAGGACGGCGAGATTATTAGCCAACGTGTTGGGATTGCAGGACACATAAATAATATTGTCGAAGCCCGAAACCATGCTTAACGTCGCTTCGTCCAGGCCAGCGCGCGGCGGATCTACGAACACAGTGCGCAGATCACTTTCCTGTAGCGGCGTGGCAAGCCCCGCCAAGCGGCGGAACTCCCGTTCACCCGCCATTGCCTGGCTCACTTCCTCTGCTGACAAACGTATGATGTCGACGTTGGTCACCTGATTGTCGGCAATGTTTTTGAGTCCGGCCCGTGTCGAGACCTTGGACAATTCGGTGGCTATCACCTTGTCAAAGCACTTAGCCAACGGCAGGGTGAAGTTGCCATTGCCACAGTAAAGCTCCAACAAGTTTCCGCTGCATTGCGTTGCACTCGCTATTGCCCACTCGATCATGTGGGTGTTGACCACGGCGTTGGGCTGTGTGAAAGCCTGCTCATATTGTTGATAGCGATAGGCTTTGCCGTTGATGGTCAGTTCTTCGGTGACAAAGTCTCTTCCAACAATAATTTTCTGCTTTCTACTGCGACCAACAATGGCGATCCCCAGTTTAATGGAGAGCGCATCGGCGGCTGAGGCCCATGCGTCATCCAGTTTGCGGTGGTAGATCAGCGTAACCAGTGTGTCGCCTGCAATTGTGGACAGGAACTCAAGCTGAAAAAGCCTTTCACGCAGTACTGAGCTGTCTTTCAGAGCATCAATCAATGGCCCCATGAGCGACTGGATAGCATCGCAGGCGATAGGGAACTGCGTCACCGCTATGGGTGTTTTCGGTTCGCCGCGCCGAAACATCACGTAATCCAGGGCGTCTCCGTCGTGCCAGACTCTGAACTCAGCCCTCATCCGAAAACCTCCTGTGGGTGAGGGTACTACCTCAGGCTCAGGTGCTTGATAGGGGCTGAGTAGATCGCTGACCTTATCCACCTTCGCATCGAGCAAAGACTGGTATTGCTCTGGCGCATAGAAAAATGGCGGTTCTGGGTTCACAGGCAGTTATCCGGTTTGGGCAGGCCGGCGATTTTACAGCCAATCTTGGCCGGTGAGCCGGGAAATAAGGTCAATAAATACATCGAGTTGCCCTTGTCATTTCCCAGCTCTTGGCGGCAGAAGCGAACAAGGGCGCGCATGACGGGCGAATCATCAAAGCGCCGGTAATACTCGCGCAGCAGGTTGAGCACTTCCCAGTGAGCGTCACTCAGCGCGATGCCTTCGCGCTCAGCGATCTGCTGCGCCACCGCGGGCGACCAGTCAGACAATTGCCGCAGGAATCCTTCTTTATCGAAGGACCCCATGGGTAGCTGCTCGCTCATCCTAGAACCAGGCCTGCTGCTTGCTGTATTGCTCGGTGAGCGCCACAAAGCCCGCGAAGTCGATAACTTCGACGCCAGGGCTCAGACGCTGTTCAATCCCCGCGGCCTTTACGTCCTGTAATAAGGCGAACACAGTGCATGGCGCTTTGGTGGCCAATGCGTTTTCGGTGTCGCCGGCCATTGCGGCATAGACACCCTCGCCCAGCAAGATGAGCGCGTCGTTAGTGGACGCCACTTCGACGCAGCGTCTAGCGGCATCAGAGCTTGGCATTGTGCTGAGGGTGTGAAGGATCATCAGACGCTCACTAACTGATCATATGTGTTCAACAGCTTGCGTATTTGTGCGGCATCGGCAGTCTGGCAACCATCCGGTAATTCTTGCTGTGTGATCCCCAACTGTGCGAGCGCCTTGGCATCGGCATAGATGGCGTCTATGCCGTAGAGAACTGCTGAGTCCAGCGTTTTGCGCTGATTGCGCAGCCCCAGGGCTTCGGTGTCCTGCCCATCCAGCAACTGGAGAACAGCGCTGCCCAGAAAGAGTAGCGACACGGGTTTATCGAAGGCAGCACTGGCCAATGCCAGGTCCAGACCCGCGCGTGCGCGGCTGGAGGCGTAGGGCGACGTGGTCAGTGTTACCAGCAGCGAGCGACTCATACGCTAGCCCCGAAAGTGATCAGGCGATCAGCCGTTTCAGAGGCTTCAACCAGTAGGCCCAGACCACCAATGACAAAAGCGGGGTCTATCGTGTTCGTCCGCTCGTACCGTTCGGCCTCGGTGGTATCCAATACGCCGTGACGCAATGAGGAGGCGATACACAGCACCAACTCAGTGTTGTGGTGTGTGCTCAGCTCTCGCCAAAGCGCTCTTGCATCGGTTTCATCCTGGGGCATCACCCGACTCACCAGGCCGGTCTCTGTGCCCGCATCGTGGAAAAAAACACGCGACAGCGTATGGCCTTGCTTCACGAGTTCACGGGCGAAGCGGGCAGCGGTAAGGTTGCTGGTGCCGGATGCGGGGGAGGCGAGAACGAGTAGGGCGTAATTCATGGCGTCTAAACAAAAAACCCCGGACTGAGCCGGGGTTTTTGGGTGACCGTCAAGCCTTAGTCATCACCACCCAGCGCAGTGAGCAGGCTGAGAAGATGAATGAACAGGTTGTAGATGTTCAGGTACAGGCTCACGGTTGCGCGGATGTAGTTGGTCTCACCACCGTGAATGATGCGGCTTGTATCAAACAGTATCAGTCCGGACATGATCATCACCACGACGGCTGAAATGGTCAGCGACAGCGCGGGAATGCCCATGAAGATGTTGGCGATCATAGCGACAACCGCCAGCAGCAAACCAACCATCAAGAATCCGCCCATAAAGGAGAAGTCCTTGCGGGTAGTCAGTGCATAGGCGGAGAGACCGAAGAACACCAGAGCTGTACCGCCCAGTGCCTGCATAACCAGCGCGGGGCCGCCGGGCATGGCGAGGTAGTAATTCAGCATGGGGCCCAGTGAAGCACCCATAACGCCGGTAAACGCAAAGATGGCGATGATGCCCTTGCTGGAATCAGCCATACGATTCACTACAAACAGCAGGCCGAAACCGACCAGTGTCAAAATCAGAGCCGCGCCCTGTGGTAGGCCGATAGCCATAGAAATGCCCGCTGTCACGGCGCTGAACAGCAGGGTCATGCCCAATAGCATGTAGGTGTTTCTCAGCACTTTATTGGTGCTGACAATCGACTCCATGCCGGCCGTGTTGATGTCGTACAAACCTTTGTCTTGCATCGGATACTCCGTGACGTTGCTGAGGCCCTTATGGGCTATAACTAGGACAATAATAGGGCCGAAAAGTGCAAATTCCAACCCATTGAAAGATCGGGTTTTATTGCTACCCAAATACGAAATTTGTGGGCCTTGAGCCGAGCCTGGCAACATGCCCCTCGCAAGTGAGGCCTCTATTTGAACCGAGACACTGCCATCTCCAGCACCTCATGCGATGATGGCTATACTTACATCGTCAAACAGCCGCAGGTTAGACCTAATGCCAATTAGACAGCATTCAATTTGTCATTCGCTATTTGCCGTAATAGTCAGTCTTACGGTGGCGCCGTTAGCGCTGTCTGCACGAGAGCCTGCGGATACGATTTACTCGGGCGGCCCCATTCTCACTATCGATGACGATCAACCCAGGGCCGAGGCTGTAGCAGTCCGTGACGGCCGAATTATTGCGGTGGGCTCAGTGGAAGATGTGATGCCGCACAAGGGAGAGTCGACTCAACGGTTTGACCTGGCTGGCCGAGCGATGTTACCCGGCTTTGTCGATAGCCATGGTCACGTTGTGTTTGGAGGCCTCCAGGCGATGTCCGCGAATCTGCTCGCGCCACCAGACGGTGATGTGACGGATATCGCGAGTTTGCAACGTGTGCTTCGGAACTGGATAGAAACGAATCGTGACGCCGTAGAGAGCGCAGGCGTTGTCATCGGCTTTGGTTACGACAACGCACAGTTGGCCGAACAGCGCCATCCCAAGCGTGACGAACTGGATGCTGTGTCTGCTGAACTTCCCATTATGATCGTGCACCAGTCGGGTCACCTCGGAGTGGCGAACTCAAAGACGCTGGACATTGTTGGTTATGACGTCAACACCAAAAACCCGGCCGGCGGCGTGATCCAGCGCGATGCCGATGGGAGGCCAAACGGGGTTCTTGAGGAGTACGCGTTCTTTGGGACGCTACTGCCGGTATTGCAGCAGTTAGGCCCAGAGGCGTTCGATGCTTTCGCAGTCGCAGGCGCCAAGCTGTGGGCGAGCTACGGCTATACAACCGGTCAGGACGGTCGCTCATCGGAGGCGAGTGTAAAAACGCTTGACGCTATGGCTGCCGACGGAAAAATCCCCATCGATGTTGTTGCTTATCCCGACGTACTGATAGCGCGCGACTTCATAGGTGAGCGGGTCTCCAGAGATTACGTGAACGGTATCCGCGTGGGGGGCTGCAAATTGACGATTGATGGCTCTCCACAGGGCTTCACTGCGTTGAGAGACCGCCCGTATTACCGCCCAGTAGGCAACTATCCACAGGGCTACAAGGGTTACGCCGCTGTTACAGAGGAGCAGGTGAGTGAGGCGGTGGACTGGTGCTATGAAAATGGCGTCCAAATCATCACGCATGCCAACGGCGAAGGCGCATCTGACATGCTGGTCGCAGCTCTCGAGGCGGCCCAATCCCGCTACGGCGACCCGGGTAATCGTCCAGCACTCATCCATGGCCAGTTTCTTCGCGAGGAGCAAGTCGATGCCTACAAGCGTTTGGGCGTTTTTATGTCACTCTTTCCGATGCATACGTTTTATTGGGGCGACTGGCACCGAGAACATACCGTCGGGCCTATCGACGGTGAAAATATATCGCCCACGGGATGGCTTATGGATCGCGGTATGATGTTTGGCTCACATCATGATGCCCCCGTCGCTTTTCCCAACAGCATGCGCATCCTCGATGCCACAGTGACTCGGAGAACGAGGTCTGGCGACATACTGGGGCCGCATCATCGTGTCGATGTGCTCACCGCGCTCAAGGCGCTGACGATCTGGCCAGCTTGGCAGCACTTCGAGGAAGAAAGCAAAGGCTCTATAGAGATCGGGAAGCGTGCTGATTTTGTGATGCTCTCGGAAGACCCTACCGCGGTTGACCCGGAAACGTTGGATGAGCTCCGAGTAATGGCCACCATCAAAGACGATGTGCTCATCTACGAGCGTGACCGACTAAATACGGTGAGTGGTCTCGAGTCCTCGCCTTTTATGAACGACCCAGTAACGGCTCATCGTTTCCTGCATGTGATGTACCAGGCGAGCGGTGTACAAGCGTCTGTCAGACTGCCCCGATGACCGCCCTGAACTGATTGATTCGGTGCCACCTGTGTCTGTTCCCACACCCCGTAATGGGCATTACTAGCAGGCCTGTTAGCCGCAGCGGGAGTAGGGCTGCGCGAGTTATCGTCGTAGTGCATGCATTCCCTTTGGCGCTCGGGGCAGCATTAGAGGGCGTAGACTCACGCGTGGCTTCAAGTATTTGTCTGGCGTTGTGCCGCCTGGTGGCGACGTCGCGTCGCTGTGGGGCGCCTACCGAGTCAACCTGGAGACATAAAAAACCGCCACAAGGGCGGTTCGTTATCTATGGCTGTGGGCCAGGGATAGATCACGACGCGATTGCCTCTCGCGTTATGCCCCCTGTGGGGCGCCTCCGCTTCGCTGCGGCGTCCAAGCTACATCTTGGATGCAGCTTGTCGAACCCGCCGGGGTTCTCGTCCACGGCTCAAACTGGATACATAAAAAAACCGCCACAAGGGCGGCTTCATTATGTATGGCGGTGGGCCAGGGATTCGAACCCCGGGAACCTCTCGGTTCAACGGTTTTCAAGACCGCCGCTTTCGACCACTCAGCCAGCCCACCAGAAAACGTTCTATGCATGCCCCTATGAGGGCAGGCGTGGATTATACATAGCCTGATTAGCGGCACAAGGGTACATAATGCTTGTGCCGCTATTTGCTAGAAATTAAGCCTCTGCTGCTTGATCTTCCTGTGCCGTCAGAGGGCCGCGGGGATCATTAGCGGCACGTGCTGTCACCTTGTCACTGCGCGGCACATCGGGTGCTACAACGTCCGAGAAGAGTGCAGGGTGCGCGGTTTCAATCACAATGTCGCCGACAGGTGCCGGAGTCTCGCGTGGGTCGTTACTCGCTCGGCCTGATGCAGCCATGCCTGAACGATCCACTTCAGCAGTTACTTCAATAGCGGGCGCCGGCTCTGGTGTTTCTGTATCGCCCAGAGCTAGATATGCCTGCTTTGGCGCAACGTCCGCTTCCGCAAGTGTTTCACTACGCGGTGCTTCTTTTGCTTCGGCTACTTGGCTCTCTACCGGTGCATCAGAAACTTCGACATCAGAAGGCTCGGCCGTCTGGGCCGCTGGTGCTTCGGCAGGAGCGGATACAGGCGCTTGAACCGGTGCCTTGGTTTCACCCACGGGCGCGTTATCCGCTGCTGGCTCTTGTGCTGCTGGGGCCTGCTGCGAGGCTACCGGTTCCTTGGCAGCCGAAGACTCCTTAACCGCCGAAGGCTCTTTAGCTTTTACAGCTGAGGGCTCTTTAACCGCTGAAGGCTCCTCGGCGGCTTCAGGTGCGCTAGCGACGGCAGGCGCAGCTGAATTAGTCACAGCACTGTTTTGTTCCTCACCATTGCCCGCTGTCTGACCGCGGCGGCGCTTGCGAGGCTCGCTACGGCGCATGTCGTTAGGACGCTTGCGGGGCTTGTCGTTGCGCTGCTGGTCTTCGTTTTGCGCGCCTTGAGCCTCAACATGGGTTGATCCGCTCTGGCGTTCAGCAGATCCCTCATCGCGACGGCGACGATCGTTGCGGCGACGATTGTCCTTGCGCTGACCTTGTTCCTGACGCTCGTTGTCGTCGGACCGACGTGCTGTGCTGTTACCGTTCTCCTGCTGGGTCTCACCCTCAGGTCTGCGGTTCCTGTTACGGTTTCTGTTCCGGTTGCGATTGCGGTTGCGGTTATTGCCTTCGCCACGCTCGCCCTGACCTTTGCCCTGACCTTGACTCTTGCGGCCCTGACCACCTTGCTTGGCTTTCTGGCCGTCGCCGCCTTTACCCTTGGCTGACTTCTTGGGCTTGCTGTCTTCAGGCTCGCCAACAATCGCAGCCCAGATTCTGGCAAACAGGCCTTTCTTGGGTGGTGGCGTCTTCTTGCGACGGTTTTGCTGTCGCGGTTTGCGCGAAGCTTTATCGCCGTCTGGGGCGCCGCTGCTCGACGGTGCTTTTTTGGGCGCTTCCTCACGTTCGGGCGCAGGTGCCTGCGGCGTTACGCCCTGAACCAGGGCCTGTTGCTGAGGAATGTCAGCAGTCGCATGGCTGTCACTGATCTCTTCGGCATCGGGTACCGTCAGGTCGATCTTGTAACTGGTGACATGGTCGCCTTCGACCTCGTCATCACGCAGACGCTTAACTTCAAAATGCGGTGTCTCGAGGTTGGGGTTGGGAACAACCAGTACTCTTGTCTTTGAAGTCTGCTCGATCTCGCCCAGGCCGGTGCGCTTCTCGTTGAGCAGGTAGGCTGCCACGTCAACAGGAACAACAGCCCTGACTTCCGCCGTGCGGTCTTTGATAGCTTCTTCTTCCAGCAGTCGCAGGATCGACAGTGCCAGAGACTTGGTGTCGCGGATCGTACCCTGGCCGTTACAGCGTGGGCAGACGATGGCGCTAGTCTCGCCCAAAGAGGGGCGCAAACGCTGGCGGGACATCTCTAACAGGCCGAAGCGCGAGATGCGACCGATCTGTACCCGGGCACGGTCGATGGAGAGAGCGTCGCGCATGCGGTTTTCGACGGCACGCTGGTTCTTGTTCGCCAGCATGTCGATGAAGTCGATCACAACCAGGCCACCCATGTCGCGCAGACGTAACTGACGCGCAATTTCGTCCGCGGCTTCGAGGTTGGTTTGGGTGGCTGTCTGTTCGATATCCGAGCCCTTGGTAGCGCGGGCGGAGTTGATGTCGATGGAAACCAGCGCCTCGGTGGGGTCAATCACGATTGATCCGCCGGAGGGTAGACGTACCTCACGCTGGAACGCAGTTTCGATCTGGCTTTCTATCTGGAAGCGGTTAAACAGGGGGATACTGTCATCGTACTGCCTAATCCGGTGCTGGTGATGTGGCATCACCATGCTGACGAAATCAGACGCCTGCTTGTAGGCTTCTGGGGAATCAATCAGCACCTGATCGATGTCATCGCGCAAATAGTCGCGGATAGCGCGGATGATGACGTTGCTCTCCTGGTACAGCAGCACCGGCGCTTTGGCTTCATCCGTTGCTTTACTGATGGCATCCCACAGTTGAAGCAGGTAGTTGAGGTCCCACTGCAGCTCTTCGGATGAGCGGCCCACACCCGCGGTGCGGATAATGACGCCCATGCCGTTGGGGATCTCGAGCGCGCTCAGGGCTTCACGCAGCTCTGTGCGATCATCACCTTCAATGCGCCGAGAGATTCCACCAGCGCGGGGATTGTTGGGCATCAGTACCATGTAGCGCCCGGCGAGACTGATAAAGGTAGTCAGTGCTGCGCCCTTGTTGCCGCGCTCTTCCTTATCTACCTGCACCACAACCTCGGTGCCTTCTTTCACCACTTCCTTAATGCGGACGCGGCCTTCGCCGTCACCGCCGTTGCCGGTGAAGTACTGTCGCGAGATTTCTTTAAGTGGCAAGAAGCCATGACGCTCTGCGCCAAAGTCGACGAAAGCGGCCTCTAAGGATGGTTCTACGCGGGTAATCTTGCCTTTGTAGACATTGGATTTCTTTTGCAGTCGGGTACGGTTTTCGATGTCCAGATCATAAAGACGTTGTCCATCGACGAGAGCTACGCGCAGTTCTTCTGGCTGCGTAGCGTTAATAAGCATTTTCTTCATTGTGCCATTAGCCTTCGCTGGAACAGGCCTGGCGGGGAATAGTTAGACTGGGCCGGTGATTCCGGCAAACACATGGGGAAGGTTAAATGGCGCTAGCTTAACTGCGCCGCGCCACCGTCCCTGGGTGTTACGCTGCTCGAGTGCTGTACTCACAACCCAGCATAGGCTGCCGGGCTGAATGCGCGCTAGACCGTTACGCTGCTGGTACCGGTGTAGCCTTTTTGCTAGTGTCGCCCCACTCGAGGCGAGCGACAGCGCTAAAAATCTGGCTCTTGATCTATCCCGACAGGTTCACTGTTCGGTTCTTCGTAAGACGCAGTACGTGTCTCTCACCAATCGGGTGGGGTAGGTGCCTCATTGTTAAGTGGCACTTACGTCGTGCGTCGTTCGGTGTCGTGGCCAGGCTGCCGAGCAACAGGATAAAGGTTGCTCCAATCAGTAGCAGGAAAAAGGCACTGACGCGATGGTTTTCTTTTACAATCGGCCAGGCTGGCGCCACGACGTGCGGAACATAGCAGCAAACGCTAATGACTTCAAATAGTTACGGAAATTTCTTTGAGCAATCCCGATAAGCCCGCTGGCGGCGTGCGGTTTGAAACAGTCGATGAACGTGGGCACGGTCAACGCCTGGACAACTACCTGTTACGTCTCTTGAAGGGCGTGCCTAAAACACGCATCTATCGCGGTCTGCGCAAGGGAGAGATTCGCGTCAATAAAGGTCGGGTGAAGGCAGATTACCGATTGGCCTTGGGCGATGTGGTCCGAATTCCGCCGGTGCAGGTGCCCGCCGCATCGGAGCCCGCCCGCGTACCTGGTTACTGGCTGGAGCAGATCGCGCAGAGGGTAGTGTATGAGGACGAGTCTCTGCTTGTCATCAACAAGCCGTCAGGCCTTGCTGTTCACGGCGGCAGCGGTCTCAACTATGGCTTGATCGAGTGTCTGCGCCAGGCCCGCCCCAAAGACAGACACTTGGAGCTGGTGCACCGACTCGATAGGGATACCTCGGGGCTGATTCTGGTCTCTCGCAAACCAGCAGCATTGCGGGATTTGCACCGGCAGCTGAGAGAAGATCGTGTCGATAAGCGCTATCTGGCGCTGGTGGGTGGCGACTGGCCGCGTAGTCGTCGGTTGATTGAAGCGCCTCTCGCTAAGAATACCCTGCAATCTGGCGAGCGTATGGTGCGCGTGTCCAAAGAGGGTAAGCCTTCCCAGACCGAGTTTGCGGTGATCGAGCGCTTTGGCGGTCGCGCGACCCTTGTAGAGGCCAAGCCAATCACCGGGCGTACTCACCAGATTCGCGTGCACGGCCAGTTTGCCGGTCATCCGCTGCTAGGGGATGCGAAATATCAAGATGATGCTTGTGAGCACCTGGCCCGTGAGCTTGGCCTGAAGCGCCTATTTCTGCATGCCCGCGCTCTGCGGTTCACCTTGCCAGGCGGCAGTAAGGTCAGCCTGGAAGCCACACTGGATAGTGAGTTAGAGATAACATTAGAAAATATTCGTAAGGCTATGTAATTGATCGTTATATTTGATTGGGATGGCACGCTCTGCGACTCTCTGGATGACATCGTTGATGCCATGCTGGCAGCAGCCGGCGAGGTGGGGCTGGAGGCTCCACCGGCAATGGCGGTGCGCGAAATTATCGGCCTGGGCCTGCCGCAGGCACTCGAACGACTGTTCCCTGGGCATAGTGAGATGCAGCAGCAGGCAATGAGTGACGCCTATGCCCGGCACTTCCTGGCTCAAACCGAGGCTGGCCCCCGACTCTACGCCGGGGCGATGGAGGTGCTGGACAGTCTGGCCCACCGAGGGTTTGAGTTGGCTGTAGCTACCGGCAAGAGCCGGCGCGGGCTGGATCGGGTCTTATCAGCACTGGGCATGCAGGGCAGTTTTCACATCACCCGCTGTGCTGACGAAACGCACTCGAAACCCGACCCGCTGATGATTCATCAGATACTTGAGCAGCGCGGATGGCGCCCTGAAGAGGCGATTGTTGTTGGCGACAGCGAATATGACCTTGAAATGGCCAGTAATGCCGAGGTGGCCAGCGTGGGTGTCAGTTATGGCGTACACAGTGTCGCGCGCTTACGTCGCCACGCTCCGGTGGCCGTCATCGATGCCTTGCCAGCGCTCTTGGAGCTACCCCGATTATCAGCCTAGGCCCGGAGAACGGACAGCCCTGCGGCTTGCAACATCGATGACAGGGCGATGAGCGGCAGCCCCTCCAGGGCTGTGGGGTCCCGCCCTTCAAGCCGTTCAAATAAGGCGATGCCGAGGGACTCCCACTTAAAGCTACCCGCGCAGTCCAAGGGCTGGTCGCGGCGCACATAATCACAGATCTCAGCCTTGCTCAGCTCCCTGAAGTGCACCGCAGTAGGTTCAAGGTGGTGAAAATGCACGTCCTTCCTGTGGTTCGTTAATGTCACAGCGGTATAGAAGTGCACAACGTTGCCCGACGATGCCTGCAATTGTGCAATCGCCACATCTTCCGTACCCGGTTTTCCCAGTATGTTGCCGTTGAGGCTGGCCACCTGGTCGCTACCTATGACCCAGTCATCGGCTCTGTTGGCGGCAATCTCATATGCCTTAATATGGGCAAGCCGAGTGGCGAGCGCCTCAGGCGACTCTCCGGGCTGGGCGGATTCGTCAATATCCGGGGCGATTGCGTCGAAGGGAAGCCCTAGCCGATGTAGCAAAGACTGACGGTATTTGGAGCTGGAGGCGAGTATCAATGCCATTGTGCAGGGTGCCTGTTCTTGAGCAGGGTGGGGTGCTTGTGAATAACTTCACGAACTGTTTGTATTTTAAAGATTTTTTTGACATTAGGTAAAACCATCCCTAGAATTCGCGCCCATGTTGAAGGACCCCCTCCCGCGGAGCTTGGATGTACGTAAGGCAGCAGCGCGTGGAGTGACTGTTTCGGGCTCGCTTTCACTGGCGGAAATGCCGCGTTTTCTGGCGCTTTTAGCGAGCGATTCAGGACGTGTGCAGGCTAATGTAGAGTGTGGCCGAGACGAAGAGAACCACAGTGTTATTGCGGTAACGGTTGAGGCTGAGGTCAGTGTTGTTTGCCAGCGCTGCCTGGAACCCATGACCTTACCAATGGCGTGCAGTAACCGACTCGCTGTTGTATGGACGGACGAGCAGGCAAAACACTTGCCCCGCGAGCTCGACCCACTCATCAGTGAGGATGACTGCAGGCTGTGGGAGATGGTGGAAGATGAACTCATACTGGCATTGCCGGCGTTCAACTACCACGAGGATCCCAACTGTAATGAGATATTGAATGCGCTTGATGAGGCGCCCGCGGATGAAGCGGAGCCAGACAGCAAGCCCAACCCTTTTGAGGTGCTGGCGCAATTGAAGCCCGGCAAGGACTAACAGGAGTCAGACATGGCTGTTCAGCAGAACAAGAAAACCCGTTCGCGTCGCGGAATGCGTCGCTCACACGACGGTCTGGGTGGTTCCACCCTGTCGGTAGATCAGACCACCGGTGAAAAGCATCGCCGTCACCACGTCACAGCCGATGGCTTCTACCGTGGTAACAAGGTCGTAGAGACTGGCAACGACGACTAAGGCTTCGGGCCTGTTCGCGCCGGATACGGCGGCGCGATTTCAAGCGAATTTAGCGGAGGCCTTGGCCTCCGCTTTTCGTTGCGCCATTTTTACGATTCACCGTCAACATTGGGGCAGGGCATGCGGCAACAATGCTCCCTGTCCCTATGCTGACATTACAAACGCTGCAGGTTTTCTGTTATGACTCTATCTACATTTGCTTTTGTATTCCCTGGTCAGGGATCTCAGAAAGTTGGCATGCTGAAAGACGCCTACGATGCCTCCGGCGCAGTTCGGGAGACCTTCGCAGAGGCCTCCGAAGCGGTCGGTTATGACATGTGGTCGCTGATCCAGACTGGCGAGCAGTCGGCGCTGAACATGACCGAAACCACGCAGCCGGTGCTGCTCGCTAGCAGTGTCGCGCTATGGCGTGCCTGGGTCGAGCAGGGTGGGGCGATGCCAGCACTGATGGCCGGTCACAGCTTGGGCGAGTTTACTGCCCTTGTTTGTGCGGGCGCCCTTGGATTTGCAGATGCCGTGTCTCTGGTGCGTCAACGTGGTGCATTCATGCAAACGGCGGTGCCAGTGGGCGAAGGCGCCATGGCTGCAATCATCGGTCTCGATGATGCGACGATCAATGAAACCTGTGAGGAAGTAGCCCGCCAGGCCGGTGTGGTTGCCGCAGTCAACTTTAATTCACCCGGCCAGGTAGTGATTGCCGGTGAGGCAGGTGCGGTCGAGCAAGCGATTGCCGCGTTAAAAGTAGCCGGTGCCAAACGCGCGATGCCACTGCCAGTGAGCGCGCCTTTCCACACGTCGATGATGAAACCTGCGGGAGAGAAGCTGGCAGAAGTGTTGTCCGGGATTTCCCTGTCCACGCCAATGATACCGGTGGTTCACAACGTTCATGCTGGCCTCGAGTCAGATGTTGAGACCATTCGCAGCTTGCTTGTCGAGCAGATCTACTCGCCGGTGCAGTGGACGCGCTGTGTAGAGACGATGGTTAGCAAGGGTGTGAGTCACGTTGTTGAGTGCGGTCCGGGCAAGGTGCTCAGCGGTCTGAATCGTCGTATCGACAAATCCTTAACCAGCTACAACATCGAAGAGCCCAGTGCGCTTGCCGAGGCACTGGCCTCATTGTCCGCTTGACCGGAGCAGAAGCCTGCAGCGCAACGTTTTTTTAGGGGGAAGACCATGAGTGATAACAAGATTGCACTAGTCACCGGCGCCAGCCGCGGAATTGGTAAGGCCATTGCCGAACACTTGGCCAATGACGGTATGACGGTCATAGGCACAGCAACCAGCAACGGTGGTGCCGAGGCGATTACCGCTTACCTCTCGGCCCTAGGCAATGAGGGTTGTGGCATGCGGCTTGACGTCGCTGACTCCGACAGCGTGACTGAGGTCATTAAAGCGATCACTGAACGCTTCGGCGCTCCTACTGTGTTGGTGAACAATGCGGGGATCACCCGCGACAACATTCTGATGCGCATGAAGGACGACGAGTGGGACAGCGTCATCAATACCAACCTCAATGCCCTTTACCGTGTCAGTAAGGCTTGCCTGCGCGGCATGACCAAAGCCCGATGGGGTCGGATTGTAAACATCACCTCCGTAGTGGGCGCGATGGGTAACATGGGTCAGAGCAACTATGCAGCGACCAAGGCGGGTGCTCAGGGCTTTGCGCGTGCGCTGGCGCGCGAACTGGGCTCTCGAGCGGTCACGGTTAACAGTGTGGCCCCGGGCTTTATTGATACTGACATGACCCGTGAGCTACCCGACGCCCAACGCGACGCCCTGCAGGGTCAAATCCCGCTGGGGCGCCTTGGAGATCCGGCTGAGATCGCCGCTGTGGTGAGTTTCCTGTGCAGTAATGCTGCCGGGTATGTCACCGGTGAAACCATTCACGTCAACGGCGGCATGTATATGGCCTAAGGGCCAGCAACACTAATCGAAACCCGTCAGGCGAGCGCACAAAAAAAAGATTGTTACTACCCGGAAGTTTCGGAGTAAAATGCGCCCACGGCCAAAGGCCAGCTTGGCTCTTTAAAGCAACTTGGAGAATGCAATAACCATGAGCAACATAGAAGAACGCGTTAAAAAGATCGTTGCGGAGCAACTCGGCGTGAAAGAAGACGAAGTGCAGACCGAGGCGTCATTCGTCGAAGATCTGGGCGCAGACTCTCTGGACACCGTTGAATTGGTAATGGCCCTTGAAGAAGAATTCGAGACAGAGATTCCCGACGAGGAAGCCGAGAAGATCACGACCGTCAAGCTGGCGATTGATTACATCAACGAAAATCTCGCCTAATCCTGTCTCCACATCCCAGAAAAGCCGCTTCCGACATTTTGTAGGGGCGGCTTTTCTTATTTATGCTGCACCATTAATTAGAAGAATCATGGAGAAACGGCTGTGAATGGCAGACGTGTCGTAGTCACAGGGCTGGGAATGGTCAGCCCTCTGGGCCTGAATGTTGAAGACAGCTGGGGCAACATCCTGGCCGGGAAAAGTGGTGTCGCACCGATCGATAAGTTCGACGCCTCCGCGTATTCCACGCGATTCAGCGCCAGCGTTAAAGACTTTGACCCCACGCCCTATATGGCAGCGAAGGACGCCCGTAAGATGGACGTCTTCGTACAGTTTGGCATGGCGGCCGGAATCCAGGCCATGGAAGATGCTGGCTTTGAGATTAGCGATGAGATGGCGCCCCGGGTGGGCTGTGCCATCGGCTCCGGCATTGGCGGCATCGGCCAGATCGAGAAGAACACAAAAATCGTCGAGGATTCGGGCCCGCGCCGGATTTCTCCATTCTTTGTGCCGGGCTCCATCATCAATATGATCGCCGGCAACCTCTCTGTGAAATACAACATGCAAGGCCCCAACCTGGCTATCGTCACTGCCTGTACATCGGGCACGCATAACATTGGTTTGGCGGCCAGGCTGATCGCCCAGGGTGACGCCGATGCGATGCTGGCTGGTGGGGCAGAAATGGCAACTACGCCGGTGGGTGTGGGTGGATTTGCAGCGGCTCGCGCGCTCTCAACGCGCAACGACGACCCTGAGGCGGCTTCGCGCCCCTGGGATAAAGACAGGGACGGGTTCGTGCTGGGTGATGGCGCCGGCGTCATGCTGCTGGAAGAGTATGAGGCCGCGAAGACACGCGGTGCCGAGATCTACGCTGAGCTGACGGGTTTTGGTATGAGCGGCGACGCCTACCACATGACCTTGCCGCCTGAGGATGGTCGCGGCGCGGCAGCGGCCATGGCCAATGCCCTGCGTGACTCCGGGCTTGCTGCTGACCAGATTAACTACGTCAACGCGCACGGCACTTCCACGCCTGCCGGTGATGTGGCGGAAAGTAAGGCTGTTGCCTCTGTGCTGGGCGCCGCTGCCAGTGATGTGGCTGTGAGCTCGACAAAGTCGATGATCGGCCACCTGTTGGGTGCTGCGGGCGCTGTAGAGGCGATCTTCTCCGTGCTCGCATTGCGTGATCAAGTGGCGCCGCCGACGATTAACCTCGACAACCCGGATGAGGGCTGCGACCTGAATTACGTGCCGCACACGGCACAGGAGCGCCGAATCCACAGTGCGTTGTCCAACTCCTTCGGCTTCGGCGGCACCAATGGGTCGCTGATCTTTAGCCAGCTCGGCTAGCGCATCCGTGCCCGAGGGCACCCAGTATTGGTGCGACGCCGCTTCTACAGGCGAGCTACCTCTGCCCGATCGTGGTATGGAGTTTGGCGACGGCCTATTTGAAACCCTGCTCTGTGTTGACGGAAAGCTACTCTTTCCCGAGCGTCATCAGGTAAGGCTTGAACAAGGTTTCCATCAGCTGGGGTTCAATGGCCCAGCGCCCGACCTTGAAGCGTTAGTATCGCCCGCAACAGAGGCGATAGCGCAATCCACGGCTGCAGTGCTGAGGCTTACCTTGACCCGCTCAGCTGGCCTACGAGGCTATGCACCCGGCGACGGGACTGCACACCGCTGCGTACTGCGACTCACACCGTTGAATCATGACCCCTTGTCGGAACCGGTGCCTCTTAGTTTGGGTGTGGCTGGCATCCGCCTTGCCCATCAGCCTGCACTGGCGGGTATTAAGCACCTGAATCGTCTCGAGCAGGTGTTGGCGGCAGGCGAGCGCGAAGATTCCGGCTTCGATGAGCTATTGATGCTCGATATGCAGGGAGTGCCCATCGCCACGACCGCGGCAAATATTTTCATCCGCGAGGGTAAAACGCTGTCTACTCCCGAACTCGCTATGTGTGGGATCGCTGGTACGCGTCGCGCACTGATTCTGGAGGAATGGGCGGACACTGCCGGCTTCCGGGTACAATCCTGCCCGCTATCTCTCGACAGCATAAGAGAGGCAGATGAGGTATTCGTCTGTAATAGCGTCATCGGTGTGCGGTCAGTTACGCAGTTTCTCGACCGTGTACTGAATGACCACAGTGCAGCTGCCGCTATCCGGCAGTGTTACCTGGCAGCGGTAGCCTCATGAAGCGCGTCGTCTTGGCAATAACAGCGTGTTTACTGCTGTTGTCGGTGACAGTGCTGGTTGCCGGCAACTGGCTGTGGCAGCGTTGGCAGCAACCCATCGGGCTGCCTGTTGAGGGCTATCCGCTCATAGTGGAATCGGGGGATACGCTGCGCGGCGTTGCAGAAGAGCTGACCGAAGCCGGTGTGCTTGAGGACCCCTGGATGCTCCGGTTCTATGCGCGTCTGAAGGCACTCGACGATCAGATAAAGCGCGGTGAATACCTGCTGCATCCGCCGCTGACCCAGTCTTCCCTTTTGAGGCAGCTAGTCGATGGCGATATTGTGACCTACCAGGTCACGATTCCTGAGGGGCTAACACTTGCGCAGGCGCTGACCGTTCTGGCGCGTGACCCCGTACTGGTTCCGGAGCTCACCGGGGCCCGGGATCAGCGACTGCTGGAGCTGGCACAGGGCGCTGCAACGGCGGAGGGCTTGTTCCTGCCGGAAACCTATCGCTTTGAACGTGGTGATAGTGATTGGCAAATCATGCAGCGAGCTCATGTCGCGCTAAAGCAGACGCTAGACGCTGCTTGGGCCGACAGGGATGCCGGTTTACCGTATGAGAGCCCCTATGAGGCGCTGGTGATGGCCTCCATTGTCGAGCGAGAGACCGGCGTGCCTGGAGAGCGGCGGGAAATTGCCGGTGTCTTCGTTCGGCGTATCATGAAAAACATGCGCCTGCAAACTGATCCCACGGTCATCTATGGTTTGGGCGAGGGCTTTGATGGCAACCTGCGTCGCACCCATCTTCGCGATGACAGCAACCCCTACAATACCTATCGCCACAAAGGGCTGCCGCCAACACCCATCGCGTTGCCCGGGCGCGCGGCCATCGAGGCGGCGATGCATCCGCTGCCCGGCGAAACGCTATTCTTCGTCGCCCGAGGGGACGGCAGTCACCAGTTCAGTATTACGCTTGAAGCGCATGAAGAAGCCGTGCGTAAATACCAGCTCTCGAGACGGTCAGACTATCGATCCAGTCCGCCACCCTCGAGTGATCCGAATACCAACCGATAAGCCGAGTACATGAAGGGCAGGGGACTATTCATTACCGTTGAAGGTGGGGAGGGTGTGGGAAAATCCACCAATCTCGCCTTCATCGAAGATACCTTACGGGCCCGTGGCATCGACCTGCTGGTCAGCCGTGAACCTGGCGGTACGCCGTTAGCAGAGTCAATACGCGAGCTTTTGCTGGCGCCGCGTGAAGAGTTGGTGGATGTTACCGCCGAGCTCCTTTTGATGTTCGCAGCCAGATCCCAGCACCTGAATACCGTCATTCTTCCGGCGCTTTCCCGCGGTCAATGGGTGTTATGCGATCGATTCACCGATGCTACCTATGCCTATCAGTGTGGAGGGCGTGGAGTCAGTACGTCTTTGGTACGGCAGCTGGAGGATTTGGTGCAGGGCGCACTGCGACCCGATTGCACCGTCTTGCTGGATGCGCCGGTCAGCACCGGTATGGCAAGAGCACAGGCCAGAGGAGACCTCGACCGCTTTGAGCAGGAGGATCTTGAGTTCTTTGAACGGGTTCGGTCGGCTTATCTCACTATGGCCCGCGAAAGCAGCGGTCGATATCGCGTGATTGATGCGTCCGCATCGTTGGAGCAAGTGCAGATCGCCCTGGCACAGGTGTGCGACGACCTTGTCGCGTGTTATCCGGTGCGCCAGTGAACCCATTTGAAGATGCTCCCGCCGTTAGCCACTTCCTGCCCTGGCAGGGAGCCGCATGGACGACCTTATACGACACCTTTGTGGCCGATAAGCTACCTCATGCCCTGTTGCTTTGCGGACCGGAAGGCACCGGGAAGTCCGTTTTCGCTCTGGCACTTGCGCGTCTGATTCTGTGCCAATCTCCCGTTGACGGTTTGGCCTGTGGCCAGTGCAAGGCCTGCGAGCTGAGCCGGACCGGAGCGCACGGTGACTTTCGCTGGGTAACTCCCGAAGACGATAGCCTGCAGATCAAAATTGATCAGGTACGCGCAGCCATCGAGTTTACGACCAAAACGGCCATGTTCGGTCAACGCAAGGTCCTGGTGCTGGCGCCAGCAGAAGCCATGAACGTCAATGCGGCCAATGCCTTGCTGAAGTGCTTGGAGGAACCCGCGCCTGGCACGCACCTATTGCTGGTTTCGAACAGGCCGCAAGGCCTGCCTGCTACGGTCAGGTCTCGCTGCCAGCAACTGTGGTTTCCTGTGCCGGACGAAAGCAGCAGCCGACGATGGCTCGAATCCAGGCACGGCCCGGGCAGTGTCAGCGATGATCTCCTGGGACTCGCCCAGATGCGGCCACTGACGGCTGATGGGTTGTTGCGGGAGGGTACGGCGTCAGATGTTTTGGCTCGACGTGCAGCACTGGGCGCTTTGATTCGTGGCCAGGCCAATGTCGAGCAATTGCGAGGCGCTCTGGCAGATTTGGATGCATTGGCGTTGGTGAACCTGCTTACGGACACGGTACAGGATCTGTTGCGCTGCCAGTCTGTACAGACCCTGAAGTCCCATGCGGGCCAGCAGGCCTTTGTGCTGCTGGATGAGCTGCAGCGTTCCCGTCAGTCCATGCAGCGCGGGGCTACACCTAATCGGGATATTTTTGGCGATGCCTCCTTACAGCAGTATGCAAGGGTATTGGGGGCCTTGAGGCCGGGTGATACTATGGCGCAGACAACAGGGGATGTTGGGCTATGAGTCAGGAGAACTTTGCGAACCGACAGGGCATTCTGTCACTGACGATCAAGGATAAGGCTGTCCTCTATTCAGCCTACATGCCGTTCCTCACCAATGGCGGCTTGTTCGTACCTACCAATAAAAGCTATCGCATCGGTGATGAGGTTTTCATGCTGCTCACACTGATGGACGAACCCGAGAAGATTCCCATCGCAGGGAAGGTGGTGTGGGTCACGCCGCGTGGCGCCCAAGGCAACCGCACTGCGGGTATCGGCGTGCAGTTCAGCGAACAGGACGCAGCTGCCAATGCGAAGATCGAAAACCACCTCGCAGGAAGCCTTGGATCGGATAGGCCCACCCACACGCTATAGCCGCAGTAAACTTAAAGTAGTTTGTTAGCTACAGGGGTTCGCTCTCATTCCGTGCTCAGAAAGTCCTTGTAAGTGCTTGTTTTTATTTCAATTCGCACGCAAAAAAATGGGCTCCAAAAGGAGCCCAATAAGACCATTAGGAGTGAAACATAAAGGAATTGCTTCCCTGACAGAGCATTGGGTATGCTCCCGCGACCACCCAGTTACAATAGGGGATAGGTAGCCACGGTCTAAGTATCGCCTATTTCGTGGCGTTTTCCAGAGCGGTTTTGCTCGGTTTTTAGCCTAATTTGGAATATCGAAATCGCCAAACATAAAAAAACTGTAATAAACCGCATTGAAGAGGCCAGCAGTGACTGACACATCGATCATGCCACTGGGTATCGTCGAGGGCTACTACGGCCGGACCTGGGCGCACGATGATCGTCGGGGGGCGATTGCGGCTGCCTCGACTATGGGGCTCAACGCCTTCCTCTATTGCCCGAAGTCTGACGAATATCTCAGACGTCAATGGCAAGACGATTGGCCGGCAGAGCAGTGGCAGGAACTGCAGCGCACCGCAGACCATTGCGCCACGTTGCAGGTGCAGTTCGGTGTTGGCCTTTCTCCTTATGCACTCTACACAGCCTATGGGCAGGCCCAGAGGCAGGCGCTGAAGCGTAAGATTGAACGACTCAATGCGCTGGAAGCGCCCCTATTGGCGGTGTTGTTCGACGATATGCCGGGCGATGTGCCCGATCTTGCCCAGCGGCAGGCGGAGATCATTGCTGATATAAGTCTGTGGACCACCGCGCAAACAGTATTGATGTGTCCCACCTACTATTCCGACGACCCGGTGTTGGAGACACACTTTGGCACTATGCCTGTAGGCTACCTTGAGGCGCTGGGGGAGTGTATTGCCCCGGAAGTCGACATATTCTGGACCGGGCGCAAGGTCTGTTCAGAACATATCGCGCTATCCGACCTCGGGCAGATAAACCAGCAGTTGAAGCGGCCTGTCACCCTGTGGGATAACTACCCGGTGAATGATGGTGCAGTGCGTTCCAGACACATGTATTTCAAACCCTTGCCAGACCGCGATCCCAATCTTAGTGGGTCCATACGTGGGCACTACTGCAACCCGATGAATCAGGCCTACGCCAGTTTGCCGGCACTGTCGGGATTGGCTGCCTTACACCGGCGCGAATCAGTGCAAGCTCAGCTGGAGCAAGCACTGGGCGACCGACTTCTGGACTTGATTGAGCGCGATGCCGGGCGCTTCGAGGGGCAGGGCCTGGATGCTATTGCGTCTGACGAGACTGAGGCGCTCGCACGTGAGTACCAGCGGCTAGCCACAGCGGCCGCGCAGGAAATTGCCGGCTGGTTGCGCGGCGAATACACCTTTGATCCTGCCTGTCTGACCGACTAATCCATGAATGCCCATCTCGCTGACTGCCGCGACCTGGACTACCACCGCGGGTATGACGTGTCCGAGGTTCTGGCGAGCTGGTTAGATCAGCAAACAAGCGCCGTGCTGTTGCTCGATCTGATGCTGCGGGCAGAGTGGCTAGACAAAGGCGCAGACTTGCCCCTGACCGCTGTTTATCAGCGTGACCTCCAAGGTGGCGAACGTGGCTATAGAGTTTGTGTCGTCGACACCGGGCTGGCCGTGAGTCCCGATGATGATGGCACCGCCGTATTTGCGGCCGCTGTCGCTACTGGCGCCGCGGTGTATCGGTCAGGCGCACCTATAGGCCTGGCACCACTGTCGATCCCCAAGCCCTGGGGTCGGGAGATCTGGTACACAGGAATCGAGGAGCGGGGCGTCTGCTGTTTTGTTGATGAGTTCGGCGGTGAAACGCCTATCCCATGGCTTCAGCTGGCCACAGCCGGCATGTTGGGCCCGGCGGATACACCCCCGGTTCTGCTCAAGATTCTCGATCCGCTGCCAGAGCCGGTGCGCGGCGATCTCTACTTCGAATTACATCACGAAAAGCGCGAAGTGTACGTGGTGACCCACGTAGATTCTGGAGCGTGGCCCGACGGTGTGGGCGCCATCCGCTATGGCTTCTCACCGAAGCGTATCGAGGCGGCGGGCGGTGAGCGTGAGTTCCGCCAGCAGTACCTCGCGGCGGTCAAAGCCTATGAGGTGGTGCGCCGTTCGATTGATGCGCTGCCCGCTGATCAGTCTGTGGGGGCGGAGCTGCTGGATCAGGAGCACGATCTGCGGGAGCAAATGAACGCCTTTACCCGTCTGCGGCCGTTACGCACCGGCGACGTAGTCAAAGTGCCACTGTTACTGCCGCACTCACTGCAACACGGCGTGCGAACCGTAGAATTCCAGACGCCCGTCTATGAGCGCCAGATTATTTCCTTCGCCCAGGAAGTACTCACCCAATCCCACTGGGATACTGAGGAAGCGGTTGAGCAGATGAGCCTCATTGCGCCTGCCGAGGAAGCATTGGATGTGGTGCAGTCCGGGGAGGGCGTAACGATTGAGCGCATTGTCAGCTTTGAGGACTTCAAAGCTTATCGGGTGTCGTTGGCATCGGGTGCGCGCTGGCAACCCGGTTTTGAGAGCAGTTACGGGCTTCTCATGTCGGTGGCGGGCGACGTGAGATTCGGTGAGCTGTCGATTGCTCCAGAACAGGCGGTTTTCATCCCAGCAGCTGCTTGCCATGAGTGCGTTGTGGCCGGGGATCAGTCGGCGGTCATGCTGCTGGCAACGCCAACGGGGTAGGGCGGGGGCAGCCGCTAACGCAGGCGTTGAACCGCTTACTGCTTTATGGCAAACTCTGCGCCCTTGAAGAACCCTGACCGCTTTCTTGAATCAGCATTTTGTTGTTTCCAATCAAGCAATTAGAGGTTCTACGTGAGTGTTTTTCGAACCCTTCGAAGGGCGCTGATTACACGCGGAAGTGGCGAAATTGGTATACGCGCTGGATTTAGGTTCCAGTGCCGCAAGGCGTGAGAGTTCGAGTCTCTCCTTCCGCACCATATACCCAAGGCATCAACCACTGGTTTTGATGCGCAGACCGGGGCTCCTTGCCCCGGTCTCTGCTTTACATCTTTGTGAGGAAAGACCATGCAAGTTTCGATCGAAACGACTTCCGGGCTTGAGCGCCGCCTGACTGTTGGCGTGCCTGCTGATCGCGTAGACAGCGAAGTCAACAACCGCCTGCAAAAAGCGGCGAAGGACGTTCGTCTACCCGGTTTCCGCCCGGGCAAGGTTCCTATGAAAGTAATGCAGCAGCGCTTCGGTGCCGGTGTGCGTCAGGAGGTGCTTGGCGAGGTGATGAGCCAGTCGTTCCAGGAAGCTGTGGTGCAGGAAAATCTGCGCCCGGCCGGTCAGCCCAGCATTGAGCCGCGCAATCTTGAAGCCGGTAAGGACCTTGAGTACGTCGCCACCTTCGAAGTCTTCCCTGATGTCGATGTGCAGGACATGGCAGGTTTCGACGTAGAGCGCCCCAAGGCAGAAGTGACCGAAGCCGACGTCGACAACATTATCGAAGTATTCCGCAAGCAGCAGGGCAACTGGGGCACCGTTGAGCGCGCTGCGCAGGATGGCGATAAGGTCAATATCGACTACGCCGGTACCCGTGACGGTGAAGCCTTTGATGGCGGCACTGCCGAGGGCTCCGACCTGGAGCTGGGTTCCGGTCGCATGATCCCCGGCTTTGAGGATGGCATCGTTGGCATGAGCGCTGGCGAAGAGAAAACCC
The DNA here is from genome assembly GCF_014652275.1 of Parahalioglobus pacificus. Taxonomy (GTDB): domain Bacteria; phylum Pseudomonadota; class Gammaproteobacteria; order Pseudomonadales; family Halieaceae; genus Parahalioglobus; species Parahalioglobus pacificus. The sequence continues at coordinate 1,161,371 of NZ_BMYM01000001.1, read as the reverse complement.
TGTCACTGAGCTTCCCTGAGGACTATCACGCTGAAGAGCTCAAAGGCGCAGCGGTTGAATTCAAGGTCACCCTGAACAGTGTCGAAGAGATGAAGCTTGCCGAACTGGACGAGGCGCTGTTTGAGAGCTATGGCGTTACCGAGGGTGGTGAAGAGCAATTCCGAAAAGAAGTCTCTGAAAACATGGGTCGTGAGCTGCGCAATGCCGTTGAATCTCGCGTGAAGCAGCAGGTCATGGATGCGGTTGTTGATGCTCACGAAGGCGTTGATATTCCCCAGGCCTTGATCGCCCAGGAAGTAGATGCCATGCGCAGCCAGATGTTCCAGCAGTTTGGCGGCGCCGGCGCACAGGACATGGATCTGAAGTCACTGCTGCCTGATGAGATGTTCGCAGAGAACGCAGAGCGTCGGGTGAAACTGGGCCTGGTACTGTCAGAAATGATCGGCAAGTTTGATCTGAAGGCAGATGCCGATAAAGTGCGTGAGACCATTGAAGAGTTGGCGTCTACCTACGAGCAGCCTGAAGAGGTTGTGAACTGGTATTACTCAAACCAGGAGCAACTGTCTTCCGTAGAATCCAAGGTTTTGGAAGATTCAGTGGTTGAAAAACTGCTTGAGGGTGCCAACATAACTGATAAGGAGTGCAGCTATCAGGATGCGCTCGCCCAAGCTCAGGCCGGGGCGCAGAACTGACAATAGTACTCCCTACGGGCGCTGCAGGTCTGCGGCGCCTGCGCATTGAATAATTTTTTAGTCAAGGGACACTACAGATGCCAGATCGGTTCGACGGTTATAACGCCAACACTATTAACAACCTCGGGCTGGTCCCCATGGTCGTCGAGCAGACGTCCAGAGGCGAACGTTCCTTTGATATTTATTCTCGCCTGCTCAAAGAACGGGTGGTTTTCGCGGTGGGTCCCGTAGAGGATCAGATGGCGAACCTCATTGTCGCCCAGCTCCTGTTCCTCGAGTCTGAGAACCCGGACAAAGACATTCATCTTTACATCAATTCACCGGGTGGCTCGGTCACTGCTGGATTGTCTATTTACGACACTATGCAGTTCGTCAAACCTGATGTGAGCACCATGTGCATTGGCCAGGCGGCCTCCATGGGCGCGTTTCTGCTGTCTGGCGGCGCCAAGGGCAAGCGTTATGCGCTGCCGAACGCGCGTACCATGATCCACCAGCCCAGCGGTGGCGCACAGGGTCAGGCGACGGATATCGACATCCAGGCCAAGGAAATCTTGATTATTCGCAAGCGCTTGAATGAACTGATGGCTGAACACACCGGTCAGTCACTGGAGACTATAGAGCGTGATACCGAGCGCGATTTCTTTATGAACGCCAAGGATAGCTGCGAGTACGGCCTTGTGGATCAGGTGGTGGAAACCCGCTCCATGGCGCCTACAGACGCCGGCTAGCCGCTTCCCGGTGGGGTCTGAGACCCCCGTCTCACCCCGTATTGCAGGGACTTGCAATGCGGGGTAAAAAACATCATCTTAGGTGTCAGGTGATGACCAAATTCCATATAGCTCAAGGCTGATTTAATGAGCAACGATTCAACATCTTCAGGTGACGACGGCAAGCTTCTGTACTGCTCCTTCTGCGGAAAGAGCCAGCACGAAGTCCGCAAGCTGATTGCGGGGCCCTCAGTATTCATCTGTGATGAATGCGTAGATCTGTGTAACGACATAATCCGCGAGGAAGTCCAGGAGAGCAGCAGCGAATCCAAGCAGGAGCAGCTGCCGGTTCCCCAGGAAATAAAGGCGATACTCGACGAGTACGTCATTGGCCAGCAACGCGCGAAAAAAGTGCTATCTGTGGCGGTATATAACCACTACAAGCGCCTGCGTCATGACAAAGGCCGTGGCGACGAAGTGGAGCTTGGCAAGAGTAATATCTTGCTGGTTGGCCCCACCGGCTCCGGTAAAACCCTGCTGGCTGAAACGCTAGCGAGATTGCTGGATGTGCCTTTCACTATTGCCGATGCAACCACGCTGACTGAGGCGGGTTACGTGGGTGAAGACGTGGAGAACATCATCCAGAAGCTGTTGCAAAAATGCGACTACGACGTCGATAAGGCGCAGGTGGGCATTGTCTACATTGATGAGATCGACAAGATTTCCCGCAAGTCAGACAACCCCTCGATTACCCGCGATGTGTCGGGTGAGGGCGTGCAGCAGGCCCTCCTAAAGCTGATTGAGGGTACCGTAGCCTCAGTACCACCGCAGGGTGGGCGTAAGCACCCGCAACAAGAATTCCTGCAGGTTGATACTTCCAACATCCTGTTTATCTGTGGCGGCGCATTCGCCGGCCTGGACAAGGTGATTCGCAACCGTTCCGAAAAAGGCGGCATCGGCTTCAACGCCGAAGTGAAGAGCAAGGATGAAAGTCGTAATGTGGGCGAACTCTTGAGCGACCTGGAGCCGGAAGATCTGGTGCAGTACGGCTTGATTCCTGAGTTTGTCGGTCGTTTGCCGGTTATTGCAACGCTGGAAGAGCTGGATATCGACGCGCTGGTGCAGATCCTCACGGAGCCCAAGAACTCTCTGACGCGTCAGTACAGTAAGCTCTTTGAGATGGAAGATGTGGAAGTTGATTTCCGGGAAGACGGCTTGCGTGCGGTGGCTGAGAAGGCCATGGAGCGCAAAACGGGAGCGCGGGGATTGCGCTCAATCCTCGAGGGCGTTCTGCTTGATTCCATGTACAACATCCCGTCACGCGACGACGTGGCCAAGGTGGTCATTGACGAATCTGTCATTCGCGGCGACTCGGAACCTCTGCTGGTTTATCAGAACAGCGAGCCTGCTCGCGCAGCCTCTACCGAGGATTAGTCTCTACCGAATCCCCCGCGCACAGCCGCGGGGGCGCTCCTGGCATCAGCGCAGGCCCGGAACTTCGGGCCCACTTGTGATGCACCTGCATTGCCCCCATATCACTGGGGAGTCATTCTAATTTTGCCCGGAGAGGTGTTTATGGGTCCTTCTGTTATCGAACTTCCCCTGCTGCCACTGCGCGATGTGGTCGTGTACCCCCACATGGTGCTGCCATTGTTTGTGGGCCGTGAGAAGTCCATAGAAGCCCTCGAAGACGCCATGGCCAGCGACAAGCAGGTGTTGTTGGTGGCCCAGCGCAATGCCGCTGAGGACAGCCCCAGCGCCGACGATATGTACCAGGTGGGTACGGTCTCCAATATTCTGCAGCTACTCAAATTACCGGATGGCACCATCAAGGTGTTGGTGGAGGGTGTCTACCGGGCCATGGTTGCCCACGTCAATGACGATGGGCCCTTTGCTGTCGCTGGCGTGCGGGAAATCGAGAGCGACGAGATCCCCGAGGACGAGGTAGAGGGCATTCTGCGCTCTACGGTGGGGCAGTTTGAAAAGTACGTAAACCTGAGCAAGAAGGTGCCGGCGGAGGTATTGACCTCGCTCACCGGCATCGACGAGCCGGGTCGTCTTGCCGATACCATCGCAGCGCACATGAGCGTTGACTTGGAAGAGAAGCAAAAAATTCTCGAAATCAGCGGTATTCGTGGGCGCCTGGAGCACTTGATGGGCCTGATGGAGGCGGAGATCGACCTGTTCCAGGTTGAGAAGCGCATTCGCGGCCGGGTCAAGAAGCAAATGGAGAAGAGCCAGCGCGAGTATTACCTGAATGAGCAGATGAAGGCCATTCAGAAAGAGTTGGGCGAGATGGACGAGGCGCCCAGTGAGCTGGAAGAACTGCAGGCCAAAATCGATGAAGCGAAAATGCCCGAGGAGGCCAAAGAGAAGGCCCTGGGTGAGCTGAATAAACTCAAGATGATGTCGCCGATGTCCGCCGAAGCTTCGGTGGTTCGTAGCTACATCGACTGGATGGTGTCGGTGCCCTGGTCCAAGCGCAGTAAGGTGAAACATGACCTCAAGCGCGCCACGGGCATTCTCGACGAAGACCATTACGGACTCGAAGAGGTCAAAGAACGCATCCTGGAATACCTGGCCGTGCAGAAGCGTGTGCGCAAGGTGAAGGGTCCCGTGTTGTGTCTGGTTGGCCCTCCGGGCGTGGGTAAAACCTCCCTGGGCGAGTCGCTGGCTCGGGCCACCAACCGCAAGTTTGTGCGTATGGCATTGGGCGGTGTGCGCGATGAAGCCGAGATTCGCGGTCACCGCCGCACTTATATCGGTTCGATGCCCGGAAAGTTGTTGCAGAAAATGGCCAAGTCCGGCGTGAAGAACCCGCTGTTCCTGCTGGATGAAATCGACAAGATGGGCATGGATCATCGTGGCGACCCCGCCTCAGCGATGCTGGAGGTGCTGGATCCCGAGCAGAATCATGCCTTCAACGACCACTATCTGGAGGTCGATTACGACTTATCAGACGTGATGTTTGTGTGTACCTCTAACACTATGAACATACCGGGCCCGCTGCTGGATCGGATGGAGGTCATTCGTATCCCCGGTTACACGGAGGATGAGAAGCTCAACATCGCCCAGCGCTACCTCATTCCCAAGCAGGTGAAGCAGAATGGGTTGAAGCCCAAGGAAATCACGATCACGGAAGACGCCTTGATTGACGTGATTCGCTATTACACGCGCGAGGCCGGGGTTCGCGCCCTGGAACGCGAAATCGCCAAGATTTGTCGCAAGGTGGTGAAATCGATTGCCCTGGGTGATGCCGGTGAACACAGCGAGGTGTTGCCCGATATGCTGGCCGACCTGCTGGGTGTGCGTAAGTACAACTATGGCATTGCTGAGGAAGAGAACAAGATCGGGCAGGTGACCGGGCTTGCCTGGACATCCGTTGGCGGCGAATTGCTGACCATCGAGTCAGTTGCGGTTGCCGGTAAGGGGCGCTACGTGCGAACGGGCTCACTGGGTGATGTGATGCAAGAGTCGATTCAGGCCGCCACTACCGTTGTGCGCAGTCGCTCTCAGGGCCTTGGCATTCCTGCCCAATACCACGACAAGAATGATGTGCATATCCACGTACCCGAGGGCGCTACGCCCAAAGACGGCCCCAGCGCAGGTATTGCGATGTGCACGGCCCTGGTCTCGGTTGCCACCGGCATCCCTGTGCGAGCAGACGTGGCCATGACCGGCGAAATCACGCTGCGCGGTGAGGTGCTGCCCATTGGCGGCCTTAAAGAGAAATTACTGGCGGCACGCCGCGGTGGTATCAAAACGGTGATCATTCCTAAAGAGAACGAACGGGACCTGAAAGAGGTACCGGACAACATCAAGGAGCACCTGGATATTCGTGCGGTGAAGTGGATTGACGAGGTCCTTGCGTTGGCGTTGGAATCTCTGCCGGAGCCACTTTCGGACGAAGAGTATCTGGCCGAGGCCGTCAATGCGGCGGGTGAGGGCAGTGATGTTGACGAGAATCGCGTCAACACCCATTAAAATAAGGGGTTTTTGTTGACCCTCAAAGCGGGACTGGTATACAGTCGCCGCAAAACGCGAGTACTTTCCTGGACCCGGCGGGGCCCTGATTTAAAACGTTTACCATCTAAGGGGATAAGTGTGAACAAGACCGACCTCATCGACGCTATCGCGTCAGCAGCCGACCTTTCCAAAGCAGACGCCGGCCGCGCTCTCGACGCTGTTGTAGACAGCATTACCGACTCACTGAAGAAAGGCGATCCCGTGTCGCTGGTTGGCTTCGGTACTTTCCAGGTTAAGCCGCGTGCTGCCCGCGAAGGCCGTAACCCCCAGACAGGTGCGACCATCCAGATCGCTGCGTCTAACCAGCCCAGCTTCAAAGCCGGCAAGGCTCTGAAGGACGCTGTAAACTCCTAATACGGAGTCCTACCGGGTGCGCCTCCCAGCGCGCCCGTGATCCCCGTAACTGCGCCGAAAGAGTAGGTGACACGGGGACTTACGACGCCTACAATCTGCCGCTGTTTGGCAACCTTCACAGGCATTAAGGGCGCACTACGGTGCGCTCTTTGCGTTGATATAACGAGTTTTACTCATGCTCCAGGATATCCGCTCTAACATTCAGGGCACCATGGCCAAGATCATTATTGGCCTCATCATTGTGTCGTTTTCCATTTTCGGTATTGAATCGATTCTCTTCGGCGGTGGCAGTTCAGGTGTTGCCGAGGTGAACGGTGAGCCCATCTCCCCAATTGAAGTCCAGCAGGCCGTCAATACTCAAAAGCGTCAGCTAATCGCCATGATGGGTGACGCTGTTGACCCGGCGATGCTCGACGATAATGTGCTAGGCGCGCAGGCACTGGACGGATTGATCGACAGACGCCTACAGATGCAGTCTGCGGCCGACCTTGACCTTGTCGCTTCTGAAGCTGAGATCGGTAGGGTAATTGCGGGTATGGAGCAATTCTGGCTGGATGGCCAATTCTCTCCTGAGGTATACACCAGCGTGCTCGCCAGCGCCGGATTCACACCGGCATTCTTCAAGCAGAGTCTTGCCCAGGATCTGGTGCTCAATCAGGTGCGCAGTGCTGTCGCGGGTAGTGATTTTGCAACGCCCGCAGAGCTTGCCCTGAATGCCCGTATTGCCAGTGAACAGCGCGACGTGCGTTACCTCACGATCCCGCTGGAGCGCTTTCGTCAGGACGTGGATGTCACCGACGAGCAGGTGGCTGCCTGGTACGCAGACAACGAAGCGAACTACATGACCGAAGAGTCGGTGGAATTAGAGTACATCGAGCTGTTGGTTGATGATTATCGAGAGCCTATCGCTGAGGACGTCTTGCGACAGGAATTCGAGCTGGCCAAGGACAGCTACCAGTATCAGCCCGAAAATCGCGTTTCACATATCTTGTTCGAGCAAGGCGACGGCGAGAGCGATGACGCATTTGCTGCGAGAGTTGCCGAAGCCAGCCAATCATTGAGTGATGGCGCTGATTTCGCGCAGCTGGCGGGTGAGTTGTCTGCAGATATTGGCTCGGCTGCCGCAGGTGGCGATCTGGGCTTTTCCAGCGGCGATGCATTCCCCGAAGAGATGGAAGAGGCCATAGCGGCGCTGGAAGTGGGTCAAGTGTCAGAGCCTGTGACCACGGATGCTGGCGTGCACCTGATTTTACTCACTGAGCGCCGCGCCGGTGAAACGGCCAGCTTTGAAGAGATGCGTCCACAGCTGGAAGAAACGCTGCAGCTCACGGAAGCTCGAAATGCCTTGCTGCGTAAGGTCGAAGACCTGCGAGACCTGGCCTTCAATGCCGAGAACCTCAACGGCCCGGCACAAGATCTGGAGCTGGAGGTGGAAACTGCCAGCGGCGTGACCCGTGATCAGTTAGAGGGCTTGTTCTCACGCCCCAGCCTGATTGCAGCCGCCTTCTCGGAAGATGTCCTCGAGCTCGGGCACAACAGCGAAGTTATCGAACTCTCTCCTGAGCACTTTGTGGCCCTGCGTGTGGCAACCCACAACAAGCCGGAATTAATGCCCCTGGACACGGTGCGCGAGCAAATCGTTAGCGCGATCGCAGAAAAGGCGTCCCAGGAAGCAATCGATGTGGAGGCTCTGCGCGCCGTTGTCGCAATCAACGCCGGAGAGGGTGTCGAGAGCTTTGCGGTTGAGAATGGTTACGAGTGGCAGGTCGAGATTGGCGCAAAACGTCGCAACGTAAACCTGCCGCAGGCTGTGCTTGAACGGGCTTTTGAACTGCAGGCGCCGACTGCTGACACGCCGGTGGTTGACGCCGTGAGCGACATCAATGGTGACCGACTGGTATTGGCCCTGGTGCGGGTTACCGAAGGGGAACTTGATGCCCTGGCGCCGACCGAGCGCGACCTGATAGACCGCCAGGTGGGTGCTGAGTTTGGCACGCTTATCCAGCAGGAGTACCAGAGCGGACTTCGTCAGCGCGCTGAAATCACCGTTTTCTAATTAGGTAGGTAGCTAAAATGGCTAGCAAAATTCTCACCCTCAACCAGATTTCCGTGAAGGGGCTGGATCGACTTCCTCGCGAGACTTATGAGATCGCCAGCGAGTTTGGCACGCCCGATGCCATCATGCTGCGCAGTCATAAGCTCAAGAATGAAGAGATTGCGGACTCCGTCATTGCTATTGCCCGGGCAGGTGCCGGTACGAACAACATTCCCGTAGCCGACTGTACGGCTCGCGGTATCCCCGTTTTCAACACGCCCGGTGCAAATGCCAACGCGGTGAAGGAACTGGTTGCGGTTGGCATGCTGCTGGGTTCACGCGGTGTGATCGAAGGTATCGATTACGTCCACACACTGGGTGATGTCACCGACGAAGCCGAGCTCAATAAAACCCTGGAAGCCCAAAAGAAGCAGTTCAAGGGTAGCGAACTGGTAGGTAAGACACTGGGTGTTGTTGGCCTTGGGGCTATCGGCTCGATGGTTGCCGAAATGGCATTGACGTTGGGAATGGAAGTTATTGGTTACGACCCCGCGCTGTCTGTAGAGGCCGCCTGGCGCCTGTCCAGCCGTGTGCGCAAAGCCGATGCCTTGGCGTCACTGTTTGCCCGTAGTGATTACATCACGCTGCATCTGCCGGTACTGGAATCTACTCGTGGCCTGGTGAATGCCGAGCTGTTGGCGGCCATGAAGCCCGATGCCTGTGTACTCAACTTTGCCCGCCAACAAATCGTCGATGATGAGGCGATGATTGCGGCACTGGATGCAGGACAATTGCGTAAGTACATCACGGATTTCCCGGCTCCTGCATTGATCGGTCGTAAGGATGTCATCCTGATGCCGCATATTGGCGCCAGTACCGACGAGGCCGAGGAAAACTGTGCAGTGATGGCAGCCGATCAGCTGCGCGACTTCATTGAGAACGGCAACATCAAGAATTCAGTGAATTTCCCGACGTTACAGTTGGAGCATGTCACCGGATGTCGCCTGGCTATCGCGAACGAAAATGTGCCCAAAATTCTGGGCAGCGTACTGGCTATACTGGCGGATCGTGATATCAATGTGATCGATATGCTGAACAAGAGCCGTGATGAGATCGCGTACAACCTGATCGATATCGAAGGCACGCTCAGCGACGAAGTACTGCAGGAAATGCGTGCGCTTGAAGGTGTGATTAACGTACGCCTGATTGGCGACTGCGCCTGCGATTTGCCGAGCTAGGGCTCGGCACGCTCTGTGGCGGCCTCTCGGGTCGCCACTTCATCATCCTCATCTGTAATAGTCTCAACGCCGCCGGACGCCCCGCGCGTCACCGGGTCGGTGTCCACATACAAGTCCCGCTCCTCGTCGGAAAGGCCAGCGCTGCCATCCCAGGGGGATAGCCGTTGCATGGCGTAATCCTGCAAGTCCAGGAACGGGTATTTGATAATGTTGAAGTAGGGCGAGTAGTCGAAATCGCTGGGCACACAGAGCTTTGGGTTACGCATGTAGAGCTTTATCTGGTCGTGCTCTACACGTTTCACCAGCGGCAGTATGGGAAATCCGGCATTGCCGAACGCCTCAGCGACCATTGTCGAGCACACCGTGTGCGTGCTGGTCCCTGGGTTGCGACTGAACAAAGTGGAGCGCCACCGCCGGGGCATGATGAACCAGGGGAAGAAGAACCGCAGCAGGTCAAAAATCTGGCGCACATCGTAGCCCGTTCCCAGGCGACCAATGGCGTATCGCAGAATATCCTGGCTGTCGCGGTACCCCAAATCCCTTGGTCGACAGACCCGCAGGTGCTCCAGTTCATACACTTTGAGAGGGCGAACAACGGTACCCATCCCCAGTTCACTCTCGATAATCAATTGGGTTTCGGGAGGCCCAATGTAGTGTTGTCGCAGAGAATCCTTTAACAAAGGGTCTTCGATATCGTGTATTCGACCGATATACAACGCAGCATGCGACCAGCTACTCTGTGTGACCATCTTAATCACATCACTCACACGGGAGCGGCCTTCCACGAGAATGACGTCACAGGGGCGCACCTCGTGGCGTATGCGCTGAAAATCGCTGAGTGGGGTAGAGGGCAGTGGCTTCTTGTGCTGCAGCCACTTAATAACGGCGTTTTGAATCCAGGTAATCATTCGGGCTGGTTCGCAAAGTGAAACTCCGTTATAACCCACGCCAGCTACGGGTACCAGAGGTGTCACCTTGAATAACACGCTCTCGAGCATCGAGTCGCAGGTGCGGCGACGAAACTACGACAATCCTCCGTTGGAGAATTGGCACCCGCCCTTGTCCGGGGCTATCGATATCGAGATAAAAGCCGATGGGCGCTGGTTTCACGAGGGGGGTGAGATTAAGCGAGAGCCGCTGGTCCGGTTATTCGCGAGTTTGCTGCGTCGGGAAGAGGACGGTGAGTACTATCTTGTAACGCCAGCAGAGAAGTGGCGCATCCGGGTAGAACAGTATCCATTGTTGGTGATTGCTGTGGATTACCTTACGCCTGAGCAGATTCTGAAGCTGACCTTAAATACCGGTAAGCAGGTGCTTGTTTCTGATCCTTCAAGGTTGACCCTGGACTCGGCCCATGTCGGCGTGCCGATTGTATCGCTGCCCCACAGCCTCTCCGCACTGTTCGGGCGCAGTGCCTGGTATCAGGTTGCGGCATTGGTGGATGACGATGGGAAGCTGCCCCTGGCCCATGGCATGCTGACGCTGGTGTGATTGCCGCTTTGCGAGAACAGATATTCTTCGGCAATAGACCATAAAAAACGGGGCCCTCGGCCCCGTTTTCTGTGTGATGGCAACGGCCGCTACATATTGGGGTAGTTTGGTCCACCAAAGCCTTCAGGTGTCACCCAATTGATGTTCTGCGCCGGATCTTTGATATCGCAGGTCTTACAGTGCACGCAGTTCTGGGCATTAATCTGGAATCGCTTACCGTTATCGTCTTCCACAATTTCGTATACGCCCGCAGGGCAGTAGCGCTGCGCGGGTTCGTCGTACATGGGAAGGTTCTTGTCCAGTGGGATAGAGGCATCCGCCAATGTCAGGTGGCAGGGCTGATCCTCTTCATGGTTGGTGTTGGACAGAAACACTGACGAGAGGCGGTCGAAGCTGATGACGTTATCGGGCTTGGGGTAGTCAATCTTCTTACAGTCGGCAGCTGGCTTGAGTGCAGCGTAGTCAGGCTGTGCATCGTTCAGTGTGAACGGCAACTTACCGCCAAAGATGTTTTGGTCGATCCACACCATGGCTGAACCCAGCATAAACCCGAACTTGTGCATAAAGCCGGAGAAGTTGCGCGTGGTGTAAAGCTCTTCGTGCAACCAGGAGTTCTCGAGCTTGTCGGCAAAACTTGCCAGGTCGGCCGGTGCGGTTTCCTGCATTAAGGCCTCAACCACCGCTTCGGCAGCGATTAAGCCGCTTTTCATGGCAGTGTGGTTGCCTTTGATTTTCACACTGTTCAATGTGCCGGCATCACAACCGATAAGCAGTCCGCCGGGGAAATGCATCTTGGGCAGTGAGTTGAGTCCGCCTTTGGCGATGGCGCGAGCGCCGTAGGTCAATCGTGAGCCACCCTCGAGGTACTTAAGCGTCTCGGGGTGGTGTTTCCAGCGGTTGAACTCCTCGAAGGGGCTCACGTGCGGGTTGCTGTAGTTCAGGTCAGTGATCAGACCGAGATACACCTGGTTGTTCTCTGCGTGGTACAGGAATGCGCCACCACTGGAGCCGCTTTCCTTCAATGGCCAGCCCAGGCCGTGGACGACCAGTCCTTCCTGGTGCTTTTCGGCCGGGATCTCCCAGATTTCCTTTATGCCAATCCCGTAGTGCTGCGGGTCTTTACCCTCGTCGAGGCCAAACTGGCGAATCAGCTGCTTGCCCAAATGTCCGCGGCAGCCCTCGGCGAAGAGGGTGTACTTGGCGTGCAGCTCCATGCCGGGCATGTAGCTGTCCTTCTGCTCGCCCTCGGCGCTGATACCCATATCGCCCGTGGCAATGCCTTTGACACTGCCGTCGTCGTTGTAGAGTACTTCTGACGCCGCGAAACCGGGGTAAACCTCTACGCCCAGGCTCTCCGCTTGCTCTGCAAGCCAGCGGCAGACATTGCCCATGGAGACAATGTAGTTACCGTCATTGTGCGTAGGCTTGGGGATCATGAAATTCGGGAGCTTGATAGCGCTGCTCTCCGACGTATAAAAGAAGAACGTGTCCCCGGTGACTTCTGTTTTGAGCGGTGCACCCATCTCTTTCCAGTTGGGGAAGAGCTCATTCATGGCGCGGGGCTCCAACACCGCACCTGATAGCGTATGCGCGCCGACCTCGGAGCCTTTTTCCACCACACACACGGTGGTTTCACGCTCATTCTCCTGAGCCAACTGCATGATACGGCAGGCCGCGGACAGTCCGGCGGGGCCTGCACCTACGATGACGACATCGAACTCCATTGATTCACGTTCCACGTTAGACTCCTGTGTTTCGGGACAGTGGATTTTCGTAGCGAACGCGCCACGTAAACGAGGGTGCGTAAGTATATAAATTATAACGATAAAACACTATCACTGCAGGAAATAGCAGTTATCCCGAAACTGTCGATGTTCGTTTGCCCGGGCGGCTTCAAACGCTATTGACCTGATAATGGAATGGCGGCAAGATACCCCGCCGATGAAGGCAGGGTCGGCTATTTTTTGACCGCCGCCCATCCAAGACCATTATTAAACAAGCCTGTGGAGACTCCATGAAGGTACTCGTTGCCGTAAAGCGCGTGGTTGACTACAACGTCAAGGTTCGCGCCAAAGCTGATGGCTCCGACGTTGACCTCAACAACGTCAAGATGTCGATCAACCCGTTCTGTGAAATTGCTGTAGAAGAGGCTGTGCGCCTCAAAGAAGCCGGCACTGCCACCGAAGTGATTGCCGTATCGATCGGCGACAAGGCCTGCCAGGAGCAGATTCGAACCGCTCTGGCGCTGGGTGCCGACCGTGGTATCCAGGTAGAGACAGAGGGCTCTGTAGAGCCTCTGGTCGTTGCCAAACTGCTGAAGGGTGTGGTCGAGAAAGAACAACCCCAACTGGTTATACTGGGCAAGCAGTCTATCGACGGCGACAACAACCAGACTGGCCAGATGCTGGGTGCGTTGACGAACATGCCCCAGGGCACATTTGCCTCAGAAATCGCTGTTGACGGTGACAAACTCAGCGTAACGCGTGAAGTTGACGGCGGCCTGCAGACACTGAGCCTGAACATGCCAGCGATCGTAACTTCCGACCTGCGTCTTAACGAGCCACGCTACGCGTCGTTGCCGAACATCATGAAGGCCAAGAAGAAGCCACTGGATGTGTACTCGCCTGCCGATCTGGGTGTTGAGGTAACCACACACCTGACACAGGTGAGCGTTGAGCCCCCGGCCGAGCGCCAGGCGGGTATCAAGGTTGAGTCTGTAGATGAGTTGGTCGATAAACTGAAAAACGAAGCGAAGGTAATCTGATGAGTACCCTGGTTATTGCAGAACACGACAACGGCTCCCTGAAGGGTGCCACCCTTAACGCCGTCACTGCCGCCCAGGCTCTGGGCGCAGACGTTGACGTATTGGTAGCCGGTGCTGACTGTGGCGCTGCTGCTGAAGCCGCTGCCAAGGTTGCCGGTGTTAGCAGGGTTCTCGTTGCTGACAACGCAGCCTATGGCCACCAGCTGGCAGAAAATGTCAGCCTGCTGATTGCCGATGTAGGTGCGGCTTACGACAACATCGTTGCGCCGGCTACATCTAACGGCAAGAACACCATGCCTCGCGTTGCAGCGCTTTTGGACGTGGCCCAGATTTCCGACATCATTTCTGTCGAGGCTGCTGACACCTTCAAGCGTCCCGTGTATGCCGGCAACGTTATTGCTACGGTCAAAAGCAGTGATTCCAAAAAAGTGGTCACTGTGCGGACCACTGCCTTTGACGCTGCGGCTGCCGAAGGTGGCTCCGCAACCGTCGAAGCCGTCGATGCCGTTCACGATGCGGGCATTTCAGCGTTTGTGAGTGAAGAAGTCGCTGAGTCTGATCGCCCTGAACTCACTGCTGCTCCAGTGGTTGTCTCCGGTGGTCGCGGTATGCAGAACGGCGAGAACTTCAAACTGCTGGACGGCATCGCCGATAAGCTGGGCGCCGCTATCGGTGCTTCGCGCGCGGCGGTAGATGCTGGCTTTGTGCCCAACGATATGCAGGTCGGCCAGACCGGTAAGATCGTTGCACCTGACCTGTACATTGCTGTCGGTATCTCCGGTGCCATTCAGCACCTGGCAGGCATGAAGGACTCTAAAGTCATTGTTGCGATCAACAAGGACGAGGATGCGCCTATCTTCCAGGTTGCGGATTACGGCCTGGTAGCCGACCTGTTCGAGGCATTGCCTGAGCTGGAAGCCAAGATCTGATCTTGCGCGTGTAAACGCACACGGAAGCCGGCCTAGCGCCGGCTTTTTTGTGCTCGCCTGAAAGTATTCAGTTCTTCGAGTAAGGCTTTTACCCTGGAGTGAGCCGTCCTGTTAGCCTGAATGCATTCAGCGCTGTCGCTGGTCTCACCCTGTGAATGGCAGCTGCGCGACTCGACCAAAATTGCTGCGCAATTTTTGGGACTCGAACAGTGCTCGCTTTGGCGCCATTCACAAGCTTCAACCATGGCTGCGCCTTCATGCCCATCATGCAGCCAGGCTAGCCGGCCTTGAAAGAATCCCATGCAGTGACTGGCACCTTTCGTGTCTCAATCGCGCCGTAATCGATCCGAGATAGCTATCGGAGTAGGGTAGTTGAGCACCACGATGTAGGAGGAGACCAGCAGGGTGACAATGGTTGTCGCTTGAATCAGTAGTGATGCCTGCTCGGAGATCAGGGCAGCGCTGGTTGCTACGTAGGCAATCAAAAGAGAGAACTCCGACGCCTGCCCTAGCCTGAACCCCAGGTCCCAGGCGAGCACGCGCTTTTCGCTGACGCCCTTCAACAGGAATCTGTACACCACGGGTTTTAATGTGAGCACCAGCGCCGACAGAAGCAGGGCGGGTACGAGCACCTGTTGCAGCAAGCCTAGGTCAAAGCGCGCGCCGACAGAGAAAAAGAAAAGAATCAGGAAGAAGTCACGCAGGGGCTTCAAATTAACGGCAATGTACTGTGAGATAGGGCTGGTTGCGATGCTGATACCGGCAATAAAGGCGCCGATTTCGGCCGAAAGGCCCAACATCACTGCCACTTCGGCAACACCAAGGCACCAGCCAATCGCAAGCAGGAATATGTATTCATGGAAGCGATCAAAGCGCGCTATGAGTGGCAGAAGAACGTACTTCACGGCCAGCCATGCGCCCAGCCCCAGTAGAGGTAGGCTGGCGAGGCTGAGGCCTACTTCGACGCCCATAGTTTCCCCATCGCCGTTGGCTGCGCCCAGAAGCAACATAAGAACGACGATGGCCAACAGGTCCTGTAGCAGCAACAGGCCGATCATCAGCTCCCCGATATGCCGGTGATGCAGTACCGTTGTTGGCAGCAGCTTGATGCCAATGATGGTTGAGGAGAACATCATCGCGGCGCCCACGATCAGCGCATCGAGATTGCCGAAACCGAAGAGTATCGCTACGCCGTAGCCCATCGCCATAAAGATGGTTGAGCTGAAGACAGCAACAACGGTGGACTTTCGCAGTGTCGCCCAGAGCGCCTTGGGCTGCATATCCAGGCCCAGCAGGAAGAGCAGGAAGATAATGCCGATGTGCCCAATGTCTGACAGCAGTTTGAGGTCTTTCACCAGCGATAGCCCGTAGGGACCGATACAGGCACCGAGTGCAATGTAGGCAATGATCAGGGGTTGGCGGGTGTACAGAGCCACCGAAGCAAACAGGGCTGCCCCGGTAAAAATGAGAAAAAAAGAGAAAGTGACCGAACTGGCGTCCATAGCTTCCGCTACCCCCTGGGAAGCCCAGTGTAATCAAGCTCGGGGGTTAACGGAAAGTCTGGAGCGGCGAGTTATCCGGCGCGGCGTTTGAACAGCGGCTGAGGCTTATCAATGGCAGCTTGATAGTGTTCGCTGAAGTCGTTGAGGCTGGCCTTTGCGGCTTCCAGTGCAGATTCGCCATCCATCTGGAAGGCATTGAACCCACAGCGACTCAGGTAATGCAGCTGGTCACGTATAAAGGCACCAACGGCGCGCAGTTCGCCTGTATAGCCTCGCTCACGCAGCTCGCGGGCGTATGAAAAGCCGCGCCCGTCCATGAACGCCGGAAAATTGACGGCGACCAGTTCAAGGCTGTCCAAATTCTCCAGCACATCGGCGATACCCTCGCCGGGCTCGATTTGCACAGCTGTTGGCTTTTCGCTGGCTTCGACGTACTGCGACACCGTTGCGAGATGGCCAGGTGCCAGTGCCTCTGTGGGCGGCAGCCAGCTGTCTTGTTCGATCTGTCCGTTACGCAGCAGGCTTGGCATATACACGCTCCTTAAAGGGGTCTATGCCCACGCGCTGATAGGTATCGAGGAAGGTCTCTTCTTCGGTTCGAAGCTCTACATAGGTGTCCAGGACCTTGCCGACAACATCGGGCATGTCTTCCCGACCGAAGGAGGGGCCAAGTATCTTGCCGATGCTGGCATCTTTGGACTGCGAGCCGCCAAGGCACACTTGATAGAACTCCTGCCCCTTCTTGTCGACGCCGAGAATACCGATGTGGCCAATATGATGGTGCCCACAGGCATTCATGCAGCCACTGATGTTCAGCTCGATAGGACCCAGGTCATAGAGGTAGTCGAGATCGTCAAACCTGGCCTGAATGGCCTCGGCAACGGGGATAGACTTCGCATTAGCCAGGGAGCAGAAATCGCCGCCCGGGCAACAAATCATGTCCGTCAGATAGCCGATGTTGGCCGTTGCTAAACCCTGCTTCTGTAGAGCCTGCCAGAGGGTGTAGAGCTCGGAGGAGGGCACATCTGCCAGCACAATGTTCTGCTGATGTGTGGTGCGCAATTCGCCAAAGCTGAACCGGTCAGCGAGATCGGCAATGGCTTCCAGCTGCTCAGCCGTAATATCGCCGGGTGCAATGCCTGTCGGTTTCAGTGAGATCGTCACAGCTCGATAGCCCGGCACTCTGTGTTCGCAGGTGTTGCGCTTGACCCAATTTGCGAAGATAGGGTCGTTAGCCGACTGGTTTGTCAGCGTTTCTACGCTATCCGTGTAGCTGGTGTATTCGGGGGTCGTGAAAAATGATTGCGCGTGTGCAATGGCTTCTCCCGTCAGGGTATTCGCGCCATCCTTGATGGGCGCCCATTCGGCCTCTACGGCCTCTCGGAAAGCATCAACGCCCATGGCCTTCACCAGGATTTTGATGCGCGCCTTGTACTTGTTGTCACGGCGTCCGTGCTGGTTGTAAACCCGCAGAATAGCCTCAAGATAGGTAAGAAGGTGCTTTTTCTCGAGCCACTCGCACACGACGGAGCCAATCACCGGGGTTCTGCCCAAACCGCCACCGGCCAGTACCTTAAATCCGACCTCGCCCGCGTCATTGCGGACCAGTTCAAGGCCGATGTCGTGAGCATGTATCGCCGCTCTGTCTTCTGCCGTGGCGCAGACCGCAATTTTGAACTTACGGGGCAGGAAGGCAAATTCCGGGTGCAGCGTAGACCACTGTCGAATCAGTTCACAATAGGGGCGAGGATCTTCAAGTTCATCTGCGGCCACGCCGGCAAACTGGTCTGTGGTGGTGTTGCGAATGCAGTTACCGCTGGTCTGGATTGCATGCATTTCAACGCTGGCCAGATCCGCGAGAATATCGGGCACATCGGCCAACTCAGGCCAGTTCAGCTGAAAGTTCTGCCGGGTGCTGACGTGCAGGTATCCCTTGTCATAGTCCCGCGAGACCTTTGCCAGCATCCGTGCCTGACGCGTGTTCAGCAGCCCGTAAGGCACCGCAATCCGAAGCATGGGTGCCAGCCGCTGTACATACAGGCCATTCTGCAAGCGCAGAGGCAAAAACTGTTCTTCGGTTAACTCGCCGGCCAGGTAGCGCCGGGTTTGATCCCGAAACTGCTCGACACGCTGGTCGACAATGGCCTGATCGTATTGGTCGTAAACGTACATTGCTCGTCAAAATCCTGGAAAGGCAGGGGTTAGCTAGGGGCGCTACAGTAGCAGAATCGCGCCAGAGTTAAATATGTTGATTATTCATAAGGTTAGAACGGCGTTTTAATACGACTTTTACGCGCAGTCCTAGGGATAAGATTGCCTCTTTTGCCGGCAGTTCTTGTTGGTATAATGCGCGCCATTCCGATAACCCACATTACTCAGGAGACTCGCATGTCCAAGAGCAATCTCACCGACGGCAGTGCCGACGCCATCGCAGCCACCGCAGTTATCACCATCGTGGTATTTACCCTGTATCTCTGGCTGTCTGGAATGCCTTCCTGATACCGAAACTGGCGCGGCGAAATCAGCCGCGCCCGCTGAGCACCACCTGCACGATGGTGTACACGGTGCCCATAAACAGTAGGGTGAACACCAGTCCCGCTGCTATAAACGCACCTGCACGTCCTTGCTCGAAATCCCGCTCACGGTTCTTGCTGCTTTGAACTCCCAAGCCAGCCATCAGAACGCTGCCTACAACCTGTATGGGGTTTAGCGCCGTTTTCTTACGCTCTGCCGATGTCTGGTCAGCACTGTCCGAACGCTTCTCTGCCACAACAACTCCTCAATCCAGATTAGGTGCAAGCCAGCGACGTAGTTCGGCTTCAGGCATCGCCTTGCGATCTGCAAGATCAATTAACTGGTCGTCGCCAATTTTACCCACCGCGAAGTATTTCGCGTCAGGGTGCGAATAGTAGAAACCACTCACGGCAGCGGCGGGTGACATCGCGTAGCTCTCTGAGAGTGTTACATCGACGGTCTGCGGAGCCTGCAGCAACTCAAACAATGCGGCTTTTTCGGTGTGATCCGGGCATGCCGGGTAGCCCGGTGCTGGGCGTATTCCGCGGTAACGCTCCCGAATCAGTTCCGAGTTATCCAGGTCTTCTTCCGGCGCATAGCCCCAGAATTCTCGCCGCACGCGCTGGTGGAGGTGTTCGGCAAAAGACTCTGCCAGTCGATCCGCCAACGCCTTGAGCATAATGCTGTTGTAGTCGTCGTGCGCTGCCTCATAAGCCTTGGCTCGTTCTTCAACGCCATGACCCGCAGTGACGCAGAAACCGCCGATATAGTCCGACACGTCAGCATCTTGAGGGGCAATGAAATCCGCGAGAGAAAAGTTGGGCTCTCCTGACGGCTTTTCCATTTGCTGACGCATGTGCTGAAACTCTGCCAGCACATCTGTGCGCGCAGCATCGGAATAAACCGTTACGGTATCGCTGCCCGTACGCGCGGCGGGCCAGAAGCCAAACACAGCGCGTGGGCTTATCCATTTCTCATCGACGATGCGCTTGAGCATGGCCTGAGCATCCGCGTAGAGATCCCGTGCTTGCTGCCCAATCTTGTTGTCTTCAAGAATGGCCGGGAACTTCCCTGCCAATTCCCAGGTGATGAAGAAGGGGGTCCAGTCGATCGTGTCGATCAAATCCTGTAGCGGGTAATCCTCCAGCACCCGGGTGCCGATAAAGCTGGGCACAGGTGGGGTGTAGGAAGACCAGTCAAGCGCTGCTCCATTGGCAGATGCATCAGCATAGGGCAGCCGTTTACTGCGTGGTTCGCGATTGGCGATACGCTCACGCACCACGGCGTATTCCTGGGCACGTTCGTCACAGAAGCCCGCCTTGCCTTCGCCCATCAGGTGCGTAGCCACAGCTACCGAGCGCGATGCGTCAGGCACGTAGATCACCTGATCGTTGTTGTAATTGGGGTCAATCTTTACCGCTGTGTGCGCCTTGGAGGTAGTGGCGCCGCCAATCATAAGTGGCACTTGGAAGTCCAACCGCTGCATTTCACTGGCCACGTGCACCATCTCATCCAGTGAGGGCGTGATTAGCCCGCTGAGGCCAATGATGTCGACATTTTCCTCGCGAGCGACCCGCAGAATTTCTTCGCAATGCACCATCACGCCGAGGTCGATCACCTCGAAGTTGTTGCACTGCAGCACGACACCGACGATGTTCTTACCGATATCGTGCACATCGCCCTTCACGGTCGCCATCAATATCTTGCCGTTGCTGCTGGAGCCTTCCGTCTTCTCGTCCTCGATAAACGGCTGCAGATAGGCGACGGCTTGCTTCATAACCCGGGCACTCTTGACCACCTGGGGCAGGAACATTTTCCCTTCGCCAAACAAATCGCCGACCACATTCATCCCATCCATCAAAGGGCCTTCAATGACCTGGATCGGGCGATCGAAATGTTGGCGTGCCTCTTCGGCATCATCTTCGATATAGGTATTGATGCCTTTCACCAACGCATACTCCATGCGCTGGGCAACAGGCTTCTCTCGCCAACTCAGGTCTTCGCTGCGCCCACTGCTGCCTCCGCTGTCACGGAACTTGTCGGCAAGCTCCAGTAAGCGTTCGGTGCCATCATCCCGACGATTGAGGATCACATCTTCAACTGCCTCTTTCAGATCTTCCGGGAGGTCGTCGTAGACAGCCAATTGGCCGGCATTCACGATACCCATGTCCATGCCTGCCTTGATGGCGTGATAGAGGAATACTGAGTGGATGGCTTCGCGAACCGGGTTATTCCCCCTGAAGGAGAATGAGACATTGGAGACGCCGCCCGAGACCAGTGCGCCGGGCAGCTCTTCTTTGATGTAGCGGGTCGCCTCGATGAAATCCACGGCGTAGTTATTGTGTTCCTCGATGCCCGTGGCTACCGCAAAAATGTTGGGATCGAAAATGATGTCGTTCGGGTTGAAGTCCAACCGTTCACGCAGCAGATCATAAGAGCGCTTACAGATCTCCTTTCGGCGTTGCAGGTTGTCAGCTTGACCGTCTTCATCGAAGGCCATAACTACAACGGCAGCGCCGTAGCGCTGGCAGAGGCTGGCCTGTTCAAGAAATTCCTCTTCCCCGGCTTTCAGACTGATGGAGTTGACGACGGCCTTGCCCTGAATGCATTTCAGACCAGCTTCGATAACGTCCCATTTGGAAGAGTCCACCATGATGGGGACTCGGGAAATATCAGGCTCTGAAGCAATCAGGTTCAGGAAGGTCACCATGGCGTTTTCGGCATCAAGCATGCCTTCGTCCATGTTGATATCGATAATTTGTGCGCCGTCTTCAACCTGAGTGCGCGCTACATCCAGCGCAGCTTCGTATTCCCCCTCGAGAATAAGGCGTTTGAACTTGGCTGAGCCGGTTACGTTGCAGCGCTCACCGACGTTTACAAACAAGCTATCGGCGGTGATATTGAAGGCTTCCAGGCCGCTTAGACGGCAGGCGGGGGCAGGGCGCGGCAGGGTGCGCGGTGCGAACTCGTGCACGGCGCCGCCGATCGCAGAGATATGATCAGGCGTTGTGCCACAGCAACCACCGGCGATGTTGAGGAACCCGCGGCTGGCGAACTCCCCAAACTCGGTTTTCATGTCTTCGGGTGCTTCGTCGTACTCGCCGAAGGCATTGGGCAGGCCGGCATTCAGGTGGGCGCTGAAGTAACAGTCGGCGGCATTAGACAGTTCCTCCATAAACGGCTCGATCTCACGGAACGGCCTGCCGCAGTTACTGCCAACAATTAAGGGGCTGGCATGGGCTACGGAGTTCCAGAAGGCCTCTGCATTTTGTCCTGACAGCACCCGGCCCGAGGCGTCTGGGAAGGTGACGGAAATCATGATGGGCAGTTCATAGCCCAACTGCCGGAACACACTCTGCGTGGCAAAGATCGCAGCCTTCGCATTGAGTGTGTCGAAAATGGTCTCTATCAGGACAATGTCGATGCCACCCTCAATCAAGGCAGTCAGCGCTTCGCTGTAGTCGGTGACCAGCTTATCGAAGGTGATATTGCGGGCACCGGGGTCGTTCACGTCCGGCGAAATTGAGGCGGTGCGCGGTGTCGGGCCCAATACACCCGCGACGAAGCGGGGACGGTCGGGCGTCTCATGAGTGACTTCATCGGCGACGCGGCGGGCGATTTTCGCGCCGGCCAGGTTGATCTCTTTGACCAAATGACCCAGTTGATAATCATCCTGGGCTACTGCGGTGGCATTAAAGGTGTTGGTCTCAATGATGTCCGCGCCGGCTTCAAGGTACCGCCGGTGGATGGCGGCGATAACATCGGGCCGAGTCAGAGAGAGCAGGTCGTTGTTGCCCTTGAGGTCGCCCGGGTGGTCCGACAGCCGTGTGCCCCGATAATCCTCTTCTGTGAGTCCCTCGGCCTGGATCATGGTGCCCATCGCGCCATCGATCACAAGTATCCGCTCATCGAGCAGCGATCTGAGTAGCGTAGTGACGGAAGTGCGGTCCAGCATGATGGGTCCTGTAGCGAGTAGACTGTGGGTCGATGGGCCGCGTATTTTAACAGAATGCCCGCTCGTGAGGGCGTAAATAGTGGGGCATGGGTACCGCCGCCTCGACAGAATTGGTAGAATACCCGAGTGATTTACTCGGAAACGGAGCGCGCATGATCACCATCACCGAATCAGCCCAGGAATATCTTGCAGAACTGCTGACCAAGCAGGAAGATGCTCTGGGTGTGCGGGTGTTCATCAACCAGCCCGGCACGCCTCGTGCAGAGACCTGCATTGCCTACTGCCGAGAGGGCGATGTGAAAAGTGAAGACGAAGAGCACAAGTTCGAAAAGTTTACGGCCTGGTTTGATGAGCGCAGCCTGCCGTTTCTGGAGGACGCCCTGGTCGACTATGCCAAGGACCGAATGGGCGGTCAGCTCACCATCAAGGCGCCGAACGCCAAGATGCCCCGCGTCGATGAGAACAGCCCTCTGGAAGATCGCATCAACTACGTGCTGTACAACGAGGTTAACCCGGCGCTGGCAGCGCACGGTGGAGAGGTCAGTCTGGTTGAAGTGACCGACGATCAATATGCCGTATTGCAGTTTGGCGGAGGCTGTCAGGGTTGTAGCGCCGTGGACCTCACCTTGAAAGATGGCGTTGAAAAGACCCTGCTAGAGCAGTTGCCCCAGCTGCAGGGTGTGCGCGACATGACAGATCACAGCGATCGCAGCAACGCCTACTACTCATAAGCGTGGCGCTAGACGCATGCCGGAGCAGTGTGCCCGGCATGCAGTTCGAAGTCGTTTAGCCCTGCTGGCGAGCGGGTAGTACCTCACGCAGCTTGTCAGCAGTTTCCCTGAGAGTGCGCTCTGTTGTCGCCCAGTCGATGCATCCGTCGGTCACCGATACGCCGTAGGCCAGTTCCGACAGGTCCTCAGGAATAGACTGATTGCCGGCATTCAGGTGACTCTCGATCATCAGTCCAACGATCGATTGATTACCCTCGAGGATCTGGTTCGCCACGTTTTCCACGACCAACGGTTGCAATTCAGGCTGCTTGTTGGAATTGGCGTGGCTGCAATCAACCATGATGTTGCTCGCAATACCGGCTTTCTCCAGGGCCTCCTCACACAGTCTGATATGCACAGAGTCGTAGTTTGGCCCGGCGCTGCCGCCACGAAGGACAATGTGTCCGTAGCGATTCCCCTTGGTGGTAAACACAGAAACCTGACCCTGGCGATTGATGCCCAGGAAGCGGTGGGGCTTGGCAACCGAGTTCAGTGCATTCGTGGCAACCGTGAGCCCACCGTCAGTGCCGTTCTTGAAACCTACCGCCGAAGACAGCCCTGAAGCCATTTCCCGGTGAGTTTGTGACTCGGTGGTGCGTGCGCCAATCGCTGACCAGCTGATCAGGTCCTGCAGGTACTGGGGCGAGATGGGGTCTAGTGCCTCGGTCGAGGTGGGCAGGCCCAGCTCAAGAATATCCAGCAGCAGCTTGCGCCCGATGTGTAAGCCCTCCTCGATGCAGAAGGAATCGTTCAGATGAGGGTCATTTATCAGGCCTTTCCACCCAACGGTAGTGCGGGGCTTTTCGAAGTAGACGCGCATCACGATATACAGTGTGTCAGAGAGTTCCTCCGACAGCGCCTTCAGGCGTTTGGCGTAGTCTATGGCTGCGTCAGTGTCGTGAATCGAGCAGGGCCCCACCACTACGAAGAGTCGCGGGTCTTTACGGTCCAGAATGTCCCAGATCACCTGGCGACTTTCAGTCAGCTGCTCCCTTGCGGCGTCGCTGAGGGGGAGGGCCTGTTTCAGGGCCTCGGGCGTAATCAGCACATCCTGTGCATCGACGTTGATATTGTGGACTTCGTTAGAGCTCATGTGCCGGTTCCTGATACAGTGTGTTGGCATTCCGGTGGATTAGGGGCGCTGCATTCTATAGCAGCGCTACCGCATTTGACAGGCGAGCACCTTCATAACGAAACCCACCCGAACCCATGGAATTGATATCGCCAGGGAGGCAGCTTTGCCATCAAATTCGCCGGCACTGTATGACATCAAGCCATTAATACCACTGTTCGAGAGCGGTTGGACTGTCGTAACACCGACTGCGCGTTTGGCGCGGAGAATCAGCGCGCAATGGAACACGCATCAAGCAGGGCAGGGAATGCGGCGCTGGGCGCCCGCGCCAGTCAACAGCCTTGAGAGTTGGTTAATGGAGCGCTGGCAGACAGCTGTGCGGCAGCAGGCAATCGAGCCCTGCACGCTGATTGATGCCACAAGAGAGCGCGAGCTCTGGCTGGCAGTCATTGCCAAAAGTAGTGGTGCAGACGCCGGTCTCAGCCTACTTAAACCTGACGCTGCGGCACAGGTAGCAGCTCGAACCCGAGAGGATCTGCTCCGCTGGCAGGTAGATCTTAGCGACAAGGGTATTCGTGGACTGTTCTCTCTGGACACCGACTGTCGGACTTTTCTCAACTGGTGGGACGCCATGCGCGATGCGCTCGCGGCAATCGACTGTGATACCGCGAGTGGCTGCCTCACGCGGTTGTTAGCCGCGCCGAATGTGGCGTCTTCTGAGAAGGTGGCGCTGCTGGCCTTCGACGATATCCCGCCCCTCTATCAGGCCTGCCTTACGCATTTGTCGCAGGCGGTAGAGGTTGTGCAGGATCTCTCGACGGCAGGCGAAAAAAACCAGCCGACGGTGAAGGTATTCCCCGAGCGTGCTTCTGAGCTGACGGCTATTGCCAGTTGGGCCGTGGATAAGTA
The DNA here is from genome assembly GCF_014652275.1 of Parahalioglobus pacificus. Taxonomy (GTDB): domain Bacteria; phylum Pseudomonadota; class Gammaproteobacteria; order Pseudomonadales; family Halieaceae; genus Parahalioglobus; species Parahalioglobus pacificus. Next base: position 1,136,413 of record NZ_BMYM01000001.1, on the reverse strand, counting down.
TCGCGGCGCAGACAATACCACTGTCGGCATCGTGCTGGCTGATGCAGACCAGGATCGACTGCCGCTGGAGCACGCTCTGCGAACAGCTTTCGAGTGCCTGGGAGACAAGTACGCAGATCTGCCGGTTAACTTCTCAACGGGTATTACGCTCGATAGGGCGCCTATTGTCTCGACAGCGCTCACCGCCTTAGACATGCAGCAGCACCGCAATACCCGCGCCGATGTCATCAAGCTGCTCAATAGCCGGTTTCTTCGGCGTACAGACGCCTTTGGCGAGCCAGCAGTTCGACTCACCAAACAATTGTTTGAAGATGGTGATCTGGATATTCCGACGGCCCGATTGCGAAGTCGCTGCCGGCGCGCGCTTGGGAGCGACGGCGCTGCAAAGCCCTTGCTTTTGGCTGAGGCACTGGATGCGATGCGCGCGCGGCGACTCGATAAACAACGGCTGAGTCCGTCGCAATGGGCAGAGCACTTTGGCGCGATACTGGCCGAAGACTGGGGCTGGCCGGGCCCCGGGCCACTGGACTCATTGGAGTATCAGCAAGTTCAACAGTGGCAGGAGGCATTGGATGCCTTTGCTGCTTACGACGTTATAGCGCCAGCCTTAAGCGCCATGGACTATGCGACTGCCGCAGCGGCATTGCGCCGCTGTTGTCAGCAGCGGGTCTCACAGCCGAAGACTGCCGATAGCCGCATACAAGTGTTGGGGTTATTGGAATCTGCAGGATTGCAATTTGACGAGCTGTGGCTGTGCGGTATGCAGGCGGATCGCTTCCCACAGTCACCGAGACCCAACCCCTTTATTCCATCTTCACTCCAGCGAGAACGCGATATGCCGCGTTCGAGTGTCGATCGGGAGTGGTCTTTCGCCTCTCGACTCCTGGAGCAACTGCTGTCGGATAACCGCAGCGTTATCACCAGTTATGCGCAGTTCTCTGATGGTATTCCCAGCTTGCCCAGTCCGCTGCTGGACACCGCAGATGCCCAGTTACAGGTTGCCAGCGTTGTACCGATAGACTGGGCCAAACGGCAGCAGTCCGCGGTGAAAGAGAGCCTGCTCGAGCCTCAGGCACCTGCAGTGGATTCCCGTGAGCTTCAGGACATTCGTGGTGGCAGCGGTCTGGTCGAGGATCAGTCGGCTTGCGCCTTTCGCGCGTTTGCGCTCAGACGACTCAATATTCGCGGGTTGGACGATGCGGACACAGGGCTCTCGGCTTCTGACCGCGGAAATCTGGTGCACGCCGCACTTCAGATCGTGTGGCAGACACTCGGATCCCGGTCACAGCTTGCTGCGCTCAGCGACGCTGAACGCCGGGCGCTGGCCGAGAAGTGTGCGGTTCAGGCTATTGCCGCCTTGCGAAGTGATCGGCGTGAAATTGCGGGTTCTGCGTGCCTGGCGCTGGAGGAAAAGCATCTGGCTGCGCTACTTCTGGAATGGTTTGATGTAGAACTTCAGCGCGACGATTTCACCGTGCTCGCCACGGAAGAAGACCGACAGCTCACCATCGGCGGCTTAACGCTTAACCTGCGCATGGACCGCATTGACGAGCTCAGTGGTGGCGAGACCCTGCTGATTGACTACAAAACCGGCAGCACCCTATCGGTAATGGGCTGGCTGGGAGGTAGGCCCAGGGCACCTCAGCTGCCCTTGTATACACAGACTCAAGCTGTGCAGGGTATCGCGTACGCCAAGGTGCGTCGCCGCTCCAGCGAATACCGCGGCCTGGGTGAGTGTGAGGGCGTCCCAGGCGTAAGCACCGAGCTAACCACACGCCAGTCCATCGAATCCGGGGCTGAGGACTGGCCCGGCCTTATCGCTGCCTGGGCCGACACTAACACCGCGCTGGTCGAGGATTTTCTGGCGGGCGAGGCGAGTGTTGCGCCTTTGAAAGGTGCCTGCGACTACTGCCAACTGCGGCCCCTGTGTCGCATTGATACCGGGGACGGTTAGTAATGGCTATCACTGATGCCCGTGAAAGAGCTGCTGCGCTCAATGTTGATAAGAGCTTCTGCGTCACAGCGCCTGCAGGGTCGGGTAAGACCGAGCTGCTGACGCAACGGCTGCTGGCACTGCTGGTGACCGTTCAACGACCTGATCAGGTGCTGGCGATCACCTTCACGCGCAAGGCTGCCGCCGAGATGCTGGAGCGTGTGGCGAAGGCGTTGGCAGGTGCCGCAGCAGGTGCGCCTGTAAACAGTGCGCACGAACAGGTGACACGCGATTTGGCGATACAAGCGCTGGCGACGTCGCAGCAACAGGGCTGGCGGCTAGAGGACAATCTCGCCTCACTGAATATCAAAACCATCGATAGCCTGTGCATGAGTCTCACTCGCCAAATGCCGATACTCAGTCGATTTGGGGGGCAGGCCAGCCCGACGGAGGAACCCGAGCAACTGTATCGGGAGGCTGCTAGAGAGCTGCTTGATCTGGTGGACAGCAATCAGGATGCCGCCACAGACATCAGCGCACTGTTGCTTCACTTTGACAATAACTGGAGGCGCCTGGAGACCTTGTTCGCCAGCATGTTGCGGCGACGATCACAGTGGCTGGATTTTGCCAATCGCGATCTCACGGCCGGGAAGGCGGATCAGCGGCTGCAGGGGCTGGTGGATACGCTGGTTACTGACGCCCTGGCAGCGCTGGACTCGGCGATCACAGCCCAGCGTCACTCATTGCTAAAAGCACTTCAGTACGCCCAGAACAACCTTGATCAACCGATACTCGCTCATTTCCCTGCGCCTCAGCCCGCGCAACTGGGGGATTGGCGTGCCTTAGCTGACTTACTGCTCACCAAGGAGGGCAACTGGCGCAAAAGCGTGACCAAGACCGTCGGCTTCCCGGTGGATGACGATACGCAAAAGGCGACAAAGAAATCGTTTATGGCTTTGCTGACCGACCTGCAGCACCAGGCCGGTTTGCTGGAGCAGCTTCAGCTATTACGGCACCTGCCGGACACTACAGGTCACCAGGAATCATGGGTGTTGGTCAAACACCTCGCCAGGGTGTTACCGCTGCTGGCGGCGTGCCTGCTGGTGGTGTTTCAGCGGCGCTCACTGGTGGATTACACCGAGATCGCAATAGGTGCGCTGGACGCGCTTGGCGAAGAAGATGCGCCGACTGATCTGGCCTTGCGCCTGGATTACAGCATCGAGCACATCCTGGTCGACGAATTCCAGGATACGGCCATTGATCAATACAATCTCTTGCAGCGCCTCTCCAGGGGATGGGGCGAGCACAACGCCAACAACCCGCAACGGCCCCGTACGCTGTTTATCGTAGGCGATGGCATGCAATCCATTTACCGATTCCGTAACGCTCGCGTGGAGTTGTTTATCAAGGCGAGGGAGCAGGGCTTTAATGGGGTTTTACTGGAACCACTGTATTTGCGGAGTAACTTTCGATCAGACGCCGGCATCATCGACTGGGTCAATGCCAGCTTTGCCCAGGCCTTTCCGCAGACTGATGATCTAGCCAACGGGCAGGTGGCCTTCCATGCGGCGGACGCCGTCCGCCCAATGGGCCTCAGCCCGGCGGTGCAAAGCCATGCTTTTGTCAGCGACGGGGAGGATATGTCGGCTGAAAGCGAGGAAGCCGAATACATCGCGCTGGCAGTAGCGTCCCTGCTGCGGTCGAACCCCGAACAGTCTATCGCCGTGCTGGGGCGCGGTCGACGTCAGCTGCAGCCAGTGGTGCATGCGTTGCGCAGCCATGGTGTCGGCTATTCAGCGCAGGATATCGACACACTCATCAGCGCACCTGCTGTCATAGATCTTATGTCGCTGTGCCGCTCGCTCGCGAATCCCGCGGACGATGTTGCCTGGTACTCCTTGCTGCGATCGCCATGGTGCGGTCTGGGTCTCGCGGATTTGCACGCGCTGACAAATGCTAGCGCCGGTGAGCGCGACCTGAGTGCCCGTGACAGGTGCTCAGTCGCGCTGGAAAAGCAGGTATTGAGCACAGCGGGCGCGGCCCGCCTGAGTCGCCTGATACAAGTAATGGACTGGGCCTGGGCCAAGCGCGAGCGCTTGGGGCTGCGCGCCTGGATAGAGACAAGCTGGCTGCAACTGGGCGGTCCTGAGGGCTTGGCGGGCAGCGTTGATTTGGAGGACGCAAATACGTTTCTGGGGCTGCTCCACCGCGCGGAAAAAGAAGGCGTAGGGCTCGATATACAGTGGCTGGATGATCGTTTGCAGAGACTCTATGCCAACAACCCGGAGCCTGACGCAGTGGTACAAGTGATGACCTTGCACAAGTCCAAAGGGCTTGAGTTTGATCACGTGTTTATGCCGGGGCTGGCCGCAGGCTCGCGCTCTGATGAGAAACCACTGCTTATCTGGTCCGACACCATTTCAGCCAGCGGGCGCACTGGCTTTCTGCTGGCGGCAAACAGCCATGAAGAGCCTGGGGATCCCACCCTGTTTAACTACCTGCGGTATCAAGAAAAGCAGCAGGTACGGCACGAAACACTTCGCTTGCTTTACGTGGGCTGTACGCGGGCCATTCGTTCACTCACTCTCAGCGCGTCTGTATCCCGCGGAAAGAAGGGTGACATCAAACCAGCCAGTGAATCCCTACTGGCACATGTATGGCCAGTGCTTGAACCCAATGTACAGCAGCATGAATCCGCGGCAGGTTGTGCGAGCGCGCAGGCACAGACAAACGTACCCTTGATACGGGTACAGGATTTGCCTGCAGCTACAGTTATCACCCCGCCGGAATCGCAGGGCGCAAACATTCCCGAGCATATTAATAACCGGGTCGACCGGGCAGTGGGTACGGTGGCGCATGAGATGCTGGAGGATCTTTCGCAGTTAACCTCGTTGCCGCAATCAATGTCGGCGCCGCAGAAACAGATTGCAGAGTATGCGCTTCGTAATCTGGGCGTAGCAGGCGACGTTTTAAAGCCTGCGCTGGAGCGAGTAGTGGACAACATCAACAAGACGTTGAAAGACGAGAGCGGTCGATGGATATTGGACAGCGCACACGAACAGGCGCTCTCGGAGCAGGCCTACACCTGGATCGATGAGCGGGGTGAAACGGTAAGAAACGTCATTGATCGCAGCTTCGTGTGTGACGGCCAGCAATGGATTATCGATTACAAAACCAGTGCGCCGCTGCCCGACGAGTGCCTTGCGCAGTTTTTAGACCGGGAGCTTGAACATTACCGCCCCCAGCTATCGGCTTACCGTGAACTACTGCAGCTGGAGCAAAGCGCGCTGCCCGTGCGCTGCGCACTCTATTTCACCGCCCTGGGAGAGCTCGTAACACTGTAGCGTTTATTGACAGCGTGCAATAACGTCGTCAGCAAAGCGACGAATACCGTCGATCTTGTGCGCCAGTTCCTGTGATTCACCGTGATAAAACGGCCAGGGCATGGTCAGGATGTGCGTGACACCTTCGTCTTCCAAGCGCTTGTAACCATCAGGGTCCCAGGCATCCGAAGGCGTTGCCATAATCTCAAAAGGCATATCGGCGCGGCCATAGTCAGCGCGCCAGCCCTTTATCCTCTTGATGCTTTCAATAATCTCACTACTGGGTTGTAAGTCCGTCACCCAGCCGTCGGCTAAACGTGCGGCTCGCTTCATGGCGGGATCTGAGATGCCGCCTACCCACAGCGGAATGGGAGCTGTAGGCGCGGGGTTCATTTCCATCGGCGCGAATTGGTAATGCTTGCCCTGGTACTCAACCATCTCGCCGGTCCAAAGCAAGCGCATGATCTCCAACATTTCGTCCGTTCGCTTGCCGCGGGTATGGAAGTCCTGCTGCATTAACTCAAATTCATCCTTGGACCAGCCCACGCCGAAGGCGGGTGTGACGCGGTTGTTAGAGATAACGGCTGCCGTGCTGATCGCCTTTGCCACCAGGTAGGGGTTTCGCATGGGTAGCACGAAAATGTTGTTAGTGAAGCGTAGCCGCGTGGTGATGGTGGACAGTGCACCTATCGTAACCCAGGGGTCTGGCCAGTCAGTAAAGGGCTCCCAGCGCCGACTGCCATCATCGGTATATGGGTAGGGGGTTGAAAGGGTTTCGGGGTTCACCACATGGTCCGAAAACGACATGGCGTCCCAGCCGGTCTCATCGGCAACCGGAGCCAGAGCTGTGAGATCTGCCACTGAGCTGAATGATGTGGATAGTACGAACTTCATAATGCGCCCTTGCGTTACCCCTGTGGGATGCTGCTTACTCGTGTTTTGACTGGCATTTTTAATCACAGGAAGGGGCGGCTGCTATGCCTTATTTTCGCGATCGCTTTGTCGATCAAATTGTCATACTGACCGGCGCTGGCATCTCTGCAGAATCAGGGCTGGCGACGTTTCGTGACAGTGACGGGCTCTGGGAAAATCATGACCCAATGGCGATTGCCACGCCCGAGGCGCTCGCTCGTGACCCCGAACTGGTGTTGGGCTTTTACAATGCACGGCGCGCCCAGCTTTCCGAGGTCGCTCCTAACGCCGCTCATCAGGCCATTGCTCGCCTGCAAGCGCACTTCCCCGGCGAGGTGTTCCTGGTCACGCAGAACGTGGATGACCTGCACGAGCGCGGCGGATCAGCGCAGGTTTGCCATATGCACGGTGAGTTGCTGGGCATGCTGTGTTCGCATTGTGGCCGGCAGTCTGTTGCGAAAATACATTTTGATGTGGAGACAGCCTGCACCGCCTGCGGCACCGTCGGCAGTCTGCGCCCCGATATCGTGTTTTTCGGTGAGATGCCGTACCACATGGATAGGATAGAGACCCGGCTCTCAAGTTGTTCGCTGTTTCTAGCGATAGGTACGTCGGGGGCGGTTTACCCTGCGGCGGGTTTCGTTCGCCACGCTGCAATGGCAGGGGCGACCTGCGTTGAGCTCAACAAAGAGCCCAGTGATGTGGCGGGGCAGTTCCACCACCACTTAACCGGACCGGCCACTGAGACGGTGGTGGAATTGGTTGAACAATTATTGCAATGAATCCGAGGGGCAGGCCCCTCGAATGCCCTTACTGCTGTACGTGCTCCAGGCTGATCGCCAAGGCTTCGGTGTAGACCAGTACGATACTCTGGCCCAGAGTGACATTGCTCATCTTTTCCGGCTCGACGTCGGTGATGACGTGAGCAGCGCCGCGTGAATCCAAAACCGTGACCGTGCCCAGCAAACGGTTCATACCTTCGATGGTGCAAACAGCGCGGATTAAACGCGCGCCACCGATACCGGGTTGTTCTGCGCTTTCGGAAACGGCGGCATCCTCCAGTACCACCCAGGGCTCAGCCAGCTCTTCCTCGGTGGGTTCGCGAAGCTCACCCTCCAGCGCTGCCATGTAAGTGGCGGCAAGTACGTCGCCCACTTTGATGTCGTCAATGCTGACAACTTCCTCTCTGGCGGTCAGGGTAATCGGGTTACCCATGGGCCCCTCGAGGCTAACCTGCTTGGTTTCTGGGTCGACTTTGGTGACGACGGCCTCGACCGACAGCACCATAGCGCGGGCGCCGCCAACTGGTGTTTCGTCTGCCGCGGCTTCCTGTGCCCAGCTCAGCGGAGCATTGAGTGAGAGAGTGAGAGCCGCGAGCGCAGCCATAGAGGTCAGTGCTTTCATAAAATTTCTCATTAAGTTTGTGGTTCTTATTCAGTCTGGTGCGACCGGACGGCCTGCAACGATAACAGAAAATCGACGGTCCCGGCTGAGTGTGCTGAGGGTTTCAAATCGTCGACGCAGCAGCGGTTTATATTTCAGGTGATTGTTGTACACCAGCAGCAGCTGACCGTCCTTCTCAAGCATTTTCGATGCCTGCAGAATCAGTCGTCTCCCCGCAAACTGGTCGACCGCGTGGCCCATGTGGAAGGGTGGATTCAGTGTTACCAGGTTTGCAGCTTCCCTGGTGGTGGCCCCATCGCCCCAAACAAACCTTAGTGCCGAGCCATCAATGCTGTCACCGGAGTGCGTTTCGTGGATAGCACTTAGCAGAACGTTGGCATTGTGCCTCGCCGAGGCGACCGCCATGGCTGACTCGTCAATGAATGTGACCCGTCGTGCCAGCTTTTGATGCAGCATCTGATGCCCGATAACGCCATTACCGCAGGCCAAATCCACAGCGTGCTCGCAAGCGGCTATATCCGCCAGGTGCGGCAGTAGCAGTCGCGTGCCACCGTCGAGCATGTCCGGGCTAAATACGTTGGTGTCGGCAGAAAGCGGAACCGGCAAGCCCGGTACACGGTAGGTGGCTCTCGTCGGCAGAGCCCGGCCGACCCGTTGATCCCGTGTGGCAACAAAAACACGGGCTTTGCGCTTGCCCGGCTGCCTCTGTGTGGGGCCTATGTAGTCTTCAAGCAATTGGGCGGTGTTGGGTGACAGGTGCTTGTCCATGCCTGCGGCGAACAAACGCCCACCCGGCGGAAGGCTGTTTGCAAGGGCGGATAGCTGCGCGCGGAAATAACCCAGCGACTTGGGAATGCGCATCGCAACAATATCTGCGGACGGGGGCGCATCGGTGCTTGGCACCACGTCGATGAACGGTTTCTGATTGCGCGTTAGATTTCCTTCAAGCGCCTGTTTGGCCAGAAACGAATCGGTCCACAATGCCTTCGGCTGCAGTGCAACACTGAGTGCACCGTGCTCGTCATTGACGGTGAGAAGGGCAGGGGTGTGGCTGCTGGAATTGTCTGCGGCTGTTGCCTCATGGACGGCTGCGACCAGTAATTCGTCGGCCGCGTTCCAGGCTTGAAGGGTCTCCCTGGGCCGTTCGGGGTAGCGCCGCAGGCTGAAAGTGCCAGTTGCACAGTGCAGCAGCGGTGCTCCCATTAGCCGCCTCGCACATACAGCGTCAGGCGTTGACCCGGCTGGAGGTAGTCTCCGGGGTTCAGGGAATTCCACGTGATGATATCGTCGATGGTGACGTCAAACCGGTTGGCAATGCCATACAGGGAGTCACCTCTACGCACACGGTAGCCACGTTTGTTCAGCGACGAGGTGTCGCTCACCAGCGCCAGGGAGTCCGCCCAGGCGCTGCCTTCCGGGATCATCATGGTATCGCCCGCGCGGATCAGGTTGCCTCGGATGTTGTTAACGTCGCGTAGCAGGCCCACCTCCGTGTTGAAGCGCTTGGCAATGCTGATCAGGCTATCTCCGCGACGAATGCGATAATGCTCCCAGGTGACCCTGTCATCAGGGCCCAGGGTCGCTACGCCTTGCTCGAAGGTCGCGCGGCTACCGACGGGGACCAGTAGCTCTTGTGCCTGCCGCGGCGCCGTCGCCCAGCGCAGTTGCCCGGGATTCAAGGCTCTTAAATCGTCCAGCTCTACGCCGGCGAGACTGGCTGCCCGCAGCATTTCTATCTGGCCACCCGTCTCAGCAATTTCGAAAGCAGGGCGGTTGGGGAGATCTGGCAGCGTGACTGAGAATGTGTCCGGGTAGCGAATAATGGCGCTGAGCGCGATTAGGCGAGGGATGTATTTGCGCGTCTCCCGTGGGAGCGTGAGCGACCAGTAGTCCGTCGGTTTGCCCGCCCGTTCGTTCGCAGCAATCGCTCTGCCGACGCGGCCCTTGCCGGCGTTATAGGCCGCCAACGCCAACAGCCAGTCGCCATCAAATTCAGCGTGAAGTGCCTCAAGGTAATCCAGCGCGAAGTGCGTTGACTCCCTCAGATCCAGACGCCCGTCATACCACCAGTTTCTGTCTACACCATAGTGTTTGGCGGTGGCGGGCATGATCTGCCATAGCCCGGCAGCCCTCTGTGACGACACGGCGAAGGGGTTCATTGCGCTCTCAACCAGGGGCAATAGCGCCATTTCCATGGGCATACCGCGGCGCTCGACTTCCTCTACGATGTAATACAGGTAGAGATTGGCTCTGCCGGTAACAACGGACAAGTAATTGGGCTGGCGCAAGTACGCATCGCGTTGCTTACCGACTTCCGCATTGTGTGTGGATTGCCACGTCAGACCGCGCCGGATGCGTTCCCAGAGGTCTTTGGGTGGCGGCAATGGTGTCGCCGGTGCAGACGCAGAGCTGGGCTCGAGAATACTGGCTGTTGGTTCAGCAGGCGCCGGGTCTGTTGACTCTGATGGCGCCTGATCGGGGGCTATAGTTTGGCAGCCCACCAGGAAAATAAGCGTAGAAAACGCTAGAAATTTGCCCCGTAACATATTGTATTTTTTCGTCTTAGAAAATTTAAAAATTGTCTTTCCAGCTGCGTACGGTGGCAAAAACGCCATCATCGCTTTGGTCGCTAAGCCTGTCGCTGGCGGCGAGGGCGTCCCGGAGCTCTTGAGTCCCGGCACGCAGGAACGGGTTAGTGGCACGCTCCATGGCCAGCGTTGAAGGCACGGTGGGCAGGCCCCGCTCGCGCCGCGCTGCGTCGTCCAGCTCCCGTTGTGCCAGCGCCTTATTGGCGGGCTCCACCGCGCGCGCAAATGCCAGATTAGCCATGGTGTACTCATGGGCGCAATACACCCGTGTTTCGGAGGGCAGGGCAGCCAGCTTGTTCAAGGATTGCCGCATCATGGGAAAAGTGCCCTCGAAAACTCGCCCGCAACCGCCCGCAAATAAGGTGTCCCCGCAGAACAGCACAGGCTCCGGCGAAGCGGCATAAAACGCGATGTGATCCAGCGTGTGCCCGGGCACACCCATGACTTGCAACTCAAGCCCTAAAAGAGTGACCGAGTCTCCATCGCTCAGGGCGTGGGTTATTCCGTTGATAGCCGGATTATCGGGCCCCCAAACCGGGCATTCCCACTGACTGGCAAGCGTCTCTAGCCCTCCCACGTGATCAAAATGATGGTGCGTGATGATTATGCCCGACAGGGTCAGGCCCCTGTCTGCGAGGGTCGCCGCCACCGGCGCAGGGTCGCCCGGATCAACGACAACCGCGCTACTGCCATTTGTCAGTAGCCAGATGTAATTGTCGGTGAAGGCCTGTATGGGTTCTATGTTGGTCATGATTCTTTCCGGTATTGCAAAGGCGACGCCAACACCGCTAACCTCGACGTGAATTCAGCCTTTGCGGTGCGGCACAGTGGTAGGGCGAGAGTCTAACGAGATTTCCTCAGCACTTGAATCCTGGTACCAACGGGAAAACGGACAGTACGCGCTAAATCAGCTCAGTCAGGCCTTACAACCGGTTCTGGACCTTACCTTCGGCTACCACATTGCCCAACTGGCCCCGCTGGCCGGAATCGACCTGTTGGCCGACAGCCCAATTAATCACCGAATACAAGTAACCAGCTTTGGCGGCGCGGAAGCGGGCTTGATTACCAGCTTCGAGGAGCTCCCCCTGGAGAGCGACAGTGTCGATGCGCTGGTTGCCTTTCATTGCCTGGAGTTCAGTGAAGACCCGCATCAGGCTTTGCGGGAGATGCAACGCGTGCTGACACCCAGCGGACACTTGATCATTATCGGATTCAACCCGCTGAGTTTTTCGGGTGTGTTGCAGCGGCTGAAACGTATCGCCGGCAGGGCGCCCTGGCAGCGCCACACGGCGCTATCGGCGCATCGCCTCAAAGACTGGATGAGATTGTTGCAATGCCCTACCGAGAAGCTCACGCACCTGTACACTGTGCCCCCACTGGGCTCCGGGCGGCTGCGCAGTGCGATGGTGCGAGCAGATGCTTTCTGCCTGCGGCATAACGTCTCTGCCGGGGGCATTTACATGATCCACGCGATCAAGCAGGTGGCCGGCGGGCGTAAAGTCCAGCGCCGGCGCAAGCGAGAGCGGTTAATCGAGCTGGCAGTTCCCAAATCGGGTGTGGCACCCAGCCCGGTGCCGAGCAGCGGCGTTCAGACCAAGAGTAAAAAGACAGCCTATGAAATCCGTTGAAGTATTCACCGACGGCGCTTGTAAGGGCAATCCCGGACCGGGAGGGTGGGGTGCGTTACTGCGCTTTCAGGGTAAAGAGCGCGAGATCTATGGCGCAGAGCCCGAGACCACCAATAATCGGATGGAATTGTTGGCAGCAATAGAGGGCTTGAGAGCCCTGCGTGAACCATGCAAGGTCGCCCTAACCACTGACTCTGTCTACGTGAAAAACGGGATTACCCAGTGGCTGCCGAACTGGAAGAAGCGCGGTTGGAAAACCGCCAGTAAGCAACCCGTGAAGAATGCCGATCTGTGGCGAGCGCTGGACGAACAAAACCAGCGCCATGAGGTGGATTGGCATTGGGTTAAGGGGCATAGCGGCCACCGTGAAAATGAAATTGCGGATCAGCTGGCTAATCGCGGGATTGAAGAAATGCAGCAGCGCGCATAATCCGCGCCTGCTCCGAGAAGGAAAGAGAGGCATTACGTGCGCCAGATTGTTCTGGATACCGAGACCACCGGCCTGGAAGTCAGCCAGGGCCACCGTATTATCGAAATCGGCTGTGTCGAACTGGTAAATCGTCGCCTGACCGGCAATCACTACCACCAGTACATAAACCCCGATCGAGAGGTGGATCAGGGCGCCATTGAAGTGCATGGCATCACCAATGAGTTTCTGCAGGACAAGCCCCGGTTCGATAGCATCGCCAGGGATTTCTTTGATTATGTGGCAGGGGCTGAACTGGTGATTCACAACGCGCCCTTTGACGTTGGATTTCTCGACGCTGAGTTACAGCGCCTGAACGCGGATTACCCGCCGCTGTCCAGCCATTGCCGTGTGGTGGACACCCTGGTGATGGCCAGGGGCAAACACCCGGGGCAGCGTAATAATCTGGATGCCTTGTGCACGCGTTATGGCGTGGACAATTCACAGCGCGACCTGCATGGTGCACTGCTGGATGCCGAGATACTTGCCGACGTCTACCTGCTGATGACCGGCGGGCAGACCACCTTCGCGCTGGCTGACAACGGAGAGGATGCGTCTGCCGGGGCAAATGGCACGGGTTCCGCTATTCGCCGATTGGACGCCGGGCGCCCCAGGCTGCCGGTGGTTCTGGCGAACGACGATGAACTTGCCGCTCATGAATCCAAGCTCGACGCTATTGAGAAATCTGCAGGGAAAACCGCCCTTTGGCGCGAGCTCTACAACTGATAGCTTCCGCCGCTGAATGCCAGGTTGGCATAGATTCTCGTGTGCCAGGCCTTATATCGATGTGCGAGCGGGTGCGCTTGCCCGCATCTGGGGGCGCGCATACCATACGCCCTTTGCCCGATGAGACCTGAAGATGTTTGAACCCGGAAACACACCGCCCGAGGCGGCAAGCCCCGGTCTTGTTATCGTTTTTCAGTCAGGTCAGCTGGTGAGCGATATGCGCTCGCCAGAGCCCGTGCTGTTACCGGAGCACGACGTTGGGCATGGTGGCTGGCAGGTGAGGCAGCAGCAATTTCTTGGGCTATGGCACGGCAAGCCGCTCTACGCACTGGAGATCGATGAATCCAGCAGCCTGGACCCCATGCGGTTTCAGCGGGGCAATCTTTATCAGGTTCTGGGGCGAATCGATGTGCCTCTGTTTTCGCTTGCTGGCCGGGCTCAACAGGTATTGGCCTGGGAGCGAGATCATCGATTCTGTGGTCGCTGCGGTAGCGAAATGACGCTGGATCAGGGTGAGCGTGCCATGCGCTGCAGCCCATGCGGCATCACCAACTACCCGCGCATCGCACCCTGTATCATCACGCTGGTCACACGGGGAGAACACATGTTATTGGCGCGCAACGCCAATTTCCCCCGGCCCATGTTCAGCACGCTGGCCGGCTTCATAGAGGCTGGTGAATCGGCGGAAGAAACGCTGGTGCGAGAGGTCAAGGAGGAGGTCGGCGTTGAGGTAGATGGCATCGAGTATTTCGGCTCCCAATCCTGGCCATTCCCGAACCAACTGATGCTGGGATACTTTGCCCGCTATACCGGTGGAGACATTGTCTGTGATCCCACTGAAATCGCCGAGGCCGACTGGTTCCATTACAGCGATCTGCCACCGGTCCCGCCCGCAAGTTCCATCAGCGGGCAGTTAATACGCGCCTTTGTGGCCTCTCAACAACACTGAGTTCTAGGAGTTTAACTTGGAGTTTCTGTACGACTTTGGCCTGTTCCTCGCACAGGCGGTAACACTGGTTGCTGCGGTTTTGATATTGCTAGCCGGCGCCATGGCGCTGGGCCAACGCCAGCGCAGTGACCTGCGCGAGGGCCATATAGAAATCCGCAACGTCAACGAAAAGTATCAGGCAGTCTCGGACACGATCCATGCGGTTGTCACTGATCCTGCCCAGCACAAGCAGGAGCAAAAGGACAAGAAGAAATCAGACAAGGCCGAGGCCAAAAGTAAGAAGAAGCAAGCTAAAACGGGCGACCAAATAGAGAATAAGGCTCGGCTGTTTGTATTGCAGTTTGATGGCGACCTCCAGGCCAGTGCCACGGATAACCTGCGCGAGGAAATTTCTGCAGTGCTATCCCAGGCAAAGGAAGGCGATGAAATACTATTGAATTTGGAAAGCCCTGGCGGGCTGGTTCATAGCTATGGACTCGCGGCAAGCCAACTCTCTCGCATCAAGGAAGCCAAAGTTCCGCTGACGGTTGCGGTGGACAAGGTTGCTGCGAGCGGTGGCTATATGATGGCTTGCGTTGCTGACACCATCGTAGCCGCGCCTTTTGCCGTTATCGGCTCTATTGGCGTCCTGGCGCAGTTGCCCAACTTCCACAAGTTACTGAAGAAGAACGACATCGATTTTGAGCTTTACACGGCCGGCGAGTACAAGCGCACACTGACCATGTTTGGCGAAAATACCGAGAACGGCCGAGAGAAATTTGTTGAAGAGCTCGAGCACACACACGACCTTTTCAAGCAGTTCGTAAAAGGCAATCGGCCCGCGTTGAATATCGATGCAGTGGCGACCGGCGAAGTGTGGTACGGGCAGAAGGCGCTGGATGAGGGGCTCGTGGATGCCATCCAGACATCAGACGGTCTTATACAAGCGCGAATTAAAGATTGGGATGTGTACGAAATTCGTTTTGTGCAACGTAAAAACTGGCAGGAGAAGCTGGGCATGGCTGCAGAGGGCGCTATAGAGCGCGCCGCATTGAAACTGCTGCAGCGCGCCAATCGCCCCGATCATATTTAGGGGCAGTGCGCGAGGAAGCCTTGGCGCCGTGCAGTGGAATCCACCGGATCGAAAGCCGCTTATATCGCTCCACCCCAGTAAGCGGATTCAGAGAATTAAGTACTTCTCCGGCAGAATTCGGTGAAAGGCAGGAAGCTGCATCCGATGCCCTAGTTGTGCACCTGCACAGGCTCGCGCGTTATTTTTGATGTGCTTCGCAGCTTCTTATCCTCGAGCAGAGGGAAAAATAACGCTCGCTTCTGTTATTTTACACGGCGGATAATTAGCAAATGGACTACTCAATAGCTGGCGGCGTAGTTGTGATAATCATCGTTATCCTTGTCGCTGTTGCCTCTTCCAAAATAAGCGAAGGCGACGAATAGGGCTGCGTTAATTTGTCTGCTCTGAAATGTAAGGAGACATGACCGCTTTCGCCTAATTGCGGTCTCTTGATATAGTTTCGCGAACGTCCGCTTTCGTCCACAAAGCGGACGTGAAGTGTGTATCAGACAAACATCCTCTCCGCTCAAAAATGAGCGCCCCGTGCTTCTAAAATCCGTGCGTAACGGCCATAATTTTAAAGAAAGCTTTGGTTGGTTAATATTATTGGGCAGAATCGCGGCTCAGTATTAATGCGTTGTCAGTTAAACTCAGGGTTCAAACAGATATAGAAGCACTACAACATTAGGCGCATTGAAGGCAGAGCTTTCTCCAAAGAAAAAGACTGTAAACAGGGGCAATAGCATGAGCATCAAACATGCATGGGCGGCGATTTCATCGCTGACACTTTCTTCAGTCGCATTCGCGCAAACAAGCGGTACCCTGACATATGGACCTGCGCCAGTGAGCTCTGCACCGGCAGTGCCCGTGCCGATTCCATCGTTGCTGTTGATACCGCTTGGCGTCTTGATGGCGGTGATAGGTTATCGCACATTGCGCGGCCCGCAGGGGCGTAAATTATTGAGTGTGATGTTATTGGGGGCGGGTCTAACCCTGAGCGCACTGGGCAGCCTGAACATTCCCCAGGCATTGGCGAGTATGCTTGAGCTGGACAACCCTGAAGGCGGAGTCATTAATCTACCTATCGTCCCGGCGGAAATCAGTAATACCTCAGGTGTAGCGCTGAAGCTGGGTACTTTGAGCATTGATCGCAGCTGTACTTCTAAGGCCCCATCCACCACACAATGCGAGAGTAACCTCATTCTTGAATCGGGTGAGAGTTGCGCCGTCGATTACGACTGTAAGAAGGTTGTTTTCCTTACGAGCACCCTTCAAGACGGTAGTTTGGGAGGCTTAGCCGGTGCAGACGCGATTTGCCAAAATCGTGCGGCAGACGCCGGTTTACAAAACCCCGACAATTACAAAGCATGGTTGTCTGATAGCGCCGTTTCCGTTGCGGATCGATTCGCTCAGAGTGAGTACCCGTACGTCCGCACAGACGGAACGGTCCATGCCAACGACTGGGACGACCTCTTCAATTGCGAGGTTGATCTATCCCAAATTGTCCTCGCCCCTAATTGTCCTGAGATCGAGTATGATGAATATGGAGAATTCGTGCCCGCTCTTGACACTTTCCTTAATCAAGATTCAGCGGGCAACATCTTCACTGTGAAGGTTGGCTACTGGGACTATACAGCGCCTAACGGTGAGAGCGAGTTCAATACACTAAATTGCAACGACTGGACACGCCCACAAGATCTCACCGACGCACAGTGGGATGCCCAAGATGGATCCATCGGTGATTTCGGCAGAGCCCGCGCTTTGTCTGTGATCAGGGCGTCTTGTAGCGCTGAAGCCCCACTTTTGTGTTTCGAACAATAATGCTGTCCCAAACCCGATCGTCATAGTGCGGGTGATAGTCTGTCCGTAGCCCCGGTGAGGGCTTTCTGTTCGACCAGCACCTGCGTCCCGGGTAAACCTACGCACACCCAATGCCACCAGCGTGTTGCGTAGGCCCCAATGCGGGCTTGGGCCCGCATCTTGCTCATAAAGCTGGGTGATTCGCTCACGAAAACGCGCGATGGTGTCTTTGGCTGGCGTCACGCCAGCACGGGTGTGGTGGTGGCTCAAAAACGCGAACCCCCGGTTTTATAACGCTGAGCCGGAGCGATATGATCTATGAGACTATAAAGCCGTCGAGAAAACAATTTGGTCAACGTCCGGTTTTGGCCCCCTAGCTGCCGCTAACAGCTGTGGTAACTTGCAGGCAGTCAACGTCCGCAAAGCGGACATTCACCACCCCAAAAAATAGGGAATTCAGATGAAGGCTGTCAGCCTGTTCCTTTTTCTTTCCAGTTTCATTTGTTCCGCCCAGGCCTTCGAAGCGGCAGGATCTCTTGAAGACACGAGAGCTCTCTCGGACTCTGTTATGCAATCATTAGCAGACAACAAGCTGAGAGAAGGTGTATTGAAGCTTAAGCCGTTCAATCAGGCTCCGACTGCTGAATTTGATGTGCAACTGAATTCTCTAGAGCTGCAAGCCCCGGCAATGGGACAGCGTTTTGGTAAGGCTAAAGGTTACGAGTTCATTGCCGAAGATGCCGTTGGTGATTCGCTGATAAGACACGAGTACATACTGAAATTTGAGCGCTTTGTGACTGTATGGCGATTCGTCTACTACAAATCAGATGAAGGTTGGCTTCTTGTGCACTGGGGCTTCAATGACAATGTGCAAGCACTGTTCTGAGGGGCGGTGCCTTGCCCCAAATCTGCTTAAAAAAGCTAAATCACGACGATGAACTCAAGTGAAACTCTATCCTGAAAAGACAGTATTCGGTTTTGCTGCTTATGTGATGTTCAGCCTCATCTATAGGGGGATTGGTTTATTGTGTGTTGGGCTCATCACCTTTGAAATTTTTGGTGTAAAGCCCAGCGAAGCGCCGCTTTATATCATAAGCCTGTACACAGCTTGCGCACTGATTGGCGTTATCGAAGTTTTCTGCGACCTGAAAGGCCATCGGTTCTTGGTAGACGACACGATGGCTTATAGGAAAAGAATCAATGCGTATCTCGCTGAACGCGGATGGATAAAGGTCAAAGACAATGCAAAGTACACTCACATGAGCTTCCGGGGAACAAGAATAATAGTCTCCGATGACTTCCAGGCGAGCTACCAAGGTGACCGAGTTGTAGTTCGACTAAGGATAGAACTTCCGTGGCCCCTATCTAGGATAAGGTCTCGACGCATACTGAAAGGTATTGGCGAGTTGACTAAGGGCAGCTAATGGCCCCTAAGCTGACATGAAGCAGGTTGCCGTAGTACATGCTGCTCTAGCCCTAATTGGCCTAGTTTTTGGTGTAGCAGCGGACTTAGATGGTCCCTCTCCGAGTATGTCATGGAAGGTACTGCCGTTTGTGTTTTTCATATCCATGCTGGTTTGCGTCGTGGGGATGGGTTTCTTTGTACTTGTGTCCAACGCGGAACCACTCAAGTATTTTTTCTGGTGGTGTTACCTTTCAATGGTATTTGGGCTAAGCATAGGTGTGGGACAGGTACTCAAATCACTATATCTACAGAACATAGAGCCAGCATCATTCTTCACGCTGCTCGGAAGTGCCGGGTATTTAGTTGGCCTCGCACTTGTGGCGAAAATTCAATTGTGGCGTCATGGTGAATCTTTTTAGATGTCTGCTCTTGGCCCCAATTCTGACTTGGGAAATCCTCTTCTAATCGTTTTCGCTTATGCCGACTGAACCAAACATTCTGACAAAGGCTGGTACGTGGAATGCCCCGTTAGGGCCGTGCCCTCACTGTAATCGACAGATGTTTGATTATGATTCGGTGTGCCCACACTGTGGTCATGCGTTATCGAAATCGGAAGTCCAAGAGCTCAAGAGCTATGTAAAGGCATATAGAAAAAAGGGTTGGCGAATAGCCCTAATGTGGATTCCAGCTATTCTAGTCTTCTCGATATACTTCTGGGTGACCACTGATGGTTGAGATGCTGAGTGTCCGCTTTTGGCCCCAAAGCTGTCTCCAGCGTGGGTGATAGATTTGAAGCCAACTCCGCCCATATATCCACCGCAAATCAAGATTAAAGGTAAACTGGTCGAAGAATGCTGTTGCTAGATAAGCACTAGGAGTGCTGCATGCTGCGTCAAATGTTCAACTATAAGAGATGGGCAGATCAGCGAACGCTAGACGCTGTCGAGTCCATCGACCAGAAAAAGCACCCTGAAGCTTATGCCTTCGCCCTTCAACAGATAAATCACATCGTAATTGTTGAAGAGCTGTTCAAAAGTAGATTGACCAGTGATGCTCCTCCTCATCCAAGTACCAATACAGATGTTGTTCCGGTCTTCAGAGAACTAAACTTGAGACTGAAGCTGTCAGCCAAATGGTATAAGCACTACGTTTCACACCTTGGAAGCCTAGAAGAAGAGA
Organism: Parahalioglobus pacificus; assembly: GCF_014652275.1. Classification (GTDB taxonomy): domain Bacteria; phylum Pseudomonadota; class Gammaproteobacteria; order Pseudomonadales; family Halieaceae; genus Parahalioglobus; species Parahalioglobus pacificus. The sequence goes on along the minus strand of NZ_BMYM01000001.1, from coordinate 1,117,049 downwards.
TTCCATTCGTATTCGCTGACGGCAAGCGCGGCATGTTGAGAGTGGAGGAGATACTTTTCCATATTGTGAACCATAGTTCTTATCACCGTGGGAGCATCGCGCGTGCACTCGACCTGGCGCACGTACCGCACCCGATTGACGGATACGGTATTTTTATCCATGAAACAGAGCCACATCGACGAGATTCGCGTGGAAGTTAGATGAAGCTCCGGAAATTCAACTTATCAGACGCGGAAAGAGTTGCGGATCTTGTTGGAGACTACGAGGTCTCGCGGTGGACATCCAACATCCCATATCCTTACACCGTTCAAGATGCTATTCAGTGGATAGCTATGGAAGATTCAGCACTTGATCGAACACCTTGGGCAGTAGAGTTGGATGGAAAGGTTGTAGCTTGTGTCTCTTACTGGTCAATCGGTGCCGGCCAGACAGAGATAGGATATTGGGTTGGTAGGAAATATTGGGGAAAGGGCATCTGCACGCAAGCACTCAAGATGATGCTGGCTCACGACGCGTTTCCCAAGGGCGATATTGTGATAGCGAAAGTTATGACTGAAAACGTTGGGTCTCAGCGTGTACTAACCAAGAACGACTTTGTATGTATTGGAGAGAAGAACATCCAGTGTCGCGGTTCGGAGGTCTCATCTCTGCTCTATGAGAGGCGTTAGGCTTGGTCGTCCGCTTCTGGCCCATTAGCCGTACCTAAATCACGAGACTTGCCTATGCATAATTACCTCGTCAATACCTACCAGTGTTGAATGTCTATGAGCGCAATTTGCTTGGCTAGATACTCCTTTCCGATTCACGCTGCGCTTTTCCCAATTGCCACCGTAGGTAGCAATGTCGGAGTTTGCGACTGCCCCTTTCCCGGGTCGGGGCGGCCTATGAGAGCCGACAACTTGAGTACTGCATATGCTGTGGCCCGTAGGTCACCTGGTAGAGCATTGGGCAACTGTATTAGGGAGTAAAAAGTGTATTGCTCTAGTCATCTATATATAGGTCTCTGCGCATTGTTGCTCACGCTTAGCTCCGGTGCGAGTGTCTCTCAGACTCTTGGGAGCCATTTTTTGGTAAACGAGGTATATCTAACCGGGGCAGACCATGAAATTGAGGCTGTAATACAGAGGGTTGGGGACTTAAGCGGGCCTGTATTTGTGAGCCAGGAATTCGTAGATGCGCGGAGTGTGGCTGTAAGCGAGAGCGCTTCTCCGTACTCAAAGTTTCAGGTTCATTTCGGTGATCAAAAAGCACCTCTTTCGGCAATGAAGTCCGGTGGTCGCATTGGGGTCGAGATGCGCACGGTCGACAAAGACCTCATCATTATTGAACGTAGGGGTCGTGATGACTTCGATTCTTCGATGTTTCGATTGATCAATGGACAGCTACTTCACGAAGATCACCCAGAGTTTTCCCGCGCAGGCGGTGATGCTGAGCAGTTGGCTGATATTCGTGACAATCAAGACACACTAGCTGCGGGCACCGATTACGAAGTGTCTCTGCAAGAATTGCTTGGAGTGAGGCTCGACAGGGCAAAAGTCTTGACTAGATTCTATTCGGATATGCTTGCAGGCGTGCTGGTAGCCGGTGTGGTCGACGGGAAAAAGGTGGTTGCCTCTGTTCTATGGCGAAAGGAAAACAATACTCAGATAACAGCAGTCGCTGAGTTAAGAGAGTACGCTGAGAAAACCACTGTAACAGCCAAGTTCTTGGACGCGAAGGGGTCTGCTGCAATCTTCTCACGCAAACGCCCGTTTGCACGCATGACTACTGAAATCGTGAATCAGAACCTCGATCTCCTTTGGACTGAGACGGGCAGGTCTGTTGAATCCAATCCTCCCTCAATCAGTGCCGCGTGCAGCGAAAGCTATGCAGTACTAGTAAATCAATATGAAAAAGATAGAAGCACAGGGAAGCTTGTTCTCAACTTGCTGAATAAGGATGGCAGAATCGATGATTCATTAACGATACAAGTTATAGATCAGGGGTTTGCGACAGAACACTGGATAGCCCAAGCAAGTGAAAACCAACTTTATGTGTATGCAAACTTTCGAAAAAAGGAGAAAGTGCTCGGTAGTGAAGGGCTGGTTTACTTCCGGAGTGGTTATAAGATTTTTGGCGTAAACCTAATGTGTGATTAAGTTATTTCTGGGAATGCGATCGCTTTGATTTGGGATTGCAGATTGCACACGGCGACTCTTAACAAGTGAATATTGAAAGGAGTTCTGGCGCGACTCGCTGGTATTCGCATTAACGTTTTTTTGCGTCACTCAGTTCGAATGCGTTTCTTGAATCCGCTGCAGCAATGTCCGCTCCTGGCCCCTTAGCTGTCACTCAGATTTAAAAAGAATTCCAATGAAATTTAATCATGTAGGCATACCAACACTAGAAAAATTTGAGGGTGAAATTGATTTGCCTCATTTAAAAATGACGGTATCTGATCATGAAAACAATCCCTTTGGTATTCAGTGGCAAAGGTATTGGAAAGATGCACCTTATCCAGAGCTTGTTAAATCTGTGCCTCATGTCGCTTTTGAAGTAAGTGATTTAGACGATGCATTAAAAGGGCAAAAGATAATCATTCAACCCAATTCACCCAGTGACGGTTTAACAGTTGCGTTCATAGAAGTTAATGGAGTCCCAGTAGAATTAATGCAGTATGACAAAAACACATGACAAGCAAAGGCAGCATCGCCGTCGGGCTGGACGCTACAACGCGCGCTCGTTGCTTCGAGCGTTAACAAGTGTCCGCTATTGGCCCCTTAGCGGCCACTATAGGAAAAGACGATAAATGATTCTTAGAGTTCCGGTGCTCAGCGTCGTCCTCCTGACGCTGTGCGCGTGTTCCCCCAGCGGCGGTGTAGACTGGTGTCAATCTGGAATCCCAACTGTAGAGGATGTTCGAGATTTCTACTCTACGGACGATCCTTCAGCGATTTCACTCGGTGCGGTTCTAGAAGACTCATACGCGCTGACGGGTGATTATAAGGGCGACCAGCGGCCCCAGCTGCTTCGCGCTCTGAATATAGATCCAGGTAACGTGACGGCTCGCCAAACTCTCCTCAATCACTGTTACGACTTCTCTAACGATAGCGAACGAGAAGAGCACTGCATCGCAGGATCGACCGAAGAACTGATGAGGCTTGAGCCTGAGAACGGCTTCTTTTATTTTCATCTGAGCGTCATGGCGTTTAAGAGAGGCGAACTCTCGGACGCCCTTACGCATCTCCAGAGAGCTGCTGCGCTCGAGACGGTAAGCACGCGATGGGCTGAGCAAGCAAACGAGTTTTCGGCCGTCCTCTCCACTTACACTGACGATGGAGAGAGCTGTGCCATCTATCTAGCAGTTAACATAGCTGCAATGAACCTTCCGAGATACGGTCCGATTATGCAGATGTGCAAGGATCAATCTAATGAGGGCGACGAGTGGCGGCAGGCATGCATCAATGCAGGATTTGCGCTTGAAACTAGAGGCCGCGAATTGATTACAAATAGCTTTGGTGCGTCGTTACAAAAAGTAATGTACGAGGCCTCTGGAGACACCCAGAACGCTCAAAGCGCAGAGGGCAGGGGAGATCAATTTCGCAAAGTGCAACAGGAGTATATGGAGCAGATAGAAGATGAGATATTTGATCCTGAATACCCTCAAAATTGGCTTGATATGATTTTGGAGCATGGAGAGCTTCAGGCCATGAAACTTAAGCTCGAAGAATCAGCCTAGTTCTGAGCGGCAGCTCTTGGCCCCTTAGCTGACTGGCAGATTGCGCGTGACTCTACGACTCTCACGTCGCAGGCGACAGTTCCTTTGCTATAGTTCATTAACTAGAAAATATCTGTCTGATTGCGGAGATATCAACAATGACAAGGAAACAGTACCTGGGCTTTTCCCTTAGTTTTTTGGTGTTCTGCGTTGTCGCCTCACTCATCATATATCCCATGGGCGCATTCGACTTTGGGCCGCAGTCGGTTGTGGTTCTCGGAACTGCTTACGCCATCTGCGGAGTTCTCCTTTACCGATACTTTCGAGAGCACCCCGAGGCTTTCGATTCAGATCAGCGTTTGATGCCAGCAGCCGAGGTTACCTATCCCCTCGTAGCAACCTCAATGCTTGGTTTCCTAGTAAATCGATTGTTATCGAACGGTTCCACAATGGACTTTCTGATACCTGCCGTACTGTGCTTCTTTTGTATCTGGGCAGCATTCTTCAGTAGTCGATCAAACTTTAAAAAAGCAATGCTTGAGAGGAAACTTGAGAGCGAACGCTGAATCAGCAATATGCTTGGTTTCGATCGCTCGGCCACTCTTGTTCACCCATGCTTTGGTCTGTACCCGGCGGCAGCTATTGGCCCCGTTACTGCCTTCGATTAGGAGTACAACAGCTCTATGGTTCTTGAGTATGGATTAGTTATTGCAGCGATACTAGGTTTGCATTTCGTCGCTGGGTACTGCCATCGGCGCGAATATCCCGTCAGCAAGGGGTTTATCATTGGCTCATGTTATGCGGTTTCCTGCGTGTTTCTCTTCCTGTTGGTAGGGATAGTAGCAACCGGAGTTGAAGCTACCACTGATCGTATGACGAAGATCGGGCCGATTCTTGGTCTCTCTGCCTATATTTTTGTCTCGGGTGCCTATGCAGCGTGGCCTAGTTCGGGCAGTACATGAGCGTCAGCTATTGGCCCCAACCCTGCCTGTGTCTAGCTAGATTATCGAGCGAACCCGAGTGCACCGCGACCCAATTGAATCACTGATTTTTGTTATAGCTTTAGCAGGCATCGCTTTACTAGCACGGTACTGCAGGAGTAAGAGGTATAGCATCAGGCGATCTTTCATATATGGAGTGGCCTATAGCTTTGCCTATATTCTCTTTCTCTTGATTTTTGTAACACTCTCAACCTCTCGATCGCTCGAAGGTGTGAACATTACGCACCTTACACTTGCCGGATTTGCTGTGATACTTGCATTTGGCTCTTGGTGCGCTTACGAGGCACACAAAGGACAGCTAGAGGAGATGGAAAACAGATGACAGCTTTTGGCCCAGAATCTCAATTCAAGAAAGTTGGTAGCTTCCGGCTAAGAATGCTGATGCAACATTCACAAAAAAGTCGTGCCTTTGAAGCAAATATTTGACCAATCGATCCTGAACTGGGAGCCCACGAGAATCATTGTCCTGGCCCTTGCAGTCCTACAGATCACAGAAGCATTCGCTGCTTCTGAAAATATCTACGATGATGGCTTTTATACGATCTACAATGGCTTTTGCCACATCCCGGTTCCATTGCAAATGTCATTCGAAGTCGAGAGAGGAGAGTTCTACTTCCCTCGAGCCTCGTTTAGCAGCGCTGACGAAAAGAACATTTTTAGAGTAACGAAGAGGATATCCGTTCACGAGGAGTTTGCTTTACCGAAAAGTATATCCTGGGGCGATGGCAGAGTAATCGAGCCTCGCATTGAGTGGGAGCTAGAGGGCGTAAAGTTATACTCATTTCTCGTTAGTGACGAAAACGTAAGTTACGTTTTGACCATGGATGAATCCGCTGCTGTCGTATTTTATGATTTTACAGACGTTGAGATCTCTTTTGTTTTCGAGATTTGTGAATCACTACGGGATAGAAGGATAGATTGAGTGTTGTTCACAGCGATTCCTCAACATGCGCATGTATCCATGCGCAGCGACTACGCTTTGAGCAACCGACTTATGAGCGTCCGCTTCTGGCCCCAAAGCGGACATTCAACCATCAGCGATCAATGTCCCCTTTGAGGTGCTAGCGGACCTATCTTAATGATTGAACCGTGTCAGGCTCTACAATATTCTGCGCTCTGTGAGGTGTGCTGATGTGGTCTATACCTAAGTGAAAGACTAATCCAAAGGCATCGCTAATCATGAATCTCATGCAATTTGCCATTCTACTCTGTACGTTACTTTGTTCTCTGGTCGCTGGGCTGGTTTTCACCTTTGCGGTTGTTGTGATGACGGGCATTAGGACTATGGGTTATCTTGAATTTCTCAAGTCATTTAAGGCGATGGATCGGGTGATTCAAAACAATCATCCTATATTCATGCTTGTCTGGCTCGGCTCTGTGGTGGCGTTAATCGCCTCTACGGTGCTCGGAATCTGGTAATTGGAGGGTGTTGATCAAATGCTTCTGGCTGCCTCCTGCCTTGTCTATCTTTTTGGCGTCCAGCTTCCAACTTTTATAATTAACATCCCATTGAATAATCACCTTCAATCCTGTGATCTTGATGCAATGAGCGATGCTGAGTTGATGGAAATGACCGCCATGTTTGATTCTCGATGGCTGAAATGGAACGCAATACGAACGGTACTAGCAGCGCTGACTACGACTCTATTACTCATACTGCTGACACGATTATGAGCAATTATTATCTTATGAAATGGAGCTTATTGACGCTAGCTATGGGGTGATAGTGGACTTTTCAAAACGCCCGAACTGATTTAGGCATCGAATACCGACTTTGCCCCAAAACCGTTCACGCTGCGCGCGAAAGTTGCATAAGTTAGCGGGCAAAAAAGTCTGGAAGAAATCAGTAAGCGGCTATTGTCTCAGGGGCGAGCCCTCATATGGCGCTTGAGCTGTTTGCGGTTTGAGATGGCTGTTGGTAAAGGCAGAAAGATAAAGGAAAACGATCATTAGGAGTATGGCGGATCAGCTAATCTTTTCTATTGGCGCAATTCGCGCGAACAACAATTGCTCGGTTTACAAGAGCATCTTGGGCGTCTTCATCGTCGGCGAGCACAGCGCCACTGATATCCGACTGAGGAGCAGCGCAGGGATCTGCCTGTTGTCCAAACGTTAACCAGTAGAGCACGGCAATCATGCTGATTACGAAAACGAATGTAACTGCCTTAAACCCGGCAGGTCTTGCCGCCATAGTCCGCCTCTCTTTTTCATTATTGCTAGGCCACTCGCGCATCAATCTTGAAGCGCCTACCGGTACAGTGTCATACGTATTTGCGTTTATAGTAAACGTTTCTTGAGGCAGATCGACGTAAATGTCTGACACAATTCTTTATCTGGACCTGATCGGCGTCGCCGTTTTTGTGATCAGCGGAGCGCTCGCCGCGGCCCAAAGGCGCTTGGATATACTGGCATTTGTGTTATTTGGCACGATTACGGGCATCGGCGGTGGTACCGTCCGCGACCTGATCCTCAACACAGACCAGGTCTTTTGGGTGGTTGATACGCGCTATTTGTGGGTGTGCTTGGCTGCTTCCATCGCCACTTGGTTTTTCGCACCTTTCTTCCAAAGTCTGAGGACGGTCCTCCTATGGGCAGATGCGTTGGGATTGGCGCTATTCTCCGTATTGGGCACCGCCAAGGCCCTGGCATGGGATGCCCCTTATATAGTCGCGGTCGGCATGGGGATGATGACCGCTAGTTTCGGCGGCCTGATCCGTGATGGCTTGCTTGGGGTGCCGCCAGTGCTACTCGAACCGTCCATCTACGTGACGGCGGCATTGCTCGGTGCTATGAGCTACTGCCTGATGATCAGCCCTCTGTTCGGATTAGATACGCTGATTGCGCTACCGACCGCGACAATGCTGGCCTTCTCTCTGCGAGCGATCGCCATCATCAAGGATTTGAGGCTGCCGAAATATGGCCGCTGAGCACTTGTGTCAGCGTCTCCGAGCACTCGAGCGGTGTGGCACACAATCCGCCTGTACTTCCATAGGATGTATGCATTTTCCTCGCAGGCGTGCGCATATCTACCGGCTTAGACACGGCCGGTCTATACGATTCCCCGATATCTAGCCCGTAGTGGTAACGAGCGCATTACTGACTGTGGCTCACGTATCACTCTCACTAGCTGCAAATTCTGGGTGATTTGAGGCCACGAAATGCCTTTTCGTATCAGTTTGTTGATGCCTCATCAGTTTCAGGCCGAGACCAAACAGGCTTCTCCATCAGGGTATTCAGTTGCTCAGTATATGGCTCGAGGTGAAGACCCTTTTCGCGCAACCAGCGCTGGCTATAGTAACTATTGGCGTAGCGTTCGCCGCCGTCGCACAATACAGAAACAACGCTTGCCGGCGCTTTGCGTGCCTCTAGTTCGCACATAATTTCTAGAGCAGCGTACATGTTGCAACCGGTAGAACCACCGCAGCGCCGATCTAGAAGGGATTGTAGCCAGTGTATGCAGGCCAAACTGGCCGCATCCGGCACTTTGATCATTCGATCAATCACCGCAGGCACGAAGGAGGGCTCTACTCGAGGCCGGCCTATGCCCTCGATGATTGAAGGTTTTGTCGACGTAACACTGTAATCTCGATGCATGAATGCTTCATAAAAAACCGATCCCTCTGGATCGGCAACGCACAACCGTGTGCTTAACCCACGATAGCGTATGTATCGCCCTATCGTCGCAGAGGTGCCGCCTGTTCCAGCGCTGACGACCACCCATGCCGGCTCAGAATTTTTTTCGTAACGCATCTGATCAAATATCGATTGAGCGATATTATTGTTTCCACGCCAATCAGTGGCGCGTTCAGCAAAGGTAAACTGATCCATGTAAACGCCGCCCAATTTCATGGCCAAATCTTCTGCAGCGCGGTAAAGATCGCTAGGCGGCACCTTGTGAAAGGTACCGCCATAGAACGCAATTTTCTCAAGCTTTTCCTCGGCGGTGTTCTCTGGAACCACCGCCACAAAGTCTAACCCGATGAGCTTGGCAAAATACGCTTCTGAGATCGCCGTGCTTCCTGACGAAGCCTCTATGATTGTCGTCCCTTCGTTAATGCTGCCGTTGCACAAGCCATAGAGGAATAGGGAGCGCGCCAGTCTATGCTTCAAACTCCCGGTTGGATGAGTCGACTCGTCCTTGAAATATAAGTCAACGTATTGAAACCCCGGTACCGCAACTTTGAGCAGGTGGGTGTCTGAGGATCGTTTATAGTCTGCTTCGATCTCGCAGATTGCCTGTCTAACCCATTCTCGATTATCCAACTGCGTATCCAAAAAAAGATGCCCCCATTGATTTCAGTCGTGATTGATGTCTTCTGGTATGAGATGACGGATGAGCGGCGCAAGCGTCAAGCCCTGGAAAAGTATAGATGCCACAACAACTATGTACGTAACGATCAGGAACAACTCACGAGTTGCCGACTCGGGAAGACTTAAAACGAGAGCTATCGATATGCCGCCTCGCAACCCAGCCCAGGTCATAATAAGGTTTGTTTTTGGGACAAAGTTATGCTGCCGCGAATACAGCGCAATAGGCAGAGCTAGCGAGAGGTATCGACAGAGCCACAGTAGGGGAATCATTATTAGTCCTGCGTAAATGAAGCGACTTTCAAATGTTAATAACAATACTTCCAAGCCGATGAGAACAAATAAAAGTGTATTCAGGATTTCATCGATCAATCTCCAGAAAACTTCCAGATAATGCTCAGAGTCACCTGACAATGGTTGTCTCTTGAAATGCGCATCTCCGAAAACGAGACCGGCCATAACCATTGCGAGCGGTGCCGAAACTTCCATCATTGCAGCTAACCCGGTACCTCCCATCACGAGGGCAATTGTGAGCATCACTTCGGTTTCAAGGCTATCGATTTGCTGCATGGCCTTGGCGCATATCCAGCCTGCTGCAACGCCGAGACAAATGCCGCCGACAACCTCTCTGATAAAGAATTGACCAACGGTGAGTAAAGAGGTGTCGCTAGTATCACCAGTGATGATCGCCAGAAGTGTGACGAACACTACGACGCCCACGCCATCGTTAAATAGTGACTCCCCGACGATTTTGATTTCCAACTTTTGAGGAGCCTTTGCGCTTCGCATTAACCCTAGAACCGCTATGGGATCTGTTGGTGATATCAATGCGCCAAACAGGAGGCAGTGGAGGAGGGGGGTGGCTATTTCGAGTGCGCCCAAGACGAAGTATGTGCAGATTCCAATTAACACTGTAGAAATCAATACACCCACTGAAGCGAACGCAAGGATGGGCTTTCTCAGGCTCTTGAGTTGGGTTAGGTCTGTGTGCATTGCCCCTGCGAAAAGCAAAAAGCTGAGCATGATATCCAAGAGCAAGGTCTCGAAGTTTATGCCACGCAACAAGTCCAATTCTTTGCTGACTAAGGTATCGTCATAAAAGCCGACGACCTGTAAAAGAAGGGTGAAAATCAACGCGATGGCCATGAGACCAATAGTGTTCGGCAATCGTAACCAGCGGGCGTTTACGAAGCCAAATAACGCTGATAAAACAACTAGATAGGTGGCAATCTCATAGTAATACACTAGGAACTCTCGTTATTGTGCATTGTTCTAAACCGCTCAAAACACCGCGCTTTGCCTCGAATGCGCCGCCAAACCGAGTGAGTTGAGACACTATTCACACTCGGATTTACTGGTCACATGTGTTGCACACATATGGCAATCGGTAGTTGTCATCAACATGCCGTCCCTGGATCTCAGCGTCTATAAGGAACGTCAAGGCCTCATGTGAGCGCCATCTATTAATGACCAGTTGATTAACATCCAAGGCCGTAGCCATGACCGTAATCGAAACCCTGACGGGAAGCTAACACATCTCTGGTCTGCATCTAGAACTGTGTCGGCTCACAAAAACGTGTGGTCAGCCAATCGCTGGCAAGGCTGCAGAAAACCGGATGGGCACTGGCTCAAAAAGCGCATCGCTTCGAGTGCCAACTTTAGCGTCTGGAGTGTTCAGCTCTGACGGTCAAAGTTAAGAAGCCTAACAACTAAGGTTCACAAGTGCGCGAACAACACCCAGGTCACGGCGTTTAAGTCGGTTAGCACAGTATATAACGGTGGATAGCATCATCTTGTGACGTTTGAAACAAAGAAGCCCAAGCGTCCTTATGCGTTATTCCATTGCGAAGCCATGGTCGCGTTCCTGGAGGCCAACATTATGCGTCGCCATTACCAGGACCACGTAGAACCTCACTAAACGCTGCAACTACAGGGTATTTGTTGAACGAACAAGCAATTCTCAGAAACACCGAGGACAGAAACTTCATATTTATCAGACGGCTAAGTGTCTAAGCTTCCAAGTAACTCCTGCAAAATCAAGCTTGATAATCGCGAATCAGGTCAATTGCCCGTTTCCAAGCAAATGTGAGCAGGATGTGGCCGCCTTTGGCCACATCCTATGTTTCACGTCTTTTCACTCAGGTTCCGGATAAGCGCGTTCAGATGCTGCGTTGTAAGAACTGTCGATTCCGATAAAAGATGCCCAGAAAATCCACGAATAGCTGTCCGCACAGCGTACTCGAGGTGTAAGAAGCGCAGGTATGCCCCGATCTCTTATTTCGCCCCTAGTAGACTCGAATGCTTTTTTCGCCAAGAGAGGGAAGCAATGGCGTGAGCCATGTTAACCGTGACACTTGAATGCGACGGCCAAGTGTTTCACATGCACATCTCTGGTCGTGCGGCCCTCGATGATTAAGTGAGCTTCCTTACCATTAATGAGTGCCGTTTCCGCGAAGGTCAGGATCTCCAGATCAATGAAGCCGCCGCTCCGTGGCGGTACGGCGATCCGTCCATTCTGGCACCAGGTGTCGATAAACCCCTGTTTGCATTCGGGCTTGATGTGAGAAGGCAGTACGTCCATGCTGATGCCACTACGCGAGGTGGTTATGTCGGAGCGTAATAATAGACGAACCAGAGCGACCGCAGAGCTCAAGCAGAGGCTGCTTAGCGACGAGGGCGGCTGTGTCACCGCGCCAACACTCGAAGCCATGTTTAGCCTGGAATCGGGCTCTGTGACCGCCTATGAGGCCTCGGGTGAGATTTTCAGCGTGATGGATGGAGACCAAAGGCTATACCCATGTTGGGTACTGTTCCGAAAGCTGGCCGAGTGGGATGACCTCCCAGAGGATATCCGCCCACGGCATCCTCTCTTCACTGACGGTAAGCCATACCCGGTCTTGAAAACCCTTCTGGAGATGTGGCGGCCGGAGAATCCCTATCGCTACCTGACGTTCTTCCTAGGTGATCATCCGGCTCTATCAGTGCCGGGACAATGCCCGCTCGATATGATGCGCGAGGGAAGGAATGAACGGCTCTTGGAGCTATGGGAATACGAGGCTGAGTTGGGCGGCTAACAGAGGGCGTCTGTCTCGCGATTGGCCAGATTAAACCGGAGGTTTACGCAAAGTAGCCGTAGTTTGAGTATAACTATCCGTATGCGCTTACAGTGCGAACTGAACTGTTCAGATGAACGGCGCGTCCCGAGAGTCGCCATTCTCGCAGGTGAAGGCAGGTGGCTTTAGCTAGCCCCACTTGCGTCCCGCTGGGGCCAGGCGGCAGGGCAACGGGAACAAGGAACCGCAGACACCTGCTCAATAGGCCGATGAGCCATCGGTCGAGCGGAACATTAGAAGCCTCAGCGCCCGCCTGATAACTGGCATGCATATTCGTGCCAGCTTCTGCGCTAGTGGCCGGGCATGGTAAATTTGCAAGCACTTTGTACATGGATATCTCACAGGAAAAAAATGAGCGACGTTTCAGATGAAAACGAGCTGTTGGAGCGACTTCTGACGGCCGACACCTCCAGCGAACTTGTATCCTTGCTGGACATTGTGTTCGATAGCAATTCAGACCAAATTAAGCAATGGATGCTCTCAGAGATTGCGATTCTCCGCGGTACGCCTATCGACCTCATTCAGACAGAGCAAGGCATGGAGGACGTTGTTACCGTTCTGGGGCGCACCGCGCACGGGGTCTTTTGATAGTTGCACCAGTGCAACACACGTACCGAGGTACGACAAAGGTAAAACACCTGGATATTCGGGTGATAACGACGAAAGCTGATTATGAATCGGCCCCCGTAAGCATTGTTTAGCCTATGGACCCCAAAAGCCGGTACACCTCAAGGTGACCGTCTCTAGGTGTTGAGCATTCAGATAGAAGCTTATGGAGACTAGGTGCTCCCCATTTATTCACTCGACGCCATTTGGGCTATCAAGGATAGATTGGAACCACGATGCCTGGTTAACACCTAACTCTCAGACAGTCGCAGCTATGAAGCTGTCACTGAACTATCAGTCATGGCTACAACGCCAAATCCACGCCACTATCAGGACGAACAGAAGCGCGAATACAGTGCAAAAGATGAACTCGTTAGCAGACAAGAGCTGATAGAAATTCACCGACAGACCGAATGTGACGATCAGAAAGCCCAAAGCGGTGATCGCATGTCCACCGGAGATGTGGTTGAGTCCATCGATGATAGGGCATGAAAGGGCGGCCAGCACGTAGATAATGACCTCCAATGCAACGAATGTAGCCACCAAATGATCTAAAGCGTTTGGCATGCTATCGAATCGATATCGCGCAAGCGGAAAACGTGAAACTGATTCCGCAGGTGTAGCATACGGGGCAATTTGCGTAACAAGATGTACGAAAAACGCCAGGAAGGCGAGGGCGATGAGTGATGTCACGGCCCACAGCCAACGATCGGTGTCGTGGATGTAATGCTCCAGCCTTTCGGCCAACCGGGGTCGCTGGGTCTCAAGTAGCGCCAGGCTCAAGCCTAACAGTTCGAGGAGCAACGCGATTTTTTGGAGGGTAATCACTTCCCGTCTCCAATTTCACGGATGGCGGTGCCATGCGGATGCTTGCTAAGCGTAGGGTCTTACGTCCATCGCCTGGCTTTTCTTGTTAGTTGAGGTCTGGGTTTGAGTAGATCGTCTTTTGTCATCGGTACTTCTCACGTTGACTGCCTAACAGCGGCTAGTGATTTAAGGCTAGAACGCTGCTGAAGCCTGTCCACTACGCTCACAATCATGCGAAGAATGAGTGATGTATTTGAAATGGCATTTGTCCAGGGCTGGCTGTAGGTGTTGTGTTGCGAAGCGACTTTACAAGGCGTTGATTCTCTTTTGATAATTGCTGCGATTTATCTTCTCGTTACAAACATTCAGTTGCGGCGCTCGTGAGCTGATCTAAAACCAATCAGACATAATCAGCCCTCCGGATCGCTTTGCTTCCACGTTTGGTCGGGCTAGGTCGGGACCCTTCTTCGATGAACTCAAGTTTTTTCTCAGGCAAACCTTGACGAAATCTAGACACCTGGGCTTAACTCAAAAGGACATTGCCCAGCAGGACACGGGTAATCAGCCAACTGCAAGGAAGCGCCGGTATGCCTGATTTAAAACACTTTCTCTCTCTGCTAGCCATAGTCACGGGTTCATTGTCTGCGCTGGCCCAGCCTACCGTCATCAGCCCACGCGACGTGGCGGAGTTTCACCAAAGCACGTCAATCACTGAGAACTTTACCTACGGCCCCGCCTATGACCTGGAGTCACCGCTGGAGCTCTATGTGAAGATTCACCGGGTCATCACGCCTGATGACGGCTATGCGCTGATGGCGTTTTCCATTACGGATGTGGGTGAGGGCTTTGAGGGCATTGAGCTCAACAAGCAGCGCAAATTCATCGCGACATTGCAGTTGAGCAAAAAGTTCAAAGCCAAGCTTGAAGAGCGAGGGCTGGACAAAAAGCGTTTTTCTAAGGGGGTGCCCGCCGTTCTTTACGGTTGGCCCGCCACCGAATGGAATACCACTGATAGCGCCTTTCTCGTCGATGAACTGGTGCTAACGAAGAGCAACCGACGGTTGGTGTTCCACAAAGCCAACGAGATTGCGGTGAAGCACCCCAATACGACAGGCACTGACACCGACTAAGCATCAAACACTGACCACAGACACTCTAGGGATTGAGATTCATGCCACGACAGGGAGTTATCGCATGCGCCGTTTGTCCATAGCCGTACCTTTTTTAGTCATTCTCCTGGGGCTAATCGGTCACGCGGCGGCGGCCACACCGCTTCCGTTGAGTAGCCCCAATGTGAACCCTGAGCCCGCCGAGGGCGCCGCATACTTCGGCGCACTGGATGGAGCGGCGGTCGTCAGTGCGGCCGGTAACGCGGCGTACAGTATCCCCATTGAGGCGCCACCGGGCAGACGAGGCCTCGCGCCGAACCTGGCAATTAAATACAACAGCAATGTGCAGAACGGTCTCCTCGGCGCCGGTTGGTTCATCAGCGGTCTGTCCAAGATCACACGCTGCCCCCGCACGCTGGCTCATGAGGGCCTGAGTAGACCGATTAAATATGATCAGTGGGATCGCTACTGCCTGGATGGCCACCGACTGTTTGCAGTTTCAGGGTACAACGGCGCAGACGGTTCTTACTATCGCACCGAGATCGACGGGATATCAACGGTTCAGTCGCATGGGTTCGCTAATGGCCCGCTCAGTTTTACCGTCAAGACCAAAGACGGCCTGGTGATGGAATATGGTGCCACCGCGGATTCCCGTGCGGAGGCCAGCACCACCTCGAATGTGCGCACATGGGCATTGAACAAAGTGTCTGATGCCGCGGGTAATGCCTATCACCTACATTATGTTGAGGTCAACTCACACGGGCGACATTACATTGATCGCATTACCTACAATGCCGCGGTTAGCGTCAGTGGCGGTGTTAGTTGGGGCGCAACCGATACCGAAATCAAGTTCGTCTACGAGAGCCGCGCTGACAACATCACCCAGTATGAGGGTGGAACGTATCTCGAACGGCACACTTTTAGATTGGCGCGTATTGAGTCATCGGTGGATGGACAGATTGTCAGCAAGTATCGCCTAGACTATGAGGAGGTGGGCGTCGCTAAGCGCTCTCGTATCACCCGGGTCCGGCGGTGCGATGGTACCGGCTCCTGCCAAGACCCTATCACTATGGAGTGGCAGCATACCGGGACGCCATCATTCACGGCCGGTTCGATGACTGTGCCTACGTTTGTGGGTAACTCATCAACGTACGCCTCAGCAGCGGCGACAGCGCCCTTCGATTACAACGTACCCCGCTGGCACGATATGAACGGGGACGGCAAGCCGGATTATGTGCACCCCATGCCCAATGCGCATGGACACTACCCGTCGTCCAACATGACGTTTCGGATCATGTTGAGCACGCCAACAGGCTACACGACACAGGATTGGCCATCCCACATCGGAGGTCACCCCAAAGACTTCCACTGGGTGGATATCGACGGCAATGGCACAACGGATATCGTCAAAGTTGTAGCCACCACAGGCGTCGTTGACGCTGCGCTCTCAACGGGCTCCGGATTCACCAGCGGCTCCCCCTACGACACGTTTAGCTTTGCCGTAGCAGATGCGTATCGACTGGCAGACATGAATGGGGATGGCCTCATCGATATTGTGAAGTTCTTCCACAGCAACGCCACCAATCCCACGTGTCCTTGGTCTAGCTTGTGCCCCCCAGGACCAAAGCAAATCAAGGTCACCGTTCACAAGAATAAAGGAAATGGCGCAGGTTTCTACTGGCAGGGTCAGTGGATTGGCGATACGCCGGCTACCTACTACCAGCTCGTCGATCTCAATGGTGACGGGTTGGTAGACCTGCATACTGATAACCGATACATGTATAGGAACACGGGTTCGTCATTTAGCGGCACAGCCGTTGACTACACCAAGCCGCCGGGTATCTACGGCGTGGCATCAATGCAAGACTACAACGCCGATGGCTTGATCGATCGGAAGGCTCCGCATTCAGACGGTACGTGTTGCCGAGTTGAACTGAACCGAGGCAACCGATTCGGGTACGTTGCCGCGAACGGTGTCGTTGCCAATAGCTATATTGACGACAATCCCTACACGGATGGCTATCAACGGACTGGGCCCGGCCGCATTGCGCAGGTCTCTTATGCCACTGAATCTACGTATGTGCCTAACCCCCCGATAACGCCAAACCTGACAACCTCGCTTGCACTCAATTTTGCAGCGAACGAGTGGGGTAACGGGTATTCCCCGCTCAATCTTTCCTACTCAGGCACGCACCTGGGTGGCTTCCATCAGTGGGCGGATATCAACGGCGATGGGCTCATGGATTTGACGCTGGCTGTTAATACAGCATGCAAGTTAGTCCCTACTCTGGAGCCGTGGTTTACAATATATTTCAGGACAGATACCTACCATTACTGCGAAACAGGCACGCTAAAGACGCTGATCCAGAACGGCCATCCCTACAGCCTGCTGAAGAAGATCACCCAAGGCAGGGGGGTAAGGACGATTTTCACCTACAAGCCACTGACCGATAGTAATGTCTACACCAAAGGCAGCTCAGCGACGTTCCCGGACTACGACATACAAGACACCACCTATGTGGTCTCTCGCATGACCCAGTCCAATGGCATTGGTGGCCTGGCAAGAGTTGACTACCAATACGAAGGGCTGGTTAGAAACGTGCAGGGCCGCGGTGACAAAGGCTTCGCCAAAATCACCGCGAAGAATGTAACCACTGGTATCAACACCGTCACCGAATACGCGCAGGCGTTCCCCTACACAAGCCAACCCACACGCATCGAGACCCGACGCGCGAGCGACAACCAACTGCTGAGCAGCTCCGACATCACGTACTCAATGATGAACACGGTGAATTCGTACACCAAGTTGCCGTACGTCAACACCCGGGTTGAAAAGGGCTACGCACTCTCCGACGGCCGCTTGTTGAGCACCAAGACGACTACCAACAGTCAGGTGGATGTCTACGGCAATATCGGTGTGACCAACGTGCTGCTGGAGGATCACGAAACCGGGACCAACGTTGAAACCGAGCGCACGACGACCTTCAATATCGACGCCAGTTGGACATATTGGCGCGTGGGGGAAGTGGCTTCCGTAAGCAATAAAACGTGGCTCAATGGCATTAACGACCCGAGTGAGGATCGCTTCACGACGTACACGTATGCCCCTGCCACCGGATTCCTGCTCACGGAAACCATTGAACCTGGGGCGGGTGTGGGCATCGAGTCTACGCGAACGTTGACTTACGACGCGGTGGGCAACGTCATCGCTGAAACCGTTTCCGGACCCGGCATCGCGAGCCGAACAACGACGACAACCTACGACAGCGATTACCACTTCCCGATTTCCGTGACGAATGCCCTGGGGCACGTGGCCAGCCAAACCTGGGATGATCGATTTGGCAACAAGCTCTCAGAGACCGATGTTAACGGCCAAACCACCACCTGGAGCTACAACTCCTTTGGCATGCAGATTCTGGAGACCCGGCCAGACGGCACCACCACGCAGACGGTCTTGTTCACCTGCACAGCGGCGACCTGTGGACCCATCGACGCCACGTCCTATGTGGAAAGTTTGTCATCCGGCCAAGCACCTACGAGAACGTATTTTGACCAGCTAGGCCGCACAGTGCGTCAGCGAACTCAAGCCTTCAACGGCAACTACGTCAATACGGACACCGAGTACGATACAAAAGGGCGGGCATACCGCACCTCAGAGCCGTACTTTGCCGGTGGTGCCGTGCACTGGAATACGCAAACCTTCGATCTACTCAATCGCGTAACGGCAATCACGGCAGCCGACTCCGTGAACTCCGTATCGACCAGCTACGACGGATTTACCGTGACAACTACTGATGCGGTGAGCCGCTCAGAGGTACGCGCCGTGAATGCCCTGGGACAGATCATTCAAGTCACCGATAAGGCAGGCACGCTCATGACCTTCGCGTACGACGCGGTGGGCAATCGAGTGACGGTGAACAACGCCGTTGGTACGGCGCAAGCGAGCAGCGTGCAGTATGTGTATGACCGGCTAGGCCGACTTCTGAGCCAGTCTGACCCAGACCACGGCCTGTACACTTACACCTACGATGCACTGGGCAACAAGCTGTCGGAGGTGTCGCCTAAGCTAAGCGCAAACTCCCAGAGCATCACCTATCAGTATGACCAGCTCAACCGGATGACAAGCCGGACCGAGCCCGAGGGCACAACGGTATGGAGCTATGACGACACCACCGGGGGCAATCTCGGCTTAGGTAAGGTCGCCAGTGAGTCCATGACAGGGTTTAGCCGCTCTTACAATTACGGGCCAGGTAACTACGGGCGACTCACGGGTACTGACACCACTATAGGCACGAGCACCTATGCAACGGCGTACACCTACGACAGCCTCGGCCGGGTGGCGATGGAGTTCTACCCGTCCAGTGTTGCTGACCCCGGTGGTTTTGTGGTCGAGTACGAGTACAGTCCTGTTGGGCATCTTGAGGCGGTGCAATCCCTGGGTGGAGGCACGGTCTTCTATCAGCTTCTCGATACCGATGCCGCCGGTAGAGTCACCTCGGAATGGTTGGGTGATGGCTCCACTGTCAGCCAGTCTTACGCAGGGCAATCTTCCCGCATCGCATCTCAGAGCAGTCTTATCGGACCGACCAGCGTTCAGGAATTTACGTACACCTATGACGGGGCGGGCAATATGCTCAGCCGCAGCGATGTACGTCAGAGCATTACCGAAAGCTTCACCTTCGATAACCTGGATCGCATGACCAGTGCGCAGGTAGGTGCAAATCCGGCAGTGACCTACGGATTCGACGCCATGGGTAGTATTACCGCCAACAGCGATGTGGGTAGCCCATACCTCTATACCGCGAATCCCAAACATGCGGTGAATCAGATCTTGTCTGGGGGATCGTCTATCCACACCTTTGGTTATGACGCCAATGGCAACATGGATGTGGTGGACGGGTCTCCCATGATCACGTGGTCGAGCTACAACAAGCCGACCCAGATCAGTTCAGGCGGCGTGACTTATCAGTTCGCATACGGCACAGATCGTAAGCGCTTCAAGAAAATCCGCAACGCTGTGGAAACGCACTATGTGGGAAGTAACTTCGAAGCGACTGACAGTGCTGGCCAGGGTGTGGATCACTTTAGGCACTACATCCGAGCGAACGGCAAGGTTGTGGCCATCCGAGAGGATGATAATGGTACCGTCTCAAACCACTTCGTCCACCGCGACCATCTGGGGAGTGTGACGGCGCTCACGGACCAGCTGGCGGGTGTGACTGAGCGGTTCAGCTTCAATGCCTGGGGCGCACGGCGCAGCGCCGTTGACTGGACATCGGCGGCTCCCGCAACAGATGAAATCCGCGGCTACACCGGCCACGAGCACCTGGATGACGTGGGCATCATCCACATGAATGGGCGGGTATACAGCCCAACCCTGGCAAGGATGCTATCCCCAGACCCCGTAACGCAGGCGCTGGAGAATGGGCAGAATTACAACCGGTACACTTACGTATATAACAATCCGCTCAAGTACACAGACCCAAGTGGATATGAGCCTTGTTTATATGTCTGCAGTATGGCTGCCAGCTACCTTATTCAGGGGATATCTGATGTGCTGTTTGGGAGTAAGAAAAAAAGCCCAGATCGTTTGTTTCGAGATGCTGCGTTGAGTTGGTGTGGAAGCAACGCTGAGTGCAAACGGGAGAGGCTCGGAATCAAAGGCCGCACACAGCAGTGGAACTTTGCCAAAGCAGAGTTTGGGAATTTTTTGGCAGCGGCCAGCGCTGAGTCAGGAGACAGTGTGGATGGAAGTGGGGTCGTCAAGGAGACAGTGGTGCCCGGCTCGGAAGAGGCGTACAACCTGTTTGTTAAGCGAGTCAACGAACTTTTTGCCACTGGAGAGCTAAGCGGACGTCGTACATACGGATCGCCTGACGAAGCAGCTATTGCGATTCTGACTGTAATGGCCCCGTTGTCGGTGGACTATGGCTTTGAGGTTGCCGGAAGTATCAAACAACATGGGCGAGATCGCTGGGTGTACACGAAGCCGAAGGTTGGGACGGCAGGAACCGCAAAGCTAAACCCGCACCATGCTGGATATCATACCCATATTGATGGAGCGCTAGTGTTCTCCAATAAGATATATAATTATGGAAATGATCCCAGGGGGGGTGACTCTGCCTTCGTCAATGCGCATGACGTTTCGCTTTACCTTGGTGTTTTCAGCAAAACACAAGGAGTAAGAATTGGGGTGTGCGAGCCTAAAAATTGCAGGGATGTGGGTATGAACGGAACCAAACCAAGCAGGATTCTCAGGTGAAATCACTCAGTCTAGTTCTTTGCTTTATCGCCTCGCTTATTACAGTTGAGCACGCTTATGGAGATGCACTACCCAAAAAGGTATCTATGTCACATGAGCAGGTGAAAGAGTTCGGATTTGATGTCAGCCAGGAAATAGCAGGTGAATCGCCAACGACATGGCTTGTTCATTTTAGATGGCCAAAGATAATTGATGCGGATTGTGTTCCCGCTCGAGCACAAGTGTTCATTATTGGTACAAATGGCGAGGAGGTGGCGGGGATTTCGTTCGACTATGTCGAAACTAATGAACGATCTGAGTTGATGTTCTATTTCCAACCAAAATCGAACGATGCTAGCGTAAGGGTATCCTGCTCCCGCTCCGGGGAAGCCGGATCTACGAGAGCGGTTGTTTACTCGATTGATTCTGTAAAGGGTTACTTCTAGCCTAGCCATTTGGAGAGAATTGGAAGGACGGGAACGCAGTTAGGTCCAACCCTTCAGGGCGCCCGGTATGAACAAAACAACCGATCGTTCTGGCCATAAATATTCACATCGAGTTTTTGCATAGAAGTGGGAACCTTGGAACTGTGTAAGTTTGTTGTCAGTTTTTAGGTAGTTTCGGCAGAGCGTTCATTAGCGTGCGTGCTGATGGCTGAGGTAGTTGTTACAAAAGGTATACAGGTAGATATTGGATCTGGTTCTGTAGGCACTGACACCAGCGTCATGGTCTGTCAAAGCGAATTACGACTACACCAATTGGGTGCATAGAACTGCAAAAGCAAGTATTCGAAAGCAAGTGATACATGGCTGAAGCAGCATCACAGTTACAGTCTATGTTGGCTCAAATGCTCGTCGATGTGCTGGACAATATCTATACTAGTTTTGACGCGATTACGGCCTGAGCATTTGTTGGAGCTACTAACTGTCCCGCTGCTCTGGTAAACAGCAGGTGTATTTCTCTTGATGGTGCTGCTGGTCTTGTCTCACGTCTTAGCCTCACCTTCGTCTTAGGACATACTTGCGGCCTTGCGATGGCCACTTATGCAGAAAACGACAATAGTGTTCACGTCCAACATAATCGACTCAAGCGCACGCGCAGTCGATCGACCTGGTTCGACGTTCGCTAAGTGTATAGTATTTGAGCAGCCAACATTCCCTCTAGACTCGCACCGACTGGCCTTTTGGAGAAGAGTGTGAGTTCCAGCGCTCCGATGGTCAACGCTATTCGGTAGAGGTGGTCAGGGCAATTCTACATCCCGGTCAATCAGTCGCAGCGCCAATACCCACCAGGTCCTGGGTATGAAAACACCTCGGGAGACGTACAAATTAGCGGCGTGAGTGTGCAGTTTTAGCTGGGTCATTACAGCGTATACGATCTAACTAAAACTGCACATCAAATCTACTAACTGTTACGTCCCCCTGAATGCTGACAAAGAGTGTGCTTCGACCAAAAGGAAGTCGACCGTAACCGGTTGCCTCAGCATCCGCCGAAGAAGAACTATATGAACCCACGGAACTGGAGCAGCAGAATGTGCACCCCGCAATTACTGATCTACCGGTCAGAATCGAATTCGAACATAAGTCTTAGCTGCCATGAAGAATTGAGCCCGGGCGGCGAGGGTGCTCGTGCTAGCGCGATCTAGAGCCCGCATGAGCTGAATGAAGTTGCTTGAGCGGCGGAGTAAGCCTAATAGTTTTGCTTCCGCTGGCACCGTGAAACGCTATCTTTGGCGAAGCAGTTCCTGCTCAGTAAACTCGTATGATGTGTAGTCCATGTCAGTCAGCGGCAAGAAAAACTCTTCGAAAAACTGGTCCGTGCTGCTACAGGGCTCGCTCACTCTAGCAAGATGATTGACGAGAGACTCGTCTAGTTCAGTGTCTCCAGTGACGACCGTACGTAACACATCCTGTTTCCTGAATACATGCGCTGCATCGTACGGCGGGCGCAATGACAAGATGTCGGCCCTCAGATCGTCGGTCGCTCTGACTGTATTTGGGCAGGATTGATGAAAATACTTGCTGAGCGCGATTGCTGCTCCCATGGCCACGTTAAACGCGGCTATCAAGTCTCTGTGAAAGGCCCACTGCTGAAACTCCTCTGATACCAGCCAACATGACTCATTTTGTATAAAGTAGGTTTTGATGCTTGTGTCTATCGGTACAGACAATCTCAACCAGTTGAAAAGGTGATAGCTACGCAAGTCTGCCTGATCGAAGTAGTCTCTCTCTGCCGAAAGTGCCAGATCGAGCCATAAGAAAACAGCAAGACTGAGAAAGCATGTTGGGGGGGCACACGCGCCCATAACGTTGATTCTTCGGAAATGCTCTCGGTGCAGTGCATAGTTTTTTGCGCAGAACCGTCTCGCCACCGCCAAAAACTGATTGAGAACTTTATGCCGCGTGTGTGTTCTCCAGCTCGGTAGTCGCTTTAGCGGCAATCTAGGTCTGCCGTTTTCGAGCTTAATCAATGGCCAAGTTTGGCGCTTGGTGGGTTGCTTTTGAATGCCCCACCGTTGGAAGAAGTTCGGGTCGTTGAATGAGAGTTCCACAGCTTTGAACGTGGGATAGCGCGGATCAATGATTGAACAAGGCTGCCATTGTGTGTCCTGAGAAGCGGCTGACAGAAACTGCCAATCGTTGCTGAGCTCGCTAACAAAGCGGTGCAAGAGGTCGAAGCCGTCGCCCCAGCTATTGTCATTCGAGGGCGAGTAATACGCGCCCCAGCCGCAAGTAAAACACCGACGCGTTGCAAGTTCCGATAGTGACGGCATGTGTTCGCCGCAGCTCGGGCACACATCGCGCAACCGAAGCCCGTGGATTGGACAACGTGTTACCCAAGGCAAGTCGAACAAAGCAGAATGGAAGCCCGACGCTTGACACTCAGTGCACATACTTACGGGGGAGGGCCATGCAGAGACCATCGATAAGTTCTCTTTTCCCTCCAAAAGGCGTATGCGGGCCGAGATCCGCGAACCGGGAGGTAACTTTGGTGTGAGCTTGCGCAGCTCGCCATTGAGCGCCTGAGCGGCTATGCCAGCATTTGCTGAGTAAAAGCGTCGCACACATGAATACTCACTCTCATAGCGACTGCCATACGCAAGGCCTGTAACAAGCTTAGCCATCTTAACGACGCCGAGTGCCGCCGTATTCGGGACTGGCCTCTGCCAAGCAATGCGCGACTAAACTCTCGTTAAGTGTTTTCAAGCCATCAATGGCCAAATAGTCGAGCAGAAGGAACTGCACGGTATCGATGACGGATTGCATGCCCCAGGCTAGGGGCTCACCCTCAAGCCGTCGACACCTGAAGACGCTCCAGAGGAGATCTGACTGATCGGCAAGCCGCCAACCGGCGGTGAAATCTTCAGGCAGTATCATTTGGGTGTAGCTGATTCCGCTGTCAGCTGGGTATTGCAATGTATCGTAGGCACTCAAGACGCTACGGAGCTCTCTCTGCGACTGAATACCGTAAAAGTCGATCGTTTGATTCATGTAACGCCCTCTGAGATAGCTGTACTTGGGACTCCTAAATGCGTTCAGCAGCGGCTGTGCGTAGTGCGCATCTAGCACACTGATGACGGATAGTTGAATAGAAGGCCGGTACTCCAGATACGTGGCTATTTCTGAGAAAACATCCCACTGCTCGATACGAAGCTTGTGCGCATCGTCGATGCAGAGCACAACACGCTGCGTACCAGCTTTGAACGCGTACTCGCGTAGGTGGCTAGCCATGCGCTTGGCCATCTGTGCAGGGGTATCACGCGCTCGAATTTGGACATCAAACTGTTCGCATAAGGCTGTTTGAAGTGACCGGACCGTCGGAGTGTCGCGTCTAGCCGTGGTGAAGTGCAGGCTAGGAATAGGCCTCTCGCTACGATCAACCAGGTCACGCAGTATTTTCTTTAATGCTGTAGTTTTACCGCTGCGAGCATTGCCGACCACAAATATGCCTGTGGACCCATTCCAAAGACGCTGATACAGACGTTGCTCCAAACGTTTTAAAGGTGGTGTATGGAACATCAGCGTTCGCGGATTGAATATTGGATGATCGATTGAGTGACTCAACCCGGCTTTCTCCCCTGCAACCTGAAGGCATTAGTGCGCGTCCAAGGACGTGTCGCCCCAGAATCTGGCTGGCTTACGTTGTCGACGTTCCCTTCACCAGGGTTTGACACATCGGAAAGTAGACGAAGTAGCTGCGTAGTATCGCGGGGTGTTGCTTTACCACGTTCAATGTTTTCTAGCAGGGCCGTCACTCCGTCTCTTTTGTTCTTCCTCGCATCTCTGCCACCCTTAGTTAGCCACCTCAGCGAGGTCAGGCTCAGGGGCCTGCGCCGGTAGCTTTTTGGTAGGCAGAACTGACCGCACAACACACCACGATGGTTCTCGGCCTGAACATAACGAACGTCCCTTGAGTCATACCGAATCGTAACCTGCTTTGGCAGCTCCACATCCGGCTCAACAGAGCACAAGGTGTATCTCATACCGAGAACATTGACCCACGGCGGTCGCGTTTCCGTTCTGGACCGGTGTACGCGGCAAGTTTCTTGCGCGCGGAAGAATTGCTCGGTATCAATAACGCTCGCTGGCATCTGAAAGACGGATTGCTGTGCTGCGAGCTCCGCGTAGTAGTCGATGGGTGTGCGCAGATCGAGCTCTTGTTTAGGCTGCGTGTTGTACTCTGCCAGGACGACGAGCAATGTATGCTCCAGCTGTTCAAGCGTCAGCACCGGTAATTTCTTCTTGTGGCGGTCAGGCTCTCGTTTGGGGTCGCGACTGTGAGACCCAGTGGTCGATGGGAATCGGTGCGTTGCTTGGCCATTGATGACATGAAACAGCCGTTCGACCAGATGACGCCTTAGCGGTGACGCAGGCCTCCCTAGGTGCAATGTTGCCGATAGCTCATCACATATTGCGTCTTGTACCACGCCTGCGTGGTGCGCCATCGCGTTATCAAGGCTGAATGCGCCTATGGGCGGCATCCATTCCAAGCCAAGCTGATTCGGAAACCAAGGCTCGGGAGGCAACGTCAGACCGTCCGACAGCGCTTCAGGCGCTCTTAGAGGAGCGAACACTGTATCAAGTAAGCCGAGGAATTCGTGTGCGCTGACACTTTTCGTATATACAACCTTGAACCCGAGCACACAGCGCGTGGCTCTATCGACGGCCAGTATCAGTGATACCCGCGTCAATGCTGCACGCTGTTGTTGACCTTCAACCAACAGTTCTAAAGAAAGACGGACATCCAGGAGCTGCTCATCGATTTGAATCTCTCCCAGTACTCGCTCGGGCTCCCGTGTCTCAGATGAACGCTGTTTGATACCTGACACCATTTTTAGCTCACGCAGCTCCGCACGCTTCTTATGCAGGTATTGGCGGCAGGATTCACGTGCCAGCGATTCATGGCAGAAAGGATAGGCATCCTCAGGCCACTGCTGTTTTCGCAGCGTATGAATGAACAGTTTGTGCAAGTTTTGTGGTGATAGCCGCTGTGCGTGTTGGGTTTGCTTGAGATCGTCTTCAATGGCGTCATCCAACGTTGCCTTCAGACCAGTAGCCGTGCGAAGTAGCCGATCGAACGCGCCGGCCCCGCCGGCCTGCGCTGTTAGTGTCGGTAGCGACTTCGTTCGCTGATACGCGCCAGCGTGGATGTAGGGAATACAAGCCGCAGTGAGCAGGGGGCGCTCATCTGGCTGACCGCCGAGTGCCCGAGACAGCAAGCGGGTCAATGTGCTGATACTCATGTCATGCATTTGAGCAACCTGTCCTATTGGCTCGCCTTCAAGGACACGCGCGATCATCTCGCGCCGCTTGTGATACGTCTTACGTTTTGCCTTTTCCAGGGTTTTAGGATCAATCCAAGGCCAGTTGGCCATGGACTGCCACCGAGGCTCGCGATTCAAGCGCTCACGCCACGTGATAGGGGCCATGAAAAATCCTCGTATTCCAGTCCATCGGCTGCACTTTAAGGTCAGCGCAGAGGTGGCCGTCATGCAACGCTCTCAGGAGGGCAATTAGCATTCGCCATTGCTTTTCATCCCGCGATACCTCGACCAGCGCGTGCAGTGGAATGCCCGACTCATCCATGCATTGTGTGCTTTCAGCCAATTGTCTTCGCTCTGCATCGACATCCAGCCACCTAGCGGCGTTCAATAGCCCAACGATATGCAGCCAATTTCTGGCCTCAGCGGCGCGTGAGAAGATCGCCTCGTTAGTCCAAACTTCAAAGGCCATACCGTACTGACGGAAAAATTGCTGCAGTGCTTCGATCGGCACCGCCTCACGGTGCGCCTCAGGCTTGATCTCTATCACCGCGCTCCGGTGATCGCGGTACAACACATAGAGGTCGGGGGTATAGAGACGATTACCCACTCTTAGCCGATACGGCTGAGGGACGTAAGCCGTAATGTTGAGATCACCCTCAGACAAGCCAGCTTGCAGGTATTCAGCGGCGGAATGAAATTCGGACAAGGCGGCATGTTTGATCGTGCGCATGATTCGCAGATCACAGGCCTTCCTAAATCCGGCAGTCGCGGTGTGTTGTATGGGGTGCTTAGCCTCAGAACCTTCCCAGCGCACCAATGGCGTTCGCTTTCTTTGAGACACCTTTGGCCCCCCGCGTGATTCGATAGACCTCATCAGATAGACAACGGATCGGCCCTTTTCCAGTCGGACTTAGGCACATTTCAACTCAAACGGGTGTCTATATCGTCAGCCTACAGTCGGCACTTGAGGAAAGTGTTAATGGATTTTATTTGATACCAGCGGCAACCCCCGAAAAGCCAATAGAATCTAACAGCGGGCATGAGGTGATGGTTTCAGAGGGCAATACGTGACCAAAGCTGCCCGAGTTTTTAAGACTATTTTGGAATGAGCGGGTGGCTTTTTATCGCAGTTCGTTTTTCGGGGAGGAAGTTCATGACTTCCTAATTGTGCGCGAATCTTTCCATTTTTCTATATTTTGGTAAGAAGCACGAATCGGCGCTTTAGGCTTGCTTTTGCGTGTATCTGAGATTGACAGATCCCATACATCAACTATTTTCTAATCACTGCATTTCCAAAACTTCATGTTAAATGGACAATTTTTACCCGACTCGTAATGTATTTTCACCGCAGGCCCGTGAAAAGCTGTTCCAAGAACGGCCCGTGGTCGCAAATGCGTTTCCAATTAACTCGGTTCATATTGATTGGGATCGATTAATCGCAAAGCGCCCCTACGTCTTAGAGACCGTCGATGAGATGCCGGCGTACCTTTTAAAGCCCGAAGTGGTGAAATTGCTCAATAATGAGCACAACCCGCAGCAACGATTGATTCTGGATTTGATGTGGACGGTCGGGGGGAGGGTGTCTGAAGTTCTCTCACTAACACCCGCTAGCTTTAGTAACGATGGCTACGATGTCTTAGTCCGGTTGAAAACGCTCAAACAAGGGGCTGGGCGGCCGTCCAAGCGGGCGCAAGCGCGGTCCAAGGTGAGGCATATCCCACTCAAAGACCCCATACTGCTGGATCGCATTCAGACGCATATCCGGGCAGGGCGCTTCCGCAGCACAGAGCGCATCTTCCCGATTACCCGGCAGACCGTGAACAACCGGATCAATCGACTCGTGGAGTCTTTGGGCGGTGCGCCTTTCAGCGTTCACTCGCACACCTTCCGGCATTCCTTTGCGATTCATCTGCTTCTGCATGGCCGGCCCTTAAAGTACATTAGCCAGTTGCTAGGGCACTCCAGTGTTCAGTGCACGGAGATCTATACCAATGTGCTGATCTCAGACGCTAGCCACTTCTTGGAAGGGGTAGATTTTCACTGAGTCGGGTGGGTCAAAAATTGCTGCTTTGGGTCAATGCTGCAACGTCTCTCACTAACTTGAGTGATTGCAATGTGTGACCCGAACCTACTAGCAAGCCTTGCCACCTAGCTGTCTCGGTAACACAAGCGGTGCTTCAGGTTTAGGATAATGACTCGACTCGCGATTACATAGTTGAGGATAGTAAGCGAAGTTAATCTTGACACAGTGGAGGGTGGCTACATGACAAAGCCGTATAGGGTTCTGTCAATTGACGGCGGAGGCGTAAGGGGACTCTATTCTGCTTGTCTATTGCATGGCTTAGCCCAAAGAGTTGCCCGATCAAATGGGAGCGACGTTGAAGAAAATTTAGATATCGGAAGCGCTTTCAATATGATCGTCGGGACGAGCACCGGGGCAATATTGGCGGTCGCACTTGCAGCAGGAAGACCCCTTGAAGAAGTCATTCAGCTCTATCAAGCACGAGCTAAAGAAATATTTCCCGCCCCGACACCCACACCTCCCTCTGGAGTGAAATTCTATAGGTGGTTGTGGGCGCACAGGTCTAAGTCCTCAGGTTCCGAGGATGCCCTCAACAGCGCACTATATAAAGTGCTCAGAGAAGAAACTATAGGAGAGATGTACGAGCGAAGGGGTATTGCATTATGCGTACCCACCATTGATGCAGAGACGCGAAAGGCCCGGGTGTATAAGACACCCCACGACAATACAAATAATCGGCTTCAACGAGACAACGACTATAGGCTTGTTGACGTATGTATGTCCTCGGCTTCCGCACCAGTTATGTTTCCCCTGCATAAAGTCAAGGACCCAAACAGCCCTACTGAAAACCATAACTGGTTTGTTGACGGTGGCCTCTGGGCAAACAACCCAGTAATGGTGGCGTTAGTAGAAGCTCTGAGTTTTGCGCCCGAGGGTTCGCCAATTGAGCTTGTTTCTGTAAGCACATGTCCACCCTTTAAGGCTCCTCCAGTTAGAGAGGAAGAGTCCGATCGCGGCATACTAGCCTGGAAGGCTGGAATAGGAATGCTCGAAATGGGGCTGGATGCTCAATCACAGGCTTATGACTACATGGCTAAAGCGTTGACGGACCACATTGGTGGAGGGGTGAGCTATATCCGCCTCTCAGATCCGCTTGTGGATGAAAACATAGCCCGCGATCTTACGCTTGATAACCCCTCTGAGCGGGCAATAAGCGCCCTCGTAAGCCTCGCCTCGAGAGCAGTGGATCAAAACATCAGTGAAGCAACTACTGGTGATCAGACTAAACGCCTTATCTTGCAGGTGTTTTCTGATATCGCTGCAGTAGAGAATTCAATCATTTAGATGACCCAATATTATGTTCGATAGTTCTATACAAATGACCAGATTCCACAACGCCGAGGTTACATTGAGTACTGACAACCGCGATGCGATGAAGGTACGGCGGGACGCCAATAGAAAACGACTGAAAGAGGGGTTAGCACAGAACAAAGCCCCTCAGCCACTGGGTTGCCAAACTCAGGGGTCCTACGCTATGAAAACCATGGTCCAGGATACTAACAACGATTACGATATTGATGATGGCGTCTACTTTGATGCCAATAAGCTATACGGACCTAAGGGTGGTGAACTAAGTCCGCTGCAAGTAAGGCAAATGGTTTGCGACGCTTTGCAGACGTCACCTCAGTTTAAAACGCCGCCGGCCGTGCTAAAAAATTGCGTGCGGGTCTACTACAGCGAAGGCCACCACATTGATGTACCGGCTTACAGGGTGGTCACAGTGGAAGATGCCTGGACAGGACAACCGACGACGCACTATGAGCTAGCCAGCTCATCGTGGAAACGCTCAGACCCTCGCGAGGTCACACATTGGTTTGCGGCTATTAATCAAGACCTCAGCCCGGATTCTCCCAAGAACAACGGAGGGCAATTTCGTCGAATAGTCCGCTTACTGAAAAAGTTCGCCAAGAGCCGAGACTCGTGGAGAGCGAGCACTGCCTCGGGGTTTATGTTGACGAAATTGGCGCACGAAAGTTTTTACGCGTGCCTTAATCGGGATGACATCGCTTTACGTCAAACAATGAAAAACATACACCGAAGACTGCTCTTTAATGAGGTGGTAGAGCATCCGGTATTGCTGGGCGAGACGCTTACCAACGATACCGACGGCAGACCAGGTTTTTTCAGGGGCAAGCTCGCAGAAAATCTGAAACATCTTGACATTTTTGATGATTCCGACTGCAGTTTTGAACAGGCCATGAACGCGTGGAACAAGTTTTTTAACACTACATGGTTCTTAAATCAGCCGGATGACGGCTCGGGTAATGGGCAAACGTCTCAGCCTCCCAATAAAGCCGTAAGAAAGACAGGGGGAGGGCGCTACGCAGGGCCTGATAGGCCTTGACGTTTCTGGATGACCAATACCATCACGCCATCGCCTCAGTTGCGACATGGCTGGCGGATGAGAATACCGGCGCGCGAGAATTGTCAGAACATGAACTCAGCGTTTTTGAAGGGTATGCCGCTGGTTGGATGTTCCCATTCACGACGGAACATACCTCTCACCTGCAATTGTTAGTTGATCGTGAATTTCCCTACTCGATGCCGAGAGTATTTATTGGCGGTACTGACGAGGCACTCTCATGGCCACATGTAGAAAGCGGTGGTCGACTATGCCTAGCCGGTGACGGTGCTGCGATCGCGACAGATAACCCGGTCGCTGTCATACGGCATGTCTTAAACGAAGCTCACTCTCTTATTGAAGACAACGCTGCTGGGCTGAACACAGAAGACTACCTCGACGATTTTAAGGCGTATTGGCGCAGATCTCTCGAACCAAACGCCCCTCAGCTGCGTTTTCACCTGACGCACAAGGATAGTAGGCTAGTGTCTGCCTGGCATGGTAAAGCCTACTGTCTAGTCGCGGAAAATTCGCATGCTGTGCATAGTTGGATGGAAAATCTTACTAGCAAGACCGATACCCGAACAACGTACAAGGCTGCAGTAATATCTCTGGATAGCCTTCCACTGCCTAGTCACTACCCGTGCTCTTGTCGCGATCTTAGAAACCTAGTGAGAGATCACTCCAGAGACGGCCTCAATGTATTGGATCAACTATTGTCTGATGAGCCTTCAGTCGCCGCGGTGTTACTGTTGGGGAAAGCGTCGATCGGAGCGGATGTTCATTTTGGGGCAATCATCAGAAAGCCTGCTAGAGAACAACACGGACACAGACAGGGCGCCTTTCCTTACGCAAAAGGGTTTCGTTCAGGAAAGGTACCGGCGACAGTCCTTGCCCAACACTACAAGCTCGAACGCTCCTCAACAGTCAATGTGGATGCATGGAAATCAAGGATAGGAACCTCAACGTCCACGTCGCTAGAGCACAAGAAAGTAACGATCATCGGTTGCGGTTCGCTGGGTTCATCTGTTGCTCAACTCTTGGCCAAGTCGGGACTTGGCAGGTTACATTTGATCGACTCGGAGAATCTTGGCTGGGAGAACATTGCACGCCATGAACTGGGCGCCGGTTCCGTGAATCGAAATAAAGCCTTCAGCCTGGCGCAGCAGATCAAGGCTCACATGCCTCAAATCCGGGAATGCAGTCAAGCTGGGCGTCGCTGGTTAGAAGACTATACGTTGGACAACGATCTATTCTCAGATTCTGATCTTGTGATTTCGACCACCGGTGATTGGAACAGCGACTCCGCACTCAGTGATCTCTGTCAAGCAGGGAAAGTCGCCTGCCCGGTACTATTTGGGTGGATGGAGGCTTACGCGTGTGCCTCCCATGCCATGGCGGTCCATGAACATAGGGGCTGTTTCAGGTGCGGCTTTGATGACGTCGGTAAGCAGGTTATACCGGCAACTCTATGGTCATCCGATCCAACTCCGGACGGATGTGGCGGGGGTACCAGCGTCTATGGCGCCATCGAGTTATCACAGGCCGCCGCGATGGTTGCCCAGCTTGCTATTGAAGTTCTGGTCGCCGAATCTTGTCCGCCGGTGTGGCGCACTTGGCTAGCACCCAAGCAACAGGTCTATTCAAACGGGGGGTTATGGAACCCTGAATGGACTAAGCGGTTCGGTCATCCCGAAAGCGGTGCCTATTTGACAGCAAATTTCTTACCCAGGAAAACCGGATGCACGTGTAGTGCGGATTAGCGCGTGATTTTTAAAACCGAAAATGAAGACCTCACCGTAGAGCTTTCAAAAGGAGTTCTAGATCACCTCGCCAAGAATCGCCAGCTCAGAGTCAAAGATAAGGAAGCTGGAGGGCAGTTGTTCGCGAGGTTGTTTCGAAGCAATAAGCACTGGCTCGTCGAAATGGCAACAGGGCCGCATCGTCGTGACTTGAGAACCCGTTTCGGATTTAGACCTAACCGGAAAAAGGAGCAACAAGATATCGACGCCGCATTTAATGATGGACTCCACTTTGTCGGAGACTGGCATACGCATCCGGAGCCTTTTCCAAGACCTTCTAACCAAGACAAGCACACGATGTCAGATATCTTTGATAAATCTGATCACCAGTTAAGGGGTTTTCTCATGATCATTTTGGGGAATGGGGATTTGGAGGATCTTTGGATATCCATTCATGGCCAATCTGGGAACTGTGAGCCACTGTTACTGCAATAGCAACAATGAAAGTATGAGAAGTAGACCAACTTGCGCTCAGGAAGAGAGTAGGGCGCCGCCCGACGGAGCCCTAGGACACCACTGAAATGGACCACCCCCAAGACCCTCAATCCCAGCCAGGGTGCGCCCCAAACCAACTCCCCTGCGCAAAGTTGGTTTGTAGGTGTAGCTAACCGTCGCGTATTCGTTCAGCGAGTCCGCGGCAACTCCATCACTGGATAGAGGAGCCACGATTCAATGCCTCAACTTTGTTACGCAAGCCTGCATGTCTCCCCGCGATATTGAAATACGCCCGTGCCTTGTCAAACTTGCATTGACCGCGGCCTCGACAGTAAGAAATCAACCCATTCCACAGTTGCATGTTTACGAAATTTCGCGGTCACCGATATCGGGCATATTTCGTTATCTACATTCGACTACATAGCTCCTAAACCGTCTCGCCGCCGACCCTTTGCCCAGAAGGGACAGCTTCATCTATATCGGGCTCATAAAGCGCGTCACTGCAGCCGGCCTGAGTCCAATCTCGCTCGAGGTGAAGAACGATACTCAATCAACCCAACTAGATTGGCTAGTGCTCTCGGTTAGGAAAACGCAACAACCGAAACTTCGTTTGATCCGCTCCCATCTGAAAGCTCAGCAACAGTGCCGGTTCAACTCTTTTGTGACCTCAATTGCATCTGGCAGGCGCCTTTGACCTGTACGTTTGTTTCACAACTTTCTTTGTAATTTCACACTTTCGTGCCGAGATTTTTAGAACTTTGCTTGTTCGTCCATTTGTCACCTATGCCGACCCACGCCGCATTATCCACAACTGCGCATAATATATATTATGTTAAATTGAAGAGGTGGGCACAGACATATCCACAGGCTGTTTGAGCAAGCCTGCATCCCCGACCTCAGCTGCTACACTGAATGCGTTTGGATTTCACGGTTCGAGGACTAATGAGATGCTTTGCGTAAGATTCATGATCGGCGTGTTACTCACCGCGTCGCTCCCGTATACCGCCAACGCGGAATTTCCTGAAGAAGTCACCGACGCCCGTCCCGTGTTGATTACGGGCGCTAGTAGCGGTATCGGTCGCGTGACTGCAGAGCGCCTAGCGCGCCAGGGATATCTCGTCTTCGCCGGCGCACGAAAAAAAGTCGATATCGACGCGCTCAATGCAATCGAAAACGTTCAAGCCGTTCGTTTGGATGTCACCAGCGACGATGACGTGACCCAGGCGCTTTCACAGATTGAAGCTGCTGGGTACGGCCTCTGGGGGTTGGTAAATAATGCCGGTGTTAACCATCTCGATCCGATGTTGGAAGCCAACCTAGACACCACCCGGTGGCTGTTTGAAGTAAACGTTTTTGGTGTGATTCGAGTGACTCAGGCATTTGCCCCACTTCTTATCGAATCAGGCGGCCGCGTTGTCACTATAAGCTCTATCTCGGGTGAGCTGGCCGGTTTACCCGGCTACGGAAACTATGCGATGAGTAAGCACGCCGTAGAGGCCCTGATCGATACGCTTGCGGTAGAACTTGGCATGGAGGGTGTAAATTCGATCGGTATCGAGCCGGGCGGCTTCTCGTCCAAGATCGGCGAAAGTCGGTGCCGGCGCATGTTAGCTGAGGGGCGTGAGTACCGCTACTTGGTTGACCAGATGCGAGAGCATCTTGAATATTGTCGAGACCTGATCGCTGGGGACATCGACCGTAGCGAATGGAGCACACCTGAACCTGTTGCCGCCGCCGTCGAGAGCGCATTGTTCGATGAGGCACCCCATGCGCGTTACTTGGTCACTTCGGACCCTTTTGAGGCGCAGCTGTTCAATCACAAGATTATGAACGATTTGCTGCAATATAACGCTGGTGCCGTACACAAATACACACGGGATGAGCTGGTGGAAATTCTCGATGAGCGGTTATTGATACTGGACGGGAAGATGGAGAGCGACCTGCCCTTTTAGATTGCAGGTTCATCGCTCGTGGGGGGCTGGAGGTACAATGCAGTGCGAAACGTATCATTCGCCAAGTTGGCTTTTTGGTCTGCGCATGTTTCACAACGATTGATTGTTGATGCATGTTAGACCACACGGCCAGCAATGGGTTATGGGTGCGCATTCATCATAACTGTCATCCAGATGCCCTGCTCCGCTTGCCGACTTGCTCGGGATATCTCGATAAAAGGCAGTAGTCGCAGCTAGTTCGCCGGGAAATGGAAGTCTCCAAAAATGCCGCGATAAACGGATTCCTTAAATTCCAAGGGTCTGAAATTAGCTAACCACATGATTTCATGTTTAGTGGTAGTCGAACTGGGCAGAAACGCGCTATTCCGGCCTACGCCGGTCCATGTAACGCAGCTGTTCGTGCGCTCAGCCCTTGCATAAACATAGGCACAACAGCCGTCCAAACAGCCGTAAATTGGCACCAGGCTAACACTCGATTCTTTGCTTGCAGTGATAGTGACAATCTTTGTAACCGATCGATCTCTGCACTCTGAGGAGAATATCGGGACAAATGTTTCTTTGAATCTCCCCTCTGAAAATGAGTCTCGATACTCCTCTCTAAGCAGATGTTGCAGAGGCTTTTGATTCACGAATAGCTCATAAAACGAGGCGTTTGGGTCGTTCGGGAGATGAGCCAAAATCTTTTCGAGTCGCGCGACCATTGACAAATTCTTATCGTTTCAATCAACTCACAGCGTTGCGCTAAATAAAGATTTCGCCCGCTGATTCGCCAAGTTCAGCGGCAAAGGACTCTAGTGCCAACGGCTATTCTGTCCAAGGTTAAACTTTACGGGTTATTAAAACCAGGCACTCCGTACTGCTTTGAAGGGTGAACTAGAATCACACCGAATCTCGGTCAATGACGGGGGCATATCGCTTTAGGTCGCTAAGTCTCTTATTGCTGGTTGGCCTAAGCAACCCGCCAGGCTAGCAGCCCACTGACAAGACAGCCGTCAAGTCTTGCGCTTTAGACAGGTTTACCTCCATGGTGTAATTCTGTCGTTGAAGGATTACGCTATCGCCATCTAATGGATAAATGAATAGTCGAGCAACGTTTCGTGCGAGCCCCAAATTATTCTTCAGTACCGGATGAGATTCTGTCCATCGAGGCAATTGAACGCCCACATAAGCTCTACAAGCGGTTGCGTGAGCAGTTGCCTGTGGCCAAGATCTGTAATACTGGTGTCCATACTGTCTCGAACTGGTCTCTTATTGAAGAGGTTTTGGGGCGAGAACGAGACTTCTCAGCGAACCTAACCGGGGTTTTATGCCGTGGATCAAACGATTTGCCGCAGTGCTTTGAGCTGCCCAATAGCAGTGCAACCGCGGTCATCGCCACCGCCGACGATCCCGTTCATGCGGTACACCGCTCCATCCTTCAGCCTCAATTTCTTGCGGGAAAGGTCGCTGCTCTAGAGCCACTATTGCGACGCTGGATCGTTGCTACACTTCTGCCACTTTTCGAGGCAGGAGACTCGGACTACGTTCCTGCCATTGAGCAAATACCGGCAATGACTGTGGCGCACCTTTTGGGCCTTCCGCAAGAGGATTTATGTCGGCATCGCGTGTGGGCAATGATGGGCGGCGACATCCTCGCAGGAGAAGTTTCCGATACGCGTTTAGAGTTTTTAGCACGACAGACATCCGACATGGCTGAGTACCTGGGCTCGCACATTGACCGAGCTCTTGCGGATACAGATCACTCAGCGACAGCGCCCATAGTACATATCCTTGCTCAAGCGATCGCGACTGGCGAAATTGACCGAGATCAAGCTCTGGGTATGGCTATTGTCCTCTTCGGTGCAGGTGGTGAGTCTACGGCAGCACTCATCGGCTCAATGCTGCATTTCCTGGCGACAGATTCAAATATAATGACGGTGTTGCGGGAAAAGCCTGAACTTTCTGCAAGGTTCATCGAGGAAATTATTCGATTAGAACCTCCCTTCAAATTTCATTATCGGGTTGTGCGTCGGCCGTGCAAGTTGGGTGGCTATGACTTGGCGACTGATGATCGATTGATGTTGCTTTGGGCCTCCGCTAATCGCGACTCCAGCCGTTTTGAAGATCCTGACTCTCTGCGCCTAGACCGGCGCCACATTCGCCAACACCTTGGGTTCGGCCGTGGGGCTCATTTCTGTATCGGAGCCGGTCTGGCTCGTATGGAAGCAAAATTAGTCTTGGAGACCATTCTGCAGCATATCAGACGATTTGAGTGCGTATCAGAGAAGCCGCCCGTTTATGCTCGTAGCATTTTCGTCCGTAGATTTGAAAGTTTGGTGTTGCGAGCCTCATAGCTTCTTTCATCGGTGCGCTAGGTTGCGGTCTCGATTGATTCTTGAGCGCAGCTAAGCCGGAGGGTAGTTGCCCCCTCTGCCCCCTTCGGTTCGTATTCTCTCAATGAAAGCTTGCTATAAATGGACTCTGACCAATGAATTCTGTGGACTGCAGCTGGTCTATAACGAAACTCGCCAGCTCTCCGGCACGAACATGAAAAGAAGATACTGTCGTCAGTGATACATTCGGTGGCCGTTGGTACTTCTCGTCCTGAATAAGCGGACACCGAACGAGCGTCCAATGCACGTTACTTCGCGCTAACATCTCATACTCCGCTTGTTTGTCTCGCAAAGTAGAAGGAAACCTCAGCGCAGCAAGCGTACGCACCATCCAGCCAGTCACACTAAGTTCATCACCAGAAACCTCTACCCCCGCTCCCGAGACAACAATGTATCGACTCACGGCATATTCCGGCATGATGTCTATGAGAAGCCGCGAGACATTCGTGCTTATCATTTTGGCTGCGTCACCGTCTGACCTAACCGGTCCTATCGCGCTTGCCACGACATCACTGCCCTCAAGCAGCTTTCTTAACGCTGCAGGATCAAGCGCATCGCCAACGATGATTGAGACGTCGTTCGTTTGCCAGCCTAGCCTGTCTGGATTACGCACCAATGCCCTCACTTTATATCCGCGCTCCAAGGCTTCGCGGACCAAGTAACCACCAGTGAGCCCGGTTGCGCCTAGAATGGCCACGGTGGGCTGATTTCCGCCTGCCCCATGATGGGACCGATAGGGTTTGGGCTGTGTATCAACCGCTGAGCAGGCTACCAAGACCGATAGTGCCAATATTAGTATCACGGGGCGAGCGCAATGTCGCACAGCGAGATCACCCTGATGCTCAACTGTCATGGGCTCTCCTTAGTTCAGCATGTCAAAACGCACCAGCACATTAACCGTTTATATTTACCTTTCACTGACCACTGATTGGCTCTTTGTCATGACTCCGAGAGGTTAAGCCTTATCATTCGCCTCGCGACGCGCTTGCTATAGAGCAGTCTGGCAACGCTGTTGCTAAGGTGGTAATCATAGTGGAAATCATAGGCTACACTTCAATAAAGATCGCTTTTAAGTGTAACCGTTATGATGTCGCTCTTGTTTTTACTATTCTTGCTGGCCGGCTTGCTCGTGATATTTTCCCCTCGACCGAGTTTAGGGCTCGTCATGGGCTATCTCTCTCTAATGATCATGTTGTTGTGGCTGCGATACCACGCAAGTGACACGTTGAGTATTCTTCTATGAAAACCTCACCAGACGCAGTTTTCCGTGCTCTTAATGCACTGGGGATCATAGCGATATGCCTCGTTCTCGCCTTTGCCCTCGCTGATCAGTTTTATATGCGTGAGCTCCCCTGCCCTCTTTGTTTGTTGCAGCGTGTCGGCTTCGTTGCGGTGGCCATCGGGTTGTTGATGAACGTAGTGTTGGGCAGCCATATGGCCCACTATGGTTTTTCCGTCGTGGCTGGTCTCTGCGGAGGCGCGGCTGCATTGCGACAAGTGAGTTTGCACGTTATCCCTGGTACTCCAGCCTATGGAGAGCCATTTTTGGGGTTACATTTCTACACGTGGGCTTTTATTCTCTTCGGCACAATCATTTTCGGGATCGCTGTACTCGCAAGCTTTCAGGCGCAGTACGGAAGCTCAGTGAAACGCTTAGCCTGGAGCGAACAAACCTGGCTCTGCAAGTTGAGTATCGCGTCGGCCATTATGATAGTGGCATTGAATTTCCTATCGACGTTTGCATTGTGTGGACCGGGCGTCTGTCCGGATGACCCCGTGGGATATTGGCTGATGTCCTAGTTTCAGTGACGCGCCAACGGTGCGAAAGTGTTTTTTGGGAAAGAACGCCATTGGGTGAGTAGCTAAGAAATGGCCTTTGGTGTCTGCTAGCGACAGCATGGCTTTACCAAACTGCATTATCCCAATAAGTATTGACTACGCATCAAGGCGCAATTCGGAAACAATTATTTATGGTTCGTTGGCTCCTTGAGAAAATGAGACTATCGCTCGAGCCATTAACGGCTGGTTTTCTGGTTATCGTGCTTCTAACGATAGTGGCATGTAGCGGTGATCGAGAATCCAGCGAAGTGATCATCTACACCGCCCGACAGATCATCACCATGGATCCCGAGCAACCACGCGCTGAGGCCGTTGCCGTTCAAGGCGCGAGAATCGTTGGGGTTGGCGCCTTATCCGATTTACAAGAAGAACACGCAGCGGCGTTGGCTCGCGTTGACCGTCGATTCAATGCCCACATTTTATTGCCAGGCTTTATCGACCCTCACATCCACCCGACTATCGCAGCTAGCATTCTGCCGATGGAAATCGTTGCTGCAATGGAATGGCCGACAATTGACGGTAGTTCTAAACCTGTCAGAAGCGAGGCAGATTTTGACGCCCGTCTGCTTGAGCTAGACGCGGCATTACCGGAGACCGATTGGTTAATGGCTTGGGGCTACCATGCACCCTACCACGGTCGCCTTGATAAACGACGTTTAGACGCGATCTCCGATGCTAGAGCAATTATGATCTGGCAGCGCTCAATACACGAAATGTATTTCAATTCGGCTGCATTGAATGAGCTTGGCCTTACTGAGGAAGACTTCGCTGCTGAGCCGCACGCTAGCTGGGAAAACGGACACATCTGGGAGGCAGGTCTGTTCTCGTTAGGCGGGCCAATGATGGCGAAAATTGCATCACCGCTAAAGTATCTAAAAGGGCTTTCTAGAATGAGCGAGCTCATTCACCGAGGGGGCATCACAACGGTTGGCGAGCAAGGCTTTCCGCAAGTCAACTCACTAGCAGAGCTCTGGGCTCTCCGCTGGGAGTTGCGGAAGCGTCCATACAGATTTGTCCTAATCCCTAATGCCATGTATCTGAGCAACGAATACTCATCGCTCCACAGTGTTGTTGAAGCAGCCGAACATCTGCTGACCCAGTCAACCGAGAAAGTCAGATTTTCACGCCATATCAAGTACTATTCTGATGGCGCAATGTTCAGCCAGATGATGCAGATGACTGAACCCTATATTGATGGCCACCAGGGCGAATGGATGATGCCGCCCGAGTCTCAATCACTTTTACTGGAGGCATTTTGGCGTGCCGATTGGGACATTCACATCCATGTGAATGGGGACGCCGGCCTAGATCGAGTATTAATGGACATTGCTCGAATGAAAGAGGCGTTTCCAGATAAGCAGCCTCGCATCGTACTTGAACATTATGGTTACGCTCGCGAGGATCAGCATGCCCAGGTCGCTCAGCTTGGTATTGAAGTGTCCAATAATCCTTATTATCTCTACGAACTGGCGCCGATTTATTCGGAACACGGTTTGGGTCCCGAACGCGCGAAAAACCTATCGCCATTGGGCGGACTCAGTCGTGCTGGGGTGCGCTTCTCTTTTCACTCCGACTTCAGTATGGCGCCACTGCAGCCACTGAAGCTGGCTTGGGTGGCAACAAATCGCGAAGCCAGTGACGGCAACGTGTGGGGACGCGAACAACGCGTGTCCGCTATGCAGGCTTTGACAGCAGTGACTATCGAAGCTGCACGTAGCTTAGGAATGGAAGCGTCTATCGGTTCGATTTCTACCGGAAAACTCGCCGACTTTACAGTTCTCGGTGAAAACCCCTTAGAGGTGCCGATACAACGCCTTAAGGATATCCCAATATGGGGAACCATTTTTGAGGGGGAGCTATATCCACTAGATCCAAACTGATCAGCCTGCGAAGTGACGCGGTTTAAATGGGTCGGTAACTTAACGTCAAAACTCTTACCAAGAAAGGCAGTCTCCTATGTACAGAAAATCGCTCTTTTCATTTTTGGTGTGTTCATTCACTGTATTCGCCTCGTGGCAATCTGAAGCCTGTACGCGTATTTTGTACGAGTCCGGTCTCGGAAATTACATTATCGGTAGAACCATGGATTGGTACGACGATTTGGGTTCAGATTTATGGGCGTTCCCCGTGGGCATGGAACGCGACGGCGGCACTGGGCCTGATGCTATTAAATGGACTTCAAAGTTCGGATCCGTGATTGTTGATGCTTATGACGCAGCCTCTACAGACGGCATGAACAATGCGGGACTTGTCGGCAATATCCTCTATTTGGCTGAAGCTGATTACGGTGATATTGACTCGTCTACAAAGCCTCAGCTTTCAGTCGGCGCTTGGCTTCAGTATGTTTTGGACAACTTCGGTTCGGTCAACGATGCGGTGACTGCGTTGGCCAAGGAGCCGTTTGTCATAGTTGCACCAGAGTTGCCAGGCGGTAAAGCCGCCAGTGCGCACCTATCTTTGGCTGACTCTTCGGGCGATAGCGCAATACTGGAGTATGTGGACGGAGCGTTGGTCATACATCACGATCGTACTTATACGGTCATGACTAACTCTCCGACATTCGATCAGCAACTTGCAATAAATAGCTACTGGGACACTGTCGGTGGGCTGAAGATGCTACCGGGTACACATCGCGCCTCAGATAGGTTCGCTCGAGTAAGTTGGAACCTCAAATCAGCGCCAAAAGTAGAAGAGAACCAACTTGCGGTGGCAACAGTCTTTTCTTTGATCCGCAATATATCTGTACCCTTGGGCATTTCAGATCCAGAAAAGCCTAACATTGCATCAACCTTATGGAGAACTGCATCAGATACCACCAATAAGCGCTACTACTTCGAATCTGCGTATAAACCCGCAATTTTCTGGGTGGATTTAGACAAGCTAGATCTATCCGAGAGCTCTGAGCCATCGAAGCTGAGCCTTACCGAAAACCCAATGCTGTCGGGCGAGGTCTCAACGTATTTCCAACCCGCTGAGCCATTCCAGTTCCTTGCCCATTGAGGATTTAGGTAGCGCCTTGGGCGTCAACCATACGCAAGACGTCATAAAAGCTTTTTCACAATGTGGTAACCATTGGGCTACAGCAGACGTCAAGACCGCATGTTGTCGTCCAATGGAACGCCGCCAGAGCGGATCTGCGAAACTAGTCTTGCAGGGTTGTTTGGTGACATCTCCCGTAGCATTCTCACACGCCTGCCGCAAAGTTTCTGGACACACTTCATGTAAAGCTAGACACTGCGTTGACGCTAATAGGTGGCATTCATGGACGCGATATTTTTCAGCCTTGACCAGTGGTTCAGTTTGGCGACAACGACCGCAAGCGTCGGCTGGTTAATACTCATACTTGCACCTCGGCGTACAAGATGGATTATGGCGATTCCAAGATTTTTTATCCCATTTGGTATGTCGCTGCTCTATGCCGGGTTCGCGATGGCATACATGTTTACCGTAGAAGGTGGCGGGTTTGCTTCGCTCGCTCAGGTGGCAGCGTTGTTTCAAAATAAGCAGCTACTGTTTGCGGGATGGGTTCACTACCTTGCCTTCGATCTCTTTGTGGGTGGCTGGATTGCGGTGCAAGCGGATCAAATTGGAGTGAGCCGGCTGGCGCAGGTGCCTATTCTGCTGGCAACCTTTATGCTAGGACCTCTGGGTTTGGCGCTATTTCTGACAGTTAACGTCATCGCCAAATTACTCAACAAAGAAATGCTAGGCGCAGGTTTTGGCGAAGGCGTGAGTAATAGATGATTACCCGAGCTAGCTCAACGCAACATCTTTGCTCGCGTGGTCTGTCTCACGACCACGTAACCAGGCTTAACATCTCACTCGCAGTGTTAATGCTGGCTAGTTTTGTGGTGTTCCTTCCGGCGATGGTCATTGATCCAAGATCCCTTGATGGCGCGGGAGTGTGGGTAAAACCCCAAAAGTTTAATCTGTCGTTGGCGTTACACTTTCTTACGATAGCAACGTTAGCGCAGTTACTTCCCTTTGAAGTAAGGAACGGTCGAGCTCTACGGGTAGCCACATACTTCGCTGCTGTCGCCTTGATATTTGAATTTCTTTGGGTCGGTTTCCAAGCGGCTCATGGCAAGCGATCTCACTTTAATTTCGATACCACTTTCGAATCGATTATGTACGCCCTTATGGGCGTGGGTGCACTACTTTTAATGGTGATTGCGTTAGTCCTTTGCATCCAGATACTGCGACGCGGCGATCGCTCTCGTTTTGGTCTTTGGTTGGGGGCTGTTGTGGGTCTTGGACTCGCCTTCATTTCAACACTTTTTATCGGCTTTGAGATGTCAAGCACCAGCCGCTATGTCGGTGCTTCTCTGGAGGGTGGTGGCGCGACCGTACCCTTTTTTGGTTGGTCGAGAGAATATGGAGACCTTCGACCTTCACATTTCGTTAGCCTTCACCTCATGCAGACGCTGCCTTTCCTCGGGTGGCTGTCGGATAAGCGGGGTTGGCGTGCAAAGCAAGTCGTGGGTACCGCAGCTGTGGCGCAGCTGGGCCTGGCAATTTTCCTGTTTCAGCAGGCAAAAGCGGGCCTGCCCATCTGGCCTATTTGAGACAGCGTAAGCGATTGTTTCGATATCGGCATACAGCAGGCAGCTACTCCACGATAGACGCGCACCTAAACGGCACGAAAAACGTTGCTTTGGCCCTTTGACGCAGGGGCCGCTCCCACCAAGAGTTTTCCACTCCAGCTGTGTGCCCATTGTGTCGCTATAGGTAAGTGTGCGCGCTGATACTAGGCGCAACATCAGTTCAGCCTAAAACTCGCACGTCTCCGATACGGGGTATATGTCTGTCGCCACAGTAATCGTATGCACTGCCAATCCACACTTTTCCCTTGGGGGCGCGGTCGCGGGATGTTTCGGGACTACTGCGGCACTTTTCCGCCAGCTCTAACCAGGTCTTCCATGGCTTCAGCGAGTAGCACATCGGAACTGGTTAATCCGCCAGCGTCGTGGGTAGTCAGAACAACGTCTAGCTTGTTGTAAATATTTGACCACTCCGGGTGATGATTCAGGCGCTCTGCTACCAATGCGGCGCTGGCCATGAATCCGAACGCTTCGACGAAGTCGGCAAATACGAACTTTTTCCTGAGCTTGTCATCCACCACCCGCCACCCACGCGATTCTAGGTTGACGAGATCAGATTGCGATACGGGTTCGTACATCATCGGCATCATTTCCCCAGTCACTGTTCGTATGTTACGCGGCGCGCCATGGTACAGATGAGGTGCGCAATAGTGCGAAATGGCACGTAACAGGTTAAGTTTTAGCTTTTATTCAGGTTGAGGTCAGACAAGCATGCAGTCAGTCACCGCGTCATTACGCTATATCGCGCCACCTGATCAGCCCGTGGTCTACAACGCGTCAACTGCAGGCGCAAATGCACAGCTGGATATCAATGTGCCCTTCGATGACAGAAGGGTGGATGTCTTCAACGCCAGAGAACTCGCCCCTACCCCATCACTGGAACGCGAAGGTTTTAGCCTAGTAAACCACAA
Organism: Parahalioglobus pacificus; assembly: GCF_014652275.1. Classification (GTDB taxonomy): domain Bacteria; phylum Pseudomonadota; class Gammaproteobacteria; order Pseudomonadales; family Halieaceae; genus Parahalioglobus; species Parahalioglobus pacificus. The sequence goes on along the minus strand of NZ_BMYM01000001.1, from coordinate 1,072,067 downwards.
TACGGCAGTCGATGATTTTTACGCACTGGCAGATCAGCTGGCAGACTATGAAGAAGAGCTGCGGCAATTGGTTTTGGCAGCTACCGGTGGCAAGCAGCTCATGGTGTTCGATCATACTCACCGCTCTGACTCCGCGCAGATACGTGGGCAGCAGCAAACGCGTGAGGCCACGGCGTTAATTCACAATGATTACACGGAAAGCTCAGCGCACAAGCGCTTGGGTGAGATTCTGGGCGCTGAAGTTTTGGACGAGTACAAAGACAAGCGCTTTATGATTGTAAACCTCTGGCGATCCATTAACGGGACGGTCATGCGCTCTCCCCTCGCCTGCTGCGATGCGCAAACGGTCGTCGAAGACAACGTGATAGCGGCGGAGCGTCGTACTGCAGATCGGATTGGTGAGCTGGAACTGGTCACATATCGAGCGGATCAGCGGTGGTACTTTTATCCGCAGTTGAGATTCGACGAGGCGCTACTCATCAAGACCTACGATAGTCAGCCAGGTGGTGCGGCCAAACGCGCCATTCACACGGCGTTTGAAGACGCTACTGCGCCGCTCAATGCGCCGCCCCGTGAAAGCATGGAATCCAGGATGCTCGTTCTTTTCTAACACGTGCCAAATAGTGCATCACCGTTGATGCCAGCGTCTTTGTCCTCGTATTGTGGGGATTCACTGCCCACCTTAGTCGTAGACAATACGTTGCAGTGTTGCCTCGTCGACATGTTCGAAGGCGCGCCCGTATATGTCGAGGGAGGTCACTTCGCGGTACGACAGCTCATCCCCGTCGACCAGCAGGCTCATAGAGAACGCGGTGGTCTTGGCTTTCTCCACCATAAACGGCGACTGCACAACACCAAAGGTTTCATCCCCGGCGGTTGCCTGTACCTTAAATCGTTGCCCCGCCCCTTCGTCGCTAATGGCGCCACCGGCGAGCACGCAAACGCCCCGAGGGATGCTCAGGGAGTGCATCAAAAGGCCGGTAGACGGCTCGAACATCCAGTGGCCAATCTGGTCATGAAAGATTTTGCCGTTCTTGCGCTTGCGCACTACCTGACGGTATTGAACACAGACAAGGTTCTGCTCCTCGGCGTTTTCAGCCGCGCCGGCAGGCGTGAACTCGATTTCATCGTAGTAGGCATTCTTGTCTTCGCCATCGGGCTCTGGCGACAGATCCAAACCTCTGTCACCCCACCACTTACCTAATAGCTGAAATAGCGGGCCATAATCTACGCCGTTGATTGATGTGCTCATGTCATCCCCCGATGATTTTTTAGAAATAGTTTAAGCCGACTTTCGCTTATCGACTATCGCGATAATGGCAAAAACCGGCAAGAGCACCAGCGGCACCACTGCTACTGACTGAAAAGATTCTACGGACGCGTAACGAACTACCTCTGCCATCGCATCAGGTGACAGCCCAGCGAGCTGCTCGGCACCACCTGCGGCTTCCAGTTTTGCCGCATCGAAGATCGCGCCCATTCTAGGCAGCACGAACTGAATCGACATGCCGCCTGCAAAGCCCATTAAGCCCATGGCCAGTGCGCCGCCTGTGGGGAAGCGCTCTGCGACAATACCCAACATGGTCGGCCACAGGTAGCAAACGCCAATGCCCCATACCGTGGCAGCGGCAAATGCCAATGCCGGTGTGTTGGCAAGGCTCAGCAGGTAAAGCCCGGCAGCGGCCGCCAGGCAACTCACAAACATCAGCCCTACCGATGAAATGCGACTGACGATGGGCCCGGCGAAATGGCGCATGACAAACATCAAGGCACTTACATACACCAACAAAAGAATGCCTTGCATGCCCACGATGTTAGATAGCGCTATATTCACCCATTGCCCGGGTGCCAGTTCTGCTGCAGCCGTGAGGAACATGCAGGCCCAAAACACCCAGAACAGCGGCCGGCGAATCAGTTCGCGCAGCATATCGGCATAGCTGGCACCGCTGGCCACGCGCTCGGTAACAGGGAATGCCGAAGTAGCCACAAGCACGGCCATCAACAGAGACGGCAATACCAGCAATAGTAGATTCAGCTCCCAGGCCAGTTCTGCCTGTGTCAGCCCCACGCCCGCAAGTCCACCCACAACGATACCCGCCGGCCACCAGGCGTGCAGTATGTTCAGCCTGTGCGTTTTCTCATCGGGATAGAGCGCCGCGATCATCGGGTTGGAGGCCGCCTCTACCGCACCCCAACCCAGGCCAGTCAGCAGCAGGCTGATCATGACGATGGTCTCCACGGTGCCAGAAGGTGGCATCAGCGTTGCGACGAACAGTCCCAGGGAACCTGCCAGATACCCAAGGGCTGACAGCAACAACATCGCTTTCATGCCCATGCGGTCCACCAGCGCGCTGCCGAACAACAGGGTCAATGCAAAGCCCGTGAATGTAACGCCGAGTGCCTCGCCAAGACGCGTAGCTGACGTCGCTGCATCGATAGGTATGTAGATATCGGCTTGCAGGTCTGGCGCGATGGTGGCGCGAACGGCAAAACCCAGCCCGATCATGAAAATCGAAAGGTTGCCGATGAAGTAAAGCCGTTTGCGATCGATTCCCGTGTCGGTCATACCAAGCCCATTTGTTGTCGTTATTGTTTTTATCGCGGTCGTTGCGTTCTAGCGTGCGAGTCCCAGCATGCGCCTCAGACTTTCAGGGTCTTGATCGCCGCCGGCGAAATCGTCGAAGGCTTTTTCGGTGGTGCGAATCATATGATCCGCAATAAACGCAGCACCCTCCCGGGCTCCGTCCTCTGGATGCTTCAGACAACACTCCCATTCCAGCACTGCCCAGCCTTCATAGCCGTGCTGCGTCAGCAAACTGAAGATTCGCCGGAAATCGATCTGCCCATCGCCCAGCGAGCGGAAACGACTGGGGCGATCCACCCAGTCCTGATAACCACCATAGATGCCGCTGCGGCCATTGGGGTTGAACTCTGCATCCTTCACATGAAACATCTTGATGCGCTCGTGATAGATGTCGATGAACTGCGCGTAGTCGAGCTGTTGCAGCAGGAAATGGCTGGGGTCATACAAAATATTGCAGCGCGGATGATTGCCAGTCGCAGCAAGAAACCGCTCAAAGGTGACGCCATCGTGCAAGTCTTCCCCGGGATGGATTTCGTAACACACATCCACACCCACATCATCAAAGGCGTCTAATATAGGGCGCCATCGCGTCGCGAGCTCTTCAAAGCCTGCCTCAACCAGTCCGGGTGGTCGTTGCGGCCACGGATAAAAGGTATGCCAAAGTAGCGCCCCCGAAAACGTGGCGTGTGCATTCAGACCAAGATTGGCACTGGCTTTCGTCGCTAGCATCAGCTGCTCCACAGCCCATGCCTGGCGGGCTTCGGGATTACCGCGCACCTCGGCGGGTGCGAAGTTATCAAACTGCTCGTCGAAGGCGGGATGCACCGCAACCAGCTGCCCCTGCAGGTGCGTGGACAATTCACTGATCTCGACCCCCGCCGCACTGCAAACGCCTTTGACCTCGTCGCAATAATCACGGCTCTCGGCCGCCTGCTTCAGATCAAACAGGTTGCTTTCCCAGGTGGGGACTTGAATGCCGCGATAGCCCATACCCGCCGCCCAACTGGCGATGCTTGCAAGGTCATTAAACGGAGGCGCGTCGTCTGCAAACTGCGCTAAAAAAATAGCGGGCCCTTTCATCAGTGGCTGTCCTCCAAGGTAGGTATGTCATGCCATTTCTGCTCGCTAAGACTGGCGTTAACGGCCGTTTCTATAAACGCCATACCGCGCAGCGCCATGGCTATGCCAGGCAGATCGCTGGCTTCCTCTGGCGGGATTCTTTGATTGTTGTGAGAGCGCACGCACGCGGCGAACTCGCGATAAATGTTGGCGAAGGCTTCAATGTAGCCCTCCGGGTGGCCCATAGGCGTGCGCGTTGCGGTTTGTGCCCCGGCACTCAGGTATTCAGCGCCTGCACGCAGCTGCTGATGCGGTTGGTCTGGCCAGCGCAGCCACAGCGTGTTGGGCTCCTGCTGCCGCCACTCGAGTCCACCGCGCTCTCCATAGACGCGAATAACGAGATTGTTCTCCTCCCCCGTCGCAATCTGGCTCGCGTTAAGAACGCCGCGTGCGCCCCCGTCAAACTTAAGCAGTGCTGCACCGTCATCATCCAGAGCGCGACCGCTCACGGTGGCCCTGAGATCAGAGCACAGCGCAGTGATTTGCTGCCCGCTGACGTACTCCGCCAGATTCGCCGCGTGTACACCAATGTCGCCCATGCAGCAGCTGGCCCCGGCTCGTTCGGGATCAAGCCGCCACTGCGCCTGCTTGTTGGTAATTTCTTCTCCGTGATTCGCCAACCAGCCCTGGGAGTAATCCACCAGCACCTTGCGTATGCCCCCCAACTCCCCGGCCTTTATGCGCGCCCTTGCCTCTCGAACCATCGGGTAGCCGGTATAGGTATGGGTAATGCCGTAGCACAGACCGCTTTCTCGCACCGCCTGCGCCAGCGCCCTCGCCTGCTGAAAATCCAGGGTTGCGGGCTTGTCGGACAGCACGTGAAACCCACGCGCCAGTGCCGCAGAGGCAATGGGGAAATGCGTGTCATTGGGGGTCACAATGGCCACAAACTGCATGCGCTGATCATCCGGTCGCGCCGCTTCCGCATCCAGCATAGTGATGTAGTCCGGGTAGCCCCGATCAGTCGGAATCCCTAATGTGGTGGCGGAACGCTGAGCCTTGTCTGGCGATTGGCTGAATGCACCGCACACCAGTTCCACTTCCCCGTCCAGTGCTGCCGCCATGCGATGAATGGCACCTATAAAGGCACCTTCACCGCCACCGACCATGCCCATTCTTATGCGTTGCATGTGCTCCTCCCCGAAGCCCGAAAGCCTAACACTTACCAGGGGTTAGCGCAGAACATCGAATCACGGCGTGTGCAGTGAGTTAGGCTCGCCGATTCACGTGACGATGTTATCCGGCTACCATGCCGACTTTTTCCGGGACCAAACGAATGCGCGCCCAGCCACTTTTATTTCGGAACACCTTGCCAGCGCCGGGCATCTGGGCCGTTATCGCATTGGCCGCTATTTTTCTCCTGGGCCCATTGGGCGTGGCAACCGCCGCTGATGAGGAAGCCGGTGGGACCTTCCTCGACCCGGACAGCCCCTGGCTACTGACGCCAACTCTGAGTAGCGATCCCAAACTTGGCACTACCGCCGGTGCCGTTGCAGGCTATATCTTCAAAATCGATGAGCTGTCCAAAGATTCACTGGTCGTAGCCTTCGGGAACTACAGCGATACCGACTCTTGGATGCTCGGAGGGTTCTCGGACCTGTACTGGGACAGCAACCGTCACAGGGTTCAGTTGGGCGGCATCAACGGCGTGATTCGCAATGACTACGATGACTTCCTCGGAACCGGGCTGCCCGCGCGAACCGAGGATGACCTGACCGCGTTTGCCGCGCGCTACTTTTATGGCCTGTCTGAGCACTGGTATCTCGGTGTTCAGGCCTTATCCAGCAATTATGCGATCGGCGCAGATGGCTTGCTGGGTGGCATCCTGGAGCAGATTGGCCTGGTCGGTTTCGATTCTAACGGCATTGGCCTGGCGGTTGAGTATGACTCCCGCGACAACATTCGAAACCCCCACCGCGGACAGCGCTTGAGCCTGCATAACACAGCCTACAGGGAGAGCCTGGGCGGTGATGAGTCATTCGACGCCTATAACGTGGATTTCAGTCACTACCAGCCCGTTGGAAGCCACGTCATTGCGCTTCAGTCCTATAGCCGATTCACCCATGATGCGCCGCTGGGCGGTTTTTCGTCGGTGAGACTTCGTGGGTACACACGTGGCAATTACCTTGCTGAGAACTACACACACCTGGATGTTGACGCGCGCTTCAGCCTCACCGGGCGTTGGGGTGCCAATGTTTTCGCGGGAGTCGGCTGCCTGTTCGAATCGGTCTCGGATTGCGGCAGCGGTGACGACCTCTACCCCTCGGGCGGCGTGGGTATCAGCTACCTGCTGAAGCCCGAGGCCGGCTTCGAGCTTAGAGCCGACTACGCGGTGGGTAAAAGTGACAACTCTGCCTTTTATCTCACCCTGGGCCATCCGTTCTGACAACAGAGAGACCCACGGGATCAAAGCCGATATACTGCGATCTTCGCCTAATTCATATTTACTTTAAGTAAAGCCTCTATGTCTCTGTTAAAAAACATTATTATAGCTGCTTCGGTTTTCTCAAGTGCCGCTCTGGCAGCGACCACCGGCCCCGAGAAGTTCGCCCAGTTGGGGCACTTGCTAAACACACCCACCGAGACGCGCCTTGCCAGCGGCGCTCCCGGGCCTGACTACTGGCAGCAACGGGCCGATTACCGCATCGAAGTCACATTGGACGACAAACGCCAGCGCCTCGATGGCCTGGTCACCATCGACTACACCAACAACAGCCCCCACACGCTGACATACCTATGGGTGCAACTGGATCAGAATCGCTTCCAGCCCGACTCGGACGATATGCTCACGCGCACCGCGCCCAACTTCGACAAGTTTCCCTACGGCACCATGGCGCACTTGCTGGAGCGCCAGGATTTTGATGGCGGCTTCAAAATCGACGCCGTAACAGACGCGAATGGTCAGCCCCTGGCGCACACCATCAACAAGACCATGATGCGTATCGAACTTCCTGAGCCTCTGGCACCCGCTGCGCAGTTCACCTTCAGTATCGATTGGGACCACAACATTATCGATGCCACTACAGTGAGCGCCCGAGGCGGGTATGAATACTTCGAAGCGGACGACAACTACCTGTATGAAATTGCCCAGTGGTATCCCCGCATTGCCGCCTACACCGACTATCAGGGGTGGCAGAACAAGCAATTTCTCGGCAACGGCGAGTTCACCCTGGAACTGGGCGATTTTGAGGTCTTAATCACCGCGCCAGCAGATCACATCGTGACGGCAACCGGTGTGCTTCAAAACGCCGATGAAGTACTGACAGCCGCACAGCTCGAACGCTACCAGCGCGCACAGACATCGTCTGAGCAATTGTTCATTGTGACGCCGGCGGAAGCCAAACAGAACGAGAAGAGCCGCAGTCGCGACCAAAAGACCTGGCGATTCTTTGCTGAAAACGTACGCGACTTCGCCTTTGCGTCTTCGCGCAAGTTCATTTGGGACGCCCAAGCCGTTCCCAATGGTGGCAGTGGCACCGTGTTGGCGATGTCTTTGTACCCCAACGAGGCGGAACCCCTTTGGAGCCAGTACTCAACGCCTGCCATTGCACACACCATCGAGGTTTACTCACGTTACACCTTTGAGTATCCCTACCCGGTGTCTATTTCGGTGAACGGCCCCGTGGGCGGCATGGAATACCCCATGATCACGTTCAACAAACCACGCCCCTACCCTGACCAAACCTACTGGGACGTGCGCCAGGTTGCCGGTGACAAAACCTGGGAGCGCAGTAAATACGGCCTCATTTCTGTCATCATTCACGAGGTGGGTCATAACTACTTCCCCATGATTGTGAACTCCGATGAGCGTCAGTGGACCTGGATGGATGAGGGTATGAACACCTTCCTTCAATTCGTCACCGAGCAGGAGTGGGAGGATGGCTACCCCTCACGCCGCGGCGAACCTGAGAACATTATCGAGTACATGACCAGCAGCCCGCAGGTTCCGATAATGACCAACTCGGAAACGATCCATCAGTTCGGCAATAACGCCTACGGCAAACCGGCTACTGCGCTGAACATACTGCGCGAAAGCATCATGGGGCGTGAACTGTTCGATTATGCCTTCCGCGAGTTTGCACAGCGTTGGATGTTCAAGCGTCCTACGCCCGCGGACTTCTTCCGCACGATGGAAGATGCCTCTGCGGTAGACCTGGACTGGTTCTGGCGCGGCTGGTTCTACGGTACTGAGCATGTCGATATCAGCATCGCCGATGTCTCGCTCTATCAGGTTGATACGGGCAATCCCGATGTGGAAAAGGCCTGGCAGCGCGAGGAAGAAGAGCGCAAGGAGCCTACCTTGTCGCAGCAGCGCAATGCCGACGTAGAGACCCTGGTGGATCGTAACCGCGACCTGCGCGACTTCTACACCGACTATGACGAGTTTGACGTGACACCTTACGACTACGCGCAGTTCGAGAAACTGCAGCAGTCATTGACCGATAAGGAACGCGCCCTTCTGGCCGCTGACAAGAACTTCTACACCGTGCGCTTTGACAATGTGGGTGGACTGGTGACGCCGCTGCCCCTGCGTATCACTTACGCGGGTGGCAAAACCGAGGAGATGGTGATTCCGGCTGAGATCTGGCGTCGCAATGCCCAGAGCGTGACCAAGCTCTTTATTGCGGACAGAGAGATCACCAGCATCGAGTTTGACCCGTATCGCAGCACAGCGGATGCTAACACCGCGGATAACGCTTGGCCGCGCCAACCCAAAGCCAGCCGCTTCAAGCTGTTCAAAGAGAGCGAGAAGCCCAATCCAATGCGTCATCAGGATAAAGAGCAGTGGGAACAGCCCATCCGTTAATCGCCCTTGTGCTGGGCCTGTGCGTTGCACTGGCCCAGGCCCATCCCAACCACACCAGTTTTGCCGAGGTCGACTGGAGCGAGGACCGCAGCTCGCTGGAGGTCTCGTTGCGTGTGATTCCAGAGGATCTTGAGCAGGCTTTGGCATTCATCAGTGGCGCCCCCGTCAACCTGCAGCAACCCGATATCGACACCCTGCTTGCCGCCTATCTCCAGCGGCATTTCCAGGTTGCCGATCCGCAGGGTTCTGTGGCGCCGGTCACCCTGGTGGGCACCTCCGTGCAGTACCGACAAACCTGGCTGTATTTCACACTGGCGGCCCCCGCCGAGCAGCCGCTCTCACTGACCAACACCCTCCTCCTGGACACCGTGGAGGGACAGGTCAACCAGGTTCGACCCCTGTGGCAGGCCGAATCCTTGATATTCAATGCCGAAACGTCCACACAGCCGCTCTGGCGACCCTGACGGCTGGCACGCCGTTGGGAAGCCCTCGAACTTTCCTCGTGCAGCGTAGTCCTAGCCTGATACACGGTTTGACCAATGCTCGGAGGCAGTTACACTTGATCACTCGCGGTACGAAAAAGGTAGTTCCCTTGATAATAAGATCCCGTCTGGCGAAGTCCGCCAATACACTGCTTACCGGCCTGCTGGCATCAACGCTGGCCCTGCCTGCCGCCGCGGTTATCGAGTACACCGAAACGCAGCAGGACACCATCGTCGAACTGGTGGACCAGCTAGAAGAGCGGCACTACGCAAAGCTGCGCTACAACGATGACTTGTCTTCGGAGCACCTTGACAACTACATCGATAGCCTCGATGGCGGCAAGATGTTCTTTACCACCGCGGACCTGGCCGAGTTCGAGCAATACCGCACCCGCATGGACGAGGACCTACACAAGGGCAGCCTGGATGCGGGGTTTGCCATCTTTAACCGTTATCAGGCTCGCCTGGAAGCCCGACTCGGACAGGTGATTGACAGCCTGGACACGTCCATCGCCGCGATGGATTTCACCGTCGACGAGCAATACCGGCTCAACGGTGATGACCGGGAATGGGCCAATACGCAGGAAGAATTGGATGAGCGCTGGCGCAAACATCTGAAAAACCAGGTCTTGAGCCTTCGGGTTGCTGAGAAAGACCCCGAGGAAATTGCCGAGACACTAGGCAAACGCTATACCAACCAGCTGAACCGCGTAAAGCAGTACAACAATCAGGATGTCTTCCAGATTTATGCCAACGCGCTGACTGAGTTATATGACCCCCACACAAATTACCTGTCGCCGAGACGCTCAGAGAACTTCAATATCAATATGAGCCTTTCACTGGAAGGTATTGGCGCTGTCCTGCAGATCGAGGATGAGTACACCAAAGTGGCGCGCATTGTCGCCGCGGGCCCTGCTGACAAACAGGGTGAGCTCAAAGCCGCGGATCGCATTGTGGCCGTCGGCCAGGGTACCGATGGCGACATGCAGGATGTCATCGGCTGGCGCCTTGATGAGGTTGTTGAACTGATCCGCGGCCCCAAGGGCACCACCGTAAAGCTCGAGGTCATCCCGGCCAAGGGCAAGTCGGATTCTCGCAAACAGATCACTATCGTGCGCAACAAGGTGAAGCTGGAAGAGCAGTCAGCCCAGAGCAAAATCCTGGAGATTCCCAACGGCGACCAGACCATGCGCGTGGGTGTCATCGACATCCCGGCCTTCTATATCGACTTCGATGCGATGCGTCGGGGCGACAAGGACTATAAGAGCACAACACGTGACGTGAAGGCGTTGCTTGATGGCCTGCAAGATGAGGGCGTAGACGGCATTGTGGTTGATCTGCGCAACAACGGCGGTGGATCACTGCAGGAGGCCAATGAGCTGACTGGCTTGTTTATCGAATACGGGCCCACCGTACAAATCCGTCACTCGTCCCGACGTGTCTGGCGCGACGGCAAGCGCCTGCGTGGCCCTTACTACGACGGCCCCTTGGTGGTATTGATCAACCGCTTGAGCGCCTCGGCGTCCGAAATCTTTGCCGGTGCCATCCAGGATTATCAGCGCGGCCTGATCGTAGGTGACCGCTCCTTCGGTAAAGGCACAGTACAAACTCTGGTGCCACTCACTGAAGGGCAACTCAAGCTCACGGAGAGCAAGTTCTACCGCATCTCCGGCGACAGCACCCAGCACCGCGGTGTTGTACCCGACATTGAGTTTCCCTCCATTTACGACCCCGAGCAAATCGGCGAAAGCTCGCTGAATCATGCGCTGAACTGGGACCAGATCAACCCCGTGCGTCACCGCCGTTACGACGATTTGTCGTCGCTGTTGCCACGCGTTGGAGAGTTGTTCCAGGAACGTGCCCAGACCAACCCGGACTTTGTGTACCTCGAAGAACAAGTCAACCTGGCAGACGAAACTCGCGATATTCGCGCCCTGCCACTGAATGAGGCTGCTCGTATCGCCATGCGCGAAGAGCAGGAGGCCAAGGCTCTGGCGATAGAAAATCGTCGGCGTGCATCGCGTGGCGAAGAACCGCTGGCGTCACTGGATGAAGAAGAAACGTCCGAGGAAAGCGAAGACACTACCGGTGATGTGGAGCTTGCCGATGGTGAGCGGGCGCAGGATAGCCTGGGTGTAACGGACTACAGCGCCGAAGAGACTGAAGAAGAGGAAGAAAACACCGACGTCCTGCTCTCAGAGGCCGGTAACATTCTGGTGGACACCCTGGTTCTGAAGCAGCGAGCGTTCGCTCTCAACAGTCCCGCAGAGTCGGAAAAACAGCAAAACTAGCTCAGCTCCGGACCTATCCCCGGGGCCGGAACCACCCCAGCGATTGATGCAAGCCTGCAACGCTGCCAACGATAATGAGTGTGGGGGCCTTGGGTTGCTCACGCTCTACAACACTCGCCATCGTAGCCAATGTGCCCGTAAGCACACGCTGCTCTGGGGTGCTGGCCTTCTCTACCAGTGCGCAAGGGGTGTCTGCGTCGCGCCCGTGTGCCTGTAACTCACGACAAATAATGGGTAAGCCCACCAGCCCCATGTAAAACACCAGTGTTTCGGCCGGGGACTGCATGGACTGCCAGTCCAGCGATAGCTCCCCGTTTTTGGTGTGCCCGGTGATAAACCTGACAGACTGCGCGTGGTCCCTGTGTGTCAGTGGAATACCACCATAGGCTGCGGCGGCACTGGCCGCTGTGACGGCCGGGACAACCTGAAAGGGAACCTGGTGCTCTGCCAGTAGCGCAATCTCTTCTCCACCGCGACCGAAGATGAACGGGTCTCCGCCCTTTAGACGGGCAACACACTGCCCCTGCTGTGCCAACTCCAGCAGCCATTGATTAATACGATCCTGAGGAACAGCGTGCTCGTCCCGCTGCTTACCCACATAAAAGCGTTCAGCATCCTTGCGGGCCATATCAACGATGGCAGGGTTCACGAGTCGGTCGTACAGGATGACATCAGCACGTTGCAGTAGCCGCAAGGCTTTGAACGTCATGAGGTCGGGATCACCGGGGCCCGCGCCGATCAGGAATACTTCGCCGGTGGCTGGCCTGCCTGATGCCAGGGCTGTCTCCAGCGTTTGTGTAGCACCGGCCTCGTCCCCCGCCATCACTTGTTCTGCAATGGCACCACCTAACAGAGCCTCCCAAAAGTGCCGACGGCCCGACTCATCGCCAATGGCCGCCTTAACCCGTTCGCGCATCTGCCCGGCCCAGCGCGCGAGCCGCCCATAGCCCTGGGGCACCAGAGTTTCAATCTGAGTACGCACGTTACGGGCGAGGACAGGGCTGCTACCGCCGCTGTTGATGGCGATAGTTATCGGGTTTCGGTCCACGATTGACGGAACAATGAAGGTGCACAGGGCTGGATCGTCCACCACGTTCACAGGGATATTCCGCGCGTCGGCTTCTTCAAAGATCGATTGATTGAGCTCTCGATCCGGCGTCGCGGCGATCACCAGCTTCTGGCCTTCAAGATCGGCGGTTTCATAGCGCTTACGGCGCCAGGTCCCGCCCCACTCCTCCAGGGCCAATTCCAGTTCTGAAACAATATCCGGAGCGACAACGGTCAACTGCGCTCCAGCCCGGGCCATCAGTCTGGCTTTGCGCACCCCGACTGATCCGCCACCGACCAGCAATACATGCCGACCCCGGAGTCGTAAACTGACTGGAAAATAGTCCACGTGAGGTCCCAGCCTACGCCGATGGTTTACGCGGGCTTACCGAGTACGTCAGCTCCGCCCATGTAGGGTTTGAGAACATCCGGTACTCGAACAGAGCCGTCCGCCTGCTGGTAGTTCTCCAACACGGCAACCAGTGTACGGCCGACCGCGAGGCCAGAGCCGTTCAGGGTATGCAGCAATTCCGGCTTGCCCGTTTCAGGGTTACGCCACCGAGCCTGCATACGCCGGGCCTGGTAGTCGCCGAAGTTCGAACAGCTGGAAATCTCGCGGTAAGCGGCCTGCCCGGGTAGCCAAACTTCGAGGTCGTAGGTTTTGCGGGCAGAAAAACCGATATCGCCACCACAAAGAATCACCTTGCGGTACGGAAGCTCTAGCGCCTGCAAAATGGCTTCTGCGTGGCCAGTTAGTGTCTCCAGCGCGGCATCCGATGCTTCAGGTCGAACAAAGTGCACCAATTCGACCTTCTCGAATTGATGCTGGCGAATCATGCCCCGCGTATCGCGGCCGTAGCTGCCGGCTTCAGATCGGAAGCACGGGGTATGGCAGGCATAACGCAGTCCTTGCTCGCCAAGTTCCTTATCGTCAAAAATTCGATCGCGACCCACGTTGGTGACAGGCACCTCAGCCGTCGGAATCAGGTAGTACTCCTGATCACCCACCAGCTTAAACAGATCTTCTTCAAACTTGGGCAACTGGCCTGTGCCACGCAATGAGTCGCGGTTGACCATGTACGGCACATAGATTTCGCTGTAGCCATACTCGCTGGTGTGAGTGTTTAACATGAACTGCGTGAGCGCGCGATGCAGACGGGCAAGCTCACCGTACATAACGGTAAAACGCGCGCCGGTAATCTTGCCAGCAGTCGCGGCATCCAGTTGACCCAGCCCCTCGCCCAGATCCACGTGGTCTAGCGCATCAAAGCCGAGTTTCGTAGGTTCACCCCAACGGGCCACCTCAATGTTGTCTTCTTCAGAATCGCCCGCCGGTACGTCATCCGCCAGCAGATTTGGGGTCCCCAGCAGCAAAGCCTCAAGTGCGACCTGCACCGCTTGCGCTTCCGCTGTGGCCGCGTCAATTTCCGACGCGATCTTTTCCAGCGTTTCGTTCACCTGCGCCTTGGCGTCGTCTACGGTCATGCCACCGGCGATCAACTCGCCGATTTTTTTGGAGGCACTCTTACGCTCTGCCTGCAGCGTTTGGGCTGCCACGTCTGCTTGCTTACGCCGCGCATCGAGTGCCTCAAATTCGGTGGCGTCGAAGCTGAAGCCTCGTCGCGCCAGGTTATCGGCGACAGCGACGGGATCTTTCCGAACGGCCTTGATATCCAGCATGGGATTCCCAACGTTACGATAAAAAAAAGGGGCGCTAGTGTACTGGATTTCAGGGGGCTTGTTACAGGGCTAGCGAGGCTGGTTATAGCCGCCCGCGGCGCGGGGATTCAGCTGAGGAAGCGTGTCAGCTGTATGGCACATCCGGCGGCCAGCACACAGGCTAGGGCGCTGAAGATGATATAAGCCAGTGCATGCCACAACTGCCCTTGCTCAATCAGCGTGATGGTTTCCAGCGAAAACGTTGAGAAGGTCGTGAAAGCGCCGAGGAAGCCAATCATCAGCACGCTGCGCCAACCGGGGTGCAAAATGTCTTTTTCAACCAGAAGCACATACGCAACGCCAATCGCGAAACTGCCGATAACATTAACCATCAGCGTGCCCAGCGGGAGGTGCCCCTTCCACAGGCTATGAACCCACTCAGACAAAAGGTAGCGGCCCACGGCACCGCCCGCGCCCCCCAGAGCAATGAACAGCAGGTACTTCATGACCCGCGCCCTCGTTGCATGGTGAGTACGTCAGGCATCTGCATTAGCCATACCGCTTGTCTGCACTCTGCTGGTCCAGACTGCGCAGGTACGCCAGTTTCTGACCGATTTGCTTCTCCAGACCGCGAGGTGTCGGGTGATAAAAACGCTCATCCTTCATAGCTTCAGGAAAGTAGTTTTCTCCGGCCGCAAACGCATCTGCTTCGTCGTGGGCGTAGCGGTATTCGTCGCCATGACCCATGTTTTTCATCAGCTGTGTGGGAGCATTGCGCAGGTGCATGGGGACTTCATGGCTATCGCCGGCTGCCACGGCGCCGGAGGCCGCTTTATACGCGTTGTAAACCGCATTGCTTTTCGGCGCGCAGGACAGGTATACAACGGCTTGCGCCAGTGCGAGCTCGCCCTCCGGGCTACCTAATCGCTCCTGCACCTGCCAGGCATCCAGACACAGCGATAGTGCGCGTGGATCTGCGTTGCCGATATCTTCGCTGGCCATGCGCACGATCCGACGCGCCAGGTACAGTCCGTCACAGCCGCCATCCAACATGCGACACAGCCAATACAAGGCTGCATCCGGCGAACTGCCACGCACGGCCTTGTGCAGGGCACTGATCTGGTCATAGAACAGATCACCGCCCTTATCGAAGCGCCGCAAGCTGGCCTGCAACACTTCCTCCAGAGTCGCATCGGTGACGGTGCGAACGCCGCCCTCGCCCTCCTCGGCCAGATCGGTAGCCAGCTCAAGCAGGTTCAGCGCTCGACGCGCGTCACCGTCGGCCTGCTGCGCAATAGCCTTGAGCTGCGCCTGCCCCACTGAGACTGCGTCATCGGTCATGGCGCAGGCACGTTGCAGCACCTCTGCCAGCTCCGCCGGGTCGAGGTTGCGCAACTTGTACACGCGGGAGCGGGACAGTAAGGCGTTATTGAGCTCAAAAGAAGGGTTTTCGGTGGTGGCACCGATAAATATCACCGTGCCATCTTCGACGTAGGGGAGAAAGGCATCCTGCTGCGCCTTGTTAAAGCGATGTACCTCATCCACAAACAGCACTGTATCCCTGCCCATGGTCTTGTTGGCCTGGGCTTTATCCACCGCGGCACGAATGTCCTTAACCCCGGCGAGGACCGCAGACAATTGAACGAAATCCGCCTGCGCGGCGTGCGCGGCAATGCGAGCCAATGTGGTTTTGCCGACCCCGGGAGGCCCCCAGAGCAACATAGAGTGCAGCTGCCCCGTGTCGATGGCAACCCGCAGAGGTTTACCCTCGGCAAGTATGTGAGGCTGACCGACATAGCCACTCAGCGCTGTTGGACGCTGTCGCGATGCCAGGGGTTGATAGCCGTTACCCGGCGCCTCGGCAGACGCTGACGGCGAAGAATCGAAGAGTCCGCCCTGCCCTTCACTCCTCATAGTAGAAAGTGTCTACGTTTTCCGGCGCATTGATCGCAAAGTCATCGGCTGATAGTAACGTCTGAAGGTCTACCGCACTGAACATGACAACAATACGTTGCTGCAGTCGATCCAGAACCTCCATAGCCACCAGGGAATTACCCTCGAACCGCAGTGACAGTGACTCAAAGCCGGCATCTGCATCAAGGGCACGCAGCGTATAACTATCGCCCTCCCCCTCGATATCAAAGCGATCACTCAATGCTGCAAGGTCGCCGCCCAGTACCTGCAAAGGACTCACTGCAACGGCGGTGACCGGACGCCGGGTCAGCGTCTCAAGGTCCTTGTCGTAGTGCCACAGATAGATGTCATCAGCGACGATCAACTGACTGTCAGGTGACGTGATTTCCCAAGAAAAAAAAGCCGGGCGCAGCAGTTGAAAGCGCCCTGCTGACTCCCCGAGGACTTCACCGTTGGGCCCGTATTGCGTCTGCATGAAATCGCCGCGCATGTGCACCACTTCAGACAATCGCTCGGTGAGCGATGCGGTGGCGCTGGCCTGAGCGTCCCGGGCAATACCGATAATGAGACAGGCAGATAACGCAGCGACTAACAACAATCGCAACGGTGAGGTTTCCATGGCGGCCCTATTCCTCTGGTGGCGGCGGTGCCAGCACTTCGCGTTGACCATTAGTGCCCATCTCGGACACGACCCCTGCCGTCTCCATGGACTCGATCAACCGCGCAGCGCGGTTGTAACCAATACGCAATTTACGCTGCACACTGGAAATGGATGCACGTCGAGACTGAGTGACATAGTGCACCGCTTCGTCGTAGAGGGCATCGCCCTCATTATCTTCGTCTGCCGAGCCAGCCTGAAGTTCCCCGGCGGTCACCGGCGTGGAACTGCCCTCATCCAGTAAGCCATCGATGTATGAGGGTTCACCGCGGCGCTTCCAGTCGGCGACCACGCGGTGCACTTCTTCATCGGAACAAAATGCCCCATGCACACGGTTGGGAATACCGGAGCCGGGCGGCATGTACAGCATGTCGCCGTGCCCCAGGAGCTGCTCAGCACCGCCTTGGTCCAGAATGGTTCGGGAGTCCACTTTGGAGCTGACCTGGAAGGCGATCCGGGTGGGTACGTTCGCCTTGATCAGGCCTGTGATGACATCCACAGAGGGGCGCTGTGTCGCCAGGATCAGGTGAATACCCGCCGCACGCGCTTTCTGGGCAATACGGGCAATCAATTCTTCCACTTTCTTGCCCACAATCATCATCATGTCGGCGAACTCGTCGATCACCACAATAATCGCCGGCAGCTTATCGAGGTCGGGCGGTGTTTGTTCTTCGTCGGTTTCGGCGAATATCGGATCGGGGGTCCACAGCGGATCAGCGATGGGAGTCCCAGCTTTCTTAGCGTCCAGGACCTTGCGGTTATAGCCAGACAAATTCCGCACGCCCAATGCGGCCATCAGTTTGTAGCGCCGCTCCATTTCCGCCACGCACCAGCGCAAGCCGTTGGCGGCGTCCTTCATATCGGTGATCACAGGCGTCAACAGGTGAGGGATACCGTCGTACACCGACAATTCCAGCATCTTCGGGTCTACGAGGATGAGCCGAACGTCCTCCGGGCTGGACTTGTAGAGCAAGCTGATCAGCATGCAGTTCACGCCCACCGACTTACCTGAACCGGTGGTACCTGCGACCAGCAGGTGAGGCATCTTGGCCAGATCTGCCACCACGGGCTGCCCTGAAATATCGTGACCCAGTGCCAGAGTCAGTGGTGAGCGAGACTGGTCAAAGGCCTTTGAGGCCAAGACCTCACGGAAGTTAACTACCTCCCGGTCTTCGTTGGGAATCTCAATACCCACAACACTCTTGCCGGGAATCACCTCAACAACGCGAACCGAGATCACCGCCAGGGAACGCGCGAGGTCCTTTGCCAGGTTTGAGATGCGAGACACCTTCACCCCGGCGGCCGGCTGGATCTCAAACCGGGTAATAACCGGGCCCGGATATACGGCGGTGACTTCTGCGGTAACCCCGAAATCCGCCAGTTTTAACTCCAGCAGCTTGGAGAGCCCCTCAAGCGCCTCTTTGGAGTAACCGGTGTTAGGGTCTTTCACTTCCTCATCCAGCAGCTCCAGCGGCGGCAACTCACCGGTAACCGGAGCATCAAACAGCGGCTGCTGCTTTTCCTTCTCAGCCCGCTCGCTGGCCTCGGCCTTGGGCTTCAGGGGTTTGATTTTGGGCGGTTTGCGTTTCTTGGTCTTCTTGACATGTTCCTCAATAACCACCTTGCGCGCTTCGAGCTGCTTGTCGCGCTCACGCCGGTCTCGAATCCCATCGACCAACGATAACACCAAGGCCTGGGAGCGGCGGTAGCCAGCTATCGCTGCCGCGCCCGTTTGCTCCATCAGACGCAGCCAGCTCAGGTCGGTGAAGATGGTCATACCAAACAGGAACACGGCGAGCAAAATGAGGCGACTGCCCACAGGGCTAAACGCACGTGTGAATGCGTCACCGATGGATTGCCCCAGAATACCTCCGGCGCCCTGGGGTAATCCGCTGTTACCCAGGTCGTTCATTGCGGCCAGCGCGGTGCCGGCGATCATCACCAGCACCAGCCCCAGGGTGCGGATGCTGAACGTCATCCAGTCAAAGCCGCCCGGCTCGTTACGGTCCAGGAGAATAATCACGGCCCGGTAGGCCAGCATGACTGGGAACAGGTAGGCGGCAAACCCCACCAGCGAGAAGAACACGTCCGCCATCCAGGCGCCTGTGATACCGCCGAGGTTGGCGATGCCCTCGCCCGCGCCAGTTGCTGACCAGCCGGGATCGCGTGTGCTGTACGTAATGAGTGCCAGCAGCAGATAGCCACAGGCGGCGCTGATCCCGATGAACGCGCCCTCGCGTAACCGTGGCCCCAGGAAGTTTTCGTGTTTGGTTGTCTCAGACACCCGTACCCGCCTCTGTGTCGCTGCTGGGAGCGCATTCCATACACGCTCCTGCCCGCTTCTTGTGATGTGGGAATTGTGACCGATTTTGCCTATGTATTCAAAGGCTTATATCCGGTTCTTAGAATTGGCCTCGCTTTTGCTGTCTGCCCCCCTTTAAATTACCATGACAGCCCCCATTACAGGCACTGCAGGCCGTTTTTTTCAGGCAGCAACGGCCGTTTATTTAACACCAGACACTGGGAAATAACCACATGAGCGAGCTTCAGCACCACCCTCTGATCATCCTGGGCTCTGGCCCCGCAGGCTATACGGCAGCCGTGTATGCAGCGCGCGCTAACCTCAAGCCGGTAGTGATTACTGGTATGCAACAAGGCGGCCAGCTCACCACGACGACAGAGGTTGAAAACTGGCCGGGCGGCCCCGCAGATTTGCAGGGCCCCGCCCTTATGCAGCAAATGCAGGAGCATGCCGAGCGTTTCGAAACCCAGGTGGTCTTTGATCACATCGAGTCGGTTGATTTGGACGCGCGGCCCATGGTGCTCAAAGGCAGCAACAGTTATAGCTGTGACGCCCTGATTATTGCCACCGGCGCCTCTGCACAGTACCTGGGACTGGCCAGCGAAGAAGCGTTTATGGGCAAAGGCGTCAGCGCCTGCGCGACCTGCGATGGCTTTTTTTACCGCAACCAGAAAGTCGCCGTGATTGGCGGAGGCAACACAGCTGTGGAGGAAGCGCTGTACCTGGCGAACATCGCTGAGGAAGTCATTCTGGTGCACAGGCGCGATAGCCTGCGTGCCGAGAAGGTGCTGCAGGATCGGCTGTTCGCCCGCGAGAAGGAAGGGAAAGTACGTATCTTCTGGGACCACACCCTGGATGAGGTGTTAGGCGATGATGCCGGCGTCAATGGCATGCGCATCAAGAGCGTGAAGGACGACGCCACGCAGGACCTGGCACTAGCCGGCGTGTTCATCGCGATTGGGCACAAGCCCAACACGGACATCTTTGCCGACCAGTTGGACATGAAAGATGGCTATATCGTCATCAATTCTGGCCTGGAAGGTAATGCCACAGCCACCAGCAAGGCGGGTGTCTTTGCGGCCGGTGATGTGGGCGATCATATCTACCGCCAGGCAGTGACTTCTGCAGGCTTTGGCTGCATGGCCGCACTGGATGCGGAGAAATACCTGGACGAAATGTCCGCCGCCTGAGCTCTCGGGGCATCTGCACTCGCCGGCGCCCCGGCTTCACCGCATAATAAGTCGATGGCACTGATCCAGCACGTCTCTGACGCCTATGGCTTCCCACCCACGAGTGAGGCGCTCGAATATCCGAACGGTTTACTGGCCGCCGGCGGTGACCTGTCACCGGAACGCCTGCTAGCCGCCTACAGGCGCGGTATCTTCCCCTGGTTTGAAGCGCCCCAGCCGGTACTTTGGTGGTCGCCCGACCCGCGCTCAGTGCTGCTGCCAGCTAACCTGCATGTGTCGCGCAGCTTGCGAAAAACGCTCAGGCGAGATGAGTTTGATCTCAGCGTGGATTCCCACTTCGCCGAGGTCATGCGTCAGTGTGCTGCAAGCCGGGAAGGCCAGGACGGCACCTGGATTGACCAGAGTATGATTGATGCCTACACCCAGCTTCATACCATGGGCTACGCACACTCTATCGAAGTGCACCGAGACGGCACACTGGTCGGCGGCTTGTACGGCGTGGCACTCGGCGGTGCATTCTTTGGCGAGTCCATGTTCAGTCGCACAGCCGATGCCTCCAAGGTTGCCTTGGTCGCGCTGGTAAAACTGCTGAGTGGGGCGGGATTCAAATTGATCGATTGCCAGGTTGAAAGTGAACACCTGAACAGTCTTGGGGCAAGCAACCTGTCGCGGCTGGACTTCGAGTCCCTGCTTGCCCAAACTGTCAATGAGACATTGGCGGATTTGCGCTGGCAGTTACCGGCACGCTGTGGAGCCCTGATTTGACCTCATCATTACGCGACCTCAAGGTGTATACCACCTACCCGCACAGCTGCAGCTACCTGCAAGATCAGGAAGCGACGACGCTGTTTGTGGACCCGCGCCAGGAAGTTGATCAAACCCTTTACAGCAATCTTTCGGTATTGGGCTTCAGGCGCAGCGGCAGCCATATTTATCGCCCACATTGCACCGCCTGTAACGCCTGCATTCCGGCGCGCATCCCGGTAAAGGACTTCCAGCCCAATCGGGCACAGCGTCGTATTATGAAGCGCAATCGCGATCTCGCGGTAGAGCGCACCGGCGACATTCGCGACGACACGGCCTATGGTCTGTATCAGCGCTACATCAACCTGCGCCACGCTGATGGCGACATGTATCCGCCCGATCGGGACCAGTATGAATCGTTCCTGAACGATGCCTGGGACTGTACACACTACTACCGATTCTACGACCACCAGTCATTGGTTGCGGTTGCCGTCGTCGATGTGATGCTAGACGGGTTGTCGGCAATCTATACGTTTTTTGACCCCGACCTGGACAAGCGCAGCCTCGGTGCCTACGCCATCCTCTGGCAGATCGAGCAAGCCCGGCAAATGGGACTTGACCACCTCTACCTGGGTTACTGGATAAAGGACTGCCAGAAAATGGCCTACAAGTCGGGCTATAAGCCTTTGGAGCTCTATCGCGGCGGGCGCTGGGCGCGGGCTGATTCCCAAGAATAGCGCTGGCACCCAAGCCCCAATTCGGGCAAAATGCGCACCTTCGTAAAACCCCGAGGACCTGCCGCCGTATGGCAAAGGAAGACCAGATTGAAATGGAAGGCGAGGTAGTTGATACCCTGCCTAACACAACGTTCCGCGTAGAGCTTGAGAATGGCCATGTGGTGACCGCGCACATCTCCGGCAAAATGCGTAAGAACTACATCCGCATTCTGACCGGTGACAAGGTACGCGTTGAACTCACGCCCTACGACCTGACCAAAGGCCGCATCACTTACCGCGAGCGTTAAGCACATTGCCCCGGTGCCATACCGGGGCAAGTTCAGGTTTCGACCAAGGCCTCCTCGGCCTCCTCTTCCACACAGACTTCCAGCACATCCCGGGCTTTGTCCAGGGTGACCTTCGCTGTGCCGCCAGATTTGGCGAGTTCACCAAACAGCACTAACTCTGCCAGGGGTTTCTTGATGTGTTCCTGAATGATGCGGGCCATGGGGCGTGCACCCATGTTCCTGTCATAGCCCTTCTCGACTAACCATAGGCGCGCGTCTTCATCCACATCCAGCATGACGCGCTTCTCATCCAGCTGCCCCTGAAGCTCGGTTAGGAACTTATCCACGACAGTAAGGATAACGTCCTCGCCCAATGGCTCGAACTGCACAATGGTATCGAGGCGGTTGCGGAACTCGGGCGTAAACATCCGGTTAATGGCTTCCATCCCGTCAGTGCTGTGATCCTGGGTCGTAAAACCAATGGTCCGTCGGCTGATGCTCTCTGCTCCGGCATTGGTGGTCATGACGAGAACGACGTTACGGAAATCCGCCTTGCGCCCGTTATTGTCCGTTAGGGTTCCGTGATCCATCACCTGCAGCAGCAGATTGAAGACCTCCGGGTGGGCTTTCTCGATCTCATCCAGCAACACGACGGCGTGGGGATGCTTGGTCACTGCATCAGTGAGCAGTCCCCCTTGATCGAAACCCACGTACCCGGGCGGTGCACCGATCAGGCGCGATACGGTGTGGCGCTCCATGTATTCCGACATATCGAAGCGAATCAGCTCCAGGCCCAGCTGCAATGCAAGCTGCCGCGTGACTTCGGTTTTGCCGACGCCCGTGGGGCCAGCCAGCAGGAACGAACCGATGGGCTTGTCGCCGTCTCGTAATCCGGCTCTGGCCATCTTAATCGCCGTAGACAGCGATGAGATGGCATTGTCCTGTCCAAAGACCACCATCTGTAAATTACTTTCGAGCTTCTTGAGCACTTCCTTATCGTCGCTGCTCACCGTCTTCGGTGGAATGCGGGCGATCTTGGCAATCACCGCCTCAATGTCTCCCACACCCACGACCTTCTTGCGCTTACTCACCGGCTGCAACTGCTGGTAGGCGCCGGCTTCATCGATCACATCGATGGCCTTGTCGGGCAGGAAACGGTCTGTGATGTAGCGTGCCGATAGCTCTGTGGCGGTTTTAAGGGCCTTGTCGGTGTAGCGAAGCCCATGGTGTTCCTCAAAGCGCGACTTCAGACCTTTAAGAATCTTGTAGGCGTCTTCAACGCTGGGCTCCAGTACATCAATTTTTTGGAAGCGACGGCTCAATGCCTTGTCTTTGTCAAAGATGCCGCGGTATTCCTGGAAGGTGGTGGAGCCAATACAGCGCATACGCCCGGAACTGAGTAACGGCTTGAGCAGATTGCTGGCGTCCATAACGCCACCCGATGCAGCGCCTGCACCGATGATCGTGTGAATTTCATCGATGAACAGAATGGCACCTTCACGCTGCTTGAGCTCAGCCAACAGCCCCTTCAGCCGCTTTTCGAAATCGCCGCGATACTTGGTGCCCGCAAGCAGCGCGCCCAGATCCAGGGAGTACACCACCGCATTCTGCAGTAACTCGGGCACATCCCCATCAACGATCATCTTGGCCAAGCCCTCGGCGATGGCGGTTTTACCGACACCGGATTCACCGACGAGCAAGGGGTTGTTCTTGCGGCGGCGCGCCAGGATTTGGGCAACTCGCTCCACTTCGGGGATGCGCCCGATCAACGGATCGATTCGGCCCGCCTCGGCTTCTTCATTCAGGTTGGTTGTGTAGGTGTCCAGGGGGTTTGATTCGCCTTCTTCCCCGCCGCCCTCTTCGCTGCTGGTAGGCGCAGGTTCTGAGGTATCGCCTTCGTCGCCCACTTTGGAGATGCCATGGGTGATGTAGTTGACGACATCCAGCCTGGCTACGCTCTGGGTCTTGAGGAAATACACCGCCTGGCTTTCCTGTTCAGAGAAAATCGCCACCAGCACATTAGCACCGGTGACTTCGCTCTTGCCGGAGGACTGGACATGGAACACCGCCCGCTGCAACACGCGCTGGAAACCCAGGGTTGGCTGCGTATCCCGGTCGTCTTCATCTTCGGGGATCAGGGGTGTGGTGGCGTCGACAAACTCGACCAGATCGCCGCGCAGTGCTCCGATGTCTGCCGCACAGGCCTTGAGTACGCGGATGGCGTCGTTGTTATCCAGCAGTGCGAGCAGGAGATGCTCGACCGTCATAAACTCGTGTCGCTTGGCCCTGGCAGCGCGAAAGGCGTCATTCAGGGTTTGCTCCAAGTCTTTACTTAGCATGGGTACCGCTCCTCGGGTCTTATCCCTCCGATGCTTCAACCTCGCACAGCAGCGGGTGCTGGTTTTCCCGCGCATATTGATTAACCTGTGCGGCCTTGGTCTCGGCGATGTCCCGGGTGAAGATGCCACAAACACCTTTACCCTGGGTGTGAATCGTTAGCATGACATGTGTCGCCTGCTCCCGATTCATCCGAAAATACGTTTCCAGCACCTCCACCACAAACTCCATTGGCGTGTAGTCGTCGTTGAGTAAGACCACCTTGAACAGTGGGGGCTGTTTGAGTTCAGGCTTGCTGTCCTGAACGGCGAGGCCGACGTCGTCATCGCCCTCTTCTGAGGTCGACAGCCGCCAATCCGGCAAGGTACCGGAAAGACGCTGTGTGTGTGATTCTGGGTTCATAGTCCCTTTCATGGGGCCATTATAGGGTATTTCAATGGCAACAAAACACGCGGCCAGTGTGCGGCAATGATCGAGGCCCCACCCCGCTTCGCGCTGCGCTTCGTTTGCGCCGATAAGCGGAGCTCGCCGGCTGCTACAGCACCAAACTCAAGGCAAAAAAAAGGCCCGCAAGCGGGCCTTTAATTCTCGCAGCCGAGCAAATCAGCCCGGCGCCGTATTACATCTTTTCGATCATTTTCTGGCCGAATTCGGAACAGCTGACCAACGTAGCGCCGTCCATCAGTCGCTCGAAGTCGTAGGTCACAGTGCCCTGCTGAATGGCGCCGTTCATGCCATCGATGATCAGGTCAGCAGCTTCGTTCCAACCCATATGACGCAGCATCATTTCCGCAGAAAGGATCAGTGAACCCGGGTTCACTTTGTCCTGACCCGCGTACTTCGGTGCAGTACCGTGGGTGGCCTCAAACAGCGCGATGGTGTCTGACAGGTTCGCGCCCGGCGCGATACCTATACCGCCAACCTGCGCAGCCAGTGCATCCGACAAATAGTCGCCATTCAGGTTGAGGGTCGCTACCACGCTGTACTCACGCGGGCGCGTCAGAACCTGCTGCAGCATCGCGTCAGCAATCACGTCTTTAACAACGATTTCGTTACCGGTTTTGGGGTTCTTCAGGCTGACCCAGGGGCCGCCGTCGAGCAGTTCACCGCCAAACTCTTCCTGTGCGAGCTCGTAGCCCCAATCACGGAAGGCACCTTCGGTGAACTTCATGATGTTGCCTTTGTGGACCAGAGTCACGGAGGGCAGGTCTTGATCGATGGCGTACTGGATCGCCTTACGCACCAGTCGCTTGGTGCCTTCCTCTGATACGGGCTTGATGCCGATACCGACGTTGTTCGGGAAGCGAATCTTGGTTGCCCCCATTTCATTGATGATGAAGTCAACGACCTTCTGGGCTTCGTCAGTGCCTGCCTGGTATTCGATGCCAGCATAAATGTCTTCGGAGTTTTCGCGGAAGATCACCATGTTGCAGTCGCCTGGCTTTTTCACCGGCGAAGGCACGCCCTCAAACCAGCGTACTGGGCGCAGACATGTGTATAGATCCAGTTCCTGACGCAGAGCCACATTCAGGGAGCGGAAGCCGCCGCCAACGGGTGTGGTCAGTGGGCCCTTGATGGCCACG
The DNA here is from genome assembly GCF_014652275.1 of Parahalioglobus pacificus. GTDB lineage: Bacteria > Pseudomonadota > Gammaproteobacteria > Pseudomonadales > Halieaceae > Parahalioglobus > Parahalioglobus pacificus. The sequence continues at coordinate 1,046,347 of NZ_BMYM01000001.1, read as the reverse complement.
GAGTATTCTTTGATCGCTTCAAGCGTCTCTTCAGGGAACCAGTCGCCATCGTAGAGTTCAGCCGCCTTCTCGCCGGTGTAGATTTCCATCCAGGAGATTTTCTTGTCGCCACCATAGGCTTTCTCAACAGCGGCGTTGACCACGTCGATCATCACCGGGCTGATATCAACCCCGATGCCATCACCTTCGATGTAGGGAATGATAGGGTTGTTGGGGACGTTCAGGCTGTTGTCATCATTAACGATGATTTTTTCGCCTTCGCCAGGCACCTGAATATGCTTGTAGCCCATAATATGCTCCGTCGTTTGGGTTCAATGGATTGGGGAGTTGTTATCCTTGTGGGACGCCCCATCTAAAGCGGCGCGTAGTGTAGCAGATTTACGCTGCAAAGACTCCGCGTATAGGCACTTAAAGCGGCTGAGCGGGTTCAAAGTTGTCGTTTTTGGGCGAAAGGAGTCCACGCTTGGCGCAGTTGGTACTGTTTAATAAACCCTACGGTGTACTTAGCCAGTTCACCGATAAGACCCCGCCGGGCGATCAGCCGAGATCGACCCTGTCTGATTTCCTGAGCCTACCCGGGTTCCGGGCAGCCGGGCGCCTGGACTTCGATTCTGAGGGGCTGTTGCTGCTGACTGATGATGGCCACTTGCAGCAGCGCATAGCCAACCCCCGTCACAAACAGTGGAAAGTCTACTGGGTTCAGGTGGAGGGTGTTCCCGGTCCTGAGGCGCTTGCTCTGTTGCAATCCGGTCTGGAGCTTAAGGATGGGATGACGCTGCCCGCCAGGGTAAAGCCCATCCCGGCGCCCGCATTATGGCAACGCGAGCCACCGGTGCGTTTTCGCAAGCACATACCTGATTCCTGGCTGGAAATCTGTATTCGCGAAGGTCGTAATCGGCAGGTCAGGCGGATGACTGCTGCGATAGGACACCCCACCCTGCGTCTGGTGCGCATGGCCATCGGGGAGTGGCAGTTGGCCGACTTGTGCCCCGGTGATTGCCAGCAGATCACTATCAACACACCCACGCAAAATGGCGCGCGCCGTAATCGACGCGCTAGCGGCCAATACAACGCCCGTAACGATTCAGGCGCGACCCAAGCTCGCCGCCGGCGTAACGCTGGCCGAGGCTCCCCTCACACCGCAGGACAACGATCAAAGGACACCTGAAGACATGCGCACCTTTCTGCCCCGAGTTACCGTCGCTACTGTGGTTTGTCTTGATGGTCGCTACCTCATGGTTGAGGAGCGTGATAAGTCCACCGGCGTCATGGTGATCAATCAGCCCGCTGGCCACCTGGAAGAAGCAGAAACCCTGACGGCCGCGGCCGCGCGGGAATGCCTGGAGGAGACTCGCTGGCAGGTGTCCATTGAGGGTTTTTTGGGCGTGGCACAGTTCAAAGCGCCGAACGGACTCACCTACATTCGCTCAACCTTTGTGGGCGCAGCTAGCCAGCACCATGCCGCCCGATCGCTGGACCCCGACATTCACCAAGTCCACTGGTGGACGTACGAGGAAATCTGCGCCCGATCTGATAAAATGCGCAGCCCACTGGTGCTGGCGGCTATCGAACAGCACCGCAATGGCACAGTGTACCCCTTGGATCTCGTCTCTGCTTATGAGTCATAACGCTGCGACCAAAGTCATCGTCGGCATGTCCGGCGGTGTCGACTCTTCCGTATCTGCTCTGCTTCTCAAAGAGCAGGGTTACCGTGTGGAAGGCCTGTTCATGAAGAACTGGGACGAAGACGACGGTACCGAGTATTGCACGGCAAAAGAAGACCTTGCAGATGCCCAGGCGGTTGCGGACAAACTCGACATCCCACTGCACGGCGCTAACTTCGCCGCAGAATACTGGGACAACGTTTTCGAGCATTTCCTGGAGGAGTACAAAGCCGGACGCACGCCGAACCCGGATATCCTCTGCAACCGCGAGATCAAGTTCAAGGCATTCCTGGACTACGCCATGCACCTGGGCGCAGACATGATTGCCACCGGGCACTACACGCGTCGCGGTAACAGTGACGGCAAGGGCACCCTGCTTAAGGGTCTGGACGGGAATAAAGACCAAAGCTACTTCCTGCACGCGGTGGGTCACGCCGAGCTGGAGAAGACACTGTTCCCCGTGGGCGACATCGATAAGGGTGATGTTCGTCAACTGGCAGAGACAGCCGGGCTTGCCACTGCCAAGAAAAAAGACAGCACTGGGATTTGCTTTATCGGTGAGCGCCGATTCAAAGACTTTCTGGCTCAATACCTGCCGGCGCAACCCGGAGAGATTATCAGCCTTGACGGCGAACACCTGGGCAGGCATCAAGGATTGATGTACCACACCATAGGCCAGCGTCAGGGCCTTGGCATCGGCGGCCTGGCCAACCATGACGACGCACCCTGGTACGTGGTGGGCAAAGACCTCGAGAATAATGTCTTGTTGGTCTGCCAGGGCAATAACCACTCAGCCCTGTTCAGCAATGAGTTACGCACCAGTGACATTTACTGGGTCGCGGGTAACGAGCCAACGCTACCGGCAAACCTGTGCGCAAAAGTGCGCTACCGCCAGGCGGATCAGGCTTGCACGCTGGAACGTCACGGTGACGCCTACCGCGTGCGATTCGATGAGCCTCAGCGTGCGATCACACCGGGACAGTCCGTGGTGTTCTATGAGGGTGACACCTGTCTCGGTGGCGGCGTGATTGAGCAGGCGATAAAGTCATGACTGCACAGGTCAGTCTATCCAGGTTAGACGAGCAAGTACTGGCTTTGGCCGGTGTGGTACAGGTTGCACGACTGGTAGACCAGATATCCAGAACGGGCAGCTACCCACTGGAATTCCTTGAGCCGTCCATTCACAGTCTGTTCGCCTTCGAGGCCGACAACGTGGCAGATATGTACAGCGGCGTTGGCGGAGTTAAGCTGGGCTTGCAGAACCTTGCTGCCATGCTTGCCAACCAGCAGGACAACGATCAGCGCGATATGGTGCGCTACGTCTTTGCGATCTTGCACTTGGAACGCAAGTTCTCGGCGAATCCGGAGATGATGTCTGTTGTTCGCTCCCGACTTGAACATGCCAGTTTCAAGGCGGATCACTTTGCCGGGCATGTGGGCGAGACCTGCCAGAGTATCGCCGGCATTTATCAGGATACACTCAGCCACCTGAAATTTCGCATCAAGGTGACTGGCAGTGCCCAGCATCTGAATGACGCGAAAAACGCTGATCTGATTCGCGCACTGTTGCTTGCCGGCATACGTGCGGCCTTTGCCTGGCGACAGTTGGGCGGCGTACGCTGGAAGCTCGCCTTCCAGCGACGCAAAATCCTGCAGCGCGCGCAGGAACTATCGCGCCAACTCACGGTTGTTTAACCCTTCCTGTTTTTTCGGAGAAAGTATGGATCTCTCGGCACTCACTGCTGTTTCACCTATCGATGGCCGCTACGGCAGCAAAACCCGCGACCTGCGCGATGTCTTCAGTGAATTCGGCCTGATAAAGCGTCGCGTTCTGGTGGAAGTTCGTTGGCTGCAGTGCCTGGCGGCGCATCCGGGCGTCACCGAAGTCAGCCCGCTGAGCAGCGAAGCCACCGCCCTGCTCGAAAGCATTATTGAGAACTTCAGCGAAGCAAACGCACAGCGCATCAAAACGATCGAAGCAACCACCAATCACGATGTAAAGGCGGTTGAATACTTCATCAAGGAACAGTTTGCAGACAATGACGAGCTGCTGGCTATCAGTGAATTTGTTCATTTTGCCTGTACGTCTGAGGACATCAATAACCTGTCCCATGCACTGATGCTGCGCGACGGCGTACACGGGGTGTTACTGCCCGCAATGCGAGAGATCCAGCATTTCCTGGCAGAACAAGGGCGCGCCAACAGCGGCGTACCCATGCTGTCTCGCACGCATGGACAAACGGCTAGCCCGACAACCATGGGAAAAGAGTTGGCCAACGTCGCCGAGCGACTGGCTCGCCAGATCCGCGCTGCAGAAAGCATTGAGTACCTTGGCAAAATCAATGGCGCGGTGGGTAACTACAACGCACACCTGTCGGCCTATCCGGAAGTGGACTGGCAGTCCAATGCTGAGGCCTTCGTTTCCAGCCTGGGGCTATCATTCAACCCCTATACCACACAGATAGAACCCCACGACTACATGGCGGAACTATTCGACGCCTTCGCCAGATTCAACACCATCCTGATCGATTTCGACCGCGACATCTGGAGTTATATCTCCATAGGCTATTTCAAACAACGTACGGTTGCCGGCGAGGTGGGTTCCTCCACCATGCCTCACAAGGTCAACCCTATCGACTTTGAAAATTCGGAGGGCAACCTCGGTCTGGCGAATGCCGTGCTGTCACACCTGAGCAGCAAGCTGCCCGTGAGTCGCTGGCAACGCGACCTCACCGACAGCACTGTGTTGCGCAATATGGGCGTTGGCTTTGGCTACAGCTTGATTGCCTATCAGGCAACACTGAAAGGCTGCGGCAAGTTAGAGCTCGATCAGGCGCGCTTGGCGCAGGACCTGGACAACAGCTGGGAAGTGCTGGCAGAACCGATTCAGACCGTGATGCGCCGCTATGGCATTGAGCAGCCCTACGAAAAGCTGAAAGCACTGACTCGCGGTCAAGCTATGGATGCGACCACAATCAAGGCGTTCGTAGAAGCGCTGGAGCTGCCGGACGGCGCCAAAGAAGAGCTGCTGGGGATGACCCCGGGTAGCTACATCGGCAACGCCGCCGAACAGGCATCGGCGATCAAGGACGCCTAACAGCATGCTGTCGCTGCCTGTCAGTACTGAGGTTTTTCTGGCCGAGTACTGGCAGCGCAAACCATTGCTGATTCCGGGCGGGCTAACTGCCTTCTCGCCGCCTGTCAGTGCCGAAGAACTGGCAGGCATCGCAATGGAGCCCGAGGCCGAGTCACGCATCGTTGTAAACCGCAACAGCCAATGGCAACTGCACCACGGTCCGTTCTCGGCCCGTGATTTCAACCGTGACTCACCCTGGACCTTACTGGTGCAGCGGGTGGATCACTGGGTCCCTGAGGTTGCCGATATTCGTCGCGAAGTGCCGTTTATTCCTGGCTGGCGCATAGACGATGTGATGGTTAGCTATGCCAACGACGGTGGCAGCGTAGGGCCACATTTCGATAACTACGATGTCTTCCTGCTGCAGGGTGACGGAGTACGTCGATGGAAGATTGGCCAGTATTGCGATGAGGCGGAGCCACTGCTCGATCATCCCGACTTACTGCTGCTGGCAGAATTCCGACAGGAAGATGAGTTCGTACTGAACTGCGGCGACATCCTGTATGTGCCTCCCCGGGTCGCACATTGGGGCATTGCAGAAGGCGATTGCACCACCTACTCCATCGGTTTCAGAGCACCGCGTCTTGCCGACCTGCTGTCTCGTCGAACTGATGCAGCACTGGAATCGCTCGGCAACGCTACGCTATTCAAAGACCCTGTGCCTCGCCCTAGCGCCAGGCCCGGCGAACTTTCGCGATCCGATATAGAGGCCGCGACTACGCAGTTGATCAACGCCCTTGCCCAGCAACAATCTCCACAATGGATGGGCGAGCTCATCACCGAGGGTATCGACACGGAGCATGGCCCAGACGGTGCGATGTCAGACGAAGAGGCAGCGTCATTGCTCGGTAATGGCATTACTTCGCTCACCTTACAGCCTGAGGCGCGTGTTTGCTGGACAGAGCACGAAGGCAGTCTTTGGGTGTTCGCGGGCGGAGACAGCCTGTCGGTGTCTAAAACACACTTGCCGCTACTCATGGAGTTGTGCGATACATGGACTCTGTCGTCACCACAGGTAGAGGAAATGCAATCGCTTGAAGCTGGCCCAAACCTGTTGGCGTTCCTGCTGACGCGAGGCGCCCTGGATGTCGAGGCTTAGCAGCGCACGCGAGCTGGACTGGCCGCGCGAGCATGCGCGGGTGCAGGACATACGGGAACAGGTGTTTACCCAGGAACAGCGCGTAGACCCGGCTCTACAGTGGGACGGCAACGATCCTCATTGCCGCCATATTGTTATCGAGGCGCATGACGGCCGCGTGGTCGCCTATGGCCGGCTGTCCAACGAGGGCAAGATTGGCCGGCTCGCAGTGCGGTCAGAGCTCCGGGGTCAGGGTTTGGGCCTGAGAGTTCTCAATGCGCTCCTTGAGCTTGCCAGGCAGAACGAACTGCCGAGGGTCTACCTGCACGCACAGGCACGTGCGCTGCGCTTCTACGAGCGCGCTGGCTTCTCACCCAGCGGAGCACCCTTCGAAGAGGCCGGCATTGAACACCTGAGGATGAGTCGCGCACTAGACGCTGCAGACACTCGCCGCATCGCCTACCCCACGGATTTCAGCCGCCACCTGATCGAGCTTGCGAGCTCGGCCTCGCGACACCTGGCGATTCTCAGTCCCGCGCTTGATGCTGCCGTTTTTGACCAGCGCAACGTGAGTGATGCGCTGGCGGGGCTTGCCAGGCGCTCTCGTGAATCGATGATTAGGATATTGGTGTCAGACCCGCGGCCCATTGTTCAGCGCAGTCATCGGCTGCTTCAACTGTCGCGACGCCTGCCGTCACGCGTCAAACTGCATTGCCTGGCGCGACATCCAGAGTGGCGCGGGCAAACACTGGTCGTACGGGATAACAACGGCACAGCCTTTAAGCCGGGCGACAGCGACCATGATGCTTTTGTTAATTCTCAATCCCGCGCCTATGCGCAGGGTCACGCGGAGCTCTTTGATGAGCTGTGGCGCAAAAGCGCACCCGACCCTGAATTTCGCAGCTTCAGCCTGTAGCTTGGTGAACGCTTTGATACTGCGCTGGCTGGCTCTACTTGCATCACTTGCTCTGGCTGCCTGCGCGTCTTCCCCTGCGGGTAACAGCGTTAGTCGGGCCGGCACCAACAGCGCCTGTCCGCCCAGCATTGTTGCTATTGCCGGCCCTACGCAATGGGACACAAGCCGCTACGGTGGCAGTGCCAACTACGACACTATGCTGCAACTGCGCGATCGGGAAATTGCCGCCTGCCGCAGCGAGGTTGCCGCTGGCAGCTTACCCGCCCTGCGTAGCCTGGAGGGGCACTGGCGGCGGGAGCAAAACCTGCCGCAACTGGTGTCGACTTACCAGAGCTATCTGGATAGCACCGGCGACAGCCGGGTGAAGCGCCAGCTGGCGCTCGACATGTATGCACTGTACAAGGACGGCGAGCCGGGTTTTCGCCCCAACGCAAACGAAGCCCAACGCTACTTGGGCTTGGCCGTTAACTATGGTGCAACGGGGTTACGGCCGGATTATGCGCGCCTGCTGGCTTTGCAGGGGCAAAATGCAGAGGCGCAGCGTCAGTACAAGACTCTGGTCGACCAGGGAGCAGGCACGCGCGAAGCGCGCTGTGAAAACCAGCTACAGCTGGGCTATCTCTACTTTCTCGGTCAGGGAGCGACACAGAACGCAAATCTCGGATACTTCTACTGGCAGCGGGGCCTGGAGCAAGCTGCCGGTGCTCGCTGGGGTTCCTGTATCAGTGACAACTTCGGCGACCAGAAACGCTATCGCTATGAAACCGATCGCAAGCAGTTTGTCGATGCGCAACTGAAGCAGGTATCTATCGCTACCCAGTCGACCATCAGGGAAGCTGCACGTATGTCACCTGAGACCGGCGCCGCCCGAGTCGCGGCACTGCCGCTACCGCGCCCAAGCCAGCCCACTGCCTCTGTGACGAGCACTGCGAATATCGCAGCCGCAGCGCCCGCTTCTCGCCCGGCTTCGAACACTTATACAAACGGCTGGCCCGCCTGGTCTCCGCTACGAGGCGGCATTTGCGCCATGGCTCACAGCAACACCGCCGTCTCTCGCGCCAGCCTGTATTCCACGGCGGCACCGGCACTTTGGACACTGCTATCCGGTGATGCAAAGGCGACGGTCATCGGTTCGGCCGTGGCAGTAACGCCTTCGCTGCTGCTAAGTAATTGCCACGTACTGTCTGAACCGACGGGCATCAGTCTGCAAAACAGCACTGGGAGACGCAGCGCCCGCGTCATCGCCGCAGATCTCGATGGCGATCGATGCATCCTCATGAGTGAGCAGCCAAGCACAGCGTATTTGCAGCGGGGCCGCTCCATCTCGCGTGTTCAAATCGGCGAAGACGTCTCTGCGGTGGGTAGCCCCAAGGGCATGAGTAACACCCTGTCGGTGGGTATTGTTGCAGGCAAGCGGGAGCGCAGCGGACTCTCATTGCTGCAAACCGATGCGGCGCTATCCAACGGTTCGTCGGGTGGTGGACTGTTTGATAACCGCGCCAACTTGATCGGCATCACGACCTTTAGAATTCCCGATGCCAACAGCCTCAACTTTGCCATCGCTATTGACGAGTTCTGCGAGTAGGGGCGCGTTAACGGGGGACTAGTCGCCTAGCATTAGGCCGACTTCGTTACCCTCGTAAACCAATTCGTAGGCGCGCAATGCGCGGCAGGGTTGCTCGCCGCTGGCAATCACATGCCCATCGGCCAGGCTGAATCGGTAGTGGTGCAAGGGGCATTCAATACTGCGTTCATCAACATGCGCCGACTCGAGGCTGTGTGACTTATGTGGGCACTGTGCTTCCAGCAGGTAGCGCTGCTCTCCCTGCTGCACCAGCAGTATATCCAGCGCGTCGATTTTGAAACGGCGACGATAGCCGTCGTGGAGATTGATGAGCTTGTCCAGCGGGTGGAAACGCACGGGTCTAGATCAGCTCCAGGATGCGCGTGGCGGCCATGTAGGGTGTGGTTCGGCCTGCCTGAACGTCAGCTTCCAATGCCGGCAGGCGCGCCCTCACTGACTCGTTCTGGGTGAGTCGTAACAGCAACATCTCGTTAACAAGAGAACGCATCCAATCCAGATTCTGCTGCGCACGCCGGTCGTTCCTCGCACCGGTTTTCTCCGCCTCCAGCGAGTGCTCCTGAATCATGCCCCAGATGGCATCAATGTTGATATTTTTCAGTGCGGAACAGGTCATCACTCTAGGCGTCCAGAACGTGGTGTGACGCAACAGGTTCATCGCACTGGTGTAATGTTGGCGGGTCACGTTCGCCAGGTGCTGGCTGTCGCCGTCTGCTTTGTTGATGACCAGCGCTTCGGCCAGTTCCAGAATCCCTTTCTTGATGCCCTGCAGTTCATCCCCACCGCCCGGAAGCATAAGCACCATGAAAAAGTCCACCATGCCAGCGACCAGGTACTCGGATTGACCCACACCCACCGTCTCCACAAGGATCACGTCGTAGCCAGCGGCCTCACACAGCAGCATGCTTTCCCGTGTTTTCTGGGCGACGCCGCCCAAGGCGCCTTCTGCTGGCGAGGGCCTGATGTAGGCGTTGGGGTCTCTAGACAACTCCTCCATCCGGGTCTTATCACCGAGGATAGAGCCGCCTGCGATCGGCGAACTGGGGTCTACGGCCAGCACGGCCACGCGCTTTCCCTGACGTATCAGATGCAGACCGAAGGTTTCAATAAACGTCGATTTACCGACACCGGGCACACCAGTGATACCTATGCGTACGCTGCGGCCTGCATGAGGTAGTGCCTGCTCCAGGATCGACTGCGCTTCCACGCGGTGCCGGTCCAGCTTGCTCTCAACCAGCGTGATCGCCTTCGCCAGTGCGCGTCGATTACCCGTCAGCAGCGCAGCTAAATCAACAGAAGACATCTTGCAGTTCCGTGGCTGGGAGCAATCGTTTGCGCAGTTGCGCACTGCACGACTGATACATACGCCCTAGTCGCTCTGCGCGTTCACCGCACTGAGTACTTCACGCGCGCACTGCGGGATGGGCGTGCCGGGACCGAATACACACTTGACTCCGGCCTCAAACAGGAACGGATAATCCTGCTTCGGAATGACCCCACCGGCGATGACAATAATCTCGTTGGCGCCCTGCTTCTTGAGCTCTTCGATGAGCTCGGGTATCAGCGACTTATGCCCGGCAGCGAGCGAGGAAGCGCCGACAACGTGTACGTCGTTTTCAATGGCCTGCCGGGCAACCTCTTCCGGCGTCGAGAACATGGGTGACAGGTCAATATCAAAACCCACATCGGCAAACGCTGTGGCTACAACCTTAGCGCCGCGGTCATGACCATCCTGCCCCATCTTGCACACCAGCATACGCGGACGGCGCCCATGACGCTCCACAAAGGCATCAATATCGCTACTGATAGACTGCCAGTTTTCATCTTCCTGGAAAGCAGACCCATAGACACCGGACACGGTCTGGGCCTGCGCATTAAAGCGTCCAAACTCCCTCTCCATGGCAAATGAGATCTCCCCTACGGTGGCGCGACGCCGGGTCGCTTCGACCGCTAGCGCGAGCAAATTACCCTCGCCTGATACGGCGCACTGATAGATGTCTTCCAGTATAGCTTCCACGGCCGCTCCATCACGCTGGTCACGCAAGCTCGCAAGGCGCTCCAGTTGTGATTCGCGGACCGCCTGGTTGTCAATTTCAAGGACGTCAACCTCGTCCTGCTCATCGATGGTGTATTTGTTCACGCCCACAATGACGTCTTCACCACGATCAATTCGCGCCTGTTTCTTGGCAGCAGCCTCTTCGATGCGCAGCTTGGGCATGCCGGTTTCGATGGCCTTGGCCATGCCGCCCGCCTCCTCAATCTCCTCGATGAGGCGCCAGGCCTCGTCGGCAATCGACTGCGTGAGGCTTTCCATCATGTAAGAACCACCCCAGGGGTCGACGACCTTGGTGATGCCAGTTTCTTCCTGAAGGATCAGCTGGGTATTGCGGGCAATTCGAGCCGCAAACTCCGATGGTAATGCAATGGCCTCGTCCAGCGCGTTGGTGTGCAGCGACTGGGTACCACCGAACACGGCGGCCATGGCTTCAATGGTGGTGCGTACTACGTTGTTGTAGGGGTCCTGCTCGGTCAGCGACCAACCCGAGGTTTGGCTGTGCGTGCGCAGCATGGAGCTCTTGGGATTTTCCGGTCCAAACTCGGCGACGATGCGCGCCCAGAGCAGGCGCGCCGCACGCATTTTGGCAATCTCCATGTAGAAGTTCATGCCGATACCCCAGAAGAAGGAGAGCCTGGGGGCGAAGTCGTCGATGTTCAAACCTGCCGCGATCGCAGTTCGAATGTACTCCTTGCCATCAGCCAGCGTGTAAGCAAGCTCCAGCGCCGCGTTCGCTCCCGCTTCTTGTATGTGGTATCCGGAGATCGAGATCGTGTTAAAACGCGGCATATTGGCGGAGCAGAAGGCAATGATGTCGCCGATGATGCGCATGCTGGGTGCGGGCGGGTAGATGTAGGTGTTGCGCACCATGAACTCTTTCAAGATGTCATTCTGGATGGTGCCGGCCAGCTGGTCCTGGCTAACGCCCTGCTCTTCGGCCGCGACTATGTAGCCAGCCAATACGGGCAATACTGCACCGTTCATGGTCATGGAGACGGACACCTTGTCTAAGGGTATTCCGTCAAACAAGATCTTCATGTCTTCAACGGAATCGATGGCCACACCCGCCTTGCCCACGTCGCCGGTGACTCGCGGATGATCTGAGTCGTAACCCCTGTGGGTTGCCAAATCGAAGGCGACAGAAACGCCCTGACCGCCCGCGGCCAGCGCTTTGCGATAGAACGCATTCGACTCTTCTGCAGTAGAGAACCCAGCGTACTGACGTATCGTCCATGGCCTGCCGGCATACATGGTGGCCTGTGGCCCACGAATATAGGGCGACATTCCGGGCATGGTATCGGTGTAGGCCAACTCATCGAGATCCGATGCGGTATACAGCGCCTTAACGGGGATTCCCTCAGCGGTTTGCCAGGTTAGATCCTCGGGTGACTTACCCTTCATCTGCTTGGTCGCCAGGGCAGTCCAGGCCTCTGGTGTCGTGGCGTCTTTGTCGTAAATACCGTCAGTCATTGGGAATATCCTGCTGTCCCCGTTCGGGGTCTTACCTGAAATGCCGGCTATGCCGGCACGGAAGAAATCAGTGATCGGCTGCCGGCTGGTTGATCTCAATCAACACACCGTCGCAGCTCTTGGGATGAATGAAAATAACCTGCGAACCATGGGCGCCAGGGCTGGGTTCATCCGCTAGAAACTGATAGCCCTTTTCCTTGAGCCGGGCAATGTCCTCATGGATGTTATCCGAGCGGAAGCACAAGTGATGCAGCCCGCCGCCTTTCTTTTCCAGATAACCCGCCACAGGCCCTTCCCCATTCAGCGGGTGAATCAACTCAATGCTGGTCGGCGGCAGCGGAAAAAAAGCGGTAGAGGTTTTGGCCTCTGCCACGTCCTCCGTGCCCTCAAAAGGCAGGCCGAAGTCCTCCATGAATCGCTTTATCGCTTTCTCAAAATCCGGTACGGCGACCGCGATGTGGTCAAGGGCGGTAATCATGTCTCACTCCCGAACGAGTTGTTCCAAAAACGCATCAGTGTGTTGTTTGCGGCGCGCGGCGATTTCCTCGGGCGACTCCACCACAATCTTTTCATCAGGTGTGATCTTAAATACGGGCTGTCCCTTCTTAATGATCACCCCGTCACCTTCGACAAGCACCTCATCTACTGTTCCGGCAAATGGCGCATACACCTTATTAAACATTTTCATCACTTCAACAATGTACAGCGGGTCACCGGCATTGAAGTGATCACCGGCCTGCACGTACAGGTCATGTTCAGGTGTTTCTCGCCCGTAGAACATACCGCCACTGGCGGCGAGAATTTCATCGGATTTGGCGGCCGGCGGCGGCACCAGCACTTTGGCCATCGCTTCCTGCAACTCTGTCTCTTCCAGACGCTCTGGAATATCAATGGTCAGATTGTCATTGACCGTTAGAGTATAGAAGCCCGTGGCCTCAGCAATGCTGGGCAAAACGGCCAGAATACTGGCACCTGACTGATAGCCTTTGTGGGCTGAACGAATCGCAGACCATTGATCGCCGTCTACACCATCTGGCGCATCATTTGCAGCCAATACACTCTGCAGCTCCTCCCAGTCTTCAGCAGACAGGCGGCTGTTGAGGGTGTCGTAGAAAGCGAGCGCCTGCTGCAATACCGCATCGTCATGGTCCCAGATCATGCTGGCAGCTGGCTGCCCGGGGCAGTGATCCATGTTCAGGAAGTGGTAAAGATCACCTAGCAACTCAATGGGGTTCTCGTTCCAGCTCACCGCACCGTCGATCATGGTATAGGCATCGCGGTTCACGCTGAGCCAGCCACTAAGAATGTGCGGTTGCGCCAACAACGCTTCGATGGGTCGCAGCAACAACGACTGCTTCAATACCAGCGATTCCTGCAGGGCACGCTGGGCGTCACCGGTATACTCGCCCAGGCTCTGCTGACACAGACACTTCCAGGCGTAGGACAGGTCTATATTGTTTGCCCGTTGCTTCAACTCACCAACGGCGGTCAAGTACGGCACGATAAAGCGGGTGGTTGGTCTGGCATTGATGTTCTGACCCAGAAACCAGTTCACTAGGCCGTAGTGAAACTCAAGGTTTGTAGCCAAGTCCTTACCGCGCATGACGGTGCGACGAATGGTTTCAGCCATCGCCTCATAGGTTGCAAGGCGGGTATCGCCCACGGTCAGAAGTAGCGCGATGTTTGAATCGTACGCCCCGGCCAGGGTGTACTTCATGAACATGTCAGTGTCGGGATTGTGAAGACTGATGCCCTGATCGTCGCGTATTTCCCCTTCCAGCGCATCTGACCAATACTCGATGACACCGCCGGCACTGGGCTGCAGGGCCTGGTTGGTCGCATTCAACCGTGCCTCAACGCTGTCGTTGAATCGCAGAACGCGATCCGGCTTTGGCAGGTTTTCCCCGTGTGCAGCCAGCAAGACCATTGCCTCGACCAGTGACTCCACCACGAAGTAGTCGTCGGGACTGTCGGGGTTGGTGAACTTCAGGGCGTAGCACAGCTCAGTCACCCGATGCTCAACCTGAATACGCGTGTTCATTTCCATGAAGAAATGTTTGTCGCGATCAACAATACATTCAAAGGTGGACACGCTATCCAGGCCAACAGCTTCACCAAAGCGCGCGGCTTCATCTTCCATCGCCTGGAGTGTGACCAGATCCTGTTTCAAGATCTGAGCCTCTGTAGTCTGCCCGGCCGCTTCAGCCTGTTCGATGGCCGCTTGCAGGGACTCCACGGTGACTGAAACCTCAAGCAGCTTCTGCTCGTGCATCTGTAGGGAACAGTCACGCCCGCCCATGGTGATGCACCACTGGCCATTGCCGATGACCTGAATTTCCTGATGCCGTGTGGTCTCGATATTTAACTCGACCAGTACGTTCTTGTTATCGCCAACGCCGGTGGTCTTCACCTCGTTGAGAATCTCGCGTACCAGCTCGGGTGTTCGGCTCGCCTCTCCAATACCCAGGATGCGCTGGCCCTTACCGCCGCCGCCGCTAATCGCCTTCAGGCGCACCCGGTTCTGGGGATAATCCCGCGCCATAGTCTCTACGGCTTCCTGCAGCGTTTCACAGAGCTCTTCCACGGTGTAGAGATCAACGCCCTTGGCATAGGATGCGGCCAGCACGCGATCGGCTTTGTCAGCGAGGGACACATCACCGTCGTCCAGCTCTGCTGCATCCAGCGGCAACGCCTGTTCGGCGACCAGTGCTTTCAGGCTGTTCACGTCCGGGTGCTTTTTGAGCAGCGTGAGCGCCGTACCGTTGTCGATCCCGGGTGTTACCGATACGCCGGTTTTCAGCGCAGTTCGCTTGGCCTCATCTTTAAGGCCCGCATCATGAACCGTACGGGAACAGGGGCCAATAAAGTTGAGACCCGCCCCTTCCATGGCCGCCACCATGGTTTCGTCCTCAGCCATGAAGCCATAGCCGGCAAAAATTGCGTTGTAACCGTTGTCTTTTGCAATGCCGATAATCTGACGGATGCGCTCGTCGCGCTCCTCCTTGTTCATACCGGTGTAATCAGGCACCCGATGAATACGCTCGGGGGCTGTCAGCGAGCGCAATTCGGGCGCCAGGGCGTCCTGATAAACAATGGAGTCTTTCTCAGACAGCAAGATGCCAAAATCTGTGATGCCCATTTCGCCAAAGACATCCATGGCCTCTTTGCGGATAGGCCCGCGGCAGATAATCAGAGGGCGGATGTGCGTGCAGTCAAACTGGTTCACCCAGGGCGTATGTCGGCGCCCAAGGCGACGATCGCGGTGAATCAGTGGGTTGCGCAGGTAGTGTTCGTTAGACACGGGATAAATCCTCGATCAAAAAAGGGCTGGCGGACTAGTGGAACTCGCGTTGCACTGACTGCAACGGCTGCGGCTCGTAGTGTCGCAAACAAAAGTCCATGTGCTCCGCGAGCACCTGACGCAGGTCGGAAGGCATTACGATCTGCGAGATCGACCCCAGGCTAAGTGCCTCATTGGGGTTCATAAGTTCCTGCTCGTAACGCTGGGCCAGCGCTTGCTCTTCCGCCTTCACCCAATCATCAACCAGTGCAAGGGCGGCGCTGGCAGCGTCCTCGGCAGACAGACCAGCGGCAAGCTGCGCCTCTGTTTCCTTCGCAATACGCGCCTCGACCGAGCCTCGAATCTTACGCAGCTCATCTTTATAGACATACTCCACGCCCGCTGGGCCCATTACGGCCACGCGTGTCGTTGGCAGCGCCACCACGAAGTCGGCACCCGTGGGATAGTTGTTGTAGGAGGCATAAGCGCCACCGAAGGCGTTGCGTACCAGCACCAGGAAACGCGGCGTGCGCAGATCAACAATGGCGTCCAACATGGCTCGGCCCGCCTGAACAATGCCGCGACTCTCCTGCTCGCGGCCTGGCAGGAAGCCGGTAGTGTCTTCCAGGAAGATGATGGGAATGTTGTAGAGATTGCAGAAACGAATGAATCGCGCATTTTTGTAAGCCGCATCGATGTCGATCTGACCTGAGGCCACGGCCGAATTATTTGCCACAAAACCCACGACGTTGCCGCCCATGCGACCCAGGGCGGTAATCGTATTTCTGGCACGCTCGGACTGAATCTCCAGAAAGTCACCGTGATCACATAACTGCTGGATCAATATGCTGATGTCGATAGGCGTGTTGAATCCCGTCGGCGAGTTAAAGGCTTTCTTCAACAGGATGTCGATATCCCAGGTCTTACGGTCCATAGGATCAGAAGAAACCTGGTGAGGAGCCAATTCAGCGTTGTTGCTGGGCAGGTACGCCAACAGCTCGCGCACTTTACGCAGAGCGGCCACTTCATCGGGCACAACAAAGTCTGTGACCCCGCTTTGACTATGAACGCCGGGGCCGCCCAGTTCGTCGGGGGTGACGTCTTCGCCCAACACGCTCTTCACGACGCCGGGGCCGGTCAGACCGAAAAAGGTTTCATTGGGTTGAATCAGGAAGCTGCCCTGGCGCGGCAGGTAGGAGCCGCCACCGGCATTAAAGCCGAACATGCACATAATGCTGGGCACCACGCCACTGACCTTACGCAGTGCAGTAAACGCATCGGCGTAGCCGTCCAGCCCACCAACACCCGCAGGAATGTAGGCGCCTGCAGAATCATTCAGCCCCACCAGTGGTATCTTGCGCTTAGCAGCCAGCTCAAACAGCCGTGCAAGCTTTTTGCCGTTGGTCGCGTCCATTGACCCGGCGCGCACCGTGAAGTCATGACCGTAGATGGCAACATCGCGCCCATTCACCGTGATCAGCGCTGTGACCAGTGAGGCTCCGTCCAGATTGGGTCCCCAGTTTTGAAAGAGCACCGTGGGCGTGTCATCGGCCAGGCACTCAATGCGCTCCCAGATGGTCATTCGCTGCTTCAAATGCTGCCGCTGAATATTCTTGACGCCGGCCGCGTTGAACGGCCGTTGCTGCAACTCGTACCCGGCTTTCAGGGCCTGTTCATACAGACCGGGTTCGCTGGCAACTTGGCCCGGCACCGAAAAAGACTGCTCGGCGGTTTCATCGAAGGGGTTTATGAGGCTGGCGAGAACCTCAGTGTTATTGTCGGACATACTCGATTCCATCGATCACTGGGAATGGGCACCCGCTGCGGATTCATCAACAGCGGAAGCGCCCCGTACGGCACGCGCTGTGCGGTACAAAAACAGGCGATTGAGCTGACACCCAAAACGACCCTGAACACTACTTGCCGACCCCATGAAAGTCAATTTAAACAGGGGCTTACAGCCATTACTCAAGGTAGGAATCAGGTATTCAAACCGCAGGACATTATCGAAATGCGTACTAATCCACGCCGGCGACTACGCACCGCACGATACTTGAGTATCGGGGGCATATTGGCCGTGAGAGCGCTACAATAGCGCCCCTGAACCCTGCCTCAGGCTGATCTGTGTCGAGCACCCCACACCTGGATGAACTGACCTACCGCGCAGATAGCTGCGGGCTGTTCCAATGCCTGCGCGATATGCCTGGTGCCGCGATGCTAGACAGCAGCCATCCTTTCAGTAATCGCGGACGTTTCGACATCCTCGTCGCAGATCCAATCCCGAATGCACTGCCACCGTTGCCGAGAGCGGCCTCATCGCAGGCCACGGCAGAGTGGTTTGAGAGCTTGACCTGCTCTCTTGCGGACACTTTCGGCAAAGTCACACCCGTGGCAGAAGAGCTGCCTTTCTGCGGCGGCCTGTTAGGCGCGCTGGACTACGATGCTGGGGCTGCTTTGAATCACTTGTCTGCGCACCCTGACGCCCAATCTCCGCGCGTCAGAGTCGGTCTGTATCGATGGGCGGTCATCCAGGACCACCTGCGCAAAAAGGCTGTGCTTGTTTCTCTGCCTGGAGTCTCGCAGGCTGAGCGCCGCGCATTGATTGCGCAACTCAACAGTCCCGCCACAGTTGCCGGCGAGCCCTTTCGGCTGCAAGAGGCATTCTCCTCCAATCTGGGGCCCAGCGGTTATCGCGAGGCATTCGAGCAAATTCAAACGTACATTCAATCGGGTGACTGTTATCAGGTGAACCTGGCCCAACGTTTTACCGCCAGATACAAAGGTGATCCCTGGGAGGCATACACTGCGTTGCGCAGGATCGCCGGCGCTCCCTTTGCTGCCTATTTTGAGGGCGACACTGCCGGCGCCTTGCTGTGCCTGTCGCCGGAACGTTTTCTCTCCGTGCAGGGCTGTCACGTGGAAACAGCGCCGATCAAAGGCACACGCCCGCGCAGTGACGATGCAACGGAAGACGCGGCCGCGGCCCAGGCTTTGTTGGCCTCGCCAAAGGACAGGGCCGAAAATCTGATGATCGTTGATCTACTGCGCAATGATCTCGGGCGCGCCTGTGCGCCGGGCAGTATTCACGTCGACCGTTTATTCGAAGTGATCAGCTACCCCACCGTGCATCATCTAGTGAGCACAATTTCTGGCGAGTTAGCTGACGGACTCGGACCGACGGACCTGTTGCAGCGCAGTTTCCCGGGCGGATCGATTACCGGAGCGCCTAAACGGCGTGCTATGGAAATCATTGCCGAGCTAGAGCCCGCTGCACGTCAGGCCTACTGCGGCAGTGTGTTCTATGTCAGCGCACACGGGCGCATGGACAGCAACATCGCCATTCGCTCTCTGGTGTGCGACCAAAAGGAGATCCACTGCTGGGGCGGCGGCGGCATCGTCGCCGACTCTGACTGCGAACAGGAGTATCAGGAAACCCTGGATAAGGTTGGGAGTTTCCTTAGCGAACTGGAGAAAAGTTCCGGCCTGCAAAAGGACTAGAGCGTTAAATCCCGGTCGCTGGCCTCAATGAATGCGCTCTTCAGTGCCTCCAGATCAGGCACCGAGCGAAACTGGGGGAATTCATCGATCACATTCTGGGGCGCGTGAATCAGTATGCCCGCATCTGCCTCGCCCAGCATAGTTGTGTCGTTGTAGGAATCGCCGGCCGCGATAACCCGGTACGTGAGGCTGTGCAACGCTTTCACTGACATCCGCTTGGGGTCTTCCTGGCGCAGCTTGTAGTCAACAACCCTGCCCTGCTCATCGACGATCAGTCGGTGGCAGAAAAGCGTGGGCCAACCCAGCTGCCGCATCAGCGGTTGTGAGAACTCGTAGAACGTATCTGAAAGGATAATCACCTGAAAGCGCTCTCGAAGCCAGTCGAGGAACTCGCGAGCGCCTGGCAGCGGGGACAGCGTGGCAATCACCTCCTGTATATCCTGAATCTTGAGGTTGTGCTGATCCAGAATTCCGAGTCGCTGACGCATAAGGACGTTGTAATCCGGGATGTCGCGCGTTGTGGCCCTGAGCTCATCAATCCCGGTTTTCTCGGCAAATGCGATCCAAATTTCAGGCACGAGTACGCCTTCAAGATCAAGGCAAGCTAATTCCACAACACACTCCGGGGTATACGAGTAAGGGGACGCCATAATGCAGGTACGGCCGTTCGCGCTCAAGTGTTTCAGTAAACGGGTAGATCCAGATGAGAGAAGAGCTCTTCCAACTCGGCCTTGCTGCGGCTGGCAAAGGCCTCCTGAACAATTTCGCGCGTCAGGTGCGGCGCAAAATCTTCGATGAAATCGTACATATAGCCGCGAAGGAAAGTGCCTTTACGGCAACCGATACGTGTCACGCTACTGCCGAAGAGATGGGTAGCATCGAGGCGCACCAGATCGTCGTCAACGCCTTCGTCGTAAGCCATCGCCGCAACAATGCCAATCCCGAGACCCAGCCGTACATAAGTCTTGATAACGTCGGCATCGGCAGCTGTGAATACCACGCGCGGGACCAGCCCCTTCTCAACGAAGGCTTCATCCAGCTTTGAGCGGCCCGTGAACCCAAACACGTAGGTCACTATGGGATATGCTGCAACGTCCTCCAGCGACAGCTTGGACACCTGCGTCAGCGGATGGTCACGGGGCACCAGAATGCATCGATTCCAGCGATAACAAGGCAGCATGATCAAATCTGAAAACAGCTCAAGCGCCTCCGTGGCAATGGCAAAATCGACTGTGCCATCGGCCGCCATTTCGGAGATTTGCATGGGTGTTCCCTGGTGCATATGCAAAGACACTTCAGGGTAGCGATCAATAAAAGAGCTGATCACCTGAGGCAAGGCATAGCGCGCCTGGGTGTGCGTGGTGGCGATAGACAGCGCCCCCTTCTTCTCGTTGGAGTACTCCTGCGCCACTTGCTTGATGCTTTCTACCTTGCGCAGCACCTCACCCGCCGCTTCAAGTATGGCTTCGCCTGCTGGTGTGACATGGGTCAGGTGCTTGCCGCTGCGGGCAAACACCTCTACGCCGAGTTCATCTTCAAGTAAGCGGATCTGCTTGCTGATGCCAGGCTGGGAGGTATAGAGGCTTTGTGCCGTTGCCGAGACGTTTAAATCGTGATGCGCGACTTCCCAGATGTAGCGTAGCTGCTGCAATTTCATCCCTTTCTCCGCGTTGGTCTGACGTCCGGGCAACCCACCCTGCTAAAGGCTCACATTGCTTATGAAGAATAGCCATAGGTTAGCGTAATTGCCAACCGGTAATGGAATATGCAGAAATTCGGTACAGCTATCGATTAGCCACGCCATGCGGCACATGGCCGGTGGCTATATGGGGGCTGGCAGAAGCGCAGTGAGAAGCCTGATCGTCGAAGAACACATCGGCATCGTAAGCGCGAAGAAACTCGGTTTTATCCAATCCACCGAGGAATATCGATTCATCAATACGAATATTCCATGCGCGCAGTGTACGTATTACACGCTCATGCGCCGGCGCAGAACGGGCGGTGACCAGTGCGGTTCGAATCGGCGCCTCAGAGGCTGGAAAGGCCTGCTGCAGTTGGTAAAGCGCAGACAGGAAAGACTTAAACGGGCCACCACTGAGCGGTTGATGCGCCGAGGCCTGCTCACTGGCCGTAAAGGCCTCCAGGCCCTGCGCCTTGTAGACCTGCTCCGCCTCGTCGGAAAACACCACCGCATCCCCGTCAAAGGCGAACCGTAACTGGTTGTTACTGGAGCTGCCGCCCTTGTTTGAGACCAGGGTCGCTGCCGCTACTCCACAGTCCAGGGCGTAGCGAACGTCGTCGGCTTCATTCGACAGAAACAGCTGGCAACCGAAGGCATTGATGTAGCGCCAAGGGCTTTCTCCGCCGCAGAAAGCCGCCCGGCTGATATTCAGGTCATAGTGCTGGATGGAGTTGAACACCCTCAAGCCTGTGTCGGCGCTGTTGCGTGACAGCAGCACCACTTCCACCTGCGAGGCCTCTTCCAGTCGCTCATTGAGTCGCAGCAGTTTATGCACCAGAGGGAATGCCTCACCCGGCGGTAGAGGCTCATCCTCGCGAGCAATCTGATAATCCGAATACGCCTGCAGCCCGTCGCTCATGTACACCTGATGAGAATCATTCAGGTCGAAAAGCGCGCGCGACGAGATCGCAATGACCAGCTTGTCAGCAAGAGAAACAGCCATGCAGCTAGGATAGCCTGTTCACGTGCTCTTGGGCCAGCTCACACGGCCTGCAATACACCACGCTCTTCAAGGTCGAGGAGCAATAGCTGCTGGATAAGAAACTCCCGGGTTGTCTCGGGGTGTTCCAGCTGTATCCGTTGCAGAAATGGCTCAGCCTCGCCTGCATCAGCCTGATGCAATAAGGCACGAAAAATAGAGCCGACAAATTTCGTTGGCTCATCACTCAGCGCCTTTATCCGCCTGAGGCTTGCCGCTAATGTCTGCTCGCGCTCAGTGAGCTCTGTGCCGAAGGGATAGTCCGGCAGGTAGCCTTCGGACCTGGCGTCATCCAGCGCCGCTGCCAGTGCGGCTGGCGTATTGTTAGCGCACCGCGTTGGCAGTGTGTAATCCCGCTCAAGCTTGCCCGTCGATTTCGCGTGCTCCATCAACTCTGACTGGAAGCGCGCATCCGCTACCGCCAACAATCGCTTAATGACCTCGGCATCAGTCTGACCACGAAGATCAGCGACCCCATACTCCGTCACCACGATGTCCCTGAGGTGTCGGGGGATCGTGGTGTGGCCATAGCTGGGAATGATATTGGAGCGCAGTTCATCGCCCTCGCCGCGCGTTGCCCTGATACAGAGAATGGATTTCGCGCCGGGGAGATCGTGAGCCATCGCCACAAAGTTGTACTGCCCGCCAACACCGCTAATCACCGTGCCATCCTCAAGAGCATCTGAGGTCACCGCGCCACTCAGCGTGACCATCATGCCCGTATTGATGAAACGGGCTTGCTGGCGCTGTGCGGTGTACAGGGGCGCATCCTGTAATAACTGGTTAGTGCGCAGTACGCTGGTCATGTTGATCAAGGCGCGCTGATCGTCAGGCATTTCCCTGAGGCGTTTGTAAAAGACACGTGGACCAAGGAAAAAGCCGCCGTGCAGCACCGCCCCTCCACACAGCTCCGCACAGTCAACGGCACTCAACAATGCATCCCTCACCGCCGGTTTATCCAAACGGTTCTCAAGCTGCTGTTCGCCAAGGCCAAGCTTTCCTGTGGGGAAAAGTGAGAGCCCTTCAGGCACTACACCCCAGCGTTTGAGCTCAGTCAGCGATGCAGAGTCCAGCGCGGGCGGAATGAAACCCGAGGCCAACCCCCATTCGTAAAACCGGCTATCAACACGCGGGCTAATGTCGCCCTGATTCAAGGCCTGCTGCAAAGGCAGGCTATCGAACACCTGTCGTTTGATGATGCCTCTTTCCATCATCACCAACATGCCGTAAACGAACATCTCGGTTGATGCGTACAGCCCTTTTTGAAAGGGTGAAACTCCATTCTCTGAGGATGCTGCCTCGTTGCCCAGAGCCTTTAACAGGTCGCGATACCGATCATTGTCGTTATGGCGCAACACACAGGCCTGAGCCACCGCATCACCCAATGAGCCAATGCCAATTTGGAGTGTACCGCCATCCACAATCAAACTGCTGGCGTGCAGCGCTGCGGCATAATCGCGCTCAGGCACCGCCGCATTCGGCACCGCAAACAGAGCTTTGTCGTAGTCCGGGTTTCGCACCACTACGTCGAATCGATCCGCGCTGACCAGTGCATCATTACCCATAAATGGCAGATCAGGATGCACCTGGGCAGCGGCTACAAAGGTACCGCGGCGCTCGCGCTGAAGCTGATCCAGCACATCGATGGCAGTGTCGGGGTTACACGATAAGCTGAGCTTGTCGCGCTGATGCTCGTCCTGTGCGACCAATTGCAGAACAACGTTCATACCCGCCGCCACCATATCCCGGGCAATATGCGTGTAATTGCTGGAAATATAGTTCTGCTGGGCGCTGGCGATACCCTTCATTGCGCCGGCCTTAAAATACAATTCGCTGACGGTGATATTGGGTGGCAGAGTGTTTGCTCGAAGGTCTGCCATATAGGCGAGTGACTCGTAGTCGCCGAACAACCGCTCAATGATGGGTCCGGCCAGGCGCGCCTCGATATCATGCCCCTCTTCCGGTCGCTCCAGAGACAGGGCCGTGAGAATACGCAGGGAAATCGAAGGGTCGTTGCAGGCGCGATGATACAGGGCATTGAGCAGCTGCACCGGCTTGCCCAGTCCCAGTGGAGCACCAACCACCAAATCCTTGCCCACCTGTGCCAGGATCTGGTCTACACACTGCTCTACTGAATCAAGAAAAACAGCCATAGCGCCTTACAAATCAGTGGGTGCGGCACTGAACCACACCCAGTCACTCATCAACTGCGCTCGAAATACTCGCGCGTCAGACGGAAAACCAAGGGGCCTAATAGCAAGAGAGCGATCAGGTTGGGAATGGCCATGAAGGCGTTCAGCGTATCCGCTATCAGCCAGACCATATCCAACTCAACCACCGTTCCCACAGGGATGGCGACCACCCACAACAAGCGAAACGGCAGTATCCCGCCGGTGCCCATCAGAAACACGACACAGCGCTCCCCGTAGAATGACCAACCGATCATGGTAGTGAAGGCAAACAGACACAGCCCGATGGTCACAATGTATTCGCCCCCGGGAAACGCCCCCGCGAAAGCCGTGGATGTAAGGCTGGCACCACTGATCCCAGTGGGTAGTACGTCCATGATAACAATCACCAGGCCAGTCATGGTGCAAACAACCAGGGTGTCGATAAAAGTACCCAGCATTGCAATCATGCCCTGCTCTACCGGCTCGTTGGTTTTGGCGGCCGCATGGGCGATAGGCGCACTGCCAAGCCCCGCCTCGTTGGAAAAGATCCCTCGGGCAACACCAAACCTGAGTGCAGCCCAAACGGTAGCGCCTGCGAAACCGCCTGCTGCGGCCGAGCCACTGAATGCGGCCTCGACGATCGTGGCAACAGCCCCGGGTAACTCACTGGCGTGGACGATGATGACGACCAGGCTCATCAAAATGTAGGCCAGCGCCATCATTGGCACCAGGTAACTGGCCACGGAGGCGATGCGGCGAATTCCACCCAGCACCACTGCACCCACCAACACCATCAACACCAAGCCGGTTGCCAGGGGTGGTATTGAGAAGGAATCCTGCATGACCTGGGAGACGGAGTTCGACTGCACGGTATTCGCAATGCCGAAACCCGCGAGACTGCCAAATATCGCGAAGGCATAGCCCAGCCAATGCCAACGCTTATGCAAGCCATTGCGGATGTAGTACATGGGGCCACCACTGAAATTGCCCTCGCTGTCCTTCTCGCGAAAGCGCACGGCACACACGGCCTCGGCGTATTTGGTGGCCATGCCGACCAGTGCCGTTATCCACATCCAGAACAAGGCACCAGGCCCACCTAACGCCAGGGCGGTTGCAACGCCAGCGATATTGCCTGTTCCAATAGTGGCCGAGAGGGACGTCATCAACGCGCTAAACGGCGAAATATCACCCTTGCCGTCGCCTTTGCGTCCACCCAGCAGCAGCCCCAGCGCCCCCGGTATGCGCCGCACGGTCATGAACCTCAGACCCAGGCTCAAATACAGTCCGGTACCCAGCAGGAGCACCAGCATGACAGGGCCCCAGGCCCAGCCATTAATTGTGGAAATCACATCGGCCATTTCGGTTTTCCTTATTCTGTTGCGATATCGTTGACCGCAGCGTCGGTCTCAGTGCCGACAAATCCCCCGGCCTGCGGAAACAGGCCAAACACGCCGCCAGTGTGAACGAAAACCAGGTCTTCGCAGTCGTCGAATCGACCGGCGTCAAGTTCTGTAATCATCCCTTGAAATGCCTTCCCGGTATATACCGGATCAAGAACAACGCCCTCGAGGCGGGTGAGCTCCGCGATCAAGTCGAATACGGCCTCGCTCGCCTTTGCGTACCCCTGCCCCACGTAACCATCCAGCACCCGTGGCTGCGCGCTGACCCTAGGCAAATCCGGGTAGCGCGCATAAACGTCGGCCATGTCCTCGTTCACTTTGTCGATAAAGTACGCTTCGTCATCGCAGACATTCACTGCCCAGATGGTTGCCGGCAGGCCGTGCAGTTCCACCCCAAGCGTAAGCCCGGCCTGAGTACCGCCCGAACCGCTGGCACAGACCACATTAGCGCTCGGTATGCCGTGCTCGGTGAAGTCAGCGCTCAACTCTTCGCAAGCTGCGATGTAGCCCCAGATACCCACGCCGTCGCTGCCGCCGGTGGGTATAGCCAAGGCCCGCTGACCTCGCTGCGCGTAATACGCCTCCCATTCTTCGAACAGCGCGTCCAGCTCACGGAAATAGCGCTTGGCGGGGTAGCAGCTGATGCGAGCTCCAGCGAGCTGATCGAGCAGGTAGTTGCCCTCCAGCTCTTCAGGCTGATCACCGCGCAGCAGCAAATGGCACTGTAGGCCGAGCTGTGCCGCCACAAGGGCGGTCGCACGGCAATGATTACTCTGGATACCGCCGCAGGTGATCAGGGTGTCATAACCGCCGGACTGGGCGTGTGCGGCAATAAACTCCAGCTTGCGCACCTTGTTTCCCGACAGTGTGCTGCCGGTCAGGTCATCGCGCTTTATCCAGAGTCGCTTGCCACGCCCCCATCGCTCTGAGGCCCGGGGCAGGTACTGCAAGGGAGTTGGGCGAACCGCGAGGTTCACCCGTGGTGGATACTTGAGGGTTTTAGGCGCCAATCTGCTTCAGGGTGCCCTTGGGCAGCACCGCATGCAGGTGAACACGTTGAAACTTCATTTCCACCTTATCTGCAACTGACAGCACCATGTAGTTGTCGTCCAGTGCGGTTACTTTGCCCAGAATACCCGAGCTGGTGACAACCTCGTCGCCTTTATTAAGGGCGGAGACCATCTCTGCATGCTCTTTCTGCCGCTTGCGCTGCGGGCGAATGGCGATGAAGTAAAACAGGACGAACAGGCCAACCAGAAACAGGATCTGGAACAGCTCGCCACCGGCGGGGCCAGCTGCCTGGCCCGCGGCCTGCGCCTGGGCACTGGGAATGAAAAAGCTCATAAACACGCTCTCTTTGGTAGTAGTGTCAAAACGGGCGCCAATCTAACGATTTGACCGCGACGGTGCAAACCCCGGTGCTCAGGCCTTGATGGACAAATCATACTCCATGATCTGCGGTGCATGGTCTGAAAAACGCTGTGCCTTGTAGATGTCTGCCCCGGTGACCTTATCGGCCAGACCTGGCGTGATCATCTGGTAATCCAGGCGCCACCCCGTGTTATTTGCCCATGCCTGCCCTCTGTTACTCCACCAGGTATACTGCTCTGGCTCTGGATTGATCAGTCGGAAGGAGTCAACAAAACCCACATCGTCATACACGGTATCAAGCCAGGCCCTCTCTTCGGGCAAAAAGCCCGAGTTCTTACGATTGCCACGCCAATTCTTCAGATCAATCTCTTTATGGCAGATATTCCAGTCGGCGCAGATAATAAATTCACGGCGCTTTCGCCTTAGGGCTCGAAGATGGTCCATGAAATGGTCCATAAATGTGTACTTTCTGGCTTGAGCCTCCTCGCTGCTAGAGCCGGAGGGCACATAGAGTGAAATCACCGACACTTTGTCAAAATCCGCCTGCAGATAGCGCCCCTCACTATCGACCGGATCCCAGCCCAAACGGGTGTGCACGGCTCTGGGCTTCACACGGCTATAAAGCGCAGTGCCGCTGTAGCCTTTTTTTAGGGCATCGTTATAAAAACAATGGTATCCCTCGGGACTGAAAACGGGGTCCGAGAGCTGGTCAACCTGGGCCTTCGTTTCCTGAATGCAAACCACATCCGCCCGTTCGTCCTCCAGCCAATCGAAAAAGCCCTTGCGCGCTGCGGCGCGAATGCCGTTGGTATTGCAGGTGATTATTTTTGCCATGATGCCTCCGGTGAAACAGCGTCGCAGTGTAGCGAAATGCCGTAAAGGGGTTCAAATCTGCGACGTGGTTCCGGAAAATTGCGTGCTCATCCTAGAGGACGTTCATGCCTTTGCTATAGTTGTTCATTCGCCGGTAAGAGCCGGTCCATAATAAGAAAGTGCCTAACCGGAGAACCCAGGTGAGCAGCAAAGATACCGCTAAAGAAAACCGCGAACTGGCCTACCGCCTTTCTAACAACCTCGCCCGCCTCCTGAAGGAGTTTGCCCGCGATTTTGAAGCCCGCGTCCACGCCATTATCAATGAACGTGGCCACCCCGACATTCGCCCTTCGCACTCCGCCGTATTCTCCAATCTTGGCATGGGTGCCGTGCGGGTCACCGAGCTGGCAGAGAGAGCAAGGGTGACCCAGCAGGCTATGGGAAAAATGCTCAAGGAGCTGGAGCGGATGGGGTATATCCAGCGCGGCGTGGACGACGCCGACAAGCGGGCAAAAGAGATACGCCTGACAGAAAAAGGGGTTCAGCTGGTGGCGGACAGCATGGTCGCCATTCAGGAAGTCAAAGAGCTCTATGCAAAGAAGGTCGGCATCGATGACTTGAACCGACTGGAAGACGGACTACGCGATGTGGTGCGCCGGCTTGACCTGGAATACCTGCCTGAATCCTGGACGGACGGACAATAATTCGCTGCCTTATGACAGACATCACACGCTACACAGAACAACTTCAGGAATACACGCAACAACTTACCGCACCGGGCGCACCTTTCGAACTCACCGAACACCTGAGCAGTGGCGTGCCCATACGCTGCTATCGCAATGCCCCGCCGACCCTGCGGGAGGCCATTTCCCAGGGCCGCCAATATGGCGAGAAGACATTCGTCACCTACGAAGATGATCGCTGGAGCTTCGACCAGTTCTTTGCCCAGGTGGATGCGTTCGCGCATTTTCTGCATCAGGATCTTGCTGTGGAGCGTGGTCACCGCGTGGCCATCGCTATGCGCAACTACCCCGAGTGGATGGCAGCATTTGCCGCCATTGTCTCGATAGGCGCAGTCGCCGTGCCGCTGAACAGTTGGGGCAGCGCAGAAGAACTCGAGTACGCACTCGATGATGCGGGAGCCAAAATTGTCTGCTGCGATGAAGTCCGCGCCGGACTTTTACAGCCGCGCTTGGCGGCTGGCACAATACATGCCGTCGTAGCCCGGGCGACCTCACTGCCCGCTGACAACTGCACCCATTGGGCGCAGGCTATCGAAGGTGGCCGGGAATTGCCTGATGTATCACTGTCGCCGGGCGACCTGGCGATGATTATGTATACCTCGGGCACCACGGGAAGGCCCAAGGGGGCGGCATCCACTCATTTTGCGATTTGCCAGGCCCTGTATAACTTCGAGTTCATGGCCACCGTCTCAGCAATGCTCAATCCTGAGGCCATCGGCCACATGCTGAACGCCGGCTTTGATCCTTCCACGCTGCTGGCTGTACCCCTGTTCCACGTCTCAGGTTGCTACTCCGTCTTTTTGCTGAACCTTCGCGGCGGCCGTAAAACCAGCATCATGTATAAGTGGGATGTGAGCGACGCACTGCGAATCATTGAGCGAGAGCGAATAACTACCTTTACCGGCGTACCCACCATGACCATGGCCATGATGAGCTCACCCGAGTGGGATCAATACGACCACCAGAGCCTGTTTGCGATAGGCGCCGGCGGCACCGCATCGCCGCCCCACCTAAAAGACATGATCTACGGCAAGCTGCCACACGCCTACCCCGGCACCGGCTACGGTATGACCGAGACCAATGCCACCTGCTGCAGCTTTACCGGCGAGGCCTATAAGCTCTGCCCGACTTCCTCGGGCAATCTCTCCCCGATTGTTGAAGTGAAAACCGTTGACACCGATGGTCGTGACCTTGCTGAGGGGGCAACCGGCGAGATTTACGTGCGCAGCCCGACGAATGCCCAGCAGTATTGGAACAATGCGGAGGCCAGCGCATCAACCTTCATCGAGGGCTGGGTGGCAACGGGTGATGTGGGTTACATCGACGAACACGGCTTCCTGTTCATTGTCGATCGCATCAAGGATATGGTGATTCGCGGTGGCGAGAATATTTACCCCATCGAAGTTGAAGGCATCCTGCTGGGCCACGCCGCAGTCGCGGAAGCTGCCGTGTTCGGCATCCCTCATGACAGCTGGGGTGAAGAGCTCGTCGCTGTGATTCACAGCACAGACCCAACTCTCAGCGGTGACAATTTGGCGAGCTGGACCAAAGAACACCTGGCCGCTTTCAAAGTGCCTAGCCAGTGGCGCCTAAGCCGAGAGCCATTACCCAAAAACGCCACCGGCAAGGTTCTCAAGGCACAGCTTCGAGGCCAGTGGCTGGCAGAGGGCTGAGACTCTAGAACCGGTATTGCCAGGCCGCACCAAAGGTATCAAAGTCCGACCCAGTGCGGGTCACAACACCCGTGGAGGCATACACCTTGATGCTGTGATGGGGGTTGAGTGGCATGGAAAAGGTTGCCCCCCATCGGGAATTCTCCTGCCGGTCATCGAGGTCAACTCCATCACGGCTGGTCTCTCCGCCTGCAAAGAGATTACCGTTCAATGACAGCCACATTCCACGATTGAAATATCGCACCAGGTGCACCTGCAGCGAGTACAACGGGTCCTGTGCCAGCGAGCTGTCATTGAAAAAATCCGAGTTCGTTTCAAAGAACTTGACGCTGGCGCTGACGTCGTAATGCCAGCGGCCCGTGCGGAATGAGAATCCAAGCCCAGGCCGCACCATCCAGCGGTTAGCCCCTGCGTTGATCAGGTTTTCCTTGTTGTACGTACCTAGCGGAATTGCGGCTTGCAAGCTGGCGCCCATCACGAACCCGGGTTCCCACTGCATAAAGTCCGCCAGTGGCATGGCTGGTGCACCGAGGAAGTTCCAGCCAATGCGCACCCGAGGGTCGATGTATTCGCAACGCCGACCCTCGGTAAACTCACCCTGAAAAATGGCTGAGCCCTCGTAGCAGGTTCTTCCCACGGCAACGTCGGCCTTTGCAGAACTGCCCGCCAGAGCGAAAGTGTGAGCCAATCCTAGGACGCCGGTATCGATAGTGAGTTCGGCATCTTGCAGTGGCGAGGATGCAACCGGGGCCAAGCCGCCCTCAGAGCGCACCGCGCCCACAAGCACAAAGGTCTCTCCTATCGGCAGATTGGTATAGCTGCGTGGCTCAAGCTCCTGCGCCATACCGCGCTGCGCAAACAGCAGGCTCGCTAACGCAACTACGGTGAGCCATTTCACTCAGGCGTTCCCGGTATCAGCTCCCGTGACAACGGAGCGTGCTCGGTTGGAAAAGGCATCGGCATCTTCTTTCTTCTTTGCGTCCATCAGCTCCGCGATATCAACCGGCACTTTCACGCCGCGCTGGACGCCCGGGCGGCTACCAACATCGCCC
Organism: Parahalioglobus pacificus; assembly: GCF_014652275.1. Classification (GTDB taxonomy): domain Bacteria; phylum Pseudomonadota; class Gammaproteobacteria; order Pseudomonadales; family Halieaceae; genus Parahalioglobus; species Parahalioglobus pacificus. The sequence continues at coordinate 1,015,724 of NZ_BMYM01000001.1, read as the reverse complement.
AACCAACGCGAGAGATGCTCTAGCCCTTCTATGGATACACCGGACCAACGGTGGGTTCTTACCCAGGCCCAGTTGGCCATGTCTGCAATGCTGTAGTCATCCGCCAGGTACTGCTGCTTCGCGAGATGACCATCCAACACCCCAAACAAGCGACGGCCCTCGTTCTGGTAGCGGTCTATAGCAGGTTGGATTTTTTCGGGAAAGTAACGGTAGAAAACGTTAGCTTGCCCCATCATTGGGCCAATACCGCCCATTTGGAACATCAACCACTGAATCACTCGAGAGCGTGCACGGGATTCCGTAGGCAGGTACTGCCCGCAAAGCTCGGCGAGGTAAATCATGATTGCGCCGCTTTCAAACACCGGAAAATCGCCGGCGTCACGATCGACAATCGCCGGGATACGTCCATTGGGGCAGATCGCCAGAAACTCGGGCGTTTTCTGTTCGCCGGCCATCAGGTCGATGGCATGGGTGGTGTACTCAATGCCCATTTCCTCCAGCGCGATGGACGCCTTGTAACCGTTAGGCGTGGGCGATGTGTACAGATCGATCATGGCGTTAGCCGTCCTCAAAACTCATGAATTCGGGTGTATTAAACACCCAGCTTTTTTCCTCGACACGTCGCGAGATGCGCCACCCCTGCTCGGTCCTGCGATAGTCATCAACATACCAGAGGCCGAGGAAAAACGTATGGCGTTTGCCGTCCGGTAATGCCATGTCCATGGGATTAAAGCACATGACCCGCCCGGAGGCAGTATCACCATCTAATTGCACCTGAACATTCGCATTCAGGTGCTGCGTATCGGGGAAAAGCTCGTTGGTCACCGCCTGCTTGAGGTAGGCGATGGTGGACTCCAAGTCCCCTACGCTGCCGCCAAAGACGCTGTAGTCGATATGGGCGTCTTCGGTGAAGACTGTCTCACGTAGCGCGTCAAAGTTCTTGGTATCGATCAGGTGCGCATAGTAGTAAACGAGGTCCTGAATCTCCAACCGGTCCGACAACTGCTGCAGTGACAACATGGTGTTCGCTCCTAAAAGTCCAGTGGCAGTGTAATGTGGCGTTCATACATCGCATCCCGGTGCCGCTCGAGGCGCGGCGTGAATGCTGCTGTGCACGCTTCATCGATGCGCTCATAGCTGGTGCGCAAATAGTCAGGCATGGGATTAACGTCGTGAGGCAGTGGCTTGAACATGGCGGCGAAATTGGCCCAGTAAAAGTCTACCGCCGTCACCGAATCGCCGACAAAATAGTCGCTGCCCCTGGCCTGCTGTTGCTCTAACACGGTGTCCAGGCGCTTCAAGATATTTACGAGGCGCCTGGCAGCAACGGGAATCGCCTCCGGTGTGCAGCCGTATTTGTGGGCGAGGCGACTGAGCATCTCCGGTGGTTCGTCCAGTGCCATCGCTGGGGCAATCATCTGCACGCGACGATTCCAACCGATACCGTCCACCCCGACCACCAGGGCTGACATACCCAGCACCTGTTCGCGCTGGGACATGTCCTCAGGCAGCAAAGCCGGTGCTGGATGGAGGCGTTCAGCAAGATGCAACTGATCCAGCCAATGGCTAACTGGTGGAAAGCCCTCGCCCACCAGTACAGGCGCACTGCTTTGGCCGGTCCAAGCCTGCACATCTGCGTTCTCACCGCCTCCCTCCTGCCGCACAGGTAAGTACTCGATTCCCTTGTAGGCAAGTATGGCTTTCAGCGATTCGCCCCATGGGCCGGGCACACCGGCGCTGAGCACTAACTTTAGACCCGCTTTGTCCTTTGCTTCACCGACTGACAGGTATTGCATGGCTACTGGTCCAGCTTGAATACGCGAATCGCGTTTTCGCGAAGAAACTTCGGCCATACCTCATCGCGGAACGGCACGTCGGGCATTTCGGAGAAAATGCGGTCCAGGGAAAGTCCCATGGGGAAGTAGCCCGCGTACATTACCTGATCACTACCGCGGGTATTGGCGAAGTGTACGATGTCCTTGGGGTAGTGCTTAGGTGCAAAAGCGCTGGTCATGTAGTGAAGGTTTGGATACTTCAGCATTAATTTCCACGCGACATCAGTCCAGGGTTCGCAACCGTGACGAGTCACAATGTCGAGTTCCGGGAAGAACCACAGCACTTCATCAAGCAGTTCGACCTTTTGCGGAGCAAACGGGAGCCGCGGGCCCGGAATGCCCATGCAAGGGCAGAACGGAATATCAAGCTCAACGAGCTTTGCGTAAATCGGGTACCACTTCTTATCATTCACCGGCACAGGCGGACAGATCATCGCCGGTGATGCGGTCACCGCCTTGATATCAAACTCTTCCTTCATACGCACGATTGTCCGCACTTCTTCCATGCCGTTATTGGCGTTGGCCTCGTAACAGCCGAAGAATCGGTCGGGGTGTTTCTTCAATGCCTCAATCTGGATCGTATTGATCTCGCCCACGCCGATCATGGCGCGCTCGATGCCGTGCTTGTCCATCTGCGCCAGCGTGTATGCAATGTAGTCATCCTGTTTGGGCGTATCCGGGATGTCTTTGAACATGTACTGAGCAGGCATCTTGAACATGTCGTGGCTCTGCTTGTCCATTAGCATGGGCTTTATCCACTCATAGAAGTGGCTGGTGTCGTCACCCGGCACAGCCAGCATCAAATCAATTACCCCGATATCAGTGGGCATTGGCATGGCGATCTCCTCGCATTCATTATTGTTGTTGAGCATTGTGTGTCCTGCGCATGCCGGAGCAAAGCCCGACGCGTAGCAAAAGCAAAGGCAGGCGAAGCGAGCCTAACAGCGTGAACCGGTGCGGGCTGCTCAGGTATCGGATTCAGACGTCGATGACGTCAAACCGAATGGGCATGTGCTTGATGCCGTTGATGAAGTTTGAGCGCAGCCAGCTAACATCCCCATCGAAGGTGGGGTTGCTGATGCGCTTCACAATCTCTTCAAAAATAACTTTTAGTTCCAGCCGCGCAAGGTGAGACCCCAGGCAGAAATGCTGGCCCACACCGAACGCCCTGTGCTCATTGCGCACGTCTTCACGCTGTGCGCGCAAGACATCAAAGGCATCGCCGTCGGTAAACACGGCTTCGTCTGCACTGGCTGCGGCATAGTACATTTGTATCTTGTCGCCTTTGCGAATCGCTTGACCGTTGAGTTCCATATCCTCCATAGCAGTACGCCTGAAAGCGATAACCGCAGGGTTGTAGCGCAGAAATTCCTCAACCGCATCCGGAATCAGTGAGTGGTCTTCAACAAGGGCCTGGTACTGCTCCGGGTGTTCCATCAACAGCCGCATGCCCTGACTGGTGACGGTGCGGGTGGTTTCATTGCCGGCAACAATCAGCAAGAGGAAGAAGTTGCAAAAGTCTTCCTCGGACAAGGGCTCATCTTCGACTGTGCCGCTGAGTAGCGTACTCACGATATCGTCCTGAGGGTTTTCTTTGTGATGCGCGGCTATTTCCATGCCCATCATGAACATTTCAGCCATTGCGTTGGTCCCGTCCTCCTGTGAGGTACTCAGCTCGGGGTCATCCATACCCAACATAATGTTTGTGAGCTCGAAAAGGCGCTGGCGCTTCTCCAGTGGCACGCCCATCAGTTCACAGATCGCTATCAACGGGAGTTCAGCGGCAATGTCCTCGACAAATTCGCACTGCCCGCCGACGATAGCGCGGTCTACGATGTCTTTGGCAATGGCACGAAAGCGGGGCTCGTAGGAATCGACTTTCTTCGGGGTAAAGGCTGAGCGAATCAGGCGCCGATACTTCAGGTGCCGAGGCGGGTCCATATTGATCATCTGGGTACGCATCAGCTCAAGCATCTCGTCACTCTCAGGCTCATGCAGCATGCAGGTGCGCGCTTCCGATGAAAACAGCGCCGGGTTCTTGGAGATGTAATCCAGATCTTCACGCCGGGTCACCGCCCAGAAGCCAACACCCTGCTCAGGGTCTTCGTGCCAGTAGACGGGGGCCTCCTGCCTCAGATACGTGTAGGCTTCCCGTGGGTGCCCGCCGGCAAAGCTTTCCGGGCTGGTGAGGTCGATATGAGGACACTGACTCATGGTGGTGGACTCCTGCTAAAACTATCAACTAATAGGCATTAGTTTACGATAAGCGGACGAACACTGAAAAGCCAGAAGCCTAATTTTTACATGCGTGAGGTGCTGCCTGTTAAACCCGCGGCAAGCGAAAGCGTGGGGTGCAAATATTTGCATAGGCACCGGGAAGGCCCGCGAGCCTACCCGTGCCGGGGACTGCTTAGCCGTTCAGCCCCAGTTCCTTGATTAAGGTCATGACATCGTCGTGATGTGATTTCGTCTTGACCTTATCCATGACGTGCTTGAGCCGGCCATCCTTACCGATAATGAAAGTGCTTCGGAGAACGCCCATAAACTCTTTGCCCATGAACTTCTTGAGGCCCCAGGCACCGTACTTTTCCGTGATGCTGTGGTCTTCATCGGACAGCAAAGTGAAATTGAGGTCCTGTTTGTCGATGAACTTTCCCAGCCTGGCGACAGGGTCAGGGCTGACGCCCAGCACGACTGTTTCCAGCTCTGCGAGGGCTTTTTTGCTGTCCCGGATTCCACAGGCTTGCACGGTGCATCCAGGCGTCATCGCTTTCGGATAGAAATACAGCACGACGTTTTTCTCACCGCGAAAGTCCTTGAGACTCACTTTATTGTCGTATTGATCACGTAGGGTGAACGCGGGGGCCATATTGCCCACTTTTGGGAATGCCATAGCAATGAGTCCTAGGTAGAGGGTGTCTGCAATTTATAGGTTTTTGAGGCGCTATTGGATTACTTGCGCCAAGAGTCTCTCTGAACACTGGACACACGAACCGGGAAATGCCCTGCTTCGACGTCGCGGAAGTATTCCCGCAAGGTTTCCTTCACCACGGGGAATGCGATCTCGCCCCACGGGATCTGGTCTTCTGCGTAAAGATCAGTTTCAAGGCTTTCGGGGCCCACACCAAACTCGCCATTATCAACGCTGCAACGGTAAAACATGTAGACCTGACTGATGTAAGGCACATCGAATAAGCGGTACAACTGCAGGTTGCTCACCCGCGCCTTGGCCTCTTCCCAGGTTTCCCTGGCTGCGCCCTCAGGCGTCGTTTCCCCGTTTTCCATAAAACCCGCGGGCAATGTCCAAAAGTTCTTGCGCGGCTCGATTGCCCGCTTGCACAACAACACCTTGCCTTCGTATTCCGGCACACAGCCCACGATCACTCTGGGGTTTGTGTAATGGATCATGCCGCAATGTGTACAAACGTAGCGCTCCCTGTCATCACCCTCCGGGATTTTGAGGGCGACAGGATTGCCGCAGCTGGTGCAAAAATTCATGAGAGAACCGCTGTCTGGTGAAGGCGCAAAGTATAGCGTGTGTGCCGCCCCAGTCCGAGACTAGGTAGCCAACTCACCGTAGCTGCCACCGAAGAACAGTAATGGACGCCCTTCTCCGCTACTGGACATACCCATGACGCGCCCCAAAATGATCACATGGTCACCGCCCTCATGCGTTGCATAGGGCTCACACTCAAAGCTGGCGAGTGCGCCCGAAATGACGGGTGCCCCGTGCTCCCCAATGGTGAAGTGGGCAGGGGCAAGCTCATGCCCGCCTTTTTTGGCGTAAGTATTTGACAGGTCCATCTGCTCTTGGGAGAGGATGTTGATGGCGTAGCGCTCGGGCGAGGCGTACTCATCAAACACGTCTGAGTTGTTTTGTAGATTCCACAGCACCAGGGGCGGGTCTAGCGAAACTGAAGAGAACGAGTTCGCTGTAAGGGCAAGATGACGCCCGTCAGCGGTGGTGGTCGTTATCAGACACACACCCGTGGCAAATCGCCCCAATGCGTCCCGAAATTCACGTCCCTCAATGCTCATTGAGTACTTCCTTATGACTGCTTTCTTGTAGTTAGCGGCACGGTTACTGCGCCGAGTGCGTGATTGAAACCGATTGCCCTGCTCTCAACATCACCTGTTCAGGCTATGCGGCCAGCGCATTCCTCCGTCTTACCAACGCGCGGTCCGTTCTGTGTCGACACTACGCTGGTCCAACCAACGCTCACCGTCAGCGGTGCGTTCTTTCTTCCAAAAAGGCGCCTCGGTTTTCAGGAAGTCCATAGCAAACTCACACGCGGCATAAGCGGCAGCGCGATGCTTGGCGCTGATTCCAACCCATACGATGGGATCACCCGGCACAAGTTCACCCACTCGATGCACAACCTGCGCCGCCAGTAATGGCCAGCGCTGCGCAGCGTTCTCGAGGGTTTCCTGAATGACCCGTTCGGTCATACCCGGGTAATGCTCTAACTGGAGGACTGAAACTTCATCGCCTTCGTTGGCGTTTCGCACATAGCCGGTGAATGTCACCACTCCACCTATATCCGTGGATTGCCCTATCAACTGCTGCTGCAGCTCCCCGGGGTCAAAGGCCGCCGTCTGAATGACTACATCGAGATCTGCCACGATCAGCCCCCGGTGACCGGTGGAAAGAATGCGACCTCATCACCCGGCGTGAGCGGGGGGTCGTCGTTGACGACCGTCTGATTGACGGCACGAATCAGATTTTCTTCAGACATGACCTGCGCCCAGAGCTCTCCCTTTTCGGCTAGCGCTGTCATTAGCTGGGACAGATGGAAACCCTCCTCGGGCAGCGCAACTGACACAGCGTCACAGTCAAGCAGCTCCCTGAATCGGGCGAAAAATCTGACTTGAACGTGCCCACGCTCACTCACTGCCTTCGCCCTCGCGCAACCACTCTCCACTTTTGCCGCCGCGTTTCTCGAGCAGGGAAACCGATTCAATAATCATGCCACGGTCTACCGACTTACACATGTCATACAGCGTGAGCGCAGCCACACTGACTGCCGTCAATGCCTCCATTTCCACGCCCGTTTGGCCGCTGAGGCGACAACTGGCATTAATCCGAACGCCGGGCAATGCAGCATCGGGCCGCAGCTCTACCGAGACGGATTCCAACATCAATGGATGACACAAAGGAATCAGATCCGAGGTCTTCTTCGCCGCCTGGATGCCGGCGATACGCGCCACAGCTAAAACATCACCTTTTTTGTGTTTGCCGTTAACGAGCAGGTCCAGTGTTTCCGGCTGCATAGAGACCGAAGCTTTTGCAATGGCCTCGCGCCGAGTGACCGGCTTCTCACCCACGTCGACCATGTGGGCTTTCCCTTGCTCATCAAGGTGGCTGAACTGTGACATAGGGATTGCCCAAACCGTAAAGCCCCGCAGTCTATCCAATGGCCGAGGGTGCCGCCAGCACGATCGCTGCGGTCAATGAATATGGCCGCAGACCACTTACGCTTTATCGCCGTATTCACTTACAGTCACAATCACCATAATCATAGGACATCACCATGGCGAAGCTATCTTTAGGTCTACAATTGGGATACTGGGGAGCGCAGCCCAACCCAAACTTTGTGGCACAGGCGCAGTGCGCAGAAAAACTCGGCTTTGACTCGGTGTGGGTAGCGGAATCCTGGGGCAACGACTGCTTTACACCCCTGGCCTGGATAGGCGCGCAGACTTCCTCTATACGGCTCGGCACTGCGGTCGCGCAGTTGTCTGCTCGTACACCCACTGCGTGCGCTATGGCCTCGCTGGCTTTGGATCATATGTCTGGCGGAAGAATGATCCTCGGGCTGGGCGCCTCCGGGCCACAGGTTGTCGAAGGCTGGTACGGACAGCCCTACGCCAAACCGGTAACCCGTACCCGCGAGTATGTGCATATCATTCGCCAAGTACTGGCGCGAGAGGCGCCCGTCACCAACGACGGTGAGTTTTACCCGCTGCCCTACCACGGTCCGAACAGCTGGGGCATGGGCAAACCGTTGAAGCCTATCGTGCACCCTCTGAGGGAAGATTTGCCAATTTTCATTGGCGCGGAAGGTCCGAGAAATGTCACCCAGACCGCCGAAATCGCCGATGGCTGGCTACCGCTGTATTACTCACCCTATCGCCAAGAGGTATACGCCGACCAGATCAGTGGCGCGAAGCCCGGTTTCGAGGTATCGCCGATTGTCTTGGTGAACGTCCATGACAACGTTGAAGAGGCGCTCTATCCGGTGAAGGCCATGCTGGGATTCTACATCGGTGGCATGGGCTCCAAGGCACGCAATTTCCACAAAGAACTGATGTCGCGCATGGGCTTCACCGACGAAGCGGAGCAGATACAGCAGCTGTTCTTTGAGGGAAAACGCGACGAAGCGATTGCCGCGGTGCCCTCGCAGTTTGCCGATGAGATTTCGCTGTGCGGACCGAAGGAGCGTATCGCCGAAAAGCTCAAGGACTGGGAAAACTCCCCGGTGACGTCGCTGTTGATCAGTGGTGACGAAACATTGATGCAAACCATGGCAGAGCTCACACTCTAAAGCAGAACCAGTAACTCGCCACAGCCACTGGGGGCCGTCATGGATTCGACCTATCCGCCAGCGTACAAGCGCTATGTGCTATTGATGCTGACGCTGGTCTACGCCTTCAACTTTATCGACCGGCAGATTCTGGTGATTCTGCAGGAACCGATAAAAGCCGATATGGGCCTCAGCGATGCCCAACTCGGATTGCTCAGTGGATTCACTTTCGCAGTGATTTACGTCACTGCGGGAATTCCAATTGCCTACTGGGCTGACCGTGGCAATCGCCGGAATATCGTGGCTCTGTCCCTGACCGTATGGAGCAGCATGACGGCCATCTCAAGCTTTGTGCAGAACTATGCGCAGCTGCTGTTGGCGCGACTGGGGGTTGGACTTGGTGAAGCCGGCGGCAGCCCGCCGTCCCACTCCATCATCAGCGACTATTACCCGCCTGAGCAACGCGCCACTGCCCTCTCCTTTTACTCGACCGGTATTTATGCCGGAATACTGCTGGGCTTTGCCTTTGGCGGCATTATCGCCGACAGCTTCGGCTGGCGAATGGCATTCCTGGTGGTTGGCTTGCCCGGCGTTTTGTTGGCCGTCGTCCTACGATTAACGGTGAAAGAGCCGCAACGCGGTCGCTATGACGGCAATGCGATCAGCCACAAGCCTGGGCTCAAAGAGACCCTTCACATACTGCGCATGCGGCCCTCGTTCTGGTACCTGTCCCTGGGCTGTGCACTATCGGCCTATGTCACCTACGGAAATGGTAACTTCTTTCCCTCCTATCTGATTCGAAGCCATGGCATGTCACTGTCTCAGGTGGGGCTTGTGCTGGCGCTGCTATCGGGCATCACCGGAGCAATTGGCACCTTCCTGGGTGGCTACATTGCCGACCGCTTAGGCGAGCATGAAAAACGCTGGTATCTGTGGGTGCCAATGTGGGGCGGCCTTATCGGCTTTTTGCCCTACTTCTATGTGCTACTCGGTGACAATACCGCGGGCATCCTGGCCACACTGGCCTTTGTGAATATCGTGACCACTGTATATCTCGGCCCGTCCATAGCTGTGTCGCATACGCTGGTACCGCCGGCCATGCGTGCGATGACCTCTGCCATACTGTTTTTCGTACTGAATATGATCGGCCTTGGCCTCGGCCCTCTATTAACGGGCATCCTTAGCGATTCGCTGGCGGCGACTTATGGGGCAGACAGTTTGCGTTATGCCATGGCGATTACTGCCGCAATCGGCGGGCTGGGCCTGGTAATGTTTTACCTCGGAGCAAAGCAACTGCCTCGGGACCTGGCCAGAGCAGCCAGCCAGAAGCCGGCCGACTAAGCCGACAACTCGGAAAGCACCGGCCAGCGGTCGACAATACTGCCGTTACGCACCGCGAGCAAATCACTGAATTGGAGCAAAACAGCCTCGGACTGAGTGGGCCTCAGGAAAAGATAATCATCAACGCCGATATCTACCTTCTCCGAGGCGTTGTATCCCTGCTGGTTTGAGCTGACGTACGCAAAGTGCGGTGTGATGCCCGGGGGTGACTCGACCTTGGCCATCCACTTACCACCGTAAGCAAAGTAGGTCTGGCGCTTGTTGACATCCCATGCGCGAATCAACGATCCCGCCGATTCTAATGCTGGCAACTTTGACCCGATCAAGCGTTTCAACACCGGCGTTGCGATGTAGCTCGCGGCCTCGAAGTCTCCGAGAATCGGCAGGTCGAAATCTGTCGGCTTGACCAGGCAGGAGCCTGCCGCTACTTCGTTAATCTGTTCCTGCCCGTCGTAAAGGCGAAAGGTGGGACTGCCCGCTCCGTTGAAACAAAGGTCAGGGCGGTACAGCTGCGGGAAATCGGCCTGAAGCAAGTGCACTGCCGCCGCGTAACGCTGTTTTACTTTCGCCATTTCCCGTTCCGCCAGCACTGTCGGAATGGCCGACACGTGAGCGTCGTAGCCCATGAAACCCGTCAACGCGAGATGATCCGAATTATCCGCAATGAGCCTTAGTGCAGAGTACAGCCCTGAATCTGGTTCAAACCCTCCGCGATGCAGGCCTACGTCCAATTCAAGATTGATGCCCAGCCGCTCGCCCCGGTCCTGCGCCAGTTGCAGGTATTGCGCCATGCGCTCTGGCGTATCAACCAGCCACTGTAATTGACGCTCCGGATCAAAGGGGCCCCGATGCTCTTGGTAAAACTTATGTGCTGCCGCAATGGGCATGGGTTTTCCGAGCAGCAGGTTGCTCTGGGGCTGTTGCGTTGCCATGGCCTGCAAGAACGGGCGATGAAACACCATCTGGCTCTGGGTGCCTGCGCGCTTGGAGACATAGTCGACCAGCGGTGCGCTGGGGATCGACTTGGTAACCACGCGATAATCCTTGTGAGAGCCCTCGGAAATCGAGGCGACAAGCCTGTCAATATTTCTATCCAGCCGATCCAGATCGATGATCAGCGACGGCTTATCGATGCCTGCCTTCTGCAATGTGCTGTTGAGAGAACGGAAATAGTCCGAGTAATGTCCGCCTTTGTCTGAGGGGCGTAATGCTGCGAGGCCTGCGACCATCGCCGCCGAGCCTGCCAATAATGCTCTTCGCGACAGGGACACCTAAACCTCACCGAACACATGCTTGAGGTGCGCGTTCATCATTCGGCCCTCCGGGTCCAGAGATTTGCGCACCTCTTGAAAGTCCTGCCAGTGGCGCGGGTATAGCTGGGAAAGGCGTTCAGCATCCAGGGTATGAATCTTCCCCCAATGGGGGCGCCCATCGTACTTCCAGAATATGGGCTCTATTTCTGCAAAGGCCTTCTTATAGTCGAGATCACCGTACTGATGAATCGAGATGGAACACCCGTCACGCCCCTCAAACATGGAGAGCCAAATGTCGTCGCCCTTCACATAGCGATACTCGAACGGGAATGACAACGGGATCCGCTCTTTACGAATCTTGGCCATGATTTCCTGCATGCAGGCAGGGCCTGCCTCCGCCGGCACCGTGTACTCCATTTCGCGAAAGCGAACGATGCGAACATGCGAGAACACCTGAAAACTCTTTCCGGTTCTGACAGTCTCGCCCGCCTCGCCCATCGCTATTTGAAGCAGCTTGTCATACAGGGCCGAACCAACCAACGGCACCCATGCCGTCGCATCAAATGCAGCACGCAGGGAGTTAACCGCCTGGGGATCTTCTTCCCCGACATTTTTGTCCCCGGGCTTGGCTTCATTGGTGGTAACAGTAAGAATGAGGTCAGAGTAAGGGATAGTAAAAAGTTCGAAATGCCGATTGTCCTTAACGCGATCCTCCAGCGTAGACCAGACCTCCTGTGCAGGCGCTACGCCATTGACCTCTGTCAGGTTAAACGGCGCCTGGTTCTGCAGAGTCACTTCGCTGACGATACCCAGGGCACCCAGAGAGGTACGGGCCGCCTGAAAAATCTCCGGGTTTTTATCGGCGCTACACTCAATGACGTCACCGCCGGGGGTCACCAACTTCATGGCCACCACGTACGATGAGGTGGAGCCAAACTCGGCGCCGGTGGCGTGAACGGAACTTGCAATAGAACCTGCGATGGTCGGGTAATCCATGTCCGGCAAATTCGGCATGGCCTGGCCAACGGCATCCAACAACGGCCCAGAATCGTGCAGCGTGGTGCCCCCTAACAGCGTCGCCTGCATCGTTGCCGGGTCATGTGCAACCAGTCCGGAGAGTAGGTCCGTGGATACCAAGGTGTCATCAGTGGGCACCACGGCACTGAAGGAGTGACCCGAACCTACAGCCCGGATGACGCCCCTGGCTGACTTCATCACATCGACCAGCTGTTCCGTGGTTGCCGGCGCCTCGCGCCACTGCGGGTAGCAGTGTTCGTTTCCCGCCCAGTTTATCCAAGGCACGGGTTCGCCAGGGGTGAACGAGATGGGCGACTGTGGCTCCGTATCTACCTGATCACAGCCGGTTGTCGTACCCACGACAGCACCGGCGCCCAATAGTGCTGATTGCCGTAAAAACTGCCTACGCTGCATTAATTCTTACCCTCCTCTGGATCGGGGAAACCTGCGGCAAAACGCGTCAGTACGCGTAAATCCTTCTCATCGCATGCGCTGCAGTAACCCAGTGGCGGCATACCGCGAATACCGTGCACAACGTTAACGAGAGTTGCGTCCTCGCCCTGATCAATCACGCTCTCCCAGTCTTCCGGCACTCCCACTTGAGGCGCTCCCGTGTGAGGCTGGGCGTGGCACTGCACACACTTTGAGATAAACAAACTGATCTGACGTTCATCTGGGGAAGCGAATACCGTAGGCACGGCAACTACCGCCAGAACCGAGCACAGAGACTGGATCAAATTCCACTTGGACACACTGACCATCACCACCCCTTTTTTCCGCACGGGTCATCGTTCACATACTTCCCAGGACTGTGTATCGGACAGCCCTGCGTCCGCATTATTTTTTCAAAACGATAACACAGATCGAGCCACTGGAAGTTTCACACCCTCGGCTAGCGCCCTAGTGTGGCCTGGCACTCGCTGAGGTCGCCCACGCGCTGTCTCTCTGCAGCTCTGTCACTTGAGTTAAGTGGTAGCTCGCGACCCATCTGACTTTGGCAACGAGCAAATAATTGACCCTACAATAGCCGCAGATCGAGCAGGCCTTGATACACAGACTCGGCAAGGGCTTCATAACCCTCGGCATTCGGGTGAATAGGATCTGCTCGCATTTCTTCCTGCGACAGGACCTTCGACAGCGCTTCTTCGATCAGGGGTATACCATTCTCCTCAGCAAGCTCGGCGTATATCTCGCTGTCCTTGAGAGCGCCAGCCCTGGCTCGAATCAGGGAAAACCTCGGCACGGCCATGAGGATGGTTCTGGCCCCGCTTGCCTCTATGACATCAATAAGAGCTTGTAGGTCTGCCTTCACCAGTGATTCGCTGCGCTGACGCAGAAAGTCATTACCCCCAAGCTCGAGTATCACTGCATCGGGGCGATGTTGCTCCAGGGTCGACAGCAGACGCGGTTTTGCATCACGGGCAAGCTCGCCGGGCAAACCCGCATTAACAATCTGCCAACCAGTTTTTCCCGAAAGATGCTCGGTGTATGCCTGAGAAGGCTGGGCACCTGTGCCATAGGTAATGCTGTCGCCAAATGCCAGCACCTGACTATCAGTCAGCAGGGGCGCGTAGCTGGGCTCGGGATCGCAGCCGAGCAAGACCCATGCAAAAAGGCCGACGAACGTCGGCCTGAATAACAACACGCTATATCGTGAAATCAACTGCGCGGCTCGCCCCAGGCGTTGGCTTCGGTTTCGCTGGGCTGCACATAAAACCAGATCAGGACAAGACCGCCCAACAGCGGAATTAAACCAATCAGCACCCACCAACCACGCTTGCCAATGTCATGCAGTCGGCGCACAGCCACCGCCAGGGTTGGCAAAAATATGGCCAATGAAAATAGCGAGCTCAGCGGCTGGCCGGCATCAGGTGCAAAGGCTTCAAAACCAAGGGCGGGAGCGACAATCGCACCATCGATTATGGCAAGCACTACACCGATAAGCACCAGCGCCAATACCCAGTACCAATACTCTGAGCGCACTGCCCTGCCACCAAAATTGACGTACTGGCTCAAGACTGATTTAACGGCTTCTGCGAATCCCATAAGCGTCAATCGTCATGCTCGTGATGATGGTGGTCGTGATCGTCGGCCATAGCAACATGATGATGTTCATGCTCACTGGCGTGGCCGTCGTCGCCGTGATGGTGTTCATGCTCGTTGGCGTGGCCATCGTCGCCGTGGTGATGCTCGTGTTCGTTTTTATGAGTATCGGCAGCCAGTGTTGTGACTGGCGCGACAGCTAATGCCGTAGCAAACACTGCCGCGACGGTTGCTGATTTAGGCGTGATGCTCATTTCATGCTCTCCCCCTTTGAGGCACTTATCTCAGGCTAGACCTGATGGGGAGCTCTGTCCAATCACAGAGACTGCGGCAGATAAGTGCAAAAACAAAAAAGGGCCCCTGCGGGACCCTTTTGTTTTTGGCGGAGGGGGAGGGATTCGAACCCTCGATACGTTTCCGTATACACACTTTCCAGGCGTGCGCCTTCGACCACTCGGCCACCTCTCCGAAGGGCGCGAATCATACCACAACCCACCCTATTGGCCAGCCTGAAACCGTTAAAAAATGGCGGCTGGCGCCACGCTATTGGCGCCCCCAGTCATGCGCTCAGGCAACGGGAACTATGACAATCAGTACAGGCCTGATAGAGGGAGAATTGTCATGAAATCACCTAGCAAACAGCGCAGCGTATGCGCGGTAAAGGGACGCAGTATCCATTCAGCCGATCGGCGTGAAAAACTGGTGCGCGAACTGTCGAAAGGCAATGCTCTGGCGGCAGAAGAGCTCAGGTTGTTATTGCGCGTACCGGCTTTGTTCCCGCGTTACGCGGCCTGATCATCCAGTGCTACTGCCGGTTCATGCGACCGGCGTACGCAGCCCCTGGCAACGTTGAGCGCCAGGGGCAAATATCCAATCCGCCCCTACGGGTATACAAGGCCTGCACTGATAACTGTGTCGGCGCGTAGACCGACATCAAGTCAATGAAGATTCTCTCCACGCATTGCTCGTGAAACTCCTGGTGCGTACGAAAGCTGATGATGTACTCCAGCAGAGAGACCGGGTCGATGGCAGCGCTTTCATAGGTAATACAAACGGTGGCCCAATCTGGCTGACCCGTCACCGGGCACAAGGAACGCAGCAGGTGGCTATTCAATGCGACAGCGCCTGGTTCAGCTGCAGAATCAGACGGACGAAGGATATCCCTCCCCGGCTGCGACCACTGCTGCGTGGGCTGGAGGCCGTCGATGTTTGTCCCCGCCGCAGACTGTCCAGCGAATACCGCGTCGTCCACCGTCCACAGGGCGACATTCACCGGAGCCCCCGCCGCTGCCGACAGATCCTTCTCAAGGGAATGCACGACACTGCTTTCGTCGGCGATGTATTCGCCGTTGAACGAATTCAAGTACAGCTTGATAGATTTTGATTCCACAAGGTTTGGGGAGTCCGCGGGAATGGTGATGCGCCCTACCCTGACCTGGGGTTTACCCGTCTCATCCAGCCATGACACTTCGTAGGCATGCCACACATCCTCGCCAAAGAATGGCAGACTATCAGCCACTCCCAAAGACTCCCGCGCACTGCTGCGTGGAATCGGGTAAAGAATCTCCGGCGAATAGTGCTCTACAGCGGCAACGTTTTTGCCGAGTAAAAGGCCCTTGTCATTCTCGTCAGCCATGCTAGCTACTGACGTAAGCGGGTGCCGGTGTTGAGCAAGTACATGCTGTAGCCATAGGCCAACACTGTAAAGAACCCGATCATTCCCAATGCGAATGGCAGGCTGACATCGCTGACACCCAGCACGCCATAGCGGAATGCATTCACTACATACACCAGCGGATTGAGCTTGGATACATTCGCCCAAAACTCAGGGAGCAAATCCATCGAGTAGAACACACCGCCCAGGTAGATCAGCGGCGTCAACACGAAGGTTGGAACGATAGAGATATCGTCAAAGCTGTTGGCAAACACCGCATTAATAAAGCCTGCGAGTGCGAACAATACGGATGTCATCAATACGACCAGAACAACCAAGGACAGGTTGTGGATGGTCAGATCAGTGAAGAACAGCGATACGCCAGTAACAATGACTGCCACCAACAAACCGCGACTGACGCCACCTAGCACATGCCCCATCAGGATGATGTAATTCGGTGTCGGCGACACCAGCAGTTCTTCGATACTGTTATTGAATTTGGAGCCGAAGAAGGACGACACGACGTTGGAGTAGGAATTGGTGACAATGGCCATCATGATGAGGCCAGGCACCACGAACTGCATATAGGTGAATCCGCCCATATCGCCAATGCGCGAGCCGATCAGGGTGCCGAAAATCACGAAATACAGCGACATGGTTATCGCCGACGGCAGCAGGGTCTGCGTCCATATTCGCAGATAGCGACGGACTTCCTTGCGCAATATGGTCATTAGCGCGATGTACTGTTCTCTCAAGCTCATGCGGCGCTTTCCACCAGATTCACAAACATTTCCTCCAGGCGATTGGTGCGATTACGCATACTCGATATGTGTATCCCCTGACTATCCAGCGCAGTAAACACATCGTTTATATGTTGTCCCTTCTCAACCTCGACCTCGAGGGAGTGGTCATCCGTGCGCTGCGACTTGAAGCCGGCTATGTCGATCGTCTCTGGCAAGACTTCGACGGTATCAAGTATGAACACCTCTTTGTGCAACTGCTTGAGCAAGTCGCGTATGGAGGTATTTTCCACAATGTTGCCGTGATTAATGATGGCAATGTTGCGGCACAGCGCTTCCGCCTCTTCGAGATAATGTGTCGTCAAAATAATTGTGGTGCCCTGCGCGTTGATGGTTTGCAGGAAATCCCACATTGAGCGACGCATCTCGATGTCAACGCCGGCCGTGGGCTCATCGAGAATCAAGAGTTTGGGTTCATGCACCAGCGCCCGGGCAATCATCAGGCGACGCTTCATGCCGCCGGACAGCATCCGCGACTGCGTATCGCGCTTGTCCCAAAGACCCAAGGCTTTCAGGTATTTCTCCGCACGCTCGCGTGCCAGGGCATTGGGCAATCCGTAATAGCCGCCCTGATTCACCAGTATGTCGAAGGTCTTTTCGAACTGATTGAAATTAAACTCTTGTGGCACGATGCCAATGAATTTTTTAGCCGCCGGAAAATCTTCGTCGATGTCGACCCCATGAACATGCACACTGCCGCCACTCTTGCTCACCAATGAGCACACGATACCAATAGTGGTGGATTTACCCGCGCCATTCGGACCCAGCAAGGCAAAGAAGTCGCCCTGCTCTACTTCCAGGCTAATGCCCTTGAGAGCTTCAAAGTCATTGCCGTAAACCTTGCTCAGGTTTTCGATTTTTAGTGCTGGTATCATTTGCGGTTAACGGTGTTCGCGTGAAGCGCGCCATTGTACCTGTAATTAGCGAGGCAAACGACCAAGCCATGGACGACACGCGCTACCTGCAACACTGCACGGCCTTACTGGAAAACTTCTCCGCGGATCTCAGCCAGAGGACCCAATCCCTCGGGCAAGAGGACAGCCTTAGATTGTTGGCTGAGCGCTTGAAGACGCTATCCGGACACCACGATGCCCTCTATGAAGAGGCACCGGCCCTGGTGGAGCGACTGTTTGTCACCTACCCCGATTTTGCACCCCTGTTCCCTCGCGATTTGCTGTGGTTTCTGGGCGGAAGTTGCCTGCATTTCCTGACGGATGATGAGATTCGCATCTATCAGGAACTGGACACAATGCGATCGGACGCAGCGCAGCAGGGAGAGACGCTGGACCTCATCGAAGCCCGCGCTAAGCTTTTGAAGTTGCAGTAGAAAAAACCCCAGCAGCCACACCCAAAAAGGCTTGACGTACATCAGGGGGCTACCTACAATGCGCGCCTCTCGAAAGAGACCTATGCGTCCCCTTCGTCTAGTGGCCTAGGACACCGCCCTTTCACGGCGGGAACAGGGGTTCGAACCCCCTAGGGGACGCCACTTTCTTCCGCGGCGGCGGTTAAAAAGCGCAATTGCGGGAATAGCTCAGTTGGTAGAGCGCAACCTTGCCAAGGTTGAGGTCGCCGGTTCGAACCCGGTTTCCCGCTCCAATCTTTTAAGCACCCATTGACGCATCATCATCGGTAGCGAAAGCCGGTTCGAAGTGGACCGCCACCCCGGCCGTTTCCCGCTCCAACCTCTCTACCCCAGCTGTATCTCACTCAGTCCCTTCGCTCTCGTCCAATTTGATCGAAAGGCTGTTAATGCAGTACCTAAGCCCAGTGGGTGCAGGTCCGTCAGGGAATACATGCCCGAGATGCGCGCCACACTTTTTGCACATTACTTCGGTGCGGATCATGCCGTGACTGGTATCGCGCTCTTCCTGAATCGCACCGTCCTGGGTGGGCTGAAAGAAGCTGGGCCAGCCGCAGCCGGCATCAAACTTGGTGTCAGAGAGAAACAGGGGCTCACCGCAACACCGGCAGTGATACACACCGTCCTTTTCGCAGTCCCAATACTCGCCCGTAAAGGCCCGCTCTGTGCCCTTCTCCCGGCATACGTAGTACTCGTCCGGCGTGAGTTTGTCGCGCCAGTATTCATTGTCTTTCATGCAGTTCTGCCTCGTTGACATCTTTTAGTACACCCACCGGCCCTACGCGATACAGCAGGTAATCATCGTAGCCCGTTAGAATGGTGTGAACACTATAGAGTGACCGATCCAGATCCGGGTCATTGGTATCGACCAACAGCGGCCTACCCTCCAATGCGGCCAGCTTGGTACGGGTTGCCACAATACTAATGTTTTCAACGCCAACCGCCCGAATCACGGCCGGCGAGAACTGTTGATTACCTCGCCCAAAGATATGCCCCTGCCCACCAATCGCCGTGACGACAATGCGGCAATGGTCATGGCTGTTGGCATAATCCAGTAATGACTGTGCATCTACGTCGGCGGCTACAAGCTCTCCCGCCTTGACGATATCGACGCCAAGCAGTGTATTTTCCAGGCCCAGAGCCTCCATGATCGCGGCCACCGTCGATCCAGGCCCCATCAGGTAACTCACCTCGGGCGACAGGGAATCTGCCATCCAGGCAGCAATATCAGCCGCCACCAACGCCTGGCTTTCGCGGCCGGCCACCTTGGTCTGCTGCAAATAGAGCCCCTCTCCAGGCACCCACATGTCACCGTAATACCGCGTCTTCACACGATCAGCGCGGAAAGCCTCCTCATCGATATCACGGACTTCACGTAAATTGCCGCTGACCAGGCCACCCGTCACGAGCCCGACCAGGAGTTCACCGACGGCCTCAGGAGACACGGCGAAGACGCCTGAGTGCATCTTTACCCCTGCCGGTATTCCCAGCACTGGTAAGGTCTGTCCCAGCACGTCGTAAACATCCCTGGCAGTGCCATCGCCACCGGCAAACAACAACATGTCCACGCCGTAATCGCGAAAGGCCACCACCGCAGCACGGGTATCGTCAGAGCTCGTGTGGTCCACATCGTCAGGGCTGAACACGGTCTCAACACTAAACCCCATCCCAGCCGCCACCTGCGCACCCATGGCTCCGCTACAGGTGACAATGTGTATTAGATCTGCATAGGGTTTTAGCGCTGACAAAGCGCGTTGCGCTCGTCCTTGTGAGCGAGCCCGGTCTTCCTTCGAGAGTGTTAATGCCCGTTCACGCAGCGCATCGCCATCACTGCCCTTCATCGCCAGGGCACCGCCCAAACCCGCGAAGGGATTCACCAGAAGGCCCAATATCAACCTATTGGTAGTTTCAGCGCTCATGGACCGTCGCCGTATTGCAGTTGCGTCAACATTCCTCCAAGCGCTGTAACAGCAGCATTACCGGCATCATCCTGCAGTAAAACTGCGCCCAACTCTCGCCTGACGCGGTATTGCTTGCGCAGTGCATCAAAGCCTTTTGCAGCGTCTGGCTGAGCCACGACCTCGCGCAACAGGCGATCGTCCTCGCGAATATCATAGACCTGCGACACCAGCGTTCTCAATGCGTCGGCCAGTGACGCACCAGACCCAAGGGACACCGGCAGTGTCGGTAAATGCTGAAGCCTGCCGGACAGATTCAAGTCACAACTGCGCGCCATCGCGCCAAGAATGTGTTGCGTACCGCGCCATTTCGCATCCTGACTGTAGCCTGCGATGTGGGCACTTCCCAGAGCACAGTGATTGAGCAATTGAGCGCTGACAGATGGCTCGCCATACCACACATCGAGTACCAGTGTCGGTGCGGTGCCATTTTCGCACGCCGCTAGCAAAGCATTCTGATCAATCACTTCGCCACGGCTGGCATTGATCAACAGACTGTCAGCGGAAATTCGGGATAAGCATTCTTGGCTCAGCAGGCCGCAGCTCGGCCAGGGTGACCTGTCATGCAACGATGTATGCAATGTGATGACATCGGCGCTCAAAACCTCATCCAAGGACGCACTCGCAGGCACTTCACCCTCTGGCAGCCAGGGGTCGTGAACCAACACACGGACACCCAACGCAGCAAACATGCCTTGCACCCGGCGGCCCACGTGCCCATAGCCCACAATACCCAACGAGCCCCCAGCGGCTAACCGCTCCCAAAAATCAGCGACAGCCACTACCGCCGCAAGCACGTAATCTGCCACCGCTACAGCATTGCAACCGGGGGCGGCACTGAAGGCAATCGCGTTCGCGGCAAGGGCCTGCTGGTCGATGTGCTCGTACCCTGCCGTCGCGGTGCCTACGAATCGTAGCGCGGTTCCCGCAACCATCTCAGCACCCACACGCGTGACTGACCGAACAAGCAGCGCATCAGCATCAATAAGGTTTGCTTGATGAATATCCCTGCCCGGCATGGCATGGCACTCGGCTATCCCCTCTAGCGTCTCCTGTACGCCCACCAGGTTCTCGTCAAAAACAATACGCAGCACACTCATTCCCCCGCCCTAGTTGCGGCATGAACGCGTCTTATCAGCGCGGACGGGAGGCCCCAGGCTGCCAGCCGCGAGGTGAGCGAATCGCGCTGCGCCTCTGAGATACTCAGCCTGTCAGGCATACAGACGCCCTCCACCTCAGAGTGCAACGTTGCCAGCTGCCGCGACACCAAAACCTGCTCCCAACCCTCCTGCAGCCGCGTCGCTGCGCCGGCGGCCCCTCGCATCGGAAGGTCTGCAACGCCGTCAATGGCGCCGGCCAAGGCATCCAAACTTTCAAAGTGTTGTAACAGCGTTGCCGCGGATTTGGGGCCGATACCCTGCACACCGGGTATATCGTCAACGTTATCGCCCACCAGTGTCAGGTAGTCGGCAAACTGCTCCGGCCAAACGCCAAACCGCTCATAAAAAGCGTGCCGGTCGATCTCGCTGGACGCCGACAAATCCCACCAGCGATCCTGGGGTTTACGCAAAAGCTGGCCCAGGTCTTTGTCCCGCGTAACAACGGTCACCGCGTAACCCTGCTCGCGACCAATGGTCGCGAGTGTTGCGATATAGTCATCTGCTTCATAGCGCGGACCTGCGTAACAGGAAATGCCTAAATCCTCGCTAACCTGCCTACAGGCCTTCAACTGAAAGGCGAGTGCCTCGTCGGGCAACTCCCTGCTGGCCTTATAACCCGGGTAGATCTCGTTGCGAAAGTTGGTGCCAAGGCTCTCGTCAAAGGCGGCGGCAAGTAGCGGTTGTGGACCTATTTGGGCGATGAGATCCAACAGCGTCGCGACATAGCCGTACACCGCATTCAGCGGCATACCCTGGGGCGTGAACCACCTATCCGGCATCGAAAAATACGCCCGAAAAATATAAATCGATGCATCGAGCAGATACACCCGCCCTTCGCTCACCGAACGGACACTCGCGCAGTCTTCGCCATCGACAACGAGACGGGCTCGGGCTCGGGCTGCCACAGCATGGGCAAACACGTACTACAGAAGTCCGTACTGAACTCCACTGCCAGCGCATCGGCAAAGGTGGCCGCTCGAGACGGCAGACCTCTCGCATGCAATGCCCTGCTCTCCTCATAGACCTTGTCCATGAATGCATTGCGCTGCTGAGCAGCATCACGACTTGAGAAGTCATCCAAGCTGGGTTGAAACGCAAAACCGCAGGCATGACTGAGATACCACTCGAGTGCTTGCGGCTTGGCCTCGACCGCAAGAAAGGCCTGCTGCTGTTGCTCGCTGCGTCCCTCTGGCGCATACCAGTAGCCGAAATCGGGTAGCTTTCTGCGCTCGGGCCCGGCTATACACCAATGGGCAATTTCATGCAGTGCGCTGGCAAAGTAGTCTTCCCGGTAGTACAGCCGGTGCAGTTCATCCTGGCGCTCCGCCGGCGCATAGAAGGGTTCATCGGCACCGCCCATGAGCACCGTGTTCTCACATATTCGAAAACAGCTCGAAAACACCGCCTCCAAACGCCGGCTGGCGAATGGCGTTTTATGATCAGGCATCTTCATCGTCACACTTCTCGACAAGGTAGCGAAACTCGCTTCCGATCTGTTCAGCGCTGATTAAGGTATGGCCGAGGAAATGACAGAATTTTGGAATGTCGCGCTCGGTTGCCGGGTCGGTCGCAATCACCTCGACGCACTCACCGACAGCCATATCGCGGATCGCGTTATGCAGTAGCATGACAGGCTCCGGGCAGTAGAGACCGGTAGTGTCCAAGGTGCGCGACTGTAACTTAGCCATGGCTATTGTCTGCCTTCAGCCACTGCGGCGCATGTTCAGCGGGCACCAGATCCCACTGCTCAAGATCCACATCCACGATTAATACGAGTTCGCCGTTGTCGAGTTGTTTTTGCAGTGAATCGCGCTTTTCGGCCAAGGTCATTTCCCGCAATCCGTAATCCGTACCATCACGAGACGCGAACTCGTCCAGCAAACCTGTCAATGCCTGCGGTGACAGATCACTCGCAGGCACTGCAACGCGCTGAGACAATTCTCAGGCTTCAAGCTTAACGAACAGCAGCGTCATGCGATCACTCTCACCAATCGCTTCGTACTTTGCTCGATTGGCCTCGTCACCGCGCAAGGCCGGTGGCAGATTCCACACGCCGTTGGGGTGGTCCGCCGTATCTTTAGGGTTTGCGTTAACGTCGGATGCCGCCTCGAAACTAAAGCCTGCTTTTGCTGCCGCTGCCTTAACGAAGGCCTCAGTCACGTAGCCTGTTTTTTTCATGGTCTCTACATCAGTGCCGGGCTTGGCGCGATGCTGGACCAAACCCAACTTGCCGCCAGGCTTAAGAGCGGTGAACGCCGCAGCGAGAACCTGATCCAGGATATCTCCCCTCATCCAGCTATGGACATTACGAAAGCCCACAATAAGGTCTGCGCTGCCAGCCGGCGCCACGGTGGTTTCAGCCGGTGGCTGCAATTGCGTAACCACAACATCGCCATAGAGATCCGCGTCGTTACCCAGTTTCTGCAGATACGCGCCGAGTGAGCGCCGGTAGTAAGCACTGGGGCCGTTCAGACCGTGATGAGCGGCGTAGTAGGTACCATTGTCTTTCATGAGCGGCACAATCACTTCGGAGTACCAGCCACCACCCGGGGACAGTTCTACAACGCTCATACCGCTTTCGATACCGAAAAACTCCAGTGTGGCGCGCGGATTGCGGGATTCGTCACGGGCGCTGTTCTTTGGGTCGCGCTGCTCACCGTTAAGCGCGGCATCCCAATCCAGATCTGCGGCTGCGGGCATCGCCAATGCAGCGGCAAGTAACAAGGCATACCTTTTCATGGTCATAGTCCTTCTGCGTGTTTGAGTAGCGCGTTAATATACGGGCTGAAACTGAGAAAGTGGAGCCTGATCGGTGACAACAGCTTATATCGTAACCTTCATTGGCGACGACCGCCCCGGGCTCGTCGAGGAATTGTCCAGCGTAATAGATAGCAACGGCGGCAATTGGCATGAAAGTCGCCTTTCGCAGCTAGGTGGCAAGTTTGCAGGACTCGTGTCGGTGTCTCTACCCAAGGACAATGGGCCCGCACTGGAAGAGGCGCTGCGCAATCTCGCAGACAGCGGCATTAGCGTCAGGGTAACGCCAACGGCGTCACTGCAGGCTCCGGCATCAGGAAAACCCGTTACCCTGGATGTCATCGGCCCGGACCGGCCCGGTATCGTCAAAGAGGTCACTCGAAAGCTGGCCGAGCATTCAGTGAACGTGATCGACATGGACAGCCAGATAAGCAGCGCGCCCATGAGTGGTGAACTACTGTTCCATACCCGCATCCATGCACAGGTTCCCGAAGCACTGTCCTGGGAGAGCCTGAGCGACGAGTTGGACGCCATCGCCAACGAGTTGACCCTGGACATCGACCTTGAAGAGGTCTGAAACGCTAGTCGCCCCGCTTAAGTAGACGGCGTAAGCCCACCCAGAGGGCCGCAACCGTGGCCGCTGAGAGCATAATGGCGAGCAACATCAGCACGGCTGCGCCAAACAGTGACAGTATCTCGTCGCGGCTGATACTGAACTGATCCGCCGCTGTGTAGACCAGAAGCGCCAATGCACATACACCTAAGGCGATGCGCAGGGTAAAACGCCTGGCTGATTTGCTCACTGACCTTGTGGACTCAGGGGGTTGGGGCTTGCGCGGCAATGACTGGCGTGCGCAAGGCCACGTCGGCATTTTGGCCGCGGTGTCGTAATACATGATCCATCAACACCAGAGCTAACATCGCCTCGGCAATAGGCGTTGCGCGGATCCCCACACAGGGGTCATGCCGACCATGGGTCACCATCTCCATTGCATTGCCGTCTCTATCGATGGTGGCACCGGGCTGCCGAATACTGGAGGTGGGCTTAAGCGCCAGGCTGACAGTAATATCCTGGCCGCTGCTGATACCACCCAGCACACCACCCGCGTTGTTGCCGACAAAACCTTGCGGCGTGAGTAGGTCTCGATGCTCACTACCCTGCTGTTCAATGCTCGCAAATCCAGCACCCAGTTCCACGCCCTTAACCGCATTGATGCCCATCATGGCGTGTGCAATGTCGGCGTCTAGTCGGTCGAATACCGGCTCGCCCAGACCTGGCGGCACACCGGTGGCGACCACGTTGATACGAGCACCGACAGAATCACCGCGCTTGTTGAGCGCAGCCATGTAGTCCGCCATTTCCTCCACTTTGTTAGGGTCGGGGCAGAAGAACGGATTGGCTTCAACCGTATCCCAGTCCAGCGCCTCAGCACTGACCGGACCCAGTTGGGCAAGGTAGCCGCGCACTAAAATGCCGTAGCGCTCTCGCAGGTATTTCTTGGCGATAGCACCTGCGGCAACCCGCATTGCTGTTTCGCGTGCGGACGACCGGCCACCGCCACGATAATCTCTGAAGCCGTACTTTTGATCGTAGGTGTAATCGGCGTGGGCTGGACGAAAGGTGTCCTTGATATTGGAGTAATCCTTGGAGCGTTGATCGGTGTTTTCTATCAAAAGACCGATAGCGGTACCCGTTGTACGACCCTCAAAAACGCCAGAGAGAATGCGCACCTCATCGTCTTCACGGCGCTGTGTTGTATAGCGATTCTTGCCCGGCTTTCGGCGATCCAGGTCTATCTGCATATCGGCACTGGACAGCTCCAACCCCGGCGGGCATCCATCGACCACGCAACCGAGTGCAGGCCCATGGCTTTCACCAAAGGTAGTGACGGTAAACAGTTTTCCGAAGGTATTTCCTGACATAGCAACCCCGCTTCAAGCGGCGCATAGTATACGGCGATCAGCTAAGACTTGCTGTGGAATCTTGCAGGGTTTGTGCATCCAACGCGAACACACCGTGCCCGCCCTCGGAAAACTCAAGCCATGTAAAGGGTACCGATGGATAAGCCGCCTCCAAAGCTTCCCAGCTGTTACCCACCTCGACCACCAATAGCCCCCAGGGCTGCAAGTACTCGCTCGCACTGGCCAGGATTTTTCGCGTGATATCTAGGCCATCTGCACCGGACCCCAAGCCCTGTGGCGGTTCGTGATGGTATTCCATCGGCATATCCGCAAGATCCTGTGCATCAACGTAAGGGGGATTACTCAGAATGATATCGAAACGCTGACCCTCCAGCGCTGCGAAAAGATCCGACTCTACCGTGATCACTCGCCCGCCCAGGTGGTGTTTATCAATGTTCTCCCGGGCGAGGGTCAGGGCAGCGCTGTCCAAATCCGTCAACACTACCTCGAGCTGTGGGTCGTGCAAGGCGGCCGCGATACCAATGCTGCCGCCGCCCGCGCACAAATCCAACAGCCGCCTCGGCTCAGGCCCTGCATACCACGGGGCATAAGCTGATTGAATCACTGCAGCCAAAGGCGACCTGGGCACCAGCGCACGCGCATCGCTGAGGAATTCGATACCGGCAAACCAGGCTTTGCCGGTGAGATACGGCAGCGGCACGTGCTTTGAAATCCGCTCTCTCAACCACCGTTCTATTTGTCCACTCTCAGCCTCGCCTACAGGCTGCTCAATCACCGAGCGGTCGCTGTCAGCCGGCAGCGAGCAGGCGGCGAGTACCAGCTGCACTGCTTCATCCCAGGGATTATCAGTGCCGTGACCGTAAAACACATCGCTGGCCTCTAGCTGCCGACAGGTATCTTCAATGGCATCGCCGATGGTGATCATGGATTGGTCGTCCTGCATGGGCGCATTCTACGGGCCGGCGGGTCGCGTTGCCTAGCGACCTGGGGGTTGCTACCCTCCTCAACAACGATAATGAGTGAATATCTGCATGGAAAATCATTGGGCCAGCATTATTGCCAGCATCGGCGAAGACCTGGACCGCCCCGGGCTGGTTGACACACCCAAACGTGCGGCAAAAGCCTTCGAATTCCTGACCCGCGGCTATCACCAATCCGTTGAGGAGGTAGTGAATGGCGCCCTCTTCCCATCTGACTCCAGTGAAATGGTGCTGGTGCAGGACATCGAATTGTACTCCCTGTGCGAGCATCACCTGCTGCCGTTCATCGGCAAATGCCATGTCGCCTACATTCCTACCGGCAAAGTCCTGGGCCTATCCAAAGTTGCTCGCATCGTGGATGTATTTGCGCGGCGGCTGCAGATCCAGGAAGCTCTCACAACACAGATTGCTGAAACCATCATGGCCGTCACTCAGGCAGAAGGTGTAGGTGTGATCATTGAGGCCCAGCACATGTGCATGATGATGCGAGGCGTTGAAAAACAGAACTCGGCTATGAAGACCTCTGCAATGCTTGGCACCTTCCGCAGTGAACAACCAACCCGGGAAGAGTTTCTATCGCTGTTGCAGTTAAGGCGTTAGCGATTCCTCTCCCAGAAGCTCAATGTGAACATACTGTCGATCCGCCGTGCGCATCGCCGCATACACCAATAGACGGGTACGCGGGCCCTGCACACCCTCGTCGGTCGATGAGCTCTCGTTGAGGGCGTACACACGGTAGCGCTGCGCCTCCGCGCGACCGTACAGGATGCGCTCGCCGAACACCCGGCTCGCCCACTGCGATCCACTGCCACAGGCCCTGCCATCGCACTCGAACAGCAAGCGCACGTCGCTGGCATCCTTCAACTGGTTATCCAGATCCTCAACCAGCTCAGCTGATGTGTATCCATCTAGCACCTGCCAGGTTGCCCGTGATAGCTGACCCGTGATGCGCTCACTGTGCTTGAAACGCCAGCGGCCATCACTCTTTTGCAGAGCACCCAGACCCACCTCATGATTGCGAACTGCCATCGACGCATCTTTGACCGGCTCCAGAAAATCCCCCACCGCAAGCTGGGCCATAAACTCATCAGCCGTATCTGCACGGGCAATAGTGCCGAGTAGTAATGGTGTGCAGATCAGCAGCCGAAAAAAAGTACAACTTATCGAATTACAGCTCACTGGACAGAAACCTCCTTACCCTGTCAGCCACGGCGCCTACACTTTCCTCCATGTGAAAATGGTGGCAGCCCGGCAAAGTCTCCAACTGCAAGTGACTAATCCCGGCACTTGCAGCTGCGGCAATCTGCGGATGCTGTGCAAGCCCCTCACGAGCCAAAAGCAGAAGCGTGTGTGCGTTTATGGTGCCTAGCAAAGTATCAACTTGCTGACGGGTAAATTTGCTCGCGGAGGCACCGTACAGCCGCGGGTCGGCACTCCAGGCCAGCCCCGCCTCACTTTCCCGAGTTGCTCTCTCTACCAGCAAGGCCGCCGAGGCCTCACTCAAGCCCTTACGCACCCTTGCCATTGTAGCGCTTTCCAGATCCGGCAATTCCCGCGGTGTGCGCGCCATTAACGGCGACCGCTGTTCAAGGAAACGCGTTAACTGCTGGGCAGCTTCATCATCGCCCAGTGGCTCCGGTATCACAGCATCCAGCAACACAAGCCGGCGCACACGCTGCGAGCAGGCAGCGGCGAATACCATAGCAATAATGGCGCCGCGGGAGTGACCCATAAGGTCAAACTGCTCCCAACCAAGGGCATCGACGACCCCGAGAATCTGCGGCAGGTCGTCCCAGATGTTGTAGGTGGCATCGGGTGATCGCCAAGCGCTTCTGCCGTGACCTGTGAGGTCTATGGCCACCACCCAGTGATCAGGCAGCAACGGAGCTAGCCGGGCAAAACTGTTGGCATTATCCAGCCAGCCATGCAATGCTAGTAACGGACGCTTTTTCTCATTACCCCACGCAAGCCCGGCTATTCGAAGCCCGTCGACCTCCCAGGCCATTTCTCGGGCCACTGTCACTGCATCGCTCCGTAGTAAGGGGGCAGAGCCCAGAATAAACAGTCCGCCATTGCTGGAGCGACCACTGGGGCGCGAAGGCAAGCGAAACCACCCGGCGACAACGGCGCCACCCGGGTATCGCCCAGCAAATAGTCAATCAACTGGGAGACAAACGGCTGGTGGCTCACCAGCAAGATGTGGCGCTCATCACTGTAGTCCACCGATGCGTTCAGCCAGTCCGCCACGGCACTGATAGACGCGCCAGGCTGCAGACGTGACTCATCCATCGCGGGCAACAAGCCCTGCTGCTGTAATATACTCGCCGTTTGCCGTGTGCGGCACCAGGGGCTGCACCAGACCTCCGAGGGCTGTGGCAGTGCCCGCGCCTCAAGCGCGCGTACGAACTGGCCCACGCCGGTAATAAGCGCACTGGCCCCGGATGACGTCAGCTCGCGCTGACGGTCGCTGCGGGCGCTGCCAGCCTCTCCATGCCGCCAAATCGTGATCAACATGCCTAGCTCGCTACAAACTCAACGTCACGGGCCACTTCCGTAAACATGATGTCACTGAAGACTTCCGACACCGGTCGATGTTCGTACAAAATACCGTATAGGCCGTTAACCAGGGGCATGGGAACACCCCGCCGGTCAGCCTCTGCCTTCACCAGACCCAGGGTATTGATGCCCTCAGCCACCTGATCCATACCAGCAAGAACCTCCGCCAGCGGCTGCCCTTTGCCCAGCCCGTAGCCCACACGGTAGTTCCGCGACAAGGGTGTACTGCAGGTCACGATAAGGTCGCCTACACCCGACAAGCCGAGGAAGGTTAATGGATTCGCACCCAACTCCACAGCAAACCGTGACATCTCAGCCAATGCCCGGGTTAACACCATGCCAATGGTGTTTTCGCCAAAATCACGCGCATGGCACAGGCCAGAGAGTATGGCGTAGATGTTCTTCAGTGCGCCGCCGAGCTCGACACCATAGACATCGCTAGAGCTGTAAACGAGAAAACTGTCACTGTGCAGGAGGTCATGAATGCTGGCGTTAACCGCTGAATCAGGACTGGCTGAGACGCAGGCAGATAACTGCCCGGCAGCAATCTCACGCGCCAGATTAGGACCGCTGACAACAGCCCGCGGGTTGTGCGGCAATTCCTGTGCAAGCACTTCGCTCATCAGATGAAAACCACCGGGCTCGATACCCTTTGTCAGGCTCACAACGACCACACTTGGGCCAATTTGCACGGCGACATCTTTAACAACAGTGCGGAACGATGCGCTGGGAACGGCGACGAAAACCGTATCGATGCCATTGAGCGCATCACTGAGATCCAGCGTCGCGGTCACGCGTTCATCGATGGTGTAACCCGGGAGATACTCGTCGTTCTCTCGCCGCTCATTAATCGATGCTGCCAGTGCAGGATTGCGTAGCCAGAGGGCGACCTGATTGCCATTGCAGGCCATGGTGTTAGCGATCACGGTGCCGAAACTACCGCCGCCGAGTACGGCGACCCTGTGCCGTTCGGGCATGCCCTATCCTTGTTATGGTTATGTGGTGGCGCAGTCTAACAGACACAAAAAAAGCGGGCACAAGGCCCGCTTTTATTTTGTCTCAGTGGTCTCAGGAACCGGCCAACTGCAGCAATAGCTTGTTAAGCTTTGACACATAGGCTGCGGGGTCGCTGAGCGTTCCACCTTCCGCCAAACTGGCCTGGTCAAAGACCACGGTAGCCAGATCGGCAAAGCGATCTTCATCGGACTCGCCATCGAGCATCTGAATTAACGGATGCGAGGGGTTAATCTCGAGAATAGGCTTCGACTCGGGAACCGCCTGCCCGGCGGCCTCCATGATGCGCTTCATCTGCGCGCCCATGTCGTAGTCACCCACTACAAGACAAGCTGGGGATTCCGTCAATCTGGCTGTTGCGCGCACTTCCTGAACCTTTGCTTCCAACACCGTCTGAATGCGGGCCACCAGGTCTTCGCTGTCCTTCTCTAGCTTCTCCTGCTCGGCCTTTTCCTCCTCCGAATCGGAGGCAAGCTCCAGCGCGCCGCGAGCCACATCTTTCAGCGGCTTGTCATCGAAGCTCTGCAAATGATTCATCAGCCAGTCATCAACGCGGTCTGACAACAGCAGCACTTCAATGCCTTTCTTACGGAACACCTCAAGGTGCGGTGAATGCTTGGCCGTATTGAAGTTCTCAGCTACGACATAGTAGATGGCGTCCTGACCTTCCTGCATGCGCTCGACATAGTCTGCCAGCGACTGATCCTGCGCTTCAGTATCCGTGTGTGTGGTGGCAAAGCGCAGCAAACCTGCCACCTTCTCTTTGTTGGCAAAGTCCTCAGCGGGACCTTCCTTAAGCACTTGCCCAAACTCGGACCAGAACGCTGCATAGTCGTCTGCAGAGGACTTGGCCATCTTGGCCAGCATATCGAGGACGCGCTTGGTAATGGCCGAGCGCATAGAGTCTACGGCGCCATCCTGCTGCAGAATTTCCCGAGAGACGTTCAGCGGCAGATCATTCGAGTCGATAACACCTTTTACAAATCGCAAGTAAAGAGGCAGAAACTGCTCAGCGTCATCCATGATGAAGGTGCGCTGCACGTACAACTTCAGGCCTCGTGCCGTATCCCGCTGCCACATATCAAAGGGCGCTTTCGCGGGCAGGTAAAGCAGACTGGTGTATTCCAGCTTGCCCTCAACCCGGTTGTGACTCCACGACAGTGGGTCCTGGAAGTCGTGGGAAATGTGCTGATAGAAGGCCTTGTACTCCTCATCGGACACTTCACTACGGCTGCGTGTCCACAAAGCCGTTGCTTCGTTAACCGCTTCGTACTCCCTGGGGGCAGTCTCAGCGTCCTCTTCGCCCTCGGGAACCGGCTTCTCAGGCTCCAACATCATCACCGGCACCGAGATGTGGTCGGAGTACTTCTTGATCACACTGCGTACGCGCCATTCGTCCGCAAAATCAGAACAATCGTCTTTTAGATAAAGCGTAATAGCCGTACCGCGCTGCTCGCGCGGCTGCTCACTGATAGTGAAATCGGCCTCACCGCTGGATTCCCAGACCACGCCGCCATCTGCGCCTTCACCGGACTTGCGCGTATGAACACGCACCTTATCGGCAACGATAAAGGCCGAATAGAAGCCCACGCCGAATTGTCCGATCAATTGCGAGTCTTTTTGCTGGTCACCGGTCAAGTTCTCGAGAAACGCTGCGGTACCGGACTTCGCAATCGTGCCGAGGTTCTCGATGACCTCATCGCGGGTCATACCAATACCGTTATCAGTAATGGTGAGCGTCCCGGCATCCTTATCGACGTCCACCTGAATGGTGAACTCGCCCTGCCCCTCGAGCACGCTGTCATCCGCCAGCGCGGCAAAACGCAGCTTGTCGATGGCGTCGGAGGCATTTGAGATCAGCTCACGCAGGAAGATTTCCTGATTGCTGTACAGGGAGTGGATCATCAGCTGTAACAGCTGTTTGGCTTCGGTTTGAAAACCGAGAGTTTCGCTCTTCGCGTCGGCGGTCATGATGGCCTCGTTTAAATTTGAAGTCCAAGGAGGGGTTTTCACCTTTTATGGGGCGTTGTACTTGAATTTCAAGCCCCTGACGTCGAAAGTAGCGTGGAGCGCAATTATAAGGATAAGATACGATGCGAAAGTTCTCTTTTATTCTCTTCTTGTCAGCTTTGGCAATTATTGGCTGCAGCGACAGCAGCGATCGCCGCGACACACCGGTGGAGCCCCCACTGCCGCCAGAACCCGAGTTCTTAGAAGTTCCGTCACCCACCGTTTCGGCACCGCCCGACGAGGGCGCGATCACGCTGATCAGTACGTTTTTCAGCTTTGAAGACGTTGGATTTCAGCAAACCGAGTTTTTCCTCTCTGGCACTGCCACGTCATTCACAAATGTGGGTGAACTGGGCGAGGATGGCCGCTGGGAAGCGGAGCCAGCCGAAGAAGCGGAATACATGACTCGCGTCGTCGTTTACCGGCCCATTGAGCCAGCCGATTACAGCGGCACGGCAGTCATTGAGTGGCTGAACGTGACCTCCGGCTTTGATACGCCCGTTGGCTGGGGCTCTGGGCATGTTGAGGCGCTAAGACGCGGCCATGCCTGGGTCAACGTGTCCGCTCAGATTGTTGGCATCGAGGGTGTGGAGAATGCCACCCTGCCTCTCGCATTGAAGGTTGCCAACCCTGAGCGTTACGGCGAGCTTAACCACCCCGGTGACTCTTTCTCCTACGATATATTCACCCAGGTGACTGCGGCTGTGCGTGACACATCGCCAGAAGGCATTATGGGCGGACTGGACACCAATGTGCTGATTGCAGCCGGTGAGTCTCAGTCCGCCTCGCGACTGCTTACCTATATCAACGCGGTACAACCGCTGTATGGCGCCTATGACGGCTTTCTGGTGGACAGCCGTTACAACAGCAGCCAGCGTCTGTCACAACCCCCACAGGCAGAGATCCTGCCCCCGGAGATCGTGCGTTTCCGTGACGATATCGCTGCACCGGTCATCAATTTCCAGGGCGAGACCGATGTTATTCCCCTGAGCGCCGTGGACGAGCGGCAGCCTGACAGCGAAAACTTCAGGCTCTGGGAGGTCGCTGGCGCGGCCCATAACGACAACTACCAGCTCGTAACCGGCCGCTCAGATATTGGTGAGGGTGCCGAGTTTGCACTGGTGGTAGAGAACACCAGTATCCTGGGCGCCATCCAGTGTGACGTGCCCATCAACTCAGGGCCTTACGCCTGGGTCTATATGGCCGCCCTGCGAAACCTTGAGACCTGGGTTCGCGAAGGCACACCGGCGCCGGAAGCCGAGCGACTGGCCACGCTCGATGATGATTCCGATTACGTTTACGACGATGTGGGTAACGTACTCGGCGGCGTGCGCACCCCCTACGTAGATGCCCCCGCCGCCCGAATTTCAGGCGAAATTGTTTCAGAGGGGAATGGATGTAGGCTTTCTGGCACCACAACCCTGTTTGATGCCGCTACCATGGCCAGCCTATATGTTGATAGGCAGGGCTATATCGATGCGGTCGACGAGGCCACCGAAGTTGCCGTTGCTGCGGGGTATATTCTTGACGAGGATGCGGTGCGCATCCGTGCCGCAGCAGCGTTGCAATGGGACGCGCTGGGTATCTGAGACACCCGCACATATCCCGATCATAAAAAAAGCCCGGCAGCATCAATGACGGGCTTTTTAGTCGGCGCAAGTCAACGCGATTGGCAGTGGTTACCAGCCAGTTATCTCCGCAAGACCTGCGCCGATGTCCGCCAAGCTGCGAACGGTTTTCACACCCGCATCTTCCAGTGCAGCAAATTTCTCATCGGCAGTCCCTTTACCACCAGAGATGATGGCACCAGCATGACCCATGCGCTTGCCCTTGGGTGCCGTGACGCCGGCAATGTAGGACACAACCGGCTTAGTCACGTTCGACTTGATGTAGGCCGCTGCTTCTTCTTCGGCAGTACCGCCAATCTCACCGATCATGACAATGGCCTCAGTGGCCGGGTCGTTCTGGAACATCTCCAGAATATCGATGAAGTTTGATCCGGGAATCGGGTCACCGCCGATGCCCACGCACGTGGACTGGCCGTAGCCTGCATCCGTCGTCTGCTTCACCGCCTCATAGGTGAGCGTACCCGACCGGGATACGATGCCTACTTTGCCCGGCAGGTGAATATGGCCGGGCATGATGCCGATCTTGCACTCGCCCGGGGTGATTACACCCGGGCAGTTGGGGCCAATCAGACGAACGCCCAGCTCGTCGCACTTGACCTTGGCGTCCAGCATATCCAGCGTGGGAATGCCTTCGGTAATGCAGACGATAAGCTTGATACCGCCATTGGCCGCTTCAAGGATCGAATCCTTACAGAACGGCGCAGGCACGTAGATCACGGATGCCTCGGCACCTGTGGTTTCTACCGCTTCGGCAACCGTGTTGAACACGGGAAGACCCAGATGCTCCTGTCCGCCTTTGCCGGGGGTGACACCGCCGACCATCTGCGTGCCGTACTGAATGGCCTGCTCCGAGTGGAAAGTACCCTGGGAACCGGTAAAGCCCTGGCAGATTACCTTGGTGTTTTTGTCAATCAGGATACTCATTTCAGGCGGCTCCTCCCGCGGCTTTCACTGCCTGCTCAGCAGCATCGGTGAGGCTGGTAGCAGCAATAATATTCAGTCCACTGTCGGCCAGGACTTTCTGGCCCAGCTCAGCATTATTTCCTTCGAGGCGAACAACCACCGGCACTTTCACACCGATTTCTTCAACCGCGCCAATCACACCCTCTGCGATCAGGTCGCAGCGGACGATGCCGCCGAAGATGTTGATCAGTACCGCCTTCACGTTGTCGTCAGACAGAATGATCTTGAAGGCCTCCGAGACACGCTCTTTGGTGGCGCCGCCACCCACGTCGAGGAAGTTGGCAGGAAAGCCGCCGTGCAGGGCTACAATGTCCATGGTACCCATGGCCAGGCCAGCACCGTTGACCATGCAGCCAATATTGCCGTCCAATGCCACGTAATTCAGTTCCCACTGTGCGGCGTGCGCCTCGCGCTCGTCTTCCTGTGAGGGGTCATGCATCGCCTGCAAGCCCTTCTGGCGGTAAAGCGCATTGCCATCAACACCGAGCTTGGCATCCAGACAGTGCAGATTGCCCTGATCCGTAATCACCAGCGGGTTGATTTCAATCAACGCCAAATCCTTCTCCTGGAACAACTGCGCCAGGCCGAGGAAGATTTTCACGAACTGCTTGATCTGATCGCCCTGCAGGCCCAGTTTGAAGGCCAACTCACGCCCCTGGTAAGGCTGAGCGCCGACCAGAGGGTCAATGGTTGCACGCAGGATCTTCTCAGGCGTCTCCTCGGCAACCTTTTCAATCTCCACACCACCTTCGGTAGACGCCATGAAAACGATGCGCCGCGTGGCGCGATCAACCACTGCGCCCAGATACAGCTCTTCTGCGATATCAGTGCAGGATTCCACCAGAATTTTGGCCACGGGCTGGCCATTTTCATCGGTCTGGTAGGTCACCAGGTTTTTGCCCAGCCAGTTGGCGGCGAAATCCCGAATTTCTTCTTTGGTCTTAACCAGCTTCACACCGCCGGCCTTACCTCGGCCACCGGCGTGTACCTGTGCCTTAACTACCCACATATCGCCGCCGATTTTGTCGGCTGCTTCAACCGCTTCTTCCGGGGTATCGACTGCGTACCCCTGGGAAACGGGCAGACCGTATTCGGCAAACAGCTGTTTGCCCTGATACTCATGAAGGTTCATTTTCTGTCCTGTTGCTTTGCTGCTTGGAATAAAATCGGTTGCCGGGCGTTGCCGCCCGAAACCGGGGTGAGAGTCAGTGTCTGGCGGTGGATTGTAGGGTAAACCACGGGTGTATTACCAACCTTCTAGCGACGCTTCCGGTTGGCAATATGAATAGCATGACCATCGACCGCTAATGCGGCCTCGTGGACGGCCTCTGATAAGGTCGGATGCCCGAAGACCATCAGAGCCAGATCCTCGGCACTGGAGCCGAACTCCATAGCAATCACGACCTGCTGCACCAGATCCGCCGCAGAGGGGCCCACAATGTGGCAGCCCAGAATCCTGTCAGTTTCTTCGTGGGCGAGTATCTTGACCATACCGTCGGAATCATTGGCCGCCAGGGCACGGCCGCTGGCTGCAAACGGGAATACACCCGCCTTATAGGGAACGCCGTCTGCCTTGAGCTCTTGCTCGGTCTTACCCACAGCCGCAACTTCAGGGTGGGTATACACCACGGATGGAATACAGTCGTAGTTCAGCTGTGCGGGCTTACCCGCGATGCGCTCAGCGACCATAACGCCCTCCTCTGACCCCTTGTGCGCCAGCATTGGGCCGCGAACCACATCACCCACCGCGTAAACGTGAGGTGCTTCAGTCGCGCAAAAATCGTTCACATAAATGAAGCCGCGCTCATCCAGCGTCACGCCTGAGTCAGATGCCAACAGTTCTTCGCTGCGCGGACGGCGCCCGACGCAGACGATGAGGCGATCAAAGGTAAGGTGTTGCTCGCCGTCACTGGTGGAGTATGTCACGTGGACCTGCTTATCTTTCACCTCTGCAGCCGTCACGCGGGCGCCGAGGCGAATATCCAGCCCCTGCTTCTTAAAGATCTTGCCAGTTTCCTTGGCGATCTGGTGATCCATCATGGGCAGGAAGCTATCGAGCGCCTCCAGCAATACCACCTCTGAACCCAGACGGGACCACACGCTACCGAGTTCCAAGCCAATGACACCTGCGCCGATCACACCCAGCTTTTCGGGAATCTCGCTG
The DNA here is from genome assembly GCF_014652275.1 of Parahalioglobus pacificus. Taxonomy (GTDB): domain Bacteria; phylum Pseudomonadota; class Gammaproteobacteria; order Pseudomonadales; family Halieaceae; genus Parahalioglobus; species Parahalioglobus pacificus. Next base: position 978,781 of record NZ_BMYM01000001.1, on the reverse strand, counting down.
AACTCCAACGCACCCGTAGAATCCACGATGTACTCGTTATCAACGGGCGCCGGCGGAATTTCTATCGGTAATGAGCCGGCGGCAATGATCACGTTGCCAGCATCGACAACACTCACATTACCGTCTGCGTCTGTCACCTCGACCTTGGCGCCAGCCAGTACCTTGCCGCGGCCGACGATGGTCGTCACTCCGTTGTGCTTAAACAGACTGCTGACGCCACCAGTGAGCTGCTTGACGATTTTGTCCTTGCGGGCAAGCATCGCGGGCACATCCATGCTGGGCTTATCTACACCGATACCGTGCACGGCAAAGTCATCGCGTGCCTCCGCAAATTTATGACTGCTGTCCAGCAGCGCCTTTGAGGGAATACACCCCACATTGAGGCAGGTGCCACCAACAACGGCCTTGCCTTTCTCATCCTGCCACTGCTCAACGCAGGCGACCGAGAGCCCTAGCTGCGCAGCCTTAATAGCCGCCACGTAACCTGCGGGGCCACTGCCTATCACCACTACATCATAAGACTGTTCTGACATCGTTCTACTCACATGTTCATTGGGCGGATGGTCATTTCTTCATTGCCAACCGCCACGTTCAGGATGACCAGCTGGAGTCGCTGACCCGCCTCTCTAGTCTCTGGTCTTGCCGGCCGCCCAATGAGAACCGCCGGCAACTGTCAACGCGGATTACAGTTGCAACAAGATTCGCGCCGGATCCTCAATCAGGTCCTTAATGGCAACCAGGAACTGCACCGCCGTTTTACCGTCGATCAGGCGATGATCGTAAGACAGCGCCAGATACATCATCGGGAGGATCACCACCTCACCATTCACCGCCATCGGGCGCTCCTGGATTTTGTGCATGCCCAGAATACCCGTCTGGGGCGGGTTCAGGATGGGGGTCGACATCAACGAGCCAAACACACCACCGTTTGACACGGTAAAGGTTCCCCCGGTCATGTCATCGATGGTGAGTTTCTTTTCTTTGGCGCGCGCGCCAAAGTCAGCAATCGCCGCTTCCACATCGGCAACGCTCATGAAGTCCGCATCACGAAGAACCGGCACTACCAGACCGTCGTTAGTGGACACCGCCACGCCGATATCCTGATAACCGTGGTAAACAATGTCATTCTCGTCGATGGACGCGTTCACCTCGGGGAAGCGCTTCAGGGCCTCACAAGCCGCCTTCACGAAAAAGCCCATGAAACCCAGGCGAGTGCCGTTGTGGGTTTTCTCAAACTGATCCTTGTACTTGCGACGAAGCTCCATCACCGGCGCCATGTTCACCTCGTTGAAGGTGGTCAGCATGGCAGTTTCCTGAGAAGCGTCCAGCAGTCGCTCAGCGATCCGTGCGCGCATGCGCGTCATGGGCACACGTTTCTCGATACGCTCTCCGGTAGGCTGCGCAGGCGGCGTAGCAGCGGCAGGCGTAGTTGCCGGGGCCGCTGCTGCGCCAGACTTCATGTGCTTGACGACGTCTTCTTTGGTAATACGTCCGCCCTTGCCGGTACCGGTGATGGCGGAAGGGTCGAGCTTGTTTTCCTCGATCATCTGGCGCGCAGCGGGGCCGGCGATGCCAGCGGCATCACCGCCGGCAGTTTCTTCAGCTGCGGGGGCTGCTGCCTCTGCAGCATCGGCAGCGGGAGCCGTTTCTGCCACGGCGCCCGGTTCCAGCACCGCCAGAGGGGCCTCGCTAGCAACTGTCTCGCCTTCCTGTGCGGTGATCTTGGTGATAACGCCGCTTTCAGGCGCAACCACTTCCATCACAACCTTGTCAGTTTCGATCTCTACCAGCAGCTCGTCGCGGGTGACCGAATCGCCCTCTTTCTTGTGCCAAACGGCCACTTCGCCGTCTGCAACTGACTCTGGGAAGGTGGGCGCTTTGATATCAATAGCCATTTCTATTCCTTAGTGAAATGCCGGTTCAATCAATTTCCCCAGGGCATATCGCCCAGGGCTTCATCGATAAATGCTTGTTGTTGTTCCAGGTGCAAGGCCATGTAGCCTGCTGCGGGGGCGGCTGACGCTTCACGGCCTACATAACGCAGATAGACATCCACCTTATGGCGGTGAATAACGCGACGCATATGGTGCTGACTGGCGTACCAGGCGCCCTGATTCATGGGCTCCTCCTGACACCAAACCGCATCCTCAAGATTGGGGTACTCCGCCAGCACCGCCTGCAACTCGTGCTCCGGGAAGGGATACAGCTGTTCCAGACGCAGCAACGCGATGTCGTCTATCTCGCGCTCCCGGCGCGCTGCCAGCAGGTCGTAATAAACCTTGCCCGCACAGAGAACGACGCGCTTCACCTTGGACTTATCCAGTGGCTCTGCTTCATCGAGCACGTTGTGGAATCTGCCTTCGGCCAATTCCTCAAGCGTCGATACAGCTTCTTTGTGGCGCAGTAAGCTCTTGGGTGACATGACGACCAGCGGCTTGCGCAAGGGGCGCAAGGCCTGACGCCTGAGCATGTGATACACCTGCGCTGGCGTGCTCGGCACACAGACCTGGATATTATGTTCGGCGCAAAGCTGCATAAAGCGTTCAAGTCGGGCCGATGAATGTTCCGGGCCCTGCCCTTCATAGCCGTGTGGCAGCAACATCGTCAGGCCGCACAGGCGCCCCCACTTGTGCTCGCCCGAGGTAATGAACTGGTCGATGACCACCTGGGCGCCATTACAGAAATCACCGAACTGAGCCTCCCAGATAACCAGCCCTTTGGGTGAGGTTGTCGCGTAGCCGTACTCGAAGGCCAGCACTGCCTCTTCCGACAGCAGTGAATCGAGAATCACGAAGGGCGCCTGGTCTTCGCTCACATGCTGCAGAGGAATGTAGCTGCTCTCTTCGCTTTGGTTATGGAGCACTGCGTGGCGATGAGAGAACGTGCCGCGACCGACGTCCTGACCGGTGATTCGCACAGGGTGGCCATCTTCCAGCAGAGTCGCATAGGCCAGCGTTTCCGCCATACCCCAGTTGACGGGCTGGGCACCAGCGGCCATTTTGCGGCGATCCTCAAGAATCTTTGCAACCTGTCGGTGAATGGGGAAGCCTTCCGGTGGCGTATTGGTGTCGCGAGCCAACGTCTGCAAGGCTGGCAAGTCCATGCGCGTGTCGCAATCCATGTCCCATGCGTGGTTGAGGTACGGCGACCAATCGACAAAACTCGAGGGATCCGGTTCCGATACAAGGCTACTGACCAGCGGTTCGTCGCGATCCAGAGAATCCCGATAGCCATCAACCAACAACTGATCTGCCTCAGCGGTGATAACGCCAAGGTTGGTCAGGTGCTCTGCGTACAGATCGCGGGTTGTCTTGTGCTTGCGGATCGCCTGGTACATGGCCGGCTGCGTCGTTGACGGTTCGTCAGCCTCGTTGTGGCCCCGGCGGCGGTAACAAATCAGGTCGATAACAACGTCTTTCTTGAACTCATTGCGGAAATCGACCGCCATCTGAGTGACGAACAACACCGCTTCCGGATCATCCGCGTTCACATGGAAAATCGGCGCCTGCACCATTTTCGCGACGTCGGTGCAATATTCCGTTGAGCGCGCATCCTCACGCTTGCTGGTGGTGAAACCCACCTGATTATTGATCACGATATGCACAGTGCCGCCAGTGCCGTAGGCGCGGGTCTGTGACATCTGGAATGTCTCCATGACCACGCCCTGGCCGGCAAATGCCGCATCACCGTGAATCACGATGGGCACTACCGCCGACCCCAGGATGTCCTTGCGCCGATCCTGACGTGCGCGCACGGAGCCTTCTACTACCGGAGATACAATTTCAAGGTGCGAGGGATTAAACGCCAGGGCCAGGTGCAGTTCGCCGCCCGGCGTCATGATATTGGACGAAAAGCCCTGGTGATACTTCACGTCGCCAGAGCTGTCGTACTGCGCCCTGCCCTCAAACTCGGCAAACAGATCACCCGGATTCTTGCCGAAAATGTTCACCAGCACGTTGAGGCGCCCGCGGTGAGCCATGCCGATAACCATTTCCTTGGCTCCGTAAGAGCCACAGCGCTGCACCATCTCGGCGAGCATGGGGATCAGGCTCTCGCCGCCTTCCAGCCCGAATCGCTTGGTGCCCGGGTACTTGGAACCCAGTGACTTCTCCAGCCCTTCCGCCTTGATGAGGCGCCGCAGTAGCTGCGTGCGCACATCGTTGCTGTAATCAGGGGCACTGCGCACCGACTCCATGCGAGACATCACCCAATGGCGCTGGGAGGTATCGGTGATGTGCATAAACTCTGCACCTACTGTATGGCAATAGGTGCGCTCAAGGGCCTCAACGATTTCACCCAGTGAGGCGTCCGCTTTGCCGATGTGCAGGCTGCCCACCTGGAACACGGTGTCCATGTCTGCGCCAGAGAGCTCGTGGAAACCCAGCTCAAGATCCGGCACATGTTCACGAACCGCGAGGTTTAAAGGGTCCAACTTGGCTTTCTGGTGTCCACGCTGACGATAGGCAGAAATCAGCTGAACAACCCTGACCTGCTTACGCTCGTACTCGGTCGCCTGCGAGTCATGTGCAACCGTCGCGTCTGTGCGGACGCGCAGTTTGCTGATCTGGGCGAAACGCTCACGGATGGTGGAGTGCGGGACATCCTGAATCTGGGTAATTTCGGTTTCGACCAGAGGCAGTTTGTCAAAATAATCGCGCCATTGCTCTGGAACGGCATTGGGGTCGACTAAATACTGTTCGTAAAGATCTTCAACGTAGGTGGCATTGCCACCAGCAATATGGGAACTCTTACGAAGGAGTTCCATGGCGCTCTCTTGCATTGTGCCCTATTCCGGGTTGGGTAACGGCCACCGGCTTTTGGCCGGACTCACTACAGTGTAGCAGCGCCCCGGTGCGGGGCTAAGCCGACCGGGGCGCTAATAATTACCTTTTTTGTGTGAGTGTCACCCGGGTAAGGCGAAACCCACAAAGCTACTTACATTTCAGTAGTTTGCAGACCTAACTTAAGGTCAGGTCGCGCGTGAAAGCAGCATATTCCTGATATGGCCGATCGCCCGTGTGGGATTCAAGCCCTTGGGGCAGACGTTCACACAGTTTTGGATGCCGTGACAGCGGAATACGCTGAACGGGTCATCCAGCTTGGCCAGGCGCTCATCAGTGGCCTGGTCGCGGCTGTCTGCCAGGAATCTGTAAGATTGCAACAGGCCAGCGGGGCCAATAAAGCGATCGGGGTTCCACCAGAAAGACGGACAGCTGGTTGAGCAACACGCGCACAGGATGCACTCATAAAGTCCATCTAACTTGGCGCGATCCTCCGGCGTCTGCAAACGCTCGATCGCCGGTGCGGGAGTGTTGTTCTGCAGGTACGGCTGAACTTTCTCATACTGGGCGTAGAAGAGGCTCATATCCACGACCAGGTCACGGATCACCGGAAGGCCCGGTAGCGGGCGGATAACCAGCTTGTTGTTCTTCACAGCATCGGACAACGGCGTGATGCAGGCCAGTCCGTTCTTACCGTTCATGTTCAAGCCGTCAGAGCCACAGACGCCTTCGCGGCAGGAACGACGATAGGTAACACTGCTGTCCTGTTGTGCCTTAACCATCTCCAGCACATCGAGAACCATTACGTCCTTACCGCCGGTGTCGACCTGGAAGTCTTCCATACGGGGTTCGGCATCAGTCTCCGGGTTATAGCGATAGATACTGACTTGCAACATCAATGAGTGCCTCTTAGTAAGTCCGAATTTTCGGTTCAAAGGTATCGACGGTGCGCGGCGTGAAGTTCACATCGCGCTTGCCCACGCGCTTGTCCGCGGGGTAGTACATGGAGTGACACAGCCAGTTTTCGTCGTCGCGCTCCTGGAAGTCTTCGCGCGCATGGGCACCACGACTTTCCTTGCGACCCTCTGCAGTGATCGCCGTAGCTTCCGCCACCTCGAACAGGTTCTGCAGTTCCAGAGCTTCGATACGCGCCGTATTGAACGCGCCGCTCTTGTCATCCAGTCGGCAGTTCTCTACCCGCCCGCGCAGGTCTGCCAGCTTCTTGATGCCTTCCTGCATAAACTCACCGTTGCGGAATACGCCAAAGTGGTTCTGCATGGTGTTTTGCAGTTCTTTACGCAGGTCAGCGACTTTCTCACCACCTTCGCTTGCGTTAAGTGACTGCAAACGCTGGTTGGCCTCTTCGAGATCAGTGTTTGACGCGTCACGCATTTCAATACCTTCACGCAGTGCCTCTTCGATGAACAGGCCAGAGGCCCGCCCGAAGACCACCAGGTCCAGCAAGGAGTTACCGCCAAGCCGGTTGGCGCCATGAACGGACACACAAGCCGCCTCACCGCAGGCATACAGACCGGGGATGATGTGGTCATTACCCTGCGCATCAACGGTGAGAGCCTGCCCGTGCACGTTAGTGGGGATACCACCCATCATATAGTGACAGGTTGGCACCACTGGAATGGGCTCCTTCACGGGATCGGCGTGCGCGAAGGTGCGTGACAGCTCACAGATACCTGGCAAGCGGCTCTCCAGCACTTCCTCGCCAAGATGATCCAACTTCAGGAATACGTGGTCACCCTCGGGGCCACAGCCGCGGCCTTCTAAGATCTCCAGCACCATCGAGCGGGCAACGACATCACGGCCTGCTAGATCTTTTGCGTTGGGCGCATAACGCTCCATGAAACGCTCACCGTCCTTATTAATGAGGTATCCACCCTCGCCCCGGCAACCCTCGGTCACCAGCGTGCCGGCACCGTGGATGCCCGTGGGGTGGAACTGCCACATCTCAATATCCTGCACGGGGAAGCCCGCGCGCAGCGCCATGCCAATACCGTCACCGGTATTGATGTGCGCGTTGGTGGTTGATGCATAGATACGGCCCGCACCACCGGTGGCAAATACGGTTGCTTTGGACTTCACGAAGACCGTTTCGCCCGTCTCGATGCAGATCGCGATTACGCCGACAACCGCACCATCCTGGTTTTTCACCAGGTCAGTTGCAAACCACTCATTGAAGAACACTGTGTTGTTCTTCATGTTGTTCTGGTAAAGCGTATGCAGCAGGGCGTGACCGGTTCGGTCCGCGGCTGCGCAGGTACGGGCAGCCTGACCGCCCTCCCCGAAATTCTTGGACTGCCCGCCAAAGGGACGCTGGTAAATGCGGCCTTCTTCGGTACGCGAGAACGGTAATCCCATGTGCTCAAGCTCGAAGATCGCTTCGGGGCCCACGCTACACATATATTCAATGGCGTCCTGGTCACCGATGTAATCGGAACCCTTGACGGTGTCATACATATGCCACCGCCAATCGTCGTTGGGATCTGCGCTTGCGATAGCGCAGGTGATACCGCCCTGAGCGGACACGGTGTGAGAGCGTGTCGGGAAGACCTTGGTGATCACCGCAGTCTTGTAGCCGGACTGCGCCAGCTGCAACGCAGCGCGCATACCTGCACCGCCGCCGCCAACAATTACACCGTCAAAGGAGATGGTTCGCATTGCTGTCATGCCTCATTAACTCCAGAGGATCTGGATAGTCCAGATCACATAAACAAAGATCGCCAGGCTACTGAGAATCTGGCAAACAAATCGTAAGACATTGCCCTTGGCGCCCATCATGCGCTCTGTGAGGTAGTCGGTGAGCACAGCCCAGATACCGATCCACGCGTGAGCCGCCAGCGATAAGACCGCCATGACGCTGAATACGCGCATCCAGGTCTGCTCAAACAGGGCCTTCCACTCGGCGTAAGTCACGCCGTCGCCGATGCTGACACCCAAAGTAATGAAATACGCCAGAAGGATAACGGCGCTGACACGCTGCACCAACCAATCAGACAGACCTGAGCGACCAAAACTAGTGACTGCCGTTACCATATCCATGCCCCCGCAAGAAGAGTGAGTACAACCGCGCTCGCAATCACGATGCGTGCACCCATGACGCCGCCTTCAAGGCTCTCGCCGATACCAAAGTCCATAATCAGGTGCTTGATGCCCGCCACCGAGTGATAAGCAGCCCCTGCCAGCACTGCCCACAGCAGCAACTTTACGGGCACAGAGGTTAAGGTGTTTGTTAGCGACGCGAAGCTTTCGGGACTGCTGAGGCTGGCATCAAGCATCCAGATGAGAAGCCCGACGCCGACAAAAAGGAATACACCAGAGACTCGGTGCGTGATCGATGCGTATGCGGTTATCGGCAGTTTCATGCTGCCGATGTCCAGATTGACAGGACGATTGTCTTTCACGATGCAGATACCATGGTTTGACGCCCGAGGGCGGATAATAAGGTCGGCTATGCCGGCTTCAGGCCAATTTTCGGTGCCTACAGGCTCTGAAACGCGCGAAATTATAGGCACTTGCGCGCACAATTACAAACGTCAGGTGAGGTTTGGCCGCCCCAACCCAATTGCCTCGATCGTCTTCGATTTTCGCCAAACGTGATCGGCGCCAATCGCAACAATACACTTACAAATAGCGCTGTTTAGAGCCAGATCAATTGACAACACCGACGTAGACCTTATAGTTGTCGTCCCCTCCGAAGTACGACTCAGGAACACGTAATGAGCGACAAAAAAGCGACCCTTCACGTCGATGGCCTGGATGAGGCTATTGAGCTGCCGATCTACTCCGGCAATCTTGGACCCGACGTGGTCGATGTAGGCGGACTCACTGCCAAAGGCATGTTCACCTACGACCCGGGCTTCGTTTCCACCGCTTCCTGCGAATCCCAAATCACCTACATCGATGGTGGCAAAGGCGTTCTGTTACACCGCGGTTACCCGATTGAACAGCTGGCTGAAAAATCGGACTACCTGGAAACCTGCTATCTGCTCCTTTACGGAGAGTTGCCAAGCGCAGAGCAAAAGAAAACCTTTGTAGAAACGGTCCATAATCACACGATGGTGCACGAGCAGATCCGCACCTTCTTCAACGGGTTCCGCCGTGATGCCCATCCCATGGCCATTATGTGTGGCGTCGTTGGTGCGCTGTCGGCCTTTTACCACGACTCGCTGGACATCTCTGATGAGCACCACCGCCAGGTAGCCGCGTTCCGACTCATCGCGAAAATGCCAACGCTGGCTGCCATGAGCTACAAGTTCTCTATCGGCCAGCCATTCATGTACCCGGACAACAATATGGGCTACGCAGAAAACTTCCTGCACATGATGTTTGGCAACCCCTGCGAGCCCAGCAATGTAAGCCCCGTGCTCGCCAAAGCCATGGATCGCATCTTCCTGCTGCATGCCGATCATGAGCAGAACGCATCCACCTCAACCGTCCGCCTGGCCGGTTCATCTGGCGCCAACCCCTTCGCCTGTATCGCTGCCGGCATCGCCGCACTGTGGGGCCCCTCCCATGGCGGCGCCAACGAAGCCGTATTGGAGATGCTGGAAGAGATCGGTGACGTCTCTCGTATCGACGAGTTCGTAGCCCGCGCGAAAGATAAGGAAGACCCCTTCCGACTGATGGGCTTCGGGCACCGCGTTTATAAAAACTTCGACCCGCGTGCGAAGGTGATGAAAGAAGCGGCCGACGAAGTACTCGCAGAGCTAGGCCTCGAAGACGATCCGCTGCTTAAGATCGCCAAGCGCCTGGAAGAGATCGCGCTGGAAGACGAGTACTTCATCCAGAAGAAGCTCTACCCCAACGTGGACTTCTACTCTGGCATTATCCTCAAGGCCATCGGCATCCCAACCAGCATGTTCACCGTGATCTTCGCTGTGGGCCGCACCGTTGGATGGATTGCCCACTGGAACGAAATGATTTCTGGCAGCTACCGCATCGGCCGCCCACGCCAGCTCTACACCGGTCACACACAGCGCGACTTCGTCGCTCTGGACGATCGCTAACGGCACTAGTGCCAAACCCTCTGAAAAGGCCGCCTAGCGGCCTTTTTTGTAGGTAGAATACGCCGAGCTATAACGAGAACAGGAAACAACCCGCAATGACCGACATCGTCATCAGTGGCACCGGACTCTACACGCCGCCAAACGCCATTTCCAACGCCGAACTGGTTGAGGCTTTCAACGCCTATGTCGACCTGCATAACGTCGAGCATGCAGATGAAATTGCCGCCGGTGACATGCCAGCCCTGCAGCATTCTTCTGTGGAATTCATCGAGAAGGCTTCAGGCATCAAGTCTCGGTTTGTTGTCGACAAGTCCGGCATTCTGGACCCCACTCGCATGACGCCGAACATCCCAGAGCGCACCAACGACGAGCCGTCGGTGATGTGCGAAATGGCCATCACCGCCGCGCGGGAAGCGCTGGCTCAGGCGAACAAGACGGCCGATGATATTGATGCCGTTATTGTCGCTGCTTCCAATATGCAGCGCGCCTACCCGGCCATGGCTGTGGAAATCCAGGATGCACTGGGTATCAAGGGTTTTGCCTTTGACATGAATGTCGCTTGCTCCTCAGCAACGTTCGGCATACAGCAGGCCCGTGACGCCATCGCCAATGGCAGCGCTGACTGCGTACTGATGCTGAACCCTGAGATTTGCAGTGGACACCTGAACTTCCGCGACCGCGATTCGCACTTTATCTTCGGTGATGTATGCACTGCTGTCGTTTTGGAGAAAGCCGCATCTGCCACCTCCAACGATCAATACGAGATTCTGGACAGTCGCCTCCAGACCATCTTCTCCAACAATATTCGCAATAACTTTGGCTTCCTTAACCGCGGTGATGAATCCGGCATCGGTAAGGCCGACAAGCTGTTCGTGCAGGAAGGTCGCAAGGTCTTTAAAGAAGTCTGCCCGGCAGTGGCCACCCAGATCAGCGAACGCCTGGACGCGACCGGGATCGATGCTCAGTCACTTAAACGGCTGTGGCTACATCAGGCCAACCTGAACATGAACCAGCTGATTTCACGACGGGTGCTGGGCAGGGATGCCACGGCGGAAGAAGCACCCACCATTCTCGATAAATACGCCAACACAAGTTCAGCAGGTTCGGTTATCGCGTTCCACAAACACCGCGAAGACTTTGCCAGCGGCGACATCGGCGTTCTGTGCTCCTTCGGAGCCGGTTACAGCATTGGCAGCGTGATATTGCGCAAGCGTTAATAAGAAGAGGCCGCGCGATGATAAGCGTGGCCGCCCTACTCGCCGCAGCTAGCTGAGTCGAGCGCGGCGACAGGATCTCAGAGTAGCTGCGTCAGCACTTCTAACAATCGCTGCGTCTGTGCCTCGGTGCCAATGCTGATTCGCAAATACTGATCTATGCGTGGCTTATTCCAGTGACGCACGATAACACCCTGCTGCCGCAGACCTGCAAACAGTTTCGCAGCATCGTGCTCCGGGTGCCGGGCAAAGACAAAGTTCGCCTGTGAGGGCAGCACATCAAAGCCCAATTCCAGCAACACCTCGCTTAATGACGTTCTTGTTGCCATCACTTGCTGACGGCATTCGTCGAAGTAATCAACGTCCTCTACCGCTGCGCGAGCGGCAGCTTGGGCCACGGCGTCGAGAGGGTAGGAGTTAAACGAATCCTTTACCCGCGTGAGGCCTTGTATCAGCGCCGGGTTGCCCAGTGCAAAACCCACACGCAGACCCGCCAGGGCGCGAGACTTAGACAAGGTCTGCACGACCAGCAAATTTTCATACTCAGGCACCAGTGCCGCTGCAGACTCCGCGCCGTAATCCACATAGGCTTCATCAATTACCACCACTGCGTCAGGATTTTGATCAAGCAACTGGCGAATAGAGGTCAACGGCAATGCCATTCCTGTGGGCGCGTTTGGGTTTGGGATGATCACGGCGCCCCGACCCGCCCGATACTCGTCTAAGGCCAGACTAAAATCTTCCGCCAGGGGAATGGTTCGCGATGTCAGGCCATATAGCTGGCACCAGACTGGGTAAAAGCTGTAGGTGATATCGGGGAACAGCAACGGCTCTTCGTGCGCCAGCAAGCCCTGAAAGGCATGGGCCAACACCTCATCTGATCCGTTACCCACAAACACGTTCTCGATACCTAGACCTCGGGTAGCAGCGATTGCCTCACGCAAGGCCACAGAGGACGGATCGGGATATCTCCTGAGCGAGTCATCCGATATCGCCTGTATAGTATCCATCACACGGGGCGAAGGCGGGTACGGGCACTCGTTAGTGTTCAGTTTGACTAACTGCGCGTGCTGCGGTTGCTCCCCGGGCACATAGGGTGTCAATGCGTGGGTAATCTTGCTCCAGAAGCGGCTCATAGCCATGGCTCCCTAAACCAACAAACCCGGCGCATGGCCGGGTCTGTCTGTCAAAATATGGCGTCCCCTAGGGGGTTCGAACCCCTGTTCCCGCCGTGAAAGGGCGGTGTCCTAGGCCACTAGACGAAGGGGACGCAGATCCCTCAGTCGAGGTGTGCGCATTGTAACGGCGTGACTTTGCCAATGCAAAACTAAGGCTGGTCCAGATGCTGTTGTTTCAACTCTTTGCGGGACAGGTGCCGCACGTCAACGCCACGGACCAGATAAATGACCTGCTCAGCGATATTAGCAGCGTGATCGCCAACGCGCTCCAGCGAGCGTAGCGCCCAGATCTCGTTCAACAGTGTGGGTATGCTGTCACGGTGCTCCATGAGCAGCGCTGTCAGGCTGCGCAGACCACTCCCATAGTCGCGATCGGTTTCTCGGTCGGCGATAACGACCCCGACTGCCTGGTGAACCTCAAGCCTTGCAAAGGCGTTCAGTGAAGCATGCAGCATATCCACAACGTCGGTGGACAGTTGTCGCACTTCAAGCAGGTTGCTGGGAGATGCTGCATCTTCTGATAGGTCTATCGCCAAGCGGGCAAGCTTTGAGGCCTCGTCGCCAACGCGCTCCAGGTCGTTGGTCAGTTTTCCAATAGTCAGCACTAATCGCAGATCACTGGCTGCCGGTTGCCGGCGCGCAAGTATCCGCGAGCACTCCTCGTCGATATCAACCTGCATCTGGTTGATCACCGCGTCTTTATCGATGATGGGCGCTGCGCTGCCGCTGTCACGCCTCAGCAAAGCATCTATCGCGTCACCCAACTGCTGCTCGACCAACCCTCCCATCTCGAGAAGGTGGTTTTTCAGCGCCTCAAGCTCAGCGTTGTACTGTGCAGAGATATGCTGATTATAGCTATCGTGACGTGATTCCATCAAGCCTTACCCGTACCGCCCGGTAATGTAATCTTCTGTTTGCTTCTCTTTTGGGTTAGTGAATAGGCGGTCCGCCGTATCAAATTCAATCACCCTGCCCTGATACATAAATGCCGTCATGTCTGACACACGCGCTGCCTGCTGCATATTATGCGTGACAATAATAATGGTGTAGCGAGATTTCAGTTCGTAGATCAGCTCCTCAATCTTTAGTGTGGAGATAGGATCCAACGATGAAGCCGGCTCATCCAATAGAAGCACGTCGGGTTCAACCGCAATTGTGCGCGCGATCACCAATCGTTGCTGCTGACCTCCCGATAACGCGAGAGCGTTTTCGTTTAGCCTGTCTTTAACCTCATCCCACAATGCTGCCGCGCGCAGGGAGCGCTCTACGACCTCATCCAATTCGCGCCGACGTCGTAGGCCGCCGATGCGCAAGCCGTAAGCGACGTTCTCATACACCGACATGGGGAACGGGTTGGGCTTCTGGAAAACCATACCAACGCGACGACGCAACAAGGACACATCAACCCTCGGATGATAAATATCCATCTTGTCCATCCGGATGCGTCCCTCAATGCGGCATCCTTCAATCTGGTCATTCATTCGATTAAAGCACCGCAATAGCGTTGATTTGCCGCAGCCGCTGGGGCCAATAAACGCAGTCACCTGCTGTCGTTTGATCCTCAGCGACACGTCGTCCAGGGCCTTGGTATGCCGGTCGTAGTAGAGCGACAATCCGTCTACCGACACGTTCATGCCCGTGCGCTTGTTGGCTTTTGCCGGCAAGAGATGCCTGGGCTTGAGGCTCAGTTCAGCGCTCATGGATCACTACCCCACTCGCATTTGATTACCGAATCGCTATGCATGTTCATAGTGCCTTGTATTTTTCCCGCAGATGGTTGCGCAGTAGTACGGCGAATAGGTTTAGCCCGATTGTCAGTACGACAAGCAAAAGTGCAGTCGCATAAACAAGGGGTCTGGCGGCCTCAATGTTGGCGCTCTGGAAGCCCACGTCAAACACATGATAGCCGAGGTGCATAAATTTCTGGTCAAGATGAAGATACGGGTAGTGACTGTCGATAGGCAGCGCAGGTGCCAGTTTCACGACGCCGACAAGCATCAAGGGAGCAACTTCGCCGGCTGCACGTGCAATCGCCAGGATTACGCCCGTCATCATTGCGGGCGTGGCGATGGGCACAATGATGCGCCACAAGGTTTCAAACCGTGTCGCACCCAATGCCAGGCTGCCGTCGCGCAGCGATTGCGGTATGCGTGCCAGCCCCTCTTCAGTGGCCACGATGACTACAGGCAGCGTCAGCAAAGCCAGCGTGATGGATGCCCACAACAGCCCGGGGGCTCCGAAGGTGGGCGATGGCAGCGCGTCGCTGTAGAACAGCTTGTCCAGTTCACCGCCGACGACATAAACGAGAAAACCCAGCCCAAAGACCCCATAAACAATTGAGGGCACGCCCGCGAGGTTGTTTACTCCGATGCGTATCAGCCGTGTTTTCCAATCCTGTTTGGCGTACTCATGAAGGTAAATAGCCGCCAGCACGCCAAAGGGAGCGACAATAACCGACATCAACAACACCATAACAACCGTGCCGACAATGGCCGGAAACACCCCACCCTCGGTGTTGGACTCCCTGGGGGCCGTCGAGAGAAACGCCCATAGTTGCAGGGCCCAGCTTTCGAGCTTTTCGACGTAGCTCATGCTGTTAGGGTGTTGCACAGCCAGAACTGATGCCAGTGGCAGTCGCCACAACTCGCCGGAGTCTACCCGCAGGGTCAGCCAATATGGCTCGATGCTCTGGGCCATCTCAAGCATGTCGCGTTGCGCGCCGGTGAAAGCCGCCGACAAACGCGCCTGCTCCTTGCCAAGCTCTTCAGCCAACGGCGCATCACCGCCAATGGCTCGCTCTCTCTGGTAAAGCCGCTGTGCCTCACGGTTGAGCTTACGGATTGTGCCGTTTTCGAGCGCTGCCATTTTGGATCTCACGGCGTCGATCCTATCCAGAGCCTCGTATAGGGCTTGGTCCGCATCTGGCGAAAGCGCTACTGTTCCCCTGGGCGTTTCCAATGACTGCAGTTCACCGTAGGCAGGTCCCCAGGCCTCACGTAATACTCTCACCAGTTCAGCCGGGCGAGAGAGGCTGACCACGTTCTCATCATTGACCCATACGAACTCGCCATCGCCGCGATCGCGATTCCCGCGCCGAAAGAGCGTGCTGCGCTGTTCACCCGTCGCATGGGTAGAAACTTCAGTCCGCACCCGCTCTACGTAGAGACGCTTTGTAGGTTCACTCTCATTCTCACTGCCGTCTGTCCCCGTTGCCGCGACTGACAGTGAATACAAAGGTTTGGGCCAGAAATGCGCCAGACCGTTGGCAGTGAGTAGGTACAGCAATGCGCCAACCAGCAACAACGAAAGTGTCACGCCACTGGCGTTGAACCACAGCAAAGGTTCGCCACGGGCAAACCAGCTTTGCGGATCCCCCTTGGGTATGAACGGGTTTCTGCGCTTCTTTTTGGCCACTACAGCGCCCGGTATCGTCTGCGCAATCGCTGACGCAAGAGCTCAGCGGCGGAATTCAAAATGAAAGTGAGCAGGAACAACAGCAGCGCAGCCACAATCAGCACTCGGTAGTGACTACTACCCAACGCGACCTCGGGGGCCTCCAACGCGATAGTTGCAGACAGTGTCCGCATCCCGGAAAACAAATTGCTATCCATGAGTGGCGTGTTACCCGCAGCCATCACGACGATCATGGTCTCCCCTACCGCGCGCCCCAGCCCGATCATCAGGGCCGAGAATATGCCGGGACTGGCCGTTGGAAGTACAACATTACGCAGCGTCTGCCAGCGACTCGCTCCCAGGGCCAGGGAGCCATCGCTCAACTGTTTCGGTACTGAATACAGCGCGTCCTCTGCAATAGAGAAAACAGTAGGGACAACGGCAAGACCCATAGCCACACCGACAACCAGGGCATTTCGTTGAGCATAGTCCAAACCCCACCGCTGATAGATATAGTCCTTGAGACTCATACCCAGGTACCACTGCTCCAACAGATCTGCGGCAAATACTGCAAGCGCAGCGGTTCCTGCAAACACGGGCAGTAACAACAGGGGCTCCCAGCCTGATACCACATAGGGGCGCAGAACATTGCCCAGCAGACCCCACAACACACCGCTCACTGCAACAGCGACCGGCAACAGTAAGCAGGCAAGCAGTGCCTCTGCCAGGTGCTCATCCAGCCACGGAGCAAACCAGAGCGCCGCCAGAAAGCCAAGTACCACCGTTGGCATAGCTTCCATAAGCTCGATGCCGGGCTTCACCTTTCTACGCATGGACGAAGCCATGAAATAACCAGTGAAAATTGCTGCTGACAGCGCCAGCGGAATGGCAAACAGCATTGTAAAAAACGCAGCCTTCAGTGTGCCCCAAAGTAGCGGCGAGAGACTGAGCTTGGCCTCATAGGTTGCACCCGCCGTTGCGGGTTGCCATTTGAAAATGGGGGCGCGATAACCCTCATACTGTACGGCTGCAAACAGCGATCGCGCTGACACATCTGCATGGGGAGCTTGGATGCTGAATCTCGTAACACCACCCTGGGCATCTTGCAGCAATAGCTGCCCACCACCATTAGAAATTGATGATGCAGTGATCTCGTCAGTCGCCAGCCCTGTCGTTGCCCACCCCTGCCGCTGCGAGGTGCTGTGGAATAAGCCAATAGCACCATCGTCGAACACCGCAGCGAATAGCCGACTTCCTGGATCGGCAGCTAGATGATGAACGGCCTTGCCGGGTACCGAGAATCGACGGAGGGTTTGCAAAGATAGCTCACCACTGTCCTGCAGGGTGGGCGACAATTGCAGCAAGGCGCCACGATCCGAGGCCACGACAAAACTCGCACTGCCGAAAAGTACTGCAGCAGCAGTGAGTTGTTCGCCAGCTTCGAAAAGGCTGCCGCTGGTCAGCCTTGGTACGGGCATGGCGTTATTGACGGGCGCCAGGTCATGCACCGTATAGTTACCCTGGAAAGTCACCCTGACCAGAAACCGATGTCGTGCATCGACAAACAACAACCCACTGCTTCCCGGATCCTCGCCGGGCGGCAGTGACAGAACACGGTTTGCTGAGCCCGCAAGACCGTTCTCATCCAGCTGCCAGCTAGCGAAGTACAACCGGCCAGACGCGCTCTCCGCCGCCACAGCCAGCTCACTATCAGTCTCAGTCAGCGCGACACGCAACAGAGCATCACCGGCTGGCGCCAGCTGGAGTAGCGGCACAATCGGACGGACAGACGGACGCAACTCTCTGCGTCCCTGTGTCACCGTCGTCTCAAACTCAGGCCTGACTAGCAGCAACTCACCAGCCTCTGTGCCCAGTGCTGCAGCGCCCCAAGGCAGCGCGGCGCGAGTTGCTGCCGTAACGCTTGCGTCCGCATACAGCAAAGAGCGCGTAAGCAACGCCCGGTCACGGGACAGGTCGAAAAACCGGGCCTCTCCGGACTCTGAAAAAGCCAGCCCCACACTGCCAATATCTTCGGCGACAAGTAATGTGCTGTCGCTGGCGGGGACTGCAGATGTGCCTTGCTCGGTCAGTGATGGCGCCGATAGCAGAGGGGCCACTTCATGCAGCAGGAAGACGAGTATCATGACGACAGACAGAATTACACCGACGCCGCCTGCGCTGATCAGAGCATTGGCGCAGCGATCCAACACCTGCCGCGCTGCGAATCTGCCGCGATGCAGTGAATTATTCAAGATCCAGCTGCTCCATGAGCACCCGTCGATGGCTGACGCTCACTGGCACATAACCTGCGCGGGCAACGACCTGCTGGCCCTCATCAGAAAGAACAAAACGAAAGAACTCTCTCTCAAGTGGCGGCAGAGGCTCGCCAGGTTCGCGATTCGTGTAAATATACAGCTGGCGCGACAGCTGTGCCTGATCATTACTTAGCGCATTTTCCGGCTCAGGAGATGTCATCGCCAGCCTATCCACTAGCGGTACTGTTTTTACACTGGCTGTACCAAAACCCGCACCGGAGTACCCAACTCCATAAGGAGACACGGCCAGTGCCTGTACTACCGAAGAGGCGCCAGGCTGCTGATTTACCCTGTCACTGAAGTCGCCGCCGCACAATGCGATGCGTTTGAAAAAGCCATAGGTCCCGGAAGCTGATGTTCTTCCGAACAGGTCGATGGGGCGTGTCGCCCAATCACCGGTAAGCCCGACATCTCCCCACACGCGAGCAGTCTGGTTAGCGCCACAGGCGCGCGTGCTGGAAAAGATTGCATCAACCATCTGAATATCGATGACTGACAGAGGGTTATCCCGGTGTACGAAAATCGCAAGCGCATCGACGGCAACCGGAACAGCAGTCGGCGCGTAACCATAGCTTCGTTCGAAGGCCAGGATTTCACCACGGGTCATCCGGCGACTCATGGGGCCCAGGGTGGCGGTGCCCTCAGTCAATGCAGGCGCGGCAGTACCGGAGCCCGCCGTTTGCACTTGGATAGTGGTGCCAGGGTGCAACTGCTTGAAATTCTCCGTCCATAGCGTCATCAGATTGGCCATGGTGTCTGAGCCAACGCTGGATAAGGTACCCGATACGGCGACAACGGGCTGGTAATCCAGTGTCTGTGCCGGCGCTTCCGCCCTCCCCTTCATGCTGAGCAGGCAGCACATCAGTAGTGCGATCAGTGGGATGGATACGGAGCGTGCCCAGCCGTGTACAGACGGCGCCTGGCCTGCCGCTGGCCGCGCCGAAAATCCTCGTAAGCAATGCCTAGCCGGGTGCATGAAAGACCAGCTTGAACACACTGCCTTTACCCAACTCACTCTCGATCTGGAGTTCTGCCTCATGCGCGGCGGCGACGTGCTTGACGATGGCCAGACCCAAACCCGTGCCGCCTGTTCGGGAACTGCGACTGTCATCCACGCGGTAGAAGCGCTCGGTCAACCTCGGTATATGACTGGCATCGATACCCAAACCCTGATCGGCAACAGCCAGGCAGAGTTTCTCGCCCTCGCGATACCAACGCACGGTGACCTGATCCTGCTGCCCGCTGTACTTCAGTGCATTGATCACAAGATTTGAGATGGCACTGTGCAGCTCACGGAAATCGCCGAGTACGGTATCCGAGGTTTCAGCGTTAACCAGCAGCTCCCTCCCGGGGAAACCCTTGCTGATCTCATCCTGCATTTCAGTGATCATGGCAGCGATATCGACCGGCTCGAGTGTCTTATCGTCACTGACACTTTCGATCCTCGATAGCCAAAGCAGGTCTTTCAGCAGGTTTTCCATCCGATTAGCCTGCTGGTCAATCTGCTGCAATGGACGTACGTACTGGGGCTCAAGCGCGTCACCCATGCCGAGAAACGTGTCGATATAGCCTTTAATCACCGTCAGCGGCGTGCGCAGCTCATGTGACACATTACCCACAAAATCCTGACGCATCTGCTCTAAGCGAACTCGATCAGTTACATCTCGAATAAAGATCAATCGGTCTCCCGCCCCGAAAGAGCTTACTTCGAACTCAAAAAAACGTTGATCAGCACTGCCACCGGCAGTACGCAGAGGCGCATAGAAATCCTCTCCCTGCAAGTACTGCTGGAAGCTGGGTATGCGGATCAGATTCGCAACAGGTTGGCCCCTGTCCTCGGGATATCGCAGCTCGAGCATCTGGAGCGCTGCGGCGTTACTCCATTCAATTGCTCCGCGTTCGTCGACAATGACCGCAGCGTCCCGCATGGAGCTGAGAGAGTCTTGCAGGTAATCCAGCGAACTTTGCAGGCGAGTCCGAGCTTCCCTGTTACGCCGCTGCAGCAAGTAAATGTTGTCAAAGATTGCGCCCCAGATGCCATAGGTTTCCGGGGGGTCGGCTTCCGGATTCGCCATCCAGTGCTGAACTCGCCAAAGTTGAAAGGCCCAATAAGCCAGCGCCAGAGCGGTGGCTACCGAGAAACCCAGCAAAGGGTACCCCGCGGCCCATGCCGCCAGCGTCAATAACGCAACAAAAACAAGTAGACGTCGAAGCTCTGCGCTCCAGCTACTGGATCCGATCACCGAACACCAATACCGCGGGCGGAGAAACGATAGCCGGTACCGCGCACAGTCTGAATGAGGTCGCTGTAATCGTGCTCGGGCGTTTGCAGAGCTTTACGCAATCGGCGGATATGTACGTCTACCGTGCGCTCCTCGACGTAGACGTTGGCACCCCAAACATGATCGAGCAGTTGTCCGCGAGTATATGCACGCTCCGGGTGCGACATAAAGAACTGTAGAAGATTGAACTCGGTGGGGCCCATATCCACAGGCTCGTCGGCCATAAAAATGCGTCGGCTTTCACCGTCAAGCACCAGGTCCGCCACCTGTATCCGTTCATTCTTTTCACCACCACCGGCACGGCGCAGCAAAGCTTTAATACGGGCAATCAATTCCCTGGGCGCAAACGGTTTGGTGATGTAGTCGTCTGCGCCCACATCCAGACCCTGAATGACATTGTCTTCAGCCGTCTTGGCAGTGAGCATGATGACGGGCAGATCAGCCGTTGTGTCATTGCGTTTCAGGCGGCGAAGAAGCTCCAGCCCGCTTCCGCCTGGCAGCATCCAGTCCAACAACACAATGTCGGGTCTCTCATCGACGACGAGGGTATGCGCCTGCTGGATATTTTCCGCTTCAATACACCGAAATTCAGCGATCTCCAGCGCCATGCGCAGCATGTCGCGAATCGCGTACTCGTCATCAACAATCAGGACTGTTTGGTCTGGCATTGCAGCTTTTCCCTCAGCTAAACGCGGTCGATGCGTATTAGATGATGAAATTGTGACAGCAACATGACACCTACTGTATCACGTTGCTGCATGCAGCAGATGGGCTCGAGGTATCCGCCTCAGCGAAGACTCGCGTTGATGGTTTGCAGCACCTTATTGCCCGGACACAAATCCGATTCACCCAGTGTATTCAGCGGTCGCTGTGAGGTCTCGAGCACATCGTGAAGATCTCGGGAATCACGGTCCATGTAAATCAGGCCTGTCAGAATCTGGCCAGCATCACGGTGCCGCTGCAGTGTCATCATGGCCGATCCACGATCAAAAGGATCCAGATTCTCATCAACCTTGTTCAGGTGAATTACAGAACCGTCGTGCATGGTGACCTCGTGCGGACTCCCCGCATGATATCGGGTAGTAATCTCTTCTTTCATGGGCACGAAATCGACCGTGCCAGTAGCCTCTGAATGCTCGCGCACAAACTCGTAGCTCTTGGTCGAGGCCGGGTTGTTGTTGAAGGTGACACAGGGTGAGATCACGTCGATCAGGGCAAATCCGTGGTGACTGATGGCTGCCTTAATCAGGGGTACCAGCTGCTCCTTGTCACCGGAGAAACTGCGAGCCACGAAGGTGGCACCTAATTGCAATGCCATACCCGGCAGGTCGATCGCGCTGAATGGGTTTGGATCGCCTTTTTTACTGGCCGAGCCTTCATCGGCGGTCGCGGAATCCTGTCCCTTCGTGAGGCCGTAGCAACCGTTATTCATCACGATATAGACCATATTCAGGTTTCTTCGCACGGCATGCGCAAACTGCCCCATCCCGATCGAGGCGGTATCACCATCACCGGATACGCCCAGGTACAGTAAGTCGCGGTTGGCCATGGCGGCACCGGTGACCACCGAGGGCATGCGCC
This sequence comes from Parahalioglobus pacificus, assembly GCF_014652275.1. Taxonomy (GTDB): domain Bacteria; phylum Pseudomonadota; class Gammaproteobacteria; order Pseudomonadales; family Halieaceae; genus Parahalioglobus; species Parahalioglobus pacificus. The sequence goes on along the minus strand of NZ_BMYM01000001.1, from coordinate 957,016 downwards.
CGTGCACCGAGTTAAAGCCGTGTGACTTGCCCAAAAAATACGTGGGTGCCTTCGATGAGCAGCCAATACCGGACAACTTGGCAATGTGGTGTGGCGCGATAGACAGCTCGTGCACCGCCTTGACGATGGAGCCACTGATAGAGTCGTGACCGCATCCAGCGCACAAGGTGGAAATCGACCCCTCGTAGTCCGCGCGCGTATAGCCAAGGTCATTGACAGGCAGATCGGGGTGGCGGAATGACGGTATCTGGTAGCTCATGCGGATTCTCCTGCGCTGGCGGCAACAGTTTTATGCAGTGGTAGCACATTGCCGCCCAGGTGTTTCTTTATCTGCTTGCGAATGTTTCGGGCACTGATGGGGTTGCCATCAAAGCACAGCACCGACTTGAGCTTGTCCGGGCCAAACTCGAACTCCGCCATCAGCAATGTGCGCAATTGTGCGTCGCGATTCTGCTCGATGACGAATACCTCGCGATGTTTCTCGATGAACGCTTTCACTTCATCATTGAAGGGGAAAGCCCGGACACGCATGGCGTTGAGGTGCACCCCGTCCTGGGCAAGGTAGTCCAGTGCTTCGCGGGACGACTCCTCGCTGGTGCCAAAGTAGATGACGGCGCTGTCCGTCTCCTGCGCACTTTCGGTAACCTCCGGCTTGGGCACATGCTCCTTGATGGTGTCCCACTTACGAAGCAGCCTCAGCATATTTTTCTCGTACTCTTCACCCTTCTCAGTGTAAACGGCGTACTCATCGCGCGATGTACCCCGGGTGAAGAACACACCCTTGTCCGGGTGCGTACCGGGGATCGTTCGGTAGCAGATCGCATCACCGTCCACATCCAGATAACGACCGAAGTCATCCAGCGCGTCTAATTGCTCTGCAGAGAGCACCTTCCCGCGGTCGTAGCGGCGCGAATCATCCCACTCCAGTGGTTCGGACATATTGTCATTCATGCCCAGGTCGAGGTCGGTCATCAGGATGATGGGGGTCTGCAAACGTTCGGCCAGGTCAAACGATAGCGCCCCAAAGTCGAAGCACTCTCGGGGTGTTGATGGGAACAGGAGCACCTGCTTGGTGTCGCCGTGTGATGCGTAGGCTGCGGCCAAAATATCCGACTGCTGCGTTCGCGTCGGCATTCCCGTTGACGGACCAGCCCGCTGCACATCGAACAGCACCGTGGGAATTTCGGCAAAGTAAGCCAGACCGAGAAACTCTGCCATGAGTGACACACCGGGCCCACTGGTCGCTGTAAAGGCTCGGGCGCCATTCCAGCTTGCACCTATTACCATCCCAATAGCGGCAAGTTCATCCTCGGCCTGAACAATGGCGAAGTTGGTGCGCCCTGTACCGGCGTCGATACGCAGGCGCTTGGCATACTTTTCAAAAGCGTCGACCACCGAGGTTGACGGCGTGATGGGATACCAGGCTGCGACCGATGCCCCGCCATAAATGGCGCCCAGTCCCAATGCTGTATTACCGTCCAGTAGGACCTTGTCGCCCACCTCATCCGCAGAGCGAACACGGATACCCAGGGGACACTTCAAGTTTTCACTGGCGTACTGGTGCCCGAGCTCCAACGCATGGATGTTTGGTGTGATCAGCTTTTCTTTGCCCTTGAACTGGTCAGCGACCAGCTCCGTCAGGGCCTTGAAGTCCATATCCAGCAGCGCTGCAAGTGCGCCGACATAAATAACGTTTTTGAACAGCTGACGCTGCCGAGGGTCCTGATACTGCTCGTTGCAAATACGTGTCAGCGGAATGCCAATAATATTGACATCGTTGCGAATCAGGCGCAGATCAAGCGGTTTGGTGTTGTCATAGATGAAATACCCCCCCGCCTCTACTTCCTGAATATCCTGCGGCATGCTCTGGGGATTAACCGAGAGCATGATATCGACGCCACCGCGTCGCCCCAGATATCCCTTTTCGCTCACTCTAACTTCATACCAGGTGGGAAGGCCCTGAATGTTGGACGGGAAGATATTTTTGGGACTGACAGGCAGGCCCATACGAAACAGGGCTTTCGCAAACAGGTTGTTGGCACTGGCCGAGCCGGTGCCGTTCACGTTCGCGAACTTGATGACAAACTCGTTAACTGACTCCAGCGGCGTGACGCTGCTCTTCATACTGCTCATGCCGCGTGCCCCGCTTTGCTCACGTTGTAGAGAAACTTCTGCATATCCCAAGCTGTGGTGGGGCATCGCTCTGCGCACAGTCCGCAGTGGAGACACACATCCTCGTCCTTCACCATCACCCGTCCGGTAGGCAAGTCTTCTGACACGTAGAGGTCCTGCGCAAGATTATTGGCGGGACCGGTTAATCGGCTGCGCAGGCCTGCCTCTTCACCGTTCGCAGTAAAGGTAATGCAGTCGGTAGGGCAAATATCGACACAGGCGTCACATTCTATACAGCGTGTTTCCTCGAAAACTGTCTGTACGTCACAGTTGAGGCAGCGCTCGGCTTCTTTGTAGCCCGTGCTCTGGTCGAAGCCCAGCTCGACTTCCAGCTTGCGATCACTCAAGGCCTTGTCCAGCGGCGCCAGCGGCACAACATAGCGCTCGTCTGACTCGACGGCGTTATCGTAGCTCCACTCGTGCACGCCCATCTTTTGGCTGAGCAGGTTGGTCAACGGCGACGGCCTGTCGGTCACTGACTCGCCACGCAGGAGCAAATCGATTGATACCGCTGCCTGATGCCCCTGGGCAACGGCGGTAATGACATTCTCTGGTCCGAAGGCAGCATCGCCCCCGAAAAACACTTTCTCGTTGGTTGACTGGAAAGTCACGCGGTCCACTACCGGCATATCCCACTCACCAAACTCGACGCCGACGTCGCGCTCAATCCATGGGAAGGCGTTTTCCTGACCAATGGCCATCAGTACATCGTCAGCTTCCATAAACACCGGATCTTCACCAGTAGGCACAAGGCTGCGCTTACCGTTGTCGTCATACTGCGCCTCAACCTTCTCGAACAGCATGCCAGTCATCTTGCCGTCTTCGATGACAAACTCTTTGGGGACATGGTTGTCGTAGATAGGGATGCCCTCATGCATGGCATCTTCTTTTTCCCAGGGCGATGCCTTCATATCGGCGAAGGGGCTGCGTACAACGACACGCACATCCTCACCGCCAAGCCGTTTAGACGTCCGGCAGCAGTCCATCGCTGTATTTCCGCCGCCCAACACCAGCACGCGCTTTCCGATTTTGTCTGTGTGATCAAACGCCACGTTGGATAGCCAATCGATACCGATATGAACAGCATCACCAGCCTCGTCGAGGCCCGGCAGTTTCAACAGCTTTCCGCGCGGAGCGCCGGTACCGACGAAGATTGCGTCGTAGTCCTTTTCCAGCATCGCCTTAAGACTCTCGACCTCCACATCGAAAAAGGTCGTGACACCCATATCGAGAATGTAGTTCACCTCTTCATCCAGCACTTCGAGGGGAAGTCGGAACGAGGGGATCTGCGAGCGCATCATTCCGCCGCCTGCGATCTGGTTGTCGTAAATGTCGATGTCATAGCCCAGCGGCATCAAGTCCCGGGCAACAGTCAGGGACGCAGGGCCGGCACCGATGCAGGCAATACGCTTACCGTTCTTTTTCTCGGGGATGGGTGGCAGTCGATCGGCGATGGAAGACTTATTGTCGGCAGCAACCCGCTTCAGGCGACAAATCGCCACGGGCTCCTCATCAATCCTGCCCCGGCGGCAGGCAGGCTCGCAGGGTCGGTCACAGGTTCTGCCCAGCACGCCCGGGAACACATTGGACTCCCAATTCACCATGTAGGCATCGGTGTAGCGCTCTGCCGCGATCAGCCGGATGTATTCCGGCACTGGCGTATGAGCAGGACAGGCGTACTGACAATCCACGACCTTATGGAAGTACTCTGGATTTGCCGTGTCGGTAGGCTTGAGCATGATATGACCCTATCGTTATCGCTTATTCGGCCGTACCCGCTATTACAGTGCGGGACCGCTAGGAGTGTGTCACAGGTGGGTACGGTTTTCACCCGTCGGGAGATGGGTTTCCCGTTACTATTCCGACACTTGGCGGTGATTTCGAGGGCTTCAGGTCAATATTTCAGCCCACCGGAATACGGATCAAAACCAACCGAAGAGCCAGCCGTCATCCTGGAGGGATTCCTCGCAAGCGGCGAGCTGGTGCGTGTAGGTCACTGATCGCCGCTGCACCTTGCGCGCAACGTCTATCAGCCATTGTTTAGACTTGTAGCTACCGCGATTAAACCCGCCCTGCCCTTCATGGTAGGCCAGGTAGAGATTGTAAGTATCGTTCTTGGCAATGCCGCTGCGGCGGAACGATTGGTGGTTGTACCAGCCAATGAAATCGATGGCATCGCCAAAGTCGTCTCGGTCCGCACCGTAGCGTCCTGCACTGCGTTTGTAATCACGCCAGGTGGATTCCAAGGCCTGGCTGTAACCGTAAGCATCAGAGGGCCTGGGGCCAGGGATGAAACCGAAAATCTTCTTCCTGGGCGGCTTGGCCTTGGCGTGGAAACGGGATTCCTGATGCATGATCGCCATCATCACCGGAATGGGGCTGCCCCACTCTTCCTTTGAATCGGACGCGTCGTCGTACCAGCCTTTCTTTTCGCGAAACATATGACAGATGTCACCCGGCTTACTGGGCGGCGCTGTTGTACAACCGGTGGTAATAACAAGCAGTAACAGGATGACTCCGCGCATCAATGGTGCTCCTCCAGCAGCTCAAGTAAGGCCGCCTCATCAATAACATCAATACCCAGTTCATTGGCCTTGGTTAGCTTGCTGCCTGCACCGGGGCCCGCTACCAGACAGCTGGTCTTCGCAGACACGCTACCCGCTACCTTGGCACCCAGCGCCTGCAAAGCCGACTTGGCTTCATCGCGAGTCAGGGATTCAAGTTTGCCGGTAACCACCCAGGTCTGGCCTACCAGGGGCTGTCTTTCAACGGCAGGCGTGTCCATCACCGGCCACTGTACACCACTGTCCAGCAGTGATTGCACGACACTCAAGTTGGCAGGGTTGTCGAAGAACTGCCTCAGGTGATCAGCCACCACCGGCCCCACGTCATCAACCGCCAATAGCGCCGCCTCGCTGGCAGTGGCTATGGCGTCGAAGGTTTGGAAATGTTGTGCCAGCCCGGCCGCAGTCGCCTCACCCACCTCGCGAATGCCAAGTGCAAACAAGAAGCGCGGCAGCGTGGTCTGTTTACTACGATCCAGCGATTCGCAAAGGTTATCGGCTGACTTGGCACCCATGCGATCCAGCGATAGCAACGTGTCGTGCTGCAACTGATAGAGATCTGCCACGGACTTCACCAGACCCTCGTCAACGAGCTGCTCTACCAGCTTGTCCCCCAGGCCATCAATATCCATTGCGCGACGCGACGAAAAATGTCGCAGCGCCGCTTTCTGTTGTGCTGCACACACCAGGCCACCGGTACACCGCTGGACGGCCTCGCCCTCCTCACGCTCCACCGGTGAGCCGCAAACCGGACACTGTGATGGGAACACTATTTCAGCTGCGTCATCAGGGCGGCGTTCTGGCAACACCGAGACGACCTGGGGAATCACATCGCCGGCTCGACGAATCACCACCGTGTCGCCGATACGAACACCAAGACGCTGAACTTCGTCAGCGTTGTGCAGCGTGGCATTACTCACCGTAACGCCGCCAACAAACACCGGCGCCAGCCGGGCGACAGGCGTGATTGCACCCGTGCGTCCCACTTGAAACTCAACGTCAACCAGCTGAGTGAGTTCTTCCTGAGCAGGAAACTTTCTGGCTATCGCCCAGCGTGGGGCGCGTGCCACAAAACCCAGTAGCTGTTGTTGTGCGATGTCATTGACTTTGTACACAATGCCGTCGATGTCGTAAGACAGCCCGTCACGCTTATCAGCGAGCTGCTCGTAATAACGCTCCGCCGCGTCTACACCGTTCACAACGCGGGATTCGGCATTGATACGAAAGCCCCAGCTATGCAGCCGCGCCAGACACTGATCATGCAGCGCCGGCAGCTCCCCCTGATCCACAAGACCCACGCTGTATGCGCACATCTCAAGAGAGCGTTGCGCGGTAATGCTGGCATCGAGTTGCCGCAAACTGCCGGCGGCGGCATTCCTGGGATTGACGAAGGGCTTTTCACCCTGCTCCCTGGCCCGCGCATTGAGCGCTTCGAAGCCGGCTTTGGGCATGTAGATTTCCCCGCGCACCTCGAGCAGGCCGGGATACCTCTCACCTCTTAGCTTGAGCGGGATGGAGCGAATGGTGCGCACATTGTGCGTAATGTCTTCACCGGTACGCCCATCACCGCGCGTGGCGCCACGCTCTAACAATCCGTCGCGGTAGAGAAGACTGACGGCAATACCGTCAAGCTTGGGTTCACAGGCATACTCGATGGGCCCGGGCACGCCAAGGCGTTCAACCACACGGCGGTCAAAGTCACGCAACTCGGCCTCGTCGAAAGCATTATCCAGTGAGAGCATGGGCATCTCGTGGGCGACCTGGCTAAAACCTTTGATCGGCGCGCCACCCACTCTCTGGGTGGGTGAGTCTGCTGTCAGTAACTCGGGGTACTCGGTCTCAAGCGCCTGAAGCGCGCGCAGTGCACGGTCGTACTCGATGTCCGGTACCTGGGGGTCATCGAGCACATAATACTGGTATCCCCAGTCATCCAACTGCTGCCGCAACCGGGCAACCTGTGAGGAAGTCGTATCGACCACGGCGTCGTGGAGCGTCAGGTAGCTTTGGCGAGCATGCGCCGTTCGAGATCGCGAATCTGCTGGCGACAGTGCTCAAGAGTTTGACGAGTCATAACACTACGGGTTTCGTCGAGCACATCGCCCCCAAGATTGCGCGCAACGGTCTGTGCAGTCTCAACCATGTAATCAAACGCCTGCATCATGTCCTGCGGGCCCGGGAGGGTGACGAAAAATACCAGCCCTGGCGTTTTGAACTCGGCCATATTGTCCAAATCAAAGACACCCGGCTGCATCATGTTAGCCACACTGAACTGTATCGCCCCACGCCCGGCCTCAAACTCGTGCCGATGGAAAAAATCCATATCGCCGAAGCGTAAATCACAGGCCAACAGAATGTGCATGATGTCTTCGCCCCTGAATCCTGTTGGATCACGGGTAACAACATTGATCATGAAGACCTCAGGATCAATGTTGCGAGGCAAGGTACCTGCTTCGGGTTTCTCACTTTGCTTGGCAGGCCCGGATGCCGGCATGTCGTCCAGCCAGTCAATATTTTCCGGCTCTGGCTCATCGCTGCTAAGACCGGTGACCAGTGCAACTTCGTCGTCAGGTTCATCGGCCATCTCAGGGATGTCCGGCTCAGGCGCGTCAACTGACTCTGGCTCATCCACTGCCGCTTCGTCAGTAGACGCCTGCTGTGCTGCCGGCGCTTCTGCGCCTGATGTAAAGCCTGCTGCTGCATCGAGCAGGTCACTACGGTCGACAACTCGCGCGCCGCCATTGGGCAGCTCTTTAAGCCAGCTAATGTCCTCATCGGCCGCAGCGGCATCGTCCGGAGCGGGATCCGACAGCTTCATTTTCACGCGTGAATAGCGCTCTGAGCGCACCCTTCGCCACGCATCAATAAGTACTGCAAAGATCAGCAGTACCCCGGCTATTACCATCCAGTCGCGAATCGTCAAATCCATTGTCGCCGTGCCTACACTCCTTTCGCGCCGCCGTGTTAGCTGGCAGCCAATTCCGCTGCCTCGTCCACATCCACACTCACCAGTCGTGAACAGCCTGGCTCATGCATGGTGACACCCAGCAACTGATCTGCCATTTCCATGGTGATCTTATTGTGGGTGATAAAGATGAACTGCACCTTGTCTGACATTTCCTTCACCATCCTTGCGTAACGGCCTACGTTGGCGTCATCCAACGGTGCATCAACCTCGTCGAGCATACAGAACGGCGCTGGGTTCAGCTGGAAGATCGAGAACACCAGCGCAATCGCGGTAAGCGCCTTCTCACCGCCCGACAGCAGATGAATGGTGCTGTTCTTCTTGCCCGGGGGCCTTGCCATGATAGAGATACCGGTGTCTAACAGATCCTCACCGGTCAACTCCAGATAGGCGCTGCCACCACCAAACACGCGCGGGAACAGTTCCTGCAGGCCATTGTTTACCTGGTCAAATGTTTCACGGAAACGGTTTCGCGTTTCTTTGTCGATCTTGCGAATTGCCGATTCCAGCGTCGCTAACGCCGTTTCCAGATCTTCGTTCTGCTCGTCCAGATACGTTTTGCGCTCGGACTGCTGCGTAAACTCATCGATCGCTGCCAGGTTAATCGGGCCAAGACGGGCGATACGATTAGCGAGACGTTCAAGGTTATTTCGCCACTCGGCTTCATTGGCCGTCTCGGGCATGGTTTCGAGCACCTGCTCAAGATCGTGCTCGGCCTCCTTCATCTGCTGTTCAATGGTGTCGCGTTGGACCTGCTGGCCTTGATTGCTGAGACGCTTCTGCTCTAACTCACTGCGCACGCCGTTAGCCCGCTGCTCAATGGCTGCGCGCGCCTGCTCGGCCTCGCGCAACTTATTCTCCACCTCGGCCAGCTGTGTGCGCGCCTCACCCAGCTCGCCTTCTGCCTTCAACCGCAGTGCCAGCTGCTGCTCCAAATCTGCCTGCAGCTGCTCTGCCGGCTGATCGTTCTCTGACAGCGTGGACTCCAGACCCTCGCGACGTTCTCGCAACTGTGCGACCTGGCTCTCGGTTCGGGCAATAGAGTCGCGCATTGCCTGGACCTGGGTTCGCAGCGATTGTGCGCGCATTGCGGCTTGATGCGCGGCATCTTTATCGTGGCGAGCCTTCTGACGCACAGAGTCCAGGTCGGTACGGATGCCGTCGCGCTCGGACAGCAGTGTCTCGCGTTGCTGCGAATCGGATTCCATACGTTCAATAGCGGCAGCCAGCGTGGTTCGCGCCTCGCCAATAGCACCCTGCTCGCTGGCGAACTGATCCCTCGCTTCCTGTAGCTCCCGCGCCAACCGCTCACGGCGTTCCAGTATCTGCTCGACTTTTGCGCGCTCTGCTGACAGCTGCGCACTAATGTCGGCATGTTCACGAGTTGCGCCCTGCAGATCACGTTGCAGCTGCTCGCGTCGTGCCTCCAATTCGGTTAGGGTTTCGCGAGATGTTTGCTGGCCCTGCTCCAGCAGTGCGGTTTTCTGCTCAGCCGCCGCCACTTCCGCCAGCAACTTTTCAAGATCCGCCTGCCGCGCAATCATGCCTGTCTCGTCACTGGAGCTGCGCGAAACCCTCAGCCAATCGGGGCCCAGCCAAAGCCCGTCGGGGGTTATCACCGACTCACCGGGCTGAAGGGACGGACGCATTCCCATCGCTGAGGGCAAGTCCTCTGCCGTGCGAACGCCGGCCAATAACTGTGCCGCCGCGCCAGAGCCACTCACGTGCGCGGCCAGATAGCCGGCGCCGCTCGCCGAGGCACCATCACCGCCGGCCACCAGCGTCAGCGCGCCTTGCTCAAGTTCGCCTAACAGGCCACTGAGCGCAGAGATATCATCGACGCAGACGGCCTGCAGATCGTCGCCGAGCACGGTTTCAACGGCCAATTGCCATTGATCCGCCACCTGTAGCGATTCAAGAAGACGCGGCCTACTCGACAGATCGCTGCGTTGCAGCCACTCCGACACCTGTTCACCGCCACTAAGCGCCGCCTGCTGCAACGCCTCCAGCGAAGCCTGGCGCCCGCGCAGTTGCTGCAGCTGGGAACGGTGCTGATCCAGGTCTTTGGCTGCAGAGGCCGAGGCATCCCGCGCCCGGGCAATCTCGTCTACCAATCCGCCGCGGGTGTTCTCAAGCGTCTGCATCTGTTCGGCAGCGGTTTCCTGCGCCTGCTGTAACTGGCGAATATCATCGTCAGCCGGGCCGGCTGTCAGACCACCCTGTTCCTGCTCCAGTTTTGCCTGCCGCTCCTGCAAGCGGCGCAATACCTGCTCGAGATGCTGAATGCGTGATTGCTGCACTTCCGCCTGCTGTCGAGGCTCTGCAGCGTGACTATTGAAGTCATCCCAACGCTGTTGCCACTGGTTCATGGCCTGCTCTGCACCCTGCAACGCCTCGGTGGAACCGGTCTCCGCTTGCTGCAGGGTCTGCAGCTCGGGTTCCAGCTCGCCCAGCTCCTGCTCCCAATTACCCAAGCGGTCTCTATCACCTTTTAGATGGCTTTGTGACTCGGTGAGGTTTGCGCTGGTGGAGGCCAGATCTTCCGCCAGCTGTCTTGCTCGCTCCTGTTGGTGCTTGATGGTTTGTTCTATGCGGGCCACCTCAGAACCCAGCGCGTAGTAGTGTCCCTGAACCTTGTTCAGCTCATCACTACGTTCGCTGTGGTCTACACGGTGCTGCTCAATAGCGGTATCGACTTGCTGGTGCTCGGCGTGAACCGCCTCCAGCTTAACCTCGAGTTCACCCACTTCATGGCTACACTGACAGATGCTGGCATCCAGGTCGCGCCACTGCAGCGCCAATAACTGGGCCTTTTGCTCACGCTCTTCCGCTTTGAGCTCGCTGTACTTCTCAGCCGCTGTTGCCTGACGCTGCAAGTGCTGCAACTGACGCTCCAGTTCGTCGCGAAGGTCAGTGAGGCGCTCAAGGTTTTCCAGGGTGCGGCGCATGCGGCTTTCTGTTTCCTTTCGCCGCTCCTTGTATTTGGAAATGCCCGCAGCTTCCTCAATGAACACGCGCAGGTCTTCGGGCTTTGACTCGATCAGGCGAGAAATCATGCCCTGCTCGATAATCGCATAGCTGCGTGGCCCCAGGCCCGTGCCCAGGAAGATGTCCGTAATATCCCGGCGGCGGCATCGCGTGCCATTGAGGTAGTACTCAGACTGCCCCTCGCGCGTTACCAGGCGTTTTACCGAGATTTCGGAGTACGCCGCGTACTCGCCGCCGACACCGCCGTCGGAGTTGTCGAACACCAACTCAATGGAGGCCTGTCCGACGGGTTGGCGATTGACTGACCCGTTAAAGATCACGTCCGTCATAGACTCGCCGCGCAGATTCTTGGCGGAGCTCTCGCCCATCACCCAGCGAACGGCGTCAATAATATTGGATTTGCCACAGCCGTTCGGTCCGACAACCGCAGCCATATTGCTTGGAAAATTGACCGTCGTGGGGTCAACGAATGACTTGAACCCGGCCAGCTTGATCGACTTTAGTCTCATATCACCTTAAATACCGGCTTTATGTGATTGTTTTGTATGCTTTTATTCTGTTTTTTAGGTGTGAGCACAGATCGCCACAACACAATATGTAGTGTATCGACTTTGTTTTAATAACACTATGGTTGGCAGGGATAAATCGTAAAAATGTGCCGACGGGGTCGCTGTCAGGAGCGCGGTGCCAGGTCTAGCGCAATAACCTCGTTACCCATGTCCGGCGTTATCGGCCCGGCCTGCCCTAGCCACGTGGCATTAGCCTCTCCTGGCTGGCCGCTCGGTGACAGCTGCACGAATACCATAACGTCACCCGCCTCTGAGAGAAGCTGCCCGGCCATGGAATTACCGTCCTCAAGCCGCAGGACCGCTGGCAATTGAGCAACCGTAATGCGCTGTACAGCGATTGGCATCCGGCTGTCACTGCCGGCAGCGCGTGCCAGCACGAAGACGGTATCGCTCGGGTTAACGTCGGCTGACTCGGGCAGACTCACACGCACCGTTACACCAGCACTGGACACGGCCGGCGGTGCATTGGAGGCAGCCCCTGGTGCCACCGGGTCGTCGTTGATCTGCCCAGGGTCGCCAGATAAGCGCATGCGCGCCTGTTCGATCACCGAGGCGATCATCTGGGCGCCCTCACTGCCGGCGGGCTCAGCGGCCATCAGACGCTCCCAGTATGCAATGGCTGCGCGATACTGTTCTTGCTCAAAGGAGGCCATACCTAACAGGCCCAGCGCCGAACGCTGCCCGGGATCGATGGCCAATGACTGCTCCGCCAATAAGCGACTATCGTCGCTGAGTACCCGCCCCTTCGCCATAAAGTCAGCTTGGGCGGCAAAGGCCAGCGCCTGCGCATCTTCGGGCGCGGCGGTTGCCAAGTCCCGATAGACCGTGCTGGCCTTCGCATAATCCTGCTGCGTCATGTAGTAACGCCCAAGCAGCGCACTGTAGCGCAGATTGTCGGGGCGCTGAGCAAGGCGCGACTCCATTGCTGCAATCAGCGCCGACATTTTTTGCGGCGAGCTATCCTCGTTGAGACCCTGTAAATCGCGGGTGATTGCAACATCCGGCGCCGCGCCCAGTTGCTGGTAGAGGAAACCCGACATCGCAATCACAACAGGGAGTAACAGCCAGCTGTGAAAACGACCACTCGCGCCGGCGATCGCGGGCTCAACTGCCTCTGTGTCCTCTAGCAGTCTTAGCTTGGCGTCTTCGGACAATGCCTGACTCTCGCTGGCCAACTCTTGCTCTCGCTGGCGGTACCAGTCGACGTTGGCTTCAGTTGAGTCAGCCGGACGATCTACGCTCCTGGTGAAGGGAACAACATAGAATACGGCGCTGAGCAGCAACAGGCCCAGACAAGCGGAAAGTAGTATCACGGTGTTTTGTCCCGCCCTTCCAGCAGCGCTTGGAGTTTGGTGTCATCTACACCGGGCGCTGATTGCTCACTTGACTGACTGCGCCGAAGTACTGCCACTGCTATCGCGGCAGCCAGCAGTAGCAGTATTGCAGGCGCCAACCAGAGAATCGCGGTCGCCCTGTCAAACCCCGGCCTGTAGCGAACAAACTCGCCGTATCGGGCTACCATGTAATCAAGAATCTCTGCGTCAGTCGCCCCGGCTTCCAGCTGCTGGTAGAGCAGTCTCCTGAGGTCTTGCGCTATGGGTGCATTGGAGTCTGCAATGTTCTGGTTCTGGCACTTCGGGCAACGCAGTTCCTGGCTGAGGGCGTGGTACCGCCGCTCCAAATCAGGACTGCTGAAGGCATAGGTCTCAATAACCGCCTGCAACGGGCCGGCAAGCAACAGCGTTGCAATCACCAAACCGGAAAGTCTCACGACAAAAGGCATCAGGGAGTGTCTCCAGCGGGAGCAACAGTGCCGCCCAACTCAGCATAAATAGCCGCCAGACGCGTGCGCCAAAGCCGCTCATCAATCACACCCACGTGGCGGTAGCGAACCACACCCTGCGCATCGACAAAGTACGTCTCGGGTGCGCCATAGACGCCAAGATCAACGCCCAGTCTACCCTGCCCATCAACGATGTTGGCGATGTAAGGGTCGCCCAGTGTGTCCAGCCACTCAATGGCTGCATCATCGTCATCCTTATAATTGATGCCGTAGATCGCAACACCCTGTTCTGCCAGCGTCTGCAGGTAGGGATGCTCCACGCGACAGGAGATACACCAGGTTGCCCACACATTAAACAGCGCGGGCTGACCCAGTACACTCTCGCGCGTCAGCATTTCACCGCTGTGCAAGTCGGGCAAGGTAAATGCAGGAAGCGGCTGATCGATCAGCGCCGAAGGCAACTCCTGGGGATCCAGCTGCAGGCCCCTGGCCAAAAACACAGCGAGGGCAATGAATATCAGCAGTGGCGCAAACAGCTTAAGCCGGGGACCCATCGATGCCTCCCGGCGCAGCCACTGCCGCGCGCCTGCGTCGGTAGCGTTTATCTGCCACCGTCACTAAACCGCCCAGCCCCATGAAAATCGCACCGAGCCACATCCAGCGCACCATGGGCTTGTAATGAAGGCGAATGGCCCAGGCGCCCTGCTCGCCTACGGGCTCACCCATTGCAACGTACAGGTCACGCCACAGACCCGGATCGATGGCCGCCTCGGTCATAATAGAGCCGCTAGCCAGGTAGCGTCGTTTCTGGGGGGCAAGGTTAACCACATGCTCCCCGTCTTGCGTCACTGACAAGCGGGCCTCGTCGGCCACGTAGTTCGGTCCACGCACCGCGGCAAGGTCATCAAAACGGAAGGTATACCCAGCGACCGTCTCTACCTGCCCGGGCACCATTTTAAGATCGCGCTCGACGCTGTACTGGCTGGTAGCAACCACGCCGATAATGGTCATGGCAAACCCCAGGTGTGCCATCACCATTCCCCAGTAGCTCGGCGCCAGTCGGGCTAACCCGCGTGCCAGACTGGGCGCATTGCGGGTTTTATCGCGCAAGTCCCTGAGCAAACCGACAGCCAGCCACCCGGCCAGCAGCAACGCCAGGGCCACCCACAGGTTGAAGCCATCGGCGCCCAGCAGAGGCAGCGTCAGGCTGCACACGACCACGGCCACGGCGGGCAACGCCAGATCCCTCAGCCACCGGGAACCCGTGTCGGATTTCCAGCGCGACAAGGGCCCTACGCCCATAAAGGGCACCAGCAAAGCCATCAGGGGCAGGAATACCGCATTGAAATATGGCGGCCCCACGGAGTATTTGCCCTGCCCGAGGGCATCCATAAACAGCGGGAACAATGTGCCAAACAGTACCGTGAGCGTCGCCACACTGAACACGACGTTGTTGACCAGCAACAGGGACTCACGCGATACCCAGCCGAAGGTGACGCGGCTGCTCACGGTGGGTGCTCGTAGCGCATAGAGCGTCAGGGACCCACCGACGACAATTGCCAGAAATACGAGTATGTAGAGGCCACGCTCCGGGTCGGCCGCAAACGCATGCACCGAGGTAAGCACACCAGAGCGCACCAGGAAGGTGCCCAGCAAGCTCAGTGAGAACGTGAAAATCGCCAGCAACACCGTCCAGGACTTGAACAAGCCCCGCTTTTCCGTGACTGCCAGGCTGTGCAGCAGGGCCACGCCGGCCAGCCATGGCATAAAGGATGCATTCTCAACCGGATCCCAAAACCACCAGCCGCCCCAACCTAGCTCGTAGTAAGCCCACCAGCTGCCCAACATAATGCCGAAGGTCAGAAATGCCCAGGCCACATTCGTCCAGGGGCGTGACCAGCGAGCCCAACCTGCGTCCAGCCTGCCACCCAACAGGGCCGCAATTGCGAACGCAAAGGCCACGGAGAACCCCACATATCCCATGTACAGCAACGGCGGATGAATGATCAGCCCGGGATCCTGCAGCAGTGGATTCAGGTCATTGCCGTCTGCAGGCGTGCCTGGCAGAAGCCGCTCAAAAGGGTTGGATGTAAACAGCGAGAACGACATAAAGCCCACGCCAATAAAACCCATCACCGAGAGCACCCGAGCCAGCATGGTGAGCGGCAATTGGCTGCTGAAAAGGGCAACGGCAGCGGTCCAGCCTGCCAAAATCAGCACCCACAGCAATAGCGAGCCTTCATGATTTCCCCAGACCGCCGAGAACTTGTACATGGATGGCAGCAAACTATTGCTGTTTGAGGCAACAACCTTCACAGAAAAATCGTCCTGCAGGAACGCAACCGTCAATACGGCGAAGCTAATGGCCACAAACACCAGCACGCCCATTGCCAGACCGGGGGCCAGTGCCATCGCTTTTTCGTTGTTGCGCCATGCACCCCACATGGGAATCACACTCAGCAAAACACCCAGGCAGAGCGCGATAATCAGTGCGAAGTGACCAAACTCAGGGATCATCCGTCCTGTTGCTCCTGCAATCGCTGGGATGCTTCCAGCGCTTCTGCCACCTCGGGTGGCATATAGTTTTCGTCGTGCTTGGCCAGTACTTCGCTGGCCTGCAACACGCCGGAATCGTTGAGTACGCCTGCAGCCACTGCACCCTGCCCCTCGTCAAACAGGTCAGGCAGGATTCCGGTGTACACGATGGGCACCGAGGCTTGGTAGTCGGTCACTTCAAAGCGCACTTCCAACGAGTTATCGCTGCGCTGCACACTGCCCTCGACCACCATGCCGCCAACCCGGATCTGCTGCCCTACAGGTGCCTTACCGGCGGCAACCTCCGCGGGCGGATAGAACAAATTTATGTTGCCGCTGAGTGCGTACACCATCAGGCCGATGGCGGCGCTAGAAAACAGCACTACAAAGAGCACTAGCAATAAACGCTGTCGGCGTACCGGGTGCATCAGGTGTTTACCTCCTCTCCCTTCGCCTTGGCAGCCGCACCTTCCTGACGCCTGGCCTCGTCTGCCAACTGCGTCAGCGTGTTGCGCGCGCGTCGCCGCGGCGCGATCACTATCCACGCCAGCACAGCCAGCGTGATTGCATACGCCACCCAAACATAGGTGCCATGGCCGTCCATCGAAAGTGCTGCCTGAAAACTGTCAAAGTACATCAGCGCGACTCCGCCACCAGACGAGCAATCCAGCCCGTGCGTCGCTCACGACTGAGCAATTCAGCCCGCATGTTAAGCAAGAGGCAGCATGTAAACAGCGCATAAAAGGCCGTGATCATGAATAACAGGGGATACAGCATGCTGGGGTCAATGGTGCTCTCCCCGGTGAATTTAATCGATGCGGGTTGATGCAAGCTGTACCACCAGTCCACAGACTTGTAGATGATGGGGATATTGACGGTGCCCACGAGGGCAAGTACCGCACAGGCCTTACCCGCGGCCTCCTTGTTGTCGTAGGCCTCATAAAGGGCAATGATCCCGAGGTAGAGAAACAGCAGAATCAACATGGATGTGATGCGCGCATCCCATACCCACCAGGTGCCCCAGGTAGGCTTGCCCCAAATGGCTCCCGTGACCAGTGCGATGAATGTCAACGCTGCGCCTATCGGCGCCGATGCCCTTAATGCCACATCGGCCATCTTCATCTTCCAAATGAGACTGATCGCACCTGCGATCGCCATCACGTAGTACCCCGCCAGCGCCACTACGGCAGCAGGCACATGGATATAGATGATGCGGTAGCTGTTGCCCTGACGAAAATCAGGGGGCGTGAATAACAGCCCCCACACCGCACCGGCGAATAACGCCACGATGGTCAGCGGTAGCAACCAACGAAGAATCGAGCCAGAGATACGGTACAGCCAGGGTGGAGAACCGAGTTTATGGAAGAAGGACCACATAACGCTGCTAATTATACAGGGAGCCGGTGGCGGACAAAACGATCATGCGCACCTCAGGCATCGACACTGATGCGCAGACCAAGCGCCATCGCCAAGGGTGCCAGGGCAATGGCAAGGCACAGCATCGCACCCAGAATGGCAAGGTAGGGTGCAACCGGCAGCCCGCCAACCGATGCCACAACCGCGCCGTGACCAAAGATGAGCACTGGCAGGTATAACGGCAGGATGAGCAGCGATATCAGCATACCTCCGCGCTTGAGACCGACGGTCAGCGCTGCACCCACACCGCCCAACAAGCTCAGCACAGCAGAGCCCAGTAACAACGCCCCCATCAACGTGGGTATTGCTGAGGGCGCAAGGTTCAGCATCAGTGCGAACACCGGACTCACTAATGCTAGTAACACACCGGTCAACAGCCAATGCGCAGTGATAGCGGCCAATGCGCTTAGATACAACGGCTGGCGAGACAACAGCAGTTGTTCCAGGCTGCCATCATCAAAATCACTGCGGAACAGCGTGTCGGCAGTGAGCAGGTTGGCCAGCAGCACCACAATCCAAAAAATGCCGGGCGCAAACGTCGCTAACTGCGCTGGCGCGGGACCGAGCCCAAGCGGGAACAGCACGATCACCATCAGGAAGAACAACAAGGGGTTGGCTATCTCGATTGGCCGGCGCACGGCCAATAGCAACTGGCGTCGCACGATCAACATGAAAAAAGTCGTAGCGTTCATGACTCAGCGCCATGCTGCGAAGCAGCCTCATCCAGGGAGACCGTCGACACTCCCGGCTGGGACACGCGCTGATGGGAAGTCATGATGATACCCCCGCCATCGGCAATATGTTCAGCCATGCGAGCTTCCAGTCGCTGCACACCACCAACATCGATTGCCGTGTAGGGCTCATCCAGCAACCACAGGGGTGCCTCGCTGAGGTAGAGTCTGGCCAGATTTACTCGGCGCTGCTGCCCGGCTGATAGCGAGTTGCAAGGTCGGTTTTCGTAACCGTAGAGATCAACCGCCGCCAACGCATGATCAATCGCGGCCGCATCACGCTGAATCGCACCGGACAAATGCATAGCCAGGTTTTCTCTCGGCGTCAGCAGCGGCTTAACCGCGCTGTGATGGCCGAGATACAAGAGTTCGGCCATACAGCTGACCTCACCTTCGAAGCCAAGGCGCGATAGCCCTGCAAGAATGCGCAGCAGGCTGGTCTTACCTGTGCCGTTCGCGCCTTGCAGGTGAATCCAGTCGCCAGAATTGCAGGTCAGTGTGAGCGATTCGAAGAGCTGCCTGCCACCCCGGGCCAAGCCAAGATCGCGGGCCTCCAGTAGCACCGGACGAGTGGCCGCAGTCATGCGCTAAAGATTAACGACGCGAATGCCGGGCAGGTGCAGGTCGGTGTCGACCTCTGCACTGAGGCCGGCGAAATCGAACAGGTCCGTGTCGGCCAACTGGGAAGGCGCGACGCTCTTGATGCTGCGGAAGATGGTTTCGGTGCGCCCGGGATACTCACGCTCCCACTGGGCGAGCATCTTCTTCATCTGCACGCGCTGCAGGTTTTCCTGAGAGCCGCAGAGGTTGCACGGAATAATGGGAAAGGCTTTGTAATCTGCGTAGTTCATAAGGTCAGATTCCTTACAGTACGCCAGCGGCCGTATCACTACATTGCGCCCGTCGTCGCTCAGCAGCTTGGGAGGCATAGCCTTCAAGGAGCCGCCAAAGAACATATTCAGAAACAACGTCTCTACAATATCGTCTCGGTGATGGCCCAGGGCAATCCGATTGGCACCGATCTCCTGCGCGAAGCCGTACAGACTGCCACGCCGCAAACGCGAGCACAGGCCGCAGGTCGTCTTGCCCTCGGGGATGACCTCTTTGACGATACTGTAGGTATCTTTCTCGAGGATGTAGAACGGGATGTTGAGTGCTTCAAGATACTCCGGCAGCACGTGCTCCGGAAATCCCGGTTGCTTCTGGTCGAGATTGACGGCAACCAGCTCGAAATTGACTGGGGCGCTCTTCTGGAGATTCATGAGGATGTCCAGCATCGCGTAGGAATCCTTGCCGCCGGATAGGCACACCATCACCCGGTCGCCCTCCTCGATCATGTTGTAATCGACGATGGCATTACCGGCATTGCGTCGCAGTCGCTTCTGCAACTTGTTGAATTCAGTTTTTTCCTTGCGGGACAGTTCGCGCACGACGCCAGACCAGTTGGGTAACAGGCGCGTATTTTACGGTTGGGCACATCCAGCGTCCAGCGTGAAAGCGCCGCAAGCCTTGTGTTTTCGCGGCGTTCGCACGACAATGTGCGCCCCGAAAATCCCCGCTTTTAGTGTTTTAATTCAGGAAGGAATCCCATGAAGCAACCCGTTCGAGTGACAGTCACCGGTGCAGCCGGTCAAATCGGCTACGCACTGCTGTTCCGTATCGCCTCAGGCGCCATGCTGGGCGACGACCAGCCAGTCATCCTGCAGCTGCTGGACATCACACCGGCAATGGAGGCGCTGGAAGGCGTTCGTATGGAGCTGGACGACTGCGCATTCCCGCTGCTGGCCGGCATTGTTTGCACCGACGATCCGAATGTGGCCTTCAAGGACAGCGACTACGCTTTGCTGGTCGGCGCACGTCCCCGCGGCCCCGGCATGGAGCGCAAAGATCTTCTTGAAGCCAATGCGGCCATCTTCTCTGTACAGGGCAAGGCCATCAACGATAACGCCAGCAAGAACATCAAGGTGCTGGTCGTGGGCAACCCGGCGAACACTAACGCGCTGATCACCCAGCGCAACGCGCCTGACATTGATCCACGCAATTTCACGGCAATGACTCGCCTGGACCACAACCGCGCCATGACGCAGATTGCCCAGAAAACCGGCAAGACAGTCAATGACGTCACTCACATGACAATCTGGGGCAACCACTCGGCCACCCAATACCCTGATTTGTTCAACACCAAGGTCGACGGCACCACAGCCACCGATCTGGTTGACCTCGACTGGTATGAGAACGATTTCATCCCCACCGTACAGCAGCGCGGCGCCGCCATCATCAAGGCACGCGGCGCTTCCTCCGCAGCTTCTGCGGCCAATGCCGCCATCGACCACATGCACAGCTGGGCGCTGGGCACAGAGAGCGATGACTGGGTATCCATGGGCGTGTACTCGGACGGTTCCTACGGCATCGCCGAAGGCCTGATCTACTCCTTCCCTTGCCGCTGTAAAGACGGTGACTGGAGCATTGTTCAGGGTGTTGAAGTCGGCGAGTTCAGCCAGACCCGTATGTCAGCGACAGAGCAGGAACTTGCCGAAGAGCGCGACGCTGTTCAGCACCTGCTGCCGTAAGCCTTGAGCGACGCCGAAAGTACGCGCGGTTACCACCACGGTAACCTGCGCGCAGAACTGCTCGACACCGCCATTGCGCAGTTAGGCAGCGAGGGTACGGAGGCACTCAGCCTCCGGGCCTTGGCGCGCGCCATAGGCGTGTCACAAACCGCACCCTACCGGCACTTTTCTGACAAGGGCGAGCTGCTCGCAGCCATGGCCACACGCGGCTACGAAAACCTGTTGTGGAGCCTGCAGGAAGCCGGCGCACACAGCGACCATTCACCACCGGATCAACTGCGCGCCTTCGCTCGCGCCTATGTGGCCTATGCGGCAGACAACCCTGCCCTGTTCAAGCTGATGTTCGGCCCGTCCGTGCAACCGGCGGAAAACTACCCCGAGTTACGTCAGGCCAGTCGGGAGACATTCCTCCTGGTGCAGCGCATTCTCGAAGACGGCATGGATCAAGGCTTCTTCCGCCAGCAGGATGGCACCTACCTCGCCAACGCCGGCTGGGCCGGCATCCACGGGCTAGCCACACTCCGCGTCGATGCCCCGGAATTATTTCAACGGCACATCGACCTGGCACGCCAGATCGACACGGGTATTGAGACCTTTCTCATCGGGATCGCGGCACCGGCCATTCAGGATTGATTCACCGGGCCCTGTTGAATCAGGGCCTAACCACTTCAAACACAGGCTCCAGTGGCTGGAACAGCCGGAAGAAGCCGAGCAAATCCAGTCGACTCCCCTCCACACTCAAGTCATCACCCAGCAGAGTGTCACGGAGACCCGCGTTGCCGAGAAGAATGCTCAGAAACAGCTCCCGAGTGAGGGTGATACCGGCGTTGGCATCAAGTGCCTTTTCGCCCTCGCGGTATCTGAGAACCCCGTTACTGAGGGTGAGCACAATCACTTCGCCCGTATCCGTGAAAGTCATGTTAATCACGTAACTGGCATCCGCCGCCCGCTCGCCGTCAATACTGGCCGCCATAGTCTGGAAAAACAATGGCGTGGGCACCCGCTTTATCAGGCCGGCAGCATCACTGAGACTGGTCCCGGTGTCCGGCTTGCCACGGCGTAGCTCCCAGGAAGCGGTGAGATAAACGTCTCGCCAGGGACCCGATTCAGCCTGATAAGCCAACTGATCGTAGGCCGCGGCTAACAGTGCAATAGCTCGCTGATTGCCAGGCTCGGCAAACACAAGATGATTCAGCACCTCCGCCACCCAGCGATAGTCACCCTCATCAAACGAGGCCTGCGCTTTTTCGAGCACGGACTCGGCACCACCCATGTAGTCAACGTAGCGAGTGGCGGCGGCCTCAGGCGGGTGTGGGTCAAGGTTGGCAGGATTGCCGTCATACCAGCCGAAGTAGAACTGGTACACCGCCTTGCTGTTGTGCTTTGGCGTGCCGTAATAGCCTCGATTGGCGAAGTTGCTGGCAAGGCCCTCAGGCAACGTCATCGCCTCGGAAATCTCACGCGGCGTGGCGCCATTGTTGGCCATGCGAAGGGTCTGGTCGTGAAGGTATTTATAGGTATCGCGCTGACCCGCGAGAAAATTCTGGATCGCCGACTGACCCCAGATGGGCCAGTGGTGGCTGCCAAAGTACACCTCTGCATCGCTGCCGAACAGGGTGAGCGCTTCGTCGATGAAGCCACTCCACAGTAAGGCGTCGCGCACCTTCGCACCGCGCAACGTGTACAGGTTATGCATGTTACGCGAGACCATCTCGGCACCACAGAAGGCCTTGTGCTGCGGCATGTAAAAGGTCAGTTCCGCGGGGGCCTCGGAACCGCCGACATTTTGGAACACCATTTCCACGCCGTCGATGGTCAGTCGCTGCCCCGTCGCCTCGATGATGTCCGTGGGCTCGAGGATATCGATCAACCCGCCCTTTGCCGGCTCTTTACCTAAACCGGTACCCACATGTCCGCGCGGCGTGACCGGTAGGTTTCTGCCGTACATAAAGGTCGCACGCCGTTGCATCGCGGGGCCCGCCAACAAGTTTTCGCTGACGGCCTCCTCCAGAAAGCCCACCGGCGCGATCACGCGAAGGCCTTCGTAATCACTCTCGCGCAATGCACCCGCGACACCGCCAAAGTGATCGATATGGCTGTGGGTAAAGATAATCGCGCGCACCGGCCTGTCATCCAAATGCTCGCGAACAAAGGCCATACCCGCTCGGGCGGTGGGTTCGGTGGTCAGTGGATCAACAACGATCCAACCCGACTCCCCCTCAATGAGGGTCATGTTGGCAAGGTCATAGCCGCGCAGTTGGTAAATACCCGGCACAACTTCGAACAGCCCGTGAATATTGTTGAGCTGTTCTTGCCGCCACAGGCTGGGATTTACCGTTCCCGGCGCATCGCCTTCAATAAAACGGTAGGCATCCTGGTTCCAGACCTCTTTTCCATCGGGATCTCGAATGACGAGGCTGTCGGCGGATGCAATAAGACCTCGGCGAGCTTGCTCAAAGTCTTCTGAAGGGTAGGCTGCGATCCGTTCTGCAACCGCCTTGTTAGCTGCCAGCGTTGCCGCAGTGGGCGCCGTGAAGCCGTTTTCATCGGCACCTTCCATGGGCACGGGTGCTTCGCTACAAGCCACCAGCGCGAGTGCGATAAACAGGGAAATAAATGATCTCATCCAGGCAGGCTCCGCTCGAAATTCGAACGGCAGTGTATGCCACCGCCTACCTGAGGGCCAATTTTTGGGCGGGCTTTGTTAAAGCTCTCGCAAAACGCTCAGGGGTGGGCTTGAAACCACTTTGCGGCAGCTGTAAACGCCTAAAGCAGAAATCAAGACCACGCCAGCGCCAATGCCCAGTGGCCAAACAGCAGGACTCGGGCTGTAGTTAAATTCCATCACCCAAACTTGCAGGATATAGACCGACAGCTCTGCGGCTACCGTAGCCAGGAATCCCGCGAACAGCCCCAGCGCCGCGAATTCGATGAACAAGCCGCCCAGGATCAAGCCCCTGCGCGCACCCAGCGCCCGCAGTATGGCGCTCTCATGCATGCGTGCATCCACCGACGCCTGCACCCCGGACACCAGCACCAACGAACCCGCCGCAATAATCACAGCGAGCACCAACTCAATGGCACCAGAGACCTGTTCGACAATCGACCGAACCTGCTCCACCACTACGTCCATCTCAATCACCGTCACCGTGGGGAAATCGCGTATGAAGCTATTGAGAAAGACTTTTTGCGACGCATCCAGATGGAAACTCGTCATAAAGGTGGCGGGGTAGGCAGACAGAAACTGTGGCGGGAAGACCATAAAGAAGTTGGGCTGGAACGACTGCCAATCCAGTTCACGTATGCTGGCAACGCGTACACTCAACGGTGCGGACCCAATCATGAGTCCAATCTCATCGCCAACGCCGACCTGTAAACGCTCAGCAAACTCGCGCTCAAGGGATACCAGTGCCTCGGTTGATTCGGGTGCCCACCACTGGCCGTCCAGCAACTCATTGCCGCTGGGCAGCGTGTCCGACCAGGTGAAATTCACCTCGCGCTGCCGTCTCCCCTCCTCCTGGTCTGAGGTCTTGGGTAATTCATCGGCGTTGACCGACATAATGCGGCCGCGAATCATTGGATACAGCGCTTCACTGTTGATGTTCTCTGTGCGCAATACCTGGTCCACCGCCTGCACCTCTTCAGGTGCAATATTCAGCATGAAATGATTAGGCGTATCCGGCGGTAGCTGTGTTTGCCACTCATCAATCAGGGATGTGCGCACCAGCACCAACACCAGCAAAAGCATGATGGCCATGGCGAAGATCACCACCTGCAGGGCATTGGCTGTGCCGCGACGCTGCAAACCCGCCAGCGCCAGTCGCCAGATGCTGCCGGCACTCATGCCAACCAGCCGGCCACCGCGCAACAGCGTAAGCGCCAGTACCAGACCCAGTGTCACGGTGGCCGCAAGGCCCGCCAATACGGCGGCCGTGAGCTGCCAGTCACCGCTGTACCACCACATCAGCAGGCTGACTGCGACCAGGCCTACGCCGTAGTCGGTCAGTGTGCGTCGATTCTCATCGGGCATATCCCGGCGCAGTACCCTCAAAGGACTTGCCAGACTGAGGCGTCGGATGGGGGGCCATGCGAAACAGAGTAGACACGTCATTGAGGTTGCAGCACCGATCAGGTACGGACGCATCCCCGACGGCGCAGGCTGAACCGGCATTTGATCGGCAAACATCACAAAAAATACAGACTGCATACCCCAACCGGCCAGGCACCCCAGCGCGGTGGCGGTTGCACCCAACAGCAACAGGCTGCGCCCGTACAACCAGTTGATCGACCCGGAGGTTGCACCCAGACTTTTCATAATCGCGACGTAGTCAGTGTGGCGTTCAGAGAATCGCCGCGCGGCCAGTGCTATCGCGACACCAGCGAGCACAACGCCCAAGCTACCGGCCAACAGTAAAAAAGACTCGGCACGATTCAGCGCATTACCCAGGCCGGGCTGACCCTGGTTAACGTCCAGCAGACGGTGACGGTCTTCCAACTGGGGCTCTAACCAGGTTACAAAGCGCGCCACCGAGGGCTCATCGCCCGCATACAGCTGCCGGTACTGCACCCGACTGCCCGGCTGTACCACGTTGGTTTTCGGAATGTCGCTGAAATGCATCAGCACACGGGGGCCATAGCCCAGGAACGATGTCCCTTGATCTGGCTCGGTCCGTGCCGCCGCCACGACCGTGAATTCGGCATCGCCGATACCCACTGAATCGCCCATGGAAACGTCCAACAATGGGAACAGGCGGGAATCCAGCCAGACAGTGCCTGGCGCCGGCCCCTGGGCAGCAAGCTCGGCAGCACCGAAGGGCTCGCGCGAACTGGTGAGATCGCCGCGCAGCGGGTAGTCATCGGTCACTGCCTTGATGGAGGCCAGGTACATGGCCTCATCACCGGCAAATACCATGGAGGGGAATGTCAGGGTTTGGGCAGTTTGTAGTCCCTGAGTACGTGCCTCGGCCAACCACTGCTCTGGCATAACAGTGCTGGCACGAACCACGCGGTCGGCCGCCAGAAAACGATGGCTCTCCTGTTCCAGCGCGTTTTGCAGGCGCGTGGTAAAGGCAGAAATACCCGAGACCATTGCAACGGCCAACACCAACGCTGCCACCAGGATACCTAATTCGCCGCCGCGCCAATCGCGCACCAGCATGCGTGAAGCTGTCATCGACATCGGATCAGCTCGCTACCATCTCACCGGCTTCCAGGGTCAGCTGTCGCTCACAGCGACTGGCCAGTTGCAGGTCATGGGTCACCAATACCAGCGTTGTACCCTCTTCCCTGTTGAGCTCGAACAGCAGCTCCTCAATGCGATCGCCTGTGGCAGTATCGAGATTGCCCGTGGGCTCGTCGGCAAACAGAATGCGCGGTTTGGCAGCGAACGCACGTGCGATTGCGACACGCTGCTGTTCCCCGCCCGACATCTGGCGCGGGTAGTGATCCACACGCTCACCGAGGCCAACACGGTCCAGAAAATGCTCCGCCTGTTGCCGCGCATCCTTGTTGCCCTGCATTTCCAGGGGCAACATCACATTCTCAAGCGCGGTCAGCGCGGGCAATAATTGGAAGGACTGAAACACGAACCCGACCTCCCGCGCCCTGAACACGGCCCGGCCGTCCTCGTCGAGTTCTGCAAGATCGGTATCGCCGATGACTACCCTGCCCTCGCTGGCCTCATCGAGGCCGGCCAGCAACCCCAACAAGGTGGACTTGCCCGAGCCCGATGCGCCGATGATAGCAACGGCCTCGCCCGACTTGATTTCGAGGTTAATCCCTTTCAGTATCTCCAGCTCGCCGCCCGCCATAGGCACTCGTTTCTGGAGATTTTCGACTGTAATCATGCTTCGACGATTCCTTTTTCGCGTTTTACGTCAGCGGCTTGCGCTCGGATTGTTACTGCTGGGGTTCGCGCAAACATCAGCGGCAACCGGGCAATCGGTATTGGTGCTGGGCGATAGTATCAGCGCTGCCTACGGCATGTCGCTGGAAGAGGGCTGGGTTGCACTGCTTGCGGACCAACTGGAGGCGTCACACCCTGACACCGTTGTAGTCAACGCGAGCATCAGTGGCGAAACATCCGGCGGCGGATTGCGACGCTTACCCCAGCTACTGGAACAGCACCAACCGCGAATCGTGATCATCGAACTTGGCGGCAATGACGGACTCAGAGGCTATCCGGTGAATCGGTTTCGCGACAACCTGCGCGAGATGGCGCAGCTGTCACAGCAGGCCGGTGCGCGCGTCATCTTTTTGAGCATGGAGATTCCGCCCAATTACGGATCACGCTATACCCGCCTATTCCGGGAATCCTTTGGTGTCGTGGCTGAGGAGACCGGCAGCGTGTTGGGCCCCTTTATGCTGGAGGGTGTAGCGACCGAACCTTCGTTGATGCAGGCAGACGGCATACACCCAACGGTAGAGGCACAGCCCGCGCTGCTGAACAATGTCTGGCCCACGCTGCAGTCGTTGCTGGATGAGCCTGCGCTATAAGAGCGCGTGGGCAACCACCTCACCGACAAGATAAGTCACAGCGGCACCACCCAGTTTTACCCGATCGCCATCAATAGTGATGTCCATCCCGCCCCCTCGCGCAGAGAGCTGCCGGGCTGACAGGCTTGTGGCCCCCAATCGTTTGCCCCAATAGGCTGCAAGACAGCAATGCGCTGACCCTGTGACGGGATCCTCATCGATGCCCACCTGTGGGCCGAAAAACCTCGAAACGATATCGCAACTGTCTCCCTGCGCAGTGGCGATAATGTTCAGCGGTGTGGCCGCGGCAATCCCGGCGAAATCTGGTGACAGTGCACGGACTGCGGCCTCATCCTCCACAACACAAACCGCCATACTGGGGTTACCCACCGGGGCCTGCATGTCGCTGATCGCTACGCCCAAAGCAGTTTCCAGGCCATCGGGCACCGTCAGTTCACCCAGGGCTGGCAGCGGGAAGTCCATGCTGTAACGCGCGGGGCCGTTTTGGCCAGGCTGTTGCGCTGGCGCAACCATGAGTTCGCCACTGCGCGTGAAGAAGCTTACGGCATCTCCGGTGTAATTCAGATGGCGGTACAACACATGCGCAGTGGCAAGTGTGGCGTGTCCGCAAAGCTCGACCTCAACTGCAGGGGTAAACCAGCGCAGCCGAAACCCTTTGCCTTCGGGGGCAAAGTACGCCGTTTCGGATAAGTTATTCTCCGCGGCGATTGCCTGCAGCACCGTATCCGACGGCCACTGCTGCAGCGGCATCACAGCAGCCGGGTTACCCCCCAGCACCTTGTCGGTGAATGCATCAACCTGATATAGCGGAAAAGCATTATCACCCGTCATTATGTCCTCCACGTCGCCTGTTGCACGTCGCCTGTTGCACGTCGCCTGTTGCACGTCGCCTGTTGCACGTCGCCTGTTGACCGGGTGAAGGTGATTGTGCTCCTATCAACCCGAAATAGCGGGAAAGCTTAGCACGCATCCTGGACAGCCATTGAATCACTCAAACGACACGAGCACACCTTCGGACACAGGTGTATCTACCCACGGCAAGCGCGCACTCACCCCGCTGCAGCGCCGTTTTTTCCGAGTCATTTTTGGCACCGAAAGTGGAGCCGGCAAGGCCTTTGACCTGCTACTGATCGTCGCCATACTCGCGTCTGTTACGGTCATCATGCTGGACTCCATCCCTGAGCTTCACGCCAGTTATGGCGCACTCTTCTGGCGCATCGAAGTGATGTTCACGCTGCTGTTCACCGTGGAATACGCCATTCGCATCTGGTGTTCAGAAAATCGCAGGGAGTACGTCACCAGCCTCTACGGCGTCGTAGACCTACTCTCCATCCTGCCGACCTACATGGCATTCCTGATTCCCGGCGCCGCCTCGCTCACCATCGTGCGTCTACTGCGTATATTGCGCATTTTCCGGGTTCTGCGGCTTTTCAGCCTGGTGAAAGAGTACGCCGAAATTCTCGACGTGCTGCGCAAGTCCTCACGCGCGATCTTCGTCTTCTTTTCGATGGTAATCATCCTCACCATTATCTTTGGCTGTCTGATCTACGTCATCGAAGGTCCGTCCAGCGGTTTTACCAGCATTCCCATCAGCATCTATTGGGCGATTGTCACGATTACCACTGTGGGCTACGGCGATGTCGTGCCGGTCACGGCCGCGGGACGCGTGGTGTCTTCCCTGGGCATGCTGCTGGGTTATTCCATCATTGCTGTGCCAACGGCGATCGTGACCACCAAGCTCTACGAAAAAATGCAGGGCGATGACAACCGTGTACTGAACTGGAACTGCCCCAACTGTGTGCGCAGCGGACACGCACTTGACGCGGTGTACTGCAAGTATTGTGGCTCCGACCTCGAAGTACCCGAGGAGCTGCGGGCACAGAATTCACGGCAGTAGTACCGCCTACACAGCGGGTAATTCAGGCTATAATTGGCCGCCCTGGAGAGCCCCATGCCAACACCCTTATACGACTATCGCAAATACTGGGCAGAATGCTTCGGCCCTGCCCCCGAATTGCCCATGTCTCGCGCGGAAATGGATGCGCTGGGCTGGGACAGTTGCGACATCATCATCGTGACTGGCGACGCCTATGTGGACCACCCCAGCTTCGGCATGGCGGTGATAGGCCGTGTACTGGAGGCACAGGGCTTTCGCGTAGGTATTCTGTCGCAACCAGACTGGACCAGTTCCGAGCCCTTCAAGGCCTTGGGTAAGCCCAACCTCTTCTTCGGTGTGGCTGCGGGCAACATGGATTCCATGATCAATCGCTACACCGCCGATCGTAAGCGTCGAAATGACGATGCCTACACGCCGGGCAACGTCGGGGACAAACGACCGGACAGGGCCGTAATTGTTTACAGCCAGCGCGTTCGAGAAGCTTATCGTGATGTGCCTCTGATCGTCGGCAGCATCGAGGCCAGCTTGCGACGCATTGCCCACTATGACTATTGGAGCGACAAAGTCAGGCGCTCTATTTTGCTGGACAGCCGCGCCGATCTCCTGCTCTACGGCAATGCCGAGCGCGCTATCGTCGATGTCGCCCACCGACTCGCGGCCGGTGAGCGCATCAGTGATATACGAGACCTACGCGGCACTGCATTTGTGCGCAAGCGGATTCCCGACGGCTGGCGGGTCATCGATTCATCGAGCATTGACCTGGTGGGGGCGACCGCGCCGCCACTGAATCCCTACGAAGAAATCCCCATGGATAACAGCTGTGCTGACAAACAGGCGGCACCAGAACCCGTTCAAATCGAGCCGGTTACGCTGTTGGACAGCAGCGATAGGGGCCCTGCGGTCATTCGCATACCCGACTACGAGGCTGTGCGCGAAGACGGCGCACTCTATGCACACGCCTCTCGTGTACTTCACAAAGAGACAAACCCGCACAATGCTCGCCCGCTGGTACAGCGCCATGGTGACAGGGAAGTCTGGCTGAACGCCCCACCCATTCCGTTGGAAACGCCGGAGTTGGACTGGGTTTTCGAGCTCCCCTACACCCGACTGCCACACAGCCAGTATGGTGATGCCCGAATCCCGGCCTACGAGATGATTCGCCACTCGGTGAACATCATGCGTGGATGCTTCGGAGGCTGTACGTTCTGCTCGATCACGGAGCACGAGGGACGTATCATCCAGAATCGTTCCGAGGACTCCATCGTGCGCGAAGTCGAAGCCATTCGCGACACATCACCGGCATTTACCGGCGTCATCTCCGATTTGGGCGGGCCCACCGCCAACATGTGGCGCGTGGCCTGCAAGAGCAAAGAGATTGAGGCGAAATGCCGCAAGCTGAGCTGCGTCTATCCCGGCATCTGCAAAAACCTGGATACGGACCAGACGCCGCTGGTTAACCTGTATCGCCGTGCGCGCGAGTTGCCCGGCATTAAGAAGGTGTTGATCGCATCCGGCCTGCGCTACGACCTCGCGGTGGAGACGCCCGAGTACGTGCGCGAGCTGGTCACCCATCACGTGGGCGGTTACCTCAAGATCGCACCCGAGCACACGGAAGACGCCCCGCTGTCCAAAATGATGAAGCCGGGTATGGGCACTTATGACCGCTTCAAAGCAATGTTCGACAAATACTCCAAAGAAGCGAGCAAGGAGCAATACCTGATTCCTTACTTCATCGCCGCTCACCCCGGCACCCGCGATGAGGACATGATGAATCTTGCGCTGTGGTTGAAGCGCAACAAGTTTCGCGCCGACCAGGTGCAAACCTTCTACCCCTCACCCATGGCTACGGCCACCGCCATGTATCACAGCGGCAAGAACCCGCTGAAGCGCGTGACACGCACCAGTGACACCATGACCACTGTGCGCGGCATGAATCAACGTAAACTTCACAAGGCCTTCCTGCGTTATCACGATCCGGACAACTGGCCACTGCTGCGCAAGACACTAAAAAAGATGGGGCGCGCTGACCTGATTGGCAATGGCAAAATGCACCTTATTCCGCCGCGCCAACCCCCAAAGCGCCATCAGCGTGTGGATGGCACACAGCCATTTGCGACCCAGCACAACGGCCTGCCAAGAACACCGCAGGCACCGAAACGTCGGCGGCGTTCATCTACAGGGAAACCCGGACGCGGGTCTCGCTCGTAAACACCTAACAGGCAAGAGGAGCACAATAATGACAAACACCCTGCGCACAGGCTTGGCCGCATGGCTGAGCGTTCTACTGACAGTGCTTAGCCCCGTGGCGCTGGCAGAGGCTAGCGGCCCGCAGCTTGATCAACCCCTGCCGCCACTGGCGATTGCCGAACACGGCGAGCTGCTATTGGCAGACGGCGAATACAGCTGGAGGCCCTGGGATATATCTGCAGATCCAGGCAAGGTTCACATTGTGCAGTACTTCAGTGGCACCCTGGCACACCGCAAGCTGTTCTCACCGTTCACGGACCAGTTGCAGCAGGACATCGATTTCCGTCTTTACCATGTCACAACCATTATCAATCTTGATGCGGCGCTTTGGGGCACGAAGGGCTTTGTGATGTCGGAGATGGAGGCCAGTAAAAAGCAGTTCCCACTGGCCACCATGGTAGTAGACAAAGACGGAACCGGCGAGACTGAGTGGGGCCTGGAGGACACCGGCGCGGTGCTCGCAATCGTAGATAACGACGGCGTCATTCGCTTCGTGACCAACACCACGCTCGATGAAGCCCAGACAGAGAACGCACTGGAACTGATCCGCAGCGAGATTGACCGCGCTGCCGGCGTAGCACAGCTTAGTCGTTGACCCCCTATCCGGCGCACCGCAATGGTGCGCCTATCGTGCGTCACAGTGCTAGACGCCCTCCCCAGCTTTTGTTAGCGTCGTAAGTGTTAGCTACACCAGATGCACATAACCATAAAATAACTGGGAGCCAATGCGATGTTGTTTACGCGTAATAAACTGTCTCTAGCCTTTACCCTTCTCGCCACAGGCATGGCCAGTCAGACCGCTCTAGCTCAGCAAGGCATGCTAGAAGAGATCATTGTCACCGCTGAGAAGCGCGCGACCACCATTCAGGATACACCGATCGCTGTTTCGGCCTTCACCGGCGACGAATTGGACAGGTCCTTGATCAATAAACCGTTGGATATGCAATTCAGCGTGCCCAACATGTTAATGAGTAAGGGCAACTTCACGACGGCAAGCATCTCTATCCGCGGCATTGGCAACCTGGCTGTGGGATCATCAACGGATGCCGGCACTGGCGTACACTTCAATGGCGTCTACCTGAACAATGGCCGAATTTTTGAAACTGAATTCTACGACGCCGAGCGGGTGGAGGTGCTGCGTGGCCCCCAAGGCACACTGTACGGTCGAAACACCACTGCGGGCGTGGTGAATCTGATCACCCGCGCACCGGAGGATGAGTTCGGTGGCGACCTTAATATGGAGGTTGGAGAGTACGATCACGTTCGCGTGCGTGGCGCTATTAACTTTCCCATTACCGATGGTCTCTCCCAGCGTTTCGCAGGTTTCTATAACAAGCGCGACGGCTTTGTCGATAACGAATTCAATGGTCGCGATGTTGACGATCGCGATATGTACTCCATCCGTTCATCCACGCGCTGGGCAGGCGATAACACCGATGCCACGTTGGTGGTGAATTACTTCGAGGAAGACTCCACGCGCATGCGCGGGAGCAATCAGCAGTGTCTGCGCGACCCTGAAGGCATCATCGGCTGCTTGCCCACTGGTCTCGCTGACCAGAATACCAACAGTGCAGCGACGGTAACCGGGTTCCTAACCAACCTCGTTGGTACAGTAACAGGACAGCCCTTCCCGGCGGATGACTTCATCAACTCCACGGGGTTTAGCGACCCGCGCAAGCAGTTCCTGGACTTCACACCTCAATACGAGGTAGAAGACCTGATGGCGTCTCTTGAAATCAACCACAGCATGGGCGACTACACCATCACGTCCCTGACTGGCTATCACAGCTCTGACCTTGACGCGCGCAACGACTACGACTTCACAGTCGCTTCAGAGCCGTGGCCGTTCCCGGTCACCGTTCAGCGCGGCCCGGATGGTCCTATCACTACAGATCGCGCTTTTTCCAGCGACCGTTCCACCACGGAGCCTGAACAGTGGAGCCAGGAGCTTCGCCTGGCATCGGACTACGACGGTGACTGGAACTTCATGGTCGGTGGCTTCTGGCTGGATTACGAGTCAGAAACCCATTACTACGTGTACTCGGCAGCATTGGAAGTTTTTGGCGCGACTTTCGGCATCGATCCATCACAGCGGCTTTTCGACAACGACACTAACCCGTATGAATTGGAAACCTGGGCAGTATTTGGTGAACTCTACTGGCAGACCACCGATACGGTGTCTATGACTTTGGGCCTGCGCTACACCGAGGAAGAAAAGTCCTCAAGTCAGCGCTCCATCTATCTCGCCTTTCTGGATGACCCCACCACTCCTGACGGTGGCTACACTGACTTCGAGTTCAGCGACTCTGAGCCCACGGGTAAGTTTAATGTCACCTGGGATGTCACCGACGACATCATGACCTATGCCACCCTATCGACCAGCTTTAAGAGTGGCGGCTTTAATCCGATCTCCTCAGACTCAGTGATCCTGGACCCAGCATTTGGCGGCGATCCGAGCCTGGCCGAGTTCCAGCCAGAATTCATTGATGCTCTGGAGATTGGCGCCAAGATGCGACTGCTGGATAACACTCTGCAGGCAAACCTGACCTATTTCTACTACGATTATGAGGACTTGCAGGTCTCGAAAATTACCCAGCAGACGGCGCTGAATGAGAACTTTGATGCTACCAACCAGGGCTTCGAAGGCGAATTCATCTGGGTGCCGACCGAGAACTGGCGCTTCTCCGCCAACCTGGCGTGGCTGGATGCGGAACTCGATGGCGGCAGCAGCCTCGACCCGGCGGATATCAACCAGCGGGGCACCACCGAAAACATCATCACAACGCCCAACTCAAACGTTTATGTTGGCGCAGATTGCCCCGGAGGCGTCATTCCCTGCGCGGGACTTGAGGCAAATCTTGATGGCAATCAGCTACCCAATGCGCCTGAGTTCTCTGTGAACCTGGGCGCCGGTTATACCTGGTATCTGTCGAACGGCATGGAGCTCACTGCCGCCACTAACTACTACTGGCAGGATGAGTTCTACACACGTGTATTCAATACCGTGAATGACCAGGTGGATGAGTGGGACGTTTGGAACGCCACGCTCACTTTGTTCAGCGCTGACGGTAGCTGGTTTGTGGAGGCCTGGGGACGCAACCTACAGGACGAAGATCACATTACTGGACAATACCTGGGCGACCAGAATGTTGGGCTGGCCACCAACCAGTTCCTGCTTGAGCCGCGCATGTACGGTCTCACGCTCAACTACAGTTTCTAAGCATCCGGGGCGCCACTGGCTAATTGCCAGTGGCGCCAGCTCTCCCGCGGTCGCTTCGCTGGCCGCTCTTCACATTCACTGGTAACCTGCCTCGTCATTTTACCGGGCACAGGCGCTATGGACCTTGTCGTTTTTGATCTCGACGGCACACTACTGAACAAGCAATCCGAAATCTCCCCTTACACGCGGGAGACCCTAAAGCTGCTGCGCGAACGCAATATCGCCTACACCGTGGCGACGGGACGCACACTGCATGCGACCCGTGATCTGATTACGGACCACGGCTTCGATTTGCCACAGATCTATAAGAATGGTGTGATCACCTGGAGTCCACAGTCCCAGTCCTATTGCGACCAGCACCTGCTGACTCAGAACGAGATTCGCCATATTCTTGAGACGTTCATTAGCGCCGAAATCACACCGTTTCTGTTTACGCTGGAACCCGGCAATCACCATGCGATCTACCACTCGCCTCTGCTCAATGAGGCTGAGAAAAGGTTGGTCGAGATGTTCCGCAAAGATCGCGGACTCCCTGTGCTGCCCATCTCTGAAATTCCTGCCACCGCTGACTTGACAAATATCAGCGCGCTGGGACAGCGCGAACCCATAGAGCAGGTCGCCGCCATGGTGGAGCACGAGGCGGGCCTGGTAGCCTACATGGGCGTTGCCATCGAGGACGCCAACCTGTGCTGGATGGATATTCATCACAGTGCCGGCAGTAAAGGCGACGCAGCCAGCCGCCTGAAGACAGATCTGGGGCTGGAACGCATCGTATGTTTCGGCGACAGCGACAACGACCTGAGCATGTTTGCCTGCGCCGATGAATGCTACGCCCCGGAAAACGCCAAGGCACCGCTCAAGGCCGCAGCCACTGCGGTCATAGGCCATCACGATGAGGACGGCATCGCAAAATTCTTACGTGAACGCTTCGACCTACCCAATAACTGATGATATCGGGAACTGATGAGATGCCGAGACTCCGATTAGCGCGAAAAAGCGCTGTGTTCACCGCACTGCTGGGCGCCCTTTGGTTGGGTGGGATGGCCGCAGCGCAGCCCGCAGTACCACAGACCGTATTCAACAAAGCAGCGCTACAGCAGGACTTCGATCAACTCTACAGCGGCCTGCAACAGGCGCATTACGACCTTTATGCGCACTACCCAAAAACTCGCTATGACAGCGACTATGAAACGTATCGTGCGCAGATAGAGGACGGGATGAGCCGCCTCGAAGCCCAGGTCCTCTTTCAGCGATTCGTTGCACTGGGCGGCATCGCCCATGCCACCACCACCCTGCCCTTCGATGACTTCATGGCGTTTCGAGAAGCCGATGGGGCCATGCTGCCGCTGTTCCTGTTGATCGGCGAGGAGCAGGTGACTATCGACACTGTCACCAGCAAGGAAGGTGCCTTGGGTCGCGGGATGGTTGTCACGGCTATTGATGACGCACCCATCAGTGCGTGGTTGGACCGTGTTCGCACCATTGTGTCGGCAGATAACGACACGCTATCCAACAGCCTGATCGAACAGCAGCTGCCCTTTCTGCTGTGGATGCTGGATGGCGAGCGAGCGCAATACACCGTCACCGCGATTGCCGATGGAACACCGGTCACAGTCACCGTCGACACACTGTCACGACCTGAGCAGGACGCCATTGAAGCGACCCTATACGCACCTGTCGTCGACGCCCGAAAATCTGACGCGTCCGATGACAACGACGGTGACGATACAGCGCCGCGCGCCAAGCGGATGCTTTCGGAGCGCGTCGCCTATCTGAGGCCAGGCCCGTTCTATAACGTGGACGATGACAGCGGCAACGTCTGGGACGAAGCGCCGTTTAAACGATTTGTGGATGACGCCTTTAGCGAGTTCCTTGCCACCGGCGCGGAGGCGCTTCTGATTGATCTTCGTCTGAACCCGGGCGGCAACAGCTCCTTCAGTGATCCCATGCTGGCCTGGATTGCCGATCGCCCGTTCCGATTCGCATCACGGTTTGAGGTGAAAGTAAGTCCTCAAGCCGAAGCGGCGAATCTGGCGCGACTGGATGAACAAGCGGGTGACGATGACGTATCAAAACGCTACGCGCGACTCTACCGCGAGCACCGTGAAGGTGAGGTCGTGGACTTCGATTTACCCTATGCACAGCCAAAAGACGGGGAACAGTTTAAAGGGCAGGTGTATGTACTGGTTGACCGCACCAGCTACTCCAATGCCGTGTCCGTCGCGGCCATCGTGCAGGACTATGGCTTTGGCACCGTTTTGGGGGAGAAAACAGCGGACCTTGCCACCACATTTGGTGCGATGGAGCGGTTCCAGCTGGACAACACAGGGATCGAAGTCGGCTTTCCCAAGGCGCTGATCATTCGACCCAACGGGGATCGAACACCGGACGGTGTGACACCGGATATCCTTATCGACAGCTCAGGAAAGGATGCGGAGGATGTGTTGGCATCCGCTCTGTCAATCATCGAAAGAAACCTCTGAGCCTCCAACAGAGGCCGCAGTGGTCTAGCTATTGCGTAATGCGCGATTCGTTTTCGCGGTCGGCGTTGCGATGGTCGGGTCCTCGGGCCAGGGGTGTTTAGGGTAGCGGCCACGCATTTCCTTGCGCACAGACTGATAGCCATCGCGCCAGAACGTCGCGAGATCCTGCGTGACCTGCAGAGGCCGCCCGGCGGGTGATAGCAGGTGAACCTGCAACGTTAGAGCGCCGTCGGCGATTCTCGGCGTCTCGTCGCAACCGAACATCTCCTGCAACTTGATCGCAAGCACTGGCGGCTCCTGCGCATAATCAATGGCCGGGTTGGACCCTGAGGGGACTGCTATACGCTCGGGCGCCAGACGTTCAAGCTCCAGCGGCAGAGGCCATGGCAACTGGGCATGCATTATGCCGCGCAGATCCAGCCGTTTGAAGTCTTCCAATCGCGTCACGCCCTGCAGGTATGGCGCCAGCCACTCCTCGAGTGATGCCAACAGGTTTGCATCAGACAGGTCGGGCCAGGGGTTTTCACCGTCGCCCCACCGCAAATCGTGCATCAACATCACGCGACGTCGCCACTGCACCAAGGCGTCAGTCCACGGCAAGATGTCCAGTCCTCGCGCTCGGACAACGCTCACTAAGGCGTCGTTACGCACGCTATCGGGTATATTCTCCAGCGGCTTCACTGAAAGCTGTATCTGACCGATGACACTTCGCTGCTCACACACAAACTGACCGGCCTGATCATCCCAGGCCGCCCTCTCTTCATTCTGTACCAGCGATGCAAGGACATCGCTAAAGCGCTGAGCCGCCAAGGGTGCCGCGCTGTAGATCCTGTCGACCGGCCTGCCCTTTTCACCACCACTCTCGGCCACTGCCAGCCAGGGTGTACCCGTGAGGGCATCGTCTGGCGGCAGTTCCGCAGCGCGGCCACTGCTCAGTATGTACTGCCTGCCGTCGCCACCGGGGCGAAGTCTGGCCAGGCGATCGGGATAAGCGCTGGCAAGCAGCACGCCAGGAACTTCCCGCTGAGGCACACCCACACTGGCACCGCCGGACATGTGCACGGCCGACGCCACCTGACTGTACTTTCTGGCCTGCTGCCAACAGCGTTTGTACCAGCCCTTCAGCGGCTCCGGGCAGCTTGTTTCGCCCATCAGCAATGACAATGCAATGCCAATATCGGTTCCCCGACCAGACACAGGGTTGCGTTCAGCGAGCACTGCAGCCAAGAGACAGGCGGTTTCCGCTGCACCAATGTCACAGCCTTTCATTAACATGTGCGCGAGCCGAGGGTGCAACGGCAGTTGCGTTAAACGAACGCCATGAGGACTGAGCTGCCAGCGATCACTGCCGCCCTTAAACGCGGCATCGCACATGGCCAATGTATCCAGCGCCTTTTGATAGGGCGCGACCGGTGGCGGGTTCAACCAGTGCAATTCGCTCGGATCTTCGATGCCCCAGGCCAACAGCTGCATCGCCAGCGGCGTCAGATCGGCCTGAAGGATTTCAGGCGTGCCATGAGCCACCAACTGCTGATGCTGTTCTTCGCTCCAGAGGCGGTAGCAGTCACCGCGACCCAATCGGCCCGCCCTGCCCTTGCGCTGCCTCGCCGAGGCCCTGGAAATACGCCGGGTGGACAGGCGAGTCATGCCTGTATTGGCGTCGTAGACTGCCTCGCGTGCCAGACCGCTATCGACGACGGCAGAGATGCCATCAATCGTTAAACTGGTTTCGGCGATATTGGTCGCCAGAACGATTTTGCGACTACCTTCGGGCGCGGGACGGATCGCCCGCTGCTGCTGCTCCAGTGAAAGGCCGCCATAGAGCGGGGAAAGAACCACCTTGCCGTAGCCACCACCGGCAACGATATCGCCCAATTCCCGGGCAGCACTGTTGATTTCGCGCTGCCCCGGCAAGAAGACCAACACACTGCCGGCTGTCTCAGTCAAAGCTCGCTTAACGGCAGCCATCAGTGGCGGCATAAGCGGATCTCTGGGATCCAAGGGCTGGCTGAAGTGCACATCAACCGGGTACTGGCGCCCGTCAGATCGGATCAGAGGCGCACCGCCCAACAAGCCGGAGATTGCGCCACCATCCAACGTGCCAGACATAACCAGCACCTTGAGCGCTCTGGCCTCGCGAAACATTTCGCGTCCCTGCAAGGTCAAGGCAAGGCCTAGATCCGAGTCCAGATTGCGCTCATGAAATTCATCAAAAATCACCAGACCCACATCCGACAAGGCGGGATCCATTTGCAGACGTCTGGCCAACACTCCCTCGGTGACGACCTCTACACGCGTAAGCTCACCAACACAGCTGTCGAGGCGGATGCGGTAGCCCACCGTATCGCCTGGCTCCTCGTACAGTAGCCCAGCCATACGACTGGCCGCGGCACGGGCCGCCATGCGCCGTGGCTCCAGCATGAGAATTTTTCGGCCAGCCAGCCAGGGTTCGTTCAGTAGCGCCAGTGGAACCGCGGTGGTTTTACCAGCGCCGGGTGGCGCTTCTAATACGACGTTGTCGCTGCGTGACAGCGCATCGCGCAGATCATCGAAGACCTCAACAATCGGGAGGGATTGAAGTTCCTTTGGGAGCATCCTTGCATCTTAGCCGAGGGCGTTGTGAGTAACCATCCTGAGGGCGGCATCATAACCCGAACGGGGCGCACTGCGCAGTCATGGCCGGTCTTGTTGGGCATGGCCGCGCCTTGCCGTTATTATACCTGCTCACCGACAACGAGCTTTCGGAATGACAAACACCGCACACGACGTATTCGACCTCACGCTTACCGACGACCAGCGAATGAATCGCGACACGGTAAGACGCTTTACCGAGCAAGACATCCGGCCACTGGCCATGCCAGCCGACGTTGCCTCACAGACGCCGGAGGGCTTCTACCAGCGCAGCATGGAGTTGGGTCTTACCCTGATGCCTATTCCCGAGGCACTAGGTGGTGCAGGAGTAGC
Organism: Parahalioglobus pacificus; assembly: GCF_014652275.1. GTDB lineage: Bacteria > Pseudomonadota > Gammaproteobacteria > Pseudomonadales > Halieaceae > Parahalioglobus > Parahalioglobus pacificus. The sequence continues at coordinate 917,420 of NZ_BMYM01000001.1, read as the reverse complement.
GCGGGCGCCAGTTTCAAATGTGCTCAATGCGGAAGACCTTGCCCACGGCGATTTGTCACTCGCCTTAGGCAGTATTAGCCCGCTGGCTTTCGTAAACACCCTGCTGGATCAGGGAACGGAAGCACAGCGAGAGCGACTGCTGCCACAGTTCTGTGGTGAGAACTTCGTCGCCGCCTCAACCGCGCTACTGGAACCTGCCGCCACCTTCGAGCCCACTGAGCCCAAGTGCTCGGCCGTGCGGGACGGCGATGAATACGTCATTGATGGCACCAAGAGCCTGGTGCCTCTGGGTATTGATGCGCAGTTGCTTCTGGTTATCGCGAAGCTGGAGACTGACGAGCCCGCCGCCTTCATCGTTGAAGGCGAGCCCGCGGGCCTTACCCGCACACAGGAGCTGAACATGGGGCTTCGCACGCTGCAAACCGCAACGCTGTCATTTGATGCAGTGCGGGTGCCCGCATCGAACATGCTGGGCGAGCGGCCGTTCGATCTAGAGCGCTTTATCGATCTGTCACGCCTGGGCATCTGCGCGCTGGCTGTCGGCACCTGCCAAGCCGTACTGGATTACGTGACAGAGTACTGCAACGAGCGCGTAGCCTTCGGTGAGCCTATCACTAACCGTCAATCAGTCGCCTTTATGATCGCCGACATCGCGATCGAGCTCGAGGCGATGCGCCTGATGACATGGCGCGCCGCATCTCGCGCCGAGCAAGGCTTGCCGTTTCACAAAGAAGCGTATCTGGCAAAGGTGTTCTGCGGTGAACACGCGATGAAGATCGGCACCGACGGCGTGCAACTGCTGGGAGGTCACGGGTTCTGTCGGGAACACCCGATGGAGATGTGGTATCGCAACCTGCGCGCCATCAGTTTGCTGGAAGGTCTGGCTTCTGTTTAAGCCGCTATCACCCACCGAAGCCCACCGATACAGGAATTTTGAGAGATGATTAATTTAGAACTGTCAGAGAAGCACCAGGAATTGCTCAACAACACACGCATGCTGGCTGAACACATGATGAGGCCCTACTCCCGCAAATATGATCGCGAGGAGCATGCCTACCCCACAGAAATGGAAGAGGTTGCCAAACTTATTCGCGGCGGACGCGAAGGTGTCGGCAAGCAGGATAAGAATGAGCAGCCCGAAGGCGCAGTAGTCAACGGCGCCAATATGGGCGCGGTTATCGGCCTTGAGGGGCTCTGCTGGGGTGATGTGGGCCTGTTCCTGGGCATGCCCGGTAGCGGGCTGGGCAATGCGGCTATCAATGCCGTTGGCACACCTGAGCAGCGCGAGAAGTACGCCAAGTCCTATGCGGCCATGTGCATCACCGAACCGGGTACCGGATCAGATTCGGCTAATATCAGCACCACGGCGGTCGCCGACGGCGACGAGTGGATCCTCAACGGTGAGAAAATTTATGTGACCGATGGGGAACGCTCCGACACCCTGGTTGTGTGGGCCACGCTGGACAAGTCACTGGGTAAGGCTGCCATTAAGTCGTTCATCGTCGAAAAAGGCACGCCCGGCTGCGAGGTCACTCGACTGGAACACAAAATGGGTATCCGTGCGTCTGATACGGCGGCGATCACTTTCTCTGACTGCCGCATTCCTCGGGAGAACATTCTGGGCACACCGGAAGTGGCCACCACTGCCGAAGCGCGCAAGAAAGCCTTTGGCGGCGTTATGCAAACATTCGACAACACCCGCCCGCCAGTGGCCTCGATGGCAATTGGTGTTGCACGGGCCGCACTGGATCTGGCGCAAGAGTTACTGGCCAAAGAAGACGTCAGCCTTGACTACGACAAGACACCGCGCAATCTCAGCGCGATAGAGGCAGAACTCTACACCATGGAAGCGGAATGGAGCGCGGCCAGACTGCTAGTCCATAAGGCCGCCTGGATGGCCGATAACAAGCAGCCAAATTCGAAAGAGGCGTCCATGTGCAAAGCCAAGGCGGGTCGCATGGGGAATGCCGTTACCCTGCGCTGTGTCGAGCTGTGTCAGTCATTGGGTTATAGCGAAAACGAACTGCTTGAGAAGTTCGCCAGGGATTCAAAGATTCTGGATATTTTCGAGGGCACCCAGCAGATTCAGCAACTGATCGTGGCGCGCCAGGTGCTGGGTAAGTCCTCTTCCGAGCTGAAGTAACTCCGGAGCGCTCAAGGGGGTTGACGTCACCGCTGTGACTCAGCCCTCTTCATACAGCGCCATGCAGGCACCAGCGGGATCCCTGATCACTGCAAACCGGTCCGCACCCATGCTTCGAATTTCACCGATGCACGCTCCGCCTCGCGACTCACAGGCTCGTAGACTCGCCTCAAGATCGGCAACAATGACATACATCATCCATTGGGCGGGCACTCCCTCGTTACTGCCGCGTCCGTGACAAACTCCGGCCACAACATTGCCTTCACCATCCATCATATTGAAATCGTTGTAATCACCCATGCTGACCGGACTGGACTGCCACCCCACCACGTCTTCGTAAGAATCGCGCAGCCCCCCTGCGTTCTCACAAGTTAGGTCGCGCCAGCCGATACCGCCTATAGTCTGCTTTGTCATTGTTGACTCCGCGTTACCTACGCCAGTTTATAGTGTCGCGCTTCAGCGCAGCCAGTTGCGACGCCTAATCACCACCTGACGCCGAGAGATAGAAGAAGACGATGCCCACGTATCGCGACCACATCATGGTCCACGCTGTTAGTCAGGCATTGCAAAAGGAATGAACTATGAGCCTGGATGAACTGTCAGCCATCGGCGAATTCATTGGCGGTGTGGGCGGCCTTGTCGCGGCACTTGGCGTAATTGCATCACTGGTTTTTGTGGGCGTTCAGCTGAGGGCCTCCGTGCGACAAGCCAATGCCGAGAGTTACGCCACCATCACCAGCTTATGGGTGGAGTTCACAAATGCAGTGCCAGCGAACACCGAAAACTGGTCGATTTTCTATCAGGGCGTTCGCTATTACGACGCCCTGAATGACTCGGACAGGTCGCGCTTCAATTTCTATCTGGGAATGTACTTCGGCATTCAGGATACCGTTATGGTGCAGCAGCAGATGGGGGTATAGAACAACGACGCGACCTATCAGCGCGTCCTGGACGAGGGCTTTAGGCTCTTCTCAATGCCGGGTGTGCAGCAGTGGTGGCAAATCCATAAAGGCCGGGTATTTGCACCCGACCTTGAGGCTTACTTCGAGCAGCGTTTAACGGCATCCAGTTCGGGGCACTGAATAACCCACCTGGAGATCGCTGGCGCAGCGCAAAAGCAGCCCGCCCTGCCCCGGCTATTACTGCCTGGCCATCCAGGCGTCCATACGGGCCTGCAGCGCATCCAGTGGAATAGCGCCTGCACCCAACAGCTCGTCGTGGAAGCTGCGGATATCAAAGCGCTCACCCAGTCTCGCCTCAGCGGTCGCACGCAGTTCCAAAATCTTCAGCTGCCCGATCTTGTAGGCCAGCGCTTGACCTGGCCATCCAATGTAGCGATCGATTTCATTGACAATATCGGCCTCACTCTTGCCGGCGTTGGCTTTAAAGTAATCGATAGCCTCCTGCCGGGACCAACCGAAATAGTGAATGCCGGTATCAACGACAAGACGCACGGCCCGCCACATGTCATAAGTCAGCTGACCGTAGCGGGAATAGGGGTCGGTATACAGCCCCATCTGGTATCCCAGACGCTCTGAATACAAGCCCCAGCCCTCGACAAACGCAGTCACGCCGCTGGCGCGACGGAACTCGGGCAGCCCGGTAAGCTCCTGCGCCAAAGCAATTTGCAGGTGATGCCCGGGTACTGCCTCGTGCACACTCAGAACCTCAATTTCATACTTAGGGCGCACTTCTGGACGGTACAGATTGACGTAGTAGTAACCTGCGCGTGATCCATTGATAGCCGGCGGCATGTAATACGCGGTTGTCGTATCCGGTGCAGTCTCTGCCGGGATAGGCTTAACGCCATAGGGCATGCGGGGCAACTTGCCGAAAAGACTCACCAGTTCAGGGTCCAGGCGTTTGCTCACAGCCTGGTAGGCCTCCAGCAGTGCCTCGGGTGTTTCGTAATAAAACTGGGGATCGGTACGCAGGAATTCATTGAAGGCCTGAAGATCACCGTCAAAACCGACTTCGCTTTTCACGTCCTCCATTTCCGCGAGGATCCTTGCCACCTCGCCCTTACCGGTTTCGTGAATCTCTTCCGGCGTCATATCCGTAGTGGTGAATCGCATGGCCAGGTAGCGATAGATTTCATCACCGCCCGGCAGGCTGGCAACACCTGGCTCAGGCCGACTGGCGGGCAAATAGGTGTTCACGAAAAAGTCTTTGAAATCGCGATAAGCCGGGGTCACCTGATTGGCGATCACGCTGCGAGCCTGGGCCTGCAGTTCCTCCGCCAACTGTGCATCCATGGTAGCTGGCATCCGCTTAAACGGACGGTAGAAAGGGCTGTATTCAGGACTGTCAGCGATGGAGTTATCCAACTGAGCCGGTACGCGCTCCATGACGGCGCGCGGCTGCACGCGCTCGATAGACACGCCCTCCTCTAACAACTCGCGGTACTGCGCCAGCAATGTGGGCAGGGCCTGCATGCGGGCCAACCAATTGCGGTAGTCCACCTCATCCTGCATCGGCGTGTATTCAAGAACGGTGTACTGGTGTTGCGGGCCATCGCGCATGTTGAGGCTCATGAGATTCAGACCCAGCGCCTGCTCTTTGCGGGCGCCTTCTAGTCGCCGCTGAAACATCCGGTAGTTGAGCTGGTTATCCTCACTCAGGGCGGTTATCTCTATAACCTGCAGACGGCGCTGGAACTCCCCACGCTGGTTATCGCGCTCGATATGCGCAGCGAGGCTCATATCTGTCCAGCGGTCATTGCCAGAGCGATCGCCGCGATAAGTGAGATATTCAGGATGCTGTGACATGAACCAGGCCCAGTGTTCGTCCAGCAGTTCGGTAAAGCGCTGATCGGGCGAGGCCTGCGCAACCAAGGACAGACCGAGCAGCAGCACAGCGAAAACATACCTCATGAGTCTCTCCAAAAGAGGGTCGCGGATCGCGAAACTAGCCCTTGCGGCCCAGAAAGGGCACCAGCACCGGGGTTGCGTTCAGATACGCCTGATACTCGGGGTTTTCACCCCAACGCTTCTTACCTTTGGCCTGTAGCATGGGAATACCGCTAATACGTGTCAGCAGCACAAACACGAAGAGCGGTGAGATCAGTGTGGCCCATGCCCACCCCTGCAACGCAGGCAGAGCCATTACAGCAATGCCGCTCCAGAGCACAATCTCGCCAAAGTAGTTGGGATGGCGGGAGTAGCGCCACAACCCGGTCGTTATGAACGTGCCGCTGCCATATTGGGCACGGTGTACCCGCTTCTGGCGGTCTGCCATTACTTCAATCGCAAAACCGCAAATCCATATGACAATGCCCACCACACCTGCAACGCCGAAGGGCGCCGTAGACCCTGACGTAATTGCGGCCCAGCCACAGGCCGCAGTCATCACTACCCAGAGTCCTTGCAGGCTCCACGTAAACAGGAAACGTAGGGGATTAGGCTTGATTTTATCGAAGCGCGAGTCAGAGCCATCCTGCGAGATGCGCCTCACCAGGAAACTTCCAAGGCGTATTGCCCAGACGCCGATGCACACGGCGATCAACACTGACCTGATGGACTGCTCCGGAGTGAGATAGACGGCCAGCCCAGTGACGGAGAGGTAGGTCAGGCTGCCTACGAGATCGTAAAAGCGCTCGGTTTGTTTGAGAAACGCCGGTACGAATGCAACCCATTGAATGGCGAACGCCAGAGCGGCACAGATCACCATCACCGGCACGCCCGCAACGTAGGCACCCGTTAGGCCACCGGCAACACTGACGGCAGCACCCAGAACAACAACTGTGAGGATATTCAGCATGGCGCGCAGTGTAGCGCGAGCCGCTAGCTAGCAACAGGTCACGCGCACTCAAACTGCACGCACGACCTGCGCCATCCACGGCCTATCAGGGCGTGATCAGGATCTTCTCACCGGTAGCCTGCTTGGCGTAAACGGAGACTGCCTCGGGCTTGAGAGCACCCGCCAAATCAACTTCCCCGGTGTAGCGGCTGGCAAAGGTCGTTTTGATCTCTGCCGCAACGCGTTCGCGCATTGCCATTACCCGCTCTCCCCCTGCGCGCTGCAGGAACGGTGTAAGCAACCAACCGCCCAGACCCCAGCTGAACCCAAAGGTGCGGTTAAGTACAGTGGGTGAGACATCCAGCCCACCGTAGATATACACCTGTTTGTAAACATCTGAACCGTAGCGGCTGTACTCGGGCATCTGTTTAACGGCAGCGCTCTCCATACAAGCCAGAATCTGTGAGGCCAGTTTTCCCCCACCGGTTGCATCAAAGGCCAGCGTCGCACCGGTTTCCTCCAGTGCGCGCGTTAGATCAGGGATATAAGTGTCTGAGGAGGAATTCACTACGTAACTGGCACCGAGGTCCTTCAACAGACTCTCTTGCTCATGCCGGCGCACGATATTCACCAGTGGCACGTCATCCTGCTGGCAAATACGGTTCAGCATCTGCCCGAGATTGGAGGCGGCGGCGGTATGCACCAGCGCCTTGTGGCCTTCCATGCGCATGGTCTCAACCATGCCAAGGGCTGTCATAGGGTTAACAAAACAAGACGCGCCCTCTACCGCGGTGGTTCCTTCATTCAGCGGCAAGCATTGGCCAACGTGAACACAGCGGTATTCGCTGTACATCTCGCCGCCCACCATGCCGACCGTTTTGCCCATCAGCGCCTGCGCGGCAGGCGAGTCGCCTGCTGCCACGACGGTGCCTGCACCCTCGTTACCAATGGCCATAGAGTCACCGATACGTCCCTCGACCAGCCGACGGGCGGCCTCGGGTATCGACGCTGTGACCACCGGCCGGTCGGCGCTACCAGAAAACTGCACCGAATTACGATCAGCCGGCCCGAACAGCAGACCAAGATCCGAGGGATTAATGGGCGCTGCCTCAACTTTAACCAGCACCTGATCAGGGCCGGGATCCGGCACTTCGATTTCAGTCAGGGAGATTTCGAGGCTGTAGTCCTCTTTCACGAGGGTTCGCATTTGTAAACTGCTAACGGGCATGGGTTACTCCGTGGCCTTTGGCCTGTAATAATTAAGGGGTTGGGTGCGCAGACTGCGGGTACACAAAATCTACCAGCGCTTCACTGCAGGTCCACAGTCGGGATGCAGCTTCGTCATCGCAGGCCCAGGGTTTGGGGTCGGTGAGTTTACTCTTGACGTAATAGCCGCCAGTCAATCCGTTTAGGCCCTCGCTCTCGCAGAGGTACAGCGACGTGCTGGCACCGCGCTCCGGCGAACGGAAAAAGGGACGCAGCAACGCAGGGATAACTGACGCCATCCAACCACCATTCTGTTTGCCGATCCCCGTGGCAACCGCCCCCGGATGCAAGGCATTCACAGTAATGACATTGGGGTCCAGTAACTGAGCCAGACGCCGATTGAACAGAATATTGGCGAGCTTGGATCGTCCGTAAACGGTGAACGTTTTGTAGCCGTGCTCTGACTGCAGGTCGTCAAAGTCCATGCCGCGAACAAAGTGATGGGCGTCGGAGGCAACGTTGACAATGCGCGCGGGTGCGGCGGCTTCCAAAAGTGGCAGCAGCATACCAGTCAGCAGGAATGGCGCCAGGTGATTGACCGCGAAGGTCTCCTCATAGCCATCAACGGTTTCCTGTCGCTGCGTATTAACGACGCCCGCGTTGTTCAGCAAAATATCAATGGGATTGCCCAACTCCAGCAATCGCGTAGCCGCGGCCCGAACGCTGTCCAGGCTGGCCATCTGTAACTCAACAACCGTTGTTGCAGCGCCGCCCGCGTCAGTGATGCGCTGCGCAAGTGCTTGTCCTTTATCCACACTCCGACACAGCAATGACAATTGCGCGCCCTGCTTCGCAAGTTGCAGTGCACACACCTCACCAATGCCGGAGGTAGGTCCCGTTATGACTACATGCTTCCCCTGCACAGATAGATCCCATCGCGTTTCGAGAGCAGCACTGTAGCTCAAAGTGCAGCACAAAGGCAGCGCGGCAATGGTCTTGAGGCTATAATTGGCGACATCTCACCGGAACCAGACAATGGCTAATTTCTCTGATCAACATAACCAGCCTCTCGCCAGCGATGAAGCGCTTCAGGCACATATCGAGCAAGCCCTGGCGGCCAGCCCTATGGTGGGGCGAGAGTTGGATGTGTTGTATGCGGTGATAAAACGGGCGTTCAAACCGCAGGTATTCGGGGTAGAGAAGATTCCGGACCGGCCCTGCCTGTTTGTGGGCAACCATTCGCTGTTCGCCCTGGATGCCTTTGTCATGGGCCCGTTGATGCTCAAGGAGTACGGCCGATTTCTCAGGCCCATGGGCGACAAGTTTTTATTCACGCAACCGGGCCTGGCGAAGCTATTGCTGTCGCGAGGCGGCACCATGGGGCATCCCGAAGTGTGTTCTGCACTCATGGCTGCCGGCGAGGACGTGCTGGTGTTTCCGGGCGGCGCCCATGAGGCAGTCAAACCCGCCAGCAAGCGCTATGAACTGCAGTGGCAAGAGCGCTTTGGCTTTATCAAACTCGCGGCCAGTCACGGTTACACCATCGTCCCCTTCGGCATGGTGGGGCCAGACGAGTTCTATACGCACTTGATTGAAGGCAGCGATGTGCCCAACTCTGCGATAGCGCCTCTGTTACGCAAGGCGGGATTGCTAGGCGACGACACGCGACCCGACATGATTCCACCGCTGCCCCTTGGTGTAATGGGTACTCTGCTACCCAAACCACAGCCCTGTTATCTCAGCTTCGCCGAGCCTGTTTCACTGGCCAGCTATAAGCGTCGCAAACCGGGAAAAGCCCAGCTCAAACAGATACGGGATGAAGTCGCATTGCGCATTGAAGATGAACTGGCGGAACTGCTGCTGATTCGCGAGCAGTCGCGCCAGAAAGACGGCTTACTCCGACGCTTACTGACCGTGTAAGGGAACCTTTAGCGCCGGCACTTTCAGGCGCCCGCTAGGTCTCCAACATAACCCGTGCCAGACGCTGAGGTCGGCGCCAGCGACCGCGCAGCACCCGAAGCAAATAGGTGACCGCCAACCAGATCAGTGTGCCAACGAACACCCACCAGCTCACCAGCGGGGGCAGGGTCATACCCTTAATGACCAGAACCTGCACAGCAAGCATCGCCAGATGGATCAGGATTGACGCGGTCATCAACCAGCGCGTGTCTCCAGCCCCGCGCAACGTGCCGCTGCACACCAGGATGACGGCGTCGGCCATGACGTAGGTGGCCATGCCTATCATCATCTTCGCGCCCAGTTCACGAATAGACGCGAAATCATCCTCCGGCGTCTGGAAGACATCCATGAGCTCAATGCGGAAGATAATGAAGCACAACCCAAGCACCGCCGAGTAGCCAAGCGCGATAATGAACCCGGAGCTGATCACCTGATTGGCTCGGGATAGGTCCCCTGCCCCCACATACCGACCGATAAGGCTCATCACGGCAATGTTGAGTCCGATAAGAGGCACGTAGGACAGCATGTCCCAGTTAAAGACGATGGCCATGGCGGCGCCCTCGTCTACCCCGTAAGACTGGAACAACAGCAGGAACAGGTTAAACGTGGCAGCGCCGATAAACATTTCGAAGCCCGAGGGAAAGCCGAGCCGCACATAGCGACGCATGATGCCCGCGTTGAAGGCAAACGACTGCGCCACAGAAAACTGCTGGCGGTGAGTTCGATTAAGATAGAACAGCAAATACACTGACAGCGTGACGCCGGTCGCCAGCACTGTACCGATGCCCGCGCCGACGATGCCCAGAGCCGGCAAGCCAAAATGGCCGAAGATCAGCATCCAGCTCAAGGGGATGTTGCAAGCCACGCCGATAACGTCGCTGATCATTACCACACGAGTGCGCCCAATACCCGAGAAGTAAGAGGCGAAGCAGGTTTTAACCAGGGTGAGAATCGCGCCGGCCATCAGGGCAAAGTAGTACTGGGTCTCCAATTCCACCTGCTCGGCCTCGTGTCCCATCCAGGCAAACACATCGCTGATCCACCAGGTCAATGGCAACAGCAGTGGCAGACAGAGGAAGGCCAGAATCACGCCCTGCGTGAGCACCCGGGGACACTTGGAAAATTGCCCCGCACCATAGTATTGAGCCACCAAGGCGTTGGCGTAAGCCATGATTCCGTTAAACAACGCAATAGTCACGAAAAAGGTGACGCCACCGCCAAGTGCAGCAGCAATGTGAGTGGCATCCAGTCGCGACATAAAGAACCGATCAGTGAACACCATCAGGGCAAAGGCTCCCTGTGACACAACCATGGGTAGCGCCAGCACGAACAGCTCTTTCAGGGTTGCTTTGGAAAACACATCAGCTCCTTTGCGGGGGCGCTATTCTGCACGCTCGGATATACTGCTCCAAGCACTCTTCACCGGTAGTTTTTGGCTATGTCGCGCTCGACAACAGGTTCCCGACTTCTTCCTCGCCTCGCAATCGGTACCGCGGCTGTCGGGCTCGCACTTCTCACATTTCTGGTCATTTACGTGCCTTGGGTTGCGACGCAGCCGGCGGAGAACCCCCTAACCACAACCCCCGCCGACGAGGGTCTGGCCTACCGGGACATCACACTGACTATCCCGGAGGAGAATCTGGCGCTGCAGGCCTGGTACATCCCTGCTACCACGCCCAAGGCGGTATTAGTGTTCCTGCACGGTGCCGGCTCCCACCGACACAGCACGTTCTTTGACTCCCTGTCTTTCTATAAAGACATGGTGGCGTTGGGCTATTCCGTGTTTGCCCCCGACCTACGCAACCACGGGGATTCTGATCGGGATGGCAACGGGATAGGCTTCGGCCTCCACGAGTCTGCCGATGCCGCGGCGGCGCTCGCCTGGGTGCACCACAACACCCAGGAGACACCGGTGATTGTTATGGGCATTTCCATGGGCGGAGCCACGGCCATACATGCACTGGCCGGTGGTGCCAAAGCGGATGCCTTAGTGCTGCTAGACCCGCTCCTGGACACAGACTCCGCCTTTGTACGGGGCGTATGGACGGCAACGGGTTTACCGCCGGGCCTGTTTGCTATCAGCGCAGTTTCGGCACGCCACCTGTTTGGTCTTCCCTCAGGTAAAAAGCAGTCCTCAGGAAAGGCCGAGCAACTGACACTCCCCACACTGCTGATTCAGGATCCTCAGGACCCCGTCACCTTGGCAGAGCACGCCCGTGCGCTGGCTGCGGGAAATGACCACATCACGCTGTGGGAGGCACCACCGGCAGAGGGCGATCATCCCCTACTCGTTTGGCGCGGGCGCTGGGGTAGCCACGTGGCCGCCTATACCCTCTTTCCAGAGCAGGTGCTGTCGGTGATAGACGACTTCGCCACCGGGGTACTGCCCGCGCCGAAACGCTAGCGCTTGGCCACGCCCAGATCCGCCAAGTTGGCGATCATGTCCTCAGCGGAAGATGCCGGACGAACGGCAGTGTCGATACGGGTAATTCGGCCCTCAACATCGATGTAGAACGTGTGCCGACGCGCAAAGCCGTTGGTGTACACGCCGTAGGCCTTCGCCGTGTCGCCAGATGGGTCGCTAAGTAGAGGAAAGTCTGCGTCAGTCGATTGCGCAAACTCTGTATTCTTCTCGACGGGATCGGTGCTCGCCATGAAGTAGCTCACCGCGTACTCACGAATCTTGTCCCCATTTTCAGCCAGCGATTTGCATTCAACCGTGCAGCCCGAAGTAAACGCTCGGGGGAACCACGCCACCACAACAGCCTCTTTGCCGCGAAAGTCCGACAGCGTATACGTGCTGCCATCAGAAGCTTGCAACTCGAAGTCTGGTGCCATATCACCGACTTCCAACGCATGAGCAGAGAATGACCACAGGGAACAGACTGCGGTGACCAACACGAAGAGTTTACGCATAACAGTGGCCTCGATATTCTTGATGATGTATCAGTGTACGTGCCGGACTCCGCTCGGATCACCGGGGATTTGAGCCTGGCCCGAATTCCCCGTATTCTCAGTGCTGTCCCGTTGGACATAACAACTTTAAACACATTGGGGAAAGCTATGACATTAACCACACTCACACGCCTGGGACTCGTCAGTCTTATGGCCTTCGCACTGGCAGCCTGCAGCGAACAAGATGTCGAAAAAGCCAAGAGCAGTGCTCAAGAGGCAGCAAGCAGTGTTTCTGACGCCGCTCAGGATATGGCCGATGACGCAAAATCCATGGCCAGTAATGCCGCCGACGCCACTGCAGACGCTGTGGACGATGCCGCAGATGCCGTCAGCGATGCAGCCGACGACGCCATGGTCGCCGCGTCTGACGCGGCAGACGCCGTAGGCGAAGCCGCTGACGATGCGATGGATTCCGTATCTGATGCTGCTGACGATGCGATGGATTCCGTATCTGATGCTGCTGACGATGCGATGGACGCTGCGTCTGACGCCATGGACGACGCTGAAGATGCGGCCTCCGATGCTGCTGACGACGCCAAGAAAGCCATGGACGATGCCACTGGCTAAGTCCACACTGCAACACCGTGGGGTGCACGCTCGTGCGCCCCATTCCCAACCCACCCACTGGTGCGCGCCCAGCACAACCCCGAACCACCCTGGCCGCCAACCGACAAGCACGTACCTCGGTCGCCGTATACCCCTCGTCCAGACTCCGTTACTCTTATCAGTATCGTCTGGAAGCGATTGTTCTATGAAATCTCCTGATCGTGGGCAATGGCCCTTCCGCTGGGACCTGCTGCTGCGCTACCGCTACATCGAGACCCTTGCTCTCTGGGAGGGACGCCTGACCACGCGGCATCTGTGCGAAACCTTTGGCATCGGTCGCCAGCAAGCCAGCAAAGACATCAACACCTACGCTCGTGAGGTTGGACCCGGAAACCTGGTCTACGACAAATACCTCAAAGGCTACAAGCCCACACCGGCATTCTCGCCCAAAGTGACACAGGGTCTGGCTGACGAATACCTGCACCTGATGGCAAGAAACAACGAGCTGATGAACGTATTCGAGTCCCTGTCGCTCAACGTCGCAAATATCGACGTGCTACGCGTGCCGGTTCGCGATGTGAGTCCAGAGACGCTGCGTCCCATCATGCAGGCCGCACGGCAACAGCGCCGCCTCGAAGTGGATTACGTTTCAATCAAGAACCCTGACCGGGAGGGGCGCATCATTGTGCCCCACACGCTGGTGTTTACCGGACTGCGGTGGCACGTGCGCGCCTGGTGCGAGAAAAACCAGGATTACCGGGATTTCGTACTCAGCCGTTTTCGTGGTGAACCCGACATCATGGACGACTCTCCTCACGGTGTTGACCAAGACACGGACTGGAACACCAAAGTCACCATTGATGTACGACCCCATCCTAAACTGACCGAACAGCAGCAGGCGGTCGTTGCTGCTGACTACGGCATGCAAGAAGGGTCCCTGCTAATCACCACCCGGGCCAAGTTAGTACCCTATGCGCTTAAACTGCTGCACCTTGATCCTGCCGAACTGTTAAACGACCCCATCGCCCAACAAATTGTTGTTAACAACCGCGACGCTATAGAACCCTGGCTGTTCAGCTGAGCGCCCGGAGCAAACATGTCACAGTCACCCGACAATCCCGACCCCAACCGCTACGAAGAGGCTTACTCAGAGCAAAGCTTCAACGACAAGCTAAAACACTATGCCCTCACTGCGGGCCGCGAACTGGTCGAGAAGGCACTGTGGCTTTATTACGCACTTCAGGAGGAGAAGGCACCCGCATGGGCCAAGGCCACTATCGTTGGTGCTTTGGGGTATTTCATCACGCCGCTGGATGCAATTGTCGATCTCACACCCGGCGTGGGTTACGCAGACGACCTGGGCGTGCTGGCGCTGGCCGTTGCGGCGGTGGCTGCCTACATCAATGATGATGTTAAGGAAAAAGCCCGCGACCGCATGGCCACCTGGTTTGGCGAGGGTGAAGCAGACAGTTCTGCGCAGGAAGATCAGGAGCCAGGACGCGAATGATCCGCTAAAGCGCGCTTACTCAAACTGAGAAAAACAGCCGTGGCCAATCCGGAACTGGCAAACAACATACACATCACCATGATTTGATAGCGCGCTGCAATCAGCGGTGATATGCCGGACAATATTTGGCCCGTCATCATTCCCGGCAGCGACACCAGCCCTACCGCAAACAGTGAATTAATCACCGGTATCATTGCGGTCTCAAAAGCTTTGATCCGGGCTGCCTCCCATGACACGCCGTGGCTGAGCTCTGAGAAAAAACGTTCTGCCGCCAGGCTGATGGAGGTCATAGCGTTAGCCAGTGCCATGCCCGCGAGTGGGATCATGTAGTTGGGCAGATACCATGGCTCTAAGCGCAACACCACCTGCGTCACAAACAGAAGAGTCAGTCCGCCGCCTACCAACACTCCCCCAAAGGCGCACAGCAGCAACCGTCGACGGTGCTCCGGAACAGTTCGCAAGGAGATCCAGGCCGATGCTGTCACCATGGCAGCGAGCACCAGCAGAATCAAAGCGCCGCTGCCGGCGCCAAATATCCACGCCAGTGCATACCCCGCCACCAGCAGTTGCAGCAGCATTCGCAACAGCGCATAGATCGCCTCGCGCACAGACATAGACCAGCGCAACAAGAGGAACAACGTGAGTATCGCCGGCACTAGCGACAAAGCCAGCTGAGAGAGATCAAGAGTAATCATTACCAAGCGATTGCCAGCGCAGTGCGCGCCGTTATCCGCGGCTGGCGAAGGTGTCACAGGCGTTCAGGCTACCTTGCTCGAAACCTGTTCGGAACCACCGCATGCGTTGCTCGGATGTGCCATGGGTGAAGCTGTCTGGCACAACCCGACCGCCCGCATTGCGTTGCAGCGTGTCATCACCTATCGCCGACGCCGCGGTAATAGCTTCCTCAAAATCGCCGGACTCAAGAAAGTCGCCTTGCGCACTCGCATAATGACCCCAGATTCCAGCAAAACAATCTGCCTGCAGCTCCTGCCTGACTGACAAGGCATTAACCTGCGCTTGAGCAAGTCCCCTGCTCTGATCGCGAACGCGCTGGCTGATACCCAGGACAGTTTGAATGTGATGGCCGACCTCATGCGCGATAACGTAGGCTTGAGCGAAATCACCAGGCGCGCCAAAACGGCGGGAGAGTTCATCGAAGAAGTCGAGATCCAGATAAAGCTGTTGATCTGCAGGGCAGTAGAACGGACCTACGGCTGAAGATGCCGTCCCACAGGCGGAATGCACCTGCCCGCGGAATAGCACCAGCGTCGGCGGTGGATACTGGCGCCCCTCGGCAGCAAAAATTTGTCCCCAGGTGTCTTCGGTGTCCGCCAGGATAACCGCAGCAAACTCTGCCAATTCATCCTCAGCCTCGGTTGTGGTGGCGCTGCTACCGGCACCTGATGATTGAACTGCACTGGTGCCACCGCCGCCTAGCAGCAGCGGTAGCAAGTCGATACCCATCATGCGGCTACCCACTATGACCAATACGCCTACAGTGAGTATGGTGCGACCGGATTTCGTTCCTAGCAGGGCTGGAATCAGTCGAAGCAGCCCGGAGCTGCCACCGACACTGCCCATCGCAGGCTGCTGCGATCGCCTGTCCTGCACATAGTCACTGCGTCGACGTCCTTTCCAGCGCATGATGTTCCCCTCACGGTCTCGGTCACTTACAGTAACAGCTTAGTCGATGCGGGCGACCGGGATAAACCGTCGGCCTCTGCCTGTCGACAATAGTCGGGCGCGCAGCGTTATCAGTAAAAGGTAGGTGTATGAGCAAACAGCGAGAAGCCAGGTGCAATTGCGGCAAGCTTAGTGTTGAAGCACAAGGGGAGCCAGCCTGGGTATCAGCCTGTAGCTGCCAGGCATGCCAACGCCGCACCGGCGCCCCTTTTGGGGTGATGGCCTTTTTCCCGATGGAGCAACTCTCCATCGCCGGAGACGCCAAGCGCTGGAAAAGACCCTGCGATTCAACCAACGAAGCAGTTCACCACTTTTGCGCGAACTGTGGTTCAACCGTATATGTGGAGTCTGAGGCAACGCCCGGCATACTGGCCATCGCAGTCGGCTGCTTTACTGACCCTGATTTCCCGCAACCCCAGTTCGCTGCCTGGGGCGAGCATCGCCACAACTGGATAGCATTTCCAGAGAGCTGCCGCGAGGTTCAGGGTCAGGATTTTAGCTAGCCGCGCATAAGCCAACCTGCGTCGGGTTAACTTGGTACCTCTCTTTCCGCACAAACATCCTGCCTGTGCGATTGAAATGACGGCTGCGCCAACATGCCGCTGGTCAGCCGCCGCGGGGATCAACGAAACCGGTACCTGGCTTGCAAAGCTATCGTGCGCGGCCGCTCCGGCACGGCGTAGTAGCTGTTGGAGTTTGTAACCGGCAAGTCGTCTCTCCAGAGATATGTCTCTTCATCAGTCAGGTTCTTGCCTATCAGGGCCAATGACCACGTGTCATCGATACTGGCTAGGGCAATACGGACGTTAACGATAGTCGTCGCGTCGTGAGGGGTATTCGAATCAAGATCGAGCGCCGTGAAAAACTCATCGCTGTAGTTGATATCCAAGCTATTGATCAGCTCCATACTGCTCCCCAGAGGAACCACATACTGGGCGAACAGGCTGGCACTCCACTCCGGCGCGAATACCAGTGTCTCTCCGCTGAGATCCTGTCCGCCGGGCTGCCGTGGTGCAGTGATATTACTGCCGTCTTCAGTCAGGCAACCGGGATTGTTCGCCGGGTCCATGGATTGGGGGGTGGTACAGGTGGCACCGGTGAAGTCTTCATAGGAGGCGTCCAGGTAGCCGATTGCGCCACCAAGAGTCAGTCCCTCGGCCAACACTATGCGGCCATCCAGTTCCAAACCCTGACTAATCGCCTCGGCCGCATTACCTACACGGAAAACATCACCGACCAACGAACTGACCTGTAAGTTGTCGTACTCCATCCGAAAAGCAGCAAAATTCAATTCCGCTGCGCCCTCCAGCAAGCTCATCTTGGCACCCAGTTCATAGGCTAGAACCTCCTCGTCTTCGACCTCGAGTATCGATGGGTCGTTTCCGGGAACAGATCCTCCGAGGGGCTCGTTGGTAATTGGGTTCACGAGGCGAATCTCATAGCCAGCACCGCTATAGGACTCATCGAAACCGCCGCCCTTGAAACCGGTGCTGACACTGGCGTAAAGCATCGTGTCGTCGGTAACGTCCCACTGAACATTGGTGGAGTAAGTCACTTTGTCTTCATCGCGACTCAGGTCGGTAAAGCTGTGCTGGCGCAGGTCTGCAATCGAGTAGAAATTGGCGGGATCGGAATATACGAGAAGATTAGGATTAAATCCTGCCCTGACCTGTAAACCCTCAGAGTTAGTGGTTTTGTCGAGATCTTTTGTCTCTTCGTTGTAGCGTAATCCCAGCGTCAGGCGCAGGGCGTCAGTAACATTCCAGGTCCCCTGGCCAAAGACTGCCCAGCTCTCGGCTTCCTGATCGAAAACACTGGGAACGCCGGGGTCCGGTGCATACAAGGCGGAGGTGCTTAAAGGGCCCGACTGCAGAAAATCCACGGTTTCCAAGCGCCGGCTGATATCCAGCTCATTGCGCTGGAAATAAGCGCCCGCAATCCAGTCGAAAGTCTCGCCGCCTGGTGATACAAGACGCAGTTCCTGGCTGTACTGTTCGAAGTCTTCCCAGCGTGTACGATGGAGAGAGGGTGCGGCGGCGACATCGGTATCGCCAGTCGATAGCAAGTCATAGGCCGAGTAGGACGTGATCGAAGTCAACGTAGCAAAATCCATATGCCAATCGATAGTTAGGGCTAGGACTTCCGTGTCGGTCGTTTTGCGGGTCCCAGCATCCCCTGCACCCTTATCGAAGTCCGAGACCACGGGAATCGGCACTACGCCAGCAAAGTTTTCCTGTCCGACGAAATCCGACTGATAAACAACCGTCTGCGTATTATCACTCTCGAAATCGCCGTACTCGTACTTGGCATTGATTTCCAAGTTGTCCGTGGCTTCCCAGCGCAGGCTGCCGCGGGCATACCAGTTGTCAAACTCAGGGCCGTCATCCCCGGTGGCAACGTTTTCCCACCAGCCATCGCCGGGCGCATCGTGTCGTACAGCGAGACGTCCAGACAATCCGTCTGTCAACGGACCGTTCAGAACCATGTTGTATTGTTGCCCACCGTATTCGAACTCGTACATCGCCTCGACCATGCTCTCGAACTCGTCGCTGGGCTTGTTGCTGGTGATATTGATTGCACCAGCAATCGTATTTTTGCCAAATAGAATCCCCTGAGGGCCCTTAAGAACTTCAACGCGCGCCAGATCCATGGTGGTTGGCACCGCCGCCAGTGGTCCGCGACCTGCATAGACGCCATCGATATACATCCCCACAGACTGCTCGAAGCCCTGATTGGTGCCGGAGCCAATGCCGCGAATGAACAGGTTAGGCGTACCTGAGCCGGCGTTGACTGTCACGTTCGGCATGTATTGAGTGATCTCCTGGAGCGAAACGAAACCGAGATCATCAATTCTGTCGCCGCTCATGGTGGCAACGGAGATGGGTACGTCTTGCAGGCTCTCAGTCCGCATCTGTGCAGTCACAATAACTTCTTCCAGCACCAGAGCCTGAGCATTTACCTCGGTGGCGCCGGCTACGCTGAGGCTGGCAACCGCGGCAGCCAGCACAGTCTTACCAGGAGCATTGCGTCGGAGTCGTTCGTATGTAGCGTGCATAATCCAGTTTCCTTTTTGTGTTTATTGTTTAAATTTGTAAGAGCTATAGAGGCGCGCAACGGCTCCCTGCGATGGCGGCCTGCGACTGTGATGCATCACCGATGCCCGACGCGCGCAATAACATAACGCCGCGGGTAGTGGGCGATTGAATGACTTCACCGGAATATTCGGCGGGGTCAGCGTCGGGGCCGATCAGGGTTACCTCAACGCGTGTCCCAACCCGAAAGCGCTGCTCACGCTGGTTGCTAATCCCGGCGAAGTTATCGGTGTTCATCTGATAGAACTGCATGGACCAGTAGCGCTCGGGCACGGGGGCGCTAATCACTACCGGTCCCTGCTCGAGGTTGTACAGGCAACTGGCATAGAGAAGGTCCGGGCTTGGGCGTACCACCCAGCGAGAGTTTTCATCAGGCCGCGGAGTCAGGTTCATCTGATTAGGCGCTCGTGCTTCTGCGAATTTTTGGTAAAGGCGCTCCATCACCAGGTGCGGTACCAGCATGGCCAGCGCGTACTGCCCCAGCCAGCCGCACACTAAAATTGCTGCTATCCAGCGCAACCAGCTCATGAGCAGCCCTCCTGCGTAACCACAGGCAGTGGTGCCGACCCAGGGTTCTGCAAGTAGGCCTCGCCGGGCGTGTACAGCCGCAGCAATAAGTCGAAGTCGTGATGGGTAGACTTTTCAGATGCAGGCGCACCGGACGGTCCCACCGGTAGCCAGTTGCCATTCTCCTCCGTGGCGCTAACGTGAATAACCCAGCGGCCATCCTCGCCGCGGTTGATGTTGTCGTTGTTGAAGGAATAGCGCTTCTGCTCATTGGGGATCAGGAAGTAGTCCCACCCGTAGGCCGTGATACTCCACCAGTTGGCGTCGTAGTCGCCGCCTTCAATGCGGTAGCGGCAGTCCAGGTTCAGAGGCTCCCCGGCCACTGAACTAATGGTGTAATACATGGAGTCTTCGCGGGTAGAAGCCAACAAGCCACCAATGGCAACCACCGCCCTGACAATGACGTCAGCATCTGCGGCACCAATGCTCTCGCTGGTGCGCCAGTCGCCATTTTTCAGGAAGGAGTTCCCCAGCCCAGCTTTAATGGTCACCAGCAGGAGAAGAGCGGAAAAGGCCAGGCTCAGCAGCACTGCCAATGGCCAGCGTAGGGTGCGTAGAGTGATGATTGTGATGACCCCCGTATTGTTTTTTACTAATGGAACTGGTGCTGATTCAGCGCAATTTCCTCGACCATGGTATTGTTCCGTTGCGGGTCAAACTTGATATATCGCGCAATGATTGGTGCCTCGAAAGTAACTTTCCCATGATCAAAAACACGCCGAGTCGAGCGTTCGCGGGAGTGGCGAACCTGGTTGAGAGCTATGGGCATGACCCGGAATGCATAGCCCGTCGTGTGGGCCTAACGCCGTCCGCACTGTACAGGCCGGATCTTTTTATCGAGGGAGGCGTATTCAATGATTACCTCGAGGAAGCGGCGTCTGTCTGCGGTGATCGATTCTTTTCCCTGAAGCTGGCGCCAATACAGGGTTGGCATTTATTGGGTCCGGTGTGGCAGTTGATTCGCCGGGCGAAAACGGTTGGCGAGGTGTTGCGCACCATTGCCGCGCACCTGGAGTCCCACGCAAGCACTATATCTTCCCCATTGATCGAGGATGAGCGGGGAATGTCCATATCCCTCGAAGCGAGATGGGACCCGAAATGGGGGCGAGGCCTGAATACCAGCCGAGTTCAGGTCGTGGAACTGGCGTGTGCGATCTTCATGCATGAGATGCGGCGCTTGCTGGGCAACAACTGGCGTGCAGAGCAGGTACAGTTCCGCCACTCTGCTCCCGAAAATCCAAGACCTCTGTACAAGGTCTTTGGGGACAAACTCAGTTTCAATCAGGACGCCAACGCAATCCGCATCAGCAAGGCAGATTCTGAGCGCACCATTACGGTTGTGGCTGATAGACCAACATTTGCACAACCCTATGCGACATCTGACGATGTAGAGTGGAATATACCGTTCGTATTGGAAGTCGATCGTGCTATTCGTCTGTCGCTGAACAGGGAGGAAGCGTCAGTAGATCGCGTGGCGGACTCACTAGGTCTCAGTCCGCGCACGCTGCAACACAAGTTAAAACAGGGCGGCACCACCTATCAGAGCCTATTCGATATCGCGCGTATTGACCTCGCCCTGGAGTACCTAAATGACTCCGATCTCAATATGTTGGCCATTAGTGAGCGCCTGGGCTTTACCGATGCGGCGGCGTTTTCGAGATTCTTTAAAAAACACTTGAAGATGTCGCCGCGGCAATACTCCAAACGCCTCCATCAGGGATCGACACCATCGTCTAGATCCCAGTAAGGCGGCGTTGGATGGAGCCCGATCCGCCCGGTAAGGTGGGGAGAGTTTGAGGTGTAGATGCACTGATGAACGCCAACACCCAAGCCGTACCCGGGCTCCATATTTCAACGCACTAAGAACAACCTAGATCGGAACGGTTTCTGGCTACTCTTCCCATTAACCTATAGCCTCAGTCATGCTTGCCCATCGGCACGTTTTTATCAGTACGAAAACCAACATCTCCTATGCTCGTTATCACATTCAGAGATTCTTCTTACGACGTCGCTTGGGCCCATCACGCATAGTGGTTTTAGGGTAGCGCGGCAGTTTCCCGGTTTTCAGGTAACGATGGATGGTCTCCTGGGAGCGGATGCGCGCAACCTTCTTGCGTACTGAAACACGCACATTATCCTGCTCTGCATTCAGCACTCGGGCCTTCACATTGTCATGCCATTGCTGATCCAGGATCGCCTGCATCACATCCTGCGCATCCTCATCGAATATGGGACACAGCGCTTCCACCCGATAATCCAGATTGCGCGTCATAAGATCCGCCGACCCAATGAAATAGCGAGGGTTACCTTTATTGTGGAAAACATAGGCCCGCGGGTGTTCCAGATAACGATCCACAATACTGACCGCGCGAATATTGTCTGAGATACCTTTGACGCCTGGTTTCAGGGAGCACATACCGCGAACAATGAGCTTCACGTCAACGCCGGCATCACTGGCCTCATACAACTTCATGGTCAGCTGCCGATCAACCAGGTTATTGCACTTGAGCACCATCTCGGCGTGATAGCCATCGCGGGCGTTGGCGATTTCCTGGTCAATCAACTCCATCAGACCGCTGCGGGAGCTGTGTGGTGAAACCAGCAGCAGCTTGTAATTGGGCCGACGGTAGGGGTACTTCAGGAACTCAAAGATGCTGGCTACATCTTTTCCAATATTCTGGTCACGGGTCAGCAGAGTAAAGTCCGTGTAGAGTCGCGCTGTTTTTTCGTTGAAGTTGCCCGTGCCCACATGGCTGTAATAGCGAATGCCTTTCTCTTCACGCCGCTCTATCAAGAGCAGCTTGCTGTGTACCTTGAGTCCCGGTATGCCGAAGATTACCTCGATGCCCGCTTCGGTCAGTCGCTGAGCCCAACTAATGTTGGCGGCTTCGTCAAAACGCGCCGCCAGCTCAACCACGGCCATCACGCGCTTGCCATTGGCTGTCGCATTCAACAGGGCATCCACAATGCGCGAGTCCGAGGCGACCCGGTAAAGGCAGATACGAATGGTTAACACCTGGGGATCCAGCGCCGCCGTTTTCAGTAAATCGACGATGTAGTCGAAGGGGTGATAGGGGTAATACAAAAAGACATCGCGTTCGCGAATCGTATCGAAAAGACTGCGCCCCTGCTCAAGGCGCTCAATCCTGATGGGCGGCAGAGGTTTAAACTCGAGGTACTTGGGCCCCACATTGGGGAATCCGATGAAATCCTTAGAGTTGTGATAGCGCCCGCCCGGAATCAGGCTATCGTACTTGCCAAAGCCAAAACGCGTTCGCAAGTAGCTCAGCAAACGCTCCGGCATTTTTTCGTCGTAGACAAACCTGACAGCATCGGCTTTGCGACGCTGCTTCAAACTGGTAGCCATCTTCTCAATCAGGCTCTCAGTAATACTGGCGTCCAATTCCAATTCTGCGTCTCGGGAGAACTTGAAGCAGTAAGCAGACGCCTCGTCGATAGGCACAACACCCCGGAAAACCTGGGGCAGACAGGCGCGAATCACGTTGTCCAACGCCATGAATACGCGTCCACCCTTCCCCTTACGCTTTGGAATCTCTACAAATCGATCCAGGTGATCGGTGGGCAGTTCCACCAGCGCGTAGAAATAATCGTCACCCGAGAGAATATCCACTGCCAGATAAAGCGACTCGTCAGTGAGTACCGGAATGGCCTGCCCGTCCCGCAGGAGGATTGGCTCCAACTCCGGCAATACTTTGTTGGTAAAATAGCTCTGCACAAACGCCGCCTGGCCCTCATCCAGCTGACGCTCGTTCACCATGTAGATCTTTCGCTGACGAAGTGCCCGCAGTACATCGTCATAGATGCGCTCGAAATCCCGCTGAAGCGCAACAACTTCGCTTTGAATATCCACCAGGAGGTCTTTGGCGCGCTGGCGCTGGGCACCGCTGCTAACGGAGATCAGCCTTCTCACCTCCGCTACCCGCACTCGAAAGAACTCATCCATGTTGTTGGAGAAAATGCCGAGATAGCGCAGTCGCTGTATCACGGGCGTCCGGGGGTCTGCCGCCTCCTGAAGCACTCTGGAATTAAACGACAGCCAGCTGAGCTCACGAGGGATGAACAGGCTGTCATCCAGATCGGCGAGCCGTTTCTTTAAGGGGTTTGACATGGACGCTCCGCGCGGATCACTGATCGATCAGGTAACAACCGCTAACGATATTACACATTGATGAACAGAATAAGACAGTTCGCGCACTACGGTATTGGAACAGAGCGCCTTTTCGCGGGCAAAAAAAACCCGGCCATTGGCCGGGTAAAGGTAGGGATGTTTCCTACAGGGGTTCGTCGTTGGAAGCCAGGAGTTCAAAGTGGGCAAGTACCTTGCCGAACTCAACAGCTACCGCTTTCATACGTTGTTTGACCAAATCGGTTTCGCCCGATTCCTCTGTCTGCACCCCCAAGGCGGTAACGCCTTGCTCAACCAGTGCCACCAGTGTGGTCAATTCAAATTCCGTGAACTCCAGGGCAACACAATGGCTGCCGGTATCTGAAGTTAATGCCAGTGTTTTCATCACTTAGATCTCCTTTAGCCGAACGGTTGCTGAGCTCCCCTAAAAAAGGCCCTGTCACTCCCGAACTGTGCGGGCAGGGCCAAGGTAGGGAACTTCTCCGCATGGAGCCTGTATCGGCATCAAGCTGCTTGCTGATGCTCGAATGCGTCCGGGTACGCGTTGCGCACCGCTTCAAAACTGTAGTCCTCCATTGCCAGCTCTTTGAGCGCAGGCGATACGTCCTCACCGTTGCGCGACTCAAGTCGCTTGGCCAGGGCCACCAACACGCCCAGACGATTGACCATTTGCCAGGTGCCAGTGGCGCGAGTGCGCTTGCCTCTCAGGTGGCTCAATGCCTCTTCGTAGGCATAAATTGCTCGCACTGCGGCAAACTCGGCCTCACTGCCTGTGTCATGCTGTTCAGCGCGCAGATCCACAGCTCTGCGATACGCCTGGGTCGCCAGCTCAGGATGCCCTTTGCGCACGGCATTGCGCGCAAACACGTAACACTTTTCGGGCTCGTTAATTCTCAGTACCAGTTCGTGCATGACTATCTCCTACCTGTTAATCGCGCCTCGCGCGTTTCTCGGAGCAGTTGTCTGCTCTCCTCGCTGTCAGGTGAAAGATTACGGACATTGTCTGATTCGCCACATGGCAGTGCGCGACAAGTGCATGGCCGCTGGCGACAAAACACACCAACACAACCTAGACGCGCTTTATATATATGCTCTATCTATATGTTTTAAATCAAAAAAAAGCCCGCGACCATGAAATGGCAGCGGGCCAAGTTAGCCGTATGTTTCGGGGCAGAAACATCGGCCAGGGGACGTGTGGCACGCGCGGGCGCGCGTGCCACATTCAACATAGTCGACTCTAGGGAAAGTGCAAATTTTGCACGAAAAATGACCAGCAATGAGCCACTAAAAGGTGTGACGACACTCGTCGCAGACCCACCCACTGGCCCATCGACGATAGCGCTTGTGGGTGATGAGAATGTCTAATACGAGTGCACAAACAAGTACAGTGCCTGCTGCCACAAGCCAGAGGATCAATTGGTACCACCCCAGCGACCAGAGTACGACGGCGGGCAGGCTCACCACCAAGAACAGCACTATCCCAAGCAGGAACAGGGATTTAGGCGGCCTCGCCCCATCGTGTTCAAGGCTGTACCAGTCAAAAGTGGCAGCTGGCAGTTCGTTTCGCATCACAGAGCGGAACAAAGCCCCGCGCCGCGCAATGCGCTCCGACCCGCAAGCTGGGCAATGACTCATCGCACGGCACCTGCGAGGTACCATCGAGCACCTGCCTGAAACACTTTACCTTCAGACATTAAATCTTCGAGGGCCCGCTCAATCAGGCCGGTGTGGTACACACCGGGGCTATCTGGCGCCCAATCACTGAGAAAGTCAGCGATCTCATCGCTGGTTGCGCCCCGCCTATGGGCCACTCGCATAGCCAAGCACACCATAGAGCGGATCATGTTCATTACTTTGTCGGTAACGGTCAGTAGCGGATGGTTCATCACAATGCCTCCAGTTGTGGACGTGGGCACTGTAATTGCGCTGGCGGTGTTTTGTGATGACCCCCTACGCCAACCTGATGGCCGGCGGCGCCAACGCGTCAGTCAGATCAATCGGACTGCTGTTCCTCGCGGTACTCTACCGGCGCCTTTCCAGTCCATCGCTTGAAGGCACGCGAGAAGGTACTGGGCTCGGAAAAGCCCAGCATATAGGCCACTTCCAGAACAGATCGCGTGGGTTGCTTGAGGTACTTTTGAGCCAATTGCAGGCGCGTATCCTGAAGCAGGTCCATGAAACTGGTGCCCTCCTCCTTCAGCTTTCGCTGCAAGGTGCGATTGCTCAGGCTCAGGTCACTGGCTATCTGCTCCTGACTGGGCGGGCCATCAGGCAGTCGATTGACGATCTCGTTTACCACTTTCCGGGTAGTACTATGGGTCAGGAAGCTATCGAGATACGCCTGGCTTTGTTCATCGTTCACTCGCGCGAGTTCAGAATCACCGGTAACCAGTGGGTCCTGAATATCGGCACTCGCCCAGGTGATACGCGTTACCTCGGCCTCGAAGTTAACGCGGCAGGACAATTCGTATTCCCATCGCTGCGGCTCGCCAGGCGCCGGTCTGCGCATATCGATGCTCAGTGGTGCAATAAACTCACCCAGGGTCAGGTTGCACATGCGCGATATCATGCCGACTGAGTAATCGATGGCCGCCGGCACTACCTCATCGGCGCCCGGCGCATCAGCGAGCACAACGTGGACGCGATCGCCCTCTTCAACCAGCGCGGGGTTAGCGCCGGTGCTGATCACCTGCCCAAAGCGAGTCAGCCGTCTCAGTCCGTCCAGCACCGTATCGCTGGCAAGCCATGCCAGCCCCAGACCATGTAACACTTGCGGTTGCAGCTGCTGAGCCGCCAACAGGCCAAAGGCCTCATCGTCAGTTTCCTGAATGGCCAAATGCATTAGGGCATCACCCTGGACGTTGGGAATCCGCCAGTCAGGCCGCGCCAACCCAGCGGGGTCGATACCGCACTCTTCAAACAAAGGTATTGGGTCCACACCGCGCAAGCGCAGCGCGCGGGCGATAGGCAGCACAAAGGTGGCGAGCATTGAATGCTGAGGAACGGTGCTATCACTCATAGGCGGGATTCATCCATGCATAGTCTGCTCAATCTTAGCCGGACTGCTAACCATAGAACCAGTAGGCCGCCCCAATTGCCGCGACTATGCCTGCGACATCCGCTGTCAGCCCGCAGGCCAATGCATGACGGGCATGGCGTATACCGACGGAGCCGAAGTAAACGGCCAGTACGTAAAAGGTTGTCTCCGTAGAGCCCTGAAAAGTGGCAGCCAAGCGCCCCTGAAATGAGTCCACGCCATAGGTGTTCATGGTGTCGATCATCATCGCCCTCGCACCCGAGCCCGACAGCGGCTTCATCACCGCTGTGGGCATGGCATCGACCCAGCGACTGTCTGCTCCGGCGAGTGCAACAACAGATCGTGCGGCGTCAAGCAAAAGATCCAGCGCGCCGCTCGCACGAAAAACACCGATAGCCACCAGCATTGCCACCAGATAAGGCACTATTGATATTGCTGTCTCAAAGCCCTGCTTGGCGCCCTCGATAAAGGTGTCGTAAACATTGACTGTACGCCGGTGCGCAACCAACAAAAAAGTCAGCACCAGAGACAGGATCAGCAGGTTACTCACCAGGCTGGATTGGCGCTGTAACTCCTGGGCTGTCAGCGTCATAAACCAGCCCACCAGAGCCAGCAAAACCGCAAAGGCGGCACCCAGGTAGGCCAGGACCACCGTATCGCGCAGCGGTATCCGTTGCACCGAGGCGGTCACCAGTAGACCGGCGAGCGTCGAGCAACTGGTTGCCAGAAGAATGGGAATGAAAACAGCCGCGGAATCACTCGCCCCCATCTGCGCCCGGTACAGCAACACCGTCACGGGAAACAGGGTGACAGAGGAAGTATTAAGCACCAGGAAGAGTATCTGGGCATTGGTGGCGATCTGCGGCGTCGGATTCAGCGTTTGCAGGTCGCGCATGGCCTTTATGCCCAGCGGGGTCGCCGCGTTATCCAGGCCCAGCACATTGGCCGAGAGGTTGAGCGTCATTGAAGATATTGCCGGGTGACCCGCAGGCACTTCAGGCATCAGGCGAGTGAACAGTGGGGATAAGCCACGGGCCAGTTTTTCGATCAGACCACTGGCTTCTCCAATGGCGACCACCCCCAGCCAGAGCGCCATCAGGCCAATCAGCCCGATTGCCAGTTCAACGGATAAGGTAGCCATATCAAACAAAGCCGCCACCATGCGGGCAAACACATCGCTGTCAGACAACCATAACCACTGGTAGACACCGCTGGCGAAGGCGATAACAAAAAACCCTAACCAGATACGGTGCAGCATCAGCTATCCAGCGTATCCATAAAGCGCAGCACTC
This sequence comes from Parahalioglobus pacificus, assembly GCF_014652275.1. Taxonomy (GTDB): domain Bacteria; phylum Pseudomonadota; class Gammaproteobacteria; order Pseudomonadales; family Halieaceae; genus Parahalioglobus; species Parahalioglobus pacificus. The sequence continues at coordinate 889,548 of NZ_BMYM01000001.1, read as the reverse complement.
GCGTGGCCACGTCTTCCGGGTACTCCATCGGCAATAAGTGCCCGCCCGGGCAAACTTGCAGGCTCGCCGATGGCTGCAACCACTCCCAACGTTTGATGGTTGCCTCTGAAATTAGGTCGGAATCTTTACCCACCAATCCCAGTGTGGGTGTCCCCAGACGCGGCAATTGAGGCCAGATCCAGGGACCGGAGGTATACACCTTCGCCTCCCACTCACCGCTGTAAGACAACTGCACCCCGCCCGAAGACGTCGGGTGCTTGGCTGCGTGCACGTAATCCCACAGTGCCTGGTCCGAAAAACGTCGAAAGGCGCCCTTGCGACGATAAAAGTCAAATGCAGCCTGATAGCTTTCAAAGTAGTGAGGGCGCCCCAGCGCACCTCGAATGATGGGAATCTTGCCCCGCTGACTGGCGGGTGTCAGGCGCATCGCCAGGACATCTCGCGTTGGCAGCAGCACGGGATCAATCAGAATCAGGCCGCGCACGGCCGTCGGCCGCCTGAGCGCGGCATGAATGGCGACAATACCGCCCATCGAGTGCCCCATCAGCCAGACCGGCTCTTCACCGGGCGTAGGCATGTATCGCATCATGTCATCGGTGAACACCGACCAATTCAGTCGCGTCGGTGGCCCCTGTTCCGACCATAGAGGCCGGTGCTTCACCGCTGTTATACGGCAACGGTCAGTAAGTGCAGCAAACAGCTGAAGGTAGCTACCCGGTGGGTAACCATTCGCATGAGCAAAGAGCACGGGCTCTAAACCCTCGCCAAACACCTCAATCCGATTTGTCATTACTGCTTTTTGCCCAATCGATGTTGATGGCAGGTTACCGTAACAGAACACCGGTAGTAAGCTACCGAACACTCTGCCGCGACCGGGCTTAGCATGTAAGCTTGAACACCTGTTTGCTGGCCGCCCGTAACAACAACATTCGAACAAGGGAAAGACACTATGATGGCGCTTATCCAGAGCCACTCCGACACCATCATGGCACTGGGCGCACTGGGTGCGCTGATGTTCTGCCAACTACTGGTCGCTGACGTGGTGGGTTTACGCGCCAAACACACGCCGGGAGACACGGTTACCACCGATCACGAACTGCTGCTGTTCAGGGCGGTCAGAACGGTCGCCAATACCAATGAGAGTATCGCAATTTTTTTGGTGGCCCTGGCATTCTGTGTATTGTCCGGCGCATCTGCTCAAACTACTGCCTACGCAGCATGGACCTTTGTTGTGGCCAGAGCACTGTACGCTCTGTGTTATTACCTGAACATCCAGACGCTGAGATCGATTATGTTTGGCCTGTCTCTGCTGGGGACGGCGGCCTTGCTCATTACGGGCTTTATGGCCATTGCCTAGATTCACAAGCGGCCACAACAGGTTCCGTGCTGCGCCTCGCGCGGGCCGCGTTAAAAGGCACATCATTGCCCGCCCCTGTACGCAGGGATGCAAGGTGGTCCGCCTTACAGTAAATTGGCGCCTCCCTAGCGCACGAGACTTACGCAATGACACTGGAACAAACGGCCTCCAACCGCTGCTTCGAAGGGGAGCAGCTTCGCTTCAAGCACCAGTCACAGACCCTGGGCTGTGAGATGGTTTTCTCACTGTACCTGCCGCCCCAAGCCAAAACGCAGAAAGTGCCATTGCTGTACTGGCTATCCGGGCTTACCTGTACCGACGAGAATTTTGTGCACAAGGCTGGCGCCCAGCGCTACGCAGCGGAACACGGCATCGCCATCCTCTGCCCCGACACCAGCCCGCGTGGCGATGATGTGCCGGATGACGCCGAGGGCGCCTGGGACTTCGGTAAAGGCGCAGGCTTTTATGTGAATGCCACGCAGGCGCCGTGGAGTTCGCACTACCGCATGTATGACTATGTCACCCAGGAGCTGCCTGAAATCGCAGCCGGATTTGACAGTCTGGACAGCGCGCGCTGCAGTATTTCCGGCCACAGCATGGGTGGACACGGTGCAATGGTGATTGCCCTGCGCAACCCCGGCACTTACACCTCAGTGTCTGCCTTCTCACCCATTGTCGCGCCTACCCAGTGCCCCTGGGGTGAGAAAGCGCTGGGCAATTATCTCGGCGAAGACCACAGCGAATGGGCCAACTACGATGCCTGCGCCCTGATCGCAGCAGGTGCATCGCAGCTGCCACTGCTGGTGGACCAGGGGGAAGCCGATGACTTCCTGGAAGAGCAGTTGCGCACAGAGTTGTTGGAGCAAACCTGTAGCGAACAGGGTTACGCTGCCACTATTCGCCGACAGGCAGGCTACGACCATAGCTACTACTTTGTGGCCAGCTTCATCGGTAGCCATATCGCCTTTCATGCCCAGACACTGGCCGCGGAATAAGCTGTCAGGCTAGAGAACCCGCATGAACATCGCCAGCGCAGCTAGACTACTCAGCCTGGCCGCCATTTGGGGCGGCTCGTTCCTGTTCATGCGGATTGCCAGTGACGAGGTTAACGCCTACTGGATCGCCGAGAGCCGGCTGTTACTGGCATCTGTATTCCTGTCGGTGGTGGCCATTGCGGGCCGCAAGGCGTTGTCGCTAGGTCAGCAGTGGCGTCACTACCTGATACTCGGGTTGTTCAACTCGGCGGCGCCCTTTTTGCTGTTTGCGTATGCGGCCGCAGAAGTCTCCGCCTCGTTACTGTCCATCATCAACGCAACCGCACCGGTATGGGGAGCCTTGATCACTGCTATTGCCAGCCGGCAACTGCCCCTTCCGCGCCAGGCGCTGGGCATGGTGGTCGGAATCTCTGGCGTCAGTGTATTGATCGGGATGGACGCCTCAGTGCAAGCGAGCGCGTCCATGCTCCCTGTGATAGCCGCACTGGTGGCAACCTTCTGCTACGGTATTGCCTCGTACTACGCCAGTACCTCGCAGGGCATCGGCCCTTTCGCGAATGCCCATGGCAGCCTGTGGGGCTCAGCCATGATTCTGCTACCGGCCAGTTTCTGGGTCGGTGGTCCCACGGTCGCATCCACTGATGCCGCAATAGCACTCATTGCACTGGGCGTATTGTGCACAGGAGTGGCCTATCTCTTATTCTTCAAGATTCTTGCGGACGATGGCCCCACCTCAGCCCTGTCTGTGACCTTCGTGATTCCACTGTTTGGCGTGTTGTTTGGCCACCTGTTCCTGGACGAGGCGATAGGCTGGCACACCTTCGGAGGCGGCCTATTGATTCTTGGGGGTACCGCGCTGGTGACGGGGTTTTTACCCGGCCAGCTCAGACGTTTAAAGCGCGGCAGCTAGCCGCTGCGCTCACGCTTCAGGATAGAGCAGGGTTTTCCAACTGCTGCGCTCGAACGGGCGCCATTCACCATTGGGCACCGCCAGGCGCTCAGCCACCAAAAACCAGATGGCGGGATTGAGCGTCATGCCGCAGTGACTTCCTCGCACACGGATGTTCTGCGACTGCGCGTGGCCGCTGCCCTGACCATGACGGGTAGTTACCCAGTTCACCACGCCGTCGCCACGGGAAAATATGGCAGTGGTCGGTACCGGCGGCGCCAGGTGCAGTTCATCCTGCTCGATGGGTAAATCATCTGGCGGGTTCAGTGCCATAAATAGTTTTGAGGGATAGGACCCCGTCAGGCGCCCTTCGCCGAAGGGGCTGCCCAATGAAATCACCTGCCGTACTTTTTGCGGCATCTCACGCGCCAGCTCTCTGGCGAAGATACCGCCCAAGCTGTGTCCTACCAGTGACACGGGGCCCTGATAGCGTTCATGCAGCTTATCAATACGGGCCTGCAATGCCTCAAGAATGCCTTCCTGAGGCCCCAGGTTCCTGCCCTGCCCCCAACCATGCACCGCGTACCCGAGGCGGGTGAGGTAGCGCCGAAAAGCGGCGTTGTAGCCATCAGCGCCCAGGAAACCGGGCAGCACCATGACCGGGTGACCGTCTCCTCGCGGTGCTTTATCGACAATTTTGCGTGAGAGAACCAGGGTAATGGCCTCTGCGGCTGCGCGGTGTGCTTCTGTGAGTGCCAGTAAGGCGGAGGGTGGCGGTACATCGGGTTCTGCCTGCAGCATCTCCTCGTACACCGCGCTATCGCCTTTGTGCATAGTGTCTTTCCTTGCGCCCACCAGTCGGTGCCCGGTGGCTATCGTTATAGTAGCCGCAGAGTACCGCAAAGCCCCTTCCAGCGAAACCGCACTGGCCGGGCGCCAAGACCCTGATACCCCACCCTGTTGCCAATCAATAGCCAACAAACTGCAGGGTAAACAACAGGTCATGACCCAGGGTCACGACAAACTCACGGTAGACACAATTACCTGCGAGTAAAACGTCTGGCATATCCAGCCAGATGGCAACATCCATTTCTACCTCCACACCATTCGACCCCCGACGAATACTGTTTAAGCGCCGTATTTCAGACAGACCTCTCCCCTACCCGAGTTACGGGCACAGTTGATAAAAGGGGTGAGGGGTTGGGTATTAGAGCTTCGAGAACTCTTTGTTCAGGTTGTACTGACGGGAGGTGACATAGGTTTCCATGTCTTCCACTCGTCGCAGGGCAGCATCCAGGCGGTCACGGGCCCTCTTCAGGCGTATGCTGGAGGCCTCGCTGTAGCGAAATACTTTGCGCGGTCGATAATCGTGGTACCGCTCGTCGTATTCCATTTCGATCTCCGCCTCCTCGTAGTCTTCGACGTCTGCAGCACTGAAGCTGTCCTCGTCTCGACGGATGGGGCGAGGCGCCAACAGAATCCAGGCGCCAATGTAAGCCCAAAGAGCCAGCGTACCCGTAAAGATAAAAGCACCCACCCAGAGCAGGCGCACGACCCAGTGCGCAATGTCCCAGTGGTCAGCAAGCCCAGCACACACACCCGCGATCTTGCCCTCGCGCGTGTTGCGGTAGAGGTTCATACCCCAGCCGCCGCCTTTGCGGGCCTGGAACCGGCGCTGGTTACGACGGTAGTTCTGGTAATGGTTTCGGTGTCTGCGGCCTCTATTGCCCATACATCACTCCTCGTCCCGCCCGGGGCGGGTCTTTGACTTGCGCCAATCCGGATGATCAGCGTCAAGGATGGATTCCAGGGTGCCAATCCGGTCGGTCAGTTTGTCGACAGTCTCCAGCATGTGTTCGATAGATTCGCGATCTTCCTCTTTGAGGCTGCGGCTAGACCGATTCAGGCTGCGGTAGTGCATCACAATCCAGATCGGTGCCACGATCACCATGAACAATATGGTGGGGACAAATAGTACTTCCCAGGGGTCCATTCACTCTTTCCTTAGGCAACAGGCTCAGACCATGCTGCCATTATTAGTGGGTTTCGCCAATGCATCACTGCGAGTCTTTGGCGCCCTCGCCTTTCATCTCGCTCTTGAGACGCTCCAGCTCATCCGTAATGCGCTCATCGTCCTCCAGCGCATTGATCTCCGCAGCCAGATCGGGCGGAACATCGCGGCCCACGTCCATAGACTCCAGCTGGCTCTCCAGGGTATCCATGCGACGCTCGAAGTGCTCGAAGCGCTGGAAAGCGCTGTCCAGAGCCTCACGGTGCATCTGGCGCTTGACTTTGATGCGCGACTCCACGGTTTTGGTGCGCATCATCATGGCCTTCTGCTTGGCCTTGGCATCCGACAGCTTCTGCTGCAGTTGGGCCACTTCGTCGTTGAGCTGGCCGATATGCTCATCGGTCGCCTTCAGCTCTGCCTCAACGACTGTGACCTCCTCAGCGATGGCCTGCTTTTCCTGCAAGGCGGCCCTGGCTAAGTCTTCCCGGCCCTTGCTGATAGCCAGCTTGGCCTTCTCTTCCCAGCTGTCGGCTTCCGCCTGCACCTGGGTCAGGCGCCGATTGGCGGCCTTCCTGTCGGCAATCACCCGGGCAGACGAGCTGCGCACTTCTACCAACGTGTCTTCCATTTCCTGAATAATCAGGCGAATCATCTTCTCCGGATCCTCTGCCTGGTCCAGCAGAGAATTGATGTTGGAGTTAATGATGTCGGTCATGCGGGAAAAAATACCCATGGTTACCTCTCCTCAGTAAATCAGTGGCTGGCGGCGCGAGCGCGCCCCCAGTCACCGAGTCGATAAATCGCTTCAACAATCACAATGACGGGCAACAACATACAAACGGCAATCATCAAATCCAGCAGCACCGCGATCACCAAACCCAGTGGGAGCAGTGCCAGGTATGCCAAGTAGCGCTTGTTGCCCATTTTCGTCATTGTTTTCCTCGTTCAGTCGGCCGTGCCGACACTGTGTATTCCATTGCGCCATTCCTTGACGCTTACTGTGTACTTATCAGCTTTCGTGCCAGAAATCGCATCTCGTTGTTTTTATTGACTTTATTCGACTTCAAGCCACATAAACGCCCTATCCTTACCATCCAGAATGTTATTCCATTCCTACTTATTAGGTGTTTTTTACCTTTAGTGGTATTTTTAACCTATGAGCAGAGCACCTGAAAGCATGATTGGCGACTCGTCAGCCCTGGCTGCCGCGTTAGACCATCTCTCACGGTTGGCCCCGATTAATCGCCCGGTGCTGGTCTTGGGTGAACGGGGTACGGGTAAAGAGCTTGCCGCTCAGCGACTTCACTTTCTGTCATCGCGATGGGACGCGCCCTTGCTCAAGGTAAACTGTGCCGCCATGGCTGAAACACTGTTGGAGTCCGAGCTATTCGGTCACGAAGCGGGCGCATTTACCGGAGCTACGCGAAGTCACCAGGGTCGCTTCGAACGCGCCGATGGCGGCACCCTCTTCCTTGATGAACTGGCCACCATGTCGCCGAGGCTGCAGGAAAAACTGCTGCGCCTCGTTGAGTACGGCGAGTTCGAGAGAGTCGGCGGTCAGAAAACCCACCAGGTGGACGTGCGAGTGGTGGCGGCTACCAATGCCGATCTACCCGCCATGGCAGAAGCCGGCGAGTTCAGGCATGACCTGCTAGACCGGCTGAGCTTTGACATCGTGCACTTACCGCCACTGCGGGTGCGCCATGGCGACACATTGACACTGGCAGAACACTTCGCCATTCAGATGAGCGCGGAACTGGGCTGGGATTACTTTCCCGGTTTCAGCGATCGGGCCGTCACCCAGCTCACGGATCATCAGTGGCCCGGTAACGTACGAGAGCTGAAGAATGTGGTGGAGCGCTCGCTCTATCGCTGGGGCGACGCCCATTCCCCGGTAGACGATATCGTTACCGATCCCTTTCAATCACCGTACGTTGATGCACCCGAGATCCAGACGGAACCCGACGATGTTGCACAACCACTCGCCCCCTCACCAGACACAATACGAGGGCCTGACACCGTGCCACTGCAGGAACGTGTGACGCAGTTTGAGCGCGAGCTGGTGGAGCGGGCACTCGTGCGTGCTGGCGGCAACCAGCGACTAGCCGCCCAACAAACCCAACTCAGCTACAACCAGATACGCGGCCTCGTGCGCAAGCATGACCTGGGAGGCAGGCGCCGCAGCAACTAACCAGTCTCGCCCGCCTCGTGCAACTCACCGTCACAACGTAAAAATCCGGGCTGCCGGGTCCCCCTGAATAGGTATGGCCGACACCCTGTCGCACTACTATTATTCGAGCCTATACAACCAGAAGGAGCTCTACGATGACGCTGTCTTTGTCGGATACCGGATTACTGCGCACCCAGGCCTACATTAACGGCCAGTGGGTTGACGCCGATAATGGCGCGACCTTTGCTGTCAGCAATCCTGCAACGGGAGAGACCATCGTGGACGTGGCCAAAGTGGGCGCGGCCGAAACCGCCCGGGCGATCGAAGCGGCGGAAGCCGCCATGGTCAGTTGGAAAGCGGTACCCGCGAAGCAGCGGGCCCAGATCTTGCGAAGTTGGTTCGACCTCATTATGGAAAACCAGGAAGACCTGGCGATTATCATGACCGCGGAGCAAGGTAAGGTACTGGCCGAGTCACGGGGTGAAGTCGCTTATGGCGCCGCCTTCATGGAGTGGTTCGGCGAGGAAGCCAAACGTATCGACGGCGATGTTATTCCAGGCCCCAGCGCCGACAAGCGTATTGTGTGTATCAAGCAGCCGGTAGGTGTGGTTGCTGCCATTACCCCCTGGAACTTCCCCAACGCCATGATTGCTCGTAAGGCTGCCCCGGCCCTGGCAGCCGGCTGCACGATTGTAATCAAGCCTGCCACAGAGACTCCGCTATCTGCCTTTGCCATGGCAGAGCTCGCAGAGCGCGCCGGTGTGCCGGCCGGCGTTATCAACATTGTTGCGGGCGGATCCAGCGATATCGGCGGCGAGCTCACCGGTAATCCCATAGTGCGCAAGCTCACGTTCACCGGCAGCACCCCGGTGGGGAAAATGCTGGAGGCCCAGTGTGCGCAGACCATGAAGAAAACCTCCATGGAGCTAGGGGGCAATGCACCCTTTATCGTGTTCGACGATGCCGACATTGATGCGGCGGTTCAGGGCGCGCTGATCTCCAAGTACCGCAACGCGGGCCAAACCTGCGTCTGTTCAAATCGCCTGTTTGTGCAAGACGCCATTTACGACGAATTTGTGCAGAAGCTTGTCGCTGCTACCTCCGCGCTCACGGTTGGCAACGGCCTCGAGGATGGCATCACGGTTGGACCACTGGTCAATCGTAAAGCCGTTGATGACGTTCAGGCGCTGGTCGATGCCTCTGTGGATGCGGGAGCGCAGGTGGCGTTAGGCGGCGGCAGTCACAGCCTGGGCGGCTGTTTCTTCGAACCGACAATCCTCACCGAAGTGACGGATCAGATGGCCGTCTTTCGTAATGAAATTTTCGGCCCGGTTGCGCCCGTTGTGCGCTTCAACGATGAAGACGAAGTCATCTCCATGGCCAACGATACAGAGTTTGGCCTTGCCTCTTACTTTTACACCCGCGACATCGGCCGCGTCTGGCGCGTGGCCGAAGCACTGGAATACGGCATCGTCGGCATCAACGAAGGCATCATCTCCAATGAGATGGCCCCGTTTGGTGGTGTTAAAGAATCCGGTTCGGGACGCGAAGGATCCAAGTACGGTATCGACGACTACGTTGAGATCAAATACATGCTGATGGGCGGCCTGGACCGCTAGGGGGATAAACATGAGCGACATCAACATCGACAACTGGTGGCTGCCTTTCACGAACGTACGCGCCTTTCAGGACAACCCGCGTATCTTCAGCCGTGCCGAGGGCTGCTTCCTGTACAAGCAGGACGGCTCTGAGGTTCTGGATATTACGGCGGGTCTCTGGTGCTGCAACGTTGGCCACGGGCGCCGTGAAATTGCCGACGCGGTTCACAAGCAGCTGATGACGCTGGACTACGCGCCTCCCTTCCAGTTTGGCACACCGCCCGGCTTTGAATTTGCGCAGCGCATCACCCAACACACGCCCGCAGACATCAATCGCGTGTTTTTTACCAACTCCGGGTCTGAGGCAGTAGATACCGCGCTTAAAATCGCACACCTGTACCAGCATGCGCGCGACAAGGGCGGCAAGCAGCGCTTCATATCCCGTGAACAGGGCTACCACGGTGTGAATGTCGGTGGCACCTCCATGCAGGGCCTGCCCACCAACCGTCACGGCTTCCCGGTACTGGACCGCGTGGACTTCCTTCCCGGCATGTTGGATATATCACGCAACGCGTTCAGTCGTGGCAGCCCAGCGCACGGCACGGAAGAAATGGCAGCGGCTTTCGAAAACATCGTGGCCATGCGCGGCGCCGATAGCATCTGCGCGGTGATCATTGAGCCGGTCTCCGGTGCCGGCGGCATGGTACCGCCGCCTCAGGGTTACCTGAAGAAAGTTCGCGAGCTCTGCGATAAGCACGACATCCTGCTGATCTTCGATGAGGTAATCACCGGCTTCGGTCGCACAGGCTCAGCGTTTGCCGCCACCGAGTTTGACGTCGTGCCCGACATCATGACCACGGCCAAGGGCATCAATGGCGGGACCGTGCCCATGGGCGCCGTGCTGATCAAAGACGAGATTCAGCAAGCCATTTTCGATGCAGCACCCAACACGCTGCCAGAGTTTTTTCACGGCAATACCTATGCCGGCGCCCCTGTGGCAGCTGCAGCCGGTCTTGCCGCCATGGATATCTACGAGCAGGAAGGCCTGCTGACCTGTGGTAGTGGCGAAAAAGGCAAGTACTGGGAAGATGCCCTGCACAGCCTCGCAGACCTGCCGCAGGTGATCGACATACGTAACTACGGCCTGCTGGGCGCAGTGAGCTTTGATCCCATGGAACTACCCGCGAAATCATTGGGGCCAAAGATCCACCAGCGTTGCTTCGACAACGGCCTCCTGTGCCGCGCTGTTGGCGACAACATGGTGATGTCGCCGCCCCTGTCCATCAGCCACCAGGAAATCGACCTGTTCATCAGCCGTTTCCGTCAGAGCGTGACCGAGGTACTGGGCCAACCCTCCTCACCTGCCGTCGCGACGGGCTAAGGCTTTTAGGGCACTTTGTCTGCTCCAAAAAAAAGCGCGCCACTGGCGCGCTTTTTTTTGTGAATGAAGAATCGGCTAGGGACCTGTTTGCTCTGACAGGCGTTTCACCAACGCTTCCATCTCCGGCAAGTTAAGGGTGCCGTTCTTATCCGCATCGAGGAACCACCAACGCCAGCCGATGGAGTCGCGCAGGCGCGATGGCATCTCTGCCTTTGCGACCTCCCCGTCCATGTTGCTGTCCATAAAGCCCATCCATTGAGCGGTATCGGCGGTGAGGTTGCTGTGGATAGGCGCATCGCTGCTCTCGCGCTTCCAGCTGTAACTGACGGAGCCGTACAGCATCTCCTCGGCAGACTGGAGGCCCCAGCGAACGGCTTCCTCCGGCGCAGGGTTGGCCGGGTTGTTGGCAGAGTTGTCGTACACGGTGCGGTGAATAATCTGAGTCCCTGCGGGCACATCGATAGGTTGCTCAAACTCGTAGGTGCGCTGCCAGTTAAAGTCATAGTTGGGCACTGACAACACCACTTCGGTGCGACCGTCTGGGTACACCATTTCAAAGGTGCTGCTGCGGCCACGGTAGTGTGAGTGAGGCACCAGGGAATACACCGTGGCATCCTCCCAGAAGGTAAAGTACGCCGATTCCTCGTGCGCTGGCGCACCCGCGGGAATGTTGATTCGCGGGTTCAGCACCACCTGCTGACGCAGGTAATTGGCTGGCGGCTCATCGGCAAAGTACAAGCCCACCTTTGTCACATCGGTTGTGGCCTTGCCGTAGGGAGTGTAATGCATCTGGAACAGGTAGACACCACCCTCGGGCACAAACACACCCGTGCCTTCAGGCATGAAGGCTGACTCATTACCCGGGGCATAACCCATGATGTAGTTTTGGAAGACGCTCTCGCGATCGCTATCAGCGGGCGGCTCGTCTGCGGAGCCCATCAACACGTGATGAACCACCTTGCTGTCACCCGGGATAATGGTTGCCGCACGCACCCAGGCATCACGGTCCAACGGGTTTTGGACAACCGGGAACTGATAGTCCACGATGCCGGTGGCGGGAATGTCGTAAGGCTGCACTTCAAGAACCAGGTCGGGCTCCCCTAAGGGCCACTCGGCTGAGAGCGGTTCCACGGCTTTCAATGGATCAGCGCCCTCGCCTCTCGGCGCACCTGCTTCAATCCAGGCCAGCAACTGCGCGGTTTCCTCATCACCCAAACCGGCATCGCCCTGCCAGTGACCAATTTCGGGATCTGCATGCCACGGAGGCATGCGTTTGGTGCGCACCACCTCGCGGATCATGGGCGCAAAACCCTGAATCATTCGGTACTCAGACATCGCCCAGGGACCGATGCCCCCCTCACGGTGACAGGCAACGCAATTGTCGACCAACATCGGCGCGATGGTGTCGGTGTAGTCGGGCACATCTACCGGTGCCTGAGCCACCGTGGGGCAGTCTACCGGCGCCGTGATGTCGCCCGTGACATCGACACCTGACAGCAGCGCTGCCACCGCGTCACCCGCATCGATAGACGCCGATGAGGCGGCGCTGATACCACCGCGGAAAACCACTTCTCGCGCCCTCGCGTCTATCACCATGACCTCACCGCCGGCTTCCAGACCCAGTGACGGCGCAATGACACCGGCTGAATCCTGCAACACCGGCAGGTCTATACCCTGTGCCTTCGCACTACCGGCCAGGGTTGCCCTGTCGGCACCGGCGACATCAACCAGCATGACCTGCACACCATCTTCGGCATATTCCTGCTGCAAAGCGGCGAGCTCGGTGGCTGAACTGGCGAGGGCGGCACATTGCGCGTCGTAGCCCATCAGCACAATCGCCGGGGCTTCCTTGTGATAGAACAGTTCCTGCGCCTTGCCGTGTTGATCCAGCAATACGAAGTTATCAACCGTGGCGACAGCTGACAGTGAGAAGGCGGCGGCTACCGCTGCCGTCAGGTTTGCAAAAACACGCATAGGACCGACTCTGTTTTGAGTTGTGTTCGAATTGTAACCGCGCAAAATCGGGCCTGACGACTTAAATGTGGTTAATTTTGGCCATTAATCGGTGCTCACACGCTCCTTACCGCAGCGCTCGCAGCGATAAAGCGTCACCAATTTGCCCTGTTTCACATCAAAGCGACGCGACTTATCTGCGCGCCATTTATGGTGCCCGTGACGACAAAGGGTCTTTGATTTGGGCGCGGGGCGTTTGAAAGGCAGTACATCGGCCATAGCAGCACGCAGCGAGGCTGCTATAGCAGGGTCCGCTCAAGGGCCTGGCGCCATTTATCGACACGTTGGCGCCTGGCAGTGGCCGACATTTGCACTTTGAACTCTTTCTCCGCCTGCCATACCTTGCGCAACTCTCCCGTGCCCGACCATAGGCCCACGCCCAAGCCTGCCAAGTAGCAGGCGCCGGCTACAGTCGTTTCAATCACACGCGGACGAATCAGGCGTCGGCCCAGCACATCTGCCTGAATCTGCATGAGCAGGTCATTGGCAGCGGCGCCGCCATCCACTCGCAGCGGTTTCATGCGTTTGCCCAGATCTCGCTCCATGGCCACGAGAATGTCTGCATTCTGCAGCGCCATGGCGTCCAATGTTGCCCGGGCAACATGCCCCTGCTCAGAGCCCCGCGTGAGGCCGCTGATAGTACCCCTGGCATCGGGTGCCCAATGCGGCGCCCCCAGCCCGGTGAGCGCCGGGACGAACTCGACCCCGCCATGATCAGCAACGGTTTTCGCCAGGGTCTCGACGTCCGGCGCACGCTTGATGATCTTGAGACCATCGCGCAGCCATTGCACGGCAGCGCCACAAACAAAGGCACCACCTTCCAGCGCATACACGGGCTTGCGCCCTTCACCCAGCTGCCAGCCCACGGTAGTAAGGAGCCCCGCGCGGGATTGGAGAATCGCATCGCCGGTGTTCATTAGGATGAACGAACCAGTGCCGAAGGTGCACTTGGCATCGCCGCTGGCAAAACAGGCCTGACCAAACAGGGCCGCTTGCTGATCACCCGCAACTCCGGCAATAGGTATGCCATCCGGTAAGCCTCGCACGCCTCGCGTGTGGCCAAGGACAGCGCTGCTGGGTGTGATGGTTGGCAGGATGGATCGCGGCACCTCGAACAGGTCCAGCAGCTCGCTGTCCCAGTCCAGGGTTTTCAGGTTCATCAAGGACGTTCGAGACGCGTTAGAGACATCTGTGACGTGAGTGTCACCGCCACTGAGTTGCCAGATCAGGTAGCTGTCGATCGTGCCACCGGCGACCTTGCCCGCTTTGACTTTGGCACGAGCGCCGGCGGTGTTCTTGAGCAGCCAGCGGAACTTGCTCGCTGAAAAATACGGGTCCAGCACCAACCCACTCTTTCGCTTGACGCGCTTCTCATGGCCGGCGGCTTTGAGCGACTCGCAAAAGTCGGTGGTGCGCCGACATTGCCAAACAATCGCGTTATTGAGCGGCTCACCGCTTATACGATCCCACAGCAGTGAGGTCTCGCGCTGGTTGGTAATACCGATGGCAGCGATGTCACCGGGCTTGCACAATTTCTTGCGCATCACCGAGGCAATACCCTTCTCCACCGAGCGCCAGATATCGCCAGCGTCGTGTTCGACCCAGCCCGGCTGCGGGTATATCTGCGGGAACTCGTGGTTCACCGCTGCGACAACATCGCCGCGCTGATTCATCAGCGCAACGGTGCTGCCAGTCGTGCCCTGGTCAATCGCCAGGATGAAGCTGGCCATCAGGCGGCGTAGCCCTCAACCGCCTTGATCTCAAGGAAGTCAGTGAAGCCGTGGTGCCCCCACTCGCGACCATTACCAGACTGCTTGTAGCCACCGAAGGGCACATCGTAGCCGCCAGAGGCGCCGTTCAAGTGGACATTGCCGGCGCGGATGCGGGTGGCAACCTTGCGCGCGTGGTCAATGTCGCCGGACTGCACATAACCAGCCAGGCCGTAGGGTGTGTCATTGGCGATGGCAATGGCTTCTTCTTCCGTTTCATAAGGAATCATCACCAGCACAGGGCCGAAGATTTCTTCCCGCGCAATGGTCATCTCGTTATTGACGCCCGAAAAGACCGTTGGACGAATGAAGTAGCCGCTGTCGATGCCATCGGGACGACCCGTGCCGCCGCAAACCAACTTCGCGCCCTCATCAATTCCCGCCTGTATCAGGCCCTGAATCTTGTTGTACTGCAGCTCGGACACTACCGGGCCCATGGTGGTTGCTTCCTGAGTGGGATCTCCCACAACCACACTCTCGGTCACTCGCTTGGCGATTTCCTCTGCCTCAGCCAGCTTGGCAGCCGGTACCAGCATGCGTGAAGGTGCATTACAGGATTGTCCGGTGTTGTTGTACATGTGCAACAGGCCACCGGTCACAGCGGTTTCAAGGTCGGCATCATCCAGGATGATGTTAGGCGACTTGCCGCCCAACTCCTGGGTGACACGCTTCACGGTAGGCGCTGCGTTCTGCGCCACCAGGGTGCCGGCCCGCGTGGAACCGGTGAAGGACATCATGTCCACATCCGGGTGGCGTGACAGCGCAGTGCCCACAACGGCACCATCGCCATTCACCATGTTAAAGACACCGGCGGGGACGCCGGCCTCGTCCAGAATCTCAGTCCAGATGTAGGCGGACAAGGGAGCAACTTCACTGGGCTTCAATACCATCGTGCAACCTACTGCCAGCGCAGGGGCTACCTTGCAGGCAATCTGGTTCACTGGCCAGTTCCAGGGTGTGATCAAACCGCAGACGCCGATGGGCTCCTTGAACACCCGGTGTGGACCTAGGTCTTCCTCAAACTGAAAGTCTTTCAGGACTTTGGCGGCCTGCTCCAGGTGGCCCAGGCCGGTGTGCGCCTGTGCAGTAGTTGCCAGGCCCACCGGAGCACCCATTTCCTCGCGAATGGCGTCAGCCACGTCGTTGTAACGCTTCTGGTACACCGCAATGCAGCTCTCCAGCAGTTCGAGGCGCTCTTCCCGCGAGGTGAACCCAAAGGTTTGGAAAGCACTCTTGGCGGCTGCTACGGCACGATTGATGTCTTCTTCCGAACCCAGTGAGATGTGGGCACAGACGGCCTCTGTGGCGGGATTGATAACGTCCAGTTCGTTAGGGGTTACCGGATCGACCCATTCGCCATTGATATAAAACTGCTTGTATTCGCGCATTGCGGTACTCCTGTTGTTTTTAGACGACTGTTTGCGAAGCCGCTAAGTGTAGCACCGCGCGCCGCCATGGCTACCTTCCCTGAGGGGGTTAGTACGGGCTCATCTGGCATGGGCGAGACGGGCGGATTCTGTCATAATCCGCCGCTCGGGCATCGACCGCCCCACTTACAGATCACACGGGTATTCGCTTATGAACCAGGCAATCGACCACGACGAAATGACACTGTTTCGAGACATGGCACGCCGCGCCTTCGAGCAGGAAGTGGCGCCTCACTTCGAGCAGTGGGAAGACGACCACATTGTGCC
The DNA here is from genome assembly GCF_014652275.1 of Parahalioglobus pacificus. Taxonomy (GTDB): domain Bacteria; phylum Pseudomonadota; class Gammaproteobacteria; order Pseudomonadales; family Halieaceae; genus Parahalioglobus; species Parahalioglobus pacificus. The sequence goes on along the minus strand of NZ_BMYM01000001.1, from coordinate 873,671 downwards.
CCGCGACCTGTGGCGCACATTGGGTGCCGCCGGGTTATTGTGCCCGGACGTGGATGAAGCCTTCGGTGGCGCTGGCACGACACCGCACGTCACACTGGCAATGATCGAAGAACTGTCGCGCATGGGCTTCGGTGGTGTCGCCACCGGCTACGGCATCCACTCCAACATCGTAGCGCCCTACCTCAGCCGCCACGGCACTGAAGAACAGAAGCAGCAATGGCTGCCCGGCATGGTTAGCGGCGATGTGTTCGGCGCTCTGGCGATGACCGAACCCGGTGCAGGCTCTGACGTGCAGGGTATTCGCACCAACGCCGTTCGTGACGGTGACGAATGGGTACTCAATGGCTCGAAGATCTTTATCACCAACGGTATCCACGCCGACCTGGTTATCGTGGCTGCGATCACTGATCCCGGCAAAGGCGCCAAGGGCACTTCCCTTTTCCTGGTGGATGTCACCCTGCCCGGCTTTGAGAAAAGCAAGAAGATCGAGAAGATTGGCCAACACACGTCGGACACTGCACAGCTGTTTTTCCAGGACGTACGCCTGCCGGCCAATGCACTGCTCGGCGAGGTCAACAAAGGCTTCATCATCATGATGGAGGAGTTACCCAGAGAACGTCTCGGCATCGCCGCTCAGGCCGTTGCCGCTGCAGAGGGCGCGCTGGACATCACCGTTGAGTATGTGAAAGAGCGCAAGGCATTCGGGCAAACGATTGGTGAATTCCAGAACACCCGCTTCAAGCTGGCGGACGTGAGAACGGAAATCGCCTTGAACCGCGCCTTGTACGAAGCCTGTGCTGACGAATACGCCCGCGACGAACTCACCGCAGACAAGGCGGCCATGCTTAAGCTTGCCTCCTGTGAAATGCAGTGCAGCACTATTGATGATTGCCTGCAGCTTTTCGGTGGCTATGGTTACACGGTGGAGTACCCGATTTCGCGCTTTTACACCGATGCCCGCATCCAGCGCATCTACGGCGGTTCATCCGAGATCATGCGCGAGCTGGTAGCTCGCACTATGCTGGGTCGCTAATTCTCAGGCGACTCTCAAAAGCAGAAAAGTCCGGCACTGCCGGGCTTTTTTATGGCGCTGCGAATTTTTCAGGCCGCGACTGACGGTGTCCGCTTTCCCCTCAAAGAGGACATTTATTGCTGGTAGTCGAATGTCCGCTTTGGGGCCATATGCGGACGTTTCCACCGGAGATCAATGCCCACTACGCCTTACCACTCACGTTAGCCAAGGCTCTGGCTTCATCCACGATTATCGCAGGGTAACCGACTCGCTCCATGAGCTTAATGGCGTTACGTTCGGAATTTAGTCCGGCTTTCAGTTTGAAGTCGAATGGTCGCTCTACGTCGCCGGTTTCCGCAAAGTGCCAAAGCTGGTACGAGTCGTTTAGTAATTCGGAAAGCTCGACATCATGTGTTGTCACCAGGCAGACGCTTTGGCTAGAAAGCTGACGGAGTACTGCAGAGGAGGATGCAATTCGCTCCACGGTGTTCGTTCCCCTGTAAATTTCATCGATTAGAAAAATTGAGGCCGAATCAGACTTGAATGAGGCCTCTAGAATTTCCTTGAGACGCAAAAGCTCGGCCATATACAAACTAGTGCTTTCCGACATTACATCTGTTCTGTTTATTGATGTCATTACCTCGCCCGCGGGTAAGACAGCTGATTTTGCATGGCAGAAGAACAGAGATCTACCAAGAACAAAGTTCACACCTATGGTCCGGAGAAGCGTGCTCTTACCAGACATATTTGAACCCGTGAGGAGTGCCGACTTGGACGATAATGACAGGCTATTCGGCACACACTTCTCGATCAGCGGGTGCACACAAGCTTCGAACTCCAAGGTCGGCCTGGTAGTGATCGATGGCCTGCAGTAGCTGGTGTTTTTTAGGTATCTAGCGACACTAATATAAGCATCCGATTTACCGACCATATGCAGGCAGGATGCAAGTAGCGGAATGCGTTTCTGGATGTATCCCCTAAATATGCAATATAGCAAGGCGTCATAATTGAAAAGCAGATTCAACAGATAAGCTGCGTTGCTCACCATTAGATTAGGGTGACCTTGATTCAACGAGAGGGCAAACAGTTTCCTCCTCATCGCCGTAATATCGGACAACTCAGGGAGCGCGGTCTCGCTATCAAGGTATTCCTTATTGCCCAGCGCTTCACGAAGAATCTTCGCTCCCGATACGAGTTGCAAGACATGATAAAGATCGCTGTTATCACTCTCTACCAGTTGCTCGAATAGCCGGGACGCAATGAAGTTAATTAGGATCAATATCAGAGTAATGCCAAACAGCGCCTTTCCGCCAAAAGCCAAACCAATAGAGAGCCCAATGATTGGGAGAAGTGACCAGCCATACACGTAACGTTTATTGATCTCGACAAGAGCTCTCCTCTCTAGCAGCAAGCGGGTGAGAGGAGATACCGGTACATTTTTTAGCGATATTAGAGCCGCATGGTATCTCTCATCGCCCTCTGCTGAATCACCGAGGCTCTTTATGGCAGCCAGTCTGTTTTCTAGTGTGCCTGTCTCGGCAACGCTAAATCTCATCAATCCATAGAGATACTGGCTCCCTATGAGGCTAGTGGTGCGATCGAGCTTACGAAAAACGTCATCCATACACAGATCACTCCAGGTCACGTCATCGATTCTCTTACCTGGGAATACCTGCGGTGCAATACGACTCAATCTCGATATCACTCGAAAGTCATAATGCCTGCGATTCTTGGTGGCCCAATGTTCCTGCCACGGGAAAAGACTATCCAGACGCAAAAAGTCGACAAAGCGCGCGAATATACGCTTCATAAGCAAATATAAGTTCCCACAAAAATGCTCACGAATCAGTCTCTCCTACACGACAGATGCACGTCCCCGAGGGCAGCTAGGGGGCCAATAGCTGACCCTAATCTAAGGGGCACTATTTGATACATTGGACTTCAACTTTGTTGATAATATAGTTTTTGGAGCCCTTCTCTTTGTAAAAATCATCGCCCTCGCTAATTTGGTCGGGCTTCAGGAGCAAGTCATGGCTTTCTAATTTTTTGGTAGTGCCAGATTCGCCATACTCTTTGATTACTAGCAGCGGCATCCCATGATTTTTGCCCTCCCAACTCATAATCCACACTTTACCTTCAGCTTGAAAGTCGAGCGGTGACGCACGATCTGCGTTAGCCAAAAAGGCGACAATTGCCACAAATGGCACTAGGAAAATGAATATCTTCGGATTTTTGATGGATAAGGAGTGCACAGTAACTTCGAGAGCAAAGGTGTATGGGCTGAGTCTGTTTCCTCAGGAATTAGCTCAAATCTTGAACGGCAGCTCTGGGGCCAGGAGCGGACACTCGCTAACACCGTGGTTTGGGGCAGTCCGCGCAGTGGGCTGTACCACCGTAAGGCGACAACACCGCCTTGTTATGTGTTGCTCGGATGCACATTTGATACTCCAACTATTCTAGTTGCCACCTTGTAAGAGATAAGCCCTGTAATAATGAACGCTGGTAAGTGCCACCACCAAAACATCAGCAGTAAATCGACTATTTCGTTAGGCGCGCCGGTGAGAGCGCCGACTCCTAACATGACACCAAAAGGCATTGGCACAGCCACTATTGTTGCTGGGGCCCACGAAGGTGTGAAAAGCACGGTATAAACGGCCGCACATATCGCAACTTTTCGGCCTCCGTTGAGTTGCATTGTCAGTAGCGTTGCCACGAAAGCAATAAAAAGCAGGACAACTACTGCACCGACGAAAAATAGTAGCACTTACTCTCCGGACACTTAACGCTTCAAGCACGGGCGGCAAAAACGCGCAGCGATTTTGACGTCCGAGTGCCTTGACTTGTTATGCGTTGTCCACATCATAGTGCGATTTTATCTTTGTTTCTGGAGGAAGATCCTTTCCATGCCGCAGCCTGTATAACTGTTTGAGCGTGTATTGTGGTAGTTCATCTGAGATCTCGTCCCATTCGGGCGTGAACTCGGTAAAAATATGTCTGTCCGGTTTGATACCGGGAGAATCGTCAAGCAAACCGGCCGGTATTTCAAAGAAATCGGAAACCACATCTGGTGGTGTGGGACTCCCACAAGTTTTGCAGAAGTAGGAAGTATATGCTGGCGCAGCATAGAGAATGGGGGCTGAGTAGGCGCAGATCTGTTCTTTTCCGCATAAAAGTTGATAGTCTTCGGCTACCACACCTACCATGCTTAAGTTGCTGCTGCCGCTCTTCTTTCGGCATCTATTACAGTGGCACATCTCAAACGGGCCAACTGCCTTAAGCAATTGAAACTTTACGGCCCCGCACAAACAGCTTCCTCTAATCATGAATCACCCATGCTCAAACGCATAACGGCTAGATATGTCGAAATAGTCAGTGTACATCGAATGCCTTTTTTAATCTGAGCGGCAGCTAAGGGGCCAATAGCGGACACTTGTTAATGCTCGAAGCAACGAGCGCGCGTTAGAGCGTCCAGCCCGACGGCGATGCTGCCTTTGCTTGTCATGTGTTTTTGTCATACTGCATTAATTCTACTGGGACTCCATTAACTTCTATGAACGCAACTGTTAAACCGTCACTGGGTGAATTGGGTTGAATGATTATCTTTTGCCCTTTCAATGCATCGTCTAAATCACTTACTTCAAAAGCGACATGAGGCACAGATTTAACAAGCTCTGGATAAGGTGCATCTTTCCAGTACCTTTGCCACTGAATACCAAAGGGATTGTTTTCATGATCAGAAACCGTCATTTTTAAATGAGGCAAATCAATTTCACCCTCAAATTTTTCTAGTGTTGGTATGCCTACATGATTAAATTTCATTGGAATTCTTTTTAAATCTGAGTGATAGCTTAGGGGCCAGAAGCAGACATACACGCTTCAAGCTGGGCGCTCGCCAGTATGCCTTGGCGCTCAGCAGTTTGGCGTCACAAACAGCCTGTGCTTTTTATGAGCTACCAAAACATGAAGTAGAAGCATGTGAGTAGCGCCGGAACAATGAAAATAAAAGGGGACGAATACCAAGGTAACGGCTGTGACTCACCCCAATGGAATAAGTGAACAAACAGCACCCTAACCAAAGCAAAGACAGACAGAATAGTAGCGTAAAGGGCAGCGTTAAATACAAACTCGCTCTTATTAAATGTGTAAAGGGACCAACCAGAAATAGCCAGGAGCAGAGGCAACCAAAGTGCTTGGACATCCCTTTTCCACGACTCTGGAGTCGACTTGAAACTTTGCTTCTTGCTCATCCTATAAGTGTAGAGGCTCATGAAAGCCCACTATTTGGGCTCAGTAATTGTGCATAGAAAACTCGCTCTCGTGAGCGGCAGCTCTGTGGACGAAAGCGGACGTTCGACAAACCATAGCAAAAGGTCCGCAATTAGGCGAAAGCGGACGTCGCGAGTTGCCTGTTGCAACCGCGCTTAGCGGTAAAGATTCAGCGAGTAAAACGACGACCTACGCCGTAACGCCCTGCTCCCGCAGTTCGGCGATGGCTGCCTCATCCAGCCCAAGCACTTCACCCAACACATAGTCAGCGTGACTGGCTACTGGCCCGCCCGGCCAGTCCGTGCGGCCAGGTGTAGCGGAGAGCTTGGGCATGATCGCTGGAATCTTCAACGGCTCGCCGTTGATCTCGACCTGTTCAAACAGACCGCGGGATTGATAGTGAGGATCCGACATCATATCGGCCACTGAGTAGATAGGGCCCACAGGTACGAGAGCCTCTTCCAGCAATGCTATGACTTCGGCGGCAGGCAAAGTTTCACACCAGGCAGCCAACGCGGCATCGATGTCAGCCTCGTGCTGCACCCGTCCCGCGTTGCTCGCCATGGCAGGGTTTTCCGCCATATCGGCTCTGCCAGCGACCGTCATCAGGCGCTTGAAAATCGAGTCGCCATTGCCCCCTATCACCACGTAACGCCCATCTGCGCATGCGTAGGTATTGGTTGGCACGATCCCTGTCACCGTGGTGCCGGAGGGCTGACGCTCCACACCTGCCCCATCGAATTCGGGAACGATGGCTTCCATTAAGTTGAAGACGGATTCATACAAGGCAACGTCGATAACCTGGCCACTGCCAGACTGTGATCGCTGAATCACGGCGAGCGCAATGCCAAGCGCGGCGTGTATAGCAGAGAGCGTGTCGCCCATAGAGATATTTGGCCGCACAGGCGGTTTTCCCGGCTCTCCATTGATGTAGCGGAAGCCGCCAAAGCCTTCGGTGACTGAGGCGTAGCCGGGTTTGTTGGCATAGGGACCGGTTTGGCCATAGCCCGATATGCGCGCGACAATCAGTTTCGGATTGCGCTCGCGTAACTGGTCAGGGGCCAGACCCCATGACTCCAGCGCACCCGGGCGAAAGTTCTCTACCAATACATCCGCGCTGTCGATCAACTGCATGACCAACTCGCGCCCGCGTTCGGACTTCAGATCCAGGGTTACGCTCTTCTTATTACGGCCTAGGCTGCGGTACCAAAGTGAGGTTCCGCCCTTCACCTCACGCCAGCCACGAATAGGATCGCCACCGGGCGGCTCCACCTTGATCACCTCGGCGCCGAAGTAGCCTAGGATAGTGCCGGTGAAAGGACCCGCCAGAAGTTGTCCCAGCTCGATAACGCGCAGGCCATCCAGTGGCCTAGCTGTATTGCTCATGTGACGCCCTTAGCGTAAAAAAGGCCCTGATTTAAGCACGCCCTAGTGGCGGATGCGATCAGGCGTTTTCCTTCAGCGCGTCACCGATGGCAGATACCAGGCTGTCGATTTCTTCCTTCTCGATAATGAAGGGCAGACCCAACTGCAAAGTGTCGCCGCCGTAGCGCACATAGAAGCCCTTCTCCCAAAGTCGCATTGCCACTTCATAGGGACGGCGCGCGGGCTCACCGGGGTAAGCTTCCAGGGTCATTGCGCCGGCAAACCCATAGTTGCGGATATCACTGACGTAGGGAGAACCCTTCAGCGTGTGCAGGGCGTCTTCAAAGTACGGCGCCATTTGCGCCACTCGCTCCGGCAGCTGTTCCCGCTCGAGAATATCCAAAGCAGCCAGGCTCGCAGCACAGGCCACGGGGTGGGCAGAGTAGGTATAGCCGTGGGGGAATTCCAGCATGTATTCCGGACCACCCTGCGCCATAAAGGTGTCGTAAATCTCCGATTTGGCGATCACCGCCCCCATCGGAATAGCGCCATTGGTCATCTGCTTGGCGATGTTCATGATATCAGGAACCACGCCAAAGGCATCAGCGCCGGTCATGGCGCCGCAGCGGCCAAAGCCTGTGATCACCTCATCAAAGATCAGCAGTATGTCGTTAGCATCGCAGATCTCGCGCAGTGCCTGCAGGTAACCCACGGGAGGCGGAATCACGCCTGCAGAGCCCGCCATGGGCTCAACAATCACTGCCGCGATGTTGGAAGCATCGTGCAGTCCAATAAGCTCCTTCAACTCATTCGCAAGGTGCGCACCGTGTTCGGGCATGCCGCGTGTAAACGCATTTTCCGGCAAGATGGTGTGCGCGAGGTGATCGGCATCAACCGCCTGTCCAAACATCTTACGGTTCGGGCCGATGCCGCCTACCGAGATACCGCCGAAGTTCACGCCGTGGTAACCCTTTACACGACCGATCAGTTTTGTCTTGGTGGGTTGGCCCTTGAGGCGCCAGTACGCCCGCGCCATCTTCAGCGATGTATCCGCGGATTCTGAGCCAGAGTTAGTAAAGAACACGTAGTCCAGACCTTCCGGCGTCATTGCCTTGAGTTTGTTGGCGAGCTGGAAGGATTTGGGCTGACCGAACTGAAATGCGGGCGAGTAGTCCAGAGTCTCCAGCTGCTGTTTCACAGCCTCGGCAATCTCGGGACGGTTATGCCCGGCTCCTGTGCACCACAGGCCCGACAGACCATCAAGAATGCGTCGGCCCTTATCGTCGATGAAATAGGCGCCTTCGGCCGCCACGATCATGCGCGGATCGTCCTTGAACTGACGGTTGCCGGTATAAGCCATCCAGTGGGCTTCTAATTCCTGACGTGTCAGGTTTTGCGTGTGGGGCATCTGAGTCATCGCTGTCTCCGGGGCATTCAATAAAAGCGAAAGTTTACGCCCTTATCTGTGTTGCATAAATAACAACTTACGAATATAAAGTTGCAATATATGACACTTAATGGCGGATAGCATTATGGCCGGGAAAGCCCTGCTGGGAAATGTGGGTGACAGCGAGTTGCGCCTGCTGCGCGTCTTCAACGCCGTTGTGGCCTGCGGCGGATTCGCTGCGGCAGAGCTGGAACTCAATATCAGTCGATCCACCATCTCGCGCCACATCAAAGACCTGGAGCAGCGCCTGGGCATGACTCTGTGCCGGCGTGGGCGCGGAGGTTTTGCGCTCACCAACGAGGGTGAACGAGTGCACGAGGCCGGCCTGAAATTATTGGGCGCTATCGAAGGCTTTCGACACGAGGTTGATGACCTACAACTGCGCCTAACGGGCACTATTGCCCTGGCGCTGTTCGACAAGACGGCCACCAACCCCGCGTGCCATATCGCCGAGGCTCTGGCTGCCTTTAGCGACGAAGCCGCTGCCGTTCACCCTCAGTTGCACGTGGCGACGATCAATGACATTGAAAGTGGCGTGCTCGATGGCCGCTACCATATCGGCATTATCCCCGACCATCGACCCTCGGCGGCACTGAGCTATCACCCATTGTTCACGGAACAGATGTACCTGTATTGCGGTAGCCATCATCCGCTGTTCGGTAAGCGAGACAGCGCAAGCACGGCTTCGGTGCGCGCCTCTCCCTACGTGGGTATCGGCTATCACTCCCCCAACATGGAAGTAACGCGGCGGGCTGAGCAGCGGCGTGACGCCACCGCCTTCGACCAGGAAGCAGTGGCGCATTTGATTCTTTCAGGAAAGTATCTGGGTTACCTACCAGACCATTACGCACACGGTTTTGAGCGCGACGGGTTAATGGCCAGGATTCGCCCTGACCAGTTTCATTATCAGTGCCAGTTCAGTGCCATATTGCGGCAGACACCGCCACCAAATCGAATAGTGGCAGCGATGCTTGCGGCACTGCTAGGGACGCATCCGCAATAGAGCAACCGGTTAGCTGTCGCTGTAGCCAGTAATCGCTTTGGCCGCCTGGTAGGCAAAGGTCATGCTTGGGCCCAGCGTCGCACCAGGACCGGGGTAACAGGGCAATGTCGGCGCACTGCAGTTACCCGTGGCGTACAGGCCTTCAATAACGTGGCCTTCTTCGTGCAGCACCTGCGCATTGGCATTGATCACCATGCCACCCTGGGTGCCGAAATCGCCCGGATCGATCTTCACCGCGTAGTACGGCGGTTTGTCGACGGGCCCCAGACACGGGTTCGGCTCTACCCGGGCGTCACCGTAGTAGCGGTCGTAAGCGGACTCCCCGCGATGGCAGTCCAGATCCTCGCCTGTTCTGGCGTACTCGTTCATTTTACGGACAGTGTCTTCCAGGCCATCCGGGTCAACGTTGATTTTCAGGGCCAGCTCGCGAACAGTGTCGGCCTTGGCAAAAAAGCCCTCCTCTTCGTACTGCTTGGGCACTGCCCAATCGGGTCGGAACTTGCTGTTGTACAGCGGCCCCACAAAATAATTCGCACGGAAATTCGCATCGAATATTTGCCAGGTGGGGTGCAGCGGATTCTCTTCGCTGTGCAGACGGAAGGTCTCTTGCTGGAAGGCCATGTAATTCTGCGACTCGTTACTGAATCGCTGGCCAGCCGGGTTAACAATAATGGATCCGGGATAAGAGCGCTCCATCACGCTCAAACGGGGTTGGTCTTCTCCAGGCACAGACAATGTGTTGCACCACCAGGCTTCGTCCAATCGGTGCATTTTGGCGCCTAGTCGCAGACCTTCACGAATCGCATCACCGGTGTTGTCCAGAGTACCGGCACTCCAGCGGTGATCAGTGGGTTTGGGCAGGTATTGCTCGCGCATCTCCTGATTGTGCTCGAACCCGCCAGCAGCAAGTACCACACCCTTGCGCGCCTGAATGCGCAGGGTCTTGCCATCGCGCTGAACCTCGATACCGACAACCTTACCTTCCTCGTCGATCACACGCGTCATCGCCGTGTTGCGCCAAAGGGGAATATCCCGGTCCAGCATCGAGGCGCGTAATCTTGCAACGCCCGCACAACCGGTGGCCAAGCGGCGATGAAACTTGTCTTTCAATCGCCAAGGGATGTCAGTGATGTAATCCAGCACTAGCTTGGCCGCAAACTTCCACCAGCCGGCTTGCTGCCCGACCATAACGGCCGCTTCTACCTGTGTAATACCGATCACGCCGCCGAGGTGCATCATTGGATGCGTGCGACGCAGGTAGCGCCACTCCTCACCTAACTCGCTGGCGTTAAACGTCTCCGGCTCCATTGAGCGATGTCCCTCCATCGAGCCATCAAGGTTGGTGTAATAGTCGGGATAGTGCTGCAGCGTTACATACCGCACGCGGGTTCGCTCATGCAGGAAGTCGACCATCTTGGGGCCGTTCTCCAAATAAGCTTCCAACTGCTCATCCGGAACCTCTTCCGGAGTGATCAGTTGCTTCAGGTAGGTGCGCGCTTTGTCGACGGAATCCTCTGCACCCGCCGCCTTGGCGTAACGATTACAGGGTATCCATACACCTCCACCCGAGATTGAACTGGTTCCGCCATACAGATCCGACTTTTCCACAACCAGGACATCACGGGTGCCCATTTCATAGGCACACAGGGCGGCTGTCATGCCACCGTTGCCAGACCCAACGACCACTACATCAAAACTGTAATCCCACGCCTGTTCCGCGCTCATAGGATTGCCCCCTTATCTTCAGCGGCTATGTTAGCCTAAGCGCTGGCTGCGCTAGCCTGGTGCCGTTGCTTAATGGGTTCAAGTTCAACATGTTGATCGTGAACCAGTAACAACGACATCGCGTAGGCTTTTTACCGAGCCGGGATGACTGAGCAGGCCCGGGCCACAACAATAAGGACAGACTTATGAATCACGGTAAGAAACTATTGGTCTCACTGGCCTCAGCGGCGGCAATTGCCATATCACCGCTGGCCCTGTCTCACTTCGACGACAAAGAGCCCATGCAATCCTATCGCCAATCCATCTTCGCGCTGATGGCCATGAACTTTGGCCCGATGGGTGCCATGCTCAAGGGAGAGATGCCGTGGGATGCGGAGCAGTTCAAACGCTTTGCCGAGGATCTGGATGATGTTGCCGAGTTGGATGTTATGCGCGGCTTTGCTGCTGGCACTGACAAGGGCACTACCCGCGCCAAACCGGGCATCTGGGATAACATGGATGACTTCGAGGCGAAACTGGTTGATCTTCAGACAGCCACAGAAGCATTGAGCGATGCGGCCGATGCCGGTGACGAAGCCGCCATCAAAGCGGCCTTCGGCGATACCGGCAAGGCCTGCAAAGCCTGCCACGACGAGTACAAGTCAAAAGACTACCTCTACTAACCCTCGCTACCTCTTCACTGCTGCGCCCGCCCCGGGCGCGCGGTCATTAGCGATGGTGCGCACCAGCGCACACTTCAGCCATTTGCGGCCCTCACGTAACCCTACTTTTCACCTTTTCATTGTGCGAGTCGGCAGGACACCCTAAGGTTGCCTCAAAGTCGTTCTTTACGACCCAGAATCACCACGAGGCACTTGCTATGAAACTTCGCTGGCTCTGTGCGGCCTTGCTTGGCCCCGCACTACCCGCTCTGGCACAGGTACCGATTGACGCTCCCCGGGGTAATTACGAGGGCGCCGATAACATCCACTGGTACCAGCAAACGCCCCTACAGCGTGAGGAGGCAGTGAAGCTGCCGATTACCGTAGGTCGTGCCAGCCAATGTAACAGCGGCAATACCTCAGTGGTGTGCGGTGGCGGAGCGCCCCTTCGCGAGGCACTGCCTCTGTTCAGTGCCCATGGTCTGCCGACACTGGATATCGTATTGCAGGTAGATTCCGCAAAAACGGAGGGTTTCTCATTCCCCTGGCGCCGCGCAACTCGGGAAGTTCGCCGCATCAATGATGCCCTCGCGCGTTCCGCCGTCCCTCTGCGCGTCATCGTTGCGCACATTGAGTTCGTGGACTTCAGTGGCTTTGCCACCGTCAGTGATATCTACGATGACTACTTCATCAACAACAAGAGCCGCAACATCGCGCAACAGCACAACGCCGATGCGGTATTGGCCGTCATCAATGGCGAAGCCAGACCCACTGAACCTAGCTGCGGCTATGCAGCGCTGGGGCTCAGCAGCTACTGGCCTGCCGTAGGTATAACTGCATGTTCAGACGATACCAATGATGCTCTCAACCAGGACACATCGGCTCACGAGTTCGGGCATATGTTGGGACTCGGGCACGACGGGGAACCCGGCGACGGCGCCTTCATACCGTATGGAAACGGTTTCTTTGACCTCCAAACTGGCGTGTCTACCATTATGTCGCAGGGCTCACAGAGCAATGAGCGCGTGCCCTTCTACAGCTCGCCACAGCTGAACCTGGGCAGCGCAGTCGGCACTGCAATGGGTAATGAGGAAAAGGCCAATGCGTCGAAGGCGCTGACAGAAGTAGCCGTGACTGCGGCGCTGTTCGCTGAACTCAATTTTGGTCCACAGGCACTTAACAATGCACGCCGTAGGGTAGCGGCGCCGCCGCCAAAAGTTATCGACTAAGGTACTCCCGCCGCTCTACCAAAGGGGGGGCGGTTTGGGCGCCTGACTGATCCCCCACCACAGCAACAGGCCCAGCGCTGTCCATATCAACACTGCCCACCACAGCGGCTTGGGGGACTCGACACCCGTCTTGCCGTTCGCCGAACCGGCAGTCATCGCCCGGATCAAAGCCTCGCGCTTAACCAGCTGATAATAAGCAATCGCCGATATATGCAGTGCTACAAACACCAGTAACGCGTCAAAGGCCCACACGTGCACTTCGCCAAGAAAATTGCGCACATCACTGCTGGCCGCGTAGTAGAACGGTCCGTTAAACAAGATGTCATCGGTATTGAATAAGCCGCTGGTGGCTTGCACTAAGAGCAAACCCAGAAGCGCAATCACCGACCAGGCACCGAGCGGATTGTGACCCAGCGTCGGTGAGCCTCCGGTGCTCAGATAATTAATGATCGCACGGGGACCGGCTAGAAAATCTGTAAAGCGCGCATGACGACTCCCCAGCAAGCCCCAGATAAGTCGCGCAACCACAAGAACAAGGATGGTGTAACCCACGCGCGCGTGCCATTCCATTTCACCCTCTTCGGAGGTCCACCAGGCAAGGGGCAACAGCACCACCAACAGCCAATGAGTCAGGCGAACGGGCCAGTCCCACAGGGTGTGAGAGCCGCCGCTCCGGGTCATTGTTGCGACTCAGTGATGAAAGGTGGAAATGCGGCGTCAACGCCTTCGTGCTGATAGGCCCAAACCTCACCGTTAAGTACCGCACGATGACGCGGCCCTTCGCGGTTACCGTCACCAGATTCGTAACCCGCGTCACCGCGAAACAATACCACCATCTGATTACCAGCCTGCGCAAAGACGGGGAATACCTCGGGCGGTGTGATAGCGCGCTCTCGCTCTACCATTGCCTCAACGCTGTCATACGCCATGAGTGCGCGTAGCGTGACATAGGTTGGCGGCAGCATGCCCAACTCACCGACCTCATGCTGAGCGACCGCTTCTGCCACCGGCAGCCACATCGCATCGTGAATCTCGCTGCCGTCGATGGTGACGCGATCTTCCTCTGCCAGTGGTGCTGCGTAGATCCAGGTTTCAAAGCGTTTGGGCTCAACCACCGGTGTCGTCCAGTGGCTGAGCTGCACCATATCGGCGAGAGCCGGGCGCAGCCCGCACTCCTCCTCCGCCTCGCGCGCTGCAGCCAGACGCGCAGCCTGATTCAAATCGCCATTAGCGGCCTCGATGTCTGCAGGCTCACGGGCTCCGCCAGGAAACACCCACAACCCCCCGGCAAACATCAACGCTTTGTTACGCTTCAAAAGCAGTGTTTCCATGCAGCCTGCGCTATTGCGCAGCAACACGACAGTACTGGCGGGACGCGCCGGTGCTACTTCTGACATCGTTCGATTTCCGCTGTTAGTCGCTTTACTTGCCCATCAGATCCATGAGGCCAACCACGGTGGCTTCCGTACCCAGTGTCACTGCGGGTCGCGGTGTAATCTTGAACAGCGGTGAGTGGTGTGAAGGCACGGGCTCGCCGCCGGCAGCCTCCCTGTCAAAGTCGGCCTGTGGTGTGCCACCCACGGCAAAATAGGTGCTGGGGATGTAGGGGTCATTGGTGAAGAAGGGAAAGTCTTCTGCGCCCATGCCCTGACGTTTCCCCCTTTGGAATACGTCTTGACCGAAGCGGCTACCCCAGGTATCCATCAATCGCTGTGTCAGTTCGCCATCATTGATGGTCGGCGGCACCGACTCGTCCGAGACGATGACCTCGGGCAATTTGTCATCCGGCAAGCCGGCTACCCGGCCCATGTTTTGTGCCACACGGCGGATCCCATCCAGCAGCAGGTCGCGCGATTCAAAGTTATCGTTGCGCACCGTCAGCTGCAGATGAGCTCTGTCAGAAATAATGTTGTGCTTGCTGCCCGCGTGGAAGGCACCCACGGTAATCACTCCCGCCTCTCGCGGTGGCAGCTCGCGCGACACCACGGTTTGCAATGCCAATACGATCTGGCTGCCAAGAACCACAGGATCCACGCCTCGGTGAGGGCTGGCGCCATGCGCGCCAACGCCGTGCACAATGATATCGACGGTATCCGCGCCTGAGTATGGGGAACCCGTGGTCACGCCAAGCTTGCCTGTTGGTATCTCGGAGCTCACATGGAAGGCCAAGGCATAGTCGGGCTGACCGAAGCGTTCCCAGAGATCGTCTTCGCGCATGTCTTTGGCTCCCGCGACACGCTCCTCAGCCGGCTGCGCTATCAACATCAAGGTGCCGGACCAATCATCCCGCTGTGCAGCCATGCGACGGGCTGTGCCCACGAGGCTGGTGATGTGAACGTCATGCCCGCAGGCATGCATCACGTAAGTCTCATCGCCGTTCCAGTCGACCTGCTTGGCTTTGGATGCGTAGCTTAAACCTGACTTTTCCTCAACGGGCAGACCGTCCATGTCAGCACGCATCATCACCAGCGGCCCGGGCCCATTTTCGAGCAGCGCCACGACTCCGGTGCCACCTACACCCTCTGTGACTTCAAAGCCGGCTTCGCGAAACTCCGCAGCGAGACGTTCTGCGGTTTTATTTTCCATGAAGGACAGTTCGGGGTTGCTGTGAAAGTGCTCGAACAGCTCACCCAGGTAATCGTCGTAATCTTTCTGGATCGCATCGGCGAGGTCGTCAGCAGAGGCGAGCAAGGGTGCGCATATCAGTGCACCCAGCGCCAAAGGTTTGGTCATCAATCGCAGCATGGTGGTTGTCCTTCCTATTTCACAGCATAGCCGAGAGGCTATCAGAGCATAGTCGCCTCGCAAAGGACCCCGAACCGGAGCTGCGTTACACTGCGCCCCCCAGTCACCAGAATGATTTCCCGCATGAGCACACACATCTGGCTGCGCGCCGAAACCAAGGCCGGAGAAGCTCGCCGCGCTCTTGCACCTGAAGATGCCCGAACGCTCATCGATGCCGGGTTTCAGGTGACGGTTGAGTGCAGTCACCAGTCCGCCATCCCCGACCAAGAATACGCAGAAGCGGGCTGTCATCTGGTTGAAGCAGGCCAATGGCAGCGCGCTCCGGAGCATACCTACATATTGGGACTGAAGGAGTTACCGGAGCTGCCCGAATCGATTTCTGGCAGACACATTTACTTCGCACATGCCTATAAACAGCAGCAGGGCTGGCAATCACTGTTATCCCGGTTTCGCCGTGGCGATGGTGAACTATTGGACCTGGAGTATTTGGTTGACGACGCTGATCGGCGGCTCGCGGCCTTCGGCTACTGGGCCGGCTACGTTGGCGCGGCGCTAGGTGTTCTCGCCTGGGCAAATCAACAGCGCGGCGTTGCACCTGCACTGAAACCGCTTGCCCCTTGGAACAATCGCTCAGCCTTATTGGCAGAGCTCCGATCAGCAATCGATGACCCCATCGTGAAGGTGCAGTCACCTAAGCTGATGATTATTGGCGCAGGCGGACGAGTGGGCAGTGGCGCACGAGCCCTCGCTGATAACCTGGAAATACAACACACAGACTGGGACATGGCAGAAACTGCCGCGGGCGGCCCCTTCGCTGAGATCCTGTCGCATGACATCCTGGTCAACTGTGTTTTGGTCTCAGAGGCGATGCCCCCATTCCTGACCCCGGACATGCTAGACGCGCCAGAACGCCTGCAGGTGATTGCGGACGTGAGCTGCGACCCCTACGGCGATTACAATCCGCTGCCGCTCTACCAACGCTGCACAACACTGCAGCAACCGCTTATCTCGCTGGGTGATGGCCGACAGCCGCTGGATCTTATCGCTATTGATCATTTGCCCGCCCTGCTGCCGCGAGAATCCAGCGAAGACTACAGCAGGCAATTACTACCCGTGTTGCTCGGCCTGAATGAGCCCGGCAACCGTATCTGGGAGCGCGCCAGAACCTTGTATCACCAGCACAGCCGGGCGGCATCATGAACGCACTTTGGTCGGCAATCAGCGCGCAACTCCTTGAACGAAGCCAGGAACCACTGCTAGTAGATTCGCACAAAACCCTGCTCACCTATGAGCAAGCCGATCAACTGTCGCAGCGTTTAGCCAGCGTGCTGTTGCAGTCGGGTGCTAAGCCCCGCGACCGCGTAACCGTTCAAGTCGAAAAAACACCACAGGCGCTCTGCCTGTATCTGGGCTGCCTTCGTGCCGGGTTGGTGTTCCATCCCCTGAATTCGGCCTACACCCCGTCGGAGATCCAGTTCTTTGTTGGCGATGCACAGCCTGCCGTAGTGGTCTGTGACCCTGAGGCCTGTAAAACCTTTGAACAAGGGCTGGGCGCTGACGGCAGCGCCGCGATACTGACGCTTGATCGTCATGGTAATGGCAGCCTCATGGAAAGGGCCAACGGTCTGGCGCCACAGGATTACTCACAGCCGGCACCCGAGCACGGCTCTGTCGTGGAGGGTGACAAAGCGCAGGCTGCTTTGCTGTACTCATCGGGCACTACCGGGCAGCCCAAGGGCATCTGCCTGAGTTACCAAAACCTGGCCAGCAACGCAAAAGCACTCATCGAGCTTTGGGGATTCAAGGCCGACGATTGCCTGCTACACGCGCTGCCGATCTACCATGTTCATGGTCTATTCGTTGCGGTTCATTGCGCCCTTCTCATCGGTGCACGCATGTTCTGGCTGCCTCATTTTGAGGCCGGGAAAGCTGTTCAAGCACTGCCCGATTGCAGCGTCATGATGGGCGTCCCAACGTATTACACGCGCTTACTAGCGCAGGAAGATTTCTCAGCTGATACCTGCGAGCGGATCCGCCTGTTCATTTCCGGCTCAGCTCCGCTGCTGAGCGACACTTTTCACGCGTTTGAACAACGCACAGGGCATCGCATCCTGGAACGCTACGGGATGACGGAGACCGGCATGAGTACCAGCAACCCGCTGCGGGGTGAACGCAGACCCGGTACTGTGGGCCTGCCACTACCCGATGTTTCCCTGCGCGTTGTGGACGATGAGGGTAAAGAGACCGCCGAGAACACGCCGGGGCACTTACAGGTACGAGGACCTAACGTATTCACCGGTTACTGGCGGCTACCTGAAAAAAATGCCGAGGCATTCACCGCTGACGGCTTCTTTGACACTGGCGATACCGCATCTATTTCCAGCGACGGTTACATCACCCTGGTTGGTCGCAGCAAAGATATGATTATTAGCGGTGGCCTCAATGTCTATCCCGTTGAGATCGAGCAGGTGATCAACCAACTGGCCACCGTTAAGGAATCCGCTGTGGTTGCGAGACCTGATGCTGATTTTGGAGAGGTTGGTGTGGCCTTCGTTGTACGCGATGGTAGCGTCACGGAGCAGGAGGTCACTGACCACTGCCGCGAAGCACTGGCCAATTTCAAGGTGCCAAAGCAGATTCAATTTTTGGACGCCCTACCCCGCAATGCCATGGGCAAGGTGCAGAAGAACCGACTGCGCGAACATCTCAATAAGAGCCGGGAAGACCGATGAACGAAAACAGCGACCGTCAACGCTGTTGCTCTGGCGGCGCTGATCGACGCCGCCGCCGTCGATTGCAGGTACACTGGTTGCGCAAAACCGCGTAACACCGTTCAGGAGATAGCAGTATGGCAACAATCCACTGGTTGGGCGCGGGCCTCTCCAGCGGCCCGGGCATCAGGCGCCTGGCATCCGGACCGTTTACTCTACATTTGTGGAACAGGACGCCGGACAAGGCCCATGCGATTTTGCGCGGCAGTCCCGGCAAGGTCGATGCCCTGGACCTTGAATCACTGGCAGAGACACTGAAGCCGGGCGACGTGCTGGTATCCATGCTACCCGCAGACTGGCACCCCACCATCGCAAAGCTCGCACTCAAAAGCGGTGCCCACTTTGTTTCCAGCTCCTACCTGTCGCCGGCTATGAATGCGCTACACAACGATGCTGCGCAAAAGGGCTTGTGCCTGGTTAACGAGGTCGGCCTGGACCCCGGACTGGACCACCTGATGGCGCACCGCCTGGTCGGCAATCTGCGAGCCAGCGGTTTGGACAGCACAGGTGCACGTGTCGCCCTTCGCTCCTGGTGCGGTGGATTCCCGGCACAAGCCAATGACTTTTGCTACAAATTCAGCTGGTCCCCGTTGGGTGTATTGCGTGCCCTGAAAACACCCGCGCAGTGTATTCAGGGTGGCGAGGTCGCTCAGAGCAGCAAACCCTGGGAGGCTATCTCCCGCTATGACATGCCCTGGGGTAACGAACAGTTCGAGGCCTACCCCAATCGCGATTCACTGCCTTTTATATTGGCCTATCACTTTGACCCGGGCTGGCACATCGAAGAGTTTGTGCGCGGCACGCTTCGGCTGCCTGGATGGACCGATGCCTGGGCAGATATTTTTGCGACGCTGGACAGGGGCGCCAGCGATGAAGACCTGGCACGTCTGAGTGAGCACTTATGGCAGAACTATGCCTACGCCGAACATGAGGCAGACCGGGTTGTACTGTGCGTAGAGTTGGAAGCCACCCTCGCTGACGGGCAGCAATTCCACGAGGCCAGCGTGATCGATGTGGTAGGTAACGAAGAAGACTCTGCCATGGCCAGGTTGGTCTCACTGCCGGTCAGCTATGCCGTTGAAGACGTGCTCAACAACCGAATGGCTGCAGGTGTTTCTGCCGCCCCTGCCGATGCGGCAACCATCGCTCGCTGGTTCGACGCGCTGGCGGTGCAAGGTGATGCGGTTACGCATCGCAAGTTGGCGTAGAGCGCTCGACGTGCGTCTATCGATCAACCTATCAATGCCCGGCAACACCGCTGCACAGCTGGGGCGAGCATGGGTGATAAGGCCTGCGGTGTGCGCTTTGATAGCTGCATCAGTGATACTGCTGTTGGCCACCGCCGCTCATGCCGCAACAACGCCTGATTATCACCGACCCGGCGATCTGGCACCGCCCCAGGATGAACAACTCGAAGCAGCGCTTGGCAAAACTCTGTGTGCGGCAGGTTACTGCCCCCTGCTGGCTGATGACAGTCTGGCCGTCGCGCTGGTGATCATGGACAGTGATGGTGATGCGCACCTTGCTATGGCCAATGGCCACCGCATGATGTACGCCGCCAGCTTACCCAAAGTGGCAATCCTGTTCGGCGCGATGGTCGAGGCGCAAAGTGGTGTGCTTACCATTGATCCTGCGTTGGAGGATGACCTGCAACGCATGATTCGTGTGTCCTGCAACCCCTGCGCAACCCGGGTGTTAGAGCGTGTGGGTAGGGAGCGTTTGCTGGACATTCTCATGGACTCGCAATACGACCTCTATGATGAGACGCGCTCAGGTGGACTGTGGGTGGGGAAAGACTATGCCAAACGCGGCGCCTACCGACGCGACCCGGTAGCCAAGCTATCCCACGGTGCCACGGTCTATCAGGTAGCGAGGCTCTACTACAGCCTCGAGAACCACTCGCTGCTCAACAAAACCTACAGCGAGCGGATGCTCAACGCGATGAAGGACCCTGCAATCGCTCATAAGTTCGTTGCGGGGCTCAAGGAGGTAGATGGCGACTTTGAGCTGTGGCGTAAATCAGGCACCTGGAAGAATTTCCACGCCGACAGCGTAATTGTTAAAGGCGAAGGCCTGCACTACATCGCCGTCGCCATGGTCGAGAATCCGGCTGGAGAGGTTATTCTCCGGGATCTGATACAGCACCTGCATCGGCTGGTGCAGGCGCATGGCGAGCCATAATCAAGCGGTGAATCTCACCGGCCAGATGCTGGTGTGCTACCGCTGAATTCTCCCGCAGAACGTTGGAAATCAGCGTCACGATGTAATGCAGCGGTCGCTCGCCCGAGCTGTCTTCGATGATCGCGACCGAGTTCATGTAGTTGCGCACATTGCCGCGATAGGCACCACACTTGAAACCTTCTTCCGCAGCGCAGCTGTAGAGCGAGCCTGACTTAAAGTAAACGGCCGCATCTGCCAGCGCCGGCGAGCTGGCATAACGAATACGCCGATCGGTTAAGTACAGCAGCCGCTTCAACAGCCGTGATGACCAGGTATCAACCAACCTCCCCTGCTCCATACGCAGCGCAAGCTCCAGCAGGGTCTTTGGCGTTGCATAACTACGCCCGCCACCATTGACGATGTGCTTGCCTTCTCGCGTAAAGAAACTGCCCTGGCGTATCTCGGCCAGCGACAGCCCATTACGGGAAACAGGCTCCCAGAATGTGGCCTGAAACAGTTCTGTACGCTGCTTGCCCGATAGCGACTGAAAGTATGGCGTCACGGCTTCCGGCGGCAAGGGATACTGATCGCCCAGGCCTCGCAGCAACATGCCATCACGCATCAACATGGCCGCGGCAGAATTGGAGCTAATGGACAGCGCCCAATCCAGGTATTCGTAAACGTTTCCTTGATCACCGTCGCGCATAGCCCGCCGCTCGGACGTTCGGTTCTGAACGTCGAACAAACGAATAGTGTGATGATCGCTATGGCTAAATCGATCCGCCTCGATGGTGGTTGTATACAGCAATTCGTGTCGCGCCGCCGCATCGTCCGGATAAGCATCGGCCAGCGCCTGGAAAAAACCCACTGCTCCGACGAGCTTGCCAACACTGCCCACGTTTTGCCGCAGGTCCTCCCTGTGCTGCGCATAGACAATGTCATTGGGATCACTCAGGTCCAGCAGAGACAAGCCGTAGGCATCCGCCTTGTCCCCAAGCAACATCCGCAACTGTTCGCTCAGGGGTTCATCGGGAGACGGAATGGCAAAGTCCTGACCGGCAAAGCGAATGTCCACGGCATCGCTGTTCAGTGTGGCTCCCCAGGGGAGCCCGCGACCACTGAGCTCGCCAGCCTCAATCAGGCGCACATACTCCAGCCGACGGATTCCCGTCTCGGGGTAGCCGTCTTTGGGATAGGCAGCAACCTCCGCTGATAGCGCCAACAGGCTGGCAGCCGTACATAAACAGCGAACCATCACCGGGCCGGCCTCCCGGATAAGGGAACCTGTGTCGTGGCGCCCGCATCCAGGCCTTTGTCCATATCCCTCAAGGCGCTACTGCCCTGAACCATTTGATTGTCGAGGAATGGCCTGATCTGGAACAGCCGCAGCTGACCATCGAGGAAGCCAAACTCAACATCTGCCGGGGCTAGTCGCCCTTCGTCATCCTCGATCGGCCCGAAACGCTGGGGTAATTCCTGCGCAAATGCAGCGAGGCGTTTGATCTCCAGGGGTGTCATCACCGTATCCGCGCCTGACGCGGGTAACTTCAATATACCGCCCGCGGGGTCTGGCACCCTGCGCCAGGGCGCGGTGGCTGTGGCGAGTACGGTGACTGTCTCTCCGTCTGCACTGATGCGCAGCGACTCGGCAGCTTGACCATCGACTGCACCACCCAGCCCCTCGTTAACAGCAACCGACAGCACATCGCGGGCGCCGGTATCAATATCTGCGGTCACCAGCACACCGGATTTATCGGAGCCTACCGACTCCAGTAACAGCACTGAGGTGTACACGTGTTCAGGGGCTTCCATATGCGCCTGACGCCAGGCAAATGCGCGCTCGGTAAACGGCGACGCCCAGACACGAGGGATAGCCTCTAGAACGGCGTCGATGCCAATCACATTGGGCAGGGTCAAATTCAGCCCGGCGCCGGTGAATCCTGCCAGGTCCTCTACGTTCGTATCAGAGCGCACGAAGACACCGACATCCAGACTACCCATCTCGGTCATCAGCGCCTGGCGCAATGCTTCCCTGAATTCATCCGGCAAGGGCGTGTTCAGAATGGCCGTATACAGCTCGGCCCGGAACGCCTCGGTGGCTTCTTTTCGCTGCTCGCTGCCGGGCTGCAATGTGTCTAGGTGCCGATATTGCGCCACCATCCATTCCCATAGCGTTGTGCCACTGCGATGCGCTTGCTCCAAAACCACATCACGAAACATCCCGAAGGGAATTGCCACACCCCGCGATACCGCCTCTGGATAGTGTTTGCGAAGTTCGGCCAGCTTAGCGGCCTTGGGACCCACGGTTCTGCCCGAATCCGCTGCGCGCAGCTGCGCCAGAGGCAGAGGCACGTGAACATCCAGGTCGAGCTTGTCGAGATCAGGGCGAATAACCACCTGAACTTGTGCCGTGGGTGCAGCACGGTCGCCCATCTGGTCGATGCGCACCTGCCCCGCGGGACTCACCTGCATCAGCACACGCTCACCGTCATGCGCCGACAGCAACTGGGCCATGTCCGGACTGACGCTGACATTGGGAATACCAAGATTCCGCGCCAGCAGCTGCACATGAGACAGCGGGTTGCCGGCACCCCGAGTGATGATTCCGGCGATGGGAGGCAAGTCGGACACGGTCTCTGGTAACAGATAGATACCGTCGCTGCGATAATCAGTTAGCGATTCAGGTAACTGTGTGTGCAACACACCACTGGCTGTTCCGGGGTTTAGGGCATTGAATCCAACACCGTGGACGGTGCCAAAGACACTGTGCTTTATGCCGGCCAATTGGCCAGCATCACGCAGCAAATGATCCAGTGCCTGAGAGTAAAGCAGAAGCGGACTCCCCCGCAGCTGATCCTGGATGAACAGTTTGGCCTCGGGTTCGATCTCAGCCAGGGTCATCATGGACGGGTAGAAATACCGTCGTAGGTTTTGCACTGCCCACCCATTGGCCAACGCCAGATAATCCAGACCTGCCCGATAGCCCGACAGTGGCAGTTGCTGCACATCCAGTGTTGTAAATGTTCGCAGCAATTCGTTGTGAAGACGCGCATTCAACAGCCCGGTACCGTAGGCTGCGTCTGCAGCCGCTGCAGTGACCGCAAGCACCTGCGACCGATCAAAGCTGTCAAGCTGTTCTCGCACGCGCGTGCCTGCTTTGAAATGTTCGGCCTCTATTCGTAGGCTCACGTCGAGAATCTCTACCCTGTGCGAAGGCGTGTCGATCTGCTCCAGCGCATCTCGCAAAGCCGCCAGCACACCGCCAGTAATGGTGAGGCGATCGATAGCGCTTGCTTCAGGCCATGCATTGAGCGCCGCGCCGAGCTGATCTCTGGATAAAGTGGGTAAACGGTTGCTGCTTACCCAGTCCGACAGTATCTGGTCCAGCGGCTGGGCCTGGTACACCCTGTCGATTTCGTCGGCCAATGCGTCATAGCGTGCTTTCAGTGCGCCTGTCTGCACAGATCTGCTGTAACGGCGCACTGCCTCCGCGTCAGCCGCAGAGGGCGTACCATGAATGCGCACACGCAGCGGCATAAAGCCGGGATCGCCTTCCGAGAGATCCGCAGACCATTGACGTATGCGACCGATCGAGGCGTTATCGTCGCCGTGCGGCAGTAACTTTACACCTGCACGCAGTGCGGCGAAGCGTGGACCCAACCATTCGCTGTCAGCGGCCATTGCCGTCAGCAGGGCTCGCCCCCCTGCCCGCTCATCCTCCTCTTGAATAGCGCCTCGGTAGACTATCGCCTGGCGAAAAATCCAACCCTGCTCCACCGCCATCAGGAAGCGCTCTATCAAAAGCTGGGCATACTGATCCTCGACATCGGCGCTTTGCAGAAACGCTGCAGTGTCGACTGCCGCCAGCAGGTTGGCCACGAGATATCCGCGCTCGCGCAACTTGACCGTCTCAGCACTCCACTGCCCGTGTTGCACACCGCCACCGTGTTCCCGGCAGGCATAAGCCTTGGGCGGCAGTACGGTCCCGTCATTGCAAAACCAGCGAATTCGGGAAAACGGTCCGCGAGGATTGTCCTGCATGGCGAGTATCCAGGCACGATAGTCATCTTGCGTCTGCGACCATGCAGCAGGCGCTGCCACCATCAGCATTAGGAGTGCGGCTGTAACAAGCCCCCGCATAACTGCCCCCTGTTCTTATTATCTGTAAAAAGTATAGCAGCGCCCGTAGGCTAGCCCCGCCCTGCCTCGTACCGTTTTATCGAACCGCCGAGACAAACCGCCGCGTCGGGGCCATCAATCCACGTTTAGCTGCTTGCCAGTGTCAAGAGATCATGGAAACCTGAGCGAGGATTACAGGGGGCCCACAATGACAAAAATACTATCCGGATTCGCACTGCTGACTGTGGCGGTTATGCACGCATTGCCTGCTTCAGCTCAAACCGCGCAAAGCGACGAGAGTCCACAACTTCAGCGGCCCTACTCCATCACCGAGAGCCGCGTACCCTGCGCAGACTACGACCCGCTTAAACGCCCGCACTTTGGCGACTTCCACGTGCATACCAAGTGGTCGTTTGATGCCAACTCACAGGACACCCGGAACACCCCGGCCGATGCCTACGCTTTCGCCCAAGGCGAGCCCATGGGAATACAACCCTACGATGACGAGGGCACTGCCCAGCGCACAATACAACTCGACCGGCCACTGGACTTCACAGGCATTACCGATCACGCCGAATTCATGGGCGAAATGCGTATCTGCACGACGGAAGGCTACGAGGGTTACTGGCACCCAGTCTGCATCGCGCACAGACACCTGCCACAGCTGTCTTTTGGCACCTTCGGTGCCTATGGCATGGCCGGCAAGCGACGTTGGGGCTTCTGTGGCGATGACGCGCAGGGCTGTCATGCCGCGGCTGCCAACACCTGGCGCGACGTTCGTGACGCGGCGGAAGCGGCTTATGACAGAACCGAACACTGCAGCTTCACCAGTTTTATCGGCTACGAGTGGACGGCGAGTGTAGGTCCTGGCCTGAACCTGCATCACAATGTCATTTTCCGTAACGACCAGGTGCCCGAACGCGCTCTCGGATGGATAGATACCCCCTCGCAAACTCACCTTTGGGACTATCTGGATACGGAGTGTGTTGCGGACAAGCCAGGCTGCGACGCCGTTGTGATCCCCCATAATTCCAACCTCAGCGGCGGCCTAATGTTTGAGACCGCCAGACTCGAGACGGAAACCATTCCGCCAGAGCCGGTTACCCGCGAAGAAGCCGCGCGACGAGCCCGCTGGAACACACTGTTCGAGGTGATGCAGCACAAGGGTTCAAGCGAGTGCGACAGCCGCCTACCCACCTGGAGCGAAGATGAGCTCTGTGGCTTTGAAAAAATGGGCTACGACAGCTTCGGCGGCAAGAACACCGGTATCGCTGCCGATGGGCGTCTGGACTGGCTCACTGTGTTTGTGCCCGACGATTTGGCGCCGGTGACCAAGCTGCCTGATGAGAACAACTTTCTGCGCTATGGCCTGAAAAAGGGTCTGCAACAGCAGGCTGAGATTGGTGCAAACAGCTTCAAATTCGGGCTAATTTCGAGCACGGATACGCATATTGCTGCCCCTGGCCTCACCATGGAGAAAAACCACCCCGGCCACGGTGGTGCCGGTATGGGGGCTCGCGAGGGCGTGCCCACCGGTCTTCCCGATGAACTGGAGTACGGCCCGGGCGGCCTCGCCGTGCTATACGCCGAAGAGAACACCCGCGATAGCCTTTTTGCTGCCATGCAGAGACGTGAAGCCTATGCCACCAGCGGCACACGGCCGGTGCTGCGCTTTTTTGGCGGCTGGGACTACGCAGAAGACACCTGCGAGCGCAGTGACATGGTGGCACAGGGCTACGCCCGGGGCGTGCCGATGGGCGGCGACCTGCCGCCGGCTGACCCCAACAGCGCAGTACCCCGCTTCGTCGTTTCTGCCGTGCAGGACCCGGGGACTGAAGAGTATCCCGGCAGTCCGCTACAGCGCATACAGCTGATTAAAGGCTGGTATGAAGATGGGGAACTGCGCGAGACCGTGATGGATGTGGCCGGTGGCGCCAACGAGGCCACCGTTGACCTTAATACTTGCGAAGCCAGTGGCAGTGGGCACGAGCGCTTGTGCACCGTATGGGAAGATCAGGATTTCCGCAGCGAGTCGCCCACCTTCTACTACGCCCGCGTGGTAGAGAATCCCAGCTGCCGTTGGAGTCAGCGCATTTGCGTTGACGCTGGCGTTCAATGCGATAACCCAGACACCATACCTGCGGGCATGGAAAACTGCTGCGCTGTCGAACACCGCAAGGTAATTCAGGAACGCGCCTGGAGCTCCCCTATCTGGTACACGCCCTCAGCCCCGTAAACTGGCGTGAGGCACTGGCTAAATTGAAATATCCCACTGAAGACGCAAGCGCCAGCCGTCAACGTCGGGGTTCTCGGCAAAGTCAGTGCTTGCGGTTCTCAGGTAACTGGCCTCAGCCGTCAGCTTATTGCGGTGGCCATTGAAGAACCAGTTCGACGCCAGGGAAAACTCCGTGTTCTCCAGCGGGGTTAGATCGGGGTCGACGTAGGCATAACGAGCGGCCAGCTCCCACTGGGTAGGCAATGACGACCAGTTTGTCGCCGGGAACCATCCCCCCTGAAGGTAGCCTCCTACAAGGTATCGCCGACGGCCCGTGTCCTGGTCTTCAACGCGCTTCCAATGAAGTTCCTGCTGCACACTAAAGCCACGCCACTACCAGGCATACTCCTGTGAGAACTCTGTCAGGCGGTACTGATTGCGCTCGCCGGGGCCCGAGCCGTGACCGGGTAACTGGCCGCCACCGGAGCTTGAAAACCGGGTAAAACGACTCTGATTTTCCACGGCGGCGAACGCTAGAGAGTATGCCGGCTTGTCATAGTTTTTTGACGGCGCTCTGGGCGAACGGCAATTGCTGACGGCTGGGGCTCCACTGCCATCGCGCTATCCACATGGGGGGGCCGCCGTCAGTGGCCTGGCTACGCCCATCGCCGCCAAACACGCCAAGCCACAACTGGCTGTCGGCTGAGCCGCCCGATTTTAGCGCTCCGGAGGCCATCGCACCCCACTGCCTGTCTACGGTGAACCAGTAGTGACTGATAGAGCGGTCGACAAACTGCTGCCTGCCAGAGGAGTCGATACGCTCGCGGTTAAATTCAGCCTTCCACTGCCCGGCACGCAGGTTAAATGCGGCACTGGGCTTCCAGGTGGCTCGCAGGTCCAACATGCGTTCCTGGCGAAGGTCATACTCGTGATACGCAGTGATGTTGTTGCGCCAACCTGCGCCCACTTTGTAGCGCGATCGACTCACTTCTCCGCCGGTAGATTCCGGCGTACCAAGATCACTCATCGAGAGCAGCTCCGAAGGGATTTCCGTGGCGCGAAGCTGCGCGCGCAGGCCCAGCCAGAGATAACTTCCGCTGGCCGATGACCACTCCAAACTGCGATCACCGTAGTCCCACCCGTTTGCGCCCTCTTCCTGGGCCGCAATCGATGAGCCACCGCCGGCAAACACAACGCCTGCCGCCAACGGTAACAATCGGGTAATGATCATCAGGTCAGCACTTAACGCCCTGCCGACATTGAAATATCGAACCCAATGGATGCCGCCTGCTGTCGTGCCTCGTCAACGTCGGCGTCTTCCCGACTGTATATCCAGAGATTCGCGCATCGCGTTCCCGTGCGACAAAACGCGAACACTGACTGCGACTCATCGTCAAACAGGTGCTTCATAACCTCCAGATCTGGTCCCGGAAAGTTCATCGCGTTCACGGGCAGGTGCCGATATTCAAGACCCTGAGCCTTCGCCGCTGACGCCACATCATCCGAACTGGGCTGACCGGGTTCTTCCCCGTCGGGTCGGTTATTAATAATCACCTTGAAGCCAGCCTCTGCGATAGCAGGTACGTGCTCGGGCAGGATCTGACCCGCCACGGCAAGACTGGGTGTTAAGGCAAATGCTTTCATTGAGCTGACTCTTCTATCTAAACATACAAAGGGCGCGAAAACGCGCCGTTACTCTTCGTACAGCGATTCCAGGATCTGATCAACGGTAAACGAGGCAGGCTTTTGTCGCGGCGGGTACTCCCGTAGAGACGCCACAAACCGCGCTACCGCAACCCGCGATACTCCCAGGGTGGGCGCCACCTTTTTGTCCCACCACAGGTTATAACCATTACTGTCAGTATCCGCTCTTTCAAAGGGATCGCGCCGTAAATGAAATACTTTGGGGATGCGCAATGGAACAAACGGCTCACGCCAGACATCGAAACGGCTGGCACGTTGTTCAGCGAAGACGGATTTCCAGTCATCAACCCTGGCCGCTGTCAGCACACCGTCGTCGCTGAAGTAGAAGAATTCCCGACGGGGTGACTGCTCGGCCTCACCGGTGAGGTACGGCAGGAAATTGTAACCGTCCAGGTGCACGCGAAAACGCTTGCCCGCTGCGTTGTGGCCCTTGAGAAGCTTCTCCTTGATCCCGTCATCGCCCGCAGCGGCCATCAGGGTGGGTACCCAGTCCAGGTGCGACATCACCGAGTTACTGATTTGACCTGCTTCAATCTTGCCAGGCCAGCGCACCATAGCTGGCACGCGGAAGCCGCCTTCCCAGTTGGTGTTTTTCTCGCCACGGAAGGGTGTGATGGCGGCATCTGGCCACATGTTGTAGTGCGGACCGTTGTCGGTGGAATACATCACAATCGTATTGTCGGCAATGCCTAACTCATCAAGCTTTTCCAGCAACTGACCCACATGGCCGTCGTGCTCCAACATGGCATCGTTGTAGAAGCCCTGCCCGCTTGCGCCCAACTGCGACTCTTTCACGTGGGTGTAATAGTGCATGCGCGTTGAGTTAAACCACACAAAGAAGGGCTTATCTGCCTCGGCTGAGCGATCAATGAACTTGAGCGCTTCTCCAAGGAACTCGTCGTCGACGGTCTCCATGCGCTTGCGTGTCAGCGGGCCACTGTCTTCTATGCTGCCGTCGGCACTACTGCGGATCACACCACGGGGTGCGAACGCCTTGTTAAACGCGGGGTCCTTTGGCCAATCAGGGTCTTCCGGATTTTCTTCGGCGTTCAGGTGATAAAGATTGCCAAAGAACTCATCAAAGCCGTGGTTCGTTGGCAGAAACTCATCGCGATCGCCCAGGTGGTTCTTGCCAAACTGACCGCTGGTATAGCCATGCTCACGCAGTAGCTCAGCCAGGGTTGGATCTTCGGGCTGTAAACCCAGATCTGCCCCGGGAATACCCACTTTGGTCAGACCGGTGCGGATGGGGTGCTGTCCGGTGATAAAAGCAGAGCGCCCCGCAGTACAGCTCTGCTCCCCGTAGTAGTCGGTAAAAATCATGCCCTCATTAGCGATGCGATCAATATTGGGCGTCTGGTAGCCCATCATGCCCATGCTGTAACGGCTAATGTTCCAGATGCCGATGTCGTCGCCCCAAATGACCAGGATGTTCGGCTTATCGGCTGCATGGCTTTTCATCGGGACAGCTGCCACCAGGCAACAGGCAACAACGATGCGAAGTAGATGGATTAGGGTATTTACAGTCATGGCACCCTCTGTGTTTTTGTTATTGAATGTTGCGCCAGTGTATACCGAGAGACAGGCGGACTACAGCCGTGAACGCCCTCATCAAGTCGCTGTTATGCGTTCAGAGCGTTCAGGTTGGTCCAAGCCTCATGCAGTAGCTTCACGCCAACCACCACCAGAAAGAAGCTAATGACCCTATAGTAGAAGCCGGGTTCGGAACGTTTCACCAGCCAGTGCCCAAGCATGACACCCAAGGGGGCCAGTGGCACCAGAACCAGTGAGTACAGCAAGTTATTGGCGTCGAACAAGCCCAGACTGTAGTAAGGAAGCAGCTTCACCAGATTCACAACGGCAAAAAAAATGCCCGCCGTACCGGCATAGGTTAGCGGCGACAAGCCTTTGGGCAGCAAATACATGGTCACAGGCGGGCCGCCCGCGTGAATGCTGAAACTGGTAAAACCCGCCAGACCACCGAATACGCTAGCACTGACGGCATTGTGCTCTCGCCCTGCTTTCCCACTGAGCCCCAGCAACTGCTGCAGGCCGAACAGCAATGCAATCAGACCCACCAGCACGCGCATCCAGTCGTCGCTCATGACATCGGCACTCAAGTAGCCCAGAGCTATACCAAACATCGCTGGCGGCAACAAAAGCACCAGTGCACGCTTATCGAAAACACCCCAGTAGGTCTTTACTACTTGGGCGTCCATCACCACCAAAATGGGCAGCAAAATCGCCGCAGCCTGTGTGGGCGACATGACCAACGCCATCATTGGTACAGATAACACTGCGACTGCACCACCAAAGCCGCCTTTGGCGACGCCGTAGAGCAATACAGCGGGCACACTGACCGCGTAGAACAACGGATCTGACAACACTGACCGCTACTCGATCAGTTGATACCGATCGCTGAGTGCATCGATAATTTCGGCGCGGGGATCATCACCCAAAGGCAGCGGCTTGCCGGTCACGCGTTCTGCGATACCGCGGTAGACCTCGGAAACCTGCATCATCAGCTCGAGCGGCAAGGCGTTATTGCTGGCCAACGCCAGACGTTCCGTCATGCGCGTTTTATTGAGCAAAACGTCCGGGTCGGGCACGTGATGCAACAGTGCCTGGCGGAAGTGCTCTTTCGAGTTCTCCACGACATTGCCCTCGCGGTACGAGGGCCCATCCCAGATACGGGAAGAATCGGGAGTACCCACCTCATCCATGTAGATGAGTTTGTCCTGACCGCTGGCGTCAGTGACGTAACCAAACTCAAACTTGGTGTCGACAAACACCTGATCCAGCTGCGCCAGTGCATCACTGATAACATCGAAGCCTTCGCGTAGCAGCTGCTCGTATCGGTCGACGTCACCGGTGCTGGCAAAGTTGAAGGCAGCGGCGTTATTGATGATATCGTCGCGCTGAATATTGACGTCGTCGGCCTCAGGCACACCGGGAATACCGCGCAGTATGCCTTTGGTGGATGGGGTAATCAGCAGCTCCGGAAGGCGCTGATCGCGATGAAGGCCATCGGGCATTGCTATGCCACAGAACTCTCGCTCCCCAGCTTCGTAGGCACGCCACATCGAACCGGTAATGTACTGCCGCGCAATGGCTTCAATCATCACTGGGCGCGCTTTCTGAACGATCCATACCAGTGGATGCGGTATGTCCAGAATGTGGCTGTCGGCAAGACCCTGTTCTCTGAACAGACCAAACCAATGGTTTGAGATGGCATTCAGGGCAGCGCCCTTTCCCGGCACACCGCGCATACCATCCTCTGCATGCCAGATACAGTCGAAGGCAGAGAGTCGATCAGAAATCACCATCACCGCCAGCGATGCGTCGGGGGCAACGTTATACCCTTCCTGGCGAATAAGGCGCTGACTGTCTGTGGGACTCAGCCAATACACGGAGCGGACCTTACCGCTGTGGACCGGACCTGATGTCCGGATAGGCAGATCATCATTCACTGCCAGAACCTGTGCCGCCGCACTCATGAGCTAACTCCGCCAAAGGGCCTTGAAATGGAGCTCGCCGCCCCACTCATTGAAAGACGGCGAGTTTAGCAGAGCCCCCCTTCCCCTTCAGCAAAAGCGAACCACTGGCCTCAAATAACGTATAGAATATGAAGAGAAAATTAAGACTGTGCCACCGCCTTATGACAACACCACAAACGCCTTATCAGATTTTGGGCGATCAGGGCATTGCCGACCTCTGCCAAGCGTTTTACGACGCCATGGATAAGCTCCCGGAAGCCGCAGGCATCCGTGCCATGCATGGCGAGGACCTATCTCCGGTCACCGGAAAACTTACCGATTATCTGGTGGAGTGGATGGGCGGCCCGCCACGCTACTCCGACGTGACCGGCAGTGTCTGTATGACAGATCCTCACGCCGGCTACCACATTGGTCCGGCAGAGCGTGATCAGTGGCTGTTATGTATGCAGGAGGCACTGAGCCGGATCGATGCCAGCGACGAGCTGCGCCAGATGCTGGAAACGCCGCTGTTTCGTATCGCAGATGCCGTGCGCAACCGCGAAGGGGCCAGCGCCGCTGAAGGCAACCCCAACATCATTGCGGCGAACTGACTCGCCGCAACAACCCGCACTAAACCCATTGGAATACCCTATGAAACAGAGCCAACTGGCGCTGGCCATCGCAACCGTATTGGCCAGCCAAACCACCTTTTCCCAGGATCTGGAGCAGATTCTGGTCACCGCCAGCCGCACCGCCGAGAGCGGCCAAGACCTGGCACTGACCTGGTCAGCCGTCGACAGTGAGGCCATAAATCTCACAGGACATGTCCATATCAACGAGCTGATGCAGCGGGTTGCCGGTGCCTGGATTAGTCGCGGCAACGGCCAGGAAAGCCTCACCGCACTGCGCTCACCTGTGCTGACGGGAGCAGGCAGCTGTGGCGCATTCTTTATGGCGTGGGACGGCATCAGCCTTAGAGCCCCGGGCTTCTGCAACGTGAATCAGCTGTTTGACGTGAACAGCGAGCAGGCTGCGCGGGTGGAAGTTATCAAGGGTCCGGCCACTGCCCTGTATGGTTCAAACGCCATGCACGGCGTTATCAATGTGCTCTCTGCGGCTCCGACCCCCGAAGAAGACCAGCGCATCGCACTCGAGGCTGGCCCGGACGACTATTACCGTGCACGATACCACTACCGCAACACCTATGGTGATCACGGTATCAGTGTCTCGGTCAATGGTGCTACCGACGGCGGATACAAAAATGACTCGGGGTACGACCAGCAGAAAGTGACGTTACGCCATGATTACAACGGCGATGTCTGGCAGGTCACCAATGCGTTTGAGGCCAGCAACCTGAATCAGGAAACGGCAGGCTTCATCCGTGGCTTTGAGGCCTATAAAGACGATGACCTGAAGGACACCAACCCTAACCCTGAAGCGTATCGCGACGCCTGGTCGGCACTCGCCTACTCGCGGTGGTCTCGAGACCTCGCCCCGAATCACCGCTTGACCGTAACACCTTACTGGCGCAAGAACGACATGCAGTTCCTGCAGCATTTCCTGCCCTGGCAGCCCACCGAGGACAACGGCCACCAAAGCCTGGGATTGCGGGCAACGCTGCACAGTGATGTGGGCAACACCCGCTTCAGCTACGGCACAGACTTTGAGTACACCGATGGCTGGCTTAAAGAGTTTCAGGAGAGACCCTTCAGCCCCAACCAGCCACAAGGGCTGCATTACGACTACCAGGTAGATGCTGTGACTGCCGCTGCCTTTGCGCAGGCGGAGCACAGCCTCAGCGACCGTTGGACGCTATCTGGCGGCGCCCGATACGAATACACGGAATACGATTACAACAACCGTACGGAAGATGGCCCAGCCTGCGGCCCCGAGGCCACGGCCTGCCGTTTCTTTCGTCCGGCAGATCGTACGGATGACTTCGGCGACTGGAACCTCAATGCCGGCGTAAGCTTCGCGTTGAGTGATACGACCACCGTTTATGGTCGCGTTGCCCGTGGTTTCCGTGCACCGCAAACCACGGAGCTGTATCGCCTGCAGGCGGGTCAGGAAGTGGCCGACCTGGATTCAGAGGAGATCGACAACATCGAAGTGGGTATCCGCGGCGGTACCGACAAGCTGCGCTATGACCTTGCCCTCTTCTACATGGAGAAAGATGAGGTCATCTTCCAGGATGCCGACCGCCAGAACGTCAGTGGCGCCAGCACGGACCATGAAGGCGCGGAGTTCAGCATCGATTACCAGTTCTCAGACGCCTGGTACGCCGGCTTGGACATGACGGCGGCACGCCATCGCTACACCAGCCGCACCAACCTCATCGGGTCCTCGGGTGACATCAAGGGCAATGACATTGACACCGCGCCACGCCTGTTTGGCAGCGCGCGCCTGGGCTGGAACCTCGGCAGCCGCGGCATACCGGCCCTTGCCGAGCTTGAATGGGTATACATGGACGAGTACTACCTGGAGCCGGACAATGAGCGCGAATATGAGGGTCACAACCTGCTGAACCTTCGGGTGCGCGGCAATCTTACGCCACGACTGCAAGCGACCCTGAGGGTCACTAATCTTCTGGATGAGGATTACGCAGAACGCGCAGATTTCGGATTCGGGAGCTATCGCTACTTTGTGGGCCAGCCCCGCGGCGCCTATTTCGAACTGGCCTACCAGTTCGGCGCAGGCAGCTAGTTACCACACCGGGGCGGCGGCATAGCCGCCCCAATCTCGCTGTTGTTGCTATAGCGCTGCTAAATTGTTGCTAGGCCATTGCAGCGATGCCGACGGCCTCGCGAACTTTCTTCATTAGAGGAACAGAGGTTTCACGAGCGCGCTCTGCGCCTGCCTTCAGAACCGACTCGATATATGCCGGGTCATCCATCAACCGCTGGTATTCACCCCGCGCAGATTCAAGTTCCGCATTCACCAGCTCAAACAGTTGCTTCTTGGCTTCGCCCCACGCGATACCCTCGGCAAACGCTGTGCGCATGGCTTCTGTTTGCGCCTTGTCGGCAAAGGCTGACCATACCTGAAACACCGTTGAATCATCGGGGTCCTTGGGTTCACCCGGCTCCAACAGGTTGGTGCGAATCTTGTTGATCGCTTTTTTCAGCTGCTTCTCGGTAAGGAACAGCGGAATCGTGTTGTTGTAGCTCTTACTCATCTTGCGGCCATCGAGACCTTGCAGCACCGCCACATCTTCGTCTACCACGGCCTCAGGGAGCGTGAACACGTCGGCAAAATTGTGGTTAAAGCGCTGGGCAATGTCTCTAGCCATCTCAACGTGCTGAATCTGGTCTTTGCCCACGGGGATCTTCTGGGCATTGAACATCAGGATGTCTGCCGCCATCAGCACCGGGTAGCTGAACAGCCCCATGGTGACGCCAAAATCAGGATCTTCTCCCCCCTCTTCATTAGCCTGCACCGCAGCTTTGTAGGCGTGGGCGCGGTTCATCAGGCCCTTGGCGGCGTTGCAATTCAATATCCAGGTGAGTTCGGTAATCTCGGGCACATCTGACTGGCGGTAGAAAACGGACTGCTGTGTATCCAGGCCAAGCGCCAGCCAGGTTGCCGCGATTTCGCGACTGGACTGCCGGACCTGCTGTGGGTCCTGGCATTTAATCAAGGCATGGTAGTCCGCAAGGAACAAAAAAGAATCCGTTGCAGCATCTTGGGCAGCGGCGATGGCAGGCCGAATAGCCCCTACGTAATTGCCCAGATGTGGTGTGCCGGTGGTGGTGATACCGGTCAGTACGCGCTGCTTTGCCATTGATTGAAACGCCCTGCTGAAAAGCCGCCAATCATACGTGGATTGCCAATCGCAGGCTATCTTGTCCACGAAGCGTGCGATGTGAGGTTGGACATTCGGACCGCGACTACGAAGCACTGGCAGGTTTGATTCCGCATCAACACGCTCACCATGTCGGCCAGTGTTTAACTACTCAACGTACCTCTCTCGGGGAATGTGGCTGTGCAATGTAGGATCGTAAGCTATGCGCAAGTGCAATGGAGATTCCCATGACAAAGACCATCAATGACGTTGTTGATTTCTCGACCAGCGCTGCCGAAACCGAGCGCTACCCCACGCCCTTTGAAAAACGCCTGCGCGGCACGCCGATGCAGCACGCAACCACACATTTCACCGTGGACGATAAGTTCTTCGCCGGTGAGTGGGGAGCCGAGGAAGGTTGCTGGAAAATCTCGTACACAGAAAACGAGTACTTTCACATTCTCACAGGGAAGTCTGTTTTACGCGACAGTGTCGGCAACGAAGTTGAGCTGAATCCCGGCGACAAAATGTGCATCCCCGCGGGCTTTGAGGGCGAATGGGAAGTGCTTGAGGCAACCACAAAAGTGTTTGTGATCTACGAGCCTTAGAAGACGGGTGGCTCAGATAAAGAGGCATATGCACTGCCTGTCGGCAGAGAACCTCAAACTCACGCTAAGCCCATCCCGGTATTGCACGACAATGTTCACCCCCGTTGTGGGATCAGAGCAAATTCACGCTCATTATATAGGGTAGCTCACATAGGCATAGTTGATCAGCATATAAACAAAAGGCAGGTTGAGAAGATTCAGGATCGAAAAGACGATTGCAAACTTCCGGGGATCTAGTTCCTGCTTTATCCATTGAAACTTCGGCATCCAGTAGCCGACCACTGACAGGACAATGAATAGCGCTGCAAAAATCTTCCAGAAAGTTTGCCCTATAAGAGGCACATCGAAAAGGTACAAAGCGCTGCCGATCAATCCGACCAACATAATGGGCGCCATCACCAGTTCCTCAATTTGTACCGCTTTTGGCGTACGATCATAAGTGCCTCTCAGCTTCATAAGCACTTTGGTGATGAGCGAGAAAACAAGCATGCCGGCGAAGGTCAATGTATAGACACTGAGAAAAATCATCATCCTCTTACGCACCCATTACGAATCGTAACTCAAGGTTGCCATTAGTTAGCCAACCCCAAGCGCACCTCCCGCAACCACCACCGGGTACCAGATCGCGGTCACATAAAACATGCTGCCAGTCACCGCGAACACGCCGACACTTATCATGGCGTGAGCATAAAAAATCTTCGGATTCGAGATCGCGTGCACTGAGGTTATCGCAAGCACTGAGCCCAGCCAGACTTTAACGCACTCGAGCTTCGCCTCGAACACCTGCCATTGATGCTTCAAAAAGCCCAGAAAGAACAAAACTGCCACTTCTGCACCAACAATCTGGGCGACGAAAATAAGCTCTATGGCGACGGGTGCGACCAGTATGAGGATAGCAATGAAAAAAAGACTGCGAAGTTTTTCGTTATCTAGCTTAAGCATCCATGCTCCAGTCTTTGCTGAGGATAGTAGAAGTCGCTCTAACCTTAATCACTCGATGATCAACCCAACAGTCATAACGCATACATCGTATGTCAGCTTCGGCTGGAGACCTCCTCTGGATTTTTCTTCACCCACACATAAATAAAAAGTACGCATAACAAATATGCTGCACCTACAGCCAAGGGCGCGCCCACTTCTGAAAAATCGATCAAGCCTGAGAAGTGGCAAAACGCAGTCGAAACAAAAATAAACCCTGCGCTAACTTTAATAAAAAACTTCCATTGCGCTGCATTCATACAAGCACTTCCTGATCTTCCTGAACATCAGAAACCAAGGCTACCGACCACCCGGCGTATTGCTTTTCCAGTATCTTTTTCATGACGTATATGGATACAGGGAATCCGCCCAAATAACCTAGAACACCACCGACCATTGCACTGGCCTCACCTTGCCCCAGCATACTGGCCACTAGCCCCCCGATGAATCCAAGAACAAAGCCCAGAATCGCTCCAAATACCGTGCAGCGCCATACGTAGCTCCACCAGACGATCACAGTTTTCTTCCAGGTGACTTCAACTCTCTCCATGTTACTGTCTCCTTCGTTTAAATCAGCTTCAGCCAGACTGTCAGTCCATGCATTGTATACCACTTACAAAACTCTATTGCATAGTTCTCGCTAATGACGATTCACTGTGTCAGTGTGCAACTCACCCTAAATCAGTGGTCTGCCGACCCTGAGACTGGCTTTCACCAGGCTTATGTCGCCGGCGAGGCTAAAGCAGAAGTATCAGCAAACAGATCGCGATAGTCGCCGGCAAGCGCTTGCTGTGAGAATCGCGATACATCCGGTGCACTCACCCGCCCCGCTCTTTGCAGCGCCGCGATTCGCATAACCGCTTCGGCAGCCGCCCTGCCATCGACGGTGGCGTCCGCGGTGTCGCCCTCGTAGAGAAACTCGGCATCAAACCATTCACTGTATACCTGCCGATTGGGAACAATGGGCAAACAGCACAGCGACACCGCCTCAAGCACGGCAAGGCCCTGGAACTCATGCAGCGCAGTCGAGACGACCACGTCCGCATCGAGCAATGTCGCGAGGTAATCCTCACGCGAAGGCAGATAGCCTACATGAACAAGACGATGGCCAAAGCGGTTCTGCAGCTCAGACACTGATGCTGGCCGCTCTCTAAACTCCTGACCGACGACCGCCAGTTCAAAATCCACACCCGACTGCTCTAATAACTCGGCAAATGCCGGCAAGCGATCGCAGCCCTTGTCGTATTCCAGCCGCCCCACCCACAGGATGCGCAGGGTCTCTGGAGCATTTCCTCGGCTACCGCGAAACGCAGATGCCCCCCTGTCCTTTTCCGCATCCCCCATCACCGGGCTGCTGAATGGCACGGGCAAATCCTGACTGCGTGCGCGCAATCGATCAACAATACCGGGAGGTACTTTATCCGGCAGTCGGCGCAGCAATGTGGATACACCGTCTAGAAAACTGTCTCGGTTAAAGCAGGAGTTGAAAGCAAGCCTGTCGGCTGCCAGAGCACTGTAGATACTCACCATCTGCACTTCCACCTGCCCCGTCTGATGCGCGCTGGCAGGATAAGCAAACTGGTTTTCATGAAAGTATAGCAGCGATGGCAGCGAAGCTAACGCCGGCACAAGGCCTCGCAATGTAGCTAGGTCCACCATGGAGGTTGCCAGCAGCAGGTCATAATCTGCCGTCAGCGCTTTGGTCTCGGCGAGTGCCCAGTGCAGCGGGTTGCCACGGACACGCCAATTAAAATGCCTGGGCGGCAGTTCGAGCACGGTGAACTCATGCTCGGGCAACATTGTCTGCAGCGCCTCTCGCCAGGCCACGTGGCTGCGCGCGGCATAGGCGGAAAGCAGCAAAATGCGCACCCCGGTTAGCCCTTACAACAAACCAGAGACACGCAGTACATCAAATCACCACAGCCCCGGGGTGGCGGTAGAACTGACCCAGTACGCGAGCCAGGTCGCAGCCGTCGCGATAACCGGCTAATTCACGGATCGAGTGCATGGCAAAGGTAGGCACACCCACATCCAGCGTACGAATGCCGGTTTCACCAGCGGTGATCGGGCCAATAGTGCTGCCGCAAGCCATATCGGTTCGTACGACAAACGCTTGCAGGGGTACGTCCACCTGCTTGGCCAACAAACGGAACAAGCCTGTTGTCTCGCTATTGCTGGCATAGCGCTGGTTCGCATTGAGCTTGAGAACCGGACCGTGGTTCAGCACTGGGCCGTGATTATTGTCGTGTTTATCGGGGTAATTGGGATGAATGCCGTGAGCGTTATCTGCCGATACCAGCATGGAGCGCTGCACTAGTCGTGCATAGCTCTCCTCGTCACCAGCTATGCGCCTGAGCACCGAACTCAACATAGGGCCCTGTGCGCCGGCCGCCGAAAGAGAGCCCACCTCTTCGTGGTCATTACAGACAAGGACTGCGGTATGTGTGTTATCGGCGGACAATAAGGCTTGCAAGCCCACATAACAGCTCAACAAGTTGTCGAGTCGAGCTGAGGCCAGAAACTCCTGCTGCAGCCCGACCATCGATGCGGCCTGCGTATCGTAGAAGGCAATCTCATAATCCAGAACCGTCGCCACATCGGCCTGAGGATGCTCGAGCAACAGCTGCTTGCGCAGCAGGGCCCGAAAATCCGGCGACTCGCCCTCTCCCAGCTGTCCCAACACCGGCAAAATATGCTTCTGCGGGTTGATCGAGCGCTGTTTGTTGGCCTCGCGGTCCAGGTGAATGGCGAGGCTGGGAATCACCGCCAAGGGCTTACGAAAGTCGACCAGTGCCGTTTTTAGGTTACCCGGGCCATCCTCGTAACTGACCCGGCCTGCCATAGATAAGTCCCGGTCAAACCAGGGGTTCAGCAGTACACCGCCATACACTTCCACCCCAAGCCGGTAATACCCGCCACTACTATGTTCGGGCACAGGCTTAACAGCAAGATTGGGGCTATCAGTGTGTGCACCCACCAGTCGCGCGCCCGACTCGGCTGGATCTTCTGTCCCATGGACAAACGCGATCAGCGAGCTGTCATTGCGCGTCGTGTAGTAACGCCCCCCCGACTCCAGCGTCCAGGATTCGCTTTCTGACAATGCTTGAAACCCGGCCGACTCCAGTCGCTCTGCCATTGCTCTAACGGCATGAAACGGCGTAGTCGCCTGGCTCAGAAACTGGCACAAGCCTTCGTTGAAGCCAGCATAGTCCGCTTTCTCGGCGCTCATTCGCTCGTCTCCGATATTGATTTCATTCGTGCGTAGAGGCTGGACGTATCCCAGCGCGCGCCGCCCATGCCCTGGACGTCAGCATAGTAGCCATCGACCAACTCGGTCACAGGCAGAGTAAGGCCGTGACGTTTGGCCTCGGCCAGCACCATTCCCAAGTCCTTGCGCATCCAGTCCACGGCAAAACCGTGTTCGTACTCGTCCGCCAGCATCGTCTGGTAGCGGTTCTCCATTTGCCAGCTTTGTGCTGCACCTTGGGAGATAACCTCGACAACGGCTGCGGTATCCAGGCCCGCCGCCTCCGACAGGCTAAAGGCCTCCGCAAGACCTTGCACGACTCCAGCAATGCAGACTTGATTCACCATCTTGGCCAATTGACCACTGCCCACGGGGCCCAGCAATCGCGCACAGCGGGCGTAGGCATCCAGCACCGGTGCTGCGGTGTCGAAGTGCTCTTGCTGACCGCCGACCATCACCGTCAGTACACCGTTTTCTGCGCCAGCCTGCCCGCCGCTCACAGGGGCATCAAGAAAGCCGACACCCTTTTCCGCGCAAGCAGAAGCCAAATCACGCGCCAGCTCCGCTGACGCTGTCGTGTGGTCAACCAGCAAGGCCCCTTCGCTCATACGGGCAAGCGCCCCTTCATCCCCTGTGGTAACCTGACGCACATCATCGTCATTGCCCACACAGACAAACACTATGTCGGCGCCCTGCGCTGCCAGGTCCGGTGTGCTCGCACTCTCACCGCCATACTCGTCACACCAAAGCCGAGCCTTTTCTGCACTGCGATTGAATACCGTGACCGAATGGCCGGCTCGTTGCAGATGCCCAGCCATGGGGTAACCCATCACGCCCAGGCCGATAAACGCCAGTTTCATTGTCGATTCATCCTCGATAACTGAAGCTCAAGCAGCTTCACATCCACCAAACCACAAACAGCGCCAAGCCCAGCGCGAGTCGATAGTACACAAACGGCATCAACCCGATACGGTCGAGCAGGCGCAAGAACGCAGCGATACAGGCATAGGCCGTTAATGCGGCAACCGCGACGGCAAAAGCCAGCATTGGCCAGTCCACCGACACACCACTGTCCAACAGCTCCAGTGTCTTAACCAAGCCCGCGCCAGCAATGACGGGAATAGACAGAAGGAAAGAGAAGCGTGCCGCTGCGTGACGATCTAACCCCAAGAACAGGGCAGCAGTAATTGTGATGCCAGATCGCGAAACACCGGGAATGGGTGCCACGGCCTGCGCTAATCCTATGCCGATCGCAATTGGTAACGACAATGGCCTGAAACTTGGAAGACGACGATTACACCAATCGGACCAGCCCAGCAACACACCAAAGACCACGGTGGTAGTTGCGATCACCAGTATGCTGCGCAATTCGCCCGCAATCAGGGATTCGCCCGCGAGGCCCACCAGCGCTACGGGCACTGAGGCCAGTGCGAGATACCACACCATGGAGACTTCGTCGTTGATCTCGCGTCTGGCAATACCCTGCAAGGTGCCCTGCGCTAGCGCGATCAGGTCACGGCGGTAGTAGAGAAGCACTGCTAGCAAGGTGCCAACATGCACCGCAATATCGAATGCCAGCCCCTGGTCATCCCAACCCAGCAGCTTCGAAGGCAGTATCAGGTGCGCAGAGCTGGATATGGGCAAAAATTCTGTGAGCCCCTGAAGAGCCGCCAGCGCCAGCGCTTGCAACCAATCCATTAACGCCCCTTGCCCTGCTCAGCCAACTTCTTCCAACCCACGCTCTCCTGTACATAGCGCGGCACTATCTGCTCTGGCTTGAGTAGGTGTCCGGCGCTGTGGGCGTGCTCGGCCAGAGCGATCATATCCACGGCGTTCGGCAGAAGTGCTTCCGCCGCCGGTGGCACCCTCAACAGCGGACTTGTGGGAAACCTCGCGGCGTACATTGCACCGCTGCCCACCACATGAATGGGATCTTGTCCGGCAATAACTGCCATTTCGCCCAGTGGTAGCGCCTCGGGGGCACAATGACTGGCATCCATTACCGTTTCGGGCACACCCTCTGTGATTCGATAAAGCGCGAAATACAGCTCATCTATACGCGCATCGATAGTGCTGAGAACCAGTGTTCCCACGGCCTTATCAACTAACCCTTCTCGCGCTGCAGTGGCCGCCTGACAGGCCAAGGTCGACACAGCCACTGCTGGCAATTCTGCCGCAAAAGCAATGCCCTGCGCCGCACTGGCCGCAATACGCAGGCCGGTGAACGAGCCTGGGCCTTCTCCATAAGCAATAAGACTAACACCGGCTGCGCTCACATTACCGCCGGGCAGCAGGCGTTCAAGCAGCGGCAATATCCGCTGGCTGTGCTGCCGGGGGATCACCTCATGCACTGCAGCAATGCTGTCGCCCTGACGGAGGGCCAGGGTGCAGGCATCTGTTGCCGTATCGAGTGCGAGGATGCCGAGGGTGCTGTGGTCGCGGTCGCTTGTCACTGTGCGAAGTCGTTACTGCTATTCAATCTAGTGGATGCGTGATTATCACACACTGCCCTGCCGCGTGGTAACGTACCCGGCATGGAGCGCACTGAATTCGGGCAACACCGCACCGATATCACCGGACTGATTCTCGCTGGCGGCAGGGGCTCGCGCATGGGGGGTGTTGACAAGGGCTTGGTCGACATTGACGGGCGCCCGCTCATAGCAGCTACCATTGAACGGCTGCGCCCACAGGCAAGCACCATCGTGATTAGCTGCAATCGGAATGCAGAACATTACCGGCCCTATGCAGACCGACTTGTTACGGACTTACGCGCCGATTTCCAGGGGCCACTGGCCGGAATAGAGGCCCTCGGCGAGATAAACACGCCGCTGCTGCTGGTAACACCCTGCGACACACCAAACATACCTTCGAACCTGGGCGCTAGATTACTGGCGGCAATGACGCCTGCAACAGACGCCGTGTATGCGCAGAGCGATGGACGCCAGCACTATCTCTGCCTCTTGTTGCGCCAACGAGCACTGCCCACCCTGTCTCCGTATCTAGACAGTGGGCAGCGATCAGTACGCCACTGGTTGCAAACGCTCAACACCGAGGCCGTATCGTTCGCTAACGAAGCGCATGCTTTCACTAACGTGAATTACCGATAAGCGGGCGAAAAAAAGCCCCGATACGACTGCATCGGGGCTTTTCGCTAGTAGAGCACTGCTATTTGCGCTTGACGGGTGACTTTTTCTTGGCCGCCGCTTTGCGCTTGGGTGCCGCCTTCTTTTTAGCCGCTGCCTTTTTGGGCGCAGCCTTTTTTGCCGCGACCTTCTTGGCGGCTACTTTGCGCTTAGGCGCCGCCTTTTTCGCTGTCGCTTTTTTCTTAGCTACCGCTTTTTTCTTGGGTGCTGCTTTCTTTTTAGGAGCCGCCTTCTTCTTGGCTGCAGCCTTCTTCTCAGCAGCCTTCACTTTCGCCTTGGCTTTCTTCTCCGCAGACTTCACCTGACGCTCCAACCGGGCCTCCAATGCCGCCAGCTTCTTGGCGTCAGCCTTGGCCCTTGCTTTGGCCCACTTTTCTGCGTGCGCAGCCAGCGCTTTTGCCTTGTCCAGCTCTGCTTTTGCAGCAAGCTCTGCTTTACGCTGCAGAATCTGCTCTTTCGCAGCCAGCTGTGCCGCTTTCACTT
This sequence comes from Parahalioglobus pacificus, assembly GCF_014652275.1. Classification (GTDB taxonomy): domain Bacteria; phylum Pseudomonadota; class Gammaproteobacteria; order Pseudomonadales; family Halieaceae; genus Parahalioglobus; species Parahalioglobus pacificus. The sequence goes on along the minus strand of NZ_BMYM01000001.1, from coordinate 829,553 downwards.
TCGCAGTCTCAGCGGCTTCCATCAGGCGCTGACGCGCAGCGGAAACTCGCTCTCGAATCGCCTTGATCCGAGAGGAAACCTTTGCTGACGCATTGGACGCTGCTTTCGCAGAGCGACGGTCAGCGGCCTTTTTACTCTTGCTGGCTTTCTTACGTGCAGACTCTGCTTTTTTCTTGGCTGCCGCCAAGGCTTTCTTTTCTGACGCAATAGACTTTTCTAACTTAGCCAACACCTCGTTGGCTTTAGCGACGGCTGGCGATGTCGCAGTCGCTTTGGGCTTAGCGGGCGCCCTCCGTTTAGCCACTGCCTTACGCTTGGCGGGTGCCTTTTTCGCCGCGGCTTTGCCACGAGCAGTTGTCTTTTTCTTCTTCGCGGTTGCCATTTCCCAGGTCTCCACTGTTAGGTATTGGATAACGCTTCTCGAACATAGCAACATTAAAAACAGGCCACAACAGCCACAGCGCGCAGAAAAACAAGGGGCAAACGCATGCATACAAGCGTATTGCTCTATGCATTTTCTCGCGCAACCCAGGTCGTATTGAGAACGAGCGCGACTGCAGTACACTCATAACACTGTAAAAATAGTGCAAAAATGAAATTCGCTAGCAATGCACTGCACGTTCAACGCGTCAGATCATGCCAGGATTGAGTATTCGATAACGATTACTCGCCACCAAAACTTGAGAGTCGGGTGTGAAAAAAACTGTGTGAAAAAGTCTTAAGACGCAAAAAAAGGGGCGCAATGCCCCTATTCATCAAATCATTTTCGTCTTAGGCTTCTAGCGCTTCAAACACTTTCTCGCGAATCTCATCGACACTGCCGACACCAGGAATTCGGTGGTAACCGGGGGCTTTATCGCCTTCCATTCCCTGATAAAAATCGATAAGCGGCGCTGTCTGATTCTGGTAAACAGAGAGACGATTGCGAACAGTATCTTCTGAATCATCATCACGCTGCACCAGCGGCTCACCCGTCACATCGTCTTTGCCTTTAACTTTAGGTGGGTTGTAAATCACGTGATAGACACGGCCGCTCTCGGGATGAACCCGACGACCGCTCAGGCGCGCAACGATCTCTTCGTCATCAACGGCAATTTCCACCACCTGATCAATATCAACTCCCGCTTCCACCATCGCCTCGGCCTGAGGAATGGTGCGCGGAAACCCATCGAACAGGAAACCCTTCTCGCAATCGGGTTCGGCAATGCGCTCTTTTACCAGCGCAATAATCAGGTCGTCGGATACAAGCCCGCCGGCATCCATCACTTCTTTCGCCTGTTGCCCCAATTCGGTACCGGCCTTAACAGCGGCTCGCAACATATCGCCAGTGGAGATCTGCGGAATCCCAAAACGCTCACAGATGAATTGGGCTTGGGTTCCTTTGCCGGCGCCGGGGGCGCCCAATAAGATCAATCGCATTAAGAGATTTCCTCAAAACTTTATCGGTCAGCTGTCACCAGCCGATTGGGGTATTCAACGAGGGCAGTAACCTTACACAGGGGCAAGTATGCTAGCAACCCCGCTTGGCCTGCTCCCACAGACCATCGAGCTCGGCTTCTGACAGCGAATCCAGCGCCCTGCCCTGCGCCTTGGCTGCGGCCTCCATCGCCACAAATCGCTGCTCGAATTTACTACTGGAGCGACGCAGGCTGGTTTCTGCATCCAGCTTCAAATGACGCGCCAGATTAGTCACGGAGAACAGAACATCGCCTAGTTCCTCATCGATATTCACGGCATCGCCAGCCTCGATCGCCGCACGCAGTTCCAGCAGCTCTTCGTCGATCTTTTCCAGCACTGCTTGAGGTTCGGCCCAGTCAAAGCCCACTCCCGACGCACGCTTTTGCAGTTTTTGCGCGCGGGGCAGCGCTGGCAGTGCCACGGGAATGTCAGCGAGGATTGCATGCTGGCTTTTCTCCGCTCGTTCTTGCTGCTTAATCGCCTCCCAGGTTTCCTTGACCTGCGCCACGTCTGTTTGCGAGTCAACAATGCCCTCAATCTGGCCGTTGGCGAACACATGAGGATGACGCCTGACTAATTTACCGACCAAGGTGTCCACAATCCGGGAGAAATCAAAAAGTCCACGCTCTGCACCCAGCTGGGCATAAAAGATGACCTGAAACAACACATCACCCAGTTCCTCGGCAACATGCTCAAAATCACCCTGTTCAATCGCGGCCACGAGTTCATAACATTCCTCCAGGGTGGACGGAACGATGGTGTCGAAGTCCTGTGCAATATCCCAGGGACAGCCGTTCTCGGGGTCGCGCAGGCGCTGCATAACCCGCAACAGGTCCTGGGTGCTATAGGGCTCTGACATAGGCTCTACTCCATGATGCGCGTGGCCGAGATAACATTCTTGAGGCGGTTGATCCGCGCCAACAGCCGCGACAAGGCACCCAAGTTGGGAATCTCAACCCGCAAGCGCATGGTGGCGGTGTTCGAGGTCTTGTGGCTCTGGGTATTGATCGCCAGGACGTTGAGTCGCGCATTAGCCATCAGCTCGGTGATATCGCGCAGCAGCCCCTGCCGGTCCCATGCCTCGATGGCTATTTCCACTTCATAATGACTTTGAGGCTGCGTGCCCCAGGCCACATCTATAATGCGGTGCTCTGTGGATTCCTGCAGTTTAATCAGACGCGGACAGTCCGCCCGGTGCACGGTGACGCCGCGCCCTCGCGTGATAAACCCGGAGATCGCATCCCCCGGCAAAGGCTTGCAACAACCGGCCATCTGGGTGAGCAGATTGCCCACGCCCTGTACCTGCACCTGATCGCGATAGTCTCGGCTGCCACCACGCCCAAGCTTCATCTCGGGTTCTGGACGATCACCCACCAATCCCTGGGCGGCATTCAGCACCTGTGCGGAGGACAATTCGCCAGCACCAACAGCCGCGTACATGTCTTCTACTGTCGGTAACTGTACTTTGGCGGCCACACGTTTGTAGTCGACGCTGGTAAGCGCCATTCGACGAAACTCCCGATCCAACAGGTGGCGCCCCGCATCAATGTTTTCGTCCCTCGCCTGGGCCTTGAACCAATGCTGCACCTTGGCGCGTGCACGAGAGGTTTTGAGGTACCCCAAGCCCGACTGAAGCCAATCTCGCTTGGGGCGGCCGTCCTTGCTGGTCAGCACCTCTACCCTGTCGCCAGTGCGCAGCGTATAGGTCAACGGCACGATACTGCCGTTCACTTTGGCGCCGCGGCAGCGATGCCCGACTTCGGTGTGCACGTGGAAGGCGAAATCCAGAGGTGTGGCCCCATTGGCCAGGTTAACAACGTCGCCCTTGGGCGTGAAAACGTAGACCCTGTCCTGGGCGACATCGAAACTGAACTGCTCTGCCACCTCCAGCGCATCACCGGTTTCTTCGTGCCAGTCCAGCACCTGACGCAACCAGGCGATTTTCTCCTCATAGGTACTGGCCATGCCGCCCTGACTGTCAGAGCCCTTATAACGCCAGTGCGCACAAACGCCGAGCTCTGCCTCCTCATGCATCTGGTGGGTGCGAATCTGAACCTCCAGAATCTTCCCCTCAGGGCCAATAACCGCTGTATGCAGGGACCGATAGCCGTTCTCTTTGGGGTTAGCGACGTAATCGTCGAACTCATTGGGAATGTTGCGCCACAAACCGTGCACCAGCCCCAGCGTGGCGTAACAATCCCTGACTTCAGGCACAAGAATACGAACTGCACGGATATCGTACACCTGCGAAAAACCGATGCCCTTACGCTGCATCTTTCGCCAAATGCTGTAGATATGCTTCGCGCGGCCGGTGATTTCGAACTCAAGGTCGGCCTGGGACAGTACCTTGCTGAGGTCTTCCCGAACGCGATTGATGAACCGGTCGCGCTCCCGGCGCTTACCATCTAGTAACCGCGCTATTTTGCGGTAGGCCGCGGGGTAAAGGTAGCGGAACGACAGGTCTTCCAGCTCCCACTTTAAATGACCAATACCCAGACGATGCGCCAGCGGTGCGTACACATCAAACACTTCCCTGGCCACGCTCTGTCTGCGCAGTTCATCGGTCTTCACCGCCCGAATCGCACTGGTGCGCTCCGCCAGCTTGATCAACGCCACGCGCACGTCGTCGACCATGGCGATGAGCATCTTGCGAATATTGTCTTTCTGCCCGTGCGCCTGACCCAGTACTGGCTCTTCGCGCTGTATCTGCAGGTCGCTGATGGCAGCCATTCGCAGGACGCCGCGCAGTTGCCTTAGCGTCTCATCGCTGAACGTGGTTGCCAGTTGATCCAGCGTCAGGCGCTCTTCGCGTACTGAACGATAGAGAATACCGGCAACCAGACTGTCGATGCCCAACTGCAGGTCCGCCAGAATCTGCGCCGTTTCCAGGCCGGCTAGCAGCGCATTGCTTTTAACCGCCCAGTCGCCCGGGTCTACCCCGTTCTGGGACTGCGCTTCGCGCGCCAGCCTGGCCGCGGTTCGCAGCGTCAGCGCTTCATCGTCGGTTAGCTCGACGGGCAGCTGTGCCTGCCAGCGCTCAAGATCGATTTGACCCTGCGCATCAACGACAAACTGTTCCCGTACCTGCACCATGGATTAACGCTCCGGCGAGAATACCCCGGTGGACAGGTAGCGATCGCCGCGGTCGCACACGATCGCAACTATCGTGGCGTTCTCGAGCTGCTGTGAGAGCTTCAGCGCGGCGGCAATGGAGCCACCGCTGGACACCCCGGCAAAAATCCCTTCCTCTGCCGCCAATCGGCGCATGGTGTGCTCAGATTCCTGTTGGGAAATATCCATGACCTGATCCACTCGGCTGGCATCGAAAATGCGCGGCAGATACGCCTCAGGCCAACGCCGGATGCCCGGTATGCTTGAGCCTTCCACCGGCTGCAGGCCGACGATCTGAATGTCCGGATTTTTCTCTTTCAGATAGGCGGAGCACCCCATGCTGGTGCCTGTGGTGCCCATGGAGCTCACAAAGTGGGTCACCTCGCCAGCGGTCTGGGACCAGATCTCGGGACCCGTTGTGCGGTAATGCGCCAATGGGTTATCGGGATTGGCAAACTGGTCTAGAACCCGCCCCTCGCCTCGAGACTGCATCGCCATTGCGAGGTCTCTTGCGCCTTCCATCCCCTCTTCCTGACTGACTTCAATCAGGCGCGCCCCGTACGCGGTCATCGCCTGCTTGCGCTCGTCGCTCATATGGGAAGGCATGATCAAAGTGAGCGGATAGCCACGTACTGCTGCCGCCATCGCCAGCGCTATGCCAGTGTTGCCACTCGTAGCCTCTATCAGGGTATCGCCCGGGCTGATATCGCCGCGCGCTTCCGCTTCAGCGATCATGCTCAGCGCTGGCCGATCTTTAACGGAACCTGCAGGGTTGTTGCCCTCCAGTTTGGCCAATACCGTATTGCTGGTGTTACCGGGAAGGCGCTGCAAACGCACCAAGGGTGTATTGCCAATGCAGGCTTCGACTGTGGGGTATTCGGGCATAGGACACTACCAAACGAGGAGCGAGATTATATCGGTTTTACGGTGTGTACACAGGGTTTCGTATCAGGTCAGGACAGTACCGCAAATGCAACAACATATTCATCCTCATCCGAAAGACTGATCGCCACTGACCCCGCGCCCCGCTTTTCGGCGACAACCTTCGCACCGCCACTTAACTGGACCCCTGGCGCCCCGGAGTCGTCATGCACTATCGCAATGTCCTGCCAGCTGACGCCTCGGCCAATGCCAGTCCCCAGGCACTTTGCAACGGCCTCCTTAGCAGCGAACCGCTTGGCCAGCAAGCGCGCGGGATAGCGGCTGCACTCGTACTCTCTAATCTCGTCGGGTGTGAGAATGCGTTGCACAAACTTGTCGCCCTGCCGCTCCAGTACCGCTTCAATGCGCTGAACACGCAGGATGTCAGTGCCCACCGAAATCACAGGGAAGACTCATCTTGCGTCGGGGTTTGGCGATCACCTGCATTGGCGTATTGGCGGAACAGGCTACGACTGCGCAGCGGCGCATCGCCTAGATGAACTGCCAAAGCCTGTCGTAGCAGACGCTTTGCTGTTGTGGCCGATGAACCCTGGATGTCATCTTTAGCGATAGCGAGCAGGTCACTACCCTGGTATCGCTGGATCTCTGGTATCGTGCCCGCACAGGCAACCAACCCCGCATCAGGATCCAGCCTATACCAGGCATTAGGATCCAGCGCTTCCCCGGTATCCGCCTCGACCTCGAGGCTGAGACGATAACCCAGTTCCTCGAGCAGATGCATCTCAAAGCGTCGCAATATCGGCTCGGCCGCCGCCGAGGAGGCCAGCGCCGCCAGCGTCTCGCCATAGCGAGCGAAGACCATGGGGTGAGGATCGTAGCGCTGCAGCAGGCGAATCATCAGTTCGTTCAGGTATAGACCACTGAAGAGGCGTTCACCCCTGAGCATCCACGGTGCACCCGCCAGTTCGGCATGGGTGAGGGTTTTCATTTCTCCCCTGCCCGAGAACGACACCAGTAGCGGTGAAAAAGGTTGCACAAGAGCCGAGGTATTTCCGCCGCGCGCTTTACGCCGCACGCCTTTGGCCACCAGGCTGATCCGGCCGTGCTCTGCGGTCAGCACTTCGAGCAGCTGACTGCTGTCCCGAAAAGGCTTGCGATGTAACAGATAGGCAGGTTGCAGGCTGATGCGCATGAGCACTACCTAACGGTCGTCATACCCAAGACTACGCAGAGCGCGCTCATCGTCGGACCAGCCGGATTTCACCTTCACCCACAAGCGGAGCATGACCTTGCTGTCGAACAGGCGCTCCATATCCCGACGCGCTTCGGTACCGATGCTGCGAAGCCGACTGCCCTTGTCGCCGATGATGATCTTTTTCTGTCCATCCCGCTCCACCAGAATCAGCGCGGAGATATGCAGCACACCCTTTTCATCCCCGGCGAACTCTTCAATCTCCACCGCTACCGCATAGGGCAATTCATCACCGAGCTGGCGGATGATTTTCTCGCGCACAATTTCAGCAGCAAGAAAACGCTGGCTGCGATCGGTAATCTGTTCTTCAGGAAAGAAATGAATCGATTCGGGCAGATGAGACACAATCACCCGTTCAAGCTCTTCGGTGTTGTGCTGGCGCAGGGCCGACAGTGGCACGACGGCCGTAAAATCTGACTTCTCGGACAGGCTCTGCAGGTGCGGCAGCAGTGCATTTTTATCCGCCAGCAGATCCACCTTATTGACTACCAGCACCACGCGGCGGTTCGACTGCTGCACTCGCTGCAGCACCATTTCGTCTTCCTCGGTCCAGGCAGTGCGATCCACCACAAACACCACCAAATCCACATCATCAATCGCGCTGCTGGCGGCCCGATTCATCACCCGGTTGATGGCTTTCTCAGCCCCCTTGTGCAGACCGGGTGTGTCCACATAGATGATTTGATGATCACCCTCGGTCTTGATACCCAGCACCTGATGGCGGGTAGTTTGCGGTTTGCGCGATGTGATACTGATCTTCTGCCCCAGAAGGTGATTCAGCAGCGTGGACTTGCCCACGTTGGGTCTTCCCACAATCGCCACGTATCCGCAGTGTTTTGACGCATCAGCCATGATTCAAACGCTCGACTGCCTCGGCAGCCGCCTGTTGTTCCGCCTTGCGGCGACTGCTACCTGTGCCCTCGGTGACCAGCGACTGCGACTGCACGGTGCAGCTGACCGTAAACACCTGTGCATGGTCCTTTCCGGTCACGCCCAGCAACTGATATTCCGGCAGTGCCTGGCCACGGCCCTGCAATAGCTCCTGCAGCCGGGTTTTGGCATCTTTGCCATCAGATTGTTGGTCAAGATCACGCAAACGGCTGTCGAACCAGGCGAGTAAACAACGCCTGCAGGTGTCTACATCCGAGTCCAGAAGGATTGCGCCCGCAATGGCTTCAACCGTATCAGCGAGAATGGAACCGCGCCGATGACCACCGCTTTTACGCTCACCGGTACCCAATCGCAGGTAATCACCCAGCTCAAGCTCCCGCCCGATCTCTGCCAGCGTATCGCCGCAGACCAGTGAGGCACGCACCCGGCTCAGGCTTCCCTCCTGACTGGATGACAGTTTTTGGTACAGGGCCTCGGCGATGACGTGATTAACGATGGAGTCGCCAAGGAACTCCAATCGTTCATTGTTGGTCCTGCCTGCGCTGCGGTGCGTCAGGGCAAGTTGTAATAGCGCGGGGTCACTGAAACTGTAGCCCAGCGCTCGCTGCAGGCGCTCGAGCTTGTCCAATGCTAGTCGTAGCGAGGAACGCCCGCCTCCATTTTCAGATCATCAAAGCGCATCATCGCATCGATGCGGCCTGCCACGTGGATGCGAGCCTCGTAGTTGGCATCGATGTAGATCTTGCCATCCTCACGGAACACTTCGATCTCTCTGGGCTTGATGCCAGTTACCTGATTGGTATTGAGCAGGTTGGCCAGTTTGCGACGAATATCAGCAATGGTCTGCTCCTCAGGATTGAACTCCTGGGCAACACGGGACACCACGTCCCTGACGGTCAGGTACTCCATGTAATGCGGTGCCATTTTGATCCCGCACATAACAAAGAATCCGACCATAATCGCAATCACGATCATGCCCGGAAACGAAATGCCGGTCTGGTATCTGCGCAACGGTGCCCTCATGGCTATGCTCCCCCCACCCTGGATGTGATTATTCTATGGCCCCTGCTCGACTGAAACTGGGGATGCTAAACAGAGAGTCCCAGTGCATCCAGATGGCGAAGGCCTTGCCTACTATATCCTTTTCCGGGACTTGACCCCAAACGCGACTGTCACTGCTGTTGTCACGATTATCGCCCATCATGAAGTAGTGACCCTCGCGAACCGTCACGGAGAAATCCCTCGGCGGGCGAGCGCGGTCTACCTGGGCCAGGTGTGTCGCCTCGCCCAAGGCTTCCTGCCCGATCTGATACCGGCTGCGCCCTTCTGTGACAGCGGCCAACCATTCCACAGGCACTGGCTTGCCGTTCACACTCAGCTGTTTGTTGCGGTAGGTCACTGTATCGCCCGGCAACCCGATAACGCGCTTGATGTAATACGTTTTGTTCATGTGCGGCGGGAAAAACACCATAACGTCGCCGCGCTCAGGCTCGTTCAGGTCCATGACCTTGGTGCGGATGACCGGCAGCCGAATGCCGTAGGTGTACTTGTTGACGAGAATATAGTCACCCACCAGCAGCGTAGGCACCATGGACGATGACGGGATCTGGAAGGGCTCGGCGATAAACGAGCGCAGCACAAAAACAACAAACAGCACCGGGAAGAAGGACTTGGCGTACTCCACCAATACCGGCTCGCGCGCGTCCTTGTTCACCGCTGCCTCATAGGCAATCGCATCCGCGGTCTCGGCGGTTTCCCACTGTGGGTGCTGTGCCTGCAATGCCTCAGCGCGCTGACGTCTGCCGGGCGCAAAAAGCATCACATCGACCAGCCAGATGATGCCGCTGCCAAATACCAAAATGACGAGTATCAGAGGGAAATCAATGGTCATTGCGCCTTAGCCGTCCACCTTCAGTACCGCCAGGAATGCCGACTGTGGGATTTCCACGCGGCCCACCTGCTTCATACGTTTTTTGCCCGCTTTCTGCTTTTCGAGCAGCTTTTTCTTACGCGTAACGTCACCACCATAGCACTTGGCCGTCACATTTTTGCGCAGCGCTTTCACGGTCTGGCGTGCCACGATCTTACTGCCCACCGCTGCCTGAATAGCAACATCGAACATCTGCCGCGGGATAAGCTCTTTCATCTTTTCGGTCAGCGCCCGACCCCGGTACTGCACCTGGTCCCTGTGCACAATCACCGCCAGGGCATCCACCTTCTCGCCGTTGATCAGTACGTCCATCTTCTGCAGGCTGGCGCTTTCAAAGCGCTCGAAGCTGTAATCCAGCGAGGCATAGCCACGGCTCACGGACTTGAGGCGATCGAAGAAATCCAACACCACCTCGGCCATGGGAATGTCATAGACAACCGACACCTGCGAGCCCAAGAACTGCATATCTTTCTGCACGCCCCGCTTTTCGACGCACAAGGTGATGACATTACCGAGGTAATCCTGGGGCACCAAAATGTTGCAGCGCGCTATAGGCTCGCGCATTTCATCAATCTCGCCACTGTCGGGCAGCGCTGAGGGATTGTCCACACGAAGCGTATCACCGAGTTTGGTGACCACTTCATAGATGACCGTCGGGGCGGTGGTGATCAGGTCGAGGTCATACTCTCGCTCCAATCGCTCCTGGATGATCTCCATGTGCAGCATGCCCAGAAAACCGCAACGGAAGCCAAAGCCCAGCGCGTCCGATGTCTCCGGCTCGTAGAAGAGGGAGGCATCGTTAAGCGTCAGCTTGCCCAGCGCATCACGGAAATCTTCGTAGTCATCGGAGGAAATCGTAAAAATACCCGCATACACCTGCGGTTTGACCTGCTGGAAACCGGGCAGCGCCGGCACCTCCTGCTGATTCGCGTGCACCAGCGTATCGCCCACGGGCGCCCCGTGAATGTCTTTGATGCCTGCGACAACGAACCCAACTTCACCCGCAGCCAGTGAAGGCTTCTCAAGGCGCTTGGGTGTAAAGATGCCAACGCTATCGACCTGGTGCACCTTGCCCGTCGATTTGGCCATTATTTTGTCGCGCTTATTGAGCGTCCCCTGTGTCACACGCACCAGAGAGACGACGCCGAGGTAGTTATCGAACCACGAATCAATAATCAGCGCCTGCAGTGGCGCATCCCTGTCGCCCTCGGGTGGGGGGATGTTTTCTACCAGATACTCGAGAGCGTCTTCTATGCCCATGCCGGATTTGGCACTGACCGGACAGGCTTCATTGGCATCGATGCCGATGATTTCCTCGATTTCCTGCTTCACCCGGTCGGGGTCTGCCTGCGGCAAATCCATCTTGTTGAGGATGGGCAATACCTCCAGCCCCTGCTCGATGGCGGTGTAGCAGTTAGCAACTGACTGCGCCTCTACGCCCTGACCCGCGTCAACCACCAGCAGCGCGCCTTCGCAGGCCGACAGCGACCGGGACACCTCATAGGAGAAATCCACGTGCCCTGGCGTGTCGATGAAGTTGAGCTGGTAGGTTTGTCCGTCCTTTGCCTTGTAGTCCAGCGTAACGCTCTGGGCCTTGATGGTAATGCCCCGCTCTCGCTCGATATCCATGGAATCGAGCACCTGCTCGTCCATTTCACGATCACTGAGACCCCCACAATGCTGGATAAAACGGTCAGCCAGCGTCGACTTGCCGTGGTCGATATGGGCGATAATCGAAAAATTGCGAATGTGCTGCAGGTCGCTCAAAGAAGTAGCTCGGGTTACTTAACGGAAACTGGCGACCGCTGGCCGCCAGTAAGGGAGGCGCGATTGTAACTCAAGCGCCCCCGCCCTGCCATGTGATGCCCCACTAGTCTTGAAGCTTGATACCAATAAACATGGGCGCGCCGCGACGAATCAGTCGAACCGGCACCGAAGCGCCATCGTCCAGGTCATCCACGGCGTCAGCGAATGCATCCACGGATTTGGTCGCCTTGGAGCCAACCATCGTGATCACGTCACCTGGAGCTATACCGGCTTCATCAGCGACGGATCCGGGTTGCACTTCGCGCACCAACACGCCACCACCGATGCCAAAGCGCTCCAGGGCATCCTCAGGCGCGGGTTCTATCAATAAGCCCAGTCGCCCGCCGCGATCGCCCTCACCGTCTCCCTGATTCAGCGAGAAGCTGTCATCGGCATCCAGCCCCCCGACAACCACGCGCAGGGTCTTACGGTCACCATCTCGCATGATTTCCACCGGTACGCGAGAGTCCGGCGCAATCAGGCCGACGACATGCGGCAGATCCGATGACGTGGGGATGTCATTGCCATCGAAGCTCAGAATCACATCACCCGGCTTGAGGCCTGCATCATCGGCGGGACCATCGGGTGCAACCTGTGAAATCAAGGCGCCTCGTGGGCGGTCCAGACCAAAGGATTCGGCCAGGTTCCGGTCTACATCCTGAATGGTCACCCCCAGCCAACCGCGGGTAACCTTGCCATCGCGCTTGAGTTGGTCAACAACGTTGCGCACCACCGATACCGGGATAGCGAACGACAGACCAATCGATCCACCACTGCGTGTAAATATCTGTGAGTTCACCCCCACCACCTCGCCGTCGAGGTTGAACAGCGGACCGCCAGAGTTACCAGGATTAATGGCCACGTCCGTCTGAATGAAAGGCACGTAGTTTTCGTTGCGCTCTGTGGGCAGACTTCGGCCTTTCGCGCTGACGATGCCCGCGGTCACGGAGAAATCCAGACCGAAGGGAGAGCCAATGGCCAACACCCACTCACCGACATCCAGATCGCCGTTACCGGCCAGTTTCAACACCGGCAAATCTTCAGCGTCAATTCTTAGCAGTGCCAGGTCAGAGCGCGGATCCGTGCCAACCACCGTCGCGTCATATTCACTGCGATCTACCATGCGAACCACCACCTTGTCGGCGCCTTCAACCACGTGATCGTTGGTGACCACGTAGCCGTCGTCAGACAGGATGAAACCAGAACCCATGCTTAGGCGCTGCCGCTGCCCCTGACTGGGGGGCGGCCCACCGCGATACTCGAAGAAGCGGCGCAGGTATTCCGGGATTTCGTCGGATTCGAAGGGGCTGTCCCGTTCGCCGCTGTGCTCAACCAGAATTTTTACCACAGCTGGCGAACCCTCTTTCACGATACCGCGAAAATCGGGCAGGCTGGCCGAAAACGATGGCAGGGCCAACAGGCAGGTCACTGCAGCTGCGAAAAACAACGAGGTCGACTTTTGAACAAAACGCATGTGCTAACGCCTCAATAAGCAAACAACAAATGTATACGTCAGGAGATGGGGGCGGCCTAGGCGACTTCAACCACTTGGGTCGGCGCTTCCACGATTTGGTCCATTACGGGCTGTAAGGAGCGGTCATCACGATGCCTGTGCGCGTGATAGCGCACCAATACCAAACCGCCGAGCAAGCCAGTGCCTGCGCCGAGCAGAGACGCAATATCGCTGGCGGCACCATACCCACCCAGCGCTGCGCCCAGCAGCATCAGCAGCAGCGGCATCAGATACACAATGGCGGATCCACGCAGGATCACAGATTCCGGAAGTGCAATCATGACCTGATCATTCACAGTGCAGTCCCGCGGTTTCAGGTTGTCGCCGGGCAGCACTCGGATGTATCCGCGCTGACCACTGGCGTAGCGGTTGAGCATACCGTGCCCGCAGCCTTTGCGCGCCGCACAGGCGCCGCAGGTGCTTTGACGAATGGTCTCTACCCAGATGCTGTCGTCTTCCACAGCCACCACTCGCCCGGTTTCAGTCAGCATATCAGCGTGCCTGGGTTACAGAGTCAGCCAGCATTCTAGCGGTATTCACGGGTACTTCCCCAATGACGGTTACCAGCAGGGGCTGGCCATCAAGTTGAATGCCGCGAGTGTAAGACGTGGTGCTGCCTTCTCTAACCACACCCTCACCAGAGGGCATGCGGGCGGCGAGCGTTTCCAAAAACACAGAGAACACCGCCATGCCATCGGTATAGGTTCGACGTGCGGCACCCGCGGACTGCTCCTCGGTGGCCACAAACCCCGGGGGCAACCAACGCAGCCCCCAGGCCATCTGCATTTTTGGCCCCGGGGTGGCTTGCCCGGCCTGGCCAGCACGGTGCACAACATCCACACCTGGCTCTTCGTGCCAGCGACCGCTGTAAGCAAGGTCTGCGTATTGGAATCTTTCCAGCACCCGATCGCCACGGTCGACCGTCGAGGCTTTCAGCAGCAGCGCTGTGGTGCTATCCAGCTCCAGCTGGTAGCCGTAGCGATAGAGATCGCGCGGCGCCATAACAAGCCGAACGGTCTGGCGCCCTGCAACACGCTCGCCCTCGCCCATGGATAGCCGGTAATGCGTAGCAAGCCCGCAGTCGCCACCACTGCTGTCGCCAAGCTGCAACAACATATGCCCGGGATGCAGCAGACCCAGTGGGTGATTGTCCCTGACCACCTGCGCACCCTGGCCTGTAAGGCGAGTGATCTGGTCACTGGCGACGTCGCCCTGCACGCCGCGGGACAGCTGCATCACCTGCAGGTCATCGCCGCGCTGGTAGGTCACCACGCCTTGATAGCTGATCTCTTGGGTGCTGCGGGACATTTTGTCCAACCACTGCAAGGCCGCGGGGTCGCTGTCGCCGCACTGGGTCTCAGGCTGCGCCATCACCAGCGCCGGAAACGCCAGTATGGGCAGCACCAAGCGCGCCAAAACCACCATCACTCGGTAATCCTCTCCACGCGTGCAAAGTGGATCAGCCCCTGCGGTGTGTTCAGCGCCGCTTGTTCGGCGTGAGACTGGCCATACTGCTTCAGGCGCTGTCTGGCTAACTCGCGATAAGCCTCATTGGTCGCGGGTTGAAGCGCCGGCACAGAGCGCGTGCCGTAGCTGGCACGCATCGGCGTGGCACCTACTGCATTGTGTAAGCCCACCGGCGATACATTCCCGGCATAACTGCTGCGGTCCTGGTAACCAGAATTCAGCTGGCTGAGCTGCTGCCCACCGAGACCCACCGTTGCCATAACTGATGCCGCCACGGCGAAACTCGCCACTGGCCGCCACCAGGGAGCCTTACCCTGGGCCGTCGCCCCATCCTGAGCAATGGCTTCACGCACACGCGCAGAGATGTCTATGCCTGTAAACGTGCTGGCCTGACCCGCTGCTGCATCCCGGGCATGGTGGTAACCCTGCCAGGACGAGCGCAGCTCATCGTTCTGAGAAATCTGCGACAAGACGCGCTCAAGCTCGAGCTCATCCGCCTCGTCATCCATCAATGCGGACAGTGACTCCCGCAATTTTTCACTCATGTGTCATCCTCCGCGCCTGGCGCGATAACGGTCTGGTGCACAGTTTTCCCATGCCTGCGTTCACGTGCTCAGCGCTCCCCTTCGAGCTGCTCGCGAACCTGTTTATCAATGGCATCCCGCGCTCGAAAAATACGTGATCTCACGGTACCCACCGGGCAGTCCATGACATCAGCAATATCCTCATAGCTCAGGCCATCAAACTCGCGCAGCGTCACCGCTGTGCGCAAATCGTCCGGCAGACCGGATATGGCCTGCTCGACCACCTGCTTTAGCTCATCGCCAAAGAGACGGTTTTCGGGGTTTTCCAGCTCACGTAAGCCAGCACCGCCCTCTAGATATTCAGCATCGCTCAGGTCTACATCCGACCCGGGGGGCCTTCTCGAGCGGGAAACCAGATGATTCTTGGCCGTGTTGACGGCAATTCGGTAAAGCCAGGTGTAGAACGCGCTGTCTCCTCGGAACCGCGGCAGTGCCTTGTAGGCCTTAATAAAGGCCTCCTGTGCTACGTCCTGTACCTCATCCGCATCGTGTACGTATCGGCTAATCAGCGCCATGATGCGTTGCTGGTACTTCATCACCAACATATCAAATGCCCGACTGTCGCCCTTCTGTACCCGAGCGACGAGCTGCTTGTCCGTCACTTCGGCTGTCATGCCTGTGCACTCTCCCTAGCCCAAGACACGACCGTCCCGGTGATACACCTTGCTTCCGTAAACGTAGACCCCAACGCCTGCATTAAGTTCCACCGTTCAGCGCAGCCCGTCGCCACATCAGCAGACGCGCTTAGCGCACAGGGGGTCATCCCGCAGCCGGGGACTGAGAGGGCTGGCAGTGGAAAAAGTTCCCGCGGCATCAATTCCTCTGGGCAGTGACTGTGGCTATACTCACGACCCAGCGAGATATCGCAGCTAAGTCATTGAGATAAATAATAGTTTTCAACTGAACAGGGAGCAAGCACCCGGCTGTGCCTCAACAATTGCAACATGACGTACTGGTGATAGGCAGCGGCGCCGCTGGTCTCAGTGCTGCCCTGCACTTGCCCGACAGCTGCCGCGTGGCCTTGCTGTCCAAGGCAGACCTCAATCAGGGCTCTACCTACTGGGCCCAAGGTGGAATGGCTGCGGTACTGCACGACCGTGACACTGTCGACTCGCACGTGGAAGACACGCTGACGGCGGGCGCGGGCTTGTGCCACCGGGATGCTGTCGAATTTACCGTTCGAAACAGTCGCAGATGCGTGGAATGGCTGGTTAGCCAGGGCGTGGATTTCGACCTGCGGGAGGATCAGCCGGACCCTGAATTGCGTGAGTTCCATCTCACGATGGAGGGCGGACACAGCCACAGGCGCATCATCCATGCGGCGGACCGCACTGGACGCGCCATCTCCGAAGTGCTGACAGAAAAAGCGCAGGCGGCCGACAACATTGAGATATACACCCAGCGCGTCGCTGTTGACCTGGTCATCCAGGACGGTCGCTGCGTGGGCGCTTATATTCTCGACCAGGAACGCGACCGCGTTGACCTGTTCCTGGCGCGCTCCGTGGTGCTGGCCACCGGGGGCGCGAGCAAAGCCTATCTGTACACCAGCAACCCTGACGGTGCCAGCGGTGACGGTATCGCCATGGCTTGGCGCGCTGGATGCCGGGTTGCAAACCTTGAGTTCAATCAGTTTCACCCCACCTGCCTCTACCACCCCAAGGCCAAATCGTTTCTGGTCACCGAGGCGCTGCGGGGTGAAGGCGCAAGACTACTGCTACCCACGGGCGAGCCCTTCATGCACCACTTTGACGAGCGCGGAGAGTTAGCACCACGAGACATCGTTGCCCGGGCCATCGACCACGAGATGAAACGCCTGGGTGTTGATTGCGTCTATCTGGATATCTCACACCGACCCCGGGAGTTCCTTGCCCACCACTTCCCCACCGTCATGGCGCGCTGCGCGGAGTTTAGTATTGATATCGCAGCCGAGCCGATCCCGGTTGTTCCCGCGGCACACTACACCTGCGGCGGCGTTATCGTGGATCAACACAGCCGTACCGACGTGCAGGGCCTCTACGTTGTGGGGGAATCCTCTTGCACCGGCTTGCACGGGGCCAATCGTATGGCCAGCAACTCCCTGCTGGAGTGCATTGTGTATGCCGAGGCGGCGGCTCAGCATATCAGCGAACATCTGGACACTGTTGCGGCGCCGACGCCCACCGCACCCTGGGACGAAAGCCAGGTGACAGATTCCGATGAAGACGTGGTCATCTCCCACAACTGGGATGAGCTGCGTCGATTCATGTGGGATTACGTGGGCATCGTTCGCACCAACAAGCGCTTGCAGCGTGCCCGTCACCGTGTCGATGTGTTGCAATCTGAAATCGCGGAGTACTACGGAAACTACAAGGTCAGCAATGACCTGCTGGAACTGCGCAACCTCGCGATGGTGGCTGAGTTAATGATTCGCTGCGCTATAGAGCGCAAAGAAAGTCGCGGCCTGCACTACACCCTCGACTACCCCGAGGCATTGCGCGACGCCAAAGACACCATTCTCACCCCCGACCACTCGCCACTGGGCGATCACTGAGACAACGAACTGTTCAGGCGCAGCTGCCGGCGCAGCGCGCTGAGGGTTGGTCTGTCGATGCTGTCGTGAAAAACTGCCAGCAAGCAGACAGGGTACTCTGGGTCGCTCAGCCTCAGGAAACTGCACAGCGGCGCGCGCTCGTGCAAGAGTTCTACCTTCACAACAAAGACGTGTCCATTAAGACCCTGGGGACACCAGTGCCAGAGAGAGCCGACTTGGTAGAGCACCCCAAAGGGAAACGGTTGGCGCCAAGTGGCGATGAGGGCTGCCACTACAAGCAGGGCCGCGGCAAAACCCAGCATCCACTGCCCCGACCAGAGTACCTGCATTTGAATCGCCAGCAGCAATACGCACAGCGCTATCACCAGCTGCTGCCGGTATCGGGATGGGTTACACCTTAGAACGAGATCGGGCGTGCTCGAGGATAAGGCTGACGATGGCGGCGATTTCGGGATCATCGGGACGCTCCTTGCGCAGGAACCAGCCGAACATCTCCTGATCCTGGCAGTGCATCAGCGCTCGGTAGCGCTCTCTGTCCTGCTCGGACAAGTCACGATAGCGCTCATTAACGAAGGGCTCGAGCACGAGGTCCAGTTCCAGCATGCCGCGTCGACTGGCCCAGCGCATTCTGTTCACTTCCTGCTCGTCTATCATCCCTATCGAATTCCCGCACGTACATCATCAAAGTCGCGCATTATAGCGCCAAAGGAAGCAGATTCGGGCTCTCGCAAGACAGTCAGGGCAACCCGGATTATGATGAGCACCACAGACCCAATGGATACCGCATCTTGAGCGTTTTCTTCACTGCATTGAACCAAGAATCACTGCTGAACCTGCAGGGACCAGACGCCCTTTCATTCCTGCAGGGGCAGGCCACTGGCGACACCGCAGCCCTAAGCACACGTAAGGCGCTGCCCGCGCTGATATGCACACCCCAGGGTCGCGTCGTCGCTGATCTCATGTGCCACCTGACCGGTGCCGACCAACTGCAAATCAGAGTGAGAGCTTCGGTTGCAGAGATACTCTGCGACCACCTGAAGAAATACATTCTGTTTTCGAAAGCGGAGCTCACGCCCGTCGGGGACTGGGTCATGGCCGGCTGCTACGGCGACAACGCAGCGGACACGATCGCGGCCACTGTTGGCGAGGTGCCGCAAGAACAGTATGCACGTTGCCAGACGCCCGATGGCTATGTCATGCAACTGGACACAGAAGGAAAGATGTTCGAGTGCTACGCCAAGGCCGATAGCGCAATGCTCACAGACATCAGCGCAGCTTGCACCGCGGGTAGCGACGCGCAATGGCAGGCGCTGACGGTGGATCAGGGTCTGGCACGTATAGAGGCAGAACAGTCGGGCGAATACGTGCCGCAGAATCTGAACTTCGACCTAACCGGTCATATAAGCTTCACCAAGGGCTGCTACACCGGCCAAGAGGTGGTCGCACGCCTGCACTACAAGGGAAAGTCAAAAAAGCGGGTATTGCCAGCTGTCAGCAGTGGGACACTCCCGGCTGACTGCGACACACTGCTGGACACTGACAGTGGCAAGCCCGTAGCTACAATCATTAACCGCAGTAATGATAGTGATAACAACAGCCATCTGCTGCTGTATATGAAACCGGAGATCGATATCGCCTCCGCATCCTGTGAAGCGGAGCCGGCCCTGCACTTCAGCGCGCTACCGCTGCCCTACACCATCAGCGCAGACTAAACGCCGCCCGCCTTCACCTCGAAGGGCAGCTGCCAGTCAATGGGCGTTTTTCCCTGTTGCTTAAGGTAGGCATTGGCCTTGGAAAAATGACCGCAGCCTAGGAAACCCCGATGCGCCGACAGGGGTGAAGGATGTGGCGCTTTTAGTACGCAATGTTTGCGTTGATCAACCATGGCGCCCTTTTTCTGGGCATAACTGCCCCACAGCATGAACACAACGCCCTCGCAATGCTCATTGACGGTGCGAATGACGGCGTCAGTAAAGCGCTCCCAACCCTGCCCTTGGTGGGATGCAGCCAACCCGCGCTCCACAGACAGCACGCTGTTTAACAGCAGCACACCCTGATCGGCCCAGGGTTTGAGAAAGCCGTGTTCAGGGGCCGTAAACCCGGTATCGCTGGCAAGCTCCCGATAAATGTTCTGCAATGAGGGCGGCACGCGCACGCCGGGTAACACCGAGAAGCTCAAACCGTGAGCCTGACCGTCGCCGTGGTAGGGGTCCTGACCCAGCACCACCACTTTCACTGCCGACAGCGGTGTCTGATTCAATGCGGCGAAAAACTGGTCACCACGGGGGAAAATGGTTTTGCCGGCGGATTTTTCAGCCACCAGAAACTGGCGCAGCTGTCTCATGTAAGGCTGATCGAACTCTTCGCCAAGCGGGACTAGCCAGGATGCATCCAGCGCGATTTCCCGCGGATTGGCCATACAGGGTCGCGCTAGTTGCAGGCGGCGAGCATTACCACCTGCTGCGGTGGCGCTGCCCGGCTCTGTGATGCCGGGTGCTGCCGGGGTTGTTGAGTCTGCTCGGCCGCAGCCAACTGCAAAGGTCGCTTGTTGGACTGCGTCTTACCTGCAGGCGCGTTCACGATGGGTAAGAGTTGAGATGGCCGATGTGCCAGCCGTTCACGCTCAGGCGATACATCACCATACAGGGTGTTTCTCATCCGAGGCGTTCGCCCAATGGCCGAGATGTAATCCACCATGGTAAAGGGCGACCATTCCTGTCCGTGGCTGGCGCCAGCGGCCCGGGTAATACTCTCGTTCATCAAGCTGCCTCCGAGATCATTGGCACCCGCCCGCAGGCAGTAGGCAGCGCCTTCGCGCCCCATTTTGACCCAGGATACCTGAATATTATCGATCAGCCCGTTGAACACCAGCCGCGCTACTGCGTGCATGAGTACCGCCTCACGGAAACTCGGGCCGCGGCGCGACTGCCCTCTCCGGTACAGCGGCGCCTCATCTGCCACATAGGGCAGCGGCACGAATTCGGTAAAGCCGCCCGTGCGCGCCTGGAGGTCTCGCACGGCCAGCAAGTGCTCGGCCCAGTGCTCGGGTCCATCGATATGGCCGAACATGATGGTGGCTGTGGTTTTAAAGCCCTGCCCGTGGGCCGCCTCCATCACTTCTAACCACTGGGCGCTATTTAATTTATCTGCACACAGGGTTGCGCGAACATCGTCATGCAAGACCTCGGCGGCCGTGCCCGGCAATGTATTCAGCCCCGCTTCGCGCAAACGACCTAGGTAGGTCGACAGATCGAGCCCCAGCGTTTCGGCGCCCTGCCATACCTCGAGTGGGGAGAAGGCATGAATATGCATATCCGGCACTGCCGCGCGCACAGTTTCCAGAATCGTTAGATAGGTCTTGCCGGTGTAATCGGGATGGATGCCGCCCTGCATGCAGACTTCGGTGGCGCCGCGCTGCCAGGCCTCTCTGCACCGCCTGGCAATCTCATCGCCACTGATGTCGTAAGGTTTTCCGCGAAGATCATCGCTGGCACGCCCTTTGGAAAAGGCGCAGAAACGACAGTTGTAGTAACACACATTGGTGTAGTTGATATTGCGATTGACGACATAGCTAACGGTGTCGCCACAGCGCTGACTGCGAGCTTTGTCGGCCGCGGCGATGACCGCATCAAAGTCTTTGCCCCTGGCACTGAATAGCGTCGCCACCTGCTGCGCATTCGGACGCTGACCCGATTCGCACAACGCGATCACGGCAGCAACCTCAGTTGATACTGCGGCACCCTTGAGGGCACTTAAGGGCGCGGGTACGTCCTGACTCTGGCCCGCTATCCAAAGATCGCCGCGCGCCAGTCCCTCACTGTCGCTGGCCCGCAGCACCGCGGGTACAACTTCCGGCGCTAACCAGGTCTCGGCCGCTTGAATAAAGCGCGGATAGATAGTGAGGCGCTGCTCCAGGCCCTTGCCCGCACGGGCTGTTTCGTCAGCCAATTGCTGCAAGTGGGGCCATGGCGCTTCCGGATTCACATGGTCTGGCGTCACGGGTGACACACCGCCCCAGTCATTAATGCCCGCCGCCACCAGCTGCGGCAACACCCCCGGGCTGAGATTGGGCGGTGCCTGGATACTGACTTCCGGGCCGAAGATCAGGCGCGCAACGGCGATGGTCCACAGTAGGTCGTCAAGATCGGGTTCGGGCGCCTCGGCCATCTTGGTACCAGCCTTGGCCCTGAAGTTCTGGATAATCACTTCTTGCAAATGGCCGTGAACCTGATGCTCGCTGCGCAGTGCCAGCAATGATTCGATCCGCTCTGCGCGTGTCTCGCCGATGCCAATCAGGATACCTGAGGTAAACGGCACAGCTGCGGCGCCGGCCAGTGCGATGGTTTCCAACCTAACGGCGGGGTCTTTGTCGGGCGAGCCGTAATGAGGCATGCCCTTTTCACACAGCCGCGAGGAAGCGGACTCCAACATGATCCCCATAGAAGCGCTCACGCGGCGCAACTGGGCAACCTCCTGCGCATCCATGCAACCTGCATTGATGTGTGGCAGTAAGCCTGTCTCCTTGAGTACTCGCTCAGCCACATGGGCGACATAAGCGAGGGTTGACTCAAAACCCAGCTCAGCAAGGGCTTCTCGTGCAGCGCGGTAACGCAACTCCGGTTTTTCACCCAGTGTGAACAGCGCCTCATGACATCCTTGAGATGCACCCTGCTGGCAGAGATCAATCACTTCTTGCGGGCTGAGATAGATCTTACCGAGATTGCGCGGCGTCTGGGCAAAGGTGCAGTAGTGGCAGACATCCCGGCACAGCTGTGTCAGGGGAATGAATACCTTTGGCGAATAGGTAATGGTGTTGCCAAAGGCACGGTCACGCAGGGCGGCAGCACGCTCAGCCAGCGCAGCAGTATCAGCATTGTCAGCCAATGCCATTGCCTGCTCGTCACTGAGCGCGGCCGGCCATGTACCGTCTGTGCTGCGCTGCCCCAACTCGATTATCCCTCGCTACGCTCCGCTGCCCCATCGTCACAGGGCTGGGTTTGCAGGCTATCAATAACCAGCGACAGCCGCTCGGCCAAGCCCGCCTGCAACAAGCGGCTGGTGTGGTTCCCTAACGCCCCTTTCCGGTAAAGCGCCAATAAGGTCGCCAGATCCGCAGGTGCGTCAACATCAAAGCCGATCCCTGATGTTTGCAAATTTTTGCAGATCAAACCAGCCTGCTCGGCGGCAGCCCTATGACGGGTGTAACTATCTGTGCCGAAGGCCAGTTGCGGCTGCCGCCCGCCCCTGAATGCCAGCAGATTAGTCCCTTGCCCGGCCAGATCTGACCCTATCACTACGTCGGTTGATTGCAGCGCTTCCACAGCAAGACTGATGTCACCGGCGCTCAGCGCGGGTAAGTCCCCGTGCGCAATCAGATGGTGCAGCGCAGCGTCACCCTGCTGACTGAGCGCTTCGGTGAGCACGCCATTCAAGCCGCTGGACCCTAGAGAACGCTCATCCAAGTAACGCGCACCCGATGACGCCGCCAAATGAGGCGCGGCGGGGTCGGGTGATAGCAGCGTGACTGTGGTGATTTTCGGGTGGTGCAGCAAGCACTGCAGCACATCCTCGGCCATTGCCTGCGCCAGCGCCCTGCGCCGGGACAGCGACAAAACACCACTGAGCCGTGTCTTGGCGTTGCTCAAATCCTTGAGTGGCAACAAGGCGTGCAACATCAGGTTAGTCCGCCGTCCCCGTCGCGCACAGGGCAATGAGGCGATCTGCCAATGCCTGCTTATCACCCAGGCTGCGCATTACCGTCGGCATAACATGCACCTCCACACCGGTGCTCTCACAATCAGCTACCAGTGTAGCGTCACTCTCATCGATCACGAAGGCATCCAGCAGCCCCGGATGTTGCTGGCCGTAATGCTGCGCAACGCCGCTCGCAGTGACGGGCATACCCAGTTCTTCCATCATTTTCGCGGCGGGGCCTTTAATCGCCATACCCGACACAATGGGCGAAACTGCCACCACAGGCACCTGCAACGCGTCCAGCAGGGAGCGCATACCGGGAACACCGAGAATCGGATCGATGCTGACAAAAGGGTTGGAAGGGCACACGATCACCAGGTCTGGCGTTTGATCGGCCATTGCCCGCGCTAGCCGCGCACTCACACCCGCACTGGCCAGACCCTCAAACTCAAAGTCTGTCACCCGAGGCTCACAACGTCTTGCAACAAAGTATTCCTGAAACGGCAGCTTGCCTTCATCGCTGAACACACGGGTGGCAACAGGGCTGTCGCTCATCGGAAAAATACGGGCGGTGACGCCCATTTGCTGTGCCAGAGCCTGCGTCACTTCGGTAAGTGTGCCGCCCTGATCAAGCTGGTGTGTGCGGTAAAGATGTGTTGCCAGGTCCTTGTCGCCCAGTTGGAACCAGGTGTCGCCTCCCAGTTCGCCCAGCGACTCCAGCACTGTCCAGGATTCACCCGCCCGCCCCCAGCCGCGCTCGGGGTCTGACAAACCTGACAAGGTGTAGAGCAACGTATCGATATCGGGGCAAATACGCAGGCCCAGATGGTTGAAATCATCAGCCGTGTTGGCGATCACCTGCAACTGCCCCGGCGCAAGGGCTTCTTGAAGCCCCAGGCACAGTTTTGCACCCCCTACTCCGCCGGACAGCGCAAGAATTCGCCTCGTGCTCACCGAAACATATCCATTTCACGAGGTCTGATAAGCGCCTCAGACGTGGCATCAGGTTCCGCCATGGACACCAGCGCATCCACGCCGCGGGCAACCACCACCGGGCAACCCTCTGCCGCCTGCCCCATGACCAGGGATGCCGCAGCAGAGAGTTCATCTGCCACAGCCGATTCGGTGACTTCCAGCACATTGCCGAACAGATCCTGTTCGCCCATCTGGTTGAACAACGGCGGAAAGCCAGCACATCCCAGTGTCATGCCTACCGTGCCCATTCGCCAGGCCCGGCCCACCGAATCGTTAATGACCACCCCGACGTCCACGCCCAGGCGCGCCTTGAGGCTATCGCGGAGTGACCGGGCTGACGCATCCGGTGCTTCAGGCAGCAACAGCGCGCGAGGTGATTGTTCAGACGTCTCAATGTTGGAGCGATCAATGCCCGCATTGGCCATGATGTATCCGTTGCGGTGCTCAACGATGATCACCCCTGGTCGCACTCTGACAACATCGCGAGCTTCGGACAGGATCAGCTCCACCAGACGAGGGTCCTTATTGGCTTGCTCTGCCAACTCAAAAGCCCTGTCGCCGGGGATCACATCTTCAAAGTTGGCGTAGCGACCCTCTGCCTTGGAGACAATCTTCTGCGCCAGAACTAGGGCATCACCGCTGCGCAGCGACAATTCATTGTCTGCGAGCGCAGCGATAATCAGTTCACAGAGATCATCACCGGGTTCTACCAGCGGAAACCGCTCAAGGGCATGCAGGCTTAGCGCACCCGTCATTCATCCTCGCCCAATCCACTGATCTTAATACCCGCGTGGCATCCATACTGTTTGTTGATCGTTATCAGCACCGAGGTCAGCGCCTCGGCAGCGGCGGCGTTGTAAATCATGCCGGCGTGGTAGCCGCGCATTCCGGCGGCCTCAACCAAGGTAATCACCTGCGCACGCGCATCTTTCTTGTTCCCACAAACCAATACATCGCAAGCGATCCCCTTACCTTCCTGAAGGTGATGCGCCGCCACGTTCTGGAAGGCAGACACTACAGCCACTTCCTCACCGAGAATGGCCTGCGCAATCTGGCCTGCGCTCCCGCCTTCGGGCAGTTGTACACGCGCGACTTTGGGCGGAACCAGGGGCACGGTCACATCAATCAGAATCTTTCCGGCAAGGGCAGGTTTGACCTGCTCAAGAGTGGAGGCCTGGTGCGAAAAAGGCACCGTTAAGGTAACGATATCGCCTGCCGCGGCTGCGGCATCGTTATCCATGGCTTCCACCTGAATATCTGCGACACCACGCTCAGCCATCACTTCCTGCAGGTCGCTCACCGCGGCCTGCGCTTTTTCCAGCGTGCGCGAGCCAATAATGACACGGTAGCCGGCCTGCGCCCAACGCCGCGCGAGTCCGGTGCCAAGGTCGCCGGTGCCGCCAAGAATGGAGAGAACGGGTAAGGATTCGGTTGTCATAGTAGGGTTTTCCTTTAGAGAACTGGCGGGCAAAGGCTGCACATGCAATCGCATTCGATGGTCCAGGGGACGCTATCGACGCGGCGTTTCCCGCGCTGTAGCAATTGAGTTAGGATGGCAGCGCTTCG
This sequence comes from Parahalioglobus pacificus, assembly GCF_014652275.1. Classification (GTDB taxonomy): domain Bacteria; phylum Pseudomonadota; class Gammaproteobacteria; order Pseudomonadales; family Halieaceae; genus Parahalioglobus; species Parahalioglobus pacificus. The sequence goes on along the minus strand of NZ_BMYM01000001.1, from coordinate 803,894 downwards.
GCATCTTAGGTAAAACAAACTGCGTAAACAAGCGGGTTTGCGGGGTAGTACGGGGAGTCAAACCGCATGGAAAATCCAGTGAACCTTACCGGCAAAGCCGTGCTGGTAACCGGTGGCGGCAAGGGCATCGGCAAAGGCATCAGCGAATGCTTTCTGGCGGCCGGGGCAGACGTTGTGATCTGTGGGCGCGCCGAACCCGAGTCACTGCCCCAGGCTGAGGGCCGCATCGCCCTGTTCACCCCCTGCGACGTGCGCGACATTGATCAGGTCCAGGCCTGTGTGGACTTTGTCAGCGATACCTTTGGCCGCCTGGACGTGTTGGTCAATAACGCGGGCGGCGCTCCCTATGCCGAAGCAGCCACTGCCTCACCGCGTTTTTCCGAAGCCATTATCCGACTCAACCTGATCGCACCGCTGAATTTCAGTCAGGCAGCCAATCGCGTGATGCAACGGCAGAGAAGCGGCGGCAGTATTATCAACATTGCCAGCGTGAGCACCCTACGCCCCTCACCCGGCACAGCAGCGTATGGCGCGGCCAAGGCCGGCCTGGTCAACCTGGGCACCTCTCTCGCCGTGGAGTGGGCTCCCAAAGTTCGCGTTAATGCGCTGGTTGTTGGCCTGACTCAAACGGAACAGTCTCACCTGCATTATGGTGACGAAGATGGCATCGCAGCTGTGGGCGCTACGATTCCGCTAGGCCGTATGGCCGTACCGAAAGATATAGGCAATGCCTGCCTGTTTTTGGCCTCGGACCTCTCCTCCTACGTCTCAGGCACCAGCTTTGCCATCCACGGCGGCGGCGAAAAACCGGCCTTCCTGGATGCGGCGAACACCGAGTGACGCGCGTAACGTCACTCACTGCCCAATACGTGTTGTAGTCCGTGTCATCACACCCTGACGAACCAACTGGCAAGCTCGCGTCCAAACGTGGAAACGCAGGTGCGCTATTACGGGCTTTTGGCAGCAGTCTGCGCCTGCTGAACTTGCCTTCAACACCACAGGCATCAGCAACCGTTGACGATGACTTTTTCGGAATCAACATAGCACCCGGCGAGGATCCCGCTGACGACAGTCATCTGCTAGCACTGATTGGAGAGCTTGGACTCACTCAGGTGCGCATGGATTTGAGCTACGACGCGCTGGACGGCCCCGGCGAGCGGCTTTTGCGCGCTGCATTGGCGCAGGGCCTCTCGGTGCTGCTCAACCTTTTCCCGCTACCTGAACAGGCCGCAAGACTCAATGAAGCGGAATCAATGGAGCATTGGCGCGACTTCCTTGAGACAGTGTTCGAGCGTTATGGGAAAGCACTCGCGGTTTTCGAGATTGGCGCCACGCCTAACCGAGCACGGTGGTCTGGCTTTGATTACCGCACGCTCCCGGTGGCCTGGCATGTCGCGCAGGAAGCGGCCGACCGTTTCAGCGTGACATTGGCGGGACCCAACGTATCCGATTTCGAGCCTCTGTATAACAGCGCCTTTCTGGAGAAGATTGCTGCGCAGGGCCGGCCGCCGGCTGTGCACACCGACAACTTATTCGTTGAGCGCGTCATTGAGCCAGAGGCCTATGATCACAGAGTTGCCGGCGCGCTCGCCACGCCACTGCTCAAGCTGAACCTGATAAAGAAAGCGCGACTCCTTGCGGCGCTGGGCGCCCTGCATGGAAGCCCTCGCCTGTGGTGCACCTACACCGGATGGACCGTTAAACGACTGGCCAGACGTTCACCCAGGCCTGAACAGAAACAGTCGGACTACCTGGTGCGTTATCTCTTGCTCGCAGCAGCGAGCGGTGCTTTGGAGCGTGTTTACTGGGGACCGCTGGTCTGCGGCCGCGATGGCATCATTGACGACGGACTGCGCGACTATCCGGAGATTGACCAGGTGAGCTGGTACCGGCAGCTACGCGCGGGCGCTGCCAGCTGGCGAAAGCGACCTGCCTTTGCCGCCTTGGCATACACACGTTTGCAAGTAGCAAGCAGCGAGCTACGTTGTCTGACCCACGACGAGGATGGCCTCTCTGTTTTCCAGGTGAGTTCAGCTCGCGGGCAACATTTGGTTCTGTGGTGTCGCGACAACCAGACACGCGCCGTGGCAGAGGTGTTACCCGGGCTCGAGACACAGAGCCTTGGCTGGTTCGATCAAAACGGTCATGAGATCGACGCGCCAGTCGTTATCTCGGAGCACCCTGTCTGGCTCGAACTGGCGACAAACGCCCAGCCCACCATTGGCAAGCTGTCTCAAGTACTCGGCCAACAACTGCACACAGAGCGAGGGGTATCGCTGCCCTCGACCACGCCTGAATGGCGCGGCGCCGTAATGCTGTCCCCTGAGAGTGATTCCGGGCAGGCACAGCAGCGATTGGCGAGTCTGCTTCCGCAGACTCTGCTGAAGCAGCCTGAGCGCGCCGTATTGCGCGATACACGTAACCGCATATGGAATATCGATGACAGCAGCGGAGTTGCGCCCGCCCTGTCGGTAAAACTGAATCGCGTTGCCGGCATCAAGCGGCTCACCTATCTGCTCAAACCCAGCAAGGGACGCCGTCACTGGGATAATGCGGTGACGATGGTTCAGCGCGGGATCAACACGCCCATGCCAAGGGCCTATTTTGAACGGCATCATCAGCCTGGGGTTAAAGATTCCTGGTATGTCTGCGAGTTCATTCCCGATGCGTTCTCCGCGCGTGAGGTGTATGCCGCTTTCAGAGAGGGAGAGACCAGTTATCGCGGTCTCGATAAAAGTGGCTGGTACACCTTGCTGGCGGGCTTCGTCTGCCGCATGCACAACGCACAAATCGCACACAAGGATCTGTCAGCTGGCAATCTGCTGCTCAGACAAGATGACGCCGGCAACATCGAACCGATGTTGATCGACATCGGGCGCGCCTGGGTGTGGCGTGGCCCTGGCTCCAAACTGACAACGCGCCAGCGACTGGCCGACCTTATGCGTATCGCTTACAAATTGAACTGGCTCGACCGGGAGCATTTTGCAGAGGCCTATACCCTCGCATGGAAACAACCCCTACCCAACTGGTGGCGTATTCCCTTCCACTATTACGACAATAAACAACGCTTTAAAAAGGCCATTAAGGGTAAACGTAAAAAAGCCAGAAAAGTCCAATCTTGAGACCGCAGCCGATTGTGTGCTCTGAGGCGCGGGGTATACTCACGAGGTTGTAAGACCGGTTTCATGACCGATCGTTATTCCACGCCGAATAAGGACGCCAATGTCTGCCACCCCAGCACAAGCAGTCGTCGCCAAAGCAATTGTTATGTTGCCGGGCAAAGTGCGCCTTGATGGACGCGTGAGGCACAACGATCACGGCGAACTGATTTTCCTGCCGCAGACTGTTACGAACGAAGCACCCGAAATTGGCACGGCGATAAGCTTCTACTGTGAAGGCATCAACACCCCGTCTGGCAAGCCCCAGGCTTTCGATGCAAGCATTAGCAACTTACGCGCCCATGCGCTGGTGGTTTCATTAAACACAACGAACGATGCCTTACAGTGTGAAGCGCTGCATCAACTATTGCGCGGCGAGCTTCAACAACCGGCGACACCAGTGCGGAGCCAACGGCCCCCCAACAACGCGTTGATCGACGCCCTGAAAAGCAAGGCGCTGGAGCTGCTGGACACCAAACTGCAAAGCTTTTGCAATGCATTGAATGGCGAGCTTCTGGACCTGGCGTCCACCAGCAAAACCAGTTCTCAGGGTCACAACCTGTTCTATGAGGCGATGAACGCCTGCAAACGTAATGAACGGGAGATCATCAACGCTATCCTGGGTCGGGTGCGCGACAATTACGGCGATCTGACCCCAGCAAAAGTAGAAGAACAGTCGCCGCTTGATGGTCCCAACAACCTCGACCTGGTTGATATCAACGAGTACGAGGATTTTCTCGCGGTTGATCGCATGGTCACCGCCGGGGAAGAGTTGCACAGGGTAGCGCTGGAAGCTCTGACCATTCGCATGGCCGACGTTATTCAGGCCGACCCGCTCAAGATCCGTGTGCCCAATGACATACTCCAACTGTGCCGCGGGTTCCATGCCGCCCTCAACGGTAAAGGCATCCCCCACTCCGCAGTGCCAGCTATTTTTGACTTTTTCCAGACACGCTTCCTCAAGGAGTTGGCAGATTACTACAGCGCACTGAATGGCCTGCTCGAGGCAGAAGGCATAAAATCCGGCTTGGAAAACGAAATTTCCGCCAAGGGAACGCTGCTCAATCGTCCCCAGCGTCAGAAGCCGCGCAAACCCGCGCCGCGCAGCCAATCGACTGAGGACGAGCAGGCGCCGTCGGAGCAGCAATCAGAGGCACAGCCCACCCCCTGGCAATCCACAGACAGGGCGGGCAGCGGCGACACCGCCGGACGAGCACAGAACGACCCTATGGTCGAGAAGGTTGTGGACGGCGTGGTTGATAAGATCACGCAAAAGCTGCAGCCCACAGACCTTTATCGGTCGGTTATCGATGCACTGAATTTTCGCAGGGGCGGTGGCAACTCAAAGAACTACGGCAACCCCGCCGCCAGCGGAGAGACCGTCGTCGATGATCCTTCCGCGCCGACAAGCGGCGATGACGCATCGGCCAATCTCGCCGATGCCGACCTGCTCAGCTCTGTTCTGGGAGCTCTGCAGCAGGATTCCAGTGCGCGCAGCGCTGTGCAAGAAGGTAACTCTTTACGCAGCTACCTGGCAGAAAATGCACAGAACATTGACTCGCTCAAGGATACGGCTGGGCTGGCACCGGACACCCTGAACCAGCTAGACCTGATCGACAATTTGTTCGGCACCATTCGATCGCAGGTTGATGTTTCCCAGTCGCTGAAACCCGCTCTGGGTGACCTCCAAATTCCGTTAGCGAAACTTGCCCTTAACGAGCCTCAGTTTTTCGTTGACCGGGGCCATTCGGCACGCGCTGTTCTGGACAAGCTATCCAAGCTCTCATCTTCGGCCAACTTCCCGAACAAAGCGCTGGAAAACCGCGTCGGCGAGATCGTCGGCAACATTGTCAAAGACTATGACCAAGACAGTTCGGTCTTCGACTCTGCCCTCTCCAAAATCGACAAGCTGGTTAACCAACAGGAAAGCGCCCACCAACGAAACGTTGAACGGGTGGTGCGCACTCAGGAAGGTCAGGAGCGACTGGCCAAGGCGCAGCGCGAAGTCGATCGCGTGCTGGGCGCCCGCATTCGCCCACCCTCTGCGCCGAAGGCCCTTGCGGATCTAGCAGAAGCCGGCTGGCGTGACATGCTGGTACTGACACATGTCAAGGAAGGTGCCAACAGCCCAGCTTGGAAAGATCAGGTAAAGAACCTGGATACACTGGCACTGTGGCTCACCGAGCAAATGAACGGTTCAGTAGAACCGGACCAGCAGGCACAGCGGTCGATGGAATCTGACTCCATCATCGACATGATCGGTCAGCAGATCAGCAGCGCACTGCCGGCGAGCATTGCTCACGAGCCTGTGCTGCAAGAGATCAAGGACACCATCGCCGGCGAGTGCCCGGTGGCGACTAAACCTATCTCTACACCTGAAAAACTGACGCTGACGCCCCGAGAGCGACGCGACAAGATCAACACCCTGCCCCGCCTGCGGCGCTGGGTTCGACGCGCAGAACAAGTGCAAACCGGCACATGGCTATCGTACAAAGACAGCAGCGGGCACAAGCAACGCATGCAGCTCGCCTGGATCAGTGAAGATAAAGACCGATACATCTTCGTTAATGAGCGCGGCCAAAAGAGCGCTGAATTGAGTTCGGTGCAACTGGCACGACAACTCAGTCGCGGGGTTCAACCCCCACCCACTGCGGACAAGATGTCCCTGGTGGACCAGAGCATGTACGGCACACTGGAGCACGTACAGAAAACGCTCAGCTTTGACCGCAACCACGATGCGCTGACCAAACTGATCAATCGCAGCACTTTCGAAGATCAGATGAAGCGCGCACTGCGTCATGCGCACAGGCGCGGCTCGCGGCACGCGGTGTTAGTGCTAAATATCGACAACTTCGGTCTGGTCAATGATGTCTATGACCGCGTTAACGGCGATCAGGTCTTGCTGGAGTTCGCCAAACTGCTATCGCAAATGCACGGCAAGAAAACGTCGTCGGCTCGCTTGGGTGACGACGAGTTCGGTGTGCTGCTGATCGACCGGCCGTTGGACAAGGCCATGGAAGTGGCCAACAAGATTTGCAAGGACATTGCCGCCAGCGAAATGGAAATCGATGGGGAGAAGGTAACTTTCACCGTCTCTATCGGCGTCGCGCCCATTCGCGATTACAGCAACAGCGTTGACGAGGTGCTTCAGTCTGCCTCCGGCGCCATGGGGTTGGCGAAAGATCAGGGGCGTAATCGAGCGGTACAGTACACGGAAGAGCAAAGCCGAATTATCGAAAAGCGAGAGGCGCAACAACGCTCCAAGGATGACCTGGAGAAAGCGCTAGCCACTGATCGTTTTGTGCTGCGGGCACAGCCTATTGTCAAAAGCGCGGCCGATGGCAGTGGCATGGAGTCCAAGCACTACGAGTTGCTGCTCAGTCTCACCAATAAGGATGGCTCTCTCGCCTCCCCTGAAGAGTTTATCCAATCTGCGGAGCGCTATGGCTTTATGAGCCTGGTAGATCGCTGGGTGGTTCGCGAGGCATTCCAGTGGATCAGCGAGCTCATCGATGCGCAGAAAGTTGTGCCCAGCCTTGCGATTAACTTATCGGGACACAGCGTCACCGACGACGGCTTCCTGGATTACCTGCTGGAACAGATCTCCGAATTTGGTGTTGGTACCAGCAAACTGTGTTTTGAAATCACCGAGACAGGCACGATCTCCAATCTCGTGAAGGCTGCCGACTTTGTGCGCACATTCCGCAATATTGGCTGCAAGTTCTCCATCGATGATTTCGGCACTGGCCTGGCAAGCCACAACTATCTGCGCGAACTGCCAGTGGACTACGTGAAGATCGATGGCACCTTCATTACCAACATCCACAAAAACCGAAACGACTATGCGATGGCGCGTTCTATCAATGACCTTGCCCACTTCCTGGGGCAAGAGACCATCGCAGAGTCTGTGGAGAACGACGAAATCATCGAAACCCTGCAGGAGATTGGCGTTGACTACTTCCAGGGTTGGGGCGTCGGTCGGCCCAAGCTGCTGACAGACGTCACCGCTGAACTTTCACAGGTAGAAACCTAGATCGCCAGGAACCCTGCCGTGACTGACGTCTCGCTGGATAAACTGATCGGACTGATTTACGAAGGTCCCCTGGAGACACCACCCTGGCAGTCGGCATTGGAATCGTTGCGCGACGCGATGGAAGCCGACGTCGTTTCCCTAGTGCTGCGACCTCCGGCTGAGGGTGACCGCGGCGTTATCCTCAACTGCCTGCGCCCCGGGTTCAAAACCAAAAAGGGCCCCGGCGGCGACAATAATGACTGGGAATTGAGCGCGTATCGCGAACAGTTTTTTGCACTGGACCCCTTCGTTAACCTGCCGCTGGATACGGTTGTTGCCCTCCAAGATTTGATGCCAGGGGAAGAGCTTACGTCTTCTGCCTACTACCGTGACTATCTGCAGCCGGCGGGATTGTTCCATATCCTGGGGCTGGATACCGAAGAGAGCGGAGGCATGCTAGCCCGCCTAAGGGTGTCACGAGCCAGTGAGTCTGCGCCCTTTGAAGATGCGCAGCGCGAGTTGCTGACTCAACTCACTAGCCATTTGAACCGGGCAATACGCTTGTACGCGCGCTTATCGCGCACCACCTCCGAACGCGACCTCTACGCCGGCGCCGTCGACCAACTGGCTGTGGCCACTATCATCCTCGACGAAAAAGGTCGCATGCTGAACACCAATGCTTTGGCGCGGGCTTTGTTGGCCGAAGCCGACGGGCTTTCGCTGCAAGGCGAACGGCTGCATATCGATGGGCGCGATGCAAACCGTGAGCTGCAGGATGCGGTAAGCACGGTGATTCAGGCGCAGCAGCAAGGCCAGACATCGGTAGTGCGGGCACTGCGGGTTCCGCGCAGTGCAGATCACGCCGACCTTGGCCTGGTGGTGCGCCCCGTGCCTGCAGGTGAATGGAACGAGGGCCAGGCCAGCCCCAGCGCTGCGGTGTTTATCAGCGACCCGGATATGAAGGAGTCCGCCTCGCAGGCAACGCTCGGTGAGCTGTTTGAACTGACGCCGGCGGAAGCCAACCTCGCCATCTTGCTCTCCAGAGGCCTGAGCCTGGCCGAGGTTTCCGAAACCCAAAACATTTCCCAGCACACCGCCAGGGCACAGCTCAAATCCATCTTCAGTAAAACCGGCGTGTCACGCCAGGCTGAACTGGTGCGTTTGGTGCTCAAAAGCGTTGCCACGCTGGGCTAGGCGTCCCGCAACGATCCCTGCACGCATTCCCTGATCTATACCAAACCTCGCTGGCCTGCAGCGCAAGACGCTGTGTCAAAAACGCTACCGCAGTGGTCGCCCAAAACTCCGTAGAGAGTGGATGCCACAACTGCCAATTGGACGCTCTTTGCCTACCACCGGCACTTGAGAACACGGTTGCTCCCCGTTCGTCATCCCGGTCAGGCAATGGCCTTGGGGCCGTGTTGGGGACTGATGCCCTGCGGATTGATCGACTGCGCACTGACCTTCGCAGGTGGTGGCGCTCCACTAAAACTGGCTTTCAGTGTTGGCATGCGGCGCCCCATGTTTGCTATTGGGCTGTGAGCTCAGCGTTTAGACGCGTTGTTTTGCAGCCGATCGCTGAACGTCTTTAAACAGTGCGATTGCTGGGAATGGCGCTGTGGACCGTCTGGATTACTTAGCCGCACAGTATGCATTTGCTGGCCGGTGCCGACGCACAAAGTTTGCATCAGCACCATCTCTGGCGTTCGCATTAGTCGCGCGGTGGTAACCCATGCACCATGGTCAGAAACTTCAGGTTGGTGCCGCCACGGCGGAACTCTGACAGCGCCTGATAATCTGGGTCGTTATACCACTCAGTAGCGGCAGCCTCACTGGGGAATTTGAACATCACAACGCGGCCGTCTCTGGGCTCCGGGCCCTCAAAGGTGTGCGTGCTATCGTCGTAGGTAAGAAACTCGCCACCGTGACGTTTCAGAAGCGGGAAAAATCCCTTCTCGTATTTACGATACTCATCGGCGTCTTCGATAATAAAGTTCGCAACGATGTACACAGGTGCATCTGCCATTTTTATCTCCTTGGTTGGTTAAGCGTGAGGTAGTGAGCTGCCAGGCTCAAATATCGGCCAGCCAATCAGCGACGGCTGCGCCGATTTCGGGACCGGAATCTTCTTGTATGAAATGCAGGCCTTTGACGGTGACTTCCTGTTGATTGGGCCAGCTGCGACAAAACTCACGCTGTTCTCCAACCAGGATAGAGCCAGGCTCGGCGTTGATAAACAATTTGGGGAATGGCGCCTGCGTCATGAAATCCGCATAGGCCTGTACCAATTCCACCATATGTGGCGGCTCCCCGCTGATCGGTATTTGTCGTGGCCAGTTGAGCGTCGGGTACCTGTCCTCCGGCCGCAAAAAGGGCGCTCGGTACGCGTTCATTTCTTCCTCAGACAGCGTGCGCATAATGGATGTGGGCAGCACGGCTTCGATGAACATGTTGCGATTTAGAATCAGGTCCTCGCCCTTCTCTGAGCGGAAGCCTTTAAAGATGCCCTGAGCCGCCTCGGGCCATTGCTCCCACTCCACTGGACGCACGATACCTTCCATGTACGCGATACCGCGAACCGCATCCGGGTGCATGCGAGCCCAGTGAAAACCGATGGCGCTGCCCCAGTCATGAATCACCAGAGTAACGTTGCTTGTGGCGCCGAGCTCAACAAGCAAGCCTTCAACATGGTTATAAGCGAGTTCAAAGGTATAGCCCTGCGCGGCCTCAGCCTCGGGCAACTTCTCAGAATCTCCCTGCCCGATCAGATCGGGCACAATGACCCTGCCGCTGCCCATCAGACCGGGAATAACGTTACGCCACAAATAAGAGGACGTGGGATTACCGTGCAGCAGCACAATGGGGTCGCCCTCGCCTTCCTCAATGTAGGCGACGGAGCGGCCCAACACCTGTGCAACTTTCTTGGGAAAACGGTGATCGGTGGACATTGGCTTACCTTGCTGCCGAGCGGGGCTAACAGCTTAACCAAACCAGTGACAAATTGTCATCAGCAATGCCACATGTGGTACCGCTACTTCGACTTTTTCAGGCCTGTGTGGGAGAGCTGGCGGTAGCTGCACCTGGCGGTTAGTAAAACGGGTCCATTTGGCCCTCAACTAACCTCAACCGCAAGCGGCGAGAGCCACCGCAGGGCTTTACTCATAGACCTTCGAGGCCAGCGCGATGTCGTCAACTTACAGGCCGATGAAGACCTGGTGCGTCACCTCACCGCAGCGGTTTTAAGCGCCGCCGCAATGTTGATGAGTCAACAACCGGCATCAAAACCCCACCTCTCGCCGAGGGAAATATCGACACCCGCCAGTGCGACAACGCCGTCCCTGGTATCGCGGGGATGGGGAGTACCACTGCAGGCTCAATTTAGGCGGCAAGTGTTTCGTACTATTAACAGTGCGGCCAAGTTTTAGATGTCCGTCTCTTCTCGTTAGTTGCGGAAAATACCAGACACATCAGACGTCGTTCGCCCTCAGCCGATCCACTTTTCTGGCTCGGTGGAAGCCGTCCACGGTCACCACGGCCAGACCTATCCATACAAGGCCGAAGGCCATCCCCTGAATGGCATCGAAGGGCTCACCAAAAGCCAATGTCGCCACCAACAATTGCGCGGTGGGTCCGAGATAAAATACGAGCCCGAGCGCCGTTAACGGCAGCAAGCGGCTCGCCGCAACGTAGGCAATCAAGGGAACAACCGTATACACCCCGGCGCCCAACAGGAACAGGTCTACTTTGAGACCGTGTTGGCCCAGACCACCCCAGTCGCGCATCAACAACCAGGCAGCGGCGAAGGGCATCATCATCAGGGTTTCCATGAACAGGCCCTCTGTGGCCCCTACGGGTACGGCTTTGCGAATCGCGCCATACAGACCAAAGGACGTTACCAGGCCCAGCGCCACCAGTGGCAACCCGCCGAAATACGCTATCTGTACAGCTACTGCAGTGACCGCGAACAGAACACCCACCGCCTGGGCAGTGACAATGCGCTCACGAAACAGCGTGAGACCCACCACAACATTGAACAGCGGCAACAGGAAGTAGCCCAGGCTGGCCTCGGTCGCCCGCTCATGAGTTACCGCCCACAGGAATATCAGCCAATTTGAACCACTACAGACAGCGGCGAGGGACATAATGGCCACGATCTTCGGCCTTGTAAAAAGCAGTGAGGCATCCCGTAATTTCCCCAGCCATAGCAGCACCAGCGATACCACGGGTATAGACCAGAAGGCGCGATGCGCCAACAGGTCCCGGGCATCCACCGGCTGGGTTTCTATCCAATAAAGTGCCGCAAGCCCCCAAATGAGGTTGGCCGCGATCCCATACAGCGTGCCTTTTTTTGCCTGTCCAGCGTCAGTCACTCACGAGGTTCCCCGGCCTCATCGGCATCGACGATGTCCGTTTCTTGCAGAGCCTCTGCAGTCCACTGAACCATTGCCGTATCCGCGAGCACGGCTTTCCCGTAATCCTCCAAATCATCAGGCAGGGCAATGTCGTAGGTTTTAAACCGCGATACCACCGGGGCAAACATAGCATCGAGCAACGTGTACTGGCCCAACAAAAAGGGGCCGACATCCGCGTGCGCAGCTCTTGCATCGGCCCACAGCGTGAAGACGCGATTAATATCCGATTGGGTGGCCTCATCCAGCCGCACCACACGACTAGCCCTGATGTTCATGGGTAGTGCATTGCGCAGCGCGATAAAACTGCTGTGCATTTCGCTGGCCATGCTTCGGCCCATTGCTCGGCTGGCACTGTCCTCAGGCCAGAGCCCGCCGCTGGCGAATTGCTCGTTGACGTACTCGCCAATCGCCAGCGAGTCCCAAATGCAGACACCGTCATGCCACAATACCGGCACCCTGCCGCTGGAAGAGTATTCGCCAATGCGCTCAAAAAATTGTGGCGTATCCAGGGGTAACAGAACCGTCTCAAACTCAACATCGGCATGCGCCAATGCCAGCCAGGCGCGCAGTGACCATGACGAATAGTTGCGGTTTCCAATGACGAGGGTGAGGTCTTCCATGGGAACTCCTGAAGGCGCGTGAATTTACCTGCGCTGGGCGCGCGATTACAATAACGTCTTTGCCCTGTAAGCGCGACACTTGCTGCGGGGGTGGGGTAGCGAAGGGAGTCCCAGTGACAGCATTCGATTATGACGTTTTGGTGATTGGCAGCGGTCCTGCGGGCGAGAGCGCAGCGCTTAACGCCGCCAAGCATGACAAGACAGCCGCCGTCATCGAAGATCGCACACAAGTGGGCGGCGGGTGCACTCACAAGGGCACCATTCCCTCCAAGGCACTGCGCCATGCGGTGAAGCAGTTGATGCGCTTCAATACCGGCAAGCTGTTCAGAGAGATCGGGCACAGTCGTCAAATCCCCTACCCCTCCGCCCTATCGGTTGCCGCCGGCGTCATTGAAAAACAAGTAGAGATGCGCTCCAAGTTCTATGCGCGCAATGCCATTGACGTTTACCGCGGTGGCGCGCGCTTCGTGGACGAGCATACGGTAGCCGTGGCACAACCGGACGGCAGCGTTGAGACTGTATCGGGGCAAGATGTGGTCATAGCCACCGGCTCACGACCCTACCAGCCTGACAATGTCGACTTCAGTCACCCACGTATCTACGACAGTGACACTATCCTCGATCTCAAACACACGCCTCGCAAACTGATCATTTACGGCGCTGGCGTCATCGGCTGCGAGTATGCGTCTATTTTCTCGGGCCTCGGCATTAAGGTGGAACTGGTGAACAGTTTCGACTACCTGTTGGCATTCCTTGACGATGAAATTTCAGTGGCGCTTGACTACCACCTGCGCGAACTGGGCGTCATGGTCCGGCATCGAGAAGAGTATGAGCGGGTGGAAGCCACCGATGACGGCGTTGTTCTGTACCTAAAATCCGGTAAGCGTCTTAAAAGTGATGCGCTGCTCTGGTGCAACGGCCGCACTGGCAACACCGACACACTTAACCTGCAGGCGATTGGCCTCAAAGCCGACGGGCGTGGGCAGCTGAAGGTTAATCATCATTACCAAACAAGCGTGCCAAGCGTGTATGCAGTGGGGGATGTGATCGGCTGGCCCAGCCTGGCCTCCGCCGCCTACGACCAGGGACGCTCCGCCGCTGCAGTATCCCGCGGCAAAGAAACCGTGCGATACGTAGATGACGTCCCTACAGGCATTTACACCATTCCTGAAATTAGCTCGGTAGGCCGCACGGAAAAAGAGCTGACCGATGCACGTGTTCCCTTCGAAGTTGGTCGCGCCTTGTTCAAGGACACGGCCCGCGGGCAGATTTCAGGTGAAGACGTGGGCATGCTGAAGATACTGTTCAATCCGGACACCCTCGAAATACTGGGCATTCACTGCTTTGGTGCTGAGGCCACTGAAATTATTCACATCGGTCAGGCCATCATGAAACAGGACGGCGGCGGCAACACGCTGACCTATTTCATTCGCACCACATTTAACTACCCCACGATGGCCGAGGCCTATCGCATTGCCGCGCTTAACGGCCTCAATCGACTGAGCCACTAGCCAGGCAAGGAGCATCCATGAGTCGGGAAAACGCGGTACACAGCACAGGGGTTACGCCAGGCTGGTATGGCGTTGACCCGGAGACCATGGATCTCAAGGCGGACCCGCACGAGCGTTACCGCGGCCTTCGCGAATCGCAGCCTGTGAATCTCACACCCAATAACGAGTGGCGCCTGTCGCGATACGCAGACATACAACACCTGCTCAAACACAGCCACAGTGGCATGCGCGACCTGGACGGCCTGATCCCAGGAGAAACCCGCGAGGAGACTGACGCATCGCGCTTTATGCTGCGCATGGATCCACCGGACCACGACCGCATACGACGACTAGTAAGCAAAGCGTTTACGCCACGCGCACTGGACGCCATACGCCCCAGCATCCAGCCACTGGTTGATCAGGAGCTCGATAAGGCAGTGACACGCGGCGAAATGGATCTGGTCAGCGATCTCGCTTTGATGGTACCCGCGGCCTCTATGTGCGCCATGCTGGGCGTCCCCTTCGAGGACCGCGATAGATTGTCCCGCCTGGTATCGGTGGCAACTTACCGATTGGCCAAGCGAGCTCTACCCGATCTGCAGGAGGAAGCGGAAGCCGCGATCTTCGAACTGGCCGAGTACATGTTTGCATTGATTGAACAGCGAAGGCAGCAACCCAGCGACGATATTCTGGGGTTGATGGTGAGCGCCGAAGAAGCCGGCGACCGGCTAGACACCGAGGAGCTGCTGCAACAAAGCATTGGTCTGCTCATCGCCGGATTGGAGACAACCATCGGTTTGATTGCCAATGGCATGATTGCATTCTCGCGAAACCCCGAAGAGTTTCGCCGGCTGGGTCGCTCACCAGACTTGATAGATTCAGCGGTGGAAGAATGTCTGCGCTTTGAGCCGTCCGTTCCTATGACGCTGCGCGTTCTCTGGGAAGACATGACGATAGACGGCATTACCATACCGGCTAACGCCACTGTATTCGGGGTTCTGATCGGAGCGAACCGCGACCCCGCGGTGTTCTCAGACCCTGACCGCTTCGACATTGGCCGTGCCGAGGCGCGACACTGCTCGTTCGGGGGCGGCATTCATTTCTGCCTGGGTTCACACCTGGCGCGCATGAACGCAGCCATGGCGTTTGAAGGCATGGCGAAGCGCTTCGACAGCGTGAGCGTCGATGAATCTGCGATCGAGTGGGCACCGTCACTGTTCAGAATTCCCGGCAAGGTACCGGCCCGGGTTGTGCCGCGCTGAGGCCCGCCTTGACTGCCACCACTGTCACACTTCGAACTGTGTATACCCCCGCACGGGAGTGAACGTATGTCATTGATCGCTACAACCCCGGAGCCGCCCTACTACGCGGTGATCTTTACGTCCGAGCGCACCGGTACCGACGAAGGTTATGCGGATACAGCGCTGCGCATGCTGACGCTGGCTGCAGAGCAGCCGGGTTATCTTGGCGTCGAGTCTGCAAGGGAGGGCCTTGGTATCACTGTCTCCTACTGGCGCGATCTGGCGTCTATTCAGAGCTGGAAACGGAACGCAGATCACGTGGAGGCGCAAAAGCGCGGACGGGATCAATGGTATTCGGCATTCACCTGCCGCATTGCGCATGTCAAACGCGAGTACAGCCTGTAACCGCTTACCACACTTCGACGTCGAGCGTTTCGCCCTGAACGGCGCCACGGCAATCTCTTTGCCCTCGCGCTGCGCGAAAGCCCTGCATGCGCAGCAGCGACTCCTTGCCGCCAAGGGGCGCTATATGCCATCGGGCGCTGCCAAATCGGCCAAAAGGTGAGGTATAGTGCGCCTCACAAGATGTTGACAGTGGTAACACAAGAGGTTTTTGAGATGGAAACTGCAATGGAACAGACAGAAGCAGGGAATGCGGAAGAGTTTTATCGCTCCCCGACGACAACGCCGGACGCAGACCCATGGGCACTGGCTCTGGAAGATATCGACCTGGCAACCGGTTCGATCTTTCAGGCCCAAAAGCACCACGAGTACTTCAAACGTTTGCGCCAAGAGAATCCGGTGCACTACCATGACAAAAATCCCGACATCGGCCCGTACTGGTCTCTGACGCGCTACGAAGACATCATGGCGGTGGACAGCGATTTTCAGCGCTTCTCATCAGAACCCTCTATCGCGCTGTTTGACGAAATCCTGGGCGAACAACGCGCACCGATGTTCATTGCCATGGATCCACCCACGCACGATGAACAGCGAGCGGCGGTGTCTCCAGCGGTCGGTCCCGTACGACTCAAAGACCTCGATCAGCTGATCCGTAGTAGGACTGTGGAGGTGTTGGACGAGCTACCCATAGGCACGCCATTTAATTGGGTGGATAAGGTGTCAATCGAGCTCACCACGCGGATGCTGGCTACTTTGTTTGATTATCCGTTCGAGGAGCGAAGCAAGCTCACCTTTTGGTCGGATGTCATTACTACGCCCCCAATCCTTATGGGCATTAGCGATGAGGATAGGCTTAACCACCTGGCTGAGTGTCTCCTGACGTTCACCGCGCTATTCAAAGAGCGTCAGGGCGAAAGTAATAACAGTCAGGACTTTATTTCTTTGCTCGCCAACAACCCGGCTACGGCAAATATGGAAGGTGTTGAACTGCTGGGCAACCTGATGTTGTTGATCGTGGGCGGCAATGATACGACGCGCAACTCCATGTCTGCTGGCGTCCATTTTATGCATGAAAACCCGGACGAGTTCCAGAAAATCAAAGATGATGAGGCGCTGATACCCTCGGCCGTATCCGAGATTATTCGTTACCAGACGCCTCTGTCTTATATGCGCAGAACCGCCAATGAAGACGTGGAGATTCGCGGCAAGCAGATCAAGAAGGGCGACAAAATCGCTATGTGGTACGCCTCAGGTAATCGCGATGAAGCGTTTTTCCCAGACGCAGACAAGTTTATCATTGACCGGCCCAATGTTCGCAGGCACATGGCCTTCGGCTTCGGCGTCCACCGCTGTATGGGTAATCGCGTTGCTGAAGCACAGTTACGGATAGTGTGGGAAGAGATATTGAAGCGCTTTGACCGCTTGGAGGTCGTGGGCGAACCCGAGCGCGTTGAGCACAGCTTCGTGCACGGCATTAAGGATTTGCAGGTGATAGCACACCCCAAAACGTAACTTTTAAACACCGCCCTACCCTGCGTATGTCGGGTGGGGCACTCAATCGCTCCGACAAACGGTATCTCGCCTTTGCAGCCAGCCCAACGTTACGTTGCGCACAACACCGGTCGTACCCGCATCGGCTTCATTGGCAAATCACGCTTTCGGCCGCTCCAGCATCCTTTCAAATCCACGACTCAATCATCGCACCGGCTCATACGGATCACTCGGTAAACGCAGCGATCGTGGGCTCAGTTTTCAGCCCTGACGGCCTCAGAGCACGCACCTTACTGTGCACGAGCTCACCACCGCCGCCGCTGAACGATCGCCACAGAACCTTACACATACTCACTGAATGCGGCTAAACATCTGCTGCAGTGGAATTCATTAGGTGTGTTGATGTTCTGGTTGGTCAGTCAGGTAAAAAATGCTGTTGATGGTTCTCATCAACAGCATTTGCTAATTTGTTCATCAGATCACATACGAGGTTGTCAAAAGACGTTGTTTATTGGCATGTGACGGGAAAGCTGCAGGCACAGGCTGGTTGATACAGTATCGTTGGCTCTGTTCGCTGAGTCTCGCTGTGTCGAGCGCCCTGCTGTGCGTTACCGCCGCGGACCAAATACGCCATTAGGGGCTTCTTTTTTCAGTTGCGAATTCCGCGCCTGCACTGGACTGGACTGGCGTGCACACCTAACACAGGAGGTCGACAATGGTAGTCCGAAGACTTTTAAACAACTCTTTACGTGTCGGGATTCGTCAATCGCTTGCGTACGCGCTCGGTGAAGTAGTGTTGATCGTTGTTGGCATTCTACTGGCATTACAGATAGATCAGTGGAGCCAAGCCCGAATAGATGAACAAAAAGAGAGGGAATACCTCCACTTGATCTTGGCTGACCTCGAAGCCGATTTGGCCAGTATTGATAACGATTTGAACTTTAATGCCGACAAAGTAGCGAAGATTGTGACGCTCACTGAAATGCTCGCCGACACTGACGAACCGTTTTATGGCCTTGACGATAACAGGGTGGCTCAGCTAATGCCGACGATATCCTCCTTCACAGAGCATCGACCTCGTGCAGTCTCTTTCCGAAATATGGTCTCCGCCGAAAGCATCGCTTTGCTTCAAGACCCGGTATTGCGTACGGATTTGACGGATTATTACGGGGATGATGCCGCGAATGTGCGCACGCAGGAGCGGGCGGCACGTTTGTCTCGCGATTTCTCTTCTTACATGCTTCTCGGTGCGATCCAAGGTGGTGACACAGACCTATTCTTAAGCGGGCAAGCTATCGACTTGCCACTGTCGATCACGCGCGCGGATATGATGCGCACTGATCCAGAAACCTATGCGCGGATTTCCGAACTGCATATTATCACCGCCAGCCTTATCCAAATGCTGGAAACTGAGAGGGGGGTTGCAGTGGGGCTGGTCGACCGGATCGTCGCCGAGCTGTCTGGGCGCTAGGTGTAGACCTTCAAACAGAGGCCGGCCACAGCGGATGGCCCCTCCTCGCGGCGATAGTTTGCGTTGCATGCGCGATTTTAGTGCCAACGGAAACCCCATTACCGGTTCCGCCGATTACCATCCAGGGCATCCGACTCTATTGACTGGTGGCTAAGTTGACACTGGTGGCATGCCCCAGTAATCACGCTCGGAAGTGTCTTCTAGTTAACGCCATCGGTCGTGACCGCATCCACCTCATAGGAGACATTTATCGCTGATAGATGAATGTCCGCTTTGGGGCCAAGAGCGGACATCGATTATGTCGCATCGCGGCCACTATTTCGCCAGTCCCGCACAATAGTTGCAATGTAAAGAAATAGCAGCACTGGGAATGCCCAAACTGCAAAAAAACTCAATGCAATTACTACGAAGTAAGCCATATCTGCACTGGTTTCCCTTGGGTTCCCCGCCATTATATTGAATACAGCATGCTCAAGATTGAGAATGGTCAGAGCAGTCACGATTACCGCAAGGGGCAAGAGTGTGCACACCACTACTCGGTATACACTCAGCTTGGCGTAAGAACGTAGGAAATGCACATATAGTGCAACTCGCCAGGTGGCGACGACTGCTAGAAACCAAGCATTCATACTCTGTGCTATTTCCAATGAAAAGTATCTTTCTACAGGTATCGCATAAAGTAACGCCGGTAGAGACGTCAGCCCAACAAATACAATTACCGAGCGGCAGCCCCAGTTCGCTGGTTTCATGGGAATAACGACTAAAAACAAGAATAGTGACAGAACAAAGATATATGCAACGGAACCTAGCCCGAAGTACTGCCAAGGGTAAGCGTCTAGGCTATCCCAATACCGCCCGACACCGGCAGCCAGCGAAACTAACACCACATAGACCAAATAGTCTGGGAAGTGATCTCTCAGATTCGGCCTTGCTCCCTTGAAAAATAGAAACCGAATCTGATTTTTGAGAATTTCTGGCAGGTGTGACTTTCTGGATTCCATTCCTAAAGTTCAGTCCAAAATTTTTTGAGAGTCCGCTTTGTGGACGAAAGCGGACGTTCAACCGAAGATAGCAGATGCAGCGCTAAGGCTGCGTCTTACTCCCCTGCTCGGCCAAAAATTCCCAGGATGACGCCGCACGCCATAGCGCCCAACAATACCACTCCCATGGTTGATAGGGAGCGCCATACAACGGTCGAGTCGTCGATAACACCCCATATGGCTAGAATGCTGACCGTAGAACCAGTTACAACACATCCAATAGCAATTGCCATTAAGAATCTGCTAAGCGCACTCATATCTGAACTCCGTTTCTATTGCCTCGCCCGTCGACCGCGATAGGCCGTCTCGACAGTTACCCAGCGCGGTGTCTTTCGCGCAAAAGTATTCTGGGGCTCAACACGCCCCAGCCTGTTGGGCGCCATATTGAACCTGGCTGAAGATACAGCCATGGTCTGCTTCCGTCTCGAAAGCGGACGTTCAACAAACCGTATCAAGATATCTGCAATCAGGCGAACGTAGCATTTCATCGCTCTGCGGATGGCGAAGCGTGAAACGTTCAAACAGGATACCGCTGCTGGCTTGATTGCGTCTGGACGGAGTAACTAAAGGGAACATCTTCCCAGCCAGCTTTTGCACCGCCATGCAACCCATCAATTCGCGCTGCCACGATACCTCCACCGAACTTGTACCCTTTGTCAGTGATTCGCTTGATAGAAGCGGCCGCAGCCTCCTCTGGTGACATGCCGGTCCGCATCAACTCAACGGTGTGATAAGTTGGTAAAAACCGCATCATCACATCACCGTTTCCCGTTGCTACTGCAGCGCCAACGTCTTGGTCTGCGTAGGCACCTGCTCCAGCGATAGGAGAGTCTCCCACACGCCCTGGTATTTTTAACTCTCGACCATTGGTTGAGCAGCCAACACAGAGATCGCCTCTCGCATCAACCGCAATTGAACCGACCGTATCATGACCTTTAAGCGAGTCTTGCTGGAACGGCTCAGGGTCAAATGCGTCGGTCCGGATACCTTGCGCCACCCAATCTTCCCATTTTGTCTGAGACGTTAAGTTGGTCAAAGACGTTTCTTCAAAACCCATGCGAACCGCGAAACGCGTTGCGTCATCACCCACTATGAGCGAATGTTGTGTCTCTTCCATAACCTTCCGTGCAACCGATATTGCACGTTTTACGCGTTTGAGACAGCCGACAGCGCCTACATCGTGAGTGGGGGCCCAAAGCATCATGGCATCAAGCGTTGTCTCTCCCACCTCATTAGGCATACCTCCGAATCCCACCGTGTATTCGTCCGGCAAAAGTTCTGCGTAATTGATGGATGCCTCAATTGCGTCAATGGCAGAGCCGCCAGTTTCTAAGATTCTGAATCCTGCTTCATTGGCTTTCGTCCCGAAATCCCATGTAGTGAGGATAAATGGCTCGCGCGGTGCCAATGTTGGTATGTTGGACAGCTCTACACTCGCTCGAGCGACCTGGGAGGCCGCTACTGAGCCGAAAACGCCGCTCAAAAATGAACGACGAGAAACACTCAATTTCTTTGCCATGCTCGACCCCCATCGCTAGGTCGCTAAAGCGTAGCGTATTCACGAACGAGTGACCAATCCGAGGGCTCCGGCATGTAGGCTTACATAAATTGAATACAAATCTGCAGCATGTGCCCGCAAAACAAGCGGGAATCGCGAGTAAGCCTCGCGACTTAATCGGAATAGTTCATACACCGGGTGTGAATTTATACCTTAATGACTGAATGCCGATGAAGTGCTCTCCGTCACAACAGCGATTTAATGTCTTTCGGCACAGACAACGCACGCCGATCAGGTCGCTGTCGCTTTAAAGCACAACCTTCAAGGCGTGTGACGCGGTAGCAACTCTGATGCGAAAAGCGGCACCCGCGTGAAGCTTATGGGAAGTAAGATTCGTTACTCGTGTAGATCAACTTTTCACCGTTGAATGCCTCATACAAGGCCAGGTGTGCGGCTCGTGAGAAAGTATCGTCACGTTCGGTGTACTGGGAAATCCAATCGAGCAGCATATCGAGATTGGCATCTTGTGCGGCTTTGGACGAATATTTGTGCGGCTCCCAGGGGCGCCCTTTTGCATTCTCCAAGCATTGCGCAACGGGCAGGTCGAGAAAAATGACCTCGCTGGCTTCAGCGATGACCAGTTCAATCAAATCCGAGTAGCAACCCTCAATCACCCATCCCGTGTTAGCTGTTACAAAGTCATCGATTCCATTGGCTGAGACTGAAATCGGCAGTCTCTCAGGCGGTGAGCTGTCGGTCCATGCCAGCCCATCAAGATCAAGGTGAGCTAAACCCTCAGAAGCGCTTATATGCCTGGCAAGCGTCGATTTACCGGAGGCAGAGTTTCCGAAGATCAACACTTTTCTCATTGGGACACCCACCAATGGTTACCGGTGCTGATCCACAAGGATCGCATTTCCGTCTGGGTCCATCACAACAAAACTACCCGGCCCCTGCCCTTTCTCATCTACCGTCTGTACAGGCTCGATACCCTGGTTGATCAGGTGCCTTTGCAGTTCACGCACATCGGCGAACGAATCAAGTTCGTTTGCAGAACTATCCCAGCCGGGGTTAAAGGTGAGGATGTTGTCTTCAAACATACCCTGAAACAGACCAACGAGTGCATCGCCGTTTTTCATGATCAGGAAATTGTGTTCGAGATCACCGTGGAAATGTGAAAAACCCAGGGCCTGATAAAATGCTTTAGAGGCTGATAGATCCTTCACGGCCAAACTGACAGAGAACGCACCTAACTCCATAGAATTCACCTTTGTGCTCTAACACCGAGTTGTCGTCTAACATTGAGTCTAGGCGAATCGACAGGAACAGCCACCCACGCCATCAATTTCAAGGGACATTGCGTCACCCGCCACTACCGGAATCAGTGGCGCCAGTGATCCCGAGAGAATCACTTCGCCTGCCTTGAACGGTATACCGAACTCGCCAAGCGTATTTGCCAGCCATGCCACCGCAGTGAGCGGATTGCCCTGAACGGCGCTGCCAAGACCTTCACTGTGCTTTTCACCGTTCTTGTAAATGGTCATGTGGAGATTGGGTAAATCGAAATCACGCGGATCGACTTCCGTATCGCCCAGCACATACACACCACAGGAGGCATTGTCGGCCACCGTGTCTTCGATGCGAATTTGCCAGTCGCGAATCCGGGAATCGACGATCTCGAAGCAGGGAATAATTGTCTCGGTGGCGTCAAGCACGTCAGCCTCGGTGACACCGGGGCCCTGCAGATCCTTTCGCAGGCGAAAAGCGATCTCGCCCTCCGCCCGGGGCTGAATCAGATTACCGGCAATGGGTATATCCGACCCGTCTGCGTAGGCCATTGCGTCGGTAAGGAAACCAAAATCCGGCTGGAACACGCCCAGCATTTCCTGCACCGGCTTACTGGTCACGCCGATCTTTTTACCCACCACGCTTTCACCATCCTGCGCCAATCGCAGCGCCAACATGCGCTGGCTGATGTGGTAAGCGTCTTCAATGGTGATATCGGGTTCACGCTCAGTCAGTGGCGCCAGCATGGCAAAGTCGCGCATGGCGCGATAAAGCTCATGGCCCAGAGCGTCGATACGTTGTTTATCCATGGGTCAGAAAATCCAGGCAGTAGCGATTAAACATGTCCTCGTGTTCAACCATTACCCAATGACCACACTCAGCCACCAGTACAAATCGTAAATGCTTGAGGTTGTTGGCCATCGCCATGATGCCATTCTCGGGCATCATTTTTTCGTTGAGCCCCCAGAACCCCAGCACTGGACAGTCAATCTCCTGCAACCGCTCGGTGAGCACGGGCACTTGCATGGTTGCCATTACGTGGCCGTTCATAATGCCCATAATCTGCATCCGCTCGGCCACCAATTCATCGGTGGCGTGCTCGGGGTTGTGCATCAAACCAGTGGCAAACAAATCTTTCATGACGGCGGGGGTTACCGGCTCGCCAGAGCCGAAGACAGCGAACACCTTCTGCATACCCGGCATCTGCTGGTACTCGGCCAACTCACTCAGGCCGCCCGGCGCCATCAGAATGAGTTTCTCCACCCGCTCCGGGTAGTCCAGTGCCATACCCAGGGCGACAGCACCGCCCAGTGAGTTGCCCACGATGGTGCATTTCTCAACGCCGGCGCAATCCAACGTCTGGATCATGCACTCAACAAAGAAATCCAGGGGATGATCCCTGTCGTCGGGTTTGTCCGAGAAGCCGTAGCCAATATGGTCAGGCACAATGCAGCGGTAGCCGGCCTCGACTAGCGCCGGGTAATTGCCCTTGAAGTTGCTGTGCCCACTGGCGCCAGGTCCCGACCCGTGGAGGAAAAGCACAACGTCGCCCTCCCCCTGATCGATGTAATGAATCCGGTACCCGTTGGCGCACTCGGCGTATTGGTCTTCGGGCAGCAGCCCATTCATTGTTGTCAACGCGCCACTCCTAAACCGCGAAGTCCATGTTGTCGTCCCCAAACAACATGCCGCCCATGTTGTTGGCGAAGGGACCCACGTTATTGGCCACGTGAGCCTGACTCGCCAGAATATCCAGGTGACGCGCCAGTAAGGGGCTGCCATTGCGAATTCCGCCGCTGCCGGCCGCTTTTAGCATTTTCCCGCACAGATCCACGCACCGGTCTGCCACTACCGCTGAATCGTAGCGATAACGCACACGGTCTTCCACGGGGATGGGCTCGTCGGCGCGGCAATTTGCCATCATGGCGTCAAAGTTGCGAACCATGGTCAGTCGCATTTCATCAATGGACGCCCTGACTTCTGCGGCCAGTGCGCGGGCGAACGGATCGTCCTTCATCTTCTTGGGGCCTACCTGGCGAGTTTTGGCAACCTCGATGTAGTCCTCCAGGGCACCCTCAAGCGCACCCAGGCTGGCGGTGCACACGGCGCGCACAAACACCTGCATAAACGGCATGTGGTACAGGGGTGCGTCGTTAACACTGTTGCCAGGATTCTGGCACAGGAAGCCATCCATGGACTTGTGCGTGCGATGCTGAGGCACGAATACGTCATCGACGACGACGTCGTGGCTGCCCGTGCCCTGCAAGCCCACCACATCCCAGTTATCTTCAATGCTGTAGTCTTCAATGGGCACCAGGAAAGTACGGTAGTTAGCCATGTCAAAAGGCGCTTCCGGCGTGGGCACTACAGCACCCAGAAACGCCCATTTGCAGTGTTCGGAGCCACTGGAGAAACTCCAGCGTCCACTCAGGCGGTAACCGCCCTCCACCGGCTTCACCTTGCCCACCGGCGCGTAGGATGAGGAAATCAGCACGGAAGCATCGTCGCCCCATACATCCTGCGCTGCCTGATCATCGAAGACCGCCAACTGCCAGTTGTGAACCGCAACAACACCCAGCACCCAGGCGCTGGACATGCAGTGTTTAGCCACTTCCAGGCCAACGCTGTAAAACACCTGGGGGTCCATGGCGTAGCCGCCCCACTGTTCAGGCTGCAAAATCTTGAAGAAGCCCGCCTCATGGAAATCACGGATGGTTTCTTCGGGCACTTTGCGCTCAGCCTTGCAGCGCGCGGCACGCTCGCGTAGCGCCGGCCCCATATCACGCGCCGCCGCAATCAGTTGCTCTGCGCGCTCTGAGCCCAGGCTGTAAACACTGGCTGGTGATTTGGTATCAAAGGTCTGATGACTGGTCATGGCTTCCCCCCATGCTTTTCGTAATATTGTGTACTGCGATTAAGCGCCCATCGCGGCACAGCTTCATCCTCTATTTGGGCTATAACGCTGTGCTGGATAGAAACCGCTATTCCACCACGGCTTCTCCAAATTCGGTGGTGCCACCGAAAAAAGCACGGTGTGAGGGCGGTGTCTGCCCACCCACATCCACCACACCGTATTCGGCGCCCAATTCGGCGCCTATCCACACTTTGCCGGTACGGGCCATGCGCTGTTCATCGTTGGCCAAGGCGGCAATAACGTCACCGCTAAACTCGGGGTGCTCGATAGTGGCCATTAAGTCTGCGTATTTCTCCGGCTCTGCCTCAAACACCAGGCGCGTGCGCTCGGTGAGCAGTAAACCCATCCACAGTGAGATCACGCAGACTTTATGAGGTTCGAAATCTATCGCCATATCGTGGGCCATTTTGTCCACGGCGGCTTTCCCCGCGCCATACGCGGGGCCATGCATGTAGATGCGCCCGCCAAAGGACGAGGTATTGACCACCAGCGCACCGTCGCTTGCCAATAGCAGCGGTGCGGCATGCCAGGTGGCGGCGTAGTGGGAACGCATACCCACATCGAACAACTGCGTGAGTTCCAGCGGCTTTTCCCAAAAGGGCCCGGGCTGCACCAGCGCATCCGGCAGTGCGGTGGCATTGTTCACCAATATATCCAGATAGCCATGCTCCTCGCCGATGCGATCAAACAGGGCTTTAACCTGGGCGTCATCGCCGTGATCACAGCAAACGGCAACGCCGTTCCCGCCAGCGGCGTTGATGGCCTCTGCCGTTGCGTACACGGTGCCGGGCAACGGCGCGTCGTCCTCCTGCTGACTGCGGCCCGTTACGTAGACCGTTGCGCCCCCTGCGGCTAACGCCAGCGCAATACCCTTCCCGGCACCCCGGCTTGCGCCGGTGACAACCGCGACCCTTTCTTTGCCTGTATGCACGCGTCTCTCCTGCTAGCTAGTGTTGTGGCACTCACTTACACTGCGCCCATCCTATTCAGCACCAATGCATCATGCCAGCCAGCCAGTTCAGGCTTTTACTCCGTTCTTATAAACCGGCGCCGAAGCACTGGCACCCACTGTGCCTGAGCGCCTTGGTGTTCATCTGTGCAGCACTAGCACAGCCCGCCTCGGCAGACCCACGCCTGCGCTGGGATGAGCAGGCGCCGGCGTTTCTTTCGGCCGTCGGAAAACTGACGGTTCCCGGCATTCGCATTGAGTCAGGTTATTCACGGCATGTTAGGGAAGACTGCAGCGGCACGTTGCTCGCCAGCCGCGATAACCGGCCGCCGCGGCACGTGCTCACCGCCTGGCACTGCATAGAACACTATAAAGACCTGAGCAAAAACATTATTTTCACGCTACCTGACGGGCGCCAGCGCAAAGCTAGGCCAGTTGAGGACGGCGGCGGCATGCGCGCTGACTGGGCTTTGCTGACCCTGGATTCACCCCTGCCGCTGAGTTGGGCGGCAGATGTTCACTCGCGAGGGGGAGTGAGCAGGCAGTCGGAACTGCCGCAGTGGCGCCTGACGATGGCGGGCTTTTCCGGAGATGCTGGTCTGGGTGCGGACGGAGAAGCACTGACGTATCACAGCCATTGCGGCGTGATTGAAGTGACAGACGATCATGTGAATACCAATTGCCTGGCCTACAAAGGTGCATCAGGCGGGGCCGTGTTCAGTGTGGACGAGGCTGGCGAAGCGACGCTGCGCGGTGTGATCTCAGCCGGCGACGGTCAGGCCATGAGCGCCTACATGCCGCTGTCGCGGATTCGAGGGCGACTTAGGTCTTTGATGAGCTTTTAGATTTCACCCCGCCGTGATCTCTTGCGGTATTCACAGCCAGCCGCTCTAATTCGTCAACCGCCTGATCAACAGTAAACTTGCCCGCATCCTTGTGCTGATCAAACAGGTTGATCATTTCGTCTGAGCGGCGCCCCAGCATCATCAGCCTGAGGTAGAGGCTGTCTTCCAAAGGCGGTTTTCGAACCGCGTCCAGAATAAATACCACCACACTGACAGGGGACAAGACGAGGTCCCTGAGGGCATCTGCGGCTAACTTCAGCTGGAAGACCAACAAGTGTCGCAGAGCCACGCGACCCGTCACCTGGGCTTCAGGTTTATCCGGCGACTTAAACAGCATGGTCAAGCACCCTGTCCGTACCACTGGCCTGCGGGCTGGCTGACAAAGTGCTCCTGGCGCAGTTCGATAACGGTGGGAACCGCGGCCGACTGCGCCGTTTCCAGGGCCTCCGCCAGCGCACCCAGGTTTTCCGGTTTGGCCGTTTTACAGCCCATCCCCGCGGCGATGGCGCAGAAATCGGGTGCCGGGATATCCACACCCACAGGCTTGAAGCCATGCGCGTGCATGCCTTGCTCAATCTCGCTATACCCGTTGTTGTTCCAAACAATGACGACAACAGACAGCGAGGACTCTACACCGGCAGCCAATTCGGTCAGCGTGAACTGAGCGGAGCCGTCACCGATAAGCGCTACCACCGGCGTCTCTGTATCGGCCAACTTAGCGCCCAGCGCAGCCGGTATCGCATAGCCGAGCGTGCCGCCACCCGTTGCCGAATGGAAATAATGTCTAGGGGCACTCGCTTCGTATTGCCAGACCGCGTAGTACGTGGGCAAGGTGCTGTCCCCCACCAGTCGAACACCGGGCAGGGCCGACTTTACGGCAGCGAACAGGGCCTGAAACTCGGGGTGCGTATGCTCTTCTTGGCTGATGGCCTGCTGAGCGGCCGCTACCCGCACTTGACCCCACTGAGGATCCGTATCGCGCCCCGCGCCCTCTGTTGCTGCCAGCAATTGACTTAGGGCAGCCCGGGCATCAGCGCAGATCGCCAGTGTTGGCCGCTGATTGCGGGACAACTGACGCGCGTCGATATCGATCCGAATCAATGGCGCTTGCAGCGCCAGATCGCCGATGAACAGCATGTCGTAATCGGTTTCCCCGAACTCCGTGCCCACGGCCAGCACCAGATCAGCACCATAGATAACCTCGCGCACAGCACCGAGGCTAGGGCTGGACCCAACCGCCAATGGGTGAGTCTCAGGCATCACGCCTTTTGCATTTACCGTGTTCACCACAGGCGCAGCAAACCGTTCAGCCAGCTCCTGAACCTCCAGTGCTGAAGCCACCGCACCACCGCCAACAATCAAACAAGGGCGTTGAGCACTGGCCAGCATCCGCGCCGCCTCTGCCACTGCTTCGGGGTGTGCGCCGGGCGCTGCCGGCATCGGCCAAGGGGTCGGGTCGACATGACTGGCATCTGCGGTGATCACATCCAACGGCAATTCAATGTGCACAGGGCCTGGCCGCTCCGCAGAAAACACGGCGAAGGCACGTGCAAGTACGCGCGGCAGCTCGTCAGGACGCATGAGGGTGTGACTGAAACGGGCACACTGGCTTGCCAGCGCCCGCTGGTCGGGTAATTCATGCAGGTGCCCCTCGCCCATGCCCAACTGATCCCTGGCGGCTACTGCAGTAACAACCAACATCGGTACAGAATCGGCCAAAGCCTGCATCATCGGCGTTAATGCGTTGGTTAAACCGGGCCCGGAAATGAGAAAGCAGACGCCCGGTTTACCCGTCGCGCGGGCATAGCCATCAGCCATGAACCCGGCGCCCTGTTCATGGCGCGGCGACACGTGCCGAATGGGGCCGTCGGATAGCCCGCGATACAGCGGTACCGTGTGATTGCCGGGAATACCAAATACGGTGTCGACGCCGTAAGCGGCCAGCATGTCAACCAGGCGCTCCCCGCAGGTAATCGTCGCACTCATCAGTAACCCTCGGCGTTTTCGGGATGGGGTTGCTGACGCGCCGGCGGTGGTGCACCCACGTGGACCTCACCGCGCTGCTTAGCGAGTTCGATTTGCTTTTGGCGTTCGGAGAAGCGGGCCATCTGGTCTTCACTCAAACTGTCGAAACAGCGTGGACAACAAACGCCCTTCACGTAATGTGGTGAACGCTTATCGTCTTCAGTGATTGGGTGGCGACAACCGTAACACTGGTCGTATTGGCCCTTCTCAAGCTGTTGATTAACGGCCACACGGTTATCAAATACGAAGCACTCACCTTCCCAGGTGCTCTCAGCTTCGGGCACTTCTTCGAGGTATTTCAGCACGCCGCCCTGCAGGTGGTAAACCTCCTCGAAGCCTTCCTTGAGCATGAATGCAGACGCTTTCTCACAGCGGATGCCGCCGGTGCAGAACATCGCGACTTTTTTCTGCTTGGCAGGGTCAAGGTTCTCCCTCACCCAGCCAGGGAACTCGCGGAAGGTCGTTGTGTGGGGATCAACCGCACCGCGAAAACTGCCGATGCCGTATTCGTAATCATTACGCGTATCGATTAATAGCACCTCGGGGTCGTCAACCAGCGCGTTCCAATCCTCGGGCTTCACATAGGTGCCGACGGTTTGGTTCGGATCTATCCCATCCACACCCATGGTCACAATTTCTTTTTTAAGCTTTACCTTCATGCGATGAAACGGCATATGGTCGTCAAAGCTTTCCTTGTGCTCCAGGTCGGCGAGGCGCGCATCATTGCGCAGATACGCCAGTACCGCGTCTATGCCTTCCCGCGTTCCGGCAATCGTGCCGTTGATGCCCTCTTCCGCCAGTAGCAAAGTGCCCTTAACACCCGCAGTGACGCAGCAATCCAGCAATGGCTCACGCATGGCGATGTAGTCTTCGAGGGTGACGAACTTGTACAGAGCTGCAACGACGATCTGGCTCACGACTGCGACTCCCGCTTACTCCCGCCCAGACAGTCTGGCGAATCGGGCGCGCTCTCCTGCCGCTGCTGCCACTCCTCAGGCGTGTAGGTATGCAGGGCCAGCGCATGTACGGGCCCCTCAAGCTCTGCAGCTAGCGCTGCGTAAACCTTTTGGTGCCTGGCGACTTTGCGCACGCCCTCGAAGCCGTCACTCACCAGGGTGACCTTGAAGTGCGTTTCAGAATTTGGCGGCACGCTGTGCATGTGCGACTCGTTCTCAACCTGGAGAAAGAGCGGTGAAAAGCCTTCCACGAGGCGCGATTCAATAGTCTGTTCTACGGTCATGTGTACTCCCCCCGAAGCGCGGGGATTATACCGACTCGCGTGTAGCGGCGACAGGCTCAGCCAGCGTCGGATACCGGCGCCAAATCGGCCAGTTCCGCCAACGATTCTCCCCGCTGGCGCTGCAGCCGAAACTGACCCGGCGTCATCCCGGTCCATTTTTTGAAGGAGCGATGGAAGGCGCTGGGATCAGTGAACCCAAGTTGCAAGGCCACCTCGTTTATCGATAGCTCGTGCCGGTCCAGACACAGACGCGCCGCATCGCAACGGGCGTCGTCCTTAATCTGCTGGAAGGTAGTGCCCTCTCGCTTAAGACGTCGACGCAACGTAGGCGCCGACA
Source organism: Parahalioglobus pacificus (assembly GCF_014652275.1). Lineage (GTDB taxonomy): Bacteria > Pseudomonadota > Gammaproteobacteria > Pseudomonadales > Halieaceae > Parahalioglobus > Parahalioglobus pacificus. Next base: position 773,465 of record NZ_BMYM01000001.1, on the reverse strand, counting down.
TATTCAAGGCCTGCGCAATGGTTTCAAAACCGGGAGAGCCGTCGCTGAAGTCATGACCAATCATCGCCTTCACCTGGGCCGAGAGATTATTGCTGTCAGGATCGGCATCCATTATCAGTAGCTGGTACGGGGCCGTACGCAGAAACTCTCGTAGGGAATGCTCGGTGTGCACCACTGGCCAGGACAGGCAGGCGCTGTCAAAGTAGAGCAGGTCATTGCTCTGGTTGAAGTTTAGCGGACAACGAAACAATTCTTCGTAGCGCGACAACCGTTCCGGTGCAGAGCCTGTGAAATCTACCCGCTTGAGTTCGATGGGCCTGCCACACAGCCAGCCAAAAAATCGGTGCCACATCGATAGTCCATAGGCCTCTGCCACCCCTACCTGCTGTGACTGATTGGCAGCCTGACCTTCAGCCCCGGGGGCCAATGTTCGATAGCCAACGCGCGCATACTGCTCGGAAAAGTTGGTGTATAACTGGCTGCGTTCATCAAAGAACGTGCGGTAAAACTCGGACGCCCGTCGAATCGCCTGGCCAAGGTTGTCGCAGGACACAATGCAATAACACATCATGCGAAACGCGCCGGGAGCCACCAGCTCGCTGCCGGTCACACCAAAGGTCTCGTCCTGCAGTAAGTGCAATACATGCTGGTAAACCCGGGAATACTGCATAGCACTGATCTCGGCCTTATAGGCCGGATCATCGGGCTGCATGGGGTCAAACTCCAGGCCCGCATCACTGAGGATGTGGGAAAAGTCGTAGCCGCGCGTGTCCACCATTTTCAGAAGGGTAGTCACAAATCGGGTGGGCACCCTGTCGCTCATAGCCTGTTAGTACCGCCAGTTTCGGGAACGCCAATGGTAGCAAAAACCAGGGGCAGATAATGGTGTGCAAGCGCGTAAAAGACGGGCTTATACTATGACCAGCGATGGGGGTCATCATGGAAGAACGTTACACGATTGCTTTTGCCGGCGAGTGCCTGCCCGGCCATGCAGTGGAAACAGTGCGCCAGCGGCTTGGACAGTTGTTCAAGGCAGATGACGCCACACTGGATCGTCTATTCAGCGGCAAGCGCCAAACAGTAAAGCGAGACTGCGATAAGGCCACTGCCCTCAAATATAAACAGGCCATGGAACAAGCCGGTGCCAAACCGGTGATCAGCCGGGCAAGTTCACCCGATACTGTGGCGCCCCCGGCCAAAGCCGCTGAGCCGGCCAGAGAAATGACAGCCGCGGAGCGCATAGCCGCAGTGGCCGCCAGCAGCGATCAAACCAGTCCGTCTCCCGGCAACGGCGATCCGGCGCCCAGTACAACCGCGCCAAACACCAGTCACCTATCCATAGAGCCCGCCGGTGCGGACGTACTGAGGCCGCAAGAGCGAGACACGACGCCCCCTGCGTCAATAGATACCTCGGCACTGAGCGTCGATGACCAGGCGCAGAGACTATCCGAGCCTACCCCTACTCCGCCTGCTGCGCCCGCAACCGATCATTTGGACATGGGTGCTGTGGGTGAAGAGATACCGCGTCTGGCATCCGAGCCCCCGCCCCCGCCGCCGGACATCAGTGCCTTGGACATGAGTGAAGCCAATGATTTTAGCGATTGCGCATCGCTACCGGTTGCCGACATAGAACCTGATCTGTCGGGCATTAATCTCGCGCCTGAAGGCAGTTCCATACTGGATGACTCGGAGCGCAAAAAAGACGAGGCTCTTGCGCCGGATACCTCTCACTTGCGTCTGGACGACAGCTGAGGCAAATCAACCGTCACGCGAAGCCCCGGTGCATTATCGCCAAGGCTGAGCACCCCTCGATGGAAGGTCACAATTGCCTGTACCAGGCTCAACCCAAGCCCATGCCCCGGGTGCGTACCGCGACTGGATTCGATACGGAAGAAGCGGCGCAGCACATTACCGTGCTGGTCTGCCGGAATACCCGGCCCGGAATCACCCACAACAATGCGGGCTCCAAAGCCCACCAGTGCCGCTGCGCGTACAACTACCGAACCACCGTCAGGGGTGTACTTAATCGCGTTATCCACCAGGTTCAGAAACAACTGAAACAGCAGATCGCGGTCACCGGCGACCGCCGGACAGGCGTCCATTTGTAGGGTCAGTGCAACATCCCGCTCAGCCGCCAGGGGTTCATACAGCTCCACCACATCGGCCAACAATTGATCCAGTGGCACCTCCGCGCTACCCGAATAAAGGCCCCCGGTTTCCAAACTGGAGATGCGCAGCAGGGCGTTGAAGGTGCCCAGGATGTCGTCACACTCTGAAATAATGTCATTCAGCGCCAGGGCCGTGTCACCCCGCTCCGATGCACGCAATTGCTCCAGTTGATTGCGCATGCGCGTGAGGGGCGTGCGCAGGTCGTGGGCGATATTGTCTGAGACGGTCTTAACCCCGCGCAGCAAGCCCTCGGACTGTGCCAGAAGGCTGTTCATGATTTCCGCCAGCTCACGCACATAGCCCTTTTGTGCATCCACATTAATGCGCTGCTCAGGGCCTCCCTCAATAATCCCCGACAGTTCGCGATTCAAACGCTCCACGCGGCTCAGGGTCGATGTCGCACTGAGGAATCCCCCGACCATGCCCAGCACGATAGTGGCGATCATCGCGCGAAAGAGTGTACGGATAACCAGGCTGGCTTGTGCGGTGACATCGGCGTAATTGCGCGCGACGATGGCGGTGTAATCGCCGCCCAGATCCATAGGCCGCGCAAGAAAATCCACGTCTACCGTCTCGCCCCATTCCAACAGCGCCAACTGGAAACCCAGCCAACCGCCACGAAACTGTTCATAGCGTGGTACTTCATTGAGATCGCCGGCCACACGCTGTCCTGAGCCGTCTGTCACGAGATAGTAAAAACGACCACTGGCGGGCGCAGTGAGCTGATCGTTCACGTATTGCTCGACACCCGCGATTGATTGGCCAGCATAGATAACAGCCAGCGTCTCCTGCTCATCCAGAATGCTCTCGCTGAGCTCTGTGAAGAAGCCATAACTGATGTAGGCATACAGGGCAGCCAGCAGAAGAAACACGCTGGCACTGAGCACCACCACGTACTTGGCGATGTAACGAAAGGTCAGGCTGTTGATGACCGACCAGATAGTCACTGGGAAACGCTGTCCGTACTTGTACCGGGTTGCGCATCAACTGGCGCATCACCGAGGCGATAGCCAGCACCGCGCACAGTTTCCAATAAGGGCTCCGGAAACCCCTTATCGATTTTTTGCCGCAATCTCGAAATATGCACATCGATAACGTTGGTCTGGGGATCGAAGTGGTATCCCCAAACATGCTCTAACAGCATCGCGCGTGTCACGATCTGCCCGGCATGACGCATCAGGTATTCAAGGAGCTTGAATTCCCGGGGCTGCACTGAAATGGGTTGACCTGCACGCGTGACTTCACGGCTGAGCAAATCAATACGCAGATCGGCAACAGTAAGCTCGGTTTGCGCAGCGGAAGACTCAGACGCGACCCGCCGGAAAAGCACGTCTAATCGCGCGAGCAGCTCATCAATGGAAAAGGGTTTGACGAGATAATCATCGGCGCCGCTTTGCAGCCCCTCCACCCTGTCACTGACCTCACCTAGAGCACTGAGCACCAACACTGGCGTTGTCAGCCCGGCATTGCGCAGGGTTGCCAGCAGAGTTAGACCGTCAGTACCGGGCAACATACGGTCCACAACGATGACATCGAAACTGTCGCTGCGCGCGGCTGCCAATCCCGAAACGCCGTCGACCTTCCAGGTACACTCATGGCCGGCCTGCTGCAGTTGTTCGACGATGAATCGCCCTACGGTCTCGTCGTCTTCAACAAGTAGTACGTGCATATCTCCTCCCCGCGACGCAATGTAGCACGCGCGGGAAAGCGGCCAAAGCGTGTTAAAATTCGGAAATGACCCAACACTCAGACGACCTCTCGCTACCCTCTCCTTCACTGCTGCGCCGACTGATGGCGATGCTCTATGACACCTTCCTGGTGTTGCCACTGATCATGCTAAGCGCTGCGCTCACGCTGGGTGCCTATGTCTATGTGATGGAGCTGGGCGGCATGGAGGCAGATCCTGATGAGCTCCCGACGCTGCTGCGGCAATGCGTGATCATGCTGACCGTGATCACCTTCTTCGCCATTTTCTGGATGAAGAGCGGCCAAACGCTGGGTATGCAGGCCTGGCGCTTCAAGGTTGTTGCGAATGACGGCTCCAAGCTGGGCATTTATCACTGCGTGGTTCGATGCCTCGGAGCGTTACTGTCTACCGCCTGCCTTGGCCTTGGCTACCTCTGGTGCCTGTGGGACAGCAATGGCAAGACATGGCACGACTACCTATCCCAGTCTCGACTCGTGCTGCTGCCCAAACGAGAGAAGTCCTGAGTCCTAGCGAGCCCGGCTCAATAATAATAGGCCCGCCAGTATGCAGACCGCGATCGGCGCAAGCGCCGCGTAAAGGGGGGAAAAGCCAAACACCAGACTGGAAGGCCCCAGCAGGTCCTGGCTGGTTCGAAAGACAATCCCCACAATGACCCCGGCAAAGATACGAAACCCCATGGTGCCATCTCGCAGGGGGCCAAACACAAACGAAATAGCGACCAACACCAGCCCTGCAACCGCCAGAGGCTGCAGCAGCTTGCGCCAGAAGGCCAATTCAAAATCGTCAGCCTCCAGACCCTGTTGCATCAGGTAACGGCCGTAACGATACAGGTCGTCCAGTGGCAGTTGGTCCGGTGACAACACTTCAAGCGCTAGAAGATCCGGTGTGATGCCCGTATCCCAGCGCAAGGTTGTGTGCTCGCTGACGCTGGTCGCCCAACGGGTGAAATCAGTTTTCACAGCCCGTTCGAGCACCCAGTGGTCGCGCTGAAAACTGGCGCGTTGTGCACTCAGGGACCACTCCATGCGCTGCTGCTCATCAAAGCGCACCAGCGTAATCCCATAGGCCACGCCATTGGGCTCCAGCGCATTCACGTGCAGAAAAGTGTCGCCCTCGCGAATCCATAGGCCGTGCTTCCCTGCGACACCCTCGCCGGGATTCAAGGCAATCGCTCTTCGGCTCTCGGCCAATTGTTGCGTCTTGGGTGCAATGTATTCGCCCAGCAAAATACCCGCTACGGCGACAACCAACGCGGGCTTCATCGTAATCCACACCAGCCGAGCGACAGAGACACCCGCCCCGCGCATCACCACCAGCTCGCTGGTCGTTGCCAGCTGGCCCAGCCCGATCAGGCAACCAATCAGCGCGGCGAAAGGAATGAACTCGTAGAAGCGGCCCGGCAGAGTCAGGACCACATAAGAGAGTGCATTGAGAAAACTGTAGGACTCACTCACATCCTCGGCTTCGTTGAGAATGGCTGCGAACGCGTCCAGCCCAACAATAATTCCCAGCACCAGAAGGATAGCGACCAGCACCGTTCGCCCAACATAGCGATCAAGCTGATTCACGTCGCAGCCTCCGGTAATGCAGGCGATCTAACCAGGGACGCCCGTACAAAAGCCCCGCAGCGATCAAGGCGAACACCGCGTGAATGACCCACATATTGCTGGCGATACCGCCATCGCCATCTTCCATGCGCGTTCGCGCATTGGCCAGCAACATCAAGTAGCTGAGATAGATCAGAAAGGCGGGCGCCATCTTCACGTACCGTCCACGCCGATGATCGGTTTTGCTCAGACACAGAGCCATGATCGCGACGATAGGCACCATCAGTGGAATCGAAAGGCGCCAGGCCAATGCGGCGCGATCTTCTACAGCCTCTGAGTTCCAGAGTTCTGCCGTTGAGCGACCATCAACGGGCGCCTGGGTACGGATGCCACCCTCCGGCTCGGGAATCAGCTCACCAAATCGCTCGAAGCCAATCACTTCGTACTCAAGGCCACCGGGGCGGCCGCGATACCGGTATCCATTGCGCAGCTCCAGATAACGCGCGCCGGTGCCATTGTCGAACACCACCTCGCCCTCTTCAGCCACCGTGACGGTTAACACCGCGTCGGCATCGTTATCCCCCGACTGTTGTGAGAGGAACACGTTATACATAACGCCAGCTTCATCAACAGATTCGGCGTAGGACACCAGGCCGCTGCCACGTCGGGTCTGGAAGCGCCCCGCCGCCAGAGAGTTAAGCCCTTGTGATGAGGCCGGGTCATCCAGTAGCGCGGTGGAACGCGCGGCCCCAAGCGGAGTGATCAACAGCGACAAGATAGCGACAACGACAGCGACCAGCACTGCAGGCACCAGGGTATAGCCGGCGAGCCGCTCAGGGCTCACACCGCACGATGTGAGCACAACCATCTCGCTCTCAACATACAACCTGCCATAGGCCATGAGGATGCCGATAAAGAGGCCCAACGGCAGAATCAGCTCAAGAAAACCGGGTAAGCGGTACATCATCACAGGCAACAGAATGTCACCGGCGAGGTCACCGACGGCAGCTTCCGCCAGGTACTTCACGAAACGCCCGGAAAAAATGATTACCAGTAGCACGAAGCTCACTGCCACCATGTGCGTCATCACATCACGTGTCAGGTAGCGAAGAATTCTCATGCAGGTCGGTTTCCGCCCAGGTTTCGCGTCTTGGAAGGTTTAGTTACGGTGACGGCCATCATACACTAGGCGCCTCAGATGACGTGAAGGTTTTACCATGAGCAAACTCACACTCAGCGCACGCAAAATTGACGACGCCGGCAAACAGCGCACCCAATGTGCAGTGCTACCTATTTTCGGTGATGGCAAGTTAGCTGGAGTCGCCAAAGACTTGGACAAAGCAAACGGCGGCAGTATCAGCCAACTGCTCTCACTGGGTGACTTCGCGGGCAAGGCCGGACAGAGCCACCTCTTACCCGGCACAGGCGCAGCGGCGCGCCTGCTGCTGATCGGCTGCGGCAAGCAGGCTGATATGGACAGTGGCGCCGGGCGCGCTTTCGGCGAGCATGTCGCAAAGGCCCTGGCCGGTCTAAAAGCAAAAGACGCGGTACTGTTCCTTGACGACATGAAAGACAGCGATGCGCTGCGCGAGCTGCTGCCCTATGCGGCTCGCCTGGTGACCACAGCGCGCTATCGTTACAACGAAACCCTGAGCAAGCCCAAGCCGGCGGCACAGTTGGGCAAGCTGGTTGTCAGTATCGGCAATGGTCTGTCTACCCGCGATGCCAACCGTCTGCTCGGCCAGGGCCAACAGACTGGCGATGGTGTGAACGTGGCCCGCGAGCTGGCCAATCTACCGGGGAATATCTGTACACCGAACTACCTGGCTAAAGAAGCCCGCAAGCTGGGCCGTAAACACGGCAAGCTAACCACCAAGATTCTCGATGAGAAAAAGATGCGTGAGCTCGGCATGGGCTCGCTGCTCTCGGTATCCGCCGGCAGCGACGAGCCCGCGCGCTTCATCATCATGGAATACAAGGGCGGCAAGGCAAAAGCGCAGCCCTATGTGCTGGTTGGCAAGGGGATCACCTTCGATACGGGCGGCATCTCGCTGAAGCCCGGCGCAAAGATGGATGAAATGAAGTTTGATATGGGTGGCGCAGCCAGCGTGTTTGGCACCATGTCCGCCCTGTGCGAGCTGGAGTTGCCCATCAATGTCGTGGGCATTGTCGCTGCCGCAGAGAATATGCCCAGCGGTCGCGCGACCAAGCCCGGCGACGTAGTGACCAGCATGTCAGGTCGCACCATTGAAATCCTCAACACGGATGCCGAAGGCCGACTGGTATTGTGCGACGCGCTCACCTACGCAGAGCGCTATAAACCTGCCGCGGTTATCGATATCGCCACACTCACCGGAGCCTGCGTCGTTGCATTGGGGCACCACGCCTCAGGACTGTATGCCAACAAAGACTCCCTCGCGGACGAACTGCTGGCTGCAGGCACCCAGAGCCATGACCGTGCCTGGCGTATGCCCCTGTGGGACGACTACCAGAAACAGCTCAATACGAATTTTGCCGACGTGGCCAATATTGGTGGCCCCGGAGGCGGCAGCATTACCGCCGCCTGTTTCCTGGCGCGTTTCGCAGAGAAATACGACTGGGCACACCTGGATATCGCAGGCTCTGCATGGACCAGCGCACCCAAAGGCGCCACCGGCCGGCCCGTCGCCATGCTGACCCGCTACCTGCAGGATCGCGCAGGTCAGTGACCCGCGTTGGCTTTTACGTGGTTGCAGCCGCTGGGGACACCCAGCGGCTATCCGTGGCCGCAAGGCTGGCCGATAAAGCCTTTCAGCACGGCCACCGTATCTTTATCAACGCAGCCGATGAGGCTCAAGCCAAAGCGCTGGATGAGTTGCTCTGGTCATTTCGCCCAGCCAGCTTTCTACCCCATGGCTTGCTCGGCAGTGGCGATGAACAGCGCATTGCCATTGGCTGGGGGCAGGAACCTGGCGACCACGATGACCTGTTGATCAATCTACAGCTTAGCGTGCCCGCGTTCTTTGCACGCTTTCACCGCGTGGCCGAGGTGGTCACTCAGGATGACGGCAGTTTGCAGGCACTGCGCGCCTCTTGGACCTTCTATAAAGAGCGCGGTTATCAATTGGAAAAGCACGACCTCTGAGGCGTATAATCGCGCCCCCTCAAACACCACGCCAAACCCCGTCAGGCCCCGCCCGTTATGGACAAGACTTTCCAACCCGCCGATATCGAAACCCGCTGGTATACCACCTGGGAAAATGCCGGTTACTTCGCCCCCAGCGGCGAAGGTTCGCCCTACAGCATCATGATTCCGCCGCCGAATGTCACCGGCAGCCTGCACATGGGGCACGGCTTCCAGGAAGCCATCATGGATGCGCTGATTCGGTACCACCGCATGACAGGGTGTAACACCCTCTGGCAAGTCGGTACAGACCACGCGGGCATCGCTACCCAGATGGTGGTTGAGCGTCAGCTGGAAGCACGGGGCACTAACCGGCATGAACTTGGCCGAGATGCCTTCATCGACAAGGTGTGGGAGTGGAAAGAAGAATCCGGCGGCACGATTACGCGGCAGCTGAGAAGGCTGGGTTCCTCCCTGGATTGGTCGCGAGAGCGCTTTACCATGGACCCGGGCATGTCAGCGGCGGTTCAGGAGGTGTTTATTCGCCTGTACCGCGAGAAGCTTATTTACCGGGGACAGCGGCTGGTTAACTGGGACCCCGCCCTGCACACGGCAGTGTCCGATCTGGAGGTTATCTCCGAGGAAGAGAAGGGCCACTTGTGGCACTTCCGCTACCCGCTGACCAGCGGCGACGGCCATCTGACCGTTGCCACAACACGCCCGGAGACCATGCTGGGGGATACTGCAGTTGCCGTGCATCCCGAAGATGAGCGTTATGCCCACCTGGTTGGGCAGACCATTACGCTGCCGCTGACCGGTCGCGAAATACCGGTGATTGCCGATGACTATGTAGACCGGGAATTTGGCACGGGCTGCGTCAAGATAACCCCTGCGCACGATTTCAATGATTATGAAATGGGCCGCCGCCACGATCTGCCCTTGATCAATATTCTTGACGATGATGCCGCCATCAATGAACAGGCGCCCGAAGCCTATCGCGGCATGGATCGTTTTGATGCTCGCAAGCAGATCGTCGCTGACCTGGATGAGCTGGGCCTGCTGGAGAAGGTGGATGACCACACCCTGAAAGTTCCCCGGGGTGACCGTTCCGGTGTGGTGATTGAGCCGTATCTCACTGACCAGTGGTATGTGGATGCTAGGACGCTGGCAAAACCTGCCATCGCGGCTGTCGAGAATGGCGACATCCAGTTCGTACCCAAGCAATGGGAGAACACCTATTTCGCCTGGATGCGGGATATTCAAGACTGGTGTATCAGCAGGCAGCTCTGGTGGGGACACCGTATCCCCGCGTGGTATGACGAAGCCGGTAACGTCTACGTTGGCAACGATGAAGCCAGCGTACGCAGCGAAAACAACCTGGACGCCTCCGTTGTTCTGACGCAGGACGAGGACGTACTGGACACCTGGTTCTCCTCCGCCCTTTGGACATTCTCCACGCTGGGCTGGCCCGAAGAGACTAAAGACCTGGCGACCTTCCATCCAAGCAGCGTGTTGGTAACGGGCTTCGACATCATCTTCTTCTGGGTTGCCCGGATGATCATGATGACGCTGCATTTCCGCGACGAAGTGCCCTTCCACACCGTGTATGTTCACGGATTGGTGCGTGACGCCGAGGGACAGAAGATGTCCAAGTCCAAGGGCAATGTACTGGACCCCATCGACTTGATCGACGGCATTGACCTGGAAAGCCTGGTGCAAAAGCGTACAGCGGGGATGATGCAGCCGAAAATGGCCGCGCGTATCGAGAAGGCCACGCGCAAGCAGTTCCCCGAGGGCATTGATGCCTACGGCACCGACGCACTGCGCTTCACCTACTACTCACTCGCCTCCACGGGGCGTGATATCAAATTCGACATCGGGCGCATTGAGGGCTTCCGCAATTTCTGTAACAAGATATGGAATGCGGCCCGCTATGTACTGATGAACTGCGAGGGGGAAGACTGCGGGCAGGACGCAGGCAGTGATTTTGAACTGAGCCTCGCTGACCGCTGGATTATCGGCAGGTTGCAGGAAACCGAGGCTGAGGTTGCCAAAGCGATCGCGCAGTACCGGTTCGACCTCGCCTCACAAGCCATGTACGAATTCGTGTGGAATGAGTACTGCGACTGGTACCTGGAGTTGTCCAAGCCGGTGCTGTGGGACGATGAAGCGAGTGATGCAGCCAAGCGAGGCACACGTCGTACGCTGATTCGGGTGCTGGAAGCTTCCCTGCGCATGATGCATCCACTGATGCCCTTTATCACCGAAGAGATCTGGCAAACCGTTGCGCCACTGGCCGGTAAAACCGGTGACACCATCATGCTGCAGCCCTACCCTGTGGCGGATGAGTCCGCCGTGGACAATGCCGCAAACGCAGATATAGAATGGCTGAAGCAGGTGATTGTCGGCGTAAGAACCATTCGCGGAGAAATGAATATCCCGCCCGGTAAAGCGCTGGACATCATGCTGAGCAACGGCGACGACAACGATAAAGATCGAATGACGATTCACGCGCCGGCACTCAGAAAACTCGCCAAGTTGGAGAGCATCACCTGGCTGGAAAATACGGAGTCGGCGCCAGTCTCTGCGACCGCGCTGGTAGGGAATCTCGAGATTCTGGTCCCCATGGCGGGATTGATTGACAAGGACGCAGAACTTGCGCGCCTTGGCAAAGAGATAGAAAAACTGGGGAAAGACCTGTCCCGAATCGAGGGCAAGCTGTCCAATGCCTCTTTTGTCGATAAAGCACCGGCAGAGGTTGTGGCTAAAGAGCGAGAGAAACTCGCCGAACAGCAGGCTGCGATGGAAAAACTACGGGAACAGGAACAACGTATCCAGGCGATCTAGCACAGATCGCCACCCCATCGGTTGATAGACCCCGGCTGCAGGTTAGCCGGAATAATAAAAAGCAGTACAACACCGAGGAAAGTGGTATGAGCGAGCGTGTGCAGGGCACGGTAAAGTGGTTTAACAATGCCAAGGGGTTTGGCTTCATCACCCGGGAAGACAGTGACGACGATGTCTTCGTTCATTTTCGTTCTATCCAAGGCGATGGGTACAGAACCCTGAACGAGGGACAGGACGTTGAGTTCAACCTTGTTGAAGGCCCCAAAGGCCTGCAAGCCGAAGAAGTACTGAAACTCTGATCACGGGCGCTCTGGCGCCCACCCTATTTTGATGACCAAGGCACGTGCGCCAGCCGCAGGTGCCTTTTGTCGTTGTTTGGCTGTGTCGGAAATGCGCGCACTGCCGACATCCAGCAATGGGCTGCAGGTTTAACCTCTGCGACTCGCACGGGGGCCTTGCCAATGAGCATTGGTGCTAGAATGCGGCGCCTGTAGGGCGCACCCAGTGCCGCCCCTGAAACAACAGCAAAACTACAACTACAACTACAACTACAACTACAACGCCACCACCAAGACTTAAGGAACCACCATGCCATCAGTTTCCGCACTTATCGCCAGCGTTATCATCGCCATTTGCGCTGCCGTGGTACTTACACAACTGGCCCCAACTGCCACTTTCGACCTCTACACTGCCGTTGCCATTGTCGCCGCCAGCCTTGGCAGCAGCTTTGCCACTGCAAAACTGAGCGCAAGCACAGCACCACAGGCACAACAGTCAGCCGCCACCCATAGCGACGATGACGCCGAATTTGGCGCCGTAAAATGGTTCAATGTCTCCAAGGGATTTGGCTTTATCACTTTGGACAGCGGCGAAGAAGTATTCGTCCACTTCCGCTCTATTCTGGGCGAGGGACGTCGTAGCCTTCGCGATGGCCAGCGGGTCCGCCTGCGCGTAGTCGATACCGACAAGGGACCACAGGCAGAAGACGTAGAGCCGGTGGACGCATGATCGGCCGCTGCGCAAGGCTGGCACTTTGCGGGATAACGTTCGCTCTGGCGGTGGCGCCCACACTGACCATGGCGGAACGGCCACCCTACCGCGAAGCACGCGAGCCGTGCGCAGACTATCGCCCAACGCGACAGGCCCTGTTCGGAGACCTTCACGTACATTCAAGGCTCTCTTTTGACAGCTATGTCTCCAGCCAGCGCAATGGCCCGGAGGATGCTTACCGTTACGCCAAGGGCGAAGCAATCACCCTGCCCGATGCAGACGGCGAGCAAACCGTCATCGCACAGTTACAGCGCCCCATCGACTTTACCGCGGTCACGGATCACTCTGAGCTACTAGGGCCGATTCGACTGTGCAGCGCCGAGGATTCAGGCTTCGTTCGCTGGCACCCCGCCTGTGTCGCAACGCGCAGTGATCTGTTCCCACTGCAGCTACTGGCCATGGACTATTGGGCCAGCGTGGGCGTCACCGGGGATTCTGCGGGCGAAACAGAGTCTATGGTCTGTAGCCTGGGAGACTGCGATGCAGCCCACAAGCAGGCCTGGCAACAAATTCAGGATGCCGCCGAAGCGCACTACGATCGCTCTGCGAATTGTGAGTTCACTACCTTTGTGGGCTACGAGTACACAGACGCACCCAACTATGCCAACCTGCATCGCAATGTGATCTTTCGCAACGCGAATGTCACCGACACAGCCATCTCGACCTACGACACAGGTTCCAGGAATGTCCCCGAACTGTGGCGCCGGCTCGCCGATGAGTGCACCGACACCGATAGCGGCTGCGACGTGATGGCGATTCCACATAACCCCAACCTTGCGGCGGGCCTGATGTTCCCCGATCCCGCGAATGAGCAAGAAGCGAAAGATCGCCTGTTTTTTGAGCCATTGATTGAACTGGTGCAACACAAGGCTGCCTCGGAGTGCCGGTTTGATCGCCTGCTCGGGCGCGGCGTGGACACGGAAGACGAACTGTGTGATTTCGAACAGGCACCGTCAGACAACCTTGCCATGCTGGGTACCATCTTTGGCGAAATGCGTGCCAGTGAAGGCGAACCTGTGTCGGTCGATGACTTCGCCCGGCGCAACATGGTGCGCAATGTGCTCAAGGACGGACTGGCCTTACGTGAAACGTCGGGCATTAATCCGTTTATGCAAGGTTTTATCGGCAGCACGGATACCCATAGTGCCAGCCCGGGCGGCGCTGAAGAAGATAACTACACCGGCCACCTGGGCAGGCGGGACTCGGGTTATCGCAACCTGCAGGATCATTTTTACGACAATCCCGGCGGCCTCGCGGTAGTATGGGCCGAGGAAAACTCTCGCGACAGCGTGTTTGATGCGATGCGCCGCCGCGAAGCTTATGCCACCAGTGGCACGCGACCCAGCGTCCGCTTTTTCGCCGGCACAGACCTGGCTGGCGATTTATGCGCTGCGCCGGACATGCTGGAGCAAGCTTATGCGAGCGGCGTTCCCATGGGGGGCGAACTTGCTGCCGGTGATGCCACGCCCCGGTTTTTGGTGAGCGCAGCCAAAGACCCCGGCGTTCCAGGTAACCCGGGACAGGATCTGCAACGGCTGCAGGTCATCAAGGGCTGGCTGGATGCCGATGGCAACACGCAGGAGCGGGTTTTTGATATCGCTGGCGACGCCGACAATGGCGCCTGGGTCGACGAAGACAGCTGCGCACCCACCGGGGCGGGCGCAGCGCAGTTATGCAGCGTCTGGGAGGACTCGGATTACACTGCCAATCAACGCGCGTTTTATTACGTACGCGTACTGGAAAATCCGAGCTGCCGCTGGAGCACCCGTCAGTGCCAGGCCGCAGGCATAAACCCCTTTTCATCCAGCTGCCTGACACAGGCTGAGGCAATGAACGCAAAATTGAATGACGAAGGTGCCATCGGTAATGTGTACGATCGTTGCTGCCTGGCCGCAGAGCATGAATCGTTCTACTCACCGGTCATTCAGGAACGCGCCTGGACATCGCCCATTTGGATAAACCCCTAACAGCAAGGAGGGCTTGTGGCTGAGACGCCCCGCAAGAGAAAACCCCCGGTTTTACAGCACCGTTTTCGCGGCGTTGTCATGCCCACCGGCTCCCACCCGGAGATCCGAAAGGTTAAGCGTGCGGGCGTTAGCCCCAGTATTCACGGCACCAAGCTGTGGAAGTCCAGCGCCCTGCTCATCGATCACTTGCAGAAGCACCCGCCGGAGCACACAGCCACGGTGGTGGATGTCGGTTGCGGTTGGGGGCTAGCGGGCATTTGGTGCGCTAAGCAATTTGGCAGTGAGGTTATCTCCGTAGATGCCGACCCGGACGTCTTTCCCTTCCTGGATGTTGCCGCCCGCCTGAATGGCGTTGCCACCACACATCTGGTCAGCAAATTCCAGCAGATGTCGCGCAAGCGCTTTACCGACCAGGACCTGCTATTGGCCGCCGACATTTGTTTCTGGGATGAACTGGTAAAGCCCGTCGGCAATATGATTGATCGTGCGCTGGATGCCGGCGTTAAGCGAATTATGATCGCAGATCCAGAGCGCTCTACCTTTTTGGAGATGGCCGAACATTGCGTGAACCGCCATGGCGGCGAGCTCATAGAATGGCAAACGCGCGGCAGCTTCTCAGCGCGTGGTGCAATCCTGATTATCGACAACGCTTAAGCACGAAGGCACCGCGCACGCTGCTCAGTGCGCGGCTACCACCTCAGTCCAGCGCTACCGCTAGCTCTGCCGCGGATTCCAGCGCACCCTCGATGTAGCTAACGCCAGTGCAATCGCCAATGCTGTGCACCTTGAAGCCCTCGTCAGACAACTCGTCGGCAAGCGTTGTATCACCCGCTGCACCCTGAGCCACAATCACGTGATCGGCGACAACAGACCGGCGCTGGCCACGGTGGTTGGTATAAGACACGGCGTGGTCATCGATGGCGACATCCGCGCTGTTTTTGATCAGGCTCACACCTAACTCGCGGAGCTCCGCCAGCAAACGCATCCGGCGCACCAGGTACAAACCGCGACCGGCATTAGCCGTGGGCTCGATTACTGTGACCTTACGACCGCGTTCGGCCAGAAACTCTGCCAGTTCCAGCCCCACCAATTCACCGCCGACAATCACCACCTGCTTACCCAGCGGCAGCCAGAATTTACTGGCGCGCTGTACCCAGGCAGCGCGGGCTGTGAGGCCCGTTGCGCGCCCAGCCTGCATCAGCAGGCGCGTGGTGCCAGAGGTTTTACGCCTCAGTGCTGGCCCCGCCTCGCCGACAACCAGAGAACGCATCTCGTCACCACTGAACACAAAGTCCTGCTCTGCGCCGGGAATGGCTGGCATATCGCGTCGGGCGCCAGTGGCTACGACCACCTCGTCAACACCCAGTTGTCTTAAGTAGTTCGGAGTCACGGTAGCGTTCAGTTGCACATCGACAGTAGAAGCGGTCACCTCGCTGCGCAGCCAATCCAGCAACCGTGCGTTGGGTGAGTAGGCAATGGCCGCAAACTGCAAGGTACCGCCCAGGCGAGAGCTACGCTCCACCAGCGTCACCTGATGCCCGCGCAGCGACAATCGCCGCGCCGCTTCCATACCACCGGGACCACCCCCCACAACAGCAATATGCCGGGCCTGCTTCACCGGGATAAGTTCACGCTCGCGTTCGCGCGCCGTTTCCGGGTTGACCGCGCACTTCACCGGATTGAGTACGTAAATCTGGCTGACACAGCAGTAGCAGTAAACGCAGGGGCGAATTCGCTCGGGCGTGCCCGCGGCAAGCTTGGCCGGCAAGGCGGGGTCGGCCAATATCTTGCGGCCCATACCCAGAAAGTCGAAGTGCTGTTTACCGATGTGCCGGCTTGCAGACTCTGGCTCAATGCGCCCGGACGCAATCACGGGCACCGAGACCTGCGACTTGATGGCGGTTGCGTCCGGCACCATGCGCTCCGGCACATGGGGAATATTGGACTCTGAGTGCAAAGCGCCCCGGTCGGTGTCGTGGTAGGCGGATACGGTGATCGCATCCACGCCTGCCTTCTCCGCCATTTTTGCCGTCGCTATGGCGTCGGCAAGACTGATACCACCGTGTTTACCGTACTCGCCCGCATCGAGCTTTACCCACACGGGATAATCACGGCCCACGCGCTCACGCACCGCGGCAATGATCTCCAGTAACAGACGCGCGCGATTCTCCAGCGAACCGCCGTACTCATCGCTGCGGTCATTCGAAGACGGCGACAAAAAGCCCGAAATGATATAGCCGTGCCCGCCGTGAATTTCCAGGCCATCAATACCCGCCTCTACCGCTCGCCCCGCCGCATCGGCAAAACGCTGGACCAACTGCTGCAGGTCTTCCCGTGTAACGATGTGCGGCTGCGGCGTCGGCGCATCCGGGTCCTGAAACGCCGTCATTTCCTCTGGCAACATGCCGTCGGCCAGATCGCTCTGGCCCATCTCCGGATACGCGGGCATCCAGATGGGCCGCCCCTCCTTCGCGTCCTGAACGGAGACCATGCCTCCGTGATGTAGCTGCGCCGCCAGTTTGGCGCCGTGTTGGTGCACCGCGTCGGCAACGGCGCGCAGGCCGGGAATGTGCCGGTCTTCGGAGATCGCAATCTGGCGCGGCAGGTTGCCGCCATGGGGCCAGGCCACGCCCGTCACACCCAGCATGATAAGCCCCGCCCCACCCTGGGCCTGACGTTCGTGATAAGCCAGTACGCGCTCGCCACAGCTGCCGTCGGCCTCAGCGAGGTTCACACCCATGGACGAGACAATCATGCGATTACGCAGCTGCAGGTTGCCGATCTTTCCGGGCGCCAACAGGTGTTGATAATCATGACTCATACGGCACTCTCCTGGCTCGTTGACTGCGCCTGTTGCAGAGACACTGCGGTTAGCAAAAGGCCTGACACCACCACCATTGAGGCTGTGACCATCAGGCTGCTGTGATAACTACCGGTGGCATCAAACAAACGTCCCACCAGCGGATAGGTGGGCATAATAAACAAGGTAATCACCGGCCCCATGAGGCCCATGGCCCGGCCGTAACTGGCCACGCCAAACAGCGAAGCCATGATCGCTCCCCAAACAGGCAACATGCCACCGGTGGCAACGCCCATCACAACACAGATTCCCAATAGCGCTTGGTACTCGGGCGTCAAATACAAGCCGACAAACGCAATAACAATTAAGGCTTGAGCTATCCACAGACCGCTACGAAGTGGCAGCTTGTCCGCCATAACGCCAAACAGGATTTTTCCGGCAAAGCCCCCGATCGCTACTGCCATAATCAGCGAGGCGCCCTGCTCTGCCGACAAGTTCTGCAGGGTTGCATACGGGGTGAGGTTAACCAGCACCGCACTGTACGCAGCAAAGAGCAAGCCCATACAGCTGCCCATCAGCCAGAATTGGCCGGAGCGCACAATATCCCCCAACTGCCAGACCCGCGAGTTGCCTGCCGGTGCCTGCAGATCTCCCGCAGGTTCGGGCTCAAGCCCCACATCGGAGGGATACCCCCTGACCAACAGTGCCATGCCGGGCACCATCACCAGCAGTATCGCCAGCCCGAAGTTCTCGACTGCGAGGCGCCAGTCACCTTGGGTTAACCAAGCACTGATCAGGGCAGGCACCGCGATACCGCCCACAGAGGTGCCGATCGCTGTGATACCGAGAGCACGGCCACGGCTGGCTGTGAACCAACGTGTGATCACAGCGGAGGCACTCACCGTACCGGCAAAGCAATTGGCCGTGGATAAGGTGATCCCAAAGACCACGATGTAGGCGAGTATGCTCTGAACCTGCGACAGCAATAGCAGCCCAGCTCCGTATACCAAACCGCCACCAACCATAATCCAGCGCACCGAGTAACGATCGACCATAACGCCCGCGAGCGGCTGTAGCACCAAGCCCACCAACGTGGCCGCCGTCATGCTGTACATCACCTGCTCCAGTGAGACACCGAAGGTTTCCCGCACCGGGCCCACCAGCAGGGTGATTGAGTAGGTGAAAAAACCCACAACGAAGAACTGGGCGATGAATGCCCCTGCAACCACGCGCCAGCCGTAATACATCAGGACTCCCTCCACTCGGCGGCCATGACACTACTGCACACAGGCTGCCAACACTTTGCGGATTGTCGGCGCGATCTGGTGACGGTCATATTGTCCCAGGGCTTTGTAGTCATTGGCATCCACCTCATAGGACACTGTTGCGCCAGCGCCAGCAAACATTATGGCGTTGGGAAACAGCGGGTGATCGTCTTCAAGCACCGGCAGGGCTTGCGGGTTGCCGGCCTCGCGGAACCACAGCTCCAGATAGTCCTTCCAGCTGTAGTTTTCATCCCCTACCAGATAAGCGCGCCCGGGTTCGCCCTGCTCGAACGCCGCGGCCACCGCCTGAGCGACAGAGTGTGCACTCATATGATTGGTGCCACCCACCGGTGCAAACACCGGCAGATCGCTCAGGCGCCCTGCCGCGTAGTTAGCCAGCGCAGCCAGATAGGGCACCGTGGTGCCCGGCACATGCCCCAGAATAAAAGGACAGTCCAGCGTGATCACGTCGAATTCAAGACCGGACAGACCGCGCACCAAACGGTCGGTGTTGTAGCGCGATGCCACATAGGGGCATTCTTCGATGCGGTGCGGCGCTACCTGGGCATAAAAGCTACCGATGTACACCACGCGCCGGATACCCGCTGCGCTGGCATGCTCGATCGCCCGAGGCACCGCTTCATCATTCGCCCGCTGGTAAAACGCCTGGGGAGTTACAGAGCCATCCTGCGGTAAATTGCGAATGTCGGCAGCAGCTGAAAACACGAGCCAGTCGAAACCTTCCAGCCGACCATCCCCCAAATCATCGTTCACGTAATCACCGGGGATATGCGGCAAGGCAGCAAGGGATGGCGCCTGCGGTGGCTGGCGCGACATGATGCTGACATCGTGTCCCAGTGCGCTCATGTGCAATGCAGCCTCACCACCAATCAGGCCGGAGCCGCCGATTACCAATACTTTCATGCTGTTATTTCCTTGTTGATGCGGGCGTCAAAGCGGCTTTTCACCCCAGAGTCGCTGGTGCAGCTGTGGGGCAAAAATCAGGTCCTTGTCAGCATAGGCCAATGCGTCATCACTGCTGACCAGCCAGCACACGATCGCGGCGACCTCTGCGGGGTCCGTCGGGTTGAAACGCTGCGCCTGCTCTTCGCCGAAGTTGTTGGCACGCATGACTTCGGTGTACACAAAGCCGGGTTCAACGTTAAAAAATCGCAGACCACTGCCGGCGTGCTCCACACGAAGGCTTAGCACCATGCGCAGCAGAGCTGCCTTGGATGAGGGATAAGCAAAGCCCCACCCACCCTGATCCGCCGGCGCCGGCGGCGGGTTTACCGCAGACCCGGACACCATGTTCAGAATAGTGCCCTCCCCACGCGCCAGCATCCCCGGCAGCACAGCCTGTACGGTAGCAAGAGGAGTCAGCACGTTTCCCTGATAGATTGCAGAGACCTGCTCGGGCGTGACATCCAGCAAACGCTGCTGGTTTCCGGGCCCCTGGTAGCAGGCGTTGTTAAACAGGAGGTCGATACGCCCGTAGTGATTCTGTGCAGCTTCAACGGCCGCCAGCACTGACGCGGGCTCAAGGATGTCGGATCGCAGGCAAAGGCATTGCCCCCCCTCTGCTTCGACCTGCCGCGCGGTCGTGGTGAGGCTACCCGCCAGCGGCTGGGTGTTACTCTGCCAGCTGCCATGCTCATGCTGCTCGCCTTCCTCGAGAGAGCGCGCCGTAATCGCAAGGTCGTAACCTGCAGTCGCCAATGCGCGTGCAGTGGCAGCGCCAATTCCGCGACTGGCGCCAGTGATGAATGCGACGGGACGTTGAGACACGCGTGTTAACTCCCTGACGAAGGTTATTCTTATGATTTCCCGGCACAAAGCCGGCAGCGTTCATCATCGCAGAGCCACCGCCGCAGGACGATGCATAGAGGCGCATTTTCCAGCTTGGTATAGTCACCTTGACTGGGCGCAAGCCGGCGAAAATCAACGACTACTTGAGCGAGGCAAGACAACCATGGCGATTCTTAACGAGTTCCACTTTAATGACCGCCTCGCGACGTCGGGACAACCTTCCGCCGAGGACTTCGAGAACATTGGCAGGATGGGGTTTGATGCTGTGATTAATCTGGCGATGCCTGATCACGAGCAATCCCTCGCAAACGAAGGGGCGCTGGTAAGCGCACAGGGTATGGCATATGTGCACATACCGGTGCCCTTCGATGCGCCGACAGAGGAACACTATCAGTCCTTCTGCGGCGTAATGCAGGCCTGGCAAGAAAAGCGACTCTGGGTTCACTGCATTGTGAACGCACGGGTCTCGGCGTTTTTGTTTCGCTACCTTCAGGATTATGCCGAGCACACGGCAGAGCGGGCGCAGTCGCCGCTGCTGGAGCAATGGCTGCCACAGATGGATGGGGTGTGGAATCGGTTTATTGCGCAGGCGCCTGTTCAACCGGGACAGCGTCAGGAATAGATCTCGCGCAGTGTTCAGGCCATATCAAGGGTGAGCAACAGTCGGCGTTCACCATCTTCCAATGCTGGGGAACGGTGAACAAGTCCTGCACCTTCATTGCCAAGCCAGCGCTCTCCCTTTAGGAGTGCGACATCACCGGCTGCAAGTTGCTCAATCGCCGAAGCTGCGGCGTAGAGCCCGGAAACGTCATCAGGTTTGCCCTCGCTACCGCGCCCCAACCTCTCGCGATTCACCACTTGATGTTTCAGCCACTGTGTAGCTTGCCCCTGATAGGTGGTGACAATCCTGCAGGGCACGTGATCCACGTGAAAACGCGGGCACATTGCGCGCGTTAACGCCGTAAGGCGCAGCCCGACACAATCCCACTCGAACAGGCAGGTATACATTTCCACCAGCTCGGCAATATCGTCAACCAAAGCGTCTATCTGCGCTCCCGGTAGCGCGATGCCTAGCGCCGCTCTCAAACGCTCTGGCGATGTTGTTAGAGACACTTCACACGGTGCACTGCCAGCGAGCAATGCAGCCACTTCCTGCTGCACTGGACATGGCAGCTGCCGCTGCCAAACCGCGATATTGGTATCGCTGCGATAGATATCACTCAGGTCGGTCGGGTTGACGCTGGCTCGCGCCAGACCACGCAGCTTCGTTGTTGCCTTGTATTCGTCGCTCGCTGTCGCTGCCGCTGTCACGGTTGCGCTCATCAGGGTGCCTGCCATTCCGGGAAGGGGTCTTCCAGCGAATACCAGTATTCCTTACCGCGTAAAACTTCGTCTTCACTCAACAAGCAAGCATCCAGTGCCCGAGTAATTTTCTCCTGATCGAGATTCTGACCAATGAACACCAGTTCCTGACGCATATCACCGAAAGGTTCTACCCAGTTTTCCTGAATGGACTGCAGCCACTGCTCGTCCTGGGGCCAATTGCTGCGGGGAGTCGCCTTCCAGAACATGCCCGCAAAGCCATAATGGGCAATACCGCCCGCCTGACTCCACTGGCCTGCAAACTGTGGCCGGGAGGCCAACCAGAAGTAGCCTTTCGATCGCAATGGTTTGCCATAGTCCTCGATGGAGTGCAGGAACTGGAAGAATTTGGCGGGATGAAACGGCCGACGCGCCTCATAACTGAAACTTCCGATACCGTACTCTTCAGACTCCGGCACATGCTCGCCGCGCATCTCTTTCAGCCAGCCCGGCGCTTGCTGTGCACGGCTGAAATCAAACCTCCGCGTATTCAGGATGGCGTCAATATCGACCTTGCCTTTCTCGATCGGAATAATATCCGCATCAGTGTTCAAGGCACGCAAAATGGCGGTTAAGCGTTCAATATCTGCTTCCGAGGCCAGATCGGTTTTGCTAATAAGGATCACATCAGCAAATTCCACTTGATCAACCAGCAAGTCGGCGATATTGCGTTGATCGTCCTCACCCAGAGATTCACCCTTATCCTGCAGTGACAAGGCCGCGTCATAATCCGTTAGAAAATTTACCGCATCGACGACCGTCACCATGGTATCCAGGGTGGCAACGTCTGACAGGGATACGCCGTCTTCGTCGGCGAAAGTGAAAGTTTCGGCGACAGGCAGGGGCTCTGATATTCCGGTCGACTCGATCAGCAAGTAGTCGAACCGCCCGTCACGTGCCAACGCGTTCACCTCCTCCAGTAAATCTTCCCGCAATGTGCAGCAGATGCAGCCGTTGCTCATCTCTACCAGCTTTTCTTCACTACGACTTAGCTCTACGTCATTCCGGATGATCTCTGAGTCGATGTTGATCTCACTCATGTCATTGACGATCACCGCGACCTTCTTGCCCTCACGGTTATTCAGCACGTGGCTAAGGACAGTGGTCTTCCCTGCGCCGAGAAATCCAGACAGCACAGTAACGGGTAGGTGGGGTGTGGGTTGGCTTTGCATCAGACGGCTACCGATTGGAATTTAATAGATACGTTATAACATATCTAAAACTATCTCCCAACGGACTACCGCAAGCGCGCTCCACCAGTATGATGAGAGCCAACGCTACTCTCCGGCCGCTGCGGTCGGTGTGCGGGTTCATTGATCGGATTCAGGCTGGATGAGCAAGACACTATCCTTGAGACGCTACGTCAAGCGGCGAAACGGCTTGCCTCTGGGTGCTGCAGGCTCATTGCAGGCCATGCTCAAGCGCTCATTGGGTGCCGCGTCTTTTCGGCTGTTCTGGCAACACTGGAACCCGATCTGGGGGTACTACCTCTCGCGCTACATCATGCGCCCTTTGAGCGCACACCTTCCCCTGCTCCTCGCCATTGTTCTGACCTTTGGTGTCAGCGGCGCCGCGCATGACCTGGCCGTCTCGCTATTGCGGCTGGAAACCGTGTTTGTTTTCACACCGTGTTTCGCTCTCATGGGACTGGGGGTCGTCGCAACCGA
Organism: Parahalioglobus pacificus; assembly: GCF_014652275.1. Taxonomy (GTDB): domain Bacteria; phylum Pseudomonadota; class Gammaproteobacteria; order Pseudomonadales; family Halieaceae; genus Parahalioglobus; species Parahalioglobus pacificus. The sequence continues at coordinate 750,171 of NZ_BMYM01000001.1, read as the reverse complement.
CAGTCTGGGAATCACCTGGCGTAAATTCCCCACCGCATTGCGATACGGTAGCAATGGCGGTTTGATTGTGGGCAGCTTTTATCTGACGCGCAGCCTGCTCTGAGCCCGGAGGAAAACGTACCGCGCGGTACATAGGGCCTATACTGAAACCATAACAGCAGGAGCGCACCAATGATGACCACGCTTTCATCTCACCTTGCACGCCTCGCACTGCTGGGCGGTACTTTGATCGCTACTAGCGCATTCGCCCAACCCCATGCGCTCGATGCCGCTGCGTCAGACCCTCGCACCATGGGTTGGATGACGGGCTTCCCCACGGCCGCGGATCGCGTAATAGCACCACCGGCCAGCGACTACCTCAGCTTTCCCAAGTTGCGCTGGACCTTCTGTCACCTGCGGGAAATGCAGGCTAGCCGGCGAGTCTCACGGGGACTTGGCCCCTCCTCCGCCATGACCAGCGCACCGGATTCGGCAATAGAATCACTGTCTTTTACCCCCATTGGAAAAGACAGCGATATGACCTGGCGTGAGTCACTGGATGCCAATTACACGGACGGCATCCTCATCATGCACAAGGGCGTCATCGTCTACGAATACTACAGCGGCTGCCTGAATCAGGCTGGCAGACACGGGGCGATGTCAGTCACAAAGTCTTTTGTCGGCACCGTGGCAGAGATACTGATCGCGGAGGGCACTCTGGATGACAGCGCGCCGGTGACGCAATACGTTCCCGAACTCGCCAACAGTGCTTTCGGATCAGCAACGGTGCGCGAAGTCATGGACATGACCACCTCGCTGGTCTTCAACGAAGACTATGCAGACCCGAAAGCCGATATCTGGGCCTATGCTGCAGCGGGCGATCCCACACCCAAGCCCGCAGACTACAAAGGCGCGCGTAACTTTTACGAGTACCTGCAGGGCGTCAGGAAAGCCAATGAACACGGCGAAGTGTTTCGCTATAAGTCCGTGAACACTGATGTTGTGGCCTGGGTGATTGCCCGAGCCAGCGGCAAGGACTTCCTGCAGCACCTGGAAGAGCGTCTCTGGCAGCCTCTGGGCATGGCGCAGGAGGCAGACATGATGGTGGACAGCCTGGGCACGCCCCTGGCTGCAGGTGGATTAAGTCTGGGGCTGCGCGATGCAGCGCGCTTCGGCCAGATGATGCTGCAAGGTGGCATGTATGACGGCAAACGCATCATCCCCGAAGCTGTTGTGACCTCCATTGCCGGCGGCGGGGACCCCGAAAAGTTCGCCAGTGCGGGGTATTCAACACTCCCCGGCGGCAGTTACCGTAGCCAGTGGTGGGCACTTCACAATGAGAATGGCGCCTACAGCGCCCGCGGCATTCACGGGCAGGCCATTTATATCGACCCCAAGGCAGAGATGGTGATAGCTCGCTTCGCCACTTATCCCATATCCGCCAATGCCTATATCGATCCCACCTCATTACCCGCGTATCAAGCAGTGGCTGATTACCTGATGGGTAAATGAAGCTATCGGGGCACAGCAAACATTAGCTGGCCTAGAGGTATTAACGCTGCTGTACGCGATAATCACGCCGCGCAATGCGTGCGGCCACAGGCTCGCCATTCACAAAGGCCGGTCGAAACCGTGTGCTATCCAGCTCGCGGCGCAACCGGCTCCCGATGTTATCTGTAGGCGCACCATTAAACGCGAGGCTGTCTACCGTGACGCGACCGCTGGCCGACACCGTCATACCAACCTGCAGACTGTCGCCTGAAGACTGGCCGGGCACAACAAACACATTACTGTCCGGAAGTTCCACCGGTTGCCCCCACCACTGCTCCACCAGATCAGATCGCTGGGCGCCCTGTAGCAGCGCTATCGATTGCTGGTAGTAGTCCATCGCTCGCTCGCTACTCTCGTGCCACTGGTACCAGTCACCGAGCTCACGCAGCAATAACGCACGCTGCTTTACACGATCCGGCGGCGTCTTCGCCAGCAAGTCTTCCATCAAGCGGCGTCCGCGCGCCAGCACAGTCCTGTCGATATTCTCAAGACGGGTGCGGGTAAAGTCCTGTTGCTGTTCATCGGGGCCGGCACCTGGGAGGCGCCGGCTATTGGAGAACACATTTGAAGCATTGCCGTAGACCACCAGTGGCTCAACCGCCTGGGCGAGCACGTACAGATTCTGAATCTGGCTGAGCACCAGCGCCTGCTCCCACTCGGGCGGCAGTGGCGGCGCATCATCGTTGCGTCTCAGCAGCCGGCTGTTGCGCTCAAACAGTGTCAGCAGATCCCTGTCGCTGCTTCGCAGCCCTCTGAGGTAGGCCTCTCGCTGCCAACGCAAATACTCAGTGACAGCGCGCAGGCGCAGATCGTCATAGGGTGGCTGGCCACTGCCATAGAGCCGGAAAAAGTAATCGTAACGATCATCCAGTGATTCGTACTCCCCCGCATCCCGATACAGCGATAACATTTCACGCACCAGAGGCACCTGACCTTCACTGTACAGGCCCTCATTCACACGCAGGTTGTGAAGGGCTTGCCCATACAGACTCAAGGCTGCGGCGAAGTCTCCCTGGCTACGGTAATAGCGCGCCAGATCACCCAAAGGCTCGGCCAGGGCCTGAGAATAAGCCCCCCCCTGCACGCGTGCGTCGTCGAGCTGTTGTTCCAGCTGCGACAGCGAGGCGGCATCGCTAACCTCTGCCTCGCCAGACGCAGCTATCAACTCGTCCCCTTCAACCTCAGATCCCGGATGAGACGCCACGCCTGCACCCGGCGGCGCCGCTCCCAATTGGACTGGGGCTCGGTCTGAGTTGGCAGTCTCAAGAACAAACCAGCGGCCGTAGGCGCTGCTGGCATTGCTGCTACCGGCGTACACCCACAGTACCAACAGCAGCAGAAGGCGAGCGTGATATCCCATACCGCGAAGGTGGAAGTCAGGCAAAGAGGTAATAGTCCGGCTCATATTCATGGTTCGGCAATGGTACCCTTACTCGCTGCTGCCACATAAAAAGTCGTATCACTCCAGGTGCAGCCTCAAGACAAAATCGCTGATGACGCGTGGTGCCACAGCACCGCCTGCGCTTCTGCTATTGTTATTAGACATCATCTGGGGGTTTGGCGATGAAACAACTCGGCGTTCTCGACACGGCATTTATCAATCTGGAGCAGACCAATACACCGCAGCATATTGGCGGATTGGGTATCTATGACCCCTCCACGGCCCCCGGCGGCTTCGTTCGCTTCAAACAGGTAATTGCCAACTTTGAGCGCAGGCTGAATCGCAACCCACTGTTCCGCACCCGCCTTGTTGAAGTCCCTGGTGGCTTTGACAGACCCTACTGGGTTAAAGACGCAAATTTCGACGTTGAGTTCCACCTGCGGCACATTGCGCTGCCCCAACCCGGTGACTGGCGACAGCTGTGCATTCAGGTCGCTCGCCTGCACTCCAGACCACTGGATATGTCTCGCCCTCTGTGGGAGGCCTACATCATCGAAGGCCTGGACAAGATTCCCAACCTGCCCTCGGGCTGCTTTGCCATCTATACCAAAATGCACCATTCGATGGTGGACGGTGCGGGTGGTTCGTCATTCATGGCGCTGCTGCACGACCTGGAACCGGACCCCGTCTATAATCCGGAAGACGATGCGCAGCCCAGAATCGTCGATACAGAACCCAGCATGGCGGAGCTGCTAACCCGCGCTTCCGTCAATGGCGTGAAGAACTCATGGGGCCTGCTGCGAAGCAGCATCAGTAATGCCAAAGACATGGGCAAGTACATCTACGACATCGCCCGCGAGGAGATCCCCGCGCCGGACATGTCGGCACCCAAGACTCTTCTCAATAAGCCCGTTGGGCCTCACCGCGTGTTCGATGCGGCAGAATTCCCACTGCAGGGTTTCAAGGACATCAAAGACGCCGGCAAGGTGACGATCAATGACGTTGCGCTCACGATTATCGGCGGCGCCCTCTCACGCTACCTCGATGCCAAGGGCGAGCGCATCGCAGGATCATTGGCAGCCTCCATGCCCCTCAACATGCGCGCACGTCGCGAGGCTTCGGAGGACAACAATCAGGTGGGGGCCGTGTTTGCCTCCATGCATACTGACATCAAAGACCCGATTGCTCGCCTGCAAGCGGTTCACTCAGCAACTCAGGAAGCCAAAGACTCGGGCGAGAGCAGCCCAATGGTGGATATCCTGAAACTCGCCGGCGCGGTAACGCCCTTCATTGCAAAAGGGGCGGCTCGTCTATGGTCCAGGAACAACCTGTCACAGCACGTGCCGATGAACATCTCGACCGTTGTATCCAACGTGGCCGGTCCGAACTTCCCGCTCTACTCCACCGGCGCCCGGATGGTGGATTACTACGGACTCGGCGTGCTGACGCCCGGCATGGGAATCTTCCACCTCGTATTCAGCTACTCAGGCAAGATCTCGCTGTCGGTGCTGGCCGACCGGGACATCATGCCCGACCCCGAGCTGTACCATGACTGTTTGGAACAGGCGTTCAACGAGCTGTATGAAGCTGCCGTCAGCAAGCCCGCAGAGGATGCGGCAAAGGCCGGCGGCTCCAAGCGCAAGAAAGCGGCAAATTCGGGGGCTGCACGCAAACCCTCCAAAGCGAGGGCAGCCACTCAAGCAAAGGCTAAAACAAAGGCGAAGACCAAAGCCAAAGCGTCCGCCAAGCGTAAGGCACCCCGCAGAACCGCAAAAGCAACCGGCGCCCAAAAGACAACGGCCACAAAGAGTGGTAAAGCCGGCACGAGGCGAAGGGCTGGAAAACCACAACTCAGTGTCGTACCCAAGCTCAAAAGCGCCTCTTGAGCCATCGGCTCAGCAGCGGATAGCGCCCTCGCCCCACCCGCCCGCCACGGAGTGCCAGGCCCGGCAGCCAGGCATAAAAAAACCCGCCTGACGGCGGGTTCGCAAAATACACTCGTTCGGACCTGGATGGTTTCCCATCAACGGCGGCTTGGCGCCATCGGCCTCCTGAGAGACCCGTTTCGAGATGGATTAACTATAACCAGCCCCAACATATGCCTCAAATGTATTATATTTATGAAACACATGAATGATAATTATATTTAGGCGCACAAATGGACACACGTGATCTCGCAAGAATCGACCTTAACCTATTGTTATCGTTACAGGTTTTACTAGAAGAAGGTAGCGTTTCCCGGGCGGCTGATCGCTTGAACATCACCCAGCCAGCGATGAGTAAAACCCTGCTTCGCTTGCGGGATGTCTTCGCCGACCCCCTGTTCACCCGCAGCGGCCGGGGTATACAGCCCACCCCAAGAGCCAATGAACTGCGCGGCGAACTGCAGGAACTACTGGGTGGCATAGACCGCCTGGTGAAAGGCGAGGCCTTCAGCCCGGCAGACTACGACGGCGAAATCACTCTGGCGCTGTCCGAGTACATCGGCGTCGCGCTACTTCCTCCCCTGATTCAGCGGCTGCATGACCTGGCTCCACGGCTCAGCATTCGCACCATCACCCGCATCGAAAACCAGCTGGAGCAGCTTGCGCAGGGCAATCTCGATTTCGCCATTCAGATCGCCCAGACCACCTACCCACCCGCCTATCGCTGGCAAACCCTGGGGAGTTCGCCGCCGGCAATTCTGGTGCGGGAGGGTCATCCGCTCACCGAGGGCGAGGTTTCCTGGGATCGACTGGCCAGCTACCCCCTGATCAGGCTGTACATCTCAGACCTGGATCATCTGGAAATTGCGCGCTCCTCAGAGGCGTTTATCCGTGCGCGAAGCCCGCAACAGGGGTCGCTGGAAACCTCTCACTTGTTGACGGCGTTGGAGGTGCTGCGCAGCACCGACTATTTTCTTCCCGGGCCGGCGTACCTTGTGCGAAACGAACAGGCAACCCGCGGCATCGCGGCACTGCCTGTGCCAGAAGGCGCCAGTTACGAGCTGCAGTACCGCCTGGTGGCTCACGAACGGACCGCGCACTCCGCCCTCCACAACTGGCTATGGGAACAGATACTGGACACCCTGCGCGGACTGCGGGTTCGTACCATACACCGGGGTTAATCGCCTGCAGTAGATATACCGCTGTGGCATACTTCGCGCCGCGCAACTTGCCTTAATCACAGTCAGCGACCATGAGCAAAAAAGCCAAACGGAACATACCAACGTTTTCGACACCCCTGATCGAGACCCACTGCCATCTGGATTATCTGGACGGCGATGAACTGGAGACTGTGCTGGCGCGCAGTCGCGAGGTGGGCATAGAGCGCATCATCACCATTGCCGTATCGCCGGGCAATCTGGCGACGGTCAGGGCCATCGCCGCCGGTCAGCCGGATGTATGGGCCACACAGGGCATACACCCTCATGAGGCCAATGACTTCAATGAGGATGTCGCCGCCGTTATCCGCGCAGGTGCTGCTGATGAGAAGGTTGTGGCCATCGGCGAGATAGGCTTAGATTACTACTACGACCACGCAGACCGCGCCAAGCAACGCGATGCCTTCGAGCAGCAGTTGCAGATCGCGGCAGATGTGGCCTTACCCGTTGTCATACACACCCGCGAAGCCGACGATGACACGCGCGCCCTGCTCGCTAACTTTAGCGGCAAGCTGCCTGCCGGCGGCGTCATCCACAGCTTTACCTCATCGCTAGCACTGGCGCAATTCTGCCTGAATGAGGGCTTCCTGCTGGGCTTTAACGGCATCGCTACTTTTAATAACGCCGCCAATGTGCGCGAGATCATCGCGCATACTCCGGTACAGCAACTGCTGCTGGAAACAGACGCGCCTTATCTCACCCCCGTGCCTTACCGGGGCCGACCTAACGCTCCCTTTTACTTGCCTTTCGTGGCCGAGAAGGTGGCCGAGGTCAAAGAACTGCCGGTTGAAGAGTTGTTGCAGATCACCCGCGAAAACAGCCTCCGTTTGTTTTTTCCAGAGGCCGCCTAAGACGCTGGCCACTAGGCTGGCGGGTGATAAAATACGCGCCCTCTTCGCTCATCCAACCCGTTAAGAGCACTGCCTGAATTATGGAATACACCGTCGGACAACGCTGGGTCAGTCACGCCGATGCCCAACTCGGCCTGGGCATAGTGGTAGACATCGATGGCAGGCGTGTGACGCTGAGCTTCCCCGCCGTTGATGAAGAACGCACTTACGCTATCGACACGGCCCCCCTCACCCGGCTGCGCTTCAAGGAAGGCGATCATGTTGCCACCATTGATGGTGTGGAGCTTCTGGTCACGGGCGTGATCGAAGACCGAGGTCTGCTGTTGTACCGCGGCACCGATCATCACGATGAGGAAGTGGTGATCTCCGAGCTGGAGCTCAATGCCTTCGTCCAGCTAACCACGCCGCAGCAACGCCTGCTGAACGGGCACTTTGATCGCAATGACGACTTCGCGCTGCGCGTGGCGACGCTCGATCATCTGGATCGCTTGCAACGCTCCGATGCGCGCGGCCTGATGGGCTCGCGCACCAGCCTGCTGACGCATCAGGTGTACATTGCCAATGAAGTTGGCAAGCGCCACTCACCGCGCGTGTTGTTGGCTGATGAAGTGGGTCTCGGTAAGACCATCGAAGCCGGCATGATTATCCAGCAGCAATTGCTGACGGGCCGTAGCCAGCGCGTTTTAGTAATGGTGCCCGAGAGTCTGTTGCACCAGTGGCTGGTGGAAATGCTGCGCCGATTCAATCTGCGCTTCGCCCTTTTTGATGCGGAGCGCTTGGCAGAGGCCGACGGCGACAACCCCTTTGAAAGCGAACAGTTGATACTCTGTGCCAGCGATCTGTTCCAAGGCCAGGACACGCTGAAAGCTGCGGCACTGGCAGCTCCCTGGGACCTGGTTGTTGTAGACGAAGCCCATCACCTCGCCTGGAGCGAATCGGGCTCGGGCGAAGACTACCAATTGGTGGAGACGCTGGCAGCGCGCAGCCGCGGTCTGTTGCTGCTAACCGCTACGCCGGAACAGGTGGGCCAGGCCAGCCACTTTGCCCGCCTGCGCCTGCTAGACCCCTCACGCTTCCATTCACTGGAAGCTTTTCAAGCCGAGGAACAGGGTTATCGCGCCCTCAGTGCACAGGTGGAAGCGCTACAGGCTAACGAGATTCCCGCTGATTTGCCGGAAGACGTGGATACCACTGAAGGTGCCGATGACATTATCAAGCAGCTGCTTGACCGTCACGGCACCGGCCGTGTGCTATTCCGCAACACGCGCGCAGCCGTACGCGGCTTCCCCGAGCGTCATTTACACCGCTATCCACTGACGCCGCCTGAACAGTACACGCACGCTGTTGTCGACGTGGATGAGAAGCTTCATCCGGAGCGGCCATTTATTGACGATAGCTGGCTGGGCTTTGACCCAAGGGTTAATTGGCTAGAGGAGAAGCTGAAATCACTGCGCCCGCAAAAGGTACTGGTGATCTGCGCCAGTGCCGATACTGCCGTTGCGCTGGAGCATCACTTGCAAATGCGCGCCGGCATTCGCTCCTCTGCTTTCTATGAAGGCCTGACGATTCTTGAGCGGGACCGCGCAGCGGCCTACTTCGCGGATGACGAGAATGGCGCACAGACCCTGGTTTGCTCAGAGATCGGCAGTGAAGGTCGTAACTTCCAGTTTGCACACCACCTGATCCTGTTTGATCTACCACTGAACCCCGACTTGCTCGAGCAGCGCATTGGCCGACTGGACCGTATTGGCCAACAGAGCGACGTAGAAATTCACGTGCCCTACTTGGAAGGCACTGCCCAAGAAGTGCTTTTGGACTGGTTCGACAAAGGCGTCAATCTGTTCACCGACAGTTGCTCAGCAGGCAACATGATCTTCGAACGCTTTAAAGATCGATTACTGCCTGAACTCAACCAGCGCAGCGGTGAATTTGATGCATTGATTGCAGATACCCAAACCTTCACCGCCAGCACGCGCGAAGAACTGCGCGAGGGCCGGGACAGACTGTTGGAGCTTAATTCCTGTAAGCCCTCGGTCGCGGAGCCGGTCATCGAACAGATACTGGCTGATGAGCAAGCCGACACACTGCAGGACTACCTCGAATCCCTGTGCGATAGCTTCGGCGTAGAACATGAGTTTCACTCCGAGCAATGCCTGATATTGCGCCCCACCGAACACATGCTCACCGGCCACTTCCCCCACCTGGGTGAAGAAGGCACCACGGTGACATTCAGTCGCGATATTGCCCTCGCCCGCGAAGACTTACGCTTCCTGACCTGGGAGCATCCCATGCTGGTGGAAGCCATGGACATGGTGCACTCCACCGAGCTGGGCAATGCCGCCATCGCCACACTGAAGCTCAAGGGGATTCCCGCCGGCACGATGCTGCTGGAAACGGTTTACACCGTGAACTGCGTGGCACCGCGTGAACTGCAGGTGGAGCGCTTCCTACCCCTATCGCCCATGCGCTTGCTGGTGGATGCACGCGGCAAGGATCTTGCAGAACTTCTGCCCCATCAGCGTTTGAACGATCGTGTTGAGAAGGTCAAGAAGCCCACGGCGCTAGCCATCATCAAACAGGTGCATGACGACGTCGACGCCAAGATGCGTTTAGCCAGCGCACAGGCCGAGGAGCGCCTGGCTGGCATTCTAGGGGCAGCTGAAGCGACAATGCGCGAGGAACTAGGTGCCGAGCTCGCCCGGCTCGAGGCATTACGGGCAGTGAACCCCAGCATTCGCGATGAGGAGCTGGATCATCTGAGGCACCGCATAGAAGAGTGCGCCATCCATATTCAGCACGCGAACCTGCAGATGCAGGCGCTGCGGTTGATTATTACAACCTGATGAATGCATCTACACGGGGTGGAATACTGCACCCCGTAGCGATGACATCGAGAACCCCCGGGGCTATGAACCCAGGTACAAATGCCAATCCAGCAGCATCAGGCTGAGAAATACTCCGGCAACAAAAATCAACAGATAACCCACGCGACTTGGCGCGCTCAGCAAATCTTCGCGCCACATTGCTGGAATTCGGCTCGCCAACACCAAAGTCAGCAAAGGTATCGTATAGCTGCCAACGAGCAGTGCTCTCGCCCCGTCGTTTAAGCCAAACAGCAGCTGATTAGAAACACGGGCAACATTCAGGAACAGCAGTAAACACACGATGGCGGCCAATGCGAGCAGCCACGCAGCTCTGCGATAACGCACCTCTTGTGCACCCCGATAAATGTGGGAGGTGAAGCTTTGCACCGGGAAGATTACAAAGACCGCTACAAAGATGAGAATGACTGCACCCAGCGCGGCACCCAGAACGCGAGGACTGTGGTACCAGGGCAGGCGTTCAAAGGCCGTTGTGGGTACTGTCCCTAAAAGTACATGGGTGGCACGGCCCGTTTCATCGAAACCAAATGCCAGACGTCCCCCCGAAAGCCTATCCTCAAAGAGTCCGGTATCGATTTCTCGATACGACCTGGGATATTCAAAGCCGGTTACCTGTATTTCTGCGCCTAAACCCTCGGTCACGCTAAGTGGCGATAAGACTCTGCCCAGTTCCGTGAAATCAGAAAAGGAGCTACGGATATTGGCGTAAGTGCCAACAACATTTTCAACCGGCGTCTGGTCAAAGGTATGGGGCTTCACCACCTGCTCTTGCGGAAAATACCTATCCAGCCACGCCTTGCGATAGTCGCTGTGCAGCGCATAGCCCGACTCACTGTTTGTGGAGATGAAAATGCCAATGTCGTGATCGGGAAGCAACAGCATGATGCTCTGAAAGCGCACCGTGGAGCCCCCGTGGCCAAAAATGAACTGTCCGTGACTGCTGAATTCATAAAAACCATGCAGCACCGCGCTGATTCGTGGATCAGCGCGGAACAAATCACTGCGCATACGGTCGACAGTCGCTTTACCTAAAATACGCTCACCGTCGAGCTCCCCACCATTAAGAATGGCACGCATAAACCGCCCCATCGCATGGGCACTGCTGCTCATACCCCCGGCAGATGCCAAAGGCACATACTCGAACTCGCCGGCTCGATAGCTACCATTACGCCAAGCGTATCCGGTCGCAAGCTGCGGCTTGAGCGCGTCGGGAACAGGCTGTCGTACTGTGACCTGCTCCATACCCAACGGTTGAAAAATAGCCGTCTCCACGTACTCCACCCAGGAAAGACCGCTGACGCGCTCCACAATCAATCCGGCCAGTGCCGTTCCATGATTAGAGTACGCCGGCAGCTCCCCCGGGGGACGAACGCGCAGCGGCATTTCGCGCGCGAGGATATCTGGTGCGGGCTCCATAGAGCTCTCATTAAGGGCAAACAGCCTAATGACATGATCCTCAAAGCCCGGTGTATGCGCCATCAGGTGATTCAGTGTGATGGGAGTATCAAACGATGAGGGGACCTGTAGCTCTCCCAGGTAGTCATTGATATCACTGTCCAGATCGAGCTCGCCTGCCTCGTGGAGTTGCATAACGGCAACCCACGTCAGCAGCTTGGTAATCGACGCCACGCGGAACAAAGTGGTATCGGCATTCACTGGCGCCTGAGTATCCAGATGGCTATAGCCATAGCCTTTCTCGAAGAGCACGGTGTCACCCGCGACCACACTAATCACCGCGCCCGGGACATGGTGATTCTCCATGGCCGCTGCCATGAAGCCATCAGTGAACGCTTCTAGCTCGGTACGATTGATATCTGGTGGGCTGGCTGATGCAACAAACGGGAGGCCGATAAGCAACAACGCACGAATGGCTTGTTTAATCACGGGTAGATCACAACCTTGTGAAACGAACGATCAGTCTACACCCCGGCAGCAATTGGATACACGCCGCATACAGGCTCTTACCAACCCAACCAGGCGCTGCGCATGCCCAATGTGACCCCGGTGTCGCTAACACCACAAACCGGCCCCGTCGGCTCACGCCTCGCTGTGGTCCTGAGCCACCCAGCCCAGACCTTCGCCGAAATTGAAGCGGTGCACGGGTGCGATGTCTGTCCGGTTCATCACCGCCTCGGCCAGCGCCATTATCTTGGGGCACACGGGCGCCACGGTTTCGAAGGTTTCAAACCAGTTGATGAACATCCAGAGATAGATATCCAGTACGGTTAATGAGTCACCGAAAAAGTAAGGCCCGGTAACGGTCTTCTCCAGTAGCGCGTAGTTCTCCAGCACAAAACGCTCAGCCGCAGCCTCGACCTCATCGGGGTCTCCATCGGTATAGCGCTGGGCATAGTTCTTGCGCAGTTCACCCTCGTAGATGTTCGCGAGGACAAAGCTCATCCACTGATCCAGTTTGGCACGCGGAAACGACCCTGCTGGCGGCGCCAGGCCCGACTCGGGGTGGCTATCGGCCAGGTACAGAAGAATCGCCAGGGTTTCCGTTAGACAGGCGCCGTCGTCCAGTACCAAGGCCGGTATCTGTCGTCGTGGATTGATCAGCTCAAAATCCGGGTCATTAATCCCTTCAACCGAGTAATCCACCAAACGCCGTTCAAACGGTATACCGAGAACCGCCAGCGTCGCCTCCACGCAGGCGGAACCTGAACCCGGGTTCGCATAGACCTTCATGGCAACACCTCAATCGCTTTTATTCACTGGCGCCATTTACCCACAGCGCACCCCGGTTTCCATTAACGCCATAGGGGTAGTTGTGATCTGTATAGCGATGAGGGCACCAGTCTCGCAGCGGTCCGCGGTGCTGAGGTATAGTCCTAATCGCCCCGGTATTGGTGTCACTACATGAAACTACTGCGCTGGCTGATTGCCGCCCTGCTGACCCTCACGCTCGCTGTCGCATTTCTTCTGCGCAGCGTCGGCGCCAATCTGGGCGCCACGAGTCTCCAGAATGGCGACTGGGCCATTAACATGAGCGTGGGTTCTGCGGACGCTAACGCCCTGCAGCGTGCGAGCGTTGCGCTGGGTGGCCTACTGGGTTCTACCCGCGAAAACTCGGTGTACTACCGTATTGCTTCCGTGGATGGCGAGCCATTAAGGCTGAACTGTGACTATCGCATTGAGGGTGGTGACTACGATGCTAACTGGTGGAGCATCACGGCCTACGGTTGGGACAACTACCTGATCCCCAATCCGCAAAAGCGTTACTCCTACAACAACGAAAACCTTGCCCGTGATAGCGACGGCTCCTGGGTCATTTCAGTCTCGGCGCAGGAGAAGTCCGGCGACTGGATTCCCATTGGGCCCTCCGGCGGACCCCCGTGGCGCAAATTCACAGACAATGATTTCGACCTGCTGCTGCGGCTGTATACACCGGGAGTCGCCTATCTTGAGACACCTGCTTCAGCGCCGGTCCCTACGGTGACACTGGAGGCGTGCCGATGAAAACGAGTGCTCTTTCACTCCTGAAGTGGATCGCCGGCATCGTTGTCGGTGCCTGGCTGGGCCAGTACCTGCTCGCCATGGCACTGCCCAGTCTGGTGATGCAGACGCTCTACAACGTCGGCAGTCAGGACAGCGGGGTGAACACGCTGACCACGCGCTTGGAAACCGATGCAACAAGTCGGCAGGTCGTCAGGCCCAGTCCTGACCTGCTCTATGCCATTTGCTTTTACGATCTGTCGGAGGGTCCCATCACCGTGACAGCGCCAGTACCTGCGAGATACTGGTCTTTGCAGTTCTATCAGATGAATACGGATAACTTCGCCGGTATCACTAACCAGCGTGAGCAGGCCTACCGTATCGGTAGCACAGCTGAAGTGATGCTGGTCAGTGATGGTCAGAATGCCCCAGAGTTCGCCGGTGAGGTGTTCACATCACCGACCACACGTGGCGTCATGCTGCTGCGCGCATCGGCCATCGGCGATAGCTTGGAGAGTCGCCAGGCAATGGCGGCGAGCAGTTGCCGTCCGGCATAAATTCGACTTAACAGTCGGCCCGCTTGTTGGTTTTGTGGCGCCGCTTGCGGCACCAGCTCTCGTCTTCCTCTGCAGCCTCTTCCGTCTGCGCCGATTCGTCCGAAGCGGCATCGGGTACAGTCACAGCAACCGGCAAGGGCGTACCCGCCCCAAAGGACTGAATGCTATTGGCCACTTGATAAACGATGTCATTGGGTACCGGTACACTGAGGTTGTACTGCGCTAACAGCCATCGATCATCACGCTTCACCAGCACACCACTGCCTCGGCATTGCCCCAAGCGATCATGCGCAAGAAGCTCGTCGAAGAAGGCCGTTTCACCGTCACTCAATACACTGATGCTGCGCTCCGTGGGCGTATAGGTCCAACCCTGGCCGCTATCGAAATGGGGTTTTGAGAAGCTGATAAAGCTCTCGCGCTCCCAGCGCTCTGTAGCATCGGTACCCAGAAACACGAAATCGGATGCCATCAGGCCCGTGTAGGTGTCGAGGTCCGCTTCAGCGGCGGCTTGATGGAACTGGTCTATGGCAGTGCCGATAGCGGCCTCCTCCGAGGCCTGCGCACCGGCAAAGCAAAGGAACAATACTAATAGGGGGAACCGGGCCAACGCTTTCATAAGATTCTCGGGTTATCGGTTGAATACTCAATTATTGTGCGCTGCCGGATTCCGGGAGCGCGAAGGCAATCAAGTGGTCTCCAGGAGGGCTTCCACCGCTCCAGTGACCACCGGCCGCAATTACCACATACTGCCGGCCACCCTCTTCCAACTGGTATGTCATTGGCAGCGCGTTGGCAGCGGTAGGCAATGCGCCTTTCCACAGCTCTTCACCGGTTGCCAGTGAGAAGGCTCGAAGATTGTGGTCATTGGAAATGCCCGAGAACACAAGCCCACTGGCCGTCATCATTGGGGCAGCCAGTCCCGGCAACCCCTTCAGGAACCAAAATGGGAACGGTGCCATATTGCGCGTGGTGCCCAGCGGCACACTCCAGATGCGCTTGCCCGCTACGATGTCTATGCCATCCAGAGTGCCCCAAGGCGGCTCACTGCAGGGCACGCCCAGGGGCGATGTCACCATCGAGGTTTCTACACAGTAAGGTGTACCTGCTTGCTGCTGCACCACCTCATCGCACTGTTCCCGAGGAATCAAGCGAGTGGAGCCTGGCACGCGATTGGTATAGACCACCATGACACCGGAATCCGGGTGAATAGCCGGCGATCCCCAGTTGTTGCCACCGGCGTTACTGGGAAAATTGACGCTGCCCTCCAAAGATGGCGGCGTATAGGCGCCTTCATTGCGCATCGCGCTGATTTTGTCGCGGCAGGCTGATTCATCCCAGATCATCATGCCCCAGGCATCATCAGCCGTGAACGGCGGTGTCAGCGTGTAAGGGATGTGTGTAGGGAATGGCTGAGTGGCCGCCAGCGTTTCACCGGGCACACCCTGTTGCGGGACGGGCCGTTCCTCTACCGGCCACAGCGGCTCACCAGTCTCACGGTGCAGGGCAAAGGTCATGCCCATTTTGCTGACCTGTATCACCGCAGGCACGCTCTCGCCATCAATGGTGAGATCAACCAGGGTAGGCTGGGCGGGTGCGTCGTAGTCCCACACATCGTGGTGCACCAGTTGGTAATGCCACACCACTTCACCGGTATCGCCATTGAGTGCAATCACCGAGCTGGAGTAGTAGTCCAGGCCATCGCGATGACCGCCATAGTAATCTGGCTGGGTGTTGCCCGTGGGCAGGAACACCAGGTTGCGCTCTTCGTCCACGGACAAAATCGACCACACATTGGTGGTGCCTGTTACCCAGGTGCCGTCTTCACGGCGCTGCGGCATGCCCGGCGGCACCGGGTTCCATGCCCATGCCCGCTCGCCTGTTCGCGCATCGTAGGCATGCACGACACCACCGGGGGCATCTGTGCGCAGATTATCGAGCACGTAAGAGCCGGTGATGATTTTGTCGCCCAGGATCGCGGGCGGCGAGGTAATGCCAAATTCACGCGGGTGGTGTTCGGCCTGCCCCTCGCTGGTATCTACCTCGCCATTGTTGCCAAAATCGGTGCAACGCTCGCCAGTGCCTGCATCCAGCGCGATCAAGCGTGCATCCAGCGTGCCCACCACAATGCGGTGTTCACAGTAACCGGTCTTACCGGACTGCCAGCTACTCACCCCTCGGCAGTTGGTGAAAACCTGCTCGCTGTCGATGTCCACATCGGCCTCAAAGCGCCAGCGCTGCTCGCCGGTACGCGCATCCAGAGCAAACACGTTATTAAACGGTGAGCAGTAGTAAAGGGTATCTTCCACGAGAATCGGCGTGACTTGCAGCGAGCTTTGCATCACGAAGTTCTCGGGGTCGCGCACGGCCTCGCGCACATCGCCGCTGCGGTGCTCCCACACCTGTTCCAGTTGGGCAACATTCTCAGGGGTAATCTGGCTGGCACGGGAAAAGTGGGTACCGCCGGCCGTTGCACCATAAGCAGGCCAGCCAGCGTGTGGCGGCGCGCTCTGAGTAGGTGCCGAGAGCACGAAAATTGCGGCCACCAGCCACCGTGTTTTTGCAGTTGTAATTGTCAAACTAGCGCGCTCCCAAGCAGCCTTTACATTCTTGTGGTTAGGGATAACATACTGGAAGTTCAGCAACAACATAACGATAATAAAACAGAGGCTCGTAATGAAAAAGCGCCCTGAAAAGGCCCTGGCGGCCGCCTGCCTGTTACCCCTTAGCGGCCTGATCTCTATACCCGTATTCGCCCAGAATGACGGGCTGGCACTGGAAGAAGTGATTGTGACCGCCAGTCGGCGGGAAACCTCGCTACAGGACACACCCATTGCGGTAACGGCAATGACCGCCGACCTGATGGAAGAGCTGAATGTAGTCAGCCCCTTCAGTTACGAAAAACTGGTGCCCTCCCTCACCTACCAGGAACAACCTAACCGACTGTCCATTCGTGGTGTTGGACGCTTTACCAACGCGCTGGGTGTGAGCCCGGGTGTCGCCATCTATAACGATGGCGTTTACCAATCGGAAGCAGCCTCCCTGAACACGCAGGCGATCAATATTGAGCGCACGGAAGTGCTGCGAGGCCCACAGGGCACCCTGTATGGCCGCAACACCACCGGTGGCGCAGTCAACATCATCTCACGCAAACCTTCTGCGGAGTTCGAAGTGGATATGCGCGTGAGAATGGGAAACTACGACCTGCGCGAATACTCCGGCGTTATCAGTGGCCCCATTACCGACAATCTGCGGTTCAAGCTGCACGGGCAGGACACCGCGCGCGATGGACTGCAGCGTAACTTTGCCGGGCGCGATATCCGCGAAGCCAACAGCGACTACTACGAAGGCCAGCTTGAATGGGATGTTACCGATCGCCTTAACCTCTGGTTTGAGTACAGCGAATACGCCTACGACTTCGTTCCCGGCGATTCTGTCAGTGAAGATCCCTACGACTGCGCCAACTTCTGGAGCGGCCTGGGCATGAGCGCCCAGTTCCTAGAGTGCCAGGCGGGGCAAGAGAACCCATCCATTGGCGACCCCCGGCGCCTGGCTTACAACACACCGGGCTTTCAGCGCCTCACCGACAATCAGGGCATCGCCTTCAATGCGCGCTATGACCTGGGCTTTGCCGAGCTGTCCTACCTCTACGGTTCGGTAGAGTATGACTATGACCAGCGCACCGATTATGACCGCACGCCCAACGAGGACTACAGCGTGCTGCTGGACATTGGCCAATATCAGGACCAGACCACGCATGAGCTGCAAGTGACCTCGGACTGGGACCAAAGCTGGGACTTCATCGTTGGCTTGTATTACTTTGAAGACCTTAACGAGCAGCCCTTCAAGATCAACGCACCTGACTGGCCGCAGTACCAGACGGTGATCTCACCCAGTTTCGACCAAACCTGGTCTAATCCCGATGGCATTATTTACTTCCAGAACGGGGTTCTGGACATTGAAAGCTGGGCGCTGTTCGGCGAGGCCGACATCCCGCTCACCGATAACTGGACCTTGACAGTAGGCGCACGCTACTCCGACGACAAATTTGATGGCGGCGAAACTCAGCTGCAGTACTACGACCTGCAAAGGGAGGGCTTGCCCTTCGCCTTTGACGCCAGTCAGTCGACCTTCGCCGGTGATCCTAAGCGCTACACAGACACCATAGACGCCACGTACAGTGATAGCTTCGATAACGTCAGCGGCAAGATCAATCTCAGTTACCGCACAGACTCCAACCAACTGTTATGGGGCACTGTGTCCAGCGGCTACAAAATGGGCGGCGTTCGCCTGGGCTCACTGGAGCAGTTTTACAGTGAAGCGGCGGGTGTACCCTCGGACGGACGCTTCGAAGAAGAGGAAGTCATTACCTACGAATTAGGCTGGAAAGGCGTGCTGCTGGACAACCGCCTGCAGACCGAGGTGGTGAGCTACTTCAGCGATTACACCAATATGCAGCAGCTGCGTAATTTCCAGACGCCTCCCCCGGCCAACCTGACACTAGGAGAGGTGGTGAATCTGGATACCGAGATGTATGGCCTGGAAGTCAGCGGTACCTATCTTGTCACGGATAACCTGCGGGCCATACTCGCGTACTCGTACAACAATACCGAGATTACCGAAGAGGCCTTCTTCGAAAACTTCACTTACGGTGATCGCAACGAAGATGGCAATATCATCCCAACCAATGTCGACGGTAACCAGTTGACGCTGACGCCTGAGAACAAGCTTGCGTTAACCATGCACTACTTCTGGCCCACCGCCATGGGGGAGTTCTCTTTTGGTGGCACCTACAGCTATATGGACGAGCGCTTCTTCGATCTGGAAAACTTCGACAGTGAAGGCAGCTATAGCATTCTCGACTTGCAAGCGTCCTGGACCAGCGACACCGGCCGTTACAAAATTCTGGCAAGCATGACCAATGCGCTGGATGAAGAGGCTTACAACACCTTCGGCTGCACTGTGAATGGCGGCGCGGAGTTCGGGACCTCGGAGTTCATCAGACGCTGCGCCGGCAATCCCATCAATCAGCGCCTGTGGGATGTACAGTTTATGGTGAAGCTGTAACAGAAGCGCACTAGCGAGCAGCGCAACGTGGAAACAACACCGCCGCTGAATGCCAGACTGAAGCTCGGCTACGGGCTGGGGCAGTTTGGCTGGGCCGCGAAGGATGTGAGTTTCCACTACTTCCTGTTTTTCTATTACACCCAGTTATTAGGGCTGTCAGCCAGTCTCGCCGGGTTGGCCGCACTCCTGGCACTGGTGGTCGACGGGATCTCCGACCCCATCATCGGGCAGGTATCTGACAACTGGCGCCGCGGCAAATGGGGGCGCCGTCATCCCCTGATGGCAATGGCGCTGCTGCCATTCATCGCTGCACTCATAGCAATCTTTAACCCGCCCCCAGGGCTTGAGCAGTCTTCCCTGTTCGCCTGGTATCTGGTGATGGCGATTGCCGTACGCACCTTTCTAACGCTGTACACGGTGCCACACATGGCATTGGGTGCGGAGCTATCGGAAGACTATCAGGAGCGCACCAGTATCTCGGTGTACCGGGTTGCCTTTGGCTACGTGGGCGGGTTACTGATTCAGGTCATCGCCTGGTTTGTGGTGATACCCGCAGCCATTGACGCCGGGAACGCAGCACAGGGCTACAGCAGTGTGGGCATTGTTGCGGCGCTGATTGCCACCTTCGGCATGACGATCGCTTTCTTCAGCACACGCTCGCGCATTCCCTATCTGGTTCGCACCAGCAATGAGCAGCAGGGCCGCCCCTGGTATCTGGCATTCACTGACATCCTTGCCATCTTCAAGCACCCGTCGGCCGCTGTTTTGCTTGGGGCAAGCCTGATTCTTACCGTCGCAATGGGCATCGGCAATACCATGCTGCTGCACGTCAATAGCTATTTCTACGGCTTCAGCAGTGAGCAGATTGGCGTATTCATGCTCGCTGTCTTCTTTGCCCTGCTGCCCTCCTCTGCACTGGCGCTGTGGGGCTCGCGGCGCTGGGGCAAACGCAAAGCGGTTATCGTGTTTATCGTCGTCAGCAGCCTCTTACACCCCATTGCACCATTGCTGCACCTGTACGGATTTACGCCACCTACGGGCAGCACCGCCTTGCTCGGCGTTGTCTGCCTATTTGTTGTGATTAACCAGTGCTTCACCATCGCAATACTGCACACCTCCGGCGCCATGCTCCCGGACGTGGTGGACGAGATGGAGTTGAGCACGCAGCTGCGTCAGGAGGGCATGCTCAATTCCGCATTAATGCTCACCCAGAAAGTGACCTTTGGCTTGGGCTCTTTTTGCGCGGGGCTGGCCATCGACTACGCTGGCTTTGCCGGTGTCACCAGTGCCGCTGATACTACGCCCGAAATGCTGACCCGATTGGTGTGGGTCTACGGAGCAGGCATCGCACTGCTTAAACTGGCAGGCGCGGCTACGTTCTTGCGGTACCAGCTCTCGGAGTCTCGCTGCAAATCCATTCAAGCCACACTGGCAGAGCGACGTGAGGAGCAATCGGCTTACGCCGCACAAAGCAAGGCCTAAGCCCGTCTCACACCCTTGCTCCGGCATTAGCTCCAATACATGCTAGTCTCTGCTGCTCAGCCAATGGCGGAAACCCTTAATGATCGGTGAAATGCTGCAAGCGCTCCTACGGGGCGGTGTACCCATGCTGGCATTGTCCTTTGGCATGGTGTCCTGGGCGCTGTACCGGGGCTGGCTCTCTGGCGATAGCGTCAGCGAATTACAAGAGAGCATTTCGGCACTGGGCAAAAACCAGAAGGACAAGAAAAGCCGGCGCCAGATGAATCCCGCCATGGATAAGTGGTTTCGATTCGGCGGCGGCTTTTATGGACTGGTGGCGCTGTATACTTGGCTATTGCTCGAGTGGCCCGATGTAACAACTTTTATCAGCGGTATGAGCGAACTGCTGTTCAGCTTTGACGCCGGTGCCGTACTTAAGTTGGTTCTACAACTAGTCATTGATTCCTTCATCAACTTTGGTCTGGCCATCGCCTGGCCCGCTTACTGGCTGCAGGACAACCGTAATCCCTGGGAACTGCTTTTCGTAGCATACGGTGGTTATTGGCTGGGGATCAACGCGGCGCAATACGCCTGGCAGCAAGGCTGGACCACATCGGCCATCGCAAGACTGCAGCAGCGCTGGCAATCCATAACTGCAAACTCTGACACGGAGTAACAGCCCATGGGAAGCATGAGCCGCGATAAGCGAGAAGCATTTTTGGCAGAGCCCCGCATCGCCGTATTGGCACTGAATGAGCCAGACAGTGGTCCGCTGGCAGTACCTGTGTGGTATTGGTACGAACCCGGCGGTGATCTATGGTTTGAAACACAACCTGAATCGCGCAAAGGCCGGTTACTGGCGGTGGGTACGCGCGTCAGCTTGTGTGTGCAGGAAACCGAAGCCCCCTTAGCCTACGTGAGTATTGAGGGCCCGGTGATAGAGATCGCCGAGGATGATCGCGAACTGCATGAAATACCGATGGCCCAGCGTTACCTCGGAGAAGAGGAAGGCCTTGCCTATATCGAGAATCTGCCGACCACAGATTCAGACTGGAAGCGCTATATTGTGCGCCCGGAGCGCTGGCGGACCATGGACGGTGTGATCTAGGCCCGCACGATCTCCTAGCGTTGCGCCAGCACGACCGTCATGTATTCGTCCCAGGTGAGAACGCCGTCGCCATCTCGGTCCATGCGATCAAAGTTCTGCGCAATGCGCTGACCCACTCCGCCCTTGAGATCGGCCTTGGTTAGTGCGCCGTCGATATCATCGTCCAACATGCCAAAGCCCTGCCCGGCTCGCATCAACTTATCGAAGTGAGGCTTGGGGTTGTCCCGGGTCTCTTCGGCCCATCGGTAGCTCAGGTTGGTAAAGAGCATTTCCTCAAACGACTGATCGCCCCAGGTGATGGTCAGTGAAGGGTCGGGGTTCGCTGGATTTCTTGCCGTGTTGTCGTACTGGTAGCGCGCAATCAACTTGGACCCGGCCGGAATCTGAATGGGATCAACGTACTCGTAAGATCGCTGCCAGTTAAAGTCGTATTTCGGCAGCGACAGAATCACCTCCTCGCTCCCGTCTGGCTTCTGCAATGTCAGGGTGGAGGAATGCCCGCGATAGTGGGCATGCGGGAAGGCATAAAAGAGTTCCGCATCACGAGGGAACACCAGATACGCAACCTCTTCGTGGCGAGCCGTATGCGGCGGTATCTCGATCGTCACATCTAGAATTGACGTGTTGCGCTGCACGTAGGTTGGTGCTTCTTCGTAGAAGTAGAAGCCTATCTGCGTGGCATCCGTCACTGCCTTGCCATAGGGTGTGTAGTGCATCTGGAAACCAATCGCACCGCCTACGGGCATGTAGGTACCCACGTCGTCGCGGGAAATATAGGACTCTGAGCCCACGGCATAGCCGCCGACCGACGCACCCCACTTGGACTCATCACCAATTCCATTGGCGGGCATCTCCTCCAGCAAACCCGTCAACACGTGATGCACCGCCTGGCGGGAGCCTACTTTGACCGTGCTGGCCTTGAGCCACTTTGGCTCCTCCAGCGGATTGAGAATGGCGGGGCGCTGGTAATCCACGACGCCGCTCGCAGGGACATCAAACGCCGGGATATCCACAATCAGGTCAGGCTGGCCCATCGGCCAGTCGCCGGGGAGTTCGCGTGGCACCGCAAGAGGATCAGGCCCGTCTCCGCGGGGCGCCCCCGCTTCTATCCAGTGCACCAGCGTTTTGATTTCTTCATCCGTGAGTGACTTATCCCGCAGGAAGTGGCCAATCGCGGGATCGGCATGCCAGGGGGGCATACGATCGGTTCGGATTACTTCACGAATCATGGGCGCGAAGCCCTTCACCATGTCGTAGCTGCTCATCGCCCAGGGCCCAATCCCGCCTTCGGTATGACAAGCCACACAGCGTTCTTCGAGGATAGGCGCGATCGAATCGTGGTAAGAGATAGCAGCATGCGCATCACGCTTACCGCGCTCAGGGAAATTCACAATACAACCCGGCGCATCCACCTGGGCCACAGGGACTGGTTCACCGGCAATGACGGCGTCCAGCGCGTCAGCCAGATAGGTGTGCTTGGCTTCGGCTTTTTGCACTTGATAGGTCAAGCGGTCATCCACAGGGCCATGGTAGACCACGGTGCGAGTGCGCGGATCGATAACGAAGATCTCGGCCGTGCGTGTGACACGCATGGACTCGCCTACCAGTTGGTTGTCATCGATCAGGACGGGAATATCCCATTCGAACTCCGCGACCTCCTTGGCAACAGACTCACGGTCGTCCTGAAGATTGGAATTCAATAAGAAAAACTCAACGCCCTTGTCTGCATAGGCATTGCGGACCTGCGAAAAAACCGGCATCGCGTTACGCACAATGGGGCAACCGTTGCCCTGCGTCATGATCACTATGGCGGGTGCATCGTTGTAATAGTAAAGACGATGAGCCTGACCCTGCTCGTCGAGCAATTGAAAATCATCGACAGACATACCAACGATATCAGCCAGCGCTCCGGCTGGCGCGGCATGCTGCATGTGCTTGCTATGATCCATCGCAGCGGAGGCAGCAGCCGTTGAGAAGATCGCTACCGCCGCCAGCAGCCATGCTGTGAAAAACGGGGTTCGGGAATTATTCATTGTTGTTACTCCCTCTTTTATCGGGCACTGCCATGAATACTGGCGTATACCTCATCAAAAATCCAATAAGGGACTGCGCCCCACTCTGCCGCTATTTCTCAACATAAGAGGTGGTGACGGCTTGATACATGAGTTGCATGAACTCGTTTCGCAGCCGGGTTTGATGGGGAATGCTCTGCACCATAAAGATGCCCACCATGTTTTCCTTTGGGTCAATCCAAAAGCGAGTGCCGGCTGCTCCGCCCCATGAGTACGTGCCGTCGGTGCCAATCTCGCCGATTGCACCGCGATCCAGACTGACCGCAAAGCCCAGACCAAACCCGTCACCGCGCGCTCGCCACAGGCCGGGAATGTCTCCCAGATGGTCACGGCTCATCAGCTTAATGGTTTTGGGTGACAGCAACCTCACACCGTCCAGCTCCCCCCCTTGAATCAACATCTGGCAAAAGCGCATGTAATCGCGACTGGTTGATAGCAGACCACCCCCGCCGCTCTCGAAGCGATCGCCCTTGAGGTAGCCACTGCTCAGCGATGCATCGGCAACAACTAGTGTCGTCGAGGCGCTACGCTGCCAGGGATCGTCACGCCCTGCCGATGTCCCCTCCGGCGAATAAAGCTGTGCGAGACGATCAAGCTTGTCCGTGGGCAGTACAAAGCTGGTATCGGGCATATCCAGCGGCTCAAAGATGCGCTCTTGAAGAAACTCGCCGAAGGATTGCCCGGACAGTACCTCTACCAGCCGGCCCTGCACGTCAACTGCCACACTGTAGTGCCAGCGCGTGCCGGGTTCATACTGCAAGGGCACAGTGCCCAGGCGCTCCACAAAAGTTTTGATATCTGTGGCCGCCCAGATTTCAGCTTCGCGGTACAGCTTGTCCACTTCCGTATTGCCAAACAGTCCATAGGTCATGCCCGCCGTGTGCCGGAGCAAGTCCCGCACCGTTGGCTGACGTGCCGGTGAAAAGACCTCTCCCTCTTTGGAGGCATCGCCCGCATCACCGCCCGTGCTGGTGGTGCCATCAGAAGCGCCCGCCGCTGTGGCATTGGCGGTAGAGGCAGCCACTTTCAGATTTGCCAATTCTGGCAAGTACATCGCCAAGGGGTCATTCAGGTGAAAGCGTCCCTCCTCGTAGAGCATCATCAGGGCCACAGCGGTAATGGGCTTGGTCATGGAGTAGATGCGGTAGATAGCATCCTCGGGCATGGATACGCCCTTCTCTCGATCCAGTTGTCCGTAGGCCTGGTTGTACACAACGCGCCCATCCCGCGCGATCATGCCCTGACCACCGACCATGGTGCCCTGCGCTACGGCGTCGTTCATATGCTCAGTGATTCGCTGCAGGCGTTCGGCCGACATACCGGCCTGATCCGGCGCCCCGGTAGGAATCTCTTCTGCGATGGAAGGAATAGCCAGCAGCAGCGTACTCGCCAGCGCTGCTCGTTTAAGGAGGCTTTGGGCCTGTCTCATTAGGGTCCCTCTCGTGGTGTACTTATTGTTATGGTGACGGCGCCGCAGGCCGTGTGATTCACCCCTGCCGTTAGTTTGCGCCCATCGATTGTGTAAAGCGATACGCTACAACAGCCCCCAGCGTGCGACAACTGCCGCAGAAACGGTAGCCGGAGCCGTAATGACGCTGGTGCTTCGTTGTAATACTGACCAACAGCGACAGGAGCTCAACGCAGAGCAAGCAGAGCCTCCTCCTGGGTAAAAAAAGGGCCGCTATTGCGGCCCTTTTTCGTTGCTTAGCAACCCGTTATCAGAACGCGTACTTCATGGTCAGGCCATAAGTGCGCGGCTGGCTGGGGTAGCCACTGAAGCTGCCGGCCTGCGCTACCGCGGGGAATGCGGAGAACAGGTACTCGTCTTCATTCAGGTTACGACCCCAAAGGTTGAACTCCAGACCGTTGTTGAACGCAAGACCCAGGCTGGCGTTGAACATATTGATCTCGCGAGAGGCAATATCCTCGGGCACATTGTCTACGGCCTGCACATCGCTTTCGTAAACGTGCTCTGCTCGCACGTAGGCGTAGCCGCCGAAGAGGTCGAAGTTGTAGGTCGCAGAGGTGTTAGACGCAAACTCGGGGATGCCTGCAGGCGTCTGGCCAGACAGATCCTCAGGGCCATTCACACCCAGAGCGCCTTCAAACTCGTCGTACTCTGCGTCGAGGTAAGTCGCCGCAAAAGCAAGGTTCAGCCCATCAATCGGACGCCAGTTGATATCAAACTCGACACCGTCAACCGACTGCTTACCCGCATTGGCCAGGTTGAAGCCCGTACCGGAGAAGACGTTGGATTGGAAATCTTGAATTTCTTGGGCAAACACCGCCAGGTTGAAGGCAACCGTATCGTATTCGGCTTTCAGGCCGATCTCGTAAACGATCGACTCTTCAGGGTTGGCGAATCGCGTGCCGGGTACCAAGTTGTTGACCAGCAGACCTGCATCTTCGAGCGCAGCGAAGTCTTCTGCAAACGGCTTGGAGTCACGCGACAGGTTCCATGAGGAAGCCTTGAAACCAGTACTGACACCCGCGTAGACATTCATATTGGCCGTAGCATCCCAGGCCAAACGAGCAGTGTAGGTCAGCTCATCGTCATCGGACGAATCCTCTTCTACGCCGTTGGGGAGGTTGACAAAAGGCGGCAGGAACTGCAGCGCTTTGAAAGCATCGATCTGCTCAGGCGGCAGGAATGGGCCGAGCAATACATCCAGCGGTAATGAAGAGAAGACATCAGTCGTGACCAACTCTACTGACACATCTTTTTCTACTTCGGTGTAGTTTACACCCAGCGTCAGGGTCCACTCATCGTTAATGTACCAATCACCCTGTGCAAACAACGACAGCGTATCGTCGTCTTGCGTTGAGAGCTCGCTGGGGTTGCCCTGTCCCGCCGCAAAGAAGGTACCGGGAGCGAAGCCGCCCAACGTCTCGAGCAGCGTCACGCCACCGCCGGACAGCGCGTCGGCATAGGGGCGGAACTGGTCGCCGTAGGTAAAGGCACCGTCAATCTCAACTTCTTCGGTGAAGTAGAATGCGCCCACCATCCAGGTGTAGTTATCGGTGTCACCGGTAATGCGGAATTCCTGCGTGAACGTGTCGATCTCGGTGTCACTGAAGTTGCCCGCCTGCGGGTCAACCAGGCGCGCACTGGTGAAGTCAACGTCACCCAGCTGCTCTTGGTCCAGCGTGCGGTAGGCTGTGATCGAGGTCAGGGTAATGTCATCCCAGTCGTAGTCCACCTGCAGAGAGATACCCGAAGTGTCAATCTCGTTCGTAGGATCGAAGTCGTAGAAGCCGGAGTAAGCAAAGGGTGCGTTGGACTCCAGATTGCCACCCAGAGCGCGGACTGCGTCTCCAGTTGGGCCATCGACCAGGTTGGCCACACCACAGCACACTTCATCCACGCTCTCAGCATCAAAAATCAGACGCGCTTGAAGGCGATCTGTGGGCAACCACAGCAACTGGCCGCGGGCGTTCCAGCGATCCAGTTCATTCTGCTCGGTGCCCAATTCGTCGTTATCGTAGTACCCGTCGCGCTGGTTCGTGGAACCAAACAGGCTGAAGGCCATGTTATCGGTAATGGGGCCAGTCACATCGCCTTTGACGATGTATTGGTCGTAGTTACCCACTGTGCCGCCGATTGAGCCGCTGAACTCGTCCAGATCAGGAGCTGCCGTAACAACGTTGATAACACCGGCCGACGCGTTCTTACCGAACAAGGTGCTCTGGGGGCCGCGCAGAACCTCAATGCGCTCTACGTTGGGCAGGTCAGCCAGTGCACTACCGACGCGCGAGCGGTAAACGCCATCGATGAAGACACCGACTGAAGGCTCAATACCGGCATTGTTCGCACCGTTACCGAAGCCACGAATGATGAAATTAGTGTTGGCAGACGACTGCAACTGGGTAACGCGCAGGCTGGGTACCAGGGTTTGCAGGTCTTTGATATCCAGTACCTGGGCCTGTTCGATCTGCTGGCCGCTAACCACGGATACAGCAATGGGTACTTCCTGAAGTGTCTGTTCACGCTTGGCAGCGGTCACGATCACTTCTTCCAGCATGGGAGCGTTCTGCGCCATCGCATTGCCGGCCAGGCCAGACAGTGCAAAAGCAACAGCAGATCCCATCGCTGTGGTCTTGAATGTGCGGAGGTTTCGGGTCTTGGGAGCGTACATCTTCTCTACCTTTTATAGGGTTTAGATTGTTGTGGGCGCAAGTCTCTAGGTCGCGCCCTTTCACGTCAATGTGAAAACGCCACAGATCATCCCTTTTCTGGACATTTTTTGGTCTAAATCAACGCCTTAGGGGCTAATCAGCCCCTAACTGCGCGACAAAGTCCTGCTTCAGGGTGCGAGCAGCCATCACAAAACAGCCTGCTGCCACCAAGAACCAGCACACGGTCACCGCCATGGCCCATTTCAGGCCGCTGGAGTTAGCCACCGCACAGGCCGCGGTTTGGGCATCGGTCAGTACCGCATCCCTCGCCTTGCACAGTGCCGGGGTCAACTCGGGTGCAAGGCCCGCCTTGGCCAATTCGCTGCTCATAAAGTAATCACTCATGAAGCCCACGAAGTAAGGCCCTACACCGTTACCGATCAGTGATACCAGGATCAGCAGCACCGCGATGGCGGTAGCGCGGGAGCGATTACTGACAACGCCCTGACCGATGTTGTACTGCGCACCCAAATAGGAGTAATGCAGAACCGAGGCCACTCCCCATAGAACGAAGACGATACGTAAATCCTCAATGAAGAAGGCTGCCACGTAAGCCGGCGTTGCCAGGAACAGGCCCACTGCGGGCACCAGGGCCATCGCCGTTGGTATTCGCTGCGTAAGGCGCTCGGTGAGGTAGCCACCCAGGAACGTCCCAATGGCAGCCAGTAACGACAACGGCGCACCAAAGTTAATGGCCGCATCACGAACGCTAAGGCCGTGCTCACGCTGCAGGAACGGCGCCTGGAAACTGATCAGGCCATAGCCCACAAACGCCACCATGGACGCTCCCATGGCCATCCACCAGAACGACGGTTTTTGCTTCAACTCCTGGTAAGCCTCATGCCAGCCAGCCTTCGCCGCAGGCGCGCTATCGGGTGGATCGGAGTAGCCGCGCGGGGGCTCTTTAATCGTCCAAAGCACGATCAGCGCCACCAATACACCGGGCAGTCCAACCACCACAAAGGCGATGCGCCAACCTTCAATAGCGGCCCAATTCAGGTCGCCGAACATCCAGGCCAGACCCAGACCATTCAGCCAGACACCAAAGTCTGCCCCCTGCATCGCCGCGATGGGGCCGCCAAATACATTGGCTAGCACGCCGCCCAGGGTGACCCCCATGGAGTAGATACCCAGTGCCGTGGCGCGTTTCCTAGCGATAAAGTAATCGCCAATAATCGAGTTGGCCGGTGGCGTGCAGCCGGCTTCCCCGATGGCCACACCAATACGGAACAGCAGCAGGCTGATAAACCCGGCGGCCAAACCGCACAGGGCAGTCATGATGGACCAAAGGATGATACAGACGGTGATGATCTTGACGCGGTTAGAACGATCGGCCCAGAGGGCGATAGGCAAACCCATGATGGCGTAGAAAATCGCGAAGGGAGGCCCGTATAGCAAGCCCCATTGCGAGTCCGTCAGTTGGAAAGACTCGATAATCGGCTGTGCCACCACCGCGATCAGTGTGCGGTCAATAAAGTTGAGGGTATAAACCGCCATCAATAGCAGCAACACGTAATTTCTGTACAGCGGCGTACCGTAACCCGTGAGATGGCCCTGCTGTGCCCCTTCGGCATGAGTGGTCATTCGTGACTCATCCTTTTTATTTTTGGTATGTACAGTCGGCGCGACGGAGCGTCTCGCGCAGTCCATCATACGCAGGTGTGCCTCAGCCGCAACTGCGCCAGGACGGTGCTTCTCAACCGCGCATACGCACTGATATGGCACATTGGCTCGGCCACAGGCTAGCCCACCCGGAAGCAAACCCAGGGATTAAGCGGCATTGGTGGCATTGGCACAGTGTTTGCTCCTATGCTCAGCAGAGGCCATTAGTGGGCCTCACAGACATCTGAGTCCATAGGCAATACTGCCCGCCGCTTCTGTATAGGCTATACAGAAGCGGCGGGCTTTTTTTTTGGGGGAATGAAAGAGAATGACCAAACGATGTTCGATCACGGGCCTAAGCGCTCTACTCGCGGTAGCCAGCGCTACCGCCTCAGCACAGGACAATCTGCTGGATGGCCTACAGTCCATGGTGACAGACGGCAAGGCGTCACTGAATTTGCGCTACCGCTATGAGGGTGTCGATCAGGACAACTTCGATGAAGATGCCAAAGCCTCTACGTTGCGCACCCGCTTGACGCTTTCCAGCGGCAGCTACAAGGGTTTCAGTGCGTTGGTTGAGTTTGACGATCTGACGGCTATCGGGCCGGATGACTACAACTCCACTAGCAACGGCAAGGGCGAGTTCCCGATAATTGCCGACCCAGAGGGTACCGACTTCAACCAGGGCTGGCTCAAGTACACGGCGGGCGAGCAGTCGGGTACGTTGGGTCGCCAGCGCATCACCCACGGCGGGCAGCGATTCATCGGTAGCGTGCCCTGGCGCCAGAACGAGCAGACCTATGACGGGCTGAGGGGTGTCTTCAACGTACTGGACGGACTCAAGCTGGATCTCAGCTATGTCAATCAGGTGAATCGCCTCTTCGGCCCCGATGACGGCGCACAACCGGCAGAGTGGAAAGGGGATAGCGCTTTCGCGCGCGCCGACTACGCGCTGGGCGAAAACCACAGCATCGCGGGCTTCGGTTACATTATCGATGTGGAACCCATTCGGGGTTATGCCAGTGGTAGGGCTGAGGACAACAGTAATACCACCATCGGCATCGAGTACGCCGGCAAGCTGGGCCCGGTCAAACTGGCGGCGAGCTATGCCACCCAATCCGACTCCGGCGACAGCACCCTGGACTACGATGCTGATTACTGGTTCCTTGAAGCAGGCACCAAGCTTGGTCCTGTGGGCGTTAAAGCGGGCTATGAAGTGCTGGGAGGTGGCGATGGTGTCGGCTTCAAAACACCCTTAGCCACCCTGTTCAAGTTTCAGGGCTGGGCTGACAAGTTCCTGAGCACCCCGGGCGACGGTGTTGAAGACCTTTACGCAGGCCTAACCGGGTCTCTCGGCCCTGTGAAGCTTGGCGCCTTCTACCATGACTTTTCCGCCGAAGATTCCAGCGACGACTTCGGCACCGAAGTTGACCTGGTCGCAACCTGGCCTATCGACAAGCGGTTCTCCCTGGAGGCGCGCTACGCCAACTTCAGCTCTGATAACAGTGCGCGCTTTGACGATACCGAGA
Organism: Parahalioglobus pacificus; assembly: GCF_014652275.1. Taxonomy (GTDB): domain Bacteria; phylum Pseudomonadota; class Gammaproteobacteria; order Pseudomonadales; family Halieaceae; genus Parahalioglobus; species Parahalioglobus pacificus. Next base: position 719,381 of record NZ_BMYM01000001.1, on the reverse strand, counting down.
AGTTCTGGCTCATCGCACAGATGAAACTCTAACGCTGGCATCAAGCTTGCTTTTAACGCCCTGTGGCGATCTGTAATCGCCCGTGAGGTACAGCCGATGGCTTTCGCCATCGGCTGTTTACGTTTTTACTCCTCTAGACATGCGGTATGAGTCAGGATTCCGACACAAGCGACACCAACGATAAGCACACTGGTGCCAGCACGCCTGGTGTGATGGTGCTGGATGACAGGCCCGAGCGCGCGGCCATGGTTGAAGCAAGCCTGGAGCGCGCAGGCTTTCGTGTGGTGTCTATGCTCAGCACGGCCTCAGGCCTGCTGCACCAAATCGAACAGCACAAGCCTGATGTCATTCTCATCGATCTGGAATCCCCCGACCGCGACGTGCTTGAGAGCCTGGCCATCGCCAATGCACACAACCCTACACCCATTGTTATGTTCTCCGGCACCGACGATCAGGATTTCGTATCCGATGCCATGCGCTCGGGCGTGACCGCCTACCAGAGCCAGACGCTGACCCCTGATATTGTGCGCCCCATCATTGAGGTGGCGGTGAATCAGTTCCGCTATTTCGAGTCGATGCGGCGCGAGCTTCGCGAGAGTGAGCAGCGTCTTGAAGACCAGCGTGCCATCGAACGTGCCAAGGTCCTAGTAGCGCGCCAATTAAGTATTAGCAGTGAAGAAGCCTATGCACGACTGCGCCGAATCTCCATGGACAAGAACCAACGACTGGCAGATGTGGCGAGAACCGCATTGGCAGCACTGCATATAGACGAGCCCGAACAATGACGCAATCAAACAACAACCTGCCTGCACCGGAAGTTGCCGAGCTAGACCTTGGCTACATTCGCCTGAGCGACAGCGCCCCCTTGGTGCTTGCACAGGAGCTGGGCTTCTACGAAAAGTATCAGCTGAATGTCACCCTGCATCGCGAAGTCTCCTGGGCGAACTTAAGAGACAAACTCGTGGTGGGCTCATTGGATGCAACGCAGATGTTGGCCCCTCTTCCAATGACAACTGCGCTGGGCGCTGGCGGCCTACGTGCAAACCTTCTCACGGGGCTGGTGCTGAGCCTCAATGGTAACGGCATTACCCTCTCGCGCGCGCTGGCCGACAATCTTGCCGGTCTTGGCGGCTCACCCGGCGATGCAGCGGGTACCTCCGCTGCGCTTGCCGAACTGTTAAACACGCAGCCGAGCTTATCTCTCACGCTCGCAGCCGCTCACAGTTTCAGCTGCCATATTCTTCAGCTGCGCCTGTGGCTACGCGCCGGAGGTATAGATCCGGACAGCCGGGTGCGCATCATCGTGCTACCGCCTGAGCAGATGGTAGACAGCCTCGCCAGAGGCATTATCGACGGCTACTGCGTGGGCGAACCCTGGAACACGGCTGCTGTACAGCGCGGCATCGGCACTATGGTGACCAGCGGCTTTTCAGTGTGGAACAACCTGCCCGAAAAAGTACTGGGAGTGACTGACGCCTGGCACCAGGCCAACCCTGCCTCGCACTTGCGTCTGAGACTGGCACTGATGGAAACCTGCCAGTGGCTGGCGATACCTGAAAATCGGCCACAAGCCGCGCGCGCATTAGCAGATCCTCAGTACCTTGACCTGCCCGAGCGAGAACTACTGCCCTCCCTGTGCGGCAAGCTGCAATACCAGCGCGATGGTGCGGTCATGGATGAGCCAGATTTTCACGTGTTCGGCCGCTACCAGGCGGGCTTTCCCTGGCGCTCTACCGCGCGTGAACTGCTGGACATGAGTATGGAGATGCTGGGTGGCTCTGCCACAGAAGCTGAACGCTCCGCAGTGGTGCAACAAAGCTATCGGCCCGATCTGTACAGACAGGCCGCCAGACACCTGGGCATCACCTTACCCGCCACCGATAATCGCCCCGCCGCTGCTCATGACGCGCCCTGGCAAATGGCACCGGGCGTGGAAATGGGGGCCGATCTGCGCCTTGCTCCATTGAAAGCAGGCGGACACTGAACAGATAGTCCAAAAGAGTGCACGGATGCACTCAGGCGGTGCGACAACCAGAGAATATGCGCGGGCAGGCAAGGCCCAACTGTGATCGAACCGCAGAAATAAAGGCCTGGCCATAGTTGGCAAGCTAATTGCTAAACTTAGGGTAGAGGCAGCCAAGCGCACTCGGGTAACAACGCCCGCGCCACAGCAAATGCCCCGGGCTTAATCGCCCACCTCCGAACACAACCATCAATCATCAATCATCAGAGCATCAGCGCTCACGTGCAGGTCCCTGCACGCGAGCGGCTATGCCTGTTTAGGGGAAGCACCTATGAAGCGGTACAAGCTCCACACAGCGAAACACGCCCTGCGCCGACTGGGCACCGCCCTCGCAATCAGCGTTGCGGGGGCACTGAGCGCCTCGGCACAGGCTGAGCTGGGCGAGCCTGAGAAAGACGAGCTGACCTTCGGCTTTATCAAGCTGACGGACATGGCACCCATCGCGGTGGCCTACGAGAACGGCTATTTCGAGGACGAAGGCCTTTACGTCACCATCGAAGCACAGGCGAACTGGAAGGTATTACTGGACGGCGTGATTGACGGCCAACTGGACGGTGCCCACATGCTCGCCGGTCAGCCCCTGGCTGCCACTATCGGCTACGGCACAGAAGCGCACATCGTCACGCCATTCAGCATGGACCTTAACGGCAATGGCATCACGGTCTCCCCGGAAGTGTGGAAAGCCATGAAGGCCAACCTGCCCATGGAAGACGGAAAACCGGTTCATCCGATTTCGGCCACGGCACTGCGCCCTGTAGTCGACGAGATTCGCGACGGCGGCGAGTCATTCAAAATGGGAATGGTATTCCCGGTGTCCACGCACAACTATGAATTGCGCTACTGGCTGGCTGCCGGTGGCATTCATCCGGGCTTTTACGCACCCCACAAAGGGGACACTTCAGGGCAGATAGACGCTGAAGCACTACTGTCTGTCACTCCGCCACCACAAATGCCCGCCACGCTGGAGGCCGGCACGATTCACGGCTATTGCGTGGGCGAGCCCTGGAACCAGCAGGCTGTGTTCAAAGACATTGGCGTACCGGTGATTACCGACTACGAGATCTGGAAAAACAACCCGGAGAAGGTGTTCGGGATGACCAAAGCCTTCACCGAGCAGTATCCCAACACCACCATACGCATCGTGAAAGCGCTGCTGCGCGCGGCCAAGTGGCTGGATGCGAACGACAATGCCAACCGTCCCGAAGCAGTGAAGATTCTCTCGCGATCAGAATACGTGGGTGCGGACTACGAAGTGATTGCCAATTCCATGACCGGCACCTTCGAGTACGAAAAAGGCGACAAGCGCGAGGTGCCCGATTTCAACGTGTTCTTCCGCTATTTCGCGACCTATCCCTACTACTCGGACGCGGTCTGGTACCTCACGCAGATGCGCCGTTGGGGTCAGATCTCAGAACCCAAGTCTGATGACTGGTACTTCGAAACGGCCAAGAAAGTCTATCGCCCCGACATCTACGCCGCCGCGGCAAAGTCTTTGATCGAAGAAGGTTACATGGACGCCAGTGAGTTTCCGACGTTCGATTCCGAATCAGGCTTCCGTCCGCCGCAGACTGAGTTCATTGACGGCGTGACTTACGACGGCAGCGCACCCAATGCCTACCTCGAGTCTTTGACCATTGGACTTAAGGGCGATCAAGTCCTTTAAATACTGGAGCGAACACCGATGAAACTGTTGGCCGAATCACCCTCACCCACACCCCAGGTAGTGCACTACCTGGGAAATCTGGCGCGGGCTGTTGGCCTACCCCTGGTCGGCGTGGCGGTGTTTCTATTTTTATGGAGTGCCGCTGCATCGCGTATTGATACCTCCCTGGGTCAGTTTCCGGGACCGGTAGGTGTCTGGGAACAGTCCGGCAATCTGTACGCGGAGCATGTTGAGCAGCGGCAGCGCGCCGATGCGTTCTACGAACGCCAGGATAAACGCAACGCCGAAAAGCTGGCCAAGAACCCCGACTACATACCCAAGCAGCGCGCCTACACGGGCAAGCCCACCTTCTTCGATCAAATAGGCACCAGCCTGTTCACAGTCATGACGGGCTTTTTACTGGCCACGCTGATCGCGGTGCCGCTGGGCATTGTGATTGGCCTGAGTCAGGGGCTGTACGCGGCCTTCAATCCGCTGATCCAGCTGTTTAAGCCGGTATCACCCCTGGCCTGGCTGCCACTGGTCACACTCGTGGTGAGTGCCCTGTATGTCACCGACGATCCACTGGTGCCCAAATCATTCCTGAACTCCATGTTCACGGTGATGCTGTGTTCCATCTGGCCAACCATTGTGAACACCGCTGTCGGGGTCGCCAATGTGAGCCAGGACTACGTCAACGTAAGCCGGGTGTTACGTCTGGGTCCACTGACACACGTGTTTAAGGTTGTGCTGCCCTCCTCCATCCCCATGATTTTTACCGGTCTCAGACTATCACTCAGCATCGCATGGATGGTGCTGATCGCAGCGGAAATGCTGGCTCAAAATCCGGGGCTGGGGAAGTTTGTCTGGGACGAGTTTCAGAACGGCAGTTCAGACTCACTGGGACGCATCATGGTCGCTGTTCTGGTGATCGGCGCCATCGGCTTTCTCCTTGATCGCGGCATGCTTTTGTTGCAGCGCGCTGTTTCCTGGGACAAAGCCGTCAATCTTCGCTGAGGAGCAAACATCATGAGCAGTAATCCCCATCTCGTTGTCGATCATGTGAGCATGAGTTTCGACACGCCTCGCGGCAGTTTCAACGCGCTCGACGATGTGCACCTCAAGATTGCCAAAGGCGAGTTTGTCTCGCTGATTGGTCACTCTGGCTGCGGCAAGTCGACCGTGCTGAATGTCGTCGCTGGTTTATTGAGAGCATCTCGAGGCGGCGTTGTACTCAATGGACAGGAGGTCACCGAACCCGGCCCCGAACGAGCCGTGGTGTTCCAAAATCACTCGCTGTTTCCCTGGCTCACCACCTACCAGAACGTGGAACTGGGTGTGAAACAGGTCTTCAGGGGTAAAAAGTCACGCGCTGAAATGCGTGATTGGATAGAACACAACCTGGCCATGGTGCACATGGAGCACGCCATGGATAAGCGCCCTGACGAAATCTCCGGCGGCATGAAGCAACGCGTGGGCATTGCCCGCGCGCTGGCCATGGAGCCCGAGGTGTTATTGATGGATGAGCCCTTCGGCGCACTCGATGCACTGACCCGTGCTCACCTGCAGGACTCGCTGATGGAAATACACGCAACGCTCGGCAATACCGTGATCATGATTACCCACGACGTCGACGAAGCGGTTCTACTGTCGGACCGTATTGTGATGATGACCAACGGGCCCGCGGCGACGATCGGTGAGATTCTCACTGTGGACCTGGAGCGCCCTCGCGACCGGATCGCGCTCTCGGACGACCCCGCCTACAACAGCTACCGGCACAGCGTGTTGGAGTTTTTGTATGAGAAGCAGCGCAAGGTTGAGGACCTGGGTAGCCATCGGAAAACGTCTAGCAAAACTAGCGTCTCTTCGGAAGTCGCCTGAGATTCATGACGAGCAAGGAATCATCAACGGCCGTGCCATTGGATACGCTATTCCTGTCATTGGATGACTGCTCGGCGGATAATCCAGGCCCCTGGTCTGCCGAGACGGTTCAGCAGGCGCTCTCCGCCGCTGCTATGGGCCAGCAGTGCTGTATTCACTTCCATTGGGCAAACGGTTTACCCGATCAACTTCCTCGCACTTCATTACTGACAGACGAGTCTCTGCCCTTCACGCCTGAAACACCCTGCACGCTGATCTGCCGGCGTAAGTGCGCCGCGCTGGATCCTGTTGTCTGGATCGATCGAAGCTCAGGCAGCGCACACACGGTCTGGCTTGATGACGAGGGGGTCGCAGCTGCCCTGCTCATCAATGCCCCCGATGCCCTGGCATTCTTCCTCACGGAAACCTCACAGCTTCCAGCGCACGCACTGCGCGGGAACGTCGTACTCGGCAAAGAACAATGGCAGCTCACGCTGCGTCACATACAACGAGAAATCACTATGACCGAACAACAAACACTGATCGTGATCGGCAATGGCATGGTCGGTCACCACTTTCTGGAGGCAATGGCGGCGGATGAACGCTACGAGGCCTATCGCATCATTGTGTGCTGTAAAGAGCCCCGCCCCGCCTATGACCGCGTGCACCTGTCCGAGTTTTTTACCGGGCGCAGCGCGGAAGAACTCTCACTGGTCAAGCCCGACTTCTTTGCCAACACCGGTATCGAGCTTAAAACCGATGCCGGTGTCGCCAGCATCGATCGAGAAGCCAAGTCAGTAACGCTTGATAGCGGTGAGCAGCTTGCCTACGACAAACTGGTCATGGCCACCGGCTCCTACGCCTTCGTGCCGCCCATTCCCGGTAATGACCGCGAAAACTGCTTCGTGTACCGCACCATCGATGACCTCGAGGCCATGCAGGCTGGCGCCAGCAATAGCCGCGTTGGTGTTGTTATCGGCGGCGGACTCCTGGGACTGGAAGCAGCAAACGCGCTGCGCAATCTGGGACTTGAGACCCATGTTGTGGAGTTTGCGCCGCGCCTGATGCCCGTGCAGCTGGATGAATCTGGCGGCGCCCTGTTGGCAGACAAAATCAGTGAGCTGGGTATTTCCGTGCACACCGGGATGGCCACACAGCAAATCGTCGACGGCGAGAATTGCAGGCACCGCATGGAGTTTGCCGACGGCTCGCACCTCGAGACGGACATGATCTGTTTCAGTGCCGGTATCCGCCCCTGGGACACACTGGGGAGAGATTGCGGCCTGGAAGTTGGCGAGCGCGGCGGCATCGTCATCAATGATGCCTGCCAGACCAGCGACTCTGACATCTATGCCATCGGTGAATGCGCGCTCTGGGGTGGCCGTATCTTCGGACTGGTGGCGCCGGGCTATACCATGGCGCGTGCTGCAGCCGGCCAGCTGCTGGGTGATGACGCCGGATTTACCGGCGCAGACATGAGTACCAAGTTGAAGCTGATCGGCGTGGATGTGTGTTCTATCGGCGATGTGCACGGCACCACCGAAGGCAGCCTGACTTACGCTTATACCGATCAGCGCACCCAGGTGTATCGCCGCATTAACACCAGCGCCGACGGCAAAACACTGCTGGGCGCGATACTTGTGGGCGACGACACTGGCTATAACGACCTGCTGCAATATGTATTGAACGGCATCACTCTGCCTGCTGACCCGGAGGTACTGATACTGCCTCAACTCGACGGTATGGCCAGCGCTGGTCTGGGCGCCGACGCACTGCCCCCGGCTGCGACCATCTGTTCCTGCCACAACGTCAGCAAGGGGCAAATCGTTGAGGTGATGGACGGGGGAGAGCTCACGCTGGAAGGCGTGAAGCAGTGCACCAGCGCCAGCACCGGCTGCGGTGGCTGTGCCCAGATGCTCAAAGACGTGGTAAACGCCGAGTTAGAACTGCGCGGCGTGGAAGTCAGCGATGCCCTGTGTGCTCACTTCGAGCACTCGCGCCAGCGGCTCTACGACCTGATTAAGGTCAACAAATACAAAACCTTCGGTGAGCTACTTGCAGCACATGGCAAGGGCCGCGGCTGCGACATCTGTAAACCGGCAGTCGCATCTATCCTCGCCAGCCAGTGGAACGACTACATTCTCGAAAAATCCCACGTTGGTCTGCAGGACACGAATGATCGTTTCCTCGCGAACATGCAAAAAGATGGCACCTACTCCGTGGTTCCACGCGTGCCCGGCGGCGAGATCACGCCCAAGCAGTTAATCGCCATTGGCGAGGTCGGGGACAAATACAAGCTCTACACCAAAATCACCGGCGGCCAGCGTATCGATTTGTTCGGCGCCCGACTGGAGCAATTGCCCGACATCTGGCGCGAGCTGATCGACGCGGGCCTGGAAACCGGGCATGCCTACGGCAAAGCGCTGCGTACCGTGAAGTCTTGCGTAGGCTCAACCTGGTGCCGCTATGGCGTTCAGGACAGCGTGGGCATGGCCCTGCTGGTAGAGAACCGCTACAAGGGCATACGCGCACCCCATAAGGTGAAAATGGCGGTGTCGGGCTGCACCCGTGAGTGTGCTGAAGCGCAAAGCAAAGACGTGGGCGTGATTGCCACCGAGACCGGCTGGAATCTCTACGTCTGCGGCAATGGCGGCATGAGACCGCGCCATGCGGATCTGTTCGCCACTGATCTCGACGATGAAACACTGATTCGCTACATCGACAGATTCATGATGTTTTACGTTGCCACGGCGGACCGCCTGCAGCGCACCGCCCGCTGGTTAGAAAACATGGAAGGTGGGCTGGACTACCTGCGCAGCGTCATCATCGATGACAGCCTCGGCATAGCCGCCGAACTCGAGACGCAGATGTCTCACCTGGTGGGCACTTACCAGTGTGAATGGAAAACCACGCTGGAAGATCCTGAAAAACTCAAACTCTTCCGTCCCTTCGTCAACAGTGACGCACCCGACAGCAACGTGGTGTTTGTTCAGGAACGGGGACAGGTTCGCCCCGCCACCGAGAAAGAAAAGGATCTGATCGCTAGCACCGAGGTAAGCGCATGAACTCAATGTTGCAATCAAACACCCTGGAGCCGGGCTGGGCGCATGTGTGCTCTCGCGAAGACCTGGTAGAGAACGCTGGCGTTGCGGCCCTGATAGAGAACGAGCAAGTTGCCCTGTTTTTAGTAGCCGGCGACGAGGAACGCCTGTTTGCATTGGGTAACTACGACCCTATCGGTAAAGCCAATGTCATGAGCCGTGGCATCGTCGGCGATATCGATGGCGAGCCGGTAGTCGCCAGCCCGCTGTATAAGCAGCACTTCAGACTGCGGGACGGACAGTGCCTTGAAGATGAGAGCTACGCCCTGCCCTACTTTGAAGCACGGCTGATTGACGGTGGTGTGTGGGTGAGGCTGCGTGACTAGCACTACAAGAACAACCTGCCCCTACTGCGGCGTCGGCTGCGGCGTTCTGGCGAGTGTCGATGCTTCGGAGGCAGTCAGCATCAGTGGCGACCCGCAGCACCCTGCCAATCGAGGCAGGCTGTGCAGCAAGGGCAGTGCGCTCGCCGACACCATCGCTACCGACAGCGGCCGTTTACTGCAGCCACAGCTGAACGGGGAAACGGTGACATGGGACGTCGCCCTGGACACGCTGGCCCAGCGGTGGCTTGCCATCAGGGAGGAGTCAGGGGCCGATGCCCTGGCGTTCTATGCCTCGGGACAAATGCTCACCGAGGACTACTACGTTGCTAACAAGCTGATGAAAGGGTTCGTCGGCACCGCAAACATCGATACCAATTCCAGATTGTGTATGTCATCTGCGGTAGCAGCCCAGCAGTATGCCTTCGGCGTTGATGGTGTTGCCTGTAACTACAGCGACCTCGAATCCTGCGATCTTCTGGTACTCATCGGCTCCAATCTGGCGTGGTGCCACCCTGTGCTGTACCAGCGCATCAAGGCAGCGCGGGAGCGTAGGCCTGAGATGAAAATTGTGGTGATTGACCCTCGCAGAACAGCCACCTGTGAGATAGCCGACTTACACCTGCCGCTGCGCCCGGATACGGATATCCCGCTACTGCAGGGTTTGCTGCGCTATCTCCATGAGCAATCGGCCACCGATAGTGACTTCATCGCTGCGCACACATCAGGTTTCAGCGCCGATGAGCTTGCCAGCGCACCCGACCTGCAGACGCTCGGCAACATCACCGCTGTGAACGATGCAGACCTGCAGTGCTTCTTCGATTGGTTCGCCGCCACAGAAAAGACCGTCACCGCCTATTCCATGGGTATCAACCAGGCCAGTGAAGGCACCCTAAAAGCCGGGGCCATCATCAACCTGCATCTGGCCACCGGCCGCATCGGCAAAGATGGCTGCGGCCCGTTCTCTATCACCGGACAGCCCAATGCCATGGGGGGACGCGAGGTGGGCGGACTTGCCAGCACCCTGGCCGCCCATATGACGTTCACAGCGCAAAATCGTGATCGCCTTAATCGCTTCTGGGGCTCTACGGCTGTGCCCGCTGCACCCGGACTAAAGGCGCTGGACCTGTTTGAAGCCATAGAGCGCGGCGAGGTGCGATCTGTCTGGATAATGGCGACCAACCCACTGGCCAGCCTGCCGGAGGCAGCGCGCTGGAAACGCGCGCTGGAGGCCTGCGAGTTTGTTGTGGTGTCTGACTGCGTGAATGACAGCGACACCCTCGCCGTCGCGGATCTGCGTCTGCCGGCACTGGGCTGGGGCGAAAAATCGGGCACGGTGACCAATACCGAACGCTGCATTTCGCGCCAACGCGCGTTCCTCTCCTCACCCGGTAACGCCAAAGCTGACTGGTGGATGGTGAGCGAGGTGGGCAAACGCATGGGATACGCAGACGCTTTCCGCTTCGAAAGCCCCGCGGATATTTTCCGGGAGCATGCCGTGTTATCCGGTTTTGAGAACGGCGGCCAGCGCGATTTCGATATCAGCGACTGGCGGCTGGATAGTGATGAAGATTACGAATCGATGGAGCCACAGCAGTGGCCCATTCTTGAAAACGGCACCTCATCGCTCTACCGTGAGAAAAAGTTCTACACCGTGGATGGCAAGGCGCGCTTTCGCCCAATGGCAGCCAGCCAATCATTGCAGCTGGCAAACGCCGCGCCTGAATCACTGGTGCTCAACACGGGCAGGGTGCGAGATCACTGGCATACGTTGACGCGCACAGGGCGTTCTGCGCGACTCAGCGAACACCAGCACGAGCCAACGCTGAGTGTGCACCCGGCACGCGCAGTGAAGCTGGGCCTCCCGTCCGGTGGGTTTGCGCGCGTGAGCAGCGAACACGCCAAGCTCACTCTCCGCGTCACGCTCGACGAAAACCTGCCACCGGACAGTGTGTTTGTACCCATGCATTGGACACACAGTCACAGTGCGGCAGGACCGATCAATGCGCTGGTAGGCACCGAACGAGACGCCCTCTCCGGCGAGCCCGCGTTCAAACACGCGACTGTAACTGTTGCTCCAGCGACCTCTGCCTGGCAAGGCTTAATGATCACGCGCACCCCACTGCCCTGCCCTGACTCCGACTACTGGGTAAAAGTGCGAGGCGATGACTACTGGCTGTACTACCTCGCCGGATTTAAGGCGCCTTTGTCCATTCAGACTATTTGGTCGTCACTGACAGACATGGAATACACGACGGCCCTGCTGGATAGCAAGCACGAGCAGGTGCGCTTCCTTCGTATAGACGCCAATGAACGCGTTTCCTGCCTGCTGGCGGTCAGCACTGCCGAAAACTTTGAACCACCCCTGTGGGCCGCCTCGCTGTTCAGGCACGAAATCACCTCAGCCAGCGACAGACTCGCCTTTCTGTCAGGTGTGCCCCTTCAGGGCTCAACGACCATCAGCCCCACCATCTGCAGCTGCAACGGCGTGGACCAGGCAACCATCAACGCACTCATAGCCACTGGCGTAAACACAACAGCGGGCATCACCGCACAGTGCAGTGCCGGCGGAAATTGCGGCAGCTGCCTTCCGGAGATACAGCAAATGATTAATGAGGCGCCATCGTCTCGGCGGGTAGCACTATGAGCACGACTGTTTTTCGTTGGATGAGCACACGACTTCCCCGCGTCGAGAAATCCGTGGCACCGCCAACTGAGAAACTAAGACAGCCATCAGGTTCAGTTCACCTGGTTGGAGCCGGCTGTGGGGACCCGGAGCTACTAACACTGAAAGCGGCCCGCACCATCGCCAGTGCTGAGGTATTGGTCTATGACCGGCTTGTGAGCCCGGAGATTGTCGCCCTCGCCGGAAGGAACTGCCAAAAAATCTATGTGGGCAAACGTTGCGGCGAACACACGCTGTCGCAAGAGGCCATTATCGAACTGCTGATTCAACATGCCAACACCGGCGCCAAGGTTGTCAGACTCAAAGGCGGTGACCCCTACGTGTTCGGGCGCGGAAGTGAGGAGCTGACAGCCCTCCGTGCTCAGGGCATAGCGACTGGAGTGTGCCCGGGCATCACTGCGGCACTGGGCTGCTCGGCGAGCGCGGGCATCCCAATCACCCATCGCGGCTTAAGTAACGGCTGTCTGTTTCTCACCGGCAGATTGCGCGATGGCAGTATTCCTATCGAATCACTTGACGTGGACCTGCACTCTCTAACACTGGTGATTTACATGGGTGTACGGGGCTTGCCGCGCATTGTAAAAGCGCTGAAAGAGAAAGGACTGGCTGAGGATTGGCCGGTAGCGCTGATCGAGAATGGCAGCACGGATGCCGAGCGCACCCTGGTGTCTGATCTCGAGAATATATGTCAGGACGCTGACACCCATGACATCGGCGCCCCGGCACTACTGATGGTGGGTCGTACCGTTGCCCACAACCATTCCACCAAGGGAATGGTGCAGGCACAGCATGCTCAGCTGTCAGAACGTGCGTGATACACCATATCGACTTCAGCGGCGGGCTTACCCGTAACCGCTTCAAGCGCTTGGGCTATAACTCCATCGCCAAGATCGGGGTGCTGCCAGGCGCCCAGAGTCATACCGCCGTCGACGACCAGAGGTTGGCCGGTAATAAAACTGGCTTCATCGCTGGCGAGAAACGCGACCGCATTGGCAATATCTGCCGGCAGACCCGCGCGAGTTATCGGCTGTGCCAGTGAAGCAAGCTCCCGCAGTGTAGACAGGGCTTCGGTGGAATCCTTTTCCAGTGCCAGCTGACCGAGGAAAATAGGCGTATTGATGAACCCTGGGCACACCGCATTCACGCGGATACCCGCGGGCCCCAATTCCTGTGCCACCGAACGGGTGAGGTTAATCACTGCAGATTTCAGAGCGCTGTACACATGTGGACCATAGCCACCCCCGGTGCCCGCAATAGAGGCCGTTGTCACAATCGACCCCGTACCCTGCTCGCGCATAATCGGGGCCGCGTGTTTCATGCCGTACAAGGGTCCGCTAAGCAGTGCATCCAGTGTGCGCCGGTAAGGCTCGCCGGTATCGGTTTCAGCAACATCACCCGTTACGCCACCGAAGCCAGCATTATTGAACAGGCAATCCAGCCTGCCCCAGGCGCTCACGGTTTCGCTGATAGCACCGGCCACATCATCTTCACTGCATACATCCACTGGCACAAAGCGCACAGTGTCATCGTCCCAGCGCCCTGCTAAGGCAGCGCCTGCATCATGCTGAATATCTGCCAGCATGACCCGGGCCCCTTCTGCCACAAATTTCTCTACCGTGGCCTCTCCGATGCCACTGGCTCCGCCCGTGATCAGCGCGGTTTTTCCTTCCAGCCTTCCAGTCATAACCCTACCCCTGTGTAGATGCTTCGGTGCGTCAGGCCGACGCTGCCTGCCCCCCATCAACAACCAGCGTATTGCCGGTTACCCAGGCACTTGCCCGTGAGCAGAGGAAAATGGCTGCGCCTGCAGCATCCTCAGGTGTTCCCAGACGGCCACGGGGAATGTGCTTGGCCATCTCTTCTTCGTGCTCAAGCATGTGCGCCGTCATTTTGCTGGGGAAGAAACCCGGCGCGATGATGTTCACGTTGATGTTCTCGCGCGCCAGGTCTGCTGACATCTGACGGCTCATGTGGTGCACCGCTGCTTTACTGGCCGTGTAGGAATAGTTCTGCATGGGCGCATACGTCAGGCCATTGATCGAACCGATGTTGACCACCCGCGCCGGATCCTCTGTGGTTCCGGCTGCCCGAAGGGCCGGCAGCAGCTTTTGTGTCAAAAAAAACAGCGACTTTACGTTAAGGTCCATGACTTTATCCCAGCCATTCTCAGGGAACTCATCAATGGGAGCACCCCAGCTCGCACCTGCGTTATTGATCAGTATGTCCAGCTTGGCCTCACGCTCACTGATTTGAGCAGCGAAGGCTTCCACACCTTCCAGGCTGCCGAGATTTGAGGGAATCGCAATACACTCACCCAGCTCGTTGAGCTCCGCCTCAGTGGCTCGTAGCTCTTCCTCGCGTCGTGCCGTTATGTAGGTTTTGACACCGGCCTCCACAAAGCCACGGGCGATCATGCCGCCAATACCGCGAGAACCGCCAGTGACAACGGCGGTCTTACCTGCAAGGTTAAAAAGGTCTTTCATGCGTACTCCTGTTAATAATCAGTTCGCCGGGTGGTACCAGATTGGCGAGGTATAAGCCCGATCCTGAATCGTGGCGGGGTGTTCGTCGGCGCTATCCAGGCCCAGCGCAATCGCGTCGTACAAGGAATGACGGGGCGTGGGAATCTGCAACACGCGTACGTAGTAAAACGCCGATTGCGTCGCATCGAACTCGGGATCTGACCATGCCGCTACCAATCGCGGCTCACCAATAGTGTTGGTATAGGTCGCCCTGTCTGTATCTACAGTGTTGCCAACGGGAACCGCATTGCCATTGTTATCAAGCCGATCCTCACCGCCCAGCGCCACATCAAAGATGCGCTCGGCCGTCTGGCCAGATTCGTCCACCCAGCCCTTCACAATCTGTATGCGATCAAGATTGGCACCTGTAGGGTCACTGGTGGCCTGAACCAGGAACGTGGGTGCACCCTCGCTGCCATCGCTGCCCGTGAGTTCGCCCCCCATGGGCACACCACTGGCTGTTGCCTGGGCGTACAGGTCTTCTGCCGCCAGATCGGCCTCACTCAATCCCCAGCCACCGTAAAACTGCACGCCAATGCGTGGCCCGGTGGTAGCGTAAACCTCACGCCTGCGCAGCGCGTCCAGAATCCCTTCGCGAGTATTCTCCTCGGCCCAGACCGCGGCAAGCCCTGAGGCGGACATCGCCCAGCCATCGGGTCCGGAGTCACCGCGCCAGGCCCCACTCTTGTTGGCGGGTATGGAGTCAGTTGCCAGTTTGCCCATAAAGTTATCTTCTTCCGCGGATGCCATCGCCGTGTGGGAATCCGTAGAGCCGATAAGTCCAAACTGATACGGATTAACACCTGCCGACTGTTCTATTGACAGACCGCGCATCAAGCCCTGGCGAAGATAATCCCCCGAACTTACGGTGTATTCACTGGAATACTTTTGAATGTAATAGGGGTAGGTTTCGAAATCGGCGAAGGGGTCGTCTGGCGATAGATCCGGGTGCGTTTCCGAGTCACCTTTAATCTGGGTGATCTCAGCCACCATCTCCCACTCCAGCCGACGCTTGGCGTAATCGGCATCAATCGCCTTTCCTCGCAGGCTCTTGTCGTCAAACATATAGCCTTTGGAGATGTTGGAATTGTGGGGGATGGCAACGAAGTCGGCACCGGTTTCATCTCGGGTACTGCCCAACCAGGCCCAGAGGTCTTCAGGGAAGGGACTGTCATCCAAACCAAAAGGCTGAAACTGCTGTGCCGTGGGTGCGTCGGCATCGGTAATGACAATGCGGTGCAAATTGGCACCACCGGGAATGGAGCTCCACTCCCAACCAATCAATGCGGTGAACTCGCCGGGCTTGTTGTACTGATCGGCGTAGTCTGTGATGGTCTTCCAGGTATCGATTTCAACTTGCGGCTGAGCCGGTATCCATCCCACAGGCACGCCATTTTCTAGAATGCTCTGTGCTGCAGCCAGCGGCTCTTCCGGCTCTGGCAGCACGTCGATAAATAGACTGCGACCATCCCCTGAATCAATCGCATCGCGCAATATACGCGTCGCTACCCAGGCCTTCGCCTGGTCAACCAGACCGATGTCAGTGTCATCGATGCCGTTGAAATAGGTATTGCGAATGACACCCAGAAACTCAGCGTGGTCAGAGACCACCAGAAAATCCAGCGGGGCTTTAATCTGCACACGCGCCTTGTGGTACGGATGCACAGCCGGCAAGCCACTGGCGTAGCGATACGCATCTTCCGGCGTGCCGTTGAGATTGTTGTTGGCAAAAGCATCCGATGAGTAGGTGGTGTGCAGATGCGTGTCACCCCACAGCAGGGTTTTCTGGGCGATTGCGTGGGAAGTGGCAACAAGACCGATGGTCAGTGCGATTGCGCGCGCTTTCATGGCGATTCTCCAGTGCTGGATATTATTCTTCTTCTGGCCTGCACACTAAGCGCAGGCGTGATGCTTAAACGGCAAACATCAACTACGGAGCATAGCCCAGCGCGGCGGTAGCACGCCACAAAAGCCGGTTCATACCGACCAGGGCAGCGACTATCGCGCCACCTTGGCGGCACTGGCTAAGGCACGCGCAATAGTCGCGCGAGTATCTGCCGGATCTATAACCGCATCAATCTCCAGATGGGAGGCCGTTTCAGTCGCCTTACCGATTTCATACATGCGGGCCACCAGTTGTTCGAACAGTGCCTCGCGCGCCACCGGGTCTTGTTCGGCCTCCAACTCTTTCTTGAAGCCCAATCGCACGGCGCCCTCCAGCCCCATGCCGCCGAACTCGCCCGTTGGCCAGGCTGCTGCATAAACAGGTTCTACAAAGCTACCGCCCACCATTGCCATGGCCCCCAAGCCGTAGCCTTTACGCAGGAAAATGCCCACCACGGGCACGGTGAGCGCGGCACCGGCCAGGAATAGATTAGACATACGCCGCACAGCCGCCTGCTCCTCACTGGCAGGGCCAACCATAAAGCCTGGGGTGTCTGTCAGTGACAGCACCGGCAGGCCAAAGGCCTCACACAAGCGCAGGAATCTCGCCGCCTTGTCGGAAGCTTCTGCATCCACAGCGCCACCCAACTGCTGACAATCGTTGGCCAGTAGCCCGATGGGTTGCCCTTCGATACGCAGAAAGCCAGTGATCACGCTTCGACCGTAAATACGCTGCAGTTCGATAAAACTGCCGGTGTCCGCCAAGGTCTCGATAATACGCCTGACGGGATAGCCCCAGCGCCGATCTTCGGGAATCGCATCGCGCAGACTTTCCTGCGGCGCGCATTCCCAATAAGACACGGGCCCCTGAAAATACGACAGCAGGTATTTGGCGATGTCTGTGGCATGCGCCTCGTCCTCTGCCAGCACATCGATGACGCCATTGCGCTCCTGGGTGGGTGCCGGCCCTATCTCGGTGGGTGCGTATTGGCCTAGCCCGCCACCTTCGATCATCGCGGGACCGGCCATACCGATCCACGAACTGCGTGTCGCGATGGTGATATCAGCACAACCAAACAGCGCAGCGTTGCCCGCAAAGCAATATCCGTTGTTCACCGCAATCCGAGGTACCTTACCAGCCAGTTTTGCCCAGGCGCTGAAAGACGTGACGTTCAGGCCGCCGATTTGCGTGGTGACATCGGTATCACCCGGCCTGCCGCCACCGCCCTCGGTGTACATCACCACGGGCAGGTTCAATGAGTGTGCTAATTCGCAGGCGCGATCCAGTTTACGGTGATGAAAGAAACCCTGGGTGCCGGCCAACACGGTGTAGTCGTTGACGATCACGACCGCGTTCGCGTTGTCAGCCCCTACCGAGGCTGCATTAATCGTTGCCGTTCCAGTGATTATGCCGTCGGCGGCGGTGGCCGTTTGCAATTCCTCATACTCGCGCCGGCTACGCTGAGCAGCCACGGCCAGTTGTCCGTACTCGGTAAAGCTGCCGGGGTCTACCAGATGATCGAGGTTCTCGCGTGCAGTGCGATAGCCTTTGGCGTGGCGCTTCTGTGCCGCCTGCCCGCGTTCGGCATCACTGGTATTGGCAAGGCGCTGCTGTAGGGCCGCAAGCTCGGGCCGCAGGTCATCAGTCATAAGTTAAGGGGCTTTATAGACACGCGGGCACTATAGCGCCCGCGCTGGCTGCTGTCTTGACTCAGCTGCCGGTGAAGTTAGCTTTGCGCTTCTCCAGAAACGCCATCACCCCTTCTTTGGAGTCGTTGCTTTCGATACAGATATTCTGCAACCGCGCCTCGCAACTGATGGCATCAGGCAGGGTATTCTCCATGGCGAAGTTTACCGCCTCTTTGGCGTAGCGCATCGCAAGCGGTGCCTTCTCGGCAATCTCTCCGGCCCAGGCCATCGCCTGATCGACCAGTTCCTCGGCTGGCGCCACGCGGTTACACAGGCCCAGAGCAACAGCCGACTCGCCATTGAGCTTTTCACCGGTAACCATCAACTCGTAGGCGCGCTTACGGCCAAGGCCACGAGCAAGCTGCCAGGTCGCACCGCCATCAGGTACCAGGCCAATGGCACCAAATGCCTGATACAGGTAAGCATCGTCGGCCATGATCATCAGATCGCAGGCCATTGCGTACGCCGTGCCAATGCCGGCACAGGCGCCATTCACTGCGCTAATCCAAGGCTTGTTGCCGTGAGCCACGGCCATAATGCCCGGCTTGTAACTGTGGTTAAGCACGTCTTCAGTGCCCTGCCCATCGACAATGCCGCCCTCTTCTGTGAGATCGGCGCCCGCGCTGAAAGCGCGTCCGGCGCCGGTGAGTACCACGGCGCGAACATTGCTATCCGCATTGACCTCGCGGGCAACGCGAACGAACTCCTCGCGCATGACCGTGTCCCAGGCATTCAGTTTATCGGGACGATTCAGTGTCACCAGCGCTACATGGCCGGTGTGCTCTATCGTAATCGTTTCGTAAGTGGACATAATTCCCCCTGTTACCCGAGTGCGGTCGGCACTGTTAGCCGATCGCGCCCGAGTCTTTCAAATCAGCAATTTCCTGCGCGCCAAAACCCATGGCGCCCAAGACCTTGTCAGTATCCTCACCCAATCCATGCACGCCATGACCAACCTCAGACGGTGTACGACTAAAGCGCGGCGCCGGTGCGGGCTGGGTTACTCCGTCAACCTCGATATAAACATCCCGCGCCTTATTGGCGGGGTGTGACGGCGCATCCTTGAAGTTGAGGACAGGCGCGAAACAGATGTCTGTGCCTTCCATCAACTCACACCACTGGGCCTGGGTCTTACCCATAAACACTGCGGCAATTTTTTCTTTCATGGCGGGCCACTTCTCTTTATTGTTCTGGTCGCCAAACTCTTCTTCCGACAGTCCCGCGACTTCTTTGAGCAGCGCATAGAACTGTGGTTCGATTGAGCCGATAGCGATGTATTCGCCGTCAGCACACTCGTAGGTATCGTAGAAGTGCGCACCGCCGTCGAGCAGATTGGTGCCACGGCTGCTTGCATCCCATCCACCGATGGTTTCAAAACCGTGGAACATCCACATCAACTGGGCTGCACCGTCGACCATGGCAGCGTCAATCACCTGCCCTTGGCCGGAATTTCCAGCCTCCAGCAATGCTGCCAACACACCGTTGACCAACAACATGCCGCCGCCACCCATATCACCCACCAGGTTCAGCGGGGGCACAGGTTTTTCACCTTCACGCCCCATGGCGTACAAGGCACCGGTGATAGCGATGTAGTTGATGTCATGACCCGCCGCATTCGCCAGTGGGCCCTCTTGCCCCCAGCCCGTCATACGCGCGAACACCAGCTTGGGGTTACGCTGCATACAGACCTCGGGGCCAATGCCGAGCTTCTCACACACGCCCGGCCGGTAAGGGTCGATAAGCACGTCAGCGTTTTCAACCATGCGCAGCAGGGTTTCAACGCCGACAGGGTCCTTGAGATTCAACACCACGGACTTCTTACCCCGTCCGCTTACGCGTTCGAACAGTTTGGGGTCGGCGGCACTTGCCCGCTCAATGCGGATCACCTCGGCGCCCATATCGGCCAGCATCATGCCGCCCATAGGCGCCGGGCCGATGCCCGCCAGTTCTATCACGGTGTATCCGTTCAAAGGACCCATGCTTATCTCCTATAGCGCGTTACTTACTTAGGCTGCATCCGAATGCCGCCGTCCATACGCAGGCATTCGCCATTCACGTAATCGTTTTCCACCAGGAACTGCGCCATGTGGGCAATTTCATCGGGGTCACCCAAGCGCTTGGGATACAGCACCTGCTCACCCAGCGGCTTCAGGAACTCCCAGATTTCAGGGGTCAGTTCCTCGGCACCACCCATCATCAGCGGTGTAGCGATGAGACCAGGCACAATCGTATTAACGCGAATACCCAGTACCGCCAGGTCGCGCGCAATGGGCAAAGTCATACCAACGACGCCACCTTTAGACGCGGAGTACGCTGCCTGACCAATCTGGCCTTCGTAGGCCGCCACCGATGCGGTGTTAACGATACAGCCACGTCCGCCATCTTTGGTGAAAGGCTCGTTCTTGGCCATCTGCTCTGCACACAGACGCAGGGTATTAAATGTGCCCACCAGGTTTACATCCACAACCATCTTGAACGCGTCTAGCGGGAATGGGCCGTTTTTGCCCATGGTGCGCACGGCATTACCAATACCGGCGAAATTGCAGTTCACGTGGATGGCACCGAATGCTGCCATTGCTGCATCGACACCCGCCTGCACGGATTCTTCGTCAGCCACGTTCACTTTCTGGAAAATAACGTTATCGCCAAGATCGGCGACCAGTGCGTTGCCCTTCTCTTCATTCATGTCGAAGATCGCGCACTTCATGCCACCGGCGACTAAGCGCTTAACGGTTGCGCGGCCCAGTCCTGATGCACCACCGGTAACGACGGCGACTTTACCTTGCATATCCATAGTTGGTTCTCCCTCTATAAATGGATGTGATATCGATTAGAAATTACGTGTATTGAACGGCTGGTAGTCATCACCCAGGAAATCCCGGCTGACAATAATCTTCATGACCTCGGAGCTGCCCGCGTAAATCGGTGCAATCATCGCGTCGGTCAGTTGGCGGCTGATCGGGTACTCGTCCATATAGCCTGCACCACCGTGCAGCTGCACACCCTCCATCGCTACCTTTACCTGCAGCTCACTGGTGTAAAGCTTACCCTTGGCGGCATCCACCGCTGTGAGCTGGCCTGCGTTAAAGGCGCGTACGCACTGGTCAGTGTAAACCTGCGCATGATCAAGCTCGGTGCGCAGCTCAGCCAGCTTAAACTGGGTGTTCTGGAATTTACTCAGCGACTTACCAAAGACCTTACGCTCTTTCACGAAGTCCAGAGTGAGGTCCCATGACAGTTGGGCAGCGCCCAGATAACCGATCATGCCCAGCAGGCGCTCTTCAGCGAGGCCTTCCATCAGGTAGATGAAACCCTTGCCGGGCTCCCCAAGCACGTTCGCCTTGGGCACTTTCACATCATTGAAAAACAACTCCGCCGTATCCTGGGCCTTCATACCCATTTTTTCGAGGTTACGACCGCGCTCGAAGCCTTCCATGCCACGCTCTACCAAAAACAGCGTCATGGCATGCGGATTGTTTTCCGGATCAGTTTTAGCGGCGACGATAACAACGTCGGCGTTGATACCGTTGGAGATATAGGTCTTTGAGCCATTGAGCACCCAGTGGTCATCTTTCTCGACCGCGTAGGAGCGCATACCGGCAAGGTCAGAACCCGCATCGGGCTCCGTCATCGCAATGGCCAGAATCGTCTCACCGCTCACGCACTTGGGCAAAAAACGTTCACACTGTTCCTCGCTGCCGAAGCGGGTGAGGTAGGGGCCCACCAGGCGCCCATGCAGGTTAGCGAACCAGTCGGCACAGCGTGCGTAGCAGGTCTCTTCAATGATGATTTGGTCAAAGCGGATGTCATAGTCGCCCATACCGCCATACTTCTCGTCAGGCCAGACCATCAGAAAGCCTTGCTCTCCGGCTTTGCGGAAGGCCTCGCGATCAACCACACCGGCCTCGCGCCAGTCTTCCATGTGAGGCACAATCTCGGAACTTAGGAACTTGCGAAAAGCATCGCGAAACATCACCTGCTCTTCGGTAAACTCTCTTGGCAACATGACAACACTCCTGAGTACAGCGAATAAAGCGGGCACAGTATGGTTAGCGCTGCTGGCACCAACAATGACCGCCCCCTACAAATTTATTGACCTAAACTGACAGCAGCGCCGGGACCCGACTTTCACAGGTATGACCCAGATTTTTACTGACAATTGGGCGCTGATGAATTTCAGCATTCTGCTCGCTCTCACCTGTGCCCAGATGGTGGTGGTCTACGCCATGATTGACGCCAACAACCCGCCGGCGGGTCTGGGGCTGTACACCGTTTTCTTCATGGCCTCGCTGATGGGCTGGATTGCCTACCTGTTGCAACAAGGTTCGCTGCCAGGCGTTGGCGTAGACGTCACCATGGTCGCGGCGATTCTCAACAGTTTCATCCTGTATATGGCAGCAGGTCAGCGCAGTGGCGACACCCGGGGTCGCACCGTGCTGGGCGCGGTTTGCATGGGTGCCATCCTGTGCGTGTTTTTCTTCCCGCCGGACGCCATGCTGCTGATACTCAGCGGAACGATTGGTATCAGTGCGCTGGCGACTGCCCTGCTCTGCCTACAGCGCAGTGTGCGCGAGCGTAATGCAGGCGATGGGATCATCGCCGGCGCCTGCACGCTGTTAAGCTTGGGTATGGCCGCATCGGCCTCCGGTGTACTGGCGGGGCTGGACAGCAGCCAGGCCCGGGACCTGCAGTTTGCCTTGCACGGTGTTTACTACGCGCTGGTCGTGGTGGGCTTCCTTGCCAGTGTTTTGATCGAGTTCCAGCAGCAGCTCTCGCAGCTCTCCACACAGGATCCACTCACTCGCTTGCCGAACCGTCGCGGGCTGGACGAGTCACTGCACTTAACACTGGCGGCGGCGGCGCGGCACGCGCACTCCACCGCTGCCGTGCTGGTTGATATCGACCATTTCAAAACCATTAACGGAACCTTTGGTCACGAAATAGGCGACAGGGTTATTCAACAGATCGCGCGTGCCCTGGAGCACATCTGCCGCAACAGCGATGTGGTTGCGCGTACCGGTGGTGATGAGTTCCTGATTATCCTGCCCAACACCGACCTTGAGTCCGCGCGCGTACTCGCCGAACGGGTACGGGAGTCACTGGCCGACTACCCCATCCTGGTGGATCAACAGCGAATCGCCCTGTCACTGAGTCTTGGCGTGAGCGCTGCCATCGGTGAGGTGGATATCGACGCCCTCTATGACGATGTGGATAAGGCCCTGTATACCGCAAAACAGGGTGGCCGGAACCGCGTGGCCTCGGTCAATCACCAGCCACTGCAAATGAACGTGGGCAGCAGGCAGGCTTAGCGCATGCGTAACCCGTCAATCTCCGTGGCGTTTGCCCGCCGTGTACTGGCCAACGCCGTCAGTGCCGGCCTGGATCCAAGCCAATTATTGCGGGACTGTCAGATCTCACCTCGCCTGCTGCGCGATGACAGCGCCCGTATTCCCATGGAGCGCTACGCCGATCTGCAGGTTGCCGCGATGGTTGCCATGGACGACGAGTCGCTGGGCTATGGGTCTCGCCGCATTCCTGTCGGCTGTTGGAACATGATGTGTCACGCGGTGATCGGTTGCGAGACGCTGGGGCAGGCGATGAGTCGCTATTGTCGATTCTTCCAGCTATTCGAATTGGACTTGCAGACTCGCTTTGAAGCAGAGGGCGACACGTGCAGCATCACGCTGGTGGGTGACATCGATGCGGCCTCGGCCAACCTGGTGGAAATGTACCTGTTTAACTGCCATCGATTCTGCAGCTGGCTGGCACAAGAGCACCTGCCACTGCTGCAGGTGAATCTCAGCTACACCCCGGCGGCCACCCAGGAAGACTACCGCAGAATGTTTCTGGCCAATCCCGTGGCCTTCGAACAGCCCGATTCGGAGCTGATCATGCCGCGAGCCGTAATGGACAAGCCCGTCAAACAGACACAGCAGTCACTCAGGCACTTCCTGCGTCACCCTGTGCTGATACTGCTCACCCAGCGGTACGATCAGGACAGCTGGACCCAGCAGGTGCGCGATCGCGTAAGGCACAACCTGGTGCACATGCCGGAACTGGCAAATGTTGCTGCCGATCTCGACGTGCACCCGCAAACCCTGCGCCGCCGCCTCACGGCAGAGGGCACCACCTTCAAGGACATCAAAAACCAACTGCGGCGCGATACTGCCCTGTATTTTCTTGGCAAGAAGAGTCTGAGCATCGAGGAGATCGCGCACCGCGCCGGCTTCTCGGAATCCAGCGCATTTATTCGCGCCTTCAAAGGGTGGACAGGCGTTACGCCCTATAGCTATCGCAAAGGACTTTGAGGCGCCTGATGGGGGCACTGGTGAAGCCCGAGAAATCATGTACTCTTTGCCACTCGATGAGCTGACTTAGCCACCTATGAAGCCGCTTCGTTTTCTACAATGGATTGCCACCACATACCTGATTTACGTGGTGCTGTGCCTACTGGTGATCATGCCGGCAATGAACTTCGCCGCGCCGCCGCTGGCCCGGGACGCACTCGACCGCACACTGCGTACCGAGTTGATACTGTTCAATCCCTTCACTCTGAACTTGCAAGTGCGCAAGCTCGAACTGTCAGAACCCGATGACGAAGACCGGCTATTCGCGGCCTTCGATACCTTGGACGTAAACCTGTCGCTGGCGTCACTGGTGAGCAAGGGCTGGGTGTTCGATGCCATCGAGCTGCAGGGCCTGCATGGCATCCTGCGCCGCACAGGCGCAGACAGCTTCAACATCAGCGATTTACTCACCAGTGAAGATACAGACGCCGCTCCCAGTGAAACCACAGAGATTCCCGGCATCAGCATCGGCGAGTTGGTACTACACGCGCGCCGCCTAACAACCTCAGACGAAACCCGATCGCCCGCTTACGAAACACACTGGGATGATCTGGCCATCGCGGTGCGGGACTTTTCTACCCTGAAAGAAGCAGGCCAGCCCTACCGCCTTGAGGTGACTGCAGAAGCCGGCGGCAGGCTCTACTGGGAAGGCGACCTCTCTATACCGGGCACCATGAGTGAGGGACGCGTTGTCTTATCCGATGCGCAGCTGCGTACGCCCTGGCGCTATGCCAAGCCCTGGCTGGCCTTTGAAGTGGACAGTGGCACGCTTACAGTTGAGGCTCACTACAGTATCAACTGGGCCGACACGCCAATCTGGTCGCTGAGCCAAGGCACTGTCTCTATCGACAATCTGAATATCCTCCCTATTGACCGCGCAGCACTACCCGACACCTATACCCGCATGGAGTCGTTGAAGGTGTCTGGCATTGAGATCGACAGCGCCTCAAGCAGCGTCACTGTCGACAGCTTGACTACTGATGGCATCAGCCTGAGCGGCTTCAGCGAGGAAGAGCGCGTCAGTCTGGTTGACCTGTTCGACGTTCAATTGCCCGACGATGAATCTGGGACGGCCGCTGATCCCGAACCACAGCCCACGCAGCAAACACCCGAGTGGACCGTTGCGCTGGCCAAGTTCGAGAACCGGGCCGGAGCCATTGATTGGCGCTCGGAGATGACCAAACCCGCACTAACACAGGTGCGAGGCATCAAGGCAACGGCAACGGATATTAATTGGCCTGCGGCAGGTCCCAGCCCCATGACATTGGCACTGGTCGTCAATGACCAGAGTCAGCTCGCGGTGCAAGGCCAACTGCACATCGGCAGCGGTGATGGCAATTTCGACTACAGCTTGCAGGCGCTGCCCCTGGAGTTGTTTGCCCCTCTGATACCGGAGGTGCTGAACGCCGAGGTTCGCGGCGGCAACACCTCACTCAAAGGCACAGTGGCGCTCTCAGAGTTTAATCCTACCAACACGCAGTTAGAGGGAGAGGTCGACACACTGCAGGTTGTGATCCATGAAGAAACGGACGCCATTAGCGGCTGGGACTCTTTCCGATGGCGCGGCCTTAACGTCGACATCGTTGGCCAAACCGTTACGGCGCAGACGCTGCTACTGGATGGCTACACCGGCAGGCTGCATATCCGCGAAGATGGCACCATCAACAGCCAGCGCCTGTTGCAATCCAACTCCGAGGAAGATGAAGACTCGTCCGGTGAAGCGCAGTCCCCCTCTGAATCAGACGCTGAACTGGCTGGTAAGAACCCGGCAGATGAAGCGCCCGGATGGCAGGTCAGTGTGCCTGAGATCGTGATCTCCGACAGCTCCATCAACTTTAAAGACGAATCGCTGCCGATCAATTTCCAGGCCGTGATCGGCGACTTGAACGGCGACATCACCGGACTGTCGACAGACCCCGCCAGCACACTCGCGGTTGACCTGAAAGGTTCAGTTGAGGGCTATGCCCCGGTGACCCTGGGCGGCACCGTGAAACCCTTTGCAGAGCAGCCTGAGATGGGTATGGGCCTGACCTTCGAAGGTGTGGACCTGGTACTGCTAACCCCCTACTCCGGCACCTATGCGGGCTACGACATAGAACGTGGCCTGCTGAACCTAGACCTCGAATACTCGCTGGAAAACAACCGCCTGCAAGGCGACAACAAGGTGGTGGTGGACCAGCTCAAGCTGGGTGATCGGGTCGAGAGCGACCGCGCCGTGGACCTGCCCATTGAACTAGCCCTGGCACTGCTCACTGACATCAACGGCGTTATTGATCTGGCGGTGCCAGTCAGCGGCGACCTGGCCGATCCGCAGTTCTCCATAGGGAGCGTGATCGTCGGTGCGTTTGTCAATCTGATCACCAAAGCGGTCACCGCGCCTTTCTCCCTTCTGGCCAATCTGGTCGGCACCGAAGACGACCTTGAGCGCGTGGTGTATAACGCCGGCTCTCCCGATCTGGATGAGCGCGGCAAGACTAAGCTCACCGAACTGGCCGGCGCATTGGAGCAACGACCCTCGCTGCAACTCATCATCAAAGGGCGGTTCAACAGGGACAGCGATGGCAGGCGCATGCAGGTGGCGGCACTCAACGCTGACCTAATGGCAGATGGCCTGAGCCAGGACGACATCGACGCTCGCAGTGATCGATTCCTGGCCGCGGTTGAACGGCGCTACAAGCGACTGGACAACGCTACCGATGAAACACCGACCCACTCCGCGCAGCGCGATGCGGTATTGGCAACCTACCCCGTGGATGACAGCACCCTGGCTGATCTGGCACTGGCCAGGGCTACCAATGCCAAAGCCTTCCTCGTGAACGATACGGGTTTGGATGCGGACCGGGCGGTTATCGATGGGGTGGATGCCACCGATGAAGCCAATCGCGTCAGCGGCATAGAGTTCGCGATCGATCAGTAAGCCTGCGCTTTCAGGCCGGCAAAACTACCCGACCTCGCTGGCACCCTGCTCACCGCGGTATTTCAGCGGGCCATTGCAATAGCGACATAGATACGTTGCACCGCGCTGCATTCGGTGGTGACGGGTGGTAGAGACTTCGTGTGAGCGACACCCGCAGTGATAATCATGGGTACGCTGCTTTCGCTGCGGGATACCTTCCAGATCCAGTTTAAACGTGGCTGAGGGGTTGGCGCCAAACGCCTGCATCAGCGACTGCCATTCCCGCCCGTGGGGTTTCAAGCGGCGGTTACCCTTAATGCTGTGCACGATGTAGTGCGCCACCTCATGCGGCACGGTGTCGTGCAGGTTTTCCTCGTAGTACTTGGCGAAGATCCAGGGGTTGTAGCGGATGAGACTGCGCTCACCGTCAAACTTGAACATGCCGGCAGTGGTACCCGAGAGGTCAAACTTCACCTCGATGGGCGCGAATTCCCGATCAAGCAGTTCCCCCGCCAAGGCGATGTAGCGCTGAGTCTCCTGCCTGACTTCGGCCTGCTGCTCGGTATTAATCGGTTGAATCAACGTGTTCAAGAACGATACTCCTGGCACAGGGCCAGCCATTGCTGAAATGCCCTGCCATGGTACTTCCTGCGGTGGGTAACAATCGACATTTGTCGTGTGAAATCTCGACCGCGCACCCTAAGCGGCACCAGCGAGCCGCGCTTGAATGCATCCTCGAGGCTAATGCGCGACAAGCAGCCCAGCCCCATACCCGCCTCCACCGCGCGCTTGATCGCCTCAGTATGCTGCAACTCCAGGCTTATCTGTAGCTGAGGGAGAATATCGTGCATGGCCCTATCGAACACCTGGCGGGTTCCCGAACCCGGCTCGCGCACAATCCACTGCGCCTCGATGAGTTCTCTGTCGCCGACGCTGCGTTTTCGCGCCAGTGGGTGCTCGGGCTCGCAAAACACCTGCAGTTCATCTTCGCGCCAGGACGTAACCTCAAGATCGGGGTGCCACCACTCCCCTTCAATCAACCCTACATCCAGCTGAAAATCCGCCACAGCCTCAGCGATGTCTCGCGTGTTCGCCACCTCCAGGCTGGCATCCACTGCGGGGTAAGCCTGGCGGTAATCTGCAAGAATGGGCACTGCCAAATAATTACCGATGGTAAGGCTGGCACCCACTTTGAGGCGGCCACTGACCTGATCGCCCTCCAGCAAGGCCTGTAGCTCGTCGGCTCGGGCCAGCAAATCTTCAGCTGCGGGGCGCAACCGGTGGCCCAGCTCACTGAGCTGCAGGCGCTTTCCACGGCGATCGAACAGCTGCACATCGAACTGGCGTTCGAGCTCCTTGATCGCACCTGAAGCCGCTGACTGCGACATGGCTAACTGCTGTGCCGCATGCGACAGGTTCTCGCGCTTTGCGGTTGCCAAAAAGACCTGTAGTTGTCTGAGCGTGAAACGCATGTCGTTCTCTACACTTCTATATCGATTAATACGATTTATATTATCGATATTAACCGTTTTATCAATATATCGGACAGCCCTATGATGACGCCGAATTCAATGAAATGAGCACCCGAAATGGCACAGCTAAGGACCGAGCAAGTCACCTCAGTGCATCACTGGACAGATCGCCTGTTCAGTTTCCGAACAACGCGCGACGCGGGCTTTAAGTTTAAGAATGGCCACTTCACCATGATTGGCCTTGCCGATGAAGGCAAGCCATTGCTGCGCGCCTATAGCATTGCCAGCGCCAACTACGAGGATGAGCTGGAATTCTTCAGCATCAAGGTGCCGGACGGCCCGCTGACGTCAAAGCTGCAGAACATTCGGGTCGGGGACGAAGTACTCGTAAACAGCAAGCCCACCGGCACACTGGTACAGGACAATCTCTTACCTGGACGCAACCTCTATCTGGTGGGTACCGGTACTGGCTTAGCGCCCTTTATCAGCATCATTAAAGATCCTGAGATCTACGACAACTACGACCATATCGTGTTGGCGCATGGCGTCCGCTATGCCTCAGAACTGGCCTATCAGGATCTCATCCATCACGAGTTGCCCCGGGACGAGTACCTAGGTGAGACCGTTAAAGAGAAACTGCTGTACTACCCCACCGTCACCCGGGAGCCCTACCGCAACACCGGCAGACTCACTGACCTGATCGACAGTGGCACTCTGCAGCAGTCATTGGGGTTGGAGGCGCTGGATCCCGAACAGGACCGCTTTATGCTGTGTGGCAGCCCAAGCATGCTCAAGGATTTCTGCGCCCTGCTGGATCGTCATGGTTTCGAGGAATCCCGTCAGGGAAAGATGGCGCACTACGCAATTGAGCGCGCCTTTGTAGAGAGCTAGGCGCGCCTCAAGCACGCCTGGATGGTTGTACTAACAGTGCCTGCACACGCAGGCACTGAGAGTCGATCAGGCAGCGTCTTCTACCGCCAGCGAGTCGCGAAGTTCGCGCTTCAGGAACTTGCCATTGGCATTGCGCGGCAATGGCTCGGTCAACAACCAAACATAGCGCGGTACTTTATACGGTGCCAGCAGCCCTTTGCAGTGACCCCTGAGGGCTTCGACATCCACAGTGTCACCCGGCGCCACATAGATTGCGGCACCCACTTCCTCGCCAAGTCGGTCATCGGGCACGGCAAACGCAACGCACTCGGCAACTCCGTCATAGCTGAATAGCGCGTTCTCTACCTCTGCGCAGTACACATTCTCGCCGCCGCGCAACACCATGTCCTTGGCGCGATCCACCAGGAAGATGAAACCTTCCTCATCGATGAAGGCCACATCGCCCGTGTGCAGCCAACCGTCGGTGATGGATTCAGCCGTCGCCTCGGGCCGGTTGATATAGCCCTTGATCACGTTGGAGCCTTTTACCCACAGCTCACCGATCTCACCCGGAGGTAATGTTTCACCGGCCTCGTTGACACATTTGGCTTCCAGCGTGGGAACGGGAGGACCACAGCTGGTCGGTTTGTCCTGGAAGAACGCCGAGGATACCGACGAAATCACACCGCAGGTTTCCGTCATGCCGTAGCCGGTGCCGGGCTGGGCGTTCGCCATTTTCTGGCCCACCTTCTCCACCAGGTCGGGCTGCATGGCAGCACCGCCGCCACCCAGCATCTTCAGCGATGAAGTGTCCGTCGATTCAAAGTCCGGGTGCATCATCACCTCACGGGCCATCATAGGCACCGCGCTGAAGGTGGTGATTTGCTCCTGCTCAATCAGCTTCAGGGCCTCTGTCGCGTCCCACTTATACATATGCACCAGTTTGCCGCCGGCGATCGTGGCGGTTTGTGCAACGCAGTTATTGGCGGTGACGTGAAACAGGGGTGTGGCTACCAGCGCGGAGACAGCCGGAGCCTCACCCGCCGGCGCATCAGTGCTGCCACTCGCCTTTGCCAGCGCCAGCGGCTGTACCATGTTGGCAAACACCAAATTCATAACGTTGTTAACACAGCCCCGGTGTGTCAGCTGCGCGCCCTTGGGACGGCCCGTGGTGCCGGAGGTATAAAACACACAGGCATCGTCATCGGGATCGATATCGGCTGCCGGCATCTCGGCGGGGCTATTGATGACCTCAACCCAGTCAATCACACCCTCAGGCGCCTCATTCTCCAGCCGCACCGCAGTGACGATCAGGTCGGGGAAGTCTGCGCGAATCTCTTCAAAGCGCTGCAGGCGCTCTACGTCGCAAATCATGACCTTGGGCGCTGAGTCTTCAAGGCCGTAATGCATCTCGTGCGGTACCCACCAGGCGTTCATGCCTACAACAACCGCACCCATTGAAGTGATTGCCCAGTAGGCCAACATCCACTCGGGATAGTTACGCATGGCAATCGCGACGCGATCGCCGGGCTTCACGCCCTGTGAAGCAAGCCAATTGGCGATAGAAGCGACATAGGCCTGAGACTGCGCGTAAGTGCAGCGCTCATCATTGTAGACCAGGTACTCTTTGTCACCGTGGCCAGCCGCC
Source organism: Parahalioglobus pacificus (assembly GCF_014652275.1). Classification (GTDB taxonomy): domain Bacteria; phylum Pseudomonadota; class Gammaproteobacteria; order Pseudomonadales; family Halieaceae; genus Parahalioglobus; species Parahalioglobus pacificus. The sequence continues at coordinate 688,418 of NZ_BMYM01000001.1, read as the reverse complement.
ATCGCCCACACATCTTTCAGTGTTCCGGGCGCATTCGCGTAAGTGCGATTGGTTACACCACGAATATCAATTTCTGCGATTTCAAACATTTGTCCTGGCGCCGTCAGCTCAGCCCAGGCTTCCTTCAATTCCTTATACATTATTTACCCTGTTGTACCGATTGGGAGCACGCAGCATATCCCCAGCGCGCCGCCTACTCAATGGTGATCAGGCGCCATGTACAGGAATTTGCGCACTGTCATTTGTGGTCTATTTTTTTGTTGCCCGCTGTCATTGTCGGCACCAGCGGCAGCACACAGACTGTCGCGCTGTCGTGCAGAAGTCAGCCATTGCACCAGGATTATTATGAGCACACAGAACCTCGATACATCCCGCCTTCAGGACTACCTCGCCGAGGCCGTGCCCGGCTTCAGCGGCACACTATCCGCAGAGAAATTCGCCGGCGGGCAGTCCAACCCAACCTTCAAACTGTCAGCGGGCGGCCGTGATTATGTGCTGCGCCGCAAACCACCGGGTGAACTGCTGGCCAGTGCACACGCTGTGGATCGCGAGTTTCGAGTGATCTCGGCCCTGGCGGATACCGATGTGCCCGTTCCGCAAACCTACGCCCTGTGTGAGGACAACTCCGTCATTGGCTCCATGTTCTATGTGATGGAGTACCTGGATGGGCGCGTGTTCTGGGACCCCAGCCTGCCTGAGATTAGCGATAACGACGAGCGCACGGCGATCTACGACGACATGAACCGCGTTCTCGCAGCGCTGCATATGGTAGACCCGGATGCCGTCGGTTTATCTGATTATGGCCGTCCCGGCAATTACTTCGAGAGACAGGTAAGCCGCTGGACCAAGCAGTACCGCGCGTCTGAAACCGAGCACAGCCCCGCCATGGAGCGTCTCATTGAATGGCTGCCTGCCAATATGCCGGCAGACGACGGCGTCAGTGGGCTGGTACACGGCGATTACCGCCTGGACAACGTGATGTTCCACCCCACCGAGCCACGCATTATTGCGGTGCTGGACTGGGAGCTTTCTACACTGGGCCATCCGCTGGCAGACCTGGCATACCAAGTGATGGCCTGGCAGCTCCCCGGCAATGGCGGCATGAAAGGCATGGCCGAGATCGACCGCGCGGCTTTTGGTATTCCCAGCGACGAGGAATACATCGCACGCTACTGCGAGCGCACCGGGCGCGACGGCATAGACAATTGGAATTTTTATCTGGTGTTCTGCTTCTTCCGCCTCGCGGCGATTCTGCAGGGCGTCAAAAAACGCGCGCTGATTGGCACTGCCTCCAGCGCTGAAGCCGAGGCCAAGGGCGCAATGGTTGAGCCCCTGGCGCAGTTCGGCGTATCACTGATCGATTAACCTAACCGGAGACAACACCATGTCCGATGTCGTACTGACCAGCGCCGAAGATGGCGTACTTGTCATCACCCTGAACCGCCCAGAGGCCAAGAATGCCGCGAACAAGGCGCTGGCCGAAGGCGTTGCCGCTGCCATTGACGAACTGGAGAGCAATCCGGACCTGCGCGTCGGTGTACTCACCGGCGCTGGCGGCACGTTCTGCTCGGGTATGGACCTGAAGGCGTTCGTGAGCGGTGAAACACCAAATATCGAAGGCCGCGGCTTCGCGGGCCTGACTGAGTACCTGTGCGCGAAACCACTGATTGCGGCCGTTGAAGGTTACGCACTGGCTGGCGGGTTTGAACTGGCCATCAGCTGCGACCTGATCGTAGCCGCGGATGATTCAAAATTTGGCATTCCCGAAGTGAAGCGTGGCCTCGCAGCCGCCGCAGGCGGCCTGGTAAAACTGCCCAAGCAGATTCCCTCGCGCATTGCTATGGAACTGGCGCTGACCGGTGATTTCATCAGCTCACAGCGTGCTGCAGAACTGGGCCTGATCAACGAAGTAGTTGCCTCGGGTAGCGCACTGGACGGCGCCAAGGCTCTGGCTGCGAAGATCGCAGCCAACGGCCCGCTGGCCGTAGCCGCCTCCAAGCGCGTTGTGGCCTCTGCCCAGGACTGGAACACCGACGAAATGTTCGGCAAGCAGAACGACATCGTTATGCCCGTGTTCACCAGCGAAGATGCCATTGAAGGCGCCACTGCCTTCGCCGAGAAGCGCGCCCCCAACTGGAAAGGTAAATAAGGAGAGCAACCATGGCTGAAGCCTGGATCATAGACGCCTGCCGCACACCCCGTGGCATTGGCAAAAAAGGCAAGGGATCACTGGCCGACCAACACCCACAACACCTGGGTGCCACTGTCCTGAAAGCGATTGTTGAGCGCAATGGCATCAAGACAGAAGAAGTGGGCGACGTGATTTTTGGTACCAGCTCCCAGCGTGGCCGTCAGTCAGGCGACCTCGCTCGTATGGCGGCACTGGAAGCGGGCTTTGATATCCGCTCCTCCGGCGTGACGCTGGACCGTTTCTGCGGTTCAGGCATTACCTCGGTAAACCTTGCCGCGATGAACGTAATGTCCGGTTCAGAAGATCTGGTGATCGCCGGCGGCGCCGAGATGATGTCGACCTTTGGCGAAGACGGGCTGCCCCCCAACCCCTTCCTGGACAATGGCAACGAAGCCCTGCGCGCCATCCACCCGCAGCCTCACCAGGGTGTATGTGGCGATGCCATCGCGTCTAAGGAAGGCATTCCCCGGGAAGCGCTGGATGCTCATGCAGCCGAGTCGCAGAAGCGCGCGGCAAACGCTATCGAGAAAGGTTACTTCGAGCGCAGCCTGATCCCCGTGTACGCCACCGACGGCAGCCTGGCCCTCGATAAGGAAGAGTTCCCGCGCCCTGGCACGACCGCAGAGAGCCTGGCTGAGCTCAAGCCCTCCTTTGAGGCCATGGCGGACTTCCCGCTGGACGAGGCAGGTACTACCTACCGTAAGATGATTAACCAGGTGTATCCGGATTTGGAGGTCAAACACTTCCATCACGCGGGTAACAGTTCCGGCGTGGTTGATGGTGCCGCTGCCGTGGTGCTGGCGTCACCTGACTACGCACAGAAGCAGGGCTGGAAACCACGTGCACGGATCGTTGCCATGGCCAACATGGGCGACTGCCCTACTCTGATGCTCAACGGCCCCGTACCGGCTGCCAAGCGAGTGCTGGAGAAAGCTGGCCTGACTCCAGACGATATCGATCTGTGGGAGATCAACGAAGCGTTCGCGGTTGTTTCCGAGAAGTTCCAGCGTGACCTGAACCTGGATCGCGACAAAGTGAACGTGAACGGCGGTGCGATGGCACTGGGTCACCCCATTGGCGCCACTGGCTCCATCCTGATCGGCACGATTCTGGATGAGCTTGAGCGTCGCGACGGCAAGTATGGTCTGGTGACCATGTGTGCCGCGGGTGGCATGGCGCCCGCAGTGATCATTGAGCGTATGTAAACCGCGCTGAGCGTTAGTTCAAACGGGGCCTTCTGGCCCCGTTTTTTGTTGTGCACCCGCGCATTAAAGCTCCAATCAGACGCCACGCACGTATCTTTCTCTGCTATCAATTCACAATCATTCAGCCGCTATGACATTTTCTGACGACGAGCAATCGCGAATCATCGAGATGGCCTGGGAAGACAGAACACCCTTTGAAGCTATTGAACAGCAGTTTGGGCTGGATGAGAGCGATGTCATTAACTTTATGCGGCGACAGCTGAAACCGGCCTCTTTCAAGCGCTGGCGCGCACGCGTGTCAGGCCGGAACACCAAACACAGAAGCCTGCGCAGCCCGGACGTCTCGCGCGGCTACTGCCCCACACAGTACAAGCAGCGCTAACGTCTCAGCACCTCTCGAAATAACCTCATGCTTGGCCGTATAGTGACTGAGCCCAAGAATCACACATTGGAGGTGGGCCATGAACTGGGATGCTGTAGGTGCGATGGGCGAATTGCTGGGCTCAGTGACCGTACTGATTACGCTGATCTATCTTGCTATTCAGACACGGAGTATCAATCGACAATCGCAGGCCGAAGCACGGTATGCCTTCGTCGACGCCATGGGAGAGATCAACATGGTGATTGCGCAGAGTGAAGCCAATGCTTCTGTGTGGCGGCGCGGGCTGAAAAGCGCCGATGAACTGGCGGAAGACAAGCGCATGCAGTTCATGATGTACATGGGCCAGTACGCAAATCTCTGGTCGGTGATGCACCAGCTCCACGAAGACCCGTTACTTCCGGCAACACAATGGAACATTGTGTGTGCCGACATCCGGAGCATCTTGGGTTCAGATGGCGGACAATGGTTCTGGCGAATGGGCGGCAGTGAAGCGTTTGACCAGCCTTTCTCCAGCTTCGTCAGTTCACTGCTGGCCGGAAACTCTGGCGCCTATGACATGGCAAAAATGGCGAGCCGCGAATAGACATCCGATGAGAGCCGTGATGATTGAGGCTCTTGGAACAAGAGTAGATCGACGTCATGTCTCAGGCGAAAGCGATGAAGCGGGCGACCGCGGCCACCTCAAAGGAGACCTTATTTGAGCGCGATTTTGAGATGATTCGAATGTCCGCTTTGTGCCAATAGTGGACATTAGGGCGGAGGAGCTGCATTCGTACTTTTGCTACCGGCCGCGATTTGCGAACACTCGTGCGATAGCGATAAACCTGAGAATCAGTGCCAACAATAAACCTACCAGCATTGCCGGCACCGGCTGTGAGGGCGTAGTCGGACTCGGCTGCGGAATAGCGATAGAAGCATCGTGCAATTCAAACGCCAAGTTATCGGGTTGTGGGGCACAACCATACGTTTCCATCCGCATCAAAACTCCACCGGAGATCGTTGGTAGTAGCGCCCTTAGCCCAACTCCATGACCCAGCGAGACTCGTGTTGTTGAATACACATAGGCAGTAGTCAGTGGAACCCATCAGGGCTATCGGAGCGGCAACGTTAAACGTGTATTGGTAGATCGGATCAGTTCCTAGTTCAAGTCCTTCAGTGTCTACGCGCACGACAGCAACGCCAGGCAACTCGATCAGTGGAACGACTTCAGGAGAGCCACCACCATCGTCAGCAAAAATGTGAATTGTGAAATTGTCTTAAGGTAAACCTGAACCATAGGCACCCCAGGCCACGACCGCCTAAATGCTGGTGTCCGACGCAAGAGAAAACCGCTGGGCCTGCTGGTTGACAACATCAAACGTGAAGCTTGGCTTGAATCCCCCTGACGCAGCGAGCCATAGAGGGCAGGGACTACCTCATCGGCGATTTTTCAGCGGCCGTCAACATTCTGGGGCATGCCTGCCAGGACCAAGTGTTTGGGTGTTACCAATGACGAGACTTACCCGAACCTCAGTGACTATGTCGAGCGCTTGTTGGCGCGCCCAGCCTGTGACAAGGCCTTTAAAGCGTGAAGATCGGCGTGTCTTATCAGTGAGTTGATTGTCGATTAGGCCCGTTATATTTTGGGTCGTGTGCATCCATAATCGACCTAGCGATCGCTTTCAGGTCAGTTTGGTAGTCGGAGTCGTAGGCGTACTTATCGAGGTCTACGCCGTAGATCGCGTCCATCCAGATCAACTCAGCCAGATCCTTGATGATCTGGCCACCGTGTCCCTTGTAGTCTGTGAACAGAGAGCTATCGCTCGAGCCCTGCAGGTTACTCACATCCGGCAACTCACCCGCTTCAAACAGCGCGCGTAACTCAAGGGCCGCCATGCCGTAAGGGATGGCATAAATTGTCACCCCCGGATACTGCGCACGTAAGTCGTCTACTGCATGCAGCACAATAGTGTTATAGAAGCGGTGCCAGAGGTCTGCATAACTGGCGGCATCCGCATAGTCGGTTGGAAAGTCAATCCAGGGCATACCGATGAAGAATTCGGTATCCGGGTTTTGGGCCAGTGCGTAGTCGAACCAGAGCTGGTAGCCCTCGAGGAGAAGCGTGGGTTCTCCGTCAGGGTTAAGCACAGGATCCCCTTCGAGGGTTCGCTCGAAGTCGCAACAGGTCATGCCGAAAACGTCGACGTCACCTGAGTCCAGCACTGCCTGTACATTGGCGCGATGTCCCGCATCGTTCCAAAGGGCCAAGGGTGCACCGGAGGTGCCGCCAGAAAACTCTACGGTCTGACTGTGCCCGTCAACGCCGGCGCGTACGGCGTGGTAACGCACCTGCTCGGCGATGGGACGGAAAAAACTGTGGCCCATCAGCATCATTTTGAGGCCGGGGATTTGTCGGAATGGCAGGGCGGGATCGCCCGCGCGCACGTCGTCAATAAAGTTATCCACGGTGTTATTGACTGGCCCGGCATCGAGCGTGGGTACATGGCCGCGATCCGTGATAAAGGCCATTTGGTGCGGTGAATCGGGCTGGTCCGCAATGGCCTGCCTGATGCCTTCATAGTGATAGTCACAGTTATTGATAAGACCCAGGGCCTGTGCTTCGGGAATGACGGGGAAATCGTTATAGCAGAACGCGTCGTTCCTCCCCCCCACGAAGATCATCGGTACATCGACAAAACCTCCGTTTATGCGTGCCTCAACATAGGCGTTGTTGTCCAGCTGGCCGTAGAAACCAAGCTTTTCGATAACGGCGTCTGGGTCGAAACCCGGCTGGTTGTTTGAGCCAGGCTGCCCGCTATACGCCTCTGCAAGGGGCAGGCCATTAGGCGTGATGATAGCCGAGTCCGGTACGACGCCTGTCAGGTAAATGTCCTCCGCGGCAAAGCTCATGGCCAGGTTGTATACCCCTGTGGAACCCGCGCTGGTGCCGTGGGCCCACACCTCGGTCGTGGGGTAGTTGGCCACGGTGTACGCCACGGCAGACATGGTCGCCTGCATGCCGTTGACCTCTGCCTCGGGGTTCGGGTTGTCGGGGTAAGGTGTGCCCAGGCCGGAATACAGGTCGTGATCACACATGGAAACCACCAGCAGCCTATAGCCATCTCGTATGCGGCGCGTCAGGGTGTTGTCAATCACCTGCCCACCATCAATGGTGCGCACTTCCAGAGTGTTCAGCAAATCCGGGAAAGTCTCTTCATTGTTCCATGTGTCTTCTGTCTGGCCGCGAACAGCGTAATAGTTGCCCTTATCGTCATAGTGGCCGACTCCGCCGCCGTGCAGGTAGACCCACAGAGGCGCTTCATCATCGGCGCTGCCGTTGGTGGGGTTCAGGACCATGAACGTGTAATTGCCCGATATGCCGCATTGGTAGGCAGAGTTGCGGTAGAAATCGATATCCAGGCCGGACCGGGTCGAGTTCCGTTCGGCGGTAAGTGCGATACCGCTGGTGGTTCGGTTGACAGTGAACCGGGGCTCCAGATAGGTAGTGAGCGTAGCGTCGACCAGTACGCCCTCCTCGCATGTATTCCCTTCGAAATCCGAAGAACGGAAAGTGCACGATGCAGAGTCGCCGCCACATAAACCAGCCTGGTTTTCCTCCCAGCCCGCGAAGTACCAGCCTGGTGCCGGCTGGGCGATAAAAGTCTCATCAAAGTAGGTGTCAATGACATCCACGGTGCATGTCTTGTTCGGCGCGCACTCTATCGCTGTTGATGCGGTGGTAACGCGGCCTTCCACAGGAGTTTCAATCTGGATATTGCAGGCTTTGAACGTATTTTCTTCACCGGGCTGCTCGGGCAGCTCGGGCTGAGATGGCTGTTGGGGCTGTGACGATGTGACAACTGGGTCCTGCCCTGAGCTGGAACCAGAACCCCCCCCGCATCCTACGGTCAAGGCCAGGCAGGTCACGGCAGTGCTTTTTAATAGATGGCGATACATACGATCTAGCATTTCAGTGTTGTTCTAACGCATGTGTGAGAGATTCTCCCACGCGTATAGCCGCGATGAGAATTGGTCATGGTAGCACTTAGCACACCAATACCTCTTGTTAAAATGACCGGGTTTGTTGTCCGTATTATCAGAGCTTGATCAAGTTCACGTTTTTCTTGAGAGATGAACTGAACGCTTGGTATTGCCAAGTTAACAGACCGTCATTGGCAGAACGGGCTGACGAATATTTACAAACGCTATAGGTTCCCATCTGACAAAATCACTTACGCCGTTTGGCTCTAATGCCGTTTCGAGCTTGGCCACGCGGATATCTAAGATCTTCTCGCTGAATGAGGCATTGTTATCAGCCAGTGATCCACCCACCGACTGTGAAAACCGAGGTGTCACCTATTCCTCCCGGAATAGTCGGGTGGTGTAAATAACTATTAGTCTCTGAGAAACATTCAAAAACGGTGGACCCGGAAGGACTTGAACGGCAGCGGCCGACCGTCTTCGACCTGCCGATTATGAGGGGCTTTGAGACTGGGTTTTCGGCTCAGCAGGTGCAAGCAAGAAAGCTAACGGTTTTTCACCAGACGGAGGTGCGCGAAAATCGAAGCCGAGCCTATTCAGAACCAGGATGAGTCAGTTTCGGTGGCAGGCTACTAGTAACCAGAAGAAACTTAAGCCGTTTCCGAAGCCGAACTCAGAACCTTTCCTGAACCGAGACAACAAGATCCGCTCTCACCTAAAAGCGGCCGGTCGGTGAAGTTCAGATAACGTTTTTTTAGGACCGCTTCCGGCCAGGAGCAGCCAACTTAAATCACATCTGTGATGCTTGAAGTTGCCAGAATTGACGTAATTTCCAGAAACGTTGAAGTGAAAGCTCTGGAAACGCTCTCCAGCCAGAATCGAAGGGCACTGATCGGCCGGGAGCAGCGCAGCGTTGGATATTGTTATCGATCAATGAGGGACTGTAGATTCATGAATCTGATTTATTGCCCGGAAAAACACTTAGCATCTGAAAATCCAGCCGCCAGTCCAGCGAGGTTGACAAAGTACCCGCTCAATCATAACATTGATATAACGTTGTAATATTATTTTATTTATGAAGACAGCTACTCGAGATCGCATCCTGAACTGCACGGCTAAATTGGCGACCACGCCCGATAACCGAAAGCTGACTATACGAAACGTAGCCGAAGACGCCGGGGTTACGACACAGGCGGTCTACACACTATTCGGCGGGAAGGAAGGTTTAATCGCCGCTCTCTTTGAGGAGTGTTGGAATACGCTGACTTATCGTCTTCGCGATGTGCCAGAGAGCAGCCACCCCCTGGAAACCCTGTGTTCCCTAGGTCGTTGTTACATCCAGTTTGCCAAAGAGAACCCGGAGTTCTACACGCTAATGATCGGTCGGGCCACTGGCAGCGTTACCGTGCCTGATCGGGAGCTACGGCACGCGGCGCCGTGGAGTTCCATCACCATCAATGTCGTCAACAAAGCTATAGCTGATGGAATTCTATCCGGCTCACCAGACGAAATTGGACGTCTCCTGTGGTCCACGGCGCACGGGTACATCGATCTCACCATCCATGGATACCTTCGATCAGATGATGAGCGCTTTTTACAACAGGCAACTCTGGCCTTGTTCAGCACTTTTGCCGGACCAAGATACTCGTCGGAGATGCTAATCAGCGAGGAGTGGTTCGGCTCTTGAAAACTTATCGATTGGTCGTGCTCGGTGCCACTGGCGTTACGGGTCAAAACACGTTCCGGCATCTTGCTGAGCATCTTCCGGCGGACTTTAGCTGGGCGATAGCCGGGAGAAATCCGGACAAAATGAAGAAGCTCGTGTCCGACTTCCCCGACAGGAAATCCACACCCGCTTACATCCCGGCGGACGTCGTAGACAGAGATTCCGTCGATGCCCTAATCAAAAATTGCGACGTGCTGATTCACCTCGCGGGCCCTTACGCCACGCACGGCGAACTGTTTTTTGAAAAATGTATCGAGCATCGCACGCATTACGTCGATATCGGCGGCGAAACGTTCTTTATTAAGCGGATGATCGAAAAGTACCACCAGGCTGCGAGCGACAAAAACGTGATTTTGCTCCCCACGGCCGGGTACGAGTCAGTACCCTTTGATCTGCTAACCCTGCTTGCGATAACACATCTTGAAGGCGCCTATCAGGAGCACTGCGCAAAGATAAAAATTGTCACCTCATTCCACAGATTAGGGGGCGTCCGAGATAACCGTATTAGCGGAGGAAGCATCGGCACAATGAGGAACATTTTGGCGGGGGATGACTGCAATGCGTTTAATGACATGGCCTGCCTCCTGCCTCCCAAGGCAGACAACGGTCGGGTGCGAGACCGCAACAAGATTCGCTATGCTGCTCGCTATGATGAGGACGTCCAGGCTTTTACGGGTCCGCTGCAGCCCGCGCCCTTTCTGAACGTCCCTGTCGTTCTTCGTTCTGCACACCTCCTTTCCCAGGTTGGTATCGACTACGGAGCAAACTTCTCCTACAGCGATTCCATGACTATGGAGTTCTATGCTGACAGCCCTGAGGGTCAGCAGCGAGCCGCGAAGAGAAGTGCGAGGATCAACAAAATTACCTCAATGGCGCTTGCAGGGCCCAGGCCACTGCGTGGGCTTATCCGGCGCCGACTTGATAGCCTGGGTGTCGAGCCCGGTGACGGCCCCAGCCAGGAGTCGCTGCCCTTCGTTGACTACACGCTGAGACTGTTTGGCGAATCTGACAGAGGGCGTTCTATACGGGCACAAGCCAGGGCTAAAGGGCATCCTGGCTACTTATCCACTTCAAAGATCGTCGCGGAGGTGGGGCTTTTTCTTGCGGAGGAGAACACACGGCCGCCCGTTTCCTTCGGTGTGGTAACTCCCGCAACGGCGCTAGGACTAGAGTTTCTGCCCCGCCTGCAGCGAGCCGGCGTGAAGATGGAGATGTGCAATTACTAGTACGTCAAAGCCACTAGGCTGGAAGGGCTAGACCGTTGACGGAGCAACAACCTCTAATCGTGACCGCTTTGTGGTTTTGCCCTAAATCCGTGAACACCTAGAGTAGGGACAGAAAGCCCGGCGGATGTGTCAGATGACAAACCCCAAGGCGTACAAACGCTATCGCACGGAGTTTACGCAAGAGGCGGTACACAGAGCAGCGGAGGAAGGCACAACCGATAAAGCGGTCATCGGCCCAAGATTCTCCCAACGACTCAAAATAGGCGAAAGCGGTCATGTCCCCTTCCACCTCGTAGCGGACATCGATCGCTGGTAGTTGAATGTCCGCTTTGGGGCCATTAGCGGACGTTGACTATTCCGCTATATCCTCGATTAAATATTGGTCGCCCCGGCCGGTGTTCTGAGTCAGGCGCAATTTCACTCTACCCGTATAACCAGCGGGAATATTGCCAAGACCGTCTGCCAGAATCAGCTGACCAGAGTCCAACTCTACTCGATACCTTCTGCCTCCGGGACGTGCGAAAACACCTCCAGAAGCGGATTGCTTAACGTGACCGTAGACGATTCGCCCTGATGTATCGACCTCTCCGGTCGAGTGAACATAGCTGGCAGCCGCGTAAACGCAAAGAATGACCGCAAGCAATAACACCCAAGGTAACCACGCTCGGACTCTCTCTTTCCTCGCGAACGCGTCTAACGATTTTTCCACGATCTAGCTTCCTCTAAGAGGCCAAGAGCGGACTTGGATGGTCATGAGTTCTACATAAACCTCAGATACTTTTTCCAGACCCAATAGCGAATAATCTTGCCTAGCAAAATGCCCACGACGTAAGAGGGTGCTGAATATGACATCAAGTAGTTTGACGGGCACCCAAGCCATTTGGGCGACATGGCAGCTACAACAGTAAGACCAACCATAATACTCAGTCCCAAGATGCCACCGGTCAGCATGTTTATGTATATAGGTCTCTTCTTGTAGATAGCCGTAAGGAAAGAGGAGTTAAATTGCCTGTCTGTCCCTTCAGATATTTCGTTGCTAGAGATCCCAAGGACAAAACCGATCAGCAAACCGCAAACTAGGCCAATGGTTATCGTTATTGCGGCAGCAATCAAAATTTAGACTCACAAATGTGGGCTACTATTCTCACGGGACTGAATTCGGCTGTTTCTTCAGCGACAGCTTTGGGGCCAATAGCGGACACTCGCTAACGCCTCAAGCAGCGGCGCGCGTTAGCGCGTCTAGCCCGTTAGGGCGTTGCTGCCTTGACTTGTTATGTGTGACTTTCACAAACTTTATTTCTTATTGCTATTAATGTTGCAATGATAAACCAAATTGCAGAAATGATAATGCCTAGTGACCCAAGCCAAAAAAGAGCTCTTACAAATTCAAGTAAAAAACCATTAGGGCATCCCCACATGCAAAGTGGCCCGATTACGAAGTAGCAAAGAGCTACGATAGTAATTGAAATAAGAAGTAGTAATGCGGGCTTATTAAAACTCATTTTGATTTACACATAACGCCGCCAGCACTGGCCGGAGCACGCAGTGCGGAGGCCCAGCCCCGAGGGGGCAGCTGTGCCTGGCCTTGTCAGGTGCATCTATCTCGAAGCTCCCTCATCCGAGCTACTGCGCCATCAAAATCTGCTAACGCCTTATTAATGATCGATGCTCTTACTGCGACAATATCAGGCTCGTTCACTCCTTTAGGGGCTCGCTGTAGCCATTGAGAGATTCTATTTTTTCTTTGTTCGTAGACGTCGAGGGACACCGACTTGCTCTTCAAAAATGACTCCCATTCCTCTTCCCGTTTTTCATCTCCGTTGCATTTCGCACATGAGAGCACGTGATTAAATATGCTGTTCGTTCCGCCCTCTGAAATCGGGACAAGATGATCGAGATGACCGGTTCTTGAATCCCGTTCGATTGACACACCACAATAGGCACACTGGGAATCAAAATATTCCCATAGTTCTTTTTCCTCTGCCTTTGAAGGGTGTGGATCACAAATAGCTCCGAGGCTTCTCTTGATCTTATTCTTTGCCATAGACGGCGTATCTTTGGCCATCCGGGCACCTACCAGCTAAGTATATGGACTAAGTAATTGTGCACAGGAAATCCTTTTCATTGAAGGGCAGCTTCGTGGACGTTATCTGCCATACAATTTACCACAGAACCCAGGGGCAGCTATGGGGCCAAGAGCAGACATGGTTGATAGATGGAATTCACTTACGCTCAGCAACTATCTGCTCCGCGATTCGCTGATTGATAAGATCAACCTTCGGACCATCCAATTGGTTCCACTCTATTTGTTTTGTGCCCTCATGGGTAACTATTGAATAATCGATACCTGCTTTTTCGAATGCGGCTTCATAGCGTGCTTGCATGTCGTCATTCAGCAACACTGCTGTCTCCCACGTGGTACTACTTAGTTCAGGCCCAGAATGGACTTCCCTTGTTATGCCGTCCACACGCGCTTGATCCTTGAGTAGAGTGACAACCATTCCCTCAGAAGCCCCTTCTGATTGTACTTCGTATTGAATGCCTTCTTCATCAAACCGCGTTAGCGCGAGTGCCTGTTTGGCAGGGTCGGCCATCGCGAATACTCGGCCACGATGCCCAACCAATTCATCGGAAGAGCCAGAGCAAGCATACACGGTCAGCGATAATAAACTTAGGGCAAGGAGTCGGAACATCGGCTCAAATCGTTCAACATAATTAATGTCCGCTTTGTGGACGAAAGCGGACGTTCAACAAACCATAGCAAAAGGTCCGCAGTTAGGCGAAAGCGGACATCCGGAGAACCCCGTTCAACAGCTTTTAGGAGTTCCCATACAGCGTGCGTCTCAGTTCAGGGATGCCTTCAGTCAGCATCTTCGACAACTGAGTCAAACAAGTTACTGGTATCCACTTCCTGCAATAGGGGATGGTCAACGATACGCCGGCGAAGATGTGTGAAGTCAGATTCCATACGCGCCAGGGCGTACCACACAGCAGTGGCGAAACTCACCTCTGCTCTGGCAGCCAGTAACAGATCATCCCGCGACGCCAAAATCCGTTGCGCCGTGCCTAGCCTCGACGAGGGCTCCGTCACGGTAGGCGAGAGGGTATTCGGATCCTCGGCTTCGTCAGAATTGCGAAAATAGCCCGCCAGAGGATTGTACGCGGCCATCATATCTACCGGCACTAGCCCACTCACAAGTGCCGGATAATCACCGCGTAGCGGTGTCGTCTGCTTGAGCAGCACCCCCGGGCCAGTGAAGATGCCCGATATCCAAGCTTCCAATTCACGGTCGTCTAATTGCCTAAAGCCGCCGGCGTTAATGACGGAGTCATAGCTGCTCCGAGTGAGCCAAAGCTCAGCGTTGCTCGTGCTCAGGGTCATGTCACTCAGCAAGCTTTCAGACTGCAGCGCCGCCTCATCACCAGACTCAAGGACAGCGATGACGCGTTCGAGTCGGGCCAACTTGGTTGGCACGACATCATCCTTAATGATGTTGATGCTGAAGAGGTTCTGATCGATCTCACGCACGAACGACGCGAGGTAACCCTGCAATTGCTCTGTATCATCCCGCTCTTGCTGCCAGGCATCTACAGCGAGCGCCACGAGCACACCGAGAACGGTGATGATGAATTAAAAGATCGTTAGCCTTGTAGCACTGAACAGGCGCGACACGATTGCCATGTCTCCCCTCCCTGGGTCATCCCTCCAAACGTGCTATCAAGCCTATAACTAAGAAGCATGCGCCGCCACAAACGCGTAGGCGCCGCCGCTGTGTTGGTATTCACGCATCACGCTCTCAACAGCCCCGCTTTCAATGTCAGCCGCTAGCCGGGCAACGCCATCGCGTTTTTCTGCGGCGCTGCACAAGCCATTTCTAAATGAGGAGATACCCAGGCGTACAGCCTCAGACAAATATACTTCGGGCCGCTGCTTCCCACTGTGAAGAAAGAAGTCCTGCAGCGCCGGTGTTACCTCAAAGGGCTGTATCTCGCATTGTGTAAAGCCCGCATCGGAAAGCGCCGTTGTCACCGCATCGCGGCCAGGCATTTGCTCGCAGGCAAGTCGCATCATTTCCGGGAAGTAGTGACAGAGCCAGTAGCGCTCCATTTGCTCAGGAAACGCGGTGAAGAGCACAAAACGCGCCTTTGGCTTCAGCACCCTCGCCACTTCAGCAAAGGCGGCGACGAGACGACTGAAGTGATGAATAACCAACGTACAGATAGCGGCATCAAAAGACTGATCATCCAGCGATAGATGCTCGGCACTCATGCAGCGCCACTGCACACCCTCGCATTTGTGCTGCGCCTCCGCCAGCATGGTGGTGGATGCGTCCACCGCCACCCAACGACCGCCCAAGGCAGATCCAGGTAGTCAGCGTTCTGCTGCAGCATCACCAGCGATGCCAGCTGACTCGCGATCTCAGGGTCTGCCCTTCGCGCAGTGTCGTAGCCCGCTCCGATCTGGTCGTAGATAGCTGCCACAGGGATTCGCTGTCTCAGTTCACAACCGATGTGCCACCGTCGATGGCGATGATCTGGCCGGTAATGAACGCGCCCGCCTTAGAGGCCAACATAATTGCCACACCCGCGATGTCACTGGGCTCACCCCAGCGGTGCATGGGAATGGTCTTCAACTCTTCCTCAAACGCGGCCTGATCATTGCTCAGAAACTCCGTCATCTTGGAATAGAACCGCCCCGGCGCTATGGCATTCACACGGATGTGATCATTGGCCAACTCCGTGGACAGCACCCGTGTCAGCTGATGTATGGCGCTTTTTGACGCAGCATAGCCAAAGTTATCAACAGCATTGCCAACCACCCCGGCGATAGAGCCGATATTGATAACGCTGGCTGTATTGTCTGGTGAGGCTGCAGCACGCAACAAAGGCGCCAATGCCTGCGTGAGGAAGAAGGGGCTTTTCACGTTGATATCCATCACCTTGTCCCAGCCCTTTTCAGGCACCTGGCCGAAAGGGGCGCCCCACCCCGTACCTGCGTTATTCACCAGCACATCAATGTGGCTTTCACGCGACATCAGCTCTGATACAAAAGTCTGCATGCCCTCGGCGTTGGAGATGTCGGCGGGGATGGCAATGCATTCGCCGTACTGGCTGAGTTCCTCTGCAGCGCTCACGCAGGCCTCGGCTTTGCGGGCTGTGATGTAAACGCGCTTGGCTCCCGATTCCAAAAAACCCTGAGCCATAAACGCACCAAGGCCCCTGCTGCCACCGGTAACCACACAGACCTTGTCCTGCATGGAAAACAAGCCATCAATCATCACACTCTCCTCGTTCTGTTTTCGTTCAGATCGTCAAGCCGGGTAACTGAGGCCTATGCCTGCACGTTTACCAGCAGCTTCTACACCATGACTGCAATGTACCCCAAAGCCCTCAGGAGCACAGCCGTGGCAAACTACCCCCGCACCTGCTCCCATATCGGTATCTCAGTTCCCAGTGTGGAAGACGCCGTCGCGTTCTACCAAACGGTCATGGGCTGGTACCTCATCATGGAGCCTACGGTGATCACTGAGGAATCAGAGACCCCCATCGGGCAGATGTGCATCGATGTGTTTGGCTCAGGCTGGGGGTCGTTCAAGATCGCGCACATGTCTACCGGCGATCGCATCGGTGTTGAGATGTTTGAGTTCAGCAATAATGAGCCGCCGGGAGAGTTTGCGTACTGGAAGACCAGTACCTTTCACTTCTGCGTGCAGGACCCGGACATCGAGGGCTTGGTGGAGAGCATCGTGGCGCACGGCGGTCGCCAGCGCATGCCCATCAGGGAGTACTATCCCGGCGAGAAGCCGTTTCGTATGTGCTACGTGGAAGACCCCTTTGGACTGATCTTCGAGGTGTACTCACACAGCTACGAGCTCACCTACTCCGCCGGGGCCTACTGATTCGGGATTTACCAGAGCTCGCCCTGCAATTCGCTGGGCGATTCCTTGGCGGCCTTTTTCTTGGCCGGCGCTTTGCGAATAGCAGACTTGCTCTTGGCCGCTTTTTTGGCCGCGGCTTTCACAGGCTGTGCTTTTTTAGCGACCTGAGTGCGAGCCGGCGTCTTTTTCTTGACATTGGCGGCAGCGGGCTTTTTCTTTGCTGCTGCTTTAGGCTTGGCCGCCGGCTTAGCGCTGGCCGTTTTTTTCGTCGCTTTAGTGCGCGTCCTAGCCGGTGCTTTGCCAGCTTTTGATGCGCTGTCGCTGGTCTTCTTGGCCCTCGATTTCACCGGCTTCTTTGGTTTGGCCTCTAAGGCCTCACCCGCAGACGCGCGCTGGGAGGCGGTTTCGCGCAGGGCTTCCCTGTCGGCGCGTGTCGCTGTGGGCCTACGACGCGATGAACGCGGGCGATGATACTCACTGTCTGCCGGGCGCAGATCACCGTATTCAAAGCGATGCAGAATTTCTTCCATGGTTCGGGAGATTTTCGTGCAGATGCGAATGGATTCTACGTTCGGGAACGTGGAGTTTTCGCCACCCTGCATCAGGGTCACCAGTTCCTTCTCGGACAGATGCGACAGCAACTTACCGGGGTTGTACCAGCGGAAGCTGGGCACGATATTGATATCGCCCGAGTATTCCTGATCCATCAACGCATGCACGCCATTAATCAGCATATTAAAACGAGGCCAGTTATCACCCTGCTTCTGGGCAATACCCCGGTAGAAGTTGAGTATCTCCCGGCCTACACCCATGCCCAACGCGCCCAGGGCCGCCGACGTACGGCTGCGCTCACGGTTGTTCTGCAAAAACGGGGTGGCAATGGGGTTCACCATGCTCACGATGTAGTGATTCGTGCTGTACAGGCGCGACAGCCGTTTGGCGGGCAAATCGTCCGCAATGGAGCCATCCACCCACTTGCGGGTGGGTAGGTAAGGCTGCGCTTCGCCATGAAGGTTCTTGGCCATCAGCATTACGGGCGGGAACACACCCGGAACCGCACAGGAGGCCATCACTGCAGAGCGGATGTATACGTTGGGTGAAGTAATGGCGTTCAAGAGCCGCGAACGCTGGTGTGGCTCAGCCGGGGCCACGGTGATGCTGATCTGGCGGCCGGTTTTCTCGTAGGCTTCCTGGAAGGTCATGTCGGGGATTAACCGGGCGATAATCTGTTCCAGGTCACCTATATCGATCTGGGGATTTGAGCCAAAGAACATCCGCGAGAATACGCTGGCTTCGCGCTCTGCTTCGAAATGCACGTTGGCAGGATCATAAAACTGCTCAAGCTCGGAATCGCTGTGGGTGCCCAACACACCGGCTACGAGAGAGCCAGCGCTGGAGCCCGAGATGACGCGGGGTAACAAGCCCTGTTCTAACAGCACCTTCACCACACCCAGGTGATAAAAGCCCAGAACACCACCGCCGCTGAGCATCAGGGCAGAGCGGCCAAAGCAGATATTTGCCCGGTAGAAAAAGTCCATTTTGTCCTGGGCAGAGATCAGGTCTTCGTCCAGGTCAGCCAAGTAGCGCAGGCAGTCATCGATCTCGTCGATGTACTGTTCAATCAGGTGCTTGGTGCCAAATTTTGCACGACGGTACAGAGAGCTGCGGCCCATGCCGCCCATGTTGCCGTGTATCCCCTCGTTCAGGGTAAACAACAGGCCCTGGTTGTCGTGCCGCGCGCGCAGGCTGCGCAATCGGTCCAGTCGTAGGCGAATCTGGGAGTAATCGTACTGGCTGGTCTGGTCTACCTCACGCCAGCGCTTCTGCCCGCTGATATCATCGTGGCTCTGTGCGGCCTCTTTCCAGTCCTCGTAGCTGTCGCATTTATCCATGATGCGTTCCAGCTTTTTCATTTGGCGCGATTGTCTCACCGCGATACCCCCTCTCAACAATCGATGCGCGAAGGATAAAGCATGCAGACGAACCCGCCCAGCACAAAAATCGTGGCCAAGCCCTTGCTAAAACCAGAAAGATTGGGCAGATGCGCCCGCCTCTGCGTACACATACAATAACGGATTGACCCTCAATGGCCCCTGGAGCCCTCGTGCGCGCATATTCATTGGTAATTGCCCTACTCGTCATCATCTTCGGCAGCATCGCCGGATACCTCTACAACAAGTTTTCGACTCTGGCGGGGATGGACTTTACGCCTCCACCGGTTGTCATCGCGGCGGGCCGCGCGACAGATGAGACCTGGGCCACCGAATTAGAGGCAGTGGGCACTATTGCTGCGGTGCGCGGCGTGCAGCTGGCAGCAGAAGCCAGCGGCGAGGTGACTGAGATAAACGTGGTCAGTGGACAACAGGTTGAAGCGGGCCAGTTAATGCTGGTGCTCAATGACAGCGTTGAAAAGGCCAGCCGGGAGCGTCAGGAGGCGAATCTGGCGCTGGCCAAGCTGCTGTTCGAGCGCGATTCCAGCCTGGTTGAACAAAACTCTATCCCGCAGACTCAATACGATCGATCGCGCGCCGACCTGGAGTCCGCTGTGGCTCAGCTGGCGGAAACCGAAGCCAGGCTGGACAACAAGCGCATCGTCGCGCCCTTCGATGGCACCGTGGGTATCGTGCGCGCCAAACTGGGTGATTACATCGCCTCCGGTGACCCAATCACCACCCTGCAGGACTTAACCGAGCTGGAGGTCGATTTTTCGGTTCCGGCACGCCACACACCGCGCCTGCGTCCCGGTCTGGCAGTTGCCGTCAGCACGGCAGCCTTTCCTGACCAGGTGTTTCCGGCAACCCTGCAGGCTTTGGATGCCCAGGTAGACGCCGGCACCCGTAATCTGTCGCTGCGCGCCACTCTGGAGCCCGCCGAGGGGCTGTTACCGGGAATGTTTGCGCGATTGACTATCGATCTCGGTCAGCCACGCCAGGTCATCACGGTACCTGAAACGGCCGTGAGCTATTCGCTACAGGGGAACATCGTGTGGGTAATCGAAGACAATGATGGCGCACCCGTGGCCCAACCCCGAGTAGTAACCACCGGTGATTCCCGCGATGGGAGAATTGTGGTGAATGAAGGTATAGCGGTTGGCGATCAGGTTGTTATCGCCGGGCAGAACAAGCTCACCCGCGGCGCTCGTATCGCCATTGATGACACGGTGGATATGTAACCATGTGGTTCACTGACCTCTTTATCAAACGACCGGTTGTCGCCATTGTGGTGTCCAGCATCATATTGCTACTGGGCGCCGCTTCCCTGTCCCGCGTCGCCGTGCGTGAGTTTCCGGAACTGGAACGCAGCGTTATCTACGTAAACACAGCCTACCGGGGTGCCAGTGCGCGCACCGTGCAAGGCTTTGTCACCACACCACTGCAAATCAATATCGCCGGTGCCAGCGGTATTGAGTACATGACCTCCACCAGCAACCCGGGCATCTCCAGCATCGAAGTGCACGTGCGGCTTGGCGAGAACAGCAGTGATGTACTGGCCGAGGTGATCGCAAAGGTGAATGAAGCCAGGGACGAATTGCCCCGCGATGCGGAAGACCCCGTGGTTTCCACCGCATCCGGCGGGGATGCGCTGATGTATCTGGCCTTCTCCAGCGATCAGATGACGCCCTACCAAATCACCGACTACCTGGTGCGTAACGTGCAGCCGGATCTGGCCACCCTGCCCGGCATGGGCAAGGCCAATATGTTTGGCCGTTTCCTGGCTATGCGTATCTGGCTGGATCCTGTACGCATGGCTGCCCTAGGTGTGACGGCGGCGGATATCAGTGAGGCTATTCAGCGCGACAATTTCGTCTCTACCACGGGCGCCACAGAGGGCAATCTGGTGCGAGCGACGGTGGATGCGCGCACCGACATGCAGACCGAAGCGGATTTCGAGGCCATCGTTGTGCGCCAGTCCGGGGAAGACCGTGTGCGCCTTGGGGATGTTGCCGAGGTTGAGCTGTCAGCGGAAAACTCGCAAGTACGCACCTACTCCAGCGGCGAAGCCTCGGTATTCATGGGGTTAACGCCCACACCGGATGCCAACCCTCTGGATCTCTCGCGCGAAGTTCACGCAGCGATTCCCCGCATCCGGGAGAACCTACCCGCCGATATGACGCTGTTCCTGGACTGGGACGGCAGCGAGCCCATCAACGACGCACTCACCGAGGTGGTGCGCACACTGATTGAAGCCGCGCTGATCGTGATGCTGGTCATCTACCTGTTCCTGGGCTCTTTCCGGGTAGTACTGATTCCGCTGGTGGCGATTCCGCTCTCGCTGATCGGTGTGGTGTTCATGGTTTATAGCCTTGGATTCTCCCTGAACCTGCTCACACTGTTGGCCATGGTTATCGCCATCGGGCTGGTGGTGGACGACGCCATCGTGGTGGTGGAAAACGTTCACCGCCACATCGAAGAAGGCGCCACCCCCATGCGAGCCGCGATCATGGGTGCGCGGGAAGTGGCCACACCGGTGGTGGCCATGACGCTGACGTTGGCCGCGGTGTATGCGCCCATAGCCTTTATTGGGGGCTTAACGGGCGCCCTGTTCAGTGAATTCGCCCTGACACTGGCGGGTGCGGTTTTCGTATCGGGGATTGTGGCCCTGACGCTGAGCCCCATGATGTGTGCCTACGTTCTCAAGGATGCAGAGCACCAGGGTCGCTTCGCCGACTGGCTGGACCAGCGTTTTGAAGTGCTGATCCACCAGTACCAGAAACTGCTGGTGAGCTGTTTGCGCAACCGCGGCGCCGTGCTGCTGTTCAGCGGCACGATCCTGCTAAGCCTGCCTGCCCTGTTCCTGTTATCACAGCAGGAGTTGGCGCCGGAGGAAGATACGGGCTCGCTGTACGTGGTGGGTACGCCACCCCGCTTCGCCAACATCGACTACATCAACTACTACCTGGATGAAGTGGTCTCATTGTGGAAGGCAATCCCCGAGTTCAGCCACTCCTGGCAGTTCATGTCGCCGGATTCAAACTTCGGCGGAGTCACCATGCACCGTTGGGACGAACGCGAACGCACACAGCAGGAAGTGCAACAGGAGTTCCAGCAAAAACTGGGCAGCGTAGCCGGCATGGAGCTGTTCAGTTTCGGCACGCCCCCCCTGCCCGGCTCTGATGCGGGACTGCCGGTGAGCTTCGTGATTGCGTCCACCGCGCCCTACGAAGAGGTTTACCGTGTCGGCGAGGAGTTGCTCAAGCGCGCGCGTGAATCCGGCCAATTTATCTTTGTGACCCAGTCACTCAACTTCGATCGCCCTGAGGTACAGGTCAACATCGACAGGGAGTTGTCTGCGCGTCTGGGCATTTCCATGCGCGATATTGGCCAAACACTGGCCACCATGCTGGGTGAAGGCGAAGTGAATCGCTTCACTGTGGAAGGCAGAAGCTACAAAGTGATCCCGCAGGCCGGAAGGGGCTTCCGCCTAACCAAGGAAGAACTGGAAAAGTACTACCTGCGTACCGCCAGTGATGAACTGGTGCCACTGTCCAGCGTTATATCGCTAGGCTCTCGGGTAGAAGCCAACGACCTCACGCAATACCAGCAGCTCAACAGCACGACCATTCAGGGGCTGATGATGCCCCCCAACACCCTGGGAACAGGGCTTGAGTACCTGCGCGCTGAACTGGCAGACATTGCGCCCACCGGTTTCCGCGATGGCTATACCGGTCCCTCGCGCCGCCTCATGCAGGAAACCGCGTCATTCCCTATTCTGTTCACGCTGTCGATGCTGTTGATATTCCTGGTGCTCGCCGCGCAGTTCAACAGCTTCCGCGACCCCTTGGTGGTACTGGTTTCGGTGCCGTTGTCTATCTTTGGCGCTGTTGTTCCTATTGCCCTGGGTTTCGCCACGCTGAATATCTACACCCAGATCGGCTTGCTGACACTGATCGGCCTGATCAGCAAGCACGGTATTCTGATCGTGCAGTTCGCAAATCAGCTCTGCGCGCACGGGCATAGCCGCTACGACGCCGTGCTGCAATCTGCTGCCATGCGGCTGCGCCCCATCCTTATGACCACCTTTGCCACCGTGCTGGGGGTACTGCCTCTTCTTATCGCAGTCGGGCCCGGCGCTAACGCCCGCTTCAGTATTGGGCTGGTGATTACCACGGGTATGTTGGTCGGCACGCTGTTCACGCTGTTCGTACTGCCGGTTTTCTTCCTGCCGTTCCTCAAGGAAAAATCAGCAGAAGCTAACCAGGATCAAAGAGCCACGCCCGCGCCTGCATCGTTGCCAGCAGAGCCGGCAACAGGTCATTAACACGTGACTGAAGGGCACTTCACGGCGGGTGGCGAGCGCTACGCACAGTTTCGGCCCCACTACCCGGCGGCACTGGCACAGGCACTGGCTGCACTTGCGCCAGCAAAGCGTATCGCGGTCGATATCGGCTGCGGTTCGGGTCAGCTGACAACCCTGCTTGCACCGCATTTCGAACGCGTTATCGGTGTTGATCCCAGCGAGAGCCAATTGGCTTCGGCTCATCAGCACGCGGGGGTCAGTTATCACTGCGCCCCTGCAGAGAACACAGGTTTACCCGAACACAGCGCCGACCTGATTACCGTAGCCCAGGCCGCGCACTGGTTTGATCTCCCTGCGTTTTGCAACGAAGTGCGGCGGATTGCGTCCCCCGGTGCGGCTCTGGCCCTGATCAGCTATGGGGTGCCGTATATCGAAGATCCGATTAATGCGATCTTTCAGAAAGGCTACTGGCAGGATGTGTACCGCTTCTGGAGTCCAGAGCGACGTCACGTTGAAACCGGGTACGCCGATCTGAATCTGCCGTTTAACCCGCTGGCGGCGCCAGACCACGACTGTCGGGCCTCCCTCTCCCTAGCGGGCCTGATCGGCTACATCACCACCTGGTCGGCCTATGCCACCGCACAGAAAGCCGGCGACACAACCGCCTTCGAGCAGTTCTTTGAGTCGCTCTCTCGCGCCTGGGGCGATGCGGGGGAAAAGACGGTGGTGTGGCCAGTGTCGGTAAAAGCAGCGCGAATCGGCTGAGTCGCCTAGCCTGAGGCACACACCTTCTTGCCCTGCATAGCCAGCAGACCGGCTATCTGGCGAATATTACTCCTGTCTTTTTCCTTGTCGGACTCGCCAAGCTTTTCCCAGGGCACCAGATCGGGGTGGGTCATAAAATCTTCATCCCGTGTGTCGCCGTAGTCATAGCCCGCGAGTTGCTTGTCCGCCATCCAGCGGCGGTGCTCAACCTGTGCCAGCACCTCCATAGCGGACTCATCTGGCGGGAATGCAATGGCGGGTCGCTCGTCACTTTCATCGCAGGCAATGCAGCCATGGCTGCGCAGTTTGGTCGCAATGTGCGCAGCCGCATGCTGGTTAGCCTGTTTTTTATGTGCGGGTAACGCTGACCACGGCACAATAGACGCATTCTCCGCGGCTGTTTGTGCGGGCTCGGTTTGCGCCAACGTATCCAGATAGGCGTTGTGCAAGGTGCGCGCCAGCGTATCCAGTGCGTCGTTCACTACCACGTCGATAGTGATCGTCTCGTCCAGCGTTTCGAAGTACTCAATGGGCTCGTGCGCGGGTAGACTCGACTTGTCGTCAATGATGGGCAGAAAGTCGTCGTCAATAATCTCGGCCAGGAAGGTTTGCTGGTTTAGGCACACCACCATGTTCACCGGCGCCTCGCCCAATTGTCGGCGGTGACGGTTCAGGCGCCGTGCAGCCAGAATGCCATCAACGTCTTCGCGCATCGCCACATAGGCAACGGAAAATGGGGCCTCGCGTTGCAAATCTACCCACTGCGCCTGCGACAAGGTTAAGGGGTCGTGAAACGACGTCTTTAGTGACACCACGCTTTCGAGGTGGGGAAAGCGATAGAGAAAGCGTTGCACACGCTCTCGATTAACGTCGCCGCAAAGTACGGTAATTTGTGCCCGCCGACGGTCGGGGTAATGAGCGGTCAGCGCCGTTTGTAAAATAAGTTCTCCAACCAGGTTGTCGAAGCCCACAAACAGCACATGCATGGGCGGCTGAGACTCCTCCCTGGGCATGTAGTACATATCCGGCGCGCAACGGCTAAACACGTTGCGGGCGATCGTCTGCTTGCGATTGAAGATGCGAATGGCGAATCGGTCAGTGGCGTGGGCAAAGAACGGATGGTTAGCAAACACATCGTAGAGGTGTGGCTCATCTACGCACAGGAATGCACGCAGCCCCACGTACGGCGGCTCCCCCGCAAGATGAGGCTCGTGCCGTTGAACCGTTTTCGCCATTGCCGCCATGTCACTGTCTGACAGCACACGGGTGAGCCGGTCTATCGCCTTGGCTGCGGCAATGTTGGCCTGATCATCGTGGGTGCACAGGAACACTTCCTTGGCGTAAACCACGCGAGCGCGATCCAGCGTCACCGGATCCATGGCATTGCCAAAAATAACAATCGCGCCCCACTTGGCTAGCTCTGCTGCCATCGGGTTCATTGGATCTTTCTCGATCACCACAACCTGTTTATCGCTGTGGCGCAGGTACTGCTTGGCGATTCGAAATCCGGTTTCACCGATGCCGCACACCACCACAAAGCGGCGCTTTCGAAACAGCAATTTATAAAGGGCAATCTGGGTTTCTGTGCGTTTTAGGATCGCCGCCGCTGCGGTGTACAGCAGTACAACGGGGGCCAGCGCACGGGCGATTTGCAGCTGCAAGGGCCAACCAGCGGTCGCATCCGGGCCCTCAAAAATAAACAGCTGAAAGCTGGCGTATACAACGTCCCACCAGGTGTGCTCACTGCCTGCGGCCGACGGCGACATTGCCAGCGCATAGCCCCAGCAGCCCAGCAAAAACGCCATGGCGGCCGCCAAGGCAACAATCGACCATTCGTGCTGGGCCCACAGGGACGTGGAGCGCCGGCGGGCATTACCTGTGTCACTCATATCGCTGACGGTCCTTATCAACGCGGCTCATAGGTTTTGTCGGGACGTTCTATCAGTGCCCCACTCCTCTATCAGTGCCCCACTCCTCTATCAGTGCCCCACTGTGCTGTCATCGCGGGCGGCACCTCGGTACTCATCCGCCAGGTGGCGCTTGTACAACTTGCCGTTATCCATGCGGGGCAGCTTTTCACGGAAGTCCAGCGAACGGGGCAACTTGATGCTGGACAGGCGCTCGCGCAGCCATTCGATCAGTTCAATCGCTACCTCGTCAGTAGCATCGGCCCAATTCGCAGGCTCCACTACAGCTTTTACTTCTTCCCCGAATTCTTCGTTAGGGATGCCGAATACGGCAACGTCAGCAACCTTATCGTGGGTGATCAACAGGTTCTCAATTTCCTGGGGATAGATATTCACTCCCCCGCTGATGATCATGAAGTTCTTGCGATCGGTCAGATACAGGAATCCGTCATCATCCACGTAGCCCACGTCACCGGTGGTCGCCCATCCGTTCGCGTTATACGCCCCCGCCGTTTTCTCGGGTTCGTTGTGATACTTGAAGGAAGCCTGCTCGCCGCTGAAGTAAATCGTACCGATCTCGCCGGTGGGCAACTCGTTGCCGCCATCGTCGAGAATGTGGAGGGTGCCGGACATCGCAGGTCCCACTGAGCCCTTGTGGCTCAACCAACCTGCGGAATCAATAATGGTGGCGCCAATGCCTTCACTGGCGGCGTAGTACTCGACAATGATGGGCCCCCACCACTCGATCATTTTCTCCTTGGTTTCTACCGGGCAAGGGGCAGCCGCATGAATGGCAAACTGCATTGAGCTGACGTCGTACTGGTTGCGCGTTTCCTCGGGCAGCTTGAGCATGCGAATAAACATGATGGGTACCCACTGGCTATGGGTTACCCGATGCTCCTGAATCAGTTGCAACGCGCGTTCGGGATTGAAGCTCTCCATGACAACCGTGGTGCCACCCATGGACAGCACCATATTGTTGTAGTGCAGCGGCGCTGCGTGATAAAGCGGTGCCGGCGATAGGTACACCGTCTCGTCACTGAAACCGAAAATCAGCCCCAGCGTGCCCGCCATGTTGTGGTCAGCCAACACGTCGTCACTTTGCGGCGCGATGAACACACCCTTGGGCTTGCCGGTTGTGCCGGAGGAGTACAGCATGGGCACGCCGTTGGCCTGGTCATCAATAGGCGTCTCCGGTTGCGCATCCGTCGCCTCTTCCCACGACTCGAAGCCATTGACGATACCGTCCACCATGTAGAAGTGCTGAATGTTTGGTGCCGCGTCCACGATCTCGCCGGCCACAACAGCCAGGTCGTGACTGGCGATGAATAGCTGGGCACCGCAGTTCTCGAGGATATAGGCGGTTTCATCGCGTTTGAGATGGGTGCTGATGGGGGTGTATATAATGCCGGCACGCTGTGCTGCCCAGCAGATCTCGAGGAACTGCCGACAGTTAGACATCATCATGCCGATGTGATCGCCCTTCTTCAGCCCCAGCGAACGAAACAACTGCGCGCCCTGGTTGGAACGCTCATCCAATTGTTTGTAGGTGACCATCTCACCCGAATCACCCATGATGATGGCGGGTTTATGTGGGTAGGTCTGCGCAGTCACACTGGGATGAGGCATGGGGCTCTCCTGTTATTGTTGTTTCGTTATTTATAGCCTCACTATAGATTCAGGCCCAGCGCGAGACAATCATCAACGGGGGCGCATCAGCCCCTGCTGCATGGTAGTCGCCACCAATGTACCGTCTTCGGTGTAGAAATTGCCGCGGCCTAGCCCCCGTCCACCGGCCATCGCCTCGGCATGCACCTCATGCAATAGCCATTGATCAGCGCGCAGAGGCCT
Organism: Parahalioglobus pacificus; assembly: GCF_014652275.1. Lineage (GTDB taxonomy): Bacteria > Pseudomonadota > Gammaproteobacteria > Pseudomonadales > Halieaceae > Parahalioglobus > Parahalioglobus pacificus. Next base: position 661,089 of record NZ_BMYM01000001.1, on the reverse strand, counting down.
ATGAAACCACAGCGCATGGTCTAGGCTCGCTACCTGCAAGCTGCCGTCCTGAAAGGTGAGACCGCGGGTCGCCAGACAAACGTCAATGAGAAAGCAGTCCGACATATAAGCCAGTACGCTTTGGTGCAGCGCCGGCTGATCAGGCAAGGCTTCCGTCGTTTTCATCCAGGCGCGGATAACCGGGGGGCGCTCCACGGGGTTGTCCCAGTCGATGGGGTCCTCTACGCGCACGTCCAGATCGGTTCCGGTGGTAATCATAAAGTTGTCGTCAAGCTTCCCGTCCTTAAGGGCCAGTTCGCGTTCTGAAGGCAGGCTGTCGGGCGCGGGCATTGCCGGCTTACTGGCCTGAAAGACTTCCCCTTCACCAGGGCGTTGAAATGAGATCGAGCTCACCAGGATAGGCTTGCCCTGCTGACTGGCAACCACACGCCGCGAGGAAAAGCTGCCGCCGTCCAGCGCCGGCTCAACGGTAAAGTGAATATCCTCGCGCGGATTACCCGGCCGCAGGAAGTAGGCGTGCTGTGAATGAAGCTCACGGTCGTCATCCACCGTATAGCGGGCAGCCATAACCGCCTGTGCCAATACCTGACCACCATAAACGCGATACGCCTTTGGATGCATGTTATCCCCCAGAAACCGCAGCTCCCCTTCAGGCTTTACCTGAAGCACATCCAATAGTTGATCCAGCATCTTGTTACTCCCGCCCAACGAGGCGCGTATTATCGCCTAAATCGGAAAACAAATACTCCGTTACGCCCCGCCAAGCTCCCGCTATAGTTAGCGCTTCATTTGGAGCGAGATACCATGACGCAATTCTCATCGCCTGCCGCTCTGCGTGCAGCTTGTCGCAGCGGCGACTTCACAGACAACACGTCGGGACAGGCTCCCGGGCATGTGCAGTGCAATATCGTGATACTGCCCTCGCGCTGGGCAGCTGACTTCCTGCGCTTCTGTCAGGCCAACCCAAAACCCTGCCCATTGATCGCCAGTTCTGCCGTTCCGGGGGATGCATCGCTACCACCTTTGGGGAATATAGACATACGATCTGACGTGCCAAGCTACCGCGTCTTTCGCGATGGCAAATTCGTCGAAGAATGTAACGATATCAAGCACTTATGGTCGGAAGATATGGTTACTTTCGCACTGGGTTGCTCCTTCTCTTTTGAAGAAGCGCTGCTGGCAGACGGGCTCGATGTTCGCAATGTGAGTGCTGGGGTCAACGTGCCCATGTACCGCACCAATATCGACTGCTCACCCGCAGGTCCCTTCGCAGGAAAAATGGTCGTGAGTATGCGGCCATTTGCCGCTGCAGATGCCATTCGCGCCGTGCAAATCTGCACGCGTTTCCCCTCTGTGCATGGCGCCCCGATCCACCTGGGTGACCCCGCTCAGATTGGAATTACAGATTTGGACACGCCGGATTATGGCGATGCCATAACGATGAAAGATGGCGAGCTGCCGGTATTTTGGGCCTGTGGTGTGACCCCTCAGGTTGCGCTGGAGAATGCCAAGCCGCCGCTGGCCGTGACACACAGCCCCGGTTGCATGCTGGTGTCCGATTTACGCAACAGCCAACTGGCGGTGATGTAACACAGCCATAACAGGGTAAGGAGTCGCCAATGCTGCTCAATTGTGATCTGGGTGAAAGCTTCGGCAGCTGGTCCATGGGAATGGACTCGCAGGTCATGCCACACATCGATCAGGCCAATATTGCCTGCGGTTTTCATGGCGGTGACCCCCTAACCCTGCAAAAAACACTGGAACTGGCATCCGAGCACGGTGTCACCGTGGGTGCACATCCGGCGTACCCCGATCTGGTTGGTTTCGGACGGCGGAGCATGAACCTGTCACGCGAGGAAACCATCGCCGCAGTGCAGTATCAGGTCAGTGCACTGGACGGTATGGCAGCCTGCCATGGCCTCACACTCAGCTACGTGAAGCCCCACGGCGCGCTGTACAACGACATGATGGCCAAGTCCGAGGTTCGCGAGGCCATCATGGCCGCCATCGCAGGCTATCACCGACCACTGCCGCTGATGCTACAAGCCACACCCGCCAGCCAGTCTCACCGAGAAGAAGCCGGCGCCGCTGGCATTACCGTGCTGTTCGAAGCCTTTGCTGATCGCTGCTACGACGACAATGGGCAGCTGCTCTCGCGTCGCAAGCCCGGCGCAGTCCACGACAAACCGCGCATGCTGGCACAGGTCGAACAACTGCTGACACAGGGCACGGTCACTACGGTGAGCGAACAGACACTGACGCTGGACGCTGACACGCTGTGCGTTCACGGCGACAACATGGAAGGCGTGCAGGCCATCCGGGATATTCGCGCCCTGGTGGACGCTGCCTGACTATGCGCATTCACCCGGCAGGTGAAAACGCTCTCATCGTCTATCTGGGCGAGGCTGCGACGCCAGTGGTATCGGCGCAGGTGCAGGCGCTGGCCGAAGGTCTCCAGCAACAACTGGGCGCTGACTTAATCGACGTCGTGCCCTCCTACGCATCTTTGCTCGTTATTTATGACCCTCTGACCACCGATCACATGGCAGTCTCACGCTGCATACGCGCTGTAGTCGCACAGGGAACGGACACAGAGACAGGCGGCGGTGCGCTTATCGAACTGCCCGTTTACTACCACAGCGAGGTCGGCGAAGACCTGGAATCGTTGGCAGAGGCCGCGCAGTTATCGATAGACGATGTCATCGGACTGCACAGCGGCGCCGAGTACCGCGTGTACGCTATCGGCTTCGCGCCGGGTTTTGCCTACCTCGGTGAAGTTGACGAGCGCATTGCTGCGCCCAGACTGGCCACACCGCGCCAGCGCGTACCCAGAGGCGCAGTGGCTATCGCTGACCGGCAAACCGCCGTGTACCCCGCACCCTCACCCGGTGGCTGGAATCTGATTGGTCGATGCCCGATTCGCATGTTTGATCCCGATGCCACGCCAACCATGCCCGTGGGTGTTGGCGATCGCGTGCGCTTCGTTCCGGTGACACGCGAGGAGTACCTCACCTTGGGCGGGGAGTTGTAATGGGCTTCACGGTCAAACAACCGGGCATGTTGGCACTGCTGCAGGACGCGGGACGATTCGGTCAGCATCGCATTGGCCTAACCACCGGCGGACCACTGGACAAACGGGCGTTCGATCTGTGCAACGCCCTGCTCGAAAACCCCGTCGGCACCACCGCTGTCGAGTTGAGTTTTGGCGGCCTCGAACTGGTCGCCACCGAAGACACCTTTATCTGCGTGACCGGTGCAGACGCTCCGTTGACGATTGCCGGTGAAGAACAGCCTCTCTACACCGTATTGCCAGTACGCGCTGGGGATACGGTTCATCTGGGATTCTCGGAAAATGGCTGTCGCAGTTACCTGGGCGTGGCCGATGGTTTTAAGGTGACTGAGAGTTTTGGCAGTACATCAACGGTTGTACGCGAAGGCATCGGCGGGCTGCAAGGCGGCAAACTGGAAGCGGGCGATACGCTGCACTGCAGTGCGATCAGCACCCGCAAGCAACTTCAACTGCCGGCGCAGCACCGCCCCGTATACAGTGATGAGCTGACCGTGCGGGTGATTCCGGGGTATCAGCTATCCCATTTCCCGCGCTATCAACAGCGGCGATTCTTCAGCCTGCCCTACACCGTATCTACCCGCAGCGATCGTATGGGCTATCGCATGGAAGGCCCGGAAATCAGCTGTGATATTCAGGGCATATTGTCAGAGGGAATCTGTCTGGGCGCCATTCAGGTACCGGCTGATGGCCAGCCGATCGTACTACTCAATGACCGACAAACCATTGGCGGCTACCCAAAAATCGGCGCCGCGCTGTCACTGGATCTGGCGCTTCTGGCGCAGCTGCGTCCAGGGCAGCAGGTGCACTTTACGCCGATATCGCAGCACGAAGCACACAACGCGCTGCACCTTGCCGCCAACAACAACGTCACCGCTTTGTTTGAGGACCTGGGCACATGAATGATCTCGAGCTGAGTCGGGCTATCGAGGATGTCCTGGTGGCGCGCAACCCCAGAGGCATGAAAACGCTGCAGGCGGCCATGACGCCCGGGTACTACCTGCGAGCTGCACAACTGCTAGAGAATATCGAAGGCAACGTGATTATCGGCACGGGCTTCCCCGTGGCCGGTAGCTTTGAAACTGACGGGCCGGTGGGCGCGATTGCGTTATATGAAGCGCTTGAGTCACTGGGCGCCACCCCGTGGATCGCCTGCGCCCCACCCCTGGCCGATCGAATCAGCGACCGCTACCGCGTGGTGTCCTTAACGATCACGGATGTGGATTCAGCCATCACGGAAGCGCGCGAGCAGCTGGCCAAGCTGCAACCCAAGGCGGTGATTTCCATCGAGCGACCCGGCCTGACTGAGGACGGCCGTTACTACAATATGCGCGGCGTTGATATCAGCGAACACTGCGGGGTCTTCGATCCGTTTATCACGGAGGCCAACTGCCCCACGATTGGCGCGGGCGATGGCGGTAACGAAATCGGCATGGGCAACCTGCGCGAAACGGTAGCTGGGCTGTCGATCAATGGCGCAATAACGACCTGCGATGAGCTGGTGATCGCCGACGTCTCCAATTGGGCGGCCTATGGCCTGATCGCACTGTTGGGCAGATGGGCAGGACGCGACCTGCTTTCGCAGATACAACCTGTCACCATTCTCGAATACCTGTCCGAGCTGGGCAGCGTGGATGGGGTGACTGGCGAAAATACAATCACTGAAGACGGCATGGCTGCCAGCGAAGGCTTAGCCGTGCTCAGGGAGCTACAAACCCTGGTGGCTGACACCGAAGCAGCTGCAAGCTAACGACGAGGAACGGATAAGCGTAATGAGCATCGTATACCTGAACGGCGACTACATGCCGATGGATAAAGCACGTATTTCTCCCATGGACCGCGGCTTTTTATTTGGCGACGGCATTTATGAGGTCGTGCCCTCTTACAACGGCAAATTGGTCGGCTTTGGCCCCCACCTGGATCGGATGCAGGATGGCATCGATGCACTGGAGATCCAGCTCAAAATTGATCGCGATGAATGGAAGGCCATCGCGGACGAACTGATGAGCCGCAATGGCGGCGGCAATCTGGGCGTGTATTTTCATGTGAGCCGTGGCGCCGACAGCAAGCGCCATCACGCCTACCCCGAGAACATCACCCCCACGCTCTACGCCTTTGCCTTTGAGATCGCGCCGCCGCCGATCCCTGAGAAGGCAAGCGCCGCGTGCTACACCGTATCGACCACCGAAGACCTTCGCTGGAAGCGCTGCAATATCAAATCCACTGCCCTGCTGGGCAATGTCATGCATTACCAGCATGGCCACTCACGCGGACACAGCGAAACCATTCTCTACAACGAAGACCGGGAGCTCACAGAAGCCGCGGCGTGTAATGTTTTCGTGATCAAGGACGGCGTGGTTGCCACACCCAATCTGGATTACCAGAAGCTGCCCGGTATCACGCGGCTGATGCTGCTGGATATCCTGCGCAAGGACGGCGGCATCCCCGTTGAAGAACGGGTGGTCATGCTGGACGAGCTGGATAGCGCAGATGAAGTCTGGATCACCAGCTCCAGTAAAGAGATTGCACCCGTCACAGAGATCGATGGCAAAGCCGTCGGCAATGGTGAGGTCGGGGACGTCTGGCTGGCTGCACAAACCCTGTATACCGCGCACAAGTTCGACTACTGATGAGCAGACCCAGCCGCGCCCTTATCGATCTGGACGCTCTCCAGAACAATCTGAGAGTGGCGCGTGCGCTTGCGCCAGGACGAAAGGTCATGGCCGTGGTCAAGGCCAACGCTTACGGCCACGGTACCGAGGTGATCGGGCGGGCGCTGGATCAATTCGTTGACGCCATGGCAGTCGCTTGCCTGGAAGAAGCGCTCACCTTACGACAGGCCGGGATTACATCGCCGGTGCTGCTGCTGGAGGGCCTTTTCGAGGAGTCGGAGATTCAGGCTGCCGCCGAACATGGCTTATGGCTCACCATCGATAACGAAGCGCAGGTCAGATGGCTGGAGAAATCCCGTCTCAGCACACCCGTGAAGTGCTGGCTAAAAATCGACACCGGCATGCACCGGTTAGGTGTACAACCCGAGAACGTTGCCGGCGTGCATCGGCGCCTTAGTGCCTGCGACAATGTATCTGGCGATCCCGTGCTCTGCACACACTTTGCATCGGCAGATGATGTGAGCAGTGGGCAAACACTGCAGCAGCTGGAGCGATTCGAGCAGGCAACAGCCGGACTGCCGGGCAGTCGCAGTGCGGCAAACTCTGCGGGTGTTTTGGCCTGGCCTAAAGCGCACTACGACTGGATTCGGCCCGGCTACATGCTCTACGGCAACTCCCCGATGACCGTGCCACATGTCAATACCGATCCGCTGAAGCCGGTCATGACCTTGAGCTCTCGCGTTATTTCTGTGCGCGAAATCGCTATCGGGGAAACCGTGGGTTATGGAGCGACCTGGACCGCAGAGCGGCCATCGCGTATCGCCACTGTCGCTGTGGGCTATGGTGATGGCTACCCGCGTCTGGCACGCAATGGCACGCCAACGCTGGTAAACGGCCAGAGAGCACCACTGGTAGGCCGTGTCTCTATGGACATGATCACTATCGACGTGACAGACCTGCCCGCTGCACGGCAAGGCGATGCCGTCACGCTGTGGGGGCCAGAACTCCCGGTGGACGAGATCGCCGACTGTGCCGGCACCATTGGTTATGAGCTCACCACACGCATGCCCATGCGTACGCCCCGTGTACTCACCAGCGGGTAATGAGCTGTGCTGAATCGGCAGACGCTGGAACGGGATTTCTTTCGCCGCTTGAATAGCGTGGTTGAACCCGCCGTCATGCGCGGCATAGGCTCACCCTCATTCACGCCCGCAGCGCTCATCGTCCTCGAGAGCACCGGCTTTAAATCGGGCGCAATCCGTCGCACTCCACTACTGTCTCTCAGACTGGGGCCTTATACATTGATCAGCACTGCTCGCGGCGACCGGTCTTTCTGGGTAAAGAATCTGCGCAAACAGCCAGACGTGGTGTTCTACCGCGGGGGCAAAGCCAGACCCGCACGTGCCTTTGTACTTAGCGCTGGCAAGCGCTACCGCCGGCCCAAGTCATTTCCCGACTGGCTGGGCGCACTCTGTGATGTGCTGCATCACTACACACAGCGCGGCTGGTGTTTCGCCATATTGAGTCCGCGCGAAACAGGCTGAAGATCTATACCTGTCCACGCTGTTGCCCTACTCCACTGCCGTTTTCCCCTCTAACGCTGGCACCGGAGTCAGCGCTATGCCACTGTCTAGTACGCAAGTTCGATGGCTACCAGCCGGCCAGGGCCGAGCTAATCCATGGGCAAGTGCATACCGTAGCTACAGTATAAGAATCAAAACAGCGGGGAGTGACAGGGCAATGGCCGAGACTGAGATACCCACGGAAATGAGCGCACCGGATACGCCGGCCCTGCGCCTTGCCCGGCACTTGGGTTACCACGGCCTGCTCGCCCTGGGCGCATTGGCACTATTTGCCGCAGCAGACAGCTGGTTTGTACTGACAGGACTAGGAATGGCCCAGGCACTGTGTGTGGTGACCGGTATCCTGGCGGGCGCTACGATACCCACTCTGGTGCACGAGTGGTTTCACTATCTGGGCGCTCGCGTGAGCGGCGCTGATTATACGATCCCCCGCAAACTCGGCCTGTTCGTTTACGACTGGAACTTCCAAACCAATACCTTGAAGCAATTCTTCGTGATGAGTATTGGCGGGACAGTCGGCAGCCTGCTGGCTATCGGCCTGCTGCTGCTTAATCTCCCTGCAGATAGCGCCGGACGCGCAGTGCTGTTGGCGACTGCCATTGCCAGCATGGGCTTTGCAGGTACTATTGAATGGCCGGTACTGCTGCGCACCCGCCAAAGCGGCGAACCCCTCACGGAACTGGCCAAGACGGACCTCGGCGTTATCCGCCGGGCCTTCGTGGTTGCCGGTGTCGTCGGACTCGTAAGCTACTCGCTCATCTACTGAGTACGCACAACGGGGCTGTACCTCAGCCGCGCCACTCCAGTACCATGGCGTCCTGAAGCAATTCAGAGATGTTTAGCCGCGTGACCACATCGCATCGCGACCCACTCCCGGACGGCAGCCAACTCGCTGCCATTGACCTGGGCTCCAATTCCTTCCACCTGATCATTGCGCGCATCGAACATGGCGAGATGCGCCCTGTGGAAGCCTTGGCAGAGAAAGTACAGCTGGGCGCCGGATTGGTTAACGGTCGCCTGACACCAGAGGCGATAGAGCGAGGCCTGAATTGTCTGTCGCGCTTCGCCCAGCTTTTGGAGAGCATAGAGCCTGAACGTATTCGGGTGGTGGGTACCAATGCCCTGCGCCAGGCAAAAAACCGCCGTGATTTCACCGAGCCTGCACAGGATATTCTGCGCTGTCCGGTTGAAGTTGTGTACGGCGCCGAAGAAGCGCGTCTGGTGTATTTGGGCGTTGCACACTCACTGGCCGATGACGCGCAATCGCGTCTGGTGATTGATATCGGCGGCGGCAGCACCGAGTTCATCATCGGACAGCGCTTTGAGCCACAGCGACTCGAGTCGCTGCAACTGGGCTGCGTTTCATACTCAGGGCAGCACTTTCCCGACAACCGCTTGTCTGCCGCAGCGTTTGATCAAGCGTATGATCACGCGGCCACCGAGGTGTCACACATTCGCAAAAGCTACGATGCCAAGCACTGGGAAGAGTGCGTGGGTTCGTCCGGGACTCTCAATGCCATTGCCGGGATTCTGGGCAGTAATGGCTGGAGCGACGGCGCCATCACCCGCAAGGGCCTGAGCAAGCTCAAGAAACATTTACTGCAGTTTGAAGACTTTGAGTCTGTTGAACTCAATGGCCTAGCGGAAGGCCGTAGGAACGTGATTGCTGCAGGTGCCGCAATTACGCTGGCATTATTCGACACCTTACATATCGAGCAGATGCGTACGTCCAAAGGTGCATTGCGTGAAGGGGTGGTCTACGACCTGCTGGGGCGCCTCAGCCATGAGGACGTCAGAGAGCGCACAGTCAATGCCCTGGTGCAGCGATACGGCGCCGACGGCGATAACGCCATTATTGTCTCAAAGCGGGCCGAGGTGCTATTTGACGCCACCCGTGATACCTGGGGCCTGTCCCAGCACGACTGGGAGCTGCTGCACTGGGCAGCACTGTCCCACGAAATCGGAATGACCATCTCTCACAAGCACTACAATCGTCACAGTGCCTACCTGCTGAGGAACTCCGACCTCCCCGGTTTCTCTCAAGATGAACAGGAAGAGCTGGCGATTCTCGCCGCCAGCCATCGCGGCAAGCTGAATGACGTTGTGTTCAGTGAGGTCAGCCGCAAGGCCATGCCACGACTGTCTCGCCTGGTGACTATTATGCGGCTGGCTGCGGTGTTCAAGTACGTTGAGCAACTGGAACAGTTACCCGATCTGACGCTGAGTGCCCAGGAAGATACGCTGAGCTTGGATTTACCCGAGGGATGGTTGGCAATGCACCCGCTCACCAGTTGGGAGTTGGGTCAGGAAAAAACCCAACTCGCCAAACTGGGCATTAAGCTCGTTTACAACTAGCGGTAGACACGGCCACTCTTCATCACGAAGTCCACGCTTTCCAGTACCGCGATATTTGCCAGCGGATCACCGTCAACTGCCACGATATCCGCATACTTTCCAGCTTCAATCGAACCGAGTTCATCTTCAACGCGCAGCAGTGTTGCCGCATTCATAGTGGCGGATTTGATGGCCTCCATCGGCGGCATACCCGCCTCGACCATAAATACAAACTCCTTCGCATTCGCGCCGTGCGGTGAAACACCCGCGTCAGTGCCGAAGGCAATCTTCACGCCTGACTCATAGGCCTTAGCGAAAGTGTCCTGAATTTGCGGCCCCACGGCTGCTGCCTTGGGCCTAACCACGGCGGGAAGCTTGCCGTCCTGCTCGGATAGCGCCGCCACCCACTTGCCCGCAGAAATAGTCGGAACATACCAGGTGCCATTGCGCTTCATCAGCTTCATGGCCTCATCATCCATGTAGGTGCCGTGCTCTACCGAATCCACACCGGCGCGAATAGCGCGCTTCATGCCCTCGGCGCCGTGGGCATGCACCGCCACCACGAAGTTGTAGTCCTTCGAGGCACTCATGATGGCCTCCAGCTCTTCATCAGTGAACTGCGGGTTGTCACCGCTTTTGGCCAGTGACAGTACGCCGCCGGTCACCGTCAACTTGATCACATCGCTGCCGTCTTTGTAACGCTGGCGCACTGCCTTAAACGCATCGGCAGTGCCGTTCACTACACCCTCCTTGGGGCCGGGATCGCCGCGCAGGTCCATCCGTATGCCATTAGTCGGATCAGCATGTCCGCCCGTCGTTGCGATCGATTTGCCTGCGGCAAAAATACGGGGTCCGTCCACGGTGCCCCGATTTATGGCATTACGCAGCGCCAGGATAGCTTCCACGTCGTTAGCACCCAGATCACGAACCGTTGTAAAGCCGGCCTCCAGCGTGCGCTCGGCATACACCAGCGAGCCCAGTGCTACATCAGCCGAGTTCATATAAAAGCCTTGTGAGTATGACCGGGGGGGATCCAGCTCACTGAGCAGGTGCACGTGCATATCCATGAATCCTGGCATGACTGTGCGATCACTGAGGTCGATCAGTTCCGCGCCGTCCAACTCGACGAAGCCGTCTTCAATGCCTGCGATGCGCTCACCTTCAATAACAATCGAGACCTCGCTGCGCGACTTATCGGCAATGCCATCGATCAAGGTACCGGCGTGGATGATAGTGGTTTGCGCCGCTGCGGGCAGGTTAACCAGCATCGTGGCGGCAGCGGCCAATACAAATCGTTTCATGACTCTTCTCCGAAACATTAAGACAGAAAATCGTAGGTGTGTGCGTGAGTGGGATATCAACGTGCTTCGGCGCTCGCCGGGGCTGCCATGCACTCAGATTGAATCTCATTGAGGTGCGCCAGCATTTTTTGGTTTACCGCCTCAGACGCTTCCAATTGCACCAGATGCCCTGCACCGGGAATCATGGTGACCTCCCGCAACTTGGGGAAAATAGCGCGCATCCCGCCTATGGGGTCCTCGCCGTGAAAGCCCTCAAGGTCGACATCATGCTCGCTGCCAATGAAGTAGGCAGGCACCTCACTCTGTACGCCCTCAAACGGTCGACGCTGCTCCCATTTGAGATCCATAGAGCGATACCAGTTGAGGCCTCCTGTGAACCCGCTGCGGCTGTATTCGGCGACAAAGAATTCCAGCTCCAACTCCGACAGCCAGCGCCAGGGCAATGGTGGAGGCTCCGCCATGGCATCAGTGTACGCCGTGCCCGGCGGGTAGTTGAATACATCGAAGTAATTACAGTCCCCACTCAGCGTGTAAAACACCTTGTGAAGGAATCTGCGCGGCTGGGCATCCAACTCCTGATCGGCACGCGGCGGCTCGCGGAAGTACTCAATGTGCAGAAAATGCTTCTCGCCCATCTCGCGGTATTCGGTGAGAGGCGGCACCTCCGGGTTATGCGGTGCCGTCGGATTCTCAAGCACGATCAGGGCGAGCACACGATCGGGATGGCGCAGCGCCAGATCCTGAATTGCAAAGGCACCAAAATCGAGCCCCGAAAAAACGGCAGCCGGGAGGCCCAGATGATCCAGCAGCCCCACAAGGTCGGCGGTGATGTGATCAACGTCATAAGCGGCTGGCGAAGCGGGTGCTTCCGTTTGGCCCATACCTCGCATGTCAGGTGCGATAACGCGATAGCCCGCAGCGGCTAAAGCTGTAATCTGCCGGTGCCAGCTAAACCAGATATGCGGAAAGCCATGGCAGAGCACGATAGGCATACCCTCGCCCTGCTCCACGTAGTGCATGCGTATGCCATTAATCGTTGCGTAATGATGCGTCCATTCCATAGTCGCTATCCTGCGTTTTCCTATACGGTTTTACCGAACCCTGCGAGCCTCTCTCACCGAGAGGTTAGCCCAGTGAGGTTTCCTCGGCCTCAAAAAACTTGAGGTCCAGCGACTTCGGCGGGTGCTCGGCAATCGCCTGTTGGAAAGTGGCCATATGGGGCTGACCCATGTGTGCCATCAGCGCTTCTTTGGAAGCCCACTTCTCTGCGATGCGAATGCAGTCAGGCCGCGACAATTCCACGCTGAACACATAATCTATACAGCCCTCTTCGGCACGAGTGGCCTGCTCCAATTCGGCGATGGCGCCCTTGATGGCTTCGATGGACTCTTCACTGCTCTCGATAGTACCGGTGACAATAATCATGCTGATTCCTGTTTGTTTTAGCGTGTTCTGCGGTGGTATCGCCGCACTCGCTTGTGACGGCTATAGCGTCAGGTTACAGTCTCAGCGCATTACAGACCAGTCACGGAACCCACGCATGCGCTCGTGTTTCCTCACCAGGCTTGCCCTGATTTCCACCCTACTATTTGCACCCGCACTGCAGGCGATGGATGACGTCCCGAACAGCCAAGATTCAGCGCCTCGTAACGTCATACTGATTATTGGCGACGGCATGGACGATCAGCAGGTCACAATCGCCAGAAACTATCTCCACGGTGCCCGTGGCCAATTCACCCTCGACACCATGCCCGAACGTGGCGCAATGCAGATTCTCGCTGTCGAGGACAGCACAGATAACACGCCCGTTTACGTAAGCGACTCGGCTAACACCGCTACGTCCATGGCCACCGGGGTAGTCACCAGCCGCGGCAGGATTGCCACTACGGCAGGCGATGACCAAGACATTCCTACCATCGGCGAGCTCGCTCGTGATGCGGGGTACCGCGTGGGGTTGGTCACTACGTCCAGTGTCACTGATGCGACCCCGGCCTCATTTATTGCCCACGTCGCCCTGCGCTTCTGCGAGAGCCCCGCCACCATGATTGATATTGAATACTCCGGTATCCCTCTCGGTGACTGCTCGCAAGACCTCAAAGCCAACGGCGGACCGGGTTCCATCTCTGAACAGTTAGCAACGTCTGGCCTGCATGTGATTTTGGGTGGTGGCGCCAGGCACTTCGAACCGCCCACAGAAGCCGGCAACATGTCGGTGCTTGAGCTGGCCGTCGACAATGGTTTCACTGCACTGTTGGACGGCAGTGATCTTGCTACAGCGTCGCCTGATGCGAGGCTGCTGGGTTTGTTTGCGCCCAGTCACTTGCCGGTGCGCATGCGCGGAGAAAACGGACGAGAGGCAGAGTCCCCCGAACCCAGCCTGCTCAATGAAGTGCATCCCTACCTGGGCGAAGTTGACCTTCCGGCTGTTATGAATTGCGAGGCCAATCCCGAGTACGGCGAAACCCCATCGCTCAAAGCGCTTACCCAAACTGCCCTGCGTAACCTTGATCACGAGAATGCGCGTGGTTTCTTCCTGATGATCGAATCGGCCTCAATCGACAAGGAAGCCCATGAGCGCAAGCCTTGCGGCTCCATCGGCGAAATGGGCCAGTTAGACGAGGCACTGGAGGCCGCTCTGGCGTACGCCGATGCTCAAGGGAATACCTTGGTCCTGGTTACTGCGGACCATGCTCAGGCGGCACAAATAACGCCCAACGGCAGCCTGTTTTCCGCGTACCCCATCCCCATTTTCTCACCGGGGAAAATTGCGCGCATCAGAACCCCCGAAGGCGCAATTATGGTGGTCAATTTCGCAACCAATAATTTCCCCTACGCCGAGCATACGGGCGGGCAGGTACCGATATACGGCAATGCGGTCGCGGCTGATATCCTGCCCACGTATCTGTTGCAGCCGGATCTTTTCACTCTGATGCGTGACTTTCTGGAGATCCCAGCCCAGTAGCCCAGCGCGGGGCGATGTGCCCCCCCGCGACAAGACCGCGGGTGGTTGCAGCCAGCGTCGATTCCAGTGCGCGGTATTCAAAATTCATGCGTCGGCGAATCTTCCGGTCGTCCACCGGCACCCATTGAGTGGCGTAGCGGGCTCCTTCTGCAGTGAAGGGTGTGTCCATCGGGATGAAGCATGCGATCACATCGACAGCGCTCCCCATCACACGCAACAGACTCGCGGGCACGGGTAAGCGGCGCAAGCGCTGCCCGCTAACCTTATCCATTACCGTACCCAGAGTACGCCATGGCAAGTAGTGGCCGCCCGCCACCCAGGGACCTGTCTCACCCTCCTCCAGCAATCGCACATTCAGCTCCGCGAGATCGCGAACATCGATAATCTGTATGCCGCCATCGGTGACGATGATGCCCTGGTTGTAAAAGATAGCGATGCCCTGGCTGCCCTCACTGAAGGCTGGATCGTTGGGGCCAAGCACTGTTGCCGGATAACAGGTTGCGATGGGGGCCCCCTCGCTGACCCGCTCCCTCACATAGGCGTCAGCCTCCACCTTGGAACGTCCGTAGGCCGAATCGGCAGCCGTCGGCGAACTATTTTCATTGAGCGATGACGCACCGGGACGGTAGAGAGCGGTGACACTGCTGATGGTCAGTATGCGGTCTATGTTGTGGGCAAGCGCCTGGCCGACAACATTACGAGTGCCGTTCACGTTGGTGTTGTAAACCGCTTCGGCTTTATTGGCGTCGAGACTCACCATGGCGGCGGTGTGTACCACCCCATCAACGCCTCTCATCGCCGATGCGATGCCTTCCTCATCGGTCACGTCTGCAACAACGCAGTCGCCAACATCGACGCCGAAAGGTGTGTAGAGCGCGATCATCTTCTCGCGATTGCGCACAGCAAAGCGCACGCTGTGGCCTGAGCGGATCAAAGCCATCACCGTGTGAAAGCCAACAAACCCCGTGGCGCCAGTGACAAGGACGTGCATTGTGATGCTCCTGTGCTTTCACCCCGCGTTGCAACTGGGGTATGGTTGCGCAATTCACTCTTGATACGGAACGCAACATGCAAAAGTCTACTCTCGCCGCCGTTTTACTCGCCACCATTGTTATCGGCGGTTGCAGCAGTGCCGCCACCTGGGACGGCTATTCTCCGGCAGAGGTCGCCAGCCTGCAGGCCCTTGGCCTATCACCCGCAGAAGCCGCGCACTATCAGGAAATGGGCTTCACGTCAGACACGATCAAACGCTGGTATGACGCGGGCATCACAGACCGCCGCACTATCACTGCGTGGCATGATGCACGCTTTACTGCGGTAGAGGCAGGTGCATGGTCTCGCGGTGGTTTTGGCCTGCAAGACGCCTACGAGTGGAAGTCGGAAAATTTCAGCGCCGAAGAAGCCAGCGACTGGCGCAGCAAAGGGTTTGATCTGGAGCAGGCAGAAGATCTTCGCAAGCGCGGACTCAGCGCCGACTAGGCCCGTCGCTACAGATTGACCCAACTGTTGAGTGCCCTGAGTCTGAACTGGGCACCACGGTGCGACAGCACCACAGAATCCGGCAGGATTTCATCAACCCGCACGCCACTGCCAATGGCTTGACCAGCTCTGGCAGTGGTGCCGTTAATCGTCACGGTAGCGCCCTCCGGGCTGTAGTCGTGGCGCAAGTACATCAGGGTAGGAATCTGGTCTTTGCGCGACTGGGACAAGGACGCGATGAAGGGTGCATCGTGCTCTGCAAGGCGAGCATTTTCCAGTTCGTCCTGCGCCCGACTCACCATTGCCTCGATATCCAACGGCTCTTCCACACGGCTGCTGGTCGCTGGCGCTTTCGATACGGCAGGCGCTGGCGCCTCCGCCACTGCGGGCTGTGACGTCACGGTCTCCGCACGGCTCGCAGAGACGCTCTCCTCTTCGGCCGAAAGGTCGCCTCGTTCTGGTTGTTCATACAGCGCCTGCACCGCCGAATATGAGGCCGGCGGCGGCGTGTTTTCCGCGGTTCTGGCTGACAACATATCGCCCGTCACAGCGCGTGACTCACTTGAAGTGTCGGCAATAGACCGGCTGTCTTGTGTAGCAATCGGTTGCGAGGCTTGGCTTGCCTCGGAGGCTTTCCCGGCGGATGCCTTGGGTGCGACAACTGGTGCGGCAACCGGCGCGATAACCGAGGCCGGCTCGGGCGCCGCCGCGCCAGGTGCTGCGGACCCAGACGTTTGTGCCAGCAAAAGCCAGGCAATCACAGCACCCGCGACCAACAGTGCTGCGCCCAATGCCCAGATCAGCCACGCGCGGCCACCCGGTGCCGTCTGTGCATAATGTGCAGTGGCAATTCCCGGTACCACCTGGTCATTGCGTCGGTCGCGCTCAGAGCGATTCAGTGCATCCAGAATTATCGACACGGTGGACTGACTCCTGTACCTCGTTCTGCCGCCGCCCACTGATCTTGCGCCGCCATCGCCCTATCCTTTTGAAACACTGCAAGCACGCTCAAGGGTTCTCGCCTCGCTCCACCAAAGACGCGGGCATCTCAAGACGGCTCAGTGCCGCCACGGAGGATAGATCGATACCCAGTTGCAGGTTCAACTGCATCAACGTGCGCTCGCCCACGACGCCATCGTCCTCCAAACCCTGTTCGCGTTGGAACAGGCGTACACGCTGGCGCAGTGCAGCGTTAAACCGATCTGAGGTCAGCGGCTGCGGCTGACCGTCAAGCTGGGCGAATAGCGCAGCAATTTCAGCCACGACCGCGCCTCGATCCCCCATGGCAAGGGGGCGCGTGAACCCCTCGGGTGCTTGCCAGAAAAAGCGATAACCCCCACCCCAAGCCGCCGTCAGCGTCTCCAGTGGAACCCTGATAACGCCACTCGCCGTTAATACCCGCGCCTGCGAAGCATCGACATACAGCAAGACGACAGACGCCGCGAACCGCTGTGGCGTGATGGCTTCCAATACCACGGGCCGATCCAATGCCAGCACATCGTCCCAGGTTTCGGCATCGGCGCGGGCACAGCGTTGACGATCATTGTTAGACGACGAGCTTGTCTCGCAAAGGCCTGCGGGAAACGGGTCGCTCCTAACCAGAGACCACAATAATGCGAGCCCCTCTTCCGGAGGAAGCAGCCAGTCTTTGTCCTCTGTCGAAATATCAACCTGCGAATCGGGGGTTAGACCTGCATCAAAGGCCTCTTCGGTCCGCGCAGGCACTGAAGAGCCAGCAACCGACTGTGTCGGTGGTGCTTGCACTGCCTCTCGAGTTTCCGATGCGGCGATCTCCTTCGGCTGTGTTGTCTGCGGGGCATTCTCTGCACTGGGCCACAGCACCAACGCTATGCCGATGAACACCGCCACCAGCAGAACGGCAACATTCGATAATAGCGCCGGGCGTGAAAGGCCCCGGTCGCCAACCCGGCTATCTTCACCCATGACTTCACGCGCTGCCTGAGCGAGCATCGCTTTATCGACCTGGTTGGCCCCCTGGCCGTAAGCGGCGAGCAACATGCGGTCACAGAGCACATTGATCAGGCGGGGAATACCCCGGGTCTTGCGATGGATACCGCGGATCACGCCCGCCGGGAATAGCTCACGCCCCGGCGGCAGTCCTGCCACCTCAAGACGGTGCGCGATATAGGCTTCCGTCTCCTGCAGGCTCAGTGGGCCAAGGTTGTAGCGCGCAGTAATCCGCTGGTTGAGCTGACGCAGTTCCGGGCGCGCCAGAACCTGGGCCAGCTCCGGCTGCCCGATCAGGATTATCTGCAGCAGCTTCTCACTGTTGGTTTCCAGATTGGTCAGCAGACGAATCTGCTCCAGCACATCGAAGTCCAGGTGCTGTGCTTCATCAATCATCAGCACGGTGTTGCGGCCCCGGGCGTGATTCTCCAGCAAAAACTGATGCAGCTTGTCTGTGAGGGTTTTCAGGCTGCGGGCGTCGTCACCATAGTCAATACCCAGCTCATCGCAGGCGGTGGCCAAAAGCTCATCCGCGCTGAGGGCAGGGTTGAGAATAATCGCTGTGTCGGTGTTATCGGGCAGCTGCTCCAACAGGCATCGGTTGATGGTGGTTTTACCCGTACCCACCTCGCCGGTCAGCACAATAAAGCCGCCACCGGCCCCCACCCCATACAACAGGTGCGCCAGCGCGTCTCGGTGACGCGGGCTCATGAACAGGTAACGGGGATTGACCGCTATTGAGAACGGCGCTTCGTGCAGGCCGAAATAGGCGTAATACATACGGTGGTGGGTAAGGTCAGCACAGTCCAGCGGACATTATGCACCGGCCCGCCAGCCTGTGCCATGCGCACTAGGCTTGCGCTGACTGAATCTGTGCCAGGCGTTTCAGCGCCTCGTCGCACCAGGCGAGAAATTGCTCACCACCGGTGATGCCACAGCGCAGCGCGAGATAAACGCCTTGCCTGCGCACCGGTAGCACATCGGGCTTTGCATAATGAGTGCGCCGTATGCGCTCATAGAGATACAGGCGCTGCATCATTTCATCCCGGCGCTTTTCTATCTCACTGACCATGTGCGAAATATTGTCATCACCCAGGTTGTACAACTTCACCAGCATATCGTCTTTGGCTTCCTGCATACGGCTGCTGTCATACACCCACTGCGCAAGGGCCTCTCGCCCCTCTTCCGTCAGGCCATAAATGATCTTATTGGGCTTGCCGCTCTGACTGACCTTTTCACCCCGTAGCAGTCCACGTTCAGCGAGCTTGCGTAGTTCCTGATAAATCTGCTGGTGTGACGCACGCCAGAAGAACCCCAGGGACACATCGAATGACTTGGCCAACTCGTAGCCGGACAGGTCGTCATCGATAAGAGCGGTCATGATGGCGTGAGCCAGAGCCATTGGGTTTCTCGCGTTGTTATGCCGGATAGCCGCTAGGGTATCCCAGCGAAAAATATATGCAAATACTTGCACATAGTTTTTATATGCAATAAATTGCACACCAATCTCTACTGACTACGCGAGGAACTCGCCATGGCACTGCCACCCATCTTCGACACGCTGCGACTGCCCGCTGTTGCTGCTCCCCTGTTTATTATCTCCAACCCCGACCTGGTGATAGCCCAGTGCAAGGCCGGCGTGGTTGGTTCGTTCCCGTCACTCAACGCCAGACCCGCAGAGGAACTGGAAGTGTGGCTGAAGCGCATCACAGAGGAACTGGATGCCTACAACCAGGCGAACCCGGATAAGCCTGCCGCGCCCTTTGCGGTAAACCAGATCGTTCACGGCTCCAACGATCGCCTGCAACACGACCTGGAAATGTGCGTGAAGTACAAGGTGCCCATCGTGATTACCTCGCTGGGCGCAAAAGAGTTCGTTAATGAGGCGGTGCACTCCTACGGCGGCATTGTGCTGCACGACATCATCAACAATCGGTTTGCGAAAAAAGCGATAGAGAAAGGCGCGGATGGCCTGATCGCTGTTGCCGCTGGCGCTGGCGGTCACGCGGGCTCTACCTCCCCCTTCGCCTTGGTGCAGGAAATTCGCGAGTGGTTCGATGGACCGCTGCTGTTATCGGGTTCAATCGCGACGGGCGATGCCGTGCTGGCTTCCCAGGCCATGGGCGCTGACCTTGGTTACATTGGGTCTGCGTTCATCGCAACAGATGAGGCAAACGCGGAGCAGGCCTACAAGCAAGCCATTGTCGACAACGGCTCCTCAGACATCGTTTACAGCAACCTGTTTACCGGGGTGCACGGCAACTACCTGCGCCCCTCAATCGAAGCTGCGGGATTGGACCCGGACAACCTTCCAGAGAGCGACCCCTCAGCGATGAATTTTGGCTCAGGCGGCAACACCGACTCCAAAGCTTGGAAAGACATCTGGGGCTGCGGACAGGGCATCGGAGCTATCAAGAGCATTGGTTCGGCCCAGAGCTTGGTTGAGCAAATGATCGAGCAATACAACACTGCCAAGGCTCGTCTGAACGCAGCGTAAATCAGATGCGCCCGCCCGCTGCGGGCGCGTTCTGCCACGCAATCGCCTCTAGCACTCAATCGCCATAGTGGCGTTCAACCGTCTCGTAGCGTTCTTGAGCTTCGACTGACATCGTTGCGATCGGCCTCGCCTCGAGGCGATCCAACCCTATCTCCTCACCGGTTTTTTCGCAGTAGCCGTAGGTACCGTCAATGATTCGGCTCAGGGCCGCGTCGATCTTCCGAATCAGCTTGCGTTCTCGATCACGGGTTCGTAATTCAATGCCGAACTCCGTCTCCTGTGTTGCCCTGTCATTGGCATCAGGAAAGTTGCCGGCGTCATCGCGCAGGTGATGAATGGTGCGATCCACCTCCTCCATTAACTCCCGCTTCCAGCTTTCCAATACCGTTCGGAAATGCTCCAGCTGGCGATCGTTCATGTACGCTTCATTTTTGCGGCGTTTGTAGGGCGTGACGCCGTAAATCGTCTGCGGGGAAGTTGTCCTTCTACGTCCAGCAGCAGCCACTTGTTTCGGTGTCGCTTTTGCCCGGGCTTTGGCCTTTGGCTTGGCTTTTGTCACGGTTTTGGCCCCCGACTTCGCTTTGGTTTTTGTCGCAGGATTCGCTTTGGTTTTTGCCTTCGCTGCTACCTTGCGTCCAGAGCTGACACCAGCCTTTTTTGGCGTTGCCGCCTTTGCTTTCGCCGGTGTCTTTTTGGCGGTTTTTTTGGGGGGTGCTTTTGCCTTTGTAGGCATTCTAGGATCTCCTTGGTAATGGCCCAGTGGCGAGGCCTTCAGCGTTCGGACTCGCGACCACCGTGACAGAACACTCGCACCGTCGGTCCGCCCGAGGGGCACAACGGATGTGGCGACTGCCTTGTTGCGACAAAATGATACGTTATAACATAGCGTTCTGTAGCCGCAAGACGAACCACCATCATGACTCTGTCACTCACCAATACCCTGACTCAATCCAAGGAGATTGTTTCGCCAGCACACCCTGACAGGGTCACCCTCTATGTCTGTGGCCCCACGGTGTACAACTTCGCTCACATCGGCAACGCGAGACCCGCGGTGGTATTTGACGTCTTATACCGATTGCTCAAGCGTCGCTTCTCTAGGGTGCTGTACGCCCGCAATTTCACCGATGTCGACGACAAAATTAACGCGGCGGCGCAGGAGACGGGATCGCCGATCACTGCGATTACTGACCGTTTCATCGCTGCTTATCGTGCTGATATGACGGCTCTCGGCGTGCTCACACCCGATTTCGAACCACGGGTCACCGAGCACATTCCCGAGATCATCGCCATGGTGCGGCGCCTGATCGATCTCGGGCACGCCTACGAGGCCGAGGACCACGTACTGTTCCATGTGCCCTCCTTCGCTGAATACGGCGCGCTGTCGCGACGCGATACCGACGAAATGATCGCTGGCGCTCGCGTAGAGGTAGCTCCGTTCAAGCGCCATCCTG
Source organism: Parahalioglobus pacificus (assembly GCF_014652275.1). GTDB lineage: Bacteria > Pseudomonadota > Gammaproteobacteria > Pseudomonadales > Halieaceae > Parahalioglobus > Parahalioglobus pacificus. Next base: position 639,835 of record NZ_BMYM01000001.1, on the reverse strand, counting down.
CTGACTTCGTGCTGTGGAAGCCCTCGAGCGATGACCTGCCTGGCTGGGCGAGTCCCTGGGGCAGAGGCCGGCCGGGCTGGCATATCGAATGCTCGGCGATGATCGAAAATCTTCTGGGCGATTCTATTGATATCCATGGCGGCGGGCAGGACCTGATCTTTCCACATCACGAAAATGAAATCGCCCAGGGCACCTGTGCCCACGATGGCGAGCTGTACTGTCGACATTGGGTGCACAACGGTTTTGTTACCGTCGATGGGCGGAAGATGTCCAAGTCCTTGGGCAACGTTCTACTGGTTCGTGATCTATTGGATCAAGCGCCTGGAGAAGCCATTCGCTTTGCCCTGATGGGAGCCCATTACCGCCAGCCCCTTGACTGGAGCGCCAGCGGACTCGCCCAAGCTAAACGCAGTCTGGATCGTCTGTACGCGGTACTCGAAGCGATAGACGGACAAGCGGCCGAGGCACCCGCCATCTTGTTGCAGCCATTTTACAGCGCGCTAGAGGACGACCTGAATTTCCCCAAAGCAACCGCGGAATTGTTTGCAATGGCAAAAGCGGCGCGGCTCGCTCAAACGCCGCTGGAGCGCGCAGAGTACCGAGCTGCCCTGCTGGAGGCAGGTGACGCCCTGGGCATTTTGCAGCAGGACCCGGCCTCGTGGTTGGCACACACCACCGATGGCGTTGATGAAGCGAGGATCGAGACACTGATCGCCGCACGACAATCAGCACGCGTTAAAAAAGACTACGCCGAGGCCGATCGCATTCGCAACGAGCTGGCTGAGATGGGGATCGAGGTAAAAGACCGCGCGGATGGCGCAAGCTGGCAGAAAATAGGTTGAGTGTGATGTTGTCTGACTCGGACTACATCTATGACGTGCTGATTGTCGGTGCCGGCGCGGCTGGCATTGGTGTGGCGATCGCACTGCTGGATGCAAACATCGATAATTTTGCTGTCCTGGAGAGCGAACAGGTGGGTGCTTCGTTCGCCAGCTGGCCGCGGGAGACGCGGTTTATCACCCCTTCGTTCCCCACCAACTCGGTAGGCATGCTTGACCTGAACTCAGTGGCCATTGGCGTGTCGCCCGGTGCCAGCCTTCAGGTGGAGCACCCCACAGGTTTCGAATTTGCCCAGCACCTGAGGGCGATCGTAGATCACTTCGGAGTTCCGGTTCGCGAGGGCGTCAACGTAACCGGCATTGTTAAAGACAGCGGGATATTTCTTGTTCGTACCGCCAATAGCGAACTCCAGGCGCGACATGTCATCTGGGCAGCGGGCGAATTCAAGTATCCAAGACGTCTCGGGTTTCCGGGTGCTGAGCTATGCCGACACACCGCGAGCATCGACAGCTATGACGATATCGATGGTGACGACATCATCGTTATCGGCGGCTACGAGAGTGGTGTCGACGCAGCCTTTAACCTTGCGTTCCGCGACAAGCTGGTGCGCCTGTTTGACCGTGAATGCCCTTGGGAATCAATCAGCACCGACCCCAGCATCGCACTGTCTCCCATCTCGTTGGAGCGCATGCGCGAAGACTGGTTCGTCGAGCAGGTAGAGCTCCACCCCTACTCGCCAGTCACTGCGGTACAGCCGCATGACCAAGGTTTTGAAGTCACAGTGCTTGATGGCAGAACATTCCACACCGACGTGGCACCGCTATGGGCGGGTGGTTTCGAAGGTAGTCATATGCGAATCGCGAACCTGTTCGAAATGCGCCCGGATGGCTTCCCGCAACTGACAGAGAGTGATGAGTCCACACTCGCGCCAGGCTTGTTCTTCAGCGGTCCCATCGTGCGACACGATGAACAGGTGTTCTGCTTTATTTACAAGTTCAGGCAGCGATTTGCTGTCGTTGCCAAGGCGATAGCAGACTCGCTAGGCATGCCTTCGGACTCGCTGGAGTCCTATCGCACCTGGGGCATGTATCTGGACGACCTATCGTGCTGCGGCGGGGAGTGTGTTTGTTGAAGGAGAAACAAGCACCTGCTGGTGACCGCCTGTGGCGCGCCATCACGCGCCCTCAGTGGCTTGGACAAACGATTGCGAGTCTTTGCTGGGTAGCGAGCATGCTGGCCTACGGGCTGGACTCTTCCGGGGACTGGCTGCAATTGCTCGCGGCATCGGCGTGGTTGTTATCCAGTCTTGCGTCACTGGCAGCAACCTTGGGCAACGGCTCTGGAAGCACGGAAGTAACCACGACCAAGTCACCTACCGGCCACTGATTGCGCTGCGACTCCGGTCAAAGATCAATACAGGGACCTAGTGCTTCCAGCTCAGGCTTCGCTTGCGCATGATTGACAGCCCGTAGGCTTGATCGTAGTAAGCCGCCTCGTTGACAAAGGCAACATGCACCGGCTCTGGGCCATCGAAAGGAATGGTCTGCCCTGTATCGAGAATGAACAGCGGCTCGCCAGGCTTTAGCTGATGATAGTCCTTGTCCTGCAAATCAGGATGTACCATCCCGCTGATCTCACCGGCTGTGTTACGGGGTAAGTGCAGTTTCTCCACGAACTGAAAGACTTCGGCCTCCCGCGGCGATTCCAGGTCTATCTCGCCTGCATCTAGTCGTTCAATAAAGTCCAGTGAATGAGACAGGGCCTGTCGCGTTTGCTCGAAGATTTCCCAACGCAATAAGCCCTGTGGGATGGGCCCCACCTCGATCAGGAAGCCGTGCCTCGCAACAGAGCATAGGAAAGGATCGGCAGCCGAGGTGTTGTTCTCGTAAAAAATAACGGCTTCAGGCAGTTTTTGCTGTACATAATGCGCCATGTCCAGGGCGATTGGATCGTGTTGCTGCACCACCAGCGTTATGCCCATGTTGGCAGTCGTGGTGTGCAGATCAATCATCCATTCGGTCTTGCTATCGGGACCCTTGGGCCCAAACTGGCGGTTGATAGCCTGAGCCAACGCCTGCTCTTTGTTTGCAGCAGCCTCACTCAGCAGTTCGTCAGTAAAGCATCGGTTTAGGTCTTGCTCGAGATACCGACAGTTCCGCGCTATTGCAGCTTCATTTGCCAACAACGTCTGAGCGGTAAAGCTCTCACGCGTGAGTTCCTGGGGATTGTTCTGAAGCCGATGAATCAATTGAACGCCGGTTTTCTCATTGCCGTGAGTACCCCCAACCACAACAACCCGATTTAAACTGGCCATTTCAACGCTCCTTATTCATCACATGATGCGGATCTTGCTTCACGACACACTGCTGGATACTCACAACAAGCCACCCCGGCACGCCGCACCGACCCACTGCAATCATGGATGCAGCCGCGCGCCGTACAGGCAGTGGCTTGCACCTCCCTTGAGTAATTCAGGCAAAGCCCAGCGCACCCTTGCCGACACCTTCGAACGCTTTTACGCATACCTTACCGCGCGATTCTTCGGCAATACAGCTGGCAAGGTGCATGGCAATATTCTCTACCGTGCTCACATGTGGCATTGTGAACACGTACTTGCTGGGCAAGCTTATAGCGAACTCGCCTTGTGCCGCAGTGTATTGCATAGAGGTATGCGGTATGCCGTTGTGTTCAAACTCCTCCACAACGTGAACGTCGGTGGCCACATAGGCGTCGGCTAAGCGCTGTGACCATTGTGTTTCCAGGTCGCTGTCGCGGCTGCCATCTATGGAAACCTCCAGGCGGGAGCGGTGCCCGTGGGCAATGCGCTGGCACTGCCCTTGATGCTTCTGCAAACCATGGGTGTAATGATAAAAGGCGCCCGCGATGGATTCGCTGCGCAGTACGATAGCAACCTCTTTCACGTTATCTGGCAGTATTTCCTTCAACTGTATCTCAAGCTGAGCCCCGATCTGTGGGAGCTCAAGCGTATCGCTATCGAGTAACAGCACCGCATCTTTAGGGGACCGGTGTCGCACCTCGCCGCCATCCGATAAGGGGAACCTGATTCGGACTTCCTGGCCATCCTTCTCGATTTCGCATCCCGCGGACTCGACAGGAACCAGCAGCCGATGATCAGCCTGCGCATCAATAAACTGCTTGATCTGTTTCTTGACCGAGCCGAAGTCAAACACCATGCCCTGATCGTCGAGCTCGCCGCTGAGTTCAATATCGACGATCCACGACTCCCCCACAACGCCTCGCGCCGCGTCTAGGTAGGAGAAGTCCATTACCGTGAGGTTCTCCACAAACAGTCTTGCCATGAAAGCACCCTGGCCCCGCTGTTGAGGGGCATAAATGATATGTTGTAACATTTGCCGCCCATCCGCCGCCCCGCTCCCCGCTGTTACCGTGGGAGCGGATGCTCGTCGCCTGGACATGCAGCGAATGCACTGTGTGCCGGGTATTGTACCGGGCTAGCGCCGGAAACGCCCCGTCACTCAGCCACGAATAGCGAGCCACAATGAGCCAATCTGAACCTTCTACACTAATTAAAAACGCAAGAATCGTTAATGAGGGCAGCATAGTTGAGGGTGATCTTCGCATTGAGGGCCAAAGAATTGCTGCCATCGCAAATGAACTGTCCGCGGGTGTACACGAGGACATCATTGATGCGGCAGGCTGCTGGTTGCTGCCCGGATTTATCGACGATCAGGTTCATTTTCGAGAGCCGGGATTGACCTACAAGGGGTCTATTGCGACTGAGTCGCGAGCGGCGGTAGCCGGTGGTATTACCAGTTTCATGGAAATGCCGAATGTCGATCCCGCTACTACAAGCATTGAGGCATTGGAGAGCAAGTTTGACCTGGCTGCACAAAGATCGATGGGGAACTATTCGTTCTATCTTGGGGCAACCGAGGATAATCTGGACCAAATAAAGCGGATGAATCCCAAGCGGCACTGTGGTGTAAAAGTATTCATGGGCGCGTCGACTGGCGATCTGCTGGTCGAAAACCCTAACGCGCTCGAGGCCATCTTTCGGGAGGCACCCAGCCTAATCGTTACGCACTGTGAGAGCGGCCCCGTTATGGCCGCTAATCGAGACAGAATCCTTGAGACGAAAGACCAGCTGACCATCAATGATCATCCGGTGCTGCGCGATACGGCTGCATGCTACGCATCCTCTGAATACGCTGTAGGGCTCGCGAAAAAGCACGGCAGCCAACTACACGTACTGCACATTACGACGGCGAAGGAGCTCGAACTCTTCGCACCCGGCCCCATTGAGAATAAGTCGATCACAGCGGAGGCTTGCGTACACCACCTGTGGTTCACCGCTGACGACTACGACCGCCTCGGCAATCTGATCAAATGCAATCCTGCGATCAAATATCAAAGTGACCGGGATGCGATCATTGAGGCGCTGAAGTCCGGTCGCATCGATATTATCGCCACCGACCACGCCCCTCACACGCTGGATGAGAAAGAGCAGCCCTACTCCAATGCACCTGCGGGACTGCCACTTGTGCAGCACGCGCTACTGACCCTTCTGGACCACGTCAATGCAGGACGAATGTCACCAGCACTTGTGGTGGAAAAAACAGCACACGCACCGGCCAAGCGCTACAACATTTCAGAGCGGGGATTCATCCGCGAGGGTTACTTCGCAGACCTTGTGATGGTTGATCCAGGAGCCGCTCATCGCGTTACGGCCGACAACATCCGATACAAGTGCGGCTGGTCGCCGTATACAGGCCACACGTTTACGGCGTCCATTAAATCCACCTGGGTTAACGGGGCGCGAGTTTTTGACGGCAACGAGATTATTGAATCGGCCAGGTCGCCCATGGCAATGGTCTTCGACAGATAGGTGAAACTGATGTACCGAAGAGAAAGGCTACCTGACATTACCAGTCAGGCACTGACGCAGAGTGCTCTGTCACTGGATTGGGTGGGCATGGAAAACATCGATGTGCCCATTTCGATGGCGGTAGATGGCGACGAGCCTCAGCAAGCACTGGCGAAAGCCAGTATTTTCGTCAGCGTTGACGATCCGGCCGCAAAAGGTATTCACATGTCGCGCTTGCATCGTCGGCTTAACGATTTGAGCGAGGGGTCGTGCACACAAGGTGCCCTGGATAAATTGTTGAAGGAGTGCGTCGAATCCCAGAGTGGTATCAGCAATAATGCCCGTATCGATTTAGCGTTCGATCTACTACTTAAAAAACCCGCTCTTCTGAGCGGCGAGTTCGGCTATCAATCCTACAAAACGTCCATCAGCGGCGAGATCGTGAACGGGAAGTATTGCTATACCCTGGGTTTGACCATCCCCTGGGTTTGACCATCCCCTACTCCAGCACATGCCCCTGCTCTGCCGCGCTGTCGCGCGAACTGAACGCGGCGGCCATAGACGCCAAATTTTCCTCTGGTCAGATTGACAAGGCTGAACTGCTCGAATGGCTGACGACTGAACAGGGCAATGCTGCCACGCCTCACGCACAGCGCTCCTATGCCTACCTTGAATTGGACATTGGCGAACACCGCTGGCCCGAGCTCGCAGATCTGATTCGGCAGCTGGAATCAGTGATTGGCACACCAGTGCAAACTGCTGTGAAGCGCGTAGACGAACAGGAGTTCGCTCGACTGAATGCTGCGAACCTGATGTTCTGTGAGGACGCCGCCCGGCGCATCAAGCAGTTCCTCGAAACCCAAGTACACATCACTGACTACTGGTTCAAGGTGGAGCATCAGGAGAGTCTGCACGCCCACAATGCCGTGGTGATTGATCGTAAAGACGCTCGACAATCACGCGAATTACGCCGAAGGTGAGCTTTTAACCTAAGTGCCGAGGGCCGCGGGGCCTGACCCTGGTGAGCTGGTAGACTGTTTACTCACGATCGCGACTTCATCAGACGATTATCAAACTTGGATCAAGAAGAGAAAACAATGTCAAAGCGACTGCAGGGCAAGCGTGTACTGATAACCCAGGCCGATGATTACATGGGGCCCGATGTCATACGTCTCTTTGAGGAGCATGGCGCCGAGATCATTGCCAACACCTCCGACCTCTCGCAGGCAGGTGCCGTGCAAGAGCTTGTGCAGAACAGCGGCCATATCGACGTGCTGGTTGCCAATCTTGCCGCCCCGGCAGGTCGCTTCAAGCCGGCACCCGACACTGATGCCAATACCTTTCGTCGGATGTATGAAGTGATGGTGTTTCCACTACAGCAACTGTGCTCGGCGGTGTTGCCGCAAATGTACGAGCGCAATAAGGGCAAGATAGTCGTTTTTGGCAGTGCCAGCGGCGTCAAGGGCATGGAAGGTTTCACCGGCTATAGCAGCGCGCGCACCGCTCAGGTGGGCTATGTACGCAGCGTGGGCTTGGAGGCCGCTCATCACAACGTGCAGGTCAACCTGATCGCACAGAACTGGGTAGAGAACCCGGTGTACTACCCGCCGGCGATTCAGGCACGTGAAGACTTCCAGGCGCGCCTAAAAGAACAGGTGCCACTGGGGCGGCTGGCCACTGGCCGCGAAGACGCACTATTCGCGCTCTTCCTTGCGTCAGACGAGAGCGACTTTTTCGTTGGCCAGTCTATTCCCTTCAGCGGCGGTTGGGCCCAGTAAACCGCCGCAACCAGTGGCGGCTTTTCACTGTGGCAACAGGAGATTCGACGCAGGCTGACTATCGGCAGTCCGCGTCTGCCCACTCCAGCACGATGCGCGACAGGGCCAATCGACTCCAGGAAAACGAGTGGTCGCCGCTGATTATCATTGATCGCACCTTCAGATTATCGACGGCCGAGTAAGCCTTCTCTGCCGGCACTATGATGGTTTCGCCGGGGGTTACCGGATCGGTATCGCCTGTCACCATCAGCACTGATTTGCCCGCAAGTTGCGGTCCGAATGTTTCAATATCCAGCGACTCCATGGGCGCTGACGCCAGCTCTTGCTTCAACACTGCGCTGTCGAAATTGTTCAACATGAAAAGTGTATCGGCGTAATCCAGAAAACGGGTAGCACTGGGATCATTTGCGGCAACCCCGGCTTTCCATTGACCGATGTTGCCCGGCGCCATGGCGCCTATGCACTGCAAATCTGAATCACGGCTACCGGTGGCCAGCGCTGTCCATCCACCCAGACTGTGTCCCAGCAGAGACAGCTTGTCGGTATCGATGCGCAAGCTCTCGGCGTTGTCAGGCTCTCTCAGGTAAGCCAATACAGCAGCCACATCATCAGGGAGCTGGGTAACGCGGTAATCACCCTCTGCACCCCATGCGCCCCGGTAGTGAAAAAAAACCACGTTGAATCCTGCCCTTCGCATCACCTGAGCCAGGTCCAGATTTTTCTCATTACCGGGAAAGCCGTGTAGCAAGACAAAGGTGGGGTGTGGGCCGGCGCCGCTGGCCAGGTACGCTAGGCCCGGCATACGTGATCCATCGCTGGTCATTGTTAGCTCAACAATCGCGGCAGGCGCAGCCTCATCCAGCGGTGGCTCCGAGCTCAAAGGATCGGCAGCAAACGCGCGGTATGACAACAACAGCGCGGCAACGAATAAAAGACGCAGCATGGATACATTTCCTATATTTCTGATGATCGGAAACTGTAAAAGTCTTCATCGCAGTCGTAAAGACCAACGCATTGACCTGCTAGTGCGTGGGGCGTAGTTTTACAGCCCTCACCCGTTTCACCCAGGAGCACCCTGTGTCAGCCAACATACCCCGCAGCCCGGACGACTACTCAAGCGAAATCATTGCTGAGCGCCAGTCGTTCATCGAGGAGAACACCCCGGCCAGACTGGACCACACCCGTCAGTACTCTTTCGATCCCGAGGCCATGTCCGGCAACATCGAAAACCTGTTTGGGGTGGCACAAATTCCCATCGGTATTGCAGGCCCACTGCTCATCGACGGCGAGCACGCCACTGGCGAGTTCTTTGTACCCATGGCAACCGTGGAAGGAACCATGCTTGCCAGTTACAACCGTGGCATGAAAGTCATCCGCGAGTCGGGCGGTGTCATTACCACGGTGTCTGCCGAATCCATGCAGAGAGCCCCCGTATTCGTGTTCCGCAACGCACGGGATGCCCGTGACTTCCAACTCTGGCTGCGCGACAACTTTGAGGCCATCAAAGCGCAGGCAGAATCCACTACGTCAGTGGGCAAGCTGATAGAGATCGAGAACTATCACGCACACAACATGATTTTCACGCGCTTCGATTACAGCACAGGCGATGCCGCAGGCCAGAACATGACCAGCCGTGCCACCTTCTTCGCCTGTGAATGGATTCGTAAGCAATACCCAGCCCTGTCGCACTACTTGCTGTCAGGTAATTTCGACACCGAGAAAAAGACCTCTTCCGTCAACATGCTAAAGGGGCGCGGACGCCGGGTTACGGCGGAAATCACCATCCCACGGCAGGTCATGATCGACAACCTGCGCATCACGCCGGAGCAAATGCACTACGGGCAAGGCATCAGCACCATGAGTGCTTTTCTCAGCAGCTCATCCAACAATGCGGCTCATCCCGCCAATGGCCTGGCAGCGCTGTATCTCGCGACTGGGCAGGACATCGCCAACATCGGTGAATCCAATCAGTGCACCACCTACAACAAGGTCACACGTGCCGGCGATTATTACTTCTCCATCACACTGCCCGCACTGATTCTTGCTACCTATGGTGGCGGCACCAATTTGCCGACACAGCGAGAGTGCCTGGAGATCATGGACTGCTACGGTGCCGGCAAGGCGCTTAAGTTGGCGGAGATAGCAGCCGCATTAACGGTGGCGGGTGAGTTATCGCTGGGCGCAGCCACTCGAGTGGACAAAGAAACCCGCGTGAATGAGTGGGTAGATGCGCACGAGCGGCTTGGCCGCAATCGTTAAGAAAAACCGCCACTGACACGGAGTGAAGGAATAGCGTATGGAGACATTACTCACCCGACTACTGGCGCTGGGGCCTGTGTTCTTTGGATTCCTGCTATTCGCGCCCATGCTCAATGGCGTTCTTGTGAACCTGGGCTATACACAGGTGTTCGGTCTGCCGTCGTTAACGGCCTCGCTAGTTGTTGGTGGGAGCTGGGGCGTCATTGCCCTGCTGCGAGGCCGCTGGCTATGAGCATGAAAGAAGAACGCGCCATCGCGCAAAAGTATATCGGGCCCTTTCCCTGGTTCATGGTGATATGGGGCCTGGGTGGCTTTCTGGGTTGGGTAGCGCTATTCCCCCTGGTGCACCTGGGGTTCATCCCAATGTGGCTGGGCTGTCTGCTGGCAACGGTGATTCTGTGCTATAGCTACCTCCCCAGCCATGAGGCCCAGCACGGCAATATTGGCCGGCCAAATACACGCTGGCGCTGGCTCAACGAAACCATTGGGCATCTTTCAATTTTTCCTATCCTGCTGCCCTATCGCCTGCATCGGGCCATCCATCTCAAACACCATGCGAACACCAATCATGATGAGCGCGACCCGGATATCTATATGCGTGCGGATACGATTTGGGGTGCCATGTATAACGCCTACCTGAGCAAACAGCCCGGCCGGGTTGGAGGACTCGCCGATGGCGTGCTGCCCGACTCCGCCGAGAAGACGCGGCTGGTCACTGAGGCGCTGATTGTCACCCGGATTGGCTGGCTGGTTATGGCGGTCATGGCCTGGAACGGTATGGCCATGGAGGTGTTATTGCTCTGGTGGGTACCGCGTCAGATCGCCGGCATCTACATTCCGGTCACCCTCTCCTGGGCGCCGCATCATCCCATGCGGGACCAGGGGCGCTACAAGGACACGCGAGGCTGGAAATCACCGGTAGGTACCGTATTGTCTGCCGGCATGGAGTACCATCTTGTCCACCACCTGTTCCCGGCCATACCGCTGAACCGGACGCCGGCAGCTTATCGTGAACTTAGACCCCTTCTTGAACAGCAGGGCACGCCGCTTGACGGTCTTTAGTCAGCGGCGGCCAATCACTTCATTTTCACCCAGACTACGCAGGGAGACTCTGTGGAAACACAACCGATCGTCGATAGCCTTAATGAACACACGCTGCCTTTTATCGAGATGTTGGGCGGCCGGGTTATCGCCATCGACCTCGAAGCTCAAACCTGCACCTTCGAGTTCAATGTCTCTCAAGATTTTTGTCACTCCGTGGACATTGTTCAGGGGGGCTTTGTCACAGCCATGCTGGACGCAGCGATGAGTCATGCCGTGTTTGCACTCGGTGAGGACATTGTCAATCTGTCGTCCCTGGAAATCACTACCCGTTACCTTGAGGCAACGCGTGCAGGCAAGTTGATTGCTATCGGTAAGATCACCAAGGCGGCCTACAAAACCGCTTTCCTGGAGGGAGAGCTCCGGGATACGGACGGGAAACTGCTGGCAACCTCACAAACCGTCGCGAAGGTTATACGTAAAAAAGTGGGCTGTAGCACGTCATCTAAATAAGATGACTTTGAACAATTTAGAGGTATGCTTCACTGAGTTCTATCTCCAGCATATGACCGGCACGAATACAACGTCACTAGACATTCGTGATTTAGCTTGAGGAGAAATACCAATTCAATGACTAAAACCCTGACGAAGTGTGAATGCCGGTTATGTGATAGAACATCGCTATTCAAGGACGACAAAGGTATACCACGTTGCAAAGAGACAGAGCGGAAATAGACCTGATCGAAGATAGCTTTGAGAGGGTTAAAATTCACAAAGCGGAGTTCTCTAACGCATTCTATACTCGCTTGTTCAAGGATTACCCCGAGCTCGAGCCGCTTTTTTCAAATACAGACATGGACCGGCAAGGTAGCAAGCTCTACGCCGCGCTCGTTTTACTTGTTGAGAACTTACGCCACCCCGAAGAGCTTGAAAGAGTTCTGCTACCTCTGGGTGAAAAACACGTCGGTTATGGCGCCACTCCCGAGGCTTTCCCTAAGGTTGGGAAGAGTATCACCGCAACGTTGCAACTCTTTCTCGGTGATCGCTGGACACCTGAACTCAGCCGGGCTTGGGAAAATACATTTAGGGACGTTACCGCAACTATGCTCCGTGGTGCGGGTATCGCTGTACCCGAACAAATAACCAACGTAATGCCTACGTCATATGAGTACGTAAGCAATTCCGGCAGCGCCGATACCGCACAGTTAGTGCAGGTAAGCTTCGCTCAAATAGGTGAAGATTACGAAGCGTTCACGGAGGCGTTTTACAACGAACTCTTTCGGCGAAACTCACATCTTCGCCCCTTGTTTGAGAGCGTTGACATCAAAATGCAGGGGAAAAAGCTTCATGCTGCCCTCGTTCTCTTGGTAGAGAATATACGGCAACCTGGTGAGATCGAGAAAATACTGCTGCCACTGGGCAAGAAACATATCGCATACGGTGCGACCGCAGAAAGCTACCCATTAGTGGGAGAAGCCCTACTGGCCACGCTTGAAAGATTCTTGGGAACAGCGTGGTCTAAGGATATAGCCGACGCATGGTCGGAAACGATTGAGCAGGTAATTACGCTGATGCTTGATGGCGCGCACGATGCTCCCGGCACCACCGCCAGTTCAGCTAGCGCCCCCAAATTAACTGATTCAAAAATCCCATACGCTAGCCAAAATCGCGATAAGGAATCATCGGCGAGCTCTCCGCGTCCAAGGAGTGAGAACAGGTTTACTCACTGGTTTTACTCTGTTCGATTTTCCACCCTTGTAGGACTCTGGGCTGTCATCGGCGTTGGACTCATATCGCTGTCTTTCGTCTTTCCTGAGATGCGATCGGTGGCCATTTTTGCTAATCCTTTAAGTTTATTACTTGCGCTTTTTTTGTACCTACGTGAGACACCGGAGCGTAAAAAGCAGTTCCATTACCACGCTTGGAGCACTATCGATCACGCGGCTCACGTTAAAACGAGTAATGCCAGATTCCTCGCGTTACAGGACCTGTGCGAGGATGGCGTATCCCTGAAGGGCCTTACACTCGAAGAGGCGGACTTAAAGGGCATAGACTTGTCGAGTGCGGACTTGGCATCTGCCAACCTGTGTAGCTGCAACTTATCGGGTGGCAGCCTCACAAGTGCTGATCTAAACAACGCGACTCTCGTTAAAGCGAATTTCAGTGGTGCCCAGCTCAGCGGCGCCAATCTAGGCTTTGCCAAACTCATTGGAGCCAACTTCAGCAGCGCAGACCTGCGTGACGCCAACCTGATGTTCGCCGACTTGAGCGATGCAAATCTCAGTGGCGTCAATCTCGCTGGCGCCAAACTAAGCGGGGCAAATTTTAGTGGCACCTACCTAGGCGGCGCGAACTTAAGAGATACGGACATAAGCGTGGCGGATTTAGATGACGCTTTTCTTGTTGGAGCATTAATGCCTCAAAACGACGGAGAGCGTGTTTAATTCAGCATCGATTCTGATTCATGCGCGAATAACATGTGGTTCGCATTACAAACGATTATGCTTTGACGTTTGATTGGGAATCTAACGGTCCAAACGGTTTTTAACTTGCCGCGTGCGCCATCTCCAGGGGCTACCTCTGCACTAACAGAAACCGGTTTGAGGTCGAGCGGTCGCGTATATGTCGAACAATGGTGGCACCGCATTAACGAAGGTCGTAGACCTAGAGATGGGAAATACCCTGCATCTCTGTAGATGGTCCACGATGGCAGTTGGGAACTATTTGACACATTTAGCGATCGCATAGTCTTTATCAGGGGTAAAAGGAACATGAACGGCAGACGTCGCAACACCCACACCAGCAAAGCGGTGAGCTGCTGCATCATGCTTGCACTCCTGCTGGTAACAGCCTTACCAGCGAGAGCCCTGTTCGAGCCCAAATCCGAGGCCTGGGAGCGTTGGCGCCCTGCTGCCGATGTGGCGACGATAACGCTCGATCACAGCGCCTGGGCCAACGTTCTGTCGCGCTATCTCAACACAAGCACCGACTCGGGCATTTACCTGTTCGACTATGCGGCAGTCACCAGCGCGGACCGTCAACAGCTGCAGAGCTATGTAGACTACCTCGCGTCACAGCCGGTGCTGCGGCTTACCGCTCAACAACAGCAGGCGTACTGGATAAACCTCTACAACGCGCTGACCGTGGCGCTGATTGTCGACAACCCCGGCGTTGCCAGCATCCGTGACATCAAGGATGGTTTTTTCAGCCTGGGGCCTTGGAATCGCGAACTGGTCACCGTGGATGGTGTGGCCCTCACGTTGAACGACATAGAACACAGAATTCTTCGCCCGCTGTACCGTGATGCGCGGGTGCACTTTGCCGTCAATTGCGCCAGCCTCGGCTGCCCCGATCTACAGGCCGTGCCGTTTACCGCTAACAATCTGGATGCCCTGATGGACAGCGCTGCCCGCGCTTTCCTCGCTCACCCGCGAGGTCTCACTATTGAAGACGAGGCCATCACCGTGTCCACCATTTTCAAATGGTTTGACGAGGACTTTGGTGATAGCAAAGCCGCGGTGCTGTCCTGGATTGCCGATTATGCGCCCGAAGGTTCAGCTGAGGAAGTACGCGGCTGGGCCGGCAAAGTGCGGTACGAATACGACTGGGATCTCAACAAGCCCTGAGCAACGCGCGGCGAGCGCCCGGCAGTGTGACTCAATCGCGGGAGCGTAGCGGCTTACTCGCCAGCCGAGGTATCCAGCAGGCGAATATTCCGGTACCAGACCTTATCCCAGTGGTCCTGCAAGCCGATGTGGCCTTTCAGCAATGAGCCATAGGCAGGCCTGTCCGCAAACTTGCTTTGCTGGTAGAGCGCCAGCCAGGCCTCGCTACCCTGCTCAAATGCAGCGGTCTGCTGGCCATTGAGCCAGAACTCTACATAAGGGCCACGCGCAATGATGTGCACGGCATTCCATGTGCCCACGGGCTGACTGGTATCCTCGGCCGGCGCAATCATATCGTAGTAGGCCCCCGCCCGGTGGGTGGGGTCGTGCCTGTCCCAGTGGCCTGCGTTGTCCAGTACCTGCATCTCCATCGCAGTTTCATGAATGGCATCGCCAGACTCATCACCCCGAATAAAGATACCGCTATTTCCCGCGTCGGAAATCCGCCACTCCAGCTTCAGCTCAAAATCACTGTATTGCTGCCGGGTGATCAAGTCACCCGCCCAGCCCACTCGAGTCAGGCAGCCTCCCTCGATAGCCCAGCCGTCATCCACTTCGTCTTTGCCGAAGGTACGCCACTGCGCCAGTGACTGCCCATCGAACAGCAATGTCCAGCCGGCGCGCTGCTCATCATCCGTCAAAGCGTTTGCACAAGTTCCAGCGGGTAATACCGGATCGGGCGAGCAGGCGGTGAGTGACAGCATCAACGCCGCTGCTGAAACCCCTTTAGCGAATTCGATCATATGCATTGCTGTTCAATGAGATTTTCAGTGAGTTTACCGTATGGCTGCGCGACGTGCCGCTAACCCAGTCTGACTCGCACACGTCGCGCGTGGTGAAAGAGGCTCTGCGGGAGCGCCTAGATAGAGACAATTCCGTCGCGGTGCGTAGACACAGCGTATATCATTGCGGTTGCTATAACCCGCTAATTGAGAATAATAACTATTCCTTTCAACCTGAATCGGACGAAGCCATGCCAACCCAACTGATTCGCATTTTGGGCACTGCCCTCACTGCCCTGACTGGCGTCATCTGCAATGCCGCACTCGCAGCCGAGGTCAATGTGTACTCCTCGCGCCAGGAAGCGTTAATCAAGCCTTTGCTGGACCGTTTCAGCGAGCAAACCGGTACCAAGATCAATCTGGTCACCGGCAAGGGCGATGCCCTACTGACGCGTTTGCGCAGTGAGGGTATGAACTCCCCGGCCGACATCCTGCTAACCGTCGATGCCGGGCGCCTTTACCGCGCTGAGGAAGCCGGTGTGCTGCAAAGCGTCAGCTCAGAGCTGCTCATGTCGGAAGTCCCCGGCCACCTGCGGGACCCTGACGGGCAGTGGTATGCACTGAGCGTGCGCGCCCGCGCCATCGTGTACGCTAAAGATCGGGTCGATCCCGCGGAGCTCAGCACCTACGAAGCGCTCACCGACAGCACATGGGAGGGCAAAGTCTGCATCCGCTCCTCCGGCAACATTTACAATCAGTCACTGATCGCCGGTATGATCGCCACCGAAGGCGAAGCCGCTGCTGAGAGTTTTGCAACAGGTTTGGTGGCTAACTTTGCCCGCCCCCCACAGGGCGGAGACAGGGATCAGATCAAGGCTGTGGCGGCAGGCCAGTGTGACGTGGCCATCGTCAACAGTTACTACCTAGGCGGCATGATCAATTCCGGTGATGCTGAGCAGCAGGCAGCAGCGGCCAAGGTTGGTATCTTTTGGCCCAACCAGGACGGTCGCGGCACCCATGTCAATGTGTCCGGAGCCGGCGTCACTAAGTCTGCGAAGAATACGGCGAATGCCGTAAAGCTGATCGAGTTCCTGGCCAATGACGAAAGTCAGCGCTGGTACGCGGAAACCAACAATGAGTACCCAGTGCGTGATGGCATCCCGGTCAGCGAGGTTCTCGCCGCCTGGGGCACATTCAAGGCCGACGAAGTACCGGTTTCAGAACTGGGCCGCCTCAATGCTGATGCCGTCAAGGTGATGGACCGGGCCGGTTGGCGTTAATCCAGACACTATTCCAGGCACTATCCACTAACCCCGGCAGCACAGCCGGGGTCGGGTTTTCCCGATGGCCGGTGATGCTGGTTATCACGGCCGCATTATTAATGCTGCCGATCATCATCATCGCGGCCTCACTGGCCCTTCCCTTTTCAGACACCTGGCGACACCTGCTGGACACAGTTATCGTCGATTACCTGGGCACATCTGCTCTGCTCATGCTGGGTGTGGGCGCAGGGACGGCCGTATTGGGTGTCGGTGCCGCCTGGCTAACCACGGCCTACCAATTCCCAGGGCGCAGTGCGCTGGTTTGGGCGCTACTGTTACCGATGGCGATGCCAGCCTACATCATCGCCTACACCTATACGGGCTTACTGGACTTCAGCGGACCTGTGCAAAGCGCGCTCCGCGACAACTTCGGCTGGGGCTATGGCGACTACTACTTCCCACAGATTCGCTCTTTGGGCGGCGCCATCGCAATGCTGTCACTGGTGTTGTATCCCTACGTGTACCTGCTTGCCAGGGTTGCATTCATGGAGCAATCGGCCTCCATGCGCGAGGCTGCACGCAGCCTGGGCCGCTCGCCAACTCAGGTGTTCTTCAGGGTCGCCCTGCCCCAGGCGCGCCCGGCTATCGTGGCAGGCGTGAGCCTGGCACTGATGGAGACCCTGGCAGACTTTGGCACCGTGGACTACTTCGGTGTCAGCGCCTTTACCACCGGCATTTTCCGCACCTGGTACGGCATGGGTGAGCTGACCACTGCTGCGCAACTCAGCGCGCTTCTCATGCTGTTTATATTGGTACTGATCGTTGTAGAGCGCACCTCACGGGCACGGATGCGTTACCACCAATCGCAGCGACGTGCGCAGCGCACCCAATTGTCAGGTTGGCGCTCAGCGCTGTGCTGCGGCGCCCTGGTTCTGATAGTGCTCGCCGGCTTCCTGGTACCGGCCATGCAGTTACTGATGTGGGCGATCAATCACTGGCGCGGTGCCTGGGATGATCAGTTCCTGCAACTGGTGTGGAACAGTTTCTCGCTGGCCAGCATCACCGCCGTGGTGTGTTTGGGCTTGTCGCTGCTATTGGCTTACGGCCAGCGTCTTTCACCGGGTCTGATAGAGCGCTCGGCGGTGCGCCTTGCAGCCCTGGGGTATGCCGTCCCCGGCATGGTCATTGCGGTAGGTGTGCTCATTCCACTGGCCTGGCTGGATAATCGGGTCGATGCGCTGGCCAGGGAATGGTTCGACACCAGCACCGGGCTGCTTCTCTCTGGCACCCTGCTCGCACTGGTGTTTGCCTATGCCGTGCGGTTCCTCTCGGTTTCCCTCCAAAGTGTTGAATCGGGGCTATCCCGGGTAAAGCCAACGCTGGACGACGCCGCACGCACTCTGGGTGCAAGCGCAGGTACCACGCTGCGGCGGGTGCACCTACCCATACTGCGAGGCAGCCTGCTCACCGCACTTCTGTTGGTATTCGTGGATGTACTGAAAGAACTGCCTGCAACCTTAATACTGCGCCCATTCAACTTTAATACGCTGGCCGTACGCACGTATGAGCTGGCTTCTGACGAGCGCCTCACAGACGCCGCGCTGCCGGCGCTCGCCATTGTTATCATTGGTTTGATTCCGGTCATCCTGCTCATTAGAGCTATCGCCGAGGGGGAAAAGCAGCATGGGTAAGTCGCTGCGTATCGATAAAGCCAGCGTCTGCTATGGCGACGTTACCGCCGTGCAGGGCGCCAGTCTGCGCCTTGAAGCGGGCGAGATAGGTTGCCTGCTGGGCCCCTCCGGTTGCGGCAAAACATCTTTACTGCGCGCGATCAGTGGCTTCCAATCCATCAGTGAAGGCACTATCGAAGTGGGTGAGACATTGGTCAGCAGCCCCGCGCTGCAGGTAGCTCCCGAACAGCGTCGCATTGGCATGGTGTTTCAGGACTTTGCCCTCTTTCCCCATCTGAGTGTCAGTCGCAATATCGCTTTCGGACTACAGGCACTGAATGCAAACGATCGCCAGACCACCGTCGAAAGACTTCTGGAGCTGGTGAGTATGCGGGACTGGGCGAGCGCAATGCCCCACGAACTCTCCGGTGGGCAGCAGCAGCGGGTCGCCCTTGCCCGTGCGTTGGCGCCCTCACCCGACATCCTGTTACTGGATGAGCCGTTTTCCAGTCTGGATACCAGCCTTCGTGAACAGCTGGCGCTGGAAGTGACGCAACTTCTGAAAGAAAGCAACGTGACCGCGGTATTAGTGACACACGATCAGCAGGAAGCTCTCACCATGGCAGATACAGTGGCGGTGATGAATGACGGCAACGTCGAGCAGGTCGCATCCCCCTACGAGTTGTATCACCAACCACGAACACGTTTCGTTGCTGGCTTCATCGGACAGGGCACATTACTGCGCGTTAGCACCGATAGTACCGGCGGTGCCAAAACACCTGTCACAGAACTCGCCAGCGCGCTAGGGCAGTTGCCGTCATCCCGTGAACTGGAGGTGTTGCTGCGACCCGATGACGTGATTGTGGATGCAACCAGTAATTGCAAGCTGGTGGTTTCCAGCGTGGATTTCAGGGGTGCTCATTCGCTGGTTAGCCTACAGCTACCTGACGGCCAAACCATCAGCTGCAATGCACCCGGGCACGTGCAGGTGTCCCCAGGCTATGCCTTGCCGGTGCGTGTCGAGATCAAACATAAGGTCACGTTTGATGCCGCTGAGGGCGCGAAGTAAACGCAGCCCTGTCAACACAAGGCTGCTTTCACAGTCACACCCTGTACACAGCTTACAGGCCAAACTCCGCGAACAGCGCTGCATTGTGCTGCCCCACCTCGGGGGCTTCACGCGGTGACACCTTCTCTACACCATCAATGTAAAATGGGCTGTTGATAGTGAGCTGGCCCTGTTCAGCCTCAAAACCCACCAACATCTGATTAGCCATCGCCTGCTCGCACACAGCATGATCACTGTGGCGCGCGATCTTGCCCGCGGTGATGTGCCCTTCGACCATTCGCGGCTCCCAATAGGACCAGGGGTGCTCGAGAAATACGGCTTCAAGCGCCGCGGTGAGGTCTGCGTTGTTGGCGCGGCGCGATTCTATCGTCGTGAAACGCTCATCCGTGATCCACTCCGGGTGTCCACAACACTCGGCTAACGCAGGCCAAACCTTTTCCTGCACCTGCGGCAAGACCGTCAGCAAGAACCAGCGATCATCACTGCACCGATAGGTCTGGGAAAAGGCACTGAGCTTGTGACGCTCCAGTCGCTTACTGGTATCGGCACCATCCAGCGCCGCCTGCACGCACACAGCGTTGCTCCACAGGCCATTCGCCATTAGAGAACTACCGACGCGACCGCCCTCACCGGTTTTCTCCCGGCGGTATAGCGCTGTCACGATGGCACCGTACAGCGCATTGGCTGACATATAGTCGCCCATGCCGGGCATAGAAATCGCTGGAGGCGTATCACCGGTTGCCCTCACCGCGTCCATCAAGCCAGACCTTGCCCACCAGGCGGTAGCGTCGTATCCGGTGCTTGCCGCCTCGGGCCCCTCTTCACCGTAGGGCGTAAATGAGGCGTAGACGATCGACGGATTGATCGCCTTGATATCTTCGTAATGCAGGTTGAGCGAGTCGCGAACACCCAGGGGGTAGTTAGTGACGAACACATCGGCTTTGGCGATCAGCTTATCCAGCGACGCGCGTTGCTCAGCGTTCTTCAAATCGAGCGACAGGCTTTCTTTACTGCGGTTGGTGTGCCGCCAGGGGTAGTTAGTTTCTCCCTGCGGTAGCCCCGGCAGGTGTTTGAGCAGCCGGTAACCATCGCCGGTCGGAGGCTCTACCTTAATGACCCTGGCCCCCATGTCGGCCAGCATGGTTGCGGCGGCGGGTCCGGCGATGAAGCTCGCACAATCGATCACTAGCAGGTCAGAAAACAGGGTGTCGCTCACGGTCAATCCTCAGCGCATCGGCATTATTGGTGTTATTGATTTTCTACGAGCAGTATAGAGAGTTTTCTCCGGGGCGAAGACGGCACTTAAGCGAGGGTCGCAAGTAGCGAGACAGTGCGCGCTAGTCGTTAATCAACCGCAAAGGGTGCATGCCGTTCACCATCCCCATAAACGGCCCGTAAATGTTGTAGCCCACCAGTGATTGAAGTTCGGGGGTCATGTCACGCACGCGATCTTTCGACAGTTCCAGCAGGTAGTTCTCCTGCTGCCGTACATAGGCTTCGCAGTACTGATGAGTAATGCCGAAGCGCGCATTACCCGACCGATTCTCACCACCCCCGTGCCAGGTAGTACCGAGGAAGAACACGACCGAGCCAGCGGGCATAATCGCCGGTGTGGCTTCGGCTGGTTTACCCTGGCGCTGGTCATCCCATTGGTGACTCCCTGGGATAACAACGGTGGCGCCATTGTCCGCGGTGAAATCATCAATGGCCCACACCGTAGCGGCGCCCAACGGTTGGCGAGGCCTGGGGATGCGGTACCAGTTGTCATCGTAGTGCAGCGATTGCAGCGCTTCACCGGGCTGAATATTGATCACCTGGCTTTGCGACAGCAGATAACCCTGCATAAAGAACTTATCCATCAGCCCCATGATGCGAGGGTGCGTAGCCAGGGCGTCCGTGATCCGCGTTTTTGATAGCAGGTCGTAAACACGCTGGGTCTTGTACCCCTCAAAGGCATTACGCCCTGTTTTGTCCAACAACGACAGACCCTCAGCTTTGATGGTAGCGCACTGCTCCCGGCTGAGCAGGCCCTCGATGATGACATAGCCATCGCGCATCAGAACGTCAAAGTCTGCATCGATATCGGGGCTACTGCGCTCGGGACCCGGCTGTAACTGGGTATAAGTCTTTGCCTGATCCGAGTTTTGGCACCCTTCCTGGTCGAAGTATGCACTCATGTTTCTTTCATAGGCTGTATCAGCGGGATACGGCTGTGTTTAAAGCATCAGCCCAGCCCAGTTGCCGAACCAACCGCTCAAAGTCCTCTCCGGGTCGTGCGTCAAGAACAACGGGGTTGCCGGTGTCAGGATGCGTTACGACCATGCCCGTACAGGCCAGCAAGAGGCGGTCGCAACCGTAGCGCAGTTTAAAGAAGCGGTTGTGTACCCCTTTACCGTGCTTTGCATCGCCAATGATGGGGTGGCCAATATGCTTCATATGCCGTCTGAGTTGGTGCTTCCTGCCCGTTAGGGGATGCAGTTGCACCAGGGAGTAACGACTGCTGGGATAGCGATCCACCGCGTAGGGCAGCTCAACCGTCCCAAGGCGTTGAAAGCGGGTAATGGCCTCTCTAGCGAGCTGCTCCCGCGTCGCGCTCGCATAACCGTCCGCCTTATCCCGAAGGCCATGATTAACCTCCCCACCCTCGGGGCAATAGCCACGCACCACCGCCAGATAGGTCTTGCGCACCTCGCGTCGCTCGAACTGGCCGGACAGTGATGCGCCGGCCTCGGAATCCAGACCAAATAGCAGCACGCCGGAAGTGGGTTTATCCAGCCGGTGCACGGGATACACCCGCTGGCCTATCTGGTCACGCAACAACTGCAACGCGAAGCGCGTTTCATGCCGATCAATATTGCTGCGATGCACCAACAGCCCTGACGGCTTATTGATCGCGATAAGTCGATCGTCGCGATAGATAACTTCAAGCGCTACGTCTTTATCGTCTGCGTGCACAGCTTGCATCAATTTATGGTAAAGCCACCATCCAGCGTGATGATCTGACCGGTCATCACATCGGTGCCGGTAATCACAGACAGCAGACTCTGCGCGACATCGGCGGGGGTAGCAATGACGCTCAATGGGGTCTGGCCTTCAACCAACACCTTGATATCTTCCCAGGCCTCGCCCCACCCTTCGGCCGCCCAGCGTCCGTCGATCAGACCCGGGCAAATCGCATTCACCCGAATGTTGTGCTCGCCCAGTGCTTTGGCAAGATTGCGGGTCATACTGTTGAGAGCCGCCTTGGAGCAACAGTAGGCCATGGAACTTCCATTACTGGTGAGTCCGGCAACACTGGAGGTCATTACAACCTCCCCGCCCCCACGTTTGATCAGCTCGGGCACCACCGCCCGCGTCATATAGAACGGCCCCATCAGGTTGGTGCCCAGGGTGCGCTCCCAGATTTCGTCGCTGAGATTGTTGAGTTCTTTATGGGGCACATAGGTGGTGGTGCCCGCGTTGTTCACCAGAATGTCGACGCCGCCAAACTCGGCCACCGCCGTCTCTACCAAATGACGACACTGAGCCTCATCACTGACATCGGCCTGGCAAATCACACCCTTGGCACCGGCAGCCTCTACTCGACGAAGCGTCTCCTCCGCGCCGGCCAGTGTATTGGCGTAATTGATAACAACGCTGGCACCGAGCTCTGCGAGTTGGACGGCAGTTTCTGCGCCCACGCCGGAACTGGCACCGGTGACAATGGCGACCTTACCCAGAGGATTCATAGTGGCTTCCTATCGCTGCGTGAGCGCGCTAGTGCCGAATCGCCTGGTATCGGTTGCCGCTCACAAAAGTGGAAAGGTCATTGTAACGCACGCCGTTTTCACGCATCACCCGGTGTGCCGCACCCGCTACCATCTGTCGCAGATAAAACGGCTGGTTCACCACGAAATGGTGAATCGCATGAGTGGACCCGAAGTTGAAACAGAACAGCTGCAGTGGCCACAGGAACCAGGGGCGCAGGATCTGCGTCTGCTGCATCAAACCAGACACACCACCGTAGTAGTGCATGTAGGAGGTAATCACGTTCAGGCAGAAGGCGCGCAGCACGTTTGGCGCTATAACAACGACAACAAGAAGGTTGAGCACAGACATCACCTCGGCCGTCCATGCGGGCAGCGACAGCGATACACCCAGCAGCGCGGTGCCACCCATAACGGCGTGGTAGCCAAGGAACACGTACCAGCACACGTAGTACATCGTTGAGACCGGAAACGAGGCATTCACAATTTCAACCAAACCAAATCTCGGCGTCTCACGCTGGAATACGCGCACGCGTAGCAGGATGCCCATGAAGGAATCGGCCATGACAACGAGTCGCAGGATGGGGTTCCTGATGCCATTCCCCACCAGACGCTCTTCCAGGTCTTCCGGGTTACCCGAGACCTTGTGGTGCAAAAAGTGGATATCGCGACGGTACCAGGGGTTGATGGTATTGGGGCGCATCACCCACACCACGAACATCATGATGTTCTGAACCAGCGGCTGCTTGCGGAAATACAGCCGGTGTATCAGGTCGTGCTCCAACTCATGGGACAGCGATGCAAACAGTGCAGAGAGAGGGATGCTTATCCAAGCCGAGAGATAACCGAGGTACCAGGCCAGTCCGCTGGCGATCATGCCTGCCAGCGAAAACAGCAATATGGACAGGCCGATGGCGTTCTGACGCTGAAGGATGGGGTATTTGGCGCGCAGCCTTTGGTCTTCGGCGCGGATGCCCGCAACGATGCGTTTGACCCGCTGTTCGTCCAGGGAGACCGTGGCGGCTCGTCTGGGTGTTGCTTCCTGCATTTGCGCTGTCATTGTGCCCTCCTGGCGGCGACCGAACGCGAATTGAGTGTAGGCCAAGCGGGCCAACTTTACACGGGCTTAACAAACCCCCTGCTTATGCCGTGGGCGGCAACACCTCCCACTCGGGTGATTCAAACTCACCCAAAAAATGAATATCAACGTGAGGGGTTTGCTCCGCAATAATGTCGGCTACGGCATCGGGCAGCTTGGCCTCCATCGCATCACGGGCTGCTTTTGATTCCCATGTGGCTATGGCCAGTAGGACGCTGGGATCGCCAATTTTCCGGTGCAGCCGTGTGCCCTGCGCACCCGCCGCCGATTGGATATAGGCACTGGCTCGCTCCCAGGCTTCGGCGTAGTCCTCTGCTGTGTAGTCGGTGTCTGGCCTGATTCGCACCTCAAAAATGTAATGCATACCCCTGCCCTCACGTCACCTTGGCGCGCACCTGATACTTGGGATCTTCATAGTGGCGCGACTCCATCACGTCTTCCAATACGCTAACGGCTTTCGCCACGTCCGCAAAGCGATTGTACAGGGGCGCAAAACCGAAGCGGACTATGTCGGGTGCGCGGAAGTCGACGATGATGCCCCGATCAATCAGGGCCTGCGAGATGGCGAAGGCCTCGGGGTGCGCCAGGGAAACTTGCGAGCCTCTTTGCTCGGGGCTTACGGGCGTCAGGCATTTGAAGGCTACCAGGGATGGCTGTTCCGCCACCCGTGCCATAAATGTCTCGGTGAGAGCCAATGACTTGTCGCGCACGGCCGACATCGACACCGATTCAAACAGCGACAGCGCCGCCTGCAGCGCACGCATACCCAATACTCCCGGGGTACCGCCCAAGTATTGGCTGACACCGACACCCGGCGTGTACTGCGGGGAGAACTCAAAACCGTTACGATGCCCCATCCAGCCCGTGAGCGGTTGCTGCACTGCGTTCTGATGACGCTTGGCCAAATACAGGAAGGCGGGCGCACCCGGTCCGCCATTGAAAAACTTGTAGCCGCAGCCAACCGCCATATCGACATTGCAGGCATCCAGTGCAACCGGCATCGCACCGGCGCTGTGTGCCAAGTCCCACAGTACCAGTGCACCTGCATCGTGCGCGGCTTGCGTAAGCGCACGCATATCGTGCTTCTCCCCGGTGCGGAAGTTCACCTCGGTCAGCATCATCACAGCCACGTCTGAATCCAGCGCCTCTAGCAAGCCGTCACTGGAGGCCGTTCTCAGCTCACAGCGCTGCTGCCCCAACAGGCTTTCCAGACCCTGCGCCATGTACAGGTCGGTGGGAAAGTTATCACCCTGCGACAGGATTACACGACGCCCGGGCCTGAGTGCCAGCGCCGTTGCGAGGAGCTTAAAGAGATTGACGGAAATACTGTCACAACAGACCAACTGCCCGGGTGCGGCACCCACTAACGGCGCTATGGCCTCGCCAACGGTCACCGGTAAATCGATCCATCGGTGTTTGTTCCAGCTGGCGATCAGGTCACTGCCCCACTCCGTGTCGACCGTCTGATTTAACGCCTCACGCACGGCTCGCGGTAATGCCCCGAGTGAGTTTCCATCGAGGTAAGTCACGCCCGCCGGCAGATCAAACTGTGCTCGCAACGGTGCCAATGCATCGGCTGAATCCAGCGCTTCAAGACTGTTTGTACTCATGGGGCTAGCGCCTCGCCTATGGCATTCAGGAGCACGGCGAAGGCTGCCGTATCAGGATGAATAACATCAAAGTGTCCAGCGTCAGGGATGCTCACGCGTTTGGCACCCACGATAGCCGCAGCCTGCGCGGCCGGCACAATGGGGTCTGCCTCGCCCTGGATCAGCACAGGTGGCGCCGGATACGTGAGGCGTGCCGGTGACACGTCGCTATAACGCGCCGGCTGATCCTCGGGCAGTCCCTCCATAAGGTCGACTACCACCTGCTGGCAACTGTTATCGCCGCGCGCGTAGCTCTCCAGATCTGTAATCGCGGCAAAACCCAGCACAGCCTTGGGCGCCACTACACTCGACGGGGCCGGTGAGCTGTCGCTACCGGGCTGCCTCGCTGCGGCCCAAAGCGCCAGATGGCCACCGGCAGAGTGGCCGGCATACGCTATACGATCAGCATCCAGTGCCGCTGCTGCCGCTTCCGGGAATGCCTCAATTGCAACAGCAATGTCGTGAAAGGTGCCGGGCCAACCACCACCGGGCTCCCCAACACGGCGGTATTCAGGAGCCCAGACAACATAACCCTGCTGCGCCAGCGCAGATGCCAGCGGACGAATATGGTCTACACCGTACTGACTCAGCCAGCAACCACCGTGCACCAGCACAATGCCCGGTGCGGGCACGTGATCGGGTAACCACAGTTCAGCAAACTGACTAGGTGCATCGCCATAGCGCACTGTTTGGTAATCCTCAGTCACCGCAAGGTCTGTCACCTCAGAGAAACTCACCGGCATAGCAGTTTCAGCGCGTAGCCCGGTGACCGCGGTGCACAGGGCCATGAGAAAGGCGAAAGATATAGGTCGAAGCATAGGGGGCGTCCGGATAGTGGAAGAGCGGCAGCTTAGCCAGCGGATTGCGCTAAATCCAGTACGCCAACAGCTACCCAAGCGGATTGATTCTGAAGTGTCAGCGGCCTTACTTCGACGAGCAATACTGGCCAGTCCAACACCTTCACTTATCGTTATCTTCACCTGTTTCTAGCCGCATCAGCGCAGCTAAGCAGACGTGTGTCGATATTCACCACTACTGGCCCTCACTGGCCGGTATTGAACCGATGTGGTCAGGGTTTCGTACCTTGGTTATACTCCAAACTAATGCCTATTAGTCTATAGCTTTGCCGAGGTAACTATGGAAGCTGCAGCCCCTGAATACGTCCAGCACAAAGATAACCGCGACCTGTCACACATCCCCGGCAGTTACGGACTGCCCTTACTGGGCAACACCTTCGGCTTCATCACCGCGCCTTTCGATAGCTTGGACCAGGCCTACCGACAGTATGGCCCTGTCTTTAAGTCCAGCCTCACCTTTCAGCGCATGGTGGTGGCGCTGGGACCGGAGTTTATTCAGCAGCTGATGCTGGATTCAAAACAGGAATTCTCGGCGCGCATGGGCTATGACGCACCGCTGGGGGACTTCTTTGCCGGCGGCCTGCTGATGCGCGACTTCCAGGAGCACAAGTTCCACCGGCGCATCATGCAAACTGCTTTCAAGATCGACGCCATGCGGACCTATGTCGACCTGATGCAGCCCATCATCAGTCAGCAGCTAGCGAGCTGGAATACACCTGGCGACTTTACGTTTTATCCCAATGTAAAAACCCTGCTGCTGGATGTGGGCGCCAAAGTATTTTTGGGTATGGACCTGGATGGCCCGGAAACGGACGCCCTCAATCAGGCATTCCTGGATATGAATGAAGGGACGGTGGCACTGATCCGCCGCGACTGGCCGGGCCTGACCTATCACAAGGCCATGAACGGACGGCGCAAACTTGAGGAGTTCTTCTTCAATTTGACGCCGGAGCGGCGCGGCAAAGACGGTAAGGACATGGCCACTTTCTTCGCCAATGAGACCACCGAAGACGGTGATTACTTCTCCGAGAAAGTCGTGGGTGAGCACTTGATCTTCTTGCTCCTGGCGGCGCACGATACAACCACAAGCGCGCTAACCATGGCAGCCTATTACCTGGCGAACGATCAGGCGTGGCAAGAGCGGCTGCGCGAGGAAACCGCAAGCCTGGGCCGCGCGGAGCTGGAGTATGACGATCTGGGCAAGAACGTGCCCAATCTGGATCACGCATTCAAAGAGGTGTTGCGCATGAATCCGCCAGTTCCCATGCTCATGCGGCGCACCGTAAAGCCCGTGCAGCTCGGCGATTTCGAATTGGAGCCACACACAATGATCCAGGTGTCGCCGCTGTACACCCATCGCATGGCCGAGTACTGGACCAACCCTCACGTCTTCGATCCGGATCGTTTTGCCAGGGAGGAGCACAAGCAGCACCCCTTCCTGTGGGCCCCCTTCGGTGGCGGCGCTCACAAATGCATTGGCCTGCACTTCGCCGACATGCTGTTTAAATGCACCCTGGCGCAGCTGCTCTCGACCTACCGCATCCGTTTCGCGAAAGAGGGACAGTTCCCCAGCAAGATCCAGAACTTCCCCTTCGCCAAGCCGATGGATGACCTGCCCTTGGTGTTAGAGAAGCTGTAATACGGCGACGCCCGGGAACGCAGGCGAAAACGCAGCGTCAGGACGTTGCGTAATCAAGAGTGTCAGCTATGCGGATTCCCTTCTAGGGCTCCTGACGCAGGCCAAACAGTTTCTGGCTGGAGTCACTGTGCGTTGGCACGCCGGGGTTGGTGGGTAGATCTTCGATAAATGTTCTGAAGCGCTTTCCAAACATGGTTCGGCGCTCCTGCCATATCCGCTGCGCGGAATCCGACTGTAAGATAGCGGCGAACTGGGCCTCGAAACCTGCCCACACATCTTCGTCGATCAATTTCCTTTCGTAGTGAATGTGCGCGAGTTCCAAGGTCCGGAGAAAGCTGGATAGCCAAAGGGTGAATTGCATCTGCTCATCCCGATCCAGCGCATCGAAATCATTCATTCCCAGAATTATCACGCGGGCGTTTGCCTTGGAGCCTGCGCCAATCTGTAAGGCTGCATTCAAGTTCTCGAGTACTGACTGTGTTGCAGCCGTGCTAACCGATCGTGTGTTCTGGCGGATCTGAACCGCGAGATAGATTAGCGATATGAACACTGCGAGAGCGCCCAGAATCTCGCCCACGGCACCGATTGCGTCCCAGCTCACCTGTAGACCCCTAGATTATCCTTAACTCGGATAAGCGTAGACCGAGGTTCGGCTTTTCGCGAAGGGCAAGTTTATACCGGCAGAGCCCGCTAGCTTGATGCTGGGCACATTTTCTATTGAGCAAAGACAGGAAACGCCTGCTTAAAGTTAACCCAGAAAACCCATAACCACGCAGGAGGGCATATGAGAACCATGCTAGCCAACAGTGCCTCTTGTACTTGACCGACAAGATGAAGATGCAGCACTAAGCCAACAGCCATACTGAGTATGAAAATTGCCACATTCAGCGCATAAACAGGCCTAAATAGGGCCGGATCGTAATCGATTGTGTCGTCGGACAACCCCCTGTGAACGTTGTAGAAAGTCGCAAGTGCGGCGCCGAGATTGAAGACTCCGTGCACGTAAAAGAACTCGTAAGCAGGCCGGGTGATCATGAAATTTAGAATGTACAGACCCATGATCGAGCCAAACACCATAAACGCGTCCATGGGTTTGGGCACAAGGCGGATACAAACCGCCATGCTGGAGTAGGAAACCCATAGATTGATAACGAGCAGCGAAACTAGCGCCAGTATTACATAGGCAAAAAAGCTAGGGCTCTCGATAGACGAGAACCTGCTGAACAGATCCTCCATAGCCAGGCCGAGGAAGATACTGACAATCGTGATTTGAACGGTTGAGAATCGATCCTTGATTTTATCGGCGGCCGTCACTTCCATATCGCCTACTCCGCTTGCTGTTAGGGTCGTCAACAAGCATAGACCGTCAGCAAGTTGTCGGCGAAGTCAGCCAATCTATAGCGCCGATACGGTTTAGGACGCCGCACAACATTCAAGATCCTAGGAGTCGGCCCAGTCAATCAGGAATCCAGCCACTCGCTCCCCAAGAACCTCGGCACCCTTGTCTGCCTGCGGGCCACTCGAACCCCATCCCAATCCGTTTCGACAATCGGCAGAATCGGCGAGCTTATTGCCATCTGGGTCAGCGACCTCACCAGAAACACATACCTTACTCTCACCGGTACCAAATCCGATCCAAACCCTGAGGTTTTGACGACCCGGGTCAAGCCTGGTGAACCTTCCAGTCACGTTTAAAGCATCTATGGGTATGTCACCTTCCGATTCATCCAGCGTTACTGAGGTAAACCCTGCATCGCGCAGGCTTTCAACAATGTCGGCGGCCAAGAGGTGAGGGGCTGATTTCACCATCGCGTTCGCTGTGTCGCGAAACTTTGGATTGCCCAAATCGGCCTCAGAAGTACTGAAAGGATGTATGTGTATCGGAGCGCTTTTTGACAGCGCACCAGAAAAAATATTCTGACTATCCATCTTTCCTGCGGCCATGGCGCCCGAGTAACAGAAGATCAGCGCTGCAGCGAGCCCAAATATCGATTAGTTAAGATTTTTCATTTTTGCCAACACTCATGTCGAGGATGATTTTTATCTGGCGAGCGCTACTGACCAAATCACTGGCGGTCTGAAAGACGCCTCATAGCCTCAAGCTCGCCGTATTGCTCAGCATATGTCAGGAAACGAAGACCCGTCTCTCTCGAGTTTTTGCGGCCATGAGCGCTGTGGCCGTAGTCGCTGGCAATATTGCGATTTTCATCTCCACGCATACGCACTTCTTGCGCCTCGTCTGTCTGTTGAATCTGGTCGAGCAACACTGCGTGGAGCCCTAACCCTACCTGCGTGGTGACCAACCCCTTGCCGTGCTTTTCCATATTCCGGCTAACATCGAGGCAAGCTTCGCGCCAGCGCTCGTCTGTCGTTACCCGCGGCTTGCAAACCTCAATAATGCCTTGGTACTCCGGCAGGTTCATAGCGGCGATGCTCGAAGCCAGTACAGGCGAACAGGCGCGATGCCCTGGCAAGTATTTGTCTATGACAGGCACAAAACTCAGCGCCTGACGGAAAAAGCCCTCGTCAAAGTTGGCTGAACGGGCAGCGGATTCCATGTACTCGAGCGCACCATCATTATCGCCCTCTTCCACACGTAGAACGGCGAGGAAGGCCTGGTAAAGCCCATTGTCGGGCCTGAGCTCTGCCAGTGCATGAATCGGTATTTGAGTGCAGAGCTCTTTGCGGGTTTGGGGGTCAACGCCCTCAGTAGATTTGCAAAAGACGTGGAGGGATTGCAGTAGGGTCTCATCAGTTGGATCAATATCCATCGCAGCGACGAGGAAGTCATCCCGTGTTGGAAACGTCGTTGGATATTGTGACGCGGGATAAAAGCGCCTCAGTGAAGCGCCGGCGATGAGTGCACTGACATTGTCGTTATAGAGCGCCTTCACCACCTCGACCGTCAGATCCGGCGTCGTGGTGCAGTTTGACTGTTTGACACTGCAAGCTGCCAAAAGCGAGCAGCAAGCAACCATCACTATGGCCAAGAAGCGCTCGCCTGACGAGGTATGTCTACCCAACAACCACCTCCTTGTGGATTCTTACTAAAACACTTAATGCTTAAGCGACTTGCGTGAATGCTATCAGACTCGATTGCAGGCACGCCAAGCCGACGATTAACCTGCGGCGGTGCGATCTTTAATTACCGAACATCTCCACTGGATGAAGTCATTAGAAAACACGGTGGCATGCGCTCCTTTTAGTCTGACAGCGCTTCCCAGTTGTCCGAACAGGGGAAGTCCACCACCCAGCAGAACTGGTGCCTGCCAGACGCAGATTTCATCGATTAAGCCATGATCGAGAAAAGAGGTGATCGTGGCGCCACCATCGACATAGGCGTGCTGCAGGCCACCCTCCTCCAACCGCTCAATCAACTCGGGAATAGCACCAGAGAACAGGCTCACGGTGTCGGGCAATCCCTAAGGAAGCGTTGAGAGCGTTTTGCTAAGTACATACACAGGTAAGTCACTGTACGGCCATTCCTCTGGGGAAAGGTTAGAACTGGCGACCTTTTCGAGCGTATTACGCCCCATAACCAGGCAGTCCACCGTACCCAGAAAGTCAGCGAAGCCGCCGTCTCCCATGGTTGTGCCATCACCATTTTCGGCATTGCCGGCGGCATCCAGCCACTCGACGCCTCCGCCTAGGGTGGCAATCTAGCCATCTGCACTTGCAGCAATGAAAACAGAGCACTTCATGAATGAATTACCCTCCCTTGAACTCTCAATCCCTTGAAACCAAAGTTTTCTCTTCGCGATGCCTAGGGTAGCAGCGACCACAAGGCTTCAGTACCAGGTCTCGCAGTGACACAGGCGTAAAGTTCATGTCGCCGTCAGAGTGCGATCGTCAGGATGGCGCGTACCACCGCTTTGCCAGCAGCGAGAGCAGCACAATCACCGCTGAGAAGGTGAGCGCCAAGGTCACATTCAATCCCCAACCGCCGATGTCGTACGCGATGGTACCCACCCAGCTGCCGATACCGCCGCCGAGGAACATCAGCGTGATGAACAGCGACATCAACCGCGTGCGCACTGCGGGGTCGCCGACCAGGCAGGTCATGCGGCCGGCCACATCCACCATAGGTCCCGCCACACTCATGATGATGATAGGAACGGCAAGCCACCAGAAGTTGGCCCCCACCAGCCACAGCAGGCCAATACCGAACATCTGCCAAAGCGCGACCACAATGCGCGCCTGCTCGGGCCCCACACGATCGGCCCATCGACCCAGTCGCGGTGTTGTCCAGGCATTGACAATCGAGAAGGCGCCCAGATAACCCACGTCATCAACGCCGAAGCCCATCTCGGGGCTGGTGAAGTGAAGTCCCAGCCCCATCCACACCAAAAGGAAAATGCCGAAGCTCAGTCCCTGGATAAACCCGGAGAGCAGCACCCGCGGATGCTGCCGCGCCAAGGTCAACATAGTGCCGATAAGACGCCAATAGCTACCGGTTTCCACCGTGCCACGGGTAACCACTTTATCGTCGAGCATGCGCCGAAGTGCGAATAAGGCAACCACCATGAGTGCGGTCGCGATCCAGTAGGTAATGCGCCATCCCAAATACTCCCCGACAACGCCTGACAGCGTGCGCGACAACAACACGCCGGTGATGATGCCCGCGGTGAGCACTCCGGTCACATGGCCGATTCTGGAAACCGGTACCCGCTTGGAGATGTAGGCCGGCAGCATGTAGGGCGTAATCGTGAAGAATCCTAACGCGGTGGACGCCGCGACAAACACCGCAAATGACTCTGCAACTGCCATCAGCATAAGCGCAATGAGCTGCACGCTAAGTGATAACGTGATGATACGTCGATTACTCAGGCGATCTCCCAGCGGCAAGAGGAGCAAAATACCCACCGCCAAGGCGATCTGATTAGCCGCAGGCACCAGACCTACCCAGGCATCTCGTACCTCGAAGCTCTCAGCTACCCGCGCAATGATCGGATGTATGTAATACGCGTTAGCCGTTACTACCGCCGCCACCACGGCCAGCAGTATGACCTGCCCTTCACTCAACTGGTCTTGATCATGATCGGTGTCGATGCGGTTATCACTCAAAACTGGTTCGACTCCCGATGGCACCCAGTGCGCCAACCGCCCACCAGACATACGGCGCGGGCGTGCCCCAAAGCGCGTCCGACAATGTAACAGCCAGTGAGACGGCAACCGCACCCAAGGCGCAGGCCGCGAAAGTCGCAACTCGCGCCACCACCTGCATACCATCGCGACGGGCTGCCACAAAAAACAGCGCCGCCAGCAGCAAGCCCAACACACTGCCGGCGTGCCAACTGAAGTGATGCAGCGCCACAACCTCCGGTGGCAGTCCTGCCTCGCTCAGTGGGGGGAGCACCATCGGCGCACCGGCCACCTCATGCAACACAACCACCAGAGCAGACAAGCCAGCGGCTGTTAACAGAATTCGATTACGCACAACGTTCCCCGGCCTACCAGTTCTCTTTGAACGGCCTGAGATCCAATTCATGGGTCCACGCGCTGCGGGGCTGGTTGTGGAGATACCAGAATGCATCGGCAATAGCGGCCGGTTCCAGCGAGCCCTCCGGCCCGACCTGCTCGAGGTATTGCGGGAAGCGCGTGCGCAGAATGTCGCCATTGATTACGCCATCAACGATCACGTGGGCCACGTGCACACCCTGCGGGCCATACTCGCGCGCCAATGACTGCACCAGATTACGCAGTCCGGCCTTGGCGGATGCGAAGTGCGCAAAATTCGCTTTACCGCGCGTGGATGCTGAGGCTCCGGTAAACAATAAAGAACCCTGCCCCTGGGCAGCTAACAGCCGCATCGCGCGCTTGGCCACCAAAAAAGCGCCGTAGCACCCGATGCGCCAAAATGATTCAAACTGTGAGGCCGATAGCTCCTCGAAGGGAATAATCGCATTGCTGCCGGCGTTATAGATGATCGCAGCGACAGAATGTCCCCGCTGCTCGAGGAGATCGAAGGCCGCGCCAACCTCCTCTTCCCGGGTTACATCCACAGCCAGCGCTTCGCAACTGCCTCCGTCCTCTGACGCAAGATCGGCGGATGCCTGTACTTTCTCGAGGGTGCGCCCCGTCACTATGACATGCTGCCCTTCGCTGGCAAACTTGCGCGCCAGGGCGCCACCCAAGCCGTCGGGCGATCCGGCCCCGAAAAACAGTACTGATTCCGTCATGACCTCACTCCTTCAGTATTTACCGTGTTAATACACCCCAGCGAGGCAGACGTATCACTCGGCTATGCCTAATATCCGCTTCAAAAATGCATCGGACGACTTCATAAAGTCGCGGGACACGGCCGCAGTTGGCGCAACACCATCGAACCCGTGGGGTGCCAGCGGCGCCACAAGGAACTCGCAAGGCACGCCAGCCTCGCGCAGCCGCTGTGTGTACACTCGGTCTTCGTCCAGAAATAGATCCTTGTCACCCACGCCGACCCAGGCCGGCGGCAAACCGGCCAACGACTCACGCCGGCCAGGCACCGCCCAGTCTGGAGCGAGGTCTTCAAGACCCGCTTCTCGCCCCAGATAGGCAGACCAGCCGTAGCGGTTGTTGCTGTTGTTCCAGAGAATGTGCTCTATCGCCGTGAGGTCTTCGCGCGTGGCAGTACGGTCATCCAACATGGGATAGATCAGCAGCTGCGCCGCAGGCTGGTGCCCACCCGTATCCGCAATACGTTGGCATAGGGCAGCGGCAAGCCCACCACCCGCACTCTGCCCGGCAATCGCAATCCTGGCGGGGTCAACACCCAAGCGATCGGCGCTCTCCAAAAACCACTCCCAGGCGCCGAAGCAATCATCGATGGCAGCGGGATACGTGTGCTCGGGTGCAAGACGGTAGTTGGCCGATACCACCGTCAGACCCAGTTCTGCCGCATAGCGCAGGCAGTCCGCATCGTTCATGCTGGCATCGCCCATGATCATCCCGCCGCCGTGAATCCACAGCAGGCCAGCGCCAGTGCCACCGGACTTCGGTTTATACACGCGGATATCGGCAGCACCCAGCGCCTGTTTGGAAAACTCAACCTGCGGATGCTTCGGGGTTTTGCGCTGCAGGCGCATCACGCAACGCACTAGCCATCTCACCCAGGCTCGATCCAGTCGCAGGTTGGGCATCTTTGAGAACGCCCCTTGCAGTTCGGGGTCTATATCCGTGAG
The DNA here is from genome assembly GCF_014652275.1 of Parahalioglobus pacificus. Classification (GTDB taxonomy): domain Bacteria; phylum Pseudomonadota; class Gammaproteobacteria; order Pseudomonadales; family Halieaceae; genus Parahalioglobus; species Parahalioglobus pacificus. Next base: position 604,533 of record NZ_BMYM01000001.1, on the reverse strand, counting down.
TTGCATCTTCTCTGGGGTCATTCTCGAATCCGTGCCTTCACTTCTTGTTGTCATTTATCGCAGCACAGCAGTATATAGCCAGCCTCTTTTTGCGTTCAACGAACACCCCGTGCCCCGCCCAGCAACGGCGAGCACGCCGCCCATTGCATTACAGAAACACTGTTCGCAGCGCGGGCAGACACCGCGTACGGTACAAGCGCGCGGAAACTCGCTAGAATTCGCGTTTCGATAACTGGCCAGACAGCGTTCAGACATCCTTGCCGTGAATACGCAAACCCCACAGACAGATCAGCCATCACCCTGGCGTTTTTGCATAGCGCCGATGATGGATTGGTCGGATCATCATTGCCGTTACTTTTGGCGACTGATCAGCCGCCAGGCCCTGCTCTACACAGAGATGGTCACCACCGGCGCGCTGCTGCATGGTGACCGCGACCGCTTCCTGCACTACAACGCGGATGAGCATCCGGTAGCGCTGCAGCTGGGCGGCTCGGATACCGGGGAACTGGCGCAATGTGCGAAGCTCGCCGAGCAGTGGGAATACGACGAGGTTAATCTCAATTGTGGATGCCCCTCCGATAGAGTGCAGTCTGGCCGCTTCGGTGCCTGCTTGATGGCAGAACCACAACTGGTCGCCGACTGTGTCAAGGCGATGCGCGATGCCTGCGAACTACCCGTAACCGTCAAGCACCGTATCGGCATTGACGATATGGAGAGCTACAGCAAGCTTGTGGATTTCGTCTCGACGATTGCTGAGGCGGGTTGTGAGGTTTTTATCGTGCACGCGCGCAAAGCCTGGCTCAATGGTTTGTCCCCCAAGGAAAATCGCGAGATACCGCCGCTCAATTATCTCTGGGTGTATCGTCTAAAGCAGGACTTCCCCGATTTGCAGATTGTGATTAACGGGGGCATCACCACACTGGAAGCCTGCGAGACACACCTGGCGCAAGTCGACGGTGTTATGTTGGGCCGAGAGGCCTACCACAACCCTTGGCGACTGGCGGAGGTCGATGCACGACTGTTCGGCATGGACAACCCTGCACACAGCAGAGATGATGTCGTAGGCGCTCTACTTCCCTACGTAGAGCGCGAGTTGGCCAAAGGCACTCACCTGAACCACATCACGCGTCACATACTGGGCCTGTACCAGGGCGTGCCCGGTGCGCGAAAGTTCAGGCGTCATCTTAGCGAAAATGCCTACAAGCCAGACGCGGGCATCAATGTACTCACAACCGCCTGTCAATTGGTACGCGAAACACTGGAACATACGCGCCCCCCTGCGGTTGCGTAATGTCATCACCGTCATAGGAACCCGAACATGAGCAGCAAGCTGGAGCAGTTAAAGGCAATGACCGATGTCGTCGCAGACACCGGCGATATAGAGGCTATTGCCCGCTTCACCCCCATGGACGCAACTACCAACCCGTCGCTTCTGCTCAAAGCCGCATCTCTGCCTCATTACGCCACGCTGCTGAGTGAAGCCAAAGCATGGGCCGGTGATCAGGGCGGCAGCGACAGCGAACAACTGGCTAACTGCTGCGACCGCTTCGCCGTGGATGTGGGCCGAGAAATACTGGCCCTGATTCCCGGGCGTATTTCCACGGAAGTCGATGCCCGGCTGTCGTTTGATTGCGATGCGACCATCGCACGCGCACGCAAAATCATTCGCATGTATGAAGAAGCGGGCATAGGCCCCGACCGCATCCTGATCAAGATTGCCTCAACCTGGGAAGGGATACAGGCGGCCCGCCAGTTGGAGCAGGAAGGCATTAACTGCAACCTGACACTACTGTTCGGCTTCGCCCAGGCGAAAGCTTGCGCCGACGCCGGCGTATTCCTGATTTCGCCCTTCGTGGGTCGTATTCTGGATTGGCACAAGGCCAACACAGACCTCGCAATCAACACGCCACAGGACGACCCCGGCGTACAATCGGTTGCGCGTATTTACCGTTACTACAAGGCACACGGCTACAACACCGTGGTTATGGGTGCCAGCTTCCGCAATGTCGGTGAGATTGAAGCACTGGCCGGTTGCGACAGACTCACTATCAGTCCGGCACTATTGGAGGAGTTGAGTAACGACAGCACTGCCCTGCCCCGGCAACTGGGTGTCGGAGAAGTTGCTTCAGACGATTCGCTCAATCCGCCTGATGAGTCACAGTTCCGTTATGAACTGAATCAGGACGCGATGGCGACAGAGAAACTCGCTGAAGGGATTCGCAATTTCGTCGCCGACCAAATCACACTGGAACAGGTGATTGCCGGGCAATGATCAAGTCGCTGCTCTCGCTATTTGAATTACCTGAGGCGGCTTCGCCGGAGGACGCCAGCCAAGCTACGCAATTGGCCGCTGCGGCACTGCTGATAGAAACCGCTCGCGCAGACTTTCATCGGGATGAAGCTGAAGAGGTGGCGCTGAGAAGCCTGCTGGCCGACACACTTCAGCTGTCGAAAGCTCAGGTTGAAGAACTGGTGACACTGGCCAACCAGCGCGCCGACGAGGCCACGTCGCTGTACGAATTCACGCGCGTTATCAATGACCACTACACCCCTGCGCAAAAACTCGCGCTCATCGACCTGATGTGGAAAGTGGCCTACGCTGATAGCAACCTGGATAAGTACGAAGAGCACTTGATTCGGCGTGTCGCCGAACTCACCTATGTGCCCCATCAGGACTACATTCGCAGCAAACTCGCCGCTGCGCCCTAACCCCGCTCCAATGCGGTCATGAGATCACGAAACTTCGCGCGGTTCTCATCCGAGATATCCATCAGAATACGATGAGCCTCTATGACTTTCTCGCGCACCGCAGCCTCACTGCCATCAACCACAGGAATGTCGGTGACGGTGTCGTCGCTGTGGCAGGACTCTTCATGCAGCTCAAAGAGCCGCTGGAAGCCCATACTTTTTAGGAGTCGGTTGATTCCAGGTTCGCAGGAGTAAATAGCGGGGCTGAAGCCAAACTGTTCGCGGGTTCGAATAGCGAGTTTCGCCAATAGGCCTAGCGTCGTGCTATCAATACCCTGCGCATCACACAAATCCACCCAGACACTGGCAAACTCAGGGTCATCAAACATGTGCTGGATGTAATCGTCGATCGTTGTGCACAGTGTCAGGCGCACATCACCCTGCAGGCGAATAACGTAGGCGCCATCGTGGCTGGCCGCCAGCACGCGCCCCTCAGACATCTTCGCCCCGCTTGCTGATAAACAACGCTGCGATATCGTCGGGCGCAGTCTCCACCGTATTTAATCCCAACCGATGCGCCAGGACTTCAGGTGACTCTGCCGCTTCGTCAAATACGTTCAGGAAATACTTTTCTTTTTCAATCAGGCTTTGCGGCGGCAGAATTTCCAATATGCCATCGGAAAAAAGGGCCAGCGTAAAGCGAGCGGGCAGCTCAAGCATGTGTTCTTCGTAGTGGGCATCCACCATGATGCCCACCGCTGAGCCCTCCCCGCGCAGGTAGCGTGCCCCCTCGGAGGACATCAGCACAGGCTGTGGAAGGTGCCCAGCCACGCTATAGCGCAGGCTGTTATTCACCAGATCCAGCACGCCCACCACCATGGTTGCGAATTTCCCCACATCCAGATCCAACAGATCGTGATTTGCCCGCTTCAGCATACCCACGGGGCTGAGAATAGTGTCGTCGTTTTTGCGCAGAAAATCCGAGCGCTTGCGCGCAAACAGGTTTTTCAAAAGCACCGTCGCAAACGCCGAGGAGCTACCGTGGCCAGACACGTCGGCCATAAAAAATGTGACGTAGCGGTCGCCCACAGTGAAGTAGTCGGTAAAATCGCCACTGAGGTACAAAGAGGGAATGACTGTGTGACTGAACACAAAGTCGCCACTCACCATGGGCGACTCGGGCAGCATCGCCAGCTGCACCTGCCGGCCCGCCTGCTGGTCCTGTTCCAGCACCTTGACGGTACCTCGCAACTCGAGATTGGCCGCTTCCAGCCGCTGCCGGGAATCCTGAAGCTCGCGCCGCATCTGCCGCTGACGCACACAGCGAGCAATAGACTCATGCAGCGCCTGAGGATCTTCCACAGGCCGCACGAAGAAATCGCTGGCACCCAGGCGCAACGCCGTCATCATCCGCTCAGACTCCGCCTCATCGCTGAACATGATGGCAGGTACCTGCACATCCATCTCACGCAGAGTTTGCCTGGCGTCGTTCCAGAATACGTCCTTGAGGTTGAGCTCACACAGGATAACGTCCAACTCACTGTCGGTGCTGAGGGAGTAATGTGAGCTATTCACGTCTGTGACCACATTGGCGCTGTAGCCACCCTCTCGCACCAGCTGGGCCAGCTCTTGCGCGCGCGAGGCGTCATCATCGATGACGAGGACATTGCCATTGACCGTCATCTGGCGATATCCACTGTTCATTTCCGGGCACGTTACGCCCAACGCCACGGTCAAACAACCGGTCGCAGACGGGTTTGGTAAGAATTCACACTTTTGAAAACGGCCCCATTAACGGCCGGGGTATCAGAACTCTTCGTCGTCCCAATCATCCCCAAAATCGGAGAAGCTATCTTCAACTTCCCCGTCATTCACCAGTGCGCGGCGCTGTTGAATATAGGCATCACGGACGAAGATATAGCGATCACCGCTGATCAGCTCATCGGCGGAGAGTAAGCGGGCACGCCCATCGATAAGCTCGGTGCCCCAGATGGAGTTCCGGAGGGCGACATTATCGATATAGGTGGGGACCGAGGTGTAAGTATCCACAATGGTACCTGTGCCGCTGCGGAAGGTTCGCGGCCCGAACAAGGGCACCATCACATAAGGCCCTTCGGGTACGCCCCATATCGCCAAGGTGTGACCAAAGTCGGTGCGATACGGCCGGATTCCCAGGGGTGTTGCGACATCGAAAAGCCCCAGCAGCCCAACGGTGGAGTTCACCAGGAAACGCCCACCGCCCTGTGCGGCGCCCAAAAACCGGCCTTGCAACACCGCGTTAATGGCAGCGTTAAAGTCATACAGGTTGGCAAAAAAATTACCTACACCGCGCTGCGCCGGGTCCGGCATCACAAAATCATAACCCGTTGCCACCGGCTTGAGCAGGAAGCGATCCAGTTGGTCGTTAACGGCGAACATTGGCCGATTGAACCACTCCAATGGATCAACGTTTTCCTCCGGCTCCAGCACCTCTTGTGCAGCAGGTACCGGGGAAAACAGCAGGATAATGATAAAAAGAATACGGGGCATGTATGACGTTCAGTCTCTTGGCGGCCGCTATTTTGCTACGACTTGGGCTCGCAGTAAATTATGCCCGAGGAGCGCAGCTGGTTCAGCTCCTGGCTGGCAAACTGCGCGATAGCCTCGTTGGTTGTGGAAAGCTCTGCTGCCAGTTGCGCCACAAGTGCTGTGGCCAATTCGCCCTCATTGTCACGCACCAGCTCCAGCAGCCTGGCCATGGCAGGGTTCAGCGCCATAAAGCGCACTTTGTCCTCGCGGTCGCGATACACCGCCAAAAAGGTGGGTTGCTCCGATTGAGACGGTCGATGTCCGGGCCCAATTTCATGAACCGGCCATATATACGCCAACACCCAAGCCACGGGCGACAAGCGGGGAACCAGGCTCAACACGTCGGCCTCAGGGCAGTCCTGCGGGATTTCATCCTCCGCAACGTCTAAACCCAGCTCTACCCATTCGTAGTGTGCCAACTCAGCCATAAACGGCGGATCGCAGTCACGAGGCTCGTAGTCTTCGGTGAGAAAGTGGAGAAACTCCTGACTAATCTCCAGGAAGTATGGCGTGTGGCAGCGGTGTCCGTCTATGAAGCGGCGCACTAGCGCATGCCAGTCCGAATCGTCGTATAGGCTTTTCAGCACGGGAAAGCCGCTATTGATAAAGCCCTCAATATTGTTGTAAATGAGGTCCTGGTAAATCTTCAATCGCCGGGCTTCGATGCCGGCAGGCGGTGCATTATGCTCGGGATCGCGCAGAAAACTGGCCATCTCCATCTGCTGCGCTTTTAAGTTGCTATTCGCGCTCATGCCCGCAGCGCCTCGTTGCCAATCGCAGCCGACTGAGCCGCGCGTATGCGTTCGATATCGGTCAGCAACTCCGACAGGGGCGGCAAGTTAAAGTCACGCTCCAGCAGAGTGGGTAAGGGTCCAACGCGCTCATAGGCCTGATCGAGTAAGCGCCATACGGGGTCGATGATGTCTGCCCCATGGGTGTCGACCTTTAGGTCGTCCGCTTCGTCGAAGTGCCCTGCAATATGGATGTAACGCGCCCGGTCCAGTGGCAGCGAGTCCAAAAAGGCCACGGGGTCGTAGCGGTGATTAATACTGTTTACATAGATGTTGTTGACGTCCAAAAGAAGCCCACAATCCGCCTCCTCCAGCACCGCCGTGATGAATTCCGCTTCCGTCATGTCGTGGTGCGCTTGCGCATAGTAAGACGCATTTTCCAGTGCTATGGGCTCACCGATAATGTCCTGAACCTGGCGGATGCGCGCTGCCACGTGGTGCACGGCCTCCTCCGTAAAAGGTATGGGCAACAGGTCATAGAGATGCCCCTCTGCCGCACAGTACGTTAAATGCTCACTGTAAATCGGGGCCTGAAGCTCCGACATCAGATTCCGCACCGCCTTTACCAGGTCAGTGTCGATGGGGTCCGGGCCGCCAACATCAAGAGAGAGCCCGTGAAACGCGATGGTGTGCTTCTCCGCCAAGGCTCTTAACTGACGCCCAAAGCGGCCACCCACACCAATCCAGTTCTCGGGTGCTAACTCCATGAAGTCGACAGCCTCATCGGCCATAGACGAGAGCGGGCCCAGAAGGGCCCGCCTGAGACCGAGACCCGCGCCGCGGAATTCCCGGTTGTTGTCAGCCATCGCTTAGGCGCCGCCGCACTTACCTTCGCCGCACTTGCCTTCGCCTTCAGCTTTGTCGCCGCCGCACTTGCCTTCGCCTTCAGCTTTGTCGCCGCCGCACTTGCCTTCGCCACACTTGCCTTCGCCTTCAGCTTTTTCGTCGCCGCATTTACCTTCGCCGCACTTGCCTTCACCGCATTTGCCTTCGCCGTCTTTAGCGTGACCGCCGAAGCTCGCCAGGTCGTAGCCGCCGCTGAGCTGCTGGGCTGAGAACGGGTTTACATCGGCCGACGCCAGGGGCGAGAGAGACGTTGCCAGAAATGCCGCGCCAAGCGCTGCAGCCAGAGGTTTCTTTGATTGAGCCATGTTCAGTTCCCTGTAGTTACTCTATTGGTACATCTAATCATGTTTTACTGCTTGATAACGAATCCCGGACAACCCGGACAGCGTTCGTGGTACCTATGACCGGTGAGTACCTGTGAAGTTTCCTGTCACGCGAATAAGCATTGGTAATAATTCACAGTTTGTCAAAGTGAAGCACTCCCCTATTCAGGCGCCTCGGCGCACCGCACATTGGGAGCTTTGACAGCGAAGAACGTCCCGGTTCCGATTCAGCGCGGATTGACCGCCAGCCACTCCGTAACCGCCTGCCATTGCGCCTTCAATCGCTTGGTAGACACCGCCTGGCGCGTACCCAAGTTCTGGGCAAATAGTGAGACACGAAACTCCTGCAACATCCATGCATAGCGATAGACAGGCTCGGCCAGTTGCATCGCGCCGGGGCGCTGCAGCAGTAATTCAGTGAGAGGCAGAGTCAGCGCTTCGAGCTCATGGGTGTACTTCTGGTCTTTGTCGTATTGCCCGCTCAATCGCTGCAGCCGGTTCACCAGCGCTTTTACGTAACGCGGATACTGCGAGAACCACTCATGTCCAGCGCGGGTGATAAAGCCCGGCGCAAACAGCATCGAAATTTGAACGTTCACATCATCGAGGCTATCTCCATACTGACCCTTAGGCAGCCCCGCCATCAGCTGGCGAACCTGTGCAAGGCATTGCAGGGTATTGAACAGCGTCTTTTCCCATTCCGTGACTAGGGGCACCAGTTGTGCACGCAGCTCCGTCATATGTTGCTCAAAGTCCTGTCGCGATCTGGGCAGCTCCGTCCCGAGGACGTGCAAGCAGACCGCCGCAATCATGTCATCGATCAACGCCGACCTGTCCAGCTGACTGCCGGCCAGCGCCAGATTGTAGTCATTCCCCCTGAGTAACTGCTTGCGCAGGTAGCGCACACCCTGCCCCTGACTGAGCATGGCCAACCGTGCCACACCCTGCTGATGAGCAAGCAATGCATCGTCAGCGTAGTCAAACAGGGTGATCGAGACATTTTCTTGTTTATCCACCAGAGCGGGGTAGCTGACGATATCGACGCCCGCCTGACTGAATTGCCACTGCAGGGGTAATTCGTCGAAATCCCATTGGCTGATGCCGTCGCGGGCCGGACTGTTGTCGGGCCGGGTGGCCACCTCCTCTGGCTGTCCATCACGAAACTGGCCTACCAGCGCATCCAGATCTCGGCCCTGAGCCAATAACTTGCCCTGCGCATCGACGATGCGGTGGTTCATGCGGTAGTAGCTATCCAGCTTGTCTAATTGCCAGTCAGAGGGTGCCAGCCTCACACCCGCCATTCGGCGGAACTGCTCAGCCAGTGCAGCCAGTAAGTCCGTGTTATCGGGCGTCAGAGCTGACAGTGCGCGGTCCACCATATCCGGCACCGGCACCAGGTGCTTGCGCTGGGTCTTGGGCAGCGCCTTCACCAGTTGGATGCACTTGTCTCGCAACAAGCCGGGCACCAGCCAATCGAAACGAAAGCGGGGAACGCGATTAAGCAGCGCAATCGGAATCGTTACCGACACGCCGTCGGACTCGCCACCCGGTTCGAACTGATAGCTCAGCGCGTAGTTCGTACCCTCCCACTCAAGACTGTCGGGAAACTGTTGTCCCAGTTCTGCGCCGGGATCTCTTGCCATTAGCAATCCGCGATCAATCTCTAGCGCCTTCGCCTGAGCGGCGTGACGCTTCAACCAGCTAGCGAGTTGCCGCGTGGTATAGAGGGTGGCGGGAAGGCGCTCCTCATAGAACGCGTAGAGCACGTTTTCATCGACCAATATGTCGCGCCGGCGTGTGCGCGACTCAAGGTCTTCCACCTCCTTAACCAGCGCGAGATTGGCGCGCAGGAAAACAGGTGGCCGTTTGTAGCGTCCCGCAATCAAGGCTTCTCGGATAAAGACTTCCCGCGAGGTTTCAGGATCAATGGGGCCGTAGTGCACCGACCGGCGATCGCTGACAGTCAGTCCGAACAAGGCAATACGTTCCCAGGCCACGACCCGGCCGGCTCGTGGCTGCCAGCGTGGCTCGTAATAATGATGCTTGAGTAGCTCCGGATTCACGTCCAGCACCCAGTGGGGCTCTATAGCGGCCACAACCCGGGCGAACACCTTGCTGGTCTCGACGATCTCGGCAGCCACGATCCATTTGGGCGGCTTACGGTACTGCGAGGAACCGGGAAATATCTGCAGTTTACGATTGCGCGCACCCAGGAACTCTCGTCCCTCATCCTGCTGGGCGATATTGCCGAGCAATCCTGCCAGCAGCGCGCGGTGCGTACCGTCGTAGTTTTCTTTTTCGGGCAGCTCCCGTTTGGCCTTGATGCCCTGCTGCCGACATGCAATCGTCAGCTGGGTGTGCACGTCCCGCCATTCACGCATCCGTAAATACGCAAGAAACTCGCGCTTACACAGCTTGCGCAACTGATTCTGACTCAGCGCCTGACGCTGCTCTTCGTAGTACCGCCACAGATTCAACAGCGCCATAAAATCAGATTTGGGATGCTTGAAGCGCGCGTGGAACTGATCAGACTGGGATTGCTTATCCGAGGGCCTCTCGCGTGGGTCCTGAATGGACAAGGCACTGGCGACAACCAACACCTCTTCGAGGCATCCCTGCCCCTGCGCCGCCAGCACCATTCTCGCCAGACTGGGGTCGATGGGCAGCCGCGCCATGCGGCGCCCCAGATTGGTCAGCTTGTTTCGCGCACTGACAGCACCCAGTTCCTGCAGAAGACGAAACCCGTCACGCACCATTCGAGGGTCGGGCGGGTCCACGAAGGGGAAGCGATTGATATCGCCAAGCCCCAGCTCCAGCATGCGCAGGATAACGGCGGCGAGATTGGTCCTATGGATCTCGGGGTCGGTGAACTCCGGACGGCTGCTGAAATCATCTTCGCTGTAAAGTCGCAGGCACACACCTTCTGCCACTCGCCCGCAGCGACCTTTACGCTGATTCGCACTGGCCTGGGAGACCGGCTCAATGGGTAACCGTTGCAGCCGTGAGCGGTAACTGTAACGGCTGATGCGAGCATCACCCGGATCAATCACGTAGCGAATGCCTGGCACGGTAATTGACGTTTCAGCAACGTTGGTGGCAAGCACTACCCGCATGCGCGAACTACCGGTGCCACGAAACACCCTGGCCTGCTCGCCTGCGCTCAGGCGCGCATAAAGGGGAAGTACGTCGATCGCCTCGTGGTGTCTTAACCGCTTGGCAAGCTCTCGAATATCACGCTCGCCGGGCAGAAAAACCAGCGTATCGCCGCGCTTGCCGTAGCGGCCTGCGGCAATCTCATCAACCGTGCGTTCTACCTGGGCATAAACCCCCTCTTCACGGTCTTCGGGCTCGCCTAGATAGGCAACCTCAACCGGAAAGGTGCGGCCAGACACTTCAATAATCGGTGCATCGTCAAAGTGTCGGGAGAAACTCTCCACATCAATGGTGGCGGAGGTGATGATCACTTTGAGGTCGGGGCGACGCGGCAGCAAGCGCTTGAGGTAGCCCAGAATGAAATCAATATTCAGGCTTCGCTCGTGCGCCTCATCAATAATCAGCGTGTCGTAGGCCTTTAGATCCCGGTCACGCTGCATTTCATTGAGCAGGATGCCGTCCGTCATCAACTTGATGGCGGTGGCATCGGAGACTTCATCGTTGAAGCGCACCTGGTAGCCCACCACCGACCCCAACTCACAGCCCAGCTCTTGGGCAATACGCTGGGCAACGGCACGCGCCGCCAACCTGCGCGGTTGGGTATGACCAATTCGTGCATTTAGGCCGCGGCCCAACGACAGACACAGCTTGGGCAGCTGTGTGGTTTTTCCCGAGCCTGTCTCGCCGGCCAGAATCACCACCTGATGCTCTTTGATCAGCGCAGCAATGTCCTCCCGCCGCTCACTGACGGGCAGCTCGGGCGGAAAGCTGATGTCCGGAATTTCGCGCAGAGGCGCGCTGGTACTACTCACAGAGGTTTACCAGGTGATGTCAGGCAGAGTCTCGAAGTTCTCGACGCAATATCTTACCAACATTGGTTTTCGGCAATTCGTCACGGAACTCGACCAAACGAGGCACCTTATAGGCCGTCAGGCTGCGGCGGCAGAATTCTCTCACCTCGTCGGCCGTGAGGGTGCCGGACTTGCTGACAACAAACATTTTAATCACTTCACCAGAGCTATCGTCGGGCACACCCACCGCGGCACACTCCAACACATCGTCATGTTGGTACAGCACATCCTCTAGCTCATTGGGGTACACGTTGAATCCAGACACAACGATCATGTCTTTCTTGCGATCAACAATCTGCAAGAAACCGTCGGGGCGGAGTTTGGCGACATCGCCCGTGCGAAACCAACCTTCACTGTCCATCACCTTGGCGGTTTCATCTGGCCGTTGCCAGTAGCCCAGCATGACTTGCGGCCCACGGACACAAAGCTCACCGGCTTGATCTACACCCAACTCCACATTGTCGTCATCCAGGATACGGACTTCGGTGTCGGGCACCGGGATGCCGATGGTGCCTATGCGCTTGCAGTTACCGGGATTGGTGGAAACCACCGGCGAAGTCTCCGTCAATCCGTAGCCCTCGGACACTTCACAGCCTGTGATGGCCTGCCACTGCTCGGCGGCAGCGTGGGTCAGTGCCATCCCCCCGGACAGGGTGACCCTGAGGTGGCTGAAGTCCAGGGCCTTGAAGGCGTCGTGGTTACACAGGGAGAGAAACAGGGTATTCAGGCCGCAGAACAGGCTGGGACGATAACTGCTCATGACTTTGACAATGGAGTCCAGATCGCGGGGGTTGGGAATAAACACCAGATGCCCGCCGCGCACCATACTGTAGACGCACGTCATAAAGGCGTAAATGTGATACACGGGCAGCGGCTGCGCCATCACCAGATTTTCATCGCCAAAATCGTGGGTCTCGAAAATGGCATCCACCTGCATCACATTGGCGACAAGATTAGCGTGCGAAAGCATCGCGCCCTTGGCGACACCGGTTGTACCGCCGGTGTACTGCAACATCGCGAGTGCATTACGCTCCACAGAAACCGCTGAATAGGGCTTTCGCGCCCCCATTACCAGGGCCTGACGAAGGCCGACAGCACCCGGGATAGAAAACGGGGGCACCAACTTTTTGACGTGCTTGGTCACCGTATTGATCAGCAGTCGCTGCGGCAAGGGATGGAGATCGGCAAGCTCAGTGACCACCACGTGCTTGACCCCAGTGCGAGGCAGCACGGCCGCGGTATTGGCTGCGACATTCGCCTGCACCACCAGTGCCTTCACATTGGCATCATTGAACTGGTGCTCAATCTCCCGTTCGCTGTACAGCGGATTGGTGTTAACCACGACCATGCCGGCCCGCAGGGCACCGAAAAGCACCACGGGGTACTGGATGAGGTTGGGCATCTGGATGGCGATACGGTCACCGGGCTCCAACGTCGTATGGTTCTGCAGCCAGCTGGCGAACTGGCCCGAGAATTCATCAAGCCGGGCATAAGTGAGACTGTGCCCAAGACTACTGAAGGCAGGTTTGTCAGCAAACAGCCCAGAGGCATGGTTGATCACCGCGTTCACATCGCTGAAGCGCGCACTGTCAGCATGAGCAGCAATACCCAGAGCGTCGCTGGTTATACGGATCAGGTCATGAATCTCTGCGGAGGCCTCAGCCATGGTCTGTCTTTCCTGACTATCGGTTGCTTGCAAGCGGCGAACATACGCTATTTACAGAGCCTTGCCCAGCCAAGCAAAACGCGGTTTAGGGTATGCTGGCGCAAACGAAAAGGGAGCAAAGAATGGATAGCCTGACGACGGTCACCTACGACCAGATCGCGATCGGTGATAGTGCCACCTACACCCGCACAGTGACCGAGCGCGATGTGGTCTTATTCAGCGAAGTATCGGGGGACCTCAACCCGCTCCACCTGGACGAGGGCTATGCATCAGGTACTGCCTTTGGGGAGCGCATTGCCCACGGTATGCTCTCGGGCGCCTTTATCTCAGCCTGCGTGGCAATGAAGATGTTGGGGCCGGGCACGGTGTACCTGGGTCAAACCATGAAGTTTCTGCGCCCGGTGAAGCTGGGAGATACGGTGACCGTGACCATGACCGTTGCCGAGAAGGAGGACAGGCGCAATAAAGCGACGCTGGACTGCAAAGTCACCAATCAGAACGGCAAGGCCGTTGTGACCGGCACCTCTGAAGTGATGGTTGCCACCGAGGCAGCATCGGCAGCCATACCCGCCCTGCCCGAGATCACCGTTGCCGGGTTGGACAGGTAGACGAAACCCCAGCTGGGCGCCTAGGCCTGCGCCTGCTCGGTGAACTGTTTGGGATCCAAATACATCAGGCGCAGCAACACGCGCGCCTGATCGCCACCTGCCTCACTGCCCAGCACCATCACATTGGCCTGACCGTCTTCTTCCGTGGCCGCGGTAATGCCGAACATCTTTGACTCTGTGTCCTGCTCCGCGCTGAAGACGGTAATGGTCTGACCCTCCTGAACAGCATTGGCAAGGTTCGCCAAAAGCACCGCCACACTGCCCCTGAAGGCACCAAAATTCAGCTTGCCGACGAATTCACTGTGGTCCAGGGCAAGATCGAAGCGCACCAGCGACTCGTCTTCCAGTCGCACCTGGGTAATAGGCAACACGTTGCCTCGGGAGAGTTGCTTGAACAGCTGCTTGGCTTCTGTTCGCTGCGCCTCCAGCAGGGTTCGGTTAATCAGGTTCACGGCGATGGTCAGAAACTGTTCCTGCGACATCGATGTACGTTGGGTTTGGGCCATGGTTTTCTACCTCCTGCGGGCGCGGCAGTCTAAACCCTGCGCCAGCGCGGCGCCAGATGCCCACCCCATCATGCCGTGCTGCTATCATCGCGGGTCCATGCCTTGCCCTCTACTACCGTGATTCAGCGAGACAACCAGCCCTGGGCGCCCGCCGCCACTGCAGACATCAATTGGTCCGCCAGTGAAGAGCCCCGCGCCCAGCAGTATGATGATGTGTATTACCAGCGAGGTCAGGGTCTGGACGAGAGCCTCTACACCTTTCTCGAGGGAAATCGGATTGCCGAACGGCTGGGCGCGAGCCCAGAGCAGTTCGCGATAGCAGAAACCGGCTTTGGCACTGGCCTTAACTTTTTGCTGACTTGGGCTGCCTGGAGAGCTATACCTCAGCCGCGCCCTCGCCTTCACTTTGTATCGATTGAACGCCACCCGCTTGTTCACGCTGATGCCGCCAAGGCCCTGTCGCACTGGCAGGCTCTGACACCGCTCAGTGAACAGCTGCTGTCGGCATGGCCGCCGGCCCTGCGCGGGCAGCACCGGCTCAGTTTTGAAGAGAGCGCGGTGACACTGGATATCTGGGTCGAAGATGCCAGCGCAGCGCTGGCCGACATGGCGAGTTTCGACAGGCCGTGGATTGACGCCTGGTATCTGGACGGTTTTGCGCCAGCAAAGAATCCGGACATGTGGCAGCCGGACCTCTTTAGGTCGGTGGCTGCGCTCAGCCGCCGCGGTGCGACTGTCGCAACATTTACCGCAGCAGGCAGCGTACGCCGGGGGCTGGCAGAAGCCGGTTTCAATGTTGAAAAGGTCGCGGGATTTGGCCATAAGCGCGACAGTCTGCGTGCTGTATTAGCCCCACCCGGTGCAACATCCGGCGAGGATTCAGCATCGCAACCCACGCCGCCCGGGACCCCGCGAGCCACAACGAAAGGCATAACGCCCTGGGACATATCACAACAGCCGGAGCCGGGGATCCGAACGGCAATCGTCATCGGGGCTGGGCTCGCTGGCGCTTCGACTGCCGCTGCACTTGCACGGCGCGGCATCAACGTGACCGTGTTGGAGGAGCACACCGTCGCCAGCGCTGCATCGGGCAACGCCCAGGGCGTTATCTACACGCGGCTTTCCCGCAAGCATTCTGCGCTCACGGATTTCGCTCTGCAGAGCTACACCTTTGCCATTGCACAGTATCGCCGCCTGTTCGGTGCGGGTGCATTGAAAGCCGGCGAGGACGGTCAGTTATGCGGGTACTTCCAACAGAGTACGGCTACTGAAGATATGGCGTACCTCACCGATAAACTGGCAGGTACGCACCGCCTTGCTTCGGTGGTATCGGCAGAAGCCGCCAGTGAGTTGCTGGGAATAGAGCAGCCCATGGCCGGCTATTGGTTCCCCGATTCAGGTTGGCTACACCCGCCGGCCGTTTGCGAAGCAATGCTAAGCGGCGCTGGCATCACCGTGAAGTCAGGCTGCGGCCAAGTGACTGCCTCAGCCGGCAACGTCAGGCGCTGGCAAGTAGAGACCGGCGACAAGCGCATATTTGAAGCGGACGCCCTGGTGTTATGCGGTGGCGTATCCACCAACCAGTTTGCGCAGGCTGCCTGGCTACCGCTGCAACCCATCCGCGGCCAAACCACGCAGCTACCCGCCGCTGACCAAACCCGTTCATTACGCAGTGTGATGTGCCACGAGGGTTACATCTCCCCGCCACGCCATGGACAACACTGCATCGGCGCAAGCTTCGCTCCCGGTAATACAGACACCACCGTGACGCGGGATGATCACGAGTACAATCTGGCAACACTCGCGAAAGCCCTGCCTGGCCTTTCGCAATCGCTCAATCAGCTGGACACTGCCAGCCTTGGGGGGCGCGCTGCCCTGCGTTGCGCCAGCCCGGATTATCTGCCTGTTGCGGGCCCCTTGCCCGACAGAACCGCCTTTCTGGAAACCTACGCAGGGCTTCGCGATAATGCCAAGCTGGTTCAAACCGACAAGGCGCCTGTGATTCCCGGTCTCTTTGTAAACACCGCGCACGGATCTCGTGGACTTACCTCAACTCCCCTGTGCGGTGAGCTCATTGCCTCACAACTGTGCGGCGAGCCTTTGCCGCTTGGCCGCCATTTTCACCGCAATCTCGCCCCGGCGCGCTTCCTGGTGCGGGACCTGAAAAGAAACCGCTGCTGATATGCCCGTTTTCCGATTTGCACTGCTTATTGCACTGATGAGTTGCGGGGTCGCCGCGCAGACGCAGTGGGACTTCACGGTGGTGGACAGGAAACCGCAGACGCGGGACAACTTCGTGCAGGGGCTGGAGATTGTCGGGGATAAGCTATATCTCAGCTCCGGCATGTACGGCCAGTCGCGCTTGCGTCGCTACGACTTCGATAGCGGCGAGCTGGAACTGGAGCGCCCACTGGATCCACGATTGTTTGCCGAGGGGGTTACTGTACTCAATGACAGGGTTTACCAGCTCACCTGGCGCGCCCGCCTGGGCCTGGTTTACCAACGCGAGGCATTGGAACCGCTGGAGCTCTTCCGCCTGCCCGGCGAGGGCTGGGGCATCACCCATAATGGCAAAGAGCTGATCTACAGCGATGGCAGCAACCTGTTGCGCGTAGTCAATCCCGGCGACTACTCGCTGGCACGCACTGTTGAGGTGACAGAATCGGGCCGCCCGGTGAGCCTGCTCAATGAGCTCGAGTGGATTAACGGCGAGGTGTGGGCCAACGTCTGGCAAAGTGATCGGATAGTCACTATCGATCCGGCAACGGGTAACGTAACAGGCAGTATCGACCTCTCCGGGCTGCTGCCCGCCGAAGAGTATGGTGAGGGCACAGATGTGCTGAACGGGATCGCCTTTGACCGCCGGGATGGGGGCATCTGGGTGACGGGCAAACGCTGGCCCTACCTCTACCGCATTGAACTGAAGCCAGCCAGCACGCCGCCGCCCCTGCTCACCCGACCACACAGCTGATTCACACCCTGATTCACACCAACAGCGCGTCAATTCGCGCTAGAATAGCGCGCTCTTCATTTTCTGTTTGAGCACCCTATGAATCAGGCTGTTGCATCCCCGTTACGCGCCCACCCTGCCTTTGACGCACTGCGCGAGGCCCGCATTGACTCCCTCAACCTGACAGTCGAGCACTATGAGCACAAAGCCACGGGCGCGGTGCACTACCATCTGGCATCAGACAGCCCCGAAAACGTATTTCTGGTCGCACTGCGCACGGTGCCTCATGACAGCACGGGCGTTGCGCACATTCTTGAGCATACCGCGCTTTGCGGCAGCGAGCGCTTCCCCGTAAGGGACCCCTTCTTCATGATGCTCAGGCGCTCCCTGAACACCTTCATGAACGCCTTCACCAGCTCCGACTGGACCGCCTATCCTTTTGCCAGCCAAAACCGCAAGGATTTCGACAACCTGCTCAATGTCTACATGGACGCCGTCTTCTTCTCGCGCCTGGATCCACTGGACTTCGCCCAGGAAGGCCATCGCGTGGAGTTTGCCGAGCGAGACAATCCGGACAGTGATCTGGTCTTCAAAGGCGTGGTGTTCAATGAAATGAAGGGTGCTATGAGTTCAGTGAGCTCAACACTGTGGCAGGTCCTGTGTGAACACCTGTTCCCAACCAGCACCTACCACTACAACAGTGGCGGCGACCCAGCCCACATTCCCGATCTGTCTTACGACGAATTATCAGACTTCTATCGGTCGCACTACCACCCCAGTAACGCCATCTTCATGACCTTCGGGGATATACCTGCCACCGAACACCAAGCCCGATTTGAAGAGCTGGCGCTGGCCAAGTTTGAGCGACTGGAGGAAAAAATCGCTGTCGCTCCGGAGCAGCGTATCGCTTCGCCCCTGCAAATAGCCGACAGTTACGCGTTCGATGAACCCGGCAGCACGGCCCAGAAAACCCACATTGTGATGGGTTGGCTGCTTGGTGAGAGCAGCGATCTGCAAGCCCTGCTGGAAGCACAGTTGCTTTCAAGCGTATTAATGGAAAACAGCGCCAGCCCCCTGCAGCGGCTACTGGAAACCACCGAACTAGGCCTAGCCCCCTCCCCCCTCTGCGGGCTCGAGGATTCCATGCGCGAAATGGTGTTTTGCTGCGGCATTGAAGGGAGCGAAAGCGAGCACCGCGACGCTTTTGAAACTCAGGTGCTACAGGTGATTGAGGACCTTGCTAGGGACGGTGTCGCGCAGGAACGTGTGGAAGCCGTGTTGCACCAACTGGAACTGCACCAGCGTGAAATTAGCGGCGACAGCTACCCCTATGGATTGCAGCTGATTCTGCAGTCGTTGGGTTGCGCCACGCACTACAGCGACCCTATTGCAGTTCTCAACCTCGACCCGGTGATCGCCGAGCTGCGCGAGCAAATCAAAGAGCCGG
The DNA here is from genome assembly GCF_014652275.1 of Parahalioglobus pacificus. Classification (GTDB taxonomy): domain Bacteria; phylum Pseudomonadota; class Gammaproteobacteria; order Pseudomonadales; family Halieaceae; genus Parahalioglobus; species Parahalioglobus pacificus. Next base: position 586,136 of record NZ_BMYM01000001.1, on the reverse strand, counting down.
ACTTTATTCCCAGGCTGGCGCGCAAACTGCTGCTGGAGAACCCACACCGGGTGACTCTGGTGATGTCCCCCGACCAGTCGCTGTCGCAGCAACGCGACGAGTCCGAGCGCGCGCGTCTGGCCGACATAGCTTCGCAGATGGACAGCGACGAGAAAGCACGCGTTATCGAATTGGCGCACCAACTGGAACAACGTCAGGCCCAGGTAGACGATGAGAGCATTCTTCCCAAGGTGACCCTGGCGGATGTGCCTGCCACCCTGCCGGAGCTGACCTGCGAACAGACAGAGCGCAACGGAGTCACACTCACGCGCTACGCACAGGGCACCAACGGGCTGGTGTACCAACAGGCCATCGCGGCATTGCCGCAATTGAGTGCTGACCAACAGGCCTTGATGCCCTACTACACCAACCTCATGACAGAGCTGGGCCTTAACGGCGGCAGCTACCTGGAAACCCAGAACCGACAATCGGCCACCGTCGGATCAATCAATGCTTTTACCTCCATGCGGGGCGATGTCAACAGCGAGCAGGCAGTGACGGCAAACCTAGTATTGTCCTCTAAAGCTCTGGCAGCCAACAGCGGCGAACAAATAGCCCTGATGCGCGACACGCTATACAGCGTAACTTTCGAAGAGACCGATCGAATCCGCGATATGATCAGCCAGCAACGGGCACGACGCGAACAGTCCGTTACTGGCAATGGGCACGGCCTGGCAATGGCTGCAGCCTGCGCGGGCATGAGCCCACTGGCGCAACTGAATCACCAGCTGACAGGCCTCGCCGGCATACGCAGTGTGCGTAAGCTCGACGAAGACTTACGCTCAGCGGATGCCCTGGCGGCACTGTCGCAGCAGTTCACCGACCTGCACAAGCGCGTGGCGGATATGCCGGTACAACTCCTGGCCATTGCAGAGGCGGAGCACATGGACTCGGTTACAGAATCTGCTCTTGCGGGCTGGCCGGGTAGCAGTGTGGATGGCTCCGCAGATTTGTGGACACCCACAGCGATCAGGGAAGCACGCAATGAACTGTGGGTAACCAACACCCAGGTGAATTTCTGTGCCCGCGCCTACCCAACGGTTCCCGTTGGCCACCCGGATGCCGCACCCCTCACCGTATTGGGTGCCATACTGCGTAATGGCTTCCTGCACCGTGCTATTCGTGAACAGGGTGGTGCCTATGGCGGTGGCGCAAGTCAGGACTCCGGTATAGCGGCCTTCCGCTTCTACTCATACCGCGATCCGCGCTTCTGGGACACACTGGCAGACTTCGACGCCAGCATTGCCTGGATCGCCGAGACAAATCTGGATTCACAGCCGCTGGAAGAAGCCATTCTGGGTGTGGTGGGTAGCCTGGATAAACCCAGTTCTCCCGCCGGTGAAGCCAAGCAACACTTCCACAATGGCCTATTCGGTCGCAGCCATGCGCAGCGGGAGCGCTTCCGTCAGCAGATACTGTCGGTCACGCTGGATGATGTACGCCGCGTAGCCAGCGAGTATCTCACCCCCGAGAATGCCAGCACGGCTGTGATCACCAACCCCAAGCAACGCGACGCAGACTTAAGCCGGATTGAAGACAGCGGCTTGCTGGTTCAGGAACTCTAGGCCGACGTAAAGAAATGTAAACAAAGCTGAGGAGTGGTAACGATGGGGTGACATTGCCGAGTGGTACCGCGACACTACTCCCATGACCCATCAGATACTTATCATTGATGATGACCAGGAGCTGTGTGAGCTACTGGGTACTTTCCTCGAACTGGAAGGTTTTAACATCAGCGCAGAGCACGACGGTGCGCAAGGCCTGAGCGCGGCACTTGGCTCGTCGCCCGATGCCATCGTCCTGGATATCATGCTGCCCGGCATGCAGGGCTTGGAAGTATTGCGCAAACTCAGGGAATCCAGCCGGGTTCCTGTCATCATGCTCACCGCGCGCGGTGAAGATACCGATCGCATACTCGGTCTGGAACTGGGCGCTGACGACTACTTACCCAAACCCTGCAATCCGCGCGAGTTGGCCGCCAGGCTGCGAGCCGTACTTCGGCGCAGTGCTGATGCTCCTCAACCCGACCAGCTCGACGTTGACGGTGTAGTTCTCAATCCCGGCACCCGGCAGGTGACGGTCGAGGGCACCCCCGTAGAGTTCACCAGCGCAGAGTTCAATATTATGCAGCTACTGCTGCGCAGCGCGGGGCAAATTGTGGATAAGGACACTTTGAGCATCGAAGCATTGGGCCGCCCCCTTGGCGCTTACGACCGCAGTATCGATGTGCACATCAGTAAGATTCGACGCAAGCTGGCGCAAGAGGGTAAACCCGACATCATTCTCAGTGTGCGAGGCGCCGGCTACCAGCTGGTTTCAAGCAGCACGCCCGAGCAGGCTTGAGATATCTTTACCCATGCATAATCAAGCCGCAGTAAACCGACATGCCTAATCGCCTGTTTATCAAGGTATTCCTGGGCTTCTGGCTCATCTCGGTGTCCATATTGGGCAGCTGGATTCTGCTGGCCAATTACTTCGACGAGCTACCCGGGGGTCAAACAGAACTGCGAAAGGATGGCCCACCGCCGCGCTACCTGCTGCGGCTGATCTACTCTCTTGAGAACCAGCCCCTGTCTAGATTGCCCGGCATTGTAGAGCGCGCTTCTGAGCGACACGGTATCGATATCTACCTGCTACGCAGGGACGGTTTGGAATTACTGGACAGGGAAGTCCCCGCGCAAGTGATGCGCGCTGCTCGCCAGCTATCTCCTAGTAAGCGACGGGCGATGCTGAAAAGCCCGCAGGGACAAATCGTTGCTCACACTCTGTTTCGCGGTGAGCGGGAGCGCATGGCAGCGGTCATCGCCTTCCCGGAACCCCGCGCTGTGGTTGCTACGCTTGGTGCCAATCCACTGCTACGCATTGCCATTGCGATCCTGATTAGCGGTTTAGTGTGCTATTTGCTGTCCCGGCTGCTGACCCGTCGCGTAAAGTTGCTACAAAGCACCGCGGGCAAGCTTGCGGCAGGTGACTTGTCCGCGCGAATACCCGTAGCCGCCAGTGGTGGCGATGAAGCGGATGAGCTGGCGCGGCAGTTCAATCACATGGCCAGCGAATTGGAGCAACGCATACAGGGGCAGAAACGTCTGCTACAGGACGTATCCCACGAACTGCGATCGCCATTGGCGCGGCTGCGTATCGCCCTGGCGCTGGCTCAGGAGCAGCCTGAACCGGATAGCCAATACCTGAAGCGCATAGAGCAGGAAACTGAGCGGTTGGACGAACTGATCGGGCAACTGCTCACCAGCCAATCAGACTCCCTCACGCTGGATACGCACATCGACCTTGTGCCCCTACTCCAGGACATGGCCGCTGACGCCGACTTCGAAGGCAAGTCCCAAGACAAACGCGTCGCACTGTTTACCGATCTCGATGAGGCGGTGGTATTGAGCCATGGCGACTTGTTGCAAAAGTGTTTTGAAAATGTCGTACGCAATGCATTGAGCCATACACCATCTGGTACGCAGGTCACGTTGGATTTGCGACGCATCGAAGGGAACTATCACCTGTCCATTGAAGACTGTGGACCGGGCGTACCCGAATCAGAGTTAGAGCGCATCTTTGATCCCCTTTATCGCGTGGATCGCAATCGAACCCGTGAAACCGGCGGCTATGGATTGGGCTTATCCATCGCCAAGCGTGCCATAGAGCAGCACAACGGCAGTCTGGCGGCCACCAACACCGGAGCTGGATTGCGAGTCAGTGCCACCCTACCCGTCGGCACTGACGCGACCGCAGGTAGCTAATCAGCGCAGCCGGAACCAGCCGCTGACGGCCAGCCGGGGTGCCGGCGCAAAAGGACTCACACAGGTCACTGAATGCACGTGGCCTACGTCAAACAAAGACAGTGTGTTGAAGTCAGGTGACCAAGCCTCGCGGGGCGTACCATCTGGCTGGAAAAACTGCAGCAAACCGCCCCAGTCCGGGTGCCATGCCGGAGAGAGATTAAACACAAATGCCACCTGCCGCTGCTCTTCCGTCACGACATCCTGATGCCGCGTCAAAAAGTCGCCGCGATTAAACCGAGTGGCCTGCGCGACGGCGCTGCCGTAGTTTTCCTGGCCCGTAATGCGCCCCATGGTCGCATGCATCTCCGGGCTGGCCAGCCAACGCTGAAACTGCCCCAGCAGGTTATCGTCGGTGGCATTCACTGCACGGCGTTCGTACCAGAATCCAACCCCCTCTGACGCCTGCTTAAGTACACCCTGTATCAGCCGCGCCCGGTCTTCTTCCGGCAACTGCTGCAACTCCGCACCCGACACATCGCCGAACTTGCCGTCCAGAACAAAGGCGTGGCGATACGCCGTCTTGTTCGCCAGGTAGTCAGACAACGCTTCGGCCTGCTCGCGGGGCAGGATATTGGTCAAGCGTACCCGCCGGTCCTGCGCGTAGACCGCAGCAACGTTATCGAGATCAATACTGGGATTGAGGGTGAAGTCCATGGAGCCAGTTTCCGTATGGGCTATGAGGCGGCGCGCATTATAGCCGCAAGCCGGGCCACTGTCTGCGCCGCCCTACGCCCCTCGAAAGCAACTACCAGTGAGCGAACCGCGGCGCACACCGCACCCTCCCCGAAGGCGGCTCATCCTCTGGCATGAGTATCAGCATGCCCGCGGATAGCCCCCCGGAGGAGCAGGTGACCAGCGCGCTGTTACTGGCCAGCCCCTGCGTTGAGGCGCTTCCCTGAGCTGCCGTGCCCACAAGCAAACCCACCAGCAGGCCATGGCGCCACCGGCGTGAGCGCGAACACTTCGATCGCGCCGGAACGATGGCTTGAACACTCAAATTGGAACGCTGCATTGTGCACCTCCATCTTCGCGACATCGCTTCAACAGACGGTTGTAGTGTGAAGAAACCGTGCGCCTAACAACACGACCGTAGCGACCAGTTTCCATCCCATCCGATCCAAAAAGGGTGCTAGACTCGCCGGCTGAATCAATTTGGGAAGCAACCATGCTGGACATCACGCCGCTTGCCGGCGCGCTGGGTGCAGAGATACGTGGCATTGACCTCAGCCAGGCGCTGAACGATGACACCGTGCGCAAGCTGCGGAAGTTACTGAATGAGTATCAGGTGATTTTCTTCCGCGAGCAGGCAATTTCACCGCAGCAGCAAACGGATCTGGCACAGTGCTTCGGCCCACTGCAGCAACACCCCGCCTATGACACGGTTGCGGGTCATCCCGCAGTCACCATACTGGAATCCAGCGCTGAAAAGCCCAGTAAAATAGAACAGTGGCATTCCGACATGACCTTTCGCGAGCACCCGCCCCTGGGCACCGTGCTAAAAGCCGTCGAATGCCCTGCTCGCGGCGGAGATACACTCTGGGCGAGCATGACCGCTGCGTACGACGCGCTCTCCGCGCCCATGCAGTCTTTTCTGGGTGGCCTGATTGCTGTACACGATTTCAGTCACGGCTTTCGGGAGAGCCTGGCAGAACCCGGTGGGCGTGAACGCCTGGCCGATGCAGTGGCCACCAACCCTCCGGTGCGGCATCCCGTGATACGCACACACCCGGAAACCGGCAAGAAGGTCATTTTCGTGAATGCTCTCTTCACCACACACATCGAGGGTCTTCGCCGCAGCGAAAGTGATGCGCTACTGCAGTTCCTGTTCCAGCATATCCAGACGCCGGAGTTCAGTGTTCGCTTCAATTGGCGCCCGGGCAGCATCGCAATCTGGGACAACCGCAGTACACAGCACAAACCGGTCAACGACTACTTTCCGGCCTACCGGCGCATGGAGCGCATCACCATCGACGGTGATAAGCCTTACTGATTTTCGCCCGCCAGCGGCACTTCACCGCTACGTACGCGACGCATGTAGTCGTTGACCTCACGCTTCACTTCCGGCGCGTACAGATAAAGCCCGATGATATTCGGGATAGCGATCAGGAAGATCATGGCGTCTGAGAAGTCCAGCACGGCAGACAGCTGGATCATGCATCCCAGGGCGATAAAGCCACAGAACACTACCTTGAACAGGTTTTGCGTTAAGGCCCCTTCACCGAACAGGTAGGTCCAGCCCTTCAGGCCATAGTACGACCAGGAGATGCTGGTTGAGAACGCAAATAGCAGTGCCGCCACCGCCAGCGGGTACGGCGCCCAGCTGATGTGGTGTGCGAAGGCCGCCGAGGTCAGTGCAATACCCTCAAGGCCGCTATCCATCAAACCATGGGGGTATACGGTCGTCACGATCACCAGCGAGCTCAGCGTGCAGATAACCACGGTATCGATAAAGGGCTCCAACAGGGACACCAGCCCCTCAGAGGCTGGCTCGTTGGTCTGCACAGCCGAGTGGGCTATCGACGCAGAGCCAATACCGGCCTCGTTGGAAAACAGGGCTCGCTGAAAGCCCACGATAATGGCGCCAATCATCCCGCCGGTGACGCTCTGTACGCTGAATGCGCTCGAGACAATTAACTCGATCGCATAGGGGATGTGTTGATAGCTCATGGCGATGATGATCACCGCTGAGATCACATACAGCACACCCATGAAAGGCACGATATGCGCCGCGACACGGGCGATGGAGCGAATGCCGCCAATGATAACGGCACCCACCGCAAGGGCGATTGCAATACCGAAGAGCCACCCTTTATCGGCAAAGAAACTCTGCTCACCGCCTGTGATAACAACGAACTGTACGTAGGCCTGATTCGACTGGAACATGTTGCCAATACCCAGGCAGCCCACTACCAGGGACAGGGCGTAAAAACCACCCAACCACTTACCGAGCCCGGGGCGGCCGCGGTCTGCCAAGTACTGCTCGAGGTAGTACATGGGCCCGCCGGACACTGACCCGTCAGCGTTGTAGCGTCGGTATTTCACGCCCAGCGTGCACTCCACCAACTTGGTCGACATGGAGAGTAGGCCGGCAATGATCAGCCAGAAGGCAGCGCCGGGCCCACCAACAACAATGGCGACGGCCACGCCACCGATATTGCCAATACCCACCGTGCCAGAGACCGCCGTGGCCACGGCCTGAAAATGTGATATCTCTCCACGGGCCTGCGGATTATGGAAGTCGCCCTTCACGTGCCGGATAGCAAGGCCAAATCCGCGCACATTGATGAAGCCCAGATAGAGCGTGAAGAAGACAGCGGCCACGGCCAACCACAAAACGATCAATGGGAACGGCTGGCCGGCTATATCGATGGGGTAAAAAACGGCCCCTGCGAGAGCATCAGACAACGGGCGGATCAGCGCTTCAACCTGTTGATCAAAGCCTTCGGCGCAGGCAGGCGCGGCTCCCAGCAGTGTCGTACACGCTACTGCGGCGGCCGCATGCAGGGTACGCATCGTGTTGTTTATTGGCTTATTGATCAGGCTGGCACCGCGTGGCGCAGCAGTTCACCGTAGCCCTTGAACACAGGCACGCCGACCAAGGCCCCCTTCTTGCGCAGGTGTTCATGCAGGGCACTGAGACGGTAACAGGGCACACTGGCCATGAAATGGTGTTCCATGTGGAAGTTCACACCGTTCGGTGCAAAGAGCCAGCGCTGCCACCAGGGCGCTTCCACGGTGCGGGTATTCATGCGCGGATCAGTATCGTAGAGATCGGGCACGGCGGCGTGCTCTGCCACCTGGCGGACCCGGATGACCAGCATAAAGGTTGTCAGGAAGGCACCCAGCCAGATCAGGTATACCCAGGCAATGCCGAACGCTGCGAGCGCAATGAGCATGACCAGCTGCACTGACAGCATTTGCAGAAAGGGCTTGGCGCTGTCTCTTTGCTCGTGACTGATAATGCCGGAGGCGCCTTTGGCGATATAAATCAGTAGCTTCATCCCGGTCTGCCCGGACAGGTCACGCACCACCTTGCGCTTGAAGCTCTCTCGGCTTACCGGATAGGCGGCATAGTTCGGCAAGTCAGGATCATCATGGGTGCCCGCCTTGCGATGATGCTGCAGGTGTCCCCGCGCATAGCTGGGCATATCACTGAATACGGGTAGGCCGCAGAACCACTGGCCAATGACGTCATTGAGCCAGGGTGTCTTGAACAGGGTGCGGTGCCCCGCATCGTGCATCAACACCGACAAGCCAAGCTGCCTGCCCGCCAGTAGCAACCAGGCGACCAACACAGTGAACACGTTCGGGTACAGGCCCACGACTGCGAAGGTAACGATGATGGATAACCAGTTGGCTAGAAACAGCGCCCAAGCGCGCAAATCGCTCTTGCCGGTGAACCGCGCCACGTCCTCTTTGCTGAGGTATTCGTTTATTCTCATAATGGTCACTACGTCAACTCTTACCCGATTCTACTGAGGCGGCGTGTCCTGCGCAAAGCGGAGCCTCACCACTGACACCAACAATGTTGACCATACCCTGCTTTATGCAGCGGTAGCTTGCGACTGTCGTTCGGTGCTCTACCGTGAATCGATCTTCGGCGGGAAAACTTTTATGACGACACACAGCGAAACACTTCTGGCGGGAAAATCGGGAATTGTAACCGGCGCAGGCCAGGGTATCGGCAGAGCCATCGCACAGGTTTTGGCGAGGGAAGGCGCGGCCATTCTGGTGGCTGATGTAAACCGAGACGCCGGTGAGGAAACCTGTGAACTGATCAACAACGCTGGAGGCCGCGCTCAATTCCAACCCTGTGACGTCAGTGACGAGCCCGCTGTAGAAGCCATGGTCGCGGCAGCAGTAGACGCCTTCGGAGGTCTGAACATTGCCTGTAACAGCGCAGCCCTAAGCCATGGCTCCGGTCCGATACACGAGTATCAGAGGGAGGTCTTCGATCAAACCCTGGAGATGTGCCTGACCAATACCTGGCTGTGTATGAAACACGAAATCCCCGCCATGTTGGCCGGCGGGGGCGGCGCCATAGTGAACATCTCATCTAATGCGTCCCTACGCGGCCAGGCCTACAACACTGCCTACGCCGCGGCCAAAGGTGGCGTGAACATCCTTACCAAGTCGTCGGCTGCCGAATACGGTAGCCAAAACATACGCATAAATGCGGTATCACCTGGGGTGATTCGCACACCTGGCGTGGAAAAGTATTTTGAGGAACAACCTGCAATCGCAGAGCGGCTGAAGAAGTCTGCCGTGATGGGCAGGCTGGGCGAGCCCAGCGAAATCGCCGAGGCCGTGGCCTTTCTGTGCAGCGAAAGAGCATCGTTTATCACCGGGCAGATCTTATCCGTGGATGGCGGCGGCGCCGTGCGCTAAGCCATCTTGCCGAGCCTGACGGGCACGGGGATAATGCCTTCGCTAGATTCAGGAGCCAAACCATGATCCGCGCGGTAGTTACTGCGGCTTACACATTGTGTGCCATTACCCTGTTGGGCGGCTGTGCTGCCCAGCCTCTCAGTATCGACGAGGCCCGGCAACTCATCATGAATGCCCTACCCCTTCGCTCCTACTCCAGCTTAAGCGAAGTCGCTTATTACCCCGGGCAGGTCGTCTGCGGCCTGTATGAAACCGCAGACGATTACGGCGGAAGCAACCGCCCGCGACCCTTTGTTATCGTGGGCCAGGATGCGATGCCCTATGCCAAGCCCTTGGATACCGCGATCTACTGCAGTGAAGACCCAGCCAGTAGCTTACAGATTGAACTGGGCATTGGGCCGGTAGAATCGTCCAACACCGCATTGATGCAAGTCCGTTCGGACCTCACTGCTCTGAGTGAGGCGCTAGAGGCTGCGGTGAGTGAATTGGGGTACTACCCCCGCGACGCCGACTGGCAGAGCGTGCTCACTGGCGCCAGTGGTAAAGCCTTTATCGAGTCCGTACCCACAGACCCATGGGGCAATAGATACCAGTACTACGTAGACCCCTTCGGTGGCTCTAAAGGCCAGTACGCTCTGTGGACCCTGGGCGCTGACGTTGCCGAGGGCGGTGCCGGGCCAGATGCTGACATCTACGTGAAGTATCTGCCGTACATCGAGCACGTCGCAGGGCTATAAAACTCGAACCCACCGCGAAAATGGGTTAGCGCCGCCGCTAGGCCCTATCTCACACGAATGCTGGGGTCTGGCGCACCGCGACGCATGGTTTGCAGGAACATCTCCAAGGGGGCGGGTTCTGCGACCTGGGGTTCGTCATCACCCGGTGGATTAGCCCAAAACGTTTTCCAGCTGGGCCAAAGTTCGTGGTAAGCGCCCTCATAGTGCTCGCGATCTGGCCAGCGCATTTTGTCATCACCCACCGGCGGCTTGTTGATGTCCGTCGCGTACCAGTAACAGGGCAGTCTGCGCCGGAAGTACCAGCATCCGTCGATACGTTCGTAGTTGTCCCAGTACAACATCTGCATGATGACCCACTCGCTGCCACCCGCCTTTGTCGGTGTTTCATGCTCATTCTTGGAGTAGACCACGCCGTGGGCATGGTCAGGGTCATCAAACTCAATGATGTGGTTGCCAAGGTGATGTGAGGTGCCTGTGAACTGCTGCCGCAGCGTATCGTCCAGCCAACGTTTGAGATGAGCCCGGCCCACTCGATCACGACTGACCCTGATGTCAGCGGCAAACAGGTTCACATGGGCATCGAGGTCACGCATATCCAGCGACAGAGCATACTTTGCAACCAGCTGCCGTATCGCATCCAGAGACTCCAGCCGGTCAAGCCGCTGTAGCAGTGTATCGTCGCTCATTCGAAACTCGCCGTGCCCGTGTTCAACTCCGCCGTCCTGCCGCCGTCGACCACCAGCTCTGCCCCGGTGATGTAGGATGCTTCGTCACTGGCGAGGAACAATATGGCATTGGCGCACTCGACAGGATCCCCTATGCGCCCGATGGGCACGCTCCTGGCAGTGGCTGCCTGACTGGCTTCATCGGGCATCAAGCCCTCGGTAGGCGGGGTCAGGAATACACCAGGAATGACGCTATTCACCCTAACCTGCTGCTTGCCCCACTCGATCGCAGCATTGCGACTCAGGGCAAGCATACCCGCCTTGGCAGCGCTGTAGGCCGCCATACCGGGCGTACCCAGCAGTGCGCAAACGGAGGCAACATTCACCACCGCACCGCTGCTGGCGCTCAAGGCAGGATACGCCTCACGCATCAGGAAAAGCGCCCCGTCCAGACTCACGGTAAAGTTACTGCGCCAGGTGTCGCTGTCAGCCTGGCTTATCAGGCCTGGCCTCGCGAGCACGGCGTTATTAACCACAACATCAATGCCGCCATAGGCCTCACAACAGGACTGGACCAGATTCGCCACGGCTGACTCGTCGGCAATGTCAGTCGCCACAGCCATCGCTTCGCCACCCGCCGCAGCAATGGCAGCGCACTGGGCCTCCAGCGCATCCAACCGTCTCGCGGCAAGCACGACCTGTGCGCCCTCCTCGGCAAAACGCTGTGCAGTTGCCGCCCCGATACCCTGACTGGCGCCGGTGATAATGGCCACCTTGCCGGCTAAGCGTCCCACCGGATTCTCCCCAAAGACAGTCTGTAGTCACAGACTAGCTCAGCCAGAGCGGGTTTACCGTTATCGGCGCTTAAAGTGAGGGGCCAGTTCAGCTATTTGGCGAGTGGCACCGCATCGAAGGGGAACACCACCGGTACCAGTAGGAGCACCACCGCTGAGTACACGAGTGACAATGGCAGGCCACTGCGAAAGTAATCCCGCAGCGTGTAATGGCCCAAGTTCTGAACCATGAGATTCGTGGTGTAGCCATAGGGCGTTAAAAAACTGGCGCTGGCGCCGTAGGCAACCACCATCACGAAAGGCATGGGATTCAAACCGTAGCTCTCGGCCAGGCCAAACGCGATGGGAAAGGCCAATGCAGCAGCAGCATTATTGGTCATGGTCTCAGTGAGCACTAAGGTGCCCAGATAAACGCCGGCCAAAGCGACCCAGGGGCCGTAGTTAACCAGATTCGTGTGCAGGAAGTCTGCCACTAGCGCCACCAGCCCGGAGTTATTCAAGGCTTGAGACAATGTCAGTGCCGAACCAATGATCAACCACAACTCGAAAGGAAAGCGACGGCGCAATTCCGAGCCACCCACCATGCCCAGTGCCAACATGGAAACCAGCAGGAAAGCCAACCCTTTAATCAGGGGCAGTACGTTCATTGAAGCCAGTAACACCACCCCCACCAGGGCGGCAGTCACGAAAAGATTCTGACCCGTGGTCACACCGGCACCGGTCACTGCGTCATCGATAACGACAAAGTTTTTGTCGAGGTTCTTGCGGTTATTGAAATCAGGGCCCACTGCGAGAACCAGGTTGTCACCCGCCTGGAGTGTAATGCTGCCTAACTTTCCCGATAGACGCTTACCGCCGCGACGCATGCCAACGACCGCCGCATCAAACAGGGAGCGGAAGCCACTGTCCTTAATCGATTGACCCTCAACCGCGGCATTGGGCATCACAATCACTTCGGTCATGTTTTCGCTGAGGAGCCCTTCATCCATGGCAAACAATTTTAGGCCATCGAAATCGTCCAGCACCGCCAGGCGCTTGATATCACCAGAGAAGATCAACTTGTCACCGGGCTGAAGAATCTCCTGAGGAGCCACAGGGGAGATCAGGCGATTGCCCCGAACAATCTCCACCAGGAACAGATCTTCCAGGTCGCGCAACTGATTAGCAGTGATGCTCTTACCCACTAGCTGGGAGTCCTCTGACACCTCAGCCTCAATCAGGTACTCATTGATATCGATACGCCCATTGCCGTGCTCGGGTAACAGGCGCGCGCTGAGCAACAGCGTCAGCATACCAAGCACGGTGGCGCAGGCGCCGATCAGGAGAAAGTCGAAGAATGCCAGACCCATACCCGTGGCATCTTCAAGGAAACTGCTCACGATCAGATTGGTGGAGGTACCGATCAATGTCATGGTGCCGCCGAGAATCGCGGCGTAGGACAAGGGAATGAGCAGCCTGGACGGCGCATGGTACTTGTTGCTGCGCACCGTGTGAGCAAGTGTGGCTACGACCGCCGTGTTATTCACGAAGGCCGAAAACACCGCGGTCACCGAACCCAGCCTCAGAAGACTGGCCACATAGCCCGGCGTGATCAGCCGACCGGACAACTTGTCCAACCAGGACAGCTTCTCCAGACCAATGGACACCAGCAGTAACAGCACTAACGTAATCAGCCCGGTGTTAGACACCTTGTCCAACACTTCACCGGTGGAGACAAGGCCGAGGAAGTAGCTACCCAGCATGGCTGCAACAAACACCCAGACTGCCGGCCAATCGGTGAATATCAGACTGCACAGTAGCCAGATAAAGAGCGCTGAGATCAGCAGTTGTTCGTACATGGCACCCGATGGCCCAGAAACCAGTGCCAAGCATACTGTTAAGCCCGCGCCTATGGCTACCGCTACTGACGTTACAGCCCTGCCTGTTTACACTGGCGCAAACGATCGAAGCGGGAAAGCCCGGATGAAAAAAGTTCTCATTGCACTGGCGCTAATTGTGCTGGTGGCAGGCGTCGCACTGTACCTGTTCCAGACTCCGCTGAAGGACGCCGCCTACGACACCATCACAGAAAACATGTTCGTGCCGGCAGACACCGATGATTTCGACCCGGGTCCAGCCGTTGGCTCTCGATTCCCCGGTTTACAGGCCAGCTATCAGGGCAGAGTGATCACGCTGCTGGATGAGTTTGCCGGTGATCGCGGCACGGTACTGGTTGCCAGCCGTTCGTTCGACTGGTGCCCCTACTGCATGCGCCAACTGGTGCAATTGCAGGAAACCAAGGAAGCCTACGATGCCGCCGGCATTGGCCTGGTGGCCATTACCTATGATGCCCCCGAACTACAGCTGGCCTTCACTGAGAAGCACGGCATCACGATTCCCGTGCTGTCTGATCTGAATGCGCTGTCTTTCAAAACCCTGGGCATCCTCAATGAGGACTACTCGCAGGGAGACAGCCAATACGGGATTCCACATCCAGGCATGATAGTTATCGCGCCCGATGGCACCGTGGTCGGAAAGCTGTTCATTGAAGCCTACTCTTCACGCGTAGATTCCGGTGCTGCCTTGCTTGTCGCCCAGGAAGCTCTCAGAGCCCACGCCAGCAGCAACTGAGCCCTAGCCCGGTTCGAACCGGGCAGCGAGGCAATGGTATTCAGAAGGTCCTGCCGCTGGTAGAACCGTAGCGCCGTGCATGATCATCCACGGCAGCTAAGATGCCCGCGTGTCGCATCTCGATCACTTCACGGTAATCATCGTGGGTAATGATGTAGAAATTATTGTCTTTTACGCTGTCCACTACGCGCTCGCCCACGACTGCCGGCGACAAGCCCGCCGCCACGTCGGGCGCGGGCTGATCATGGCGCACTCCGGGGTCTACCGCCGCCGGACGAACCTTTTCTGACTGGGTGATGAGATCGGTGTTCACCAGTCCGGGACACAGCACCGAAACCCCAACACCCTTATCAGCGACCTCCATCAGCAGCGATTCGGACAGGCCGACAATTGCGAACTTGGTCGTGCAGTAGAGGCCTTCGGGCGGTCCCGATATCAACCCGCCCAAAGAGGCCGTGTTAACGATGTGACCTTCGCCACGGGCAAGCATATCGGGGAGAAAGGTCTTAACCCCGTGAATAACGCCATAGAGGTTGACGTTGATCTGGTATTGCCAGTCCTTGATGTCCGCGTCCGCCATCATCGCGCCCACCCAGACACCTGCGTTGTTACACAGAAGATGGACTTCATTAAACGCCTCATAGGCTTGCTCGCGCAGTGCCGTCACTGATGCCAAATCACTGACATCCACCTGCACGGCAATTGCCTCTGCACCACCAGCACTCAACTCATCAGCCACCGACTGGGCGCGTTCAGTGTCGATATCGGCAACCACAACGCGCATACCCGCGGCCGCAGTAGCCTGGGCAATGCCCGCACCGATACCTGAGCCGGCACCAGTAATGACGGCGGTCTTTCCCTGTAACTCATTCATGGCAAATCTCTATTTCTCGAATATTCTGCGGCAAGAGAGTGACCCTAAAAGCGCCAACACAACAGGTCAACGCACTGTCGACGATTAGTTGAACCGGCTTTCGGGAAATATCGCCCCACACTGTGCTGCCAGCGATTCGATGGTGGTCTATGATGAGTGGCGGTGGGCGAAAGATCTCGCCCTATCGCAGACCACATACGACTCCCATAAGGATCGACGCATGCTCAATCAACGCTCAGCCCTGGCGGGCCTGATAGCCGCCATCGCCATTCTCGTTGCAGCTTGTACCAGCGCACCGCCCGAACAAGAGATTGCCACCACCCCCGAGATCGAATTGATCGACCGCCAGATACTGTTCGGCAACCCCACCCGTTTCCAGGGCAGACTCAGCCCTAACGGTGAAATGATGAGCTTTCGGGCACCCCTGGACGGTGTGATGAACATTTGGGTCGCACCGGCCGGCGACATCAACGCAGCCCGGCCGGTCACTCGCAACACAGGCCGCGGCGTTCCCAGCCACTTCTGGGCACTGGACAGCGAAAGTGTGCTGTACATCGAGGACCAGAATGGCGACGAGAACTTTCACCTGTACCGCATTAACCTGGCAACCAACCAGATCAAGGACCTCACGCCCTACCCCGGTGTGCGCGCGGAGGTCATCGCGCAGAGTGAGGACCACCCGGGTGTGGTCATTGTGGGCATGAACGACCGCGACCAACGCTGGCACGACATTTACCGCGTCGACTTGCAGTCTGGAAAGCGGGAACTGCTGCTACAGAACGAAGGGTTCAGCGCCGTTTACGTCGACAATGACCTTCAGGTGCGTCTGGCCCAGGAGCAGACCGAGAGCGGCGGGGCCAACCTCTACACCCGCGAGGGCGAGGATTGGGAACCCCTGATGGAGATTGCCGCCGAGGACTACTACACCACCGGCATTGTTGGTTTTGGCGCTGATAACAACAGCTTTTACGCCCTGGACAGTCGGGGCCGCGACACTGGAGCACTGGTGCGCATCAATATTGAGACCGGCGAAGCCAACACACTGGCGATGTCCGACAATGCCGATATCAGCGATGCGCTGATTCACCCGCGCACTCATGAACTGATCGCTGTGGCGGCGACCATTCACCAGCGCCAGTGGGAGGTGCAGGACGGACGCTACATTCGCGACTTCCAGATCCTGCAAGACGCCGCCGGCGGTGATGTGGACATATTGTCCACAACGCTGGATGGCGAGAAGTGGACCGTCTATGTAGGGGCCTCCGATGCCGCGGCGCGCTACGCCGTGTATGACCGCGACACCCAAACCCTGACCGACTTGTTCACAACCTACGAAGACCTTGAAGGCTTGCCTCTGGCGGCCAAGCGCAATGTCTTTATAGAGAGTCGGGACGGCAAAAACCTGGTGTCATACCTGACACTACCCCTGGGCACGGACCCGGACGGCAATGGCCGACCTGAGCAGCCAGTGCCCATGGTCCTGCTGGTACATGGTGGCCCCTGGGCACGGGACGGCGCGGGCTATTCGCCCACCGTACAGTGGCTGGCAAACCGGGGTTACGCTGTTTTACAGGTGAACTTTCGGGGCTCTACCGGCTTTGGCAAGGCATTTACCAATGCCGGCAATCTGGAATGGGCTGGCAAGATGCATGACGACCTGATTGATGCCGTTGAATGGGCGACCAAGCGCCGCATCACGCGTAAATCCCAGGTCGCCATCATGGGAGGCAGCTACGGGGGTTATGCCACCCTGGTGGGCCTGACCTTCACCCCCGATACCTTTGCCTGCGGTGTGGACATCGTCGGCCCGTCTAATCTGAACACCCTGCTCGCTTCCATTCCCCCTTACTGGGAAGGCTTCCGTCGTACTTTGATCGCGGCGGTGGGTGATCCGGAGACACCGGAAGGCGCGGCACTGTTGAACGAGCGCTCACCCATCAACTACGTGGATGCCATCAGCAAACCCCTGCTGATCGGACAGGGCGCCAATGACCCGCGGGTGAAGCAGGCCGAGTCCGACCAGATTGTTGAAGCGATGCAGGGCAAGGGCATTCCTGTGACGTATGTGCTGTTCCCGGATGAGGGTCACGGCTTCCAGAAGCCAGAAAACAATATGGCCTTCAATGCGATTACCGAGAGCTTCCTGGCCCAGTGCCTGGGCGGCCGCTCGCAGCCAATTGGCAATGCCTTCACGGCCTCCAGCCTGAAAGTCATGGCCGGTAGCGGCGAGGTGCCAGGCGTCAGCGAAGCGCTGTTAGGGTCGCAATAAGCGACCTTGACGCTGCGGCGTTATTCGGGGGGCAGCGGGCGCTTGCTGGCCTCCGGCGCAATGGGTTCCCCGGAATCCCGCTCAGCCACCGCTTGCTTGAACCCGACTTCCTGCGCCCGCTCTCTGAACCACAGACCCTCTGGAGAGTGGCGCGCAACGCCGTCGAATAGATTCGCCATCATCTGCGCGTTGGACAGCCCCATATTCTCATAGGCCTGGTTGACGCTGAGCTTACTCATCATCAATTAATTGCGCGGCACGCCCTTGATGCGATCACAGAGGGCAGCCACTTCCGCGTCCAGTTCATCGCGGGGTACCGATTTGAGCACAAGCCCCATCTCGGCAGCTTCTTTTCCTATAACAAGGTCACCAGTGAATAGCATGCGTTTGGCCTTCTCCAGACCCAGTCGATACACCCACATCATCGTGGTGGAATGCCCCACACGCGCGCAGGTGGGTAGCCGATGCGTGCATCATCGGCCATCACAATCAAATCAAATCACAGCACAGGGCTATGTCGCTGCCACCGGCGGATGCCGCGCCATGAATCTTACACACCGTCGGTGTGTGGCAGCGCCACAGACTCATGAAATCCTCGGTGTTGCGGGACATCCTGCGGTAATCCAGTGTGGGATCCCATGGCATTGACTGGCTGCCCGGTATCTCACCCTCACGCTGGGCGTAATGTGCCAGGTCGTAGCCCCCGCAAAACCTTTTGCCAGAACCGGTGAGCACAATGACGTGGACATCCGGATCGACGTCGGCCATCTCCACTGCATAACGTAGTTCGCCAGGGAGCTGATCATTGATCGCATTCAAGCGTTCGGGTCGGTTAAGCGTGATCGTTGCGACGCGCGCCTCCACGGCATACAGCAGCGTTTCAAACATCATCGGTGCTCCATCATTGGCTCGGGTCAGCAGCATAAACCCGGCGCAGACAAACCGCATCTGCCTCTTTGGCGGACGATGTGACGCAACGCGGGCTGGGCTACACTCAGGCGGCACAGAAAGCACAGGAGCAGCTTGCATGAAAACCCTATTAATCACCGGCGCGGTGGGCGGCATCGGCCTGGCAACGGCGAAACATTTTGCACTCTTGGGGTGGCGAGTCGGCCTTTACGATATCGACCAGGTAGCCGTAGCTGCGGTACTTGAAGATCCGGCGCTGTCCCATTGTTTTGGTGCGCATTGCGATGTCACAGAGACTGACTCGGTAAGCGCCATGATTGAGCACTTCATGCAAAACAGCGGCGGCCGGATGGATGCACTGATCAACAATGCGGGGGTGCTTAGCTCAGGCGAGTTTGCCGATATGGCGGACGCAGACTGCCAGCGAATGATTAATATCAACGTATTGGGGCTCACGCGGGTTGCCCAAGCTGGATTCTCTGCGCTAAAAACCACGCCAGGTTCGGTGCTGGTAAACCTCTGCTCCGTATCCAGCGTACACGGCATACCGACGCTGGCGGTGTACAGCGCCAGCAAGTTTTACGTCAACGGCTTCACCGAGGCGCTGGCTCTGGAGTGGCGCAAACACGGCATTCGGGTCAGCTGCATTAAACCGCCCATTGTGAAAACGTCTATGGGCGAAGCGGCGGCTTTGGGATTGGGTGGCAGTGGCGATATTCCCGTGCTGCCAGAGGATGTGGCTGGCACTATCGATCGAATTGTCGCAGGACGGGGCACCGGATACTTCATGGATGCCCAGTCACGCGTCTGGAGCTTGCTGGATCGCTGGCTGTGGGAGTCAGCAAGGGAATGGTTAGCAGCAAGGCTGACCGGTTATCACACTCTGCAACAAGGAAAGTAAGTCATGGGCAGTAGATTGCAAGGCAAGGTCGCCTGGGTCACCGGCGGCGGCTCCGGCCTCGGGGAAGCCACCTGTATCCGCTTCGCCGAAGAAGGCGCACACGTCATTGTTACTGACATCAATGCGGACGCCGCCAAATCTGTAGCTGAGCACATTGTGCAGACAGGACACAGTGCCGAGCATCACTATCAGGACGTGACTGATGAGACCGCATGGGAGGCCTTGCGGGTAAAAATGCTCGAAGCCCATGGCAAGTTGGATGTGCTGGTGAACAATGCCGGCATTGTGGAGCGCGGGAATGTTGAAGAGGCCGACCTGACCAGCTGGCGTCGAACACAGGCGGTTAACCTGGATGCGGTTTTTCTGGGAACACAGGCCGCGGTGCGCAGCATGAAATCCACCGGTGGCTCCATCATCAATATTTCATCCATAGAGGGCATCGTTGGCGAACCTAACATTGCCGCCTATAACGCCAGTAAAGGTGGCGTACGTATTTTCACCAAATCCGCCGCACTGCACTGCGCCCGCGAGGGCTACAACATCCGCGTCAATTCGGTGCACCCGGGATTCATACTGACACCGATGCTTGAAAACGGACTCGCCGAAGTGTCTGAAGAGGAGCAGCTCGCCATGGCAAAGGCCTTGGATGAGCAGGTTCCACTGGGTGGCATGGGTGAACCCGTGGATATCGCCAACGGCTGCCTGTTCCTTGCCAGCGCTGAATCGAAGTACATGACCGGCTCAGAACTGGTGATCGACGGCGGCTTTACCTGCCACTAGCGCTACTTCTCCTGGTAAGCAGGCTCTCGCTGCTCCAGGAAAGCCAGCGCAGCTTCCTGACTGTCTTCCGTCATCATCAACAAAGTTTGGTGGCGGTCTTCCATCGCCAGTGCCGCATCCAGGCCTGGGGCATCCAGTGCGGTATTAATCGCCTCTTTGGTGAGGCGCAGCCCCATGGGGGATGTGCGTCGCATGTCATCAATATAGGACTGTGCCGCGTGCGCCAGCGTATCAGCCGGGACTACTTCCGACACCAGTCCTGTTGCCAGTGCGCGCGGGGCATGTATGAAACGCCCGGTCAGCAACAGTTCAGAGGCGACGGCGCTGCCCACCAGTCGCGGCAAAAAATAACTGCTGCCCATGTCGGCGCCGGTAAGACCAATCTTGATGAAGGCCGCATTCATCTTCGCGCTCTCAGCAGCGATGCGGATATCCGATGCCAGCGCCAGGCTGAACCCCCCGCCGCAGGCAGCGCCCTGCACCAATGCGATGATGGGTTGAGGGCATCGGCGCATTGCGCGATAAATATCGCTAATCTGCCGCTGGGCCCGCCACACGTTGTGAGGACTGCGGCTCTCATCGTCGAAGGCACCGCCGCTCAGATCCGCGCCGGCGCAGAAGTGTTTTCCATTGGCGCGCAACACAACAATGCGAACGCCTTGACGGTGTCGCAACCCCTCGAAGTATTCTAACAAGGCCACAATCAGCGCCTCGTTCATGGCATTCGCGGCCTGAGGACGATTCATGGTTACCCACTCAACATCATCGTGGGCCTCTATCAACAGCACCTCATCTTGGTGTGTGGTTTGCGCACTCATTGCTTCTCCCCTTCCGATGTCTTCGCTGAGCCTTCAGCGGCCTGTGCCGCGTACCGCTGTTCGCTGTACTTCTTGAGCCCATAGCCGCACTGGTTGAAACCCGTTTCAACGGCAGCACCCAGCGTCTCCATCATCATAGGTACGCCCTCACCGGAAAACTCATCGATGGACACATAGCGGGTAGTCGCATCATCCACAGCTTCCAGTGTCTGCGTTCTCAGGGCGTGCACGGGGTCGCCCGGCTGGGTGTTCATCTTCCAGGCAATGGCCCTCGGTGGCTCGATTCGGCAGATGTATTCCACCTGTTCCTGCAGCCCAAAACCCAGATCCACCTGCATGGTAATGGGCGATCCCAGCGTCAATTCGGCTTCACACTTCGGGCAGAAATCATTCCAGGCGCGATAGTTGCCAAAATCAACGAGGATTTCCCAAACCAGTTTAATAGGTGCATGAATAAGAATCTCGTCCGAGCTCACTGTGCTGTCTGTGATCATCCTACTGATCTCCCGCGGTGGTCGTATGCGTATTCTCTAACACACGAGCGGCACTGCAAGCGATCGTGCGGCCGCAGAGCGGTCTGGTACGACAGCTTGAATTGCAAGGTGATGCTTGCGCATAGGAGATAATCGTATGTGGCAATACCATGGGCAGCAGCGGCCGGCTTTTGCCGATGAGCCAAAGCCCCATCAGGAATCTGTTTGGGACTACCCGCGCCCACCTGCATTGGTTGCCAGTGACCACAGGGTTCGCGTGATGAGTGCGCACACCCTCATCGCAGATACCGGCCGCAGTGTGCGTGTACTCGAAACCGCCTCGCCCCCTACCATCTACATTCCGCCAGATGATATCGTCATGGCCGCGCTCACAGAGGTCGCCGGGAGCTCCTGGTGCGAATGGAAAGGGGCCGCCAGTTATTTCGCATTGACGGACGGCGATGGTGAAGTGATTGCCTGGACCTACATCGATCCCACACCCGCTTTTTCGGACCTGGCGGGCTACCTCTCCTTTTACCCCGGCAGGCTACACTGCACGGTCAATGGCGAAACGGTGAGAGCGCAACCGGGCGGCTTCTATGGCGGGTGGGTCACCGATGCCATAGCCGGCCCCTTTAAAGGCGAGCCAGGCACTAACCACTGGTAATCGGCAATTTCAACTGACTCTAAGATAACCCATCGCCCGCCATACGGCCGGGCGTTCAACCACAACCCTGTACTGAGGACACACACATGATTGGATACGTGACATTGGGCGTTACGAATATGGAGAGGGCGAAGGCCTTCTATTCAGACCTGCTGGCAGATCTGGGGGCGTCGGTATTGATCGACATGGACCGCATCGCATTCATCGGTGCAGGAATGGATAGCCCCATGCTGGCCGTTTGCGTTCCCTACGACGAGGATGCGCCGCACCCGGGTAACGGCAATATGGTCGCCATCAACCCAGGTTCAAAGGAGATGGTCGATACGCTTTACCACAAGGCGATAGCGCTGGGCGCCAGCTGCGATGGCGAACCCGGACAACGTATCCCGGACATGTTCTACGGCGCCTATGTGCGCGACGCAGACGGCAACAAGATCGCCTTCTACCAGTTCGGTTAAGGGCGCGCACACTCGGTCACGGGAGCGCTTTCGCCTCCCGTGCCGATGCACTTGAACAGTGAGTTAGGGTGTTAGCGGCCTTCGCGAACAGGGGCCGACTTGGGCTTAGCAAGAGTCGGTTGAGCGCTGATGCCTGACTCGATCACTTCAATTTTCTTGCCGGACTTCAGGAACGCCTGAACCTGCTCATCAATCGATTCTGAGGTTTCTACTGCGGCGGGCTGTTTCTTCTTGGAAGAGGACTTGCGGGTGAGCGGAGCTCGTTGTGGCTTTGCGGCCATAAAACTGCCTTACTGCTGGTGAAAATCCACCATCATACAGCAAAGCGCATCATTTTGCTCGCTCTTGCTCAATTGGGCAGCAATTCCGGCTCATTCAGGAGCAGCGCTCACTAACCCCTCACGGGCAATTCAGACCAACTGGCCTGCTCCAGTAGCGCCTTCAGTTTCTTGGGGCGGTAACCGGGGTCCTGCTCGTAGCGGGCGCGCGCACTGGGATGAATCAACAGTTCACAACCTTGGACCTGCAGCGGCCTGTGCAGGGGTTTGCGCAATCGGTATACGTGTCGCCTGGAGCGATGCAAGGCGCCGGCGGCCCCATCGGTCAAGCCGTCCCGAATGTGTGATTCCAACTGCAAGCCCTGTGCCCTGGCCTCATCCAGCATCCAGGCCAGCGGTGCATCTGAGGCCTCATTGCCGGAATCATCGGGGCCGTATGAGCCTCCAACATCGCTGTGTACGCCAGCGAACCACATTTGCTTGATGTCCATGCCGCTGCGTGCGCTCCACAGCGTCGGCTCAAAGTCTTCGCGCTGCTCATCTATAGCCAGTGCATGCCTGGCAACCTCAACGTTGCGACCGAGTTTGGTGTCATAGAACTCATCGTGCCGATCCAGCAGCCCCATAAGGCTAAAGGGTATGCCCAATGCGCCGACAGTATCCCAAACCCCGACAAAGGCGACCTTGCGGCTTCGATGCGCGTACTGGCGGCGAAACTCCACTGCGCGCTCACCTTCTGGGTGGTTGGCCTGGGAGGGGCTCTTGTAGAGCGCGAAGGCCTGCTCGACACGCCGGGCCTCGGTGCGCTTGAGAATGCCGCAGTTATTAATCAGCCCGCACAGGGCGCGCACGGTGTATGCGCCGCGACTGAAGCCAACCAGGAAAATGCGGTCCCCGGGCGCGCAGTTCTGCACCAGATACCGGTAGCCATCCAGAATGTTCTTATGAATGCCCCGCCCGGTCGCTCCCGCCACGGCCTGCGCGTGATAGGAGCCCAGTCCCCAGTCATAAAACACCTGTTGCTGGCACGAGGCCTTGGCCGGTCTGACGGCGCGGGATAACTTGAGTACATTGGTGGGAAAGTCGCGCTCCAGATCTTCTTCCGGACGGTTCCATGTGCCATCGGCGCAAATGATAATGTTTGCCGTACCACAGGCCTGATCTGCTTTGTATTGATGGCAGTATAGACAGTCATCTGGCACGCCGCGGTGAACCGTTGCGAACCGACGTGGTCTCACAGACCCACTTAACCAGGACACAGACACATGCAAAAAATCCTTATTCTCGTGACCGCACTGCTGCTTTGCGGCCAAACGCAGGCAGAGCAGGCAACGGCGGTCTTCGCCGGCGGTTGCTTCTGGTGTATGGAGAGTGACTACCAGGACATGGACGGCGTGATCGATGTTATTTCGGGCTTCACAGGCGGCACACTCGCGAACCCGACCTATAACGGCAATCACCAGGGCCACTACGAGGCCGTACTGATCACCTACGATCCCGCGGTAGTTACCTACCAGCAACTGCTGGATCATTACTGGGTCAATATCGATCCCTTCGACGATCGCGGACAGTTCTGCGATAAAGGTTTTGAGTACAAGGCGGCTATTTTCGTCGAGGGCGAATCCCAGGCCGATCTGGCTAAGCAGTCACTTGAAGCGGTTAAAACACGCTTCCCGGACCAGGCCGTGGTCACAGAGATTCTACCTGCCAGCCGGTTCTGGCCGGTGGAGGAATACCACCAGGACTACTACCTGAAGAACCCTGTTCGCTACAAATACTACCGCTGGAATTGCGGTCGCGATCAGCGCCTCAAAGTCATCTGGGGCGACGACGCCACTCACTAGAACCAACATCGTATCGCCGGGCGCGCCCCCACCCGCATGGTAGGGTGCCTCCAGCCAACACCTCACTGTCAAGGAGACTCCCATGCGCCTCGTCGCTCCCCTACTCTGCGCCCTGACGATTGGCGTGCCGCTCGCACACGCCGAGGATTACGACTACTTCGGCGCCAACCGGCAAATGATTCGCAACGGGGTGCAGGCGGTGCTGACCTGCAACGGCTTGTTCACGTCCAAGCGTTCACTGGATCAGGTATTTGCGCAGGAGTTGGCCTACCTGGCGGGCAAGGTAGTCGGCACAGCCAAGGGCGGCAACTACCGGGTGGATACAAAGCTAGGCTACGTCAACGTAGGTGGTGGCGACGATGGTGTTGCCATCGGTGCAGCATTCAGAGAAGGCATCGGCTGTGTCGTTATGGCACCGGATATGAGCGAGGCCGACATCGGCTCGTTGCCAGAACTGGTGGTACCAGCGACATCGCCCGCAGCCGCAAGCATTCCCTGGCCCGAGGGTGACCTCACCGGCGATATCGCGCCGGATGCCGATGTATCAGCCCAGGCGCTCTCCGCCGCAGCGGACTGGGCCTTTGAGCGCGACACCGATGAGCAAGACACCCTCAGTCTGCTGATCGTGCACCGGGGCAAACTGGTGTACGAGCGCTATGCCGACGGCGTCGATATGACGACACGCACGCGCACCTGGTCCACTGCCAAAAGCATAGTGGCGACCTTGATCGGTATGCAGGTAGACGCAGGCAACCTGGCACTGGATGAGTCGCTGGGCGAGACATGGCTGCCCGCGCTACCTCACGACGCACCGGACCCCCGTGATGCCATCACCCTGCGCCATGCCCTGAACATGAGCAGCGGCTTATACCCTATCGACAGCTTTAACATGGAGTACGCCACCGGATCCGACCTTTCCTACTGGGCCGGTGCCAGCTCTGAGAAAGACATGCGCGACAGAGGGCTTATCACGCAGCCCGGTACCTTCTGGGACTATGAGAATTACGACACGCTGCTGGCCGTGGGCGCACTAAAGCGCGCGCTGGGCTCAGGCCAGGCGTATCTCGACTATCCGCGTATGGCGCTTTTCGACAAGATCGGCATGCACAATACGCTGGCCAGCACAGACCGATTCGGCGACTTTATTTTTTCCAGCCAGGTGTATACCAATGCGCGCGATCTGGCGCGCTTCGGCCTGCTCTATCTCAACCAGGGTAAATGGCAGGGAGAGCAGCTAATATCCGAGGAATGGATCGAATTCTCACGCACACCAGCACCCGCATCTGCGGTGCGCGGCAACGACTATGGCGGCCAGTGGTGGCTGGTGCCTGATGAGCGCAAGGCTGAGGTACCCGGCGACGCCTACAGCACTGCGGGCAACCGCGGGCAGTTCGTGATCGTGGCGCCGTCACACGAACTGGTGATCGTGCGACGGGGCCTAGACTACGGCAAACAGGGGTTTGACCGCTGGGATTTGCTGCGCGAGGTGGTCAAGGCGTTCCCGCCTGTTACGAATCCCCGTAGCTGATGCGATAGATCAAATTATTGAAATCGTCTGACACCAACAGGGCGCCGTCCGCTCCGATGGCCACATCCGTGGGACGGCCCCAAAACTTGCCCTCTTCCGTCAGCCAACCGGTGGCGAACTCTTCCCAGGCAACCGCTTCACCGTCAGCCATACGCACCCTGAACAGCTTGTAACCATCGGGCTGCTCGCGGTTCCAGGAACCGTGCGAGGCGATGAAAATGTCGCCGTGATAGTCAGCGGGGAACTGCTGTGCGGTGTAGAAGTGCATGCCCAATAACGCATTGTGTGCCGGAAACTCCAGTGCGGCACCGGTGAACGCCTCGTCAGTCAGCTCCGTATCAAAGCTGTCATCGACAAGCGCCGCGCCATAGCGGTATGGATAACCAAAGTGGGCGCCAGCCACCGGGGCGTGGTTCAACTCTTCCGGCGGTGTGTCGTCCCCCCAGAGATCCCTGCCGTTATCGGTAAACCAGAAGTCTCCGGTTGCCGGGTCCCAGTCGAAACCGACCGAGTTACGCACGCCATAGGCATGTACTTGTTCATCCGTGCCATCGGCGGCCAGTGAGACGATGGTGCCCTGACGGGCTTCGGGCTCGCAGATGTTACAGGGCGCACCGATGGGCACATACAATCTGTCATCAGGACCAAAACGCAGGTACTTCCAGCCGTGGTGAAACTCTTCCGGGAAGCTGTCATTGATCACCACGGGCTCGGGTGGCGAATCCAGATTGTTCTCGATGGCATCCATTCGGATAACGCGGTGTATCTCTGCCACGTACAGATCGCCGTTGCGCAATGCAACGCCATTGGGCACGTTTAAGTCTGAGGCTATCACCTTCACGTCTCCGCCTACGGCGGGAGTTTCGCCGGGCGTTACGGCGTAGACTTTACCGATACGCTCCCGCTTCCTGTTTGTGCGACTACCCACAAACACGGCGCCGCTGTCGCTGACGGCGAGCGAGCGCGCGGCTTCAATACCGTCGCGATAAATGCTGATGTTGAAGCCCTCAGGCAACTGAATCGTCGAGAGGAATTCCCGAGGGTCCACCTCCAAGGGAAAATAGCCCACCTTGGCTTCAGCGGCGGGTTTGGATTCCTCCTCGGAAGTGCTGGCCTCGTCCTCTTCGGCCAGCGAGATTATCGGGTTCATGGCAAAGGCCGCGACCAGGCTCAATGCGGCGTAATGTTGCTTATTCATACAGTCCTCTGGGCAGGGTTTGGTAGCGATGATCAATACGCCGCCAACTTACCCGGCGGATCAAAGCTCGCTGAACTTCACCACCTTGGCGTTCACCGGCGGATGACGCTCAGCGCCTATCCATCGCCAGCACAGGGTACCGCGATTATGACCCGCTGTTTCCACCCAGTTATCGTCGCCAGGCGGCTGCTGATGGGCAACCACGATGCGCACGGCACCGTCCTGGCGATACTTGGCCGTGTGCGTGTTGTAATGTACGGTGTGGTGTCGATAATCCAGCGACTCCATCCACCAGTTCTGCAGCACGAAATTCCAGGTCTGACAATCGGGGATGTCAGGCGCGTCGATCACCAGCGCTTCGTCATCAGCCAGTGACCAGGCACTGTGGAAGTAGTAAATGTTGGGATCGCCACCGATAGCCTGGCAAAAGCCCTGATCTGCCGGTGCCACTTCGTTAGTTGTCGGCAAAAAGCCTTCTGCCCAACCCGCGAACAACCCGGTTGTGTTTTTCAGGAACTGCACAGTGCCCTGCAACGCCTTGTCGAGCTTCTCAGGCGTAAGTGGCGCCGGGCGCTCATTTTCAGCACCTATGCGTTGAATCTTGATCTCCGCACGACGCTCCTTGCGTCTGTCCTGAAAGGTTTGCCGGACATTGATGGCGTTGGTTTCCGGCCCCATACGCAACCAGTTCCCGGGCTGCTCTTGTTGGCTGACGATGATCTCAATCTCACCCCCCTCACCCAGATCTATCTCGCGAGAGTCGAGGAAACCGTCAGTCTTCATGCCGCCACCCGAGCTGTAGCGGTTAATCACGGTGCCAAATCCCAGGTAGTCCACGGTGCCGCGCGTTCCCGTTATTTTGTAATCGTATTCGGGATCAATGGGTGCACTCTGGTAGTAGTTGTCGGGATTGTCGGCGCCCATCTTGATCGTCTCGTGAACCGGGCAACGCAGGTCAGGGAAACCGGGGTCGCCTGCCTCTAGAAAGCTTTCAAGGCCTGCGCGCGTCATCCGCGCCAGGTAGCGATAACCCTCCGCACGGTCAAACGCATTGGCCGGCGCCTGCTCCCTGAACACCAGCTGTCCCGCTTCTTTGAGGCCGTCACAAAACTCCTCCCAGGCGCGCCCATCCATCACTCGTTGTTCTGACGTTGTATCACTCATCACTTTTTCCTCACGCGTCTTCTAGAGCCCATAGCGCTCACTGTAACTGGCAAACAGCTCATCCACCTCATCCTCACTGATACCGTACTCTGCCAGCGTATACTCATGCTTGCCGTGTTTACCTTTGGGATTCCCGTCCAGCCACGCCTGCATACCAGCGCGAGCTTCAGATGTCAGTTGATCGCCGCGCGCGCCATACACCGCCTCAATGTGCGGCCACGGATCTGCAACAAAATCATCATGGCAGATATCGAGGAACTGACCGGGGTGCTGGGGCTCCAGTTCCGCCCTATCCGACTCAAACGTTTGCGTATAAATGCGCAGCATGGTCATCCAGTCCCGGCCAATCTCATGCTTATCAATAGCGTCGCTGCCGCTGCGGCGCAGCAGCTCACTGAAACTGCACCCCGAGGCGACGAAGCTTTCGGGCGCTCGGTGGGTCTGCACAATGATGGCATCCGGGTACAGACGAAGAATCTCACGCAGACCCAACTGGTGGTAAGGCGCCTTGAGTACCCACTTGCCCGGATTGGCCGACTGCAGCAGCTGAAGCTGGCGCTTGTGATAGTCGTAACTGCCCGCCTTCACCAGGTTGGCGTAGAGCCAATCGGCATAGCTGGGGATGTGATAGAGGGCAGAATACTCCACCGACATAAAATTACGGTTGAGCAGCATGTAGCACTCGTCGGGGGCCTCAGCCTCAAGCAAGTGCGTGGTCAGGAAGCCCGGTAGGAACTGTTCCGTGAGGGCCACGCCCTGACGCTGCTGCTCGATACGCGGGTCAGTCTCATAGGTGGCCGCTTCGGGCGGGGGGACCGGGTTCTGGGCCGCCCACAGGCGTAGGGTGAGGTTCGATCTATCCGCATTGAGCATATGATGCAGCGCAGTAGTGCCCGTGCGCGGTAAACCCACAATAAATACCGGCCGCTCTATCGACTGCTCGAGCACCTGCGGATGGGCGTCGATATAGTCTTCAATCTTGAGACGGTTTGTGAGGCCAGCATTGAGGGTCATCTGTGCACGCATGCGACCAAAATCATTCATTCGGGCCTCAGTGTTCAGTGCATCGACCAGGCGCTGCAGCGGCTCCACAAAGCCGTTATCGCCAAAATTCGATAAGCCCGTCTCATCACGGGCTGCTGCCAGTAGCTCTTCTACGACCAGTGTCACGCCTATCCCCGTCTCCGTAAAACTGTCGAGACTAGACCGCTGCCACTGGCGCCACAACATCAGCAACGGCAATTAGCTTTTATACGGTGCTGCGGTCGTGAGTTTGCCCTCTCAGGTTCAACTGGCAGAACCGTGCGGCAAGCGGCAAACGATCGAGTCCACCGGGTGCCAGCGTCGCATCTGCCTCATCTATCGCCAAGCCGACTAAACTCCTTTGTCGGGGGGCACGCCGCAGTTCTGCGGTTTACTGCATTCAGCGGGGTCGCTATGGTGTGTCGGACTCAACCGTATCAATGGAAACTCCCATGAGCGCGAAAATACCCCGCAGCAGCGACAACGACTACACCGACGCCATGATCGAGGAACGCCAGCGTTTCCTGGAAGGGAAGTCCGGCGCTCAACTCAAGCACACCAAACACTTTTCCTTCGACCCGGCTTCAATGGAAGGTAACTGTGAGCACCTGTTTGGCGTGGCGCAACTTCCCATCGGGGTTGCCGGCCCATTGGTGGTGAATGGCGAACACGCACAGGGCGAGTTCTACGTACCCATGGCCACGATAGAAGGCACTTTGGTTGCCAGTTATAACCGCGGCATGCGCGTGATTCGCGAAGCCGGCGGCGTAACAACCACCGTGGTGAGCGAAGCGATGCAGCGCGCCCCTGTTTTCATGTTTAAGAATGCCCGGGACGGTCGTGATTTCGCCCAGTGGCTGCGAGACAACTTCGAACTGTTGAAGGCGAAAGCTGAATCGACAACCTCGGTCGGCAAGCTGCTGGAGATCGAGATCTACCCCAACCACAACATGGTGTTTACGCGCTTCGATTACTCCACCGGCGACGCTGCAGGTCAGAACATGACTGGCAAGGCGACGTTTGTTGTATGCGAGTGGATTCGAGCCAACTATCCCAAGCTGCGCACTTATGGCTTGTCCGGTGGTCTGGACACGGAGAAGAAAACCTCCTTCGTCAACTCGCTCAAGGGACGCGGCCGGAAAGTAACTGCCGAGATAACCCTGCCGAAGACCGTGCTCGAGAACGTACTTCGAACCACACCCGAGCAATTACGCAACAGCCATGGTATTAACACCCTCGCGGCCTACATGAGTGGCGCCTCGAATAATGCCGCACACCCAGCGAATGGTTTGGCCGCACTGTTCATGGCCACTGGGCAGGACATGGCCAATATTGGCGAGGCCAATCAATGCAGCGTTTATAGCTACGTCACCAAGGCGGGGGATCTGTACTATTCCATTACCTTGCCCGCCCTCATCATGGCGACCTTTGGCGGCGGCACCGGCCTTGCCACGCAGCGCGAATGTCTGGAACTCATGGGGTGTTATGGAAAGGGCAAGGCTTACAAGCTGCTGGAGATTGCCGCTGGCCTGGTGGTTGCTGGCGAACTTTCTCTTGTGTCCGCCACGCGGACCGACAAAGAGACGGGCACTAATGAGTGGGTAGACGCGCACGAAAAATTAGGCCGCAATCGATAACCATGATGCTGTTTCGGGGCTGGCGTAAAGCCCGCCCCCCTCAACCAGCACGCAAGTTCCCGGCGATACAACGTCGCACAGGTTTCGTCACGTGTTATCCAATGCCTGCTACTCTCATTTTGGAAGCACTCAGGCTAGCTTATACTGCAAGGACACAACGCTGCACGGTAGCTATAAATCCTGCTAGGGCGATCGTTGTATCAACTGCTGTGAGGCAAAGCTGGAGCACTCGGTGAAAATAATCAGAATTCTGCTGGCCGGCCTGTTACTCGTGCCATTGGCCATGCCCGCACAGGCCGTTAGCCGCAAAACAGATGTCGTTACGCTCTACAACGGTGACACCGTTACCGGTGAGATCAAATCCCTCTTCGGCGGCATTCTCGAACTGTCCACGGATGCCATGGGCACCCTAAAAATCGAGTGGCAAGAGATCGCGCGCCTGGAAAGCAAGTACAACTACGAAATACGACTCAGTGACGGTCGACGTCACTACGGCACAATGAACTCCGACACCCGACCCGGCGAGCTGGTTGTAGAAGACCTCTACGGTGACCACTCTGTAGATAGCCTCGCGATTGTTGAACTGCGCCCCATTGAGGAGCGGTGGATAGATAGACTCGACGTCTATTTGTCGGCCAACTACAACTACACCAAAGCCAGTTCGGTTCAGTCGATCACCTTCAACACCGAGATCGGCTACGAGAACGAGAACAGTCGGACCTCGCTCACCAGCCGTGTTGTTAACACCAACACACTGGATGAGGACACCAGCAGCGGCAGAGTGGACTTGGCACGACGGGTGTGGACAGACAGGGCACGCCTGTACCGGTTGTTCTATGGCAACCTGGAATACAACGACGAATTGGGTCTGGACCGGCGCGTCACCGTCGGCGCCGGGCTGGGTCGATATTTTATCGACAACAACCGCCACCGATTCAGCGGCGCTTTTGGTTTGCAGGCGCTGACCGAGCGCCAGGTAGAGTCCAGTGGCACTGATCAATCGCTGGAACTGTTCATCTCCAGCGAGTATGCCATCTGGCAGTTCGATACGCCGGAGATGGACATTGCGCTGACCGGCGCCTTGTTCCCTAGCCTTACGGAGTCCGGGCGTGTGCGCAGTAACACAGACATTCGCATACGCTGGGAGATCATCGAAGATTTGTTCTGGGATGTGTCAGCTTGGGCAACCTACGATAACAAGGCCGATAGTGGCAACCAAGTCGACTACGGCGTATCCACGGGCATAGGCTGGGAGTATTAGACGCGCTCGCCCGTGTACTTGTTCTTGTCCTCTGAGTAGTGATGCACATCGCGCTGTGGGAAGGGAATCGAGATACCCTCTTTGTCGAAGCGCATCTTTACCTGCTTGGTCAGCGCCCAATACACCTTCCAATAGTCTTCAGTGCGCACCCAGGGGCGCACTGCGATATTGACTGAGGAGTCGCCCAGACTGTTCACCACAATAAGAGGCTCCGGCTTGGGCAGAATCAAATCGTGCTCGTCGAGCACTTCCTTCAGGACGCGCTCGGCATGCTCGATGTCGTCGCCGTAGCTGATACCGAACTCCATATCCACGCGACGAACGCGCTGGTGTGTGACGTTCTTGATTACATCGCCCCAGATTTTGCTATTGGGAATAACCAGAGTCTGGTTATCAAAAGTGACAATGGTGGTAGACACCAGGTTCATTTTTTTCACCAGGCCGGCCGCTCCGTTGACCTCGACAAAGTCGTCCACATCGTAGGGGCGGTAAATCAGAATCATCGCGCCAGAGGCGAAGTTGCCCAAGGTGTCCTGCAACGCAAAGCCCACAATGAAACCCGCAACACCCAAGCCAGCCAGCATTGGGCCCAACGTGATGCCTATCTGGGACAGGGCGACCATGATGCCGAAGATCATAATCGTGCCGCCGACACCGGAGATCAGGATATCCTTGAGCAAGGCAGACATCTTTGTATTCGAGCGTTCGAGCGCGGCCTCAACGCCCCGCTTGGTGACACGCGAAATCAATCGGAAAACCAGCAGAATGATGACAAAGATGAGAAGCTGCAAAATGGTATCAGGCGCCCCTTTGACGATGGCATCTCGCAGATTAGCCCAGCCTTCCGTCAGCATTTGGCTGAGCACACCCTGCTCAAACAAACCCACTGAGACAATATTGCTTTCACGCACAATCACCGTGCGATAGGAGGCGACATTCAAGTCGAGACGGTCCATCTGGTCAACCAGCGCACTCAGAATAGACAGATGAAAATCACGATTAATCTTGAGTTGACTGAGCGCCGAGCTCAGGTCTGCGTTGCCGGTACCTGCGGAGAGCCTGCGATTGACCTCGGCAAATGCGGCAGCGGCCAATTCGACGCGCGCCACCGAGCGCTCCGCCTCCTGTCGTAACCGCTGGCCAACAACACGCTCCAAGTCATCCACACCCAGCGCCAGCGCCTCGCGGCTGTGTATGACGTCGACCAGAGCGCCGTAGTAGCGAACACGCAGGGTTCTCAGATTAAAGCTGAACGCCTGGGAGGCTACTCGGTCGGTACCACTGCTCTCAATGAATATGCTCTCCGCATCCTGGATACGTTTGTTGAGATTCTCGAGGCGCTCAAACAGGGCTGTCTCAAGCCCCAACAGCCCCCCACTGAATCGCTCCATCAAAGCGTTACGTGTGATATTGCCCTCGGGCAGTTGCGCCATGCCCACCGAAATCTGGTCTATGAGCCTCAGGGCCTCAATCGATGTCTCATCGAGGCGATACTCAAGGGCAGTCTTGTCGGCCGGTATGGCAACGTCCAACTCACTCTGCAACAGTCCGGCGCGCTCAATGGTGCGATCCAGTTGCTGTACGCGCTCATTAATTTCTGATTCATCAACAGCCTTCTCCGCGTACACGCTCGCGCCGGTAAGCAGGGCAAGCAGCAGCAAGAAAGCTTGAGCAACGGCGCTTAGGGACTGACTTCGGCTAACTCGGTAACGCATGAATTGACGGCCTTGAACTGGTGGAGTGAGGATAGCACAGGCGGGCGCCTGAACCGGGCAACTCGACATAGGAGAAAGCACGCTCGCTGTGTTTCAATAGCGTTAAGTTGTCAGCCAGAAGGGCTCGGAGACAATGCTTCAGATACACGAGAAGAACAACTTTATTTATCTGACCATGGCATTGATCGTGCTACTGGTCGCAGCAGCGATTCAGGAAGAATTGCCCGGCGGCATGGGGCACACCTTCCTGAATATCATTATCCTTGGCACCTTTATCGTTGCCTTCATGAGCCTCAACTTCGGCACCCAGTGGCGCCGCTTCGTGATGTTCCTGGTCGTAGCCTGGATCGCAACAGTGGCTGGCGCAGAATCGACAGGACTTTTTGATCGCACACTCCCAAGCCTGCTTATTCTTTTAGTCTTTTACCTGGGTGAATCCTGGTTTGCCGCACGCCGGGTGTTGCTGTCAGGCAAACGCATTGATCGTAATATCATGGTAGGCGCCCTGGCCATGTACCTGCTTATCGGCCTGGTGTGGTCTACCGTCTTCCTGATCATTCTCCATTTCTCGCCCGACGCCTTCCGCGGCATCGAGGCGCAGGACTATGCCGACAACTTTTCCATTGCCGTATATTTCAGTTTCGTGACGATGACCAGTCTGGGCTATGGGGATATAAGCCCGGCTGAACCTATTTCGCAGGTGGTGACTATACTGGCCGCAATCTCGGGTGCGTTTTATATGGCGGTCGTTGTCGCCACCATGGTCGGCGCCAGGGCGAATTCACGGGAACAAGACGACTGAGTGAGTCGCACACTCATAGTCATTACATCTAATAAGACTGCGATGTTTCAGCATCTACAGGAATAGCACGCAATGAGTAATGAGACCCCCGAGGGGCAGCAGAGCGCCCCCTTCGACCCGCTGTTTGTGCGCAACATGGTGGAGTCCTTCCTGCGTATTGGTTTGCTGCTGATACTGCTATCGATGTCCTACGACATCATCAAGCCGTTCACCGTACCCATTATTTGGGGCGCGATTATTGGCATCGCCGCCTTCCCTCTTGTGAAGTGGCTTGAAGGAAAGCTGGGCGGCAAACGGGGCCTCTCAGCGACTCTGGTGAGCCTGCTGTTCATATTAGCGCTGGTGATCCCGACTTGGCAGGTGACAGAAGCGCTGATGGGTAGCGTGAAGGGCTTGAGTACTGCCATTCAGGACGGCACCCTGCAGGTGCCGCCGCCCTCCCCCAAAATTGCCGAGTTACCTCTTGTAGGCGAGAAGCTTTATAGCGCTTGGGCTTCCGCCAATGCGGACCTGGAATCTGTCCTGCTGAAGTCGGCACCGCAAATACAGGAATACACTTCTGGCTTACTGAAGCGTGTGGGTAACAGCCTCGCTGGTGTATTGCTCTTTGTCGTATCGATCGCCGTCGCAGGCGGGTTTATGGCCTATGCTGAGAGTTGCGCACGCCTGGCACACCGGTTCTTCGTGCGTGTGGGGGGGCTGCAGCCGGGTGGCGAATGGGCCTCCCTGGCCGTGGCGACAGTGCGCTCCGTACTCAAGGGAGTCATAGGTGTCGCTGTCATTCAGGCGATATTGGTAGGCATCGGCTTTGTGGTCATGGGCATTCCGGGCGCGCCCATCTGGACGGCCGTCGTACTGTTCCTTGCTATTGCCCAATTACCCGCACTGATTGTGGTGCTACCCATCATTGCTTACGCATTCTCTGCCTACGACACAACACCCGCGATCATCTTCACTGTCTGGTCACTACTGGCTGGCGCCAGTGACAATGTCCTCAAACCCATTCTGATGGGTCGCGGCGTGGATATACCCATGCCAGTGATCCTGATCGGTGCCATCGGGGGCATGGTCGCGTCTGGTATTATTGGTCTGTTTGCCGGTGCCGTCGTACTCTCTATCCTGTATAAGTTGTTCGTACTCTGGCTGGACCAGCAACCCCAGCAGTAAGGTCCATCGTAGGCTGTGCACGAGGTACAGCCTGATATACCACGGGGGCATTGCGCGGCGCGCGGCCCCTCCTCGCCACAATCCCCCCCCTGATTAAATTTACACCGACCGCCAAATCGGTATTATCAGAGGTAGAGATGCCCACCAGAGCACCCCGGTGGGTATAAGAGAAAATAACGAATACGTGTGAACCGGTCAGGGAAGAATCGCGTCACGCACGATCTCTATTATAACAACGAGGTGTACTGTATGGGTTATCCACGACTCACTCCGCGCGTCCTGCGCAGGACCGCAATCGCATCAGCGCTAGTCATGGCATCACCGGCTTTTGGCCAACAGCAAATGCTGGAAGAAGTCATCGTGACAGCGCAGAAACGGCAGCAAACGATCCAGGACGTACCTGCCTCCGTGGCGGCTATTTCAGCGGAGATGCTGGAACAAACCAACACAACCAATTTCACGGATCTGGGTAAGATCACTTCAGGCGTCAATATCAACGGCGGCCAGGATGGTTTTGGCGGTATTATTCGTATCCGCGGTGTTGGGAATAACTCGTTTGCACCTGCGATCCGACCCTCCGTTGGTATTTTCATCGACGATGTCCCCTTGGCATCAATTGAAACAGCGTTTAACAACCTGTCGGACATCGAGCGGATAGAGATATTGAAGGGACCACAGTCAACGCTGTTCGGCCGTGAGGTATCTTCCGGGGCTATCGCGATGACCACACGTCGCCCTGACACGGCAGGTGTCGACGGCTATATCGAAGGTAACTTTGGCAATCTCGGCCTCGCCGAGTACCGCGTAGGTGGCAACCTGCCGCTGGGCGATACCTTCGCTATCAGAGGAAGCTACTATCACAATGAGCGCGACGCCACGGTGGACAACATCATCACCGGCGGCGAGGAAGGCGAGTACGACAAAGATGGCGGGCGGATCAGGGTCTTGTTCGAACCCAGCGCTGATTTCAGCGCGATCCTCAGCTACGAATTTCATGACAGCACCGTGGTAGGTGCGACAGCGGTTGCGCAGGAGTACGGTGACCTCTATCAGACGCTGGATGCCAGCCTAAATCCTGATAACTCGCTGCTCAACGTGATTGATCCTTACGATGATATAACCGACCACAGCAACCCTCCTGAGCGAGATGCCACCACCGAGTTTGTTTACCTAAACGTGGAATGGATGCTGAACGACGAATGGTCTTTAACCTCCGTAACAGGGTGGCAGGATTGGGAATTCATTGCGGACGGGCGTGAGCTAACACCTGACGGGTTTAAGACAGCAGACACCACATACGGTCCCTATTTCCTGAACGACTTCATCAACGAGCTGGACACAGAAAGTTTCACCCAGGAGCTCCGACTAAGCTACGAGTCTGACGATTGGTCCTCTCTGATAGGTGTCTTCTATGGTGATACAGAGCTAGACAACTATACGCCTTTCTCGCAGGCTATTGGTGTTTTCCCTCTTCCGACAGGGCCCTTGATCATCAAGTCTGCAGGCCTTTCGGATATTAGAGAAACCAATGAAGAAATCGCGATCTTCAACCACAACATTTGGACGGTGTCAGATAGACTGGAATTGACCTTCGGCTTGCGTTGGTCTGAAGTCGAAAAAGACGATATCAAAGGCCAACTGCTTGGCGTGGGACCAATCGCAGACTTGAACTCACCGTTTGTACCTACTACCCAATGGGCTGATGACATCCCCAGCCAGAAAGACAAATGGAGCGAGGTCACCGGCACACTCAAAGCCAATTATTACCTGACCGACGACCTCTCTGTTTACGCAGGATGGGACCGCGGCTTCAAAGCCGGCGGCCATGACGTCTGTAAAGATGGAGATAACGGCGAGCCCTTCTGCCCAGCCCCTTTTGATTCAGAGATTGCTGATAATTTCGAGGTGGGC
This sequence comes from Parahalioglobus pacificus, assembly GCF_014652275.1. Classification (GTDB taxonomy): domain Bacteria; phylum Pseudomonadota; class Gammaproteobacteria; order Pseudomonadales; family Halieaceae; genus Parahalioglobus; species Parahalioglobus pacificus. Next base: position 548,438 of record NZ_BMYM01000001.1, on the reverse strand, counting down.
TTCAAGGGCCGATTTGGGGGGACCTTCAACTGGAGCGGTGCGCTCTTTTACCAGACGTATGACGACTACCAGGTCGAGGTTCAGGACGAAGAAGGTATCGGCAATACCATCCTGAACGCGGCTTCTGCGGAGATTTGGGGGGTAGAAACTGATTTCCAGTGGCTGGCGACTGAGAATCTACTGGTCGACGGCAATTTAGCCTATATCGATGCCACCTGGGATGACTTTGCAGATGCAGAGTGTTTACGCGCGCAGTATCAGCGCGAGGCCTGTGATCCCGTTACCGGCACCCAGGATCTATCTGGCGCAGATCTCAACTACAACAGCCCGTGGACGGCCAACATCAACGCTACTTGGACAGATAGCTTTAGTAACGGCATTACCTGGTGGGTTCGTGGTGAGGTCGCTTACCGCGACGAGCTTTTTTTCTTCCCCGATCTTGATCCCGACCTCAAGGCAGATGACTACACCTTGATCAATGCCATGATCGGCATAACCGCTGCTGACGAGAGCTGGGAAGTTATGTTATGGGGCAAGAACATCTTCGATGAGGAGTATCTACAGGAGGGTTCACGTAATCGTGACAACGGCTCTATCGACTTTGCGGCTGCGGTAGGTGGACCGCTCCCTTCAGAGGGCTACCGAGTCACGCGCGGCGATCAAGCCACTTACGGTGTGACATTGAAGTACCGCTTTGGTGGAGGCTAGTTGAGGTTTCTCCTACGACTGAGACAAGGGCGGCTTCGGTCGCCCTTTTTTATTGTCCTCTGCTTATGCGCGGGGGAATGCTGCTCCCAACACCTCACCCTACCCGACCTGTCAAACCGCGACTCCGACATTCGGCCCACATCTGCGTCTGGCGGCGCTTCTCACAGACTGGTTGTTTTATGGGCAACTGGACGACTCTTAAGCGCAGGCTCTGGTGCTTGACGTCTGTAAGACTAGTATTCTTAACGAGGACAGACACATCGTGGAAATGTTGACCAGCCTCGACCAGATGACCGCAGCGCGCGAGCGTGCCCGTAAGCAGTGACGCTATAATTCGGGAATCAGCTTGGCGAAGTTCTCAATCATGGGCATGACGATCTCGGGCTTATCCCAGTTCTCCATGCCCACACCAATGTTGCAGCGGTGTATACCCATATCCCGATAAGACTTGAGCAAATCCGCGGTCACGGGAGCCATAACCACCAGCGTGATCTCCACAGCATCCGGGTCACGACCGAACTCTTCCACTTGCCGTCGGAAATCAGCGATGCTCGCCGGTATATCGCCCATCGCTACGTCAACCGGCATCCAGCCATCGGCCCACTGTGCCGTGTGCCTGACCCCTAATGGGCCCATTGCACCGAAAATAACCGGCGGGCCACCGGCCTGCACCGGCTTGGGTTCAAACCAGACTTTGTCGAAGTCGACGAGCTCACCGTGGTACTCCGGCGCCTCGTCAGTGAACAGGGCGCGCTGCGCTGCAACCGTTTCCTTGAGTGCCAGGTAGCGGCGCTTCCAGGGCAGTGAGGTAGCGTTTTCAAACTCTTCCTCGTTCCACCCGACACCGCAGCCAATGAGCACCCGTCCATTGGACAGTCTGTCCAAAGTCCCAATGGTTTTCGCCTGGGAGAACAGCTCCCGCTCCATTAACAGCGCAATACCGGTGCCCACTTTCAAGGTGCTGGTGGCCGCTGCCGCCGCCATCAGCGAGATGTAGGGGTCCATCATTTTCTTGTAAGGTTCGGGCAGCTCACCCCCGGCCGGATACGGCGTTCGACGGGACATGGGAATATGACTGTGTTCGCCGTACCACAGGGATTCAAACCCCGCGTCTTCCAGCGTTTTGGCCAGCAGGCCCGGCGCCGGATCATCGGCGGTGTTCATCGAACTGAAGCCCAGGTGCATGGTGTGTTCCCCTATTATCGTTTGCAGCAACGCTACCGCGCGGGGACGCAGGCGACCAGCGGACCACCGGAGCCGGTGGTCACTGGTTTAGTATGGTGACCGCTAGCGGCCGTTCCGCTGTGCCGCGGCCTGCGACAACTCGGCGAGAACACCTTCGGTGTCTATCCAGTTGATGCACGGGTCGGTGATGCTCTGCCCGTAGGTAAGAGGCTGCCCCGCCACCACGTTCTGGCGCCCTTCCACCAGATTACTCTCCAACATAACGCCAAAAATAGCGCGACTGCCACGGGCTACCTGGGTCGCGATATCGCTCGCGACGTCAATCTGGCGCGCGGGAATCTTGCGGCTGTTCGCGTGACTGGCATCGATCATAATGCGCGCGGGTAAGCCTGCACCTGTGAGCATGGCGCTGGCATCATCAACGGAAAACATATCGTAGTTGGGGTGCTTTCCACCGCGCAGGATGATGTGGCAGTCCTCATTCCCTGTTGTCTGAAAGATGGCCGAGCCACCTTGCTTCGTCACTGACAGAAAGTGATGCGGTTGAGACGCGGACTTAATGGCATCGATCGCAATCTGGATATCACCGTCGGTCGCATTCTTGAAGCCCACGGGACAAGACAAGCCGGACGACAGTTCACGGTGGGTCTGGCTCTCGGTTGTACGGGCACCAATGGCACCCCAGGAGATCAGGTCGGCGTAATACTGCGGACTGATCAGATCCAGATACTCCGTCCCCGCCGGCAGGCCCATGTCCGCCAGATCCAACAGCAGTTGCCGCGCAAGGTGCAGCCCCTTGTTAATCTGAAATGTATTGTTGAGATCAGGATCATTAATCAGTCCTTTCCAACCCACGGTAGTTCGGGGCTTTTCAAAATACACGCGCATAACGACAAACAGGTTCTGCGCGTGTCTGGCAGCCGCCTCCTTCAAGCGCGCCGCATAGTCACGGGCGGCGTCGGGGTCGTGAATCGAACAAGGGCCTACGATGACCAGTAGGCGAGGGTCCTCGCCAGTCAAAATTCGATGAATGGTCTGACGCGCCGCCGACACGGTTGCTGCTGCCTCATCGCTCACGGCAATCTCGCCGATCAGTTGCTCCGGCGAGATCAACTCGTTGGTTTTCTGGATTCTCAGGTCATCAGTGTTCAATAGCATTAGTCGCGCTCTCAACAGTTCTACTCCGGGGACAAGGCCGCGGCGGGCGCGTAATATAGCACGCCTCGTGGGCGTTCCTGCACAGCGCTCGCCCTTTGGATTAGGAGAACACTGTGACTTCATTTTTCGCACGCCAGGGCCTGGCACTGATTGCCACTGGTCTGCCGTTGTTGGCTATGGCGGCAACTTCACCGGGCCTTGAACGGGTCATGTCCGACCCAGACTGGATAGGGAATGCGCCTGAAAACGCCTACTGGGCGGACGATGGCAGTGCGATCTACTACCAGCAGAAACGCGAAGGCGAGGATATCCGCGACTATTACCGTCTGGCGTTGGATGGATCAGACCCCGAGCAAGTAGACCGTGCAGAGCTGCCCGAGGATTCCGGGCGGGCGAAGGTCTACTCCGCGGATCGAACTCATGTCGCCTGGGTACACCATGGCGACATTATGCTTAAGGCGCTTGGCTCCGGCGACGTGAAGGCCATTACGCGTACCGTTTCGGATGAGTCACAACCACTATTCAGCGCCGATGACAGTGAACTCTTCTTTCTGGCAGGTGGACAGTTCTTCGCCTACGGTTTGGATAACGGGCAGCTACGACAGGTGACAAACATCGCACCGGGCAAGGACCCGGATGCCGAGCCAGAGTTCAATGTGCTGCGCGAGCAGCAGCAACGCAGCTACGCCACCGTTGTTGAAGACAGCCGCCGCGCACGCGCCGTGAAAGACGAGGAGCGCCGCGCCCGGGGCTCGCTACCCCACCCCGTTTATCTGAACGATAAATATGAGGTGGTACAGCGCAGCTTGTCGCCCAACGGACAACAGCTCGCCCTAGTGGTGCGAGACGCCGGAGCAGATTCCGGCAGGGCCGGCATCATGCCGAACTATGTGACCGAAGACGGCTACACCAGCACAAGAGAGCTACGAGCACGTGTCGGCGCTAACGCCTACCCCGAGCTGCATCTTCTAGTGTTAAACGTGACCGATGGCGAGCTAAGTACCATCGAGACCTCAGAACTACCGGGTATGTCATCCGATCCCTTCAAGACCCTTCGCCGCGAAGCATTGGACTGGCATGTGGCTAAGGGGGCAGACAAAGACGCCGTGGCCAAACAATTGGAAGACGATGATCGTTGCATCAACGACATCCGGGTGATGTGGAGCCCCGATGGCAACACGCTGGCGGCCATGCTGTTCGCCGCTGACTACAAGGATCGCTGGTTGGCCACTGTGGATGCTGAAGGCGAGCTGCAGCTGCAACACCGGCTCAATGACGAGGCCTGGATCAACTGGGCTTACAACGACTTCGGTTGGTTTCAGGACAGCAGCACACTGTGGCTGATGTCCGAAGAATCAGGCTATGCACACCTTTACACCACCACGGTCGATGCTCGCCGGGTGCGCGCCATCACCCGCGGCGACTTTGTGGTGCGAAACCCGATTGTCGCGCCGGATGAGTCGTACATCTATCTGGAAGGTAATCGCGGCCATCCCGGGAACTGGCAGATCTTTCGCGTAGCGGCCTCTGGCGGTGAGCTGGAGCGCGTCGCCGACATCGACGGCGTCAGCACAGCGGCGCTATCGCCAGACGGCAAGCAGTTGCTGATCACACGCTCGTCAATGGACAGACATCCCGACCTGTACCTGGGCGCGGCCGACGGCAGCGGCACACTCAAACAGCTGACGGATACCGTGAGCCAAGCTTTCGCGACTGTTGACTGGGTGGTACCGGAAATCGTGGAGGTCCCCTCCTCTCACGTTGAAGCGCCCATCTACTCAAAGCTCTACCTGCCACGCGACTATGACCCGGCGAAGCGCTACCCGGCGGTGATGTTTGTGCACGGCGCTGGCTACACCCAGAACGCACACATGGGTTGGCCCTACTATTTCCACGAGTTCATGTTCCACACGGTATTGGCTGATGCCGGTTACATAGTTCTGGACATGGACTACCGCGCCTCCGAGGGTTACGGGCGCGACTGGCGCACCAGTATCTACCGGCAGATGGGTCACCCGGAGCTGGAAGACTATTTGGACGGGGTCGACTTTCTCGCCGATGGCTACAGCGTTGATCGCGATCGCATCGGGATTTACGGCGGCTCTTACGGTGGCTTTATGACCTTCATGGCCCTGTTCCGTACCCCTGAAGTATTTGCCGCCGGCGCAGCGCTGCGTCCCGTTGTGGATTGGATGCATTACAACCACGGATATACCGCTCGCATTCTGAATACCCCGCTGGTGGATCCTGTGGCCTATGAGAAGAGCTCGCCCATTAATCATGCGGCCGGCCTCAACAAGCCCCTGCTAATCGCCGCGGGGATGCAGGACGACAACGTGTTCTTCCAGGATTCGGTACTGCTGGTGCAGAAGTTCATCGAGATGAAGAAAGAGGATTTCGAGATCGCCATTTACCCGCTGGATGCCCATGGCTTTGTGCATCCGGAGTCGTGGTTGGATGAGTATCGACGCATCTTCAAGCTCATGGAAAACGCGGTGAAAAATCGCAGCCAATAGGCTGCGATAAACCCTGCCTCCTCCTTTGGGGGTATGGCTGATCCCTGTCGGGATTTTGCCCGTAATGGTATTATTCCGCCGATTTTTTGACCGAATTCACCGTGAGGTACACCATGTCCGAATCCATGACCCCCGAACAGGAAGTTGCCGTCCTGATTGAGCGCGCACGCGTTGCACAGGAAGCTATCGCAGACTACAGCCAGGACCAGGTCGATGAGTTGATTCGCGCCATGGTATACACCGTGGCACGCGAGGACCGCGCCGAGGAAATCGCGCATTTCGCCGTGGAAGAAACCCAGCTGGGCAACTATGAAGGCAAGTACCTCAAGATCCACCGCAAGACGCGCGCAACACTGATGGACATCATCGATGACAAATCAGTGGGGGTTATCGAGGAACTGCCCGAGCGCAACATCGTCAAGATCGCCAAGCCCGTTGGCGTAATCGGTGCACTGTCGCCTTCCACCAACCCCGAAGCGACGCCCGTAATCAAGGCTATTTCTGCCGTGAAGGGCCGCAACGCGATCATCATCGCGCCGCACCCCCGCGCCAAGCTGACCAACAAAAAGATTGTTGACTACATGCGCGACGCTATCGAGCGCTGCGGTGCACCTGCCGATCTGGTGATTGCCATCGAAACACCCAGCCTGGATACCACCAATGAACTAATGCGTCAGTGCGACCGCGTGCTGGCCACTGGTGGCGGCCCCATGGTGCATGCGGCCTACTCCAGCGGCACACCCGCGCTGGGTGTAGGTGTGGGCAACGCCTGCATCACCGTGGACGACAGCGCCAATCTTGAAGAGGCCTCCGAAAAGATCCGCGTCTCCAAGACCCTGGATCTGGCGGCGTCCTGTTCGTCAGACAATTCCGTACTGCTGTTCGACAGCATCTACGACGAGATGGTCGCGAAGCTGGAACATGAGGGCGGCTACGTTCTGAACGACGAAGAAAAGCTCAAGCTGCAGAACACTATCTGGGTAGACGGCCACCTGAACACCGCCATCGTGGCCCAGCCCGCCTACAAGATTGCCGGTATGGCCGGCATCGAACTGCCCGAGGGCAAGCTGTTCCTCATCGTGCCAGAGACGGGTACCGGTCCCGATCACCCCTTCAGCGGTGAGAAGCTCTCCGTCACTATGGCGCTGTACCGCGTGAAGGACATTGATCACGCTATCGAGCTAACCAACAGCATTCAGGCCTACCAGGGTCAGGGTCACTCCTGCGGCATCTATTCGTACAATGATGACAACATCATGAAGTACGCCGACCAGACGCGTACCTCGCGTGTCATGGTCAACCAGCCGCAGGCGGCTTCGAACAGCGGCAACCTGTGGAATGGCATGCGACAGACCTTCTCGCTTGGCTGTGGCAGCTGGGGCGGCAACGCCACTAACAACAACATCACCTGGCGTGACCTGATCAACGAGACGTGGGTATCCAAACCACTGACAGAGACGAAGGTCATACCCAGTGATGAGGACCTGTTCGGCGATGCAGTGATGGCCAAGTTCAATTAAGACAGGGCATGGAGTTCTCACTCAGCGACGAACAGCTCGCATTTATCGATAGCGCCCGCGCCTTCTCGGAAGGCGTGTTGGCACCTAACGCCGCCGAGTGGGATGCCACATCCCACTTCCCTAAGGAAGCACTGGCACAAGCCGGAGAATTGGGCTTCATGGGGGTGTATACCCCGGAGTCCGCCGGCGGCCTCGCACTGTCCAGGCTGGATGCCAGCCTCATCGTTGAGGAGTTGGCTAAAGGCTGCACCACCACCACCGCCTTTCTGACCATCCACAACATGGCAACCAGCATGATCGGTCGCTACTGCTCCGATGCCGTCATCGAGCAGTGGTGTCCCGAGCTGGTAGCGGGCACCAAACTCGCCTCCTATTGCCTCACGGAACCCGGGGCGGGCTCAGATGCAGGGTCTCTACGCACTACCGCCACGCTCGAGGGCGACGAGTATGTCGTCAATGGCAGCAAGGTGTTTATCTCTGGCGCCGGCGAGACCGATGTACTGGTTGTGATGACACGCAGCGGTGGGGCGGGACCGAAAGGTGTGACCGCTCTGCTGATTCCCGCGGATGCACCAGGCGTAGGCTACGGCAAAAAAGAAGAGAAGATGGGTTGGAATGCCCAACCTACCCGCATGGTCACTTTCGACAATGTGCGCGTACCCGTGGAAAATCGCCTGGGCAATGAAGGCCAGGGCTTTGCCATTGCGATGGAAGGCCTGGACGGCGGCCGCATCAACATCGCCACCTGCAGCATCGGTACTGCACAGCAAGCGTTGAAGGAAGCCACTGACTACGTACAAGAGCGTCAGCAGTTTGGCAGCGCCATTTCAGACTTTCAAAACACCCAATTCAAGCTGGCGGATATGCTGACGCAACTGGTCGCCGCGCGGCAAATGGTGCGCCTCGCAGCCAGCAAACTGGACAATAAAGATAGCCAGGCCACCACCTATTGTGCGATGGCCAAGCGTTTCGCTACCGATGTGGGCTTTGAGGTATGCAACGACGCACTGCAGCTGTTTGGCGGCTATGGCTACATCCGCGAGTACCCGATGGAGCGCCACGTGCGCGATACCCGGGTGCATCAGATTCTCGAGGGCACCAATGAGATCATGCGCGTTATTATTTCTCGCCGTCTGCTGATGGATGGCGCACTGGAGGTTATTCAATGAGCATCAGTCCCTCGGACAAACTGAAGGTCGAGATCACCGGGCACACCGCCCTGATCACTATCGACAACCCCGCAGCTAACACTTGGGACACCGAAAGCCTCCCTGGCCTGCGCACGGTCGTTGAGGCACTGAATGCCGACCGCTCTGTTTTCGCCCTAGTGCTAACCGGTGCTGGCGACAAGTTCTTCTCTGCCGGCGCCGATCTCAAACTATTTGCCGACGGCAACCCGGACACTGCGCGTGAAATGGCCGATGCTTTTGGCGCCGCGTTTGAAGCTCTGGCGGATTTCCGCGGAGTCTCGATTGCCGCCATCAACGGCTTCGCCATGGGTGGTGGCCTGGAGGTGGCGCTGGCCTGTGACCTGCGTGTGGCAGAGCATCAGGCGCAGATGGCATTGCCGGAAGCAAAGGTTGGTCTTCTGCCCTGCGCAGGCGGCACCCAACGCCTGTCATGGCTGGTGGGCGAAGGCTGGGCAAAGAAAATGATTCTCTGCGGGGAACGCGTCAAAGCGGAAACCGCCGAGCGCATTGGTCTGGTGGAAGAAGTGGTCGCCAATGGCGAATCGCTGACGCGAGCCCTGGCACTGGCCGAGCAGGCAGCGCTGCAGAGCCCCATTTCCGTCGCCTACTCGAAGCAGTTGATCCACGCCGCGCGCGACACAGCGATCGGCGCCGCGCTGCCGGCGGAGCGCGATAAGTTTGTAGAACTATTTGCGACCGAAGACCAGGCCGAGGGGGTTAATGCCTTCCTGGAGAAACGCGCCCCAGAGTGGAAGAACCGTTAATGAGTGCACTTGTATTATTTGAAGAGCTGACGGCTGGTGCCGGTAAAGTCGGGCGCGCGACGCTGAGTGTTGAAGCCACGCTTAATTCACTCACGCTGGAAATGGTAGACCTGCTGCAGCAGCAATTAGACAGCTGGCTGGTCGACGATGATATTCGCGCAGTATTTATCGATGCGGCAGGTGAAAAGGCCTTCTGCGCGGGCGGTGATGTGCAGGCTCTGCACGCATCCGCCGTAGCAACGCCCGGCGGCCCCTGCGATTACGCAGAAGTGTTCTTCGCACGCGAATACCGCATGAACTACACGCTGCATACGTATCCCAAGCCCATAATCTGCTGGGGCCACGGCATCGTTATGGGCGGCGGACTCGGCGTTATGGCCGGCTGCTCTCACCGCATCGTCACCGAACGTACGCGCATAGCAATGCCCGAAGTCACCATCGCCCTGTTTCCTGATGTTGGCGGCAGCTGGTTCCTGAACCACATGCCCGGTGAAGCAGGTTTGTTTCTGGCACTTACAGGGGCCTCTATCAATGCCAGTGACGCACTTTATACCGGCATTGCAGACCGTTTTATTGCCAACGAGCACAAGGCGGCCGTCCTGGACGCCCTGCTATCCACGACATACAGCAACGAGGCCGACACCAACCACGGCCTTGTGAATGCGGCGTTGCGCCCCTTCGCCGCCGCCAGCGAAAGCGACAAACCTGAAGGCCAGGTTGAACCTCACATGGCGGTAATCAACCAATTATGCGACGGCGATAGTATTCACGATGTCATCGATCAGATAACGGCATTGGATACCGACGACAGCTGGCTATCACGCGCGCGCGATAGTCTGGCGCAAGGTTCGAAACTGGCGGCGCTGTGGATTGCCAGGCAGCTTTGGGAAACCCGGCATGCGTCGCTGCGCGAAGTGTTTCAGGCGGAAGTTCAACTGGCCACCAACGTGGTGCGCTACCCCGAATTCGCTGAAGGCGTTCGTGCCCTGTTGATCGACAAGGACAGGAATCCCGCCTGGACATTCGCTGCATCTCGAGACGTTCCGGAGGACCTGCTGGCGGGGTTCTTCACCAGCCCCTGGGACAGCAATCCACTGGCGGATCTCAGCTAAACGGCTGGCGCACTGCAGCGTTACCCAGGGAGATAGTGCTGCGCCGCTGCCGGAACGGCTGCCAGAACCCCCGCCCTTCGGGGTACACTCCCTGCCACCACATGAACCAGAAAAAGAAAAAGAGACAAGCATTATGGCTTCAGTTGCGTTTATCGGCTTAGGCAACATGGGCGGCCCGATGGCTAAAAACCTGCTGGCCGCGGGACACTCCGTCTGCGTCTTCGATTTGTCTACCGAGGCCTGTGAGGCGCTGGAAGCCGCGGGCGCAAGTGTGGCCGCGTCGGCGGCGGCAGCGACTGACGGCGTCGAGTATGTGGTCTCAATGCTACCCGCGGGGAAGCATGTGGCCGGGACCTACCTGGGCGAATCTGGCTTGCTCGCGCAACTGAACAGTGACGTTACTGTGCTGGACTGCAGCACTATCGATGCAGCCACCTCCAGAGAGGTCGGTGCCGCTGCAGAGGCAATGGGCATCGGCTTCATGGACGCGCCAGTATCCGGTGGCGTTGCAGCGGCGGCAGCCGGCACCCTGACCTTCATGTGCGGCGGTAGCGAAGAGACCTTCCTGAAAGCGCGCGAATTGCTGTCAGCCATGGGCAAGAATATCTTTCATGCCGGCCCCCACGGCGCGGGTCAGGTCGCAAAGGGCTGCAACAATATGCTGCTCGCGATTCATATGCTGGGCACCTGTGAGGCGCTGGAGATGGGTGCGCGCAACGGCCTGGATCCTGCCGTACTATCGGAGATCATGCTGGCAAGCTCTGGCCGCAATTGGTCGCTGGAGGTATACAACCCGTACCCCGGGGTGATGGAGAACGCGCCCGCCAGCAATGATTACCAACCCGGGTTCATGGTTGACCTGATGGTCAAGGACCTGGGACTTGCCATGGACATTGCAAAGGATGCCGGGGTAGATAATGCTCTGGGGCAATTGGCTCAATCGCTGTACGAAGGACACCAGGCGGCGGGCAATGGCAGCCGCGATTTCTCCAGTGCGCTCGAACGACTGCGTAAACCCGCATGAGCCCATCACAGCTTTATCTGAGGGAGCTGGCCGAACGCTCCCGCCTGCATGTGGTGGCGGTAGAGACCACCAGTATTGCCTGGCGGCAGTGGTCAGGTGCTGATGCCGCCGTCCCGACGCCAGCCAACCCCGAGGCACCACCCCTGATTCTCATCCACGGCGGCTTCGGCAGCTGGACCCACTGGGCGGAAAACCTGCTTTCGCTGAGTGTGAGCCGGGAGGTGTGGACGGTAGATCTCCCCGGTCTGGGTGAATCCGGCGATATGCCACAGCCCCAGACACTGGAACACTTCACCACCCTGTTACGTCATTCGCTCGCCGGTGTTGGTCTGTCCGAGGGTACGTTTGAGATTGCTGCTTTTTCGTTTGGCGCCATGATAGGCGCGCGCCTGGCCGCTGCTTGCCGGCATCAATGCCAGCGTCTAACGGTGATAGGCGCGGCCGGCTGCGGGGCCCTGCATCATCAGGTAGATTTGCTGCCGCTGCCAGCGCCCGGCACGCCCTTTGACGAGGCAGCAGTGACTCACCGGGAAAATCTGGCCCGCCTAATGATCGCCGACCCTCACAAGATCGACATCAATGCCATTCGTATTCACTCAGAAAATCTAGCGAAACACCGGTTTCGCAGTCGCGGATTGGCCGGTACCGATGACCTGCTTGTGACTTTGGAGCAAGTGGCAGTACCCATATGCGCCATATGGGGAAGCGAGGATGCAACTGCAGGCGGGCGCGACGCCCTGGAAAAACGTCGAGTGCTGTTCAGTGACGCACCCGGCGGCTGTGATTTCCATGTGCTTGACGGCGTCGGGCACTGGACCATGTATGAGGCGCCGGGAATATCCAACGCCCTGATTCTGGGCAGTGAGCGCTAGACGCAGCCCGACGTCTAACCGACCATTTTCTGCACGCCGCGCGAGGCAACGATCTTGCCCTGATCGAAGAATGCCTCGTGATTTACTTCGATCTTCGAGAGGTCGTACAGATAATTCACCATGATGCCGGCTGACTGCTCTCGGCCTTTGGGCGAGAGATCGGCCCCGCCATGAATGCGGTGCAGGCGAGCCCCATTGCCCAAATGGAAACGCGCTACCGGATCACGCGGTGCGTCTCCGGATTTTTCGTTCAACAGGTAGTGCGCACACAACTTCAGGTGCGCGTCGTACACCTCAGAGCGCATCACCGCGCCCGCGGGCTCTTTCACGGCACCCTCAAGCGAAGCATCGATCCACTCACTGAGGTCAGCCTTTAACAACCACTTGCGATAGCCGGGTACGGGCGACAGAGTGACGAAAGTCTTCAGCCAGGGCATTTCCCGCTGCAACTCCTCGACCACGTTCTTGATCAGGAAGTTACCGAAGGAGACGCCGGCCAGACCCGGGTGGCAATTGCTGATGGAATAGAACACCACCGTCGACGGGCGATCCTGACTATTGGTATCGCGATCCTGGCGCAGCAGGGGTTGTATCGCGCCGGGCACGTCTTCGGTCAGCGCTATCTCTACAAACACCAGTGGATCATCCACCAACGCAGGGTGGAAGAAGGCAAAGCAGCGGCGGTCGCTGCTGAGCCGGCTCCGCAGATCAGACCAGCCATTGATTTCATGGACGGCTTCGTAATCGATGATCTTCTCGAGTACTGCGGCAGGCGAGTCCCAGCTGATCTGCCGCAACTCCAAAAAGCCCTTGTTAAACCAGGAGACGAACAGGTGCTTGAGGTCTGCATCGACGGCGCGCAGCTCGGGATTAGAACGCAGCAGTTTTAGCAGATGACCACGCATCGCCACCAGTGTGGCCGTGCCCTCTGGGGCCATGTTGATGCGACGGAACAGCTTCACCCGGGGCGCCTCTACCGCACGGGCAATGGCGGCCAGGTGCTCGAAGTCATCATCACCGCGGTATTGCTCTACGACATCGAGTACGTCGTCGCGCTTGACGCCGAAGCGCGTGAGAAGCTGTTGGAAAAAAGTCAGCCGGTCGGATTCGGGGAGATTCTGATACGCCGCGGTAATCTCACTGGCCAGCGCGAGACCAGAGGCCTCACCGCGGTGCTCAAGTAATGCTGCACAGCTGTCTACAAGGGCGTCAATGGATGTCTCGGGAGCGGCGACCGCACGACGGCGCGCCAGGATCTCCCGGCCCGCATCAAGCACACTGTGGAAGGTGCGCTCAAACACACTCATCGTACTGCCTTCCTGACTCTCCAGATCCTGTTTCTGTTCTACTGCCATCGCCATCGTTCCTTAAGCAAAGCCTGCCCGGGGGCACCCCTCCAGTTACTCCTGCAAAGGTTACGGCAGTGACCGGCACTGCGGACTACCTCTGCTGGGTTATATTTCACAGTATCGCCGAAAAGAGTCCTGGTTTTCCTCCGCCTAAATATGGACAGGCATTGGTCATTTTTCGACCTGCACTTAGAGCAGCCACATAAGCCACTGTTTTCAATGCAGTTATTGTGCACGCGCCAAATCAGAGCGTGCTGAATCCACACGAAAGAACGTTTCGTAGTTTTCATACAACCCACGCCCGCCCCCCTGGGACCGGTTGCTTACCCCTACTTGCATGGAGCAAAACACATGAAACTCAAATCACTTTCTGCCGCACTGGTTATGGCCGCGAGCGCCACTGTTGGCACACAGGCGCAAGCTAACGGCTTCGCTGCCTGCCTGCAGGCTGCACCCGTGACATTCGACGGCACTATCGTTGATGCAGCGGTTGCTACCCCGGCCCTGAGCACACTGGTTGACTTGGTAACGGCGGCTGGCTTGGCTGAGACACTGGCTACTGCTGAGGACATCACCGTCTACGCGCCCACTAACGATGCATTCGCTGCCATTCCAGAGCCAGTGCTCAATGCGATCGGCGGTGATGTCGATTTGCTGACCAGCGTACTGACCTACCACGTGTCACCTGGACTGCGTGATCCTCGTTTCCACTTCACCGCGGTAGAGCGCCCCACGCTCCAGGGTGCCAACGTGTATTTTGATTTCAACAACGGTCGCGTTCGCGTGAACCAGTCTGAAGTCTCTTGCACCGGCGTTCGCACTGACAATGGTTTGGTCTGGATCATCGACAGCGTGCTGTTGCCGCAGTTCTAACGCGGTGATGCTGACAGGTTGGCGCCTGAACTTACCGGCGCCAACCACCCCCCTCACTGTAAACCCTTAGCTCTCCCAGCCGTTGGTCTCGATGGATCAACCCCTCAAGTCGTTTTCCTCTGGCCACTCTAACCCGTTGATTGTTATGCTGTTTGCCTGACGTGTCAGGTCAATGTCAGGTGGACGTCAGGCCGCTGTCGTGGCAGCTATCCGCAGCACTCGCCATGCTGGCCCGACCTCGAACAGGAGCAAGCCGGTGATCGTCCGAAAACTCAGACTGCAACAGGGCTGGTCGCAAGATCAGTTGGCAACACTCTCTGGTCTCAGCGTGAGAACCATCCAGCGCCTTGAGCGCGGCGGTAGTGCCAGTCTAGAGTCGGCCAAAGCGCTGGCGTCTGTATTCGAGGTAGATGTTTCCACTTTCTTACCCGAGGACAGCGATATGACGCACATTGAGTTAGAACCCAAAACCCCCACTCCGCAGGCTGCAGATCACCCGGCGGCACCCACCCCCACCTTGAAGGACGATGAACGAGAAGCCATCCGTTACGCCAAACGGGTCAAGGAATTCTATGAGGGTCTGACAGCCTTCGTTATTCTTGCGTTGGTCTTTTCCATCGCCGCACTTGATGGCTGGTTCTTTGGCGATACCGACATTGTTTTATGGGTATTTCTGGGCGTCGGCGCGGGTCTTGTAGTGCAGGGGCTGATTGCATTTGAGGTCATCCGGATTGGATGGACCGACTGGGAAAAGAAGCTGGTTGAGAAGCGCCTGGGTCGGAAGCTCTAGCGGCACCAATTTTTGCAAACCGGTGCTGCACCTGTGGCCAACCACCAATGCAGGTATCAGTCACAATCAGGGGCGATGGCATTAAGCACGCCCCCTTCTCACATGGGAAACGACAAATGAATACGACCCGGGACACAGCGCCACAGCAACTCGCCATGCAATACGCCCGCTTCGTCGACGACAGAGCGTTTGAACGGCTGGAAGAAATACTGGTGCCCGAATTCACTCTGCAGGGTCCCGGCTATGGATCCGCTTCCCGTGATGAATTTATCGCGAGCCTCGCCATCCTCAATGACTATTCAGCGACATTTCACCTGGTCGGTAATCAGTTTGGAGACTGGATCGATGATAGGTACCAGGGGGAAACCTGGTGCGTTGCCAGCCATATCTACGAACGCGATGGCACCCAGCGAAAACTGGATATGGGCATTCGCTACGAAGACACCATTGTGCGCTCCGCTGAGCGTTGGTGCTACGCCAGTCGTGACCTGAACCTGGTTTGGACGCAGGACCTGCCCACGGTGCTGTGAGGATTATTGCCCCACCGCGAATGCAGCGGGCCTATTTTTGCCGGGCTTAGTTCCTGGCGTTCAGCGCGGCCAGCTGCGCCGGCGTATCAACATCCAGACACACACCCTCATCCTCGACCGCCAATTCCATAACCGCCCGTGCGTGGGCCCGAAGTAATTGCCGCCCGCCCACATCGCCCGTCAGGGTTCGCAGTTGGCCGAAGAATCGGGCTCCAAACGCCACAGGGTGTCCACGCTGTCCCTTAAAAACGGGCACCACAATGCGATCAACAGCAGCCTGCTCGGCCACCGCCCTCAACGTCTCGGGAGTAATGCGCGGCATATCCGCCAGCATCACCAGCGCGGTCTGCCAGTCGCTTACCTGCGCCACGCCCTGTGACAGGGTAGCGCCCATACCCTCAGGACTTCTCGAGCATGTCATTGCCTTCACACCGCGTTGGGAAAGCTCTTGCAGCCATACCTGATCATTGACGCCGAGGCACACCTGAAGCGGCAGCCCGCTGGCATCGCACCGGCTCAGCGTTGCGTCCAGTAAGCGGGTTTCTCCGGCCAATAGCGCTTCGCGCTTATCGGCATCCCCAAAACGACGACTGTTGCCAGCCGCCAACAAGAGGATGCCAGCCGTCATTCACTGCGCTCGCGGGCCACACGCAGCTGTGTGACCTGCGCCATGATGGACACCGCGATCTCTACCGGGGTTTTACTGCCGATAGACAGACCCACCGGCGCATGCAAGCGATCGATTGCTGACTCAGGCACGTCGAGCTGGCGCAGTCGCTGTAGCCGTTTTTCCGTTGTGCGCGCCGATCCCAAGGCACCCACATACCAGGCACGCGTCTCAAGCGCCTCCATCAACGCCATATCGTCAATGCGAGGGTCATGCGTCAGGGTGATAATGACGCTGTGATCGTCATCTGCCAGCGCTCTGACCGCATCATCTGGCATTCCCGCCTGACGCTGCACATCGGGACCTTCCCAGGCGTCCAGCATACGCTGACGTGGGTCGGTCACAATGACCTCATAATCCATAGCCGTCGCCAGTTCAGCCAGCGACTGTGAGAGTTGCCCCGCTCCCACCAGCAACATTCGCTGGCTGGGCCCGAAGCACTGAGTCAACGCGTTCTCATCCATGCTCAGCGGATGAAAGCGTTGCACATTGCTCACTTCGCTATGGCCGTTTGCAAGAGAGCACTGTCGTTGAACGCAACGACGAGCCTCCAACGCCTGTAACACGGCTTCGACCCAATCGAGATCACTGTGACACAGGGTTTCAACCAGCACATGAAGACGGCCGCCGCAGGGTAAACCCAGACGTTCGTTCTCTTCGGCAGTCACACCGTACTCAATCATCGTAGGGCGCTCTGCGGATAGGGTCCCTGCTTCGAGCCGCGCCAGCAGGTCATCCTCCACACAGCCACCCGAAAGGGAACCGACCTGTTCCCCCCGGTGATTGCAGGCCAACATGGCGCCCACGGGCCGGGGTGAGGAACCCACTGTAGCCACGATGGTGCACAACCAGACCGGCTGGTCATTTTCCTCATTCAGCCATCGGCTCAGATGCTGGAGCACATCCTGTGCAATCGCTTTCACTCGGAAGCCCCTGCGTTAGCGGGCTGGGCGGGTGTTGCCATAAATTCGATTAATGCGGCCTGCTGCTCCCGGGTGCACTGCGGACACAATCCCCCGCGCGGCATGGTGCCGTAGCCAGCGATGACGTTATCCACCAACGCCGATATCCCCTTGGCGAGGCGCGGCTCCCAGGCCAGCGCATCGCCCGTTTGAGGCGCGCCCGAGGCAACGATGGCATGGCAGTTTCGGCAACTGCGCTGATACAGGGAGGACAACAGGGGGTCACTGGGCAATAACTGTTTTTTGCCCCCGGACTGACTCTCTGTGGCGTCGCCACAGCCGACCAGAACTATCAAGGCAACGATAATCAACCATCGAGCAATCATTGTTGCTGCCCTGCCTGCCAGTAAGCGTCCAGCATTTGACCCACGGTATTGGGCTCCACCAGGTGCGCCGCGTACCAGGTATGCAGGCAGCGAATGCGCGTAAAGTCAGCGATACCGCCAATACCACGGCCAGACAACGCCTTGGCAAACCCCCCGTCCGCTAGAGCTTGACGCTGCTCTTCGGTGATGAAGCTGTCGCGCAGTCGTATGTGCGATTGATGATCGGCGGTCATGCCTGCCTGCAATTCAGGATCTTCGTCGATACGCTGCTGCAGCCGCTTGATCAGCCCGCCCGCCTCCACCACGTCGATGCGGTAGTTAAGGTCGGCATCCACCAGCCAGAACAGCGTGGGAAACGGCTTACCATCCACCAGTGAGGCGACGCGGATAACGCGCGGAACACCGGCATCATCCGACACCGGTATTGCCTCCAGTCCACGGGGCTCGCGTCCGATTAGTCGCGCAACCTGTGCTCGCTGCTGTTCAGAAACCGCCACCGCTCAATCCTTAGTGCCCGCGCTGTCCACTGCGTAGGTGTAGACCACGTCAGTGGACGAGTTAAGCGCGGTTTCGGCCGAGTCCTGAATCACTGAGATAATGAAGCCCACTGCAACGACTTGCATAGCAACATCGAGCGGAATGCCAAACAATGAGCAGGCCAGGGGCACCAGCAGCAAGCTGCCGGACGGCACACCGCTGGCGCCGCAGGCAGACAGTGCGGCAATTACGCACAGCACCAGCGCAGTTACTAGCGACACTTCGATACCCAGGGTATTGGCAGCGGCCAGCGTCAGCACTGTTATCGTGATCGCTGCCCCCGCCATGTTCACCGTTGCACCTACCGGGATAGTCACACTGTAGAGCTCCTCGCTGATACCTAACTGCTTAGCCAAATTGAGGTTCACGGGGATGTTGGCGGCCGAGCTACGGGTAAAGAATGCAGTGACGCCGGACTCCTGCAAGCAACGCAGGATAACCGGGTAAGGATTGCGGCGTGTCACCGCAAAAGCAACCAGGGGATTGATCAACAGCGCCACAATCAACATTGCGCTCACCAACAAGGCCGCCAGGCTGGCATAGCTGAGCAACGCCTCAAGGCCTGTGGTAGCCACGGTGAAGGCAACCAGACCAAAGATGCCCAGTGGTGCGAGACGGATCACATAGCGCACGATATCGCTGACGCCGTCGGCCAGGGTCTGCAGGTGGTTGCGGAATGTATCGGAGGCGCGACGAAAGCTGATCCCCAACAAAATCGCCCAGGTCAGGCATCCCAGGAAGTTACCGGTGAGCAGCGCATTGATCGGGTTATCCACCAATTTGAACAACACATCCGCCAACACAGCAGACACAGCGATGGGCGGGCTGCCCTCTGCCACATTGGTTAGCGCCAGTGTTTGAGGGAAGAGCAGACTCAATCCAACAGCCACTACCGCGGCGCTGACAGTACCAACCAGGTACAGGGCCAGTACACCCAATGCCTTACGCCCATCGTTACCGGATTCGTGGCGATTGGCGATTGCGGACATCACCAGCAGCAACACCAGTAATGGCGCGACAGCCTTCAGCATACTCACGAACAGTTGGCCCAGCAGACCGATGTCGGTTGCTGCAGCCGGTGCAATAACACCCATCAACGCGCCGAGCACAACGCCCAGCAGAATTTGGGGCACCAGGCCCCAAGAAAGCGGATTCATTCCATTCCCCCTGAAAGTTCAGGGGGCAATTGTACTAGACCCGATACGCCTTGTTCAGCGGTAAGGTGCGGTGACGCTTGCCCGTTGCTGCAAACACCGCGTTCGCGATAGCCGGCGCTACTGGCGGCACACCGGGTTCGCCGACCCCCGCCGGCGGCGCATCCGACGCCGTAATGGTATTGCGTATGACGCGCGGAACCTGGTTGATGCGTGCCACGGGATAGTCATGGAAATTCGATTGCTGCGGCTCGCCGCCCTCAAAGGTAATCTCGCCCATCAGTGCGAGACTGAGGCCGAAAATCATGGCGCCTTCCATCTGGGCATGCACGCGATCAGGATTCACAACCAGACCGGCGTCGATCACGCTGTGCATCTCCAAAACCTTCAGCTGGTCCCCCTCAACCGACACTTTGCAGGCCACGGCAACATAACTCAGGAAGCTGCGCGCCGCGGCGATACCCCACCCCTGCCCCGCGGGCAACGATTCACCCCAGGGGATAGTTTCAGTCAGTTCACGGATCACGCCCTTGAACCGTGCCGTATCGTAGGGATATTCGCTGAGTGGCTTACCGTAGTTGCTGAACTCGAAGCCCTCGGGGGCGAAGTCCAGCAGGCGGTCCTCACCAATAAGCTCGATCCAGAATGCCGCGGGATCCTTGTCCGCGGCGTGAGCCAATTCATCGACAAAGCTGCCCACACCAAAGCCGAAGGGAATGTTGTACACCGAGCGCAACCATCCAATGCGGGCATGGGCCGGCGCGCGGTGCCCCTCCAGGCGCAGGTTGGGAATTGCGAATGGAATGCTACCGAAGGTCTGGCTCAGGGAACCGTCACTCATCAAATCTGCGGAGGCGTCCCAGGTGGTGTCTATGGGCGGTGTGGCCTGCCGCGCCAGCCAGCCTGTCACCGCACCTGATTCGTCAATGCTCGCCTCATAATGCTGGGCACAGCAGGAGTGGAAATAATCATGGCGAATGTCGTCCTCGCGCGTCCACACGACCTGCACCGGTTTACCAACGGCGCGTGACAGCAGCGCGGCCTCGGCACTGAAATCAGGTTTGGACTTGCGCCCAAAGCCACCGCCGAGCAAGGTCACGTTCACGGTAACTTTCTCAGGCGCAAGACCCAGCACCTCCGCCACGGTTTGCTGCGTGGCTTGGGGCGTTTGAGTACAGGCCCAAACCTCGCACCCCTGCTCCGTCACGTAGGCGGTTGCCATGGGGGGCTCCATGGACGCATGTGCCAGGTAAGGCGTGCGATAGCTGGCGCTAACGCGCTTGCCCGCCGCCAATGCAGCATCGACATCACCGCGCTCTCTGGCGACCACGCCGGGTTTGCTGGACACCGCGTCCATCAGTTCGTCCAAATAGACATCTGCGCTGTGACTGTTATGGGCACTGTCCGTCCAGGTGGCAGCGAGTGCCTGACGCCCTTTTATCGCCGACCAGGTTTTATCGGCGATCACAGCAACGCCCTCGATGGGTTTAAAGCCATTGGGATCGGTACCTTTAATCACTTCTACAGCCACTACACCGCGCACCTTTTTTGCAGCATCGGCGCTAAAGCTCTCGATCGATGTACCCATCACCGGGCGCCGCTCAATGGAGGCATACAACATCCCGGGCAGCGCAACATCGACGCCGTAGGTGGTCGCGCCAGTCGTCATATCAGCGAGATCGACAGAGGGCACGTCTTTACCGATGTAGCGAAAATCAGCGGCAGACTTCAGGGGCAGGCTATCCAGCGCAGGTAGCGGCTGTTCTGCGGCAGACGTTGCCAGCTCGCCAAAGCCAATGCTGCGTCCATCACTATGCACTACCCGGTGGTTACTAGCGCGACATTCAGAAACAGGCACATCCCATCGCTGCGCAGCCGATGATTCCAGCATACTGCGTGCCGCCGCGCCCATTTGTCGCATCACCGTATAAAAGTTGCGTACAGAGCGCGAACCATCAGTGTTCTGACTGCCGTAGTCGGCGCTTGCCAATCCCTGGATGACGGTCACGCGATCCCAATCGGCCTCCATTTCATCCGCAACCACCTGCGGGAGACTGGTGCGTATACCCGTGCCCATCTCAGAGCGGTGGGCAATAATCTCAACGGTGCCATCTTCACGCAGACTAACGAAAAGGTTGAGCGCATCGCCCGAAGGGCGCTGCAACACGTCTGCTCGTAGCGTGGTGGGCAGCGCAGCGCCTATCAATAGCCCGCTACTGGAGACGCCTGTTGCCTTAAGGAAGTCGCGTCGGCTGATTTTCTCGAGGACAGTCATGATTGCTCTGCCTCCGCAGCCTGACGAATGGCCGCACGAATCCGTGGGTATGTACCACAGCGGCAAATATTGCCCGCCATGGCCGTATCGATCTCCTCATCACTGGGCATCGCGTTGACGGCCAACAAGGCGGCAGCACTCATGATTTGCCCAGACTGACAGTAACCGCACTGGGGCACATTATGATCGGCCCATGCCTGCTGCAGCGGATGGCTACCGTCTTCAGAGAGTCCTTCAATGGTGCGTATCTCGGCATCACCTACCGCCGAAACGGGCAATACGCAGGCGCGCATGGCTTTGCCATCCATGTGTACTGTGCAGGCGCCGCACAGACCCGCACCACAGCCAAACTTGGTGCCGCGCATCGCCAATTCGTCGCGCAGTACCCACAACAGTGGCGTGTCGGGTTCGACATCCACCGTGCGCTGCTTTCCATTAACCGTGATCTTCATTCGCAATCCTCCGCGTTCAATCGCCAATATAGAAGAAGGCCCCAACCCTGCCAATTACTGTGGCTTCGTGTTTACATGGCGCCATGCCTCAGCTGTCCCTGTCTTCAGTGAACAAGCGCTACGGGGATGTCACTGCACTGGACGATGTCAGTGTCGACTTCCCAAACGCGGCCTTAACCGCCATTGTCGGGCGCAGTGGCTGCGGCAAATCCAGTTTGCTCAAGCTGTGCAACGGACTACTGCAGCCGGACAGCGGTTGTGTATACGCCCTGGGCGAGGATCTGGCGCAGGCTGATTTGACGAAAGTTCGCCGACGGATTGGCTATGCAGTGCAAGGCAGCGGACTCTTCCCCCACCTGACCGCAAGGGCCAACATCATACTGATGGCCGAGCTAGAGCAGTGGCCCGCAGAAGACATACAGGATCGCGTGAGTACGCTGACCACCCTGGCCCATGTCGATCCGGAGTTACTGGAGCGCTACCCCCATCAGCTCAGCGGCGGGCAACAGCAGCGGATAGGCCTGTGCCGGGCAATGATGTTGAAGCCGGATATTCTGCTCTTAGATGAGCCCTTTGCCGCTATCGATCCCATCACACGGACCGATGTCCAACACCAGCTTTCTGTCATGCTTGATGCCGAGCCAACAACTGCGGTATTGGTTACCCATGACAGCCGCGAAGCCCTCTCGCTGGCGCAACACCTGGTAGTGATGGACGCCGGACGTATCGTGAAGCAGCGCTCTCGAACACAGATCGAGGCGCAGTTTCCCGGGCAGGCGCCAGAGGCGGTTCTGGCTCAGTTATTGGATGCTGGCAGTGAATAGTCCGGGCATTTACCGGCGTGGCCGTTCCTGGCTGGCTCTGGTACTTATGCTGGCATCAATGCTCTGGCATTACCCCGCTGATGCCAGCGCTCAAACCATCGTTGTGGGCTCCAAGCCATTCACTGAGAACTTCATTCTGGCGGAGATCAGCGCACAGTTGCTTGAGGCAAATGGCTTCACGATGGAACGACGGCTGGGCCTGGGTGGCACCCTGATCACCTGGGAGGCGCTTAAGAACAACGAGATTCATCTTTACCCGGAATATTCGGGCACGCTGCTACAAGCTATTTATTCCGGTCGAAACCTCAGCGTCCAGCAACTGCCGGCGGCGCTTGCAGCAGAGTCCCTCGTCAGTGTCGCGGCCTTGGGTTTCAATAACAGTTATGCGCTGGCCGTTACGGAGGAGACCGCTGAGGCGCTTGGAATGACGCAGATATCCGACCTGGCGCAACATCCGGACCTGTCAGCAGGGTTTTCCCATGAGTTCCTGAATCGCGGTGACGGCTGGCCAGCGCTCAAACGCCACTACGGACTGACACAGGCAACAGTGGGGCTTGAACACGCGCTCGCCTATGGCGCGCTAAGCGGCGGCAGCATAGACATCACCGACGCTTACACCACCGACGGCGAACTGGACAATTTCAACTTGCGCCTGCTTACGGATGATCGCGAATTTTTCCCACGGTACGACGCGCTGCTGCTGGCCAATCGGGAGCTACCAGACAACGCTGCGCAGGTACTGCAGACGCTGGAAGGCGCTCTGGATGAACCCACCATGCGTGCGCTCAACCGGCGCGTCGCTGTTGACAAGGTATCCCCTGCTACGGCCGCCAGTGAATTTTTGAAGACAATCAATATAGCCTCTAACGCCACTGCGCGAGATACGTTGATGGTCAGGGTGGCACGAAATACGGCTGTGCATCTTCAGCTGACCCTGACAGCCCTGGCGCTGGCCTGCCTGGTAGCCATACCGCTCGCTGTTACTGTTGCAAATCGTGAACAGCTGGCGCGAGGACTGCTATACGTCACCGGCTTATTACAGACCATACCTGCTCTCGCCTTACTGGCCTTGCTGATACCTGTGATGGGGCTTGGCTTAGCGCCGGCCATCACCGTGCTGTTCCTCTACTCGCTGCTGCCCATCGTGCGCAACACGCTCACAGGGTTGTTTGCCCTCGATCCTACACTGAAGGAACTGGCCCGCGGTATGGGTATGAGTCGGCGCCAGCAACTCCTCAAGGTGGAGTTGCACCTGGCGTTACCGGCGATACTGGCGGGAGTGAAAACCGCGGCCATTATCAGCATAGGCACTGCCACCCTAGCCGCCTTCGTGGGTGCCGGCGGCCTTGGCGAACCGATTATCACAGGGCTTAACCTGAACGACTCGCGCCTGATCTTGGAAGGCGCCATCCCCGCGGCATTACTGGCAATTGCCGTGGAGCTGCTGTTTGAGCTGCTCGAGCGCGGGCTAATCCCCCAACACCTGAAGCCACGCTGAATGGATAGAGATATCCCGGCCTGAGTGCGCGCCTTATCACAAAAAAGTGCTAGTCTGACAACTAACAACATCACATCAGGGACGATCTGATCTCTTACCCCACAGCATCAGCTTCGCTCTACAACGTCTTTGTGGCAAAAACGCCCTGGCAGGGGCGAGCACTGCGAGGCAACCCCTGTGCAGTGTTTTCCGCGCCGACCGAACAAGTAGCAACTTCAAGCAGTAATCTCGCCGAGTGCCACACACAGCACCTGGGAGACAACCGTGCGCAGGTCGACTGCCAGCAACGCGGCAACGCTATTTCGCTATGCGGACACGGTTTATTGAGTGCTGCCGCCTTTTGGCGAGACTCTAATGCAAGCGTCAATACACTGCATATGGGCAACAGCCGTTTCGAGGTGGACAGTGAGGGCGACACGTTCTGGGTGGCAATGCCTCTCGCGTCTCTCCAAGAAGGCAATACACATCGCTGGATGATTGACCGGCTGGGCAAAGCACCGGTACGGGTAGAGGCCAGTGGCCCCGATCAGGGCTACCTGGTACTTGAATACACGGATCTGGATACGCTGATGTCACTGACCGCTCCAGACGGCGATCTTACCAAGCACACACAGCGTGCAATAATTGCCACCTGCCTGCTGGATACCACGAGCACTCAGACCAACATTGCGCTGCGCTACTTTGCGCCGCAGTACGGTAACCCCGAGGACAGCGCCACGGGCTCGGCCCTAAGGTTACTGGCCGCGTACTGGCGCAAGCATCGCGGCGCAGAAACCCTGTGCGCCTACCAATGCTCGCCCCGCGGAGGACTACTGCTCAGCCGCCTGGACGATAAACAGGTTTGGATTGGTGGTCTGGTAGAAAAAGCGAGAGAGCCGCTGTGAACGTGGAAGCACTCATTAGAGCATTTGAGTCTACCCGTGCGCGCTCTAGGGCCATGTGCGTAGGCTTGTCAGCAGAAGACTACGGCTTACAGGCAGAGCCTTTTGTCAGCCCACCCAAGTGGCACCTTGCGCACACCAGCTGGTTTTTTGAAACCTTCCTGCTTAAGCCTTTCGCCACCGATTACACCAGTGTCGATGAACGCTACGAGGTATTGTTCAACTCCTACTACAATGGAGTGGGAGAGCAGTTCCCCCGCCCCAGGCGTGGCCTACTGTCTCGCCCCTCCGTGGCCGACATACTGACTTACCGTGCACAAGTTGATGACGCCATGCTTCAGCTACTGCACACCATGGATAGCGCTAACGTCGAGCAGATCGCTGAGCGCACCCGCTTGGGAATTGAGCACGAATGTCAGCACCAGGAGTTGCTGTACACGGATATCAAATACTCCTTTGCCTTTAACCCACTCTATCCCGCTTTTGCTGAGCCACCTCAAACTGCTGCGGCAGCCCACGCCGATGAACTCGCCTTTGATCATTATGATGGCGGCCTGGAAACGATCGGTTACCGGGGTGATGCTTTTTGCTTCGATAACGAATTGCCCGCGCACAAACAATGGATAGAGCCTTTTGCCCTGGCACAACGCCTTGTCACCAATCGCGAATACGGTCAGTTCGTCGCCGAAGGCGGCTATCAAAGCCCGGAGTTCTGGCTTGCCGATGGATGGACCACCGTGCAAACACAGGCGTGGGAGGCACCGCTGTATTGGCGCGAGGTTAATGGAGTGGCTATGGAGTTTACGCTCTATGGCCTGCAGCCACGCCACCCTGAGGCGCCGGTGACACACGTGAGCGGCTATGAAGCGGACGCCTACGCCCGCTGGGCGGGCTACCGTCTGCCCACAGAAGCAGAATGGGAATACGCGGCGAACCAGGCAAACGCAGTGCCCACGGGTATAGAACAGGGATACCTGCACCCTGCCCCCGCTCAGAACGGCCAGGCCCTCGATCAGCTTTACGGTGCCTGCTGGCAATGGACCAGCAGTGCGTACAGCCCCTACCCCGGATTCAATCCGGCCTCCGGAGCCATCGGTGAGTACAACGGCAAATTTATGAGTAATCAGTGGGTTTTGCGCGGAGGCTCCTGCGTGTCGGTAGGTGATCACCTGCGCAGTTCCTACCGCAATTTCTTTTACCCACCCGATCGCTGGCAATTTAGCGGCATTCGCCTGGCGCACTCGGGCGCGCTCAATGGAGATGCGCATGACCAGTGACCCGCGCAGTGCCGGCAATTACCGGTTCACCGACTATCACCCCAGTGCCGGTGATGGTCGCGCCGAACTACTCGCGGGCTTGGTGGCTTCGCCAAAAACCATCAGCCCCAAGTGGTTCTATGACGAGGCTGGCTCACAGCTGTTTGATGCGATCACCCGAACGCAGGAATACTACCCAACACGGACCGAGAAGCAGCTGCTGATAAATCACGCCGCAGGCATCGCTGACCTCTGCGGCCCTGACTGTGTCCTTATAGAACCGGGAAGCGGAAGCTGCGAGAAAGCGCGGCTGTTACTACCGGCAATAAGACCCAAGGTATTTGTGCCCGTTGATATATCAGCCGATTTTCTGCAGCAATCAGCCCGCTCCCTGGCGCAGGATATGCCATGGCTATCAGTGCACGCGGTCTGCGCGGACTTCAATCGCAGCTGGGATTTCACAAAGGCATTGCCGCCGGGGCGGCGCGTGATTTTCTACCCGGGTTCAACCATCGGCAACCTGGAACCGGAAGCGGCCTGCGGATTCCTGAAACAGGTGCGCGATGTTTTGGAGCCGGAGGGTGCTGCCATCATCGGCGTAGACCTGCACAAATCGACGCCAAGACTTAACGCCGCCTATAACGACACCGACGGCGTCACCGAGGCGTTCAATCGCAACCTTATCCAACGGGTGAATCACGAATTGTCCGTCAGCTTCGACCCACAGCAGTTCGCGCACCGGGCTTTCTACAACGAGGACCTACGCCGCATAGAGATGCACCTGGAAGCGTTAACCGCCCAGTCACAATCCAGCGAGGGTCAAACCATCACTTTTGAGTCAGGTGACACGCTGCACACAGAAAACTCCTACAAGTACGCGGAGGAAGACTTCATTGCACTTGCGCGACAGGCAGGCCTGCAACACCAGCATACCTGGATAGATGCCGAACAACTCTTCAGCGTGCACTTCCTCCGCGTAGCAAGCTAACCCCAAGCATCGCAGTCTAGATTGCGATGCTCTCCCCTATTTGCACAGGATCGAGGTATCGATAGGGGACTTCCACCCCGCGATTGCGTTCCTGAATGGTGGCAGAAATGCTCGCCAGCTCTGCGCGAAAGTCCTTCACCATGTGCCAGATTTGCTGCACGCCGTGGAAGTATGGTTGTTCAAAGTTGCCGATCTGCCAGCGCGTAGGCTGGCTCAACAAATACACCATCTGCATTTGCGCATCACACTTGCCGTGGTTGGGCAGACAGGCAACAAAGTCTTCCTCGCTCATGGCATTGGCTTTGCTGGTGGGGTACGGCGCATACATAGAACCGGGCACATTGGGCGGATAGCCGAACATATCGTATTGCCCGTTATTCACGCTGGCATGCTCCGCTGTACAGGTGAAGATAATTGCGGTGAGCACCTGTTGCAGTGAATCACGCTGCGTGAGCTTACCGCCTTCAGGCAAGCCCTTAACCTTACCCACTTCAGGATCGGCGAGTTCGGCAATCCAGGCTTGCAGTTCAGCGTCACTAGCCAGTGCCGCGTCATCCGGATACCAGTGGGCCAGCACTGATCCCACAAATCGATCTAGCGCCTGCCAGATCAACAGGCCATCGTCGCGGTAGAAGTACTGCGGCAATTTTTTGACATCATCTACACCCCGATTTTTGAGGTCCGAGGGCAAATGACACTGACTGAAATCCCACTTCTGGTATTCGCATTTCAGCAGCTCCATACAGCCTGCAGCGCCCAGTGAGAGGGTTTTGTCGATAGGCCCGCCAGGCGCCAGCATGACACTTCTGGCAGAGTGGTTAATGGCAAGCGTGGCGTGGAAATGCGGCAGCAGTAACTGATGTACCGGGTGGCGATGATGCAGTTGTCTGTGAGTGGCCACCACAAAGGTTTCCATAACCATGTGTGTGCGCAACAGGTGAGATGCCACCTCATGATATAGCGCATCGGCCGCTTGCACGTAGGCCTTCACCGTGGTCCACAACCAGTAGGGGTCATTGGGCGTAAATATGGGCACATCCGGGCCTGATTGTTGCTCCAACTGAATCGCAAGCGGCACAAGCTGGCCCCGCCCATTGCAATAGAAAAGGCTGATAGGCACCGCCAGATACCCGTTCTTGATCGGTATACCCCCGACAGCCTCGTGGTCCAACAAATACAGACTGCCACGACGTGCAGCCTTGGACAGCGTATCGCCCTCGTCGAGCTGCGGCTTCACCATGTCATTGGTGACCGGGAACTTGTCCGGTAAACGCGTGCAACGTTTGATGAGTACCGGATTGACGCCGTTCATGCGCTGGCGACCGAACTCCAGGTCACTGCCAAAGCGGTCACTGACCGGTGGCTTTTTCCATAGGGGGTAGTGGCGGTCGAAGGTGGCCAGTGAACGGCGTCGCTCAAAGATCTCCTCAAACTCAGAGATAAAACCATTAAGCAGACCGTAGCCCATGGTTTTAATCATCCCGCGGCTTTTTGCCGTGGTGAATTCTTCGTTCTTCGGTAAGTACTTCGCGTAGGGCGGTAAACCGTCATCGGATTTGAACACATAAATGTCGCGCTGGCTGATTAACTCATCAGCACGCATTTCAGACGTGGCGTCAGGTTCGTCAGCCGGCAAGCAGATCCGCGGCAGTGCACAGCGGCCGCCCTGCCGATCGTCCACCAGTGGTGGCAGCTGCCCAAACCATTGGTAGCCCTGCATTCTCGCGCGCTTTGCCAGACCATCCTTGGCTCGCAGGTAGTTAATCGATGCCGGGTCGAGAATGGACTGCGCCTCCGGTATGTACATATTGGGAGGGTGATTGTTCACGTCGTACCAGGTGATATTGCCCTCATCGGTAGGCACCACCTCATACACCTCAACCTCGGCCAGGTCCTGCCAGGGGTGACTTTCTTCGTCCCACGCCACGCCGCAATCCAACACAATGCGGTCCTCACCCGGGGTCACGGGATGAAACTGTGCTTGCAAGTGGTATTTCACCGGGCCCTGCTTTATGCGCCTGCGGTATTCATCTTTCAGGAAGTTGCGAGAGCGTGTTTCACCCTCCTTGGGCGCCTGCAGCCAGAACTGTTCAAGCTCCTCGTCGGTCGGCCTGCCGCGGTCGGGGCCCCTATCCCAGGGTGCAAGTTTGAACTTGATGTACCAGTCCTTGCCATTGCTGTCGCGATACCCCAGTGCCGTCTTACTGTGATAATTCAACAGCGCAAAGGTGTCGGGGTAGCAGATGGACTGGGTAATGCCCTTAGCCAGGTCCGGGTACTGGTCCAGATACGGTTTGATGTGCTTCTCGCGTCCACGAATGGTGGCAATCATAAACTTGAGAAAGTGCCAGGCATTGGAGAAAGGCCCGGCCGTGCCCGTGTTCATCATGATGTCCAACGGGCTTTGATGATCAGTATCGGAGAATTTGAGCGAGGCGCTGCGCACTACCAGTCGCGCATCGTCGGCAAAGGACACCGACGCATGCCTGAATCGACAGGGGTACTCCTTTCCCGGCGCGAAAAATGCGCTGGGTGGAATCGCCACATCATCCAGCACTTTAATCCGCGCCCTGCACACCATACCGTTGTCGTGTGACATCCGTCTGCGACTGAACAACGAATTCATCGCAACCAATGCAATGATTCCCGCAACCATGAGCCAAAGGCCCAACTTACCCAACACATGCATCGCAAAGCTTCCTTGTAGTTTGGCGATAAGGCGTCTGTGCTCCTGCAATTGGACTACGCCTGGTTTTGTTGTGTACAAACCTACATAGCATTTGTTGGGTAAGAAAGTTAGTCTTGAGATGGCTTTTGTTCAAGCGCAGACTGCGCCACTGGGGGTATTGAACAATGATGAGCTTCTGGCGCGAGATGCGCCGCAGGCACGTATTTCGGATCGCCGGCATCTACGTCGCTGTGGGCTGGGTGCTGATCGAAATACTGGCCAATGTTCTGCCGATGTTCGAAGCCCCCGAGTGGATTGGCAAAACCATGACCCTGCTCTTGGTTTTATTTTTCCCTATCGCTCTCATCATCGCGTGGGCCTTCGAAATTACACCGGACGGCATCAAACGTGCGGATGAATTGGAAGATCAGGGCGAACCCCTGCCCGCCACACTACCCGACTATCTAATCGTCGCCGCCCTGCTGATTGTTATTGGCCTGTTCTTTCTCGACTTCGGCGACCGGCGCACCAGCAATTCACTGCCCGCTGCGCAAAGTGAACTAGTGGATGAAGCGTCCCTGGCCGTGCTGCCCTTTATCGACTTCAGCGAAGGCGGTGAGAACCAGTATCTGGGCAATGGCATCGCTGAAGCCGTACTCAATGGACTCACGCGAAACGGCGGTCTGCAGGTGGCGAGTCGTACCTCCTCTTTTGCCGCTCAGTACCGCGATATGGATGCCACTGAGATCGGTACTGCGCTGGGCGTGCGACAAATCCTGGAAGGCAGTATTCGCCGTCAGGATGCGCGGCTTCGTGTATCCGCGCAGCTGACCGACGTAGAAACCGGCTTCCAGATCTGGTCTGACTCTTATGACAGCGAATTCCAGGACATCTTCGACATCGAAGAAAACCTGGCCCGTTCACTCGTGGTTGCCCTGCGCGGTCCGCTGGCCCTGGACGAGAGCCCCATTATTATTTCTGACACCAAGAATGTGGATGCCTACAACCTGAACCTGCGCGGCCGCTACGCATTTCAGGATCCCAGCCAGCAGAATTTTGGCGCGGCAATGGCGGCCTTCCAACAGGCGCTGTCACTGGATCCAAACTACTGGAGCGCGCATGGGTACCTGGCTTTCTGTCTTGGGTATATGGGCATTTATTCCGACTTCGCTACCACGGTTGCGGCCACGGCGGAGTCTGCGGAGCTGGCCTTGCGCAATGACCCCGGCAACATTCCAGCAACCCTGATCAAGGGCGTTATCGAGAAAGGACTGGACTCAGCCTACGAGGACTATGCGCGCGTACTGGATCAGGAGCGGGACAGGGATCTGACGCTGTATGTCTACCACTCAACCTACCTGATACCACAACTGCGCCAAAGTGAGCTCACTGAACAATTGCTGGCGCAGTTGGGTGAAGACCCGGATAACCTGCTGATGCGCTTCGCACTGGCCATGAACGAAAGTCGTAACGGCAACTACGCGGAGGCGCTGGCCTACGTACAGGACACCGGATTAGACGACGGCAGTAATTTCCTGGTTTCAGCCGTGCTGTCTGATGTGTATTATCGCCAGCGCGACGGCCAGCGGCTACGTGAAGTCGCCGAGCAGTCAATCGCCAGGGTCGGCGAACAGAATGGATTTCAGACCCAGTACCTGTTGCAGGCGCATGTAATCAATGGCGATCTGCAGCAGGCCGAAACCCTGCTGGACTATATGCAGGAAAAGCGCAGGAACAGCGAAACCTGGTCAGCCACTACAGTAGGGCTCAGTCTTGCATCCATGGGACGCATTGATGACGCTGTGGATATGTTGGTGCAGGCCAATCGCGAAAGGGACTTCTGGCTGCGCTGGCACCTCAAGTCGTTTATTCAGGACATGCCCGCGCTGGGCGATCATCCGCGGATGCAACGGTTGCTAGCTTCTATGGCTCTGGACGACGATACCATTGCTAATCGCATTGCAGTGGGTCGCTAGCGAACCCTGGCGACAACGCTAAATCACTCGAGGTGCGACTGGACAGGCGCACAAAACCACAAGGATTTCGTTCCACTTGGATAACCCCGACTTATTCGTTGAGGCGCTGCCGGAGCATATCGGCCAGCGCGTACCTCGCCGCGGCAACGCTCTCACTCGCGGCATCGCTCGCCTGTGCCTGACACTCAGCGGCTGGCGCGTCATCGGCCGCGTAACCGATGCCCCGAAGTTCATCATCATCGGCGCACCGCATACTTCTAATTGGGATTTCATCATTGTGATGATGGCCGCCATCCGTCTGAATGTGCGCGTTTCCTGGATGGGCAAGCACACACTGTTCCGCGGCTTATTGGGCAAGGTGCTTCTGTGGTTAGGCGGTGTGCCCGTGAACCGCTCCTCTGCCGGCGGCGTTGTCGGCGAAAACGTCGCCGCGTTTAATAACAGCGAACAACTGGTGTTGTGTATTACGCCCGAGGGGACACGCGGTGAAGCCGGCGAATGGAAATCCGGCTTCCATCGCATTGCCGTAGAGGCGAACATCCCAATCTTACTCGCCGCATTCGACTACCGAAACCGTGTGGTATGGCTGGGACCCACACTACAGCCAAGCGAAGACTTTGAGGCTGACATGGTGGCTATCACGGCCAACTACGCTGGCATTGAGGGTCGTACAGAAAGGACGTAGCCCTCGCTCGGCCACGGACGTCCTAGCGCCATACCAGTTCCCACTAGCGCCAGCTGTTAAAATCAAATACAACACCAAAAAGCCCGGTGATTAACCGGGCTTCGTCACTCTTTGTGCCAGAGTAGATCTGCTACCTGACTGTGCAACAGCTACTCGAGCAACTCTGGTTGCTCGGCAACGATCACGTCGTAGATGGGCTGAAAGCTGAACCAGCCCGCCAGCGTATTCCCTACGGTTTCACGTGTTTTAGTCGCATGCTCGGGATCGATATGCACGGGCTTACCCACCGCCTCAGCCATCAGCTGCGCCTGGCAGGAGCGCTCCATGGTAATAAACCACCAAGCGGCCTCATCAACACTCTGCCCCACCGTCAGCAGACCGTGATTTTGGAGGATAGCTGCTTTGCTGTTCCCAAGGGCAGCAGCAATACGCTCACCCTCGCTGTTATCCAGTACAACACCCCTGAAATCATCGAACAAAACATGGTCTTCATAAAATGCGCAGGCATCCTGGGTAATGGGATCCAGCAACCGTCCCAGGGTGGACCAGGTCTTGCCGTACACAGAGTGAGAATGCGCGGCAGCGGTCACCTCCGGGTGCGCCATGTGAATACGCGAGTGGATCGTAAATGCGGCGCCATTCAGCAAACCCTCACCCTCAACCACCTCACCGTGATGATTCACCAGCAGCAGATCCGAGACACGCATCTGCTTGAAGGATCTTCCCATGGGATTGACCCAGAAGTGGTCGTGATGCTCCGGGTCGCGCACGGTGATATGACCGGCGACACCCTCATCGAACCCGAACTTACCAAAGACACGCAGCGCAGCGGCAAGCCGCTCCTTACGATGCTGCCGTTCGGTACTTACATCAGCAGCTTCGGCCGGCATCATGCTGTCCGCTGCGTCCTGGTTCATCACAATACTGTTTGCTGCGTTATCCATGACACTACCTCTTTCGTTGTCTGGTCGATTCCGTGGTTAATGGCTTATAGGCCAAGGGCGCCAGGACTCTCTGGCTACTCCTGTACCTAGTTACCTGGCACTACTCGCCGGCACTGCGCATCAGCGCGGGCATATCCGGAATAGCTTCTCCACGACCCTCTAGCTGCGCAACATAGTGCTTCAGCACGGGGCCCATCTGCGGGGATACATTCTCTGGTTTGAGCGGTTCGTTACACTCACTACAGGTTAGCACCGGCTGGGTGCGTTTGCCGCAACTCTGGTGGACATACTCAATAGGCGCACCCTCTCCACCGTCCATCCACTCATCGCCCCATTGAGCCAGCGTCATCAACACCGGGTACAGAGCCAGGCCCTTGCGCGTCAGCCTGTATTCATAGCGCACCGGCCTGTCGTGGTAGGGAACCTTGGTCAGCACCCCCTGCTCCACCAGCTTCCCCAGCCGCTCTGAGAGGCGGTGACGGGTTATGCCGAGGTTGTGCTGAAACTTATCGAATCGACGGGTTCCCATGAATGCATCTCGCAGTATCAGCAGCGTCCAACGCTCGCCCACTACGGACAGGGCTCGGGCCACCGAGCAGACCTGCTGGTCGATTTCATCCCACTTCACTGCGCCACTCCCCCAGACTAAAAGCATCGAGTATAGGCGGCAGTGTTCTATCTTGGAACCCGCGCCTGTGCTGTAATGCCGCCTGCATTTATATTCAAACGTTTGAGGACATTGGAATGACCACAGGTGTTGGCGGTTATAGCGTGAATCAAGCTCTGGCGGAACTCACGGACATGGCCATTGGCGTTAGTCCAATCCCTGCCAGCGAGTATCAAGCGCGAATCGCTAAAGCCGTCGACCTCATGACACTGGAAGGCTTGGATGCCATCTACCTCAACGCAGGTACCAACCTCTACTACTTTACCGGCACTCGCTGGCATCCCAGCGAACGCATGGTGGGCGCGCTGTTAACAAGCGATGGCGCGCTGCATTACATCTGCCCTGCCTTCGAGGAAGGTACCCTGTGCGACTACATGATGCTCGAGGGCACCATCCACTGCTGGGAAGAACATGAGTCACCCTATCAGCTGTTTTCCGGCCTATTAGATGGGCTTTCGATAACTGGCGGGACCGTCGGGCTGGACGAGTCGACTCCCTTCTTTTTGGTGAGCGGATTGCAGGGCGCAGCACCCACACAACGCTTCACGGATGCGGTTGCGGTTACTGCCGGCTGCCGCATGCAAAAATCAGCCGCTGAACTTGCCCTGCTGCAACGGGCTAAAGACATGACCCTGGAGGTTCACAAGGCCGCAGCCCGTATTTTGCGCCCCGGCATCGATCCCCGCGAAGTGACCGAGTTTATTGATCGCGCGCACCGTGCAGTTGGCGCGGGCGCAGGCTCCTACTTCTGTATCGTTCTGTTTGGGGAGGACACCGCCTTCCCCCACGGGGTCGCCAATCCCAAGGCCCTTGACGAGGGCGACATGGTGCTGATCGACACGGGCTGTCAGCTACAGGGGTACAACTCAGACATCACCCGCAGCTACGTCTTTGGCGAACCGACCGATCGCCAGCGAGAGGTGTGGGACGCCGAGAAGGCGGCGCAACTGGCTGCCTTTGACGCCGCCAAGCCCGGCGCGCCCTGCGGCGGTGTAGACGACGCGGCGCGGCGTGTGCTTGCAAGCCGCGGGTTCAGCGCTGACTATGCACTGCCAGGTCTTCCCCATCGCACAGGGCATGGTATCGGATTGGATATCCACGAGTGGCCCTATTTGGTTCGCAACAACCAGCAGCCACTGGCGCCCGGCATGTGCTTCAGCAATGAACCCATGATCTGTGTGCCCGGCGAGTTCGGTATTCGCCATGAAGACCACTTCTATATGACAGAAGAGGGACCACGCTGGTTTACCCAGCCATCGCACAGTATTGATGACCCCTTCGGTTACGAGACCCAGTAAAGCCAAACCAAGCGTCGCGGCGTCTTCTCTGTGTAGCAGCACATTGAGGGCAGATTTTTGAGAGGCGTAACGCAAAGATTTGTTCTGGCGATGACCCTCTGCGGGGTGGCTGTTAAAGCGCCAGCACATGAACTGAGTCAGGCTCGAACGCTGCAAGAGGCTCGCGGCACTGTGGGCCGACAGGTGCAAAGCAGCAACATCGGCTCCGGCTATGCGCAAATGCAAAACTTCTTTGTTGATCCCAGCATTAGCGCCTCGCGTCTGGATGCCGATGACGGTGTGAAATACGACGTTTTCAAACTGTCGCTGCAGACGGAGTTCGACATGGCAGGCGGTTGGGAGCTGGTTGTTCGGGGCACCCTCAGCCATGCCACGGCCGAGGATGAATTCGACATTCTTGAGGGCGTAGAAACTGTCGATGGCAGCTGGAAGCTTACAGTGGCCAGATTGGGGTTGGAGCCCTGGTTCCCATCAACGAGTAATGGCGTTGGTTTCTTAGCGGTCAAGTGGGCATCAGCCGACTTGAGAGCGAAGCTGATTACAACGGCCCATTGGGCGAGGTATTTATTGCGGCCATCGTGGACGGCACTCTGTTCAATTGGGACACCAATGCGAGCATCGCAGGCATTACGAGCGGACTGGACTGGAAAACACCCGTTGGCGAGGCATCGGAGTTGGAGGTGTGGGGCCGCTACACCCACAGCTATCTGTCGAGTTACTCGGAGTCCAGTGACTTCCCCTCCTTCTCCGAAGACACCGGCACTGTATCCGTCAGCGCAGACTTCACCCATCCCTGGCATACCGCGCTGGGCAATACGCCGCTGTTTGGTACCGCGCACTTGGGTGTAACCGCCTTCACAGGGCAGAGCCGGGACGCATTGGGATTTACCCACTTCTACCTTGCCGGCTACTCCGTTGATTTCGACGTAAGCGAATCAAATCGCTTTTTCAATTCGTTCAGCGTAGGCGCCCACGTGAACTTCGGTAATGAGGTAGACGGATACTCACTGCGCTTTGCCTGGGATCTGAAATAATCCTGACCGCAGCCTTCCGGGCATTCTACTCAAGCACGTAACTCTGCGACCACTTCCGGCAACGCCTGGCAATACTTCTCTACGGCTTCAAGCAAACCTGCGCTGACACGCGACCAGCCAGTATAGTCCTGGTAAATGCCGCGGATCAGCACACCACGTTGGGCCATGGCCGCCCGCATAGCGTTTGCATTCAACTCTCCCAGATCGATAAAGACGAAGCTGGTTTGTGACGGTGCAACCTTAAAGCCGTGCTGTTGAGCTGCATCGATAATCATCTCTCTACCCTGCAAGATTTTCTCCCGCGAGAAACGCATGAAGACCTCGTCATCAAAGCTCGCTACAGCAGCAGCCACGCCGGCTTTGTTTAAGGTGTAATTGCCGATGCCGTAGCTGCGAATCAACTGCCCAGTGTCGGGCTGAGACAACAGATAGCCCACACGCAGTCCAGCCAAGCCATAAATCTTGGAGAAGGTTCTGGCAACGACCACGTCGTGCCCTTGCGCAATCAAGGGAATCATCGAGTTGCCATCAGGATCATCTGTAATCTCGTTATACGCCTCATCAACCAACACCGTGCACTTTTTGGATGCACGGATACAGAAGTCCCGCAGGGCCTCGTGATCCAGCAACATGCCCGTCGGGTTGTTGGGGTTACAGATCTGAACCAGGGAAACTTCCGGGGTGATAGCGGCGTAAAGCGCTTCCAGATCGACACCCAAATCTTCTGTTTTTGCAACGCGAACTAGCTCTCCGCCCTGACGCAGCGCGAGTCGCGTGGTCGTATCCCAAAAGAGATCAGGGCCTAGAATCTTCCCCTCGGCCGCTTTTGCCCGCGCAAGATCCGACAGTGAACCACTGGACCCCGCAGAGAAAGTGAGGTTTTCCGGAGCCAGCGAAAAGCGCTCAAGGATCATGGCCGACAACCGCTCAAGACCAGGACCCACGTAATAAGCGCCCTGCGCAGCTGCATGCTGAATAGCCTCCAGCGCAGCCGAGCTTGGCCCATAGGGGTTTTCATTGGCGTCCAGCTTGGCGATACCGGCCGCGGGTCCATACAGGTTTGCCGCCGCCCCGGCCGCGGGCAGAAGGCCAGAAAGTCCGGCCATGGCAGATGCACCTAAAAACGCGCGTCGATTAAGCATTGTGTCTTCCCTCTTTGTGCCTAGCCTTGAGCAGCCAGGAATTTGCTAAACATGGAGAACGCCACCAGCAGCAGATAGGCGCCAAATGCGCGCCGCAGATGTACTTCGCTGAGGCTGTGCGCCCAGCGTGCGCCCACTGGCGCGGTGATGACCGACATGGCCGCGATGGCGGCAAATGCGGGCACATTGATGTATCCCACTGAGCCGGACGGCAATCCCGGTTGTGCCCACCCCAGAACCAAAAATCCCAATGCACCCGGTAATGCGATCAGGCAACCTACGCCTGCGGCCGTTGCTACAGCCTGATGCACTGATCGTCCGCAGACGACCATGGTGACGACAAAGGGTGTTCCGCCGCCAATGCCTAACAATGCAGAGAACCCTGCCAAACCCGAGGCGAGTGCGGCACGCCCAGCACCCTGAGGAAAGCTGTAGTGACGCTCTCGTCGCAGCATGAAGTCGGGGCGCAGAAAGTAAATGGCATAGCAGAGTACGCCCAGGGCAAAGACCAAGAGCAGAGTCTTTGCGCCCGCCGCGGCGGCCAACGCAACACCGCCCAGGGCGCCAACCACCAGCCAGGGAGCCCAGTCACGGAGCACCTTAAAGTCAACGGCGCCGCGGTGACTGTGAGCGTGCAAGGCACGCAGCGAGGTCACGACGATGGTAGCCAGAGAAGTTCCAATCGCCAGGTGTACATCCTGCGCACTGCTTTGACCGAAGGCGCCGATCACAAGCAACAGTGCGGGCACAACGACAAAACCGCCGCCCACGCCGAACAAGCCAGCAGACAGGCCGGCGATCGCACCCGCGCCCAGCAGGGACATCAATAGCAGTGCACTCTCCATGTTGACACGCCATGGCAATTGGGCAGGAGCCCGGACTAGCCGTAGTCCCGCGCAGCAGTGACAGTACACAGGACGCCTGCGTGGGTAACATTCAAGATATGTGCCATCGCAATCGGGGATAGCGAGCAGCAAATCGGGTCGGCTTAAGGGATCGATGCACCGAGTTGGTGCGGAGAGAAATGGGCACGGCCGGAAGTGGTGCACGGCACAATCCAAGACGCTGCGCCCGGTCCCGGAATTAAAGGGCATAAACGCTCTGCGCAAGCGAGGAGCGCTGGCAGGCACAAATCAAAAAGCAAAAAAAAGGGCGACCAAAGGCCGCCCTCTTAAGAACCGCTCCGGGCTTAGCCGAACTGGTTCATGGTGTTGTCGTCACCGGCAGCCTTCAATGCTGCATCGCCGGCGAAGTACTCTTTGTGGTCGTCGCCCATATCAGAGCCTGCCATGTTCTGGTGCTTAACGCAGGCGATACCCTGACGGATTTCCTTGCGCTGTACGCCAGACACGTAGCCCAGCATGCCTTGCTTACCGAAGTACTCTTTGGCCAGGTTGTCAGTTGACAGAGCCGCAGTGTGGTAAGTGGGCAGTGTGATCAGGTGGTGGAAGATACCCGCTTCACGAGCAGCGTCGGCCTGGAAGGTGCGGATCTTCTCATCTGCTTCGGCAGCCAGATCTGAAGCGTCGTAATCTTCGCTCATCAGGTTGGCGCGATCGTAGCCGGACACATCTTTACCCGCTTCAGTCCAGGCATCAAATACCTGCTGACGGAAGTTCAGCGTCCAGTTGAATGAGGGGCTGTTGTTGTAGACCAGCTTGGCATTGGGCACAACTTCACGAATGCGATTCACCATGCTACCGATCTGGCCAACGTGAGGCTTCTCAGTTTCGATCCACAACAGGTCAGCACCGTTTTGCAGCGAGGTGATGCAATCCAGGATCACGCGATCTTCACCCGTGCCCTTGCGGAACTGGAACAGGTTGGAAGGCAGACGCTTGGGACGCAGCAGCTTGCCGTCGCGGTTAATCACAACGTCGCCGTTCTTCATGTTCGCCGCATCAACTTCTTCACAGTCCAGGAAGCTGTTGTACTGGTCACCCAGGTCGCCCGGCTCATTCGTGACGGCAATCTGCTTGGTGAGGCCAGCGCCCAGGGAATCGGTACGGGCAACAATAACGCCATTGTCGATACCCAGTTCCAGGAACGCGTAGCGAACCGCGCGAATCTTGGCGAGGAAGTCTTCATGAGGAACGGTCACTTTACCGTCCTGGTGACCACACTGCTTCTCGTCAGAAACCTGATTCTCCAGCTGAATGGCGCAGGCGCCGGCTTCGATCATTTTCTTGGCCAGCAGGTAGGTCGCCTCTGCGTTACCAAAACCGGCATCAATGTCGGCAATGATAGGCACTACGTGTGTCTGGAAGTTATCGATCTGGTTCTGCAGATCCTTCGCCTTGACTTCATCGCCTGAAGCGCGCGCATCGTCCAGTGCACGGAACAGACCACCGAGCTCACGGGCATCTGCTTGGCGCAGGAAGGTGTACAGCTCTTCGATCAGGCCAGGTACAGAGGTTTTCTCGTGCATTGACTGGTCGGGCAGCGGGCCGAACTCACTGCGCAGGGCAGCGATCATCCAGCCAGACAGGTACAGGTAGCGCTTGTTGGTGTCACCGAAGTGCTTCTTGATGGCGATCAGCTTCTGCTGACCAATGAAACCGTGCCAGCAGCCCAGAGACTGAGTGTACTGTGCGGTGTCGGCGTCGTACTCAGCCATGTCCTTGCGCATGATGTCAGCGGTGTACTGGGCAATCTCCAGACCGGTTTTGAAACGGTTCTGCAGACGCATGCGGGCCGCGTACTCGGGGCTGATGTCATTCCAGGGCGCACCCTGCGCATCACGCAGGCTGGCCAGTTCGGCGATGTTGTCTTGGTAGGACATGGCGATACCTCAATTAAGGCTGTGTGGTTGTGTCGAGACGCTACTGAGCGTCGATTGGCGGCTATCCTAGTGAACGACCCTTTATAAATGAAATTAATAGTTCAGATTTTTGGTATTCATCAGAATTATCACGGGTCTGACTATTTTTTGATCAACCCAATGAGTGTAGACCAAAAAAAACCGCGCCATTGCGCGGTTTTCTTTGGCCTGGTAGCCAAACAGAGGCCTAGATCTCCCAGCGATAGCGCCGGCAATAAACGGCTCCCCACAACAGGATCACCGTGGTAACTAGGCCCAGCACCAGGCTCAGGTAATTCACACCTGCCCAGTTAGGCCCGGCCACATAAAAGGCTACCGAGCTGGTCTCCGTGGCATGGGGCACATGGTTCGCGATGGCGCTGCGCAGCATTTCGGTGCCCAGGAAAAACTCCTCCAGCAGAATCAGACCGATCGGCAGAGCCACTGCAAAGAACGCGGGCGAGCGCTTGGCACCGGCTGAGGCCAACATGAGCCAGGCATAGAAAGGCGCGATCAGTAAAGCGCTGAGTACCCACCCGGAGAGCTGGTCGAACAGCAACCGGCTGAACTCGATGTTGCCCAGGATCAGGCGACCGGGATCCAGCTCCATGCGCCAAACCAGCAACATTGACAGCAGCACATAGGCCAACTGCATCACCATACTCAGTGCAATAAAGATCACCGGTGCCACAAGCAGTGCAACCAGCAGCTTCGACGACACCTCTTCCCACTCAGAGACCGGCATGGATCGCCAGAACAGGAAACTGCGGTCCTTGCGGTCTTCAAACAGTGTGCCCAGCAGATAGTTGATACTCACCATGATCAGCACAAACACCATGATGTAGTGCAGCACGCTGAGCATAGGATTCAGCGTATCCACCTGGTCATCGATAGCATCCTCAACCTGGGCCTTGTCCCGTGTTCTTGGATTGAATGTCCACTCCCGGGAGAAGTTCCAATCTTCCTCACTGACGCTGCCGTTACTCTCTATCGTGTAGCTGTACTCATCGCCGTTAGCGCTGTCTTCATCGATCTGAATAGAGATATTCATGCCGCTGGCAGAATCTTCCAGCAGCAACACCTGCATAATGGCGTCGCCCATCGCGCTGATACGACCGGCCAATAACACGCTCACTACCATTACCAGGGTGAGTAGGACAGCCGTTACAATCGGCGTAATTACCAGGCTGGTTTTGTACTCCTGCAGCTCCCGCTGCACCATGGCGAAAAACCGGGACGGTGCACTCTCACCCATGACGCTGCCCTCCTCCCACTTTGGCCACAAACAGGTCTGATACCGATGGCGTTGTCAGCTCGCCCAGCGGGGCCAGAAGCTCGCGCCCCACGCCCTCATAGATAATGGCTTTACCGCCGAGAATGCTGCGCTTGCCCACGTGAGGAATTTCCTCGGCACGCTTCACGTTCTCGCCCACCGCACGCAGCTCGATAAAATCGTCTTCCAGACTGAGCATGGGCTGCTGCAGGATCAAGCGACCCTCGTCCATGAAAATCACCTCGGTGAGAATGTTCTGCACCTCTTCCACCTGATGAGTGGAAATAATGATAGTGCGTTCACCGTCAAAGTAATCGTTCAGCAACTGCTCGAAAAAGCGCTTGCGGAAGAGGATATCCAGACCCAGTGTTGGCTCATCCAGAATGAGGAGTCGCGCATCGATAGCCATCACCAGGGCCAGGTGCAACTGCACGGTCATTCCCTTGGATAGATCGCTGATCTTGCGCTTCAGACCCACATCGGTGGTTGCCAGGAAGTCTTCCGCCTGCTGCCGATTAAAGCGCGGATGCACCCCGGTCACGTAGTCAAGCGCCTGCTCCACTCGCATCCAGCGTGGCATGACGGCGGTATCTGCCATGAAACAGACCTCCTGCATCAGTCTCGCCCGCTCGGTGCGCGGATCGCGTCCCATCACGGTCACTGTGCCTTCGCAGTCCGTCAGGCCCAACAGAGCCCGCAGCAGCGTTGTTTTACCGGCCCCGTTGGGGCCAATTAAGCCAATCACACTGCCGCTGTTGATCGTGAGATCCACGTTGTCGACTGCATTAAGTTGTCCAAAGCTGCGACTCAGGCCGCGCGCTTCGATTATTCGTTCCATTACTCCTCACCCCTGGTTTCGAGCAGTAAATCCACTACCTCTGAAAGCTCCATACCCAGCACATGTGCTCGCTGGACAAAAGCCGGTAATTCTTCTTCTACAAAGCGTTGCTTTTCGTTACTTGTGAGTGAGCCGCGAGCGCCCGAAGTGACAAACATACCCAGACCACGGCGCTTCTCCAGTAAACCAGTGTCCACCAGTTCCTGGTATGCCTTGCCCACCGTGAGATGGTTAATCTGATAATCGGCAGCAACCTGTCGGACAGATGGCACCGCTTCACCCTCTGCAAAGGTACCGTCCATGATGCGCTGCACAACCAGATCACGTAGTTGCCGGTAGATTGGCTGGTTGTCTTCCCACTCTATCGCCATAGCGATCTCCCGCGTCAGCCAGCCTTAATCGGCGGACTCTACGCTACCCGATCCCATAACGGACTGGTCAACAGACGGACGACCAGAGTAGCGCACATCGCCGCTACCCATAATGCTCACATCGAGAATCTCGGACTCGCCCACACGCGCGACGCCGGAGCCTACAATATTCACCTCTACCTTTTCCGCATCCATTGCCCGGAAGTCGATGTCGCCTGAACCCACAATGTTGATCTGCAGTCGTTCAGTGTACCCCTTGCCCTGCACGCTCATGTCACCCGAGCCATTGAGTGAGGCGTCAGTATCCTTGGCTTCCATTTCCTGAAGGTGTAAGTCGCCGGAGCCCGACAGCACCAGCGCCACTCCCGTGGCATTAAGTTCAGCCACTTTGATGTCCCCGGAGCCGCTCAGCTGCAGAGTGACATCATCTGACGCGTCAATCGAAAATAGCTTTATGTCGCCAGAGCCTTCGACGGCACCGTAAAAAGACTTGGTCTTGAAGGGTCGAACGTAGACATCGCCGGAGCCATTCAATTCGACATGCTCAATATTGGGAGTGCTCAGCTTATACTTCACGCGGGAGAAATTTTCCCGGTGCTTTTCG
This sequence comes from Parahalioglobus pacificus, assembly GCF_014652275.1. Classification (GTDB taxonomy): domain Bacteria; phylum Pseudomonadota; class Gammaproteobacteria; order Pseudomonadales; family Halieaceae; genus Parahalioglobus; species Parahalioglobus pacificus. Next base: position 504,727 of record NZ_BMYM01000001.1, on the reverse strand, counting down.
CGGCTCTGGCCTAGCACCAGTGTGCCGTCGCTGACGTAGAAGGGCCTTTTCTCGAGCTTGCCTTCCTGCCCCTTGACCATGAGAAGGTTATCGTCGCCCTGCATGATCTGCACTTGTACGCTGCCCTTCACCAGGATGCGGTCGAACTCCAGGCCCTCAACCTTGAGGGTCTCTGCGCCGGCGGGCAGTGACAGTGTCACGGCCAGCAACGTGGATATAATTCCCGCAGCCAGCGAGCGCTGGGTAATAGCCTTCATATCAGGCCTCCGCGGCGGCATCTGGCAGCCTGCGAAGCACCTCAGCTACCGCCACTGCGGGTATGAAAGACAGCAGACCCAGGGCACCGCCGCCCATAGCGCTGACGCCAGCGCAGATTAGAAACAGTCCGGCGTAGACCAGAACCTGGTCATCACCCTGAATGCGCTGTGATTTACGTGGCCGAATAGTCATCGGAATTGCCTCGTTGATATGGTGTTATACGGAACTATAACACCCGATTTCTGATGTACAACCGAGGAAAGTGGCCTCTGCGGTGAGTTGAGCGATATAAGCGATCGCCCGCGCTATTCAGGCATTTCTGCCAGCCGATCCCGCATATTTGCGGCGATCGTAGCCGCAATTCGGCGAGCCTTTTCGGTGTTTTCGCCGCTGAAATGCTGGTCCAGTGTGGCATTGAACAGAGCCAGCCACTGCGCGAAGTCGGCGCCCGTCAGGCGTTGTTTGCCGTGCAGATGGCGGTGAATGTTCATGGTATGACGCTGGTACGCTCGCTCGCCCAACAGAAGCTTGGACCAGTAATCCTTGATGTGAGGGAGGTGTACCTGCAGGTCGATAGCTGCGACATCCAGGAACAGTGGCGCCAGGCGGGTATCGTTCAGTACGTGGCCATAAAATGCGTCTACGAACTGCTCTACCCTCGCCCGACTATCCAGATCGGGGCGATGCTGCATCACCCTAGCGGTCCTTTTTCTTGCGGCTCTTCTTGGCCTTCTTCACGTGCGCCATCATGCGCCGCTTGCGCTGAACCTGGCGCTGGGTCAGCTTGTTGCGCTTGTCGGCATAAGGATTTTCATTGGTGCGGAACTCAATGCGTACCGGAGTCCCCACCAGGTCCAGTTCCCGACGAAATATCTTTTCCAGGTAGCGTTGGTAGGAGGCTGGAACCTTGCCTGTCTGATTACCGTGAATCACGACTAGCGGTGGATTCTGTCCCCCGGCATGGGCATAACGCAGTTTGATTCTGCGCCCGTTCATCAGTGGTGGCGGATGATCGTATACGGCCCCTTCGAGGATGCGGGTCAGCGCATTGGTACTGAGTTTGCGCGTTGCCGACTGGTAGGCGGCATCAATGGATTTATACAGATGGCCTACACCGGTGCCGTGCAGCGCGGAAATGAAGTGGCTGTCGGCATAGTCTGCAAACTGTAGACGCCGCCCCAACTCCGACTTGATCCAGTCCCTCTGGTCGGGCTCGATACCGTCCCATTTGTTGACTGCCAACACCAAACCGCGGCCGGCCTCGATGCAATGACCCAACAGGTGCATGTCCTGCTCGACAATACCTTCATGACCGTCCATCACCAACACCACGACATTGGCATCGTCGATGGCTTTGAGCGTTTTCACAATAGAAAACTTCTCCACGGTCTCACGCACATTCTTCCGGCGGCGCACCCCGGCAGTGTCGATCAGTGTGTAAGGTTTGTCGTCGCGGGCATAGTCGATGTAGATGCTATCGCGTGTGGTGCCCGGCTGATCGTAGACCACGACGCGGTCTTCACCCAGTAGTCGGTTAACCAACGTCGATTTGCCCACATTCGGCCTGCCCACGACGGCAACCCGTGTGCGCCCAAATCGATCTTCGCCATCGGCTTGCTCGGCCTCGGGAAAAGGCCCCAGCACCGCTTCGATCATGCTGCGCACGCCGCGACCATGACTGGCTGCGATAGCGAACAGGGAAGGCACACCCAGCGAATAGAAATCACCGGTGGCAACATCAGCGCTGATACCGTCCACTTTGTTGACGATCAGGTGAAAGGGCTTCCCCCGCTGGCGCAAATGCTGCGCCAAGGCTTCATCACCGGCATTGAGGCCCTCACGGGCATCCACCATGAGCAGCACCGCATCGGCTTCCTCGATGGCTGTCATGCTCTGATCTGCCATGGCCTGGTCGATGCCATCCTCATCGCCACTGACACCGCCGGTATCAATCACAATGAAGGGTCTGCTGCCCAGTCGCGCCTCGCCGTACTTACGGTCTCGGGTCAGGCCCGCATAATCCGCCACCAGCGCGTCACGGCTGCGCGTGAGCTGGTTAAACAGTGTCGACTTGCCCACATTGGGGCGGCCGACCAGGGCGATGACGGGTAGCATGGCTAAGGCCTAGTTATCGGCGGTGATTTCATAGGCAATCAGCTTGCCGCTGTTGCCATACACGTACAGCACATTGCCATCACTGAGCATGTCAGCGCGGGCGCCGTCGCCGTCGGGCCGTTCACGGCCAACGAAGGTGCCATCCACCTGCGACATCAGGTGCAGGTAGCCTTCGAAGTCGACCACTGCCAGGTAACTGCTGACAGGTGTGGGGCGGGATAGCTCGCGATAACCCAGAGCATCCTGTTGCCAGCGCACGCCCTGGCCATTGCGCAGGTAGGCGGTTACGGTGCCATCTTCGTCCACTACATAGACGTTACCAAACCCCTGGGAGACGCCGGAGAACGAGGAGATATTGCGTTGCCACAGCTTGCGTCCGTCCTGAATATTCAGGGCCGTCACACGCCCCTGGTAACTGGCAGCATAAAGTTCGTTACCCATGAGCACCATGGTGCCGTCAACGTCGACGATACGCTCGATTTCGGAGCGACCCTCGGCGATGGCCACCCGGGATTCCCAACGCACTGCGCCGGTCATGGCGTCGAAGGCACTGACTCTGCCGTTGGCGAAGCCCGCGTAGACAACACCATTATTCAGTATTGGAGTGCTCGTACCGCGGATGGTCAGTACTGGCACATTGCTATCGTAGGTCCAAAGCTTCTCGCCGGAGTCATAATCCAGCCCAACCAATTTACCGTCGTAGGTTTGGGCAACCACCACGCGTCCATCGCCCTGAGGGGCAGCGAGCACTTCACCGGTCAGGCGAGTGCGCCACAATTCTGTGCCGGTTTGGGCGTCCAGGCGAATCACCGCGCCGTCACTACCACCCAACAAGACCGAACCACTGTGCAGGCCAACGCCGCCGGCGAGACCGGTCTCCAATTCAACGTCCCACTGGGTGCGCCCATTGGTTCGATCAACCGCCACTACCTCACCATCAGCGGCCGCGGCGTAAATAATATCGCCGGAAATCGCCGGCTGGATTTTGTACAGGCCCTCGCCCTGGCCATTGCCCACACCCACCGACCACAGTTTGCGGACTTTCACGCTGGTTTCGATATCTACCAGATCAACAGGGGCGGTGAGGTCTGTGTCGTCATCGACCTCGAACCAGCCACTGATTGTGCTACAGGCAGACAGCGCCAGCGAGAGCAGGACTACCAGGGGCAGTCGCAACATGGCATTACCCCTCATCAGCTGTTGTCCCCGTCATCTCTGGCGCCTGCGGATTCAAACTCTGCAGCTTCTGCTCCAGGGTAGCCAGTGGTGGCAGCGTTGCGTCTGCAGCTGCCAGCACACGGGCTTCGCTGTACGCCGCGCGTGCCTGTGACTCATCGCCCTGCATCATGAAGACATCTCCACGGGCCATCGCATAGGCGCCCGCGTAGTCGCCATCGGCGCCGGCGTCCAACAGCGTTAATGCCTGTGTGGTATCACCACTTGATGCCAGCACACGAGCCAGGCGCAATTGAGTGATCTGGGCGATGTCACTGCCGGCATCAGCTTTGGCCAAAACCCAGCGCAGCTCTGCTTCGGCTGTTGCCAGATCCGCGTCGTTCACCGCCATACGTGCCAGGTGCAGGGCAGCAAACTGCGCATACGTGCTGCCGCCATACTCTTTCTTGATTTGCCCGGCGATCTCGCGTGCCGCAGCTGTATCAGGCTCACCGGTTTCAGGTGTGCTCATGGCTTGTAGCAGACGCTGGTAGCTGTCGGAGGCGGTTGCCAGCTGTTCCTGCTGGAAACCTTGCCATCCCTGCCACCCAAAGCCGGCCACCAGTGCCAGCAGGATCGCGGCGATGGTTGCCTTGCCGTTCTCATCCCACCAACGCTTGAGCGCCTCTACCTGTTCTTCTTCTGTGCGGTACTGTTCCACGTTCTCTTTCCTGCGGTTTATGTTGCGGTGATGTCCTGCATCACGATGTTGGAAACGTTCTCGGCGAGGTCACCCAGTGCGACCTGAGTCTGCTCTCCCTGCCCACGCAAGGGTTTGAGTCCGGCCACCCCTGCGGCCGCCTCGTCCTCACCGACAATCAACGCCACTGCGGCGCCACTCTTGTCGGCTTTTTTTAACTGGCTCTTGAAACTGCCGCCGCCCACGTGCTGAATAACGCGCAATTCCGGCAGCGCTGTTCTCAGCGCTTCGATAGCAGCCAATGCGGTGCGGTGTGCATTATCACCCACGGCGACCACATATACATCTGCCCTCTCGGGCGCAGGCGCTTGCGCACCCACGGCCTCAATCAGCAGCACCAGGCGCTCTACCCCCATGGCAAACCCAATGCCCGGCGTGGCCTTGCCGCCCAACTGTTCAACAAGGCCGTCGTAGCGTCCACCGGCGCAAACGGTACCCTGAGCACCCAACTCGCTGGTGACCCACTCAAACACTGTCTTGTTGTAATAATCCAGGCCTCGGACCAGCCTCCGATTAATCGTATAGGAAACACCACAGGCATCCAGCAGATCGCAGACGCGGGCAAAATCTGCCACCGATTCCTCATCAAGGAAGTCCGCCAGATTGGGGGCGTTGTCCAGCAATGCCTGGGTATCCGGATTCTTGCTGTCCAGTATGCGCAGCGGGTTGCTCTCCAGGCGGCGCTGGCTGTCCTCGTCCAGCTGCTCGCGACGCTCGCTCAGCCAGGTCACCAGTGCAGCGCGATAGTCTGCCCGGGCTTGTGACGAGCCTATTGAATTGAGCTCGAGGGTCACGTGCTGATCAATACCCAGCAGGCGCCACAGGCGGGCAGTCAATAAGATCAGCTCGGCGTCGATGTCGGGCGTGGCTGTGCCAAAGGCCTCTACACCGATTTGGTGAAACTGGCGCTGGCGCCCCTTCTGCGGACGCTCGTAGCGGAACATCGGACCTGCGTACCACATACGCTGCGGCACACTCAGCAGACCCTGCTGAATGGCGGCCCTGACACACCCTGCCGTACCCTCGGGGCGCAGTGTCAGACTTTCACCGTTACGGTCGTCGAAGGAGTACATCTCTTTTTCGACAATGTCGGTGACTTCGCCGATGGAGCGCTTGAACAGTTCAGTGTGCTCCACAATAGGCAGGCGGATCTCGCCATAGCCATAGCTGGCCAGAAGGCCTGACACCGTGCTTTCCAGCCTCTGCCAGTAAGGGGTGTGCTCCGGGAGTATGTCATTCATCCCCCGAATCGCTTTGATCGTGGTCACGCGTGCTCCAGTAATGCCGGGTTTCAGGCGGTGGTCTTGTGGATGATGTTGGCCTCGTCAGCGGCGCGCTGTTCTTCCAGCGCCGATGCTCGCTGTCGGATCACCTGTTCCAGATGGTCGATAAAGTCTTCATTGCTTACCTTATGATCCGGCTCACCGCCCACATATATCAGATTATTGGGGCTTGCTCCGGTAAGGCCGACATCCGCCTCACGCGCTTCGCCCGGACCATTCACAATACAGCCGATAACTGCCACATCCATGGGCGTGCGGATATCTTCCAGGCGCTGCTCCAGGGTATTCATGGTGCCAATCACATCGAAGTTCTGTCGCGAGCAACTGGGGCAGGCAATGAAGTTGATGCCGTTGGCGCGCAGCTTGAGGCTTTTCAGAATTTCGAAGCCCACTTTGACCTCTTCTACCGGATCGGCCGCTAGGGAGATTCGAATCGTATCGCCGATGCCGTCCATCAACAGCATGCCCAGACCGACGGCGGACTTCACCGTACCGCCGCGCAAGCCGCCAGCCTCCGTGATGCCCAAATGCAATGGCTGCTCGATTTGTTTGGCCAACAGTCGATAGGCGTCCACCGCCATAAACACTTCAGACGCTTTCACACTGACTTTGAAATCGGGATAGTCAAACTTGTCGAGAATATCCACGTGGTGAAGGGCCGACTCCACCAATGCCTCGGCCGTGGGCTCGCCATACTTACGCTGTAGGTCTTTACCCAGTGAGCCGGCGTTTACGCCAATTCGGATCGGGATGCCCTTGTCACGGGCGCTATCAATGACCTCACGTACTTTGTCATCGCGACCAATGTTTCCGGGGTTGATGCGCAGACAGTCCACGCCGTACTCAGCCACCTTGAGTGCAATGCGGTGATCAAAGTGAATATCCGCCACTAACGGTACCGACACCTGCTGGCGAATCGCCCGAAATGCCTCAGCCGCATCCATACTGGGTACGGAAACACGCACAATATCGGCGCCCGCTTCAGCGATGGCATTCACCTGCGCCACTGTTGCGGGTACATCGCAGGTCTCGGTGTTGGTCATGCTTTGCACGCTGATAGGCGCATCGCCGCCAACAGGCACGTCGCCGACCATAATCTGACGGCTCTTCCTGCGTTTAATCGGGGACTGGGTATTCATTTACACATCCTGCACGGAGCTCTACCAAGCCAGTGCCATCACTCGTCTATTCGCCGTTTACGCCTGACTCGGCACGCTGATAGGCCTTGTACTCTGCGGATTGCGGATACAGATTTTCAAGCGCCAGGGCATAGCTGCTGCTTGCGTCTTTGTCATCCGTGGCGTCAGCCAATCGAATACCAAACCAGAGGGCGCGGGCAGACTGCTGCCTAACCACGGTGCGGTAGACACCGTAGTAGCGCTCAGCATTATCGTAATCCTCTGCCTCGTACCGCAACTGCGCAACTTCGAGCAGCGATATGGGGTTTCGCCTGTCCATCGCCAGGGCCCGCATGAAGGCTTCTTCTGCGCCTTGTGAATCAAATAGCTGCAGTCGGCACAGGCCAAGATTGACGAAGGCTTGCGGACGCGCGTTGTACAGCGTATCTGCGGTGACCGCTTCCAACTGCTTTTCAGCTTCTTCGTAACGCTGCTGGCTGAATAGGAAGGCGGCGTAGTTGTTGCGCGCACGGGAGAAGTTTTTATCCAGGCGAATAGCACGCTGGAAGCTTTCCTCAGCCAGCTCCCACTCACCGGTACTCTGGTAAACCAGGGCGAAGGCTTCATACACTTCTGGATTGTTGGGATCGATTTCCGTCGCCAACTTCAGGTTGCGTTTGGCATTTTCCCAGTTTCCCTCACCGATGTACTGGCGGGCGAGTTCAACGCGGCGCTCCAGCGCCTCTTCCGGGGATGCTTTGTCCGTAAATCCACCTGTAGTGGTGGTCACGCATCCTGCGCCGAACACCAGCGCCGCTGCTGCGGCTAACACCCTTATCGTTTGCTTCACGCTGACTCCGTTGTCTGACCCGCATTGCGATAGCGTTCACTGCGTCGAGTGCGATCGACCACCTGCCCGACCAACTGGCCGCAGGCGGCATCGATATCGTCTCCACGCGTGGTACGCACGGTGACAATATATCCTGCATCGACAAGCACTTGCCAGAATCGGGACACAGCATTCCCGCTGGGGCGCTGGTAATCAGACTGGGGGAAGGGGTTGAAGGGAATCAGGTTGATCTTGCAGGGAAAATCCCGCAGCAATTCAGCCAACTCAACCGCGTGTTCACGCTGGTCATTAACGCCGGCGATAAGGGTGTATTCAACGGTAACTACACGCTTTTTGTCGCTCTGCGCATCAATATAGTTGCGACAGCTCTCCAGCAGTGTGGCGATGGGGTATTTGCGATTGATGGGCACCAATTCATTGCGCAACGCATCATTGGGCGCGTGCAGTGACACCGCCAAACTGGCTTCGCTGAGCTCAGCTAGCTTATCTAGCGCCGGTACAACGCCGGACGTGCTCAGGGTTACCCGTCGCTTGGAGATACCGTAGGCTAGGTCCTCCATCATCAAGTCCATGGCTGACACCACGGGATCGAAGTTCATCAGTGGCTCACCCATCCCCATCATCACGACATTGGTCACAACGCGACCCTTGCCGGACTGGAAGGCATCGTAGGAGTTTATTGCCTGCCACACCTGCCCAATAATCTCTGCGGACGTCAGGTCTCGTTGGAAACCCTGCTTGCCCGTGGAACAAAAACTGCAGTCGAGACTGCACCCCACCTGCGAGGACACGCACAGGGTTGCCCGGTTACCGTCCGGTATGAGGACTGTCTCGACCAGCCCGCCACCTTCCACGCGGATTGCCCATTTGCGGGTGCCGTCATTGGAATCGTGCTGACTGACAATTTCGGGGGGGCGCACCTCGGCAACCGCCTTGAGCTTCTCACGCAGGGCTTTGCCGAGATTGGTCATTGCATCAAAATCCGTCACCCCCTGGTGATGGATCCACTTCATCAACTGCTGGGCGCGAAACTTCTTCTCGCCCAGCGTCTCGAAGTAAGCCTCAAGCTGGGCACGGGTCATCCCCAACAGGTTGACCCGTGGCTGCTCAGCGGTGGAGGCGATCAGCGATGACATAGCGAGTAACTTAGCGCTCGCAGATATCGCTGGCTGCAAAGAAGTAAGCGATCTCGCGCTCGGCTGACGCCGGAGAGTCTGAGCCGTGTACTGCGTTGGCATCGATAGACTCGGCAAAATCAGCGCGAATTGTGCCGGCATCGGCTTCCTGGGGGTTGGTTGCGCCCATGAGCTCGCGGTTCTTAGCGATGGCGCCCTCGCCTTCCAATACTTGAACGCAGACAGGACCGGAGGTCATGAACTCGATCAGCGCGGGGAAGAACGGACGCTCCTTGTGCTCAGCGTAGAAACCACCGGCAACCTCTTCGCTCAGGCGCACCATCTTGGCGGCAACGATCTGCAGGCCGTTGCTCTCGAAGCGGTCATAAATTTTACCGATAACGTTCTTGCCAACAGCATCGGGCTTAACAATAGAAAGGGTACGCTCAACAGCCATTACGGGGTCTCCAGTCGAAGCAGTGATAGGGAAAATTGGGGTGGTTCGGGCCAGCTGTCCGCCGGTCACCCAACCACCTGCTCGAAGCGCGCGCAATTATACGGATTTAGGCGCTGAATTTCACCCAATAATCCATTACCTGGCTTGATTATTTTTCGATGTAAAACAAACGCTTAGGCTGCGCTGCCGGCCGAATGCCGACAGGGAGGGCTACCTGGGGGGCTAACGCCCGATTCAGCCGGCTTTTTCCGCCTGGTATTGCTCCCATGCGGGGGAGTCGTTGCGCAGGCGCGACACGGTCTCAACCAGAGCTGCTGCAGCCTCGTCGACCTGCGCTTCAGTCGTGAATCGCCCAAAGCTGAAACGCAGGGAACTGTGCGCTAGCGCATCCGGCACCCCCAGTGCGCGCAGCACGTAGGAAGGCTCAAGACTGGCGGATGTGCACGCCGATCCGGTAGATATCGCCAGCCCCTTGAGCGCCATTAGCAGCACCTCACCGTCGACAAAATCGACGCCCAGGTTCAGGGCACCCGGCAGGTGGTGCTGCATCGAGCCGTTAATCTGCACCGCCCCCAAGGGGCTTACCGTTGACCAGAAACGGTCACGCAGTGCGCCAACACGCACAGCCTCTTCCTGCATCTCTTCCTGCGCCAATCGTGCGGCCTCACCCATACCCACAATCTGGTGGGTTGCCAGGGTGCCAGATCGCATACCGCGTTCATGCCCGCCGCCGTGTATCTGTGCAGTAACACGCACCCTTGGCCGGCGCCGCACATACAGTGCGCCCATACCCTTGGGGCCATAAAACTTGTGCGCAGAGAATGACATAAGGTCCACCGGTAAGCTTGAAAGATCGATGTCTATCTTGCCCGCCGACTGCGCAGCATCCACGTGGAACAGCACACCTGCCTCACGCGCGATTGCACCGATGGCTGCAATATCGTTGATGCTGCCAATTTCATTATTGGCGTGCATGATGGTGATCAGGATGGTGCCGTCCCGCAGCGCCGCTTTTACCGATTCGGGGCTAATGATCCCCTCGCTGTTGGGCGACAGATAAGTCACTTCGAAGCCCAGGGTTTCCAGGTGCGCACAACTGTCCAGCACGGCCTTGTGCTCGATGCCGGAAGTAATAATGTGCCGACCCGATTCTGCGTGCGCCTCTGCAACACCCTTGATCGCAAGATTATCTGACTCGGTGGCACCGGAGGTCCAAACGATCTCGCGCGGATCGGCATGCACCAAATCGGCAACGTGACGACGGGCCATCTCTACCGCCTCTTCTGCGCGCCAACCGTAGATGTGTGACCGCGATGCGGGGTTGCCGAAATTACCCTCAAGAGTCAGGCACTCAGCCATTTTTGCCGCGACGCGTGGGTCAACGGGTGTAGAAGCGAGATAATCGAGATAGATGGGGGTTTTCACACACGTACCTCATCGGCTGATGGCTACCAGTATGCAGGAATGACGAAGTCGGCCCAAGCGCAGGGACTATCGGCTACTGCCCTTGGCCTGGCGCGCCCATTTTTGAGTTTCCTTGAGGATGCCACGGAGAATATTCAGCTCCATCTCATCCAGTCGCACGCGCCCGTACAGGCGGCGCAGCCGGGGCATCAACTGCCGGGGAGCCGCCGGATTCAGGAACTCAATGTCGGTCAACGTTTCCTCCAGATGCACGTAGAAGCGTTCCATATTCTCCCGCGTGCTGAAGGGGGCATCCCACTGATGGTCTGCCTCGGCTGGCAATTCCTGCGACACCTGCAGCATGCGCAGTTCGTAACAGACGATCTGCACAGCCATCGCCAGATTGAGCGAGGCGTAATCCGGGGACGTGGGCACATGCAGGTGCAGATTGCAGGCCTGCAACTCTTCATTGGTTAACCCGCTGTCCTCGCGACCAAACAAAATGGCCACCTGCTGCTCTGCTGAATTTGCCGCCACCTGCCCGGCGCAGCGACGAGGATCAAGCAGGGGCCAGGGGATTCGGCGTTCGCGTGCGCTAGTGCCGACGATAAACTGGCAGTCGCCGATAGCTTCATCCAGCGTGTCCACCACAACCGCCGATTCGAGCACATCGGCGGCCGAGGCAGAGCGCCACACAGCCTCCGGCGCCGGGTATTGCTGAGGCTCGACGAGATAAAGGCGCTTCAGTCCCATGTTCTTCATTGCGCGCGCCGTTGCCCCAATATTGCCGGGGTGGTCGGTATTCACCAATACGATGCGAATGTTGTCGGGATTCATGGTCTGAGACTCGAAAATCATGGGTTTTGAGGGGCGCGAAGTGTAGCAGATTCACTGTTCAGGGGCATGGCGCTTGCTGCTATAATCGCGCGCCCCAACGCACCCGGATTGCAACAATGGAACCCATGGTCAATATCGCCTTGCGCGCTGCCCGAAAAGTCGGCGAGAACATCGTGCGCGCATCCGATGAGCTCGACAAGATCGAGATCAAGAACAAGGGTGCCAATGACTTCGTCACCGACGTGGATGTTAACGCGGAGCAGGAGCTGATTTATCACCTGCAGAAGGCTTACCCGGATCACGCTATACAGGGCGAAGAAGGCGGGCTGATCGGTGACGAGAACGCCGAGTATCGCTGGGTCATCGATCCCCTGGACGGGACCACCAATTTTGTACGTGGCATCCCGCACTACGCTATTTCAATGGCTTGCCTGCACAAGGGCAAGGTAGAACATGCCCTGGTGTTGGACCCGGTTCGTCGGGAAGAATTCACCGCCTCGCGCGGCCGTGGCGCCCAGCTCAATGGCCGACGCATTCGCGTCAGTAAACTCACCAGCCTGGACGGCGCTCTATTGGGCACTGGCATCCCCTTTAAGGACCACTGCGACGATCGCCTGGCTGCTTACAGCAAGAGCATCGAAACGCTGGCAGGACAATGCGCCGGCATTCGTCGCGCCGGTGCGGCCTCACTGGATCTTGCCTACGTCGCCGCGGGACGCCTGGATGCGTTCTGGGAAATTGGTCTTGCACCCTGGGATATGGCGGCAGGCGCCCTGCTGGTCAAGGAAGCCGGCGGCCTGGTTGCCGATATCAACGGCAGCGACAACTACATGGATTCCGGCAATATCGTGTGCGGGAACCCGAAGTGCTTTAAGTCGGTGCTACAGGTCACCAAACCATTACTGGGCTAACGGTAAGCACATCGATTGAACGACAGTTGAATGAAAAAGCCCCGCGCATGCGGGGCTTTTTTTTGTTTGCGCGCCTGCAGTCTGAAGATCAGGCGACCAGCGCTATGATATGACGAAGCCGGGCGCACTGGGCAACCCGGCACTCATCATTGTTCAGAGACCGTCACACCGTCCGCCTCGACGCCAGCCACCGGGAAGTCTTCCCCCACTTCTGACTCATTCACCGTGGTATCCCTCAGCACCAGACGGCCACTGCCCGCGTCCTCCTGAACGACCTCAATACCCACATCGCCGTCGTCATTGCCATCGGTCTCAGACATGGATACCAGCGCGTTGATATTGCCCGCGTCCGCTTCTTCGAAAACAAATCCCTTACCGCCATTGTCCTCAGCTGTGACACCAACAAACACCGTCTGCACGCTGCCCTCGCCCTCTTCCGACAACTTGAAACCGTCGTCGGTGTTGTCGGTAGCAATCGCATTGGCAGCCACCAGTTTGATGTCGCCGGCATCTTCCTCGTCGAAGTCCACACCTTCATCAAAGTTTCCGACAATGGACACATTAATCACACGGCTTCTCAGGGATCCGGGGCCTGCCTCATCGATATCAAAAGCGTCATCCACGTCAATGGCGTATTCATAGGCCGCCACAAAGCCTGAACCAAAGGTATCCACCGCATACTCGAAACAGCGATCGTCCGAGGAGCCCGTTACTGGCCCGGGCAGCAAATCGGCGATGACCTCTTCAGACTCCTCAAATTCTCCCTCATCGTCCTCGCCCGCGAGGAAAGTCTCAAGCTCATCGCCCAGCTGATCCGGATCACAGTAGAGTCCGTTCCCGTCGAACGTCGAGTTGGTCACTCTAGCGATCACCTCGCCTTCCTGGCCCTCGTCCAGCTCAACACCGTCGGCACCCACACCCACAAAGGTTGAGCCATCAGCGACAAAGAGAATATTGCCCACACCGCGTTCATCCACACGCAGACCGTCGGCGTCGAACTTCCCGTTGCCTACGTCATCGATAATGACGTTGGTAAACTCCACACCGATCGCCGCAGCAGAACCCTCGCCGGCACCACCGCCGCCGCTACCGCAGTCGTCAGCCAGATTACAATCGGACACGTGCACACCGTGATTGGCCACACCGCGCACAGTGACGTTGCGCAGCGTCAGTTGCACCCTGCCCGTCTGATCGTCCCGGACATCGACAAAAATGCCCTTTCCTGGGCTCTCCGCGGTTGACTGACTATTGATATCGAAGCCGCCGGGGCCCTCGAACGTCAAACCCACAACCGTAAGACTAGCCCCGTTACTAACCTCCAGCAGCGTGAAGTCATCCATGGCCTTAACGGTCTGGCCGGCGCCGTAGATGGCGATCGGCCGCTCACCTTCATACACCAATGTTTCCGTAATCATAATTTCATCGCTGGTGGCGACCACGATTTCCCGGGCGCCGCTTTCCAGGGCGGCACGGAAAGAGCCCTCGCCGTCATTGAGACCGTTGCTGACGACAACCGGCATCGCCTGGCTAACACCGGATACCAGCAACAGACCTGCAGCCATAACGCCAGTCGCCAAACCACGCTTACCCAAATTGATGTGCTTCTTCATGAATCCCATTTCCTAGTGTGTGGACTAAGACCTACATGCTAGTGATTGGAAATGACGTTTCTCTTACCAACCCGTTTCAGCTCGGTGACGTTTTTTTGACGCGGGTATGACACTGCTGTGACGTTTCTAAACGGTGTTTATGAAATCGTTAGGACGTGGCTATGGCGCTGCCGTAAAGCGCAGGCTGAATGGTTTTCACATAAAAAAGGCGGCCCTCGGGCCGCCTTTTTTTACATCACCATCGCAAGGGATACTGCCTAGGGCATAAGGTCTTCCTGTTCTGCCCCTTCTTTAACGGGGATCATCAGGTCTTCTTTACTCACACCCATAATCAGCAGAGCGTTAGCAGCGACATAGATGGAAGAGTAAGTACCTATAGCAACGCCAACAATCAGAGCAATCGCAAACCCGTTAATCATTTCGCCGCCAAACAGCGCAAGCGCGATCAGTACCAGCAAGGTTGTTAATGAGGTTACCAAGGTACGGCCCAGTGTCTCTGTCAGTGAGATATTGATCACCTCAACCGGGTCAGCCTTGCGGATCTTACGGAAGTTCTCGCGGATGCGATCCGATACCACGATGGTGTCGTTCAGGGAGTATCCGATCACCGCCAACAGGGCCGCAAGTACGGTGAGGTCAAACTCCATACCCATTACCGAGAAAAAGCCCAGAGTGATCACAACGTCATGCACCAGAGCAACAACGGCGCCAACGGCAAACTTAAACTGGAAGCGGAACGCGATATACAACATCACCAGCCCCAGCGCGAGCAGCATGGCCAAACCACCCTGCTCTCGCAGTTCATCGCCCACCTGTGGGCCTACAAACTCAATCCGCCTCAGCTCAACATCGCCGGCAAAGCTGTCCTGCAGCAATGCCAGAATGGCAGCACCTTCGGAGTCAGAGTAGCCCTCAGGTAACCGAATCAGTACATCGCGGTCAGTTCCAAAACTCACTACAACAGCGCCAGCGTAGCCGCCACCATCCATGGTCTCGCGTATGCCATTGAGATCTGCGGTTTCGCTGTAGTGCACTTCCACCAGAGTGCCGCCGGTGAAATCAAGACCCCATTTCAACTGATTGATAGCCAATGAAGCACCGGCCACCGTTAGCAGGACCAGGGAGAACAGGATGGCCAGTTTGCGCTGGCCCATGAAATTGATCACCTTCATGCGGATGCTCCTCCCACCACGTCTTTACCAATGGCCAGAGACTCCACACGACGACCGCCGTAGAACAAATTGGTCAACGCACGGGTGCCCATGATGGCCGTGAACATCGACGTCAGAATCCCGACGGACAGGGTCACCGCGAAGCCCTTGATAGGCCCGGTGCCCACTGCGTACAGAATGATGGCTACGATCAGGGTCGTGAGATTGGCATCAAGGATGGTAGCCACGGCGCGCTCATAACCCGCGTGAATCGCCATTTGCGGCGATAGCCCATTTCGTAACTCCTCGCGTATTCGGGAGAATATGAGCACGTTGGCGTCCACCGCCATACCCACCGTCAGCACGATACCCGCAATACCCGGCAAGGTCAGCGTGGCGCCAATCAATGACATAAAGGCCACCAAAAGCACCAGGTTACAGCTGAGCGCAATCACCGCGGCAATACCAAACACGCGGTAGTACAAGACCATGAAGACCACAACCAGCGCGAGGCCCATCTGCACTGACTTCACGCCCAAACGAATATTTTCCGCACCCAGTGAGGGACCCACCGTGCGCTCTTCCACAAACGAGATGGGCGCTGCCAGTGCACCTGCCCGCAGCATCAGCGCCAGCTCAGAGGCTTCCATGGGGCTGTCCAGCCCAGTGATCTGGAACTGTGCGCCCAAGGCCTGCTGGATCACTGGCGCGGTCAGAAGTTTCTTCTCGTCAAAGGGAATCTTGACCGCCACTTCGGTACCGTCTTCCTGCATTTCGTAACGCGTGCGGTACTTGCGCTCGATAAACAGTACGCCCATGCGACGCTTCACATTATTGCGGGTGGCTCGGGACATCAGCGTGCCGCCCTCACCGTCCAGGCTGATCTGCACATTGGGCTGGCCATTCTGGTCGAAACTGGCCTGAGCATTGGAGACGTGTTCGCCAGTAATGATCAGGTCACGCTCCAGCCACTCTGACATACCGGCGCGGTCTTCCGAGCGGTACTCAAAGCGCTGCTTCTCCGATGCGGGTGCATCCAGATTGGCGACCAGTCGGAACTCCAGATTAGCCACCTTGCCGAGAATACGTTTTGCCTCGGCGGTGTCCTGAATGCCTGGCAGCTCTACCACAATACGGTTTCGGCCCTGCTTTTGTACCAACGGCTCAGAGACACCCAGTTCATTGACTCGATTACGGAGGGTAGTGATGTTCTGGTTAACAGAATAATCGATGATCTCGTTGAGCGTTTGCTCGGTCATCGCAGCATAAAGATTCCAGCTGTCGCCCTCCTCAACCCGGTCGAGCGCTAGCTCAGGATGGTTATCAGAGACTATGCGCCGAGCGCGCTCGCGCAACTCTTCATCGCGAAAACGCGCCACCACGCGATTGCCATCATCAATGGCAACAAAGCCGCGAATACGCTCCTCCCGCAGGGCGCGCTTGATGGCGTTCTCGTAGTACTCCATGCGCCGCTCTACAGCGGCCTGGGTATCTACTTCGAGCTTGAAGTGCACACCGCCACTGAGGTCAAGGCCCAGTTTCATTGGTTGGGCGCCCATATTGCTCAACCAGTCCGGCGTTGTTGGAGCGAGATTGAGGGCGATGATGAAACCATCGCCCAGGGCACGTGAGGCAAGCGCTTGCGCGCGTAACTGCACGTCACGATCGCGCAAACGCACCAGGGCATTGCGGCCATCCGGTGCGATCTCTTCGCCAAAATGTTCAATGCCCGCTTCGTCCAGGGCATTCAGTGCGCGTTCCACAGTACGCTGATCAATGACTTGGGCGCTGCTTTCTCCGGTAATTTGCAGTGCCGGATCTGGCGCGTACAGATTGGGTGCTGCGTAGAAGAAACCTACCAGTACCACAACAATAACCAGCAGGTACTTCCACAGCGGATAACGATTCAACATAAGCGTGCTCTTGCGGGCGCAGTGATGGGTACCTGCGCAAAAAAGTGCGTCATTATAAATTAACCCCGTTAGCCCTCAAGCATGGGGGCGGTGTGCGGGAATTCAACCCAACCAGTGGCGTGCGTTACGGAATAAGCGCATCCAACCGGCATCCTCGCCCCATTCTGCCGGCGCCCAGGAGTTCTGAACCGTACGGAACACACGCTCCGGGTGCGGCATCATGATGGTGGCGCGCCCGTCAAGGCTGCTCAGACCGGTAATGCCCGCAGGCGATCCGTTAGGATTGGCCGGATAGGCTGCCGCCACCGACAGGTCGTGCTCAACGTAACGCAGGCCTACTGTCCCACTGGCCTCGCAGGCTGCAAGCGCCTCATCGCTGGCGAACTCGGCCCGGCCCTCACCGTGCGCCACGGCTATAGGCAGATGAGACCCGGCCATGCCCGCCAGCAGGATCGAGGGGCTCTCCTCGACTTTTACCAGCGAGAAGCGCGCCTCAAACTGTTCCGAGCGGTTGCGCACAAAGCGCGGCCAGTGATCGGCTCCCGGAATTAGATCCTTCAGGGTCGATACCATCTGGCAACCGTTGCAGACACCGAGGGTGAAGGTATCGCTGCGCTGGAAAAACCTGGCGAAGCTGTCTCGCACACTATCATTGAAGCGAATGCTCTTGGCCCAGCCTTCTCCGGCCCCGAGCACGTCGCCATAGGAGAAGCCGCCACATGCCACCAGTCCTTTAAAGTCATCGAGCGAGAGCTTACCACTGAGCACATCGCTCATGTGGACATCCACTGGAGTGAACCCAGCCCGGTGAAACGCCGCCGCCATCTCGACATGGCCATTGACGCCTTGCTCTCGCAGGACTGCGATACGCGGTCGCACGTCCGTCGCTATCATCGGGGCACAGATATCCTTTGCGGGGTCAAAGCTCAGCGATACCGTAAGACCGACGTCCTCCGCGGTTACCCGCGCCAGCTCTTCGTCAGCACAGTCAGGGTTATCCCTGAGAGACTGAATAGCATGACTGGTGCCCGACCACAGCGTTTGCAGACGCGCTCGCGAGTCTTGAATAAGCACAGCATCACCGTCTGTGACAAACACCTGGTCGCCAGCGATTGCCTGCCCCAAGGGGTACAGCGCGTCAGTCAGTCCATGGGTCGCCGTGCGACTCTTGAAGGATGCGACCTTCTCCGCAGGCACCTGCACAACAATGCCGACCTCTTCCGCAAAAAGCTTTTGCAGGCTTTGACCCGGCACTGTGGCCAAATCGATCGCCAGACCGCAGCGCCCCGCAAACGCCATCTCGAGCAGTGTCGCCGCCAGTCCACCGTCGGATCTATCGTGGTAAGCCGTCAATTCCTGCTGGGCGTTTGCGTCCTGCACCAAGTTAAACAGGGCCTGCAAACGCTGGGGGTCTTCCACGTCGGGCGGCGTATCGCCAAGCTCTGCGTAAACCTGCGCAAGCGCAGAGCCACCCAAACGGCCGGCGCCGCCTGAAATATCCATAAGGAACAACTCATGCTCTACCACCGTCTGCACCTGTGGCGTGAGCGTGCCACGGGCATCGGTAACGGGCGCGAAGGCGGACACAATCAGGGACACGGGCGCGGTTACTGCGCGCTCATCATCTCCTTGCGACCAAGTTGTGCGCATAGACATGGAGTCCTTACCCACTGGAATGGTGATTCCCAGCGCAGGGCAAAAGTCCATGCCCACAGCATGAACGGTGTCAAACAGTGTGGCGTCCTCGCTGCCGTATCCGGCGGCGCACATCCAGTTTGCTGATAGGCGTATATCCGACAGCTGTGCAATGGGCGCAGCAGCAATATTGGTAACGGCTTCTGCCACCGCCATACGTCCCGATGCAGGCCCATCCAGCAAGGCCAATGGCGTACGCTCACCCATGGCCATCGCCTCACCGGCGTGGCTGTCGTAGGACACGGTGGTAACTGCGCAGTCTGCGACCGGGACCTGCCAGGGTCCAACCATCTGATCGCGGGCCACCATGCCGGTAACGGTGCGGTCGCCAATAGTAATCAGGAACGATTTGCTGGCCACAGAGGGTAACTGCAGCACACGCTCCAGCGCATCCGCCGCTGAGGGGATAGCCGAAAAAGCCGGCGCATCAATCTTCGCCCGCTCGGCATCCCGGTGCATCTTCGGCGGCTTGCCAAATAGCACAGACATGGGCAGATCCACGGGCGCATCGTTAAAGGTGGCATCCGTGACGGTGAGGTGTTTCTCATCCCTTGCCTGCCCCACTACCGCGTACGGGCATCGCTCACGGGCACAGATCGCCTCGAATCGCGCCAGATTCTCAGGGTGCACAGCCATCACATAGCGTTCCTGTGATTCGTTGCACCAAATCTCCAGTGGCGACATGCCAGGTTCATCGTTAGGCACCTTGCGCAGCTCAAAAGCCCCGCCACAACCGCCGTCTTTAACCAGCTCTGGCAATGCGTTGGACAGGCCACCAGCACCCACATCATGAATAAAGGCGATCGGATTTTCGTCGCCCAGCTGCCAACAGCGGTCGATCACTTCCTGGCAGCGACGCTCCATCTCAGGGTTTTGGCGCTGCACGGAAGCAAAGTCGAGATCCTCATGGCTGGCGCCGCTATCCATACTCGAGGCTGCGCCACCACCCAGGCCAATCAACATGGCAGGGCCGCCAAGAACAATCAGGTGCGCACCCTCGCCAAAGCGGCCTTTTTCGACATGCTCTTCACGGATATTGCCGTAGCCGCCCGCGATCATGATGGGTTTGTGATAACCACGCATCTCCAGCTCGCCGTTTGCGCCAGGCGCCTCCAGCTCGAAGCTGCGGAAGTAACCGCAGAGATTCGGTCGACCAAACTCATTGTTAAAGGCAGCGCCACCGATTGGGCCTTCAATCATGATGTCCAGAGCAGAAACAATGCGCTCTGGCTTGCCGTAGTCTCCCTCCCATGGCTGTTTCATTCCCGGGATATTGAGATTGGATACCGAGAATCCGGTGAGTCCCACTTTGGGTTTGGAGCCCCGGCCCACCGCGCCCTCGTCACGAATCTCCCCACCAGAGCCAGTACCGGCGCCGGGGTAAGGCGCTATCGCCGTGGGATGGTTGTGGGTCTCAACCTTCATCAGCAAATGAATGGGTTCCTGTGAGAACACATACTCGGCCGTGTCCGGATCAGGGTAGAAGCGGCCCGCATGGTGTCCCTCGACCACAGCAGCATTATCGGCATAGGCCGACAGGACACCCTCGCCACCGAGCTCATGGGTATTGCGGATCATGCTGAACAAGGAGCGCGGCTGATCTTCGCCGTCTATGGTCCAGCTGGCATTGAAAATCTTGTGTCGGCAATGCTCTGAGTTAGCCTGGGCAAACATCATCAGCTCGACATCGTTGGGGTTGCGGCCCAGTCCCTGAAAGCTGCTGACCAGATAGTCGATTTCATCGTCGGCAAGGGCCAGCCCGAGCTGGCTGTTCGCCGTTACCAGCGCATCACGACCACCGCCGAGAATATCCACCTGTGTCATCGCCGCCGGCTCGGCTGTCGCGAACAGGCACTGTGCCTGCGACAGCTCGGTGAGCACGGTTTCTGTCATGCGATCGTGGACTAAACCAGAAACTGCCTGACGCTGTTCGGTATTCAGGCGATCGGGCAGCTCGAGATAATAAGCCACGCCGCGCTCCAGGCGTTGCACCGCCGTCACACCGCAGTTGTGGGCGATGTCTGTTGCCTTGCTGGACCAGGGCGAGATTGTGCCGGGGCGCGGCACAACTAGGTACAGCGTACCAGTAGCCTCAGTATCGCCACCCTTATCCTGTGACACCGGGCCGTAGCTCAGCAAACTCTCAAGGACTTGTTTGTCGCTGTCAGATACCTCGGTGCCCGCGTTCGCAAAATGAACGTACTGGGTGCGCAGCACCCGAATACCATCATCGACAGCCGACAGTTTGGTGGCCAGTTTTTCAAGTCTGAACGCAGAGAGGGCCGGTGATCCGGGGAGGATGAGCATGCGCAGCTGAGCTCCGATCTGGGGGCATTGGAAAGGCGCGTATTGTACCGATTGCCAGCCTCCGCGTTAACCGAAAGCACCATCAATTACCACGGTAATTATGAGACTCCCCGTTGCCTGTTTTCGCTCTAGACTGAACCTATGAGTGCTCTGTCTACAGCCATGCGGCACCTGGTACGCTCTGCAGCAGCCCTAGTGCTGTTAGCGTCGGTGATCGGTTGTTCGGAAACCGACCGCTTGTCGGCGATTGAGGCCAGCGGCGAGCTCGTCATCGTGACGCGCAACAGCCCAACCACCTACTACCAGAACAAGCGCGGACCGGCTGGCTTTGAATACGATCTCGCAGCCAAGGTTGCCGCCGCGCTGAAGGTGGACTTGCGGGTCGTGCAAGCACACTCATTAGCAGAACTGTTTGCAGCACTGGAGCGCAACGAAGCGGATCTGGCCGCCGCCGGGCTCACACTCACTGCTGCGCGCGGAGACCGCTTTGCCCACACCGACGCCTACGCCACCCTGATGCCACAGGTCATCTACAAAGCCGGCAAGAAACGGCCCCGACGGCTGCAGGACTTGACCAATATGCGTGTCGTGTCGCTCGCTGGCAGCAGCCACAGCGATGCACTAGCGGCTTTGCGCGCTGGCGGCTATCCCGAACTGACATGGCGCGAAGTCGAGGGCGCGGACTCCATGGCCTTATTGGAGCTGCTGGATGACGATGAGGCGGATGCTGCCCTGCTCGATTCAAATGAGTTCAGGGCGCAACAAAGTTTATACCCTCGCTTGAAGGTAGGCTTTGATCTTGGCGACGAACAGCAAGTGGTGTGGTATCTCGCAGGAGGCAAGGGCAGTGAACCGCTTGCTCGGGCAATCAACGCGGAATTCCAGCGACTGGGCGACTCCGGTGAGCTGGCGCTGCTGGAAGATCAGCACTTCGGCCATTCCGATAGCATGAACCGTATTGGTTCACACACCTTCACACTGAATATGCGTCGCACCCTGCCGGAGTACGAGGGCATGATTCGCCAGGTTGCCGCAGAATACCAACTGGATTGGCAGCTTCTCGCCGCTATCGCCTATCAGGAATCTCACTGGGACCCCTCGGCGCAATCACCCACCGGCGTGGAGGGAATGATGATGCTCACTCTGCCCACTGCCAGGGAACTGGGCGTGGCCGATAGAACAGACCCGCTGCAAAGCCTGCGCGGTGGCGCGCGGTACCTCAAGACCATCAAGCGGCGACTGCCCGACGATATCTACGAGCCCGATCGCACCTACTTCGCGTTGGCGGCCTACAACATCGGCCGCGGCCACCTGGAGGATGCTCGAGTACTGACCGAACGCGGTGGCGACGATCCACACCTTTGGCAAGACGTGATGAACTACCTGCCGCTACTGCAGAAAAGCCCACACTATCTGGACACACGTTACGGCTATGCCCGCGGGCAGGAGGCAGTGACCTATGTGCAGAACATCAGGCACTACAACAATATTCTGAATTGGCAGGAGCTACCCAGCCAACAGGTCAGCGCACCGATAATTGTAAAAGAGCAGCTGCCCGAGCAACTGAGGGGCTTGCGTTTGTTGGGCTTGTGATCCAGCGATACTGGCGGGCGAATCATCGCCCATCCGGGCTATCAGGGAGTTGGGAGGGTGTCAGAAAAAAGGGCGCTTATGGGCAGTACGAGAGTTAAGAGCCGCATCCCTACGGCAGAGCGCCGTCCCTGCGACGCAAAGGACAACACAAAAGAAGCTTTTGTTAATCATATCCCCAGCATAATCGGACGACGTCAATCACGAGCGCCAAATGGGGCCGCAGTCATTACCGCCTAAGTGAGGTTCAACGCCGCGCCTTGAAAAAGGCTCGAAGCAATTCGGCGCTCTCCTGCGCCAGAGGGCCTTCGGTCCAAGTCAGGCTGTGGTTATAGAAGGACTTGTCCAGCAACTGGTCATTACTGCAAATCACGCCGGCGCGGGGTTCACGGGTGGCGAACACCAGCCGCTGAACTCTGGCGTGCACAATCGCGCCGGCACACATGGTGCAGGGTTCAAGGGTCACGTAGAGGGTGCTACCGGGCAGACGGTAGTTCTTCTTGGCGCTGGCCGCGTCTCGTAATGCGCAAATCTCGGCATGTGCCGTGGGGTCTGCAGCGGATATCACCTGATTCCAGCCTCGACCGATACAGGCATCGTCCTTCACAAGCACCGCGCCTACCGGTACCTCACCCTGCTCGCCCGCATGCCGGGCAAGATCCAACGCCTCGCGCATCCAGTGCTGATCTTGCGACTGCTGTGACACGCCAAGCTCCCGCTGCTTCCCCTACTGAGATTGTAGCGGCGAATCAGTGGGCTGGAAGGGGTTAAGCACACCCATTTTGTGCGCGCTGTAGTCCTCGTTATCTTCCAACACACTGACCTCAACCAGACTGCCAGCGCGCTTCAACAGGTGACGGCACTCATCACTCAAGTGAATCAGATGCAGCGTTTTACCGGCATTCAGATAGCGGTCGGCGAGCGTATCGATGGCCTCCAGGCCCGAATGGTCACAGACACGCGAATCGGCAAAATCCATGACCACGTCCTGGTTCGCCCCAGCCGGGTTGAATTGCTCCAGGAAAGAGGTCACCGAACCGAAAAACAAAGGTCCGTGCACCGTGTAGACCGTGGAGCCTTTGTGGTCCTCCAGCGAATCAACACGAATCTGCTTGGCGTGCTCCCAGGCAAACACCAGGGCAGAGACAATCACACCCACCAATACGGCAACAGCCAGATCCGTTGCCACGGTAACGCCCGAAACCAGAATCAGAACCAACGCATCACCCTTGGGGACTTTGCGAATGACACGGAAACTACTCCATTCGAACGTCCCGATAACCACGATGAACATAACGCCCACCAGTGCAGCAACGGGAATCATTTCAATCAGCGGCGACGCTACCAGAATAAACAGCAGCAAAAACAGGGCCGCAGAGATACCCGACAAACGACCACGTCCGCCAGAGTTCACGTTAATCATGCTTTGGCCAATCATGGCGCAGCCGCCCATGCCACCGAACAGGCCGGTCACCGTATTGGCAACGCCCTGCCCCACACACTCCTGGTTACCGCGGCCACGGGTTTCGGTGATTTCATCCACCAGGCGCAGTGTCAGCAGCGACTCAATGAGTCCGATGGCAGCCAGGACAACCGAATAAGGGAAAATTATGGTCAGCGTCTCCCAGTTCAATGGAACCGCCGGTATGTGGAAGCTGGGCAACCCCCCCTTGATGGAGGCGATGTCACCCACCACTCGGGTGTCGATGCCGAGACCAATCACCAGCAGGCTGACCACGCCAATAGCCACAAGCGATGACGGCAGCGCTGTCGTCAGCTTGGGCAAGAAATGAATAATCGCCATGGTCAGCGCTACCAAACCCAAAAGACTGTAGAGGGCCTGCCCTTCAAGCCAGGCAACGTCGATGATGGAGCCTTCCAGCGCGGTGCCGGAGAGCCAGCCAGCATCACCCGGTGTGCCAAACTGCACTAGCTGGGCCAGAAAGATGACAATCGCCAGGCCATTGACGAAGCCGAGCATCACAGGGTGAGGCACCATGCGAATAAATTTGCCCATGCGCAGCAGGCCTGCGGCGATCTGAATAATGCCCATCAGCACCACCGCAGCAAACAGATACTCAACGCCGTGATCCGCCACCAGGGCCACCATCACCACCGCCAAGGCACCCGTAGCGCCTGAGATCATGCCGGGTCGTCCACCGATGCAGGCTGTAATCAGGCCGACCATGAACGCTGCGTACAACCCCACCAAGGGTTCAACACCGGCAACAAAGGCAAAGGCGACTGCCTCAGGCACCAGCGCCAATGCTACGGTGAGCCCCGACAATATGTCGTTGCGTACGGTTGCTACTTTGTTGGCGTGAAGCTCAAACATACTTTGCTCTCAGTACATCGCTACGCCGCCGGTGAGGGCAGCTGCGCGTTATCAGTTCAGATACCGACCGCCGATGTAGGCGATGAGAGCCACTATTATGGTGAGCGCGATCAGGAAAGGCGCGGATTTTAGGTGAGCTGTGCAACCAACTCAAGTGAATACCGGGCCGCATCGTGGTACTAATGCCGGTAGGGATTCGAGTTCAGCGAGGCTCGAAGCAATAACAAAAAATGGGGAACCTCATGTCTCAACTCAGCCATGACCGGGCGAAAGCCTACTGGCGACGAAATTTGGCACTGGTGGGTAAGCTGCTTGTTATCTGGTTTGTCGTCAGCTACGGCTGCGGCATTCTCTTTGTTGATGCCCTTAACGAGATTCAACTCCGCGGATTCAAGCTCGGCTTCTGGTTTGCCCAGCAGGGCTCAATTTACGTGTTCGTCGGATTGATCTTCTACTACACCCGGAAGATGGGCCAACTCGATCGCGAGTTCGGCGTAGACGAGGACTAGTCATACCCATGGATTTGAAACCTCTGACTTACCTGGTTGTGGGCGCCACGTTCGCGCTCTACATCGGTATCGCACTGTGGTCCCGTGCCGGCTCGACCAAGGACTTTTATGTTGCGGGCGGCGGTGTTCATCCCATCGCCAATGGCATGGCAACGGCAGCAGATTGGATGTCGGCCGCCTCCTTCATTTCCATGGCGGGGCTGATTGCCTTCATGGGCTACGGTGGCTCTGTGTTCCTGATGGGGTGGACCGGCGGCTTTGTCATACTGGCAATGCTGCTTGCCCCCTACCTGCGCAAGTACGGCAAGTTCACTGTGCCGGAGTTCATAGGAGACCGCTTCTACTCCAATGCCGCCAGAGCCGTTGCCGTGGTGTGCCTGATCATCTGTAGCGTGACCTATGTAATCGGTCAGATGAAAGGTGTAGGCGTTGCCTTTTCACGCTTCCTGGAAGTGGATTACGCCACGGGGCTTCTGGTGGGTATGGCGATTGTGCTGTTCTACGCTGTGCTAGGCGGCATGAAAGGCATTACGTATACCCAGATCGCCCAGTACTGCGTGCTGATCATGGCCTACACCATCCCGGCGATCTTCATCAGTCTACAACTCACGGGTAACCCGTTCCCACAGTTGGGGCTGGGCGCGACCCTATCTGGCGGCGACACGTTTTTGCTCGATAAATTGGACCAAATGGTCACCGAACTTGGCTTTGCCGAATACACCACCGACGTGCGGCTCAGTGGCCTGAACATGTTCGCCTACACGGCTTCCCTGATGATCGGCACTGCGGGCCTGCCGCACGTTATCATCCGCTTCTTCACTGTGCCCAAGGTGCGCGATGCGCGATCCTCTGCAGGCTGGGCACTGGTGTTCATCGCGATCCTGTACACCACAGCACCCGCTGTTGCCGGCATGGCGAGACTCAATCTTATGCAAACTATCGAGCCGAGCCCGGGCGAGCATCTCGCGTACGAGCAGCGTCCCCAGTGGTTTAAGAATTGGGAGACCACCGGCCTGCTGGAATTTGAGGACAAAAACGCCGACGGGCGTATTCAATACAGCGCCGACAGCGCAGTGAACGAGATGGTCAAAGTTGACCCGGACATTATGGTCCTGGCGAATCCCGAAATTGCCCAGTTGCCTAACTGGGTCATCGCGTTGGTGGCTGCTGGCGGACTCGCCGCCGCTCTGTCGACAGCGGCGGGCCTGTTGCTGGCCATCGCATCGGCAATATCTCATGACCTGCTCAAGGGCATGATTGCGCCAAGCATCAATGAACGGCAGGAATTGATGGCCTCGCGCATCGCCATGGCGGTGGCCATCGCATGCGCCGGCTACCTGGGGCTCAACCCACCTGATTTCGCGGCGGGTACGGTCGCGCTGGCCTTTGGTTTGGCCGCCTCTTCCATCTTCCCAGCCCTAATGATGGGTATCTTTTCCCAGCGCGTGAATAAGGAAGGAGCCATAGCCGGCATGGTTGCCGGCATCGGCGTTACCCTTTTCTATGTGTTCCAACACAAGGGCATCATGTTTATCTCCTCGACTGCCTTCCTCGGGGACATGCCGGCAAACTGGTTCCTGGGCATAGAACCCAATGCGTTCGGTGTCGTTGGCGCCTTGGTGAACTTCACAGTTGCTTTCTCCGTTTCATCACTCACCACTAAGCCGCCCGAATCCATCATCGAACTCGTGGAGAGCATTCGAGTGCCCTCTGGCGCAGGATCAGCCAATGACCACTGATTCTCGGGTAACTAAACAGCTACCGCATGCTCGCCCCCTCACTACCGACGCATTCCGGGGACGACGATAATTGGCGAACAAACACATTGCCTTGGCGCTGTTAGTCGCGCCCCTCTTATCACTCATAGCGTGGTTTGCCGTGGGCCATATCAACCGAGAGCAAGCGGCACCCGCTATCGCAGGACAGGCTTACGTATTGATTGCGGCAAGCAATTGCCGCTGGCCCAGTGGCCAGTGTGATTTGGAAAACAACGACTTCCGTGTGACCATATCAGCCGATAGCGACACATCACTGCTGCTGACATCGCGCCACGCATTGGACGGCGTGGTCGTCAGTTCAACCTCCGGCACAGAAGCCGACGCCCAGCAGCCCATTAGCCTGGTGCGCGAAGACCACACTGGCCACCGCTGGCGTTGGCACCGGGCCCCGCAAACTCTTGGCGGCAGCCCTATTCGACTGGTCGCCCAGGTAGCGGGCACGCAGTTTTATGGTGAAACAGGCACAGCGTTCTTGGTTGATTCAGAGTCAACTCGCCGCTAGGTGCACTCACGTGATCTACGCCGCATTCTTTAAGGGAAAAACGTCGCAACAGCAGCCCCTCGACCGGCGCACAAGATTCAAAAGGTCAGCGTGAATTTAGCGCCGCCGCTCTCGCTACGCCCAAGGACGACCGTACCGCCATGAGCCAGCATGATCTGGCGCGTTAACGCCAGGCCCACGCCAGAGCCGTCACGCTTGGTGGTGAAGAACGGAACGAAAATCTTGCTGGCGATCTCCGGGTCAATGCCAGGGCCATTATCCGAGACCACAAGGCAGATATGCCCGCCCCGATTCAGTCTGGCCTGCAGGAGAATCTCCGGATTACTTGTACCCGTCAGCGCCTGCCGGGCATTTCGCAGGAGATTGAGCAGCACCTGCTCCAACATTTCAGGGTCTGCATCCAGTGACAGCGATTGCGGTTCTACCCGCGCCTGGCAGATAGCCTGCCCAGCACTGTGGTCGGTCTCCGTGAGTTGCAAGACGTCATTGAACATGTCAGCTACCACGATCCGCTGACGCGCCGGCGGTGGCAATCGCGTCAACTGTCGGTAGCCTTGAACGAAGTGCATAAGCCCATCTGACCGCCTGGCTACAGTGGTTACGGCGCTGCGCACATCGTCCAGCTCTGCCACTGCATCCGGGTAATCTGCGAGCTTGCCAGAGGCATCGTCAACCAGGTCAGCCGCTGTTTTTGCCAGTGACGCGACGGGTGTAATGCTGTTCATGATCTCGTGCGTCAGCACTCGCACCAGATCTTGCCAAGCTTCCAGTTGCACACCATCAAGCTCATTCTGAATGTTCTGTAAGCTGACCAGGCGCTCTATACGCCCTGCAATGGCTATCTCTGTAGCCGATAAAGTAAACCGTTGCTCAGCGCTCTCGGTATGGAACACCGCGAGACGCCGCTCGCCAGGCGCTATCTTGCCGATGTGCTGCATGAACGGCTCCCCAAACTGCGCGAGGTCAGCCATTCGCTCGATCTTAGCACTGCCAAACAAGCGTCTCGCCGCATTGTTCTGCAACTCAACTTTGTCATCGTCATAGACAGAAAGCAGCGGCACAGGGACGTGTTCCATCAGTGCGCGCAGGTGTCGTAGGGACTCTTCCTGCGAATTACGCAACTGTTGAAATCGTTGAACGATATCCGTAAACACTTCACCCAGCTCGCCAAAGCCGGCACCCAACGGTTTGAGCTCAAAGCGCTGCCCAAAGTCAGCATAGCGAACCGCATCGAGAAAGCGGCTCAGCTCCCTGTTGGTTCTTCGGATCAAGTGCACGATGTCGAAGACCTGCAAACTCGCAATCAGCGCCAGCAAAACGCTGATCATGACGTAGCCGGGTTGCAGCAGCAGAAAAACCAGAAGGCAGAGCACGGCAACAAGGACCACAACGCGCACCCCCAAGCGCCATGAGAAACGCCTAAAGATCATGTTTTTCCATTCGCCTATACAGGGCCGCCCGGGTCAAACCCAACTCGCGAGCTGCATGGCTGATGTTGTACCGGTGTCGCTTGAGCGCTGCCTGTATGGTGCGTTTCTCCATCCGTTCCAGGTTAAGGTCATCGGCATCCACGTCGGTAGCCTGTGCGCCCTGGGCCACTTTTACAGCATCAGCGGCAGATAACTGTAAATCTAGCTCACTGATGCTATCCCCCTCAGCGAGTATCACTGCACGCTCTACTGCGTGGCGCAGCGCACGAACATTTCCCGGCCATGCATAGGATTGCATTGCCGACAACGCCTCAGGTGAAAAGTCGCGCATGGGTTTCTGGTATTTCTGCGAGTACAAATCCGCGTAGTAATTAGCAATCTCGGGAATGTCCTCTCTGCGGGCCCTCAACGGCGGCAGAGTGAGTTCCACAGTATTCAGACGAAACAACAAGTCCTGCCGGAAACGGGCCTCATCAGCCAACTGCTCTCGAGGCACGTTGGTGGCAGCGATGACACGGATATCAATGGGTACCGCCTCATTTCTGCCCACCGGCGTCACGGCCCGCTGCTCCAGTACAGTAAGCAGCTTTGCTTGCAGATTAAGGGGAATATTGCCGATCTCATCCAGAAACAGAGTGCCCCCGTTTGCCGCTTCTAGACGACCCACACGGTCTGTAGCAGCGCCAGTGAAAGCGCCCTTACGATGACCAAACAGTTCCGATTCGAACACTGTTTCCGAGACAGAGCCAAGGTCAACTGACATAAATACGTTGTCTGCTCTCTGGCTCTGTTGGTGCAACAGGCGGGCCGCGAGTTCCTTCCCGGTACCGTTCTCACCCATCACCAGAATGTTGGCATCTGTTGGCGCAGTGCGCTTGATCACGGAGAGCACCTCGCGGATTTCGGCTGATTGACCCCTTATCGACTGATCACCCGCACCGCTGGCAGAAACCAGCGCCTGGTTTCTGCGCTTGAGTGTCGCTGTCTCCGTGCGGCTACGACGTAACTTGACGGCAGCAGATAAGGTGGCGACGACTTTTTCGTTTTGCCATGGCTTGGCCACAAAATCCGTGGCCCCGTGTTTCATAGCCTCCACGGCGAGATCCATACTGCCGTGCGCGGTAATCATTACCACGACCGCGTCTGGATCCAGCTCCAGAATACGTCGCAACCAGTAGAACCCTTGCTCCCCACTGCTCTCACCCGGCGAGAAGTTCATATCCAGCAAAATGGCATCGAAACGCTGCGTCGCTAACTGCTCGGGAATGCTGTGTGGATCATTACAGCAATTCACCGAACCGAACTCCCGTTTCAGCAGAAGTCGCCCCGCTGTGAGGATATCTTCATCGTCATCAACAATCAGAATGGAATGACTATCGCCAGGCATCTTTGCTCTCCAAGTGTTCGATAGCGTACACCGGGTGTCCGTATTCGTACACCTCGACAAACTACAAGGCGTCCGAAATCATTTTTAGCCTTTATTTTTCAATGACTTATGGAATTGGCACAGCCGTTGCAATGGTTGTAACAGGAACACGCACAGGAAAGCGACAGCAATGGGTACTATCAGCTCCATGGAAAAATCCCCGGAGGGTCCGGCGCAGGGAGTACGGCCTGGCTCATCGATGGACCGGGTCATCGAACCGCCTTCCCGTTATCGCCGCTGGGGGATCGGTATTGCCGTTGTATTCATGCTCGTCGTCGCCGCAGTTTGGACCACACATCAGGCCGGGCGCAGTCTCACTGTGTCAGGCAGCCGCATCGTGCTCTCGCCTGTGGAATCCGGTGTGTTTGAGGACACTATCCCCGTGCGAGCCCGCGTCGCACCGCTGACCACCGTCTTTCTGGATGCCGTTCAGGGCGGGCGCGTCGAAGAAATACTGGTTGAAGACGGTGCCAGCGTTGTGGCGGGCCAGCCGCTGGTCCGCCTGTCCAACTCCGACCTGCAGCTCAGCGTTATGAGCACTGAATCGCGAGTCATGGAGCAACTCAACAGCATGCGCGACCAGGAGCTGCGTCTGGAGCAGAACCGTCTGGGCCACAAACGCACACTGGTGGACGTGGACTATGAGATCCGACGGCTGACCCGAGAAATTGAACGCCAGGACCAATTGCTCGCGAAGGGTCTCACCGCAAAAGGTGACTACGACGACCTGGTGGATCAACTGGCCTACAACCGGGCACTGCGCGACGTAACCATTGAGAGTCAGGCCACGGACGAGCGCCTGATGGCGGCGCAGTTGGCCTTCTTCCGTGAAAACACCGGTGTCATGGAGCAGAACCTGCGTTTTGCTCGCGACAGCCTCAAGGAACTGGAAATCAAGGCGCCGGTGGACGGCAAGCTCTCCGGGTTTGACATGGAAGTTGGCCAAAACGTCAGTCGCGGCAACCGCATCGGACAAGTCGACCATGCTGACAGCTTCAAACTGGTGGCCGATATCGATGAGTTCTACCTGAACCGCACGGATATCGGTCAGGTGGTCAGCTTCGCGCGCAATGGCAGGGAAAGGGCTCTGCGGGTTTCCAAGATTTACCCCAATGTCGAAGCCGGTCAATTCGAAATCGACATGCAGTTTGTCGGCGACGCCCCAACCGATCTCAGACGCGGCCAAACCATCCAAGCCAAACTCACGCTGGGCGATGCCACCGAGGCGCTGCTAATCCCTAATGGCTCTTTCTATCAAGACACTGGCGGAAAGTGGATTTTTGTTGCCAGTCCCGACGGCAGCACCGCCGTGAAACGTGAAGTAAAGCTGGGGCGCAGAAACACTGACTACATCGAAGTGCTGGATGGCCTGGAAGCCGGCGAAATTGTCATTACCTCACCTTACAGCGGGTTCCGCGACATGGACCTGCTGGTACTGAATACACAAAAAGACGCTTGAAACGACGAGGACACTGTCATGCTTAAACTGAACAACCTTTCGAAGTTTTACCGAACCGACGAAGTGGAAACCGTGGCGCTGAACGCAGTCAATATCGACATCGAGCAAGGCGAGTTTGTTGCCATCATGGGGCCCTCCGGTTGCGGTAAGTCAACACTGCTGAACGTTATCGGGATGCTAGATCAACCCAGCGAAGGCGACTACTTCTTCATGGATGAAAACGTGGCCTCCTATGGCGAGCAAAAACTCAGCCAGATTAGGAAGCAGAACATCGGCTTTATCTTCCAGAACTTTAACCTGATCGACGAGTTAAGTGTGGCTGAGAACATCGAATTGGCCCTGCTCTACCATGACATTAGCGCCAAGGAACGACGCCAGCGTGTGGAGCACATCATGGACAAGGTGGGCATCGCTCATCGCGCCAAACATCGCCCCAGTCAGTTGTCGGGCGGCCAGCAACAGCGCGTTGCCGTAGCGCGCGCTGTCGTGGGCGACCAGTCGTTGATTCTGGCCGATGAGCCCACGGGCAACCTGGACAGCGTTCACGGTCAGGAAGTGATGGAAATGCTGCAATCGTTGAACAACGAGGGCACTACCATCGTGATGGTGACGCACTCCGCGGCGCACGCGGACTACGCGCGTCGCACCATCAACCTGTTTGACGGTTACGTGGTTACCCAAAGCATGCGGGCCGCCTCATAACAGTCGTTACGCCAACGCACTGCGTCCAAGGAGACGATTATGTACGGGAACTACATCAAGCTCGCACTGCGCAACATGGCCAAGAACCGGCTGTACGCGTTTATTAACGTTGTCGGATTGGCGATCGGCCTATCCGTTTTCCTGTTCGGCATGGTTCTGGCCAGCTATGAACGCGATCACGACAGCATGTTTTCGCAGCGCGATCGCATCTTCACTGCGGGCGCCAAGTTTTCTGATGCCGCGGAAATTGGAGTGCTGGAGACCAACAGCATCTACACCGCAATGGGACCTCTTCTGCAGGAAGAATTGGGCGAAGACTCGCTGGTGGCCAGGACGGTCACGCGCGAGTTCCTACTGACCGTGGGCAGCAGCAACGACAGCTATTACCACACGGTCACGTTCGCTGACCCCGAGTTTTCAGAGCTGTTTGATTTCACCTATCTTTCCGGCGATAACAGCGCGCTGGCAGACCCGCTAGGTCTCGTCATCAGCGAATCGACTGCCCTCAAGTACTTTGGACGCGCAGATGTCACGGGTGAAACCCTGACGCTGGACCATGAGCACGATCTGGTCATCAAAGCGGTGATTGAGGACATTCCCAGTGACAGCCATTTCAATTCCAACCTCTTAACCGAACGCGATGCGCGCCTCTTCGCCGCCCTGGACACTCTGGCCGATATCCGTGACTTCAATATCGATGAAGACTGGGGCAACCTTTCAATGGGCGACATGACCTATATGTTGTTGCCCGAGGGTCGAACGCAACAGTGGCTCTATGATCAAGTGAATGCGGTGTACCAGCGCCATTCACCCGAAGGGCAGATAGAATTTATCCCCGAGGTTAAGGTACGTCCGTTAACAGAGGACAACACCATGATCTGGGACGCCATCGGCATTCCCGCGATCACCAGCGTGCAGCTGCTGGGATTACTGGTGCTGATCATCGCCTGTGTCAACTACACCAATCTTGCCACGGCCCAAAGCCTGGGTCGCGCGCGGGAAGTGGGGCTGCGTAAAACCTTCGGCGCCAGCAAAGGGCAGTTACTACTCCAGTTTCTGGTAGAGAGCCTGACGACCGCCGCGCTGTCCATGCTATTGGCACTCGCCTGTCTGGAACTGATAGTGCCGTTGTTCAATGCCTGGTCATCGAAGGTACTGACCATTAACTATTTGGATATATTCCCCTTCCTCATCGCAACCACTACCATTGTTGGCATTGCCGCAGGGGCCTATCCGGCGTACATGATCACTCGTGCAGCGCCCATAGATAGCCTGCATAACAGTATGCTGCGGGGGAATAAGGGCGGTTTGTTTCGCAGCTTTATGATCGGTGTGCAGTTCACAATCTCCGTGTTCATGCTCGCATCGGTCATGGTGATGTATTTCCAGAACAAGCAGGTCGAGCAATCCGCGAACATTTTCCCTAAGGACAATGTCATCGTATTGGAACGAGTAGGCGTCGACGCTATCAAAGCGCGCCATGAGACCCTGCGCAATCAGCTTATGAACCTTCCCGGCGTGGAAGCCATGACCTATCTCAGTCAGGTTCCCTTTAACCAGAGCAATAGCGCCTCCGGCGTGGCGCTGGAACCCGGTGATGAAGCATCAGAGATCTTGATGAACCGAATCCGGGTGGATGAGGGCTTTCTGGAGACTCTAAACATCCCTCTGCTAAAGGGCCGCGCATTGACGCGCGACATCGCTGGCGACGTAATGGAAGCGGAGAGCGAGGTCGTTAACGTCCTGCTCAATCAAACTGGAGCGCGCAGCCTCGGCTTCGACGATCCGCTTGATGCGGTCGGCCAGAGTTTCTTCGAAATATTGGGCGAACAGTCACGGGCTGAGGGGCTAACCGCAACGCAGTTCATTGTCGTGGGCTTGTTGCCCGACCAGAACTTCCTGGGCCTGCACAACAAGATCAAACCCACTGCGTTCATGATTCAACCGCCGTGGCTCAACAACGCAGCGATACGCATCAGCGGCGACAACATGGTGCAAACCATTACCGAAGTTGAACGGGTATGGGATGAAGTGATAGCCGACTACCCGATACAACAACGCTTCCTGGACGACGTATTCAACGAAATCTTCATTGTTTACGAGACCATGAACCGCGTGGTTGCAGGTTTCGCACTCATCGCCCTGTCGCTGGCACTGATTGGCCTGTTTGGCCTGGCCGCTTTCATGGCACAGCGCCGCACCCGTGAGATCGGAATTCGCAAAGTGCTTGGAGCGAGGGTAGATCAGATCGCGCGGCTGCTGGTGTGGCAGTTCTCGATACCCGTGCTCTGGTCGCTATCAGTCGCTATGCCATTGGCCTACGCCGCCTCAGGCTTGTATCTCAACTTCTTTGATGAACGCATCACTATGCTCCCACTGATCATCTCGGGAGCGGCGCTGGGGGCACTGGTAACTGCATGGTTAATCGTATCCGTGCATGCGGTAAGAATCGCAATGTCGAGCCCGATCGGCGCACTGCGCTACGAATAGGGAAACGAAAGGCCGGGTTCAGGAGGAGCCCGGCCGTATTTGGAAAAGGTATCGGTCTCGAATCGCACTCCCCCTCTCATCTGCGAGGTTTTTAAAGCCCGCACGCTGGAAGAAAAAGCCAGCCTACAGGGCCTCAGAGCGTCGATGCTGCGCTATTCCCACTCAATAGTTACACTTTTACAAAGCCTTATGTAGCAAGGGTTTGCGAGGGGCAAAACTGAGTTTACAAGTAGTTTACAAGTTTCGTTCTTCATTTCTGCTTTTGTAACTCCCTCAAATTCCTAATGTAATCAGTATTTTAGCACTTTTAGACTTGTAAACTTTACAAGTGCTAATGCCTTACTCCAAATATTTCTTTCTAAAAAAGTTACGCTACAGGAACTTAACTGAAAGGATTGGCTACTCTCTTTCAGTTTTCCACCATTTCCCCGCAACATCTACTCGATTAGTTGATCATTCAGAGGCCTAAAATTGAGATTTACTAGTTTCCGCCATCGCATTTGTCTATAGGAGTAAAAAATGAATGCGTAGATATAGATTGGTAATGTGAAAAGACCAGCATCGATAGAAACCTCATCTGTATATCGAGTTCCGCCTCCCTCCGATTCTAAAAAAATTAGATGATCCCAAGTTTTTGCTATAGAACCACTTCCATTATCTCTGAGAACCCAATGATCGGATTTTTGTGGAAATTCTATACCTATAATTTGTTTTCCGATGGGTAAAAAATGAAATGCGAACATTTTTACAGAGAACTTCCCCTCAACCCATTTTGACGGAAAGAAATTTGGTTCGATAGGATGGAATTTCATTAAACCAGCCACCACATAATTGAGTAGCGCTGGCGTCATTAAGTAACTCTTAACCGTCTCTAAATCTGCTGCTAAATAGGTGCTGATTTTTAGCGTACGCATCATTACTCCCACTCAATCGTCGCAGGCGGCTTACCACTAATATCGTAGGTGACGCGGGAGACACCCGATATCTCGTTAATGATGCGATTGGATACTTTTTCCAGCAGCTCGTGAGGCAGATGCGCCCAACGGGCCGTCATAAAATCTACCGTTTGGACCGCACGGATAGCAATCACATACTCGTACCGGCGACCGTCACCCACAACGCCCACTGACTTCACAGGCAGGAAAACGGCAAAGGCCTGACTGGTCTTGTGGTACCAATCCGCAGCGTGGAGTTCCTCGATGAAGATGGAATCTGCCTGCCTGAGCAGTTCTGCGTATTCCTTTTTAACCTCGCCAAGAATGCGCACGCCCAGACCGGGTCCCGGGAACGGATGGCGGTAGACCATATCGTAGGGTAAGCCCAATTCCAGACCGATCTGCCGCACCTCGTCTTTAAAGAGTTCACGCAGGGGTTCAACCAACTCGAAACTCATGTCCTCTGGCAGGCCACCCACATTGTGGTGTGACTTGATCACGTGGGCTTTGCCAGTTTTGGCGCCAGCAGATTCAATGACGTCGGGGTAGATAGTGCCCTGCGCCAACCACTTTACATCCTGAAGCTTGGCCGCTTCCTGATCGAACACCTCAATGAAGGTGTTGCCAATGATCTTGCGCTTCTGCTCAGGCTCGTCAACGCCACCGAGGCGCCCAAGGAATAAATCCTCCGCATCGGCGCGTATCACTTTCACACCCATGTGCGAGGCGAACATATCCATCACCTGGTCGCCCTCATTGAGACGCAGCAGGCCATTGTCGACAAAGACGCAGGTCAGTTGATCGCCTATGGCGCGGTGCAACAGCGCCGCAACCACCGACGAATCCACGCCACCGGACAAACCCAAAAGCACCTTATCGCCGCCCACAGTCTCTTTCACTCGGGCAATGGCATCTTCAACAATGTTCGCCGGCGTCCACAACGGCTGGCAGCCGCAGATTTCCAGAACAAAGTGCTCGAAGATTCGCTTGCCCTGCAGGGTGTGAGTGACTTCCGGGTGAAACTGAATGCCGTACAGCGGTCGCGTCTTGTGGGCCATCGCAGCAATAGGACAGCTGTCGGTTTCAGCGGCCAGCTCGAAGTCCGGTGGCAGCGTGACCACCTTGTCGCCGTGGCTCATCCACACATCCAGCAACTTCTCACCGCCCTCGCCCACGTGATCACAGATATCATGCAGCAGGCCGCCATTACCCAGCGTACGGATTTGGGCGTAACCGAATTCGCTGGTGTCCGAGGGCATGACTTCACCCCCGAACTGCTGAGCCATCGTCTGCATGCCGTAGCAAATACCCAGTACCGGCAGGTTCATATCGAACACGCAGTCAGGGGCACGGGGAGAATTCTCTGCCGCAACAGATTCAGGGCCGCCCGAGAGGATGATGCCCGTGGGATTGAAGTCGCGAACGTCAGCCTCGTCGATATCCCATGAGCGAATCTCGCTATAAACACCCACTTCGCGCACACGCCTGGCAATCAACTGCGTGTACTGTGAGCCAAAATCGAGAATAAGAATCTTATGGGCGTGAATATCTGCGCTCATGCTGGTCCCTGATGATCATGTGTGAACGCCGCAAGACAAAGCGGCGCCGTTGTTTGCTTTGGCTCAGGCGGAGGTCCAGAGGACTCCGCTAGGGCCGGTTAGCGCACCGGGTAATTGGGCGCTTCCTTGGTAATTGACACATCGTGCACGTGTGACTCGGACATGCCTGCCGCGGTCACGCGAACGAACTCCGGCCTTGTGCGCATGGTTTCCAGCGTCTGGCTGCCGGTATAACCCATGGCTGAGCGCAGGCCACCCATCAGTTGATGGATAATCGCCGACACTGGCCCCTTGTACGGTACGCGACCCTCGATACCCTCCGGTACGAGTTTCTCCATGCCCTTGCTGGCATCCTGGAAGTAACGGTCTGAAGAGCCCTGCGTCTGGGCCATGGCGCCCAAAGACCCCATCCCACGATAAGCTTTATAAGTACGGCCCTGGTACAGTTCGACTTCACCCGGTGCTTCTTCGGTGCCCGCAAACATACTGCCCATCATGACAGAGTGGGCTCCGGCTACGATGGCCTTGGAGATATCGCCGGAAAAACGAATACCGCCGTCGGCGATAACCGGCACATCGGTATTGGCCAGCGCCTCAACCACATTGGCAATTGCACTGATCTGCGGCACACCAATGCCGGTGACAATGCGTGTGGTGCAAATAGAACCGGGGCCGATGCCGACTTTGACGCCATCGGCGCCTGCTTCGGCCAGTGCCATCGCGGCGGCAGCGGTAGCAATATTGCCGCCGATAACATCAATAGAGGGATATTCGCCTTTAATCTTGCGCACGCGATCAAGCACATTGCGGGAGTGTCCGTGAGCTGTATCGACCACCAAGACATCGACGCCGGCATTCACTAGGGCGGCGACACGCTCATCCGTATCCGGGCTGGTGCCCACAGAGGCGCCTACGCGCAGCTGACCGTAGGAATCCTTACTGGCATTGGGAAAGCTTTCTGCCTTGTCAAAATCCTTGACGGTAATCATGCCGCGCAGATCAAAGTCGTCATTAACCACCAGTATCTTTTCAATACGGTGCTGATGCAGCAGGCGCTGCACCTCTTCGGTGCTGGCACCCTCTTTAACCGTGACCAGCTGATCACGGGCTGTCATCACCTCGGACACCAGCTTGGCGGGGTTGGATTCAAAACGCAGATCGCGGCGGGTGACAATGCCCACCAGGTCTTCGCCGTTGAGTACCGGCAGGCCGGAGATACCGTTGGCGGCAGTGATCTCCATCAGCTCGCCGATGGTGGCATTCTGCTGGATGGTGATGGGGTCTTTAACAACACCGCTCTCGAACTTCTTTACACGGCGAACATGCTCTGCCTGTTCTTCTAGGGTCATGCTCTTGTGAATGATCCCGATGCCGCCTTCCTGGGCCAATGCAATCGCCAGTCTGGACTCCGTGACGGTATCCATTGCGGCGGAGATCAGCGGGATGTTCAGGTCAATATTGCGGGTCAGACGCGTGCGCAGGCTGACATCGGTTGCCACCACTTCAGAATACCCGGGCAGCAGTAACACATCGTCAAAAGTGAGGGCTTCCTGGGCAATACGCAGCATGTGCAAACTCCGGCTGGCGGCTGTAAGGTAAACGTGCAATTATAAATCCTTGGCCTAGCTCCAGTAAACAAAGCCCAGCGTTACATTATCGTGTCAAATCCCTTCGCTGATACCCCTCCCAGCCAGGTTTACTCTGTCGCCCAGCTCAATCGCCAGGTTCGGCAGCTGCTGGAAAGCCACTTTGACTACGTGTGGGTGGAGGGTGAAGTCTCCAATTTTGCAGCCCCCTCCTCCGGGCACTGGTACTTCTCACTCAAGGATGGCTCAGCGCAGGTTCGCTGCGCCATGTTTCGCAATCGTAATCAGCGCCTTCGCTTCACCCCCGCTAATGGCGACGAATTACGCCTGCGCTGCCGCGTATCGCTGTACGAAGGCAGGGGTGAGTTTCAGCTGATCGTTGAGCACGCCGAACTTGACGGCGAAGGCGCCTTACAGCTTGCCTTTGAACGATTAAAACAGCGCCTGTTGGCCGAGGGCCTATTCGCGCCGGAAAAGAAAAAGCCCCTGCCAGACTCCATTACCCGGCTGGGCGTGATTACCAGCCCAACGGGCGCCGCTATTCATGACATCCTCACCGTACTGCAACGACGCTGCCCGGCCATTGAAGTTTACGTGTTGCCAGTCGCCGTGCAGGGCGAGGCTGCTGCTGGCGAGATTTGCCAGGCCATCGCGCGAGCCAATGCACTGGCAGCAAATGGGAAAGTTCCCCTCGATGCCCTGATCGTGGGTCGCGGGGGCGGCTCGCTGGAGGACCTTTGGGCCTTTAACGAGGAACAGGTCGCACGCGCGATTGCTGCCAGCGATCTGCCCATCGTCAGCGCTGTGGGACACGAAGTGGACTTTAGTATCGCCGATCTGGTTGCGGACATACGGGCAGCAACCCCCTCCGCGGCGGCCGAATTGGTCAGTCCAGATCAACGGGAGTGGGTGCAGCGCCTAAAACACCTGGAGGATGCGCTAAGCCGCCAGATGCAGCGTAAGCTGGCTCTGGTGCGCACTGAGCTTGAGCATCTCGGTAAACGCCTTAAGCACCCGGGGGCATTACTGCGGGAACAATCCCAGCGCCTCGATGACCTGGAGCAACGCCTGCATCTGGCACAACGCAATAGCCTGCAACGTAAGCGTAGCCAACTGGGTTTGCTGGAAGCACGCCTGCAGGCCCGCTCGCCGAACGTCAGGCTGCAGCAACTGCAATCACAGCTGACCAATCAACAGGAGCAACTCAAGCATGCGATGCAGCATCGGCTCATCCTGTCGCGCCACCGGCTGGAACAGCTGTCGGCACGCCTGGAGCCCCTGAATCCGCTGGCGACCCTGCAACGCGGCTACGCCATCATCACGGACGACACCGGGACAGTGGTGACTCAATCTGAAGCGCTGAGCGCTGGCGATTCAGTCACGGCAAGACTGGCGGATGGCAGTGCCGAACTCCGCGTCTCTGAGACACACCCCGATAACGAGTCATAAACCCTTGGGGAAGTCAGATACCTTGACTGCCTGATCAGATAAATTCGGCTTATCTGGATACGCACGCACAGATCACGTCTATGCCGGCTCGAAAAGTACTTTGTTGGGGGTAATTGCGGGTGACGATAAGCACCGACAACCGGCAATGGATGGCTGGCCTCAGTACTTGGCGGGCAGCCTGGTATTGATAATGATATGGCGACCCTCGAAGCGGATGTACTCACCGATGGTAAGGTCCTTGAGAATTCTGGCCACCATCTCGCGGGACGCACCCACACGATCGGCGATGTCCTGCTGAGTCAGCTTCTCCGGGATGTACAAGGTGCCATCGCCACGCTCTTCCGACAGATCCATAAGCACGTTGGCTACACGACCGTAGACATCCTGCAGGGCGAGACTTTTCACATCGGCGGTGAGCTTGCGCACACGCTGCGACAGGTTGCCGATCAGCTTTCGCGTAATATTGGGGTGCTCATCCAACACACGATTGAAATCGTCTTTGTAGATGATGCAGAAGCTGGACTTCTCAACGGTGCGCACGGATGCCGAACGCGTGGAATCGTCTAGAAGCGCCAGTTCACCGAAGTAATCGCCGACGCCCTGGGTGTTCATGATGAACTCTTTGCCATTCTTGTCGCTGCAGTACACCTTGACCTTGCCACTCTCAATGACAAACAGCGAATCAGCGGGGTCGTTTTCGTGGATAACCACAGTGTTCTTGGGGAAGGAGCGACTGGTACTGCTTGCAGCCAGTGCTTCCAGCTCTTCCTGCGACAGACCCTGAAAAATTTCTACTTGTTGCAACATAAACAACGATGTCCTGTTTCAAGCCTAATCCCTAAAGCTTGGCGCTATAGTACCGTAAACAATCGGCACTGCGTACCACCGAGACGAAAAAGCGCAGCCTCCACCCATGAAACGAACAAGTCTTACGTTTCCACACCTCGTACCGCCTCGCTTATACTGCAGGCATCTTTACTACCCCGGTAGATGGTGTGTCCCACACTCCAACAAAACATCAAGGTGCCGCGCTATGGAGCGATGTCATTCGCCGTGTCATCGTTGAGTTGCGCGGGCTGTTTTCCGACATCCGGTCTCGTCTGGATGAGGCCGCCATCGATGACATGGAGCATCTTCTGGACGCCGCCCAACGGCTGGAATGCATGCTGGGTGTCAGCCAGGATTCAGATGCTGCACATGACATGATGAACGTGCTGGCAGCAATGCGCGGTTACGCCGAGATGCTGCTGGAAGATCTGGGGCCGGCGCACCAGCCCATTGCCGATGCATTAAAGCGTCTGCTGAGCGCCATAGAGACGGCGCACACTGAAGAGACCGGTATTGAGCCAGGCGCAGACCAGCGTACGATTGCCACCGACCCAGGATTCATTCTGGCGGTTGACGATCTGCAGGAAAATCGCGAGCTGGTTGCCCGCTATCTATCGCGCAGCGGGCACTTTGTGGTCACCGCCGCCAACGGCGAAGAGGCGCTATCTACTCTGGGCGAGTCCGACGTTGATGTGGTACTGCTGGACCTGGTCATGCCCGGAATGGACGGCCGGGAGGTGCTTCGCCGCATCAAGGAACACCCGGAATATCGGGCAACACCGGTCATCGTGATCTCCGGGCGTCAGGACATGGACGGCATTATCGAGTGTATTGAAGCCGGGGCAGATGACTACCTCTTTAAACCCTTCAACCCGGTACTGCTGCAGGCGCGCATCAAAGCGGGCATTGAACGCAAACGCTGGCACGATCGTGAAGAGCAATACCGCCAGCAGTTAGAGCGCAACGAAAAGTTCATTCGCGCCACCTTTGGCCGTTACCTGTCCGACGAGATCGTGACGGACATCCTGGAGCGACCTGAGGGTTTGGAGCTGGGCGGCGATTTACGCGAAGTGACCATTATGATGTCGGACATCCGCGGCTTTACCACTCTGAGTGAACGTCTGGCACCGGCTCAAGTGGTGACCATGCTCAATCGTTACCTGGGCAAGATGACCGATATCATTCTGGCACATCAGGGCACTATCGATGAATTCATCGGTGATGCGATCCTGGCCGTCTTTGGCGCACCGCAAAAACGAGACGACGATGCAGACCGCGCCGTTAAATGCGCGCTGGCAATGCAGGCTGCCATGGAAGAGATCAACGCAGAAAATGTGGCCGACGGGCTGCCCGCAGTAGCCACAGGTATCGCCTTGAATACGGGAAAGGTCATCGCCGGCAACATTGGCTCGGAACGCCGCAGCAAGTACGGCTTTGTCGGTCACCCCATGAACGTAACCTCGCGTATCGAAGACCTGAGTGCGGGTGGCGAAATACTCTTGTCGGACAGCACTTTCCGCAAGCTATCGCACCGCTACCCGGTGTGCGACACCCGCGAGTTGAAGGTCAAAGGCATCGACGAACTGGTTACCGTCCACCGAATCGAGGCCGCTACCGATGGATGATCTGCAGCCCATACTGTTGGTGGAAGATAACGAACTCAATCGGGAAATGCTGGTGCGGCGCTTAAGCCGCGCAGGCATGGAGGTCATCATTGCAGCCGATGGCCGCGAGGCGCTGGACAAGATGATTGAGGAGCAGCCCACGCTCGTGCTGATGGACATGAATCTCCCGGTACTCGATGGCTGGAGTGCCTGCAGGGAGGCGCGCAAGGATGAACGTATCAAGCACATTCCCATCATCGCTCTGACCGCCCACGCCATGGAAGCTGACAGGCTGAACGCGCTGGAGGCCGGCTGCGACGACTACGCCACGAAGCCCGTGGACTTCCCCGGCTTGTTGATCAAGATCGAGAAGCTGACGCAATCATGAGCCTGAGACGTCGACTGGTACTGTCGCTGTTCACCATCCTGGTGTTATTCGCCGTCAACGTGGGCACACACTTTTGGGGCAGCTACGCGCGTAGCGAAAGTATGGTGGCCTATCGCGATGCGGTTACCGCCGCGCAAATGTCCACAGAAGTGGAGCAGGAATTGGCGGACCAACGCCAACGAATTCGCGTGCTGGCAACATTGCGCGACACCACGGACGATCAGTTGGATGCCGGCGAACAACAGGCCTCCCTGGCCAACATTGGTGATATCCGCAGCAGCATTGCCCGACTGGGAGACCTCAGCCCCGACGTTACCGAGCTGCAGTATCAGCGTTTGTGGGAGTCTTCGGGCGAGCTACTCGATGGCTGGACTGCCTTTTACGAAAACTACAACGACCCCGACTTCGAGAGCGACGTTGAGGACCCGCTGTACTACGTGACCGCTCTACAGCGGCTGAAGGAATTGGAAGAGCGCCAGGCGTTTATTGCAGTGCAGCGCGCGAATATTATCGATCGCACTATCGCGCTCACGGATAGAATCACTGTTATCGGTTTCTTTGCCTCTATCTTCCTAACTGCCATGTTGG
This sequence comes from Parahalioglobus pacificus, assembly GCF_014652275.1. GTDB lineage: Bacteria > Pseudomonadota > Gammaproteobacteria > Pseudomonadales > Halieaceae > Parahalioglobus > Parahalioglobus pacificus. The sequence continues at coordinate 460,630 of NZ_BMYM01000001.1, read as the reverse complement.
GTTTCTTTCTGGTGCGATACACCAATGGCGCCCTGAAACGCCTCAAGCGCGGCACTGAACGTTTCGGCAGTGGCGACTTGAGTTACCGTATCGACAGTATTAATGAAGATGGCGAGCTGGGAGACCTAGCGCGCGCCTTCAACACCATGTCGGATAAATTGCGCAATGCGATTTACGACGTACAGCAGGCTAAAGACAGCGCTGACGAAGCCAACGCCGCCAAGAGCATCTTCCTGGCCAACGTGAGCCATGAACTTCGCACGCCTCTGAACGCCATCATCGGCTACAGCGAAATGCTGCACGATGAACTGGACGACAGCGAAGCGGTGGACCGCCCACAGTTTCGACGCGACCTGGACAAGATCATCCAGTCCGGTCGGCAGCTGCTGAACCTGATCAATGACATCCTGGATCTTTCCAAAATTGAAACCGGCAAGATGTCGCTGCACTGTGAGACCTTCGCGCCACAGGACGTGATCCAGCAGGTCTGTGACTCGCTCACGCCATTGATGCGTGAACGCAAGAACACGCTACAGGTCTCCGGCACAGACGATCTACCCACCATGTACTCCGATGCCACCAAGTTCCGACAGATATTCCTCAACCTGCTCAGCAACGCCTGCAAGTTCACCGACGGGGGGTATATCAGCGTCGAGGTGCAGCCCAAAAAGGGAAAGGTCGACTGGCTGGAGTTTGCGGTGCACGACACTGGGATCGGCATGACCGAAGAGCAGCAGGACAAAGTCTTCGATGCCTTCGTTCAGGCAGACAGCTCTACCAGCGCCACTTATGGTGGCACCGGTCTTGGGCTAGCTATCTGTCGCGATTACAGTGAAATGATGGGCGGCACCATCAGCGTAGAGAGTCGACCCGGCGAGGGCGCAACCTTTACAGTTACTCTTCCGCTTGACCCAGAGTTAGCTCGCGCAGCCGCTTGAGGGCTTCTTCACGCTTCTCCAGATCTTCTGACAACATGCTGTTGTCATCTTCCAGATCCTTCACGCGGCGATCCAAGAGCGAAAAGCCGGCCAGTGCATCGTTCATCAGGCGCGCCTTGTCGTGCACCTGCATGTCGGGTGTGAGCTGTTTATTCAGTTCGCGCCAGGCCTTGCGTGCCTCTTCTGCATTGAAGAAGGGGCTATTTGGCAGCATGCTGACAAACGCGATACCGATATCGGCTTCCCAGCGTGCCTCGGGGGTTTTCTCAAGGCGGCGATAGCGCTGGAAATACGCCACCGCATCCTCGTACTCGTTCAGGGTAAGTGCGCTATAGCCGCGCTCCAGAAACGTAAAGTCGCGCGACGGTGCTTCATTACATTCACAGTCACGTGCCTCAGGCAGATTGAGCGTCAATTCAGGAACGGAGTTGGGGTCGCGCGGCTCCTCGGGAGCCACCGTCGCTGGGGTATTACAGCCGGTCATGACCAGCGCGCACAAAAAGACGGTGGCAGGCGTGAGTCGGTTTGGCACAGATTCTCCAGAGCGCGTCCGCGTCGCGGCGTTGCCGGAGTTTAGCACTCGCAGGGGTACCAGGGGCAAGCCCCTACTCCGGCCGCATATGGGGGAACAACAGCACGTCCCTGATGGAGGGTGAGTCAGTGAGCAGCATCACCAGTCTATCTATACCGATACCCTCGCCCACAGTAGGGGGCATGCCATACTCCAACGCGCGCACATAGTCGTGGTCAAAGTGCATGGCCTCTTCGTCGCCCGCGTCTTTCTCCGCCACCTGCGCCTGGAACCGCTCTGCCTGGTCCTCTGCATCATTGAGTTCCGAGAAGCCATTAGCCAGCTCGCGTCCACCCACAAAGAACTCAAAGCGGTCCGTGATGAAGGGATCATCATCGTTGCGACGCGACAGTGGAGACACTTCCGTTGGATAGGCAGTAATAAAGGTTGGCTGGTCCAGATTCTCCTCGACCGTCGCTTCGAATATCTCCAGTTGCACCTTGCCAAGACCCCAGCCGGGCTGGGCCTCTACACCAAGACCGCGCAGCACCTCTCTTGCCTGCGTGTCGTCAGAGATCTGGTGCGCAGTCAGCTCCGGATTGAAGTGCAGAATGCTGTCGAACACGGTCATACGACGGAATGGCTGCGCAAAGTCGTAGTCCTGACCCTGGTAGGTCACCGTGGTTGTGCCCAACACCCCCTGAGTCAACTTGCGCATCAGATCTTCCGTGAGATCCATTGCATCCTCGAAATCCGCATACGCCCAGTAATACTCGAGCATGGTGAACTCGGGATTATGCCGCGTGGATAACCCCTCGTTGCGGAAGCTGCGGTTGATTTCGAACACCCGCTCAAAGCCACCCACTGTGAGTCGTTTCAGGTACAACTCGGGTGCGATGCGCAGGTACATATCGAGATCCAGCGCATTATGATGAGTCACAAAGGGCTTGGCCGTCGCACCGCCAGGGATAGGGTGCATCATCGGCGTCTCAACTTCCATGAAGTCGCGTCCGGCCATGTAATTGCGAATAAACGCAATGATGCGTGAACGGAGACGGAACACCTCACGCGACGATTCGTTGACGATCAGATCAACATAGCGCTGGCGATAGCGCTGTTCCTGGTCGGCCAGTCCGTGGTATTTGTCAGGCAGCGGACGCAGGGCTTTAGTGAGCAGGCGAGCTGTACTCATATTGATGTACAAATCGCCCTTGCCCGACTTATGCAGCACGCCTTCTGCGGCAACGATATCGCCCAGGTCCCAGGACTTGATGGCCGCCAGCGTATCTTCGTCCAGCCCCTTGCGGTCGATGTACAACTGAATGCTGCCGGACACATCCTGAATCAGCAGAAAAGCACCGCGGTTGCGAACCAGGCGACCGGCGACGGCGAAAGACTGACCGGCGGCTTCAAGGCTTTCCTTATCTTGGTCACCGTAATCACGCTGTAGGTCGCCCGCCAGCGCGCTGCGCCGGAAGTCGTTGGGGAAGGCCGGCCCCGCCTCGCGCAGGCTGTCGAGTTTGCTGCGCCGCTCGGCGATCAGCTTGTTCTCATCCTGGGGCGCGGGTGCCTGTGTGTCAGTACTCATGCGGGTAGTATCCAATCAATAGTGGTTTGCGAGCCTAGAGGCCGCTCTTCAATGAGGCTTCGATAAAGCGATCAATACTGCCGTCCAGCACGGCTTGCGTGTTGCTGGTTTCAACGCCAGTGCGCAGATCCTTAATACGAGAGTCATCAAGCACGTAGGAACGAATCTGGCTGCCCCAGCCGATATCAGCTTTGCTATCTTCTGCGGCCTGGGCTGCCTCCTGGCGCTTCATCACTTCCTGCTCGTATAACTTCGCACGAAGCATCTTCCAGGCCTTGTCGCGGTTCTGATGCTGCGAGCGCTCGCTCTGACACTGCGCAACAATACCGCTGGGCTCATGCGTCAGGCGCACCGCTGAATCGGTTTTGTTCACGTGCTGACCGCCGGCGCCCGATGCCCGGTAGGTGTCAGTGCGCACATCGGAGGGATCAATCTCGATATCGATGTTGTCGTCGATCTCTGGCGATACGAACACGGCAGAAAACGACGTGTGGCGGCGATTGCCGGAATCGAAGGGCGATTTACGCACCAGGCGATGTACACCGATTTCCGTACGCAGCCAGCCGAAGGCGTACTCGCCTTCAATGAAGATGGTGGCGCTCTTGATGCCCGCCACCTCGCCGGCGCTACACTCCACCAGCTCAGCCTTGAATCCCTTGGCCTCTGCCCAGCGCAGATACATGCGAAGCATCATCTCGGCCCAATCCTGGGCCTCGGTGCCACCGGACCCTGCCTGAATATCTAGGAAGGCATTGTTGGCGTCCATTTCGCCGCTGAACATGCGACGGAACTCAAGCTTTTCCAGAATGCCGATCAGACCATCAATTTCCTCGCGGATCTCTTCCGTGGCATCTTCGTCATCCTCAGCAGCGGCCATCTCGAGCAGGTCGGCGGCATCAGCCGCGCCCGAAGTGAGGCTTTCAATGGTGTGAACAATACTTTCGAGAGAGGCACGCTCTCGCCCCAAAGCCTGCGCCCGATCAGGGTCTTCCCAGACTGAGGGCTCAGCGAGTTCCAGCTCTACTTCGGCCAGCCGATCTTTGCGTTCAGCAAAGTCAAAGATACCCCCTAAGCACGTCGGTACGCGCCTCGATGTCTTTCAGGGCTTGCAGTAGCGGGTTGATCTCCAGCATGGGTCAACGATTCCTCGAAAAAGGCGCGCATTTTAGCGCAGCCAGTGCGCAGGGGGAATGCGCCAGACGACCGCCGTCTGGCCTTAGACGGGCTCGAGGTGGTCAATCATCAGCTGCAGGCTGTTGCGGCCGCGATACTGATTTACATCCAGCCGATAGGCTGCTCGCACCTGAGACAGTTCAGGCTGCGGCCAGCTCGCCGTATCCACATTAAACTGGATAGCATCCATCACTGTTGATTCGCCCGGCAACGACAGCACCATCTTTAGATGGTTGCTCCCCACCAAGCGTTGATCAACGACATTGAAGACACCATCGAAAACAGGCTCGGGGAAGTGCTGCCCCCAAGGGCCTGCAAACCGCAGTGCCTCAGCAAGTTGCAGATCAAACTCGGCCGCGCTCAAGGCGCCATCGGATTCGATCACTGCATCCAGCTCTACGTCTTCAGCATGTCTGGCGACTTCTGCAATAAATGCCTTGCGAAAAGCATCCAGAGACTCGGCGGGCAGGCTAAGTCCGGCTGCCATGGCATGCCCGCCAAACTTGGACACCAGACCGGGGTTTCGCGTAGCAACAGCATCGAGCACGTCACGGATGTGTATGCCCTTGATGGATCGGGCAGAACCTTTTAACTCACCGCCGGCACCGTCGGCGAACGCGATAGTGGGACGATGAACACGGTCTTTGATCCGCGATGCCAGTATGCCAACCACGCCCTCATGCCACCCGGCATCGTAGAGGCAGTACGCAACCGGCGGCTGCTCGGCATCATCGAATACCATCGCATCGAGTTGGGCTTGCGCATCTCTCTGCATGCCCAGCTCTATCGCCCTACGGTCACGATTCAGGCCATCCAGGTCGGCGGCCAGTGCACGCGCACGGTGAGCATCGGGGGCCAGCAGGCATTCGATCCCTACCGAGATGTCGTCCAGTCGACCCGCCGCATTCAATCGCGGCCCGGCAGCGAAGCCCAGGTCAGATGCCACTGCCCTACCCTGCTGCCGATTGGCCACCTCTAGAAGAGCAGCAATACCGTGACAGGCACGACCGGCGCGAATGCGTTTCAAACCAGCGTCTACGAGGATGCGATTGTTCCGGTCCAAAGGCACGACATCTGCCACAGTGCCCAGCGCCACCAAATCCAGATAATCAGCCAGGTTAGGCTCCGGCCTTGCATCACTGAACCAACCCCGCTGGCGCAACTCGGCACGCAGTGCCAGCAGGCAGTAAAACATCACCCCCACACCGGCGAGGCTTTTGCTGGCAAAGTTACAGCCGGGCTGATTGGGGTTCACTATAACGTCGGCATCCGGCAATTGCCGACCGGCCAGGTGGTGGTCGGTCACCAGAGTCGCTATCCCTGCTGCTCGTGCAGCCGCAACACCTTCAAGGCTGGAGATACCATTGTCTACCGTGACGATGATATCCGGTCCGAGTGGCTTGGCGAGTTCGACAATCGCGGGAGTCAGACCGTAACCGTACTCGAACCGGTTGGGCACCAAATAACTGACGTTAGCTGCACCCATGGCACGGAGTACTGTCAGGGCAAGTGCGGTACTGGTGGCACCGTCCGCATCGTAGTCACCCACCACCAGGATATGCTGCTCGTCGGCCAGCGCATCGGCCAACATCCGGCCTGCGGCCTCACTGCTTTTCAGGGTAGAGGGCGGTAATAAGTGCGCCAGCGTAAGCTCAAGTTCATTGGCGCTGGCGATTCCACGCGCTGCGTAGACACGAGCCAGCAGAGGCGGCAGCCCCGGCGCATCAAACACCTGCTCGGGCGCAGCCCGGCGCTGAACACGCGCGTTCAAAGCGCTAATCAGGCATTACTGTTCTCGGCAATAAAGCGTTGAACAGTATCCAGTTCATTGGGCAGCACCGTGAAACGCTCTTCCCGTTGGAACAGGTCAGCCAGATGCTGCGGCAGAGGCGGCTCAACGTCGACACCGGCTTGCTTCACCGCTGCAGGAAATTTCGCAGGATGCGCAGTGGCCAGCGTCACCATCGCCACATCACCTTCAGGCTGAGCACTCAGGGCGGCTTCTACGCCAATCGCAGTATGAGGATCCAGAAGGTACTCACTGCTGCGCCAGGTTTCCAGAATACGCGCGCAGGTCTCTTCATCCGAGACGCGGGCGCTACTGAACAAGGTTCTCGCCGTTGCCATCGCCGCATCATCAATATCCACCGCACCGACATCAAAGCGTTTCATCAGGTCTGCGATTGCTGCGCCGTCACGGTTATACAGATCGAAGAGTAGCCTCTCGAAATTGCTGGACACGGTGATATCCATGCTGGGCGACAACGACTGCTCCAACTGCTGGCGGCCATAGGTGGCGGTGGTCATGATCCGATGCAGCACATCGTTACGATTGGTGGCGATCACCAACTGCTCGATGGGCAGGCCCATCTCACGCGCCAGGTAACCCGCGAAGATATCGCCGAAGTTACCGGTGGGCACAGAAAATGCGAGCTTGCGCGACGGCGCTCCCAGCGACAGTCCTGCATGAAAGTAATAAACAATCTGGGCCATGATGCGCGCCCAGTTGATGGAATTAACGGCAACAAGGCTACGGCCATCAGGCAGGAACTGCTGCGCATTGAAGCTGGCCTTCACCATGGCCTGGCAGTCATCGAAATTACCCTCAACTGCCAGGTTATGAATATTGTCGCCAACAACGGTGGTCATCTGTCGGCGCTGCACCTCGGATACACGTTCATGAGGGTGCAGGATAAAAATGTCGATGTTCTTGCAGCGCCTGCAGCCCTCAATGGCCGCCGATCCGGTGTCACCCGATGTAGCACCCATGATGACGACTTTGCGCTGCTCGCGCTCCAGCACGTAGTCCAGCAGTCGCCCCAGCAGTTGCAGGGCAAAGTCCTTGAATGCCAGTGTGGGTCCGTGGAATAACTCCATTACCCACTGGTTAGGCGCCAATTGGATGAGAGGCGCGACGGCGCCGTGACGAAACTCGGCGTAGGTGTCCTGCAGGATTTGGGCGAGATCGTCTTCAGGAATGCAGTCAGCCACGAAGGGGCGAATGATTTCCAGCGCCAACTCGGGATAGGCCATGCCCCGCATAGCTTCGATCTGCTCGACCGAGAATTTTGGCAATGTCTCGGGTACGTATAGGCCGCCATCCGAAGCGAGCCCGGTGAGCAACACCTGTTCAAAGTTCAACGCGGGCGCCTGACCCCGTGTACTGATGTACTTCATGAGTAGTCCTAACCGTCCAGCGATTCAACGCGGATACGCGCTATTGTACCGGTAATGGTGGGCAGCGCCTCGATGGCGGCCACCGCTGTTTCCAGATCGCCCTGACGCGCCGCGTTGGTGATCACGATCACAGGTACCCGGGTCTGCCCGGTACCGGGGGCCTTCTGTATCAAGGCCTCAATGCTGATGCCCTGCTCGCCCAGCAAGCTGGTGACCTCCGACATTACCCCGGGACGATCTTCCGCTTCCAGGCGCAAATACCAGGGCGTCACCACGTCGGACATAGATACGAACGAGGGGGACTTCAACGCCTCGGGAGCAACACCCAGCGAAGGCACTGGGCACAACTGCCCCGCTGCCAGCTCTCTCGCCAGGTCGACAATATCTGCCACCACGGCTGATGCGGTTGGCTGAGCCCCCGCCCCTGCGCCGTAATACAGCGTTGGACCCACTGCATCGCCCTCGACCAGTACCGCATTTTTTACGCCGTTAACATTAGCCAATAAACGACTCTCGGGAATCAGCGTGGGGTGCACCCGCAGCTCAATACCCTCACTACTCTGCTTGGCCACACCCAGATGCTTAACGCGGTAACCCAGCTCTTCCGCGTAGCCGAGATCTTCAGGCGTGAGCTTGGTAATACCCTCCGCGAAGACAGCGTCAACAGACATCGGTATACCAAAGGCCAGTGACGCCAGGATCACCAACTTGTGGGCGGCATCGATACCCTCTACGTCGAAGGTGGGGTCTGCCTCGGCATAACCCAGTGCCTGAGCCTCTTTGAGTACCTCGTCAAAGGCGCGGCCTTTGTCGCGCATCTCCGTGAGAATGAAGTTGCCCGTGCCATTGATAATGCCGGCCAGCCAATGAATCTCGTTACCCGCCAGTCCTTCACGCAGCGCTTTGATGATCGGAATACCGCCAGCCACTGCTGCCTCGTAACGCAGGGCAACGCCGTGCTGCGCCGCCAGCGCAAATAGCTCGTTGCCCGCCTCGGCTATTAAAGCCTTATTCGCAGTCACCACATGCTTTCCAGCGCGCAAGGCGGCTTCCACAAGCTCTCGTGCCACCGTGGTGCCACCAATCATTTCGACCAGCACATGCACATCCGGGTCGCGCGCCACATCAAAGATGTCACGGCTCACGGGCGTATCACCGGTAGGGCACTCGGGATTGTCGCGGCGTGCGCCCACGTGTTTCACCTTGACGGACGTGCCGGCGCGAGCGGCCAAGAGCTCTTCGTGGTTCTGCAGCAAGCTGAAAGTGCCACCGCCCACAGTGCCCAGCCCACAAATGCCTATATTTACTGCGCGTAATTCGTTAATCATACTTTTCTCTATCGGGAAAACGTCAGGCGCTGACTGCGCCGTCCTGTTTCATCATGCGCCGGATGTTACGCACGGCCTGCCGGGTTCTATGCTCGTTTTCAATCAGGCCGAAGCGCACATAACCCTCGCCATACTCACCGAAGCCCACGCCGGGAGACACGGCAACCTTGGCATCGCTCAGTAACTTCTTACTGAACTCCAGTGAGCCCATCGCTGCGTAATGATCGGGAATCTTCGCCCACACGAACATAGTCGCTTTGGGCGGTGTGACAGGCCAGCCTGCATCGTTCAGACCTCTGCACAGCGTGTCACGCCGGTCACGGTACATAGCATTGATCTCGGTGACACAGGATTGATCACCTTCCAGCGCGGCGATGGCCGCCACCTGGATCGGTGTAAACATGCCGTAATCCAAATACGATTTCATGCGCGCAAGCGCACCCACCAATTGACTGTTACCGCAGCAAAATCCTACACGCCAACCCGGCATATTGTAGCTTTTGGACATGGAGTAAAACTCCACAGCCACGTCTTTCGCGCCATTCACCTGCAGGATCGAGGGAGCCTCATAGCCATCGAAGCACAGATCAGCGTAGGCGAGGTCCTGCACTACCCAGATACCGTGCTCCCTGGCGACCGCAATTACTCGTTCAAAGAACGCCAGCTCCACACAGTGGGTTGTCGGATTACTGGGGAAGTTGAGCACCAGCATCTTGGGTTTGGGCCAGCTGTTGCGGATGGCATTTTCCAGTTCATGGAAGAAGGCGTCCTCATCCGCCATAGGCACGTGGCGAATGTCGGCGCCCGAAATGACAAACCCATAGGGATGAATCGGGTACGACGGGTTGGGCACCAAAATAGCATCGCCCGGGCCTGTGGTTGCCAGCGCCAAGTGCGCAAGGCCCTCTTTGGATCCCAGGGTAACGATCGCCTCGGACTCAGGGTCCAGTTCTACGGAATAGCGCCTCGCGTACCAGTCACAGATTGCCTTGCGCAGTCGCGGTATTCCCCGGGACTGGCTATAGCGGTGTGTGTCACCACGCTGCGCCGTTTCCACTAACTTGTCGACAATATGTGACGGCGTGGGCTGATCGGGATTACCCATACCGAAATCGATGATGTCCTCGCCCGCGGCTCGCGCCTGCTGCTTGAGTTCACCAATGATATTGAAAACGTAAGGGGGGAGGCGCTGAATGCGCTGAAACTGGTCTTCCACGCTTAGATAACTCGGGTGGGGCTCCCGACAGGAGCTCAATGGCTAAGAAAGGTGGGAAACAGTAATGAAGCTACCCCACGCTGTCAACGCGGGGCGGCCGTGAGGCCCGGCTGGGCCCGTGAGGGCTAGTTGAGCCCCAGAGAGACCATCATGTCGTCGGCAGACTGATAGCCGGGGATCATACGACCCGTCTCGGTAATGATGGCAGGCGTACCACGCACACCCACTTTCTGGCCCAGCTCAAACTGGCTCGAAATGGGGTTTCCGGGGCACACGTTATCGGCCACAGACTCACGATTCTTAAGCTTGGTCAGCGTATCCTGCGGATTCTCGGAGCACCAGGCGGTTGCCAACTGACGGTAGCCATCTGAGCCCACACCAGCACGTGGATAAGCGAGGTACCGCACTTCCACGCCGCGCTTGTTCAATTCGGGCACTTCCTGATGCAGCTTCTGGCAGTAAAAACAGGTGGCGTCTGTGAACACCGTGATGTGCGAGCGGGTCTCACCTTCTGCTGGGAAAACAATCATGTCATCGCTGCTGATCTCGTCGAGTTCGGCTACACGTTCTTTATCGCGACGCTGCTCGGCCAGGTTAACGAACTGATCACCCTGCACCGCGAACAAGTCGCCGACCAGGAAAAAGCCACCGTCAGGGGTTGCGTATACCATTGGACCATTCTCAAACTGCACTTCCAACATGCCTGGCAGCTGGCTTTCGCTCACAGTACCTACCTTGAGGCCTACCGCAGGGTTATCGAGCTTGGCACGCAGCGCTTGCTCGACATCAGTGTCTACCTCTGCTGCGACCCATGCGCTGGCAAGACCCAGCAGGGCTGCCATCAGGCCGGTGATAAAACGTGTAACTTTCATGGTGGTCCTCAAAAAACGGTGTGAACGCGAAACGCGGCGATTATGACACGCTTGGAACGTCGTCGCCGCAATAAGTTCCGGTAGAACCTGCTGTGCCCCGTCAACAGTTGGACAGCTAAACCGGACCGACGCGACCGCCCCAGTGATTACCCCCGGGGATGATGCTGGGCGTGGAGTTCCTGCATGCGCTGTCGCGCGACATGGGTGTAAATCTGCGTCGTGGTCAGGTCGCTATGCCCCAGCAGCATCTGCACCACCCGCAAGTCCGCCCCGTGGTTCAGCAAGTGCGTGGCGAAGGCATGGCGAAGGGTGTGCGGCGACAGCGGTGAGCGAATATCCGCGCGCTGCGCATACAGTTTAATGCGGTACCAGAAGGTTTGGCGCGTCATCTCCCGGCCGCGTTTACTGGGAAACACCACATCGCTGGGAATACCCTTCAGGAGCTCAGATCGTGGACCCGAAAAATAGCGCTGCAACCAGGCCAGCGCCTCTTCGCCCATAGGCACCAGCCGTTCTTTAGAGCCTTTGCCAAATACCCGCACCACGCCCTGGTTCAAGCTGATCTGAGAGATCTGCAAACTGGTGAGTTCAGTCACGCGCAAGCCACAGGCGTACAGAAGCTCCAGCATCGTGCGATCACGAAACTCAAGCGCCTCGTCGAGATCCGGCGCCTCCAGCAGGCGATCGACATCCTGTTCTGATAGGGATTTTGGCAGAGGTCTGCCCAGTTTGGGGCTGTCCACGTCCAGCGTTGGATCGACGGTGATACGCCCTTCCCTGAGGAGAAAACGGTAAAAGCCCCGCGCGCAGCTCATAAAACGGGCAGTGGAGCGCTGCGATTGGCCTTGCTCCAACCGAGAGCCCAGGTAGGCCTGCAACTGTGCTCTGTCGGCCGACGTTACGCTGGAACTTCGCTGGGCAACCAGCCAATCGTTAAACTGCCTGAGATCACGCCGATAGCTCGATAAGGTATTGTCGCTCAGCCCTTTCTCCATCCACATGGCATCGATATAACGCTCGATGTCGGGGTGCATGTCATGGGCTGTGCTCATACTCAGAGGCTATCATAGTGGTGCGCTTTGCTGAAAAGACTGCAGCCGTGACCGACCACAGTCCTTCACCCGCTCTATGGGCCTTACTTTGCTCTTAAGCCGCCGGCTATTGTGCTCCGACGGTGGTGGGTGCAAATGAAGTTACCATCGTGACTGCACCGATTCGGGTAGAGACGTCAAAATTCGAGGTGCACTCGACGGATAGGCTCACGTTACCGGCCTCTACCGGAATCGGCACGCTGCCACTTAAGGGGAAGATAAACAGGCCGTCTTGCGTCCCGTCCGCGAACATCTCACCGGCTATCGCAACAAACTCCCGGTTAAGGTCTACCAGGCAGCCCAGACTCACTCCTCCCCCCTGGGAAATGACCGTGGACCTGAAATGCAGGGTCACAATACCCGCGGAGGGGACTGTGAGATCAAGGGACGCAACCTCAGTCGGTTGAGTCGCCGGTGAATTTATGGAGTTCCCCGCGGAGAAGCTTGCGACACCTGTAAATGGCTCGTAGTAATAACCCAGTACATCCACGACAACATGACGATCGTTGCGACGCGATAAAATATTGAAGTCACCGACGCAGCTATCCGGCGTGCACAGCGTGATATTGGTGGAGTTACCGACTGCATTGCTCTCAGTAACGTTCACCGTGGAACCTGTGCCTGAGGCGGGCGTGGGCTGGTCTGAAGGATAGGCCACCAATACGCCATTACCCTCAGAGCCGGGCGTGGGTACTGCCAGCACATAGGCCGCTATCGCGGAGGGCTTCACACCTTCACGAGGGGGAGGACAATCCTAACCACCCTGATTAAACAGGGTGTCACTGCTACCGGAGGCAAGGAATCCCGAGGGTACGCCGCTGGCCAGTGGGGTTCCTACACCTTGCCGTGTATCCACAATACGGCAGGGCTCCACGGCCACGAACTCAAGTCCGTTCTGGGCGTACGAGGCGGAGGAAAAAGTCAGCGACAGAGAAGCGACGAGTGCTGCAGAAGCGCAGTGTTTCAGGTACGAGAACATACAAAATCCTTTTCTGAATGAGTTTCGTGTTCACCTTAATGCCCGGAGCTGCAAACCCAACTTGTCGGGGCACCGCACCAGGATGGCCCGATGCAACACTGACGTGTGCATCAAGCAGCCGTGAGTATGCATAGCGCTCTCCTACCAAAGATGCAGTCTCTGGACTTATCTCACTGGCAGTGGGTACGGACTATTTTCTTGAACCCACAAAAAAGCGGCCCGGAGGCCGCTTTCGAAATCAGGTGCTCGCCCGCAGTGTGCGGAGAGCGATGACGGCTTAGCTTAATTAGCCAGCTTTTCCTTGATGCGCGCTGCCTTACCGGACAGTTCACGCAAGTAGTAGAGCTTGGCCTGGCGCACGTCGCCGCGACGCTTCACCTGGATGCTGTCAACCAGCGGAGAGTAAGTCTGGAACGTACGCTCAACACCCACACCGTGGGAAATCTTGCGAACGGTGAACGCAGAGTTCAGGCCGCGGTTACGCTTGGCCAGAACAACGCCTTCAAACGCCTGCAGACGCTCGCGGTTGCCTTCCTTTACTTTCACCTGAACAACAACGGTGTCGCCGGGGCCGAATTCCGGCAGGTCTTTTTCCATCTGCTCAGCGTCAAGCTGAGAAATAATCTTGTTGGTGCTCATGATGCGCTCCTGTGTGGTCACTCATAGCCTCACGGCTAGTACTCGGTTGAAATACCTTGCTCCTGACAATATTGCGCCAGCAGCTCCTGTTCTTCGGGTGACATCACCCTGTCCTTCAGCAAGTCGGGCCTACGCTCCAGCGTTCTTCCCAAGGCCTGCTTCAGGCGCCAGCGACGGATTTTCTCATGATCGCCGCTGAGTAATACTTCCGGCACTTCGCGCCCTTCGAACACCTCGGGCCGCGTGTAGTGCGGGCAATCCAGCAATCCGTCGGCGTAGGAATCTTCCTGTGCCGACAGTTCGTGCCCCAATACTCCAGGCAACTGGCGTGTAATCGCGTCGATCAACACCATGGCGGGTAATTCACCGCCGCTTAATACATAGTCGCCAATGGAAATCTCTTCATCCACTGCCGACTGAATCAGGCGCTCATCCACGCCTTCATACCGTCCCGCCACCAATACCAGGCTATCCAACGCTGACAACTCGACCGTCTTGCTGTGATCGAGCTGTCTGCCCTGTGGCGACAGGTATACAACTTTGGGCTCACCGTTCAGTGAGGCCCTCGCTGCAGATATTGCCTGCTGCAGCGGATCAATCTTCATTAACATGCCCGGGCCACCGCCATAAGGCCTGTCGTCGACCGTGCGGTGACGGTCGGTGGTGAAGCTTCGCGGGTTTATGTGGTTTAACGCCACCTTGCCCTGGTCAACGGCTCTGCCAGTGACACCGTGCTCACTCACCGCGCTGAACATTTCCGGAAACAGGCTGACAATCGCAATCTGCATACCGCCAGTTCCCTCTGTGGGCTCCTCTACTCTTCCGGGAACCAGTCCACCGCTATTACGCCGCGCTCCAAGTCCACCTCGGTGACCACATCCCCCTCCAAATAGGGGATCAAACGCTCGCGTTCATCAATACTGTCCTCGCAGGCCTTCAGCACCATCACATCGTTGGCGCCGGTGTCGATCATGTAATCGACTGCCCCCAACAAGACCGGGGGCTCACCTTCTGTATGACACCACACCTGCAGACCTTGCAGCTGGTGCCAGTAATACTCGCCTTGCTCCAGCGGCGGCAGTACATCGGCCTTTACCAGTACTTCCAGCCCCTTGAAGGCTTCTGCCGCGTCGCGGTCATCGACGCCCGCAATATGGGCAACCAGACCTTTGCCGTGGCGCTTGCCGGCGTCGAAGACAATGGGGCGCGTGGCGCCGCGCTGCTTCAACATCCAGCCACCGAAGCCGAGGAAATTATCGACGGGATCGGTGTAGGCGTGAATCCGGACCCAACCTTTGATGCCGTAGCAGCCGGTAATTTTTCCGGCCACCAGGTATCCATCGGTCACGGGCTCACTCCCCGATGCGGTGCCTATCAGGCTGCCGCAGAGTCCTTGAGCAACTTGGCTACACGCTCGGACAGCTGGGCGCCCTGGCCCTGCCAGTATTCGATGCGATCGCGATCAATGCGCAGACGCTCTTCCTGGCCACGCGCTACCGGGTTAAAGAAACCCACACGCTCAATGAAACGACCGTCGCGCGCACGGCGGCTGTCAGTCACTGTCAGGTGGTAGAAGGGGCGCTTCTTGGCACCGCCACGAGAAAGACGAATTGTCACCATTTTCTGTAAATTCCTAAAATTTTGTAGGCATCTGCGACGATCTTGCTCGCATTCCCACGACAAAAACCGACCTGCGGGCCGGAAAGGTGGCGTATCATACGGAAATTGCGCTGGAAATAAAACCCCAAGATCGGAAAAATTTTAGGGATTTCCGTACCTTAGGAGCGGGAGAGCGAAAGGCCCGCCTCGATGGCAAGCCTGCAGCGCCAGTGCGCTAGCGGAACGGGGGCATTCCGCCCGGACCACCCATACCACCGCCGCCGGGCGGCATCATGCCACCAAGGCCGCGCACCATTTTCTGCATGCCGCCGCCCTTCATCTTTTTCATCATTTTTTGCATCTGCTTGTGCTGCTTCAGCAGACGGTTCAGGTCCTGCACCTGGGTGCCTGAACCCTGGGTGATACGACGCTTGCGCGAGCCCTGAATCAGCTCGGGGTTACGGCGTTCCTTAGGTGTCATGGAGTTAATCATCGCCTCCATACGCGCAAACATCTTCACATCGATGTTCTGCTGCGCCACCTGGGAGAGATTACCCATACCCGGGAGCTTATCCAGCATGCTGGTGATGCCCCCCATATTGTTCATCTGTTGTAGCTGATCGCGGAAGTCCTCCAGGTCAAACTTCTGCCCCTTCTTGACCTTGCGTGCCAGTCTCTCAGCTTTCTTCTTATCGACCTTCTGCTCGGCTTCTTCGATCAGCGACATCACGTCGCCCATACCAAGAATGCGCGAAGCTAGACGGTCGGGGTGGAATGGGTCCAGCGCGGCCGTCTTCTCACCCACGCCGAGGAACTTGATGGGCTTGCCGGTGATGGAGCGCACCGACAGAGCCGCACCGCCACGCGTATCTGCATCGACCTTGGTAAGAATGACGCCTGTGAGTGGCAGTGCCTCACCGAAGGCCTTGGCGGTATTTGCCGCGTCCTGGCCTGTCATCGCGTCAACCACAAACAGGGTTTCGATGGGCTTGATGGCACTGTGCAGTTGGGCGATCTCGTCCATCATGTCCTGATCGACGGCCAGACGGCCCGCGGTATCTACAATCAGCACATCACTGAATTTGATTCGCGCGTGGTCTAGCGCTGCGTTCACAATATCAACGGGTTTCTGGCTGACATCACTGGGGAAAAAGTCGGCGCCTACCTCTCCGGCAAGCGTTTCCAACTGCTTGATCGCAGCCGGGCGGTAAACGTCGGCACTCACTACAGTGACTGACTTCTTGTCCCTTTCCTTCAGCAACTTTGCCAGCTTGGCTGCGGAGGTGGTTTTACCCGCACCCTGCAAACCTGCCATCAGGATCACTGCCGGGGGCTGCGTCGCAAGATTCAGTGCCTCATTGGCACTGCCCATCACCGACTCCAGCTCAGCCTGAACGATCTTGAGAAATGCCTGACCCGGACTCAGGCTGGACATCACTTCCTGACCCAATGCCCGCAGTTTCACCGAATCGACAAACTGCTTAACGACAGGCAGCGCAACGTCGGCCTCCAGCAGCGCCATGCGCACCTCACGCAGGGTGTCCTGAATATTGTCTTCAGTCAGCTTCGACTTGCCGCTGATAGTGCGCAGGCTGGCCGACAGGCGATCACTTAAGCTTTGAAACATCGGATAACTCGTTGAGCGCCGCTGGCGCTATTGATTCCACGGGGTCAAATCGGTACAAAGGGGCGAAGTATACGTCACCCGGACGCCGCTCCCCAACCTATGTCTTCTGCCTCTCTCGCAGTCGCTGCAGCACTGCTTTACTTTGCTGCCAGCGGCATTCAATTGCTGCACCTTCGGCAGAAACGCCCCAGCGTCTCGCGCTCGGTCGTCGGTGCTGGCATTGTCGCTCTGCTCTGCCACGCCGTGGTGGTCTGGGATACTGTGTTCACTCACCCCGGGCTGAGCCTCGGGGTTTACAAAGTGCCTGCGCTGATTTTCCTGATCATGAACGTGGCCTGCTTTACGGCACTGGTGAGCCGGCCCCTGCAGAACCTGCTGATCGCGCTATTCCCGCTCTCCGGTCTTGCCCTTTTGGTTGCCAGCTTCAGCCCTGACACTGGCAGTACAGAGACAGCGATGAGCGGCGGCCTGTATGTACACATCGGGAGCTCGCTGCTGGCATACGCAGTATTGACCCTGGCCGCAGCGCAGGCGGCTATTGTGGCGGTGCAAGACTACCAGCTGCGACACCACCGCACCCGCGGCATTGTCAGCATGCTACCGCCACTACAGTCGATGGAGAGCGCGCTGTTTGAGTTGCTATGGGTGGGCGTCATAATGCTGACCCTGGCCATTGCCAGCGGCATGGTCTATATGAACGACATGTTCGCGCAGCACCTGGTACACAAAACCGTGCTCACCATCGTTGCCTGGTTCCTGTTCTCCACGCTGCTGTGGGGGCATTACCAACTGGGCTGGCGCAGCCAGACTGCGGTCCGCTTCACGCTCGGAGGCTTCGCACTGCTAATGCTGGCCTTCTTCGGCTCAAAGATGGTGCTGGAGCTGGTGCTTCAACGCGGCTAAACCGACGCCCGTCAGGGCTTGTGTGCTCGGCGCTTTTTATTCACCATAGCTCTTCATTACATTTCGGGAGACGTTCCCTCTCTTGAACGAGGCACCGCTGGGTCTTCTGTTCGCGATTCTGGCAGCACTGATTCTTATGTCTGGTTTTTTCTCCAGCTCGGAGACCGGCATGATGTCGCTGAATCGCTATCGCCTGAAACATCTGCGCAAACAGCGCCATCGGGGCGCCATTCGTGCCAGCAAACTGCTGGAAAGGCCCGATCGATTGATTGGCTTGATTCTGATCGGCAACAATCTGGTGAACATTGCCGCATCCGCAATCGCTACCGTGATAGCCATTCAGCTATACGGTGACGCCGGGATCGTGATTGCTACCCTTCTGTTGACGCTGGTCATCCTGATTTTTGCAGAGATCACACCTAAGACCTTTGCAGCACTGCACCCTGAAAAGATCGCCTTTCCCGCCAGCTTGATACTGTGGCCGCTATTGAAGCTGCTGTACCCGGTGGTGGTTGGCGTCAACGGCATCACCAATGTGTTCTTGCGGCTGCTAGGCATCAACCCCACGGGCAATCAGGACGAATCTGTATCGAGCGAAGAACTGCGGACGATTGTAACCGAGGCCGGCGCACGCATCCCCCAGCGCCACAAGGGAATGCTGGTCAACATCCTCGACCTGGAGCAGGTGACCGTGGATGACATTATGATCCCCCGCAATGAGGTGTATGGCATAGACTTGGACGACAGCGATGAGGACATCATTCAATGCCTGCAGAATAGCTCGCATACTCTGCTACCGGTGTGGCGCGACGATGTGAACAACATCGAGGGCATACTGCATTTGCGCAACCTGTCGCGGGTTTTGAGCAGCGATGGGCTGGATCGCGCCGCGTTGGTGCGTGAAATGGACAAGCCCTATTTCATTCCTGAGAGCACTCCTCTGCACACGCAGCTGTTGAACTTCCAGCAGAAGAAAGTCCGCCTGGCCATGGTGGTGGATGAGTACGGCGACCTGCTGGGACTGGTTGCACTGGCGGATATCCTTGAAGAGATCGTAGGTGAGTTCACCTCAAATCTGGTAGACACCAGCGACACGATTTTTCCCCAGCGCGACGGTAGCTTCATTGTTGATGGCACCGCCTCGATTCGCGACATCAACAAGCATCTGGATTGGGATCTGCCCACCGATGGACCAAAAACGCTCAGCGGCCTGATCCTTGAGTTTTTGGAATCGTTTCCAGACGCCAATGCGGGACTGGCAATAGACGCTTACCGATTCGAGATTCTCGAGCTGGAAGGTAACGTGGTGCGCGCTGTGCGCGCTACTGTTGCCATAAAAGCGGTAGCACCGCCATCACATTAGGCGGATGCCTCCATCCGCTTCGCGCCGTTCGGCGACCCTGCGCATAATCGCGCGCTTGTCTTCGTCGCTGGCCATAAACCAATCGGTGATTTCGGTCGCGCTGCGATAGCACCCCATACAGATATCGTTCTCATCCAGCGCGCACACGGACACGCAGGGGCTGGCTATCGCGGGATCGCTCATACCTGCTGCTCTAACAGTTCGTTGTAACGCGCAGCGTTTGACACATAGTGCTGGGCATTGATCATCAGGCCCTGCTGTTGCTCGGCGCTCAAGGTGGTTTTGATCTTACCGGGTGAACCCAACACCAGGCTGCCATCGGGTACTTCCATACCCTCAGTCACCAGTGCATTAGCACCAATCAAACAGCCCTTACCAACTTTCGCGCCATTCAGTACCACGGCATTGATACCCACCAACGTGCCGTCGCCAATCTGGCAACCGTGCAGCATTGCGTTGTGGCCAACAGTAACGTTGCGGCCGATAACCAGCGGAAACCCGGGATCGGCATGCATCACGGTGCCGTCCTGAATATTGCTACCCTCGCCGACCTCAAGGCGCTCAGCATCACCGCGCAAGACGCAGCTGAACCAGACGCTGGCTTTCTCGTGCAAGGTTACGTCACCGATCACGGCTGCATTGGGGGCTATGAAGTGATCACCGCCGATCAGCGTGACCTGTTTGTCGCCGAGGCTATACATCATGGGCTTTGGTTCCAGTCGCGTTGTAAATCCAGAGCGGCATCGTATGCGAGGTTCGCCAGCTGCGCCAACACCGCCGCCGTGACACCCCATATCGTGTCGCCATCAATGTCATAAAAAGGCACTTGCCGCACGCGCCCACGATGCTCCATGGTTTCCAGTCGGAAAGCCCGAGCATCTGCAAAGGCGGACAGTGGCCGCATAAAAATACGCGCAAATTCGCGCTCTTCCACAACAAACTCGCTACGACCTGAAATTTGCGCAACGCAGGGGTGCACTTCAAATCCTGTACGCGTAAACAGCGGTGCCAGCTCACCCAGCGCATGCGAATCAGCGGGCTGAAGCCCCACCTCCTCATGCGCCTCGCGCCTTGCCGTCACCCAGGGGCCCGCGTCCTCGGGATCACGTTTGCCCCCGGGGAAAGCGATTTCGCCGGGATGGGTTTTGAGTGTCGACGATCGCTCTCCCAGTAGAACTTGTGGGCTCTCGTCGTCCGTTAGCGCAACCAGTACTGCTGCCTGAGGGGCCTGCGCGGCTGACCAGTTAGCACCACTCAACGGGAGCGCCGCGCAAACTTTTTCCAACACCGGTGATTGCAGCATCACTCAAACTCGGTGTGGAGTTGCACGACGTCAAAGGCAGGCGTCTCATAGGGGTGGGCTGCCTTTAGTGCGGCAACAACCGCCGGGATACAATCGTCAGTACACACCAATTCAACGCGGTACTCCGCAACGGAAGATACCGAGCCCTGATCACCCGTGAAGGGTTCACTGCCGGGCAGCGGCCTGAACTGGCCCTGGCCCTTGACCTGCCAGCAGCACTGGTCGTAATCGCCTACCCTGCCGGCACCTGCATCAAACAGAGCCTGTTTCAGCGACTCTAGGTGCGAGTCAGGCACGTACACACCTAACTTATACATGGCTAAACGCCGCGCGCCTGCTGCGCGTAAAAATTGGCTGCGAACTCGTCCAGTGTGCCCGCCTCTACCGCGGCACGTATGCCCGCCATGTGCTGCTGATAAAAGTGCAGGTTATGGATGGTGTTCAATTGCGATCCGAGAATCTCATTACACTTGTCGAGATGGTGCAGATAGGCACGACTGAAATTAGTGCAGGTGTAACAGCTACACTCCTCATCGATAGGTAATGTGCTGGTTTTGTGACGGGCATTGCGTATTTTTAGCTGGCCACGCGATGTGAAGAGGTTGCCGTTTCTCGCGTTGCGGGTAGGCATCACGCAATCGAACATGTCGATCCCGCGCCGCACGCCTTCTAACAGATCCGCCGGTGTGCCTACACCCATTAAATAACGCGGCTTGTTGTCGGGCAGTAAGGGTTGCATACCCTCAAGCACACGCACCATATCTTCCTTGGGCTCACCGACGGAGAGGCCGCCGACGGCATAGCCGTCGAAACCGATCTGCTCCAGCCCAGCCAGCGATTCAGCGCGCAAGTCTTCGTACATCCCGCCTTGAATAATCCCGAATAAGGCGGCGGAGCTGTCGCCATGGGCGTCCTTGCTGCGTTTTGCCCAGCGCAGTGACAATTCCATTGACGTACGCGCTTCATCCACTGTAGCCGGGTATGGCGTGCACTCGTCGAATATCATCACGATATCGCTGCCTAATGAGCGCTGAATGGCCATAGATGTTTCAGGGTCGAGGAACAGGGGGCTACCATCAACTGGAGACTTAAAACGCACGCCCTCTTCCGTAATCTTGCGCATATCGCCCAGGCTGAACACCTGGAAACCGCCAGAGTCAGTGAGGATTGGGCCTTCCCACCCCATAAAGTCGTGGAGATCACCATGCAGTTCGATGATGTCAGTGCCTGGGCGAACCCACAGGTGGAAGGTATTACCCAAGATGATCTCTGCGCCAATGGCGCGAATGTCTCGCGGCAACATCCCCTTTACGGTGCCGTAAGTACCCACCGGCATAAAGGCAGGGGTTTCTACCGTACCGCGAGGAAAGGTCAAGCGACCGCGACGGGCGGCTCCGTCAGTTGCCCAGTGTGTAAACTGCATACGGCTTTCGCGGGTCATGGCTGTGCGCCCCGAGAGATGGGCGAAGTCAGGAACATGGCGTCGCCATAGCTGAAGAAACGATAGCGCTGCGCGACAGCTTCCGCATACGCATCCATGATCAGATCGCTGCCTGAAAAAGCGCTTACCAGCATCATCAGCGTGGATTCGGGTAAATGGAAGTTAGTAATCATCGCGTCTACCGCCTGAAACTCGTACCCGGGGTAAATGAAGATGTCCGTATCGCCTTTGTAAGGCGCCAGAACACCACTGCGACTGGCAGTCTCCAAGGATCGTACGGCGGTGGTGCCCACGGCGATGACTCGCCCGCCTGATGCCTGGGTGCGCGCCACGGCGTCGCAAGTGGCCTGGCTCACTTCCAGATACTCGCTATGCATCTGGTGATCTTCGATGGTGTCTGTGCGCACCGGTTGAAACGTGCCAGCGCCCACATGGAGCGTAACTTCAGTGCGCCCTGCGCCCTTGTCATCAATGGCCTGCAGGAGATCATCGCTAAAATGCAGACCGGCGGTGGGCGCTGCTACCGCGCCTTCGCGGGATGCATACACCGTTTGATAACGCGACTGGTCACTGTCTTCATCCGGCCGTTCAATATAGGGCGGCAACGGCATATGACCGAGTTCAACCAACACCTGAGAGAGAGGGATATCCGGGGATTCAATACAGAATAGTGCACCTTCCCGCCCGGTAACCCGCAGACGGCGGTCGCCAGGCTCGGCCCCTGCGGTGGCACTGAGCCGAATTTCCATGCCCGCGCCGGGTGATTTGCTGGACCGTATATGAGCCAGCGCGGTGTGCTCACCGGTTGTGCGCTCGATAAGGATTTCCAGCTTCCCACCGGTGGCTTTTCGTCCCCAGAGTCGAGCCGGAATAACCTGGGTATTGTTGAACACCAGAAGATCATTGGGTGCCAGCAAATCCAGTAGGTCAGAAAATCGTCTGTGCTCAATGGCGCCAGTTCCGGCATCGAGGTGCAGTAAACGGCTGGCGGTGCGGTCGGGCAACGGGTGCTGTGCAATCAGCTCCTGCGGCAAGTCGTAATGGAATTCACTCAGTTTCATAGTTCACCATCAAAAAAGCCGGCACATGGCCGGCTTTCCAGAGGATCGGCGAGGCTTACTCGTCGTCGCCGCCTTCCTCGGCCGCATCCTCGGATGCTTCCTCAGCACCCTCTTCTGCGGGGGCCTCGGCTTCCGCCTCTTCAGCCTCTGGAGCAGGTTCTGCCGGCAGTGATGCCTTAATCAGCCCCTCTTCCACCAAGATACGAACCTTTTCGTCGCCATTGACGGGCTTTCCGCTGCCATCCTTCACCGCGTAACGCTCATCACTACGCAGAAAAACACTGTAACTGTCGGTTTTCTTAACCAGTTTCATCGCCATTTTCTTTTCTCCCCGGATACTCAGATGGACCTAGTTGCGGAATACAGGCAGCAGCGCCACCACTTCGCGCGCATTTTAACGGGAAACAGGCTTTCCTTGAAAGTGAATTTGTTGCATGCGCAGAAGGCATTGCTATAATCCGCGCCTTCTCCAGCGACCCCACAGGGCCGCACCTCCCTGCCGGAGTGGTGAAATTGGTAGACACAGGGGATTCAAAATCCCCCGCCGTAAAAAGCGTGCCGGTTCGAGTCCGGCCTCCGGTACCAAACTCGTCGGACCATCGAGTCCAGCCTCCGATACCAAACTCTTTGAGCAGCACGCTGCGCGCCGGCCGAATGTCGGACCATCGAGTCCGACCTCCGGTACCAAACTCAAACGCCAAGCATTGATCCGACGACAGCCGTTAAACGAGCGATGCCCTTTCCTGACGACAAACGGTGATCACCGTCCTTAACCAATATCAGCTCCACATCCCGGCTTTGCAAACGCTGGGCCACTTCCACCGACAGCTGCCAGGGCACATCCTCATCCTGCTGTCCGTGCAGCAATCTCACCGGCCCGGTGTAGTTGATAGAGCCGCCCAGCAACAGGTGCTCACGCCCCTCCTCTATCAGCTGTCGGCCGATAGTGTGCGGCACGCCGTCATCGTAGTGATTGGGCAGTTCGCAGTATCCGGTCTGCCCTAAGCTTGCTCTTTGGTCTGCCGATAATCGCTGCTCGAATAGCCGCTGGGTGAAGTCTGGGGCAGCGGCAATGCCCACCAAACCGCTTACTCGCTTGGGGCGCGCCAGTGCCAGCAGCAACATTAGCCAACCGCCCATGGAAGACCCCACAACCAACTGCGGCCCCTCACAGACGTCGTCCAGAACCGCCACGGCATCGTCGAGCCAGCGGCCCATGCTGCCATGCTTGAGCTCACCGGATGATTCCCCATGCCCAGAGTAGTCCAGCGCAGTAAAGGCGATGCCTCGCTGCTGACACCAGGCCGCCAGTGCCTGCGACTTAGTGCCGCGCATATCGGAATTAAACCCTGGCAGAAAAAGTACGCCGGGCGCGCTGCCCTTTATGTGGCAGACAGCAATCTGCTCACCATCCGACCTTGCAAGAAAGTCCGTCACGATCGGCCCTTGAGTCATCACTTGTTCCCTGGCATTTACGGTGCCTTATCAAATTAAACGCAGCACGGCATGTCCACAAAAACCAAGCAATCACACCCTAAGTGACAGAGGCTATAGTTGCTAACCAGTGCATCAGGAAACTCTACTATGAAAAAGCCGATTATGCGGAGTCTTAACTTCGCATTACTGCTTGTCGTTGGCCTACCCATGGGCGCGAACGCAGCGCAATCCTGGCAACGTATCGTTATGACAGAATACGGCGATAGCAATGTGCTGACACTGGAAACCGTGGAAGGTTTACCCCCGCCCGGCCCGGACAAGGTGCGCATACGCGTTGAAGCCGCAAGCGCATCTTTCACTGATGTGCTCGTTAGAAAGGGACTCTATGGGGAAGTGGACGAAGAGCCACCACTGGTCCCGGGCTACGACTTGGTCGGAGTGATAGAGGCAGTCGGTGAAGGGGTTGAACCTGCGCTTCTGGGACAGCGAGTCGCTGATCTCAGTGTATGGGGCGCCTACACAGAGTATGCGATAAGGCCGGCAAAACACCTCGTGCCTGTGCCACCCGGTGTCGATGCGAATGAGGCCGTCGGTCTCATTCTCAGTTACACCACTGCCTACCAGATGCTCCATCGTGTGGCATCAATGACTGCGGGCGACACCATTCTCGTGCACGGCGCATCAGGCGCCGTGGGCAGTGCACTGACCGAACTTGCTAACTTGGAAGACATTCGAGTCTTCGGCACGGCATCATCAGCAAAGCACGACTATGTCAGGCAGCGCGGCGCGTTACCCATTGATTACCGCAGCGAAGACTTTGTCTCAGTAATTGCCCAGCAGACCGATAACAAAGGTGTCGACGCGGCTTTCGATGCAATAAGCCTGGACAACTTCAAACGATCCTACGAAGCACTCGGTGATAACGGCGCGCTGGTGACCTATGGCCTATACAGCGCCTCACTTGCCGCCGAAGCAGGCAATATCTGGTCCGTGGCCAGCGAGTTCCTGGCATTTCAGTGGCAGCAGTTCCTTTGGGATTGGTTCCCCAGCGAAGAGCGCTCCGTGACTTTTTACTCCATCACCGCCATGCGCGCAGCGCACCCGGACTGGTTTCGGGAGGATTTGTCTGAACTCATGTCGCTGCTGGCGGATAGAAAAGTGTCACCACGGATCTGGCAGGTTCTCCCCCTGAGCCGCGCAAGCGAGGCACACGAACTCATAGAGTCTGGTGTCGTCGAAGGTAAGGTGGTGCTAGTACCTGATGCACTGCTGTTGCGCTAATGTTGCGCTAGTCAACCAGTCGCGGACACTCAACCAACCCGTCGGGTAAGGAGGTAACAACGCATGGAAACAATGAGCACTATCCACGCTTTCGCGGTGGGCTTCTTGGAGTTAAGCGTACTGCTGTTCGCATTTTTGCTTGGCGCCGGCGCACTGGTGCTGCTGTACATGTATGTTGTGGATATCACCCAAACACAGCACACCATTCGCAGAAACTATCCTATCATTGGACGCTTCCGGTACTTCTTTGAACATCTGGGTGAGTTCTTCCGGCAGTACTTCTTTGCGCTGGACCGGGAGGAGCTCCCATTTAATAGAGCGCAGCGCTCCTGGGTGTACAGGGCCTCCAAGAACGTGGACTCCACCATCGCCTTCGGCTCCACCCATCCACTGAACACACCCGGGGATTACCTGTTCCTGAACGGCCTGTTCCCACCATTGGAAGAACAGATAAAAGAAAGGGGCCAACTGAGTTTCGGCGAAGGCTACGCACGCGCTCCGTACACAACCTCGGCCTTCTTCAACATCTCCGCCATGAGCTTCGGCGCCCTCTCCGCGCCAGCAATCAAGGCGCTCTCCATAGGTGCCGCCCAGGCCGGCATCTGGCTGAATACGGGTGAAGGCGCACTGTCGCCCTTTCACCTCGAGGGCGGGTGCGATCTGGTTTTCCAGATCGGTACGGCCAAGTACGGTGTGCGCAACGCAGATGGCAGTCTTAGCGACGAAAAGCTCGCGGCTGTTGCCGCTCACGAATCCGTCAAAATGATCGAGATAAAGCTGTCTCAGGGCGCCAAACCCGGCAAGGGTGGAATATTGCCGGGCGAAAAGGTCACCGAGATTATCGCGTCTACACGCCACATTCCTGAGGGCGAAGATTCCATTAGCCCTAATCGCCACACAGACATCGGCACTATCGATGAACTGCTAACCATGATTCACCACGTGCGAGAACTGACCGGCATTCCCGCAGGCATAAAATGCGTCATTGGCCAGGCCCAATGGTTGGATGAGTTCTGCGTGGCGATTCACGATAAAGGGCTGGCCTATGCGCCAGACTTCATCACCGTCGATAGCGCAGATGGCGGCACCGGTGCTGCGCCACAAAGCCTGATGGACTACATGGGTTTACCCATCAAGCGAAGCCTGCCACTGGTCGTCGACAAACTGGTGGAGTACGGGCTGCGTTCGCGAATACGCGTCATCTGCTCAGGCAAAATGATTAACCCCTCTGGCGTGGCTGCTGCGCTTTGCCTGGGCGCCGACTGCGTGAATTCCGCCCGCGGGTTCATGTTTGCACTGGGTTGCATACAGGCACTGCAGTGCAATAAGAACACCTGCCCCACAGGCATCACTACCCATGATCCTGACCTGCAGAAGGGGCTTGACCCCACAAATAAAGCAACGCGGGTGGCGAGCTACGCGGCCAATCTTCAGCATGAAGTTGAGATCATCGCGCACAGTTGCGGGGTGCGGGAGCCTGCCCAACTGCGAAGAGAACATGCCCAGGTGATTAACGAGATTGGTCTTCCCGAATCCCTAGCGTCGCTGCATCCCGACGCCATCACACACGACAGGTACCGATAGCTGGCGCAGCAACAATCTGGCCTTTTTACCAATCATCAATTGCCGTCTCAAAAAGCACCGTGCTAGCGTTTGCCTTACGCAGCGCGGCGCTGCTTTCGGGTAGCCGCAAAGCCTGACGTCGGAGACAGTGCAGTGACAATTTCAGGCAAGATCAACACGCTCATTTGGGTAATTGCCGTCGGCGCGACGACGCTACTCACGATTTTTATCGGCGAGCGTGAGTACCACTATCAGCGGGACGAAATTTCGCGAGAGGTGGTCACTGCGATTGCAGGCATGCCTCAGCTGCAACTGGCTTTGTACTTCAATGACAAAACGGCCATCAGCCAGAACCTGTCGCAGCTGATGACGCTGTCACCCGCCCTGCGGCGAGTACGACTGTTTGATGCAACGGGCGAGGAAGTCGGTGAGCGCTCTGCACCCTGGTCTGAGGGTGAGGGTAAGCCCAGTTTCGAATCATTGCGCGGTGAGGCGGGGCCACTACAAACCACAGGCGCCGTGCGACGCGCCGACGTCACACCACCTAATCAGCTGTTGCTCACTATCGCCAGCCTTGGCGAGCGGGTGAACCACATCACTCGGCCGATAAGCTCCGTTATCAATCCTTTCGAAACTGGTGTAACCGGGGAATCCTTTGGCCTGGCGCTGTCGGAACGGGACTCTGCGCGCAGCCTGTACGTAATTGGGTATCTGGATATTGAAATGAGCAGCGTGCTGCTGCGCTATCAAACGCTGGGTACCGTGGCCAGCTCCGCCGCCATTGGATTATTGGTAATTCTGTTCAGCGCATTTGTTATCTCACTGATCACCCGCCGTATCACCGCACCGCTGGGGCGTCTTGCCAAAGTCGCTGACGATATAGCCTCAGGAAAGATGGTGGAGAAAGTTGATGAGTCCAGCGCCGGCGACCTGGCTGAAATTGCCCGCGTACTCAACGGCATCATCGCAGGACTGAATACCTATAAGTCGCAGATGGACGTCGATCACCAATTGCTGTCCATGAAGGTTGAAGAACGCACTGAGCAATTATCAAAAAGAAATGCGGAACTGAACAAGGCCGTTAAGGAAGTCACGGAAACCAAGGATCGACTGCGCCAGATGGCGTACTTCGACAGCCTCACAGCACTGCCTAATCGACGTCTGTTTGCGGAACAACTCAGCCTGTTACTGCGCATGGCCCGACGCAACAAGCAGCCCTTGGCGCTGTTGTTTCTCGACCTTGATAACTTTAAGCGTATCAACGACTCGCTGGGCCACAGCGCCGGCGATCAACTACTACAGGAAGTTGCACACCGTCTCTCCGGCTGTGTGCGCGAAAGTGATGTGGTTGCACACTACGTGGATTCTGAGTCACGCATTGATGTCTCGCGGCTGGGCGGCGATGAGTTCACCGTGGTGCTCAACCAGATCGACAAGCCCGAATCTGCCGCATTGGTCGCACAGCGACTGCTTGACTCGCTGACCACACCCATGAACATCGATGGTCATGAAATTATCGTGACACCCAGTATCGGCATTGCTGTGGCTCCCGACGATGGCGGCGACACAGAGGGGCTGCTCAAAGCTGCCGATACCGCCATGTACCACGCCAAGAAGCAGGGCAAGAACAACTACCTGTTCTATGACAGCGCCATGGGCGCTGCCGGTGTAGAGCGGCTGCGGTTGGAAACTGATCTGCGCCGGGCCATCGAGCGGGGACAGATGGTGCTGCATTACCAACCGCAGGTTGATACGCACACGGGTAATATCATTGGCGCCGAAGCCCTGATGCGCTGGGAACATCCTGAACAGGGACTGATTCCACCCTACAAGTTCATCCCTATCGCGGAAGAGATCGGACTCATCAGTCAACTGGGGAACTGGGGCCTTAACGAAGCCTGCCGACAGCTTGCCGAATTCCAAGCCCGGGGGCTTGAGTTGAGCCGCGTTTCCGTGAACCTGTCGGCTTTGCAAATCAGCCCGATGTTGGTGAGCGATGTCGAGTCTGCCCTTGCTCAATCGGGTCTGGACGCGTCGGCGCTTGAGCTGGAGCTGACCGAAGGCATTATGATGGACGGCTCGCAGGATACGGTGGTTACCCTTCAGAGCTTGAAGAACATCGGCGTGCGGCTGTCCATCGACGACTTCGGCACCGGCTACTCATCACTCAGCTATCTCACGCGCTTTCCGCTGGATGAGTTGAAGATTGATCGTAGCTTTGTGATGGACATTGGCAAAAGCCAGCGCAATGCCAACCTCGTTGCGGCGATCATTGCGATGGCCAACAGCCTAAACCTGGAACTGGTGGCTGAGGGCGTGGAGACGGGCAGCCAATACCAATTCCTCACGGAACATGGCGCGGCCATCATTCAGGGTTATCTGTTCAGCAAGCCGGTGCCGGCTGACGCACTGATACCCATGCTCAAAGAGCGGAGCTTCGACGATCAGATTCGGCAGTTAAACCGGGGCGTTGCATTCGCACAGCGATAGCCGAGCCCCGAGACAAATCAGGCGTCTTTTTGTTGGATCTCACCACCGCGGGCTTCAATCTCCGCCTTCTTCACTTCCTGCACCTGCTTCAATTGCTGGCGGTACGCGTCGGTGATTTTTTCTATCCCTGAATCGTTCAAGCCACCCGTGTTGCCGGCAACAGAGTAGGTAGAGTAATGGGCTGATGCCGTCATCATTGCCCAGGAGACTACGGCGACAGGCATGCCTTCGTCCTTCAGCTCATTGGCCAGCTCAATGAAACGGTTCATGCACGCGTAGTGCTGGTTGCTCTGCTCGTCTGACATAGGGACCTCTATCGAAATATTCGCAAAGCGCGAATTCTAACACTACCGCTAACGCCCGCCACCGCGCTGTGTTGAAACCGGTGTCACTTGATCCTGGAGAATTAGATGCGCCCAGCCTTCTGTTCGCTGAAAACAAGCATTGAGTGCTGCGCCAGTGATTGCGCGCGTGTACACTGCCCGCCATGCGCCGCAGCCTCACCATTGCCCTCACGACTCTTGCCACCCTTGCGAGCCAGGGCAGTGCTGCCCAGTCAAAGGATGCACCGCCGGCGGGCCCGACTTTTTCAGCAGACGTTGCCGTCGGCGCCGAGTACGACACCAATGTTTCGGTGGAGGAAGTGGACGCGACTAGCGGCGAAGAAGACTATGCGCTACTGCTGGATCTGGGCGCTGGCGTCGACATACCGCTGGGCCAAAGCGCCGACCTGTCGATCACTTACGATTTGGGCAATGCCAAGTACGATGAGTTTTCCCAAGTAGACAGACAGACGCACATTCTCGGCACTGACTTCGCAGTAGATCTTGGCGATGTGAACACTGGCCTGTCTGCTTACTACATCAATGCCCGTCTGGACGGTGAGGCCTTCCTTGAGCTTTGGCGCCTATCACCGTCTGTGTCAGGATTCCTCAGCAAGCGCTGGTTTGGTCGTGCAGCCTACGTATACCTGGCAAAAACTATTGAAGACAGACCCGAGCGCGATGCCCTGGCACATGCGGGCGAGTTGGACGTTTACTTTTTCCGGCGCGGTTTGCGCAGCTACTTTAACGTTGGCTATCAGTTCCGTGAAGAGGATGCGGAAGCCGAGCGTTTCGACTTCCAGTCTCATAACCTCAAGGTTCGCTACATACAGCGTTTCGAGATGTTCTCATTACTGAACAAGCTGGAGCTTGCGTGGCGCTACGAAGATCGCGACTTCACGGGTGTAACGCCCAGCATTGGCGAGGAGCGGGAGGAATCCCGCAGCCGGTGGAAGGTAGATGTGGAAATCCCCTTAACACAGCGCTTCACTTGGCAGATTTATGGGGGTTACGGTGATTACGACTCGAACTTGCCAGTGGCCGACTACACGCAAACGATCGTCGGCACCCGCATGCTGTACAGCTGGTAGCCGTTGCTACTGCGGATTCAGCAGCCCATACCCATAGATTTCATCGCGTCCGGGCGGTCCCAGGTCCTGCGCCCCGTCGAACAACTGTGCGATTACATCTTCATTCGGTGCAACATGCTTGAGGCGGGCTGCCGC
Source organism: Parahalioglobus pacificus (assembly GCF_014652275.1). GTDB lineage: Bacteria > Pseudomonadota > Gammaproteobacteria > Pseudomonadales > Halieaceae > Parahalioglobus > Parahalioglobus pacificus. The sequence goes on along the minus strand of NZ_BMYM01000001.1, from coordinate 429,501 downwards.
CGTCACCGCAAAGGGCACGGCGAACGAGGTGCCTGAAGAAGCCACATAACCGCCGCCGGCCTGCGCGTGACGCAAGTCAACGCCGGGCGCTGCCAAATCCAGGTAGTCACCACGGTTTGCCAGGCGGAAGACTCTGCCACCGGTATCGACCGCGGTCACAGCCACTACCGACTCGTAAGCCGCAGGGTACATCGGCTCCGCCATGGGTCCGCCGTTGCCCGCTGCGGCAAGCACCATCACGTCTCGTTCGGATACGCGCGAAAGCGCGGCTTCCAATAACCTATTGGGTGGGCCGGCAAGACTGATATTGACCGCATCCACACCGGAGGAAATCAACCAGTCCAGGGCGCGAACCAAACTGACGGTGCTGGCGATTTCGCCGCGCTCAGTGTCATCCTCAAACACCGAGGCTGCATACAATTGCGTTTGGGGGGCCAGCCCCTGAAGCTCGCCATCGGCGGCGATAATGGACGCCACGGCCGTTCCGTGGAAGGCCGGCTCATCGGCGCCCTGAGCTACAAATGAGCGTGCTTCAATATTCGCAGCCGCCAGCGAGGGGTGAGCAGTATCCACACGGCTATCGAGCATGCCAATCTTCAGATCGAGATCCGCGGTATCAGCGGGGAATGCAATGGCATCACGCGGTGCCACGCCACCTTCGGAGTGTGTACTGTCGGGTGTGCCCGCTGTGTAAAAGTGGTTGAGGTCGACCTGCGCACGATCGCTGCCAACAACATCAAACACGCCCTGACGCGCGGTTGAGATGTCGAAGCTGGCAGGCGCCGCCACTTCAGCCAAACGCATGCCCATCCCGGGCAAATCGGTGATGGCGTCAAAGATATAACCCTCGTCCGCCAGTTCTTCGAAGACATCCGGCTCCGCCATCACCAGCCACTGGCCGCGGCGAATGCGACGCTCGTCCACATCCAGCGCACTTTCTATGTCTTCGATGACGGAATCGATTTCGTTTTCGATACGACCTTCCACGGCAGTGACAGCAGCCACTTCAAGGTTTTCTTCAACCGACCCTTCTAACTTAGTAGACACGCTGTCTTCCAGCGCGACCTCGACAGCCTGCTCCGCGTTGTCTTCCACGATCTCAGCGACAGACTCCTCGACATTCTCCTCGAGATCCTGTTCCACCGCTTCGGCCACGCTTTCTTCCACCTCTGTCTCAACTGATTCCTCGATATTCTCAACAACGGTGTTTTCAATTTCGCTCTCTACCGCTTCTTCTACGGTGTCCTGAACCGAGACTTCAACATTGTCGGCGATGGTTTCTTCGATGCTGTCCTCGATATCCTGGCCAACTTCGTTCTCCAGGTTTTCCGCAACAGTGGCTTGCACCGCATCTTCGATCGCGTCCTCGACACCTGCGCTGATGTCATCTTCCAGCGCGTCCTCGACCTGCTCCTCTACACTCTCTTCAACCGTGATTTCCGTGCGCCCACCCACCGAGAGTTCCTGCGCATCGGCGATTCGGTCCTCGACCTGTTCGGTCACGGCGTCCGCTATGGACTCCTCAACCTGTTCCTGAGTGTCGTCTTCAACGTTTTCCTCGACAACTTCAGCTACCTGCTCTTCAACGGCTTCTTCGACGACTTCTTCCACCTCGACGCGCCCGCCAACCGTAAGCTCATCTTGCGCCAGGGCGGTGGGCACAGCCCCGCCTATCGCCAGCACCAGCGCCAGCGAGCGCGCCCACAGAGCAGTACCCGCGGTTATGCGGCGCTGGCTATGCATTGTTTGGTCTGAATCAGTCATCGGCATCGGTTGCTCCCGCGCGTATAGCTCGCCGCGGATTAGAGTGATAAAGGTATATAGAAGACGGTCACGCGTGCAGATAAATTCCATGACATGGAATAAAATCCGCCGCTCACTCGTTCTCATACTAACAGATAAGCGAATCACGTGCTTTCAGACGACCAACGACAGGCATTACTGGCCGATTTAAGCGGCCTTCGGCGCTTCTGCCTGTCGCTGGCAGGTCAGGCTGCAGACGCAGACGATCTGCTGCAAGCCACAGTAGAGCGCCTGCTGGAGAAAGGCATGCCGCAGGACGCCCACGTCAGTAAGTGGGCCTACAGGGTCTGTAAGAACGTCTGGATTGACGAGATTCGCGCCAGAGATGTACGCCAAAGACATGTCCAAGCTACTGATTCTAAAGAAGAAACTGTAGATTCAGCGGAACATGTCGCCGGCGTTGAAGTTAAGCTCCAGCGGCTGTCACAGGCACTGGAAACACTGCCAGATGAACAGCGCCTGGCGCTGACCCTGGTAACCGTAGAGGGTAAAACCTATGCGGAGGCGGCCGAGATTTTGCAGGTTCCCGTGGGGACCATCATGAGCAGGATCGCTAGGGCAAGGAAAAATTTGTTAGATATCAAAGGGTTGCTTTAAGCCCTTAGAGAGAAAGACCGCTATGAGTCAGACAGACCTGGAACAGATTTCGCGCTACCTGGACAATGAAATGTCCCCTGCAGAGCGCGTAGAAGTAGAGCAGCGCTGCGCGTCTGAGCCGGCCTTCAAGGCCCTGCTGGAAGAATCCACGGCACTGAACATTAGCTTAAAGACGACGTTCACCGCCCCCGGCACAGACGCCGTTCCACCCAAAGTTGCAGCCATGCTCGGCACTACAAACAACAACGTGATTGCCTTCCCGCAACGCTCGCAGCGCACACAGTTTGCGATCGCCGCCTCAGTAGCCGCCATTTGCGGTGTGCTGATCGCGCAGAATACCGCTTTCCAGAGCGCCGGCTCTCCCGATTTGCTGAATGATGACCTGCTGTTGTCCCAGGCACTGGAAACAAGCCCATCAATGGCTAAAGGCTGGCAGATCCTGGACGATGGCCGGCAGTTGCGGCCCGTACTTACCTTCCCCAGCACCAGCGGCCAATGGTGCCGCGAATACCTGTTATCTGCCGAGGAGCAAGATTGGCGCGGCGTTGCATGCCGCCAGGACAGCGGTGAATGGGTCACTCAGGCACTGGGCACAGAAGCATTCCTGAACCCTGGTGACGCCTACCAACCGGCGGGCGCGGGTGATAGTGATAGTGATAAGGTCGCGACATTTATCGGGGAAAACGCCGCCGATATCGCACTTGGTCGCAATGCCGAGTCAACACTGATTGCCAACGGTTGGCGATAGCATCGTCGGCTGATAAGCAGTTCTCGCTGGCCCCTAATGGGGCCTTTTTTATGCCTGATTATCAGGGCACTACAGAGCCGCTCAACGGCGCACGCACCACCTAGCTGACCGTTAATCGAAAATCGATCAGCATTTAGCGCTATACGCTTGGGACGACGCTCATCTGCCAGTCTCCCGCGCATAGGAGTATTCGGCCAAGATGGCAATGCACCGACCTGTTTATTGGCAGTTATGTGTGGTGAGAAGGGGGTGAGAGGCAGGGCCTGCCGCCCCATGTCGACGACAGGCCCTGGGATTCAGAGTGAGGGCGCTAGCAACCTCACTCCAGAAAAGAAAAGGGCGAAGGGTGACGCTTGATTATCAAGCGACGCGCCTTCGCGTTGTAAGTCGAGGCAAGTCGGTCATAGCCACGCATTCTGTGCCAGAGGCGATGCGTACCCAAGAGGCTGAATGCCGCTTGCTCGAGGTGTGTTTCACTCCACCTTGAATAGTTAACGACCGGCTCGGGCACTTTATTCCCACTTTTCGCAAATAAATTTTCACAAGGCCCCAGCCCAGTGAGAATGGGGGTTTCAGGAGCGACAACTACCTCTGCGAGGCCCGTATTGGCGTCACACACAAGCTTGTGATCATAGTGGGGAATTTAGCACCAGCGGCGGCATTACATCGTGGGTGCAAAGCCCTGGATGGCGGCATCAGCAAGGTCAATGCCGAAGGCACCGGGCTGGTGTGCACAGCGAATAGCGAGCGGCTTGCCATCCGCCGCGGTGCTGAGATCAACCGCCGCGGGGTGTGCTATTGGGTTTTTCTGAGCATCGCGCACCACCAATACTTTGGGGTGCAGCCGACTGGTGCGGTAATCAGCCAGAACAACGGCTATCTCACCCGAATCCAGCTCAACGATAGTGCCTGCCGGATAAATACCGATAGCCTGAATAAAAGCCTCAACCAGCTCTGCCTGAAACTCGATATCACGCGCCTGATAGAGCACCTTAATGGCCTCAGACGGTGACATGGCGTTGGCATGACTGCGGTCGCTAGTCATCGCGTCGTAGCTGTCCACGATGCCGGCAATACGGGCAACGGGCGGAATGTCCTCTACGCGAAGCCTTTGCGGATACCCTGAGCCGTCATAGCGCTCATGGTGATGTGCCACCATGGCGTATACATCCGGGTTGATAACACCACTATTCTCGATGATCTCAACGCCATGAGCCACATGCAGGCGCATCTGTTCGGCTTCATCTTCTGTGAGCGCACGCTCGGCGGTCAGAAGCTCTGGATCAATCCGGAGCTTACCCACATCCATTAGCAACGCGCCCATTGCCAGTGAACGCAGATCCTGACGCGGCAACCCTAACTGACGACCCAATGACACGGCCCAGATAGCAGCCCCAAGGCTGTGCTTGTAGGTATAACTATCGTGCTCCTTCAAGCGTGCTATCCAGAGGCAGGCGTCGGGGTTGCGAGATACGCTGTCCACCAACGGCTCCACTGACTTGCGCAACTCAATCACTTTGACGCGACCGGTATCGCCCGCCTCAGAGTAAATGAATTCAATATCCGAGAGCAGTGAGTCTAGCGCCGCATCCGCAAGGTGCTGCTCTTCGCTGAAATCGCTACGGTCGTTGTAAGCCGCGATTGGCCGTCCCGGAAAAATGGCCTCAACCGGCTGGCGCTTGCGGCCCGCACTGATCAGCTTTCGCGCCTGCTCTGGCAGCAATTTGCTCTTGGAAGTGTCAATGAAGACGTGGGAGCAGTAGTCACGCAACTCGTCGATTTGCTCGCGAGAGGTGAGCAGGAAGCCCTGCACCAGAAATGGGGTCTCCAGCCAAGGCCTGTCCAGCGCACTGACGAACATCCCCACCTCGAGGTCGGAAGTATAAATTTTTAAAGACTGCAGCATCCCGCGCGCGGTCTCCCCTACTACAGGCGAATTCCAAGTCCTATCGGCATTCTATCTCTGCCGACGAGCCTCCTGCGCGGGAAAAATGCGAAAAAGTGAAGAAAATTCAACGCCTCTATCCGGAGCCCACTGGTGCAGAATCTAGCGTCCCTGCGCTGTCTGCACATCCTGCGCTGTGAGAAACCAGTCGGCATGACTGACCGGCACCGAAGGCTCAGCATTCGAAGACTCTGACAGGCTTACAGGTCCCGCGCCGGTCGCGGAGGCGCACAAGAGGATATCTCTGGCTTGCTGTAGCAAGTGTTGTGGCTGCCAGTGTTCCGCTTGAGTCGCTGGCGCTGCATCGGTCTGCGCAAACTCGGGAGTAAACAGCTCGCTGATCGACGGCTGTCCCACAGCATCGTCGTGACGCCAGACCCCAGTGTGCGTGCAATAGTTATAGTCAGGCAGGAGCCGCCAACCGTGCTCCGCTATCAACTCAATAGCACTGAGCAGGTAATCGAACTCGGCATCATCAATGAAGTAGTTAAAGCTCAGCCTCACCCAGCCGGGGCGCTGAGCGAAGTCGCCTGCTAACACTCGCTGGGCAATGCGCTCGCTGGCGGACGCATCGATTGACAGTAACTGGTGCCCGTAGGGCCCCGCGCAGGAACAGCCCCCGCGCGCCTGAATGCCAAACAAATCATTGAGCAGGGCAACCACAAACCCGTAGTGCAGGTCTTTACCCCGGTGTTTTATCCGCAGGGAAAGAATGGCCAGGCGCTGCCGTTCAGTGGAGCCCAAAATCTCGATCGAGGGATGTTCGTCTAGGCGACTCAATGCGCGAGCAATAAACTGTGATTCTCGCTCTTCTATGGTTTTTACACCCACCTGTTCTTTGAGAGCGAACACCATGCCCGCTCGAATGCTTTCAATGATTGCGGGCGTACCGCCCTCCTCCCGGCGCTCCACATCAGCCACATAATGGTGGCTGTCGGGCGACACATAAGCCACAGTACCGCCGCCCACAACCGCAGGAACCGCATTACTGAGCAGCGCCTCCTTGACCACCAAAACGCCGGGGGTTGCGGGGCCACCGATGAATTTATGGGTTGAGATAAACACGGCGTCCAGCGGCGCAGGCCCGTTCATAGAAATAGTGACGTAGGGCGCGGCCGCGGCATAGTCCCAAAACGCCAAGGCATTGTGCTGTTTCAGCAGCGCAGTAATACCCTCTACATCGGACTTAATACCGGTGACATTAGAGGCGGCGGAGAAGCTTCCGATTTTCAGGCATCTGTCCGCATGCTGTTCAAGAGCTCCTGCAAGGGCATTCTGGTCGATCATGCCAGATGCATCCGCGGGGATGACCACAACCTCAGCCACGCTCTCCCGCCAGGGCAGCTCATTGGAGTGGTGCTCATAAGGTCCAATAAAGACCACGGGCGCATCAGTGCGCTTCCCATCGCAGGCGTCACCGCCTTGCAAGCCCATGCATGCGATCAAGCGGTTAATTGCACCGGTTGCACCGGAGCCACAAAAAATGACCTTATCCTGTTCAGAACCGCCCACGGCGGCATGTATCACGCTTCGAGCCTGCTCACGCAGAGCCGTTGTGCGCGCGCCTGTGTACGAGGCTTCGGTGTGTGTATTGGCATAGCTCGGCAGTACATCGCTGACAATGCGCCGCTCAATGGACCTCAGGGCTCGACCGGAGGCCGTGTAGTCGGCATAAACCATCGGCTTAACACCATAGGGCGTGTGCACGGGGTCTTTATCACCGATGATATCGTTACGAATGTGCTCAATGATTTCTGACATAGCGCGGTACCGGTTCGAATACGTTCAAGTATGGTAATCAAGCGTCCGCGAAACATTGTCCCTATTGTTCACTTTTATCGCATATTTTCGGACTATTATTTCTATTTTGATATATTATTCGGCTTAATGTTCTATAATGAGAGAACTTCATGGAGCGAAACTCCATCGACAAAGTTGACAAGATCTTATTGCGGTACCTGCAGGCAGACGCCGCTTTGTCTATCGCAGACCTCGCCGATCTTGCCAGCATCTCCAAATCTGCCTGCTGGCGGCGAATACAAAAACTGGAGGAGCACGGTGTCATCCTGCAACGGGTAACCCTACTCAGCCAGGAGGCGCTTAGCGTTCCCCTGACAGCTTTCATCTCATTGAAAACCAGCCAGCACAACACCGCTTGGGCCAGGAAATTCAAGCAGGTTATCGAGGCAATACCCGGCGTGCTGGAGGTGTACCGGCTGGGGGGCGATGTAGACTACCTGATCAAGGTCGTGGTGCCCGACATGGCAGGTTACGACGCGCTCTATCAACAACTGCTGGCGGCGGATCTGTTTGATGTGAGTGCGAGCTTCGTGATGGAAGAGCTCAAACACACTACGCAATTGCCACTCTAGAGGAACGAGACTATGCGCGCCCTTTCACCCTCTGTACAAGATGCATAATCCTGTGAAACCTCGCGCCAAAACAGGACTGTTCGTCTACGGCACCTTACAGCCGGATGGTCCTAATGCTCACGTTCTATATGAGATAAACGGGATCTGGCAACACGGAGAAGTTAAGGGGCGACTGATCAGCAAGGGCTGGGGGGGGGCTGAGCAAGGGTTTCCTGGTTTAGTACTCGACGCCGCCGCGGGTGCAATAAAAGGGCAGGTTCTCTGGTCTGATGCTCTGCCCGATCACTGGGCGAGACTGGATGCCTTTGAGGGTGAAGAGTATCAACGGGTAGTGGCGCGCCTGCGACTGGAGAACGATGAGGTAGCTGATGCCAGGGTCTATGCGCTGGTGGCACCATAAACCAGAAATGAACTGACACTTGGCACACCGCCCCGCGGTAACCTACCTCCCCACTAACGTCCACGATCGCGAATACCGTATCTCACCAGCCCCACTGTGATCAGCGCTGTTGCTGCGATTGACGACCAGCCCACATATACAACCGGTAACGACCAGGTCGACCACGCGCCAATCAGCGTGAAATACAGCAAGAGAATGCAGGCACCACCGTTACTCACTATCCCGACCCAAATCGGGGGCATTGAGCGCTCACCCTTCAGAGATGCCAACAGCCCAAATCCGTAGCCCACGCAGAGAGCAAGGTAAGCTCATGCCAGCAACCTGACAAACAAGTAGGTTGATTGCGGTGGGAAGCCGAGTTGTTCCAACAGCCATTCCGGAAACAGCAGCAGCGGCAAACACCAGATGAACACAGTTGCCGTGATCTTGAAAACAAATACCTGGGAAAGTCGGTTCACACGCTCGCCTCCACCGCAAAGGTGCAGTCTAACGAAGCAAATGCGTGCAACAGATACCGGATTTTACGATGAGCAAAATCACCAACAAACAGATCAGCGGCATCGCTGACATCCGTTCAATCTGTTCACAGAATCGCAGCCGGTGCGCCTATTGCGCGAACGCTTGCCGGGCGCTCACAAATAAAGTGGCCTATCCAAATACAAAAAAGGCCACCCAAATGGGTGGCCTTTTTTGTATTTTGGTCGGGCTAGCAGGATTTGAACCTACGACCCCTTCACCCCCAGTGAAGTGCGCTACCAGACTGCGCTATAGCCCGAGAATCGCCTGATTCGGCGAGGGCGGCATTATAATCAATACCGCTGAAGATACAACCGAATTTACTTGGCGGGCCCGAGGATCTCCAACACATCCTCAAGTTCACGAATGGCATCCTGAAGGTCGGCATGGGCCGCTTGCGCACCCCCGGCATCCCTCTCTTCGGTCATGCGCTGGCGTGCGCCGCCGATGGTATAACCCTGCTCGTAGAGCAAGCTACGAATCGTGCGAATGGTGAGTACATCCTCGCGCTGGTAGTAGCGGCGATTACCTCGACGCTTCACTGGCTTGAGCTGCGGAAACTCCTGCTCCCAGTACCGCAACACATGGGGTTTCACCGCGCACAATTCGCTGACCTCACCAATAGTGAAGTAACGCTTGCCCGGGATCGCCGGCAGTTCGTTATTGTGACTCGGTTCCAGCATACGCCTCTACTCGCGCCTTTAGCTTTTGCCCGGGACGGAAGGTCACCACACGACGCGCAGAGATAGGAATCTCCTCGCCCGTTTTTGGATTACGTCCTGGCCGCTGGCTTTTGTCTCTAAGGTCGAAATTACCAAACCCGGATAGTTTAACCTGCTCATTTTCCTCAAGACACGCGCGAATCTCCTCAAAAAAGAGTTCTACGATCTCTTTGGCTTCCCGTTTGTTGAGCCCAAGCTCTTCAAACAGGCGTTCAGCCATCTCGGATTTTGTGAGCGCGGTCATGACGGTATTACCTAGCCCCTGAGCTCAGCCTTATAATTTTTTTCCAGCGAATCAATGACTTGTTGCACGGACTGATTCACCTCTTCGTCATTAAGAGTGCGCGATTGCTCCCGGAAAGTCAAACTCAGCGCAAGACTTTTCCTTTTGGGATCAATACCTTTGCCCTCATATACATCAAACAGGGTTAGGTCCGTGAGGTAAGTACCAGCAGCAGAACGAACATTCTGCATCAGGTCATCAGATGCTACTGTTCTGTCGACGATGACCGCAAGATCCCGCTTAACCTCAGGGAAGCGGGAAAGCTCGGCAAATGCAGGAACGAATGCCTTAGTCACTGCCGCCAGGTCCAGCTCAGCCACAAAGACATCACCGCTCACACCGAGCGACTTCGCCGCGCCAGGATGCAGCGCACCGATAACACCGATCTGCTCACCGTCCCTCAGTACTGCCGCCGTTTGCCCGGGATGCAGCCCATCGCGCTCAGCTGCCTTGAACTGCAGATTGCCGGCTGCTCCGGCGCCGGCTAACAGCGCTTCCACATCACCTTTGAGATCGAAGAAATCCACCACAGAGCGATCATCTGCCCAGGATTCCAGCCCGCGGCTTCCGGTGATCGCCAGTGCCAGCGTAGGTGTCTGCACCAGCTCGCCACCTGCCGTCTCAAAGCGCAAACCGGTTTCGAACAGACGCACGCGGGGCTGCTGACGCTTGGTGTTGTAAACCAGCGCACTCACCAGACCTGGCAATAAGCTGGTGCGCATCACCGCCATATCAGCGGATAGGGGATTCTTCAGCGCCACTGGCTGCTGATCAGGATCGAACACCTGTTGCTGCTTAGGATCAATGAAACTGTAGGTCACTGCCTCCTGATAACCGGCAGCCGCCAGATGGCGACGCACACGCCGCACAGACAGGCGCGACTCACTGCGCTGCGGTATGGCGAGATCTGCTTTGATACGCGTGACGGGCAGATTGTCATACCCATAGATTCGCGCCAGCTCTTCCAGCAAATCTGCCTCAATGGAAACATCGAAGCGCCAGGAGGGCACACTGCACACCCAACCCTCGTCCGTGGGCGAGGTGGTAAGACCCAGCGCATCCAGAATGCGGGTGACCTGTGCGTCTTCCATAGCAAAGCCCAACACGCGACGGATACCCTTGCGCGTCAGCGTCACCGGCTTTCGCTCCGGTAGATCATTTGGCTCCACGGCTTCGACAACGGGACCGGGCTGTCCACCTACGATATCAAGCAACAAACTTGTGGCCCGCTCTATTGCCTTACGCTGCAGCTCGAAATCCACACCGCGCTCGTAGCGGTGCGAGGAGTCGGTGTGCAATCCATAGCCCCGGGCCTTGCCGGCCATCAGCTCAGGCGTGAAGAAAGCAGCTTCCAACAAAATATCTTGCGTATTACCTGTCACAGAGGAAGGCTCGCCGCCCATGATGCCCGCCATGGCCAGCGGACCACTCTGATCGGCAATAACCAGTGTGTCGCCAGTGAGCTCAACAGTTTGCCCATCCAGCAGCGTTAAGGATTCACCGCCCGCTGCTTCGCGCACCACTATCCCGCCCGACAGCTTGGCGAAATCGAAAGCGTGCATGGGCTGACCCAGTTCCAACAACACGTAGTTGGTGACATCCACAACCGCATCGATAGAACGCACACCGCAGCGGCGCAGTTTTTCCTGCATCCACAGTGGTGACGGCTGAGAGACATCTACGCCACGAATAATACGCCCCAGGTAACGGGGGCAGCGCGCCGGCGCCTGCAGCTCGATGGTCACTGCGTCGTCAATGGTCTGAGTCACCGCTTCAACCGCGGGCTCACACACAGACAGACTGTTGAGTACACCCACTTCACGCGCGATACCCGCTATACCCATACAGTCGGCGCGATTAGGGGTAAGGCCAATCTCGATCGTGTTGTCATCCAGCATCAGGTAATCACGGATATCCGTGCCTACCGCGGCATCCGTAGGCAGTTCCATGAGACCGTCACTGGCGTCAGAGAGCCCCAGCTCTTCCTCAGCACACAGCATGCCCTGGCTTTCTACGCCACGGAGTTTGGCCTTCTTAATCTTGAAATTGCCGGGCAATACTGCGCCGACCACCGCGAGCGGTGCTTTCAGGCCGACTCGCGCATTCGGTGCGCCACAAACGATCTGCACCGTTTCAGCGCCGGTATTCACCTGGCAGACGCGCAGTTTGTCGGCGTCCGGGTGCTGCTCTGCACTTACGATCTCGGCGACGATCACGCCACTGAATTCGCCGGCAACCGGCTCAACAGCGTCAACCTCAAGGCCGGCCATCGTAATCTGGTGCGCGAGGTCTGCAGTATTCAGTTTTGGGTTTACCCACTCGCGCAGCCACTGTTCACTAATAATCACTGTCGTGTTCTCCGCTTAGACAAACTGCTCTAGGAAGCGCAGGTCGTTGTCAAAATTCAGTCTTAGGTCGTTGATGCCGTAGCGCAGCATCGCGAGGCGCTCGACGCCCATGCCGAAAGCAAAGCCCGTGTACTTGTTGGTATCGATATTGGAGTACTCAAACACACGCGGATTGACCATGCCGCAGCCCATGACTTCCAGCCAGCCGGTGTGGCTACACACACGACAACCCTCACCGCTACACTTGACGCACTGAATGTCCACTTCCGCAGAAGGCTCAGTGAAAGGGAAGAACGAGGGACGGAAGCGCACGGACAAGTCATCCCTTTCGAAGAAAGCGTGCAGAAAATCTTCAATCAGGCCCTTCAAGTCGCCGAGGCTAGACTGCTCATCAATCAACAACCCTTCGACCTGATGGAACATGGGTGAGTGTGTTAGATCTGAATCACAGCGATATACGCGGCCGGGGCAAATCACGCGCAGCGGCGGTTCCTGGCTCTCCATCACTCGCACCTGTACTGGCGACGTGTGAGTGCGCAACACGGTGCTGTCATCCACGTAGAAGGTATCGTGCATGGCACGCGCGGGATGGTGCGCCGGAATATTGAGCGCCTCGAAGTTGTGATAGTCATCCTCAACTTCGGGGCCTTCCACCACTTCAAAGCCAATCGCTGCGAAGAAATCTTCCATGCGCTCAATAGTTCGCGTGATGGGGTGCAAACCACCCACCGACGCGTTACGCCCGGGCAGGGTCACGTCCAGCGTCTCAGCAGCCAACTGGGCATTCAGGGCCGCCGACTCCAGCGCCGCTTTACGCTCGCCAATCAATGCCTGCAGTTCCTGCTTAACCACGTTGATCTTGGCGCCCGCCTCAGGCCGCTCCTCGGCAGAGAGTTTGCCCAGACCTTTCAAAAGACCGGTGATCTGGCCTTTCTTACCCAGGTAGTCAACGCGTAACTGCTCCAGCGTTTGGCCGTCTTCTGCCGCGGCTATTTTCGCCTTGGCCTCTTCAGCCAAAGGTGCGAGGTTTTCCATTCTTCTTCCTCAGATACCTGTTGAGGGCATCATTGTTTAATTCCGTCTAGGACGGGAAACATGTCCTCTAGGACACGCCGTAAGTTTGTTCATGTAAGCTCGACGCGCGTTTCTACGCGCGCCACGTCCTCGTGTGCTCGAACTCTCAACGCCCTGGAGAACGATTTGGTCTAACGAGACACGCGGTGAATACGTCCATGTAGGCTCGGCTCGCGCATCCATGCGCGAGACGGTCTCTCTAGGCCAAATCATTCTCTACGGGCTTCCGCATTCCCACCGCAAGCGCCTAGTCCTGCAATACGCAATGAGAGGTCGCTAAAGCTCTCTCCAAATTTGCTGGCTCACCAACAAAAAAAGGGAAAGAGCCAGGCCCTTTCCCTTTGTATTACGTGTAGCTAGCGATCCCGCCAAGCACCAGAGGTGGCTCTGGCGGCAGGTTTGGGCTTAAGCGGCCAGTGCCGCCTTCGCTTGCTCCACGATCGCTGCAAAAGCTGGCTTGTCGTGTACTGCCAGATCCGCCAGAACGCGACGGTCCAGGCCGATCTCGGCCTTCTTCAGACCATTGATCAGGCGGCTGTAGCTCAGGCCATTCGCACGGGATTGAGCGTTGATACGCGTGATCCACAGTGAACGGAACTGGCGCTTGCGCTGACGGCGGTCACGGTAAGCGTACTGACCCGCTTTAGTGACAGCCTGCTTTGCTACCCGAAATACACGGCTGCGGGCACCGTAGTAACCCTTGGCCTGCTTAAGAATCTTTTTGTGACGGCGATGAGCCACCACACCACGTTTTACGCGAGGCATAAGTCGTCTCCTTTCCTAGTCCGAATAACCGTTACTTGGCACGCATCAAACGATCAACCAGAACGACATCGCTCTTGTCGACCATTGAAGTACCGCGCAGCTGACGCTTACGCTTGGTGGTCATCTTAGTCAGGATATGACTCTTGTTAGCGCTCTTGCGCTTGTAACCGCCGGCGGTCTTTTTGAACCGCTTGGCAGCCCCGCTGTGAATTTTTGCTTTAGGCATAGTCTTTACTCCGCATTCGCAAATAAATAAAACAAAGAAACCAGGGCATTCACAGGCCGCTAGTTCTTCTTCTTGGGGGCGATAACCATAGTCAGCTGCCGGCCTTCCATTTTCGGGAATTGCTCGACAGAACCTAACTCGGCCAGATCAGCTTCTACTCGCTTGAGTAGCTCCATGCCGATTTCCTGGTGGGCCATTTCGCGTCCGCGATAACGCAGCGTGACTTTGGCCTTGTCGCCGTTTTCTAGGAAACGTACCAGGTTGCGTAGTTTTACCTGGTAATCCCCTTCTTCCGTCCCTGGACGAAACTTCATTTCTTTGATTTGAGTTCGCTTCTGCTTCTTCTTCTGAGCAGACTTTTGCTTCTTCGCCTCAAAGATGTGCTTACCGTAGTCCATGATCTTGCAGACTGCGGGGTCTGAATCAGCCATCAACACGAGGTCCATGCTGGCCGCCTGGGCCTGGGCCAGAGCCTCGCTCAACGCAACGATGCCAACCTGCTCACCGCCTGCGCCAATCAGTCGAACCGGGTCCGACGTGATCTGTTCATTGGTCAGCGCTTTTTTGGAAGCGCCCTTACCGTCTTTCTTAATGCTGATTCTCCAATGCAATACGACCGCGTCGCGCTACATCGTCTGTGAGTACCTTGCTGAAAGCATCGAGATCCATGGATCCCAAGTCCTCACCACGACGGGCGCGCACGGCCACTGTCTGTGATTCCACTTCCTTGTCCCCGATTACCAAGAGGTACGGGACCTTCTGGATAGTGTGCTCGCGGATTTTAAAGCCGATTTTCTCGTTTCTCAAGTCCGAAATCACACGAAAGCCTTTGTTTTTTAAGGCATCTTCCACATTTTTGACGTAATCCGACTGCTTGTCAGTGATATTCATCACCACAGCCTGGGTTGGGGCCAGCCAGGTAGGAAACACACCTTCGTAATGTTCGATCAGAATTCCGATGAATCGCTCGAACGATCCAAGGATGGCGCGGTGCAACATCACGGGTACCTGGCGCGAGCCATCCTCGGCCACGTACTGTGCATCAAGACGGCCGGGCATCGAGAAATCCACCTGTACCGTGCCTAACTGCCACACACGGCCAATGCAGTCCTTCAGCGAGAACTCGATCTTTGGTCCGTAGAATGCACCCTCCCCCGGCAACTCCTCCCAGGGCAGATTTTGGGCATCCAGGGCATCAGCCAGTGCTTTTTCGGCGCGGTCCCAGTCGGCATCAGAGCCCACGCGCTTTTCCGGCCGCGTAGACAGGCGATAGATCACATCGCTGAAGCCAAAGTCGGCGTACACCGCGTGCAGAAAATCGATAAATGCTGATACTTCAGGCTGAATCTGCTCTTCGGTGCAGAAAATGTGGGCGTCGTCCTGCACGAACCCGCGCACCCGCATAATGCCATGCAGTGAGCCCGAGGGTTCGTTACGGTGGCAGCTGCCGAACTCTGCCAGACGCAAGGGCAGATCCCGGTAAGACTTCAGACCCTGATTAAATACCTGCACGTGGCAGGGACAGTTCATTGGCTTAACGGCAACATTTCGCCCTTCAGATTCCAGCATAAACATGTCATCGCCAAACTTGTCCGCATGACCTGACTTCTCCCACAGGGTGAGGTCTACTAGCTGCGGAGTTTTGATCTCTTGATAACCGTGCTCGGACTGCGCCCGTCGCATGTACTGTTCGATAGTCTGGTAAATGCTCCATCCGGCCGAGTGCCAGAACACCATACCAGGGGCCTCTTCCTGCGTATGAAACAGATTGAGTTTCTTGCCGATTTTACGATGGTCGCGCTTTTCAGCTTCTTGCAGTTGCGTGAGGTATTTCTTCAGGGACTTCTTGTCACCAAAAGCGGTCCCATAAATCCGCTGCAGCATCTTATTACTCTGGTCGCCGCGCCAATAGGCGCCAGAGACTCGCATCAGCTTAAAGTGCTTACAGTGGCGCATATTAGGCACATGTGGGCCGCGACACATGTCCACGTATTCTTCGTGATGGTAGAGCCCGGGCGTAGCATCGCGAGGAACATCCTGTTCCAAGATCTCCATCTTGTAGATTTCGCCGCGTGCTTCGAAGGTGTCGTACGCCGTTTGCCAATTAACTGATTGCTTCACCACCTCATATTCAGAGTCTGCGAGCTCATGCATCCGCGCCTCAAGTGCCTCGAGATCGCTCTCTGTGAGCCGATGGTCGAGATCAATGTCGTAGTAGAAGCCCTCGTCGATCGTGGGGCCAATTGCCATCTTTGCCTCGGGCCATAATTGCTTCACAGCATGGCCAATCAGGTGGGCACAGCTATGGCGAATTATTTCGAGGCCGTCCTCATCTCGCGCTGTAAATATGCTCAGATTACTGTCATTGGTAATGAGATCACTGGCATCGCGCCTCTCACCATTTACACGTCCGCCAAGCGTGGCCTTGGCCAGGCCGGGACCGATATCCGCAGCGACATCATAAACAGAAACGGGGTTGTCGAAGCCGCGCTGGCTTCCGTCGGGCAGAGTGATAACAGGCATGGTTCATTCCTCACAGTGGTGGCCCCTACCAAAGGCCACGTGGTGTTTGCGCGCCGACTCACGTGCAGAACCTTTTGCTGTGCAGTGGTTACGGTCCCACTGCGTTGACAACCGGTTATGACGCACAGCGCGTGACATCAACCGAAAAGCGCCGTGCTTTTCGGGACCGAGATTCTAGAGGAGCGGGCGCCGGTTTTGAAGGGGAAAAATCACCGCCAAGCTAAAGTCGCTAGCGCACTCGATGTGACTATGCGCGCCCTGTTTGACTCGGTTCCCTGCTGAGGTGTCGACTGATGAGATAGAACACTACCCCACTGGCGACAATGCCCAACCCCAGCATAGCCTCCACAGGGCGCTGAGCCACGACATACCAGAGCGTCCATCCCGTCAGCCCCAGATACACCAGGGGTGTAATCGGATACAGGGTTACACGGAAGGGGCGCAGTAAGTCAGGCTCGCGCCAGCGCAGAACAAGCAAGCCCAGCACGGTAAAAAACGTGTTCAGGGCCATGGTGGCGCCAGCGAATACCAGAATGCGCTCGAAGCTCGCCGTCCACAAAAACACCAGCGCAACTGCCGCCTGACACAGAATGGCAGCGACGGGGATTCCGTGCCTGTTGCTGCGCGCCAGCGGCGAGAACAGGCGATAGTCTTCACCTATTCGATGAAGGACGCGGGGACCGGCGAGAATCATGGCAGACACGGTGGAAATCAACAGCAAGGCCAGCAGTACACCCATCACCCTGCCGGCACTCTCTCCAAAGGCGTAAGTTGCGGCGATAAATCCAACCTCCACCTTTCCTGTCATAGCGTCCATTGGCGCCACCGCGAGGAACACGTAGTTCAATAGCAGATAGGCCAGGCACACCCCTGCCGTGCTGAGGGCCAGAACACGCGGCAGATTGCTCTGCGCATTCTCCAGTTCACCGCTGATGTAAGTTGCTGCGTTCCACCCGGAATAGGCGTAGTTCACGTAAATCAGCGCCACAGCAAATGCACCACTGGCCACCAGTGCGCCATCGCCGGTCACAGGGACGAACCGCGTCTCTGTGCGTTCGCTGGACAACAGCAGGGCCGCGCCAGAAAAGCCCACGATCAACAGCAGCTTTAATAGCGTTAACCACCACTGGGTACTGCCGCTGCCTCGATGACTTGTGCAGTGGGCCACAGTAAGAACAACAATCAGCCCGGTGGCGAGAACAGTTGGCGAGGCTCCTTCAATGACCGAGCCGAGATAGCTGCCAAAGGTGAGTGCGGCAAGTGCAGTAGGGGCAGCGAATCCAACGGTCGCAGAAATCCAGCCTGAAACAAAGCCGGCGCCGGGGTGATAGATCTCACTAAGAAAATTGTACTCACCGCCAGAGCGGGGCAAGGCCGCACCCAGCTCGGCGTAACACAAGGCACCACAGAGGGCGGCTATGCCGCCAACCAGCCACAGCAAGAGAAGGACCGGCGCGGACTGCAGCTCCACCAACTGAAACCCCAGACTGGTGAACACACCGGTCCCGATCATATTGGCGATGACAACAGCCGCGGCAACGGAGGGCTTATAGCGAGACAGAGTCAGTCCTTGTTATTGCTGCGGTTAACGCCTGTACCCTACATCTGTCCGTCGAGCGGAAGCAAACCAAAGAACCAGTTTTCGGCTCGCAGGAAAAATGAAGCCGGCGGAGCATCATAGCGGTGTCCGGCTTCGTCGCTCCAGATCACTCGTTGCGCGTCATCCAGCGAGACACGCCAGGCGTTACCCGGCGCCATGTCTACTGCAAATAGGTAGCGTAACTCCGCGTTCAACGGCTCGCTGATCGCGAAAGCTCCCAACTCAGAATTCAACAACAACGAACGCGGGTCCAAATTCGAAGAACCCACAGCAATGCAGCAATCATCGAGCACGGCAAACTTCGCCTGCAGCCCCAGCATGCTGTCTTCAACGCCGGAGAAAATGTAACGCGCCCGATCACTGGCATCGGCACGCAGTTCATACAACTTGACCCCGGCCATCAACAACGCACGTCGATGGTGAGTGTATGCGGCGTGTGCCGACACATGATTGTTCGAGCCTAAGGAGTTAGTCAGCACACGAACCCGTACACCACGGCGTACCGCCCGGTCCAATGCCGCCATCAGCGCATCCGTGGGAATGAAGTAGGCGGATACGAGGAGCAGGTCCGCTTCCACACTGTCGATACGATTCATGAAGGCATCCCCCCACTGCACCGGTCATTCACCACTGCCCACTTGCTGTGGATCGTCGACGATCAGCTCCAGTTCCGCCGCAAAGCCGCCCTCGAAAACCTGGCGCCACTGCGCGACGCTCGCCACCGGTGGCAAGG
Organism: Parahalioglobus pacificus; assembly: GCF_014652275.1. Taxonomy (GTDB): domain Bacteria; phylum Pseudomonadota; class Gammaproteobacteria; order Pseudomonadales; family Halieaceae; genus Parahalioglobus; species Parahalioglobus pacificus. Next base: position 410,846 of record NZ_BMYM01000001.1, on the reverse strand, counting down.
GATAGCGCGGCGCAGCGGCAAGAGCCTGGCGCTCACTGATAAGATTCAGGCCGGGGTCGCCCTCAGTCAGGGCATCAATATCGATGCTCCACTCATCGTTCCAGTAGAGATCGAAGGCAGGCGCCAGGTCATTTATCACGGGCCCCTGTAACAGCACCTCCATATCGCGGAAATTCTGCTGCTGGCGCAAGCCAAAGTACTCATCGGCCTGATTACGCCCACCCACGATACCCACTCGGCCATCCACCAATAGCAGCTTGTTATGCATCCGGTGGTTCAGGCGATTGAATTCAGTGATGTTTGCCAGCTGCCGCGTCACGGTGCCACCGGCTCGGTTGGCTGCGGGGTTATAGATCCGATAGCGAATATTGGGATGCTGAGCGACAGCGTGTAGCACCGGATCTGCATGGGCCAGAAAACTGTCATCCAGCAGAACGCGAACTTTCACTCCTCTGCCAGCGGCGTCCAGTACCGCTGCGAGGATGGCATTGCCCGTGGCATACGTGCGCCAGATGAAGGTTTGAAGATCGATACTCTGAGTGGCGGACTGGAGCAACTGCAAGCGCCAGTTCAATGCTGTTTTACCCTCGTTGAGCGGCACCAGCACGTTGCGGTCGGCGATCGGGGAAAGGGCCGGCCAGCGTTCAAACGCCGCGGGCGCCATGGACTTATCTGCCGGCCTGTCCTCTTGCGGTGTGATGGCGGCACAACCGCCAAGCGCCAACACAATGAGCAGAACATGAAATACCGGATTGACGAGTCGCGTTCGCATGGCGCTGCATTATACGGCCACCCCGCTCGGTTGCGAGCATGAGCACACTACCCAATAAGCGACGCCAGTGGCCGCGACCCCAAGGGTATGGAGTAGCTCTCGCGATCCATAAACGCTGCCACAGGCTGAATGGCGCCCACTAACTCGCGGCTTAAGGTCCTCAGTTCGCAACTGGGTACCCGATACTCCAAGTGCTCTTCGTAGGCAACGGTCTCAAGGTCATACTGGCGCAGTGCATCTTCAGGCAATACAAGCCGTACCACATACCCCGCACCGTAGAGCGGCACCTCCCACTGCCGGGCGATCATCTCCGCGTAGCGCTGGCGCTGCTTCAAATACGTAAAGTGCTCGCCACCCCAACCCGGCTCAATGCACCGCCAGTCGGTGCGAATCAGGGCGGCGAGCTGTTGCGGACCTACGGCCTGATACACGGCCACGGTGTGTCTGAGTGCAATCGGTTTCATAGTTTGAAACTCCGTCTCGAGGCAAGAAAAGTCGGTTGTAGTGGCTCCATTTCTGCTACCGCCACATAGCGCAGCGAGCCTCCTGCGTGGAGTGCGTCCAGGGGATAACAGGTCACCAATAGCACTTGGTGCTCGTTGCCCTCAGTAACCAGAGGTGTATGGGCGCTGTCGATGACATGCAACTCAGCGATGCGGTAGCGCAACTGTCTGCCCAGACTGTCCTGTATTTGCAGCCGGTCATTCACCACCAGATCAGCCATAAAGTCGAAATGGGTGTCACGGTGCCCACCGATTACCGCGCTGCCGGGCTCTCCCCAAAGCACTGAGCCCGCATGCAGTCCTGGCGCAAATGCCAGCGCCTCACCACTGGTGCTTGCCAGAATGGGCAATCGCACGTCGACTGCTGGAATTTCGAGCTGAGCTACTGGCCAGGTATCAGCCCAGGGCCAAGGCCTTGACGTTACGCCGGAGACCAATGTTTGCTGCCAGGCCCGCTCTATCAGGAAGGGCGCCATTGCGGCCTTCGCCTCAATCAACAATGCGTACTGCAAGTGATACAAGCCCAGGCACAAACAGACACAAGCGGCACATCGTGTTACTGCGCTAAACATGGGTTTGTGCCATACGTGATCGCGACGCACAGACATCTGCCGCCGGGGTTACCTCGTCCCGGGCGAGGCGCCACACCAGGATCGCGGAAAGCAGGAACACACTAGCCAGATAAATACTCAATGGCGCAGACGTGGCGGTGGAAGGCCAGGCATAGGTCTGCGGCGCTTGCCCACGTGGCGCCGTGTTGGGCACGGGACGCGATGTCAGCGTTGAGCCAGGTTCACGTACCGGCGTTTCATCCACAGCAACAAAGCTGGTGTAGGGGCTTAGCAGTTGATGCTCTAAAGCTAACGCTAGCACCGACGATTTTACGCTAGCTTGATCAGCGCCTTGGGCACGGCCATCCAGAAGTTCCCGGATTTTTCGCCTCGCCCACAGACTCGCCACCCCTTCATGGGAGTCTCTACTCGCAGATACCGTGACAGCGCGTTCCCAGGCTTGGCCGCCGGTAACACCTCGAAGGGTAATAGCACTGCCGGGCGCCAACGGCTGTGGCAAACGGGCAACCACCTGCACCGGGTCTCCGTGATACAGATCCGGTATACGCGCAGGTGCGCTGTCAACCTCGGCTGGCCACTGAATATCGATGTCAGTAGCGACCGGCGCCGCCATGGCATCAAACAGCGCATCCATGCGCTCCGCGACTTCACCAGCACTGCCGATATGTGTGTGCGTACCTCTACCGAGCTCTGCGGAAGCGCGCATGAACCAGCTATTGGGCGCTGAGCCAATGCCCACCGTGAACAGACGTGATTGCCCAAGAGATTGATTGATCGCCTCAAATAGCGTTTGCTCATTACCCACTGCGCCATCGGTGACGAAAACGACCTGCCGCAACCGGTCCGAATGCAATTCAGACTGATCTGACAATGCCATTTGCAGGGCCGCCAGCATCTCCGTACCACCCGAAGCTTCCAACCTGTCGACATAGGAAAGTGCTTGTGCGATGCGCTGTTGGCTCGCGGGCATCGCCTGTGGGTACAGGCGCCGAGCCCTTGAATCAAAGGCAATGACGTTAAGTTGGTCATCACTCGAGAGCCTGCGCAGCGCACGCCGCAAACTGCTTTTTGCCTGCCGGATCGAGTCACCGGCCATTGAGCCAGACGTATCGATCACAAACACAAGCTCGCGCGGTACCGGCACCGGCGCGGTTTCTGGCGGCACAATCATAAGCAGACCGTAGTGCTTGCCATTGCGCGTTTCGGACAGCCAGGCCGCCTGCGGCTCCGAGCCACTAGCAACTCGCCATGAGAGCAGCACATCACGATCCATTTCAGCGCGGCCATCGACGAGATTAATTTGGTAAGTGAACTGCTGCCGAGCGATAGCCACCTCGTGATACAGCGACGTGAAGTCTGCGAGAGGCAAACCCATATCAAGCGATACCTGAAGTGTCATCGCATTCAGAGGCGAGGTATCGCTGCCCTGACTGGCATGCAGAAACGGCGAGATCAGCGCGGCATCAGGCACCTGATCGGTCGACTGTGCCCACCCACTGCCATCATTAATCGAAAGAATTTCCCGCTTCGAATTGCCAGCACCCTCTTCCAAAACCCTACCCGGCATGTAACGCGGTGTTAGCGTTGTTGGCAGCCGCAGTGAAAACTCGCCCTGGCGGTACAGTACTGGCTGTACGTATTCCAGACGCACCGATACTGACTCACCGGGCGCAATGTTTGAGATGCGATTGGTGAAAAGGTTGGGGCGCTGCTGCTCTACCAGACTGGCGCGCTTCCCCTCCTCCCGAGCCTGGCGATATTGCTGCTGCGCAAGCTGCCGCTCGCGAACGCGACCCACGATCCGACGCTCACCCGCGATTAACTCCATCGAGCGGACCGCAGCCTCATCGGGCAGCGGGAACGAGTAAACGCCCTCTACCCAGTCACTGCTTTCGTTGGCGAAATGCTGGGTTAGCGTGACGACAGCCACCATTCCGCTGATCGACACGTCAAAGTTGGAGGACTGCATGACAGCGGGATGCGACTCACCGGCGGCCGTCTCAAGCAGCAACCCCCCTGTTTGCAAGGGCATGTGATCCGGCGCTACCGCTCTGGCGGGAGACGCGGATAACAAAAGCACGAGCAAGCCGGCGACGATCGCCCCGGGCAACAGACGGAAGCAGTACCACATCCCGGCGACACGCCATTGTGAGCTGGACCGCGTACGGGCATAGAAATGATGAGCAAAAGACATGATGACTCCCCTTATTGGTATGGGAGTTATTCAAGCGAGTCATTGCGGCGCAGTAATGGCACGATTCGGGCAGGACAGAGGCGAATTGTGATGAATTGTGGCAGAGCCTTGTGAGGCAGCTGGGTTTTTGAAACCATGCGAACATCATTTCGGAGCGCCCTATGGACCATCACATCGCCATCGTCGAAGACGTGGCCGCGATTGCCGCTAACTATCGCGAGGCGCTACAGCGCCGTGGTTTCAGGGTTTCCTGGTACTCGGACAAAGCCAGCGCTACCGATGCCTTCAACACCCACCTGCCCGATCTTGCCATCATTGATATCGGACTGGGCATGGACACCGAGGGTGGCTTCGAGTTGTGCCGCGAATTGCGCAGCCAGAGCCGTGAGCTACCCATCATGTTTCTTACCGCGCGTGACTCCGAGGTGGACATTATCTCGGGGCTGAGACTGGGCGCGGACGATTACGTCACCAAAGACATCAGTCAGGAGCATATGCTGGCGCGCATATTTGCCCTGTTGCGCCGCATGGAGGCCCTGCGCTCACCGCAGACCGAGAGCCAGGCACTCACGCGTGGCGAACTCAGGCTGGACGCGGACAGAATGACGGCACACTGGCGTGGTGAAGCCGTAGACCTCACCGTCACGGAGTTCTGGATTGTGCATGCGTTGGCACAGCATCCCGGGCACGTCAAAAATCGGCAACAGCTCATGGATGCAGCCAACGTGGTCCTGGACGACAACACCATCACCTCTCACATCAAGCGAGTGAGGCGCAAGTTCAAAGCCGTAGACGCGCACTTTGTTGCCATCAAAACAGCGTATGCCATGGGATACAGCTGGCACATGGAATAGCCTGTCATGACCCTGCGCCGACAGCTATTGCTGGTGAGTTTATTGCTGCTGAGCCTGCCATGGGCAGGCTGCCAGTTTATTCGGGAAATTGAGTCCGGTTTGCGCGATGGCCAGGAGCAGGCACTACAAGCGACCGCCGAGACAATAGCGGCAACGCTCACAGACCGGGACGACCTGCTTTACCCCGATACCTTGCGGCTGAAAGACCTGCCCGACGCCCGCGACAGCGTTTATGCCTGGCCCACGGAGCAGCCCGTGATCGTGGACGGCTATGCCGAAGGTTGGCCGGAGCAGCGGTTCAGGCAATACGGCAACAGCGACAGTTCACTGCAACTGCGGTACCAGGCAATGGCTCGGCAAGGCCGGCTGTATCTGCTCTTTCAGGTGAGCGACCCCGAGATTGTCTTTCACAACCCTGCTCTCTCACCGCAGCCCAATGGCGACCGACTGTATCTCACCACCTGGGTACAGGGTCGGCGCCAGAGCTATGTCATATCCACCGCGGCGCCGGGGCGGATCAGGGCACAGTACGTAGACCGCGCACTCCCGGGTACCGACCCTAATCGAATCCGCGGGGTCTGGCAGGACACTGCACAAGGCTACAACCTTGAATTGGAGATGCCCATCAGCCTGCTCGGTGAACGCCTTGGCTTTTACTTGGTGGATGTGGCCTTCACGGGATCGGGTACGCGTACTTTGGGCAATACCACCGCGTTAGACACCGCTGCGCCCCCTTGGCTCATTCATTCCCCCCCCGCACTGGAGCAATGGTTGCAGCGATTCATTGCACCCGGCACTGATATCGCCCTGTTTGACAAGGGCGGCCAGCGCCTGGCCCAATTAGGCAGTGATGAGAGCAGTTCTGCCGCGGGCAGTGGCAATACCCATTGGCTGCTGCGACAGCTCTATCGGTGGGCTCTGCCTGAAGAGAACCTGGCGCCGCGCCCCACAGTGGATAATCGCGGTAAGCTGGCAGACAAAACGCTCGAGGACCCCATGGCCGGTTATGGTGGTGTCGCCAGTTACGGCGACGCCGCCAGCGGAGACCGTGCGCTGCTCCAGGCTGCGGCTCCCCTGTTCGCCAACGCAGCGCCAATGGGCGCTTTATTGGTGGCACAGAGCAGCGAGCGATACCTGTCATTGACCGATGCGGCTTTTTCCACTCTGGTGGGCTACAGTCTGAGCGCTATTGCTGTATCTGCGCTGGGGCTTTTGGCGTATGCAAGCCTGCTCAGTTGGCGGATACGGCGGCTTAGCCAGGCCGCCGAAACAGCGCTAGACAGTGACGGTAACATCGACCGGTTTCCGCGCAGCCGGGCCAAGGATGAGATTGGCGATCTCTCCCGGCGCTACGCTGAACTGCTGGATCGCGTTGCCGACTACAACCAGTACCTCAGGACCCTCAGCAGTAAGCTCGCCCATGAACTGCGCACGCCCATTGCGGTGATTCAATCCTCGCTGGACAACCTCGCACACCCTGCCCTCAACAAGGAGGAAAGGGCTACCTACCGGCAGCGTGCACAGGAAGGCCTTGCTCGCTTGAGCCGAATACTGACTGCGATGAGTGAGGCCGCCGGATTGGAAGACAGCCTCCAGAGGCCACAACGTGAGCGTATAGAGTTGAATGCTTTCCTCGAAGAACTGGTAACGGCCTACGCACAGATTCACAGCGATAGGCGATTTACCTTAACCCTATCAGAGCCAATCTGGATCGAGAGTAATCCGGATCTGCTGGCGCAGGCCCTGGATAAACTGGTGGCCAACGCGGTGTCATTTACACAACGTGGCAAGACCATCGAGTTGGGCGCCGGTGTGTTAAACGACCGCGTCGCTGTTACCGTAACCAATCCCGGGCCACTGCTACCGGAACACCTGGGCAGTCAGATCTTCGAACCCATGGTGTCGCTGCGGGAGACCGCGGAGAGCAATAGTATTCACCTGGGTCTCGGCCTCCACGTTGTACGCCTGATTACAACAGCACTTGGGGGTACCTCGAAGGCAGACAATCGTGAGGATGGCTCGGGTGTGCAAATCACGCTTATCCTGCCGGGCCCCATCGATCCGACATAAATGGCGCAATCTGCAAAGCACTTGTCGTCGCCGGCCATCCGATGGACGTCAGTGTCGGCGTAGCATTTTCCTCAAAGTGGAGGAAAACCAGCATGATCGCAGTACCGAAGAAACCACGTCCGCACCAGTTGGAGCTTCAGCCCAAAAACGGTGAAAGTTTGAAGCAAAGATTAATACGTCAAATCGCACAGGGTGATACCTCGGGTGCTGAGGCCACGCGCGCTGAAATTGCAGTGGAAAAACTGCGGACTGAACGAGCACACATCAAGACGGAAACTTGTCGGCAAGCCTATATCATCGATGGTGAAGTGGTGGAGTCGATTGAGCTCACGGCGACGCCTGAGGCAGCCGATTACTTCGCCCCGCGCAGTGCGAACGGTGATTTGTAGATTATCGGCGAAAGCAGTAGTGAGCGAATCACTGAACATTCATGCACAAAAAAGGGCCTCGTTAGAGGCCCTTCCCAGCAACCCATGCGGTACTAAGGGTTGCCAGAGGGTGTGGTGAGTTTTTCCATCACCTGGTCCAGGGAGAAGCTCGCTGCCTTCTGGCGCGGCGGGTACTCCTCAAAGGTCTGCAGGAACCGCGCAACGTAGTCCTGTGCAGGCACCAGCAGGTAGACCCGATCAAGCATCCAGTCATAATAGGTATTGGATGTGCGATAAGACCGCTCGTACGGGTCTCGACGGAGATTGAAGATCAGGGGTACGCGCAGTGGGGTGAATGGCTCGATCCAAGCTCGGAACGTCTCATACTCTTTCTGCTCCATGAAGATCATCTTCCAATCGTTGTAGCGTAACGCCGTCAGATCACCCTCATCCGAGAAATAGAAGATTTCTCTGCGAGGCGCTTCCTCAGACTCACCTGTCAAATAGGGCAAAAAGTTGTAGCCATCCAGGTGGACCTTGTAACGACGACCAATGGCTCGATGTCCCTTCAGCAGCTTGTCTTTGACATCTGCTTCCCCGGCCGCTGCAAGGAAGGTGGGCAACCAATCCATGTGATGCATGATCTCGTTAGACACGGAGCCAGCCTCGATCTTGCCGGGCCAGCGAACGGCCGCAGGCACTCGCCAGCCACCTTCCCAATTGGTGTTTTTCTCACCAAAGAATGGCGTTGAAGCGGCATCTGGCCAGGTGTTGTAGTGCGGCCCATTGTCGGTGCTGTAGAACACGATCGTGTTGTCGGCAATGCCCAGCTCATCCAGCTTATCCAGGAACAGCCCGATGTGCGCATCGTGCTCCACCATTCCGCAGCTGTATTCATCCGCGCGTGGGTACTGCTCCTTGCACCACTTCATCTTCTCTTCCGAGACGTGGGTGCGGAAGTGCATGCGCGTGCCGCTCCACCAAATAAAGAATGGCTTGTCGTCGGCCACCGCCTGCTCCAAGAACTTGATAGCCTCTGCAGAAGTGTCGTCATCGACAACTTCCATGCGCTTCTTGGTTAAGGGACCCGTGTCTTCGATCTCGCCATCTGCGCTTGACTTGATGACACCGCGGGGCCCGTAGCGTTCACGGAACGCAGGATCAGTGGGGTAGTCTGCGTTCTCGGGCTCTTCCTCTGCATTCAGGTGATACAGGTTGCCGTAGAACTCATCGAAGCCGTGATTCGTGGGCAAGTGCTCATCGCGATCACCCAGGTGGTTCTTGCCGAACTGCCCGGTGACATAGCCGTGATTCTTCAGCAAGCCCGCGATGGTGGGATCTTCCTCACGCATACCCAGCTCTGCGCCGGGGAGCCCGACTTTACTTAGGCCCGTGCGAAATACCGATTGGCCCATGATGAAAGAAGAGCGACCTGCGGTACAGCTTTGCTCACCGTAGTAGTCGGTGAACATCATGCCCTCGTCGGCGATGCGATCAATATTCGGAGTGTGGTAGCCCATCATGCCGCGAGAATAGGCACTGATGTTGGACTGACCGACGTCATCTCCCCAGATGACAAGAATATTGGGTTTGTCGGCGGCCTGAGCGAGGGACGCTGTTAACACCAGCGCCAACCCTAAATACCATCGTTGTGGACGCATGCAGTGGACCTCCTTATGGTTTTTACACTTTTCCTATTATAGACCGCCTCGCCATTTTCAGCGCTAACTGATGAAGGCTTGTTGCTTAATCTCGGTTAGCTGGTCCCGCAATGCTGCTGCCTCCTCAAACTCCAGGTTCTTAGCGTGTTCCTGCATCTGCCCTTCCATTTGCTTGAGCTTACGTGACAAAGCTGCGGGCGTAAGTTTTGCCAGATCCTCGGCGTAGGTCGCGCGGGTATCGGCCACTTTGCGGCCTTTGGCTTTGCCGCGTGTCGGCATTCGCCGCGCTCCTTCCATGATGTCTTGAACCGACTTCTCAACGCCTTTCGGCACAATGTTGTACTCAGCATTATGTGCCAGCTGCTTTTCGCGCCGCCGCTCGGTTTCGGCCATGGCACGTTCCATAGATCCGGTCACGTTATCTGCATACAGAATGGCGCGACCGTGAAGGTTGCGGGCTGCGCGGCCAATGGTCTGAATCAGGGAGCGGTCCGAGCGCAGGAACCCTTCCTTATCCGCATCCAGAATGGCCACAAGCGACACCTCGGGCATGTCTAGGCCCTCACGTAGCAGGTTGATGCCCACGAGCACATCAAACTCACCCAGTCGTAGATCCCGAATAATCTCAACACGCTCAACCGTATCGATGTCCGAATGCAGATAGCGCACCTTAACGTCATGCTCAGCCAGGTACTCAGTAAGGTCTTCCGCCATCCGCTTGGTCAGTGTGGTCACGAGTACACGCTGACCTTTGGCAACGACTGTATGGATCTCCGCGAGTAGGTCGTCCACCTGGGTGGTGGCAGGCCGTACCTCAAGCTCCGGATCGATAAGCCCAGTGGGCCGCACAACCTGCTCGACGGTGCGCCCCGCATGCTCCAGTTCATACGGACCGGGCGTTGCAGACACAAAGACCGCCTGGGGCACCAGTTGCTCCCACTCTGCAAACCGCATCGGGCGGTTGTCCAGGGCGGAAGGCAAACGGAAGCCGTACTCCACTAACGTTTCTTTTCGCGAACGGTCGCCACGGTACATCGCGCCAATTTGCGGAATACTGGCGTGAGATTCGTCCACGATTACCAATGCATTGTCAGGCAGGTATTCAAACAAGGTTGGCGGCGGCTCGCCCGGCGCACGACCGGAGAGGTAGCGCGAGTAGTTTTCAATGCCCTGGCAATAGCCCAACTCCCGGATCATCTCCACATCGTATTTCGTGCGCTGCTGCAGGCGTTGTGCCTCCACCAATTTGTCGTTGTCCTTGAGCTGCTTAAGGCGAACCTCTAACTCCGCCTCAATCTCATCAATGGCACCCAGCATCACATCGCGAGAGGTAACGTAGTGACTTTTTGGGAAGATGGTCACTCGAGGGACCTTAGCTTCAATGGCACCCGTGAGGGGATCGAACAGCGAAAGGCTTTCCACCTCCTCGTCGAACAGCTCTACACGTACGGCATCGTTCTCAGAGTCCGCCGGGAAAATATCAATGACGTCGCCACGTACACGGTAAGTACCCCGACTGAAGTCCACATCATTGCGGGTGTACTGCAACTCCGCCAGCTGACGCAGCACCTGGCGCTGATCGATGATCTCCCCCCGGGAGAGGTGCATCACCATTTTGAAGTAGGATTTCGGGTCACCCAAGCCATAGATAGCCGAGACCGTGGCGACTACGAGGACGTCCTCCCGTTCCAGCAGGGCCTTGGTGGCCGACAGGCGCATCTGCTCAATGTGGTCATTGATCGAAGCATCCTTCTCAATGAAGGTGTCCGAAGATGGCACATATGCCTCGGGCTGGTAGTAGTCGTAGTAAGAAACGAAATACTCCACCGCATTGTTTGGGAAGAACTCCTTAAACTCCCCGTACAGCTGGGCGGCCAGCGTTTTGTTGTGCGCCATGACGATGGTGGGCCTTTGCAGCTTTTCCACCACATGGGCCATAGTGAACGTCTTGCCTGAGCCAGTTACACCCAACAAAATCTGGGACGAAAGGCCCGCCTGCACGCCCTCCACGAGCTGACGAATCGCCTCCGGCTGATCACCAGCGGGCTCAAAGGCCGATTTCACTTCAAAAGGACGCGTCACAGAACAAACCTAGGGATAATGAACGAAAAATAGCCGTTTATTATCAGGGTTTTAGACGGCAAATGCAGCAATGGCCAGTTTTTGCGCCGCAGCGCCGAAATATGGCCGCTAGACAGTTGACCGCGACATAAGTGCCCATTAATATACGCGCCCTCTGGTTAACACCTATTCCGCCTTAGCTCAGTTGGTAGAGCAAATGACTGTTAATCATTGGGTCGCTGGTTCGAGCCCAGCAGGCGGAGCCATACAAAAGAAAGCCCAGTCAATCGACCGGGCTTTTTTGTATCCGCCCTTCTTGGGCGAGAAGAGCCCAGTTGGATGATAGAGGGGCTTTCGGCAAGCACCGCTGCGAGCCAGGGAGCGGCCACAAGCTGTGCTTGTAGTCCAGGGAGCCAAGATCGGCCAGCGAGTATCTCGAAGCTGGCAGCGCCTTGCCTCTCCTCTTCACGTACTGAACGTTAAACCATCCGACGACTGATCGAGTGGTCCCGGGTTCGAGTCTTGGCGAACCCCCTATTTTTCAACCGCGCTTGCCGCCGTAACCAAGCGCCAGTAAACAGGGAAAAGTCGTTACATGCTAACAGTAAGCAAACTTGAGAAAGTCATGGAGCTTGAAGCACAGCTCCGCGAGCAGTACCAGGATCAATTGGAATCGAAAGATAGCGCAATCACTACGCTGACGGAAGAAAAGGAAGCGCTTGAGAAGCAGGTTGATGAGCTCAAAGGCACCATCGCCAGCCAGCTCGCGACCATCACGGACCTGTCAGGCAAAGCTAGCGACATTCAGGCGGTTGAACAGCGCAACCGCGAGCTACACAACCGCTCCGAGAATTTGAAGGAAGAAGTCACTACGGCCAAGAGCCGGGTAAAGACGCTTCAGAAAGAGCTGGCTGCCGAGCGCGAGCAGCACGCGGCGCTGAAGAAATACGATCCAGAGCGCATGAAGAAAAACCTCGACGCTAACAAGAAAAAGCTGGCTGAGAAGACCAAGGCAGCAGATCTGCTACAGAAATCCTTCAAGCAAGCCAAAGCAGACAACGCCCGCCTTGAGCAGAGGATCAAAGAGCTTGAGGCTCAGCAATCGAAGGATGGTGAGGAATCGGCCTCCGATTCGAAGCAAGAAGAAGCGGCAGCCTGATTACGCGTTCTAGAACGCGAGTACGCTTCAAAGATTGCAGAGTTTGACCGGACCGCGTCTCTGCCAGGCGAGAGTGCATAAGCGCAAAGGTTGGAAACGGTTGTCAATCATTGGCTCGCTGGTTCGAGCCCAGCAGGCGGAGCCATAAGTTACGCAAACAACTTTTGTACTCACTGGCGATAACAGCCCTTTGGGTGCGGCCGAACATCACGTGGTTGACTGCAGGTTAAGCCCCGTTTTGATTGTGAGGTGTGTAAAACTGCAAGCGTTTCTTTCTGAAACTCTAGGCATCCCATTGAGCGACTTACACCTGGAGGTTGCCGGATGCTAACTAAAGCCCCAGACACCCTTCTTGGATATATTCTGCACGCTGTTAATGAAACTTCACGCTGGTAAGCGTCACCTGATGCGCACAGCAGAAAGTGAGCTTCTCTGGTGTTTCATTACCATTCCCCCAAGAACCAGTAAACTCCCAAAAAAACCCCTAATGCCAATATGCCGCCGACCAGAGAGAGACTCATCGGCGCATCATACACCCAGCAAGCAATAGCTGCGGCACCCGTGCCAAGCGAAAACACGGATAGCATTTGAACGAATGTAGTGAAGAATATTTCTGAAATATCTTTCAGGAAATCAATAATTTGTTCCCATATCACGATCACGCTCCATCGACGTTCGTGCAGGCAGGATCCGTCCGTTCAGCCTGTCTATAGCTGCGACACTAAGCCAATCGAAGCGATTTTTAAAGCGGTAAGCGCTCCACTACTCTGCTATCACTTTAGCTCGCACAGCAACATAAGGGAGTTCACCAAGTCACGATGAATTGCTTTCATTTCTTAGAGAGGCAAAGGAATATTGATATCTCGCACCCAAAGATGGTGTATATCGTGGTTGAGGCATAGAGATAGAACACCTACGCATACACCAGTGAAGGCGGCTTAATCGGCGCGTTAGCAATATCGCCCAAAGTCACGGAGATAGTTTACTTCTAAGTTCAATGCGCGCAGCTCACCGCCCACGCGGCTAGAGTACGGAGCCGTGCCTTGACCTACCACACGCCGTAAGTCGCACGTCAATATGCGGGTTGACTGCTCCAGCCGGGACCTTCCTTTCTGCCTTACACTTACAGAAAGTTATGACGCTGATGGTCAGCAGGATTGAAACCATGAACGCTCAAGTGATCGAAAGTCTGATGTGTCGCCACCTGTGTTTGACTCAAACGAGCGTCGTTAGCTGCCTCAGGAAACCAGTTTTGGCCTCACTCTATCGCCAGGTTCTGCCGTTCGACGAGAAAGTCAAAAGTAAGTTCAAACAAGCCTTTACCCCCCACTTCGGCATCCCATGCGCCATGGCCAGCTCCTTCCAGAGGCACCAGCTGGGTATCAACGCCCAGGGGATCATATATCTCCTGCAGCTCAATGGCCTCAGAAAAAGGCGTGCCAGGGTTCATGTCTTCGGTACCGTGCGCCATGAATAACTCAGGGTCACTGCCATCGTAACGATTCAATCCATATACTGACTCGAACGCTTCCAGCTTGGTATTAGATCCCCAAAAGTACACCAAACTTTTAACGACGTAAGCCTCAATCAAATTAGTTGTTGACAATGTAGGGTCGTCGTTGATTAGGATCTCGTCTCTAAAGTCTTCCAGATTTGAGATTCCCAATGTAATGGCAGCAACTGCGCCCGCTGAGGCACCGCCAACGGTAATGAATTCCGAGTTAAATCTGTAGCCATCTGCGTTTGCCATCATCCAGCGGAGCGCTGCCTTTACATCCCTTTGTGCGGCATACAGGGCAATGGCTTGTTGGAACTGCTTTGGGGTTTCTGCTCCTTGCAGGGCAAACTCAATCCACTCCCGCGGCGCGATTCCATGGTAAAACGTTAAGACATCCTCGCGGGACAAACCCTGTATGGAGCCAAGTTCTTCTGTGGTTCTGTAATCCACGGAAGCAAAAACCCAGCCCCGTGAAGCAAAGAAATCTGCCATCGCTACAATTTCTGGCTTCGTCTTGGTGCCACCTGTGAAACCGCCACCGTGAATGAACATAAAGACAGGCCTGCTCGGGGACTGATTATCTGGATAGTAGATATCTAGCAAGAGAGGTTTGGGAAAAGGAACCGTACTCGTTGCGTTATGAGCAAGTCCGTCCGCGTATGTCCTATTCTCGTCTAGCAATACTCGGTAAAAGGGTTCCATCTTGACCGTAGGAACCTGGTCGTCTGAGTTTGTATCATTCCCACTCTCAGATTCGTCATCGTGTTGTTCCTCATCGCTATCGCCTGAGGACAAAGCACCGCTCGTGTCTACTTGAGCATCTGAGACGGAAAACTCTGGGCTAGGGCTGTCGCCTCCATCGCTCGCCGACGAACACCCCTGGCTAATGAAAGCAAATAACAGTATCGAGGTGATAAGCGAGACTTTATTCATCATAGACCTTAGCCCGAAGCTGGGCATTTTCGTTGGGCTGATTTCCCTAGAGCGAATACTAGGTTGAGCCACAGAGGTGCTCAATGCCTGTAACTGTTAAGAATTGTAAAAAAGAAGTTACGGGTAGCGAAAAAATAAAAGAACAGCTCTGAATTGTGAACGTCAGGCGCACGACGGCGGGGGTCAATGCGCTGATCGTGGATTCATAAAGAGTGTGTTGCCGGGCCGCTTCGGCAAACGAACTGGCAAATCCGTCGCTATCGTAAGCCCCATCGTGCGTATGAGTAATTCACTGATAATGGGAGCTTCAGGGCCAAAGACAAGTCGGTAGGAAATTAGCAGGATTGAATTCATGCCAAGGTTTTATTGCCCCACAATGCTCTGTTCACAAAATTGCACACTGGCTGGCTCACACGCGCCAAAGCAATCTACTTCACCTTGATCATTTCTAACTACACCACCGCCTGATTCTTTTGAGCAGTGGAGATCGCCGCAAAAATCTTTCTCGCATTAACCAATTCCCTACACCACGCTGCCATTACGGTCCAAAGTCGCTGTACCAAATTTATTGCGAGCACAGTAAATCTCGCCACGATAGTGTGTAGCACATTGGCCCGGACCACAGACAGTCCGCCCCAAAGGGTCCCTCATGCAATCGGCATAAACCGGCCCTGTGATCAGAACCAGCATTAGCAAAGTTCTCATATTCGCCCGTTGTGTCAATCCACATTTGTACGTTCACTGGAAGCATAGACATTACCCTTCTGTGCGGTTTTAGCAGGTGACTTAACGGAAAGCTAACGCCGAGGGAAGAGCGATAGCGGGGAAAGTCACGTTTCTGCCCTGTCTTAAGCCGCTTGGCTTGAAGGAGGCAAAACGTTCATGACTGCCAGTAGGGTTGCCACACGAATACTCGCGAGGACGCTGGACACACCTTACCTGTAGACATCTGCATGAATTCTATTCGATGGGCGCGGAGTTTTTGCTACGAGGCAGGCGCGCTACTGGCTAGACCGAGCTAATCACCGCTTGAGCCTCAGCCTGGCACGTTGTAAATGACACGCTTAACGGCCTCGGTCTAAAGCTGTGCTGGTCGGCCAAGATATCGACTATGCCCAATCAAGGCGAAGCTGAATCATCAACAGCACTTAACGGCTGATTCTGCTGCGCGTGCCACAAACTGGCGTACGCCTGGCCTCTGTCCAGCAGGCTGAGGTGCGTACCTGCTTCAACCACACGTCCACCCTGCAGTACCAGTATCTGGTCCGCATCCACCACTGTGGAGAGGCGGTGAGCAATCACCATGCTTGTGTGCTCTTTAGCGATGTCACTCAAAGATCGCAAAATCGCCTGCTCGGTTTTGCTATCAAGCGATGAAGTCGCCTCGTCGAATACCAGAATCGGGGCGCCTTTCAGAATGGTGCGTGCGATCGACACCCGCTGCTTTTCACCGCCAGACAGCTTCAACCCGCGTTCACCTACTAACGTGGCAGAGCCTTCCGGAAGTTGGCTAACAAGCCCTTCGAGGTGCGCCAGGCGAATCGCCTCTTCCACCTCGTCGTCTGTGGCAGAGGGCCGGCCATACCGCACGTTTTCAAACAGGCTGTCATTGAACAGCACAGTATCTTGCGGAACGATGCCGATCACCGAACGCAGTGAATGTTGCGTCACGGTAGCTATGTCCTGATTGTCGATCAGGATGCTGCCCGCGGTAGCGTCATAGAACCTAAACAGCAGCTTAACGAGAGTCGACTTCCCTGCCCCGCTGGCACCCACGATCGCCAGCTTCTGCCCCAGGTCTATCGTGAACGAAACCTCATCGAGAATCGGGCGGTTGTTGTTATAGGCAAACGAGACCGACCTGAATTCCACCGTGGCCGGACCACAATTCAGAGGCTGAGCGCCAGGTGCGTCAACAATAGCTGGCTTGAGCGCCAGCAACTCGAACATGTTCTCGATGTTGGCCATCGAGCCCTTGATCTCACGGTACACAAACCCCAAGAAACCCAGCGGCATAAACAGCTGGATCATGAACTGATTGATCAGAACAAAGTCGCCCAGCGTAAGCACGCCGGCCTGCGTTTGACAGGCGGCCAACCCAATCATGAGCGTTTGAGAAACAGCAATGATCAACGCCTGGCCACCGTTCAAGGTGAACAGCGACAAGCGGTTATTGCGGCGCGCCTGCTCCCAATCGGCCAGGGACTCATCGTAGCGACTCGCCTCGAACTCCTCATTAGTGAAGTATTTGACGGTCTCGAAGTTCAGCAGCGAATCCACTGCACGAGTGTTACTGGTTGAATCTGCTTCGTTTACCTCGCGTACAAAGCGCGTTCGCCACTCTGTGGCGCGAAAGGAAAAAGCGCCGTAGAGAAGCACTGCGGCGATGACTACTGATGCAAAACTCGGACCGTAGCTAAACAGCAAGATGCCAGCGACCATGGCAATCTCAAAGAGTGTCGGGGCGATATTGAAGACGAAGAACCGCATCAGAAAGCTGATGCCGGTAGTGCCGCGCTCGATATCCCGCGCGAGACCACCTGTGCGCCGATTGAGGTGATAGTCAAGGTCGAGGTTGTGAACATGCCGGAACACCTGCAGCCCAATGCGGCGCATTGCGCGCTCGGTCACGCGCCCGAAAATGGTATCGCGCAGCTCGCCAAAAAAGACATTGGAGAAGCGAGCAGCCCCGTAGGCAATCACCAGCCCGAGCAGCAGCGCCGGTTCTCTGGGCAACGACTCTGCGGCCTCGAGCGTATCGACCAGATTTTTAAGAACAAACGGTATTGCAATAACAGCGCTTTTTGCCAGCAGCAGGCAGACCATTGCCAGAAAGATCCGCAACCTGTTCTCAGCCAGTAGCGGCCATATGCGGCTCACCAGGCGCCAGTTCAGGCGACTGTTCTCTACATCTTTGTAGCGGGCGTGTCTCATTATCTGCTTAAGCAAAATGGCCTATTGCCCAATCGTAATGTCAGAAATTTTTAGCAGTTGACACTCCATGATCTCGTTTACGTCTAGCGGGCCTTAACGTATCTAACGCTCAATTTCGATTGATCGCAGTTGCTGCACCAATGTCATGATCAGTACCTGAAGTCGCTGATCTGAACCTCGTCGCCCAGGTCGGCATAGTCACCGGCAGCGCGGCCCGCCCTGAACTCTCTCCAGTTAATTGATCGATATCGTGGCGGCTCGCCGTTCAACGCACTAAGAAGCGGCGCATACACGGTATCGTAGGTCGGATTCAGGAAGAACGGTGCGCTGTAGCGCGACTGAAACTTGTTGGTCAGCACACGGTGCAGCGGCGCCCGGTAGCGATCGTTGGACCAGACCTGCACGATGTCTCCAATGTTAATCGTCAGTGCATCGGGTTCGGCCTTAACAGTATGCCAGTCGCCACCATGCCAAAATTGCAGGCCAGGTTGTGCGTCCTGCAGTAACACTGTGAGAGCGCCCGCATCCGTGTGGTGGCTGATACCAAGGTGCTCTTCCGGAGCTTCGCACTGTGGGTAATAGTTCAGACGAAGAAAACTGGAATGCCCTACCCCGAAATCTCGTTTCAGCGCACTGGCCGGCAAACTGAGACGACTTCCAATGTCAGTTAAGAGCTGCAGCGCCAGCACCTCGGCTACCTCATAGTACGCTTCCATAGTGGCTTGGAACTTGCCCAGTTGCATCGGCCAGGGAGTGCTGGTCTCGGCGAAGGGGCCCTCGGCAGAACCGGGCCCGATGTCGAAAATCTGCTTCCAGTCGCGCACATTCTTGGTGAGTTCTCGATCGTAGAATCCCCAGGGATTGTCCGCGGTACGTTCGATATCCAGCTTTGCCTCAAGCGGCAATGCAAAAAAGCTCTGCATTGCGGATAGCACGCTGGCGCACAAGTCACTGTCCAGGTTGTGGTTGATAAGCTGAAAACAACCCCATTCCGCACAGGCACGGTCTAGTGAATCAACCCATTCTGATTGTCCCCGTTTCGAGTAGTCGAGTATAGGAGCCGCCTGTGCCTGCACTGCTTACCTCCAAACGGATATACAAACGGTGCTGACAGTATAAGGGTCGACTTAACTCCGATACAGACTGCGCGAAAGAGCCCGTGCGAACATACATAGACACGAGCCCGTAAAGAGGCAGCGGCAACTCGTATCGATCAGACGTTTGCCGTATCGATCTCTTTGGCAACCTGCCGGCCAACGGCTCCCAGCGCAATCATCGTCCAGCCCACCAGCAGCAGACGAATGCCTACCAGCAGCCCTACCAGCCACACCGACGATGTGGGGAACTGGCTGTAGATCATAACGCCCAGGAGAACGCCAATAACCCCGGAGCCAACCATCAAGCCCCACCCTGACTGCGGACGCCAGCTGATCCCGTTAACGACGGTAAACACACCATCAACGACAAACCAGACGGCCAGGAATAAGGTGATGGTGGCAAGCCCAGCGCCGGGCTGAGTCACCAGCGATAAGCCACAAAGGCCAGAGAGGATTCCAAAGCCAAAACGCAGTGCCCCACTACCGAACGAGTGAGAATTGAAAGCGAAAAACAATTGGGCGATACCGGTGATAAGCAAAATCACCCCGATACTGATCGTGATGGCCACCCCTGTCAGGAACGGCATGCCGATGGCAAGCATCCCCAAAAGCAGTACTGCTATACCTACCCAGGTTGCTGCCTTTGCGCCCGCTTTGGCGCTGTCTGCAAATTCCGTCATTACGTCGTCCTCTTGTCCGTTCACTCAGCGATACTTAAGTTTGCGATAGTCTGATTGGCGCCTGTTAGCTTGGCGACATTTCAGTACACCGATTTTAGCGCCGCAGGCCGCACAGAAAACTCCAGTGAATCTGCCAGCACAGGTTCGCCGTCGAGGCTGATGTGCAAGTGGGCATCTGACCCTATCCGGAAAGACGCTGCCTGGCGGTAGAACACTCGCCGGTTATCTGGCTTCATCGGATCTCGCAGCTCGGCCAAAGTGGGCCCCGGTTCAGAGAGCACAGCATCAGTCAGTACCATGACATCGAGCCTCTCATCGCGGGGATCTGCCGCAGGCGCAACCTCAAAACCGCCGCCAGCCAACCGGCTGTTCCCAACGGCTATCAGTACCATTGAAACCTCTAGAGGTGCTTCGTCCGGCAGGAAAAGGGTGCACTTGTAAGGCTGCACCTCCCAGACCTTGATCAGGCCGTTGAGTGTATAGGCGGCCCCACCCAGACGACGCTTGATATCCTGCGGCGTGGTGGCTGTAACTTCGGCGCCGAATCCCCCGCTTGCCACGTTGATGAAGTGACGGCCGTTCATCACGCCAATATCCACAGATCACGCGTCGCCTATAGCCGCTTTATACAGACAGGCCTCCAGGTCGTCACAGGGTATTCCCAGCCCATGGGCAAGGTCATTGGGCTGTGCCGAGAGGCATAATGCCCATCTCTGGCGGAGTTTTCGCATCCTGCTGCCGTACCAGCACATCGGCAAGTGCATTGAGCGTGCCATCGCCACCGCCGGCAAGCAACACCACAACAGAGGCCACAACCAGGAAGCCGTCGCGGACACTGGCCCTTTCGGGCTCGTCGGAACTAGTGGGGCGCGAAGACATAGGTTCTCACTAGATGCGTACCCTCAATGCAGGTCATGCGGCTATCTGCCTCTCGCAGAGTATCTGCATCGTGGTGAACAATTATAGCCATAGCCACAACATACCTATGCCGACTCAGGAAGTGAATCACCTTACCTCACTGCGCTAGGCGAACCGAGCGTTCGCAGAGGCTGTAGATATTGGGGAAAATCGATACTGGTCAAGGTTATTCGACGGCATAGCGGCATCATCTCAAAAATTGCGATGGCGGCTGGGCAACAGTCGAGCGTGATTACACGTCCGCCTGATAACCTTGGTGTTGACTCAAGGGAGATCTGGCCATGCTGAGATGGGCTCGCCGCCTAATCCTGATAGGCGCATTTGCATCACTTATTGCTACCAACGTTTTGACACTCACCAGCGTGGCATTCAATGCCGCGTTATCGGGCGCGTTTAGCACCGCTTTCGGCATTCAAACCGTGGCAGATATCGCCGCTCAGCGCTTGGCGGGGAAGGACAGGATTATTAGGCAACAGACGGCCGATACCGCCAAACGTAGGGCGGCAGTGAGGAAATTCGGCAACCGCCTGAGCGCTCGCACAAAGCGCGTGGCAACGCGCAGCGTCGCTGCCATCCCTGCCGAGGCCATTCCTTATCTTGGCATTGCTGTTCTTATCACTGGCACCGCCTACGAGCTGTATGAGGCCTGTCAGAGCGTGCAGGACCTCGAGATCCTCTACGACGCGTTGAGCTTGAATGAATCCCCACCAGAGGGTGCTGTCTCCGCTGCCTGTGATCCCGTTCTACCTAGCGCATCGTCAGTGTGGGACAGCGTAAAGGATCAGGCAGACACCTGGTATGGCAGCGTGCTTGGAGAGGGGTAGTTGAGCCTTGTGAGGAGGCATGGCTGCACCGCGTTCACACGCGACGCTAATTATTGTCGTTGCATACTGGACATTGTTGAGCGTCTGGCCCACATATTGGCGCAGTGACCCGAGCGAGAAGGCAAGCCGAAGTTGGGGTCCCACGAACAATGGAAGCTCGGTAGACTAAATGGAGCGCCGATTCTCACACCAGTTCATCACGCACTCAACGTTTATGGGACCCTATGACGTTTCGCTCTGATCCAACTCTACGTTGCCCACTGGATGCTCTGCCCCTGATCATGGCTGATGGTTGTTTGCGCTGCGAAGATGGCCATACCTTCGACATCGCCCGGCAGGGCTATGTGAATTTACTGCCAGCCCATAACAAACGCTCCCGCGACCCCGGGGATAGCAAAGCAATGATTGCCGCCCGGCGTGGTTTTCTGGATGCGGGCTTTTACAAGGCGTTGCCAGCACGCCTTGTCGATTGCCACCTCTCCCGGCTGGGCCATGATTCCCTCATCGTCGACGCCGGCTGTGGTGAGGGCTATTACCTCGATCAAATCCAGCAGCGGCTTCGGAACGACGACAAGCCAGAACCGCGCATTGTTGGATTTGATATCTCCAAGTGGGCCGTGCAGAGCGCCGCAAAACGTTTCTCCGCTACGTGGCTAGTGGCCAGCAATCGTCAAATTCCCCTGGCCGATCGCTCGGCGAACGTCATCCTGGACGCCTTCGGCTTCCCAAATTTCGTGGAGTTTTCACGCGTGCTCAAGCCGGACGGAATGCTGATACGCGTAGAGGCTGGGCAGAAGCACTTGCTGGAGCTCCGAGAGCTGATTTACCCCACCGTTGAGACGAATAACAGTCCACACACGTTACCCTCGGGCTTCCATCGGCTGACCCGTGACGAAATCACTTACACGATCGAGCTGTCAGCGCATCAACAGATCGCTGATCTTTTGCTCATGACGCCGCACCTTTTCAGGGCCCAATCGGAGGGAAAGAAACGCGTAGAAGAACTGTCATCCCTGACGACAACTGTGCACGCCGTGATTGATGTTTTTCAGAGGGAGTGATACTCAGCGGCCTGTGTCAGGCCTTAAGCCGCCCCGCGCCATTTATCCCGCTTGCCGGAAAACGCCCTGCGCTCCGAGTACTTTGCCAGCCATTTTTCTCTCGCATCGCCACGACTAAGCCCCTCTGCGTAAAGGCGCACGCTATCAGGTCCAGCGCCCTGTGCTGAGTAGGTACCTCGGGTGTTCGGGTAAAGCTTCATAGTCACCACCACTCCTGCAGTTTCACGAGTGATAGCTTCGTTGGTGATTGTGTTATAAAACATTGCCAGCAGCGCCACACACATGGCTCTGAGCGACAATAAAAATCGGCAATCCGGCCTCTCATCGGCATCGACGTTAGGGAAAGGAGCAGTCAGCGCGGACAGCGTTATTCGTGTCCTTGCTAAATCGTGTTAAATCGGCGGGTAGGAAAACTCGGGCTGTAAATCGGGCTTTCAGGTGTTCGCTGTAACGGCTGGAGCAACGCAGGGATCAAAGCACAATAATGATGGGCGGCATTGCAGCGCAATGCCCCGATGCGGCTCTGATCCCGCGGTGGTCAAAGGGTGAAATTATCGACCCAGGGCTACTCTTTCGTGCCTTTGCGCCCAAAGCGCTTGTTGAATTTTGCCACGCGGCCGTCGCTCTTCGTCGTTTGCTGCTTGCCGGTGTAAAACGGGTGCGACTCACTCGATACGTCCAAGGAAACGTAAGGATAGGTTTTCCCTTCATGCTCGCGGGTTTCAGCAGTTTTCACTGTTGACCCAATAAGAAAATACGCGTCGGCCGAAGTGTCGTGAAACAGTACGTCGCGATACTCTGGATGAATGTCTGGTTTCATTGGACTTGCCTCGAGGTTAGGTGGCGCCGCAGGATAACTCAGCAACACCTAAATAACAATGATTCTCATTAAAAAGGTGCCCACAGCAACGCTTGTGTTCGAAGAGCGCCCAGGACTTACGGCAAGCTCACCCGCCCGTGCCAGGCGCCGTAAAACCCAACGTCACTATGGGCGCTTCACTATGCCGTACTATCGGGAACCCAGTTCCCGTGAAAGCCGAAGGGCACACGAACCGGTAGCATCGCCTGCGCCAGCGGACCACGAGCAAGATCCTGAGCATCAAGGATGATGAATTCACTCGCCTGCCTTTGCTCGTCGAAGACACAGGTCATCAGGTACCCATCGTCTTCTGCTTCCGCGCCTTCACGCGGAACGAATACCGGCTCTGCGGAATGGCGGGCCGGACCCACTTCGAAGCTGGTCGCTACGCCGGTGTGCATGTCCTGCTTGTAAATCGCCGGGAACGACTTCTCGCCAAGACCTACGGTGTAGCCGTAGCGATAGGGTTTGCTGTTCAGGTCGGGATGAATGCGAGGAAACTCCTGTGGTCTCTCATCCACAATCTCCTCGGTCACACGCCGTTCACGTGGGTTAATGGTCCAGCGGTCCAGCCGGGGATCACTGTCGCCAAAGGGCCCGTTGGTGTCTTGCTCAAACATTTTATCGTAGCGACAAATATCAATAACGACGTTGCCCGACTCATCTTCATAGGCATTCATCGGGTGATAGGCGTAGTTGGGGGAAATGCTGCTCCAGACGATATCAGCGGGGCTTCCATTACGCAGCAGCAAGCCCACCCGCGGTTCGTGATCGTTGTCCCAGCGGAAGGGGAAATCAGCCCCCAAACCTAATGCCGCAAAACTCACAGTGACGGGAAGATCGAAGATGACCACGTAATTCTTGGTCAGGCTCATGTCGTGAATCATTGTCATGCCCTGCATGGGAATGTTCACGCGCTTGATCTCCTGTGCATTCGCATCCATCACCACGTACTGGATGTGATCTCTTAAGCTAGCCCAATCATAGGCGAGCGTATGAAGTTCCCCCGTATCCGGGTCAAACTTCGGGTGAGCCGTGTAACGGCCCCACCCGGGCGTCGTGCCAAGCGTATCGAGTTCATAAGTCATTTCTGCCGGAGGCGCGCCTGACTCTACGATGGCCCAGGTTCGTCCGCCATGGGCGATGATATTGGTATTGGGGCTACCCATGAGGCTGCGACCGTCGATACTCTCACCCAGTGCATCCACCAAGCCCTCACTGCGTACCCAGCGATTGCGATACCAGTCCGCACGGCCATCCTCAAACCGCAATCCGTGGACCATGCCATCGCCGATAAACCAGTGGTAGGACTCAGCGTCGGTGTCGCCCAGGGGGTTGGGACCATTGCGCAGAAAACGCCCGTTCAGTTCACGGGGGATACTGCCGATCACTTCCAGCTCGGTGAGCGTCACCTCTTCGGTTACCGGCGCAAAGTTATCAGAGAGATAAACACTCGGACCGCCGCCTAAACTGGTATCAGGAGCAGGACCGTTGGAGCGGCTACAGCCCACTGATCAAAGTAGATGCAAAAAGAAGTGCGATGCCAGCTTGAATCAAAGTGCGTCGTTTCATTACGAGCTAGCCTCCGGCGGGCGAGTCTCGACTTCATCACAGAAGCTGCGATCCGGCAACCGCTCCTACCTGGCTATAGCGCTGCGCCGCGACGGACGACCATGGCGGCCCCGCACTGACCTGGCCGCACCACTCAGTCGAACGCTAGATTCTCGCCGCTATTTTTCACCCGCTTCACTGAGCAACCCATTCTCTAACTCCGATGTGCCTTGGGTTTAGCTCTCGTCACTTTGTCATCCGGGGTTGTTTTCGACGCCGACGCGTCCCGGGCGTTTGCCGATGGCGATACTTGCCTCTTCTTAACCCAATCCACCGGGGTACGATCAACGCCACCATACTCGAAAGCACTCATACATTTTCTCCGCTGATTCAAAGGGGGGACTCCAACCTTCCGCGGTTGCTTTGAGGCCCGGTTTAGCTCAAAGGTCGCTCGCCATTGCGAACCTGGCTCTGGCAGTCACCGGCGTCCCTTGCGGTGCTTCTGAGTCAATTCTGTTGCGTATCTCCTCCCGATCTACACGAATGTTCTTTTGCGCCTCAACGCCGAGGCGAACCTGGTTACCTTTTACGCCCAGGACCGTTACCGTTACCGGGCCCTCCAGCAGATCCTCGAGTTTCCCTATTTTCAAACTCTCCCCAATGCGCCGTGTAAGAATAAGCATGGATGTCTCCCTCAACTGTTCGAATGCGTTTCACTGCTGCTTCCATGCTGTAATGCCTCACGGAAAAACATAGCAAAGGGCGTACCAATATCGATCAGAACTATTTCCTCATAAAATCAGACATTTAGCATTTCTTCCGCACAGGCACTAGCCACTTGACACACATTCTGAGACACTTTCACTGTCTCATGAGACAGAGGAGTGAACAGTGGAGCGACTCGAAACAAGCGACTGGTACATGCGCCTGCTCAAAGCCATCACCAGCGCCCAGTCTCAGCTAATCGGATCGGTAGACCGCACCACCTTATTTGACGGCTTGCTGGATGCACTTCTCGACCTTAGCGACAGCGAGTACGGGTTCATTGGCGAAACACATCTGGATGAACATGGCGAGGTGTATCTAAGGACCCATGCGATCACCAACATCGCTTGGAATGAATACACCCGACGGCATTTCGAAGAGAACGCACCGAACGGCCTGGAATTCCACAACCTGAAGACCCTGTTCGGGCATGTAATGACCGAGGAAAAGCCGGTGGTGGCCAATTCGCCGAAGACTGACCCCCGACGCGGCGGACTCCCCTTAGGACACCCGGACCTGAAATCCTTCCTCGGGCTTCCGCTTCACAGTGCAGGTCGGATGATCGGCATGGTCGGCATAGCGAATCGCCCTACAGGATATGACGAACAACTCATTGGAGATTTAGCGCCCTTTTTGCAAACGTGCGCAAACGCAATTTTTGCACTCAGGGCAGACTCCGAACGGGAACAAGCCATTGCTGACCTCTCCGACGAGCAGCAACGTCTTAGCGCCATCCTCGACGGCGCATTCGAAGCAATCATAACGATCGACGAAACCGGCACCATCGAATCCGCCAATCAGCGCGCCGAACAAATGTTCGGTTACGCCCAGTCCGATCTACGCGGGCAAAACATCAGTGGCTTAATGCCCGCACCCTATCGCTTCGAGCATGATGACCACATTCAGAATTACCTCAACACCGGCGATCGCAAAGTGATTGGCCAGGGTCGTGAAGTGATGGGCCGGCACCGCAACGGAGAGGAGTTTCCGATTGAACTGACTGTCAGCGAGACCCGCGTAAAGGGCGATCGCCTGTTCATTGGCATGATCCGCGACCTATCTGAGC
This sequence comes from Parahalioglobus pacificus, assembly GCF_014652275.1. Taxonomy (GTDB): domain Bacteria; phylum Pseudomonadota; class Gammaproteobacteria; order Pseudomonadales; family Halieaceae; genus Parahalioglobus; species Parahalioglobus pacificus. The sequence continues at coordinate 384,446 of NZ_BMYM01000001.1, read as the reverse complement.
GAGACGAAGCCGACAAGCAGCTCAGGCAGCTCCAAAAGCAACTGGACAGGAGCCGCTTCGGGCAACTGATCGGCAAAAGCGCTGTCATGCGAGATCTGTACCGGGCTATCAGCGACGTTGCGGATGGTGACTGGACAGTTCTGATCGAGGGAGAGACCGGCACCGGGAAGGAACTGGTTGCTCGAGCCATTCATGCAGCCAGCCCACGGAGAAACGGACCATTCATAGCGGTTAACAGTGCTGCATTGAGCAGTTCGTTGTTGGGCAGCCAGTTGTTTGGGCATCGGCGAGGCGCTTTTTCAGGCGCAGTTAAGGATCAAACGGGATTTTTCCAGGCGGCGAACGGGGGCACTCTTTTCCTCGATGAAATAGGCGATATCTCGGAGGACGTACAGGTAAGCCTACTAAGAGTCATTGAGAATTCTGAAGTGTCTCCTCTCGGCCAGGCCAAAGCGGAACCGCTAGACGTGCGCATCATCGCTGCAACAAACAGAAACCTTGGCGATGCAGTAGCCACTGGCAGGTTTAGAGAGGATTTGCTGTACAGACTACGAGTGGGCCGAATTTCGGTTCCGCCTTTGCGCGAGCGTCGTGAGGACATCGCACTGCTTGCCGAAGCATTCCTTGCCGAAATGAGAGTGGAAACCGGCAAAGGTATCGCATCCATCGCCTCACAAGTAACCAGCCAACTCACTCAATACCACTGGCCGGGTAATGTCCGTGAGCTCAGGAGCGCTATCCAGTACGCGACCATTCACTGCAGAACAGCGTCGATTTCGCTTCGCGACCTTCCGCCAGAGATTCTATCGGACCGCCGGCATAGCGAGGCACAAGAGGACGATACCACACAGTATGGCAACAACCTTCGCCTCGCACTAGAGCATACGGGCGGTAACAAAACCGAGGCAGCCCGTTTCCTGGGAATCAGCCGTGCGACGCTGTATCGAAAGCTCAAAGAGCACGACTTACTCAAGGAATAGGCTCGGTAAGTGGTTCCGCAAGATGCCGGGACAAAGCACCAAACCTCCGACCGACAACGGCGTGACGTTCGAACCGGTCGGTGGCTGGTGAGCAAAATCTGAACTAGCGCGCCAACTGGCTGACTCGGTCGCAGATACGTTCGTGCAATGCCGGGGTCGCATCAGCGGCAAAGGTGATCAACATGCCGATTAACGCCTGCTGACGATAATGCGCAAGGTCAATGTAGCCGCTGACCCAGTCCTGCCTCGCCAACCGCTGGGAGCCAAACAACTGCTGAGCCAGCCATCGACTATCGAGTCTGCCTTGCAGGTAGCCGTGCTCAAGAGCGCGCTCACAGAGCCGCTCAGCGACTCTGATGGATTTCTTGAAGACTCCCTCGTTGAGTTCGTGCTCAAAGAGACCGAGCCGCTCGCCACCCAGGAACGCAGCACGATAGAACGCTTCGTCAGAGCTATACAGCGCGAGGAGGTTGTCCAGGAACGCCTCTGAGGCCTGAATAGGGTCCACAAGTTCGGGCTCCGCGAGTACATCATCAACCTTGTCGACTAGCCGTTGGAACAACGCGAGCACAACATCATTCTTTTTGCCGAACAGGTTATGCACCGTAGGGATCGTAACCCCGGCGCCCTGCGCCAGTTTATTGACGGTGAGTGCGTCAAACCCTTCTTGCGCGATCAAGTTCCTGGCCACTGTAAGAATCTTTTCTTTGCGCTTCTCTTTGTTTGCTTGACGTGTGACCTGCCCTTTTGCCGCCAACGTTTGTCTCCCGCAACCCGCGAATTGATCGTCTTGACACCAATTTTAACTAATACTAAAATTTTACTGTTAGTGAAATATGTAAAAATCCAGACAAGTACAAAGAGAGAGATACCAGCATGCCACAGCCTCACTATAGGGATTGCATTGAAGCGTGTGCCGCCCACTATGGCGATGACGCCGCCGCCATGCGGGCGTATCTGCTTGAAGGACACGATCGCGCCATGCAGTTAGACAATCGAGGGCCAATTGTCTTTGACAGCAATGGGAATCTGGAACCCTCGATCCTGGAGGCCTACAGGAAGTATGGCTTCTACGTATTCACCGGCGTATTGAACTCTGATGAGCTGCAGGATATAGAAGCCGATTTGGCGGCGCTGAAGAAACGCTTCCCGGTGAATCCCGGTGATAAGGTTGCTGCAGATGGCACCCCCGCACTCGGAGCAGACTGCACCGCACCGACATTGGTTTGGTCGAAACCCCTAGGCGACCCGCTGGGAGGGTCTTCACTGGCCAATGGCCGACACCAGGTGAAACTGCATGAGCCGAAAGCGGCGGACGACGCGCCTGAGATGGCACCCTTCATCCTGCTGGGTTCACTGCAGTTTTCCGAAGCCTGCCTACGAGTGTATGGGCACCCTCAACTGCTGAAGATCGCTGAAGAGGTGAACGGCAAAGACTTCGCGCCGTTTAACGAGACCTTGTTCATTAAGGAACCCGGTATTGGCGCTGCCGTGTCATGGCATCAGGACGGAACAACACACTGGAACAGCGACCGCTTCGACGAGGACATCCATGGCTTTAACTTTATGGCTCAAGTTTACGGCAGCACTGCCGTGAATGGCGTCTGGGTGCTTCCGGGGAGCCATAAGCTAGGCAAGGTAGATATCACAGAACTGGTGACGGCTTCAGGCAGTGAGCGCATTCAGGGAACAGTGCCACTGGTGTGTGACGCCGGCGATGTCATCATGTGTAATCGTCAACTGGTTCACGGTTCCTTTGCTAACACCGGTTTCGAACCGCGCATTACCGTCAACATGGGCTTTCATCGCCGAAGCTCTGTTCTTGACGTGATGGGGGCAGGCACCCACAACGATGCGCAGGTCTTCGATGATGCTCTCATCGCCAAGCGCTCCGAGGTGATCGGCTATGGAATAGATGCGCGCCGACAGCGCTTTCCAGAGGAGACACCCTACGTGTATCAACCCTTTTTGGAGCGTGGGCTGGATTACACATGGAACGAGGCGGCTAAGAGCTCCCTCCATGATTACAACGCGCTCGATCTCAGCATCTAGCATCGCAAAAAGGCGCTCTCAGGTACGAAAACCAGAGGGCGCCATGCCCTCAAGCCGCTTAAGCCCTATTCCAACAATCGTCGAGCTCATCATGCCAAACGCCGTCAATGTCCTTGCTATGCATCCAGAAATGTCCACCCTCTTTCCAGATGCACCTGCGCACTGGCGATGGATCACCGGCGAGGGGGATACACGGGCGATCATTGAAAAGCATGGCAGCGAGGTCGACGTGCTCCTCTCGGCCAGCATCGAGAAACTGGACAAGGTCATGTTGTCGCACTTTCCGAAACTGAAAATGATTGCTTCTATATCAGCTGGATTCAGCAACATTGATCTCGACGAGTGTCGCGCTCGGAACATCGCGGTGACAAATGCGCCGGGGCTCAACTCCGCGGATGTCGCTGATCTCGCAGCCACTTTCCTCACCAGCCTGCTTTTGCGCCTGCCCCAGATGCAGACGTACATTTTGGACAACCAGTGGGTCACGCCCGCAGGACCACTGCGCCATTCACTCAGGAATACCCCCGTAGGCATTGTGGGGTTCGGTTCGATCGGCAAAGAGGTCGCAACGCGACTCACCCCCTTTGGCCTTGACCTAAAGTGGTGGGGTCCTCGTGCAAAGCCGGAGGTGGATATCCCCTATGTGAATAGCATCGAAGCACTCGCTGATCAGTGCCAGGGCCTCGTCGTCTGTTGCCGCCCCGATGCATCCAATCGACACTTGATTAATGAGGACATTCTCAATCGGCTGGGGTCCGACGGTGTGCTGGTCAACGTGGCGCGCGGGAGCGTGGTGGACGAAGAAGCCTTAATAGACGCGCTCTGTTCTCATCGAATCGCTGGCGCGGGCCTTGATGTCTTCGATCCCGAGCCAACGAGCGGCGATCGCTGGGCCAACGTTCCCAATGTAATGTTGACGCCTCACAGAGGTGGTTCGACTTACGAAACACTGTTTGCGCAGGCCCAAATAGCCCAGAGAAATGTCGAGAGTTTTCTAGCGGGCGGGCCACTGCAAACGAGCGTTCTTTAACGATCAACGACAGGCAGGCATCGGCTTGTCTTGCGCCACGCACGTGACAGACGCTTAATCGGTGCGTTCAGCTGCGCTTATGATTGGCCCAGCCAACGGCACTAGTCGGCAAACGCACTATCGCCGAAATCAGGACACTGCCCTGCCACTTTGCTCGGCTTATCCGCACCGGGTGGCCCACTACGCTTAACCCAGCACTCGTCGAAAATAGAGCAGTAGCAATAGGTGACGCTGAGCTCCCCAGAAAACGTGGCTGCTTGCACACTCAACGCAAGATCTTTATCGCCAGTTTGGAACGCCACCAGGGATTCACCCGGCGCTAACACACGCTGGCGTAAACTGCTCTTGCCGTAATCGATTCCCAAAACACCCCCATTGGGTCCTATGGCATCAACAACCGATTGCCAGTTACTTTGGGGGGCACCTCGATAGGTCACCTGCGCGTCCCTCATAAGTGCAGGCCCTACACCCACGTTATCCACCGATAGCTCGAAGGAGGCAGACTCACCATTACTCGTATCGTTGATGGTGAGCTGGACATAAGGCCATACCGACGCTGCCGTCTGTTGCCGCACCGCCTCAGATTCATTGAGCGCCGCATACAGGGCAACCACACCGGTAAAAACCCCGGCGATTGAAAGTATCGTTTGCCAGAAGGTCAGGCGGAGAAGGGTGTTTTCGAGACCAGCGATTGCAACCCCGGGTCTAGCCTCTGAATCAGTCTTATCCGCATCTGACACCGCTTATCTCCCCCACAATGGGTACAGCCGCCTAACGGCTCCCTGGAAAGCCCAGCATCGAAGTCGTAGAGCCGACGAGCCGGTCTTACAACCACTACTAACTTGGCCGCCGGGCGCCCCTGCCTCACAGTCTAGCTATGTAAAACCCCTTGTCGAGGAAAAACGATGCGCTTGTAAGCCATTGCAAGCTGATTGAAACGCGCCACTCTCGTCACCAGTGTTATGCTGGCAAGCAAGATTTCACGCTTACCGTCAAACCCTCTAGGGTTATGTATGGGCAGCCCGCCAACTGACTAGTTTGGGTATTCAATGCCGATCATTCGACCTGCCCTCATTAAAGATGCCGCTGCACTTGCCAGTTTTGCAGAACAATCGTTTCGAGACGCGTTTGAAAAATCCAATATTCCGGAAGATATGAACCTGTATTGCGAGTCTAGTTTTGGGCCGGACTTGCAGACGGCGGAGATTGCCAACACCGCACTCACAACGCTGCTGTGTATGAACGACTGCGATTTATTGGGCTTTGCCCAACTGCGTCGAGGGAATGCACCCAGCTTTCTGCCATCCGCCAATTCCACCGAGCTAAAGCGGCTGTATGTGGATGCTCAGTGGCACGGCAAAGGAGTGGCTAAGCAGCTGATGGATGCCACAATAGCGAGTGCCGTAGGTGAGTCCGCAAACGGCCTATGGCTTGCGGTGTGGGAGCATAACCCCAGGGCCATCGCGTTTTACGAAAAGTACGGGTTTGCAGCGGTGGGCGAACAGTCTTTCTTACTCGGAAACGATCAACAGCGCGACATCGTCATGTTTCGCGAAGTGCCATAAGGCCATAATTCGCCGATTGCAAAATGCTCTGGCTGGCGATGTGTGCCACTCCAGTTGCGAAAACTCTGCAAGCTTTAGTTCCTCTGATTATGCTTTTCTAGACTATGGAAAAAACGTAACGCCAGTCGCTCTGTACGTTACGGCTTCATCAGATTGAAATCGACAAGGTAGAGAGCGACGCCGCAGCGAACGATGGTTTCATCACCCGCCCGTTCGAGGATACTCGTCGTGGCGATTACCCTCCGTGACGAGGAAAGCCATTCTCCGGCGTGCAGGTGTGGCAGGCCTCTCCATCGGGATCACGCCATATCCCTATGTGGCGGTCGTGGTAGAAACCGCCATAACGCCCTCGATAATTTTCACTGTCCTTATGGTGCTTATGGTGGTGACTGCTGTATTTGAGGTGATGCTGTACCTCAACACCTTCAAACCGGTGATCATCAAACTTGCACGACCCGGTTGCTGTCTGCCCATCCCAGTGGATGGTCCACAGTAAATTCGAATGGTGGTGGCCATTCTGGGAGAACGCAGCCATGGGGACGGACTCAAACTCACGGGTCTCGGTCATAACCGCCCGCTTACAGGTTTGCCATTTATCGTGATGCCCATGTGCGACTGCCGCTTCTGGGCTCACAAGGACCATCGCTGCGACGCCAGCTGCTCCGAAAATCGCTCTATACATATTGATTACTCCCCCGTTCATGAGTTTCGGCTATAGAGTCTGGTCGCTACCCAACTGCGCGAGCGCAACTCATTCCTGTGCACATCAGCTTAGTACAAGTGCCAGCACGTGGTGCCAGCTACACTCGTGCTTTTAACCTTGAATCCCTTTGGGACCGGGCCCAAGCCGGATGCCTTCGCGAGCTTCCCGGCACCACAAAACTTGGGGGATAATCATCGGTTCTTCACCGTCAAGGTCATCGATCACTATGCACGCCGTCAAAATACTATTTGGGGCCTTCGCCCTACTCACCGCTTCAGCACTTCAAGCCGAGGCCGAGTTCTTCACGTCTAACCCAGATAGCCCATACTCGAAAGCCGTTAAGGTCGGCAACCTCCTGTTCCTTGCGGGTCAGTTGGGCATTAATCGTGACAATGGCGAGTTGGCACCTGGGGGCATACAGGGCGAAACACGCCAGGCGTTAGAGAACATCAAAGCCATCGTAGAGAAGAACGGCGGCTCTATGGATCAGGTACCCAAGTGCACTGTGTTTCTTGCGGACATTGCTGAATGGGCCTCCATGAACGAGGTCTATGTCACGTATTTTCCTACCAATAAGCCCGCCCGCAGTGCGGTGGGAAATAGCGGCCTGGGCCGGGATGCCCGCGTTGAGATTGAGTGCATTGCCGCACTACCAAACTAATGGGTTGATACCTACTCACTCACCGGGCTTAGAGTTGGGCCAAGTAGACACGCCCTCTTGTGCAGAGTACTAACGTTTACGTAGAACGCTTGCCTCACTGCCGGCATTACTCTAGCTTGGTGCCCATTGATCCAAGGAATAAACTCTATGGCTTCTCAATTCACAGTCGGAAGTTTTATCGGGCGCTGGGTGTTTGCCATGCTGTTGGTGTTTGGCACTTATAACCCGTCGGATTACTCCTACATAGGATGGGCACTCACAGAGGGCACTGAGTTTGGCCCTGTTCTGGCGCTGCTGGGCGTGATTCTCGTGATCGGCTGGATCATCTTTTTGCGCGCCACGTTCCTGTCCATGGGCTGGCTGGGTATCGTTCTGGGCGCGGCGCTGTTCGGATGCCTGGTCTGGCTGTTTGTTGACTGGGGTTGGCTGAGCCTGGAATCCACCAGTGCGATTGAGTGGGTGGTACTACTGATTCTGTCGCTGATTCTGGCAGCGGGAATGTCCTGGTCACATATTCGCAGGCGCCTGACCGGACAATTGGATGTGGACGACGTAGAGGATTAGAACCCCAAAAAAACAGCCGCCCGAAGGCGGCTGTGCAAGAAAAGTATCACTATGGACGAGTGTTCTCCTGACGGAGGTCAATCGTTGAGCGATACCTTGTCTGCGGTGTTGTAAGCAGGTGCTGTCAGTGCAACGCCGTCGGAATCTGTCAGTACGACAGTCCCGTCTTTGGCCGCAACACATGTCACCATCAGGCTGTCGCCGTCGGCGGGCATGGTCTTGATGCGCATCTTGGTGCCGGAACGTACGTTCTTAACACCGCGAAGCTTGGTGCGTGCGTCGTCGCCGTAAATAGCTTCGATGCCAGCAACACATGCGGTCAGTTGCTCTGAATCCGTCTTACCAGCCATCGCGGTTACCGCTGCGCCAGCTGCCAAGACACCTACCAGTGTGATTGCAATTTTCTTCATCGCTCTACCTCCTTTGAAGGTTGCATTCATATACTAGCCCGCTCCATTTTTGGTGAAAATGGCCGTATATGAACTAGAGCGTTGCAAAATTGGACAGGGGTAGACCTGATCCGATCAAGAAGCACTGCGCGTATCGATTCGATACCGCTCCCGGGCAAATTCATCCGCAATTACTTCGCGGAGAACCCGCAGCCTCGCGCTCAAGCGCAGGTCTTTGTGCGTAACCACCCACAGGTCTGAATGGTGCACCACAGTCGCGCCGGGCACGCGTACAATGTCGTCGTTAAATGAGGCCGAGAAGCAGGGCATGAACGCCATGCCCATTTTAAATTCCACGGCCTGTGCCACCAGGGCAATGTCCTCTATGGCATGGCGAACGGGCTGGTCGGGGAAGTCGGTCTGGTCTAGCCACTCCTCACGTTGATTGCCCGAAAACTTACCGATCCAGCTCATGTGTGACACGTCCTCCGGGTTGTCTTTGTTCAGAAGATCTTTGTGCACATAAGCGGAGGCCGTCAACGGCGATAGCAGCCGGCCTATCAGGTACTCGGGGGGCTTTTCGCCAGCGCCCAACACCCGGATGGCAATGTCTGCCTCACGCCGACTGAGATCCAGCGCCTCAATGCTCGGCAGCAGCTCCAATTCGATCCCGGGGTACTGGTGAGCGAAGTCAGCCAGGCGGTCCATCAAAAACGCCAAGCCCACCGGTGGCATGGTCAGACGAATCGCCCCCTCGAGCTCCTGGTCGCCGCCGGTGATCTTGCGCTCGGCCCCCATGATCAGCTCTTCCACATGCTCAGCAGTGGATAGCAGCTGTTCCGCCGCGGCCGTCATGCGATAGCCGTCGGGCGTACGATCAAACAAGCGCGTACTCAGCTTATGCTCCATATCATCCAAACGGCGGGTGATGGTGGAATTGCTGACTCGCAGCACGGTAGCAGCACCCCGGGCAGAGCCCTTGCGGCTAAGCGCCAAAAACACTTTGATGTCGTCCCAGTTCATGTGCCCTCCTCGCTGGCACAGTCTGTTTCATGGTTCCGATGCAGGCAAGCCCCGCCTCGCCTCTTACTGCTGCTATGATGGCGCGCTTCAGTTTTCCGCGCGGATACAGACAACGATGACCCCTGAATATGCCCTCGCGCTACTCAAAGAGCACTGGGCAATCGATGCCAACGATACCGCCCTATTGCGACTGGACGGCGAGCAGGACGATAACTTTGCCGTGTCTGTAGCCGGAGAGAAACGCCACGTTCTGAAAATTATGCACAGCGGCTGCGACCTGGACTCACTCGCATTACAACTGCGGGCACTGGAGCAAGCAGCGCCACTGGGATTAACACCGGCACCCATTCCCACCCGGCAGGGCGAATTAATAGCAACGGTGAACACTCCGGAAGGCGTGCGCCTGGCTTGGCTGATGAGCTGGCGCGAGGGCCGCTTGCTGGCTCATCACTACCCGCACACGAAGGCCTTGGGAGAGGACTTCGGCAGGGCGTTGGCCAAACTGACGCAAGCCTTATCGTCGCTGCCGCAGCCGCCGTTCGCATCAGAGGGGCTTTGGGATTTATCCAACGCCGACGCGTTGATTGACCAGGTTGAGGCTGTTGATCCAGAGCGCCGCGCTCTAACCCTGTCGGCACTCACAGCCTTCAAGGACACCATCAAGCCACAGCTGAGAGCACTGCCCTGGGGCATGGTGCACAACGATGCGAACGACTACAACGTCTTAGTTTCTGAAGACCGCATCAGTGGCATCATCGATTTTGGTGATCTGTCGTGGCAGCCGCGCATTTGCGATTTGGCAATTGCGCTGGCCTATTACTTGTTGGACAAGCCCGCCCCCATCAACGCCTGCTCGGATGTGCTGCGCGGATACAACTCGGTACTGCCGCTGTCCGGCACGGAGCTTGATGTACTCTTCCCACTGGTGAAAGCACGACTGGCAGTGAGCCTGACCATCTCGAGTAACAGGCAGAAGGACAACGCAGACGATGCTTACATCACCATCAGCCAGGCACCGGTAAAGCGCGCCCTCAAAGACTTACAATCCGTTTCTGATGCCTTTGCGCTGGCCGCGTTTCGCCACGCCTGCGGGCTGGGCATCACGGACGCGTCCACGCGCATTCTCCACTGGCTACAAAACAACGGCAGTGACGCTGCCGAGGTCATCGCCGTCGACCAGTATCGTCATTGCCTAGACCTCAGTATTGGCAGCCTCATGCTGGGTACCAAACCCGACAACGCAACACTGGAGGGGCTTACCACTCTCATCGACAAAGAGATGGCAGCCGCGGGCGTTACCCACAGTTTTGGCCGCTACGCCGAGGCACGAGGGATCTACAACGCGCCCCAGTTCACAGGCCATGCTTACCCCACCACCGAGTCACGCACAGAGCATCTGGGGATCGATATTTTCTGTGCGCCGGGTTCAGCGGTATTTGCGCCGCTTCCCGCCAGAGTGCACCGCATTGCCAATAACGACGCCCCGCTGGATTACGGCCACCTTGTGATTCTGGAACACGTCACCAGCGACAACGATACTTTCTATACGTTATACGGGCACCTGAGTGGCGATAGCGTCGCCGGTTTGTCAGAGGGCGATGAACTTCGCAAGGGCCAGGCCTTCGCTGCGGTCGGTGACAACCACGAGAACGGCGGCTGGACACCGCACCTGCACCTGCAAATCATTCTGGATCTGCTGGGAATGGATGCTGACTTCCCCGGTGTTATTGCACCATCACAGCGCGAAGTCTGGCACGGCCTCTGCCCCAATCCGGCCTACTTGCTGCCGGTGAGTCCGGAACTGATGGACGCATCACCAGACACGCAGGCCCTCGCTGAGCAGCGTGCAAACCTGCTGGGGCCTAGCCTGAAGCTGTCTTACCGGAAACCGCTAACCATCGTGCGCGGCCAGGGCCAGTTTCTCTACGACTCACACGCTTGCGCCTACCTGGATGCTTACAACAACGTGGCGCACCTGGGGCATTCGCACCCCCGGGTCGTCGATGCCGTGCAACAGCAAGTGGCACTACTGAATACCAACACCCGTTACCTGCACCCGACAATTCTTGAGTACGCAAAGCGGCTGACCGCAACACTGCCGGCACCGCTGTCTGTCTGTTACTTCGTGAACTCCGCCAGCGAGGCCAATGAGCTGGCACTGCGTCTTGCGCGCACTTTCACGCAGCGCGAGGACATACTGGTGATGGAGAGTGCTTACCACGGGCATACCAGCAGCCTTGTTGATCTCAGTCCCTACAAATATGCGGGACCCGGTGGTAGTGGTCGCAAGCCCTGGGTTCACGAGGTGCCATTGGCAGACGATTACCGCGGTCTCCACAGGCGCGATGATGGCAAGGCTGGCGAACGTTACGCCAATACCGTATCAACGGCGCTCAACGCGCTCCTTGAGGCCGACACGCCACCTGCTGCCTTCCTGGTGGAAACACTGCCCAGCGTCGGTGGTCAGATCGAGTTCCCCGAGGGCTACCTTCGCCGCGCATTCGATGCTGTGCACGCGGCAGGCGCTTTGTGCATCGCCGACGAGGTGCAGGTGGGGTTTGGCCGTCTTGGAGACAGCTTCTGGGGCTTTGAGAGTCAGGGGGCAACACCGGACATCGTCGTATTGGGTAAGCCCATGGCCAATGGCTTCCCCTTGGGCGCCGTGATCACAACGCGCGCCATTGCCAATGCTTTCGATAACGGCATGGAGTACTTCAGCACCTACGGCGGCAATCCCGTGGCCTGTGCCGCTGGCCTGGCGGTCATCGATACCATCGAAGCGGATGGCTTGCAGGCCAATGCCAAGGCGCGCGGCGAAGAGCTGCTTGAAGGCTTACGTCAACTGCAGTCGCGCTACCCCATCATCGGCGATGTGCGTGGGCGCGGGCTCTTTCTCGGCGTAGAGTTGGTCAAGGATCATGAGAGCCTGGCACCAGCGGCGGGCGCTGCCAGTCGCATCGTGAATGCGTTGCGCGACAAGCATGTGCTGGCGGGAACGGATGGCCCACTGCATAACGTCATCAAACTGCGGCCTTCGATGATTATCAATCGAGATGACGTGAGCTATCTGTTGGCACAATTCGATGCCGTGCTATCGAAGCTAGGGTAAGACTCTAAACGAACCGAGGTCTTGTTTAACTGCCGTAAAACTCGCTAAACCGCTGAATAAAACGCTCCAGACTATCCCCCGGTAAGGCGTTAATTCCGGCAGCCGCCTTACGACCACCGCCTGTCGGGAACTCCATGCACAACTCATCAGCGCCGGTCTTATTTTCCAACGGCGCGCGCACGCTCACCAGATAGGTGCCGTCAGACTTAGCGGTGATCACAGCGTGTGCCCTAGCGGGATGTGCGTTGGCGAGGTCGTTGCTAAATACCCCACTGACGCGGCGCGCCCAAGGCGCATCGGGCAGTAAGTAAGCGGCTACTGAAGCATTACTGTGTGCAGGTGCCAGGGCAGCGGCTGCCGCCATATCATCTCTATAGCCCGCTTCCAGTTTTTGGAAATCCTCGACCCCATCCACAATGAAGTCGAAAGGGTCGGCGTACTGCACGACACGCCGGTAGAGATCCTGCGGCTCAAAGTGCAGTTCATCAAGACGCGCACCGTAGCCGTTGTAATTGATGTAGATGCCCAGATTCTCGAGCTGTGAGAGCTTCGCTTCATCAAGGCCCAACGGCTTGGCTAATACTTGGGCACTTCGGCGCAGGTTATCGCCGAAGGTTCCCACCACAGCCCAACCGAGAAAGGCGCCATCCAGATGCTTGTTAATCAGCAGGCTGGTGCACACATCCGGCGCGGTATTGATCAGGGTCTGAAGCTTATCATCGGCGGGAACGTCGCCGGCGAAATGGTGATCGCAATAGAACACCCGAGCGCCAGCGATCAGAACACGTTGCAGCTCATCGCGGTTCTTGTCCAGCGAAACGTCCAGCACGGTCACCCGTGACCCGCTATCCGGATGCACACGCTTCAACAGAGCAATATCGCGCTTCACGCCCGTCACCAACTCGGCATCGCGAGGCTGCGCGTTGCGCAACTGGGTTAATGCACAAATGCCATCGGCATCGCCGTTGAAAACGTCAAAGTCAGACATGGTGGGAACGTCGTTCTGCTACAAGCGGTCGTTGGGAATCCTAGTCGCGCAGGCTGCGCTCCGGGAACAGGCTTTGCACTTTGGCTTCTGCAGCAGCAGGTTTGCTCACGCCGCGCTTACCCGCAAGGCCCTGCTTCACCCACACGTGGTCGTGGCGAACCTCATGAGTGCCAAAGCCGTCAACAGCCTCACTCAGCACCGCCGTAATACCTGCACAATCCATGGTGTCACAGCAGTGCATCAGTTCGCTAAGCGCCTGATGCATCTGGCTGTAAGAGAGGCACTCTTCTTCAGCGCGCATGATCATGGGGTGCCCCGTGCCAGTTACAGCGGTTCCTAGCAGCAGCTCTTCGTGCAACTTCTCGCCGGGGCGCAAGCCGATAAATTCGATATCGATATGCTCACCCACCGGGGTGTCGTGGTCCATTTCATAACCGCTGAGGCGGATCATGCGCTTGGCCAGATCCACAATGCGCACGGGCTCACCCATATCCAGCACAAACACATCTCCGCCAGTGCCCATCGCGCCTGCTTGCAAGACCAGCTGCGCAGCTTCCTGAATACTCATGAAGTAACGGGACACTTCCGGGTGGGTCACCGTGACGGGGCCACCTTTCTCAATCTGATCGCGGAAGAGTGGCACTACGGAGCCTGATGAGCCCAGCACATTACCAAAGCGCACCATACAGAAACGGGTGTCAGAATCGTTTTGTGCCAGCCCTTGGAGAATCAGTTCGGCAAAACGCTTGGAGGCACCCATCATGTTAGTGGGGCGCACGGCCTTGTCGGTGGAGACAAGCACAAAGGTTTCGACCTTGGCGCGCCGAGCTGCTTCTGCGGCATACCAGGTACCAAACACGTTGTTGGCGACGCCCTCGGCGACGTTGTACTCCACCATGGGCACATGCTTGTAAGCTGCGGCGTGGTAAACCGTGTTCACACCAAAAGTGGTGTACAGCGTCTCCAGACGACGCTGATCCTGCACTGAGCCCAATAACACCACCAGGTCGATGTGGGTGTTGTTAGCCGTCTGGATCTCCCGCAACTCGCGCTCGGCTTGGTACAGCGCATACTCGGAGTTATCCAGCAGAATGAGCTCTTTCGGTTTCGCGGTCAGGATCTGTTTACACAGCTCCGCACCAATGCTGCCCCCGGCGCCTGTCACCATCACCACCTTATCGGTGATGCAGCGGTCAATCAGCTCGGGATGAGGGGGCACAGGCTGTCTGCCCAACAGATCGTCCAGATCGATGTCCTGAATCTGGGTAACGGCGGCACGGCCGGCAACAAGCTCGTGAATCTTGGGCACGGTGCGCACATGCACCGGCAGTCCAACCAGGGAGTTAATGATCTCACGACGCCGCTCTGCAGTTGCCGAGGGGATGGCGAGCAACACCTGGGTAATATTGTGCTCTTGAATCAATTCACCCAGTTCGCGCGGTGAGGATACGCGCAGGCCATTGATCACCGAGCGATGCAGGCGAATATCGTCATCGACAAAGGCCACCGCACGGTACTGGTCGCCATGGTGCAGCGCTGTGAGTAGCTGGCGCCCGGACTCGCCGGCACCATAGATAATCACGTTTTTGGTCAGTGACCGCAGTTTGGTCTGGTAATAGGCGCGCACAACCAAACGCGTGCCGCCGACACCGAGCATTGCCAATGCCCAGTAAATAAACGGGGTAGAACGGGGGACTTCAGCCTGAGTAAAGAAGACAGCGGCGCCGAGCACCAAGGTGGAGTAACTAACGGCCGTCAGAATTGCCCAAATGGCCTGCTGGCCCATGTAACGAATAACTGCGCGGTAAAGACCCAGGCGCAAGAAGATGATACTGGTGGCCGCCAGGGTGACAGCGCCACAGGCGTACTCGACGGGACCCAGCACGAAATCGGTGTGGCCGAAGCGAAACGCAACTGCAAGCCACATCGACGCAATCACAAACACCATGTCCAGCACCAACAACATGGTTTGCTTGATATTCCGTGGCAACTCGACCAATTTTTCCAGGGCCAAGCGGATTCCTCCAGCGGCCTCTACGACCGATAGCAATACGTACTGCAATACCCCTTTAAGCAAGTCTGCTCCCTATCCCTGATGGCCGACCGCGCACAATAGTTGTGTTTTTTAATGGCGCGTGGAACCCGAAATACTACGTTATATGCCGCATTCTCGCCATGATTAGCAGCAGTGGGATGATGGCTAAAATTACCAGTTTCCACTGTTGCTCGGGCCAAAGTGTGACCGCCCAGGCCAGTGGAAATAACCACACAGCGTTCAGGGCTATCAGCGCCACATCCACCAGTAAATGCGAGTTCCAGCGGCGCGCCAGGCGCTGATACGCGTGTTTGGCGTGTGCCTCGGTGACGCGTTCCCCGCGCAGAACACGCATCGCCAGGGTCCACGTGGTGTCGACGATGAAAGGTGAGGCCAGAATCAGCCAGATTGCCGGCGAAACAATGCCCTGCTGCCAGCCAAACAGGGCCAGCCCTGCCAGCAGAAACCCAGTGGGGATGCTGCCTGCATCACCCATAAACAGTGAAGCTGGCGGCCAGTTCAGTACTAGGAAGCCCAAGTGCGCCAGTGCCAGCAACAGGCAGACCAGCACATAGCGTTGATCGCCCCCGCCCACCAGCACCAACAGGGCCACAGAACCCGCCATCAGGATGCACTGAACCGCGGCAATACCGTCTATGCCGTCCATGAAGTTGTACAGGTTGATGAACCAGACGGTCGCGACCATCGAAACAGGTAGTACAAGAAAACCAAGGCTGAACTCGATATCCCTTGTACCCAGTACCACGACGGCACCAAACGCAGCCAAGACATACAGCGCCATGCGAACATTCACCGATAGATTGATCACATCATCCAGCACACCTGCCAGCATCAGCAACAGGGCGACACCCAGTAGAAACAGGTAGGGCCACGGCCAGAGTCCAAATTCCAGCGCAGCCACGGCCATACCGGTGGCGAAAGCCAAAATCAGAGGTACACCGCCCCCGTGAGGTGTTGGGCACTGGTGGGCACTGCGTTGGTTGGGATGGTCCAGTATCTGCATCTGCCGCGCAGCCCACCGGTACACAAGGCAGGCCAGCACGGAGATCAGCGGCGTTACGATGAGAGAAATCATGCAGAGCTCGGACCGCTGGCGGTGAGAATGTCCCCGGCAGCGTCTTCAAACTGAGTAGAAGGCATGGGTATGTTGGCAAATGCCAGCGACGAGCATGTCACGGTGTCATTTCCAAACAAGCGAAATTCGGAGCTTCCAGATGATGCGCCGGTCAGCAGATCCAGCGCCCTCGCTCCCAATCGCCAGCACCACAGCGGCAGGGTGACTCCCGATCCCTTGCCAGCCGCTTTACGCAGCGCCTGCATAATTCGGCGAGTGCTGTAGGTCTGGCTATCTGCGAGGGTAAGCACCTGAACTTTACCACCGGCCTCGCTCATCGCCAGTGCCAGAAGGCAGCGGCACAGCTCCGAACGATCGATCATCGAGCGTGCGCCCTGCTCCGGCGGCAGGGGACAGCCGCGCTGAATGGCGCGGGCCAACAGCGCCAGATTGCCTTTCACGCCCGGGCCGTAAACCAGAGCGGGACGCAAAATAATCAGTCGAATGGAGGAAGCTTCGGCCAGTGCGGTCAGGCGCTGCTCGGCCTCACGCTTGGACAGCGCATAAGGGTCAACGCCGGGCAGCGGTTGATCCGCCCGTGAACTGCTGAGAAACACGAACGTGCTAACGCCCGCATCGATAGCCGCTTTCATCAAGGCTACAGCTGCGTCGGTGTTAATCAGGCGATAATCCTGTTCGGCCGCTCGCTGGTGAGCAATGCCAGCTAAGTGGAATACCGTATCAACGCCCTCGCAAAGCGCCGCAAATGCGTCGCTGTCCGACATGGCAATTGGCTTGACGGCTACTGTTGACGCCACCGAGCCACCGGTGGCGCTGGTTGCACGCAAAGGTATGCCCGCTGCAACTATGTGCTCAGCGAGTTCTGTGCCGATAAACCCTGTAGCGCCTGTGAGTAAGGCTGTCACCCGATGTGTCACCGTTGCCTGGAATAAACTGCGCCCCGCAACGCTTAAGCATCGGGACCGTGGGCCCCGATGATACGGATCAGACCGGCGCTATTCCAATACAATCAGTGCGCGGTTCTTATCCACCGTGGACTGCCCAATTCCTTTTACTTCAGCGAGCTCGTCGACCGATGTGAATGCGCCAAAGCTCTCACGGTAACGAACGATGGCCTCGGCCCGTGACAGGCCTATACCGCTTAATGCGCTGGCCATGCTCGCCGCATCCGCCGTATTGATGTTTACCGACGCCTGCACGGCGATGGCTGTTTGGGCAACAGCGGATTGTGCCTGCAGCGCAGGACTGAAGCCCGCGCCATAACCTGCGAGTAAAGCGGTCAGCATTGCAGCCTTGCGAACGTGTGCGGCCAGGGAGCCACGTTGCAGAGCGCTAGAAAGGCGTGAAGTGTGTGTACTGAAAAGTGTCATGGCATCGTCTCCTTGATGTAAGCCAGCATCCTTGCTGGTATCGCCAGGAACAGTCTATCAAGGTAGCGCCAAAGCATGGCCGGGTTGGTTGCTTAACACCTATAAGCGCCGACTTTGATCAGTTTTGCCGCCCACTGCAGTGCCGGGCGAAACGTGAAGACGCTAGGCTAGCTCCGCATGCACGCGCTTGAGGGCTGCCAATGGATCCTCTGCACCGGTAATTGATCGACCCATCACGAGGTACGTCGAGCCCGCATCCATTGCATTACGCGGCGTCACCACGCGTCGCTGATCGCCTGCGGCATCGCCGGCAAACCGAATACCGGGCGTGACCAAGCAAAAGTCCTCACCGTGGGCCGCGCGCAGTTCAGCCGCTTCCTGCGCGGAACTGACCACGCCATCCAAACCACAATCCTGGGTTAATGAGGCAAGGCGCATGACGCGTTGATGCGCGGTTTCGCGATAGCCCATCCCCGCCAGGTCTTCATCAGACATACTGGTCAGCACGGTCACCGCGATCAACAAAGGACGATTTGCGCTGGCCTCAACGGCATTCCGTGCCGCCTCCATCATGCGCTGGCCACCACCCGCATGCACGTTAACCATCCACACGCCCAGGTCGGCTGCAGCGCGCACAGCGCCGGCGACCGTGTTGGGAATATCGTGATATTTCAAGTCCAGAAAAACATCAAATCCTCGTTCCTGCAGCGCCTCGACCAGCCCAGGGCCCGCGCGGGTAAACAACTCTTTGCCGACCTTCATGCGGCACAGTTCCGGGGTCACTCGATCTGCCAGCGCCAAAGCCTGGGACGCGTCCGGATAGTCCAGCGCCACAATTACCGGATCACTCATTCTTACTCCTGTTTGATGCCAATTACTCGTTGTTGTGACTGTGCAGTGTTCGGACTGTACCCCAGTATTTGCAGCCGGGGCAGAACCAATGCAGTTGCTGGCCGGTGAAGCCGCAGTGACTGCAGCGATACAATGGCCGTTCGGCAACCAACTGCTCCACGAGGCGATACAGTGCTTCCAGATTCTCCCTCGCAGGGTCAGAGGCAACCGCCTGCTGCAACGAGATCAGCCGACCCAAGCCTCGCAACGATGGCTGTTGCGAAAGCTGCTGCGTCAAAAACTCGCGTGCCACTGCCTCGCCGTCATTTGCCAGCAAGTCCTCTGCCAGTGCCAATACCACAGGTGCCACCGGATTCTGTTCCAGACATTCGCGCAGGTATTGGCGCAGCGATTGCCGATCTCCCAGCTCCGCATAGCACTGCCGCAGCGGTTCGATCGTTTCCGGGACGAAGTCGGCATCCTGGTGCCGGACCTTGCGCAGTGTCTTGACGGCGAGCTTCGTATTTCCGGCGCGTCGCTCAACATCACCCAACAACAATGAGGCGCGAACACAGTCCTTATCCCTGGCCAGGGCGCGCACCAGTTCTTCTCGTGCCGAGTGTAAATCACTGCGCTCCAACGCCTCCTGCGCCAGCTCACAGTGCAGGTGCGCCAGGACAACAGGTACCGGCTGGGCTCCGTCATTTTCCGCGGGAGCAGAGCCTTTCAACAGCGATTTACGGGGTAGCAGCGCTTCAGCCTGGGCTATGGCGCTGGGCCAGTCTCGCTCACTCTGATAAATATCCAGCAAATGTCGGTGACTGGCGCGACGCTGCTCTGTGGATTCCTGCACCAGATCTAACAGCAACCGCTCTGCCCGGTCCAGTAGTCCGGCGCTGATGTAATCCCGCGCCAATTCCAGGTGCGCCTGATGTACCTGGGAGCGCGGCAGACTGGGTCGTGCCAACAGGTTTTGATGAATACGGATGGCGCGGGCAACTTCGCCTTTTTTGCGCAAGAGATTACCCAAGGCAATATGGGTCTCTAGGGTCTCGCTATTGACCTCCAATGCGTTAATGAAGGCATCCACGGCGCCGTCCTGACGCCCATCGAGCAAGTAGTTGAGGCCCTTGTAGTACTGGCTGGGCAGGTCGGGGGCTACTGCCTTGGGCGCACCCTGCCTTCGCCCCAGGAACCAGCCGATGGCGATGGCCGCAAAAAGCAGGCCAAACACCAGAACGTCATTCACCGTCGGTCAGCCCTGCCGTGCGCAATTTTTCGAGTTCTGTTTTGACGCGGGTAAGCTTGCGGGTAAGGCTGGCATTGCGCGCTCTCAAACGCAGCATCATGACGCTGGAGGCCAGCAGGCCCAGCACACCGCCCAGCGCCAGCGCCAAAAGCACCCACAACGCCAAACTGCCCGACTCGAATCGGTAGATCAGCACATCCAGAGCGACTATCCCGTCGTTGGCCAGGGCAAACAATACGCCCAGTGCCAGCATCGCCACGACGATGGCGGTGGTGATTAGGGTGCGCACTGCCTTCATAGCGTCGCTCTCCGCAAAAGAGGGGTAGATAGATGGGCGAAAAAAAACGGCATGACCGCTAAATCACGCCGTTCGCCGGGATTTACGATGCCGCTACAAGCCTGCCTGCAGTCCAAGGTTAACGCGCTCACGCAGTTCCTTGCCCGGTTTGAAATGCGGCACATATTTGCCCGTAAGCTCGACTGCATCACCCGTTTTTGGGTTACGACCACGTCGCGGCTCGCGGTAGTGCAGTGAGAAGCTGCCAAAGCCGCGAATCTCAATACGGTCACCCGTCGCAAGGGCCTGCGACATATGCTCAAGAATGGTTTTTATCGCCAATTCGACATCTTTGGACGACAGCTGCGACTGATGCGCGGCAATTGTCTCTATGAGTTCGCTTTTGGTCATTGTCGATCCTTATTCGGCACGGAGGCTCGAACCCGCGTGTTCACATATTGTGGACCCCACCTTAAAATTACGCAAGTTGTTATTTTTTAACGAAAAAGGGCCCGCCTAAGCGAGCCCTTCAGGAGTTCGGACTGTGTCCGAAAAGCGCTTACTGGTCGCCCATTTGCGCCTTGATCAGGTCGCCAATAGTACCTGGAGATGTTGACTCCTCCTGGTCCTTCAGCGACTTCACCGCTTCCTGCTCGTCGTCATAATCCTTGGCCTTGATAGACAGGGCCAGGGCACGGTTCTTGCGATCCACAGAAACGATTTTCGCTTCTACAGAATCGCCAACCTTGAACGAGTTGCGTGCGTCTTCAACGCGATCACGGCTGATGTCGGATGCCTTGAGGATACCCTCGACTTCTTCCGCCAGCTTGATGGTGACAGCCTTGGCATCAACTTCGATCACTTCACCGGTGACTACTGAACCGCGATCGTTCTCGGCCACGTAGTTGGAGAAGGGGTCGTCTTCCAGCTGCTTGATGCCCAGGGAGATACGCTCACGCTCGGGGTCGATAGACAGGATAACTGTCTCAATTTCATCGCCCTTCTTGTAGTTGCGTACCGCTTCTTCGCCAGTCTCGTTCCAGCTGATGTCTGACAGGTGTACCAGACCATCGATGTTGCCTTCCAGACCGATGAAGATGCCAAAGTCGGTGATCGACTTGATAGCGCCGGCGATCTTGTCGCCCTTGCTGTACTGCGCACCGAACGCATCCCAGGGGTTCTGCTGGCACTGCTTGATACCCAGAGAGATACGGCGACGCTCTTCGTCGATGTCCAGAACCATCACCTCTACCTCATCGCCCAGTTGGACAACCTTGGAGGGGTGTACGTTCTTGTTAGTCCAGTCCATTTCGGAGACGTGAACCAGACCTTCGACACCTTCCTCCAGTTCGGCGAAGCAGCCGTAGTCGGTGAGGTTGGTGATACGCGCCTTGACGCGGCTGCCTTCGGGGTAACGGCCAGTGATTTCCACCCAGGGATCATCACCCAGCTGCTTCAGACCCAGAGACACGCGGTTACGCTCGCGGTCGAACTTGAGGATCTTGACGTCGATTTCCTGACCCACTTCCACAATCTCGGAGGGGTGCTTGATGCGCTTCCACGCCATGTCGGTAATGTGCAGCAGACCGTCTACGCCGCCCAGATCAACAAACGCACCGTAATCGGTCAGGTTCTTGACGATGCCCTTCACGGACATGCCTTCCTGCAGAGACTCCAGCAGCGCTTCGCGCTCTACGCTGTTGGCCTCTTCCATAACCGCGCGGCGGGAAACCACCACGTTGTTGCGCTTCTGGTCCAGCTTGATGACCTTGAATTCTAGATCCTTGCCTTCCAGGTGAGTGGTCTCGCGCACAGGGCGAACATCGACCAGTGAACCCGGCAGGAACGCGCGGATGCCCTGAATGTCGACTGTGAAACCACCTTTGACCTTGCCATTGATGATGCCGTGAACCACTTCGTCGGCTGCGTGGGCAGCTTCCAGCTCTTTCCACGCCTCAGCGCGCTTGGCTTTTTCACGGGACAGCTTGGTCTCGCCGAAACCGTCTTCCACGGTTTCCAGGGCGACCTGTACTTCGTCACCGATGTTGAGGGTGCATTCACCCGCTGCATCGTTGAACTGGGCACGAGGAATGACGCCTTCAGACTTGAGGCCTGCGTGGACGGTCACCCACTCGTTATCGATGTCGATAACCACACCAGTGACGATTGCACCGGGCTCCATATCGACGGTTTTCAGACTTTCTTCAAAAAGTTCAGCGAAAGATTCGCTCATTACACATTACCTGTCAGTAACTGCGGCAAACATTGCCTACATCACCGGGGCGTCCAGCACGGCCGGGTCAGTTAATCCTGGCCAGTGGCGTCGCTGATGCTGGATAAGACACGACGAAACCGACCTGTTAGTGGCCATTTCGACGAATTTGCGGGAAGATCAGGCCTGTTGAAGACCCTTTTCACTTACCTTCAGCATCACCTGTGCGAACACATCCCCAATAGGGGTGGCGGTGCTGTCGACGATAATGGCATCCTCTGCGGGGAGCAGCGGAGACACGCTGCGCTGTGAATCACGCGCATCGCGTTCCTCGATGTCCTCGAGAAGGCGCGCGAGACTAACACCTTCCCCCTTTGCAATCAACTGCTTATAGCGCCTTTGGGCTCGCTCCTCAGCACTGGCTGTGAGGTAGAACTTGAGCGGCGCATCGGGGAAAACCACCGTGCCCATATCGCGGCCATCGGCCACCAGACCGGGTGCCTGGCGAAAGTCCTGCTGGCGGGCTAACAAAGCGTCGCGAACTGCGGGTATAGCGGCGACTGTTGAAGCGCCCCTGCCCCCCTCTTCTGTGCGAATCGCGCGGCTGACATCCTGCCCTTTATAGGCAACCAACACCTCGCCGCTGTCGGCGCGGGTAAAACTCACCGCAAGGTGGCGAGCAATCTCGGCGACCGCCGGCGCATCGTCCCAGGACACACCCTCAATCAGGCAGGCTTGACCCGTGACGCGATACAGGGCGCCACTGTCGAGGAAATGCCAGCCCAAGTTATCGGCCAACATATGGCTAATCGTGCCTTTGCCCGCGCCGCTGGGGCCGTCGACCGTGATGACGGGAATCTCTGTCACCGCCTCAGTCCGCCAGAGCGGAAATCTGCAAACCCAGACCGCGCGCCAGCGCGTCGAAGCCAGGGAATGAGGTGGCCACGTGATCGCAATCCAACACGCGGATTTCCTGCTCTGCACGCAGCGCGGCGATACTGAAGGCCATGGCGATCCGGTGGTCGTGGAAAGTGCGAATCACGCCGCCGCCCATGGTTCCCCCTTGAATGACGATGCCATCGTCCAACACTTCATTGCGTACACCGAGTGTCGTCAATCCTTCGGCCATACTGGCAATGCGGTCGCTTTCTTTGACGCGCAACTCTTCAGCACCGCGCAGGACGGTTGTGCCCTCGGCGCAGGCCGCGGCAATAAACAGCGCCGGAAACTCGTCGATCGCCAGGGGCACCTGGTCTTCAGGAATCTCAATGCCACGCAGCGGCGCATACTTCACCCGAATGTCAGCGACGGGCTCGCCGCCCACCTCGCGCTCATTGCGCAATGTGATGTCTGCGCCCATCAGGCTGAGAATGTTCAACACTCCAATGCGGGTAGGGTTGATACCCACGTGAGTGAGCAATACGTCGGAGCCCGGCGCGATGCTGGCAGCCACTAGGAAAAACGCAGCTGACGAGATGTCCGCGGGCACCTCGATGTCACAGGCCGTTAGCCTGTCGCCGCCTCGCAGTCCGATAACACCGTTGTCCCTATCCACTTTGTAACCGAAGCCTCGCAGCATACGTTCCGTGTGATCTCGGGTGGGTGCTGGCTCAGTAACGGAGGTCCTGCCTTGGGCATACAGCCCCGCCAACAGTACGCAGGATTTGACCTGAGCACTGGCCATGGGCAGATCGTAGTGAATACCGCGAAGCGCCTGCGCGCCAGTAATGTGGAGCGGCGGTTTACCGTCATTGGTGCCTTCTATGGCAGCACCCATCAGTTTGAGTGGATCAATCACACGCCCCATAGGCCGGCCCTGCAAGGAGGCATCGCCCGTCAGCGACGTTGAGAATGCTTGACCCGCCAGTAGCCCACTGAGCAGCCGAATGCTGGTACCGGAATTGCCCATGTCCATTGGCTGTTGTGGGGCTTTAAGCCCATCCACGCCCACACCATGAACAATGACTCGACCGTCATCGGGCCCCTCAATGGACACGCCCATGGCCCTGAAGGCAGCAACCGTGGCAAGGGCATCCTCCCCTTCGAGGAAGCCACTGATGTTGGTGGTGCCGTCAGCCAGCGCTCCCAGCATGATGGAGCGGTGAGAGATGGACTTGTCTCCGGGGACACGGGCTTCGCCGGTGAGTGTGCCGCCCGGCAGAAGATTGAATTCCATAGTCTGTTCTTACCTATAAAGGATTGTGCCGGCTATTGGACGGCGCTAGTGACCGCGCTGGCGCTGCGCCAAAATAGCAGCAAACTCATCCCGCGCGGTTTTCGCGCGGGTGAAAGTTGCTTCCATACCATCGGCGTCGCTGGCAGCCACCTGCTCTCTCAAGATGGCCAGATGCTCACCGAACGTGTCGATGGCCGATAACAGCGCATCGCGGTTGGCAATGGCGATATCGCGCCACATAACGGGGTCGCTGGATGCAATGCGGGTGAAATCGCGAAAGCCGCCTGCCGCAAATCGAAAGATGTCATCGCTCGCATCTGATTGGGCCAGCGCATCAACCAATGCATAAGCCAAGGCATGGGGCAAATGGCTGGTCGCCGCCAATACTGTGTCGTGATCTTTCACTGACATCTGCACCACATCAGCGCCGGTGGCTGTCCACATGGCGGCTATCGTATCCACCGCCGCGGGGTCATTGCCCACATCCGGCGTTAATATCACCCGGTGATTCACGAACAAGCGGGCATCGGAGGCCGCAACGCCGGAGCGCTCAGACCCCGCAATAGGATGGCCCAACACCACATTGGGGGGCAGTGTGCCATCGTCGCGCTGGGCTCGTGCATGTAGGTTACCCTTCACACTGGCAACGTCTGTAACAAGCGGGGCATGCGCATGACCATCGGTCAGCGCCAGTATTTCATCAAGCAGGTCTGCGGCGACCAGTGTCGGCGCAGCGATCACGATAATATCCGCCGCCGATACTGCCTCGCCAAGGTCCTGGGTGTATTCGTCAATCACCCCCAGAGCAACGCCCTGCTCCAGGGAAGGCAAGCGTCGACCATAGCCAATAAACCGTTGGCTAAAGCGGTTCTCTCGCAGGGCGCGGGCCAGGGACCCTCCAATGAGCCCTAAGCCGAGTATTGCCACCGTTTCTGTCTTGTATGCCACCGTTCAACCTCAACTACATGACGGCCTGGGGATACGACCCAAGGGGCTTGAGCAGAATGGACTGCTCCTCGAGCTCGTTCAGGATGGTAGACACCCGGTCGTCACCCATGTGGCCCTCAAATTCAATAAAGAACACATAGGCCCATTTCTCGGTGCGAGATGGGCGCGTATCAATACGCGTCAGACTCACCCCTGAGCGGCGGAAGGGATCCAGCAAGGCAAACAAGGCACCCGGCTTGTTTCTACTGGATACGATGATTGATGTCTTGTCGTTGCCACTGGGCGGCACTTCTTCACGGCCCACGATCAGGAAGCGCGTGGTGTTATCCGCGTAGTCTTCAATATGCTCTGCCAGCTTCTCCAGTTGGTACTGCTCGGCCGCCATATCGCCCGCAACAGCGGCCACTCCGGGTTCAGCTGCGGCTATTCTCGCGGCTTCGCCATTGGAAGACACAGCATCGCGCTCAACATTCGGCCAATGGCGATCAAGCCAATTGCGACACTGGGCCAGCGCTTGCTGGTGCGCACAAATACGGGTGACCTGTGCCTCGTCAGTGCCGGGGGCCACCAGCAGGTGGTGGGAAATACGCATCTCCACTTCGCCAGAAATCTTCAGCGGCGAGTCCATGAAGTTGTCCAGCGTGTGGCTGACCATCCCTTCAGTGGAGTTTTCAACGGGTACCACACCGTAATTACATTCGCCGGATTCCACCTGGGCAAACACAGTATCGATCGTGTTGTGCGGGACGCAGACAGCCGCATGGCCGAAATGTTTGATGGCTGCCGCTTGCGTAAACGTACCCTCAGGGCCCAGATAAGCGACTTGCAACGGGCGCTCCAGCGCCAGGCAGGCAGACATGACCTCACGGAAAATGTGAGCCACGGTGCCATCTGCCAGAGGACCCTCATTGCGATTCATTATGCCGCGCAGCACCTGCGCCTCGCGTTCGGGGCGGTAATACACCACCTCCGCATCGCCATCACCCTGCTCTCTGGCGGCCTGTACCTCGGCCAGCTTGATATCCGCCACACGCTGGGCGCAGCCCGCGCGGCGGTTCAGCAGCGATTGTATTTCGCGGTCAATTGCGTCGATGTCTGCCCTGACCTGGTCCAGGTCGCGATCATCAGCCATGCGGTGTCTCTATCCGTGACGTTGCTCGAAATCCTGCATGAACGCGAGCAATGCGTCCACCGCCTCTTCACCCACTGCGTTGTAGATGCTGGCGCGCATTCCACCGACGGAGCGGTGCCCCTTTAGGTTCAACAGACCCGCCTCTTCAGACTCAGCCAGGAATGTTTTGTCCAAGGCACTGTCAGCCAGCGTGAAAGGTACGTTCATCAGGGAACGGCTCTGAACCTCTACCGGGTTTGCGTAAAAATCACTGCCATCAATAGCGCCGTACAGCTTTTCTGCCTTGGCACGGTTGAAGGACTCCATTGCCGCGAGGCCGCCCTGCTCTTCCAGCCAGGCAAACACCAAGCCAGCCAGGTAGATGCCGTAAGTCGGCGGTGTGTTGTACATGGAGTCATTATCAGCGGCGACTTTCCAGTCCATCATCGCCGGGCAGCCATCAGACGCCTTGCCCAGCAGATCGCGGCGCACAATCACAAGCGTGAGACCCGCAGGGCCAATATTCTTTTGCGCACCGGCATAGATCACACCGAAACGGTCGACATCGACGGGGCGCGAGAGAATCGTGGAAGACATATCGGCCACCAGCGGTGCGTTCACCTCGGGCGTCCAGAAAAACTCCACACCGCCAATGGTCTCGTTCGGCGTGTAATGCAGATAAGCCGGGCTATCACTCAATTGCCAGCTGTCGAAGGCAGGAATCGTCGAAAAGTTAGTGTCTCCAGCAGTGGCAACCACGTTTACATCGGCGAACCGTTTAGCCTCGGCTATCGCCTTCTTCGACCACTGCCCTGTGTTTACGTAATCGACGCGTGCATTACCTGCCGCAAGATTCAGTGGCGCAGCGGCGAATTGGGAACTGGCACCCCCTTGCACAAACAATACGGCGTAGTCATCTGAGATTGAGAGCAAACGACGGAGAGAGGCTTCAGCACCTTCGGCTATAGCCACAATCTCGGCACTGCGGTGACTCATTTCCATGATGGAAAGGCCACTTGCATGCCAGTCGAGCATCTCATCGCGTGCCTGTGCAAGCACAGGTTCAGGCAAGGCCGCAGGGCCGGCGCAAAAATTGTACTTTCGGGTCATAACCGCTATTCCCATTAACAAAACTGTGAATCTTTTACGATGCATGCGCATCCGGTGCGCAGCAGCCTTACAGGCAGTCAGGGGTGAGAAATCTGTTTAGACTGAATCATCTCGGACACGCGCGAGGGGTCTTAGTCTAGACGTCCCCATAAAGGGCTACCGACGGTGGTCGCCCTCGCGCATTCCCACCACCGGCTTATTCCTCGGCGGTGTCGGTATCGCCTTGCTCCGTGGCATCGCTCGCATCGCCATGCTCCACCGTATCAGTCGCCAGATCATCGTCATCCGGCTCCTCGATCCGCTCAAGGCTTACCAGGGACTCACCATCCTTGGTACGGATCACACGCACACCCTGCGTGTTCCTGCCGAGTACCGATACTTCGTCGGCCCGGGTGCGTACCAGGGTTCCCTGATTAGAGATCAACATGAGTTGATCGCCTGTGAATACCTGCGTGGCGCCCACGAGTCGACCGTTGCGCTCACTCGCCTGCATGGCAATGACACCCTTGCCGCCGCGCCCCTTGGTCGGGAACTCGGAGACTTCCGTCCGCTTACCGTAGCCATTTTCACTCACGGTGAGCACTCGTCCGCCCTCTTCCGGGATGATCAGCGAGATCAACGAATGCCCATCGCCCAGGTTGATACCACGCACACCACGGGCGGTTCTGCCCATGGCGCGCACTGCCGATTCATTGAATCGAACCGCCTTGCCTTCGCTGGAGAACAACATGACGTCGCAGTCTCCCGTGGTAATGGCAGTACCCAGCAACACATCCTCCGGCTCAAGCTCAAGGGCACGCAAGCCGACGCTGCGCTGCCGTGCGAAGGCGGTCAGCTCTGTTTTCTTCACCGTGCCGTTGGCGGTTGCCATAAAGATGTAGTGGCCTTCCTCGTAGTTTTCCACGGGCAGAATCGAGGTCACGCGTTCATCGTCTTCCAGTGGGAGCAAGTTAACCATGGGGCGGCCGCGTGAGTTACGCCCCGCCAGCGGTATCTGGTAAACCTTCAGCCAGTACACTTTACCAAAGTTAGAGAAGCACAAGATCGTGGCGTGGGTGCTGGCAATCAGCAGGTGTTCGACAAAGTCTTCGTCCTTCACTGCCGTCGCGGACTTACCCATCCCTCCGCGCTTCTGGGCCTGATAATCCGACAGTGGCTGGGTCTTGGCGTACCCACCGTGGGAAATGGTGACCACGCGGTCTTCTTCAGTGATCAGGTCTTCTACCGTGAGATCGTGCTGCGAAGAAGTGATCTCGGTGATCCGCTCATCGCCATACTCGGTGACGATTTCTTCCAGCTCTTCACGAATAACCATCTTCAGGCGGTCGGGATCGCTGAGAATTTCCAGATAGTCGGCGATCTCTCTCAGCTTCTCCTGGTACTCGTTCAACAGCTTCTCGTGCTCAAGTCCGGTGAGGCGATGCAGCCTTAGGTCCAGAATTGCCTGCGCCTGCGCCGGGGACAGGTGATAGAACCCGTCGCGTAAGCCAAATGCCGCGTCCAGGTCTTCGGGCCTGCAGGCGTCTTCGCCGGCACGCTCCAACATCGAAATGACCTCCCCGGGCTCCCAGGGTTTGGCAATCAGCCTTTCCCGCGCCTCAGCCGACGACGGGGAGGCCTTGATCAACTCAATAACCGGGTCAATATTCGCCAGCGCAACAGCCAGTCCTTCGAGAATGTGACCGCGCTCGCGCGCCTTGCGCAGCAGATAGACCGTGCGGCGGGTGACCACCTCCCGGCGGTGCCGGATAAAGGCCTCGATAATCTCGCGCAGATTGAGGATCTTGGGCTGACCGTCAACCAGCGCCACCATGTTGATACCAAACACCGACTGCAACTGGGTTTGGGCGTAGAGGTTGTTCAGCACTACATCGCCGATCTCACCGCGGCGCAATTCAATCACAATGCGCAGACCGTCCTTATCGGACTCGTCCCGCAGTTCAGTAATACCTTCGATCTTTTTGTCTTTCACCAGCTCGGCGATCTTCTCAATCAGGCGCGCCTTGTTTAGCTGGTAGGGGATTTCATGGATGATGATGGTTTCTTTACCCTTCTGCTCATCCTTAATCACCTCGGCGCGAGCGCGCACATAGATCCGGCCCTTACCCGTGCGATAGGCCTGGATAATGCCCGCGCGGCCGTTGATGATCGCGCCCGTGGGGAAGTCGGGGCCCGGAATGTGCTCCATCAGCTCATCGACAGTAATCTCGGGATTATCCATCAACGCCAGGCAGCCGCTGACCACTTCGGTGAGGTTGTGCGGCGGAATGTTGGTGGCCATGCCCACTGCAATACCCGAGGAACCATTCACCAGTAGATTGGGCACTCGAGTGGGCAGTACTGCAGGAATTTGTTCGGTGCCGTCGTAGTTGTCGACGAAGTCCACAGTTTCCTTGTCGAGATCCGCCAGCATGGCATGCGAGATTTTCTGCATGCGAATTTCGGTGTAACGCATGGCAGCAGCGGAATCGCCATCGATAGAGCCAAAGTTACCCTGGCCATCCACCAGCATGTAGCGCATCGAGAAGGGCTGCGCCATCCGGACGATGGTGTCGTACACCGCAGAGTCACCGTGTGGGTGATACTTACCAATGACGTCACCCACAACGCGTGCCGATTTTTTATAGGCCTTGTTCCAATCGTTATTGAGCTCATTCATTGCGAACAGTACGCGCCGGTGCACCGGCTTGAGTCCGTCACGCACATCGGGCAAGGCGCGCCCAACAATCACGCTCATGGCGTAGTCAAGATATGACTGTTTCAGCTCGTCTTCGATATTGACGGGCAGGATTTCTTTGGCGATTTCACCCATTAGGAATGACGTCCTTTGCTCCCGATCGGGGCCGCGATCGACAGTCTCTAAGCCCCTGTACTGACTGGTCCGGCGCAGCTGCTGAGACAGCTTTTTTTGGCACCAAACCCAAACCGTAAATTATACGGGAGACAGCCCTGTTCGGCTATGTTTTTGACCCTTTGAACCCGCTTGAAAAGGCAGCGACGGGCGGTTGGCGCGCGATTGCGGTTATACTCCCGACCGCTGCCCCTCCGACACTGCCAAAAGCGGGAAACGGGGTGCCGAACTGGCCATTTTTTGACCGATCACAGACTAACGAGACTGCCGCCTGCCATGAGCAACAACCCGATGCACGCTGACCTGTTGATCCATGCGGGCTGGGTCCTGCCGATCGCGCCATCACGCCAGGCACTGGTGGGGCACAGCGTGGCGGTAACGGGTGGTGCTATCAGCGCCATTCTCCCGAGAGAGCAGGCGCAGGACATTGCCGCCGGCGAGACCCTGGATCTTCCCCACCACGCCCTGATGCCAGGGCTGGTGAACTGCCACGGGCACGCTGCCATGAGCCTGCTGCGCGGCTTCGCGGACGACCTACCACTGATGCCCTGGCTGCACGACCACATCTGGCCAGCAGAGGCGGCCCATGTCAGTGAACAGTTTGTCAGCGATGGCGCAACGCTTGCCATGGCAGAGATGGTACGCAGCGGCACGACCACCTTCGGTGACATGTATTTCTTCCCGGATGCGGTAGCTGCCGCTGCCAATCGCGCAGGAATGCGCTGCCAACTGAGCTTTCCTATTCTGGACTTCCCATCCGCCTGGGGCCGCGACGCCGACGAATACATCAGCAAAGGCCTTGCACTGCGGGACGACTACAAGCACAACGACCGGGTACATCTGGTGTTTGGGCCGCACTCGCCCTATACGCTCTCCGAAGCGAATCTGGCCAAAGTGTCTACCTTGGCTGCAGAGCTGGATGTGCCCGTTCATATCCACCTGCACGAAACCCGGGGCGAGGTGTTGCAAGCGATTGAGCAGACTGGCGAGCGACCTCTGGTCACCCTGAACCGGTTGGGCTTGTTGGGCCCCCGGACCCAGTGTGTGCATATGACTGACCTCACGGATGACGACATCAAGCTCCTGGCGCTGAGCGGCGCTCAGGTCATCCACTGCCCCCAGTCGAACATGAAACTGGCCTCGGGCATTGCGCCAATCACTGCGCTCGCATCCGCCGGCGTGAATGTCGCATTGGGGACTGATGGCGCAGCCAGCAACAACGACCTTAACCTTTTCGGCGAGATGCAAGCCGCCGCGCTGCTGGCCAAAGTCAGCACCGGAGACGCCACTGCGCTGTCTGCGGATGACGTACTACACATGGCAACGCTGGGCGGTGCCACCGCACTGGGAATGGAGTCCGTCACTGGCAGCTTAGAGCTCGGCAAACAGGCCGACATGATCGCAGTGGACATGAGCGGGCCGGAAACCCAACCGCTCTATCATCTCGCATCGCAGCTGGTTTACAGCTGTAACGGCAGCCAGGTCACCCATAGCTGGGTGAGCGGTAAGCCGCTGATGCTGTCACGTCAGCTGCAAACCATTCCCTGGGATTCCGTGCAATCTCGTGTTGCCACTTGGCAGCAACGCATTCAGAGCCAAGGAGATACGCCGTGACGGCCACCCAAAACGTAGACCCCGCGGAAATCGCGAAGTTTGAGGCACTGGCTTCGCGCTGGTGGGACAAACACGGCGAGTTCAAACCCCTGCATGCGATCAATCCGCTGCGCGCAAACTGGATAGACCAGCACTCGCCTGTGTCCGGCAAGACACTCATCGACGTCGGCTGTGGTGGGGGCATCCTCGCGGAGTCCATGGCCCATCGCGGGGCGTCAGTGACCGGTATCGACATGGGGGAAGCGCCACTGTCGGTTGCGCGCCTGCACCAGCTGGAATCGGGTGTCGATGTGGACTACCACCAAAGCACAGCCGAAGACATGGCGGCCCAACACCCGGATCACTTCGACATCGTCTGCTGCCTCGAAATGCTGGAGCACGTGCCCGACCCCGCAGCGGTGATACAAGCCTGCGCAGACATGGCTAAGTCAGGCGCTACGCTGTACTTTTCGACCATCAATCGCAACCCCAAGGCCTTTGTATTTGCCATCGTAGGCGCGGAACACATACTCAAACTTTTGCCGGCGGGCACGCACGAGTACACCAAGTTCATACGCCCCTCAGAAATGGCGCTTTGGTTGCGTGAGGCAGGCCTGGTATTGGAGGGCATGACGGGGCTGCTTTACAACCCGATCACACGCAATTATCGACTGGATGAGCGGGATGTATCCGTCAACTACATGGTTCGAGCGAGCAAGCCCGCATGAGCACAGCGCTGCATGCTCGCACCTTGCCGATAAGCGCCGTCCTGTTCGACCTCGACGGCACACTGGTGGACACGGCGGAAGAATTTGTCGTTGTCGTTCAGGCACTGCGCGCCGAGGAAGGGCTGGCGCCCATGCCGGCAGCGAGAATACGCCAGTCGGTATCCAATGGCGCCCGAGCACTTGTTTCGCTGGCGCTTGGGCTCACTGAATACGACGCCGGCTTCGAGGAAAAGCGGTTGCGCCTGCTGGCGTTGTACGGCGAGGTGCTGGGCACCGCCGCTACGCCTTACCCCGGTATACCAGAGCTTTTACAGGCGCTGGCCGAGAAAAACATCAGCTGGGGTATTGCCACCAACAAACCACGTGCATACGCAGCACCGCTAATTGAGGCACTCGACTTTCAACCGCCAGCGGGCAGTCTGGTTTGCCCGGATGACGTGGTCGACCGCAAGCCCCACCCGGAGTCACTGTACCTCAACTGTCGCCATCTTGGCTGTGCGCCCAGCGAGGCGATCTATGTAGGTGACCATCTGCGCGACATCGAGGCCGGGCGCGGCGCAGGCATGGCCACCATCGCCGCCGCCTATGGCTACATTGAGCCCGACGACGACGCAGCGCGATGGGGCGCCGATGCCATCGTCACGGATAGCCGAGACCTCATAACCACAATTTTTCCCGCCTGAAAGGGCCCTCGATCATGACAACCGCAAAAGACTTTCAGATTGCGCCAGACTCACTCGCTGGTAAAACCATCCTGGTTACAGGGGCCGGCGACGGCATCGGGCGCAGCGCAGCGCTCACCTATGCGGCGTGCGGAGCGACTGTATTGTTGCTGGGACGTACTGAGAGCAAACTGGACAAGGTTTACGACGAAATCGAAGCCGCTGGCGGCGCCCAGCCTGCGATCCTGCCGGTGGATCTCGCCACCTTTGACGAGCCCCAGGCGCAAACACTGGCGGCAACGTTGGTCGACAATTTTGGGCGCTTGGACGGTTTGCTGCACAACGCCAGCATCCTCGGCGAGCGCCGCCCCTTCGCCTCTGCGGGTTACCAGCCCTGGTGCGATGTCATGCAGGTCAATGTCAACGCACAGTTCCTGCTGACCCGCTGCCTGCTGCCATTGCTGTCTGCGGCTCCGGCTGCCTCAGTGGTGTTTACGAGTTCCGGCGTAGGACGCAATGGCCGCGCATACTGGGGCGCTTACGCGGCCTCAAAGTTTGCCACCGAGGGAATGATGCAGGTGCTGGCCGATGAGCTGGAGAATACGAGCCAGATTCGCGTCAACAGCCTGAATCCCGGCGCCACCAATACGGCAATGCGCCGCTCGGCCTATCCCGGTGAAACGCCGACGGATAACCCGTCACCGGCCCAGATTATGCCGGCCTATGTCTATTTGATGAGTGATGCGAGTGTGGGTGTTACCGGGCAGGCCATTAACGCCCAGTAGTTAGCGGCCGCTTTTACGACCGCTGCTCTTACCGCGACCGCCGCTGGCAGGTGAGCGACGTTCTTTTTTACCGCGCTTTGCCAATTGTCGCTCCATCACTTCCCGCTCCTTGGCGGTGTTACGTTTGACGGTCTTAATCGGCAGCTCGGCCATGCGATACAGGCTTTTGACTTCCTTGGGCTCCAGCTCAATCCATTGGCCTTGCTTGACCTTGGACGGAATGAAAACCTCACCGTAGCGAACACGTTTCAGTCGCGACACGGTGAACCCCTGTGACTCCCACAAGCGGCGCACTTCGCGGTTGCGCCCCTCCATGATCACCACGTAGTACCACCGGTTAATGCCGTCACCCTCGCCCGTCACAATATCGGTGAACCGCGCCATGCCATCGTCGAGCATCACGCCATCTATCATGCGCTGCAAGCTATCTTCATCCACATCGCCCATCACCCGCACCATGTACTCGCGCTCGATGTTGGATGAAGGGTGCATCAAGGCATTGGCGAGCTCGCCATCCGTGGTGAACAGCAGCAGGCCAGACGTATTGAAGTCAAGGCGACCGATCGAGATCCAGCGGCCGGATTTCAATTTTGGCAGTCGCTCGAATACCGTGCGACGGCCCTGGGGATCTTTACGAGAACATACTTCGCCGGTGGGCTTGTGATAAAGGATGCAGCGCGTTTCACCGGCGGGCGCCGCGTTAAGGGGTCTGCCATCGATGCTGATGCGCGCTTTCTTATCGACCCTGTCACCCAGCTTGGCGACTTTGCCATCGA
The DNA here is from genome assembly GCF_014652275.1 of Parahalioglobus pacificus. Classification (GTDB taxonomy): domain Bacteria; phylum Pseudomonadota; class Gammaproteobacteria; order Pseudomonadales; family Halieaceae; genus Parahalioglobus; species Parahalioglobus pacificus. The sequence continues at coordinate 349,572 of NZ_BMYM01000001.1, read as the reverse complement.
CTGCAACGCGGCCGCTTTCGATCCAGCGCTCCATCTCACGACGCGAGCCTATTCCGGTGCGAGCCAGTACCTTTTGCAGTTTCTCGTTATCGCCGTTTTTATCCGACTTTCGATTATCTGAAGCAGCGTCAGGGGTGTCAGCGTCGGGCGACTTCGCCCAGGGACGTTCATTAGACATGAGTCGTTCGGCTCAGTGACGCGGCTCGGACTCAGCGTCCGATAGAGGGGTAGCAGCGGGGTCCGCTTCCGACGGTTCGGCATCGCCATCCTCATTGACCGGCACATGCTCGGTACCACCCACAACGGCCAAATCCGGAGTCTGTGTTTCCTGATCAGTCTCTGCCGACTCATTGTCACCAGGCGCGGCAAACTCTGGCTCCTCAGCATCGTGGTCGCTGACCGCTTCTGCTGCTGCGCTATCTTCAGCAGCAGGGCCAGCCGCTGCGCCCTCGCCTTGCTCTGCTGCTGCCTGCTCTCGCAGTTCTTCCGGCAACGGCTCGCTGAACCCAAGCTCAGCGTTCAGCGTCTCAAGGTCTCGGATGTCGGCCAGGGCGGGCAACTGATCAAGGCTTTTCAGGTTGAAGTAGTCCAGAAACTGGCGAGTAGTGGCGTACATCGCAGGTCTTCCCGGTACATCGCGATGGCCCACCACACGAATCCACTCCCGCTCATGCAGGGTTTTGATAATGTTTGAGCTCACAGCCACACCGCGAATTTCTTCAATCTCGCCGCGGGTGATGGGTTGCCGGTACGCAATCAGGGACAGCGTCTCTAACAAGGCGCGGGAGTATTTCTGGGGCCGTTCCTGCCACAAGCGACCCACCCAAGGGCTGAGGTTCTGTCTCACCTGGAAGCGAAAACCGCTGGCCACTTCCTGCAGCTCGAAACCACGATCATCGCAGCGTTGGGAGACTTCGCCCAGAGCTTCACGAATCTGTGCGTTCTCAGGGCGCTCATGCTCTTCGAAAAGGTCGGCCATCTGTGCCACCGACATGGGCTTACCCGCCGCCAGCAATGCGCCTTCGAGAATCTGTACCAGTCCAGTTTCAGCCATGCCCTATTCAGACCTCGCCTTCACATGAATGGGGCCAAATGAATCGGTTTGAACAATTTCCACCAGTGATTCCTTGATCAGTTCCATAACGGCGAGGAAGGTGACGACCACACCAAGACGGCCCTCGCTGGCGGTGAACAGCGACACGAAAGGCACAAACTGCTGTCCCGAGAGTGTTTCCAACACCTGCGACATACGCTCGCGAGTAGACAGCGCCTCACGCTGCACATGGTGACTCTCGTACATATCCGCTCGCCGCAGCACCTCTCCCAGCGCCAGCAGCAGTTCGCGCATATCAACATCAGGCTCCGCGCGCTCTCGATTCAGCTCGGGAGGGTTGGCGCTGGCCACCCAGGTATCGCGCTCCATGCGCGGCATCTCTTCGATGTCCTCCGCCGCCTTCTTAAAGCGCTCGTATTCCTGGAGACGACGAATCAATTGCGCACGCGGGTCTTCCTCGTCTTCCTCAATGTCAGTGGAGCGCGGCAGCAACATGCGCGACTTGATCTCGGCCAGCATGGCAGCCATCAGCAAGTACTCCGCCGCCAGCTCAAAGCGCATGGCGTCCATGAGTTCCACGTACTGCATGTATTGCTCGGTGATGCCGGATACATCGATCTCGAGGATATCGAGGTTCTGCCGCCTAATCAGGTACAACAGCAGGTCCAACGGGCCCTCGAAGGCCTCTAGGAACACCTCCAGCGCCTGTGGCGGAATGTACAGATCCTTCGGCAGTTCGGTCACTGCCTGCCCCATCACGACTGCAAAGGGCATCTCACCCTGCTGTGGCTGCACAGGGCCCATCAGGGCGGGGGCAGCGTCAGGGTTGGTTTGGGTACTGGGGTCGCTCACTGGGGGCTTCATCGTCTCTGTCTTCGCGGCAGTATACCGTGCTTTGTTCGGCCCGTGTAAGGCTAGCCTCAGGCTTCAAAGGGCGCCAAATCGCCTTTGCCCGCGCGCAGAATCAACGGAACCTCATCGGCCAAATCCACCACGGTAGTGGCCTCCATGCCGCAATAGCCGCCGTCGATAACGAGATCCACATGATGCTCCAGCACCTCGCGTATCTCATAGGGGTCGATCAGCGGGTAGTCATCACCGGGCATGACAAGGGTGACACTCATCAGAGGCTCATCCAGATCACGCAACAGCGACAGCGCAATTTCGTTATCAGGGACCCGCAGCCCCACCGTCTTGCGCTTGGCATGCATCAGGCGCCTGGGTACCTCGGACGTTGCGCGCAGAATGAAGGTATACGGGCCAGGCGTACAGCTCTTCAGCAATCGATAAACCTGATTATCAACCCTGGCGTAAGTGGCAATCTCCGACAGATCGCGGCACACCAGGGTGAAGTTATGCCGGTCGTCAAGTTTGCGAATCCGTCGAATCCGGTCCAGTGCGTTCTTGTCGCCAATATGACACCCCAGCGCATAGGCAGAATCCGTTGGATAGGCAATGATCCCGCCGCCACGCACGATATCCACGGCCTGTCGAACCAACCTCGCCTGGGGGTTATCGGGGTGGATTTGGAAGAACTGGCTCAATCGGGGCTCCGGGTGGTCGGCGGCGGTGTCAGCAGCTCCCAAATTGGGGTGAGATCCGCAAAGTGGCGCAATTCTACACCCAGTTTTGGCGCGTAGGGGCCATCGCGATGGAAATCGCTGCCGCCTGACACAGCCAGACCCAGCTCCCGTGCCAGGCGCTCCAACTGCGCTCGCTGCTCGGGGAGACTTCCCCGACCGCTGAGCAATTCCAGCGCTCTGCCGCCGGCTTGCTGAAAATCTTCCAGCAAGCGTTTGAGCTTCATGCGAGTGAAGCGATACTTCAGGGGGTGGGCCATCACAGGGATACCACCGCTGTCGACAATCCACCCGGTGACCGTGGCCAGTTCGGGCCAGTAGGCTTTGACATCGCCGGGTTTGCCCTGCCCAAGAAACTTGTCGAAGGCCTCATTGATATCGGCTACGTGCCCCTGCTCCACCATCCACGCGGCGAAATGGGGTCGGCCAAGTTGGCTGGTTCCGGCCTTCTCCAGAGCGCCCGCAAGCGCCCCGGGCATGCCTCGCTTGGCCAGTCGCTCATCGATTTTTTGCCCGCGATCGGCACGCGCCTTGTCGAGCTGGGCCAATCCGGCGGTGATGGTCGGGTGCTCAGGGTCGAAATTCAGCCCCACGACATGAATGGTTGTAGAAGCCCACTGGCAGGATAACTCCACACCGGGCAGCAGCTGCATGGGCCCGCTAAACGCCTTGATGGCCTTTTCATACCCTGCAATGGTGTCGTGATCCGTGATGGCAAACGCCGTTACACCGGCCGCCTGTGCCCGCTCCAGGAGTACCAGCGGATCCAGCGCCCCGTCTGACGCCGTACTATGAGTGTGGAAGTCAATCAACACAGTCTTTAGAATTGCCACCTCTGATCGGGTGAGACCACCGCGGTCCACCCTAAGGCGCTAGGGTATCACGGCGCGAGTAGACACTTTTAAGCATGCGACAACTTCTGGAATTCGTCCCCATTGCCCTGTTCTTCATCGTCTATCAGATGGACGGTGATACCGTGACGCTGGGCCAGTGGAGCCACACCATCGATGGGATCTTCACCGCTACGGCCGTGCTAATGGCTGCAACGCTGGTACAGTTAGCCATCAACTATGCAATGACCCGGGAAATCGAGAAGCGCGGTCTCTGGATGGCGATGGCGGTGATCGGCTTTGGCGGCCTGACCCTCGCGTTTCGCAACGAACTGTTCATTCAATGGAAGCCCACCATTTTCAACTGGGTACTCGCACTGGTGTTCGGTGCATCGCAGTTTATCGGCGACCGCAATTTGATGGAGCGCACCCTCGGAAGTCAGATCGTGCTGCCCAAAGCAATATGGACGCGGCTGAATCTCTTATGGGTCAGCAACTTCACCATTGTGGGCGCACTGAACCTGGTTGTTGCCTACGGCTTCAGCGAGGCCACCTGGGTGAGCTACAAGCTGTATTCAGCCATCGGATTTACCCTGCTGTTGACCATACTCACTGCTGTTATTGTGAGCCCCCATCTCACCGAAGACGGCCCGGATCAACCTGAACCAAGCGATAGCTAACTATGCTCTATGCCATCATCTGCGAAGATGTCCCCAACAGCTTGCCGCTACGTCAAGCGGCCAGACCCGCACACCTGGAACGGATTCAGACACTGGTAGACCAAGGCCGTCTGCTGGTGGCGGGCCCACACCCTGCATTGGATACACCTGACCCGGGCGAGGCGGGGTTCACCGGTAGCCTGATCATCGCCGAGTTCGACAGCCAGGAGGAGGCACAGGCCTGGGCCGATGGCGACCCCTATGTCGCCGCAGGCGTATTTCAGCGCGTGAGCGTCAAGCCCTACAAGCGGGTGCTGCCCTGATTGGCCAGTGCTACTCTAGGCCACGCGCCCATCGATACTATTTGAGGAAAAAGTTTTGTTGCGTTTCGCTACCCTGACCGCCCTGATGATTGCCGCGACTAGCACCCTGGCGCAGGATGTTCGCTATGTCTCTGACCAACAGTTTGTGCCACTGCGCAGCGGCGCCGGTAGCCAGTACCGCATCGTGCACCGCGGCATCCCCTCAGGCACGCGTTTAACCGTCACCCAACAATCCGAAGACGGTGACTGGGCAGAAATAACCACCGACCGTGGCACCTCTGGCTGGATACGTTCACAGTACTTAATGACAGATACACCTGCGCAGGTTGCACTGGACTCCGCCCAACAACGCGTGCAAACGCTGGCTGACGAGAACGCGACGCTACAGTCGCAGTTGGATGCGCTGAACTCTGAAAAGGTCGACCTGTTGAATCAATCCACCAGCACTGAGAGTGATCTGCGCAGTGTGTCGGAGGAACTGACACAGCTGAAACAGATTTCGGGCAAAGCGGTACAGCTGGACGCGGATAACCGTCGACTGGTGGAAACCAGCGAAACACTTCGCGCCTCAGTGGACATGCTGGAATCCGAGAATCAGCGCCTTGAAGATAAACTGCGTAACAACGCCTTTATGGACGGTGCGCTGGCTGTGCTGCTTGGCGTCATTATCGCGTTGGTCGTGCCCCGGCTTTGGCCCAAGCGCAAACGCAATGACGGCTGGGCCTGATCCCATCACTTCACCGGAGAGAACACTATGCTACGCGCCTTCGTAATGAGTCTGGGCTTACTGCTCGCCCCCTTTAGCCTGGCCGAGGAGACACCCCTGCCCAACCCGCAAGTGGTCATCAAGACCACACAGGGTGATATCTCAGTTCGTCTCTACCGGGACAAGGCACCCATTACCGTTGAGAACTTTCTCAAGTATGTGGACGAGGGGCATTACGCCGGGACTATTTTTCACCGAGTCATTCCAAACTTTATGATTCAGGGCGGCGGCTTCACGCCTGAGATGGCGCAGAAACCTACCGGCGAGCCCATTAAGAATGAGTCTCGCAATCGTGTACACAATGTGCGCGGTACCCTGGCAATGGCTCGCACAGCAGACCCAGACTCTGCGACCAGCCAGTTTTTTATCAACCAACGCACGAATCTCCAGCTGGACTGGGCACCCGGCCAAGAGGGCTACACCGTGTTTGGTGAGGTGACCTCCGGCATGGATGTTGTGGATTTCATCGCCACGTCGCCGGTGACACGCGTAGGCTCGCACAACGACGTACCCGTTGATCCCATTATCATTCAGGCAATCGAGCGAAAGAGCCTGCTTTAACAGCCCTGAGCCACGAATGACAGCCCTGACCCACAGATAACAGCGCCGAGATACCCATGACTGCCCTGAGCGTCAATCTGAACAAGATCGCGTTGATTCGGAACAGCCGCGACACACGCAACCCCGATGTGCCGGCGCATGCACAGCAATGCATTGATGCCGGCGCAAATGGCATCACCGTTCACCCCCGCCCGGACCAGCGTCACATTCGCGCCCAGGACTGCTTTGACCTGGCCGATATGCTGAAGGTTGAATTCAACATTGAAGGCAATCCGTTCACCGGGCCCCGAGCCAGTGACAGAGCCGGCGTGTCCGACTACCCCGGATTCATGGATCTGGTGCGCGAGATCCGCCCTGCGCAATGCACGCTGGTGCCTGACGGCGACGACCAACTGACTTCGGACCACGGCTTTGACCTGACTCGCGACGGCGATCGCGTCGCTCCGCTGCTCGAAGAGCTCAAATCACTGGGCATACGCACCAGCTTGTTTATGGACCCGGTACCCGAGCAAATACGTCTGGCCGCCCAGGTGGGTGCTGACAGGATCGAGCTGTATACGGAGTCCTACGCCCGCGCTTTTGAGGCGCAGGAAAACCACGAGGCAGTATTTGCCGAATTTGTTGCCGCCGCTGAGGCAGCAACCGAATGCGGTCTGGGCATCAATGCGGGACATGACCTGAATCTGCACAACCTGCCGCTGTTTGCGACGCTACCGGGCTTATTGGAAGTTTCTATCGGGCATGCGCTCACGGTGGATGCACTGCAGATGGGCCTTATCGAAGCCGTTCGCGCCTATCAGCTCGCGCTCGGGAAGGGGCAGTGAAGCCACCCTCGCTGGAAGCCCTGCAGGATCGTCAGGCCATCATGGACCTGGTGCATGTGTACTGCCGGGCCGCAGATCGACGCGACCAAACCCTAATGCGCTCGCTCTATCATGAAGACGCCATCGACGACCACGGCGGGTTCTTCTCGGGCCCGGCAATGGCGTTCATCGACAAACTGCCCGACATTCAGGCGCCCATGCGCATACTGCACCACAACATCACCACGTCTACGGTGGTGCAGGATGGCGACTACGCCGAAGGCGAGCACTACGTTCTGGCCTATCATCAGGTAGAAGACAATACCGCCCCGCTGGATCTGCTCATCGGTGGTCGCTATCTCGACAAGTATGAGAAGCGCGACGGCGATTGGAAGTTTACTTACCGCGCTGTACTGGCCGACTGGGCAACGATCAATCAACCCTCCACCGTTGATCTAACGCACCCCATGATTGCCGGCTCGCACATCGGCAGGGCCGATACGCAAGACCCCTCCTACCAGCTTTTCCGCTTGCTACAACCGGGTCAGCCGGCGCCCTTGCCGTAACCCGATAAGCGCTCGCGCATTTCTTGTGGCATGGGCGCAGTGCCCCCGCCGTCACGATCCAAGTGCACCATCACCGCCCGACCGAACGCCGTATTACGCCCTTGCTGAGTCATCTGGCAGTCCACGGTGAGTGAACTGTTGCCCGGGGTAATCGCGGTCACCGTCGCAGTCACTTCCTCGCCGTAAAATGTCTCGCCCTGGAAATCGATCTTGATGGACGCCAACACCCAATGCATCAATTCTCCTTCTGCACCCAGCGATTCCATGGCGCGAATCCGCGCCGTCTCGAACCAGCCCGCGATGGAGACGTTGTTGATATGCCCCACGCCATCTGTCTCATAGAAACGCGGGGTAATCGTGAGGGTAAATAGCTGCGACATCAGTTGGATTCCTTTGTGGCGGTGGAGCAGTACAAACGCACTTTACGAAACTCCTGTGACTCATCCAGATCGGGCCAGGTACTGGCCTCATGCTGGGAAATAAATCGGTAGTTGGGGTGCTTGAAGTCGGGCAGACGGGAATCGGCCATCACCACGTCTTTCGCTCGCCCTACAAAACGGGATAGCCAGGGCAGGTTGCTGCGGTCGTACAGCACGTCCGCGACGAGTATCACATCGATATCGCCTTCAACAGCTGCGTAGTCACTGGCCAGCGTCAGGTCGACATCGTTCAGTGCAGCGTTTGCAGCGCAAGCCCTCAGCGCCAGCGGGTCGAGATCGCAGGCAATCACTTCGGTGGCGCCACAGCGCGCAGCTGCGATCGCCACAACGCCCGATCCGGCACCAAAATCGAGCACTCGTTTTCCCGCTACCGCATCCGGGTTGTCCATTAGCCATCGCGCCAGCACCAAGCCGGAGGCCCAGCAGAACGTCCAGTACAAGGGCTCGTCCATCAGCCGAGCAGCCTGCTCCGGTGGCAACTCGTGCTGGGGATAATCCGGGTTTAACAGCAGTAGCTGTAGATCGTCGATACCCGGCAGCGCTTGCGGTATCACTTGTGCGCCAGGCAACAGAGCCGCTACGGCGTCACTCAGGGGTTCATGCACAGCTGGGAGCTGTGAGTTCATGGTTTTTTCATCACTCATTGGTGTGCCTGCTCGGTGCTTCTCTACTCAAAGAGCACTGCACCAATCACTCCAGCTTCCGCTGTAGAGGCCAGCATCATCGCGCCCCAAAAGGGCCAACGCGAACAGAATGACGCAGGCAGTAACACCGGACCCGCAGTAGGCGATCAGCCTCTCCTGCTCAAGCAAGGGAGCCAGGCGCTGAGACAGTGCTTCGCGCTGAAGCACAAAACCGGCCTCATCTGTTATTTCCAGCCAGGGTTGATTCATCGCGCCGGGAATATGGCCGGCCACCGGGTCGATAGGCTCTTCCAGCCCGGCATACCTTCGCGGTTCACGGGCATCGACAAGGACCGCGCCCTCCGACTGCGCGGTAATGACCTCGGCCCGATTCAGGTTGCCGGCGAAGCCTTGGACACTGGTTTCCAAGGGCTCAACTGCAACCGGGCTCGCCGTTGAGGGTTGCCCTCCGGCTGCCAGCCACGCTGTGTAGCCGCCGTTGATCAGCGCCGGTGGACGAAATCCGGCAGCACGCATCATCCACCACAGCCTGCCTGCGTACGCAAAACGCGAGTCGTCGTAGGCCACTACGACACTGTCAGGCGTGATCCCACATCGCGACAGCGTCTGCGCGAAATCGGTGGCAGCGGGTAAGGGATGACGCCCGCCCTCTTTCAGGACGGGACCCGAGAGATCGCTATTCAAGTCCAGATAGTAGGCGCCGGGAATGTGCCCGAGTTCATAAGCTTCTCGACCAGCCGCGCTATCGCCCAGCGCAAAGCGACAATCGACGATGATCGCGTCAGCAGGGATGGCATCCGCTGCAACCAGGTTATCCGTATACATAGTGCGCTCTCTGCTGCGTCATGGATTGGCATGTGTGCGAGGGCGCACAGTTTGGCTAGAATCAGCCCAATTGAAAAGGACCGTCACCGTGGTTACGACAAGCCGTTCGTCCAGCAAGTTGATGATTGTGCTCAAACCCAATCACTCCTCCACCTGGCGTAACAATCAGCTGGTGCTGTTGGCGCTGGCGGTGCCCTCACTGGGAATCGCAGCGGTGTTCGCTTTTTTCGGCGCCTGGCCCATTCTGCCATTCGCGGGCTTGGAGATTACGGCGCTGGGCGTGTCGCTGTACTACGTGAACTGGAAGCTGGAATACCGTCACGTGATTACGCTCAGTGACAAAGCACTGCGTATCGACAAAGGGTTCTATGCACCCCGAAAAACGTGGCAGTTCGACCGCGCCGAATCCAGCTTGGCCATCACGCCGGAAAACCATCCTTGGGAAGGCCCATCAATTGCCCTGCATGACAATCGCGAGCAAGTGCGTGTCGGGGAATTTCTTAACCGAGACGATTGCCTGGAGCTGCTAGCGCTCTTGAGACCTGAGCTGCGCGTGGGCACCTACAGCACACCCAGCCAAACACATATTTAGTCCCGCAGTTGCGGCGGACTAAGGGCGAACGAATTAGATCTCGCTAAAGTCACCGTGGCGACCCAACCCGCCGGCAAAGCGCGCGGCTCCGGTTTGCGTCTCGCGAGACGCCACCACTGAAAGTCCACGCTCAAACTCGTTCTGAAGCGCGGCATCTGCTGACACACCCCACTGCTCCATTGCAGACAGGCGATCAGAGCGCAGACACCGCTGGGGAAACTCACAGAGCTGCTGCGCCAATGCCAGGGCCGCATCCAGGGCCTCGCCCTTTTCCACAACACGATTCACCAGCCCCATGGCCAGAGCCTCGTCAGCGGCTACGGGGCGCCCGGTCAAAATAAGGTCCATGGCGCGGCTGTGGCCTATCAAGCGGGGCAGTCGCACCGTGCCGCCATCAATCAGTGGCACCCCCCAACGACGGCAGTACACGCCCAGCACAGCATCGACCTCGGCAACACGCAGGTCACACCACAATGCCAGTTCCAGACCACCCGCCACCGCGTGCCCTCTGATAGCCGCTATCACCGGCTTGGAAAGCACCATGCGAGAGGGCCCCATGGGTGCGATACCCTCACGCTCCATGGGATTGGCACCCTCGCCCGCGGCGACCGCCTTTAGATCAGCGCCGGCGCAGAAGTGACCCTGTTCGCCCGTCAGGATGGCGACGGCGGAGTTTTCGTCACGATCAAAGGCTTCGAACGCGTCGGCAAGGGCTTGCGCAGTCGGACCATCAACGGCATTGCGCGCCTGCGCTCGAGTAATGGTCACGATGGTGACACGGTCCTGGTGACTCACAACTATGCTCATACGCGCCTCAAACACCTTTTCGGAAAACAGAGCCTAGCACCGCGCGGTAGCGCCGAAAACGCGTAGCGGCGCTATAATGCGCCGCTAAGCCTCCCGGAGTCCTGCCATGGCCTCAAACAAAGTCGGCTTCGTTTCACTGGGCTGCCCCAAAGCGCTGGTAGATTCTGAGCGCATCCTTACCCAGCTCAAGATGGACGGGTACGACATTGTGCCCAGCTATGAAGACGCCGAGATCGTGGTCGTTAACACCTGTGGCTTCATCGACAGCGCCAAGCAGGAGTCGCTGGATACCATTGGCGAAGCCCTGAAAGAAAATGGCAAAGTCATCGTCACTGGCTGTATGGGCAAGGGCGATGATGCTGAGAACATCAAAGCCCTGCATCCCAAAGTGTTGAGCGTCACGGGCCCTGCGGCCTATGAGGAAGTTGTGGGTGCGGTGCACGAGTACGTGCCTCCGGCCCAGAACCACGACCCCTTTACCGACCTGGTGCCACCCCAAGGCATCAAATTAACACCCAGGCACTATGCTTACCTGAAGATCTCCGAGGGCTGCAATCACCGATGCAAGTTCTGCATCATTCCGCAGATGCGCGGCGATCTCGTCAGTCGCCCTATCGGTGATGTCATGCAGGAAGCTGAGGGCCTGGTACGCGCGGGCGTTCGCGAGTTATTGGTGATTTCCCAGGATACCAGTGCCTACGGCGTGGACACCCGCTATCGCACCGGCTTTTGGAACGGCCGGCCATTAAAAACACGTATGCTGGATCTGTGCGAGGCTTTGGGAGAGTTTGGCGTGTGGGTTCGCCTACACTATGTGTACCCCTACCCCCATGTAGACGATGTCATTCCTTTGATGGCCGACGGCAAGATCTTGCCCTACCTGGATATCCCCCTGCAGCACGGCAGTCCCTCCGTGCTTAAGCGCATGAAACGTCCGGCTGCCGCAGAGAAGACACTGGACCGCATTGCACACTGGCGCAATGTCTGCCCGGAGATCAATTTGCGCAGCACCTTCATCGTGGGCTATCCCGGCGAGACTGAGGCAGAGTTCCAAACGCTGTTGGACTTCCTCGAAGAGGCACAACTCGACCGGGTCGGATGCTTCCAGTATTCACCGGTCAAAGGCGCGGCCGCGAACGAACTGCCGGACCACGTCCCAGAGGACGTTAAGCAGGCACGCTGGGAGCAGTTTATGGCGGTGCAGCAACGCATCAGTGCGCACAAGCTGCAGGCCAAGGTCGGTAAGACCATCGAAATACTGGTTGATGATTGCGGCGAAGACGGCGCCATCGGTCGCTCCATGGCAGATGCACCCGAGATTGATGGCCTGGTACACATGCCAGGCGCCAGCGGGCTGCAGGCGGGCGACTTCGTTGAGGGCGTCGTCACCGCCGCCGATGAGTATGACCTCTGGGTTGAGTAAGGCGTGAATCTTCTGATTTTCACGGAGCAGGATGTTTGCGGCGAACATCGCATCCGAATCTCTGGCCGTCGTTTTGACCATCTTATGAAGACGCTCAGAGTGAAGGTAGGTGACCAGATTCGCGTGGGCGAACTCGGTGGCCTATGCGGCAGCGGCACCATTGAACACATCACGCAGGACTATGCCGAGCTGGCGGTGTCAGTACAACAGCCGCCACCGCCGAAACTGCCGACAACACTGGTGCTGGCACTGCCGCGACCAAAAATGCTGCGCCGCATACTGCGCGCCTGCGCCGAGTATGGGGTCAGCGACATTCACCTGATTAACAGCTACAAAGTCGAAAAGAGCTTTTGGCAAACGCCGCTGCTGAATCAACCTTCGTTGGAGACCTACTTGCTGCAAGGACTGGAACAAGCCAGCGATACCTTGCTGCCCAGCGTCAGCCTGCACCAACGTTTCAAGCCGTTTGCGGAGGACTTGCTGCCAACACTTTGCGAGGGCAAATCGGCGGTGGTCGCACACCCGGGCGATTACCCGGTGTATGCACCCACCAGCGAGAATCCCAGCGTCCTGGTGATTGGCCCCGAGGGCGGATTCATTCCTTATGAGGTTGAGCTGTGCCAGGCAGCGGGCTGCGAAGCGGTATCACTCGGCCCACGCGTGCTGAGGGTGGAATCAGCGGTGGCAGCGGCAATCGGCGCGCAGGCGATACTTCTCAAACGATAGTCCCAGCGCATTACCGCACATGCCTGTGGCATCACTCTGCCATCTGGGCTTCACCGAACAGCGTCAACTGTTCGTCGTTCTCATCGCCCAATGGCTTTAGTCTTAGACCTGCGCCCAGCAAACGCACCGGCCTACCACCCCTGGCCCAAGCGCCCTGCAATAGCCGCTGATAGGCGCTAATGTCATCCCAATGGCTGCCATCGTCCGGCAATATCTCTTCGAGCGTGGTTTGCTTGAAGTCCCGAAATTTCACCTTCACAACGCGCTTGACCGGCATGTAGCGATCAGCGATTTTGCCAAAGCGTTGCTGCAGTTCGCGCACAATATCGGCAACGGCCAGCTGCATATCTTCCGGGGCAGTAATGTCATCCGAAAACGTGCGTTCAACACTGATTGACTTGCGCACCCGCGCCGGTTGCACGGGGCGTTCATCCTCGCCGCGCGCTAGCTCGGATAGGCGCTGACCGTACTTTCCAAAGCGCTTTACCAGTGTTGCCAGGGGCACCTGCTGCAGATCGCCGCAGGTAGTCACTCCCATATCCGCAAGCTTTGCGGTCATGACTTTACCGACACCATTGATGCGCTTGACCGGCAATGACTCAACGAATTCTGCAATTGCGGCGGGCGCCACCGTGAACTGGCCGTCAGGTTTACGCCAATCACTGGCGACCTTGGCCAGAAACTTGTTAGGGGCAATTCCCGCTGAAACCGTTAGGCCCAGCTCGTCGCGGACACGACGACGTATCTCTTCTGCGATCAGGGTGGCGCTGCCTTCAAATGCCTGACAATCACTGACGTCGAGGTAGGCCTCATCCAGCGACAGTGGCTCGATGCAGTCAGTGAACTGGCGAAAGATCGCATGGAACTGCTGTGACACGCTGCGATACAGATCGAATCGCGGGGGCAAGATAACGAGCTGCGGGCAAAGGCTCAGCGCGCGAGAAGAAGCCATGGCCGAGCGTACGCCATACTCCCGGGCTTCGTAACTGGCGGTAGCGATGACGCCGCGACGACTCGCCCGCCCTCCTACAGCGAGGGGTTGACCGGCGAGTTCTGGCTGCTCACGTACCTCCACCGCTGCATAAAAGCAGTCAGCATCCACGTGAATGATTTTGCGCTGGCGCGTCACTGTCGCCGCCAAGGTGACACGCTAGTTGGCGGCGACACCTACGCCCACAGGGCAGGTCACACCGGTGCCACCCAAACCGCAGTAGCCGCCGGGGTTTTTTTCCAGGTATTGCTGGTGGTACTCCTCGGCATAGTAAAACGTGGGGGCCGGGAGAATTTCAGTGGTGATCTCTCCGTAACCGGCTGCGGCCAGTGCACTTTGGTAAGGCGCCATCGATGTCCGTGCCAACTCCGACTGCTCATCGCCGTAGGTATAGATGCCGGATCGGTACTGGGTACCCATATCGTTACCCTGACGCATTCCCTGGGTCGGGTTGTGACCTTCCCAGAAAGTATTGAGAAGTTCCTGATAACTTATTTGGTCAGGGTCGAATACGACGAGCACCACCTCGTTGTGTCCGGTTTTTCCCGTGCAAACCTCCTGATAGGTAGGGTTGGGCGTAAACCCGGCTGCATATCCCACTGCGGTTGTATACACGCCGGGTAGCTGCCAGAACAAACGCTCCACTCCCCAAAAGCACCCCATGCCAAACATGGCCTGCTCAAGATGATCAGGGAAGGGGCCCTTCAGTGGCTGGCCATTCACAAAGTGAGTCTCTGGAACAGGCATCAACTCGTCGCGTCCGGGTAGCGCGGTCTCAGCGGTGGGCATCATGTGTTTTTTGCGGATATCAAATAAGCTCATACCTGAATTATAGCTCTGCTCATCATCTCCGCCCACACCTGAATCGAAGCCAGTGGTTTCCCACTAACGTGCACTGGGCTAGCATGGGCCGCTGCTGCTATCGATCGAACAACAGGGATATTCACGCATGGCGATTTCACGGCGGGCCTTCATGGGCGTCATCTCCGGGAGTACCTTCCTGGCAACGCTGGGCGCCCCTGCGCTTCGCGCCAGTGCACTGCCCGAGATCTCATCCGCGCTCAAATTCGACGAGGGCGTTGCTTCAGGAGATCCTCGCAGTGACAGCGTGATGTTGTGGACCCGCGCTGTGCCAGTCGACGCGAGCCCGACCGCGCCCGTGTTATTGCAGGTGAGCGACGACGACACCTTCGACGCGCCGATCCTTGAGACCCTGCTGGAGGCTTCAGCGGAGGCTGACTACACCGTACGCGCTTGCATCGATGGACTGGAACCCGGCCGCCACTATTTCTTCCGGTTTGTCGGTGGACAGGGAACAACATCACGCCTGGGGCGCACGATGACCGCCCGCGCCCATACGGACGATAGCCCCGTGAATCTGGGTTTCGCCAGCTGCCAGAGCTATGAGCAAGCCTACTACGGCTCATGGGCGCGCATGTTGGAAGACGACAAAAACAAGCCCGCGGAAGAACAAATCGAGTTTGTTCTGCACCTCGGAGACTTCATCTACGAGCGAAGCTGGCATAAACGTCTGGATGGCGGCCCCCAATCACGCTACGTACCGCCCTTCCCCGACGGCCAGGAAACGGAGGACAACCGGCATGCGGTTAGCCTTGCGGACTATCGCCATCTTTACAAAACCTATCTACGCGATCCGCATTTGCAAGAGGCTCGGGCGCGCTGGCCGTTCCTGTGTATTTGGGATGACCACGAGTTTAGCAATAACTGTTTCCAGGCTTACAGCACCTATGGAGAGCAGCCGCTGTTCGAGCCACAGCGGAAACTGGATGCGAACCAGGCCTGGTTTGAATTCATACCTGCAGTGCTATCGGAGGCTACCGGCAGTCAGGCACATGACTTCGCCAGTGTCGACTTACCACCCAATGAAAGCGACGCCAATGCGGCGGCCGTAGGCAGCATTAGCATTTACCGCCGATTACGCTGGGGCGCCCACATAGACATTTTTCTCACTGATACACGCAGTTATCGATCCGAAGCCTCACTGCCAGAGCACCTCGCCGAGAAGTTGGGCTTACCCATGAACACAGTGCGCCTGGTAGAGATCGCCGATGGGGGCAAGGCCTACAATAATGGCTCTCCCCCGGCTGTCTTGCCTTACGCTGAAGCCGAAAACCCCGCCGTCGATCGCGAACCAGGCACCTGCCTGGGACTGGAGCAACGAGAGTGGTTCTTGGAAAGCCTCTCGCAGTCCACCGCGCGCTGGAAGCTATGGGGAAACGCTCTTCCCCTACTGCCCCTGCGCATCGACATGTCGACCGTACCCATGGCGGGTTTTGAGGACAGCGTATTCAGCATCGACCCCTGGGCGGGCTACCCGTATGAGATGACCCTGCTTCTTGAGCAGTTACGTGAAGACGGCGTCACTGGCCTTGTTTCGCTATCGGGCGATCACCACATGCACGCAGCAGGCGCTATTCACGCATCCGCTAGCGAACCAGAACAACCACCGGTATGTGTTGACTTCTCGGTTGCCGGGATCAGCTCTACCTCACTGTATGACAACGTGGCTGACGTCGCGCGCCGCGGCAATCCCGGGTTCCAACCCCTGGTGTACACAGAGGGTGACAGCGGCGAGCTGCCCACCTGGAATATGACATTGATGCAGGGAGTGCTGGCATCCATGGCCTACGACAAGGTGGGCATCGGCGCAGTGTCAGACTGGCTGGGCCCCAACGAGGCCAACCCGGGGCTGTCGTTTGTCGACACCACCGCCAAGGGCTACGGTCTCGCCCGCTTCGGGCCCGACAGCCTGGATGTCTCTCTGGTGACCATGCCCGATCTCACGCAGGCGTTCGACGATGCACCGCTGCCGGCCAGCATTGCGCGTTTTAGCGTTGCGGCCTGGGAAGGCGATGCACCACCTGTTGTCGATGGCCCCGAGTTTAGCGGTGAAAAGCCCTTCCCTTTCTCTGTGCTGTAACCGCGCTACGATCCGAAGCGATAATACGGCCTGGCGCTAGTCACAGTACTGTCACACCGCCGCGTTAGCCTCAGCAGAAGATACGGAGAGTGAATGGAAAATAACCGCCGATGAATGATCAGGTTTTTGATGCCAGCGCCCTATGCAGCCGCAAACTTTGGGAACTGGTAAGTGAGACGCCCACCGCAGATAGCCTCAATCGTGAGCAAATTCTGTTGGCCGTTTCAGAACTGCAGCAGCGCCGACATTTTCTGACCGAACTGGCCAAGCTGCGACAGCCCGTTAGAATACACACAGAGTAATCACACCACGGGGCTAGCATGCCCAAAACACCGGTGCCTCGCTCCAGCAGCAGCGAAGTGCAGCAGTTTCTAAAGAAGAGCCGCGACATCACCCGATTCGTGGGGCAACAGCCGCGACTGATCTTTGCTATCGATGCCACCGCCAGTCGCCAACCGACCTGGGATACGGCCTGTCAATTGCAGCGCAGCATGTTTGACGCCAGCGCGGCGATTGCCCAACTCAGCGTTCAACTCTGCTATTACCGCGGGTTCAACGAGTTTCATGCCGGTCAGTGGCTTAGCGATCCCGGCTCACTGGGTAGCGCCATGGGTCGTGTTTATTGCGAGGGCGGCCACACTCAAATTGCGCGCCTGTTGCGTCATGCCCTTGCGGAGAACAAGTCCGGTACGGTGCGCGCGCTGGTGTTTATCGGCGATGCCATCGAAGAGAATCCCGACACCCTGTGTAACCTTGCCGGGCAGTGCGGCATGGTGGGAATGCCGTTGTTTTTGTTTCAGGAAGGCAGCTCTGTAGACGTTGAGCAAACCCTGAAGACCATGGCCCGACTCAGCAAAGGCGCCTGGGCACGCTTTGACCAGAGCAGTGCCGATGCCCTGTCGAAACTGCTTGGCGCCGTGGGACGCTATGCAGCCGGCGGCAGAAAAGCACTGGAAAACAGCAGCGATTCCGGTGATAAACTGCTGTTGCAGCAATTAAAGTAGCACCGAGAGGATACTGTGCCCCGCCTGATCTTACTGCTGGCCGTTGCGGCTGTTATCTACATCCTGTTTCGCCGAGCGCAGGCAATGCCGCCCCACAAGCGACGGGCTGAATTCATCAAGCTGGGACTCGGGATTGCCGTAGTGGCCGTGGTCGGGCTGACGCTCGCAGGCAAGATGCACTGGGTGGGCGCTGCACTCACGGGCCTGCTGGTCATGGTCCGCCAGTTACTCCCAACACTGATTCGATTTTTCCCCATGTTGGCCAGCCTGCGCGGCCAATCGTCGCAGGGGCCCTCACAGGGCCAGCAATCCACCGTAAATACCGACACACTCCGTATGCACCTTGACCATGACAGTGGCGCTCTGTCGGGCGAAGTGCTACTGGGCCCCTTCAAAGACTGGCAATTGGATGAATTGGATACCGATCAGCTGAAGCAGCTTTATCAGCACTGCGAGGCGCAGGATGCTGACGCCCTGCAACTGCTGGATAGCTACCTCGAGCAACGCTTCGGTGCTGACGGGCCGTTCGAAACTGACCCGCCGCCCGCCGGTCAATCCGGTGATATGAGCCGCAGCGAGGCACTGGAAGTGCTGGGCCTGGAGGAAGGCGCTGACAAAGACGCGGTAGTTGCAGCACACCGGACATTGATGCAGAAGCTGCACCCCGACCGCGGCGGCAATGACTACCTGGCTGCCAAAATCAATCGCGCCAAGGATGTACTGCTGGGCTGATCCCGTCAGAATGAGTCTGGCTTGTCGCAGTGGCAATCCGTAAACTGCGCGCCACTTTCAACACAGATAAAGGCTGAGCTATGACCGAGGTGTACGTCGTACGCAATCAACTTGGGCACTATTGGGGTAAGAGTAAGCACTGGGTCAACGGCTCGGAACCGCGGACCGTGATGCGCGCCAAGCACCAGGATGAAGCTATCAACACCTTGTTCGAATTGAGTGCCAAAGACGTGGAGCTGCGCGGCGAAGTCCTCGCCGCCGAACTGACACAGCGCGGTGAGCCCGTATTGGAAGTGAGTGATATCCCGGTGCCCCTGACGCCTGAGCAAATTGCCGCGCAAGCCGCAGAAGCCCAGTTGCAATTAGCGGCTGAGCCCGGCGAAGAAAGCACCGCGCAGCCCAATGACAATGATACCGCTGCCCCCACTGAAGGGCAGGCGGCTGCACAAGCGGCAGTCGAGGAAGAGGCAGAATCGCCGGCCAACGCAGAATCGCTGGCTTGATTTTCACACGCCTCGACCCCATATCAAGCCATATACGCCGGCGCTGACGCCGGCTTTGTCACACCGACCCGGAGGCATACCCGATGCGTATCCTGTTGTTCCTGGCCACTAACATGGCAGTCCTAGTACTGGTCAGTCTGGTTTTCAACCTGCTGGGCTTTCAGGGCATCCTCGCCGCCAACGGTGTAGACCTAAACCTTCAAGCCCTGCTGGTGTTTTGTGCGCTGTTCGGGTTTGGTGGCTCTCTGATATCACTGCTGATATCCAAGTGGATGGCGAAACGCGGCACCGGTACACAGATCATCGAGACCCCCAGAAACCGCGACGAACAGTGGCTGGTGGATACCGTGGCTGAGCTGGCACAGGAAGCCGGTATTGGCATGCCGGAAGTCGGGGTTTTCCCCAGCCAGGCCGCCAATGCCTTTGCAACCGGCTGGAACCGCAATGACGCGCTGGTGGCCGTCTCTGCGGGGCTGCTACAGCGATTTCGCCCCAACGAGGTGAAAGCGGTTCTTGCCCATGAGATCGGGCACGTTGCCAATGGTGACATGATTACCTTGAGCCTGATTCAGGGTGTGGTAAACACTTTCGTGATGTTTATGGCGCGGATTATCGGCCACACGGTGGATCGCGTCGTGTTTAAAACAGAACGCGGCTACGGCCTGGGCTACTACGTGGTGACTATCGTTGCGGAACTGGTGCTGGGCGCGCTGGCCAGCATGATCGTGTTCTGGTTCTCCCGCTGGCGGGAATACCGGGCGGATGCTGCGGGCGGAGCGCTCACCAGCAATGCCGACATGATCGCAGCGCTGCAGCGTCTTCAGCTTGAGCAGGGCCAGCCCCAGGACTTGCCAGGTGAGATGACCGCATTTGGTATCAGCGAGCAGCTAAAGCAGGGAGTGGGCGGCCTGTTCCGGTCGCACCCTCCTCTGGAAGATCGTATCAGGGCCTTGCAGGCCGGCTGAGATATTCGCTCATCGGCACCACGCAGATGTGCTCAAAGTCGATGAACCGCGCACAACTGCTCATCATGGCTTCCTGGCGCTGCTGCAACTGCGCATCGTCTGAGGCCGCGTAAAAGGCGTGATCCGAGGTCATTGCGGCCTCGGGAAAGTCTTCTTCTACGATCGCGTCCCAATCAGGCGCTCCATCGGAGAGCACATTCACAACGCGATTCTGCCGATAGCCAAAGGTGGACTGTGTGTCGATAGCAATGCGGGTGTGACTGCCTTGCCACACCGCGATGAACCCGGGGAGGTCCATGGTTTGAGGGCGCTTGATCAGCGCCAACTGGCAAAAGCCCTCGCCGCGGGTGACACCGTCAGCGGGCGTACGCGCATTAACCAGTGGCTCCGCCTCCACCACCTGATAGCTGTGAATCGCACTGCACAGGTCGTCCCAAAGAGGTTGCACCTCGGACAGCCGCCTGGCCTCATCCAACCACAGGGACAGTACAGCGCAGGGCAACGCCGCTGCCCCCATGCGCTTGGCGTCCGCCGGTTCAACGTCACTGTCGGCGACAGTGAGCCGCACCGTGTGCACCCAGTTGTGGGCCCGAAGCGCAGGCAGCACACGCGTGAGCAACTCATCGCGCAGTGCGTCACCGGGCAGGTCGCTAAACAGCAGACTAACGACTTTTTCCATGAGGCTTCCTCAGACTGCGGCTGTGACCAGGCGCTTTAGACGCCTACGGGTGGGGTGATCGTTGCGGCATCGTCGATCACCATTTCAGCCCCGTTGATGAAGCGAGATTCATCCGAGGCCAGGTACAGGACCAGATTGGCAATATCCTCCGGCTCGCACATATTGGCACCACTGGCGACCATATCGATGTCTTCCTGGGTAGCTGTGTCCTTACCCAAGGCTACCTTGACGACCATTGGCGTCTTAACACCGTCGGGGTGGATTGAGTTACAACGCACGCCGTTCTTCTGTTCCTTACAGTACATCGCCACACTCTTGGTCATCGCCCGCACCGCACCCTTGCTGGCACTGTAAGCCAATACAAAGGACATCCCGTGCAGCGCAGCCACCGACGACATATTCACGATAGAGCCACCGCCGCTGTCGGCCATGGCGGGAATAGCGTGCTTGCAGCCCAGGAACACGCCCTCATTATTCACGGCATGGGTGGTTTTGAAATCAGCAAGCTCGGTGTCGACCACACTGCCCAGCTGCATCAGGCCGGCGTTGTTGACCAGAATATCCAAACCGCTAAACCTCTCGACGGTATCTGCAACAACCTGCTCCCAGTTGGCCTCGTCGGTGACGTCGAGACGCATAAAGACAGCGTTCTCGCCAATGTCATCGGCCACAGCCTGCCCATCTGCCTCATTGAGGTCTGCGACCACAACTTTCGCTCCCTCACTGGCAAGCAGCTTTGCATCTGCCTTGCCCATACCGCTGGCTGCCCCACTGATGATGGCAATCTTGCCCGCTACGCGCCCCATGATGTTTCTCCATTACCTCGATAAAACGATGAGCCTCTACGCCCACCAAAAGGTCAGCAGAGTAACTAAGCACCCTGCACCGGTACAGCCAGTGTCGTTCATTGCCGGCAAAAGCGAGCGACAGTACCGCCCAGTTAAACCGCCTGCGGACCCTCGCAGAGAGTGGGGTGTGGGTGTATTCTTGTGCCCCACCTGCAAACACAGCCAAACCGGGAGCCGTTATGGTCATGCACCGAAGCCAGTCAAGAATTGTTAACACACAGGGTTACCTGGGAATCGCACTGCTGCTGCTGTTACCTATTGCGGTTCTGACTGTACGCTCGGGGGCATGGCAGCAGGGACTATCACTCTACGCGCTGGCCTGCGCCGGTTCCGCGTTGTTAGTGGTTGTTGCCCTGGTGCTGTTGCTGCTGCCGCGCTACGCCCAATTCCGTCCCGACATCTTCAAGCGCACGCTGTTCGCACTGCCCGGTGCCCTGCTGTTACTTTCACTGCTGGGCAATCAGGGTGAGATACCGCCTATTCATGACATCTCTACCGATGTCGTCAATCCACCGGAGTTTGTCGCGGCGCTTGAGCAACGCGGCCCCGATGCCAACCCCGTCAAGGTCGATGCGGATGTCATCAATGCACAGCTGGCGGCTTATCCGGAGGTGAAAACACTACGATCGGATCTTCCATTGGAGGAAGCCTTTGCCAACGCGGTTGCCGTGGCTAAAGACATGCGCTGGGAGATCATTCGTGAAGACCTTAATGCGGGCGTTATAGAAGCGGTGGATACCACTCGCATCATGAACTTTAAAGATGATGTTGCAATCAGGGTAACCACTGATGAGCAAGGCACCCTGGTTGATCTGCGGTCAGTCTCCCGCGTGGGCCAGAGTGATCTGGGCGCCAACGCCGCGCGCATCGGTGACTTTCTGACTCGCTTCCAGTCACGCTAGGCTGAAACGTGCTGCGCAATCTCTTCACAGTACTGCTCTTCAGTGCACTTGCCACAGGTGCACTCGCGCAAGACGAGGTCGACTACCTCAGCTTTGCCACAGAAGACGAAGCCAACAGCACCGAGATTTTCAGCAAGGCCAGCCCGGCCGTCGCCTATGTCACCAACAAGGCCCTGCGGCGGAATCTGTTCTCCCTTAACGTGCAGGAGATACCCCGGGGGTCGGGTACGGGCTTTATCTGGGATGCCAGCGGCTTGGTCGTCACCAACTTCCACGTGATTGCCGGTGCGCAACGGCTCACGGTGACCCTGCAGGACCGTGAGGAGTATGACGCGCAAGTGATCGGTATCGCACCTGAAAAAGATTTGGCCGTGCTGCGCATGATCGAGCCACCCGATGATCTTGTCACCCTGCCACTCGGTGATTCCTCAGAGTTGACGGTGGGTCGCAAGGTACTCGCCATTGGCAACCCCTTCGGACTGGATACCACGCTAACCACGGGCGTAGTGAGCGCACTGGGGCGCGAGATCAAATCTCCTAGTAACCGAAAAATACGCGGCGTGATACAAACCGATGCCGCTATCAATCCCGGCAATTCCGGCGGGCCGCTGTTGAACTCTCTGGGACAACTGGTGGGCGTGAACACCGCAATTTTCAGCCCCAGCGGCGGCAGCGCCGGCATCGGTTTTGCCATACCTGTAAACACGGTCAAAGATGTCGTGCCGCAGCTCATCAGCTTCGGCCGCATCCAACGCCCCATCATGGGCCTTGAGCTGGCCAGCGATCGTTGGATACGCCGCTATCGCATCGAAGGACTGCCCGTAGTGCGCGTATTCCCCGGCTTACCCGCAGACGAAGCTGGGCTGCGCGGCGCCTATCGCAATAGTCGCGGCGACATAACCCTGGGCGATATCATTACGCAGATTAACGATACGCTCATTCGGCGTCACGATGATTACCTGAGTGTTCTCGAGGCCAGCGACGTCGGAGAGGTGGTCACTGTCACCACACGACGCGGCGATGAGGAAATGCGATTCGAGGTAACACTCACCGAATCGCAATAGGCATTGACCTACAGCGATTCACAGAATGCGGTGAGTCGCTGGCAAGCTTTCTTTAATACCGGATAGTTCTGCGCCAGGCCGATCCGCACGAAGTTACGCGTTGTCTCTCCGAAGGCATCACCGGGTACCACGGATACACGTTGTGCCTCTAGCAGTGCATGCCCGAATGCCCGGCCATCCATACCGGTGCCCGAGACGTCACACATGACGAACATCCCGGCGTCGGGGCGCACACAGCGCAGCTGAGGAATCCCCGCCAATGACTCCAACACAAAGTCACGCCGCTCGCGGTATGTTTCGCGCATACTGATGACATAAGCCTGATCGTTTTCCAAGGCAAATGCGCTCGCGTCCTGTATGAACTGCGGGCAGCCAAACAGTGTGGCAGTGGCATAGGCACCCAACCGTTCGACCAACGACGGTGGTGCCACCGCCCATCCCATACGCCATCCGCTCATGGCATGGGACTTGGACAGGCCGTCGATCATGACAATGTTGTCCAGATGAGCCACAGAAGAGCGGGCTGAACGATGCAGCCCGTCGTAGGTGAACATGGAGTACACCTCGTCACAGACCAGCCACACTCCGCGCTCCCGGCAAAACGCAGCCAGCTCTCGCAGAACCTCAGCACTGACAATGCACCCAGTGGGATTGCCCGGCGTGTTGATAAACAGCACTCGCGTTTTCTCGCTGAAAGCCGCCTTAATCGCATCAACATCCAACGCGAACTGCGCGTTCACATCCAGCGGCACGTTGACCACCGTGGCATCTATCGCTCGCATAACTGGCATGTAACCCACATACATGGGCTCTGGAATAATGACCTCATCACCGGCATTTAGCAGGCATGACATCACCGCATGAATTGCATTGGTGGCGCCGGGGAAAATAGCCACTTCATCCACGGTGCAGGGGTGGGGCGAGGTCTGGGTTTCGAGGTCGGCTACCGCTCGGCGAAATTTCAACTCACCCAACGCGGGGGAGTAGTGAGTACGACCGACGCGCAGGTGGCTCACCGCATTGTCGATGATGGGCTCAGGTGTGCGGAAATCAGGATCACCCACGTCCAACATGATGACATCCTCGCCATCACGTTGAAGTTCTACTGCCCGATCATGAATCTCCCAGCCGCCGGCATCCTCATCGAGTAAACGGTGAGACAGGGCGCTGTAGGAAGCATCAAAGGTCATAGCGGACTCCGGCAGAACTGGGGCAGGCGGGGATTATAGCCGCGCCCCACGCACTATGCCGCTATTTACAGCATCAGGATAATGTGCCCCCGTCGACGCGAATATCCTCGCCGGTAATGTGGATGCCGTCTTCACAAGCCAGCATGGCAATTACACCTGCCACGGTTTCAGGGCCTTTCACACCGGTCAGCGACATAATGCGAGGAATCAGATCGAAGTCCATGTTGTCAGGGTAATCAATACCCGTTGTCATACCTGTATTAATGTCGCCAGGGCAAACACAGTTAGCGCGCACGCCACGCTTGCCATACTCAATGGCAATGCTGCGTGTCATCGCTAGCACACCGCCCTTGCTGGCTGAGTAGGCTGCACCCGACGGCAGACCAGACAAGGCCGCCGTCGATGCCGCATTAACGATACTGCCGCTGGACTCCACCAGGTGTGGCAGGACCGCCCTGCACAACAGCATTGTGCCCGTGAGGTTCACTGCGATGATCTTATCCCAGTCTTCCAGCTTCAGGCGCTCGGTATCGTCAAAACGCAGAATGCCGGCCATATTGACCAACGCGTAAAGGCCGTCATAGGCCTTCACACAGGCGGCAACGGTATCTTCCACCTGTTGAACATCGGCGACGTTGCACAAATGCCATTGGGCATCGCCACCCGACGCGGTTATCTCGGCTACTGTCGCCTCCAGCGCCTCCTGATTCAGGTCTACGCAGAAGACTCGTCCTCCCTCAGACGCTATGCGAAGCGCGGCGGCCTTACCGATACCACTGCCCGCGCCCGTCACCATCACTGACTTATCCTGAAATCGTTTCATCACCACTCCTTATCGTTATGACTAGCGAGAATGCCCAGCCCCCCCGAAACGGTCAAGGCGCCCAGTTCGCCGCAATAAACCAACCCACGCTGCACCTTCCGCGCTGTCCACAAATGTCACCGGGCCTGACTCGAAAGGCCATTGCCATGCCTGCGCCTAACGCTAACCTGCCCTACTCGCTATGGAGTAAAGGACAATTGCCACGTGACACACAGTAGTGCAACTGCGGACGCTTTCAGGCAGGAAGTGAGAGACTGGCTTGAGGAGAATTGTCCACAGTCACAGCGCCAACCTGCGGTGGCGGCCGATCAGTTCTGGGGCGGGCGTAGCGGTAGCTTCCCGTCAGAGGATGCCCGCCTCTGGTACGAACGGATGCGTGATAAAGGCTGGGTGGCGCCTGAGTGGCCCCGAGAGTACGGCGGCGCTGCGCTGGACGCCCAGCAGGCACGCATCATTAAGCAGGAAATGAAGCGCATCAACGCACGCACGCCTCTGTATGGCCTGGGGCTATGGATGCTAGGCCCCGCCCTGCTCGAGTACGGCAACACCTCGCAAAAAGAACAGCACCTTCCCGCCATTGTAAAAGCTGAAACGCGATGGGCTCAGGGCTACTCAGAACCTGGAGCCGGCTCAGATCTTGCCAGCCTTCAATGCCGTGCCGAGGAACATGACGATCACTTCCTGGTAAACGGCAGCAAAATCTGGACAACCGCGGCCGATCGCTGTGACTGGATTTTCTGCCTCGTTCGCACCTCCACCGAGGGCAAAAAGCAGGAGGGCATCAGCTTTCTCCTTATCGATATGCACTCGCCGGGTGTCAGCACCACCCCTATTGAGCTGATCAGTGGCGAGTCTGAGTTCTGCCAGACCTTTTTTGACAACGTGAAAGTGCCCCGCGAGAACCTGGTGGGAGAGCTGAACAAGGGCTGGTCCGTGGCCAAGGCGCTACTGGTGCACGAGCGCAAGCTGATGGCGGAGATTGGCTCAGACTCACCCCGCAAAGTCGTCAGCCCGCGTGAGGCGGCCGAGCAATACCTGCAAAAAGACGACACTGGCAAATTGACCAACACCGAGCTGCGCAGCCAACTGGCGGACTACGATATGCAGATGCACGCCATTGGCCTCACGCATATGCGCTGTTTCGAAGAACGGCAAGCCGGTGTTCGTAGCCCTGCTCCGCTGGTGATGAAATACCTGGGCACTGAAGCCGAGAAAACCAAAAGCGAACTGCTGCTTAAAATCATGGGCAGCCGTGGACTGGGCTGGGAAGGTGACAGCTTTACCGACGAGGAACTCGACACTTTGCGTCTGTGGGCCATGTCCAAGGCCATGACCATCGCCGGTGGCAGTTCGGAAATCCAGCTAAACGTGATCGCCAAATCTGTCCTAGAACTGCCGCAGGAGTAAACCGCTGTGCCATTGGTATTGAATGAAGAGCAACGCCTGCTGCGCGACACCAGCCGGGAGTTCCTGCAGCGCAGCGCCCCGGTGGCTGCTCTGCGCGCACTGCGCGATGAGCGAAATAGCCTGGGCTATCAAGCCGATCTCTGGGCAGAGATGGCCGAGATGGGCTGGGCCTGCGTCACTCTGCCCGAAGCTTATGGCGGGCTGGATTTTGGTTTTTTGGGACTGGGCTGCGTACTGGAAGAAACCGGTCGCACACTCACCGCATCGCCGCTGTTCGCCAGCGCGGTGCTTGGAAGCAATACCATCCTGTTTGCCGGCACCGAGTCGCAGAAAGAACATTACCTTCCGCGCATTGCCACAGGTGAGCTGACGGTGGCGCTGGCTTTAGACGAATCGCATCACCACGCACCTGCCGACACTGGCTGCACCGCGCAGTGCAACGATGAACACGCCGTTATCAGTGGCCGGAAAGTATTCGTCGCCGACGGGCACAGCGCGGAGCTGTTGCTGGTTGTTGCAGAAGACCAGTACGGTCTGGGCATCTACGCCATACCCGAGAACACGCCGGGGCTGCTGAGGGAGCGCACTGTGATGGTGGATAGCCGCAATGCGGCGAACCTCACACTGAACGCAGTAACCGTACCGCTGTCGCAGCGCCTCGGTGGCACTGAAGACTGCGCCGCTGCTCTTGAGCAAGCGCTGGACCGGGGCAGGCTGGCTTTAAGTGCAGAAATGTTGGGGCTGGTTGAGGAAGTGTTTGAACGAACCGTGGCCTATCTTAAAGAGCGTGAGCAATTCGGCGCATTGATCGGCAGCTTTCAGGCATTGCAACACCGCGCCGCACAACTGCAGGCGGAGATCGAGCTCTGCCGCTCCGTCGTTATGCAGGGCCTGTCCGCCATCGACGACGCCCCCGAGCAGGTGCCCCTGACCGCTAGCCTCGCAAAAGCACGGCTTAATGACCTGGCTGAATGGGCCACCAATGAGGCCGTACAGATGCACGGTGGCATTGGGGTGACCGATGAGCTGGAGATTGGGTTCTTCCTCAAGCGCGCCCGCGTTAGCATGCAGATGCTGGGCGACACCGCGTTTCACCGTGACCGCTACGCCACACTCAGCGGCTATTGATCAATTAAGGAGTAAGACTATGGATAATGCGCACATGATCGGCGTGGTCGAGTCGTATATGCGGGCCTTCAATGAGCAAGACATGTCCATCATTCAGGCGATGTACGCCTCTGACGCTATTGTAGAAGACCCCGTTGGCAGTGATCCCTACGTGGGCTATGACGCCATCATGGCTTTTTATGAGGGCGCCATCGCCAATGGTCCAAGCCTGTCATTGAATGGCCAGGTTCGCTGCGCGGGTAACAGCGCTGCATTCCCCTTTCAGGCGAAGGTTGGCGACCTCACCATCAACATTATCGACGTGTTCGAGTTCAATGACGAAGGCAAGGTCAGCCACATGCGAGCTTATTGGGGCCCCGACAACATGACGCAGGGTTAATCATGGCTTCGCGTGCTTCTCTGAAGTATGTACTGCTTGGCCTATTCCTACTGGTCATTGCGGTTATTCAGTTTATTCCCTCGGCGCCGGTCGTCGTACCCGCGGCCCTGCCCGAGACACAGCGCGAGGCGCACCGGGTACTGAACTTTGGCGGCGTGGCCAACTTCAGAGACCTGGGCGGTTACCCTACTGAAGACGGACTACGCACTCGCTGGGGTGTGTTGTACCGCTCTGGCGCACTGCATGAGACCACGGCCGCCGACAGGCAGGCACTGTCGCAGTTGGGCCTGAACCGTCTAATCGATTTTCGCTCAGAGGCAGAGAAGACCGAGGAGCCAGACAAACTGCCGGAGTCCTCAGGTTTTGCCACCGTAGCAATCCCTACAATGGATGGCGGTGATCATTCAGTCGCTGACGAAATTATCGCCCGTATTGAAAACGGCAACTTCG
This sequence comes from Parahalioglobus pacificus, assembly GCF_014652275.1. Classification (GTDB taxonomy): domain Bacteria; phylum Pseudomonadota; class Gammaproteobacteria; order Pseudomonadales; family Halieaceae; genus Parahalioglobus; species Parahalioglobus pacificus. The sequence continues at coordinate 320,967 of NZ_BMYM01000001.1, read as the reverse complement.
ACGACTTTGATCCCGACGGGTTCATGCTGGAAGCCAATCGACAGTTTGCATCGCGGTTTACGCCCCAGTACCGGCAGTTCATTGGTGAGTTACTCGATGCCAACGGCCAGCCCGTGCTGTGGCACTGCAGCGCCGGTAAGGATCGCGCAGGCTTTGCTTCTGCACTGATATTGCGCATTGTCGGTGTACCCGAGTCGGTAGTCATGCAGGACTACCTCAAGAGCAAGGCCTATGCGTTGGAGGCACGCAAACGCGATATTTTCCTGTTGCGCCTGTTTAAGGGCGATATGGTGGCGGACAAGCTGACGCGCATCATGGGCGTCGAACCGGAGTGGTTGGAAGCCGCCTTCCGCCAGATCGATGCGGATTACGGTGACTTCGACACCTATGTTCGTGAAGGGCTGGGCCTGACTGAAGATGATATCAGCCGACTACGTGCTGCCTTACTGGAGCCCGTGCCGGCATGAGTTTTGATTAGTTAAAGCGCAGTTCCCGCAGCAGGATGTTGCTCTTGATTTCCCGCATTTCGCCGCGGGCTTTGTTGGCCTGCGCGCCATTGTCCATGGACCCAAACAACTTGCGCGCATTGGCGTCCCAGTAGTCCCTGGGCGTATCCATGTAAGCGGCGCCCGAGGACCACTCCACCATCAACCAAAGATCGGGTTCACCCTCGCGCGGATTCACATTGTTGAGCAGCTTGTAGCTGAGCACCTTCTCATCGGCAATCAGCATTTCCATGCTTTTACGCCAGGCTCCGTTGAGGTCGGTCAAATAAGCATTAAACTGACCGGGAAAAGTATCCACGCCCGTTACCGTCCAGTAACTACCGTCAACGTAATCGTCCTGAGCACAGATGGCTCTGGACATCAGTAACGCAGCTACCGTGAGTATTATTTTGCGCATGGTGGTCGCTCCCTTTCTCTGGCGTCATTCGGCGGCTGCGCCGTACTGCGAAAGCACTATACCCCAGGCTATCGCGCTTGCGTACCGGCGGCTGTCTCCCAGCACTGCTACACTAGAGCGGTGAATACAGAATACGAATTATTCAGCCAGACCACCGCTGCGCTGGCCGTTGTATTGCTGCTGGTTTCGCTGATCTCCGCGATTGAAGCCATTCTCGAGGCGCGGACGGCTCAGGGAGCCATAGCCTGGGCTATTTCCCTGTTAACCTTTCCCATTGTCGCCCTGCCCCTTTACCTTGTCTTTGGTCGTAACCGTTTCGACGGTTACCTCGAAGAGCGTGTAGAAATTGAGGACCAGACCCTCAAACTTCTGCGTGAGACGCGCGGAAACATCGAAGAACACATCATTGCGCCCTCCACCGACTTCCCGCTGTACAACAGCCTCTACAACCTCGCTCACCTACCCTCGACTACGGGCAACCGTGTCACGCTACTGATCAATGGTCAGGCCACGTTCGATGACATCCTTACCGGGCTGGCATCCGCTGAGAGCTATATCCTGTTCCAGTTTTACATTATCCGCGACGACGCGCTGGGCAGAGAGCTTGGCCGCGTGCTTATCGATAAGGCGAAGGCCGGGGTCGATGTATTCCTTCTCTATGACGAAATCGGGAGCCGGCAGTTTCCACGGTCCAGGCTCTATCGCCAGTTGCGAATGACTGGCGTCAACGTGGCGGCTTTTAATACCACACAGGGCCGGCGTAATCGCTTCCAGCTTAATTTCCGCAACCACCGCAAGGTTGTCGTGGTCGACAACCGCATGGCCTGGATTGGCGGCCACAACATTGGCGTGGAATACCTGGGCAAGAGCAAACGATTTGGGCACTGGCGCGATACCCATCTGCGCCTAGAAGGCCCCGCTGTCCTGGGCGCTGAGCTGGCCTTCGCGACCGATTGGCGCTGGGCCACCAAGGAGCACCTGCCCATCGACTGGAACTTTGACAGCACAGCCCAGGGCGATAGCAAGGTGCTGGTGTTCCCGTCGGATCCCGCCAGCGAGTTCGAAGAAGCGGGGCTGATGTATCACGAGGTCATTGTTTATGCGAAACGCAGGATATGGATAGCCAGTCCCTACTTTGTACCCGACCGCGCCATTATCTCCGCCTTACAATTAGCGGCACTGCGAGGTGTCGATGTGCGTCTGATCATCCCCGACGAGCCAGACGGCCCGGTAGTGGGTACAGCGAACTGGTCGTTCACCAGTGAACTGCTACCCGCCGGGGTGAAGGTCTATCGCTACCAGGGCGGGTTCATGCATCAGAAAGTCTTCCTGATGGATGATGATTTGGCAGGTGTGGGTACAGCTAACTTCGACAACCGTTCCTTCCGGCTGAATTTCGAGATCACTGCGCTTATACACGATCAGGCGTTTGCCGCACAAGTTGGCGATATGCTGGAACGGGACATGGCCCAGGCCTTTGAAGTGACACGCGAAGACGTTGCCAACAAACCGTTCTGGTTTGTCTTTGCTATGGCAGCAGCTCGCCTGGTATCGCCCCTGCTCTAATCGCGCCAGGCGCGGGGATCAATATCCAGATCTGACCAGTCTTCCGGGTTCAGTCGAGGCTGCTGACCATCCGCACTCTTTGCCTCGTAGTCTCGCAGAAGCCGCATTCCAATTTTGAACATCCAGACCAGACCAATCAGGTTAACCAGGCCCAGCAGCCCCATGGTCAGATCGGCAAAACCGAACACGGTGCCAAGGTCCTGCATAGACCCCCACACAACGAGCCCGAGCACTGCAACACGGAAGGCATTGAACAGGCTGCGATTGTCTTCGCTGAAGTAGTTCAGGGCATTCTCGCCCAGATAGTAGTTGTACATGATGGAGGAGAAGGCAAACAGCACCAGCGCCACGCTCACAAAACTTCCTCCCCAGTCACCCACGTGACTGGCCAGTGCGCCTTGCGTCAGGGCCACGCCGGAGACGCCCGCTGCGCCGGGCTCGTACACATCTGACAGCAGGATGATCAGCGCAGTGCAGGTGCACATCACCAATGTATCGATAAACACACTGAATGCCTGAACAATACCCTGATTGGCTGGATGCGGGACCTGTGCCACTGCAGCCACGTTGGGCGCACTGCCCAAGCCCGCCTCGTTGCTGAACAGCCCGCGCTTCACCCCTTGCATGATGGCAACACCGATACCGCCACCGACGGCGGACTCCAGACCGAACGCACTTCGAACAATATAGGCCAGCGTTGCTGGCACCTCGGACAGGTTCAGACCAATCACCAGTATGGCCGCGAGGAAATACCCAATAGCCATAACCGGCACAATGACCTCAGCCACCACCGCGATCCGCTTGATGCCACCAAAGATAGTCGCACCGAGAAGCACAGCCATCAACGAACCGGTGATCCATGCCGGAACACCAAAGGAGGCATTCAGTGATGTCGCCACCACATAGGACTGCACCGCGTTGAAACCAAAGCCAAAAGTAATCAACAGGAGCACGGAGAAGATAATCGCCAGCCAGCGCTGGTTAATACCGTGCGTCAGGTAATAAGCGGGGCCACCGCGGTAGGTGCCATCAGGCTCGTAGCGCTTATAGAGTTGCGCCAGTGAGCACTCGAAGAAGCTCGTGGCCATACCCATCAGGCCAATTAACCACATCCAGAACACGGCGCCAGGCCCACCAAGGGTAATCGCTACCGCCACACCGGCAATATTGCCACTGCCCACGCGGCCGGCAACACTCACCACCAGCGCCTGGAAGGAGCTGACATGCCCCTTCTCGTGGTGCATTGCACCACCCAGGACCTTGAACATGCGCCCAAAGTAGCGGAATTGCACAAAGCGGGACGCCACCGTGAACAAGACACCGACGGCCACCAGTACAATCACCAGCACCTGTCCCCACAAGAAATCGTTAATGGTGCCCAGCATAAATCCCCCAGTGCGCAGCGCGCTGTCAGTTATTCACTCACACCCATCACGAAAATTACCAGCAGCGCCGGCGGAACGACAAAGCGGATCAGGAAATACCAAATGCTATAGGCACGGTCTCCCAGGGCATTGAATTCATCGCGACTGTTTTTGCGTGTCATCACCCAGCCAGCAAACACCGCAATGAGCAGTCCGCCCACGGGCAACAGAATCTGGTTAGAGAAGTAGTCCAGCGTATCGTTGAGGTTGCGACCGGCAACGGTGTAATCGGCGATCACGTTATAGGACAGAATACTGAGCACACTGAATACAGCGATGGAAGACACCACCAACACGGCACTCTTGTGACGCAGAATCCCATAGCGCTCTTCTATCCAGGCATTAACGCACTCGATAAGCCCCACCATGGAGGTAATGCCAGCCACGGACAGCATGATGAAGAACAAGACACCGAAGACATAGCCGCCCGGCATCTGTGCGAATGCGACCGGCAGCGTCTGGAAAATCAGGCCAGCACCGGCAGCAGGGTCCAGTCCGTTATTGAACACGGCGGGGAAGATAACCAACCCAGCCAGAATGGCCACAGCGGTATCGGCGACCACGATGATCAACACCGACTGGGTGAGCTTGATGTCCTTGGGCAGGTAGGAACCGTAGGTCATCATCCCTCCCATTGCGACGCCAATAGAGAAGAACGCCTGACCAATCGCGGCGAGGACAGTCGTTGGCCCGATTTTGCTGAAGTCCGGTGTAAACAGCCACTCCACCGCCTCGGCGAAGCCGCCAGCAAAATAGTTATAGGCGGCCAGCCCCAGCAGCAGCAAAAACATCAGCGGCATCATAAAGCTCACCGCCCGCTCGATGCCGTCTTTGACGCCGGAGTAAATGATCAATCCTGTGAGCGCCAGCCCCGTGATCGTCCAGAACAACATGCCCCAGTTGTCTGACAGCACGGCAGAAAACTCCAGGCCGGCCATCTCCGCATCCACACCCACAAAACCCGTAGTGATGGCCTTGTAGAGATACCAGAGCACCCAACCGACGACCACAGCGTATACGATCTCTATGGTGTAGGCTGCCAGCAGCCCCATGCCCCCGATCCATTGCCACTGACGGGATTTCCCGCTCTCGGTCGCCACATCGGCCATGGCGATAGGTGGGCTCGCTTGGCCCCGGCGGCCAATCATAAGCTCTGCCATCAGGATGGGAACACCGATAAAAAAGGCACAGGCCAGATACACAATGACAAAGGCGGCGCCGCCGTTTTCCCCGGCCACATAGGGAAAGCGCCAAATGTTGCCAAGGCCTACGGCAAAGCCGACTGAGGCCATCAAGAAAGCAAAACGGGATGACCAGTGGGCGTGTGCTCCGCCAGCTGCCATGTTACGTCTCCAAATATTTTGATTATGCGCGCAGTCTACACAAAAGCGGGGGTAGCTTCAGTACAAGCAGCGGGGAAGGTGGGGGTATCTGGCAGCATTTCCAATGCCAGCAGTGGCTGCCGACAGAGTGAAGTCGCTGCCGAAAGGAGATTTACTCTTCGATCAGATCGAAGTCAGATTTTGAGATACCGCAGTCTGGGCACTCCCAGGTCTCGGGAATGTCTTCCCAGCGTGTTCCAGGTGCGATGTCGTCTTCGGGCAGACCCTCTGCCTCGTCATAGATAAAACCGCAGATCACGCATTCGTAACGGCGGAAGGGTGCATCAGACATAACGACATTCATCTCCTGGTAAGGCTGGGTAGGCGGGCAGTATACCCCACAAAATCTAGAGATCACCGGATAGGCGTAAACGGTATCCAGTGCTTACTGGCTCTGCCATCAGTGACAGCGCCTGCTGTAATCCGGGGTCCATGGCGCCTTGACTGCCGATGGCAAGATCTATGGCATAGCTGCGGCCGGTCAATGACAGCTCACCATCAGCAAGCACCGGGCCAGACCGGGTGCTGACACTGCCTTGCAGGGGATCTCCGCGCCCCTGCTGCAGTGCAAGTGCATAGTCACCCAATGGCTTTCGTCCACGGGGTGCCAACCAGGCGGCTCGGCGCCAGTACAGACTACCCTGCACTTCCTGCGGCATTGCGTCCTCGATATCGACATGCGCAAACGTACCCTGTAACACTCCGTCTAGTGCTATCGGTACAAACTGCCGTGCCAGGGCGGCATCGGCGCGCAGTGAAAAGTCGCGCAAGCCCAGACGATTACCGCTTGCCAGAATCACGAACCCGGTGGCCCGCTGTGCACCCCATTCGGCGTCGATCGCCAGGCGCAAACGCAATAGCAACAGCGCGCGACGGCTCACTTCCCAGCGGACGCGCCCTAGGTTGAGCCAACCCCCGGGCACGGCCACTGCGACGCGGGCGGCACTGCCGCGCCATAAGGAGCCTTCGAACCCGGCCGCTCTAACCTGGTTCTCCGGCAACAGAAAACCCACCAGCCTTGCTGGTGCATTGACCAGCATGACCGCCAGCAACAATGCGGCAACTGCGGCTACCAGAACCGTTCTATTCATGGCTCGAAACTAGCCCGGGGACGCAAGGCGGACAGTCGCATTCACTTGACCACTGGCACCGGCCTGTGTGATCGCGATCTCAAGCACCGACAACCCCTCACCCGACTCCAGTTGATCCAGCCATGTCATCAGCGATACAAAAGAAACCGCTTCCAATCGGACTTGAACCTCACCGCGGCTGTTGGGCTGAAGACGCCTGACAGAGAGCTGGTTGCTTGCTGTTGTTTGGTTGATAAGGCCGGTGAGGTTCCCGCTGTTGCTGCTGCGATTGTCACTGTCGCGCAGTCGCAGAATTTCTGAGACCATCGCGTCGACGCGCTGCAGCGACTCCTGGGTGGCCGTATTTCTCGAGGCCATCGTATCGCGGCGTTCTGCCAAGGGTGACCATAGGGCGATGTAGACCAGATACAGCAAAACCGCCACCAGCATTACCAACACACTGAGCTGCTCACGCGGGTTTAGTCGATAAAACCACTGCTTCATGTGCGCTCCGTAATGCGCAGCCGCGCTCTGACTTCATTGCCCTGGGCATTGGAGTTTTCCAAGACCGCCTCTAGCCCGTCCGCGGCAATCGCGCCGCGTATTTTTTCCACCATGCCGTAATCGACCGCCACAATGCTCAAGCGCATCTCGCTGTTGCGTTGGCTGTAATTAATACTTGCCAGCGTGGTACCCGGATGCTTGGAAATGACTGCGCCAACGCGTGACGCCAAGGCCACAAAGTGACTCGCTTCGCCGCCGCCCTTCAGCCCACCGAGCTGGGTACGTAACTGCCGCTCCGGGTCGACGATCGCGCCGCGAGGGTTGGCTTGCCGGTAGCTTGCCTCAATGGCCCCGCGCAGGGCCAGATTCTCCCGACCCAACTGCGCATATTCTGCCCAGGTCGCCAATAGCTGCACTGCGATGGCAGCCGCGAATACGCCCGCCACCAGCCGCCAATCACGCCACCAGCGGGCTAGAGGTAGTCTGGGCGCAAAGTCTCCCTGGCGTAAATTCAAAACCGGGGCGTTGAGATTGCTCAGCATCAGGGCCGCGCTGTAGTTACCTTTGCGCCACTGCGCACGATCAACTAGCGCCTCGGGAATGACGGCGGCATCAGCATCGGGGTGTTCGCTGTAGACCACCAGTGATGTTGGCAGCTCGTTATCGGCAATGGCGGCTTGCAACATAGCCGGGGCCAATTCCCGCTCCATTCCCGCGCCCTCACAGGCGCCTGTGCGCAATAGCGCGCGGTCGCCTTCCAGTACCAGCGTCCACTGCCCTTCCTCCCAGGGCAGCGTCAGCGGTTCGGGTAACCAGGTATTCACGGGGTAGTCTTCGAGTAGGCTAGCCCATGCGGCCATGTCATCTCGGTCGCAGATCGCAACGCCATAACGCAGTTCGCCCAGATCCTGCAGGGCAAAGTGCAGGCCCTCGATATCCTGCGCCAGCTGTTCTTCCAGCATGAAGGGCAATGACTGCTCTAAATGCTTTTTCTCCTCGGCGGCTATCTCAAGCACCTGCAAACGCAGACGCTCCGCGGGCGCGGCGAAGCAAAGCTGTATCCTGTCTTCGCCGATCAGCCCCTGCAGCCGTTCTCGGGGTTCTGGCTCATCCAGCCACTGTGGTTGGGCATCACTGTCCGGCCGAAACCAGGCCAGACGCCCGTTCAGTTCCCGAACCACGTTCCAATTACTGTCACCCACGCTGTATTTCACTCATGAACGTCATCGATCCTATAAACTGCCACTGGCCCTGACAAGACTGGTGACCTGGCGACTGCGACGCTGCAGCACACTGTACAAGCGCGCTTGCCGGCCAGCAATCTCCACCTGCGCACTGAGCAGAAAGTAACCGGAGCTGGTACCGAGGAGGTTACCCACATCATCCAGCGCCCTGTCGGCAAACACAGGATCGCTGAGTAGATCCTCAACATCGACAAACCCCTGCTCCTGCCGTTTTAACACCAGGGCTTGCCCTTCTGTCACGGTAAGGGGAGTAAGGTCATCGTTGGCATTGATGGTACGCAGCAGTGTCGGGGGCGCCGTGTGTATATTGAGCGTTCGCGGTTGCTGCGGCCACACCGTTACCAAAGGTGCCAGCGCTTGATAAAGCGGCTCTGTCATGGTCGCCAGAGCACGCAATTCACTCACACTGGCGAAAGGCCGGTTTGCGCTGCGGTAGGCCGGGGTTCTACCAAAATAGAAGTCATCCTCGGCACCGTTAAAGCGCGCCTGCGTATCCACATCCAGCCAGTCAGCGATGGCTTCGGTGAGCGCAATGGCTTCCTGTTCACCCAGGGCATTTTCTTCCAGCGCCTGAAGCAGGCGAACGAACTGCATCTGTGACGGCGTAAAACGGGGCCGGTTTGTTGATGCATTGTCGCGCGCCGGTGCGCTCAGGCTGTTGAGATTAAAGCGCCCCTGTAAATCCTCCAGAGAGCCCATCAACCAACCGCCCTCCTCCAGTGGGTACGGCGTCGCCTCCTGCGCCCAGATTTCGGTGAGATCATCCCGCGGCTGCTCGCGCTGTTTGTCCTGATCATAGTCCAGCACCAGTGCGAGCGAGGCTAAGTCCTCTGCGCCGCGCAGGTAGGATTGAGACTGCTCTCCGAGGAACAGGTTGCTGCCACGCTGATAAAAAATCGTGAACTGTCGCTGCATGGCCACCATCAGTCCGGCGCACACGGCAAAGATCAACAGGGCAATAACCAAAGCGGCGCCTTGCTGACGCAAGCGGCCAGTAAGGCTGCGACTGGGCGAGGGGCGATTAGAGTGGCGGTAAGACATAAAGCTGGCTCATCTCATCGCCATTGGGAAAACCCACCGTTACCTCCAGCGCCACCGGCGGTGCCAATCGACTGTCGGCACCCTGCGCGACCTGCACCCAGGATGAGGGCCACTGTCGGGTATCCACATTGCTGCCGCGACCGAGGCGCAACTCTTCCACCGTGCCCAGGAAGGCGAGCTCCACGTAGTCAACGCCGGTGAGCAACTCGACCGGACGAGGTTGCGTATCCCCTGCCCTATCCAGCACGGGATAACTGTCGCGCCACAGGCCGTTATCCTCCAGCCGGTAGTTCACCCGCTGCAAATTACTGCGCGTAAACCCGGTCGGGTTGTGCCAGCCAGCGCGGGTGAAACTCAACAAAAAGCGCGCCGCCTGTCCGCCAATCAGCGCAGGTTCAACATCGCCAAACTCATCCCTGACAGGCCGGTCAACAAACTGTCCCAAATCCCTGGAGAGCATCGCGAAGGCGCGATTGACTTCCGTGACGCGCGCGGCCGTTGCCTGAGCTGACTCTACGCCCGTGATCACGGTAGAGAGGCTGGTGTAAGCCACAGCGGCAACGAACGCTGTGATAGCAAGTGCGATAAGTACTTCCACCAGGGTGAATCCGGCCTGCCTGCCTAGCCTCATTGCGACCCACCCTGCTGCGTACCCTGACCCGGTAGCGAGAAATCTTCAGAATCCAGCGGCGGTTGCGGCTGGGTCGATTCAGTGTCGCCCTCGCCGTCCTGGGGCTGCTCTCCGGGCGGATTAGGGTCAATCGCCAGCGCCGCCGACATAAAGCCGATCAGCGTATGCAGAGGCGCATCGGGCAATGCCTCTTCCTCGGCGGCGACGGTGACTACAACGCGGAAAAACTCCGGTACTTCTGTAGCCTCTGTCGCCACGCGCCAGTACCAGTCTCGTCCGCCCTGGGTGCTCATCCCCGACTCGCTGCCTGCTAGCAGGCTCTGTCTGGCTCGACTGACCAGGCGCAGTTCGGTCATCTTATTACTCGCAACACGCTGCGCTTCCGAGCGCTCGCGCAGGTATTCGATACCGTCTATTTGCTGATACAGGGTGAATAACAGGGCTGGCAGCGCAATGGCGACAACCGTCAGCGCCACCATGACTTCCACTAGCGTGAAACCTGTCTGCCTGGCGTTAATCACCGTCTTCATCCAGTGGTACTCCGCCGGGCAACAGGTCAAAGCGGCCCAACAGATCCCAGTCCGCTCGCCACAGCACGCGACCGCTGCGGGCATCGGTCCAGACTAAGCTGCCGGGTGTCGTCTCACCGCTGCTGTAGAAGATCACCTGTGGCGTCTCATCTCGCTGTTCGTCGTCGCCCGCCAGAGGCGGTGCCGACAAGTCTTCAAGTTCCAGAATCACGTCGATGCCAGCGTCGAACTGGCGCGCCTCAAACACGTCGGCGGCGATATCCGGGCTGAGCCAACCCTCGGGCCTGCGCTCGCGCCAGCTGTAACTGACCGCAGTTTGGCCATCTTGAAAATCCCGACGCAGTAGCAACCCGTAATCCCTGCCGCTGAGCTGTGCTTCATCCAGGGCAAAGTTGGCGACATCTGCAAGATTGGCCACCTCAGCAGACAGCTTGCGGTCTTCGTTGCCCGTGTTCACCGCCAGAGTCACCATCGAAGTGATCACGACAACAACGAAGAGCACAACCAACAACTCCAGTAGGCTGAAGCCGCTCTGGCGTGCGGTCACTTCAGATCACTCCTGGGGTTTCCAGTTACCCAAATCCTGATTCTGGCCGTCACCGCCTGACAAACCATCCGCGCCCAGAGAATACAGATCGAATTCACCGTTCTCACCGGGGCTGAGGTAAAGGTAGGGTCGTCCCCAGGGGTCAACCGGCACTTCCGCCAAATAGCCCCCGTCCTTGAAATTACGGGGCGCCGGGTCCAAAGAGCTTGGCTCCACCAAGGCGATCAGACCCTGCTCGCTGGTGGGGTAACTGAAGTTATCCAGCCGGTAGATTTTCAGTGCAGTTTCAATCGCCTTGAAGTCGGCCTGCACTTTCTGAATGCGCGCCTCATCCGCGCGATTGAGCACAGTGGGCGCCACCACACTGATCAACAAACCCATAATGACCAGTACTACGAGAATCTCCACCAGGGAGAAGCCACCCTGACGGTGACGTATTGCGCGCGTATTCATAGCGTTATCTTACCATCGTGTTTAAGTCGAAAATCGGCAGCAGGATGGCCAGCACGATGGTAAGGACCATCACTCCCATCACAACGACCATGAGCGGCTCGAACAAACTCATTACCGTACCCAAAGTCATTTCCAGCTCGCGTTCCTGATTGGTCGCGGAGCGTTCAAGCATCGTTTCCAGTTCGCCACTGGTTTCTCCACTGGCGACCATGTGGATCATCATGGGCGGAAAGTGCCCGCTTTGACCCAGTGCACGGTGCAGGCTGCTGCCCTCCTGTACCCGCTCGGCCACCTCGGCGCTTTCATCTCGGAGCACGAGATTGGTCAACACCTGACCGGCAATGCGCAGTGACTCCAGCAGCGGTACACCACTGGCCATAAGAATACTCAGCGTAGAGGCGAAACGGGCCGTATCCACCGCAATAACCACACGGGAAATTCCCGGGATGCGCAGTAAAAGCTGATGCCAGCGTTTGCGCCGCACCGGATTACGTAGCAGCCGTTTGAACACTATCGCCGCAACCACCAGCCCGGCGAACACCCAAAGACCGTAATCCCGGAAGAAGTCACTGGCTGCGATCAGCATCACGGTCAGCGTCGGCAGTTCGCGGCTGGTGTGGGCGAAGATGCCCACCAGCTCCGGCACCACAAACACCATAAGCGCAACAACAACAGCAACAGCCACACCCATCAGGATGAACGGATAAATCATTGCCATCTTTAATTTCTGGCCGGTGTATTGGCGCTGTTCCGTGTAATCCGCCAGTTGCTCAAGCACCGGGCCAAGATAACCCGCATGCTCGCCTGCATTCACCATGGCCCGGTACATCTCGCTAAACACCAGTGGAAACTCACCCATGGCATAGGCCAGCGTGTGTCCCTCGGCAACGCGCGAGCGCACCTGCAAAAGTAGACCCTTGGTGCGAGGCTTTCTGCTTTGTTCAGCCGCCGCCTGCAGGCATTCGTCCAATGGCAGGTTTGATTGCACCAGCGTAGCCAGTTGTCGCGTGACTAAGGCCAATTCCGCAACGCCCACGCGTGGTGTGATAAGTGGCAGGCGCAAACCCTCGGTTTTGCCTGTCGCGCCTGTCGCCTGAGACACTTCAACGGGACGCAGGCTGCGCCCGCGCAACTGGGTGCGCACTTGACGCTCGGAGTCGCCCTCCAGCACGCCTTTAACAAGCTTGCCTTCGTTGTTCAATGCACGGTAACGGTAGGCTGTCATGGGGTGGCAGCGCTCAGCTTACGGAGGTGACGCGCAGCACTTCCTCGAGGCTGGTTTCGCCCGCAAGAATGCGCCGACGCCCATCTTCCTGGATGCCGGGATACCGCTGCCTGGCCAGTTCAAGCATCTGTTGCTCACTGGCAGACTCATGGATCAACAGACGCATGGCATCGTCGATCTCTATCAGTTCATAGATGCCGGTACGACCGCGGTAGCCGCTAAAGTTGCAGGCACTGCAACCCTTGGCATGGTAGATCACCTGCGCGGGATCCGGCGACTGGCCAAGCACTTGCCACTCCGAGTCCGTGGGATGCGCCGCTTCTTTGCAGTCATCGCACAAGAGCCTGACCAAACGCTGCGCCATGACTGCCAGCAGGCTTGATGACAGCAGGAAGGGCTCTATGCCCATATCCTGTAAGCGCGTTACAGCGCCAATAGCCGTGTTGGTGTGCAGCGTAGAGAGCACCAGGTGTCCGGTGAGGGACGCCTGGACAGCGATTTCCGCAGTCTCCAGATCGCGAATCTCGCCCACCATGACGATATCCGGGTCCTGGCGCAGAATGGCGCGCAGGCCTCGGGCAAACGTCATATCGACCTTGGTGTTCACCTGTGTCTGACCGATCCCCGGCAGCATGTACTCCACCGGATCCTCAATCGTGAGGATATTGCGTGAACTCTGGTTAATGTGGGACAAGCCGGCATAGAGGGTAGTAGTTTTACCTGAGCCGGTGGGGCCGGTGACCAGAATAATGCCATGGGGGCTGCTCAGGGCCTGCTGGTAGCCCAGCAAAACCTGTTCGTTCATTGCCAACTGGGCGAGTTGGAGCTGACCGGCCTGCTTATCGAGCAGACGCAATACCACGCGCTCCCCATGTGCAGAGGGGATTGTGGACATACGAATATCCACGGCATGCCCGGCTATACGCACCGAGATGCGACCGTCCTGTGGGACACGTTTTTCAGCGATGTCCAGTTTGGCCATCACCTTCAGTCGTGACACCAACAGTGGCGCCAGCATGCGCTTGGGCGACAGCACCTCGCTGAGGACACCATCTACCCGGTAGCGGATACTCAGGCGGTCTTCAAAGGTCTCTATGTGAATATCTGAGGCCTTCTCCCTCACGGCTTGCGAAAGGATGGCGTTAATCAGACGAATGATGGGCGCGTCATCCTCAGCATCCATCAAATCGCCCGCATCGGGAATCTCATCCGCCAAACGGCTCAGGTCCACGTCCGCGCTTAGGTCCTCTGCCATCTGCATGGCTTCGTTGTTACCGCGCTGGTAAGACTGGGTGAGTCGACGCTGGAACTCCTCTGCAGATACGGTTGCCAGCGTGAAGGGGCCACCGACCACTCGACGCAGTTCCGCGATGACCGGCAATGTGAGTTGCCCCGTGTGATACACAGTCACTGCACCCGCCTCGGCGCCCAGTAACACACTGTGCTCCTTGGCGAAGCCAAAAGGCAGCTGAGCTCCACCCTCTACCGGCGGTTCGATCAGATCGGGGGCCGCTTCAGAAGAGTCCATCAGGGAGACCCCTGCTCCTCGCTGGGATTATCCGCCGGCGCTGGTTCTTCCATAGCTTCCAATTGCTGAATCTGCGACTCCCACTCCGGCAGTACCGGTAGCCTGTCATCCTCAAAGAACTCCAGCCCCTGCTCGCGTCGATTAGCCTGTTGTTCACGGATATAGCGATACTTCTCTGCAGTCGCACCGGCCAAGGTCGTGTCGTCACGAATAATGGTCGGCCGAATAAAGATCAGCAGATTGCGTTTGGTGACGGACACGCCGTCATTGCGGAACAGCCTCCCCAAGAAAGGAATATCGCCAAGGAAGGGCACTTTCTCCTGCGCATCCTGAATGTCGTCCTGGATCAGGCCTCCCAGAACCACAATGCGGTTATCAGAGGCCAGTACCTTGGTCTGAATTGTGCGCTCGTTGGTAATAATGTCTGAGGCAATGGGATTGACGGTCAGGCTGGAGACCTCCTGCTCGATATCCAACACCACCGAGTCACCCTCGTTAACCTGGGGTGTCACCTTCAAAGTGATGCCCACGGTTTCCCGCTCAATGGTCTGAAAGGGATTCTGCGCGCCGTCGCCGCCGGCGCCGGTGTTGGTAAACGATCCGGTGACGAAGGGCACGTTTTGTCCGACAGCGATGAGGGCTTCCTGGTTATCCAGTGTCAGCAGACTGGGTGTCGACAGAATATTGGCATTACTGGTCTGCTCAAGCGCATTCAGAATCACCGTCATGGTCAGGTCGTCATCCACTGTGCCCCACCCCAGTGACAGGCCCGGAGTTTGTGCCAATGCACCCGCCAGGGCACCGATATCGAACTCATCGCTCAGTCCCCCGGCGTCGCCGTCTCCGTCCCCATCACCCGGCAGTACGGCATCGGCGATGCGCCGTGCAGCCGACGTATCCTGGCTGATATTGCTGCCATAGAAGCCGGAGTCATTGGCAAACAACCACTGCAGCCCCAGGTCCTGGCCGTCGACCATCTCCATCTCAACGATGATGGCCTCTACCAGCACTTGGGCACGACGGATATCCAGTCGGTGAATCACCGCCTCCAGCGCCGCCATTTCATCGGCGTCGGCAGTAATAATCAGCGAATTGGTGCCTTCATCGGCTTCAATGGTCGATCCACCTGCGGCACGTCGTTGCTGCGGGGTACCCTCCTCATCCAGTGCACTGATGTTTTGCATGACGCGCGTGAGCACCTCCGCAATCTCTGTAGCCTGCGCATACTCCAGATACACCACCTTGACGTTACCGCTCTGCTCCAGCGGTGTATCAAGGTGTTCGATCAGGCGGCGAATACGGGCACTTTCCAGCTCGTCTGCACTGACCAGAACGCTATTGGTGCGAGAGTCGGCTACCAGCAGCATTTCAGGGTCTGCACCTCCACTTTGTTGAGTCTCAGACTTGTTCAGCTCGGTGATCATGCGAACAACATCATCTGCCACCGCATACTTCAAGTTGACGATGGTAGTTTGCTGGACCGCAGACTGGTCCATACGACGAATGATGTCCTGAATACGTGAGATATTGGCGGCGACGTCGGAGATGATAATGGCGTTACTGGGCGCGTAGGCCGCCATGTGCGCCTGCTGTGGCACCAGAGGGCGCAACACCGGGATCAGTTTCGCGGCCGAAATGTTCTCCAGGCGAATCACCTGGGTGACGTACTCGTCGCTGCTGTTGATGCTGGTCTCGTCACCCACAGCAACCGGTGCCGAGCGCGCATCCTTACTCTGGATAACCCGCACAACCCCGCCAGAGCGAACCGCGGTATAGCCGTGCACATCCAGTATGCTTAAAAACAGGTCGTATAGCTCATCACTGGATACAGGCTTGGAGGACACCACCTTCACCTTGCCCTTTACGGAAGGGTCTACCACGATGGTGGTGCCCGTGGCGTCCGCCACAAACTTGATCAACTCCTGAATGTCAGTCTCTTTGAGATTGACCGTAAAATCCTGAGCCTGCAGCGGTTGCGATAAACCCGTGGCTACCAGACACAGCGCGAATAGACCGCGTCGCAGCGAGGTGGTAACAGGGTGCGTCAGGCGAGCGACGACAGTAACAATGGACAAACAAATTCTCCTGAACGCAGTCATTGGTCTAGTTCCCCTGCAAACTGACGGCCAGGGACAGGGTCTGGCCATCACGTTGCAGATCAAACACTGCCTCCTCAGCGGAGCGCATGGTTTGGTATAGACGCATAGTATTGGAAGGGTCGCTCAAGGGCATCCCGTTAACGGCAGTGACCAGATCACCGGGCATAAAACCCAGCAGTTGGAACTGCTCATGGTGCTTTCCCGGGGCGACCCGATAACCCAGTAACTGCCCACCTTCGCGCACCGCGCTCACACGCACCACGTCGGCCAGGGAGCCAGGGTCTTCATACAGTTGTTGCCGGTAGCTACTGGCGAGGCTACTGGCAACAGCCGCATCTGTTGCATTTGCCGGCTGTGCAGGTCGCTGGCGCACAGCGCCACCCTCGCTGGGTGAGGAAGAACGCTGAGCCGCATCCAAGGCGCTGTCATCAAAGAGTGTCAGTAGTTCGTAAGTACCTGCATTGTCCAGCACCACCTGCTTGGGCATCACCTTCGCCAGCACAACCTTGCCTGCCACGGGCAGTTCGTCGTCAACCGCGTAGACCTGCTGCTGGGAGCGGTGTTCAATGATCGCATGACCCAAGCCGTCTTCTGTGGAAGCCAGGATACCTCGCAGCTGTAAGTTCAATCGGGTCTCCCGGGCGCCACGCTCAATACCGTCGCGCCCAGATGAGCTGGGCTGGCTGATGACCGGCGTTTCGGGCTCGCTGGCTGCTGCACCAAACAGCTGCCACTGCGCAAAGCGGGAGGTGTCTACAGCGGCGGCCGCAGCGCTGGAATTGCGCTGGGTCAGGGGGTTAACCACGCGATTGGCGGGGACTTCAGCCGTAGTGGGCTGCGGCAGCAATGACCAGAGCAATTGCGCGACCGCCAGGACCATCCAGAGTACCAGCAAGGCACAGATGCCCCACTTCAGTCGGCGCTGCCAAAGGGGCTGGGAAAGCACACGGGAGGAGCTTCTCAGAGCTGCAGCGAACCGCTGCAGCAACGCGCTGTTCGACAGGGCGCTGCCCGACAGTCCGCTGCGGTGAGTGAGCCATTGGGCTGGCAAAACGTACCCCTCGATTTCCCTGCACGGTCATTGCCGTCCAGCTTATGATGACCCGATTATAGGGGCCAGCATTGAATGTGAAAACTATGACAGTTTCATGAATCAGGCCGTGCAAGATTCAGCTGGGCAGACTTAGGACTACGCAGTGATCAGGGGTTAGGCGAAAGCCTCCATCGCAAAGGCAACCCTGTCCTGAGCGGAGACCTGACGCCGCTCACGCATGGCTTCTATTTTTCTCAGTCGCGGCAGAAGGCCGCGATCATTGGCCACCTGAATCGCCAATCCAGGCCTGGCGTTGAGCTCTAACAATTGGGGACCCTGACGGGCATCCAGCACCAGGTCGGTGCCCATGTAGCCCAGCCCCGTCATCTCATAACACCGCGATGCCAGCACCAGCAGTTCTTGCCAGTTATCGATCTGCAGGGTATTGAGTGGCTTACCCGTATCCGGATGGCTGTCACAACGCTGGCCGTCTTGCACGGCAAACAGGCAACGTCCCGTATCCATCCCAAGACCTACACCTACAGCCCCCTGGTGCAGATTCGCTTTTCCATCCGAGGCATGAGTCGCCAGACGCAACATCGCCATCACCGGATAGCCGCGAAAGACAATAATGCGGATATCGGGCACCCCCTCATAGGAATAACCTGCGAAGCCGTCATCAAAGGCGATAAGGTCTTCGGCGATCACCACATCAGGCACCCCCGACAGTGAGTAAAGCCCGGCCAGTGTATTGCTCATGTGGCGCTCAAGATCAGCCATGGTCAATACCGCGCCCGAGCTCTTGACGAAGTTTTCGCCATCGCGACCATTCACGACAAGTATCCCCTTGCCGCCCGAACCCTTGGCAGGCTTGAGCACAAACTGCTCCATCTCCTGGATGCGCGCACGGTACTCGTGAATCTCATGCTGCTCGCGCACCACAAAGCGCAGCTGGGGCGTGGGGACGCCGTACTCCTGCGCCAACAGCTTGGTTTTCAGTTTGTCGTCGACCAGGGGATAGAGGCGACGCTGGTTATAGCGCCCAATGTAGTCGATATTTCGACGGTTCATCCCCAGCATGCCGCGCTGGCGCAGCTGCGAGGGCCGAATGAACGCCGGGCTAGTCATCCAGCAACGCCCGGAAGCGGTACAGCTCTGTCAGTTTGTAACCCGTGTACTGTCCCATGGCGAGAATCGCCGCCAGCAGGATGAGGTTGAGCTCAGGGAAGTTAAAACTCAGGTGCTCGAGCAAGGGGTGATGCATCAGCAGGTAGGCCACGATGGCCACGAACAGGCTACCGCTGCCCTGTATCAGCACCTCCCGCGCACCCTCTTCTTCCCACAGGATCGACATACGCTCGATGGTCCAGGCGATAATGATCATTGGGAAGAAGGTAATCACCATGCCCGTGCTGTAGCCGAGCTGATAGCCAATAACACTGAGTGCAGTGATCACAAAAATGACCAGCACGATCAATGTGGCGATGCGCGCCACCAGCAATAGGTTCAGTCGCGACAGATAGGCACGCATCATCAGGCCGATGGCCACCACGGAGACAAAACTCACTAACCCCGGCAACAGTGACGTCTGCAAAAACGCCAATGAAATCAGGATAGGCATGAAGGTGCCCGCCGTTCGCACCCCCACAAGCACACGCATAAACACCACTACCGCTGCGCCCAGTGGCAGCAAGAGCAACATGCGGAACATGCTTTGTTCTTCGATGGGCAGACTGTGCAAGCCAATCCGCGCAAAGGCGCTGTCACTGTTGGTTGTGTAAGCCAACTGCTGCACAGGCACACTCTGACGCAACATGGAGAAGCTCACCCGAGAGTTCCTGCCTCCGGCTACATCCAACAAGGAAGCGCCAGCGCGATGCCACAACAGGAAATCCGCCGGCATGCCGGGTACGCCTGTCACGGGGTTGTGAAGTACCCAGCGGTCGTCCAGATACACGTCCACCAGCGACGCGAGCGGTTGCCGGCGGCGAGCATCACGCAGGTAGAGGCCCATCACCTCTCTGGCAGGGATACCTTCCTCATTCAGCAATCGAACCAGTAGCCCAGCCCTGTCTTCGGCCTGACCCAGCAGCAACGCCGCGTTCTGATCCAGCGGCTGTACATTCAGCGACTTCACCAGTTCGCGCACCAAGCTACGCGGCCCCGCAGAGGTCTGTCGTGCTCTGTCCAGCAAATTCTGGGCTGCGGTTGATTGCGCATCATTCCAGAACACAGAGACTGCGCGGGGTGGCGCAGAAGGCTGCCCTGGAGTCACAGCCTCTGGCGGCTGGGCAACAAACTGTGCCGAGAAATACAGTGTCTGGGCGCCGCTGGCTTGCCGGCGGGTCCATTCCGCGCGTCGATCATCGCCCTGCTCCACCACCGCATAGCCGTAACCTGCACTCGCGGACTGCTCATTAAAGGCTGAATAGCCGGCGTCGGCCTCGGGAAGGCTAAGGCTGACGTTCACCGGGCCGCCCTGGGCGCGAAAATCCACGCGAGCTTCGACCAACCAGACTTCGGTTTCGGCACCGGGCAACAAGGGTGCACCGGTCTCCATATGGCGCAGGGCTGCTATCAGCACCCCGGCGAGGGCAAGTGCGCCAACAACGGTAAAAAAGCTGGTCCGGGAGTTCACGGGCTACTGTCGTCAGGCCGGGACAGAGGCGCGAGGTTTACCTGGCTGACATCCACAATCATCATGTCGCTGAGCACATTGCGGCCCACCAGGACCTGATAGTCCAGGTGACTGCGATTGGACAAGGTGAACTCCGCCGTTTGCCGTACATCGCCTACGACGATGCCCAGACGAATCACTGCACGGCGTTCTGCCTGATCGGTATTGGCCTGAATGATTCTCGCCCGCCTAACGAGGCGGCGCTCCATCTCAACGGACTCACCGCTGTCGGGATGCACGATGCTAAAGCGCACCCAGTTGCGCCCATCTCGTTCGAACATTTCTATATCGCGGGCATCCAGCGACGCGGTTTCAGCCCCGGTATCGATGCGCGCCGGCAGGGCCAGGCCGAACTCCTCCAACCAGACAGTCTCCCGGCGCCCAACCATGAGCTTGCCGGGTTCGGGTTCCTGAACGGCCTCCGGTGGGGCAGGACAACTGACTGCAGGGGCCGGCGGGACCGGTTG
Source organism: Parahalioglobus pacificus (assembly GCF_014652275.1). Lineage (GTDB taxonomy): Bacteria > Pseudomonadota > Gammaproteobacteria > Pseudomonadales > Halieaceae > Parahalioglobus > Parahalioglobus pacificus. The sequence goes on along the minus strand of NZ_BMYM01000001.1, from coordinate 300,643 downwards.
GGGCTGCGGAATATCTTCAATGGCCTGCTGCAGGGCCTGCAGTTGCTGCGTCTGCGCTTCGAGCGCCTGCTGCTGGGCGGCAATTGCGTCTTGCTGAACCGCCAGTGCTGCATCACAGGACGCACGAGTCGCCTGACTGTTATCAACAATGTCGTGCTGACGCTGCTCAATCAGGGTTGTTCCGCAGCCAGCGATCAGCAAGAAGATACCAGCCCAGGCACAGCGAAGCGGAAGCAGGCGACCAGTCATGACGGTATCAGTGGCTATTGCGGCGGCAAGGTCAGGTATCAGGGACTGCCATGCAGCCCCTGATACATCAGGCCTGTGTGGATTGGTAGTAGTCCATGAGAATCTGGGCCACTTCCGGCCGGGAAAATTCCGGCGGGGGCGCGATGCCCTGTCCCAGCATCTCACGCACGGCAGTACCAGACAGCAGTACAAAATCTTCCTTCGCGTGGTCCGGCGCATCACGCATCATGACAACACGGTCGAGCTTCTTACTGTAGGCAGTGTGGTCAGCGCGGTATATATCCAGCTCCAACGCATCCGTTGGCACCTCTTCATCGAAGATAGTCTGGGCATCGAAGCCACCGTAGTAGTCGCCGACCCCAGCGTGATCCCGACCGACGATCAGGTGGGTACAACCACAATTCTGACGGAACACGGCGTGCAGCACGGCCTCGCGCGGCCCTGCATACAGCATGTCAAAGCCGTACCCGGTGATCATGACCGTATTTTCAGGGAAGTAAACATCCACCATCTTGCGAATAGAGGCATCGCGCACGTCTGCAGGGATATCACCCGGCTTGAGCTTGCCCAGCAGCATGTGGATCAGAATACCGTCAGCGTCCAGATCTTCCATCGCCATACGGCACAGTTCCTCATGCGCGCGGTGCATGGGATTGCGGGTCTGGAAGGCGACAACCTTATTCCAGCCACGCTGTGCGATCTCGTCACGAATCTCATAAGCGGTGCGGAAGGTGTCGGGGAAGTCCGCCTGGAAGTAGGAGAAGTTCAGCACCTGAATATCACCCGAGAGCAAGGTGCGACCCAGACCAGTGAAGGTCGCGACACCCGGGTGGTCCGGGTCCAGCGTGCGGAAGATCTTCTCTGCCATGGCCGTAATCTGTTCATCGCTAACAGACTCCACCGCAGCGACATCCATCACTGCCAGTACGGGATTGCCCTCAACGTTGGGGTCGCGCAGTGCGATACGGGTCCCCGCCTGCACATCTGTGCTGTCCGTGAGATTAACAATGGGCACGGGCCAGAAAAGGTCGTCGGTGGTGTGCATGGTCTCGGCGACGCTAACGGCATCAGCCAGATTCATATAGCCTGTCAGCGGGTTGAAGTAGCCGGCGCCAAGCATGACGGCATTGGCCGCAGCTGCGGAGTTCATCAGCAGCGATGGCAGGCCTTCTGCTTCCGTCAGCAGTGCCGCACGCTCTGCGTCATCAGCCACGTACAAAGGGTTCAGTTCGCTGGAACCGTGGGGCTTAATCATGAGTTCAACTCCAAATTCTCTTTGTTACAGGCCGGCGCTAACAATGCCGCGCGCCTTCAGCAGGGCAAGGATTTCGTCCACTTCCTCTTCCAGCGATTGCTGGTCAGAGCGAAGGTGCACTTCGGGCTTACCCGGCGCTTCGTAGGGATCATCAATACCGGTGAAGTTCTTGATCTCGCCGGCGCGGGCCTTTTTGTACAGGCCTTTGGGGTCGCGGGACTCTGCGGCCTCAAGAGAACAGTCAACAAACACTTCGATGAAGTCCATGCCCGCCTCTTCGTGCAGGGCACGTACCTGATCTCGATCGGCCGCATAGGGACTGATAAAACTGGAGAGCGCGATAACACCACTGTCAACAAACAGCTTGGCCACCTCGCCAATGCGACGAATATTTTCGGTACGATCCTCGGCTGAGAAGCCCAGATTTTTGTTGATACCCAGGCGCACGTTGTCACCGTCGAGGCGGTAGGCCAATACACCCATCTCGTTCAACACACCTTCCAAGGCCACAGCAACCGTCGACTTGCCACTGCCTGAAAGTCCGGTAAACCACAGGGTCGCGCCTTTGTGACCCAACAGTTTCTGCCGGTGCTCCCGGGTGATATCCCCTTCGTGCCAGTGAACGTTCGTTGCCTTTTGCTCTGCCATGACGATTGCTGCCTCTTTCAACGTGTCGATGGCACTTTGCCATCCTGCTCAGCCGCCGTCAGAGCGACTGAGAATAAATGCTTGCCGATACCCGGCAAATTGTTCCGCTAACCCCTGCTCTGAGAAGCCGAACTGATCCAGCGTATACTCGTGGGGCGGTCTGAGTTCGCGCCGATTGAACGTCTGCCACCGCTGCATTTCTTCCCTGGCAGCGTAGGTGAGATCCATGCCGAGGAAGGCGTACACCTTCTCTATCTCTTCCAGCGGCTGTGTCACCGTGTCCTTGAACCACAGATCCAGGAATCGGTCTGGTGGCAATTCGGATCGAACCTCCATAGTGCGCTGCATACCGCGAGCGAACTTCTGGGCCCACTGCCTACCCACCTCTACCGGATCGGCGGCGTCGGAGTATATCACCCACACGCCGGCAATGAGACTGGCCAGTGAGGGAATTGTTTCAATGGGATCACGGTGCGATTGCACCACCTTGGCATCCGGGAAGGTTTTGAAGACCAGATCCATAAAGTGCAGGTGGTGCGGCGCCTTCAGCGCCCACCGCTGCCCCTCTTGACCCGCCTTGCGCTTCTGCCACTGCAAAAACTGCAACAGGGTCCGAAAATAGGCGTAGCCGGGCGTATGATCCTGAGACTCCACCCAGGCGTCGAAGCTGGGGACGTTCGCGAATGCCTGGATGTTGTAGCTCAAAAAGGACTGCTCAAGGAGCATGATGTCCTCATCCGGTCCCATAGCGTCCATCGGGTGAATAGACATGAGATCAGGGTTAGCGTCTACCATCGCCTTCACTTCGGCCTTGGCATCCGTGATGCGCCTGTCGCCGGCAGCGCTGAAGTCCCAGTCCAGCGCAGGGCTGGGGAAGCGCACTTCGTACCACAGCGGTGCGGACATACGCGGGTCCGCAGCGATGGTGCGATGCAGCATGGTCGTGCCTGTGCGCGGCAATCCCGCGATAACCAGAGGCTCAACAATCTCCTCATCGAGAATTTCCGGGTACTGGGTGAGCCACCACTGCACTCGCAACCGTGTGGACAATATGTCCACCAGCCTTTGGTGCATGATGGCTATGCCCATGGCGTTCAGCTGCGCTTCTTCCCGCAGCGAACGACACAGTATTTCCAGTGGTTCTCGCCAGTCGTCACTGCCAAAGTCAACCAGCTTATCGACGGCACGCGCCTGTTCAATCACCGTGCCGCTATCCAGCAGTGTGTCAGTCATGGGAATGCTCCTGTCTGCTGGATGAGCCTGCATGACTGCCCTGTCTTAGCATCTTCACCGGCACAACTTCGGTGTGCACCGGCGGGAAGATCTCCGCTTCAACGTAGCGCAACAGCATCGCGCCGCAGGCATGTCCCGCGGTGGTCAACCAGTTGGGGTATTGCTCGCCCGGTGCACTCGCTGCTACGACGATAACAACACTGCCATCGGGCTCGTAGTGAGCCGTATGCCGGTTAACGCTGATCCGCTGATAGCGATAATCCAGTGACTCCATCCAATAGTTCGACAGCTGGAAATTCCAGGTGCGGCACACCGTAGGCGGCATGAAGCGAATCACCAGCGCCTCGTCCTCACTGAGGCGCCAGTAACTGTTGTGGTAATGAATGGCGGGATCGCCGCCAGCGCGCAAGCACTGCTGCTGATCATTGGCGGGGAGTTTATTGACGTGCTGCGAAAACCCCTGCATCCAGTCACTGAATAGCCCAGCGGTACCTGCAACAAACGGAACAACCCGACCCAGCGCGTCGGCGAAGCCCGCGGGCGAGAGCAGCGGTGCATCAGCGGCATCCAAACACTCGATCTGCATCTCTGCCTTTCGCTCCAGGCGCCGGTCGCGGAAAGTCTGGCGCACCAGTAAATTATCGCTGCCAGGAGTCATTGGCAGCCAGTTGCCCGAGTGAGGCTTCGCGCTCACGATCAGCTCAAAGTAGCCATCATCCTCAAGGTGTAAATCGTCCAGCGTTAGATGCCCGGTAGGTGCCATGTCACCCTGACCGGCAAAGGACCCTGCTTTGGATTCAATGCTGAGGTAATCCACGGTGCCTCTATGACCGCGTATTCTGTAGGTGAGAGCACCGTCTACAGCGCAATTCATGTAGAAGTTGTCGGGGTTGTCATTACCAATCTTGGCGGTTTCGTGCGACAGCGAATAAAACTGCGGACAATGTGGGTCGCTGAACTCGATATTCTTCTCGAGGCTCAAGCGCAAAAGGCGCGTCAGGTAGCGATAGCCCTCTGCGCGCGTCAGGTCGTCATCGGGTGCTGTATCGGCAAGCACAAGATCACCTGCCGCCTTCAACTGATCACAGAACTCATGCCAGAGCTGCCCCTGCAACAGGGCCTGTTTATTATCTTGATTCATGCGGCCTCCCTACGGACAGCAGAGTCTGCCACGACCGAAGAATTGCCTCACGCGGTGAGGAGTCAGAGGTAATAATTTAGTGTCGACAGTACAAGCATTAGACCCACTAGTGGCAGCAACCAGCGTTGCAGACGGGCGAGCTTTTCGGGGTTGGCAGGTTTGGCGAAGCGCTCACCAAAAAACACCATCAATGCCACACCGCCGAATATCATCAGCAAGAGAACAAACAGGTTAGTCATTGCGGATCTTCTCCCGTTAACGCGCGCACATCGGCGTACCATTGCGAAGGGTTAACCAGTTCACCGTCATCGTCAATCGGCGGATAGCTCAGTCCACGCTGGTCACAGAACTGCTTTAACCGCGGCTGTGACCAAGCGAACAACCAGTGCTTGTAGGTCGTCCCATCTAGCCGACAGGTGTCGTAAAGCCCTGCGCGTTCTCGCTGCTGTCTGGCTTCCGCCAGCAAAGTCGCTGCCGCGACGGACACATTCAAGGACTCCACCATCCCCAACATGGGCACAGTGACACAGCTATCCATCAGTGCAACCGCCTCCTCGGACACGCCGGCGATCTCAGCACCCATCACAATCGCTGTGGGTTTGGTGTAATCAACCTCGCGATAGTCTCGGGCTTTGTCTGTGAGGTGCGCAGCGATTAGCTGATAGCCCTGGGATTTCAAACCGGCAAGCGCCGGTACCAGCGACGCGTGCCGCACAACCTCAACCCAGCGCTGCGCGCTGGCAGCCGTTCCGCGGTAGGTGCGGTAATTCTCCTCGTCCACCACCGCATGTACCTGCATTATCCCAACAGAGTCACAGCTGCGTACTATTGCTGCCAGGTTACGGCTTTTGTGCACAAAGTCTGTCACAACCGTAAGATCGGGCTGACGCTTTGCCAGCACGGCTTTCAGCCTCGCCTGTCGTTCGGGTGTCATGGGGCTTGCGTCACAGTGACGGCGTATTACTCAGCTGCCTGACGAGACGGGTCGTCCAAGGCCTCGGGCGCCTGACCACCGGCGAAGATGGCCTGCCCAGCGCCCTGTCCGAGGTTCATGATCTGGGTAGAGGTGACTGTGTAGGATGAGGCGGCGATGACCCACTGACCATCCTCCATCGCGTAGTCGTCCTCATAGTAGCCACCCAATTGGGTGGTGACCTGCTGACGCGTATCGATCAGGTAATAATAGAGTCCCCAGGTAGCATGTGCTGACTGGGGCGAGGTCACTTCGATTTGCGGGTTTTGGCCATGGTGCATCTCGATAATGTGCTCGCTGCACGCCAGCTGCGTGTACACAGCAAGCATGGCATCGCGACTATCGAACTCGCCAATACGGCCGTAGCTGAGGCGCACGGGGCCCGAGGCAAAGCAGGCTCGAATGGCATCGGGCTGCTTTAGATCACAGGCCTGAAAATAACGCGACTTGAGCTGCTTGATCGCCTCGATGGCTTCCAGTCGCGCCAGTCGCTGCTCCAACGACGCCTGCGCCGTCATGCCTTCAGCCACTGTGGTGCCAGGGCCTGCACCTGACGACTGATACCGTCGCGCCAATCCACCTGAGTGGGCCCGATCAGCGAATGCATGCGTTCAGTATCGATACACAGGGACCCGAAGGCCTTGGGATTGTCCTGGAAGATCGGCTCAAAGCCGGTGAGCTCGCTGAGGTAGGCGCACCACTCTTCAATACTGGTTCGCTGCGATCCGCCAAAGTTCACGGTAGTGACGTCCTCGCTAGCGGCGGCCAGCAGCCTAGGCAGCTTCTCCAGATAATCGTCGGCGTGCAGCAAGTTGTAGCAGTTGGGCCGCTCCGGATGTATCTCAATGGGGATGCCCTGCTCCATCATCAGCAGGTGAAAATAGGGCCATCCCCCGTTGTCGCCATAGGGAACACTGAGGCGCGCAATCGTTGTTGGAATGTTGAACTGCCGGGCAGTGAATCGGCACACGGTTTCCGCGGCGATCTTACTGATGCTGTAGGTGGGAAACATGACCCGGTGGTTGTCACCCAGGGGCGCATCCTCGGTGCGTGGTTCATGGCCGCAGTATTCGTAGACAGCTGTGGAAGACAGGTGCAAAAAGGCTTTGACACCTCGACAGTGCAGCATCAATCGTCCAAGCCCTTCCGCGTTGGCGGCAAGGTCGTAGTCAAAATCACCACTCTTAACCACGGCAAAGTTCAGCACGTAATCAAAGTCGTCTGGCAAGGCAGCTAAACTGCCCGGCTGCGCCAGATCGGCGGCGACACAAGTTGCACCCAAGGCTTCGATTCGGGCGCGGTCATCGGGGTTGCTGAACCGCGCCAGCGCCGTAAGGTCGCAGCGCTGTGCCCAGGCAGCAATCACTGGCTCCGCTACCTGGCCGGTTGGCCCCGTTATCAGAATCTTCTTACCGTCTATCGCTACCGGTTCCAGCACCCTGTTTTCCTCCTGAGCCCGGTTCGACCGGTTCTATCATTGCTAACGCCCAAGGCGCCCCGCACAGGCCACCCGGTACACTTCAGATATATTGCTGGCGCTATCAACCGTACAGTCCAGGTCTTTCAACAGGCCATCATGCATGGCTATAGATCAGCCCGTGCACGGAAAGCGCCTGTCCGCGCGCCCAGGCGCCTTGGGCGATGGTAGTGTGGCAAACATTCCTGACCTGGCCGATGACATTCAGCTCGCAGAGTAAATCCACGCGATCATCTGCATCCGCGGCGTCTATCTCCGCATGATGCCGCTCATAGACATCTTTGATGTTGCGCAGCCAGTTATCGATCATGCCATTGTCGGCATTTTCATAGGCCGCCTTAACACCGCCACAGCCATAGTGACCAACCACCATCACATGCTTCACTTTCAACACATCAACCGCGTATTGCAGCACCGTCAGGCAATTAAAGTCCGTGTGCACCACCATGTTGGCAACATTGCGATGCACAAACACCTCGCCGGGTGCGAGGCCCACAATTTGGTTAGCCGGCACTCGACTATCCGCGCAGCCGATCCATAAATATTCGGGGTTTTGTTGGGCAGCCAGTGACGGGAAAAAGTCCGGGTCGGATGACTTGATCTCATCCGACCACTGGCGATTACGGGTGAAGAGTTTTTCGAGTGCTTTGTCTGTCATGATGCGTTGTGTTTATCAGGTGGCTAACATGGAAAGACGCGCAACGGAGACCCGATTGCCGCCATTCTGGCGTGATGTTGCAAGCGCTTTGGCAGCCTCGGACTGCATCTGCCTGGCCAATTGCGACATGTCGATCGCCGGGTATTGCTCCGGGTCCCAGGTAACCATGCCAATACTGAGAGTGATATGCAGCACAGCTCCGCGACCATCATCGATCGCAAACTGGTCTATGTCGGCTCGCATACGCTCACCGATGTCCTGCGCCAGCGACTCCGTGCAGCCTGGCAGCACAATGGCGAGACTGGATTCCGACAAGCGAGCCAGGTAATCGGTTTCGCGCAAGTCTGAGCTGATCCGCGCCGCCGCCTTACGGATCACGTGATGTGAAGTGGACTGATCGTAGTGCGTAAACAGTTCTTGATACTCATCGATGTCCATGACGAGGATAGAGAGAGGCTCATGGGCTCGACGCGCGCGTGATATCTCTCTTGCGATGTCCTTTTCAAAGCCACGAAGATTGCTGATGTGAGTCAGGGGATCGAGCAGGGTTAGTTGCGAAACCTGCTGGCGAGCAACCACATTCTTGAAGGTCAGTGCTATGACGTGCGCCAGGTGGGCCACCAGGTCTTCTTCCGGTTCGTTGGCCAGCAGCTCGGCGTGCTGCAGGCCGCAATGGAGGCTGCCCATCAGACGTCCACCGTCAGTCAAAGGCAAGAGTAGCGCGTATTCAATACCATGCTCGGACTTGAGCACTTCGAACATTCGTGGGTCGGTCGCATCCAGCAGCGTAATATCAGGCTCGAGGTCGTAGAGCTCCTGCATATCAAAGGCGTCACGCGTCAGTTTGAGATGACCACCGTATCGCTCGGCGTCCACGATCAGCCCACCCAGCACCCCTTCAGGATCGTACAGCCACAGCTCCGCCAAGGGAAAACGGAAGTGCTGGGGCATGGTTGCAAGTATGATTTCCAGGAAGCGAGGCAGATCATTGGCCTCGAGCAGCATGTGTACCAGCTGCCTTATCTGATGACTCAGATACCGATTGAGCGTGATGGTTTCGGCGAGTCGGCGTTCACGCAATTCCGCCGCAGTCTCCAAGGGCGGAGCCGCTTCTATTTCCTCGATTCGGCCGTTGGCATCAAAGTCCTGCGGCATACGCTCAACCTGTTCAGTCGTGCACCTGGAGTTCTCCGGCGCATCTTATATTGGCGTTTGAGTGTAAGCGCCATATACTGCGCGTGCAAACCGGGGGGTGGCGCAAGCCTGAGACATCTAAATAGATGAACCCTTTGAACCTGATCCAGTTAACGCTGGCGTAGGAAGCGGTTTAACCGGACGCGTCCCCTCGTTTGCGCTCACTGTATAAACGTTTTGTTGAATGACCAGGGGATCTCCGTGACTCGTCGCTCTATTCTTGCCCAATCCGTTTCACTCGCCTCAGCCTTGACTGCCGCTTCTGCTCTGACACAGGCCCAGCCTGAGTCGCCCATGCTGGAAGAAATTGTGGTCACCGCCGAGTTTCGCGATACGCCACTGATGCAGCAGGCGGCCAGTACCAGCATTGTCTCCTCCGACGACATCTACGATCGTGCGGCACAGCACCTGGAAGAGGTACTGAATCTGGCACCCAACGTTAACTATGCCAGCGGCGCCTCGCGGGCCAGGTTCTACCAGGTACGGGGCATCGGTGAGCGCAGTCAATTTGTAGAGCCGTTGAATCCCTCGGTGGGCGTTCTGGTAGACGGCATTGATTTTAGCGGCCTAGGCACGGCGGGCACTCTCTTCGATGTGAGCCAGGTCGAGGTGTTACGCGGCCCGCAAGGCACACTGCATGGCGCCAATGCACTGGCGGGCCTCATCAACATTACCACTGCCGCACCTACCGACACCCCTTACTTCGCCGTTGAAGCCAGTGCCGCGGAATACGACACCTACAGTGTGGGTGTGGTAGGCAGCGGCCCACTGGTCGCCGATGAATTGCTCTACCGGCTGGCCGTCAACCACTATGAAAGCGATGGCTTTATCGACAACACATTCCTCGATCGGGATGACACCAACAACCGTGACGAGACTGTGATACGCGGCAAGTTGCGCTGGCTGGCTGGCAACTCAGATACCGTGGATATGGTGCTTAGTTACAGCGACATTGATAACGGGTATGACGCCTTCTCCCTGGATAACACCCGTGAAACGCTGTCTGATGAGCCGGGCAAGGACACTCTGGAGTCAACCGCTGTTGGGCTGCACTGGACCCGGGAGTTGACCACTGCGACCCTGCATGTGCAGGGCTCTTTCGCCAGCACGGAGACAGAGTACAGCTATGACGAAGACTGGAGCTTCGTTGGAATCGCACCGGAGCTGGAGTACTCGTCGTTTGATCAATACCTGCGAGACAGGGAGAGCGCCAGCGCAGAGGCCAGACTGGTGTCGCGCCAGCCACTGCAACTGGCCGGACTGTCCAGCGATTGGGCTATTGGCGCCTACTACCTGGGCGACCGAGAGGACCTTGCTCGAAACTATACGTTCCTGGGCGCCCCCTTCAGCAGCGAGTTTGATACCGATACGTCGGCCATCTTCGGCCAGCTGGATACGCAGCTCAGCGAACACTGGGTGCTGGTCAGTGGTCTGCGTGTGGAACGCCGCAACACCGACTATAGCGACAGCAATGACGTTTCCAGTGACCCCTCCAAAACCCTGTGGGGCGGCAAGCTGGCACTGGAGTATTACACCGATGAAGGTGGCTTGTGGTATGGCTCGATCTCGCGCGGTTACCGCGCCAATGGCGTGAATGCCGGCATACTGGCCACTGAGGAAGCGGTTGAAGACCCGGATCAGAAGGAGCAGCTGCGCGCCCTTCGCGAGTTCGATGACGAATCGCTGATCAACTATGAGATCGGCTTCAAACGACAATTCAGCGACTTGAACCTGGGCACACGCATCGCTCTCTTCTACATGGATCGCAGCGACCAGCAGGTGAGCAGCTCTCTGGTACTACCGCGGCCGGACGGCAGCACCAACTTCATCGACTACACCAGCAATGCAGCAGAGGGCAGCAATTACGGCCTTGAGCTGGAGCTCACATGGCAGCCTACCGCGAACCTTGATGTCTACGCGTCACTGGGGTTGCTGGAAACAGAGTTTGAGGATTACATCAATGCCAACGGGACCGACCTGTCCGGCCGCGACCAGGCACATGCACCCAGTTACCAGTACGCGCTGGGCGGCCGCTATGACTTCGCCGGAGGGTTCTTTGCACGCGTTGACCTGGAAGGCAAAGATGAGTTCTTTTTCTCGGATCGACACGATGTCAAATCACCGTCACAGGACCTGGTGCACGCGCGCCTGGGGTGGGAAAACGCTCATTGGTCAGTGGCGTTGTGGGGCCGTAATCTGACTGACGAAGATTACTTCGCCCGCGGCTTCGGCAGCTTTGGCAACGATCCGCGCAAGGGTTACATCACAGAGCCCTACTTCCAGTACGGTGACCCTCGCCAGGTTGGCGTGAGCGCTAGCTACCGCTTCTAGGGAGGAGCCACCATGAACATCACGGCCGAACTTAGCCTTTACCCCTTCGATAGCGACTACATCGCCATCATCAAGGCCTTTATCGAGCGGCTCAACACCGACAAAAGCCTTGCGGTAGAAACTACCGCGACCAGTACGCGCATCAGCGGGGATTACGCTGCAGTGTTTGCGCTGGTGCAGGGCGCGCTGCAGGCCAGCTTCGAGGAATACGGCCGCCAGGTACTGGTGTGCAAGTTCATTCCCCAGGAATCTGACGAAGCGTGGAGATTGCAAGCCCTGGCCAGGCGATGTTAGACGCCGCCCGTGCCATGAGCGGCCTGGAGGCAATGGCGGTACTACTGGGTGTGGCGTATCTGCTGCTTGCGATGCGCGAGAGCATCTGGTGTTGGTACGCCGCATTTATCAGTACTTCGCTGTTCCTGGTGATTTTTTGGGATGTACAACTGCTGATGGAGGCCGCCCTGCAGGTGTACTACCTCATCATGGCGGTTTATGGCTGGTGGCACTGGCGCAGTGGCAGAAACCATAATCAAGAGCACGATAACGCCGCCCCCATCCGCAGCTGGCATTGGCACCAACACGCACTTGCAATATTGCTCATCGTGGTTGCCGCCCTGGCCAGCGGGTTCGTCCTGCAGAAAACTACCGACGCGGCCCTACCCTACTTGGACTCGTTCACAACCTGGGGCAGTGTTGTGACTACCTGGATGGTGGCGAGGAAGGTACTGGAGAATTGGCTGTATTGGCTCGTCATCGATAGCGCGGCTATCTACCTGTACCTGGACCGCGAACTCTATCTGACTACCGGCCTGTTTGCGCTGTACCTTGTGATCGCTGTTTTTGGATATCTGCAATGGCTAAAACACTATCGCCATCAGAACGCTTGAGCCTTGAAAACGCTCTGCAACGTTTCGCGCGGTGGCAAACAGTAACGCCTCTGCAGGAGGCGCCGACAGCGCTATCCGTCTTTCAAAGCGGTCTGAGTAACACCTCGGTGCTGGTAGAGGATAAAGAGCTACGCCGCTACGTGGTGAGGATTGGTAATGCATCAGACAACGCAAACGCATGGGACACGCCCTCGCCCATCAATCGACGAGCAGAACATCAAGCCCTTCTCGCCGCCGCGCAGCAGGGCATCGCCCCGACACCTCGCTTCGTCGATGTGCATTCACAAATACTGGTTTGCGATTACCTCGAACCAACACCGGTTAATGACTTCGATGTCAAAGGCACCGCGGCGCTACTGCGTCAGATACATGCGCTGCCGCCGCTAAACCACCAGCTAGATTTGGCACATCACTTTCGAGGGTATATGCAGCGCATTCAAGGCACTGACGAGAATGGCCTGCTAGCTGTTCGAGACTCGCTGCAACGTTACCCGGAAACACTGCGAAGATTAGACGCATTCAACGAGCCATCGGTGCTGTGCCATAACGACCTATTGCCGGCCAATCGAATGCTGACTGCAGGCCAGTGGTATGCCCTCGATTGGGAGTACTGCACTATGGGCAACCGCTGGTTCGATATCGCCGTGGTACTGTGGGGTGAGCAGGCTCCGACCGACTATTGGCCAGAGTTTGCTGGCGACTACTTACAGGACAAACCCACAGATGCTCAGCTTGAGCAACTCAGGCTGTGCTATGCCTTGTACGGCCTTCTGGAGTGGCTATGGTGCGCCACCAATCCCGCCGCGGACATGACAACGGATATTGAGCGAGTACTGGCGGCATTCGAGCACTGCGAATGACGGGGTCACTCACCCTGTTACGCAAACGCGGGCAGTGGCATCATCGGTGCGCAGGCGGGAGACATATATGTCGCATCTAGTCATTAACGATAACTGTCGGGGACAGGCCTGAGTTGAACCGTAGTTGGCACATTCTGGGCGCGGGCGCTATCGGCTCTTTGTTTGCGGCAAAACTGCAGAATGCCGGTGAACAGGTTGTTCTCCTGGACCACCACCAAACGCCGGAGTCCGGGCGAAGGAGTCTGACCGGGGAGCCTCCTGTCGGCAACTTCCAGTTCCCCGTGAGCCTTACGACTGACACGCAGCCCATCGATCATTTACTCGTCACCACCAAAAGCTACGCGGTGATACCGGCACTGCGCAGCGTGACGCACAGGCTAAGCAGTGGCGCGCAATTGGTGGTGATGGTCAATGGCATGGGCATCGCAGAGCAGTGCAAAGCGCTGTTGCCTGCGTTTTCGCTCGTGCTGGGGAGTACCACCGAGGGCGCTTTTCGAGAGCGCAAACACACCATCGTTCATGCCGGCACTGGCATCACACACCTTGGGGACTACAGAACGACACCTGGGGTAAGCCGCAGCCATGAGCAGGCTGCCCATCCCGGCTGGTTCGCCCCCTGGCGCTCCATGGGCGCCTGCGAATGGGACAGCAATATCAATGATCGCCTGTGGCTAAAGCTTGCCATTAACGCGGCCATCAACCCGCTCACTGCACTGCATCAATGCAAAAACGGGGAGCTGGTTCGCCAACCGGCTTATCTGGCCCAGGTGATGTCGCTGTGTGATGAAATTCAGGCCGTCGCGCTGGCCGCGGGCAATACAGCGTGGGCTGAGGACTTGCCTGCCCGCGTGATTGAGGTCATCGAGAGAACAGCGAACAACCGTTCGTCTATGCTGCAGGACATACTGGCCGGACGCCCTACCGAGATCAATGACATCACGGGCTGGCTGGTTAAGCGGGCGAGTGCGCTGTCTGTTGCCACACCCACGCATTCTGCACTGCTTGCTAAGTTCTCTGAGACCTATCCGAACCAGGGCTAGAGATCAGCGAGCAGCTCCTTACTCAATTCAAACAGTGAGGAGTACCATTGACTCGAGCTTGACCTGGGGTGAAGCTCCAGCGACCTTCGCCGCAACTGGGCGGTTTTCGCCACCGCCATCTCCAGTAAACAGCGACCGGGGTCGCAGTGCAGCACAATGTGAACCTGGGCAGAGGGCAACTCGCCCTTCGTCAGCAATAGCTGCCAATGGGGCTGATTGGTAATCGGCTTAACGGGCAACCTGGAAAGGTCTATCGCCTGATCCGTCACCGTGCGCGCGAGCCAGCGATGGGATAACTCCGGCGGCAGTCCAATACCCGCCTGCACATCTATATGAGAGTCCTGAACCCGCAAGGTTGGCATCGCCCAATGCCGATAGGACAGCACTGCACCGATGACAACGGTGGCCGTCAACATCGCCACAATCCACCTACGCAAGGGTCGTGCGTGACGAGCGACCAGTAACGACAGCCCGGAGACAGTGCGCATCTCTGCCTCACCGCTAAAATGACTTACATCGCGCGGCGCGCTCTCCTCCAACCACATGGCACCGCTGACAGCTGCACCCAGTTGGCCTCTGACGCGGCAAGGGCTGCCCGCAGCCCGCGCCATACGTCGTAGCTCTTGTCGCACACGAAATGCGTTGCGCGGCCGATTAGCGGCAAGCGGCTCTAACAACCAGTTCACCAATTGAACCGCGCTATCGGGTATGCGTTCGCCGGCGGTCGTCTTATCCCCCAGTTGTAAGCGGGGCACAACGGGTGGGTTATCGTCACCGTCGGCCTCACCCCCAGCCGCAGGATGAGTAGTGCCTGTAACTAGTTGGTGCAGCAGAAGTCCAAAAGCATAGAGGTCGCTGCGCGAGTCCACCGCATTACCGGCCATTTGCTCCGGTGGCATAGACTGGCGCGATCCTCCCCGCGCATGCCCAAAGCTTTCGCTGGCAATGCCCAGATCAAGGATCTTGATGCGTCCGCCTTCAGTAACGCGAATGTTCTCTGCTTTGATATCGCCGTGCACCAGCCCCGCTCGGCGTATGGCGGACAGGCCAGAAGCCACATCAAGGGCCAGATACAAAATTGCGGCAAGGGACAGCGACCCGGACGTCTGAAGCGTGGCCAATGTCACGCCCGGCACATACTCCATCACCGTAGCAAGCTGCTCGTCGGCCACCAACACATCAAGCACCCGCACCACTCGCGGGTGATCGATAGCGGCCAGCGCCTGTGCCTCGGTCGGCTGACGCATGCTGCCTTTACCCGCTTTATCTCGCAGGCTGAACTTTATGGCGACGGCACGCTGTTGGTGCTGGTCACTGGCGAGATAGACCTCGCCCTGGCCACCGCTACCCAGCATTGACTGCAGGTCGTAATTGGCGCCGAGACTGCCTGCCACCGGACTGCCTGCCACCGGACTGCCGGCCACCGGACTGCCTGCCACCGGACTGCCGGCCACCGGACTGCCGGCCACCGGACTGCCGGCCACCTTTTATTGACTCTTTTGCTGCGGCGCAGCGTCGACTGCCAGCTGAAGCCGTTGCTTCAAGCCCTCCACCGATACGCGCAGCTGAGCGGCCGTCTGCGACAGATCCCCGCGACACTCCTTGAGCTGTTCAAGAACGAACTCCAGGGACAGATCCTTCGCCAGATACAGCGTCGGAGATGAGCGGATAAAGCGATAAAGGGCGGACCGCGTCACACCCAGCGCTCTGGCCGCAGCAGCAATATGGTAGTCATGGCGCTCCAACATCTGCGAAACAACAGACAACTCAAGCGGGGTTGGTGCCGTTGATGGCCCAACTTCTGATACGTCGCTGCTCAGCGCATCGGGTTCGGCCACAGCCAACTGATCCATCGGTGATGAACTAACGCCAATCTCCGTTGAGGCGCCGTCCTCACGTAGCAAACATGCCCAGTCGGGGAGGTGAAGCGTGTCGGCACTGTCCAGAGCAATTTGGCGCAAGGTGTTATCCAGCTCTCGCACGTTGCCAGGCCAGGGCCGCAGGAGCAGCGCCTGAACCAGCATCACCCACCGCTGGCGCCACTGTCGATTTCGCCGGTGTGGCCCAAGCGATAGTCCAGCATCACCCTTGTTATGGAACAAGGACCAGTGCTTCGTAAAAAACTGCTGTGCCAACAGGCCAATATCTTCGGCATGTGCATCAAGAGACGGCACATCAATCTGCAAACCGGATAGCCGGTGGCGCAGCGCTGTGCGAAATCCAGCGCTCTCTGCATCAATATCCGCATCGGTGGCCGCCACTATTCGCACATCGACCGTTGAGATGCCGCCACCCAGCACCTGAATTTCTCGCTGTTGCAGCGCACGCAATAATAGCGGCTGCATACTGGACGGCGTATCTCCCACCTCATCCAGAAACAGGGTTCCGCCCTCTGCCTGCTGAAAGTAGCCCCGGTGGTCCGTAGTGGCCCCGGTGAATGCACCGCGCTTGTGCCCGAACAGCTGCGAGGCTGCAAGTTCCGGAGACAGGGTCGCCATGTTCACGGCCACAAATGGCCCGTCCCGGCGCCGACTGTGCGTATGCAGAGCTCTGGCGACATGCTCCTTGCCACTGCCACTCGGACCCAATACGAGCACATCGGCATCGGTGGATGCACAGCGCAAGACGCGTTGGCGCAGATCATTGAGAACCCGGGAGCCACCGATTAAACCAAAGTCTGGTAAGTTGTCGCCGCCAGTATTCGGCGGCCCGGCCGATAACACCAGCAGCACAGTGTCAGCCAGATTAATCACCAGCCCGCGGGCAATCGCGTTCAGCGAGAAAGAGAGATCATCCACCAAAGGACGGCCAGATATGCACACCCGGCTGGCACCGCGTGGCTTGTGCAGGTGCAAGCGGCCATCGCAGAACCCCACTTCCAGGGCCTGTCGGCTGATGTGATCATCACCGATATCTACATTGGCGCCATCGCCTGTGGGAGACAGGCACTTATGCGCAGCACCATCCGCGTAGACTGCTAAAGCAAACAATGGAAAGTGTCGACCAAGGGTAAGGGTAAAGGGCCGAAGCCCATCGCCTAACGCCGTGCTTGCACCCACATAGTCAGGATTGGGGTGAGCCAGGATTGTCGCGCTCAGACAAAGACGGGATTGGGCCGGCGCAAAGCCCGCAGTAGTGTTTATGGTTGTGTTACCGGCTGCACCGCCCATCTACCCCTCGGTTCAGGCGCTGATCCCTCATGCTTGATAACAATAGCAGCGCTTTCGCAAGGCGCCAGTTTGTCAGGCGACAATAACGAGCAGTGAAACGACGACCACCCAGAGGGCGGCGCAACGGCGCAACAGGGATTGCATATCCTGCACGCTGGGCAGGAGTTCAATTGCGCCTAGATCACCCGCATTCTGGAGATGATCAGGCGCTGATAATGCCACCTCTTCAACTGGCACTGGCCCGCCCAACGCAGGTTCGGCAACCGACTGCAGCAGTTTGTCCGCGGCCAGGGAGGAATCGGTAATCGCGCGCTGTAGCGCGCTTCGACAACGCATCAGATCACCGGCCAATGCAAAGCTTGCGGCGAGCAGGCGCGCAGGGACGAAGTCGAGGATATAGACCACCCTGCTATCGCCCGCAGCAGTCGAACTGGTAGTCGACTGCAAAACCAGTCGATAACCAAAGGCAGCCACCGGCCCCAGTAAGACGCCGTAAAAAACCACGGGGAACCAGCGCTGATAGCCCTCTAGCAATAACGCGCGAAACGCAAAGCTATGAGCCTCGTTCGCATCAGCGGGTTCTGAAACTGGCGGGCTTGAGAGAGCAGCATTGAGCGTCATCCAGGCGCCCTGCGCGTCTCCCCGCTCGCACTGTGCGGCATAACGATTCAGCGCAGTATGGAAGTCCCACCAACCAAAGGCGTAAAGCAACAGGGCAACCGAGATTCCAAACTGCGGCAGGCCGAAGAGAATCCCGTCAAAAGCACTGAGCAACCAGAAGGCAACAAGCACAGGCGCCAACACCGTAACCAAAAGCACCTGCCAAGACTGCGTAAAGCGCTCTGAAACCCACGCCTGCCAAGCAGCAATAGGCCGGGGATTATGTAACGGGCCCTCGGCACCCCAGAAATAGTAGAGCGCGATAGCCGTCATCAATGCGCCAAAACTCATGTGCTCTCTCCACTGATTGCTGTGCGAAAACGCCGCCAGTCGAAGGCGGGGCCAGGGTCGGTTTTCCGCCCGGGCGCAATATCGCTGTGGCCTACAATGCGCTCTGAAGTGAGGTCCCTATGAAAGTCGATCAGCGCATGCGTGAGCTGCCGCAGAACCTCGTACTGGGCGTCAGTGTAGGGAACATCGTCACTGCCCTCTAACTCGATGCCAATACTAAAATCATTGCAGTTTTCCCGGCCCTGATAGGAAGAGACACCCGCATGCCAGGCACGCTCTTGCGTATTCACAAACTGCACCAACTCACCGGTGCGCTGAATCAAGAAATGTGCAGAGACTTCAAGCCCCTCAATTTCCCTGAAGAAAGGGTGAGCACTGCAGTCCAACTGATTGCAAAAGAACTGTTCTATCGCTCCACCCCCAAACTCACCCGGCGGCAGAGAGATATTGTGAACAACCAGCAGGTCCACCGCTGCGCCGTCGGGACGCGGGCCATAGTTCGGCGACGGCACTTGTCTCGCCTGAGCACACCAGCCCTGCTGAATTGAAAACGCCATAATCCTCCCCTTGGCACATCATAGAGCATGGGCAGAAACACTCAACGCATTGCACTCTGATAAGCGCACTCCATTAAGCGCGCTTCGTTCAACGTGAGGGCGCTGATACAATTCTCACCCCGGTAGTAATCAAGCCAGACCATGACTTCTCATCAAACGCCTTCCCCCAGCCAGGATCGTATACGTCACCAGGTCGCCAACGCCCTTGCCGAAGATATTCGCGGCGGGGACATCACGGCGCAATTAATTAGCGAGGAAGCACAGGCCAACGCCCGCATCATTACTCGTGAGCCCGGTATACTCTGCGGAGCCGACTGGGCGGAGCAGGCGTTCATGCAGGTCGACTCTCGCGTGCAGTTGGAATGGCACGCGCGTGACGGCGACACTCTGTCGGCCAATGACACGTTGTTCACGGTGAGTGGGCCTGCCCGCGCGCTACTGACCGCTGAGCGCACAGCGCTGAACTTTCTACAGTTGCTATCAGGCACTGCAACGCGCTGCCATCATTACGCGAACCTCGTCGAGGGCACAAACGTTAAGCTGCTCGATACTCGAAAAACCATCCCGGGCCTGCGTCTGGCGCAGAAATACGCAGTGACCTGCGGCGGCTGTCACAACCACCGTATAGGCCTGTTTGATGCGTTTCTGATCAAGGAAAACCACATCATGGCTTGCGGTGGTATCACCGAAGCAGTGACGGCGGCGCGGGCAATGAATAGCGAAGTGTTGCTGGAGATTGAGGTAGAAAGCCTGGCCGAGTTACAGCTTGCCCTGTCGGCGGGAGCCGACCGCATTATGTTGGATAACTTTGACCTGCAAAGCATGCGCGACGCAGTCGCACTAACAGGGGGCAAGGCTGAGCTGGAAGCCTCTGGCAATGTGACAGACGCAACTCTCAGGCCTATTGCCGAGACCGGGGTGGATTACATCTCGATTGGCGCTCTCACAAAGGACTGTAAGGCGTTGGATTTATCGATGCGTTTGCTGGACTAGTGGGACGCTATTACGAGACCGGTGCAGCCATTGCACCAGTCTGCCCATTCAGCTGATTAACGGCGAGCGACTCACCAGCACGCCATTATTGTCAGCGTAGAGATAATCGCCGGGGTTGATCGTGACGCCGCCAAAGTGAATAGCGACATCCTGCTGCCCCTCTCCCCGCTTATCCGTCTTGAGGGAACAGCGGCCCAGCGCCTGCACCCCAATATCCGTGACCGCTATTTCATCCACATCGCGAATAACGCCATTAATCACCAGGCCAGACCAGCCGTTAGCCGATGCTTGTTCAGCCAACATATCCCCGAGTAACGCCCGGCGCATTGAGCCTCCACCATCGACCACAATGATGCGACCCTCTCCCGGCTGGGCCACAAGTGCCTTGACCAGGGAATTGTCTTCGTGACACTTCACAGTAACCGCAGGGCCATGAAACCGTTTACGCAGGCCCGCATTAATGAACTGCAGTTCGATGGCCTGGGCCTCGGGATGATCATCCGCCAGATCACAGGTCGAGAAGGTAGTCTCTGTCATGATCAAATCCAGTCTACGGGGTAATCGAGCAGGGCACCTTCGGACTGCGCGGCTACGAGGGCATGACTCTCGCATCGCGGCAGTATCTGTTCGGCATAGAACCTGGCCGTCGCCATCTTGGTGCGATAGAAGGTGTTGTCACTGCCTTCTGCCAAACGCTGGGCAGCAACCAGTGCGCCGCGCGCCAATTGCCATCCGCCAAAGAGATAGCCTGTTTGCATCATGTAATCGAAAGAGCCACCCAGGGCGGCCGCCTTGTTGGCGCCCAATGCTGCAAGCATACGCTGCGTGGACTCAACATGCCCGGCCAATGCCTGCTCCAGATTTTGCGCGACAACCGCAAGTTCAGTGTGATCGGCGGCCTTCAGGGCAGCAACGGTTTCGGAGATCGCAGACTGCACGGATTCCATGGTCGCACCGCCGTCCCGGCCTAGTTTGCGATTAACAAGGTCAGCCGCCTGAATGCCATTGGTGCCCTCATAAATGGGCGCGATGCGCACGTCACGCAGGTACTGCGCTGCACCTGTCTCTTCAACAAACCCCATTCCGCCATGGACCTGTACGCCTTGGGACGTGACTTCCATGCCGACTTCGGTAAGCCATCCCTTGATGACAGGAATCATCAAATCGAGCCGCGACTGCGCCAGCCGACGTTCGTCCTCGGGTCCGCTGTGCGCGAGATCCATGGTCACTGCCTCGCTATACGCAAAAGCTCGCATGCCTTCACAGAGCGCTTTCATACTCAGCAACATGCGCTTCACATCCGGATGTTCAATGATCGGCACGCCGCCCTGAACACGTTCACGGGCGTAGGCGGTGGCCTTCTGCAATGCTCCCTCAGACTGGCTGAGACCCTGAATACCTACTTTCAAGCGAGCTTCGTTCATCATGGTGAACATGCAGGCCAGTCCCTGATTCTCCTCACCGAGCAGGTAGCCTATCGCGCCCTCCGTGTCGCCAAAGGCCATGACACAGGTAGGGCTACCGTGGATGCCAAGTTTGTGTTCGGTGGATACGGGGTAGACGTCATTGCGCTCACCCGGGCTGCCATCGGCATTCACCAAAAACTTGGGGACGATAAAGAGAGAGATACCGCGACTACCCTCAGGCGCATCGGGCAACTTGGCCAATACGAGGTGGATGATGTTATCCGTGGCGTCATGATCGCCCCAGGTGATATAGATTTTTTGGCCATAGATGCGGTAGTGATCACCCTCAGGAACCGCGCGGGTCTTCATGACGCCCAAGTCAGAGCCGGCACCGGATTCGGTCAGGTTCATAGTGCCCATCCACTCGCCCGTGTGCATTTTCTCTAGATAGGTTTGCTTTTGCGCATCAGAAGCGTGAGCGGCGATCGCCAGTGCAGCGCCGCTGGACAGCATGGGCGCAAGACCGAGGGCCATATTGGCGGTGTTCCACATTTCGGTGCCAGCGGTGTTGTAAATTTCGGGCAAGCCCTGACCGCCATAGTTCGCGTCCGCAGAGATACCAATCCAGCCACCGGCACCCAGCTGTTGCAATGCCTCGTTATAGCCAGGCGATGTGGTGACTTTGCCATCGGCACAGGTAGCGGGCTGCAGGTCGCCAGCTCGACGCAGGGGTGCCAACACATCGCCCGCCAACTTCCCCGCCTCGTCCAGCAAGGCCGTGGTGAGATCAACACCGACGCCGAGTTCCTCGAAGCGAGGCAAGGAGCCCAAAACGGACTCTACGGCGAGGACCTCATCGATGATGAACGCCATATCTTCAATGGGTGCGCGATAGTCGGACATGCGGTAATTCTCTGCTAGCTATAGATTTGCGGGTGGCCATTATAGTGAAACCCCGTGCAGCGTAATTCGGGCCATTGGAATACAGCTCTGCGCCGCAGGGTCACTATCTCGAGTTGGCAATGGTACGCAGGCGGGTATAATTCCCCCAAACTATCAATGCTATTTCAAGCATTCACTACATGAATGCGGACGAGCCCCGTGAACCTGAACCGAATCGACCTGAATCTATTGGTTTATCTGGATGCGCTGCTGCGAGAGCGCAATGTCACCCAGGCCGCCAATCAACTGAATCTGTCACAGCCCGCGATGAGTAATGGGCTCAGGCGTCTGCGTGAGCTGTTCGACGACCCGCTACTGGTTCGCACCTCGGATGGCATGACACCCACAGAGCGCGCCCTGGAGCTTGAGCCCCTGGTGCGCGACGTGTTGATGAACATTGAACAGGCTGTGCAACCGCGATCAGCCTTCGAGCCAGGCGAAGCACAACGCGTATTCCGCATTATGGCCAGCGACTACGCCGAATCCACGCTATTGCCAACAGTGCTGGGCAAACTTCGCACCGAAGCACCAGGTATCACACTGGATATCATGACCCCCAGTGACGTGAGTTTTCTGGATGTGGAGCGTGGCAAGGTTGATATGGTGATTAACCGCTTTGACCAAATGCCCCAGTCGTTCCACCAGATTCACCTCTGGGACGACACCTTCGCCTGTCTGCTCAGCCCTGAGAACCCAGTACTGGAAGACTTCAGCTTGGAGAACTACCTAAAGGCCAACCACGTGTGGGTCAGCAAGACCGGAATGGGCGTTGGCGTGGGTGTTGACCCTGACGACGTGCAGCGGCTGGGCTGGGTGGATGCAGCACTCAACAAACTCGGCAAGAAACGCCAGATACGCGTCTTCACCCGCCACTACCAGGCGGCAATGACCCTCGCCGAGCAGAACGACCTGATTGTGACCCTCCCCAATCGCGCAGCACAGCTCAAGCGCGACAACCCGCGCGTAGTGCTGCGCGAGCCGCCTCTGGACATTCCACCCCTGGAGTTGAAGATGGCCTGGAGCCCGCTGTTACAACACAATCCCGGCAATCGCTGGTTAAGGCGGTTGATCGTGGATACCGCGCGCGAGCTGGACGGCAAACCGCCCACCGCCTGACGCCAAGCATTCACGACGAGAATGGCTGCGATATAGGCGATAAATTAGGCAAATGGCGGCAGTTTTCTTAGACTCGCGCGCAGTAAACGGGATCGCGTAGCTCCCATCAGCCAGTAAGGATCGAGACAATGACTGAGCGCGTTCAGTGCGGCGGCCTGCAAGTGGCCAAAACCCTTCATACACTGCTTGAGCAAGACATCGCACCAGGCACCGGTGTTACACCCGCTGACTTTTGGGCGGCGCTTGAATCCATCGTGCGAGACCTGGGACCGCGGAACAAAGAGTTGCTGGCCATTCGGGATGACATGCAGGCCAAGATCGATGCCTGGCACACAGCCAACCCGGGCGCGGACTATGACCGCGATGCCTACAAGGCATTTCTTCAAGAGATTGGTTATCTGCTACCCGAGGGGGATGACTTCCAACTGGAAACCGAGCACGTAGACCCGGAGGTTGCTGCCATTGCCGGACCACAGCTGGTGGTACCGGTAATGAATGCGCGCTACGCACTGAACGCGGCAAACGCTCGCTGGGGCAGCCTCTACGATGCACTGTATGGCACCGACGTAATTTCAGAGGCCGACGGCGCCGAGCGCGCCGGTGGCTACAACCCGGTGCGGGGCGACAAAGTCATCGCCTGGGCGAGACAGTTTCTGAACAGTTATTTCCCCTTATCGACCGGAGACCACACCGACGCACGCGCCTACACGGTCGTGGGTGGCAAATTGCAGGTGGTGCTGGCCGAAGGCAAGATCACATCGTTGGAAGACCCCTCGCAGTTCATAGGGTACTGCGGCGAAAACAATGCGCCCACCTGCATCGTTGTGAAGCACAACGGCCTGCATGTGGAAATCCAGATCGACCCCACCAGCCCCATCGGCGCGACTGATGCTGCTGGGATCAAGGACCTGGTGTTGGAATCCGCACTAACCACGATTCAGGATTGTGAGGACTCGGTGGCAGCCGTTGATGCCGAGGACAAGGCAATTGTCTACACCAACTGGCTGGGACTGATGCGCGGTGATCTCAGCGAATCATTCTCCAAGGGCGGCAGCACACAAACTCGAAAGCTCAATCCCGATCGCCGTTTCACTGCCGCTAATGGCAGCCCGATGTCGCTGCCTGGCCGCAGCCTCATGTTCGTGCGCAACGTGGGACACCTGATGACCAACGAAGCCATTGTTGATAATGCCGGTAACGAGATTCCCGAAGGCATCATGGACGGTATGTTCACGGCGCTCATCGCCATGCATGACCTGAAAAATGATGGCGATATCAGTAACTCCCGCTGCGGCAGCGTGTACATCGTAAAACCGAAAATGCACGGGCCGGACGAGGTCAGCTTTACCTGTGAGCTGTTTGACCGCATTGAGGATGCGCTCGGCCTTACGCGCAACACCCTCAAGTTGGGCATTATGGATGAAGAGCGCCGCACGACGGTTAATCTGAAGGAGTGTATTCGTCGCGCCAAACAGCGGGTGGTGTTCATCAACACCGGCTTCCTGGACCGGACCGGTGATGAGATCCACACCTCGATGCTGGCCGGGGCAATGACTCCGAAGGGCGCGATGAAGCAGGAGCCCTGGATCAATGCCTATGAAGACTGGAATGTGGATACCGGCTTAGAGTGCGGCTTGAAGGGCAAAGCACAGATTGGCAAAGGCATGTGGGCCATGCCCGACCTGATGGCAGAAATGCTGGAGACAAAAATCGGTCATCCGCGCGCGGGAGCTAACACGGCATGGGTACCCTCCCCCACGGCCGCTACCCTGCATGCCACTCACTATCACGCGGTGAGCGTGTCCGCGAGGCAGGACGAAATCCTGCAGCGGCAGCATGCTGCACTGGATGACATCCTCACCATCCCGTTAAAGGGTGCTGAGGGACTGAGTGCTGAAGATATTCAGCGTGAGTTGGACAACAATGCTCAGGGAATTCTGGGCTACGTAGTGCGCTGGATTGATCAGGGCGTAGGCTGTTCCAAGGTGCCTGACATCAACGATGTGGGCCTTATGGAAGATCGCGCAACACTCAGGATCTCAAGCCAGCACATTGCCAATTGGCTGCACCATGGTGTGGTAAGTGAGGCGCAGGTGCGCGAAACCATGGAGCGCATGGCGGGCGTCGTGGACGCTCAGAATGCCAGCGACCCTGCGTACACGCCCATGGCAACAGACTTCGCAGGCAGTGTGGCATTCCAAGCCGCTTGCGATCTCGTGTTCAAGGGTAAGGAACAACCCAGCGGTTACACCGAGCCCGTGCTGCACGCGCGCCGTCGGGAGTATAAGGCACAGGCGACTCACTAGTCGGACATAAAAAAGCCCGCTGGCTTCTCAGCTAGCGGGCAACAGGACCTGCCACTACCAGGTATTCCTATAGGGGGATTACTTACGCCGTTTGCTGTAGCGCTGCGCGTGCCAGCGCATCCATCGCTGACACATAGTCGTAACCCAGCGCATCCGCAACGGCCTCATACGTGACCATACCGGCGTGAACGTTAAGCCCGTTTCGCAAATGCTCATCATCCGCCAGTGCGACATCAACGCCCTTATCGGCCAACGCCAGCGCATAGGGCAAGGTGGCATTGGTCAGCGCCATGGTTGAGCTGCGCGCTACGCCACCGGGCATGTTCGCCACGCAGTAATGAACCACACCATCCACCACGTAGGTAGGTTCCTGGTGCGTTGTGGCGCGCGAGGTTTCGAAACACCCGCCCTGGTCGATGGCCACATCGACCATCACTGCACCTTTCTTCATCCGGGAAACTAGCTCGCGGGTGATCAATTTGGGGGCAGCTGCACCAGGGATCAATACCGCGCCTACTACCAGATCGGCCTCTAACGCATGACGCTCAATGGCATCCTCTGTGGAGTAGACCGTTTTCAGACGTCCGCCGAAGATCATGTCCAGTTCCTTCAGCCTGTCCAGTGAGCGATCTAGCAGCGTGACGTCTGCACCTAGACCCATGGCCATGCGTGCGGCATTGATGCCAACCACACCACCACCAATGACCAGTACCTTGGCAGGCTCCACCCCGGGCACTCCACCCAGCAACATGCCATTACCACCCTGGGCTTTTTCAAGGTTGTGGGCGCCAGCCTGAACCGACATACGACCGGCAACTTCACTCATGGGCGCCAATAGCGGCAAGCCGCGGCCGTTAGAGGTCACTGTTTCATAGGCAATGCAGGTTGCACCGGACTCCAGCAGCAGTCTTGCTTGCTCGGGATCGGGCGCCAAGTGCAAGTACGTGAAGACAGTCTGACTCTGGCGCAGCATCCGGCACTCGTTGGGTTGGGGTTCTTTCACTTTGATAATCATGTCCGCACGCGCGAAAATTTCGGGGGCTTCAGAGACGATCTCGGCACCCGCAGCGACATACTGGTTGTTGTCGAAGCCGATAGCTTCTCCGCCATTCGATTGCACCATCACTTGATGGCCGTGACTCACCAACTCCTTCACACCCGCAGGCGTCAGGCCAATACGGTATTCGTGGTTCTTAATTTCCTTGGGGACACCAATCAACATAGCAAGCGCACTCCGACTGCGTTATCGAAGTCAATAGTCTAGCGATTGATTTCAGACTTTTTCGCTATTTATGGATAGCATTAGCAGCCGCTTCGACTGTATATTTTATATATTCAGTGTATTCGTCTGACTCATAGCCAATACACAGCAAAACCGTCACTGCATATAACCCGGAGACAGGCTATGCGCCGCAAACTTCATGAACTGAACAAAATCGATCGCAACATCCTCAGGGTGCTGCAAAAGGATGCTCGTACCAGCTTCGCAGAGCTATCCCGTGAGATTGGGCTCAGCACTACACCCTGCAAAGAGCGTGTAAAGCGGCTGGAGCGAGAGGACGTGATTCGGGGATACCAGGCGATGCTGAACCCGGAATACCTTGACCGCGGGCTGGTCGTCTTCGTACAAATTCGCCTTAACCGTACCTCCCAGGACATCTTCGAAGAGTTTAAACGCAGCGCGTTTGACCTCCCGGAGGTGCAGGAGTGTTACCTGGTTTCAGGCAACTTCGATTATCTGATTAAAGCCCGCGTCGCCGATATGTCCGCCTATCGAGAGTTTCTCGGGGAGACACTGCTCACGCTTCCGGGCGTTCAGGAGTCCACCAGTTATGTCGTGATGGAGCAGGTGAAAGAGACGCTAGCGTTGCCGGTGCCCTACTAACTTGTATCAACAGGAACGTTTGCGGCGGCAGGTACTGCCCACCCTGCAGTGAAAAGACGCCAGCTAGTCGTCGTGGATGTCTTTGTATTGAAGGTTCGTTAACTGCTCGGAGAGCAAGCCGATGAGAAACACGAGGATGCCGGCCAGAATAAGCAGTGTGCTCATGTTGGTGAAACGAAAAGACCCTGTCGCAAATGCCGTGGCCAGGTAGTTCAAGACACCCAATCCCGCCATCAGAGCCGCGACGGGGAAGTACACCTTTAGAGGTGAATAAAGGGTGCCAATCTTGAAGATGATCAAGAAGAATCGGACACCATCACGCCACATGTTGATATGACTGGTCCCAATACGCTGCGCCACATCAATAGGGATAAATCCCACCGAATAGCCTGCACGGAAGAAAGCCATGGTAGAGGTGGTTGGGTAGCTGAAACCGTTCGGTAGCAGGTAGAGAAACTCGAGAAACTTTTTCCGACGGACAGCGCGAAAGCCTGAGGTTAGATCTGCGATCTTATGGCCCACCATCCAACTGGCTAGTTTGTTGTATAACGTGTTGGCGCTCCAGCGAGCTACGCTGGCTTGCGAAGATAACCCACTACGCGCCCCGACAACCAAATCATAGCCTTTATCCCACTCGGCCAGCAGCCGTGAGATATCTTCCGGGTTGTGCTGACCGTCACCATCCATAAAAACAATGACATCGCCGGTGGCTGCTCTGGCACCGCTTTTGATAGCCGCACCATTGCCTTTTGAATAAGCGTGCGTCACAACCTGCGCCCCTGCGCTCTCAGCAACAGATGCAGTGTCGTCAGTTGAGCCATCGTTTACCACAATGACTTCAGCGTCGGGATGGAGCTCCAAAAGCCTCGGGAGGAATTTTTCCAGACCGCCGGCTTCATTTTTAGCAGGGATAACTATTGAGAGCATTGCCTGTTAACTGTCGTCATGTGTATTGGCCGGAATCGCCTTAAGTCTATCAGCGCCGAGCGGCGGCACCTAGTCATTCACGGAGCTCAGTTCGCTCTGGCTTTATTAAGCGTTCGAAAATATTCGTGATAGAGCGATAGCGTTTGCCGCTCTGAATCGAGCATTTTGTCCTGCTCATCCAGCTGAACCAGCTCTCTGTAGTCTTGAGCCGCGATCTGATACCGCTCCACCTCTAGGCGGTATTGCAGGCGCATCAGGCGGGATCTTATGTGCGCAGGGTGCTGCGAGAGTACCGTATCTAGGTATACCAAAGCAGCCTCCTTTTTCCCAATCACCGAAAGTAGCCGTGAAATTAGATTGCTCATATCTATACTTAGGTCGACCTCGGAAATCTGCGCTGCATCCACTTCCAATCCCAGAAAGAAATCAGCGAAGTCTCTGGCGTCACATCGCTCGTCTTCCAGAAGCCGCACTAACCTGTGAATACCTGTGGCGGCTCCCAGCTGGTCGGGAGTGATGGTTCTTGGATAATGCGCTTCCAATGGCTGCAATTCAGACGGCTTCGAGATACATATCAGGGCAGCATCTCGGACTAACCAGTCTGCCCCAGATTCCGAAGACAAAAAGTGGGCCTTTTTCGAGTATTCCAGCGCCTCTTCAGCCCCGCCCACGGTAGCAAGCAAGTAGGCAAAATCTGTATTGGCTCTAAACGAGGTCGGATGACCCGCGAGTTGAAAGGTTGTGAAAAGTTGACTGGACGACCAATACCGCACAAGCGCACCTGCACTTGCCACCTGGAGAACAATGTAAACACAAAAAACGGCAATAAGCGGAGGTACCAGTACCGAGCCGAAACGCCCAAACAACCAAACGATGGTTGGGATCAATAACGCCAGCCCAACACTGGGTAAATAGTTCCTATGCTCGAAGTACATTTCCAGCGGCAAAACCGTGGACTCGATACCGTGACAAATGAAGAAAAAGACCAAGCAGAACGCGACTCGAGAAATAGCAATGTGAAGGGGTGATAACGCCAGCAATGCTATCAATGAAGACCAGCCCACAATCGCGATCCAACTGCGCGTTCTAGCCCAATCGAGGGTGACGTCATCATGATATACACCCATACGCTTCATCTCGGGTGTGTAAAACTGAGCGATGTAGTCCCAGAGAATGTAGCACTGAGTAATCAGCCTTTCTGAAAACGAAAAAGGTCGATTAGCGTAACCAGCAACGAGACTCGACCAATAGAGCGAACAGAGAACGAGCCCACCCAAAAGGAACACGGCGGTAACCCAGAATACGCGCTTGCACCAGGCCTGCTCTATCTCTTCGTCCCCTGCGTAAGACCTGAACCAAAGAGTCTCCAGCGCCAACGGTATTGCCAGAACAACCACCGCATTTTCTTTGGAAAACACTGCAAGCGACATCGCCAAGATGCCGATCAATGTCCACCCTACCAGGCTTTTTGATTGCAGCGCATACAACCTCACCCGCAGATAAGCCAACATCGCTACCAGACTGAACAAGCACGCCAGGATGGCCATTCGTTGCGTCACATATAGCACCGTGCTGACTTGCAGCGGTGCAACCAACCATGCAGCTCCAGCCAACAAAGCTAATGCCATGCTGTGCCAGCTCGCAGCCCCGCCTCGAAAAAGGCTGTACGCGAAGAGCGTGACAAGAAATGCACACACGAGGTGTAACACGAGGTTTACTGCCTTGCCGCCGCTCGGGGAAATTGGGATCACTGCATCCTGCGCCACAAATGAGAGTGCAGAAACTGGCCTCCCCAAAGGACCGCCGGCCAAAGCGCCAAAAATAGACCTCAGACTGTCACTGCTTTCCGCTGCCCTATCTGTGAGCGCAACTACTGCAGCACGATCATCAAGAGTCCAAAAGTCAGCGATACCGGGCTGATACAACCACAGGGTAAGCAGAGAGATGCCCAGAAGTGAAAGTACGGCACCAATCCGGCTGAGGATTCTCGATGACACCATCAATTTTCGAAAATCTTGCTTTGTAGGTAAATGTCTCTAGAGCCCACATCTGCCCTAACCCAATTGAGCAGTCGCACGTACATCAAAGCAAAGTCTCGATCTCTAATCGCCTCTGCGGTTGAGTTCACGGAGCCAAAGGATGCCTCTCCTACTGGCATTGCTTCACCCAGCGCCTTCATAATCAGATTGCGATCACCGCCGGCACTGGAATAAACCTTAAGCAAGACGGCAATATCGACGCCTACATCCTTACGGCTCACGACAAGTCTGATCAGACTCAATAAACTGTCCTGAGACATCGCGCACTCGCCAGAGCCCGAACACTCAAATAGTAGAGCGACTGCGTTTCTTTCCGTCGGGGACAGATTTGTAGAAGGGTCTTCTAAGGTCACAAGTATTGATTCTAGCCAGCGCTCTGTCGTGCCCAGCGTGGGATAAAGCGTACTGTCGATGTAGTACAGCATGGTAAGCGCGCCAATATCGCTTGGCTCCAACTGGTGCATACGCTCGAGATAGTGACGCCCAACAGCTGCGGCCTCTATCGACTTAGAGCTTACCTGCCCCCTCAGACTTTCTTGACGAAGCTGACGCAAAAGAGCATTCCCGTAAAAATAGTTACTTCTCGCAGACTCCGGGTGTCGTGCCAAATTGTCGCGCGCAAACCGAAAATCGTCCCCCCAACTGTATGCACGTAGTGACGTACCGACAAAATAAATCAAAAAAACCAAGGCAACCGGGGCCCATTTCAGTTGATACGAGAGGCGTGTAGATACGCGATAGAACAAAACTGCAGTGAATAAGCACACGCCAATGCTTGGTAGATAATTTCTATGCTCATAAACGATCTCTAGAGGGATAAGAGAAGACTCTACGCTATGGGCAACAAGGAAAAATACGACGGCAAAAAAGAAAAACGGGGCACGCTCTCTCAATGCAAATGCCAAAGAGAGTGCAACACCCCAAGCAATTAGCGAAATTATTGTTGTGAGCGGCTGCAGTAGCGATAGCGAAATAGGAATATCGTCATGATGAAACCCCATGGAGAAGACGTTTGGAAAAAGAGTCCAACTCATGTAAGTCCACAGAACTCTCCCTTGGGTCATTAGTCGTTCTGTTAGCGTGAAATCGCGTAACTCATACCCGGCCAAAAGGTAACTCGGAGACGTCACTACCCAAAGAAAGACAATAAGCAATGGCGCAACGAAAG
This sequence comes from Parahalioglobus pacificus, assembly GCF_014652275.1. Taxonomy (GTDB): domain Bacteria; phylum Pseudomonadota; class Gammaproteobacteria; order Pseudomonadales; family Halieaceae; genus Parahalioglobus; species Parahalioglobus pacificus. The sequence goes on along the minus strand of NZ_BMYM01000001.1, from coordinate 269,237 downwards.
CCAGCCAGGATGTCCAATAAAGAGCGATATTACGCTTTCCTCCCCAAGTTCCACGATAGAATGCTAGCTCTATAACAACTAACAACCATGGCAGGAGTATGCCGTTCTCTTTACTTTGATAAGCGAACCAAGTAAGTAAAGTCAGCCATATGCTCGCCGCGGAGAGATCGACCATTCTCGGGGTTCGTAACGCCCACCGGGCTCGACATTTACAGAAAAAGTAGAGCCCGAGAACAACAAAAAAAGCAGAAAGCTGCGTCATTCGCTGTACTGAATAAAGGACCGTTGAGACGTGGAGTGGGTGCAGCATCCACAGAGCACTCGATACCAGAGCAATGTATTGCGCTTCTCGCCGCGCAAACTTCAGCACAGGCGAGTAACTTAGCAAAACGAAGATCCAGCAATAGATGGCAACTGCCAGCCCTAAATGAAGCCCAAGGTTACCAACCTTGACCGAAAGTGGGGTTACCTCGCCCGGCGAAAGGACGCCAGTGGCGGCGAAGCTGAGCATACTAAGGGGCCGATGACCACTGAACCCTTGAGCTGCAGTGCGCCAGTTATCGAATATTTCAAGATTTTGCTGAAGCCGTTCATTGTCACGTATTACGACGGTGTCATCGAACGCAAACCCACCCCAAAAGCCTGGCAGGTAGGCTAGAACCACAGCGGTGATGCTCAAGCAAAACCAATAGCGGTCTCGAATTTTGAGAAATGACGGCGACGGGGAAGTCGGATGCATGGAAAATCATTTACTGACGGAGCGCAAACGATAACGAAAAAGCCCGGGCATTGCCCGGGCTCCTTTGTCTCGCTTGCGGTTACCCTTAGTTAGGGTTACGGCAGTTCGCAGGGAGATACTTAATATCAATGGCATTGGATGCTGGTTGCTTACACTTCCACTGAATTGTGCGATCGGTTGCGTTCACCGTACCAGACAGGATAAAGCTCTGGACGCCTCCGGCGTCTCCCGGTACAACATCCGGCTGCATAACCGCAGCGAGAATCGCGCCGTTGGCATTAGTCGTGAAATTCAGCGACTTAATAATATCCTTGTTCGGGTTAGTGTTGATGCCTGCCTGAGCAATCGTTGGCAGCGCACCAATTGCTGAGTAATACTCAGTTACCGTAGTTTTTGCTTCTGCCAGCTGCGCCAGCGGCTCAGACATCTTTGAGCGCACAACGTAGTCTTGATACGCAGGCAGCGCAATTGCCGCCAGAATGCCAACGATCGCGATCACGATCATCAGTTCGATCAATGTAAAACCCTTCTGGGCTTGGGTCATAGCTTTCATGGTCAATTATCCCTTTGAGTAAATGAATCTGAGCAGCCGGACCGGAAGACCGGCTGGCACGCACACCCCCTTACCTGCAGGCACTGTGCCAAAGTAATGAAAAACCTAGTGGATAATTCATAAAAGTCATATATTTCAAAGATTTATGAAAATTTTGTCAGTCGCTCAATCGTGCCGCGCATCGCACCACCCTCGCCACGCCGACGTTTTTTGTCACTCCATCGTCGATGCGCGTGTCAATTCTTGTCACCAAACATCCAGTTGCGCAGGGTGAGGGCATCACAAGCCTTCGCCCTGTCGGGAATACGCGCAGTGGGGCAGTAATACCGCGATGCCTTATCACGCTCGTCATCATCGACGGGCAATAGTTCACAAAGCAGGGAAAATCTCTACTTTTCGGCAACTTACACTCGCTCGCCGGCTGTTGTAGCCTCTAATGGCTGGTTATACTCGGCTAAGGAAGCAGTTGATGCGAAGGACGCACGCGGACACTTACGATGAACGATAGCGCAACAGCCCCTATCAGTGGATTGGCCGGGCGACTGGTAGCGGATGGCCTTATTGCCGCGGAACTGGCTCGCGAGGCTCAACAAATAGCGCGCACTGACAGCGTACCCTTGGTTAAATACCTGGTAGAGCAGCGCAATGTCGATAGCAAAAAAATCGCTGAGCTTGCCTCACTGGAATTCGGCGTGCCACTGATTGACATCGAGGCGTTCAACACCGACTTGTTGCCCGAGGGTCTGGTAGAGCCTGGCCTTGTTACCAAGCATCATGCTATTCCGCTGTACCGTCGCGGTAACCGTTTATTTGTGGCGGTCTCAGACCCCACAAACCTCGAAGCGCTTGACGAGATCAAATTCAACACCGGGATAAGCACTGACGGCGTTCTCGTTGAAGAAAAGGCACTCACAGTTTTCATTACCAAGTGGGTTGAGTCTCAGGATTCTATCGGCGGAGGCTTGGACGATCTTGATTCTGGTGATTTCGATGACATAGACATTGAGTCAGGAGAACCGACTGACGCGGAGGCTGATGCTGGCGACGGCCTTGATGAAACGCCGATCGTCAGATTCGTGAACAAAGTTCTTGTCGATGCGATCAAACAGGGCGCTTCTGATATCCACTTCGAGCCTTACGAAAAGGACTACCGTGTCCGGTTTCGCACCGACGGCGTACTGCGCGAGGTGGTTAAACCGCCCAAGAATCTGGCACCCCGATTAGCCGCGCGTCTAAAGGTGATGTCACAGATGGACATCTCAGAGCGGCGCATCCCGCAGGACGGCCGTATTCAGATGAAGCTGTCGCGAAACCGCGCCATCGACTTTCGTGTAAATACACTACCAACACTTTTCGGCGAAAAAGTGGTTTTGCGTATTCTGGACCCCTCCAGTGCAACGATGGGCATCGATGCGCTAGGCTACGAGGAAGACCAGAAACAGATGTACCTGGACGCTCTTTCCAAGCCGCAGGGCATGATCCTGGTAACAGGCCCTACTGGTTCAGGTAAGACCGTGTCGCTGTACACGGGTCTGAATATCCTCAACCAGCCCGAGCGAAATATCTCCACCGCAGAAGACCCTGTTGAAATCAACATGTCTGGCATCAATCAGGTGCACGTCAATCCGAAGGTGGGACTGAACTTTGCTGAAGCGCTTCGTTCATTTCTTCGGCAGGATCCGGACATCATTATGGTGGGCGAGATCCGAGACCTTGAGACTGCAGAAATTTCCATCAAGGCAGCGCAAACCGGTCACTTGGTGTTGTCCACGCTACACACCAATAGCGCTGCCGAGACAATTACTCGCCTGCTCAACATGGGCGTGCCATCGTTCAATGTGGCGACTTCGGTCGACTTGATCATTGCCCAGCGTCTTGCGAGGCGGCTGTGTAAAGAATGCAGCACACCCGCCACAGACATTCCCGAAGAGGCTCTTAGGAAGCTCGGGTTTACCGACGAGATTCTCGACGGCGCCACCATTATGAAACCCGTGGGCTGCAGCAACTGCAAAGATGGATACAAAGGCCGAGTCGGCGTGTATGAAGTGGTAAGAATCACGCCTGAAATTGCCGCCATGATCCTTGAAGAGGGGAACTCGCTGGAGATTTCAAAGGCCGCACGCGAAGAAGGCTTTGATGACTTACGTACATCCGCGCTTAAGAAAGCTGCTCAGGGATTGATCAGCTTGGAAGAAATCAGTCGCATCACTGTGGACTGATAACAGAATTTAATTTGAAGACGGAACTCGAGGCGAGATAACAATGGCAACTGCAGCGAGAAGCGACACATTTAGCTGGGCGGGCACTGATAAAAATGGCCGCAAAACCAAAGGCGAAGTCACTGCCGCCAGCTCGGCTATGGCGAGGGCTCAGCTGCGCCGCCAAGGCATTAAGCCCACCACCGTCAAAAAGAAAGCCAAGCCGCTATTCGGTGGCGGCGGAAAGCCCATCAAGCCCGCGGATATAGCGATATTTACCCGTCAGCTGGCCACAATGATGAAGGCGGGGGTACCCCTGGTGCAGAGCTTTGATATCGTCGCAGATGGACTCGAGAAGCCCAAGATGCGCGATCTTGTCAATGGCATCAAAAATGACGTTGCGTCTGGCGCAGGGCTCGCACCTTCGCTGGCTAAGCACCCTCGCCACTTCGATGATCTGTTCTGTAGCCTTGTGGGCTCCGGAGAGCAATCCGGTACCTTGGAAGTGATGCTGGACAGGGTTGCGACCTACAAAGAAAAAACAGAGGCACTAAAGGCCAAAATCAAAAAAGCGCTGACTTACCCCACAGCGGTCATCATTGTTGCGATGGTTGTGACAGGCATTCTGCTGGTCAAAGTGGTTCCCACATTCGCCAAGACCTTCGAGGGTTTCGGCTCAGAGCTCCCTGCATTCACACAATTTGTTGTGGGACTTTCTGAGTTTGCCCAAGAATGGTGGTTCATCATCCTTATAGGGATTGTTGCCACCGTCTATGCCTTTAAGGAGATCAAACACCGTTCTGTCAAATTCTCTGAGTGGCTGGATCAGCTAGCACTCAAAGCGCCCGTGGTAGGCACCATCGTCCACGATGCTGTCGTGGCGCGGTTTAGCCGCACCCTGGCAACAACCTTTGCGGCGGGTGTACCCCTGGTTGAAGCCCTGGAGTCCACTGCAGGCGCTGCCGGTAACTCGGTCTATCAAAAGGCTATCCTGCAGATTCGTGATGATGTAACCACAGGTACAACGCTGTACCAAGCGGTGAAATCGACTGGCCTCTTCCCCAACATGCTGCTGCAGATGATCTCCATCGGTGAGGAGTCAGGCGCGCTGGACGAGATGCTCGATAAGGTGGCCAACCACTATGAGGACGCCGTCGACAATGCCGTAGACAGCTTGAGCTCTTTAATGGAGCCAATCATCATGTCTATCCTTGGCGTGCTGGTAGGCGGCCTTATGATCGCAATGTACCTGCCAATCTTCATGCTTGGGTCTGTGATCTGATCAGCAGCAATCCTCGGTCGAGAAGAGATCTAACGTAGTGCTGGATATTTTCCAGCAGGCGCCTTGGTTCCTCTACGCCTGCTTGTTCCCCCTTGGCCTGATCGTTGGCAGCTTCCTCAACGTGGTGGTCTATCGACTACCCCTGATGATGGAATCGCAATGGCGACGGGACTGTTGCGAACTGCTGGAAGTCAACGAAAAGGAGGATGAGATCAAACTCACCCTCTCGACACCGAATTCCCACTGTCCTCATTGCAAAGCACCCGTAAAGCCCTGGCACAATATCCCCGTGCTTAGCTATGTTGCGCTGCGCGGTCGCTGCGCAAACTGCGGAGCAAAAATTGCACTGCGCTACCCTCTGGTCGAACTGGCAACCGGCCTCATGACCTTGGCACTCGGCATCATGATGGGCGCCTCACTCGCCATGGTGGGCGCGTTATTTTTAACCTGGGCACTGATTACACTGACGCTAATCGATGTTGACCATCAGCTGCTTCCGGATGACATCACGCTACCACTGCTCTGGTTGGGGCTTGTATTCAACCTCTTCGCCACTTATACCACTCTGAGCAGCGCCGTTATCGGGGCCATTGCGGGCTATGGAATCCTGTGGTCGGTCTACTGGGGGTTCAAGCTTCTGACCGGTAAGGAGGGCATGGGTTACGGCGACTTCAAACTGTTGGCTGCACTGGGCGCATGGCTGGGCTGGCAATCAGTACCGCTCATCATTCTCCTGTCTTCTCTGGTCGGCGCCATTATCGGTATTGGGCTAATTCTTCTAAAGAAGCGAGGCAAAGACATTCCCATGCCCTTCGGGCCTTATCTGGCGATTGCGGGCTGGGTGGCATTGCTGTGGGGCGACACCATCATGACCGCATATCTTGGGTAGCGTAGAGTGTATGTAGTAGGCATTACCGGCGGGATCGGTAGCGGAAAGTCCGCCGCGACTGAGCGATTTGAGTCGCTGGGCATCACCGTTGTCGACGCTGATGTGATTTCTCGTATTATCGTCGAGCCTGGCAGACCCGCTCTCGCGGCGATTGCCGACCATTTCGGTGAGGATATTCTTCAGAGCGATGGCACCTTGGATCGCGCCCGTTTACGTACGTTGGTGTTCAATAGCCCCGAGGAGCGCAGCTGGTTAGAGCAACTAACACACCCCTTGATCGGGGAGGAAATCGTCACGCAACTAACCGCAGCAAAATCTCCCTACGTTATGCTGAGCTCACCGCTGCTACTAGAAACAAGCCAGGCACAACTGACAGACCTGGTGATTGTCGTGGATGTTCCTGTGGACGTACAGGTACAGCGCACAATGGCGCGCGATGATAACGACGAGGCACAGGTAAGGCGCATCATTGACGCGCAAATGCCACGAAAGGATCGGCTAGCCCGTGCCGATATTGTTATCGATAACAACCAGTCACTGGCGGCACTGGGCGAGAGCATCAATCATATTCACGCCACGTTGCTCAGTAAGGCTGAAGCCAAAGAGCACTGACAGCCTGCAAAACACGTGTGTGGTGACGCAGCTCTCGGCAGCCCGCGCTTAAGCCAACGTAGAGACTACCGAATCGACAATAGGTACATTCGCCGCCGGAAATTCATAGCCATCTAGATCGGTGACTGGCGCCCAAACCATGGGCTGCCCTTCCATTCCGGCCGGACTGCCACCAAATTTTTCGATCAGATAGACGTCCAACAGCACGTGTTTATCGCCGTAATCGTGTGACACCTCTATCAGCGGTCGCGAAGCCAGAACGGAAATGCCCAGTTCCTCGGCCAGCTCACGGGCTAGCGCGTCTACAACTGACTCACCCGCTTCGACCTTACCACCGGGGAACTCCCACAATCCGCCTTGATGAGCGTCGTTATGCCGCCGAGTGAGCAAAACTTGTCCCTGCTCATTGACAATGACACCAACGGCAACGTGAACCCGCTTCATTCAGGTTCTGTACTCAGCATTGATGCGCACGTAGTCATAGGAAAAATCTGTGGTCCAAACGGTAGCCAGTGCATCGCCTCGACCCAGCTCTATACGCACCGTGATCTCCTCGGGTGCCATAGCCTCCACGCCCTGTGACTCAGTGTAGCTGGCAGCACGCTGGCCTTTTTCTGCAATTAGTATTTCGTTGAGATAGACGCTGACGTCAGCAACCGCGAGTTCATCCAGGCCTGCTCGCCCGATCGCTGCGAGCAGCCGTCCCCAATTGGGATCGCTCGCGAATAGCGCAGTTTTTACCAGCGGCGAGTGCGCAATCGTGAAGGCTACGTCCAGGCATTCCTGTTCACTGCGCCCGCCGCCTACCTCGACCGCAACAAACTTGCTGGCACCTTCTCCGTCGCGCACCAAGTCCTGAGCCAATGACACGCAGCAGGCCTCCAGCGCATCTTGAAGCGCCGAGGCCTCAGGGGACTCGAGATCACGAACGTCAACATTGCCAGCGGCACCCGTGGCGGCTAGCACGCAGGCATCATTAGTGGACGTATCGCTATCGACGGTAATGCGATTAAACGATTGCTCCACAGCTCGCGAGAGCAGTGTCTGCAGCACTGATTGCTCAACAGCCATGTCGGTCGCGACGTAGGCCAACAACGTCGCCATATTCGGTCGAATCATGCCGGCGCCTTTCGCGATCCCTGTCAGGGTGTATTGATGCTCGCCTACCGTGAATTGCTGAGAGAAACCCTTTGGTCGCGTATCTGTTGTCAGGATGCCCTCGGCGGCATCCGCCCAACCCGAGTCACTCAGCGCCGCGACCGCCCACGGCAGTGCTGCCGTAATCCGGTCCACGGGTAGGTGTTCGCCAATGACGCCCGTGGAAAACGGCAGGACGCTACTGGCATCGGCAGAGTCTGTTCGCACAAGCGCCTCCGTGCATGCCCGTGCATCGGCTATTCCCCGCTCGCCAGTGCCCGCATTGGCATTGCCCGTATTCACCAGCCAGTATCGGGGCTGGTTATCGCAGGCCTGAAGATGCTGCTTAGCCAACGTCACCGGAGCAGCACAAAACGCATTCTGTGTGAAGGTCGCCGCGCAACGGCTGCCCGGAGCCAATTCAAACACGACGAGGTCCTTACGCCCAGGCGTCTTTATGCCCGCCGAGGTTGTGCCCACACGCACACCGGCGACGGGGTGCAGAACAGGCAACTTCCCTTCACCCACGGCCATCGCTAAGCCCCCCGCTTACTGCAACGCGCCACAGCATTGCTTGTATTTCTTGCCGCTGCCACAGGGGCAGGGTTCGTTGCGGCCCACCTTGGGCTGCTGACGCGTGAAGGGTTGCGCCGCCGCGTCAGTTTCTGGCTCCGCTTTCTCTTCCGCTACCGCCGATGCCTGAGCGTGCTCAAACGCCAGTTTCTCTTTCTCCGCTTCCTCGCGGCGACGCTGCTCAATCAAAGCCGCCTCATCGGGTCGCTGTACCTGAACATGGCTCAGGAACTTTACGACTTCATATTTCAAACTGGATAGCAGCTCTTCAAACAGGGCGAATGACTCTCGCTTGTACTCTTGCTTTGGATTCTTCTGCGCGTAGGCACGCAGGTGAATACCCTGTCGCAGATGGTCCATGGTCGCCAGGTGCTCTTTCCAGAGTGTATCCAGCACCTGCAGCATGATCTGCTTCTCGACCCTGCGCATCTCTGGGCCGACCAGCTCTGCTTTTGCGTCGTAGGCGGACTGCACCTCAGCGCCAATGCGCTCGCGCAGCGCCTCCTCATGCAGGCTATTGTCGCTGTCCAGCCACTCTTGCACCGGTAGCGCCACTGCAAATTCAGCCTCCAAATGCTTCTCAAGGCCAGGCACGTCCCACTGCTCTTCGATACTCATGGGCGGAATGTGGCTGTCGATGGCCTCGTTAACGACATCGCTGCGAATCGCGTTGATCGTTTCCGAGATATCCGCTTCCGTCAGTAGGTCATTGCGCTGCTGGTAGATAATCTGCCGCTGGTCATTGGCGACATCATCGTACTCAAGCAGTTGCTTGCGGATATCAAAGTTACGCCCCTCAACCTTGCGCTGGGCTTTCTCGATCGCATTGGTCACCATGCGGTGCTCGATCGCCTCCCCCTTCTCCATGCCCAATGCCTGCATGAAGTTTTTCACACGGTCCGAGGCAAAGATGCGCATCAGATTGTCTTCCAGCGACAGGTAGAAACGCGAGACGCCCGGATCGCCCTGGCGCCCAGAACGGCCACGCAACTGGTTGTCGATGCGCCGCGACTCGTGACGTTCTGTGCCCAGAATATGTAGACCCCCGGCTTCCAGCACATTGGCCTGGCGCTGTTCCCAGTCCTTACGCACACTCTCTTTGCGTTCCTGGGATACATCGCCCATCGCTTTCAGCTCGGCCTCCAGGTTGCCGCCCAACACAATGTCGGTACCACGTCCGGCCATGTTGGTTGCAATAGTCACAACCCCTGGGCGCCCTGCCTGGGCAATGATCTCTGCTTCCTGCTCGTGGTACTTCGCATTGAGCACCTTGTGATCAATCTTTGACTGGCGAAAGCGCTGGGACAGCTCTTCAGAGGTTTCTACCGAGGCAGTACCCACTAACACAGGCGCACCAGCCTTAATGCACTCACGAACATCTTCAACGATCGCGTCGAACTTTTCCTCTCGAGTCAGGTAGACCAGATCGTTAAGGTCCTGACGCAACATGTCTTTATTGGTGGGAATCACCAACACATCCAATCCATAGATCTGTCTGAACTCGAAAGCCTCTGTATCGGCAGTGCCGGTCATTCCCGACAGCTTGCCGTAAATACGGAAGTAGTTCTGGAAGGTCGTGGACGCCATCGTCTGGCTCTCACTCTGGATGGCAACGCCCTCCTTAGCTTCGATCGCCTGGTGCAAGCCCTCGGAAAGGCGGCGGCCGGGCATGGTTCGTCCGGTGTGTTCGTCAATGAGAACGACTTGTCCATCCTGCACAATGTATTCAACATCGCGGTTGAATAGCACATGGGCGCGCAACCCCGAATACACGTGATGCAACAAGCTCAGGTTGGTTGAGGCATATAGGCTGTCGCCCTCTTCCAGCAGCTTCTCTTTCACCAGCAGCTCTTCAATGTGCTCGTGGCCCTGCTCTGTCAGTTCAATCTGACGCTGCTTTTCGTCGACGGTGTAGTGCCCTTCCTGACCTTCACTGTCCACACGCAGGCCAGGAATGAGCTTGTTGATCGCTTTATAGAGTTCAGAGCTGTCCTCTGACGCACCCGAGATAATAAGCGGTGTCCGGGCCTCATCGATAAGAATGGAGTCCACTTCGTCCACGATGGCGAATGCCAGATCGCCCTGCATTTTGTCCTGCAGGCTGAAGGCCATATTGTCACGCAGGTAGTCAAACCCAAACTCGTTATTGGTACCGTAGATGATGTTGGCACTATAGGCTTCACGCTTTTGCTGCTGTGCCTGCCCAGAGGTGATGACGCCCACTGTCATACCGAGGAAGTTATACAGCGGGCTCATCCAGTTGGCATCGCGGCCTGCCAGGTAATCGTTGACCGTTACCAAGTGCACACTATTGCCAGTCAGTGCATTCAGGTATGCCGGCAAAGTCGCAACCAGCGTTTTACCCTCTCCCGTGCGCATTTCTGCAATTTTGCCCTCATGAAGCGCCATGCCGCCGATCAACTGCACATCAAAGTGACGCATCCCCATGGTGCGCTTGCCGGCCTCGCGCACAACCGCGAATGCCTCGGGCAGGAGTTTATCCAGAGATTCACCCCCGGCAACGCGATCACGAAACACCTGCGTTTTCGCCTTTAGTTCGTCATCACTTAAGGCCTGCAAGCCCTCTTCCAGCGCATTGATTTGCTTGACCACCTTGCTCATACGCTTGAGCTCGCGGTCGTTGCGGGTTCCAAAAATCTTTTTTAATGCATTTGTAATCATGCGGACTATCTACCTGAAACTGAAAACACTGTCTGGCTGCTAGCCAAACAGGATGAGAAAAAAGCTGGAGAGGGAGTATCAGCGTCGGGTGCGACGCATGTAACTGGCCGGATCGACAGCGCGGCCGTGCTTGTAGACTTCAAAGTGAACGTGAGGTCCGGTGGAGCGACCCGTACTGCCCATAATGGCTATCGGCTCGCCCTTGCGGACGAAGTCGCCAGGCTCTACCAGGTTGGTTTTGTTGTGGGCATAGCGCGTGACAAACCCGTCGCCGTGCGCGAGTTCGACATACTGGCCGTAGCCTGTCTGCTCGCCAGTCTGGGTAACAATGCCACCCGCTACGGCAATGATATTGGAACCTTCCTTACCCGCCAGGTCCACGCCGTAATGCATGGCCGGGTTTCCAGTAAAAGGATCGGTTCTCTGGCCGAAGGGTGAGGATATCCAACCCTTCTCTACCGGCCTGCCTGAAAGCCAGGCTTGGGCATCCAGATTGCGATTGCTCAGCATGGACTCGAGCACGCCCAGCTGCTTTTCACGATCGCTGATTTTATCGTCCAACGACTTGAGCCCGGTGCTGAGGTCCAGCCGTTGCAGCTCCATACCCAGGGCATCTGCCATCGGGCCACCCAGAGCGGGCGGCTGGCTGAAATCGAACTCACCGTCTTCCAATCCGGCCATAGCAGTCAGGTGCTCACCCAACGCATCAAGCCGGGTCAGTCGGGCTTGCAGTTCGGCCAGATTCAAGGTCATTGCCTGAAGCGAACGCTGCGCGTCTTCCCGCAAATCAGCTAACGATTCTTCCTGCGACTCAACCTCATCCTGTAGTGAATCCAGGGTTGCACCGCGCAGGGAGCGAGGCTCCGCATCCATACCGGCGAGGTAGCCCAGACCGGCAAATCCCAGGCAACACAGCGACAACAAGGCACAGGACCACCGGCCCAGCTCGATAGAGCGAGACCCGCCGTGTTTGCGGTTAATGAGAATGACTTTCATTCAGAGCCAGGGAGCGATAACGAGGGCGGGACTATGCCACAACGCACTATCAAATTCCACGCATATGCCCCAGAAGGGGGGTTAAATCAGGCCGCAGGAACGGCGTTCAGGGCATAGGAAATTGGAGATTCAGCCTCGTCCTCGAAGGTGACCATTTCCCAGGCATCTGTCTGGGCGATCAACGCTCGCAAAGAAGCATTGTTCAGTGCGTGGCCTGACTTGTGGGCACGAAACTCGCCAATGAGACTGTGGCCCAGCAGGTAGAGGTCACCGATGGCGTCCAGCACCTTGTGCTTAACAAACTCATCGTCGTAGCGCAGACCATCCTGGTTCAGGATGCGGTATTCATCCACCACAATGGCGTTGTCGACGCTGCCGCCGCGAGCAAGGCCCTTGGATCGCAGGTATTCGATCTCATGCATGAAGCCAAAGGTTCTGGCGCGAGACACCTCCTTCACGAAGGAGGTGGTGGAGAAGTCGACTTCGGCGTGGGCAGTACGATCGCGAAACACCGGGTGATCAAAGTCGATAGTGAAGGAGACTTTGAAGCCATCAAAGGGGAGGAAGCTGGCTACCTTGTCCCCGTCTTCAACCGTGATCGGGCGCTTAATGCGAATAAACTTCTTGGGCGCGTTCTGCTCCTCAATACCAGCGGACTGGATCAGGAACACAAATGGCCCCGCACTGCCATCCATAATCGGCACTTCGGCGGCACTGACATCGACGTACGCATTATCGATACCCAGCCCTGCCATGGCCGAGAGAAGGTGTTCTACCGTGGAGACCCGTTCATCACCGGTCACCAAGCTGGTGGAAAGCGTGGTATCTCCCACGTTCTCTGCGCGCGCGGGAATCTCGACCACCGGGTCAAGATCGACGCGACGAAACACAATACCGGCATTGGGCGGTGCAGGAGACAGCGTCAGATACACCTTCTCACCCGTGTGCAAACCCACACCCGTCGCCTTAATGGCATTTCGCAAAGTACGCTGTCGAATCATACCTTTCCAACCGTAATCTGTGCCGTCCGCGAGACGGTAAACGCCGCTACCGCACAGTTACCCGGTAGTGGCTCCTAGTCGGCCTGGCGGCGCAAAAACGCAGGAATATCGAAGTATTCCTCGCCACCGGCGTCTGCGACAGCCGCTGCTGCCTGACCACCTGCCGCTACCTGACGCTGTTTACGTCGACCGGCTGGCAGGTCGTAGTCTTTGTAATTCGGAGCTTCAGAAAGTTCCTCAGCGGTCGCCGGTGTTTCTCGCACCGGGGTATCAACCACCTGAAGCGGTGTACGCGCAGCTTCGGCCCCAAGACCGGTAGCCACAACGGTCACCTTCAACTCATCCGTCATCTCCGGATCGATGACTGTCCCTACCACTACTGTTGCTTCTTCGGACGCAAATTCCTCGATCGTGTCGCCAACGTCGGAGAACTCTCCAAGTGACAGATCGAGCCCTGCGGTGATATTCACCAGGATACCGCGAGCGCCCTGCAAATCGATGTCGTCAAGGAGGGGGCTATTGATAGCTCTCTCAGCAGCCTCACGCGCCCGGTTTTCACCAGTAGCGGAGCCCGTGCCCATCATTGCCATACCCATTTCAGACATCACAGTACGAACGTCTGCAAAGTCTACGTTGATCATGCCTGGACGGATGATCAGGTCGGCAATGCCCTGAACCGCGCCCAACAATACATCATTCGCTTCTTTAAAGGCATCCAGCAGACTGGTATTTTTCCCCAAAACCTCCAGCAGTTTTTCGTTGGGAATCGTAATCAACGAGTCCACATGCTGCTGCAGTTCACGCACACCTTCGTGCGCGATTGAGAGGCGTTTCTTGCCCTCAAACGGGAACGGGCGTGTGACGACAGCAACCGTCAGAATGCCCATTTCTCTCGCGACTTCAGCGACCACTGGCGCACCACCGGTGCCGGTGCCACCGCCCATCCCAGCGGTGATGAACACCATATCGGCGCCAGCCAGCGTATCGGCAATGCGCTCACGATCTTCCATCGCCGCCGCACGTCCTATTTCTGGATTGGCACCCGCTCCAAGCCCCTTGGTGATATCACCACCGAGTTGCAGCACTGTTCGCGACTCAACGTCTGACAGTGCTTGAGCGTCAGTATTGGCACAAATAAAGTCCACACCTTCGACCTCGTTATCGATCATGTGCTTCACGGCGTTGCCGCCGCCTCCGCCCACTCCGATCACCTTGATCACGGCGTTCTCTGGAACGTTATCAATGAGTTCAAACATGGTTTATCTCCCCTTTTTATAAAGTGCCGCGACAAGCGCGACTGCGTACTGCGTTACACCTAAAAATTGTTTTGTATCCAACCCCTGGCCCTGTCGAGCCAGTTGCCCTCGCCCGACCCGCCGCTGCGTGCAGGCCTGCCTCCGTCGTCTTGATTTTCCAAGCCGTACATCAGCAAACCCACGCCAGTTGCATAAATGGGGTTGCGCACAATGTCGTTCAGGCCCTGTACAGCCTGCGGGTAGCCCACGCGAACCGGCATATGGAATATCTCTTCGGCCAGCTCGACCACACCTTCCATCTTCGCGGTGCCCCCGGTGAGTACGATCCCTGCCGGCACCATGTCCTCGTAGCCACTGCGGCGGAGCTCCGCCTGTACCAGCGTGAAAAGTTCGTCGTAGCGAGGCTCAACTACCTCAGCCAACGCCTGGCGGGACAAGTCTCGCGGCGGACGTTCGCCCACGCTTGGTACCTTGATGGTCTCGTCGGCGCCAGCCAGTTGGGTCAGTGCGCAGGCGTACTTGATCTTTATTTCCTCGGCATGCTGCGTCGGCGTGCGCAGGGCCATGGCGATATCGTTGGTCACCTGATCACCGGCGATAGGAATAACACCGGTGTGGCGGATTGAGCCTTCGGTAAAGATCGCGATATCGCTGGTGCCCCCACCGATATCTACCAGGCACACACCCAATTCACGCTCGTCTTCGGTGAGTACCGAATAGCTGGAGGCCAGCTGCTCCAGGATGATGTCTTCCACGTCCAGGCCACAGCGTCGGATGCACTTTTCAATGTTCTGGGCAGCATTTACCGCGCAGGTAACAAGGTGCACTTTTGCCTCCAACCGCACGCCCGACATACCCAGCGGCTCCTTGATGCCCTCCTGGTTATCGATCACATATTCCTGAGGCAGGATGTGAAGCACCTTTTGGTCCGCAGGAATAGCGACAGCCTGGGCTGCATCAATGACTCGATCCAGATCAGCGGCGAATACCTCCCGGTCCTTGATCGCCACAATGCCGTGCGAGTTAAGGCTGCGAATATGACTGCCGGCGATGCCCACGTAGACCGAATGAATCTGGCAGCCAGCCATGAGCTCGGCTTCCTCGACCGCTCGCTGGATCGAGGCCACCGTGGACTCGATGTTCACCACCACGCCCTTTTTCATGCCCTTAGAGGGGTGTGAGCCAATGCCGACAACCTCAATACCGCCGTCCGGCGTGATCTCGCCTACAATGGCGACCACCTTCGACGTGCCAATATCGAGGCCAACTATCATCCGTTTGTCCTGTGCGCTGCCCATGGCAGTGTCTCTCCCGCTCTTCTTATTCCGTCAGGCCCGCCAGCTGTTCCGCTGACTCAAAGGCCACTGCCACGCCGCTGGCGTAACGTAAATCCACTCGCGCGACGGACTCGTCACGCGCCCTTAGCTCCCGCTGATACAGCGCAACAAAGCGCTGCACCCGCTCGACAAACTCGTCATTGCCGAGCAACAGATGAATACCGTTATCCAACTCGGCATCCAGTTGACCCCGTCGATCCTGAATCAGCGTCACTACCTCCCTGCCGATGGGCGCCAGCAGCTCTTCAAGCCGCTGGTAACGGGCAACCAAATGTCGCGCACTGCCCTCTGGGCCACGCAAGGTTGGCAGGCCCTCCCAACGCTGCGCATCGGGCGATTGAAATACTTGCGCCTCGTGATTGAGAAAGCCCGCTTCGCCCCAGTGGGCAATCGGCAATTGCTCGACCACGTGAATCTCAAGCGCATTAGGCCAGCGCCGGCGCACATTGGCGGAGTAAATCCAGGGCAAGGATTCCAGTTGCTGCTGCATAGTTGCCAGGTCTGCGCTAAGGAAGCCGCCAACCAGTGCAGGCTGCACCAGCGACTCAACCGCTTCGCGCTGTGTGTGCTCCAATGAACCTTTCACGCTGATCTGTTCAACCGGGATGGCATCTAAGGTCAACCAGGCCTGTACGGCCGCCACCGCAACGAATGCGACCCCTGCAAGGATCATCACGTGGTTAAGCCAGGGCAAAGCAAAGCGTTGACGGGTCGGGGCCTGCGCCGTTTTTCGCGTAGCACTCGCCCCGCCCTTGCGGGAGGCGTTGCGCTTACGCACATTGGCTTTGGGCGCATTAGCCATTGCGCTTCTGCTCCAGGCTCAGGGAGATTATGTGTGCCACCAGAGATTCAATGGTCATGTGCGCAGCTCGCGCCGCCATGGGCACGAGGCTGTGCGAGGTCATGCCCGGTACGGTATTCACCTCCAGTACGTAGAACCGACCATTGGCGCCTCGCATCACATCCACCCGCCCCCAGACTTCGCAACCCAGCGTGTCAAACGCACGCAGAGCCAGCCGGGCGAGTTGTGACTCCTCGTACTCGTCGAGGTCACTGGGACATTGGTAACGCGTATCGTTAGACAGGTATTTGGCTTCGTAGTCGTAGAACTCGTTATCCGTCTCCATGCGAATCGAGGGCAGCGCCTGATCGCCCAGGATGGCCACTGTGTATTCGGGGCCGTCGATGAACTGCTCTGCAATAACACCCGTGCCGTATTCTGCCGCAGCGCGATAAGCTGCCTTGAGTGTCAGCGCGTTAGTGGCAGGCGTCATACCGATGCTCGAGCCCTCGCAGGCGGGCTTCACAAACACCTTGCCCAGGCGCTCGATGATGCCTTCCCAATCGCTGTCTTCGGCCAGCGGGACAAACGCGCCCGTGCTGACGCCAACGCCCTGCCACAACTGCTTGGTGCGAAGTTTGTCCATAGCCAACGAGGAACCAAGAACGCCGGATCCGCTGTAGGGAATACCCATGCTCTGCAGCGCACCTTGAATCGTGCCGTCCTCACCCCCCGGGCCGTGAAGGGCAATAAATGCAAAGCCAACGCCATGAAGCTGGTCTATCCAGGAGTCATCGGCTGTGTCCACCGCGCGAACATCCAGGTTCAATGCGCGCAGCGCCTCGACGATGGTCGCACCGCTGTTGAGCGACACTTTGCGCTCCGCCGACTTCCCGCCCAGCAATACCGCCACCGGTTTACCAGCCAGCGGCGTCAGGTCGGGTTCCAGATTCACACTCACTTCAACTCCCCCAGCGTTTTCATAGCCGCCAGCGATTGGGCCAGGGCTGCAATATTTCCGGCACCTTGGGCGATGACGACATCGCCATCGCGCAGCACACCACGCAACAGGCCCGGCACCTCGTCGGTTGAGGCGGCGAAAATCGGGTCCACCTGTCCACGCTGGCGGATGCTGCGTGAGAGGCTACGGCTGTCCGCGCCGGGAATCGGCTCTTCACCTGCGGGGTACACATCCAGCAGTACCAGCACATCCGCACCCGAGAGAACTTTGACAAAATCGTCATACAGGTCTCGGGTGCGGCTGAAGCGGTGAGGCTGGTAGATCATCACGGTCCGCTGGCCAGGGAATGCCTGACGGGCTGCATCAAGTGTGGCACTCACTTCGGTGGGATGGTGACCGTAGTCATCAACCAGGCGCGCTGCGCCACCGTTCACAGCCACCTCGCCCAGCTGGGTGAACCGGCGATTAACACCGGAGAACTCCGCCAGTCCGGATTGAATCGCACCGTCAGCAATGCCCTCATCGCTGGCGACGGCAATGGCTGCCGTGGCGTTTAGGACGTTATGCAGTCCGGGCAGATTCAGGCTAATAGCCAATTCACTAAGCCCCTCGGGGCGCAAGACCCGGAAACGGGTCTGTAGCCCGTCACGTTGCAGATCGACGATGCGGTAATCGGCAGCCTCGTCAAAGCCATAGGTCAATACCTGCCGCGATACCTCGGGCAATAGATCCCTGACTTCATCATCATCGATGCACAGCACCGCCATGCCGTAAAACGGCAAGTTATGCAGGAAGTCGAGGAAGGTGCGGCGCAGGTTGGCGAAATCGCCGCCATAGGTCTCCATGTGGTCAGCTTCAATGTTAGTGACCACCGCAACCATCGGTTGCAGATGCAGGAAGGAGGCGTCGCTTTCGTCCGCCTCGGCAATAAGGAACCGGCTAGCGCCCAGCTGGGCATTGCTGCCCGCGCTATTAAGGCGTCCGCCGATGACAAATGTCGGATCAAGGCTGGCCGCACCAAAGATAGACGCAATCAAACTGGTGGTGGTTGTTTTTCCGTGGGTACCTGCGACGGCGATGCCATGGCGGTAGCGCATTAACTCAGCCAGCATTTCTGCCCGCGGCACCACCGGTACCCTGGCTTCGCGCGCAGCCACGACTTCAGGATTCTCATCGCCCACAGCACTGGAGGCCACAATCACATCGGCCCCAGTGACATGGGCGGCATCGTGCCCAATAAATACGGTCACTCCCGCATTTTCGAGTCGTTCTGTGGATGCGCTGCGCTGCAGGTCTGATCCGGAAACTTCGTAACCCAGGTTTACCAGCACTTCGGCAATGCCATTCATACCGCTGCCGCCAACGCCAATCATATGGATGCGGCGAACTCGGCGCATTTCGGGAACGGAGTACACGTTACGCTCGTTCATGCCGCCAGTGCCTCACAACGATCGGCCACTTGCTGTGTCGCCTTCGGTCTGGCAACGGACTCACAGGCAGCAGACATCTTTGCCAATTGCTCGGGCGAGCGCAGGTACTGCTCTATTCGCTGGGCGAGGATTTGCGCACTCAGCTCTGACTGCTTCAGCAAAACACCCGCACCTACATCGGCCAGCGCGCGCGCATTGGCCGTCTGATGGTCGTCAATGGCATGCGGAAGGGGCACCAACAGTGCGGGCCGGCGCATGATCGCCAACTCCGCTACCGTCAATGCGCCAGCGCGGCACACGACGACATCGGCCCAGGCATAGGCCGTGGCCATATCCTCGACGAACTCGCTAACGCGAACCTGGGATTCGGAAACGCCGGTATATGCAGCGCGAACAGCGTCACCGTGGGCAGCACCACACTGGTGCCAGACTTCAATCCCAGGCGCGACTCCACTGTCAATTACAGTGCGCACGGCTTCGGGCACCAACTCGTTCAGGGGCTTTGCACCCAAACTGCCGCCTACGACCAACAAGCGCAGCGGCCTGTCACCGCTAAAGTGCCAGGGCGCGTTTGCGGCCTGCGCTATGAATTCAGCCCGCACAGGGTTACCCAGCACGTTGTACGCCACAGCGGGCTTGAATGCCCCTGCAAAACCCGCAACGATCTCTGTGGCCAGCGGCGCCAACAGGCGGTTTGTGGTACCGGCGACAGCATTCTGCTCATGCACCAGCAGTGGCTTGCGCAATAACCAGGCCGCCGCCCCCGCAGGGCCGGAGGCGTAACCACCCATTCCCAGCACACACACGGGCTTGAGCTTAAACACCAGCACAAGCGCTTCGCACAGTGCCACTAACAACATCAGCACGCCGAGCAACCTACCGAATAGACTCTTGCCGCGAACACCTCGCATTGGCAAGACGTGAAGCGCAAAGCCAGCGGCAGGCACAACGCGTGCCTCGAGACCCCGATCCGTGCCAACCCAGGCGATGCGATAACCGCGTTCCTCTAACTCGCGAGCGACAGCCAGCGCAGGATACACATGACCACCCGTACCGCCAGCCATAACGAGTATCAGAGGTGAGGATGCATCAACCACGCGTGCGCCCTCCCTGTGTGTCCAGGCTCCGCTCTACGCGCAGTACCAGCGCCAGAAGACAACAGCTCATGATGAGACTGGTGCCGCCATAACTCACAAACGGCAGGGTGAGACCCTTGGTGGGCAATAGCCCTGAGCTCACCCCCATATTCACAAACGCTTGCCCCGAGAAGATCAACGCGGTGCCATAGCAAACGTAGGCACCGAACTTTTGTCCTTGCGACAGCGCCTGTCGAGCAACCCAGAGGATGCGACCAATTAATGCAGCAAACAGGCCCATCACCAGCATGGCGCCGATGAAACCGGTCTCCTCCGCCCAGATGGAGAATACAAAGTCGTTGTGGGCTTCGGGCAGGTAGAACAGTTTCTGCACACTGTTACCCAGCCCTACGCCCAGCCATTCGCCACGCCCGAAAGCGATCAGCGATTGAATAAGCTGAAAGCCTGCGCCAAACGGATCGGCCCAGGGGTCGGTATAGGCGGTGAGCCTGGCCACCCGGTAAGGTGCGCTAAACACCAACGCCACCAGCCCCAGCAGGCCCACCAGCAACATCAGAAGGAAATGACCCAGACGTACGCCGCCCAGGAAAAGCATCCCCATTGCGGTGCCGGCGCAAATCACCGTGGCGCCAAAATCAGGCTCTACCATCAACAACAGCGCAACGGCACCAACAACTGCCATGGGCTTGAGGAAACCGCGCCAGTTGCCGCGCACCTCCTCTTCCTGCCGAACCATGTAACCGGCTAGGTAAATGACCAGAGCCACTTTCGCCAGCTCAGACGGCTGCAAGGTGAAGGCCCCCAACTGAATCCAGCGCTGACTCCCCTTGACCTCCTTGCCGATACCCGGGACAAGAACCAGCACCAAAAGCGCCAGCGCAACCAACAACCATGCCCAGCCTGTCTGCTCCCAAAATCCAACCGGGATGCGGTAGGTAATCACGCCTGCTACGGTCGCTGCCAGGATGTACACTAGGTGACGCTGGGTGTGATGCCAGGGATTGCCGTAATGCCAGTCGCCGTATTCGATGGACGCGGAGCTTATGGCAATCAGACCCACAAGTATCAGAGCGAGTCCGAGCAACCCCAATAGCGGATCAATCGCCAACAGGCTACGGTGCTGGGCGACTGACCTAGGCATCAGTTTCCCCCGTCAAGGTTCTCACCGCCGCCGCGAAAGCGTCGCCGCGGGCGGCGAATCCTGAAAACATGTCAAAACTGGCGCACGCGGGTGACAACAGCACTGTGTCGCCGCATGAGGCCAACTTAGAAGCCAATTCAACCGCGTGCGCCATGCTCTGCGCGCGATGCACGGTGACCACTCCCTCCGCCATTCGCTCCAGCTTTGCCGCATCCTCGCCAAGGGTAATCAGTGCTTTCGCGTGGTTGGCGAGCGGTGCCTTCAAGGGGCCAAAGTCCGCGCCCTTACCTTGACCACCAGCGATTAAAATAATGTTGTTATCACCGCCCAAGCCGTTAACTGCTGCTATGGCGGCCCCCACATTGGTGCCTTTGGAGTCATTGACCCAAGTGACACCGTTTGCTTCAACAACCAACTCACAGCGGTGCGGCAAGCCTTTAAAGGCCTTTATCGCAGCAACTATCGCCTCCGTGGGCAGCTCCAGCACGCTGCCGATGGCCAGGGCCGCAAGTGCATTGGCCACATTGTGCTTTCCGGGAAGCGGCAATGAGGACACCGACATCAGCGGCTCAAAACCGCAACAGAGCCAAGCCTCGCCCTCATGGTCCCGAAGTCCGAACTGGCCGATGTCAGGCTCATGCATTCCCCAACTCACCAGTGGCACATCATCCTCTAGCAGCGGCGTGGTCAGTGGGTCATCGCGATTTACGACCGCAGCCTGGCAGCCACGGAAGATACGGTGCTTCGCCTGGTGGTAGCGCGGCATGCTGCCGTGACGATCCAGGTGATCGGGGCTCATATTGAGCACCGTGGCCACACGCAAGCCTAGTCGACCAGCCCGCTCCAGCTGAAAACTACTGAGCTCAAGGATGTACAGCTCATTGCTCTCATCGAGCAACTCCAGTGCCGGCGTCCCCAGGTTCCCACCTACGCCCGCCGCTTTGCCAGCTCTTGCAACCATCTGACCCAGCAGTGCAGTGACCGTCGACTTCGCATTGGAACCCGTAATCCCGACGACTGGTGCATTGGCGGCTGCTACAAACAAGTCAATATCGCCCGCAATGGCTGCGCCGGCTTCATGTGCGGCAGCAACGGCAGGCTCATCCAGAGCAACACCGGGACTGACAATGAGCTCAGATGCGGCGTTCATGACATTGGCAGGCATATCACCGGCGTACACAGTGATGTCTGGCATCTCCTGCTGAAGTTGCGCCAGAGCTGGGGGCGACTGTCGTGAATCCACAACGCAAAAGTCGTCACCACGCTGATACAGAAAACGCGCTACAGACAAGCCGGTGGGACCAAGGCCTACCACCACACGCTTGTTGCTGCTTGCGATTACATTCTGCATCACGAGTTATCGCTCTCCTTCGCCTAGCGCAATTTCAAGGTCGCCAGTCCGAACAACACCAGCATGACGGTGATAATCCAGAAGCGAACAATGATCCGGGGCTCGGGCCAACCCTTCAATTCAAAGTGGTGGTGAATGGGCGCCATTCTGAAAATACGCTTGCCTGTCAGCTTGAAAGACGCCACTTGCAAGATCACAGAGACCGTCTCCAGCACGAATATTCCGCCCATGATGAAAAACACGATCTCGTGCCGGGTAATCACCGCCACTGCGCCCAGAGCGGCACCGAGGGCCAGTGAGCCCACATCGCCCATGAAGACCTGAGCGGGATACGTGTTAAACCAGAGAAAGCCCAGCCCGGCACCGGCCATTGCGCCGCAGAACACGGACAACTCGCCACTGCCTGCCACGTAGGGGATGTGCAGGTAATCGGCGAACTCCACGTGGCCCACCAGATAGGCAATGATGCCGAGTGCAGTACCCACCAGTACGGTTGGAAGGATGGCGAGACCGTCAAGCCCGTCGGTCAGGTTGACCGCGTTACTGGATCCCACAATCACCAAATACGTCAGCAACAGGAACAGCGGCCCCATCTGCCAGGCGAAGTCCTTGAAGAAGGGAATGTACAACTCGGTGGTTACCGGGGTATCGAAGGCTGTATACAGGTAAACGGCTACCGCAATACCCGCAGCGGATTGCCAGAAATACTTCCAGCGCGCCGGCAGTCCTCGAGAGTCTTTCTCGACCACCTTGCGATAGTCATCAACCCAGCCCACTGCACCGAACACAATCGTCACCAGCAGCACTAGCCAGAGATAGGGGTTGCGTAAATCCCCCCAGAGCAAGGTGCTGAACACGATGGCGACCAGGATCAAAGAGCCGCCCATGGTTGGGGTGCCCGACTTACTCAGATGACTCTGGGGGCCATCGGTACGCACTGCCTGCCCTACCTGGCGATGAGTCAGCTGTTGAATCAGCAGGGGACCCAGCAGCAGTGATACTGCCAAGGCAGTGCCGGCAGCGAGAATACCGCGCAAGGTGAGATACTGAAAAACCTGGAAGCCGGCATCAAACTGCTGCAGAAACTCCGCGAGAAAAATCAGCATGAGGTGCTCCCTGCGGACATCTCTCCGCGAATTACGGGCAACAGACGCTCCATCTGCGCACCGCGCGAACCTTTCACCAACACGGTTGTGCCACTAGCAAATGCACCGTGGGCGGCGACTTGTGCTGCGTCCATTGAGGGGAAGAAACGCCCCTGGCTCCCAAAGGCGGCAACCGCGTCACGGAGCGCGTCACCCACACCCCAGAAACCATCCAGACCAGCATCGCGCGCGGCCTCTCCCATCTGTCGATGCAGCGCGGCCTCATCATCGCCCAGCTCGCGCATCGCACCCAGAATGAGCACCCGCTGACCTTTGCACTGCGCGAGAACTTGTATGGCTGCGCGCACTGAACCGGGGTTAGCGTTGTAACAGTCATCGATGAGCTGCGCGCCCGAGTGAGTCTCTTCCAATGCCAGGCGACCACCTGTTACCTGAGCTGCCGCCAGTCCAGACTCGATCTCGGCGGGCGCCAAACCACAGGCAATTCCCGCGCAGATAGCCGCCAGCGCATTCATGATGTTGTGCTCACCTGGCAGCGTGAGAGCAACCTTGATATCCCCGACGGGTGTAGAGGCCACGAAACGGGAACCCTGCACCCCCAGCAGTTGAACATCCCGCGCCATCACATCAGCAGGTGTGCGCATTCCAAAGGAAAGCACGCGGGCTTCCCCAGCACGAACTTTCCACTGCGATGCCCAGGGCTGATCGTTGTTGATAATGGCAACCCCATCGGCGCCCAGGCGGTCATAGATCGCCCCTTTCGTGTTCGCGACTTCTTCCACACTACCCATGCGCTCAAGGTGAGCTGGCATTGCATTCAGAACGACCGACACCGTGGGCTTGCCCAATTCGCATAACCAGGCGATATCCCCTGGTTTGCCGGCGCCCATTTCCACCACGGCGTACTTGGTTCCGGGCTCTATTGCCAAGAGCGTCAGAGGCACGCCGATTTCGTTATTCAGGTTACCTTCGGTCGCCAGGGTCTGGCCGCCCTGCGACAGCACGGCGGCCGTCAGGTTCTTCACCGTTGTCTTGCCATTACTGCCGGTGATTGCGACTAATGGCCCGCGATACTGCTCGCGGTTATACGCTCCTAACAAACCCAGGCCGCGCTCTGTATCGTCGACCTTGATCTGCGGCAGCGCCACATCCACAACGTGACTCACCATGGCTGCCGCAGCACCTGCCTCGCACACCTGCGGCAGGAAGTCGTGGGCATCAAAGCGCTCGCCGCGAAGGGCCACAAACAAATCACCCTCACGCACCTGTCGACTGTCAGTGGCTACGCGTAAAAAGCGCGCATCGGCGCCGTGCACATCACCGCTCAAGGGCGCTGCCACGTCGCTGAGCTTGAACGCCGACATCATGCGGATGCCCTCCGCGCCAACGCTGCTTGGGCGTGGGCCACGTCAGAAAAATCAATGCGCCCTGTTTCCAGCACCTGATAATCCTCGTGGCCTTTTCCGGCGATTAGCACACAATCGCCGGGCATTGCCTCAGAAATTGCCATCTCTATGGCCTGGGCGCGATCCACCACAAGGCGGTAGTCACCGGTCAGCCCGGCCTCTATATCGAGAAGAATGGCCGTCGGGTTTTCGCTGCGAGGGTTATCGCTGGTAACGATCAGTTGATCTGCGCCTTCGCTGGCAGCGCGCCCCATAACCGGGCGCTTGGCCGCATCACGATCGCCGCCGCAGCCAAACACCGTGATTAGCACACCCGAGACCGAGGGTCGCAGAGCGGCAAGCACTTCAGTCAAGGCATCAGGCGTGTGCGCATAATCAACAATGACCTGAATACCCAAATCATTGGGCACAGATTCCACTCGCCCCGGCACCGGTGTTAGCAAGGCGATATGGTCCAGCACATCCACCAATGATTGCCCGGCGGCCAGTGCTGCGGTGGCAGCTGCCGCAATGTTTCCGAGGTTAAATCGTCCGCTGAGCGAGGTTGTAAATTCACCCTCGCCCCAGGGTGTCTCGAGCCGCGCACGCATACCTTGGGTCGTGTGCCTGATATCGACAACACGAACCGCTGCATCGACGCGCCCGTCGATACTGTAAGTCAATGCAGTGACTGAACTATCCAGCGTCTGAAGCACCGACGGCGCAAAGGCATCATCGAGATTCACAATGGCAACCGCCAGGGACTGCAACTCAAACAGTCTCAGCTTGGCACGCCCATAGGCCGCCATTGTGCCGTGATAGTCGAGGTGGTCGTGAGACAGATTGCTAAAGATCACGGTATTGAAGCGCATGCCATTCACACGCCCCTGCACCAGCGCATGCGAAGACACTTCCATGCTGAATGCGGCCACGCCATCATCACGCCATTGGGCCAACTGCCGCTGCAGTGATACGGGATCTGGCGTAGTGTTTGCCGCACCACTCACACGGCCATCCAGTGAAGCGCCCAGGGTGCCGATCACTCCGCACCCATCACCGGCCAATCGAATCAACTGTGCCACCAAGTGGGAAATCGTGGTTTTACCGTTAGTCCCTGTCACACCTACCCCCAGCATCTGATGGCTGGGGTGGCTATAGAAGCGCGCAGCAATCGAACCCGCTTCCTGCTGGAGCTCGGGAAGTTCGATCAGGGGGACTGGCAGCGCATCGACAAAGCCGGCAACCGGCGGCTCCGCTATCACAGCGCAAGCGCCATTGGCGACGGCTTGCTCAATGAACTGTCGGCCATCATGCGTATCACCGGGAAACGCCAGAAAGACGTCACCGGGCTGCACAGTACGACTGTCTATGGCTACGCCCGTCACATCAACATTCAAGACCTGACTCGACTCGACCAGGTCATGCAGCGCGATCGAATGGCTCATGCATTCCCCCCCGGCTGCTTGTCGCGCTTGGCAATACCCTCGGCCGGCACCGTGGGTGGCACGTTCAACAGGCGCAATGCGCCTTCTGCAACGCGGGAGAACACAGGCGCGGCTGCAGCCCCGCCGCCATAAGCGTCGCCCTGTGGCTGATCAATCACCACCACGATGACAAACCGCGGGTCTTCAACAGGCGCCAGACCCGCAAAGAGCGCCACGTACTTGTCGTCGATGTAACCCTGTGGGCCAACCTTGTGCACGGTACCCGTCTTGCCACCGACCTCATAGCCCGCCACCCTGGCCTTGCCCGCTGTTCCGTGCTCGCCGGTCACAGCGTGCAGCACATCGACCACTTTGCGAGCGGTGTCCGCAGCAATCACCCGCTGGCCCAAGGGGGCCTCGACTGAATCATCGCGGGCCAGCAACGTCAGCGGCATTTGCACGCCATCATTCGCGAACACGGAATAGGCATGGGCGATTTGCAACGGTGTGGCCGTGAGCCCATAACCAAATGCCAGGGTCACTTTTTCGATTGCGCGCCAGCGCGGTCTATCGGGCAAAATACCTGCACTCTCGCCCGGAAAACCAACACCGACAGGGCTGCCCATACCAAAACGCTGAAAGACTCCCCAGATCGGCTCGTGCCCCAGCACTTGAGCCATCTTGGTAACGCCGACCTGACTGGACTTCTCGATGACTCGAGAGACACTGATTTCTCCGTAGTTACGCGGGTCCGGCAGTGTCTTTCTGCCAACATTGATCCAGCCTGGCGCTGTATCAATCATGGTTTCAGTGCTGTATTTGCCACTCTCAAGTGCCGCGACCAGCGTTAGGGGCTTCATCGTGGACCCCGGCTCATAAACATCAGTCATCGCGCGATTGCGCGTATTGGCCATTTCGAAGCCATCTTGACTATTGGGGTTGTAAACCGGGTGGTTCACCATGGCGAGTATTTCGCCTGTCGCCGCATCGAGCGTCACAATTGAGCCGGACTTCGCGCCAGTCACGGTCATCGCTCGCTGTAACTCGCGGTGCTGCAAGTACTGCAAGCGCAAATCAATGCTGAGCTTTAAATCCCGACCGGGCTGGGCGGCCTCAAGCACACCAATGTCCCGGACGGCATCTCCATGCAGGTCCTTGATGTACTTTTTCTTGCCAGGAATACCGCGCAACCAATCGTTATAGGCCAGCTCCAGCCCTGCGATACCCTCACCGTCCACGTTGGTGAAGCCCACAACTTGCGCGGCGACCTCACCCGATGGGTAGTAGCGACGGTACTCGCGCTCACCGCTGACGCCTGGTATGCGACGCGCCAGAATATCCCTGGCCCGCGCAGGCACCATATGACGTTCCAGGTACATGAAGCGCTTGCCCGCATAACGATCAACCCGCGCCTGCAAGTCAGACAGTTGCAGATTCAGCAGTCCGGCCAGCTCTGGCAGACGAGTCGTGTCCAGATGCCGGGGGTTAGCCCACAGCGAGATGACGGGGGTGCTGACCGCGAGGGGCTCACCTCGACGATCTGAAACCAGTCCGCGGTAAGCGGGAATCTCTGCGGTGCGCAACGAACGCATGGCGCCCTGCTTCTGCAGAAACTCATGCCCGCGATCGGTATCGAGCACCTGCAACAGCAAAACACGGCCCACCAACAAAGCCAGCAGCGTGAGTAAGGCAGCCACGATGAAGTAGAAGCGCCAGACAGGCACCACCTCTGCCTGCTTCTTATTTTTACGAGGGCGACTCACTGCTCCACCACCGCGCGATACGCCATCGAAGGGGCACGCATTCCCAGATCATCTGCCGCCACCTGCTCTACCCTGTGGTGAGAAGCCCAGGTGCTCTGCTCCAACAACAGGCGACTGTAGTCCTCCTGCAGGTGCCAACGCGTCGCCTCCAATGACTGCAGTTGTGCATACAGCTGGCGACAGGCATGGGAGGAGCGAATGACGGCAAGGCAGGAAACAAGAACGGCCGCCAGAACGGCAGCGAGTAACAAGGTGTCCCGAAGCGCCGGGCCAGCGACGATAGCAGGCGCAGTTACCGTGGCCTGTCGGCGACTCATGCGATTTTCTCCGCGACTCGCATTACCGCACTGCGAGAACGAGGGTTAGCAGCCAACTCTTCTGCACCCGCCTTCACGGCCTTCCCCACCAGCTTGAGGCGGCGATCGAGGTCCGCTTCGGTCACAGGCACACCCCGCGGCAATGACTTCCCCCGCGCCATATCACGCATGTAGCGTTTCACCATGCGATCCTCAAGCGAGTGAAAGCTAATCACTACAAGCCTCCCACCAACGGTCAGAAGGTCCACAGCCACATCCAGCAGTTGCTGCAGATCATCCAGCTCACGGTTCACGCGAATGCGAATGGCCTGAAAGGCGCGAGTCGCGGGGTGTTTGTGCTTCTCCCAGCGCGGATTCGCCTCGCTAACCACCTTGGCGAGCTGCGCGGTTGTTTCCAGAGGCTGCTCGGATCGCGCCTCCACAATGGCGGCGGCAATTCGCTTGGCAAAGCGCTCTTCGCCGTAATCCTTGAGCACTGCGCTGATCTCATCCTGCTCTGCGCTCGCAAGCCACTGGGCTGCCGTAGCGCCGCGAGTTGTGTCCATACGCATGTCGAGCGGGCCGTCGGCCTGGAAGCTGAAACCGCGCTGCGCCTGATCCAGCTGCGGACTGGAGACGCCTAGATCCAGCAAAATCCCATCCACCTGCGCCACACCCTGTTGCGCCAATGCCGCAGGCAGGTCAGCGAATGAGCCATGAAAAAACGCTAACCGCGGATCGGTAGACTGCATTTTCGCGGCAACGTCAGCGGCCTCAGGGTCTTTATCGATCGCAAGTACAGAACCGCTGTCTGAGAGCGCCTCCAGCACCTGAGTCGTGTGACCACCGCGACCGAAGGTGCCGTCGACATACATGCCGCCGGGTGTCGTCACCAGAGCCTCCACGGCCTCTCGTAACAGCACTGTTTCATGCATCGCGCCCACCTACAGGGTCAGCGTCAGAAGTTCGTCGGGTAGTTCAGCCTCAGGGCCAGCCACCTCAAGCGCCTTATCGCGCTCGTCCATCCAGAGGTTTTCTGCCCAAAGCTCCAGTTTTTTGCCCTGACCCACCAGCACCAGTTTTTTATCCAGCGCAGCGTAGTCACGCAGCGGCTGCGGCAGCAGCAACCTGCCATTGCCGTCCAACTCGAGGTCAGTGGCATAGCCCAGCAACAGCCGTTTGAACCGCTTCACACCAGTATTTAGGTCAGGCAGGGCTTGCAGGTCTTGCTCAATGCGCTCCCACTCGGGCAACGGGTAAATAACCAGACAGGACGTCTGGGTATCGATAGTCACGACAATCTGGCCGTCACAAAGGGCGTTCAGAGGCTCACGCTGACGCGAGGGGATCGCCAGGCGCCCCTTGCTGTCCATGTTGATGTGCTGCACTCCGCGAAACACGCCAGCTTTCCCCACTCATCTGGCTCTTGTTCCCACAAAAAACCAGATTTATCCACTTATCTCCACTTTTCGACACTATAGGTCTGCACAGGAAGGACTGTCAAGGCGATAAAACTAAAAAAGTGCTGTAAATTCAGTAGATTACGCGCATTTTAGGGGTGGAATTATCCTGTTTTCAAGGCTTAAAATCTGCATTAAAACAGGCCGATAACACCACCTCCTGAGGATTTACTTTAAGTTGTGCTTTGAAATGATTATTTCAGGGCACCGTTATTAGGTGAAAACGATCTAAGAAGGAGAAAAAGGGCGCATTTTTGCGCAGAAGGTGCCCGGTCGACGGGGCAAACCGCCGACCGGGGCATAAAGGAGTGAGTCGATAAGCCGGGTTCTGTCGTGGACGACCATTCATCTGCGACAGACGTCGCCGTCTGCCTGAAGCGACCTACCCGAACCCACTGCGGGCCACAGCTAACGGGTTCCTATTTGGTCTTGCTCCGGGTGGGGTTTACCATCGCCGTGCCTGTTACCAGTCACGCGGTGCGCTCTTACCGCACCTTTTCACCCTTACCCCGCTGATTGCGGCGAGCCGCAACCAGTGAATCGAGGCGGTTTCCTTTCTGCTGCACTTTCCGTGGGCTCGCGCCCCCCAGGCGTTACCTGGCACCCTGCCCTTCGGAGCCCGGACTTTCCTCCCCCGAAATACATCGGGAGCGATCGCCTGACTCACTCCGGCGGCGGAGCATACCGGTTGCGAGGGAGCCACTCAAGGATGATTCAATCGTCTTTCTGGTCCAGCAGGTGTTGGTACAGCTGGTTTTTTCGTTGACCGCTGTACTGCGCCAAGAGTGCTGCCGCACGCTTACCCGGCATATATTCCGCCATGGATTCCAGCAATTGCAGTAACTCCGGCGACACAGCTTCCTCGCCCTGATAACCCTGCACAACCAAGACAATTTCTCCACGCTGCTGGTTGGCATCTGCGCGCGCAAATTCACTTAACTCGGCAAGGCTCGCTCTGCGTACTGTTTCGAATGCCTTGCTGATCTCACGCACCAAGGTGGCTTCACGCTCACCCCCTAGGCAAACACTCAATGACTCTAAAGTTGCCAAGACTCTGTGAGGGGCCTCATAAAACACCAAAGTTGCCGACTCATGCTGTAGCGCACTGATTGCCTGAGCTCGCGCGCCCTCCTTTGCCGGCAAAAAGCCACAGAACAGAAAGCGGTCGGTTGGCTGCCCAGCCACACTCAATGCCGCCACTGCGGCGCAGGCGCCAGGCACGGGTACAACGGCGAGCCCGAGGTCCTGGGCATCCCGGACCAACTTGTAACCGGGGTCTGAAATGAGGGGAGTACCCGCATCTGAGATTAGCGCGACGACCCCACCTTCCGAGACTTCTCGGAGGATAAGCTGTGCGTTTTGCGCGCCCGAATGCTCGTGATAGGGGATCAGGGATGTCTCAATGGCAAAGTGGTTAAGCAGTCGCTGACTGTGGCGTGTATCTTCGGCGGCAACCAGACTGGCTGCACCAAGCACGTCCAGCGCCCGCGCGCTGATATCCCCCAGATTTCCGATCGGGGTTGCTACGATATACAGTCCTGATTCCAACGGGCAGCCTTATCCTTATAATGGTGCGGACATCACCGCACGACTCTGTAAAGGATACCATGCCATTGCGCTCGCCTAGCTTCCCACGCTGTGTCAAACGCCTCGCAGTGCTCGCGCTGCCGGGATTGCTCATCACCGCCTGCGCAACCGCTCCTGACACACCCACCGCGCAGCGAGGCGGCATCACCTCGCCGATTCGAGTGGTTGAAATCGACAGCACTGCACCGCTACAACTGCCCCCATCGGAATACTCCGCCCTGTTTGGCGAGGCTGAAACAGCACTGGCCCAGAGGGACTGGCGGGGCGCGGAAGCCAGCCTGGCCGAGCTGTCAGCGCAGCCGATGACGCCGGACGATGAAGACTATCTCGCCTATTTGCGCGCGCGCATTGCTTGGCAACTCGGTAATGTGGGCGCCATGGAAGACGCGCTGCTAGGCCTGTCCCGCAGCGAAACAGCGCCCGCTATCAGCGATCGGATACTCAGCCTGCAGCATGAGCGCCACTCGATGGCAGGCGACAGCCTTATTGCAGCCCAGATAGGTGCGGAGCGGCTAATACTCGGCGGCGACGAGGCGTCCCAACTGCAAATCCGGCAACAGCTGTGGCAAGACCTCTACAGCATCTCGCTTGACGACTTGCGCCGGGCACGCGAGGTGACACCGGATAGCGAATGGCGCGCCTGGCTAGACCTGGCAATCGTCACTACCGATAGCCGTCTATCCTCCGATGCAGTTCGCACGGGCTATGACCAGTGGCTGATGCGCCACCCGGGTCATCCCGCTGCAGACCCGCTAGGGGGCGGCGTCGATCAATGGTTAGTTGAGCAGCAGCCTACTCAAAGCATCGCACTCATGCTGCCTCTGGGCGGTCGGCTCGCTCCCGCTGCCAAAGCCGTCAGGGACGGATTTCTGGCCAACTATTACGAGGCACGCGCCCAGGGCTTGAGCACCCAGACTGTAATGATTATCGACACCGGCTTATATTCCACGGCCAGCGCTGCCTATCAAGACGCAGTGAGCCGAGGCGCGGACATTGTTGTTGGGCCGCTTAACCGCGCTTCGGTCGATGAGTTATCCCAGCTACCGCAGCGCCCGGTACCACTGCTCACGCTCAACCGTGCTGAAGCCCCGATTACCGGCGACCCCGGCACCCTTATTCAACTGGCACTTGCCGCCGACGACGATGCCGACACCCTCGCCAAACGGGCATACGGTCAAGGGCTGCGCAGAGCCCTGATTGTGCGCCCCTCTGGCGAATGGGGGAATAATCAGGCGCGCACTGTGGCTAATCGCTGGCGAGCGCTGGGCGGCGCTGTTGCTGCCAATGCCACCTACACCAATCAGGCCAGCCACTCCGGCGCGCTAAAAACCGCATTGCGTTTAGACGACAGCGAGCAGCGCGCGCGCGATGTTCGGGACATGCTGGCCACCAACGTTGAGTTCACAGCCCGCCGAAGAGACGACATTGACGTCGTTTTCCTGCTGGCCAGATCCGGCGCAGACGCACGGTCAATCAAGCCGCTCCTTGCCTTTCACTACGCCGGCGACCTGCCGGTATATGCAACCTCCAGCGTGTACAGCGGCATCCCCGATAATCGGGACAGGGACCTGGACGGCATTAACATGGTAGAGGCACCGTGGCTGCTTGGCGCCAATCCCGAGGCTCGCGTCGCCATTGCCGCCGGTGATACAGGCAGCGACAGTTACCCGAGATTGAACGCTCTGGGCGCAGACGCGTTTAAACTGCAACAGCGCTATCCACAATTGAACGCAGGCAGCGATTTCCTGTTGCGCGGCGACACTGGCTTACTGCGCCTGGGGCCTAAGGGGGCCATCACCCGCGAAACACAGTTGGCCACATTTGAGGGCGGCAGCCTCACCGCACAGTGAGTTAATGTGGCACCCGATAGGGGGCCACCATGAAACTGCTCGGCGACGTCTACGAAGCACGGGCCACAGAGCACCTAATGCGGCAGGGCTGTGAAGTCCTGGCACGAAACTATCGCTGCAAACTGGGTGAAATCGATATCATCGTGCGGGAGCGCGGCGTCCTCGTCTTTGTGGAAGTCCGCGCGCGCAAACACAGTCGCTATGGCTCACCTGCTGACAGCGTTACCTGGCGCAAACAGCAAAAGATCCGCCGCTGCGCGCAGCACTTTCTACTGAGCAATGTGCAACACACAAACATGCCCTGCAGATTTGACCTCGTCACCTTCGAACCGCCACAATCCGGAGCGCCCGCAACGCCCACCTGGATTCGGGCAGCCTTTGATTAGCAGCCCGATATAGGCCACCAATGGATCACTACGAGCAAATCGCGACCCACTTTCAGGGCAGCATGGAGTGCATGGCCATGGCTGTGGATGGCGTGGCTGAGGATTTAGGGCAAGCGGCTGATTTGCTCACCGCGACGCTGCTGTCCGATGGCAAAATTCTTGTCTGTGGCAGCGGCCCTGATGCAAGCACTGCCGGCCTGCTCGTAGATCAACTCATGGCACCGCTGGTTCGCGAGCGCCCCGCACTGCCGGCACTGCGCCTAGAGAGCCCTGTCCACGGAAACGGGGCGAGCGATACCGGCGCTGCCAACCAGGCACGAGCGTTAGGACAGCAAGGGGATTCATTGATTGTGGTAGTTTCAGACGGGGGCACTGCGATGCAGGCGGTACTGTCGGCCGCACGAGAACGGAACATGGCCGTGATCGCAGTGTCGAATGTGCTGGCCTCGGCACTCGCAGATACGAGCTATGCCATGGAGGCCTGGGTACAGCCTGAGGCGGCCAATCGTCAACATCTCGTTGAGTTACACACGGGATTGGTTAACTGTCTGGTGACCCTGGTTGAAAACAATCTATTTGGTGCGGAGTTTTAGTTGCCATGTTCATGAGTCGCCTCGTCTCTCTCCTCGTGATCTCCCTGATGCTCAGCGGCTGCGGGAGCATCCTCGCCAGCTTCGAATCGAATGCCATTGAAGATGACCCGGGAGAGCGCAACCTGTCACAGCAGATTGCTGACGAGAGCGTAGAAACCAAGGCGATTGTGAATATTCGCGCGGCGGACGACCGCTTCGATCAAGCGAATCTGGTAGTGGTTGCCCACAACGGCTACGTGCTGATTGCCGGCCAAGTGGCGAGTGAAGACCTGAAAGCCAAAGCAACGGATGTAGTGCGCAAGATTCGCGAAGTCCGTCGCATCTACAATGAACTTGAAGTGGCGTCACCCAGTTCGGCGATGACTCGCACCAGCGACAGCTGGATCACCACTAAGGTGAAGTCCTGGTTATTGGGCAGCAGTAGCACGCCGGGATTGAGAGTCAATGTAACCACGGAGAACGGCGTGGTTTACCTGATGGGCATGGTGACGGAGGAAGAAGCGGACCGTGTTGCCGCAGTCGCTGCGGATACATCCGGCGTGCAGCGGGTGGTACGACTGTTCGAGCTGATTGAGTCCTGAGGGCGGTTCCCAAGCAAGCCGTGTGGGCTGAACCTGGTCCGCTACGCGGCGACTGCCGCCGTTACTTGACGACTTTCAGCGACGGCCGCTCGAGGCGCGACTGATTTGACCCGGGGCCTGGCGGGGTATCATCCGGCGGTTGCGGGCCTTCGTCCTCATCCTCGGGCTCAAACACCATTCCCTGTCCGTTCTCACGGGCATAAATCCCAACCACAGCGATCACCGGCACCAAAATATCGGTAGCGACCCCACCAAAGCGGCCATTAAAGTTCACTGCCTCATTGCCTATCTGAAGGTCGATCACGGCACTCGGCGAGATATTGAGGACGATCTGGCCATCCTTGACGTACTGACGCGGGACATCCACACCTGGCACCTCTGCATCGACCAGCAGGTAGGGAGTGCAGTCGTTATCCACGATCCACTCGTACAAGGCGCGCATGATGTAAGGACGGCTGGGAGTCACCGGGTACCTGTCTTATGGCCAGTAAAGAACTGCGAGCTTACAGACGCATTTCCCGCTCTTGCTCGGAGAGACTCTCCTGAAAGGCCTCACGATTGAACAGCGAGTCCATATACGCCAGCAGTGGCTTGGACTGCTTGCTCGCGCGAATGTCCACACCCAATGAAGGCAGGCGCCAGAGAATCGGCGCAATGCAGCAGTCCACCAGCGTGAACTCTTCGCTCATGAAGAACGGCTTTTCGGTGAAGATGGGTGAGATTGCCATCAAGCCTTCCCGCAACTCTTTCTGCGCCTTGGTCACGACGTTATCGCTGCGGGAGTGTTGAATGGAGTCCACCAGCGTGCACCAATCTTTCTCAATGCGATGGATAAACAGGCGGCTCTCAGCCCTTGCTACCGGGTACACGGGCAACAACGGGGGGTGGGGGAAGCGCTCGTCGAGGTATTCCATCATGACCTTGGATTCGTACAACACGAGTTCACGGTCCACCAGTGTCGGCAACGAGTTGTAGGGGTTCACCTCGGACAGTTCCGCCGGCGGGTGCGCCGAATCCGTCTCGATCAGGTCCACTGTCACGCCCTTTTCGGCAAGCACAATGCGCACCCTGTGGCTGTAATGACTGCTGGGGTCAGAGAAGAAGGTCATGGAAGACCGCTTTGTCACTACGCCCATTGGGGATTCCTCAACTTATCGGTATCTATAAATAGCAAAACGCGGCGCACAGAAAGTACGCCGCGATCAATCTCGTTCAAAAGATCAGTGTACGTCTTTCCAGTATTCGCGATTCAGCAGCCATGCAAACAGCGTAAACACTGCAATGAACAGCAGTACGAATACGCCCAAACGCTGACGTTCCGCAGCGATCGGCTCAGCCGTGTAAGCGAGGAAGTTTACCAGATCGTACATCGCGGTATCGAATTCTTCGCCGTTCATACTACCCTGCTCTTCCACCACCAGGCGTCCACAGGGCTCTTCCATGATGTCGGCACCCGTGAGAGGGTCGCGCTTCACGCCGCCGTTGCCGGCTTTTACCGGGCCCAACGCACACTCCGGCATACCCTGGAGTTCCATCATAACGTGGGGCATGCCCACGTCCTTGAAGACCTTATTATTTACACCGTAGGGACGTGTGTCATCGCGATAAAAGGTACGCAGGTAGGTGTACAACCACTCGGGCTGCCTGGCGCGTGACACCAGCGTGAGGTCCGGCGGCGTTGCACCAAACCACACCTTGGCGTTTCCATCATCCATAGCATTTTGCATCAGATCCCCAAACTTGATCTCCGGATCAAACACAAGGTTTGCCATGAACAGATCTTCGGGAATACCCAGATCACGTGCGACGCGGTTGTAACGCGAGTACTGCAATGAGTGACAACCCATGCAGTAGTTCATGTACAGCTTTGCGCCATTCTGGAGAGACTCTTGGTCATGCGGATTGACGCTGATTTCGTCACAGGGCATAGAGCCACACTGGTAGGCCGATTCTGCGCCCACAGCTTTGAGCGGGATAACCGTCAGACCCATGATCAGCGCGAACACGCCCAAGCTGCGCCAGAAGCCCAAGCCGCCGTCCATAGTGACGCGCTCCGGTACGGGCTTGGTCTTATCCATCACCGACCAGATGGGCATCAGCAGGAAGAAGGCGAAGTAAAACACCGAGGTGATCTGCGCAAGGATGGTGCGGGCCGGTGTGGGTGACTTCACGCCCAGCACGCCGAGGATCAGGAACGAGGCCACAAACAACACCAACATCACTTTGTTGATGGGTCCACGGTAACGCCAGGACTTCACGGGGCTACGGTCCAGCCAAGGCAGCGCAAAGGGAATTGCCACTGATGCTGCGAACGCGATAAAGCCCCAGAACTTGTCAGGCACTGCTCGCAGCACCGAGTAGAACGGAGTGAAGTACCAGACCGGCGCAATGTGCTCGGGCGTCTTCAGCGCGTTCGCTTCTTCGAAGTTGGCATACTCCAGGAAGAACCCGCCCATCTCAGGCATGAAAAACAGCACCGCGCAGAAGATAAACAGGAACACGCCAATGCCCTGCAAATCGTGCACGGAGTAATAGGGGTGGAAGGCAATGCCATCGACGGGAATACCATCGGGTCCCTTGTTCTTCTTGATATCGACGCCATCAGGGTTGTTTGAACCCACTTCATGCAGTGCCAGCAGGTGCAACACAACCAGCGCCAGCAAAACGATGGGAAGGGCCACCACGTGCAGCGCAAAGAATCGGTTCAGCGTGATGCCCGAAATCAGGTAATCGCCCCGGATCCAGGTCACGATGTCTTCGCCGACCACCGGAATCGCGCCAAACAGCGAGATAATGACCTGCGCTCCCCAGTATGACATCTGCCCCCAGGGCAATACGTATCCCACGAAGGCTTCGGCCATCAGCACAACAAAAATCAGCATGCCGAAGATCCAGATCAGTTCGCGAGGCTTTTTGTAGGATCCGTAGAGAAGTGCGCGGAACATGTGCAGATACACCACCACGAAGAAGGCGGACGCGCCGGTAGAATGCATGTACCGCAGCAGCCAGCCGTACTCCACATCACGCATGATGTACTCCACCGAGGCAAACGCATCCTCAGCGCTGGGCGTGTAGTTCATGGTAAGCCAGATGCCGGTGAGTAGCTGATTAACCAGCACCAGCAGTGAGAACACGCCAAAGAAGTACCACATGTTGAAGTTCTTGGGCGCGTAGTACTGGCCCATGTGGGTGTTCCAGGCGCGCATGATGGGCAGGCGCTCGTCGACCCAGTCTCTCACTCCAATCAGAGAATTAATCATCAGGCTGCCTCCGCATCCACGCCAATTACAAGAACATTGTCCGACTCATAGGAGTACGGGGGCACTTCGAGGTTTGTCGATGCAGGCACGCCAGAGTAAACGCGGCCGGCAAGATCGAATTTAGAGCCGTGGCAGGGGCAGAAAAAACCGCCTATCCACTCGTCGCCACCCAAGTCGGCCGCGCCCACTTCGGGACGAAACTTCGGCGCGCAGCCGAGGTGTGTACACAATCCTACGATCACCAGGATCTCGGGGCGCAAAGAACGTGGCTCGCCCGTGATGTATGCCGGTTGCGCCGAGATCTCTGAGGCAGGGTCCTTGAGCTGAGAATCGAGACTGGGCAAGCCCTCGAGTTGCTCAGGCGTGCGATGCAGTACGTAAACGGGCTTGCCGCGCCATTCGACGACAACCATTTGACCCGGCTCCAATTTGCCGATATCTGCCTTAACCGGAGCACCCGCGGCCTTGGCCTTTTCGGATGGGCTCCAGGAACCCAGGAACGGCACCGCGATACCCACAGCGCCAGCAGCACCTACCGCGCTGGTGGCGGCCGTCAGGAACTTCCTCCTGCCGGAGTTAACGCCATCGCTACTCATGAATCTCTCCCCTGATGTCCGGCCTGTAAATGGCCGACTTGCGACCACTGGGATCGCCATTAAAAATCGGTGCGAATTGTAATGACCTTGGCGAGTCGATACAAGGAAAACGCTTGATTTCACTGCAATTTCGCCGTCATCAAGACGCCAACTTTCCGACTCTGCAGGCATAAAAAAGCGCCCGACCCTGACGGGGCGGACGCTGGGAATATGCACGGGCGACAGACGTCGCCGGATCGCTTTAGCGCTTGGAGAACTGCGGACGCTTACGCGCCTTGCGCAGACCAACCTTCTTACGCTCAACCTCACGGGCATCGCGAGTCACGTAGCCTGCTGCCCGCAGGGAACCACGCAGTGACTCATCGTACTCCAACAGAGCACGCGTAATGCCGTGACGGATAGCGCCGGCCTGACCGAAGCTACCACCGCCTTCAACAGTCACGTTGATATCGAACTTGTCGTTGAGTTCAACGAGCTCCAGCGGCTGGCGCACGATCATACGGGCCACTTCACGACCGAAGTACTGATCCAGTGGGCGCTTGTTAACGGTGATGGCGCCGCCGCCATTGCGCAGGAAAACGCGCGCGGTAGAGGTCTTGCGGCGGCCGGTTCCATAGTATTGGGTAACTGACATAGTTAAATCCGTTAGATATTCAGTGCTTGAGGCTGCTGCGCAGTATGAGGATGCTCATCACCGGCGTAAACCTTCAGCTTTTTGAACATGGCGCGGCCCAGAGGGTTACGCGGCAACATGCCTTTCACAGCAGACTGAATAGCACGCTCAGGCGCACGGTCGATCAGTTTCTCAAAGGACATGGACTTCAGACCACCGGGGTAACCCGTGTGGCGGTGATACATCTTGTCAGTCGTCTTGTTGCCAGTCACGCGGACTTTCTCAGCGTTGATCACGACAATGTAGTCGCCGGTATCCACATGAGGCGTATACTCAGCCTTGTGCTTACCGCGCAGACGGTGCGCAATCTCGCTCGCCAGACGACCCAGGGTCTTGTCGGCAGCGTCGACAACGAACCAATCGCGGTTCACATCTTCTGCCTTGGCGCTAAATGTTTTCATCAATACCTTCCTCGTGGAGGGCTCCAATTTCGAGAGCGCGAATACTACTGAAACGGCAGTGCCTTTTCAAGACGATTTCCAAAGAAAATCAGCCACCTGAAAACGCCGGTATGGCACCGATCAGGGCCGGTGCTCACGCGCCAAATATTCATAGGACTGCATCTCCTGCAAGCGGGAGATGGTGCGCTGGAATTCGAACTCCAGTTTGCCACCGCTATAGAGGGAAAAAAGCGGTTTCTCGGCAGCCAGTACCAGTTTGACACTGCGGTCGTAAAACTCATCCACCAGATTGATAAACCGGCG
Source organism: Parahalioglobus pacificus (assembly GCF_014652275.1). Classification (GTDB taxonomy): domain Bacteria; phylum Pseudomonadota; class Gammaproteobacteria; order Pseudomonadales; family Halieaceae; genus Parahalioglobus; species Parahalioglobus pacificus. The sequence continues at coordinate 229,557 of NZ_BMYM01000001.1, read as the reverse complement.
CGCCTGGTCATCCTTGGCCACCCCCAACGCGGGGACGCCTGAGATCAATACAGCGTGAAAGATGCGCGCAAGCTCGATGTAGTCATTTTGCGACCGGGGCCCATCGCAGAGCTCATCGAAGTCAAACCACGCCACATCATCGGCAAGGCAGCGACAAGTGATGTAGCGTCCGTTAATTTCGATGCGCTCCCAATGACGCCCAGCCTCAGGGGCCAATTGCTCGAAGGATCGCCTGAGGCTTTCATCGGCAGCGACATCGAGCGGTGTGTGGTACAGCTCTGCCTGTTGCAGGGTGCGCAGCCGGTAGTCGATACCTGCATCGACATTGACCACCTGCGTGTATTTTTCGATCAGGGCAATGGCAGGCAGGAAACGCTGACGCTGTAAGCCATTGTCGTAGAGCTTCTCTGGGACAATGTTTGAGGTAGCCACAAGGCTCACGCCGCGCTGAAACAGTGCTTCCATCAATCCGCCTAAAATCATGGCGTCGGCGATATCGGTGACGAAGAACTCGTCAAAGCACAGAATTTGCGCCTCTTCTGCCAGGCGATCAGCCACAATGAGCAGTGGGTTCTTCTCGCCATCCAGGGCCTTCAACTCGCGGTGCACCCGCTGCATAAAGCGGTGAAAGTGCACCCGCATTTTCTGCTCAAAGGGCAGGCAGTCGTAGAAGGTATCCACCAGATAGGTTTTGCCGCGACCGACACCGCCCCAGAGATACAAACCCACTTCCGGCTCGTCATAACGCCCTCTCAGGCGCTGCCAGCGCTGGCGTAGGCTACTGGAGGCCGAACGACGGCGCCGAAGACGCTCGTAGAGGTCCTGCAGACGCCGTACGGCATCTTCCTGAGCAGGATCGTGGCTGAACCCTTCTTTTTTCAGGTCCGCCTGATACCGCTCCCAGGGTGTCTGAGCACTGTGCACGAGCCGCGCTACTCCGCCTATCGTCTCTAAGGAGCGCGACACTTTAGCGGCGCCCCGAAAGCTTGGCAACGACACTGACGTTACCCAGCGCAGCCGCTATAATCGCTTCCTAGATCTTACCCAATGAGGAAATCTCAGTGACCGACCCCGTTGTTCTTGCAGTCGCCGCAATCGCCATTCTCGCCCTGGGACTGGCTGGCGGTTGGTTTATAGGGGTTCGATCCTCGTCTGACAGTCGCCGCTCACGTGAGTTGGAGCACAAACTGGACCAGGTACTGCAGGAGAAGAAGGCCTACGAAAGCGAGGTCACCGAGCATTTCAGCGAGACCGCACGCTTGCTGAACAATCTCACACGCAGCTACAGCGACGTACACGGCCACCTCGCCACCGGTGCAGCAAACCTCTGTCCCGGGCAAGGCCCGCTCCCCCTCCAAAACTCAACAGACCCGGACGAAATCCCGCCGACACTGGCCGTCGCACAACCGCCGCTGGACTACGCGCCAAAGAGTTCGCCAGAAGAACAGGGCATGCTCAGTGAAGACTTCGGGCTGGATAAATCTGAACTGCCCGGTATAGACGGAGCACCAGACGACCTGGCCTCGGCACAGGCTGCGCCGGCACGGAGCTAGAACACGGCTAAACCGGATTATCGATATCGATGTAGCGGTGTTCGAGGTCGGGGTTGAGCGCCGCCAAATGTTCCGCGACCGCCTGAACACCGTAGCGCTCCGTGGCGTGATGGCCGGCTGCAATAAAGTGGATCCCGCATTCTCTGGCCACATGAACGGTCTGCTCTGAGGCTTCCCCGGTAATAAACACATCCGCTTCGGCTGCCACGGCTTGCTCGATGTAGGACTGAGCTGCGCCAGTGCACCACGCCACACGCTGCACCTCAGCCGCAGGATCACCGATGTGTAGCGGAGTCTGCCCCGTGAATCCCTCCAACCGCGACAACAGCCCATTAATCGCCAGCGGCTGATCAAGCTGCGCCACGTTGCCGACCCCGGCGCGGTCTTCAGGATCCAGCGCTTCCCCGATTGGCAGCTCCAGCAGCCGACCCAGCTGCGCGTTATTGCCAAGCTCAGGGTGGGCGTCTAGCGGCAGGTGGTAGGCCAGGAGACTGATGTCGTTTTTCAGCAACTGAGCTATTCGCCGTTGCTTCATACCGACAATGCAGGGCTCCTCGCCGCGCCAAAAGTAACCGTGATGAACCAGAATGGCGTCGGCATCCCAATCCACTGCCGCATCAATGAGGGCCTGGCAGGCCGTTACGCCGGATACGAGGCGCTGTACCGTGCCAGCGCCCTGCACCTGCAATCCATTGGGGCAGTAATCCTTGAATTGACTTGGTTGCAACAGGGCATCCAGTTGCGACACTAAACTGTTGAGGCTTGGCACAGAGAGATAACTCCTAAAATTCGCAGGCGATGTCAGCTGTCGGCGCATCATATACAATGCCGCGGACTCCCTGCCAATTGGATGTCATGCGAAACCTGCTTGCGACACTGGGCTGGCCTGCCTTAGCCGGCATACTGGCTGCCCTACTCATTCTCGACCGTTGGGTACTGCCCAACGGTGTCGGCAATGCCCCGGGCCAGGCAGCCGCCAGTTACCATCAGGCGGTGAGAATGGCTGCGCCCTCGGTCGTCAATATTTACACCGCCAAGGTGGTGACCGAGCGCCCCAACCCGCTGCTCCGGGAGCTGCAACGTCGCCGTCTGGTACCACCCCAGCAACCCCGCAGACGCTGGAGCCAGTCACTGGGCTCGGGCGTGATCATGACCCAAGAAGGCCATATCCTGACCAGCAACCACGTCATCGCAGGCGCCGAGTTGATTCAGGTGCTGCTGCATGACGGCCGGACTACCGCTGCCAACCTTGTCGGCTACGACCAGGCCACTGATCTTGCGGTCCTACAGATCGATCTATCCGACCTGCGTCCCATTGTCCGTGGCGATGCCAATAATCTGCGCGTGGGCGATGTCGTACTTGCAATCGGCAACCCGCTGGGTGTCGGCCAATCGGTCACGCAGGGCATTGTCTCAGCCCTTGGCCGATACTTTTATGAGCCAAACGTCTTCGAAGATTTCATTCAAACGGATGCCATTATTCACCCTGGCAACTCAGGCGGCGCACTGGTGGATAGCAGTGGCAGCCTGCTTGGCATCAACAGCGTGACCTACTCCAATTCGGGGCAGGCCAATACCAGCACCAGTATCGGCATTGGCCTGGCTATTCCCGTTAATCTGGCCACTTTTGTCATGGATGATCTCATCAACTACGGCGAAGTCATCCGCGGGTGGCTGGGAGTCAGCGTCGAACCCGCCGGTGGGCAAGGTCCCGATTCAAGGCGCCCTGCCTTACGGGTCGACAGTGTGTCAGCCGGCAGCCCGGCGGAGAAAGCGGGGATTACTGTGGGGGATTACATCACGCACATCGATGACGAGCCCGTGGCAGATGGGCGAATCACCATGATGAAAATTGCGATGCTTAAGCCCGGCGATCGCATCACTGTGACCGTCGAACGCGGTCAGCAAAGCTTGGACCTTCAAGCCATTATCAGCGCGCTGAATCTGTCGCCCGACTACTGAGGCCGCGAAGAGCTACTCGCTTTTCAGCCGCATCTCGGCACTGCGGGCATGCGCCACCAGGGACTCACTGCGTGCCAACACCGAGGCGACCCGCCCCAGCGCTTGCACGCCCTGCTCACTGCACTTGATCACCGAGCTGCGCTTCTGGAAATCGTAGACGCCCAATGGCGATGAAAACCTGGCGCTGCCGCTGGTGGGCAACACGTGATTCGGACCCGCGCAGTAGTCGCCCAGGCTCTCGGACGTGTACCTGCCCAGAAAGATTGCGCCGGCCGCTGTAATTGATGGCAACAGTGCGTCCGGGTCAGCGACAGACAACTCCAGATGTTCAGGCGCCAAACGATTGCTCAGAGCGACTGCGTCTTGTAGGTCGCGAGTCAGGATCAAAGCCCCGCGACGCTCAAGTGACGCCCGAATGATGTCGGCGCGTGGCATTTGTGGCATCAGCCGCTCAATGCTCTGCCGCACCGCTGCCAGAAACCCCGCATCTGGACTGAGCAATATAGACTGGGCACTCTCGTCGTGTTCCGCCTGCGAGAACAAGTCCATGGCCACCCAGTCCGGGTCCGTTTCACCGTCACAGATAATCAGTATCTCAGAGGGACCGGCTACCATATCAATGCCCACGCGCCCGAATACCTGTCGCTTGGCCTCCGCCACAAAGCGATTTCCGGGGCCGACGATCTTATCAACGGCGGGTAGGGTCTCGGTACCGAAAGCGAGGGCAGCGACTGCCTGCGCACCGCCAATGGTGAACACCCTGTCCACGCCCGCCAACTGCGCAGCGGCCAGCACCATCTCGCTGATCTCACCGCCGGGCGCAGGCACCGTCATGATGATTTCCTGAACACCCGCAACTTTTGCTGGCAGCGCATTCATCAAGACAGAAGAGGGATAACTTGCCTTGCCACCAGGGACGTAAATGCCCGCGCGACCCAATGGCGTGATTTGTTGGCCCAAGGTGTTGCCAGATTCATCGGTGTACTGCCAGCTAGCCTGCAACTGATGCTGGTGGTAATCCGTAATGCGTGCGGCGGCAGCCTCCAGGGCCTCTCGCTGCTCTGGCGAGATTGATGCCAGCGCAGTCTCCAACCGGCTAGTGGACACTTCCAGTTCAGCCACAGATTGCGCGGCAAGCCCATCAAATTCACTGGAGAACGCCAGCAGCGCTGCATCACCGTCGGCACGCACAGTGGCAATAATGTCTTGAACGGTGCGGGTTAGCTGCGGATCAAGTGCCGACTCATAGGCGGTTAACCCCGTCAGCGCCGCATCGAAGTCAGCCGACTGACTATCAAGCTGCCGCATCGCTCGCACCTTCTGCAACTGCTCTGGCCAACGCGTCCGTCAGGTCTGTGACGGCATCGCAATGCGCCCGCATTGACGCTTTATTCACTACCAGCCGGGAGCTCACCTGCGCAATCTCCTGAAGAGGCTCCAGACCATTGGCCTTCAGTGTGTTTCCGGTATCGACGATATCGACAATAACATCGGCCAAATCCATGATCGGCGCCAGTTCCATTGCGCCATACAGCTTGATCAATTCAACCTGCATGCCGCGGCTGGCGAAGTAAGCCCGTGCGACATTCACAAATTTAGTGGCAACGCGAATACGGCCCTGCCCCGGCTCCCAACCCACAGGGGCGGCAGTCATCAGCCGGCATCGGGCAATGCCCAGATCCAGCGGCTCATAGAGACCATCAGCGCCCTGCTCCAGCAGGATATCTTTGCCTACCACGCCCACATCGGCAGCTCCGTGACGCACGTAGGTGGGCACATCCGTACCGCGAAGAATGACCAGCCGAACATCATCGCGACTGGTTGCAAACACCAGTTTGCGGGAGGTTTTTATGTCATCCAGTGGTTCAATACCCGCCTCAGCAAGCAGCGGCAGGGTCTCTTTAAGGATGCGCCCCTTGGTCAGGGCCAGTATCAGTGGTCGGCTCATGGCACTCTCAGTCCGGTAAACGACGAATGTTAGCGCCCAGCTGCTGCAGCTTTTCCTCGATACACTCGTAGCCACGATCGATATGGTAAATGCGGTCCACACGTGTTTCCCCGTTGGCCACCAATCCGGCGATAACCAAGCTGGCCGAGGCGCGCAGATCGGTTGCCATGACGGGCGCACCTTTCAGTGACTGCTTTCCGTTGATGATGGCGGTATTACCCTCAATCGCAATGTCTGCACCCATACGATTCATCTCATGAGTCTGGATCAGGCGGTTTTCAAAAACCGTTTCAGTCACTGCACTGGTGCCTTCTGCGATGGCATTCATGGCCGTGAACTGCGCCTGCATATCCGTGGGGAACCCGGGATAAGGCGCTGTCTTGATATTCACTGCTTTTGGCCGCCGTCCCTTCATATCCAGGGATATCCAATCATCGCCCGAGTCCAACTCTGCGCCTGCCTCTTCCAGCTTGTGCAGTACCGCCTCGAGGTGCGCCGCACAAGCACCGCGCAGGCGCAGGCTGCCGCCAGTGGCGGCGGCCGCTACCAGATAAGTACCCGCTTCGATGCGGTCTGGCATTACGTTGTAGTGGCAGCCGCGTAACCGCTCTACCCCTTCCACGGTTATGGTATCCGTGCCGTGACCACTAATGATGGCGCCCATTGCGATCAGGCACTCTGCAAGATCCACGACTTCCGGCTCTCGCGCCGCGTTTTCGATGATGGTTGTGCCCTCGGCGAGGGTCGCTGCCATCAATATATTCTCGGTGCCGCCTACGGTGACGGTCTCCATGATGATGTGCGCGCCCTTGAGACGGCCTTCCACACTGGCATTGATGTAGCCGCCCTCAACTTCAATAGTGGCTCCCATTGCCTGCAAGCCCTTCAGGTGCAGGTCCACCGGACGGCTGCCGATAGCACAGCCGCCGGGAAAGGATACGTGTGCCCGGCCGAAGCGCGCCACCATGGGGCCAAGCACCAGTATTGAAGCGCGCATGGTTTTAACCAGCTCGTAAGGTGCGGAAAACTCGCTTGTTGAAGAAGCATCTACCTCAATGCTGAGCTTCTCATCAATCGTCAATCCCACACCCATACAGCCCAACAGCTCTATCATAGTGGTGATATCGTGCAGGTGCGGAAGGTTGCCTACGGTTATCGGCTCATCGGCCAGCAGCGTGGCCGCCAGAATAGGCAGGGCCGCGTTCTTGGCGCCGGATACACGCAGTTCGCCGTGCAGGGCGGCGCCCCCATTTATCAATAACTTGTCCACGTAACGAGGCCTCTTAGCCCTGGGACTGCTGTTGCCACTGGGCGCGGGTGTAGGTGCGGATGTTCACCGCGTGAATGTCACCACTGGCGATGGTGTCACTTAGCGCGGCATAGACGCGCTGTTGCCGCTGCACAGGGCGCAGACCTTCAAACACGTCACCAACCACGGTGATGTCGTAATTGGCGCCTTCGCCATTGACGACAAATTCGCAGTCGGCCAAGTCTGCCTGCAGCAGGGCTTCTACGGTTGCAGCATCCATCAAAAAAAATCCTCGGGTATGACGGGAGGCCAGCAACGCAATATCACATCGCTTGATGCGCACTGGCGAGAGCCGCGCATTTTAGGAGAAAAGCTCGGCTTTAGCGAGGCTCAGACTCGCCTCAAGTTTCCAGTTCCTGGACGGTCCAACTGTCGATAACGGCGTCCAGATCACCTTCCAGACGGCGGGCAGACGCTTCAAATTGGCTTCGATATACCTCACCGAGATTCACACTCTCGATGATCATGTTCCTCAGCTTCCAGGCACCACTGCGGTCCTTGCCCATCTGATACAGCACCACATACGGCTCGGTCTGTTCGCTGTAGATCAGCTGCCTTACTGTGGCCCGTCGCTCGCCAGCGGCTTCATCGCCCTCATCGGTGAGTTCGATCCGCGAACCACCGAAGGCCAGCAAGCCTTTGCTGTAGGTACGCACCAGTCCATCGCGCATGACCTCGGTGAACTTATCGAGCTGGCCGCGCAACTTCTCCCGACCTGCCTCGTCCAGGCTGCGGTAGCGATCGCGTGTGGCATAAGGACCCATCACACCGCGGGCGAAACCACGGAAATCCACCACGGGATCTAACACCGCCATTACTTCCGAGTAATAGCGCTCGGGGTCTTCTTCGGCATAGTCCTCCGCATCACGGACCACAGCCATGACCTCATCGGTCGCAGCCTTCACCAGCGCATGCGCACTGCCCTCATCGGCCTGAGCAGCACCTACAACTAGCAACATAAAGAGTGTTGCAATAGTGCTCCACAGCGTTCTAACGGGGTTCTTCATGAATCAGCCTCTTTGACCATTTTTTGCTTCTAACCGGCACGGGTGACTGTATAATCCCGCCCCTAGCGCCGCGTGCGAGGTGTGCAATCATCCGACTTACCATCTATGACAACGGGAAGTGGGACGCAGTTCACTGGCCTTCGATTAGGCGGCCCGTACTTTAACAGGAAACCAGCCTCTATGCTGATCGCCGCCGCCACCATACTGGTCGGCTTTATCATTCTCATCTGGAGTGCAGACCTGTTCGTAGCAGGCGCTGCGTCCATTGCTGAGAATATGGGCATGTCGCCTGTGATCATCGGGCTGACGATTGTTTCGCTGGGCACTTCTGCTCCGGAAATTCTCGTTTCCATTACCGCGGCCTTGTCCGGTGCGGGCGAACTAGCGGTCGGCAACGCCATAGGTTCCAATATCGCCAATATCGGCTTAGTGCTGGGCGTCACTGTGCTGGTTGCCCCGCTGTTGGTACATCCCAGCTGCATCAAGGTAGAGTTACCCACGCTTCTGATCGTGACACTGGGCACGGGCATCCTGTTAATCGATGGGCGTCTATCCATACTCGATGGCAGCCTGATGCTGGCCGCGCTGGCCTTTATCCTGTTCCAGATGATTCGCAGCCAGTCTCAGGATGAGGCACTGCTTGAGGAGGCCGGCGAAGAACCACTCCCCCATCTGAAGCCGATACGCGCCTGGCTGACATTCTTCTTCGGTTTGTTGCTGTTGATTGGTAGCTCACGCCTTCTGGTCTGGGGCGCTGTCGAAATCGCACAGCAGCTGGGCGTATCCCAGCTAGTGATTGGACTCACTATTGTTGCCGTAGGCACCAGCCTGCCCGAGCTGGCTGCCACCGTTGCCAGCGCACTGCGCGGCCACACAGAAATCGCGGTCGGCAATGTTATCGGCTCGAACCTGTTTAACCTATTGGCGGTGATGGCCATTCCGGGACTGTTCAAGACCATGGTGCTGACGCCCTATGTGCTGGAGCGGGACTACGCGGCAATGACCATCGCGACACTGATGCTGGCGGCTGCGATATTTGTTGGACGACGGCGCGCGGCGGCACCCGCGGGACACTCATACGTGGGCCGCTCCGTCGGGGTGTTGTTAGTGTCCTTTTACGGCCTGTATTATTACTGGGTCTATGTGACCATCTGAGGCCTCCCCTCTGGCTATGCCGCCCACTCCAGCTGCCGACTTCTGCGCCTCCGCGCAGCGCACCATCGATATTGAAATCGACGCCATTGCCGCGCTGGGTGCTCGTGTGGACAGCGAGTTCGCGCTTGCCTGCCAACTGCTGATGGACACGCCCGGACGTGTGATTGTGACAGGTATGGGAAAGTCGGGGCACATTGCCGGCAAGATTGCTGCAACATTGGCCAGCACTGGAACGCCCGCTTTCTTCGTGCATCCCGGCGAGGCTTCCCATGGTGACATGGGCATGATTACCGCTGACGACTCAGTGCTCGCCCTCTCCAATAGTGGCTCCACCGCGGAGTTGATGACGCTACTGCCTCTGCTGAAACGCCAGGGCAATACGCTGGTGGCAATGACAGGCAACCCTGATTCTCCCCTGGCACAGGCAGCGGATGCCCATGTGGATGCGTCAGTAGCTACCGAAGCCTGCCCTCTGGATCTGGCACCGACCTCCAGTACCACTGCAGCCTTGGTTTTGGGTGACGCCCTGGCCATTGCCCTGTTAGAAGCACGCGGCTTCACCGCAGAAGACTTTGCCTTCTCTCACCCGGGTGGAGCGCTGGGCCGTAAGTTGCTGCTTAAAATCGAAGATGTGATGACCAGCGACGAGCAGACACCGCGTGTCAGCGCCGATACCACCCTGGCAATGACCTTACTGGAAATCAGCAACAAAGGCCTGGGCATGACCACTGTGGCCGACAGCGACGGGCAGTTGCAGGGGATTTTCACCGATGGCGACCTTCGCCGGGCTCTGGATAACCAGATCGACATCAACAACACCACCATGGCCGAGGTCATGTCGCAAGGCGGCAAAACCGTGAGCACCGGCATGCTTGCAGCAGAAGCCTTACGCATCATGGAAGAGAACAAAATCAGCTCGCTGGTGGTGGTAGATTCAAACAATCGCATCGACGGCGTTGTACACCTGATGAGCCTGCTGCGAGCCGGGATAGCCTGATATGAGCGAGCAGGCCCAGAGCAAGGCAAGACACATTCGCATGCTGGTACTGGACGTCGACGGTGTACTGACTGACGGGCGGCTGTACTACGGTAATGCCGGGGAAGAGCTGAAAGCGTTTTCCATCAAGGATGGCCTAGGGATCAAATTGCTACAGCAGGCCAACATTCCTGTGGCCATTATCACCGGCCGCAACTCGCAGATCGTACAACGTCGCGCCAACGAGTTAGGCATAGCGCATATCATTCAGGGGCGTGAGGATAAGCGTACGGCACTCAGTGAACTCTGCAACGATGTGGGCTTAAGCCCACAAGACTGCGCGTATATGGGTGACGACTTACCCGACCTTGGCGCCATTCGTGCGGCCGGACTTGGCATGACGGTCAGTGATGGTACGCGCCGTGTGTTAGAGGCTGCCGACTGGTGCAGCAGCGCTGAAGGCGGCAATGGCGCGGTGCGCGAGGCCTGCGAGTTTATTCTCGCCGCCAGAGGCCTACTGGACGATGCAGAGGCCGCGTTCGAGTAATGCTGCGGGTGGCGCTACAAGTCTTGCTCGCGCTCAGCCTGGTCATGGCGGTACTGTATTTCTGGCGCCCCGCAGACATTCGCACACCCGACAGTGCGACCGCTGAGCGGCGCGGTGATCTACCCAAAACCTACCTGTATGCCATACAACGCACAAGCTATGACGAAACGGGTGAGTTATCAGGTATTGTTCGCGCCATCAAAGCGCAGGATTTTCCGGAACAGCGTGAGACTCGATTCACACTGCCGCGTATCTACACCCATGATGGCGACGCGCGCACTTGGTCAGCGTCGGCTGACAACGGCAAGCTGAAGCACGGTTCGCAGAAACTCTTCCTCACAGAAAACGTCCAACTGATCAATGATCAGAGCACAGCAAGGCTGGACACCCAATCAATGACCCTGGATCTCAAGGCGAAAACTGCAATTTCCCGTGTTCCTGTAGCGATGACCGAGGGCGCCAACCGCATCGACGCACAGGGCATGGAAGCCGACCTGATCACCGAGCGTGTGCGACTGCAGCCCAACGTGGAGAGTATTTATGTTCCCATCAGCAACCAACCCTAACTGTATGCCCCGACTAAGCCTCGTGATAATGCTGGCTACGCTACTGATCAGCACGAACGCCAGTGCACTGCCTGAGGACAAAGACCAGCCCATCAAAATTGCGGCAGACACAGCGGTGCGCGATGAAAAACAGGGAACCACGGTATACAGCGGCAATGTCCGTATGAATCAGGGAACACTCAATATCGATGCGGACACCATTACCATCTACCACACCGGCGAAGATGCCAGCCGCATTGTTGCAACGGGCACACCGGCACAATTGGAGCAGCAGCCCGAAATCGACAAGGCGTTGTTGAAGGCAGAGGCGGCGACGATCGAATACTTCAAGAATGAGGAGCGTGTGCAATTGCGTGAGGCTGCACGAATTGAGCAGGACGGCTCTATCGTGACCGGCGATACCATCGATTACTTCATGGCCGAGCAGCTCGTAAAAGCCGATTCCAGCGCCAGAGATACGGGCAACCGCGTGGAGGTTGTGATACCTGCGCAGACCGTGCAGGAGAACCAGTAGCCCCATGGCAACCCTCTCCGCCAAGCATCTCGCCAAAGCCTATAAAGGGCGTGAGGTCGTCAGCGACGTTTCCATAGAGCTCGACAGCGGCCAGGTCGTGGGCCTGCTTGGCCCCAATGGCGCCGGCAAGACCACCTGCTTTTACATGATCGTCGGGATCATCAGGGCCGACCGCGGCGCCATCCACATCAATGGCGAGGACATCACCGAACTGCCTATGCACGAACGGGCACGCCGCGGGATTGGCTACCTCCCCCAGGAAGCCTCTATCTTCCGCAAGCTAAGCGTGGGCGATAACTTGATGGCGATTCTGGAAACCCGGCCGGACCTCAACCGTCAGCAGCGGCTCGCGCGTCGGGACGAATTACTGGAGGAATTCCATGTCGCCCACCTGCGCGACAGCCTGGGTCAGGCGCTGTCGGGCGGCGAAAGGCGACGAGTGGAGATCGCCAGAGCGTTGGCAACTGAGCCCGATTTCATCCTCTTGGATGAGCCTTTCGCAGGTGTCGACCCCATCTCGGTCAATGACATCAAAACCATCATCACCCACCTGCAGCAGCGCGGTATCGGTGTCCTGATTACCGACCACAATGTTCGCGATACCCTTGATATCTGCGAGACCGCTTTCATCGTGGGTGAAGGCCACATCATTGCCTCTGGCAGCGCAGAGACCGTGCTCGCCGATGCCAAAGTGCGTGAGATCTACCTAGGCGATCAGTTCCACCTGTAAAAAAGGCCACTCACAGTCGCATCAGGGGGGCGCAGCTTTAACCAACACGCAATTTCCTTGCCAATTTCTTGCTCAGGCAGTAATTCCAGCGCTACACTGACAATACACACCGTGTAGCGAGCCTTATCAGCACGCCAATGAAACAGTCTCTCCAGCTTCGACTGGGCCAACAACTCACCATGACGCCGCAGCTACAGCAGGCCATACGCCTGCTGCAGTTGAGTACGCTGGATCTTCAGATGGAGATTCAACAGGCGCTGGAGAGCAACCCTATGCTGGAGATGGAAGAGGACCAGAGCCCTTCCGACACACAGGCAGAGGAGGCTCCAAAAGCGGATACACCCGAGGAGGCTCAGGTAAGCGCTGAGGAACCGGCCGCTCCAGACTACGAGGCCGAATGGGATGGCAAGCTGGGTGACGATCTGCCAGTGGACACCCAGTGGGAGGACTTGATCCCCACTTCCGCACCTGCACCGGCGCCAGAGGCTACCGACTACGACCAGGACGCGCGTCGCGCCGACGGTCAATCCCTGCGCGACCACCTGCTGTGGCAGTTGAATCTCAGCCGCATGTCAGACACCGATCGCGTCATTGCCATGGCAATCATCGACGCCACCGATGACGACGGCAGGCTCATTGAAAGCCCGGAGGCCATCTGCGAGTCGTTACAGGACGACGAAGCAGAGATTGAGCTGGACGAAGTGATGGCCGTGCTGCATATGCTGCAGCAGTTCGAACCTGCCGGCGTCTGCGCACAGGACCTGCAGGAATGCCTGCGTATACAACTGCAACAATTGCCCGCAGACACGGCGTATTTAGAACGGGCCAAAGTGCTGGTTAACCGACACATGAATCAGCTGGCATCGGGTGACTTTGCCCAAATTATGCGACGTATGCGCCTGAGCGAAGACCAACTGCGCGACGTGCTGTCGGTGGTGCAATCACTGGATCCACAGCCCGGACGCGGCATTGGTGAAGACACTACCGAATACATCGTGCCGGATGTGTTCGTTACCAAGCGTGAAGGTCGCTGGGTAGTAGAGCTGAATCCTGATATCGCGCCACGGCTGCGCATCAATAGCCAGTACGCCAGCATGGTGAAGCGCGCCGATACCAGTGATGACAACAACTTTCTGAGAGAAAACTTACAGGAAGCAAAGTGGTTTCTAAAAAGCCTTCACAGCCGCAACGAGACCCTGATGAAGGTGGCCAGCCGCATCGTTGAGCGCCAGAGAAACTTCCTGGAATATGGCGAAGAAGCCATGAAGCCGCTGGTGCTGCACGACATCGCAGAGGCGGTAGACATGCACGAGTCCACCATTTCGCGGGTCACCACGCGCAAGTACATGCACACCCCCCGTGGCATCTTCGAACTGAAGTACTTTTTCTCCAGCCATGTCGCAACGACCAGCGGCGGTGAGTGTTCTTCAACCGCAATTCGCGCACTGATCAAGAAACTGGTGGCCGCAGAGAACCCACGCAAGCCCTTGTCAGACAACAAGATTACCCAGTTGTTGGAAGAACAGGGCATCAAGGTTGCAAGGCGAACTGTCGCCAAATATCGCGACACATTGCTGATCCCACCCTCCAACGAACGCAAGAGATTGGTCTAGAATAACAGTAGCCGCCGATGGCGAATCCGAGACGGCTGACATCACTGCAAGAAGGAGCACTGTATGCAACTCAACGTTAGCGGACACCATGTCGAAGTGACCGATCCACTGCGTGAATATGTGGAGAGCAAGTTCGAGCGCCTGCAACGACATTTTGACCAGATAACCAATACAGACGTGACCCTGATCGTAGAAAAACTCGTGCAAAAGGCAGAAGCCACCGTGCACATTTCCGGCGCCGACATCTTTGCCGCAGCCGAATCAGACGACATGTACGCAGCTATCGACGCGCTGGCCGATAAACTCGATCGCCAGTTAATCAAGCACAAAGAAAAAGCGCGAGGCCACTGACCTCACTGATGGATGTTCTCAAGCAACTGCTCACGCCGGGTAGAACCCTGTGTAAGGCACCCGGCGCTAGCAAGAAACGCTTGCTTCAAACTGTTGCCCAACTCATTGCCGAAGACCAGATATCCCTGGATGCCACCGAGCTGTTTACCCAGCTCGTGGCCCGGGAGAAGCTTGGCAGTACCGGACTGGGTGACGGCATAGCAATACCCCATTGCCGCATCGAGAACTGCGTACACCCACTGGGAACGCTGGTCACCTTAGACAAGCCCGTGCCCTTCGACTCCCCCGACGGCCAGCCCGTCGATCTGATGTTCGTACTACTGGTGCCAGACGAAGCTCACCAGGAGCATTTGGATATTCTGGCCTCGCTGGCGCGTCTGTTCAGCCAAACTGACTTCTGCGACACACTGCGCAGCCAAGCCGAACCGGCCCAGCTCTACCAAACGGCCGTCAACTGGCCCGGGTGAACCATGGAGTTGGTAATTATCAGCGGGCGTTCCGGATCGGGTAAAAGTACAGCCCTGCATCAGCTGGAAGACGAGGGTTACTACTGCATCGACAACCTCCCCGTGTCCTTGTTACCTGACCTGGTCAAGGAAGTTCGGCGCGATCCTTTCCAGCACTTCCGCGGCGCGGCCGTGTGTATTGACGCTCGCAATGCCTGGAAGGATCTTGCGCGATTCGACAGCATCATGGGAGAACTGCCGGAGGCACTCAATACAACAGTGTTGTACTTGGATGCAGACGACAATGCCCTAATCAAACGCTTCAGTGAAACTCGCAGAAAACACCCCCTCAGTAGTGAAACACTGCCACTTGCAGACGCGATAGACAGGGAAAGGGATCTACTGGAACCGCTGGCCAGTGCCGCCTCGCTGGTGCTAGATAGCAGCCAGATGACGATCTACGAGCTGCGAGACGCCATACGGCAACGCGTAGTCGGGAACGCCGAGGGTGAGATGTCCATCCTCATACAGTCTTTCGGTTTCAAACGGGGCTTACCCAATGACGCTGACCTAATCTACGATCTGCGTTTACTGCCAAATCCCCACTGGGTGAAATCCCTACGCGTGAAAAACGGGCTGGACGCGGACGTCGCCGAATTTCTGGAAAATCAACCACTGACCGACGAGCTCTTTAATGATATCAGCACGTACCTCAAGCGCTGGCTCCCAGAGTATGCCAACAGCAATCGCAGCTACATGACGGTTGCCCTGGGCTGCACCGGTGGCCAGCATCGCTCGGTCTATATGACCGACCGGCTCTACAAGGCCTTCAAGAGTGACTACCCTCACCTGCATGTGCGGCACCGCGAGTTGCAGCCCTGATACCATGCTGACGCAGACCACCACCATCGTTAACAAACTTGGCTTGCACGCACGAGCGGCTGCCAAGTTCGTGGGCTGCGCCTCCGCCTTTTCCAGCAAGGTGCGTATCGCCGCCGGTGAAGCGCCCGTGGACGGCAAAAGCATTATGTCGGTCATGATGCTGGCCGCAGGCAACGGTACAGAGGTAACACTGGAAGTGGATGGCGCCGATGAGGCCGCCGCCATGGATGCGCTGCTCGCACTGATCGCAAACCGATTCGACGAAGCGGAATAATACCGCCCCCCGGCATAGCCTACGCGTGGTGCTGATCGCCCTTTTCCCGGATAATTGCAGCCTGGCCACCCTCGAGAGAGGGTTTTTTATGCGGATCGAACCATGAGTCAGACAGCCGTAAAATCGCAGACGCAGTTGGACCTGCTATCGCTGGCACTCGGCAGCGGTACGCTGGATGACGTGCGTCGCATGCTGTCCGATATGCCCGCTGCCGACGTTGCCTACCTACTTGAGTCCTCGCCTCCGAAACATCGCCATGTACTGCGGAAGATGCTGGATGATGAGCTCGCTGGCGAGGTCATCAATGAACTCAGCGAGGACCTACAGGCAGATTTCCTGGGCCGCATGGATGCCGAGGAAGTTGCACAGATCACGGAAGGCCTGGACGACGACGACGTCGCTGACATCCTTCAGCAGTTGCCAGACCGTATTACCAATGAAGTGCTGGACTCGATGAACCAGCAGGATCGTGCTCGACTAGAACAGGTGATGCAGCACGCGGATGACACCGCGGGCGGCCTGATGAATACCGACACGATTACCATTCGCGCCGACCTCACGCTGGACGTGGTCCTGCGCTACCTGCGGCGGCACGAAGAAATCCCAGAGATGACCGACAACCTGATCGTGGTGACGCGTAACGACCGCTATATCGGCCTGCTACCACTGCGAACACTGCTGGTGGCCGACCCGGCTGTGTCCGTCCGCGAAATGATGATTACCGATCAGGAACCCATCCCGGCCACGCTGCCGGACGATAACGTGGCGCGTCTTTTCGAGCGCAATGACTGGGTCTCTGCACCGGTGGTCGACGATAACGGCAAACTGCTGGGCCGAATCACCATCGATGATGTGGTAGACGTTATCCGCGAAGACGCAGACCACTCGCTGATGTCCATGGCAGGCCTGGATGAGGATGAAGACACCTTCGCACCCATCCGCCGCACTGCGCCGCGCAGGGCCATGTGGCTGGGCATCAATCTGGTCACCGCCTTTATTGCCGCCTCCTTCATCAACCTGTTCCAGGGCACCATCGAGAAAGTAGTCGCTCTGGCCGTGTTAATGCCTATCGTGGCATCGATGGGCGGCATTGCTGGCACACAGACGCTCACCGTTCTGGTCAGGGGTATGGCCCTGGGTCAGGTTACAGCTACCAACCAGGGTTGGCTGATCAATCGGGAGTTCGCCATCGGGCTGCTCAACGGCGTGACGTGGGCAGGTGTCGTGGCCATTGCTGCCTCTGTCTGGTTTGAAGACTGGACACTAGGCCTGGTGATTGCCTGCGCTATGGTTATCAACCTGGTGACTGCAGGGCTGACCGGCGCCGCACTGCCACTGTTGTTACGACGTATGAACATCGATCCCGCACTGGCAGGTGGTGTTGTGCTAACCACCGTCACGGACGTTGTGGGCTTTGTTTCTTTCCTTGGCCTTGCAACGGTGTTTTATGGCTGACGATACCCACCTTGATGATGAGGACTTCGGACCCAGCAAAACCGAATTGAAGCGGGAGATGACTGCGCGTCAGGACCTAGGAGTGGCACTGACACAACTGAGTGAGCGTGAGTTGGCGCAGATCCCGATCGACGATGAGCGCTTGCGCCTCGCGATCGAAGAGGTCAAACGCATAACCACCAAGAGCGCCCGCCGCAGACACTTTCAGTTCATCGGCAAGTTGATGCGCGATATCGACCCCGAGCCCATTCAGCGCGCGCTGGACCTGCTCCATAACGCGCACGTACAGCGGACCGAAGCGTTCCACGAATTGGAGAATCTGCGCGATGCCGTGCTCGCTCAGGGAGACTCCGGTGTGCAACTGGTTATGGATCGCTGGCCGCAGGCCGATCGCCAACAGCTGCGCCAGATAGTGCGCCAGCACGCGAAAGAATCCGGCGCGGGCAAGCCACCGGCGGCCAGTCGGAAGCTGTTCAAGTATCTGCGAAGCCTGTCTGAAGAGGCCTAGCGCCGGACTAAGTACGGTTAGGGCCTGACAAGGGAAGGCTTAGGGCCGATTGGGGTCAGCAGACATCGCATCACCGGGCAATGGCGCCCAGTTGGCCAAAACACTGTTAGGGTCTTCGGCACTGCCGCCAACGATCGAAGAGGCGGCACTGGCATTGTCGAAAATGCGATCAAAAGACACGGTCGGGTTATCCAATGCCCCTTCGACGGTGTAGACGCCACTGGTGAAACGGTTCACCTGATCCTGGAAAACCCGGCTCACTACAAACACACCGGCAGCGACTGGCAGGCCCGCAGCCAGTGCCGCCATCCACGGCAGGTTATTCGCCACCGGCAGGGTGACGACCAGCTCTCCGTCGATAGTACCCGCCACCAGGTCTGAAACGCCGCTAAATTGGAAGCCACTGCCAGCGCCGCGCACCTGCATGCTGGGCACCTCAAGCTTGCCCGCGTTCAGAAACACCTGGGATGTAAGCTGCTCAAAAGGAATTCCTGATTCGAAGGTATGACTGAGGGATAGGCGCCGCACGATATCCGCCAGGTTAAGTATGGAGACAACGCGCAGGGCGCCGCTGGTCCCCGAAGACGCACTGAGGAAGCGGCCTTCGCTGGTTTCGAGCTCGATACGTCCCGTTGCAGAATCGAAGTCAAATGCCTCTGGACCGCCCGGCCACAAAAGAGTCATTTCCGACCGCCCGCTCTCAGTCTCCAGAATGCGCTGATAACCCAGTTGGTCAAAGCTGTCGCCGATATCGCCAAAACTGAGCGGTAAGCGCACACGGGTAGAGTCAGCCTGCCCTACCGTTCCCTGGCGCCACACCAGTTCCCCCGGTGCCTGTGGCTGCAGTGCAAAACCGGCAATCTCTCCCGTGATCTGCTCTGCAACAATGGCAGGGCCGCTGGAGCGAAGGGCAAGTTCCAGATTACCCAGGTTATTTCCCTGGTAACGCAGCTCGTCCACAGTGACAGACAGTGCTGGCAGTTGCAGCGGTGCTGACTCATCACTCGCCACCGTACTCGCGGGGCTTGCCTCCGGACTGTTAGGGTCCTGATCGGCGCTCAGTTCAGATAGGTTAAGGTAGGACAGCGCCACATCCCCACTCTCGGCGGCGTAGTCCATCGCGAGCGCACCTTCCAGCAGGGCGTTTTTCACGGCGAGGTCCCAGCGCTGGTCCGCTATTGTCAGGTCGATAGACGTGTCAGTAAAGCGGCGCCCCCAGAGCAACACATCCTCCGCAAAAAACTGCTTTGCAGTAATGGGGAACTCGGGAACCGAGGCTTCCGGCGCGTTGGGATCAGGCGTGTTGCCCTGGCTGAAGTACTGCTCGGCAAAATCCAGCCATGACTGAACATCCACCGAGGGCGCGCGTCCGCTGATCAACAAGCCCGAAGACGCTGCGCGATCTTGCGCACGCAGGGTGTTGTCATTGCCGAAGTACAGCGATGCGCCCTCCAATTGCCCGCTTGCCAAGGCAAGAGACAACTGAATGTCCTCAAAGCGAAGCTCAATCGGCAATCGCTCTCTTGTCAGCGGTAACGTCACCTGTAGCTCCCGCTGTTCTTCGGCGGACTTGCGCCAAGGGAGTGGTAGATCCAGTGAGACGCCCGAGAGTGAGGTGGTTGCGGTCAGCTTTGGTGTCTCACCCGGTGGTATATCCACGGTGATATCAACCGGGGTCACACCCTGCGCAAGCTCTAGGGCCGGCAGTGACAACCAATCCGTAAGCGCCTGCGTGTGCACATCGCCCGACACTGAAACCCGCACAGGCTGTGCGCCAGGGGGTGTACTCTGTCCGGAGTCTACCTCGGCAGTGGGCCGCGAATCGTTTACGCCAGAAGTTGCAGGCCCCGACACCGCAGGCGCGATTGCCGCAGACACAGGCCGGTCCCAGAGAACGCCTCGTAAATCATCGCTGCGCAGGCCGGTGGTTCCGCTGTAGCTCACGGTGCCGGCCACATCGTAAAGATCGAGGTTAATGGGCGTGATGCCCAGCTCTGCGTCCGCCAATATAGCCCTCACGTCCACACCCGGATTATCCCCGGGACGGTTCAGGTTAAGTGCAAGGTCCAGTGTTGTTTCAAGATCGCCGGAGAGGGTCCAGGCCTCAAAGGCGTTATTCGTCAGCGTGGCAATGGGCGAACCATTGATCACTGTCAGGCCGTCTGCCGCAGGGCCGCCCAATACAGTATGCGCTTTGAGCTGAATTTCTTTTGCGCTGTCCCGCCAGGTCTCCACCGACAGGGACTGAACGTGTGAGTCCAAAAGTTGCGCCTGGTCCGCCCAGACGCTGACACGCGCATCATCAATCAGTACGGTACCCGCGAAGCGGGAAATCGCAGGCCAATCAGGACTGTAGGTCAGTGCGGTGTTGGCCAGATCAAAGCCGAGTTGCACCGTGCGGTAGGGGGCGCCGCCCTTCCCTTTCAGGCTTCCACGCCATAGGAAGGCGCCGGTGTTTACATCACCCTCACCAATACTTTGACGCAGCCAACTGAGCAGGCCTTCGTTCAGGGTATACGGCAGGTACTTGTTGCGATGAATGGGATCGGCCTCAGATAGGCCTACCAACAACTCCATCTCTATGCCCTGTGGCTGAGCCGAGAACGGTACCGTCAGACCAAAGAGGGCGCGCACATCCCCCTCCGCCCCGGCTGCCCGCACCAGTGAGCTGCCCAACTGCAAGGCCTCCTTGTCCCAGTCGATACTGATCCGGGCACCAAAGTCATCGAACACCAGGGGGCTGTCATACACGGTTGGAAATGCCATGGAAAACGGTGCGCTGTCTAGCAACACCCACCCGCTGCCGGGGCGAAGGTCCAGAAACCCTTGGGCACCGCGCACCCCCGGTGCCCCTCGCCAACTCTCTACCGCAACGTCTTCAAAGCTGGCTTCCAGGGCCCAGTTATCAGCCATGGCCTGTAACGATTCAAAATTGAACTCGGCGCTGACCAGGCGACCACTGGGCGAGAGCGTGTCGAACACAGAAGCCAGCCCGGTCGGCACCGGCTCAAGACTGGTTAGGAACGCATTCAAAGGCGCTAACTCGATGGCTTCGGCGCGCAGCCTGAGGCTATTTTCCCTCAAGTCCGCCTGCAGGCGCGGCAACTCAACCGCATTTCCCTGATGGGCGATCTGGACATCCTGCATAAAGGCGGTCCAGCGATCACGCTGGCGTTGCAGGCTGGCTGTTAGTTGCAATGCCTCCAACGGCACCTGTGCTCTACCCGCCTCCCCGGCACGGCGCAGATCAAGCGACTCAGACGCCAACGCCAGCTTGACTTCCGGCTCGCCAGAGGCCCAACTGACCCACAACTGCAGCTCGCCTTCGCCGCTGGCCCGCACCGGCACATTGTCCGGAAGGAAGCGGCTCAGCACATCAATATCATTGAGCCTTAGCCGCGCATGTAAGTCGCCGTCGTAAGTATCCAGATTAAAGGGATTGCCAACCCCCCGTGCTGCCACATCTATGCGCACACCGGCAGCCGTGGTTAGCGTCGAGGCAAGGATGCGCTGACTACCCATACGATCCAGTTGCAAATCCAGACTCAGGGAGCGGCTATCACCGTCTTCAAACGCAAGGTCAAGCCGATTGCCCACCAGTTCGAGCCGCTCTACGTTACGCAGAAAATTCTCAAACCAGGCGCGGAACTGCCCACCGCCGCCGCCACCGAACCCCGCTATAGTGATGCGGCCGTCACCATCCACAGCGCCCGACAGTGACAAACCGCGTAGCTGCACGCGACGGCCTGTTAGTTGACGATTATTCAATGTATGAAATGCATCCAGAGTGAAGCGACCCTCTGCCAGCTCCACTGGCGGGATGCCCGGATCATCGAAGACAATCTTGAGGTCCGTAAACACCAGCTCGGGATTAAACGTGCGCCAGTCACCCCGCACCTCACGCGCCTCTATGGTGAAGGGCAGTCGCGCATTGAGCTGCGACAGTATGTCATCCTGGTAGCCACCGATATTGGACATCAGGTAGCGCCCGAGACTCACATAAAGCGCAACCAGCACCACTGCAATCACAGCGATGCCCCAAAGCACTCGACTCAACTTGTGAAAAAGGGAGTTCTCCAAAACGTCTCTCGTTCGACCACTCAGCAGCAGGTGTTTACTACTTAGAGCAATACAATGTCGAAGTGTTCCTGCCCATAACCGGGCTCAACCCGGAAACTGATGGTTTTGCCGATGAACTCCTCCAGGTCGGCCACGTTGGACGATTCCTCATCCAGCAAGCGATCAACCACGGCCTGGGAGGCTAGCACCAGCAGGTTGTCATTCTCATAGGCGCGGGCGTCGCGCATAATTTCACGGAAAATCTCATAGCACACTGTCTCCGCCGTCTTCAGCACACCTCTACCGTTACATACGGGACAGTCTTCACACAGGAGATGTTCCAGGCTCTCGCGCGTACGCTTACGCGTCATCTCCACCAACCCCAGTTCGGACACACCGGTAATCTTGTTACGCGCGGGATCCCTGGCCATCGCCTTCTCGAGGGTGCGGTGCACCTGTCGCTTGTGTTCAGCATCCTGCATATCGATAAAGTCGACGATAATTATGCCGCCCAGATTGCGCAGCCGCAGCTGTCGTGCCAGCGTGGTTGCGGCCTCGAGATTGGTTTTGAAAATGGTCTCTTCCTGGTTTTTTCTCCCCACGAACGAGCCGGTGTTCACATCGATAGTGGTCATCGCCTCAGTCTGGTCGATAATCAGGTAACCACCGGATTTCAGCTCCACCTTGCGGCTTAAAGCCTTTTGAAGCTCTTCCTCGATGCCGTGGATGTCGAACAGTGGACGTTCACCGGGGTAGTGTTCCAGTAGCTCGCTTATCTCAGGCACGTAGTCGCCGCAAAAGGAGGCGAGCGCGGTGTAGCTCTCTTTGCTGTCTACCCGGACCCGTTCAACGCCGGGGCGGGCCAGATCGCGCACTGTACGCAGGTGCAGCGGCAGATCTTCGTACAAAAGTTCAGGCTTGGTAGCTGCCTTGGCGCGGCGGGACACTGCTGCCCAAAGCCGGCGCAGGAAGCGCAAGTCTGCCGCGATTTCATCGGCGCCTGCTCCCTCGGCGGCCGTTCTCAATATGTAGCCGCCGCCTATGTCAGCGTCTTCTTCCACCAGGGCGCTTGCCAAGAGCTGCTGCAGACGCTCTCGCTCCTCGGAATCGTCAATCCGCTGCGACACGCCCACGTGATTACCGTCAGGCATATACACCAGATAACGGGACGACACCGAGAGCTGCATGGTCAGCCGCGCGCCTTTGGTACCCAGCGGATCCTTGGTGACCTGCACAATGATCTTTTTACCGTCGTGCACTTGCTCACTGATAGAGGCAGTGTCGCTTTCCACAATGTCAGAAACGTGGATGAAGCTATTACGCTCCAAGCCAATGTCGACAAAGGCTGCCTGCATACCGGGCAACACGCGACGGACTTTGCCCGCGTAGATATTGCCAACGACACCGCGACTGGCGCTGCGCTCGATGTAGATATCCTGGGTAGCACCATTTTCAACCACGGCAACGCGGGTCTCCATGGGTGTAACGTTCACCAGAATCTCTTCACTCATTGCGCAGGTCTCCGGTGGTCAGGTGCGAAGGAATGCCCTGGGCCGTCAGCAGGGCCCAAGTCTCGTGCAGGGGTAAGCCCACAACATTACTGTAGCTGCCCTGTATGGAGGTGACAAAAGCACCACCTAGGCCCTGAATGCCATAGCCACCCGCCTTATCGTAAGGCTCATCCGTTGCCAGGTAGGCTTCACAGGTTGCCCGGTCAAGGCCGGCAAAGGTAACGTCAGTGATGACCGACTCGACGATGGAACTGCTATTCGCGATCAGGCAAATACCCGTCATCACCTGGTGTGTGCGTCCACTCAAACGGGCCAGCATAGCGAGACCAGCACGCGCATCTGCAGGCTTACCCAAAATATCCCCATCGACAACGACCGACGTATCTGCAGCAAGTACCGCGCAGTTCGGGTAGAACGCGGCAACTGTTTTGGCCTTCTCCGATGCAATACGCTCAACATACTCGCGCGCGGCCTCAGCGGGCATGGGTGTCTCGTCGATATCTGCGGACTGCACGCTGAAGCTCACACCCAATTGCGTCAGTAATGCATGCCGACGCGGGCTGGCAGAGGCAAGTATCAATTGCGTCATAGGTAGATCAAGTCACTTGAAACGTGCGCCTGAGGCCACGCAACAGAGGCAGAACCAGCAACCAGCAGGCGGCACTGGTGAGGGCTGGGAGCAGGAAAGTCAATTCCCGGGCACCTGCACCCTCAAGGGTTTGCAGCCACTGACAAAGCAGTTGATGAATGCCGATTAAGATAAAAACCACGGCACTTTGCTGAACCGGCGTGAATAGCCGAATACGTTGATACAGGAGCAGCGCAAGCACCGTAATCACAATCAGCGCCAGCGCATTCTGACCCAGCAATGCGCCCTCAAGGACATCCATACATAGCCCTGCAATCAGGGCCGTGAACACGCCTGCGCGGTGGGGCAAGGCAATGGCCCAGTAGAGAACCACCAGAGCCAACCACTCGGGCCGCCAATGTTGCAGCACAACGGGCAGCGGCAACACTGCCAGCACCATGGCGACAAACAAGGTCGAGGGAATTACCCAGTAGCCGTGCCATTCGTCAACGGCCATCAGTTCTCCTCGTCGGGACGGGAGTCGCTGAACACCAGTAGCACATGTCGGCTACGGTCCAGGGCAGCGCTGGGCGTGGCCACAATGCGGGCGAAGGCCTGCCCAGGGTCACGATCCACCGAGGCAACAACCGCCACGGGGTAGCCTGCGGGAAAGCGCCCACCCAGACCAGAACTGACAAGCAGATCGCCTTCGCGAATATCCGTCGTGGCGGATACGTGATGAACCTCCAGCGCCGTCAGCGAACCGTTACCCTCTGCGATCGCTCGCACACCGTTGCGATTTACCTGAACAGGAATGGAGTGCGTCGCATCAGTGATGAGCAAGACCCGTGCATTCAGCGCACCCACCTCAACGACCTGCCCCATCAGTCCGTCGGCATCGATCAGCGGCTGCCCCAGATACACCCCGTCGTCCTCACCTTTATTGACGATCAACTGCTGACGCGCTGGATCGGGGGACACACCAATCAACTCTGCCACCAGCACATCATCGCGTAGCAAAGCCGTGGAGTTGAGCAGGGAGCGGAAGGCAGCGTTATCGGCCTGAAGCGAGGCCATCTGCTGGGTACGGCCCTGCATCACCAGATTCTCCCGCCGCAGGCGCTCGTTCTCTTCCTGCAGTTCGGTTCGGCTGGTGATGTGTGTATTAGACCACTCATCAATACTCGCAGGCACATCAGCCAACCAGTAGACCGGCGAAAGCAAGGTATCCAGGAAAGCGCGGGAATAACTGAAGGTGTTGAAGCGCAGGTCTGCGAGGATCAGACCCACGACAACCACTAAGGCCAGTGCGAGACGTGCACCCACGTGCGATTCTTTGACGAACAGCGGTTTGATGACAGCTCCCTGCGAATCAGGTCAGTGCCGCCGTCACACCGCTACTCGGTGGACAGCAGATCTATTGTCTGGCGATCCATTCGCTCCATCGCGATACCACCACCCCTTGCGACACAGGTCAAGGGATCTTCGGCAACGATGACGGGCAGACCGGTTTCTTCAGAGATGAGACGGTCCAGATCACGCAACAGGGCTCCACCCCCGGTCAGCACAATGCCGCTCTCGGCAATGTCGGCGGCCAATTCGGGTGGCGACTGTTCCAACCCTGTCTTTACCGCCTGAACAATCGATGTCAGCGGGTCCTGCAGGGCTTCCAGTATTTCGTCGCTATTCAGTGTGAAGCTGCGAGGCACACCCTCTGCAAGGTTACGCCCGCGAACATCGATCTCGCGCAGTTCACTGCCGGCAAACGCACAGCCGACTTCTTTCTTGATACGTTCCGCCGTGGCATCGCCAATCAGGCTGCCGTAACGGCGACGAACGTGGGAGACGATGGCCTCGTCGAAGCGATCCCCGCCAATGCGGACGGAATCACGGTACACAACGCCATTGAGAGAGATAATCGCGATTTCAGTAGTGCCACCGCCTACGTCAACCACCATGCAGCCCGTGGCTTCTTCCACACTGAGTCCGGCACCAATCGCCGCAGCCATGGGCTCTTCGATCAGCCGCACTTCCCGGGCACCCGCACTCAGGGCAGATTCGCGAATGGCGCGGCGCTCCACCTGGGTAGACATACAGGGCACACACACCAGCACCCGCGGGCTGGGGCGAATGAAGCGGCTTTCATGCACTTTGGAAATGAAGTGCTGCAACATCTTCTCGGTCACCTGGAAGTCGGCGATCACGCCGTCTTTCAGGGGCCGGATGGCCGTGATGTTGCCGGGCGTACGGCCCAACATGCGTTTCGCCTCGGCACCCACGGCTTCAATGGTTTTGATGCCGTTGTGAACACGGATGGCAACTACAGAGGGCTCGTCCAGGATAATGCCCTGGTCGCGCACATAAATCAGAGTGTTGGCGGTCCCCAGATCGATCGAGAGATCGTTGGAAAACAGACCGCGCAGTTTCTTCAACATGGAAATTGTCTACCTTTCGACGCGTCAGCTTCTCGCGCCATGGGGCGAGGCTGTAAGGGTGTAATTCGTGGTCGTTAACCGGGCTGTTTTCACCGCGTGCGTGGGCGGATGAACCATTCTCGTTTTACCCTGTTGACGTTCGAATTAATGTAACAATGCCGGGGATACAGGGCAAGGCACAAATGTGATAAGTTTGCGCCCTCTCGCGTGTCGTTACGCGCCCAAAACCGTTTTTGCAGTAAGCCCGAATTCTATGTCTATAGCAGAGGACGATATCGCCCAGATCGCTGATTTGGCGCGCATTCGAATTGCCCCCGAGCAGGTGGCCGAAGTCACTGACAGCATCGGCAGAATCCTGACCCTTGCCGACCAGTTACAGGCGGTGGATACCACCGGGGTGGAACCCATGGCGAATCCGCATGATGCGGTACAGCGACTGCGCGACGATGTGGTAACAGAAACCAATCAGCGCGAGGCGTTTCAGGCAATCGCACCCGCGGTGGAATCCGGTCTGTATCTGGTTCCCCAGGTCATCGATTAGAAGCGGAGCGCGATCATGCACGATTTATCGCTGGCCGACATTATCAGCGGCCTGCAAGCGGGGCAGTTTTCCAGCACCGAACTCACCCAGGGCTATCTGGCACGCATCGACGAGCTGGACCGACAACTCAATAGCTTTATCACCGTCGACCACAAGGCGGCTTTAGCCAGCGCTGAACAAGCCGATCAGCAACGCGCGGCCGGCAATGAGGCGGCGCTGCTGGGTGTGCCCATCGCCCATAAAGACATTTTCTGCACACGCGGCGTGCGCACTAGCTGTGGTTCGCGCATGCTGGACAACTTCGTGCCGCCCTACGACGCGACCCTGATCCAACGCTTCAACGCCAGCGGCGCCGTGTCACTGGGCAAGACCAACATGGATGAATTCGCGATGGGCTCATCCAATGAGAACAGTTTCTATGGGGCCGTACACAACCCCTGGGATACCGACAGGGTCCCCGGAGGTTCCAGCGGCGGTTCAGCTGCCGCCGTGGCAGCGGGCCTTGCGCCAGCGGCGACGGGCACCGATACCGGCGGTTCTATTCGCCAACCCGCAGCCTTTTGCGGCATTACCGGCCTCAAGCCCACGTATGGTCGGGTATCGCGCCTAGGCATGGTGGCCTTTGCCTCCAGCCTTGACCAGGCCGGCCCCATGGCGCGCTCTGCGCAGGATTGCGCCATCCTGCTCAACGTTATGGCGGGACAGGATCCTCTGGATTCCACATCGGCAGCAGAACCCGTGCCAGACTATTGCACCGACCTCGATGCACCGCTGTCGGGCCTGCGCATCGGTCTGCCCGCTGAGTACTTTGGCGAAGGTCTGGACGCCACCACGGAGCAGCAGATTCGCGCTGCACTGCAAGAACTTGAAAAGCTGGGTGCCACACTAGTGGATATCAGCCTGAAGACCACAGAACTGGCGATTCCTACCTACTACATTGTGGCTCCCGCCGAGGCCTCAACTAACCTGTCGCGGTTTGACGGCGTGCGGTACGGGCACCGCTGTGAAGACCCTGAAGACCTGCTGGATTTATACACGCGCACCCGCGAAGAAGGCTTTGGCGACGAAGTGAAGCGCCGCATCCTGGTAGGCACCTATGCCTTGTCGGCTGGCTACTACGACGCCTATTACAAGAAGGCCCAGCAAGTGCGCCGCGTCATCCGTGATGACTTCATGACTCAGTTTGAGCAGGTTGACGTGATCGCCGGACCCACCACACCAGGACCCGCATTCAAGCTGGGCAGCAAAGGCAATGACCCCGTCGCCATGTATCTGGAAGACGCTTACACGCTCGCCGTCAACCTGGCCGGTTTGCCCGGCATGAGCATCCCCGCGGGTACTGCGGATGGCTGCCCCGTGGGTTTGCAGCTTATTGGTCGTCACTTCGATGAGAGTCGACTCCTGAATGTCGCTCACCAATTCCAACAGGCCACAGATTGGCACCAGCAGCGTCCATCTCTGTCTCAGGAGACTGCAGCATGAGTTGGGAAATGGTGATTGGGCTGGAAGTCCACCTGCAACTGGCCACACAGTCGAAGATTTTTTCCGGTAGTGCCACAGCCTTTGGCGCGCCACCGAATACACAGGCCAACGCGGTCGATCTGGCAATGCCGGGTATGCTGCCCGTGCTGAATGCTGAAGCTGTACGCTTTGCTGTTATGTTCGGGCTGGGTGTGGGCGCGGAGATCGGCAAGCGCTCTGTGTTCGATCGCAAGAACTACTTTTATCCGGATTTGCCCAAGGGCTACCAAATCAGCCAGTTTGAGCAGCCCATTGTGGGCCGCGGAGAGTTCGTGATTCCGCTGGCGGATGGCAGCACACATACCATAGGCATCACACGCGCTCACCTCGAAGAAGACGCGGGAAAGTCCCTGCACGAAGACTTTCAGGGTCAAACCGGTATCGATCTCAATCGCGCCGGCACGCCGCTACTGGAGATCGTGACAGAGCCAGACTTTCGTAGCGCCGAGCAGGCTGTGGCCTACCTTAAGTCCCTGCACAGCCTGGTGACCTATCTCGGGATTTCAGACGGGAATATGGCCGAAGGTTCGATGCGCTGCGACATCAACCTCTCACTGCGTCCCAGCGGGACTGACGAATTGGGCACGCGCACCGAAATCAAGAACGTCAATTCGTTCCGTTTTGTGGAGCGTGCGATTCGCTTCGAATCGGCGCGCCAACTGGACATCCTCGAAGACGGCGGCAGTATCACACAGGAAACGCGTCTCTATGACGCCGACCGCGATGAGACGCGCAGCATGCGTAGCAAAGAAGTCGCCAATGACTACCGCTACTTCCCCGAGCCCGACTTACTGCCGGTTGTCTTTGACGACGCGTATATCGAAGCCGTGCGCCAATCGCTGCCGGAGCTGCCCAGGGACAAACGCCAGCGTTTCGCCGATGAGTACGAGTTGAGCGATTACGACGCAGCCGTACTGTCCGACAGCCGAGAGCTGGCCGACTACTTTGAAACGGTGGCCAAGCACTGCGGCGAGGCGAAGATCGCTGCTAACTGGGTTCAGGTAGAGTTACTCGGGCAGCTGAACAAGGCCGACTTGCCCCTGTCGGAATGCCCGGTACCTGCGCCGGCACTGGGCGGCCTGATCGCGCGCATTACCGATGGCACCATCTCTGGAAAGATCGCCAAGCAAGTGTTTGAAGCTATGTGGAATGGTGAGGGTGACGCCGATGCCATAATTGAGGCGAAAGGCCTGAAACAGGTCAGCGACACCGGCGAACTGGAAAGCATGATCGATGAGGTCATTGCCGAGAGCCCGGACCAGCTCGCCCAGTACCAGGCTGCCGATGATGGAAAGCGCAAGAAACTCGTCGGCTACTTCGTGGGCCAAGTCATGAAGCGTTCCAAAGGCCAGGCCAACCCCCAGCTCGTCAATCAACTTCTGGCCAAGAAACTGAGTTAGTCAGGGCTATCGACATGAAAAAAGACAAAGAAAAGGTACTGGACGACGTCTGGACCGAAGATCACGTGAGAAGTTTTCTGGACTTCAAACCCTACGATGGCAGCGACCCCGACTTCCACGCACTCCTGAAGGCTTACCAGAGCATGCGTGCGTCAGATTTCGAACTGTTCGTTGGGTTTTTCCTGGATCAGCAACGCAATCTCGATGCGACAGGACCCGACGGTCGCACGGTTAAGGCCATTATCAACGAACACCGCCGCAGCAGTGCGTATGCGGATGTTCTCGACAAGGCGGGTGCGGCCTAGACGCGTTTATTACTGGGGTTCGTAAGGTACACGGCCCTTCATGAAGCGTTCACGATTCTCGCGCTTCTTCTCTTCGCTCTTGCGCAACAGGATATACAGAGCCCCCGTGCCACCATGCCGGGGCTGGGCGCTGTGAAACGCCTGCACAACCTCCAACTGACGCAACCAGTGGTTGCTGCAGCCTTTGAGAATGGAACTGCGCTCCTGCTCGGGTTTGCTTTCGCCCTTGCCATGAATCAACAGTGCACTGCGTAAACCGAGTCGATAGGATTCTTCGATAAAATCAAACAGCTCTCGCCGGGCGCGGGTCGCTGTCATGCGATGCATATCCAGCCTCGCCTCTGGCTCGTAGCGGCCCTGTTTCAATTTCCTGAACACACCGTTCTGAACACCGGGACGCTTAAATTCCAACACGAACCAGGGATCCAGAGGCTCTATGCCCTCTTCATCCAAAATGTTCCTGTCGGTGATCGGGGCCTGCGCAGCAGCACGCCGGCGCCGGGCAATCTGTTCATCGTCTGATGTGCCCTTTACGCCACCGCGTGGCGCGGCGCGCGACTCCCGCTTAAGCGGTGTCACATCTGCCATTTCCTCAAGGAAGAGTTTGTCGTCGTCGTTCACGTTGCTGGTGCGGGGTAAGGTTCACGCGCTAGTATAATGTAGCATGAGCACAGACCCGACAGAAAATGATGCGGGCCAGCACTGCCCGCTCTGCGGCGCAGACAATCACTGCGCCATCGCAGCAGGAAAAAACGCAATTCAGTGCTGGTGTATGAGGACTGAGTTCCCGCAGACCTTAATCGAGCGTGTGCCCGCCGAGGCAAAGAATCGCGTGTGCATCTGTGAACGCTGTGTACAACAGGCTCTGATAGGAGTTAGCGAGTGAGAGGCAATGTAGTTGGAGGCGTGGGTTATCTGGTCGAGGGTGCCAAGCTGCTAACGCACCCCTCACTGCGTTTGTTCGTGATCGTTCCACTGCTGGTCAACATTGTCATCTTTGGCACCCTGGTGGGCGCCGGCCTGAGCTACCTCAGCGGCCTCATAGATACATGGCTTTCGTGGATACCCGACTGGCTGGGCTTTATTGAGTGGGTGCTGTGGCCATTACTGTGGCTGGCGGTGAGCCTTATCATGGGTTACACCTTCACCGCCGTCGCCTTGATCATAGCCTCCCCCTTCAATGCGTTATTGGCAGAGAAAGCCGAAGAGTTAGTTACCGGGCGACCGGTAGACTCACTGGAGGGACTGGGCCCCGCCCTGCTCGCCGTGCCGCGGGGAATACTGCGGGAGCTGAGCAAATTGCTCTACTACCTGCCCATGGCGGCGTTCGTCATCATTGTGAGCTTCCTGCCGGGCATCAATATTGTGGCGCCGTTACTCTGGTTTGCGCTGGGGGCCTGGATGATGAGCATCCAGTTCGTTGACTACCCCATGGACAACCACCAGCTGAGCTTCGCTGACGTTAAAGAAGCTGTGCGCTCCAGGCGCCTCAGCAGTATGGGTTTCGGCGGCGTTGTCGCGTTGTGCACGGGCATTCCCGTCATCAACTTCTTTGTTGTGCCATCGGCCGTGGTGGGCGCGACACTGTTATGGTGCCGCGAGCTATCGCCAGCGTCCGGATTCAGCGAGCACCGCGCTTAGTGAAGCAATGCTTCCGGGGGGTGAGTGCATTCCAGGCGTGAACCCAGGAGAGCTTCGAGGTCTGGCAGCAAGAACGCATCGTCCTCGCTGGCGAAGCTAATGGATGTACCCGATGCACCGGCCCTGCCCGTCCGACCAATCCGGTGAACGTAATCCTCGGGATCTTCAGGCAAGTTGTAGTTCACCACGTGGCTGACGCCATCAACGTGAATGCCGCGGCCCGCAACGTCTGTGGCCACCAGAACACTGATATCGCCGCTCTTGAACTGCTCCAGTGTGCGCGTGCGCTTGGCTTGGGCAATTTCACCGGACAAAATCCCACAGGCAAATCCTGCGCGGCGCAGCTTTTCGTGTAGACGACGCACCTGATCACGGCGATTCGCAAAGACAATGACGCTCTTGGCATCATCACTGCGAAGCAGATTACTCAGAACCCTAAAGCGCTGCTCACTGCTCACCAGGTAGACCTTTTGGTCAACGGTATCCGTTGCTACATGCTCAGGCTCAATCTCGATTGTAATGGGCTCGTAAGTCCACTGTTGAGCGAGGTTGAGAATGTCCTGTGTGAACGTTGCGGAAAACAACAGCGTTTGACGGTTCTCTTTGCGCGGGGTCGCACGAACAATACGCTTTACCTGCGGAATGAAGCCCATATCGAGCATACGATCCGCTTCGTCCAGCACCAAAGTCTCTACCCTGTCCAGATACAGATCGCGCCTGCCTGTGAAGTCCAGCAGTCTCCCCGGCGTGGCAACCACCAGATCAACCACATCATTGCTGAGGCGATTCAACTGCTTCTGGTAATCCATGCCACCAATCAATGTGACAGTCTTGAGACCTGTGTACTTTCCAAGCTCGGCCGCATCCGCCGCAATCTGCATCACCAGCTCTCGCGTGGGTGCAATCACCAATGCGCGTGGCTCGCCCAGGAAACGTTCCCCCTCGTAGGGATGATTCAAGAGGTCATTGAATATCGTAATAAGGAATGCAGCCGTCTTACCGGTGCCAGTCTGGGCCTTGCCGATGGCGTCGTGGCCCTGCAGAGTATGCGGCAAAATACCGCCCTGAATGGGCGAGCAATACTGGAAGCCCAGGTCCGCGATACCATGCATCAAATCGTTGTGCAGGCTCAAATCATGAAAACGGGTCTCGCCCTCCTTGGGCTCGACCTTGAATTGCTCAATACTCCAGGGAGCTGCATCAGACGATTTTCCTTTGCCGCGCCGACGGTTACGTCCACTCTTCTTATGAGCAGACTGGGTCTCACGCTTTGCGTTTTCGCCCTTGGTGCCGTCGTGTCGGCCCTCGCCCTGCCGGGCGACCTGTTGCGCGTCATTTGTTTCGCGCAGGGGAGCAGTGGACTCGGCGTTTTTCGCCTGACCGCTCAATCGCCCCACAAGATTCTTGATCAAACCGTTTACCTGTTGCTGTTCAAAAAGCGCGCTAGTGTATCACTTTTCGTACAGACCCGGTGCGGAAACCTCCCTAACCCCGGTGCCACTCCGACCGCTGCCAGTAGCAGCAGCCGGGACGGTCAGACGGCGTGAATATGGTTCAGGCCATATTGGGGAATAGCTTGGACAGGTAGTAGTCGGCACTGGTGAAGCGACCACCCCCGGTGAACAGCAGGCTCAGTAGCATTACGAAGTAAGTCACTGCGAACTCAATGCCATTATTGAGGATAACGAAGTTGCCCTTCTCGGTGAGCCAGCGGTAGTTGCCGTGCTCACGCAGTATGTCCTTGGCGGCGCCCAGGCGTGCCGCCACGTCCTGCGCACTGGAGTCCGCGATAGCCGCCCAGCCGTTGTCCCAATGCACGGCCAAAGCAGCAACCACCATAGTGATCATGAGCGGAATGGAGATCCAGCGAGTGGCTAATCCAATAAACAGCAAAAGGGCGCCAATTGCTTCGGTGTAAGCCGCGAGATAGGCCATCACCGTGGGAAAGGGCAAGCCAAGTCCCCAATCCGGGTTTCCAAACCACTCGATAGTGCTATCGATACCAGAAATTTTCTGGGTACCTGCCATCCAAAACACGGGAACCAGATAGAGGCGCAGGGCCAGCGGGGCCAGCCCATCGAGATACTGTAATCGCGGAAAAAGCGCGTTGTGTATGGTGTAATACAGGTTAGCGAGAGCGTTCATTTTTTGTCCATGCGTTTGTTGTGCGAGTCTGACCGCGACCGGCGCAAAAAGTTTAGACGGGTTTTACAAACACACCACCAATGCCAATTATTGCCAAACAGGCGCACGGTCCACTGCTGAAGGAAACCCGCGCACTCCTTGCTATTGCCTGGCCCATGTTCATTGCCCAAATGGCGCAGATGGGCACTGGCGTGGTCGATACCATCATGGCCGGCCGCTACAGTGCGACGGACCTGGCGGCCATCGCCATTGGCTACAATATCTGGCTTCCGATTTACCTGCTTTTTATTGGGGTCATGCTCGGGGCGACGGCCATTATTGCCCAGGACTATGGCGCAGGTAGGCTGTCGCGCATTCGTGACACATTGCCACAATCACTCTGGCTGGCGGTTGTCCTCGGCGTTATCGCCGGTCCGCTATGCTTCTTCAGCGGCCCCCTGCTGGATCTGCTGAGCCTCGACCAAACCACCAGCGATAAGAGTCTTAGCTACCTGCGCGCAGTGGCTTTTGGCATGCCGGCCGCGGCCATTTTCAATGCGCTGCGCTGCCATACACAGGGCATCGGCATCATGCGCCCCTTCGCCATCGCCAGTGTTGTCGGATTCTTCGCCAACATCCCCTTGAACTATGCTTTTATTTACGGCCGCTGGGGCGCACCGGAACTCGGCGCGGCGGGCTGTGGCTGGGCCACAGCCATCTCAATGTGGTTAAGCCCCATCCTGATCAGCGTGTATATCGCTAGAGCCGACAGCCTGAAACCTTATCTTCCACCGCTGAAGTGGGTATGGCCGGTATGGGAACGCATCATCGAGATCAGTCGCATCGGCCTGCCTATCGGCCTCGCTTTTTTCCTTGAGGTCGCCGTGTTCTCGGTCATCGCTCTGATGATTGCCACGCTTGGCAACACCGCCATGGCATCACACCAGATTGCGTTCAATGTTTGGGATGTTGTTTACATCCCCTTAATCAGTATTGGTTCGGCCATGGCCACCCGCATCGGGCACGCGATCGGCGCCCAGGATAAGCCGCTGGTGCTGCTCTCAGTGAAGTCAGGTATGTGGATGAGCCTGCTGATTGCGCTGCTTTGTATGCTGGTGCTACTGCTGATGCCCGGCACTATAGTTCGCGCTTACACAGGCGACAGTGAAATTTACGCCATGGCAGTGGGTCTAATTCGGCTGGCTTCGCTGTTCATTCTTATCGATGCTGTGCAGGTGGCCGCGGCCTTTTCATTACGTGCGTTCAAAGACACTCGCTTTCCCTTTGTCGCGATGTGCATCGCCTACTGGCTGTTCACACTGCCACTGGGATACTGGCTGGGGATTATGCGGGCAGAGGATGCCGCCGCCGGGACAGAAGGCTTCTGGCAAAGCATGATTGCCGGCATCACGATCGCCGCCGTGCTGGTAATTTGGCGTCTGGTCGTCACGCTGAAGCGCCCCCTTCCCAAGGTATCGTCTCCCGACGACTATCTTCCCGGCTGGGACTGACCTAGGTCACGCCACAGTCGGGACAGTCGGGCCGGGGCGCTGTGGCCAGCCGTTGCACCTGGGCAGTCGCAAGGTCCAGCACTAACAGCGCGTGATACAGCGGTTCGCCGAGCCCGGCCAGCACTTTGATAGTTTCCATGGCCTGCAAGCTACCCAATACACCCACCACCGGCGCGAGCACACCGCTGTCTCTACAGTTAAGCGCCGTGGCCTGCCCCTCTACGGGGTAAAGACAGCGGTAGCAGGGACCCCCTGTGGCCGGGTGGAAAACACTGAGCTGTCCTTCATTCCGCACGGCAGCGGCAGAAATCAGTGGCACCTTTGCAGCAATACAACTGCGATTAAGCGCAAAACGAATCGGGTAATTATCACTGGCATCAACAACCGCATCGACGCCCCTAACACGATTCGGCACCTCGGCCTCGATAAGATCCTGTGGTAACACTTGAATGTTTATGCGGCTATTAATGGCCCGTAAATGGTTCGCCGCTGACTGCGCCTTGTTCATACCCAGGCCCAACTCACTGTGAACCGGTTGACGCTGTAGATTACTCAGCTCCACCGCGTCACCGTCCGCAAGAATCAGGGTGCCAACACCCGCACTGGCGAGGTACATCGCGGCAGCACTGCCCAAGCCGCCGAGGCCGACGATCAGCACCGTTGCCGCTTTCAATGACTCCTGCCCTGCAATATCGAATTGCGGCAGCATCAACTGCCGCGAATATCGCAGCAGTTCGTCGTCATCCAGCATAACGCCCTCCCGTGATGCGTGCCTGGCCCGCCAGGTCTGCTCGCGTCGACACGTCGCAGAAAC
The DNA here is from genome assembly GCF_014652275.1 of Parahalioglobus pacificus. Taxonomy (GTDB): domain Bacteria; phylum Pseudomonadota; class Gammaproteobacteria; order Pseudomonadales; family Halieaceae; genus Parahalioglobus; species Parahalioglobus pacificus. Next base: position 193,331 of record NZ_BMYM01000001.1, on the reverse strand, counting down.
CGCGGGCGCTGAGCATATCCTCCACGGCCGCGGCCTGATCGTAACCGTGCTCCAGCAACAACCAGCCATTGGACTGCAGATAGTTTGGCGACTTGACAACAATATGTTCCAGGTCGGCAAGGCCGGCGTTGTCAGCGGCTAGTGCTGACGCCGGTTCAAACCGCAAATCACCCTGCGCCAGATGCGGATCTCCGGGCGACACATAGGGCGGGTTTGCAACAATCAGGTGATAGCGCTGGTTACCCAAGGCTGCGAACCAATCCGACCGTTTACAGGATACGTTCGCAAGCGCTAAGCGCTGCGCATTACTAAGCGCGCACGCCACCGCTCCCTCGCTGTTATCCACGGCGTGTACAGTCCACGCGCGCCGCTCGCTGGCAAGGGCCAACGCAATCGCTCCGGATCCCGTGCCAAGATCAAGTACCTCAGCTTGCGCCGGCAGGGCCAACTGCAGCGCCCACTCAACCAGGGTTTCGGTTTCAGGGCGCGGAATCAGCGTGTGGGGGTTAACGGCCAACTCCAGTGACCAGAACTCGCGTTTACCGGTGATGTAGGCGATGGGCTCGCCGTCACGTCTGCGCTCCAGCAAACCCATGTACTGCGCCGCTGCCTGTGCGTCGACGCTTTCTTCGGGCCAGGTGTAAAGGTAGGTGCGCGTTCTATCGATACAGTGACAAAGCAGAATTTCGGCGTCCCGCAGTGCGCTCTCTCCGGGCAGATCGCTGCCAGCATCCAGCAGGGACTTAACCGTGGCCACTAGGTCTCCGACAGCGCCGCCAGCTGGTCCGCCTGGTGCTCCTGACGAAGTGGCTCCACCACGGCGCCGAGGTCGCCCTGCATCACCTCTTCGAGCTTATATAAGGTCAGGTTAATGCGATGGTCAGTGATACGACCCTGCGGATAATTGTAGGTGCGGATACGGTCTGAACGGTCGCCCGTGCCTACCAGGTTACGACGTTCCTCCGCCTGCTCGGCAGCGGCCTTGTCCTGCGCACTGGTTAGCAGTTTTGCTTGCAGCAACGACATGGCTCTGGCGCGGTTCTTATGCTGTGAGCGCTCATCCTGGCACTCCACAACAATACCCGAGGGTAGGTGTGTGATACGAACAGCAGAATCTGTTTTATTCACGTGCTGACCACCCGCACCGGAGGCACGAAAGGTGTCCACGCGCAGGTCGGCTTTGTTGATGTCGACCTCGTCGACGGTGTCGGGTTCGGCCATAACAGCTACCGTACAGGCCGATGTATGAATACGACCCTGAGACTCTGTTTCGGGTACGCGCTGTACCCTATGCGCGCCTGACTCGAACTTAAGATGGGCGTAAACGTCACGGCCCTCTACGCGGGTAATGATTTCCTTATAGCCCCCGTGCTCACCGGGGCGCTCGGAAATAACTTCAATCTTCCACCCCTGCGTTTCGCCGTAACGGGAGTACATACGAAACAAATCGCCGGAAAAAATGGCAGCTTCATCACCGCCTGTGCCAGCCCTCACTTCAAGAAACACATTGTGAGAATCGCGCGGGTCGCGCGGCAATAGCAGCGTTTGCAACTCACGCTCCAACGACTCCAATCGCTGGGTCCCGCTGCTGATCTCTTCCTTGGCCATGTCGCGCAGTTCGGCATCGTCTTCGGCGAGCATCAGCTCTGCCTCTGCCAGGTCTTCCTTAACCTGCGCATAATCACCGTAGCAGCGCACCACGTTTTCCAGCTCGGCATACTCGCGCGACAGGTCCCGGAATTTATTCTGGTCGGCAATGGTCTCGGCGTCACCCAGCAGGGCGGAGACCTCTTCATGACGATCAGCCAAGGTCTCCAATTTGCTCAGGAGTGATGCTTTCATTGCAGAGTCTGTCCGTCTGGATTTTTTGACGCCACTGATTCGGCAGTGATGTTTGATGCCTCAGAGGCTGAATCGGCAGGTGCAGCAGGATTGACGCCGCCACCATCATCCGTGACATTGGCTGCCGCAGGATGCGCCGCATCGGAAGCGAGGCCCAGCAGCTGACGCGCATTTGCCAGCAAATCCTGCCTTCCGGCAGCACTCGCAGCTTTGAGGCCAGCCGTTGGGGCGTGTATGAGCTTGTTAGTGATTCCGCGCGCAAGTTGCGCTACTACCTGCTGTGGATCATCACCACGGGCAATAGCGCGCAATGCTCTATCCAGTTCGCGCTCGCGCAGGCTCTCCGCCATACGGCGATACTCGCGCACTGAATCCACAGCCGCCAGGCTCCGTGTTTCCGACAAAAATTCAGTGACACCTGCGGCAATAATTTCGTCGGCTTTGCGCGCTTCCGTCTGCCGGCTGCGCAGATTCTCATCCACAATCTCTTTGAGATCATCCACGCTATACAGGTAAACATCGCGCAGCTCACCCACCTGATGCTCGATATCACGGGGCACAGCGATATCCACCATTAACATGGGCCGGTGCTTACGACTACGTAAAGCACCCTCTACAGCACCTTTGCCCAGAATCGGCAGTTGCGACGCGGTGGAACTAATAACAATGTCAGCGCTGTGTAAGCGCTCAGGTATCTCCGATAACAGCACGGCTTCGGCACCAAACCGCTGTGCAAGATCACGAGCCCGCCCCAGGGTACGGTTGGCAATCACGATTTCAGACACGCCGGCCTCTACCAGGTGCTTGGCAACCAGCTCAATAGTTTCACCGGCACCCACCAGTAACGCGGTGCAGCTGCGCAGATCCGCAAAAATATGGCCCGCAAGGTCAACCGCCGCATAAGCCACGGAGACCGGGTTCTCGCCGATGGCAGTGTCGGTGCGCACCTTTTTTGCGATCGAAAACACGCGGGGCAGAACGCGACCCAATTCAGCGCCCACGGTGCCCGCCTCTGAGGCAACCGCGTAGGCGGATTTCAACTGACCGAATATCTGGGGCTCACCCAACACCATGGAATCCAGCCCGGCGGCCACCTGAATCATGTGTTGCAGGGCAGACTGTCCCTGATGAAAGTAGGCGCTGCTTTCGAGTTCCGATGCAGTGAGGTGGTGATAGCTGGCCAGCCAACGCAGGAGTTGCTCTTTCTGGGGCGCCATCTCACGGTCTGGCGCATGCGCGACATACAGCTCGGTGCGATTGCAGGTGGATAGCACAACCGCCTCTTCTACATCCTGCAGCCGGCACAATTCCTCCAGCGCCTCGGCCACCTGGTCCGGAGCAAAAGCCACCCTCTCGCGCACCTCTACGGCTGCCGAGTTGTGGTTAATGCCTAGTGCTATCAGGTTCATACCTGTACTGCCACTCCGGAACTCTGTGGAAAGCTGATTGCGCTAATGCTCCATGGATTACCCTGGCGGAGCGGGCGCGAACCTTACCACATTTCGAAAATGTCTCGTAATTTTAACAAGTTAGGCCATGAAAGATAGAACGGCGAGCCGGGAACATCGGCCCGCCGTGGTGGACCTAACTGTGTGGGTTTAAGGACCCGCTTGTGTCATTATTGGTGTTCCACTAACGGTGCTGTATTTCTCATGCCGCTGCGCTTACTCGTATTGCCCATCCTCGCGTTCCTTGCCGCCTGCGCAAGCGCGCCGGGCGCAGACGTAGCAAATCAGGCACCACAAGCTGTTGAAGTCGCCGAAGCACCACCACCCCCGCCACCCGTCTCTGAGCGACCATTCCCGGCAGAGAGCCTATACCCGCTACTGAGTGCAGAGTTCGCACTGAGGCGCCGGGAATATGAGTCTGCACTGGGCCAGTACATGACACTGGCGCCCGAGTTGCGCGACGCAGGCATCAGTGCGCACACAACACGCTTAGCCCAGTACCTGAACCGTGAGCCAGAGGCGCTGGAAGCGGCACTGCTTTGGACCGAGTTGGCGCCCGAATCCGTTGAGGCGAATTCTACTGCTGCCAACCTTTTGGTCAGGCGCGGCCGTACTCTGGAAGCGGCCCCACTGGTTGCGGCGATTGCCCGGGCGGGCGAAGACGCTAACTTCCCCATGCTGCTTAGCGGCTTCAGACGTCTACCCCCCGAGCAGCAGTCGCAAATGGTGACTGCGATCAATAGCTACGCCGCCGAGATGCCGGACAATACGCAACTGATGCTGACCCAGGCACTGCTGCTGGAGGAGTTGGGCAAACCCGACGCCTCTCTGGAGAAGCTTCAGCAGGTATTCGCCAACGAACCCTACCAAGCACAGGCTCTGTTAGTAGAGGCACGTTTATTGACAGCAGCGGGAAGTCGGCGCCCCTTCCGCAGAATTGAGTCGGCGCTTGAAGCGCAACCGGAAAACACACGACTGCGGCTGCAGTATGCACGTCTGCTCACCCAGGATGACATTGATGGCGCCAAAGAGCAGTTCGAGATTCTCAACGCCAATGCCCCCCAAGACGCGGACCTGTTGTTTTCACTGGCACTCATCAATCGGGAGATGGACGACCCCGGGGCAGCTAAACAGTACCTTAAGGAAATGCTGGCTCTGGGCGAACGCACCGATGAGGCGAATTACTACCTGGGCAGGCTCGCAGAAGACGAGGGTGAACCGCAGCAAGCCATAAGCTATTACCAAAAGGTGATGACGGGCCGGGACTATCTCAGTGCCAAGCAACGCATTGGTCGAATCCTGATAGAGGATGGTGAACTGGAAAAAAGCCAGGCGCACTTTGCGTCACTGCGGGCGGCAAACCCTGAGCAGCGCGAGCAGTTCTTTGCCATTGAAGCCGAACTGCTGAGTAATGCGGACCAACTGGACAGCAGCCTCGCATTACTGAACCTCGGTCTTGAGGAATACCCCGACTCCACAGCTCTGCTGTACAGCCGCTCCATGGTGGGCGAAAAACAGAACGATCTCGTACTGATGGAAAGCGATCTTCGTCAGATTCTGGCGCGTGAACCTGACAACGCCACCGCCTTGAATGCGCTCGGCTATACCCTGGCCAATCGTACTGACCGCTATGATGAGGCCCTCGAACTCATCAGCCGAGCGCTGGAGCTCCAACCCGGGGAGCCCGCGATTCTCGATAGCATGGGCTGGGTGCTGTATCGCCAGGGCCGGTACGACGAATCCATTACTTACCTGCGCCAAGCCTTCGCTGAGTTCCCCGACCCGGAGGTAGCCGCACACCTGGGTGAGGTACTGTGGGTGACCGGCGACACCGAAGCTGCCCTTAAGATCTGGGGCGATGCCCTGGATGAAGATCCCCAGCACAAGGTGCTCACAGCCACGCTGGAACGCCTGGGCATTACGGCCCTTACCTCCGCTTCACCCTGATAATGAAACACCTCTCGGCAAGGTCAGCACTTTGGTGCTTGCTGGCAATCCTCAGCGCATGTGCGACGCAACCGCAGCACATACCCGACCAGACTTCATGGCATAACGCACGGGCCAGCCTCGAGGCTTTCGATGAGTGGCTGATGCGCGGCAAGCTAGCAGTGCGAACACCGTCGACCTCTGAGTCGGTCAATCTATCCTGGCAACAGCAGGGAAATCTCGCTGAACTCGAACTCAGCGGTCCGCTGGGGGCGGGTGCAACACGAATAACAGCTGATGAACGTTGGCTGTTAATTGATGCAGGCGATGATCAGCAGCGTTATGACATCACCGCCACCGACGTAATAGAGGCTCGCCTGGGCTGGCCGCTTCCTGTGACAGCCTTACCCTTTTGGGTCCGCGGTGTTCCCGCGCCTGGCGACTTGCCTGCGGAGCTTGACACGAACAATGGCGAACTCTCGGGTTTTGTGCAGGATGGCTGGACGGTGTCCTATTCCGGCTGGCAGCAGCAGGCCAATCTGAAACTGCCAACCCGTGTCACGCTCACCAATGGTACCGTCACAGCCCGGCTCCTCATTCGCGACTGGCAGGCAGGTCGCGGCCAATGACGTCTATGAGACTTCCCGCGCCGGCGAAATTGAACCTGTTTTTACACGTGACAGGCCAGCGAGACGACGGTTACCACACCTTGCAAACGCTGTTTCAATTACTGGACCTTCACGACACCCTGGACGTTCGCCTCACGCAGACCGAGAGCATCACCCTTGAAGGGCCCGACCTGGGCATCGCCAACAGCGAGAACCTGGTCGTGCGCGCTGCGCTTAAATTACGCGAGGCAGCCCCGACTGCGAGTGACCCCCGGGGTGCCCACATCACGCTTCACAAGCGGATTCCCGCAGGAGGCGGACTCGGCGGTGGCAGTTCTGATGCAGCCACCACCTTACTGGCTCTGAACCACCTGTGGCAGTGCGGGCTCAACAACCACGAACTACAGGATTTGGGCCGTGAACTGGGCGCAGACGTACCCGTTTTCGTCGCCGGCAACAGTGCCTGGGCCGAGGGTATTGGAGAAGCGCTAACGCCGGTGACGTTGCCGGAAAGCTGGTACCTGATTGTGGCGCCAGATTGCCCCGTCAGCACGGCAGAAATTTTTTCCAGACCAGAATTGACAAGGACAACGCCTCCCATCACAATGGCGACCTTTTTTGCGGGGGCCTCCAGAAACGATTGCCAACCAGTGGTGCAAAACCTCTACCCCGAGGTCGATAAAGCACTGAAATGGTTAGGAAATTTTGGAGAAGCCAAACTGACAGGAACCGGAGCGTGTGTTTTCGCACGGTTCGAATCGCAAGCCTCTGCCGAGAGTGCGATGGCTCAGTTACCCGAGGGCTGGACAGCCTATGTAGCACGCGGCATAAACCGCTCACCGGCTACACAGCAACTCGTCTGACCCAAACAATTACTTGGGGTGTCGCCAAGTGGCAAGGCACCGGGTTTTGATCCCGGCATTCGCAGGTTCGAATCCTGCCACCCCAGCCATATTATTGGCACGTTCGCTGAGCTCGGTTTGAACTTGGCAAAGTGTAAGTAGTGGGGCCATAGCAGGATGAGACCCTGCTGCAGGTTCGACCAACGCACGCGTTGGGGCGTCGCCCACAGGGCGACGGGCGAAGCCCGAGGGCATAGCCCGAGTCAATCCTGCCACCCCAGCCATATTTTTCGGTGCCATGTGCCTGCGGTGCGTGGCACTTTTATATGTGATACCGGTTTTCAGCAATAGCCCCAGTAAAGGAAGCTACCGTGTCCTCGAAAATGATGGTGTTTACGGGTAATGCCAACCCGGAGCTGGCCCAGAAAGTAGCCAGCCGACTGTACTTGTCACTGGGTAAAGCTGACGTGGGTCAGTTCAGTGACGGCGAAGTGGCTGTTGAGCTGAACGAAAATGTCCGCGGCAAGGACGTATTTGTCCTTCAGTCCACCTGCGCGCCAACTAACGACAACCTGATGGAATTGATCGTGATGATCGATGCCCTCAGGCGGGCATCAGCGCAGCGAATCACCGCAGTGGTGCCCTACTTTGGCTACGCACGGCAAGATCGGCGCGTGCGTTCATCGCGCGTGCCCATTTCCGCCAAGGTGGTTGCGGATATGATGGTCACTGTCGGCGTTGATCGCGTACTCACGGTTGATTTACATGCTGAGCAAATCCAGGGCTTTTTTGCATGCCCCGTGGACAATGTTTACGGCTCGCCGGTACTGAATGACGACATTCAGGCGAGCAATTACGACAATCTAATGGTTGTTTCGCCTGACATCGGCGGCGTGGTCCGCGCACGAGCGATCGCCAAGCAGTTGGACGACGCAGACCTGGCCATCATCGACAAGCGTCGTGCCAAGGCCAATGAATCGCAGGTCATGAACCTCATTGGTGAGGTTGATGGCCGAACCTGCCTGCTGGTGGACGACATGGTCGACACTGCGGGCACACTGTGTAAAGCAGCCGACGCTCTGAAAGAGCGCGGCGCAACCAAGGTTGTCGCCTACTGCACCCATGCGGTGCTGTCAGGTAAGGCCCTGGAAAATATTCGGAACTCCCAGCTCGATGAGCTGGTCGTTACCGATACGATTCCTCTGAGTGATGAGGCGAAGGCGATATCCAAGATTCGTCAGCTGACAATTGCTGACCTGTTGGCAGAGTCGATTCGTCGCGTTTCTAACGAGGAGTCAATCAGCGCGCTGTTCGATTAAACGGCGCTAACAATGAACCCATCACCGCGCCGGTCGCAAGCGCTGTGATGAGCTATCAAAGGAGTTCGGACAATGTCTGACCAATTTGAACTGAATGCAGAACTGCGCGAAGACCAAGGGAAAGGTGCGAGCCGCCGCCTGCGTCGTCTCGCGGACCTGGTACCCGCTATCATCTACGGCGGTAAAGAAGATCCCAAGCCACTGACACTGGTGCGCAAGGACTTCGAGAAAGCGCTCGAGAACGAAGCATTCTTCTCTCACGTACTGAGCATTAACGTGGGCGGTACCACTGAAAAAGCGATCCTTAAGGATCTACAGCGCCACCCGGCCAAAGACGTTGTAATGCACGCGGATTTCCTGCGCGTAGACGACAAAGTTGCCATTAAGGTGCACGTGCCCATTCACTTCATCAACGAAGACACCTGCTACGGCGTCAAGATGGAAGGCGGCATAGTGCAGCACCAGGTTACCGACATCGAAGTTTCCTGTCTGCCAGCCGATATCCCCGAGTACATCGAAGTGGATATGGCAGAGGTTAAGTCTGGTGAAATCGTTCACCTGACTGACATTACTCTGCCTGAAGGTGTGACTTCCGTGGCTCTAGCCTTGGGCGACGACCACGACCTGGCCGTGGCTTCCGTGATTCCGCCTAAGGGTGGCTCTGACGCGGACGATGAAGCGGACGCGCCTGCCGCCGACGCTGACGGTGAAGAAGAAGCCGGCGAGGAGTAATCCTCCCAACGACATCGGCCCCCCTTATGACTGCCAACATCAGCTTGATCGTTGGCCTGGGCAACCCGGGTACAGAGTACCTGGGTACCCGGCATAACGCGGGCGCCGAGTTCGTTGAATCCCTGGCGCGACAAGCAGGAAGCACCCTGCAGTCTGACGCCAAATTTTTCGGCCTGACTGGTCGCGCAACCTTAGCCGGACACGATCTCCGACTGCTCATACCCACCACCTTTATGAACCGAAGCGGTAAGTCCGTTGCGGCACTGGCCGGGTTTTACAAGTTGTCGCCCGAACAGATTCTCATCGCCCACGACGAACTCGATATTCCGCCCGGGCAAGCGAGATTCAAAAAGAGCGGCGGCCATGGCGGTCACAATGGTCTTCGGGACATCGTACCGTCTCTGGGCAATCGCAGCGATTTCCACCGACTACGGCTGGGCATAGGTCACCCCGGTCACGCCTCTAAAGTCAGCGGATATGTGCTGGGCCGCCCTGCCCCCGCCGATAGAACGGCAATCGACGCCGCTATCGATGAGGCGCTGGCAGCGCTACCCCAATACCTCGACGGCGACAGCACCAAGGCGATGACGCGCCTACACAGTTTCAAGGCACAGCAGCCTTAAATAAAGGACACCATTATGGGTTTCAAATGCGGAATTGTTGGACTACCCAACGTCGGTAAATCCACATTATTCAATGCACTGACCAAGGCAGGCATTGACGCTGAAAACTTCCCCTTCTGTACCATTGAGCCTAATGCCGGTGTTGTACCTGTGCCCGACCCACGACAGGACAAAATCGCTGCCATCGTTAAGCCCGAGAACCAGATCGCGACTACCATGGAGTTCGTCGACATTGCGGGCCTGGTTGCTGGCGCCTCTAAGGGCGAAGGACTGGGCAACCAGTTTCTGGCCAACATCCGAGAGACTGACGCAATTGCTCATGTGGTGCGCTGCTTCGACGACGAGAATGTCATTCACGTTGCGAACCAGATCGACCCCGCAGCGGATATCGAGGTGATCAATACGGAACTTGCGCTGGCGGACCTGGAGAGCTGCGAGAAGCAGCTGCAGAAGGTCGTGCGCACTGCCAAGAGCGGTGACAAGGAGGCGGTTGCACTCAAGGCCCTCTTGGAAGACAAACTGCTTCCCCAGTTGAACGAAGCAAAGCCGGTGCGCGCGGTCAGCCTGAATGAGAACGAAGCGGAGATGGTGCGCAAGCTGCACCTGCTGACTACCAAGCCCACTATGTACATTGCGAATGTTGACGAGGATGGCTTCGAGAACAACCCGCACCTGGACACCGTCCGCGCTATCGCCACTGAGGAAGGTGCGGTGGTTGTGGCCATTTGCAACAAACTCGAGTCGGAGATTGTTGAGCTGGACGATGATGAGCGAGCAGAGTTTTTGCAGGACCTGGGAATGGATGAGCCGGGACTCAACCGCGTTATCCGTGCCGGCTACGAACTGCTCAATCTTCACACCTACTTTACGGCTGGCCCCAAAGAGGTGCGCGCCTGGACGGTGAAAGTCGGTGCTACCGCACCGGAGGCCGCAGGCGTCATCCACACAGACTTTCGAAAAGGCTTCATCCGTGCGGAAATCGTGGGCTACGACGATTTCATCTCACACAATGGTGAACAAGGCGCCAAGGACGCAGGACGCTGGCGTCTGGAGGGCAAGGACTACGTGGTCCAGGATGGCGACGTCATCCACTTCCGCTTTAACGTCTAGTGCCTCTCTATTGAGGCTCGCTGCTCTGGCAGCCAGCCTCCAACCGCCTGCAGCGGCTGCTGTTTGCCCGCAGTGGTAACCCACGCCGCAACGGCCAGTTGCTCTGCTTCGTGAGCCAGTGCCGCATCGGGTAGATCACCCTCCCAACGACTGCCGTCGCCGCGGTACACAGTGTGGCCCAATACGACGAAGTCGTGGCGCAAAAATTCACCGCGGTTCTCTCCTCGCTTCACTGGGGTCTCAAGGCCAAAACCCAAAACCACAACATGCAGCTGCATCGGCGGGGTTTGTTCAGCTGCCGCCGGGGTGTACTCAGCATTGAAGGCCTGGCTATCGACGGACAGTGACAGGCTACCAACCGACTGTCCTGTCGTGGGCACAGTGAGTCCAGCCCGCCGCCAGCCACGCCACTCGCGCCCTGCAGCAAACACGCCAGGGGTGTACACACCACTGGCACTGCCTTGAGACCGGTACTTGCGCTGTCGACTGGAATAACTGCGATCGGAGAATCTGTCGGGCCAACCCAGGTAGTTCCAGTAGTCCACGTGAAACGCGATCGGAATCACCGACTGCCATAGATCAGGGTGTTCCCTCAGCCGCGAATACCAACGGTCTGCGGGCGGGCAGGAACTACAACCCTCGGACGTATACAGTTCAACCAAGGTCGTCTGTTGGTCGCCAGAAAGAAACTGAGTTTGTGCCTGAGACAACAGCGGCAGACACGCTAGGAACCAGAGAAAGTATTTTACGTTCATACCTCTGCGACAGCGGGCTAGTGCAGAGGTTCCCGCGTGAGCAGCATCGGCGCACCACTGTGACAGTGAGGTACCAATACCGACCAGGGGTCACTCACCAGGGAATTTCTTCACCCTGAAAGTCATAAAACTTGCCGTTGTCTTCCGTGCTTAAACCGGCAAAGACATCCATCAAGCCCTTCACGCTGTCTTCGGTGCTGACCGGTGCCTGTTCGCCGCCCATGCGTGTGCGCACCCAACCTGGGTGCACCACAACGCAGGTAAAGCCGGCATCGGCATACTCTTTCGCCAGGGAAGAGTTCAGCATGTTGAGAGCGGTCTTGCTGGCGCGGTAACCATAGGCACCACCCCCATTGCGTTCAATGCTTGCCATCACTGAGCTGACACTTACCACAGTCTTGACCTTTCCTTTCTCAAGGTTCGGCAACAGGGCCTGTGTGACACGCATAGGTCCAAAGGTATTCACATCGAAAGTTTGCCTCATGCGGTCGACGTCATAGTCAAGAAAGTTCGCAACCCGCTGCCCGCCTGTGCCTGCGTTATTGATTAACATATCGATCTTGCGTCCATCCAGCGCAGCCGTAAGTGCGGCAACACTCTCGCCGTCAGTGACATCAAGCGCAAGCACCTCGGCCCCCGTGGCCTTCAGTTCAGTGGCCCTATCAGGGTTACGCGCAGTGCCGATAACCTCAAAGCCGCGCGCCTCCATCTGCTTAACCATTTCAAGGCCAATGCCGCGGTTAGCGCCGGTCACCAGTACAGTCATTACAGTGTCAGACATCGTCGCACTAGACCAAAGACTTGCTGTCAGGGACAGCAACAGTGAAAAATAAACAGTCTTCAACATGTTTAAACGCCTTCATTATTTAGAACGCTATCTGTTACGTACTGGGATAATACGCTAGGACAAGCATATCAGCTCAGAGCTTTGCGCCGGATCGCAGATCCAACACCAGCACTACGTTAACCGGCATGTATAAATGGATGCCACATCGGCTATCTATTCACAGATGGCCGCCAGTGAAAGCAGATCCGCTCGCCCTGGTAAAGGATTGTCCCTATTAGATCAGCCGTTCACGGCACCCAAGGTTGCAGCTGTATCGAATTCCAAAATGATGTCGCCGCTCACGTGACTTTAAGCTGGCAAATGCTCGCTCATATCAATGCCCTTTGCACCTCCATAAAAGCTAATCGACTCGATAAAGGAGTTTTAATTATCTGCGCACGTTGTTTGGATTGGATATCCGATGACATCTATTTCTCGTCGCCGCCAAAGAGTGCGCTCTACGTACGGAGAGAAATTCGCGTGACGCTTGTCACGGTGACTCTGGCCGCGTCGTCCGCGCCAATGGAGATTTCATAGCCTCCATCATATTGTGGGCTGGGAAGGCTTAACGAATCAGCGATAGTTATAAGTACGATTGATATTTCCCGTTGATCGTTTGCATTGTCTCCTGTAACTGTGAGCGCGCTCTCAATCACAAACGTCGATTGTGGATTGGGGTTTTCCAGCCGTACAACGAAGGTTGTGCCACCATTGCCGGCTCTTTCGCTGTAATTAAAGTCGACGCGCCAAATGTTCACCTGTCCTTCGACCGAATTCTCTATGAACCTGTCCGTGGCAGTGTCATAGATCGCAGTCGAATCAGTGGGTCCGTTCGCTGGGAAACTCGTCGTTGGGGGCGCTGCTAGGACTATATTGCCTGGCTGAACTGTACTTGAGGGATTGTCGTTTACATCCAGTCCATCGTAAACGATGCGGACAAAAGTTAACGGAGCGTTTTCAGGTGACGCCGGAATTTCGAACTCGGGCTGTTGCGTGACGCCTGTAGTATTAAATCCGTTAATCTTTATTTGCCCGGCATCTGAAACCTCAGGCTCGTCCACAGTAACCCAAGCTGCGCCGTCATAATACTTCAGCTTTTGGTCATCGGTATCAAAAATGACCATTCCTGGAAGCGGCGTGATGACACTTCCCTCTCCCAGCCTCGGCACCAGTACTCCTGAATCTGAGCTCTGAACATCTAGCACCGACTGTGGAGCACCGGTAGCACCAATACCTACGCGTCCCTCTCGAAAAATATCCCCATCAAGAGTACAGGTATTACCATCAAACGGAACCACGCCTGGGGGGGCCTGTGGGGCCAGGAGCACCAGGAGCACCTGTGGGTCCTACAGCACCATCTGGACCCGCTGGACCCGCTGGACCCGGTTGACCATCAGGACCGGCAGGACCCTGGGCACCAGTAGCACCCTGAGGACCCTGAGGACCATCTGCTCCGGCAGGACCGGCAGGACCGGCAGGACCGGCAGGACCGGCAGGACCGGCAGGACCGGCAGAACCGGTAGCACCATCAGCACCATCCGCTCCGGCAGGACCAGGATCACCCTGTTGACCACGTAGATCGGTGGGGCCAGTGCCTAGCCAGGAGCCACTACCCTTGGGGCCCCAGATCTGAAAATTATTGGGGTCAGTGGTGTCGATGTAGAAATCATCATCTACGCCAAGGGTATCGGCCGGCACGCCGGCGCCATTTAATACGGCGGTACCATCAACACCATCAACACCATCCGACCCATCTACTCCGGCAGGACCGGCAGAACCGGTAGCACCATCAGCACCATCCGCTCCGGCAGGACTAGGATCACCCTGTTGACCCCGTAGATCGGTGGGGCCAGTGCCTAGCCAGGAGCCACTACCCTTGGGGCACCAGATCTGAAAATTATTGGGGTCAGTGGTATCGATGTAGAAATCATCATCTACGCCAAGGGTATCGGCCGGCACGCCGGCGCCATTTAATACGGCGGTACCATCAACACCATCAACACCATCCGACCCATCTACTCCGGCAGGACCGGCAGGACCGGCGAACCGGTGGCACCATCAGCACCATCCGCTCCGGCAGGACCGGCAGGACCGGCAGGACCAGGCGGGCCAACATTCGACCCGGCTGCGCAGTTGGTGACTTACCCAGTTGCAGGGTTGTAGCAAAGTGGATCGTTATTTTGCGCCGTGCCAACGACGTCAGGTAGGCGCACAATCCCACGCACATTTACTGCACCACCGGGCGCAGGAGCGATATCCACGTCTTGCGAGTAGGCTGCCACAGAGCCCATTAACACCGACACAGTCGCGGTGTAGAGGAGCCTTCGACGGAATCGAGGCGGGAAACTTTTCTTTATATTTTTCAATGTTGCTAGCCGTGGGAGCGGACCTGAATATCCTGCCAAACAGAAGTCCTCATTGACAGCTCAACTCAGAGGTCTTGTTTTTCTCAGCTACGGTCGGGCCGCAATTCTTATATTATTTGCGCCTATTGCTGCCGCTGCCAGAGCCGTATCACTTACTCGGAGCCATCATTTTAAAAACCGCGCATAAATATCTGCCCAGCTATACATGGAAGATTGAAAATTGTGCTATTCAGAATAGCTCAACACCCACGCGCGGAGTTCGAGTCTTTTAATGTCAAATTCGTCAACGCGAGTATTACGATAGAGCATATACTTCAGTTTCCTAGCCTCGCTCCAACGCCGGGCGTCTGTTAGCTAGAAACTCTTGGCTAAAGTAGCTAGCCTGGCGCGGGCAATTCTGAAGTCACGTTACTGGCGTGGGAAGCGATCTCAGGAAAACTGGCATCCACTTGAGGCCCACAGTGACGCACCTTGCATGCCACTGAACAATCTACGATCACGACGGACCGAAACGAGAACGCAATCTGCGGTGGTGGGAGACCATTCGGCAGCGCGCATAAACAAGCCGGATATAGATTGGGCCCGCCAGACTGCAAATAGCCAAGTAAAGCACTCTGGCAGAACCGTAGATGAGCATCAGGAAGGATGCGCAAATTAACTGGACAGCACAAACAGATATTTGCATTATCGATGCTCTATTCTTTTGTCGAGCGCCCCATTAAGCGCCACAGCGGACACGGCCCGCTTTGAACGTACGTGGTGCGTAGCGCAGTGAGCAACGTTGGGTCAGATGACTTCAATACCTTTCCTCAAAAAGTCCCAGCGCCGCTGGCTGGCAGAGTTTACCGCCTGTTTTACAGCGCATGATCTGGAGGGCCAAGCAACGGCAACTCGACTGGGGGCCACTTCACATTTCGGTCCACTGCGCGTTCAGCGCCCATTCTTTCCCGAAGGAGCCGACCTTGCTCACATCTACCTGCTGCATCCGCCGGGGGGACTAGTAGGCGGCGATCATCTGAACATAGAACTCGAAGTACAGTCGAGTGCAAAAGTACTCGTGACCACACCATCCGCCGGAAAACTTTATCGCAACATAACCGACATGAGCCAAGGCCAAACGGTGTCAGCCACAATTGCCGATGGCGGGGTACTAGAGTGGCTACCCCAAGAAAATATCCTGTTTGATGGCGCGACGGGAGAGCTATGTAGTCGAATTGCCCTTTACGGCACCGCAATTTACAGCGGCTGGGAAATCATATGCCTTGGTCGTCCAGAAGGTGAGAAACCTTTCCGCAGCGGTAGCCTGAGACAGCGCCTTGAGATCACACGTGACGGCTCACCGTTATTCATTGATCAGATCAATTTCTCGGCCGATGATGCAATGCTGGCGAACCGAGCAGGGTTGGCCGATCAAAGAGTGACCGGTGCGTTCGTAGTGACCGAAGACGTTTTGGGTAACCGTGAGCTAACAGCACAGATACACGCATGGCAGGAGCGGATTAATGCTGGAGAGGCCGCCGGAAACCCGCGGGGGTTGGTGGCGGTCACACAAAAACCTGGCGTCTTTGTCGCCCGCCTTCTGACCGACAAAGCCGAGTGGGCCCGGGACCGTTTTCAGGAGCTCTGGACACAGTTGCGTCCGGCGATAGTCCAGCGGCCCGCCTGCGTACCACGTATTTGGCGCACGTAGACGTAGGTGTATCGTTCATCTCGTCCGGCGGCTTACTGAGCTTGACTAGAACAAGTAACACAGACCGATATGGGAATCCCTTATGGAACTCTCGCCTAGAGAAAAGGACAAGCTGCTGCTGCACGTGGCGGCAGACCTGGCGCAAAAGCGCAAAGATCGCGGGGTAAAGCTTAACTACCCGGAGAGTATTGCTATGATCAGCGCCTTCATTCTGGAGGGCGCCCGCGATGGCCGCACGGTGTCCGAGCTGATGAACTCTGGCCGAAACGTGCTAACTCGCGATGATGTGATGGTGGGTATCCCGGAGATGATTCACGAGGTACAGGTAGAAGCCACATTCCCCGATGGCACGAAACTGGTCACCGTGCACAACCCGATTGCCTGAATGCAGCCACAAGATAACGACAATAGGAGATACACGTGATTCCCGGTGAAGTAATCAGTGCCGAAGGCAGTATCGAAATAAACGCAGGGCGCAATCGCATCACGGTGGAAGTCGCCAACACTGGCGATCGCCCGATCCAGATTGGCAGCCACTACCACTTTTTTGAAACCAATCCGGCGCTGCAGTTCGATCGCACCGCAACCCGCGGCTTTCGTCTGAATATCCCTGCGGGCACCGCAGTGCGGTTTGAACCGGGACAGACCAGGGCAGTGGAACTGGTCGAATTCGCCGGTAAACGCAGAGTATTTGGCTTTCGCGGCGACGTAATGGGAGACCTGTAATATGGCCAGTATAGACAGAAAGGCCTATGCCGACATGTACGGACCCACAGTGGGCGACAAGGTTCGCCTGGGCGACAGTGGGCTCTTTATCTCGCCCGAGACGGACTACACCATCTACGGCGATGAGGTGAAATTTGGTGGAGGCAAGGTAATCCGCGACGGCATGGGCCAAAGCCAGGCGATCGCCGACCAAGTGCCCGATACGGTAATCACCAACGCTCTTATCCTCGACTACTGGGGTGTGGTCAAAGCAGACATCGGCATTAAGGACGGCCGGGTCCAGGCCATCGGCAAAGCCGGCAATCCGGACACCCAAGAGGGCGTTACCATTCAGATAGGACCCGGCACGGAAGTGATTGCAGGCGAGGGTCAGATCGTAACGCCGGGTTGTGTCGATGCCCATATACACTTTATCTGCCCGCAGCAGGTGGAAGAAGCGCTGATGAGCGGCGTCACCACCATGCTGGGCGGCGGCACCGGCCCCGCCACAGGCACCAATGCCACCACCTGCACCCCCGGACCCTGGCATATCGGCAAAATGCTTCAGGCGGTGGAAGGTCTGCCCATGAACATCGGCTTTCTCGGCAAGGGCAACGCCAGCCTGCCTGAGGCCTTGAGCGAACAGATTGAGGCGGGCGCCATTGGCCTGAAACTGCACGAGGACTGGGGCACAACTCCGGCATCGATCGACAACTGCCTGTCCGTAGCGGAGCGGTACGACGTTCAGGTTGCGATTCATACCGATACGCTGAATGAATCCGGTTTTGTCGAAGACACCCTCGCAGCCCTCAAAGGCCGGGTGATTCACACTTATCACACCGAGGGTGCTGGCGGCGGCCACGCACCGGATATCATCAAGGCCTGCGGCGAGGCAAACGTACTCCCCTCTTCAACCAATCCAACTCGGCCCTATACCATCAACACGGTCGATGAACACTTGGACATGTTGATGGTTTGCCACCACCTAGACCCCAATATTCCAGAGGACGTCGCATTTGCAGATTCCCGGATTCGCCGCGAGACCATTGCTGCCGAAGATATACTGCATGATCTGGGAGCATTCAGCATGATCGCGTCTGACTCCCAGGCTATGGGACGCGTCGGCGAAGTAGTCACCCGCACCTGGCAGACAGCCCATAAGATGAAAGCACAGCGAGGCCCCCTGCCCGAAGATCAGGAGGGACACGACAATTTTCGCGCGCGCCGCTACCTTGCCAAGTACGCCATCAATCCCGCTATCACCATGGGCATCGCCCATGAAGTTGGTTCTATCGAAGTTGGCAAACTTGCTGATATCGTACTTTGGAAGCCAATGTTTTTCGGCACCAAGCCCTCTATGATCATCAAAGGTGGCATGATCGCAGCAGCACCAATGGGCGACCCAAATGCCTCTATTCCCACACCGCAGCCGGTGCACTACCGAAGGATGTTTGGTGCCATGGGTGAGGCCGTGAAGGCCACCAGTATCAGTTTTGTCTCACAGGCTGCACTCGATAGCGGCAGCCTTGAACACTTGTCACTGCGAAAAACCCTGGCACCTGTCAAGAACACCCGCGGCATTCGTAAGCAAGACATGAAGCTCAACGACTATCAACCGGCAATGGAGGTGGACCCACAGACCTATGTTGTTAAAGCTGATGGTCAGCAGCTCAGCTGCGAACCTGCCACCGAATTACCCATGGCACAACGCTATTACCTGTTCTGAGTATGAAAATATTCACCCGGATTGAGAATCAGCTGGCCGCAGGAATTACGGCGTTCGAAAGCGTTGATCTCAGCTACGACGATCGCAAGCGGGGCCGCTTGATATTGACCTGCAGAAGCGGCAAGACAGCTGGGATTCAGATAACGCGCGGCCAGGTGTTGCGCCACGGCACCTGGCTGACCAACGACAACGACGAATGGCTGCAGGTTAATGCTGCCGATGAAGCCGTGTCTACGGCCAAC
Source organism: Parahalioglobus pacificus (assembly GCF_014652275.1). Lineage (GTDB taxonomy): Bacteria > Pseudomonadota > Gammaproteobacteria > Pseudomonadales > Halieaceae > Parahalioglobus > Parahalioglobus pacificus. The sequence continues at coordinate 174,571 of NZ_BMYM01000001.1, read as the reverse complement.
GTCAGCGACCCTACCCTGTTTGCTCGCGCCTGCTATCACTTGGGCAATCGGCACGTTTCGCTACAGATCGGCACGGGTTTTTTACGCTACCAAAAGGACTATGTGCTGGATGACATGCTCAGGGGCCTGGGGATTGAAGTGGTACACACGCCGGCCGTCTTTGAACCGGAGTCCGGAGCCTATGCCAAAGGCCACAGTCATTCACACACAGACGATCACGAGCACCGCCACGGCCAAAGCACGGGACACCATCATGGCCACGACGGCGACTGACATGAGGAGAGATCGCCAAAGCCTGCTGGCACTGCTGCATCTTTCCAGCCCGGGACTGCCGATAGGCGCGTTCGCCTACTCCCAGGGCCTCGAATATGCACTCGACTGCGGCTGGTGCAGCAATGCCACCGAGGTGCAGTCGTGGATTGAATGCAACCTTAAAACGGGTCTAGGGCAGCTGGACATGCCGATCTATCGGCGCATGTACCATGCTTGGCAGAACCGCAGTGAGAGCGAGCTGCAGCACTGGAACCAGACACTGCTGGCCTTTCGCGAGAGCCGCGAGCTATACGATGAAGATGTGCAGGTAGGCTCAGCATTCGCTCAATGGCACTTGGGTCAGGACAGGGGGCGTCAGGCCGAGTTGTCGCTCTGTCCGACACCCACGGTCGTGAGCATGCACGCTTTGGCGTCGATACTTGGGTATATCCCAATCGAGCAAGCGCTGCTCGGGTTTACCTGGAGCTGGTGTGAAAATCAGGTGGCGTCTGCGAGCAAGGCAATGCCCATGGGGCAGACCGACGGACAGCGCATTCTGCAGGCGATGTTGCCAGTCATTGAGGCTGCAGTGCAGGGATCAGCAGCGCTCAGAGACGACCAGATCGGCTCCGGTCTGGTAGGCATGGCGATAGCATCTAGTCTGCATGAGTGCCAGTATTCGCGTTTATTCCGCTCCTGAAACCCAATCAATTGAAAAGAAATGCTGCTATGAATCAACAGGTATTACGAGTAGGCGTGGGTGGACCGGTAGGCTCCGGCAAAACTGCGCTGCTGCAACAAATCTGCCACACCATGCGGGAGCACTATAATATTGCAGTGGTGACCAACGACATCTACACCAAGGAAGACGCGCAGTTCCTGCTACGCAATGAGGCGCTGGAGGAGGATCGTATACTCGGTGTGGAGACCGGCGGCTGCCCGCATACGGCTATCCGCGAAGACGCGTCGATGAACCTTGCTGCCGTGCAGCAGCTGCAGGATCGACACCCGGGACTGGAGCTGGTACTGGTGGAAAGTGGTGGCGACAACCTGTCGGCGACGTTCAGCCCGGAACTGTCAGATCTCACGCTTTATGTGATCGATGTGTGCGCAGGCGACAAGATCCCACGCAAGGGCGGGCCCGGCATCACCAAGTCTGACATGCTGATCATCAACAAAGTCGATATCGCCGAGCATGTAGGGGCGTCCCTGGCAGTGCTGGATCGCGATACCCGAAAGATGCGCGGTGACAAGCCGTTCGTCCTGGCCAATGTAGAAACCGGCAAGGGCATTGCGGAGATAGTGCGCTTTATTGTTAAGCACGGCATGTTACAACCGAAGGCAGGTATAGAACCGGCCTTGGAAAAAATGACGCCGGCACACCTGGTAGATGAGTCGGACCCGAGCTACTCATCACGCACGTTGTGACGAGCCTATGATAATCAAGAGGAGAAAACCCATGAAAAATTTTATATTCGCGACGATTGCGCTGCCCAATCTGGCAATGACCGGCTCCGCACTGGCCCACTCCGAGCACGGAGCCTCCCCTGAGGCAGCAGGCGTGCTTTTGGAAATGCTGCACTTTGCTACTGCTCCCGATCATGGCCTCGTTGTGCTTGCCGCGATAGCAGTTTTGGCGGGTGTGATGCGTCTAGGCAAATCTAGAAAGACCCTCTAGCTGCCACTTACGGCAAATGCGGAGTCTGGAGACCGCCTGGTATCCCCTAGCGCAGCTCGCCACGCGGACTCTGCCGAGCTTGAGCATAGAGATGATGGCTAAGCCGGTCTCTGTATTTCCCTGAGCCTACGCCGTATGCGATGGTGATTCACGTCAAACTCTAGCATCCCACATCTTATGCCTTCACACTTTCGGTCACCGGCGCCCGGTAACAAAGCGCTGCTTTATGGGCTGGACGAAGATCCGCCTCTGCCGGCAAAGTTCCTAGCTGCAGCACAACACTTGCTGGCGATTTTCGCTAGCATTGCCACCGCTCCCTTGTTGATTTGCCTTGGAATGGGACTTGATGCTGCCACTACCAGCTACATGATTAGCAGCGCTCTGATCATTTCCGGCGTGGCAACCTGGGTGCAGGTACATACCCTGGGCCGCATCGGCTCTGGACTGCTATCGGTACAAGGCACCAGCTTCACCTTTGTCGGTCCGCTCATATTTATTTCGCAGACCCTTGCTGACACGCATACTCAGGATGAAATTCTGGGCGTCATATTCGGCTGCACTTTGGTGGGAGCGCTCATGCTGATGCTGCTAAGCCATTGCCTGACCTTCCTGCAGCGTGTTGTCACCACAACCGTTACCGGCACCGCCGTGATCATGCTGGGTCTGTCACTGGTGATGGTGACGATCAACAATCTACTCAGTGAGTACCAGCGTCTCGCCGAGGCGGGGCAAGCCGCTTGGCAGATAGCCGCTTCCGCACTAGGGGTTATTTCGGTGATCACACTGTTGAGCACGCGTCGTTCACCCTGGTGGCGCCTCTCTTCCATTGCTATTGGGCTCGGGCTGGGCTGTGTCGCTGCAGCAGTGGCAGGACAGCTCATCCTACCTGTCGGCGATAGATCATCGGATGTATTTTACCCAGTGCCATTCCTTTACCCCCCCGCGTTCCACTGGGGCGTATTCCTGTCGCTGGTGCCTATCTACCTGGTGACCGCAGCTGAGTCCGTTGGCGACTTGACCGCCACCTCAAACCTGTCTCGCTTGCCGGTGGCAGGGAACTCGTACTGGCGCCGCATCCGTAATGGCGTGTTGGGCGACGGCTTTAACTCCCTATTGGCAGCCGTTTTCTGCACATTTCCCAACACCACCTTCAGTCAGAATAATGGCGTGATACGCCTAACCGGAGTGGCCAGCCGCCACGTAGGCGCCTGGCTAGCCGGGATGCTCGTTTTACTCGGCTTTTTCCCGGTACTGGGCAGCCTGTTCATGGCACTGCCAAAGGGTGTCCTGTACGGCGCTACGGGACTGATGTTTGCTCTTGTTGCGTGGTCGGGGCTGCAGATCATCCTCAACGCAGAGCCCGGCAAGCGCACCTGGCTGATCTGCTCGCTCGCCATGGCGGGTGGCCTCCTCGCCGCCCAGGCTCCAGCCTTGCTGCCCAACCTGTCGCCCACGCTCGCCATGCTGCTCGGTTTCCCCGTATCCAGCACCACTTTTCTTGCGATTTTTCTCGAACTTCTTATACCCCGCAGCTCTCCAGAGCAGGAGGCATCAAGTGCGTCATGAGCTACGTACGTGGATTAAGAACCCCATGGCTATATTCACAGCGAATAGTCTTGACGCCAGCGGTGGGCTAGTCATCTGCGGCACGAAAATCGAAGCGATACTCGCGGCTGGGGAAACACCGGGAGAGCCAGTAGACAATGCCTTTGATGCGAGTTCCCACGTCGTGCTCCCGGGGCTGGTCAATACGCACCATCATTTTTACCAAACCTTGACCCGCGCGCTACCCGCCGCACTGAACAAAGAGCTCTTCGACTGGCTGAAGAGCCTTTACCCAGTATGGGCCTGCCTCGACGAGGAAATGCTGCATACCGCAACGCAGGTAGCGTTGGCAGAATTGCTGCTCAGCGGCTGCACTACGGCAGCTGACCACCACTATCTCTTCCCCGAGGGGCTAGAGAACGCAATCGACGTCCAGGTTGCTGCCCGGGAGGTCGTGGGTAGTCGAGTCACGCTGACGCGGGGATCCATGTCGCTGGGAGAAGACGACGGTGGCCTACCACCGAGGACTACCGTACAGCGAGAAGAGACCATACTGAAAGATTCCGAGCGCGTCATCGGATGCTACCACGACGGTGGTGAAGGCAGCTTTGTGCAGCTTGCCCTTGCACCCTGCTCGCCCTTCTCAGTTACCGAATCGCTGATGCGCGATAGCGCAGAGCTCGCCAACCGTCACGGCGTGCGCCTGCATACACATCTTGCTGAAACGCTCGACGAAGAGATGTTCTGCCGCGAGCATTTTGGCTGCCGTACCGTAGACTATCTCGAGCGTGTGGGCTGGTTGCGAGACAGCACCTGGCTGGCCCATGGCATTCATTTCGACGATGAGGAAGTAAGGCGTCTGGGTGCAGCAGGCGTCGGCATCAGCCACTGCCCCGGGTCCAATATGATGCTGGCCTCCGGCATATGCCGCACCCAGGAGCTCGAAGCTGCCGGGGCAAAAATAGGCTTGGCAGTGGATGGCTCGGCGTCCAACGATGCGAGCAATATGATCGTCGAAACGCGCTTGGCACTGTATTTACAGCGGCTGCGGTATGGCGCAGCCGCTGTAACCCACCTCGATGCGCTGCGCTGGGCTACCTCCGGATCAGCCGCCGTGCTCGGGCGATCAGACATTGGCCAGCTTGCCCCCGGCATGCAGGCCGATCTTGCATTCTACAAGCTAAACGATCTGGCCTTCGCCGGCAGTCACGATCCGCTCGCGGCACTGCTCCTGTGCAACGCCCAGCGCGCGGATCGCGTGCTGGTCGGCGGACAATGGCGCGTTACCGACGGGGAGATTGTCGGGATCGACCTGAATGCGCTCGCCGCACGTCAGCGCGAGCAGGCAAAGCGACTTACCGCTCGTCACAGTGCGTGACAGCGCAATTAACTATTCTGGAGATAGGCACTTGATCACCTCTTCACTTGAGCGCATTTTCAAGCTCCAAGCGCATAGCACGCGGGTTTCGACTGAACTCCTCGCCGGTGCCACTACCTTCATCACGATGGCCTATATCATCTTCGTCAATCCGCAGCTGATGGCTGCCGCAGGCATGGACCAGGGCGCCAGCTTCGTTGCGACGTGCCTTGCAGCTGCCCTGGCCTGTTTCTCAATGGGCCTTTACGCTAATTGGCCGGTAGGTCTTGCACCGGGCATGGGTCTGAACGCCTTTTTTACCTACACCGTGGTCGGCGAAATGGGCTATAGCTGGCAGGTTGCACTGGGCGCTGTGTTCCTCGCAGGAGTTCTGTTCGTGATCATGAGTGTCACCAGACTACGTGCCTGGATGCTCAATAGTATTCCCATGAATATGCGCATCGCCATGGGCTGCGGCGTGGGGCTGTTTATCGGCTTTATCGGCCTGAAAAGCGGCGGCCTGATCGTTGCTCACCCCGCCACTTACCTCGCCCTCGGTGACCTGACCCAACCAGCCACCCTGCTGGCAGCGCTGGGCTTTCTGCTAATCGCGGCTCTGGCGGTGCGCCAGGTACATGGCGCGATCATGCTGGGCGTACTACTGACCACTCTCGCAGGCCTATTCGTGGGCGAGATTGAGTACAACGGCCTGGTATCTGCCCCACCGAGTATTGCCCCGGTGCTGTTCGAGCTTGATATCGCCGGCGCATTTGAAGTGGGCATGATCAGCGTGATCATCGCGATCCTGTTCGTCAACTTATTTGACACAGCAGGCACCCTGATGGGCGTGGCCACGAGGGCACGGCTGATAGACGACGGGGGCAATATCCACAACGTAGACCGTGCACTCAAAGCCGACAGTAGCGCCAGCGTGGCCGGCGCCTTCCTAGGCTGCGCGCCGGTTACCAGTTATGTGGAGAGCGCCGCAGGGGTTGCCGCAGGAGGTCGCACCGGTCTGACCGCAATCACCGTGGGCACCCTTTTTCTCGTCGCTATTTTCTTCGCGCCATTGGCAGGCATGGTTCCGGCATTTGCGACGGCCGGTGCACTTATTTACGTGGCGTTGCTAATGTTGACTGGCATGCGGGAACTGAACTGGGAGGACGACACCGAGGTCATTCCCGCCTTGCTCACCATCATTATGATGCCGCTGAGCTTTTCTATTGCAAACGGTATAGCAGTGGGCTTTATAAGCTACGCCGTGATCAAACTGGTGGCAGGCCGCGGTGAGGATATCGGCTTTGGCGCGTGGTTCATGGTAACTGTGTTCCTGGGCCGATTTATCTTCCTGTAACCGCGTTTCGTTAACGTGTGTACCGAGTAACCTGTTTGGCCAGGCAGCGGCAAAAAAAAGCCCGGCACATATGGCCGGGCTTTTCGAACCGTGCGACTGTCGTCCTAAAAATCGACACCCACTCGCACCATGTACTGACGCGGTGAAATCAACTCGTCACCGGTCGCGCCCACACCGAACACGTCGGTAAAGCGAGCGTTAATACCGTCCTCATCGGTTAAGTTCTTGCCGATCAGCTCAACACGCCAGGGCGCATCGTTCGGCGACAAACGAACCGCTAGATCGATAATGTCGTAGCTGTCTACCTGATCGGTGGTGGGGTTGTTGAATATACGGTGGCTAAAGTCACCACGGTAGGTGTAACTCAGGGTGCCGAGGAGTTCACCCCAGTCTCCCAGCGCCGTGTCATAGGTCAGTGCAAGGTTGGCGGTGAAGCCAGGCGTCTTCGCCAATTCGTTACCACGCACGTCGGTAATCTTCCCCGCTCGAGCCATTTGGATTTCCGGGCTGAAGAGATTGAAGCCATCCGCCAGCAACGCGTTGGTCGCGGCCTCCGAGTCGACGTTATCAAGTGCCAGGTGCGAGGAGGTAATTTCGGTCTCCAGCCAGGCCATGCGAGCGTCGAAGATCAGGTTGTCCGTGATGAACGAAGCAAACTCCAATTCGGCACCGTAGATCTCAGACTCTGGGATATTGCCTACGCCACCCTCGAAGACCTCGGGATCGGTCGCTTGGTACTGCAGGTTGTCATAGTCGTAATAAAAAGCAGCTGTGTTAACGCGTACACGGCCGTCCAGCAGGTCTGTCTTCAAACCCACTTCATACGCGTCCACAACCTCTTCTTCGAAAACCGGCAATACCAAAATCTGCGCGATCTCTTCTTCGCGACCATAAGTCAGGTTACTGCCGCCAGGCTTGAATCCACGCGTGTAAGAAACATAGCCCATCGTCGCGTCGCCAAAGTCGTGCTCTACCACAACGCGCCCGGTCCACTTCTCGCTTTCAATTTCAAGGATGTCAGTACCGGCGCGGCCGAAAAAGTTGGTGACCTCAGAGTTAACCTCATCCTCGGTATAACGGGCACCGACTACAAGACGCCAGTCGTCATTGAAGTTCCAGGTGCCTTGACCATATACGGAGACAGAGTCACGTTCCGGCTTGGAGTCTGAAATGAAACCGGTGTCGGTCGGCGCGAAGGACACAACCTCTTCGACTGTGAACGGGTCAAAGGTGCCGTCAAAGCCAAAGTCCAACAACTCACGAATGGTGATATCAACCTCGGTATCCAAGTAGAAGACGCCGGCGGTCCAGTCGAGCTTACCGAAGGCAGGTTCTGCAGAAATCAGATTGAATTCTTGGGTGACCGTCTTTTGACGGTTCTCTTCCGGTGCAAAATAGCTTGGCAGCAGAGTAAAGGGCGGCAGGGTCGCCAGATCATTGCGGTCATTGTCGCGTAGGATAGCAATATCGTCGTCCTGGTAGCTGCTGAGAGACTTCACCGTGACTGCGTCCAAGTCCCATTCGAGCACCAGTGAGTAGAGTTGCGACTCCAGTTCGTACGAAGAAAGCGAGTCCTGAGCCAGTTCGCGAGCGTCGGGCGTAGGATCCAGAATACCCTTCTGCGCTGCACCATTTGCATCCTCTTTGAAATACTGCCCGGTTAGGTTGGCTCGGAAGTTGCTGCTTGGCTCCCATAAAACACGCAGACGTGCAGACACACTATCAGCGTCGTCCAAGTCTTGATCTAACACGATATTGTCGGTGAAGCCTTCGTGTTTGTTGCTGGCCACGGAAGCCCGCATTGCTACGGTGTCACCGAGTGGAAGGTTGATCGCGCCGCGAGCACGCACAAGGTCATAGTTACCCAACGTCAGATCAGCGGTGCCGTAGATCTCATCCGTGGTTGGTGCGATAGAAATCACATTAATAGCACCACCGGTCGAGTTCTGACCAAACAGTGTACCTTGAGGCCCTCGCAGTACCTCGATGCGCTCAAGGTCGAGAAAATCTGTCTGCAGCGCGAAAGGCGAAGCCACATAGATGCCATCAAGGTGATAGGACACTGACGGGTTGGCAATCGCATTCTGGTTGGCCTCATTTCCGACACCGCGAATGGTGATGACCGTCTTGAAGCCCTCGTTCTTTGCAATATTAACCCCGGGAGCGACTGCGCTGAGGTCGACAAACGTCGTGAGATCGCGCTGGTCCAGGTCTTCAGAGCTGAAGGCGGTAACCGCTTGGGACAAATCCTGAAGGCTTTCCGACCGCTTCTCAGCGGTGACGAGAACTTCCTCGAAAACGGGTTTGGCGTCCTGAGCCATAGTATATGTTGACACCAGAGGTGCGGCGGCCACCGCAACAGCGAGGGCCAGCGGTCGCAGGGACGGGCTTGCTTGTTTCATCGTAGTTCCTCGTTCATTAGAAAACGTGTGTATAACTCAAAATTATGCCCAAGTCGCGCACGGAGGCCGTGAGTTGTTCACGAAGGGCGCGCACCAAATCAGGGCAAAAATAGGAGGGCGCACTCTTTTCTTGCCTTATAATCGTGCAAAACCAATTCTTAACACCGCTGTTAAGAATATTACAGTAGTGCCGTAGCAATTTACATGCCAGATTTTGGCCTACTGGACACGAAGATCAACTCCTTTGTGGCCGACGGACAGAAGGTTTGCTATATTTCCTACCACTACTGTTAACTTTTCAAGTGGCCAACCTGCCGTGATCTCATTCCTTCTCGACGGGACAGAACACCGCCTCGAACAACTGGACCCCAATACTACGGTGCTCGACTACCTGCGCGAGAACCTTGGCCTTACTGGTACAAAAGAAGGCTGCGCATCAGGCGACTGTGGCGCCTGCACAGTGGTCGTTACGTATCCCCAAGGTGACGCACTGAGCTATCTCGCCATCAATGCCTGTATCACGTTACTGGCCACATTGGACGGTTGCCAGTTGCTTACCGTTGAAAGCCTGGCTCGCGACGGTCAACTGCATCGGGTACAGCAGGCAATGGTGGACTGCCACGCCTCCCAATGCGGTTTTTGCACCCCGGGCTTTGTGATGTCGATGTTTGCTTATCGCAAGTCGAACCGTCATTTCAATGCACACGCTATCGAAACAGCACTGGGCGGCAACCTTTGCCGCTGCACGGGCTATCGTCCCATTGTCGACGCGGCTGTAAAGATGTATGAGCCCGATGCCAGTGACTCGTTCAGTAAGGGTACACTCGCCACCCTGCGAGCACTTGAAGGGCTGCGGGCCGAGCCCAGCACACCAAGCTGTGCAGCAGACGGACGTAACTTTCTCGCGCCGAGTAGCGCATCGGCCTTGGCCGATGCGCTCGCCGCAAACCCCGGAGCCAGGCTTATTGCCGGCGGCACCGACTTGGCACTGGAGATTACCCAACAGCTGAAACAGTTCAGCACTCTGATCTCGACTGCTCGCGCCCCGGAACTGCAGAAGGTAGAGCAGTCCGCAGACACGCTCAGTATCGGCGCCGCCGTCACCTATGAGGACTGCGCCGAGATACTGTGTACTCATTGGCCGGATCTCGATGAATTGCTCAGGCGACTGGGCGCTCAGCAGATCCGCAATCGCGGTACGCTCGGCGGCAACATAGGCAACGCATCGCCCATTGGTGACTTCCCGCCGGTGTTGATTGCGCTGGACGCCCGCGTGGAGTTGCAAAGCAAGACTGGCCGGCGTCAGGTTGCTATGGCGGACTTTTTCACCGGGTACCGACAAACGGCCTTGGGCGCAGGCGAGTTCATCCGCACAATTCATATCCCACTGCCCCATTCGGATGACTGGTTCCAGGTCTACAAGGTCAGCAAACGCCTTGAGGATGATATCTCAGCGGTCTGTGGCGCCTTTCGCCTAAGGTACCGCGCGGGTACTGTCGAAGATGTGGGCATTGCTTACGGCGGTATGGCTGCTGTGCCCCAGCGTGCGACACAGACCGAGGCGGCATTGCGCGGCAGGCCATTGAGCCAGGCGGCTATCACCGATGCTATGAACGCCCTCGACCGCGATTTCACACCGATAGAGGACTTCCGCGCCAGCGCGGACTACCGTCAGCGCGTAGCACGCAACCTCTTGCAGCGCCTGCTGCTGGTGCACCAGCAAGGTGATGGCCGCCAGCTCCGGGTCAGCCAATACAGGGCCGGGTCACCGCATGCGTAAGCTGCCCGACACACGCCCCGCACACAGTTTGATCAGCGGTCGAGCCGGGAGCGCAACGCGCCATGAGAGCGCCCACAAGCACGTGAGCGGCGATGCCCTGTACGTGGACGACATACCGGAACCTGCAGGCATGCTGTACGGATACGTCGGGCTGAGCAGCATTGCGCATGCGACGCTCAAACAAATGAATCTCGACGCCGTGCGCACTGCGCCCGGAGTGATGGATGTGGTGACCGCAAAGGACCTGCCCGCACTGACAGACATTGGGCCGGTGTTCCCTGGCGACCATTTGTTAGCCGAGGGTAAAGTCAATTTCCATGGTCAGGTACTGTTCGCAGTGGCCGCCACCAGCCAAGATGCCGCACGCCGCGCTGCACGCCTGGCCGACGTGAAGTACGAGGCACAACAGGCTGACCTGACCCTCGAGTCAGCCCTGGCGCAGGAGCACTTCGTTCGACCCACACACACGCAGCGGCGTGGCGATGCCGACACTGCCATCGCGACAGCACCGAACCGCTTGAGTGGCCACTTCAAGATCGGCGGGCAGGAACAGATGTACCTGGAGGGGCAGATAGCGCTGAGTATTCCCGGTGAAGACGGTAGCATGCTGGTCCACAGCTCGACTCAACACCCTGCAGAAACGCAGAAGCTTGTCGCGGAAGTGCTGGGTTTACCAATGAGCCTCGTCACAGTGACCGTGCGGCGCATGGGCGGTGCTTTCGGCGGCAAAGAGACCAATGCCAACCAGTGGGCATGCTTGTCGGCGCTGCTGGCGCGGCGCACGGGACGACCGGTCAAGTTGCGCCTGGCTCGAGCTGACGACATGACCACCACAGGTAAGCGACACCCGTTCCACAGCGACTACGAGGTGGGCTTTGACGATGAGGGCCGAATCCTGGGGCTGAACCTCAAGCTCAGCGGCAACTGTGGCCATTCGCCCGATCTCTCTGATGCCATTGTCGATCGCGCCATGTTCCATGCCGACAACTGCTACTTCCTGCCTGCCGCCCGTATTATCGGCAACCGGGTGAAAACCCATACGGCCTCGAACACTGCTTTTCGCGGCTTCGGCGGCCCCCAGGGCATGCTGGCTATCGAGCAGATTATAGAAAACATTGCCCAAGCCACCGGACAGGACGCACTGGATATTCGCCAGCGCAATTTTTACGGACCGGACGGTCGCAACGTTACCCACTACGGCCAGACCATCGAGCAACACATCATCGCACCTTTGGTAGCACGACTGACAAAAACCAGTGAGTATCGTCAACGGCGGGAAGCCGTGCGAGCCTTCAACAGCGAGAACGCCATCCTCAAACGGGGCCTTGCTCTGACACCGGTCAAGTTCGGTATTTCATTCACAGTGCAGCACCTGAACCAGGCTGGCGCTCTGCTGCACGTATACACCGACGGCAGCATACAATTAAACCACGGCGGCACTGAAATGGGGCAGGGCTTGTATACCAAGGTAGCCCAGGTAGTGGCCTCAGAGTTTGGGGTAGACCTGTCGAGCATTACCTGCACCGCCACCCGGACGGACAAAGTGCCCAATACCTCGCCCACCGCCGCCTCGTCCGGCAGCGACCTGAACGGCATGGCCGCCCGGGATGCAGCGCGCAAGATTCGCCAGCGGCTCACCGAGTTCGCCGCGGAGAAGTTTGCTGTCCCGGCCGAGTCCATCCAGTTTGCCAACGACCACGTCAGCCTCGGTGCACAGAGGATAACGTTTGCAGAGCTGGTGCAGCAGGCTTACCTTGGCCGCATCTCGCTATCCGCAACCGGCTACTACCGTACGCCCAAAATTCACTACGATCGCGCCAATGCCAGCGGCCGGCCGTTTTTCTATTACGCCTACGGCGCGGCCTGCTCTGAGGTGTTGATCGACACGCTGACCGGCGAGAACCGCGTGTTGCGAGTCGATATCTGCCAAGACGTCGGCCAATCCCTAAACCCGGTACTGGATATCGGCCAGATTGAAGGCGGGTTTATTCAGGGCATGGGCTGGTTGACCACAGAAGAGCTGGTGTGGAACGAACAGGGCCGCCTGCTCACCAACAATCCAGCGAGCTACAAAATTCCAACGATCGGCGACACACCACCCGTATTCAACGTTGAGTTGATGCCCGACAGCCCGAACACCGAAGCGACGATATTCCACTCCAAGGCTGTCGGTGAACCGCCGCTGATGCTGGGTATATCGGTATGGGCTGCACTGCGCGATGCCGTGGCATCGATCGGAGAGCACAGAACGGCGCCCCTGCTGGACGCACCAGCCACCCCCGAGCGAATACTTGCAGCCTGCGACCAAGTGCGTGCGGCCAGGGGGGAAAGGCAGTGACCCAGTTACAAACACATACTCACTGGGCAGACGCAGTCGCCACTCTGCGCCAGCAAGGCCAAGATTTCGTTATCGTTACCGTGCTGTCGGTGACAGGATCTACCCCGCGCGAAGATGGCAGCAAGATGGTGATCGGGCAAGAGGCGAGCTATGGCAGCATCGGTGGCGGCCACCTCGAACTACAGGCCACGGCGCGCGCGGCCCGGATGCTGCGCGATACAGGCGAAGCCAGGCATCTGGAGTATTTTCCCCTAGGACCAAAACTCGGTCAGTGCTGCGGCGGCAGCGCACACCTGCTGTTCGAACGGTTTAACGGCGAGTCATTCAACATCGCCCTGTTCGGCGCCGGCCATGTAGGCCAGGCACTGGCACCCTTGCTGGCCCAGCTACCCTGTCGCCTGCACTGGATAGACAGCCGCGAGGCGTTCGCCGGCATGGGCGAGTCAGCCACCGGCAATGTGGCGCACTATGATCCTCCCGCCGATGCAGTAGCAGACCTGCCTCCGGACACCTGTTACATCATAATGACCCACAACCACCAGCATGATTACGAGATCCTGACAAAAGCGCTGACGCGTCGGGATGCCGCCTACATCGGTCTGATCGGATCCACCACAAAATGGCGGCGCTTCCAGATGCGCCTGGAGCATCAGGGATTCAGCGCCGAGGACTACCAGGCCGTGCGCTGCCCTATCGGCCTGTCGCAAGTACCCGGGAAATTGCCTGTAGAAGTTGCTGTATCTGTCGCCGGGGAAGTTATGTCGCTACGCCACCAGCTGGGACAAGCCCGCCCGGGGCCCTCCCCTGCGCCGGCACAACTGCGAGCACTACAGCGTCAAGAGGAGATCGAATAATGACAGTATTTACCCTGCGCAGTGGCCACGTCAAAGGCGTTATCCAGCGCAAATTGCTGCGTGGCCAGAACATTTACAGCGATGGCAAAATCGTTAGCGACGCCAGGGTTCGCCCGCTACCAAAGCAGCCCTAGCGCATGAACAAAGACCAACTTAACCAACGCTATACGGATCTGCTCAGCGAACGCCTCGGCGGTTGCGCATTGGCTTGCTCCGATGAGTGGTTTGCCCCCGCAGCCAATCTGGTAAAACACGCGGAGCCGATCTTTCGCGAGGGACATTTCGTGGAAACCGGCCAGTGGATGGACGGCTGGGAATCCAGGCGCAGCTTCCGTCGACGCTCGCGCGAGGCAAGCGGTCTCGACCACGACTGGTGTGTCCTGGCCCTCGGCGCCCCCGGCATGCTGCGGGCGGTCAACATCGCGACCACACACTTTCGAGGCAACGCTCCTGAATACGCCGGTCTCGATGGCTGTTACATCCAAGGGGAGCCAGACCCTGCGACCGAGTGGCGCACGCTGCTGGCAAAGTCTCCGGTCGAGGCGCACAGTGATAACCTGTTCGCCCTGGACAGCTCGGAGGCCTGTACCCACCTACGCCTGAAGATGTACCCCGATGGCGGCATCGCGCGGCTGCGCGCCTGGGGCGACATCCAGGTAGATACGAGTCGCTTTGCAGCAGGCGAAGATATCGACCTCGCCAGCGTACTGGCCGGTGGGCGCGGGCAACAGTGCAGCGATATGTTCTACAGCTCACCCAGCAACCTGCTCATGCCCTACGCGGGCATCAACATGGGCGACGGCTGGGAAACGCGCCGGCGTCGCGACGCCGGTCACGACTGGTGTATCGTTCGTCTCGGTGTCCCCGGAAATATCAGTCGCGTGGTTATAGACACCGCTCACTTCAAGGGCAACTATCCCGATCACTTCACGCTGGAAGGAACAGATTGCACCGAGGACGATGCCCTGGCCGCAGGCGCCAGCTGGCAGACACTGATTGGCCCCAGCGACCTCGAGGCGCACCGGGAACATACCTTCATCCGACAGCTGCAGTGTGACAGTAACCAGCGCTTCACCCATGTGCGCCTGAATATCTTTCCAGACGGTGGCATTAGCCGCCTGCGCATTTTTGGCCGGCCACACTGGGTTGGCAGCGCATGAACGTCGCAACATTGAACCAGGCCAGTCAGCAAGAGGCGGCCCAGCTACTGAGACAGTGTTGCACCAGTGAAAAGTGGATCAGCCGGCTTCTGCAGGCGCGCCCCTTCGCAGACGCACAAGGCCTCGCCGCAGCCGCCGATAAAGCCTGGCGCGACCTCGCAGAGATCGACTATCTGGAAGCCTTTGACGGCCACCCAAAAATCGGCGATGTGAATTCACTGAAAGCTAAGTACGCGAATACCAAGGCACTCGCTGGTGGAGAACAGTCGGCTGTCGATACCGCCAGCGACGAAGTTCTAGCGGCACTGGCTGAAGGCAACCGCGCCTATGATGACAAGTTCGGCTTTATTTTTATCGTGTTCGCCACGGGCAAGAGCGCGGCGGAAATGCTGGAGCTACTGCAGGCTCGCCTGCCCAACGATCGTGATACAGAAATGCGCAACGCCGCCGAGGAGCAGCGCAAAATCTTTCAGTTGAGATTGGAAACGCTGTTATGAGCCAGATCACCACACACATACTCGATACCGCCACCGGCGCGCCTGCAAACGGTGTTGCTATCACTCTGTGTCGACGCGATGGCGACAGCTGGGCCCCCATGGGCAGCGGCACAACCGACGCCGATGGTCGCATCGCCGATCTGTGCAGCGACGGCACACCACTGTCCGCCGGCACCTATCGCATGGTGTTTGCGATCGGAGAGTATTTCGCAAGCCGCAAGCAAGCGAACTTCTACCCTTGGGCAGAAGTCATCTTCAATATAGAGGGCGATGGGCAGCACTATCATATCCCGCTGCTACTCTCTCCCTACGGCTACTCGACTTATCGCGGGAGCTAGCATGCGCACCCTGACCCCAAGCTTACTGACCCGCGAGGCCTTTGCCCCTTTTGGCAATGTGATCGAGGTCCATCCCGACAACACGCAACTGGCGATCAACTACGGGCGCACGACCCGTCACCATGCCGTTGCAGAGGTCGCCACGTCAGGGCCGGACGACCGCGCTATTCTTAGTATTTTCCGCAGCGAACCGGTATCACTGCCTTTTCAGTTGCAGGTGATGGAGCGCCATCCACGGGGGAGCCAAGCCTTCATGCCACTGAGTGGCGCGCCTTATCTGGTCGTGGTGGCACCGGCGGGGGATTTCGACGCGGCGGGGCTGCGGGCGTTCTTAGCCAGCGGCTCACAAGGCGTCAATTACCACGCCGGTACCTGGCATCACTACAGCCTGGCCATGGAAAGAACCTCTGACTTTCTGGTGGCCGACCGCGACGGCCCCGGTAATAACTGCGATGAAATCAACCTAGAGCCGCACGTCATGCTGGCCCTTGGGGAGCATTAATACGTCATGCAAGCCTACCGCGCCTCACTGCTACACTTCCTGGACGACCCGGATAAGCTCGGCGAGACCGACAGCTTCGAATACATCGAGGATGGTCTGCTGCTGGTGGAGAACGGCCACATTGCAGCTGCAGGCCACTGGAAAGAGTTGTCGAAGCAACTCCCGGAGCATGTCTCGCTAGTGGACCATTGCGGCAAACTGATATCACCGGGTTTTGTGGATACTCATATCCACTACCCACAGACAGAAATGATCGCCGCCTATGGTGAGCAGCTACTGCAGTGGCTGGAGACCTACACTTTTCCGGTGGAAGAACAGTTTGCAGACGCCGACTATGCCCTGGGCATCGCCAACTGCTTTCTCGACCAACTGGCCGCCTGTGGCACGACCACCGCTATGGTGTTTGGCACAGTGCATCCGCAGTCAGTAGACGCATTTTTTTCGGCCTGCGAGCGCCGTAATCTGCGCATGATCGCGGGTAAGGTACTGATGGATCGCAACGCGCCGGAAGCGCTCACCGATACCCCAGATAGCGGTTATGACGACAGCCGAGCGCTGATTGAGAAGTGGCACAACCGCGGCAGGTTGCGGTATGCCGTTACGCCGCGTTTCTCGCCCACCAGCAGCCCAGAGCAACTCAAACGGGCTGGCCAATTGCTCGCGGAGTTTCCCGACGTGTACATGCAGACGCACATCGCTGAAAACCACGACGAGATCGCCTGGGTCAAAGAGCTCTTCCCTCAGTGCGAGCACTATCTGGACACCTATGATCAGGCAGGACTGCTGGGCAGGCGCAGTGTGTTTGCCCACTGCGTGCACCTGGAGGATGCCGAGTGGAAGCGGTTGGCGGAGACCCACTCCAATATTTCATTCTGTGCCGCGTCAAATTTGTTTCTCGGCAGCGGCCTGTTCAATCTCAAACGCGCAGTTGAACACAACATCTGTGTGGGCATGGGCACAGATGTGGGCGGCGGCAATACGTTTTCGATGCTGCAAAACATGGCTGATGCTTACAAAACACAACAGCTTAATGGCTACGAGCTAACGCCCTTCAAGGCGTTCTATCTCGCCACCCTTGGCGGCGCGCGCAGCCTCGATTGCGACGATCTCATAGGCAACTTCCTCCCAGGAAAGGAAGCAGACTTTGTGATTCTGGACAAGCAGGCAACCCCCTTTCTGGACTTCCGTTTCCGGCACTGTAATACCCTGCTCGAGGAGCTATTTGTCCTCGCAACACTGGGCGACGATCGCAATGTACTGGCCACCTATGCCGCCGGTAAGGCGATACACCACCGCGACAAAACAAACGAGGCAATGGCCTGATGGACGCATACATTCTCGACTGGTTACAGCTGATTTTCCGCTGGTTGCACGTAATCACAGGCATCGCCTGGATCGGCGCCTCGTTCTATTTTGTGTGGCTGGACAATCATCTGGAGGCGCCCCCTCGCTGGAAAGTGGACAAGGGGATAAAGGGTGACCTCTGGGCGATACACGGTGGCGGCATCTACGAGGTCGCCAAGTATCAGATGGCGCCAGAAAAAATGCCGGAGACCCTGCATTGGTTCAAGTGGGAGGCCTACTCCACTTGGCTAACCGGTATGGTGTTGCTGGTGCTCGTATTCTACGTTGGCGCCGACGCTTACCTGATAGATACCCGCGTAGCAGAGCTGACCCAACTGCAGGCTATCGGCATCGGTCTCGGGTCGCTGCTGGCGGGCTGGTTGCTTTATGAATTGCTATGCGCCACGCCACTGGCGGGCAAAGGCTATCTGCTGGGGCTCACGCTGGTCGTTTTGGCCGTGGCATTCTCCTGGGGCCTTACACAGCTCTTCTCCGGGCGCGGGGCTTATATCCACATGGGGGCTATCATCGGGACAATTATGGCGGGCAACGTATTCCGCGTGATCATGCCCTCGCAGCGCGCCCTGGTCGCGGCCATTGAATCTGGATCAGAGCCCGACCCATCTTGGGGGGCGAAGGCGAAGCTTCGCTCCACCCACAATAATTATCTGACGCTACCGCTGCTGTTCATCATGATCAGCAATCACTACCCAATGACGTACGCACACAAGTACAACTGGATTATTCTGCTGGCCATCATCGCCATCTCCGCCTTCGCGCGGCACTATTTCAACCTGCGCCATCGCGGGATCAACAAGCCCATCATCCTCGTTGTATCGTTACTGGCAACTGCCGCTCTCGCTTGGGCCATCATGCCCAGACCGAGCCCAATGGCGACGGCAAGTGCAACGGTTCCCGACGCCGCCCGAGTGGAGGCTATCATCGTGCAGCGCTGCGCCACCTGCCACTCTGCGACACCCACTGATGACGTATTTCAAGTCGCGCCGGGTGGCGTCATACTCGACGATCTTCAGGGTATGCAGCGTTGGGCCCAGCGGATACAAGCCCGAACTATCGATGCACCTGATATGCCATTTATGAATAAAACCAACATGACCGACGAAGAGCGCGCCATAGTCTCCCGCTGGCTGGCAGCCGGCGCGCCGGGGGAATTACACGGTGAGTAGAAACCAGTATCGTGTGGGGCAGATTCGAATCGACAATGAGGCGCTGATCCTACAGGCAGCCGAGCAAGAATTCGCGCGCGTGGGGTTCAGCGGCACATCGATCAGTCGCATAGCACAGGAAGCCGGCGTCCCCCGCAGCAACGTACACTACTACTTTAGCTCCAAAGAGGCGCTTTACCAGCGCCTGCTAACCAATGTGCTGGACGCGTGGAATCGCTCCTTTCCCGAGATCACACCGGAGGATGACCCCGCCCAGGCGCTGGGCGAATACATTCGTGCCAAGCTGGATTTCTCTCGCAATGAACCCAATGCCTCCAAGATCTTTGCGAATGAGATTCTGCGCGGCGCGCCACTGCTGAAGGCATTTCTACAGGAAAATTACAGCACGTGGCTTAAGCGCAAGCAGGATGTCATCCAGCAGTGGATCGCCCAGGGCAAGATGGACGACATCGACCCGCTCAACCTGCTGTTTATGATCTGGGCTACCACCCAGCACTACGCCGATTTTGACGTACAGGTCAAAACCGCACTGGGGCGCGATGACTATACGGAAGAGGATTTCGCACGCATCACCAGAACGGTGAAACACATTATCCTCAAAGGCTGCGGCCTCACTCCGGGGGTAGATACGGGGCAATAATGTCGTAAATGACTGGCCGATTGACGCGAATCTCATCGCGACTGAGGCCCTCGAGGGAGTGCGGGTATTTCAACCAGCCCTCGGTTTCATGCAGATAGTAGTCGGGGCTGCGCGAGGTCTGATTCCGAGTGGGCTTGTAATAGGGGACAGCAACCCGTATGTCCTCCGGCGTGTTACGACGCGCCTTTTCCGCAAGATGATCAATCACAGCACTGATCGTGTGGCCGGTGTCGAATACATCATCAACTATCAATAATCGATCCTCGTGAGTGACGTGTTTGACCAGGTAATTCATCCCGTGGATTCTTATCTCAGATGAGCGCCCATCGATGCCGGAGTAGGAAGAGGTTCGGATAGCAATGTGATCCGTCTCGATGCCATTACAGGCCAGAAGTTCCTGCACGGCGATACCCATCGGCGTGCCGCCGCGCCAAATAGCAATCATAAATGTGGGCCGGAAACCGCTGGCAATAACCTGGGCACCCAAGGTAAAGGAATCCTCCAGTAACTGCTGGGCTGACAGGTAGACCTTGTTAGTCATCGTATAAGTGTCGAGGGCTATTTGAGGAGTAGTATACTGCTCTGAAATGCACCTGTGTGGAGAAATGACATCTCGCCCAAGAACAAACACTTTGTGACGGAAGAAGCCCTGCTTAACGATTCGTTCAGACTGGCGGTGGCTGTCTACGCTAGCGGCTTCCGCCCAAATTTCATCGTCGGGATTTGGCGCGGCGGCTCCACGGTGGGAATTTACGTGCAGGAGTGTCTGCAGTATCTAGGCGTACAAACTGACCACATTTCCATACGCACCTCCTACCGAGGTATGGAAGATTACTTGAAGCGGATAGACCGCCCCCAGAACATCCGTGTGCATGGCTTGCAGTACCTGTTCGAAAATCTCAATAGTGATGACCGGCTGTTGATCGTCGACGACGTTTATAGCACAGGTCGCAGTATCGAGGCCGTACTCAACCGGCTCCGGTCGAAAACCAAGCGCAATATGCCAGCTGATGTGCGCGTAGCCGCACCCTACTTCAAGCCGGCACGCAACCAAACCGACAGAGTGCCGGATTACTATCTGCACGAGACCAAAGACTGGCTGGTATTACCCTACGAATTGACGGGCCTGAGCAACGACGAAATTACGGAGCACAAGGCCTGGATGTTGCCCATTCTAGAGGCCTGTCGGCCAGCCTGAGGTTAGAACCTACCGTTCGCTGTGCTGCGGCTAACGGTGCCGTCGCGGCAACTATGGGACAGAGACTAACCGCGCCGGCTGTGCCCTACCCACAGACTATAGTGACCCCAATCATTCAAGCGCAGAGCGGTCCGCATGCACCACCAGCCGCGTTTCACTACCTGTAGTTATTTAGCTCTCATCGGTTTCAAACGCAGCTTTCCCGATGCTTGTATAACGCCTATCGGCACCTGTTCTGCGCACAGGCAGTAAAGGCCGGTGCGTCGCTCTCCAATAGTCCTTCAGGGTTATTGCTCTAGTTCAGCTTCATTCAGCATTCTCCCATTCTTACACTTCACACAGCGCTCTCTGAGACTCGCATGGTGCCCCGCATACGCGCCAACTTGAAATACCTTCTCAGAGAACACTGACTATTTTGGAGGCAGTCGGGGTGGACCAGCAATTACAGACGACCATAGCGAATGAAGAAGTGGCACCAGTTGAGCGCAACAGTCTTTTCAACGAATGGCATGCGCGCCCTACTGTTGGCTTACAACCACCGTTCAGATGTTCGTATGTGTTATCACTACTGAACGGCCGCTCAAATGGGGATGCCCGGCAGAGCATTCACGATTTCTGCGAGGAAACAGGCCAACCCACGCCGTCTCGAGAAAGTCGCTTCCACGTGCTCAATGCGAACAACTGCAAGCTTAAGTGGGAAAGCCATACCGAGGCCACCGGGCATACCATCCTTGTACCCGGCAACGCCCAGCCGCCCTTTGGTGAAACTGCACTCGATTTTCTTGATAGGGACAAGCGCGTGGAGATCATGTCGGATATTTTCGTAGGCGTGCATGTCGAGGTTCTTTCCGCCCCGGGCGGCGAGGACGTTAATGGCTATTCAATGGCTCGCTCGCTACTCGGGGCCGAGTCACTCTACGGTGGAGATATGTCAGGCGGCGACGCAACCGTTTGGTCATCGTTCAAATCAGATGCCAACGGTTTTATACGCATAATCGTTTTCGATCGGGGAATGACTGCACGACAGGCCGGCAGACTGGTGCAACGACTGCTAGATATGGAGGGGTACCGAATGCTGGCCATACGCGCTCTTCCGGCAGCACGCCAAGTTATGTCCGCTGCACTGACACTGGAACCACAGTTGAGTGCAGTTATGCGCAGACTGAAAACTGCTGGAACATTGACGGCGCGCGAGCAAGCCCTCGATAGAATCACCGAACTTTCAACGCGCGTAGAAGAGCTCTCTGCGGAACACGCATCCGCCTTCTCTGGAGCACGAGCCTACGCAAGAGTCGTTGAGCGTCGCACCGAAGAGGTGCGGGAAGAGATCGTTGCAGGCCATCAGCGCTATACGAACTTTCTGATGAGAGCACTGGCGCCAGCGATGGCTACATGCGACGCTGCCGAACGTCGCGTTAATGAGTTATCTGAACGCGTTGCCCGTTCCGCCAGCCTCTTGAATGCAATGGTCGACTTTGAGCAATCCCGACAGAATCAAGCCGTACTGGCATCGCTGGCGAATAGCGCACAGCGTCAGCTCCGCCTGCAACAAGCGGTGGAGGGATTTTCTATTTTCGCGATCAGCTACTACGCCGTTGGCGTACTGAAGTACATATTTGACGCACTCGACCATCTTCCTCCCGGCTTTGACAGCAATTTTTTGACGGGGGTGTCTGCGCCGGTAGTATTTGGCCTCGTCTACCTCTCTGTGCGCATAATGCGGCGTAGAATACACCGGCTGACTTCCGGCTCCGATTGAGCGTTTCGATTTTCGGACTGTCCGCAGAAAACCACCTGTAGGCGCATTAAGTCTGCATTCCCCAAGGGCTGCACTGTTGACGAACTCGTCGCAGACGAGTATTGACTTGAAGAACCAGATTCAGCAAAATGCGCGCCTCATTTCGGGGCACTCTTGCTTCGATTTTATGTGGCTACGTAGCTCAGCTGGTTAGAGCACAGCATTCATAATGCTGGGGTCGGTGGTTCAAGTCCACCCGTAGCTACCACCTCACCGAACCGTTTTCCCTTTAGTATTCATAAGCTTAGCGCAGATTTTCGATCGCGCGAGATCGATCGTTTTTTGCCCACTCTCTGCTGGGGCCCAACTGGGGCCCAAACTGAGCCCATCACTACTGTAGCTGAGAAGTAAGCGGACGCCCCCCCTGACTCAAAGGTCCTGCTGCAGCCATCGCCAGTTTCCCACCGTAAAGACATCGACCTCAATCTGTGCCGGAAATGCATCGCCGCCGCGCGGCGAAAAACCCATGCCTTCGGCATGCGTTTTTCGCGGATTAAGTGGAACGAAAAAGAGTGAAACGCGCTATAAGAGCTTGTTGCCAGTTAGAAAGTCTGGGATGCGAATCGACCGAATAGATATGCAACCGCCTTAATCCCTCCGTGGGCTCCATACCCAGCAGGAGCTGAATGAGGGCAGGGTTTTCAGGTAAAGCGCCTCCTAGTTCATCATGCAGACGAGCCAGATCCGAGAGATGAGCACCTGCACGCCCTGGGAGAGTGACACTGCTGAACGGACCGAACGGTGACAGCGGGTCAGTTTCCTCGAGAAGCTGCACATAAGCATGCGATACCTCGCTCACAGTTTCTTCAGCGGAGTTCTGGTAACTCTCCTGCCAGAATGCGCCTGACAGACTGGACATGGCGCCATGGAGAGCGCCATTCCAGTCGGTTTCTGGTGATTGCAGCGCATAGCTATCCATTGCCATTACCACCAGCTCAGACCAAACGCCTACCACCACTCCTGCCCTGGCTTTTTCGGAGGCGAGTATCCGTCGAAGCCGCCTAGCTGCGCCGCTATCGGGCACGAGAAGAAAGTGTGTCGTCGCCAGTTGCGTCATAGGTCGGTACATCCTTGTGTATTCTGGCTCACCACTCACTGCAACGTGTCTAGTGAGACTTGACGTAAGATCGTCAGATAGGCGATCGAGCCATTAACGTAGCGATCGCTCATAAGCAGCATTCAGCACCCCGCTCTTACGAGCCGCTGCAGTACACAAACGATCGGGGTCAGGGCGAATTCCAACTCTGCCCAGGTCGAGTCGGTCTGCATCCCAACATGTCATTACAGTCACATCGGCGGTCAAGTGTCCGTCGCTGTGTCCCGAACAGGCCTCAACCAATAGGTCGAGCTCCTCTCCTGAGATTTCGATGAGATCGCCTGCGATCTGGCGCGCGATATCCACCGCCCGATGTCCATGCTCTGGGTCATAGCCATCATTATGCCGACCGAGGTCGTGAATGAACGCGAAGTATTCCACTACACGCCGATTTGCACCGGTGTGCTCAGCAAGCAAAAGCCCATTATGTCGCACGCGCGCCCAATGCGGAGCACCATGAATCCCATCCCAGTCCAACCGGAACTCGTTACGCGCATACACTATGAATTCGCTTGTTATTAGCGACGGTTTATTACTGACCGACATTCCTAGTCATCGTCTCCGGAAATTTCCAGCCCTTCACCGTAAGGGTTGTTCGGACTGTCGTTGCGATAGCGGCTTCCAGCCCCATAGGGATTATTTATGGAATCTTGTGAGTAGCGGCTGCCGTAACGCCCATAAGGATTTGACACTGACTCTGGATCATAGGGGTTGTTGCTTAACTTACCCCGGTAGTTACCCTGATTGTCATAAAGCTTGGGAGCATCGGTAGCGTAGGGGTTGTTGGCTGACTTTGAGCTGTAGTGGCTCCCGTACCTGCCATACGGGTTGTTAATACTGTTCGCGTTGTAGCGGCTACCTGCACCGTAGGGGTTGGACGTAGAGCTGGGGTTGAACTTATTTGCGCTGTAGTTACCCAGATACTTATCCGCAGCGGCGGGAAAAGAGAGAGAGCACAGGGCAACGATAGTCACGGTTATACGCGTCATACTGTGAATCCTATTAGAAAGGCTGATAGGCGCTCATGGTACTTAGCCGCGCGCACATGTATAGCTTGTATACATGTACATGTACTGTTTTCATGCAGGTCACGATTCAACAACGGGATATATGGCGTCTCCCCACAGTGTATTAGGGTTATCCAGCATCAGCTTGATGACATGAGGTACAAGCTTGCCCAGAAAGGCGCTGCAATCACGCAGTTGCTCACGATTCACCTTTGAATTCCACGTTGCGCCACCGTGGACGAGTTGGTTACGTAGGGTGTACATTCGGGACAGGGCGATGGAAAGCGCGTCAGCCGTTCTGTGCTCTGCAAGTGCATGATTAGCCGCAACTTTGGCCGAATCAAAGCTCGTCTTCCATCGCTCCTCAGATATGTTACCGCGCTGATACTCCCAGAAGGGCTCGAATACAAACTTGTTATTCAATAACGCTCGAATTGAACTAGAGAACTCAGACCAGATAAGCTCATACAGCACATCACCGGAATCCAGCTGCACTAACTTCTCAAGAAACTTAGTGAACGCCTGCTTCTCATTGGGCCTTTCCCCACCAGAGATCTCATTGGCATAGGCCGCGTTTAGTGCCACCCACAAGAAGAGTGTACGACCGTCCACATCTTTGCACTGCTCTGCCCTGTCTAGCCAACTAAGAGCTCTATGTACACGCAAAGCGAGACCATCAGAGTGGTTATCACGTTCTGCTCGTTGGCGGGCCTTTAACTCGGCATACGTTATCGACATATTGCAGCTTCCATGCAGCATCGCTAGTCTCGATTATTCGTATATTCTCAAAATGCAACAAGGCTATATGCGATTTTTCGCCAAAGAGGATAGCTAGATCATTCCATTGTCACGTGAAAAATCCACGACGCGACGAAAGTCACACTTTCTAAACGAGAGGTCGCTGTGGGCAATTTGTATGGCCCCGTTTGAGATAGAGTCAATATCGCTGATGATGAAAGCTAGAGCCTAAAATTCTCAAGAACCGCGCCTGTCTCAATCAAGATGATTCATAGGCTAGCTTCAGAAGTGCGTAGACTCCCATTTGTTTTACAACATAATTCTGGCTGATAGGGGGTAGATTGCGCTGGACATGCCATTCATCGATCAGTGATCCGTCACTGGACACACCTAATCCGAACTCCCACAAGGAGAGGTAACACCTGCCTGCTTCGCTTGCGTACACTTGCCCCATACCTGCTGATCCATCAAGAGCATATTCCCAGTTGTTGCGTCGCATACAGACGCTACCATCGTCGCTAGGGCGAACTCCCATGCCTGCGAGCAAGTCGATGGCTCTCCCGTCCAATGGAGAATAAACTGCGACCCTAAGCCGCCCATCTTCCCGGGGCTGCAACGCAGCGACTAGCCTCTCTTGCCGCTGCACAGTAACGATGCCTTTTGAGAGATCCACTGGTCCTACCTCTAACCACCAGTCGTCGGTCTGTACCGTCATGATTTCTTGTGCGGGTTGTGTTGTCACAAGTTCTGTCAGGCGACGCATCGCTTCACAGTAAGCGAGCCAATCAACTTCCTCTTCTGAGGTGTAGATTTGCAGCCAGTACAGTAAGTGTGCGAAATCAGCTTCAACGCTCCCAGAAATTATGTCCTGAAAGGACGCCAGTGGAACTGGATAACCAACATCAGGCAAACGATGAGCAGACAGTACGTCTCTATCCCAATGGAACTGCACAAACCCAGTAGTGTCATCTTCATCAGAGTGATGATCGAACGTAACCGAGCTAATTGCTTCTTCCTTAGAACTTTCGATCGATACTCGATGTGAGTCTTGCGCGTGGTCAAGTTTGAAGTGTTGCCTTAGCCACTTTTCGGTGAGGCCATGCAGCAGTATCTGTCGATTCTCGCCTTTTATTCGTCCCAGCAGATAGTGCTTAGAGCGCTCAAAGGTTTCGATAACGTAAGCTTTTTCTCTAACCACAGCCGCGTAATTGGCGGCATTAAGCCGAAGCTCAACTTGACGCTTTCCCCCACCAAAAGGATTCACTGCCACTACTTCTATAAGGCTGCATTGCCGTACGTCGCGACCAAACTCATCGCCAAAGAGCTCCATGGCGTACCAACGGCTGGGTTCGAGGGTAAATCTCATAGGGCTTTGGCCCGCTCGTCCGGCGGACTGACTGGCCTTTGAATACCGTAAAACTTCAGTAGGCGGGCTGTGCGACAGATCGCTTCGCGTAAAAATATCAATGCAAACGTGCCCTCATTCTTAGTCACATCATACATACTTGTCACCGTTGCAAACATGCCTAGCTGTATCCGCGCACATTTATCACCCGCTCGCACAGGTACGATGATAAATTCGGCGTGCCTGAGTGACATCCCGTGAATTCCTTGACGCATTCAATCGATTGATCGTTCGTATTCTCGTGGAACAAAGCAGAGCTCTATTTAGCTTCCGGATATAACGGAGAGTTAGATCGCTTATTCTTCGTGTATTGCGTCCGCATCTCGCAATTGAGTCCCTCCTCAGGCACCAGCGTTTCCAAGTGTTGGTAACGAAAATATATAGCACGATCAGGGAGGTGAGTAGCACAGCACCCCAATCGATCAAACGCCGGTGGCTGCCCTGTTCCAGATCGGCCGGCAGGATGGAAACGAGATAGTTTCAGGCGCCGTTCACAACAACAGACACAGCTGCAGACAGCATCACGTCCAGTAGCTTCTCTCTCAGTGTCTCGCGAAGATATGTATCGATAGACACGCGACGCCCTTCCTCTTATCGATAAGCTCAAGAACTAGTTGAATAGAATATAACTTCACGCATGAGTTCGGCCATTTATTCGTGAGCCTGTTGTTGTGAGCCGCTTGTGTGGCATAGAAGTTGCGGCATTCTCAAAATATGGTCTATGTTGGTTTGAAGGGCATTCGGCACCGGCTCACAAATTCGGGATCGTTTTTTCATGAATGCTGCCTTATCAACAATAAAAGGGGGTTTGTTGTGGATTCGATTTTTCGCCTTGCACGATGTGCCGGTTTTGTTCTGCTCTGTGTGTGTTTTCTTGCAAGCTGCTCCCTGTTTGATCCCTACGTGGATCCGATGGATGTCAGCATGGTTGAAACTATTGCGGCCGATCGCACCCGGGGTGAGTCGGCTGCTACGATCTATCCCTGCGCGCTTGATCCTGGCGATATGCAGGATGCCATGAATTGTGCTCGCGCAGTGGAATCGGCCTATTTCGGCGCGATGGGCGATCAAGCCATGCTGAGCTCCCTCGGCGGCGCGAGCCTGATTGCGCTTACCGCCTACACTGCCGGCATCGCCATCAACGACGGCTCAACAACAAAGGTTACTGACTTTGCCTTAGGCACTGCCGCCTTGGTTGCTATGTCGCAATGGCTCTCTCAACCTCAGCGCGCACAAATCTATGGCCTGGGCGCCAAGGCCTTGCAGTGTGCGGTGGATGTGGCTACGCCGTTCAAGACCGCGGGGGATTTAGCAGGCGTTGAAAGCCACCTGGTGAAGCTGCGCGCTGATATGAACAACACACGCGGAAAATTGAGTGAGTTGAGTGGGCACCTTGATGCTGCAGGTAAGGTTGGAGGTTCTGCGAGCGCTCTGTTACTCGTGCAGTCTACCCGGGAGTTGCTGGAGCGGGCAGAGACCTCGGTGAAAACAGGAACAGCGCTACTTAAAACACACAAGCAAGCGCCGTATGCACTGGTAGCCTCCGTTCACAGTATCAATGCCTCGGTAAACCTTGGCCTCAACTCTACAGTGCAATCATTGGCCACCCTGCCTGGAGCGCTTAGCAGTATGTTGGGCATGTATGGCGGCTTGCTGGAAGACTTTGGTGGCTACGGCTACAGCCCGGCCCCGGAGGATACGCAAGAGGTTATTGAAGCGCAGTCGGCTAAATCGAGAGACGATGCACCCTCCGCCGAGATAGTCGCGAAAACCGACGCTCTTCGCACCGCCGCTACTGAGCTGCAGAACAGCTTGGCGCGGGTTGAAATCGATATCGGCATGCTCACCCCAAAGTTGCCTGAGGAAGCCGCCGAGGAGTGCGGAGTGGATTTAACTGGCGTGAAGCAAGCTATCTCGGTAAATCCAGCGGAACTTACCTTTGGCAGTGAAGACGCTAATGTGCTTTCCGTGCAGATATCCGGCGGTGCGGGCAGCTACATGTACTCCGCGGATGAATCGGCCCTGGGTATTAAACAAGTACCTGCCTTTGGCAGGAGCCTGCAGGTTAAGCCGAAAGCGGGCGCTGCGGGCCGGTATTTGATAACTGTAAGCGATGCCTCTGGTAACAGTGGCGTGGTTCAGGTTGTGGTTGATGCAAAAGCCAAGGGTTCAGGTGGCGATACCACGCCCGGTGCAGAGCAGGCCGAATGCACAGCGAACAAGGCTGGCGGTATGCCGGGGGAAGTGACCCTAGATAAGTGCAAAGGCCGTTTTCCCTCGACTGTAAAGCTCAGCACCGCTGAAGAAGGGCTGTGCACTGACGCCGGCAAGACGCTGATCCTGCAGGTGACGTTGAAAGGCAAGTTGCCTGACGGTGACCAGAAAACGAATTTGTGTAATGACGGTTTCTATGGCCCCAGCACCCGCAAAGCGCTGCTAACGTTTCGCGCCAGTGGCGATGCTCCCAAGCGCAAGCCCGAGACCGATCCAGTCGCCCAGGAAGACATAGACGCGGTGTTGGCGCCGCCAGAATGAAGGCGCGAGACAAACGCCCCATAGCTCAGCTATTGGGGGCGGTCACGCAGGGCGGTGCAGCGAGTACGATATCGAAGAAGCTGCAACCCCAGGCGGCAGAGTTGCAACAGCAATCCCGAACTTGGCTGCGCTACAAGGGTATACAGGGCCTGGGCATTGGCTATAAGCGCTCGGCTAACCGAAATACGGGCGTGCCTTGCCTGAAGGTGTATGTGGCGTCCAAGCGTAGCAAGAGTCGGCTGCGTGATCCGGCACCGGTGGAACTACCCGCCCTGAGTGGTGGTGGGCAGATTCCTGTCGATGTTGAGGAGATCGGCCAGCTTCGATTGCACGCCGGCCCGGTCTATCCCGGCGCCAGCGTCGCCCATAAAACGCGTTCGGCGGGCACCCTGGGTATGGTCGTGCAGCCGCGGGATAATGGGCCAGAGCGTTACCTGTTGAGCTGTCATCACGTGCTTGCCCCGCTGGATCCGGATGATCGCTCTACAGCTATCCGGCATCCTGCGCCCGACGATGGCGGCGCCAGCGATTATTACAACGTGGCTCACTACCTGTATTCCTTCCCATTATTCAACGACGCCGTGGGTTACCCCAATATCGCGGACGCTGCGCTGGCCGAACTGAAACCGGGCATTGACTGGTACAGCGAGTTGCCGATGATTGGCGAGCCGAGTGGTTGGACCGACCAGATTAATGAAGACGGCTTTGTGCTCTTGCACGGCCGCACGTCAGAGCTCGATAGTGGCGTGATCATGGATACCGACTTCTATACCGAATTGGTGCACTCTGGCCCGGGCGGGGCACGCTGGCGCTACCGGTTCGGAGCACAGGTGCTGTGTTCGCCCTATGGCGACCCAGGTGACAGCGGTGCGGCGATTCTGAACGAGCGGCGCCAGGTAATCGGCCTGCACATTGGCGGTTCGAGCCAACGCAGCATCTTCTCGCCGATTCGGCCGATATTCGACTACTTTCAGGTTGACCTGGCCAGTCGCGATGGCGCGCACGGCGCGGCTCCGGCGGCAACGCCGCCGGTGGCGCCTGCGCCAGTGGCAGACGGCACCTACGCAACGGCGGCATTAACGGGCCTGCACAGCGTGTTCGGTTCGGTGCCCTGGCGTTTAACAGCATCAGGCCTCGAAGTGGAGGGCGCAGTGAACGGTACTCCCGGCGCACTGCAGACCGTTCCAAGGGTGTGGCAGCAGTTCGGGCCCGCTATCCGGCAGGCGGCACGGGAGTTTTCGGTGCCGGCGGAGCTGATTATCGCCTGCCTCTGCACGGAGTCCGGTGGCAATCCGGCGGCCACCCGCGAGGAGCCAGGCTACGTGAACGACCGGGAGACACCGTCTCGGGTATCGGCGGGCATGTTGCAAACCCTGATCAGCACGGCGCGCGAGGCGCTGGGTGATACCGCCATTGATCGATCCTGGCTGCTACAGCCGCAGAATTCTATCCGGGCCGGCACGGCCTACATCAAGCGGCAGCAGTTTATTACCCGCTATGATCCTCCCAAAGTGGCCTGCGCCTATAATGCGGGGGGGGTCTATGAAAACCGCGGCATCAATAATCGCTGGAAGATGCGCCAGTATCCCATCGGCAGCGGTAAGCACGCGGATCGCTTCATAATGTGGTTCAACGATGTATTCCGCTACTTCGCGCAGCTACCGGCCTCATCGATTCCGGCGGATTCGTTTTTCGCTGAGATGAATTTGTAGGACAGGTTTTGCACGGTCTGGTCCACGTTGGCGGCCACTGTCAGACTACTCTTTCGCCTGGTTTACCTCGTAGCCGCTTTTCACCAGCCGGCGATTCTTGCGGGCGATTTGGGCTTCATCAAAGGCGTGATAATATTTTTAGAAGTTGAGTTTCCTTTTACAAAACGTAATCGGTTTAAATTGATCCCACGACTTATACGAGTCAAATCGGGGGAAAAATTTCCTCCTACTTAGACCAACAACTTCGGGCCCAAAAAAAGCCCCACACTTGATACTGTAAGGCATTTTTATTAGATATAAATTCCAGCACCCCCTGCATTCTAGAGGCGATCAAAATACTTTTGCGCGAATTAACGTACCGTTATTTTTGAGCATTCATAATGTTCTCGGCGACGTTACCCAATACGGCGGAGAAGTCGCCCGACGCGTGGCTAAACGCGGCTGAGATCGCTTGCATGGGTGCCAGAGTGGCTATACCCATGCCGTTTTGTGTGAGCGATGCTTTCGCCATCTCGAGCAAAGTCGACTGCTGATAGGGGTTTGTCCTATCTTGCAGTGCGGCAACGCCCGCGCGCGCCTGTAGGGCGTCTTGCATTACATCGCGAACAATCGCGCCGTTACCGGCATGAATAGCGTGGCTGGGAGGGGCTGAGGGGCTGAGGGGCTGAGGGGCTGAGGGGCTGAGGGGCTGAGGGGCTGAGGGGCTGAGGGGCTGAGGGGCTGAGGGGCTGAGGGGGCACAGTTTTTGCCAATTGCGTCCAAAATAAAATCTCCGGCCTGTTCAGGCGTCAGTTTGTAAATTTCGCCACTCGCGATAAGCGGGGCTACATATTCGTTGTCCGCGAAGTCGCCGACGAGCAGGTCGATCTCCTCACGGTGCTTTTTCGCGGCTAGCACAGCTTCGACTTGTTTCGCCTCCGCTGTCGGCTCGATCTTCCGGATCAGTTTTTTGGCTTTGGCAGGGAGAGCGGCGTAAACGTCGAACATTGCCGGGTTTAGGGTCGCCGCCATTTTGACCGGCTCGGCCAACTTATCGGCGAATCCCTTTTGGACGCACTCAGGCCCATCCATCCACGTTTCGGCGGATAGCAAGGCGGTTACCTCCTCAAGAGAGAGCCCGGTTTTCTTCATATAGATATTGGCGAGCGCATTACCGGCCTGATCCAGCAAGTCGGCATAGTCGCGCATATCTTCGGCGGTTCCGACCGCCCCGATTCAACTGGATACCTAAAGATACCCCCTTCGATCAGGTGGCGTTTCTGGTGTTTTCACCGGACTATGAGCTGGAGCACCCCGTTGTTGTGCCTCGGGAGCAGATACCCCGCGTGTGCGAATACGAAGAGCGGCGAGAGCGGTATGTCCCGACTTTCCAGAAGGTAGTCGAGCGGGGGTCAGTAACGGCATACTTGGAGCGAGCCAGGGCGATATGGATGTAGCCCACGAGGAGTCTGTGATGGAAAGTAATGAGATAGTCTACGTTTTGAGCAATGCGGCTATGCCCGGCATCCTCAAGATTGGGAGAACCACCCAGAAGGGCGTCGAGGATCGGATGAGCCAGCTCTACAGCACCGGCGTTCCCCTCCCCTTCGACTGCGAATACGCAGCCATGGTGGACGACTGCCAGAAGGTGGAGTCAGCGCTCCACACTGCATTCGGCCCCTATCGAATCAATCCCAAACGGGAGTTCTTCGAGATCGAAGCCGAGCAGGCTATCGCCGTCCTAAAACTCCTGAAGCTTGAGGACGTTACCCCTGAGATCGCGGCAGATCTGAACAAGGGTGTAACCTCGTCTGAAAAGGCTTCGGCGGAGAAGGTCAAGAAACAACGTCGTCCGAGGATGGACTTCCACGAGATGGGGATACCTGACGGCAGCACGCTCAACTTTGAGGACAACGTATCTACCGTAGAGGTTTGTAGTAATCGCAACGTACTCCATGAGGGCGAGGTCACTAACCTGACGGCAGTTACGCGAAAGCTCCTCAACAACGACTACGATGTGAGACCTGGGCCTCGCTGGTCATTCAACGGGGAGCTGCTCACTGAGGTCTATCAGGCGACTTATGGGGATGAGGACTGATTCCTGAGCCTAAAGATACACAAGACAAACGGATTCAAGGAGAGAAGGTGCTTTTTTATTCACTGGGCGAGTTCAGTATTGAGCTAGAACTGGACACCATCATGAACTACTCGGAATTCGTTGATGAAGCTATCAATAGATCCATGCGAAGACTCGACAATCTCGAAAAGCAAGCGAAGAAAGATGAGGACATCGATGAATTAGACCGAATAATGGATCAAAGAGCAGAACTTGTTGCAGACGTCTCGGCCATGGCTACACGGGAACGCCCACGAAACCCTTTCACTGGCGCAATCGTCCTGCACTGACATTTGGCGCAATGGCATAACCACCGCGCGCGGGTTTCCCAGCGCATTATTTATAGATGCGCTTGGTACATGTGCAAACCCTGCCGTTCCTAAGTAGGCATTGGTCGCCATTAGCGTCCAAATCTACCGGTACCAACGGTGGGCGCACCTGCATTACAATATTGAGAAATTCTTTGCAGCCTCGCTTTGCAGACTCATTAGCGCAAACACACAGAAGGAAAGTTCATGAGCGAACCTGAAATCCTTTCTCTTTTCACTGACTGGAACGATGCACTTCAAACAGGGGACCCGGCACTCGTCACGGCACTGTATGAGAACGGGGGCATCTTGCTCCCTACTGTATCCAACGAAGTCCGGCACAATCACGCGGAAATTGAGGACTACTTCAAGATGTTTTGCGCCAAAGGTCCACATGGCGTGATCGATGAATCTAATGTTCGCCTTTTCGGTGACTTAGCCATCAACTCGGGTGTCTACACCTTTTCTTTCAACGACGGCTCTTCCGTTCAGGCCCGCTTCACGTTCGTATACCGTTGCCATGGTGGAGACTGGAAAATCGTCGAGCATCATTCTTCAATGATGCCTGAGTGAGCACCCGCCTGTGATATGACTGCGGCTCACCCCTCAGATCAATCACGCTGCGCTCATTGCTTGCCCAGAACGGAATCAAAGTCGAGTCACATCGCAGGTATCGCCTGCATACAGCGTTGCGAAGATAACAATGCCCCCCCGTAAAACAATCGTGTATGGTCACGACTTTCTGTCGCAGACATAGAGATATCTCCGACGGTCAGCCTACATTACTGGGGGACGGAGTAGACTAGGGCAACATGAACGCATCACGAGAACTTCCTGGTCTGACCCATATTCTGTGTTGCTGGACTCTTTTAAGCGCGCCAGCCGAGGCCGAGTCTTTTTTCGCGACGACCGCCAGTGCTTTCAAAAGCAGTAACATCGAGTTTCAGCGCACCAAGACTAATGCGCCCTTCTTGCCCCTCGCGTTCGCCGACTCTACTCACTACGGCGATGTGGAGGTCACCACCGAGACCGGCGAGAATATCGAATACGATGTGCACCAGTTTTCTGCAATGGGCGTGCTGCCGATATTGTTAGGCGAGAACGACGCGCTGTTTGGTGGGCTCTATGCGAGTCAGTCAGCGTTTGATTTTGCCGATGATGCGGCCGACGACTTTGACGTGCTGTCTGTCGGCGTCCCGATAGGCTGGCTACATCAGACCTCAGAGAACTGGCAGGCAGCAGCATTTCTCATGCCCCTCGGTCACAAAGCTGACAGTGACAACGCCGACTGGAGCTGGCAATACCTGGGCGGCGCCTTTGCGCGCTATATCCAGAGCGATGAACTGTGGTGGGCCTTCGGTGCCTACATGGATGTCGGAAGCGGCGACGACCTTTTCCTGCCTTACTTGGGTGCCTCATGGGCAATCAACGAGGCGTGGACGCTGAGTGCGATCATGCCTTGGCCAGCCCTCATCTATTCCCCTTCAAAGCAGTGGATGATGCGCCTAGGCGCTGCACCATCCGGTGCCTCATGGGCGCTGGATACCAGTGATGACACAGTCTCACTGGATATCGATGCATGGGATTTCGGGCTGGGTGTGGAATACCGCTTCGCCGGGGACTTCTGGGTGAGTGCGGAAGTAGGTGTCAGTGGTTTGCGGGGCCTGAGCTATACGGATGGCTCACTGGAGCAGCCTGACCTCGAGTTCTCCAGCAACAGCTACGTTTCTTTTTCGGTAAAGTTCAGGCCGTCCGGAGCAAATACAGGGCGATAGAGCCTCGATTTTGTGTGAGGAGACGCCCCTAACGCCGCAACTTATGTTAACCTTTACCTAATTTATGAGTTAACAACGGCAACGCGCGTTGCCCTCCGCAAGAGAAGTACACCTCAACATGAAATCCCCATTATCTCGACGTCGACACCTCTCGACAGCCACTCTGTGCCTGCTAGCCACTGCCGGCGGCGCAGCGAACATCGCCACTGCCCAAACCATGGAAGAGGTGGTCGTCACCGCAAACCACCGGGAGCAACCAGCAGCAGAGATTCCCTTGTCGCTGCAGGTACTGGCTTTCGATGAAATTGCCGCCAGCGCTGCGCTTAACGGTGCCGAAGACATTACGGAATACTTAAACGGTGTTCAGACAGCCGTCGCCAACGGCACGCAAGTGGTTTTCCAAATTCGCGGCATAGGCGCCGTTGACCACCAGGCGCTGACGCCAGGATCAGCCGCCGTCTATTCGGACGGCGTTTTCCTCGCCACCAACGTACAAACCAGCGCCCTACTCTACGATCTGGATCGCGTCGAAGTACTGAAGGGGCCACAGGGGACTCTGTACGGCAGAAACGCATCCTCCGGTGCAATTAACTTCATGAGTGCTCGCCCTGGCCCGGATCAGCAGAACTACCTCTATGCCAGTGCCGCCAAGGACGGCCGATTCGATCTGCGTGCGGCCATCGGCGGCGCAGCGGGCGAAGCTACTCACTACCGGATTGCCGCCCGCAGCCTACAACAAGATGCTGCGCTAGATAACGTCGTGAGCAGCGAACTGTTTCCAACCGCCCCGTCCGAGTCCGCCGGCGAACTGGATGAGTTCGGATTAAGAGCGGCAATCGGCGCTGAGTTCAAAAACAGCACACTGCTGCTTCGCGCGCACTACGAAGAAGATAACGGCATCAACACCAGTCCACGCAACAGCAGCTTAGCGCTGAAGGACTTCGAGCTATCTGTGGCAGGTGATGGTCAACAAACAACCGATAACGAGTTCTTCGGCCTGGCAGCAGAATGGGAGGGCAGCTGGAACGCCTGGCAGCTGACGTCGATCACGGCCGTCGAGGGCTACAACCAGCAATACGGCTTTGATTTCGACGGCACGCCGGCACCCTTCGACGATCCCACGCTGAACGCCAATCTCTCCTACGATCGTGACTACCTGCAGTTCAGCCAGGAGTTCCGGGCACAGAACACCTATGACTGGGGCAGAGCACTCGTTGGGTTGGCACTCAGCTACGACGATTTCGAGCAGACCTACACCATCTGGTGTGGCAAACAGGACCCTGACACGCTCTTGGGAACCTGCCCCTATGTGGGTGCGCCGGGGCGCACCGGATCAAACCCCGCTTCGGATACCGCTGCCAGCACGCTGATTACAGACATCGATCAAACCCGCGAAACAGCCGCCATTTTCTCTCGTAATACGGTGGAGCTAAACAGCCAGTGGGAGTTAACACTGGGGGCCCGGCTTGCCTACGAGCGCATCGAAGGTGAAGGCAACGGTCGGCATATTTTTGAGGACGGTGTGGTTGCCTTTAACAACCGCGGTGATGTGGGACCGGCCATCGGATCGAATAGCATCAATGACCTGCGCTTCAGCGGCGACCTGGCCCTGCAATACGCAACCAATGCCGGCATGGCCTACGCATCATTGGCCCAGAGCTTTAAGTCGGGTGGTTTCAATGGCGAAGTTGCCAACAATGCGCTGCACTATTCCGATGAGGGTCTATTCGATACAGAAACCGTTACCGCCCTGGAGCTGGGCTTCAAGTCCGTTGACGTGGGCGGTTTTAATTGGACCGCCGCACTGTTCTACCAATACTACGATGCACCGCAGGCGAGGATATTCGTAGATTTCGAATTGCCCGATGGCTCCAACATTGTCTCCAACTCGCTATCCAACCTGGATACCGCCTACAGCTATGGGCTGGAAAGCACCGTGCAGTGGCAGGCCACTGAACAGTTGCGCTTCAATGGTGGAATCACACTTCTGGACACGGAGATCGATCAGAGCAGCGACCTCGCGGGCAACGCAGCGCTGTTTGACGGGAACTCGCTCCCCTTCGCGTCTGATGTATCGGCAACACTTTCAGCAGACTACGCCTGGCAAGTTGCCACTGGCTACGCTGGCAATCTGAGGATGAGCGCAAAATACCGCAGTGACTTCTATCTGGATGCGGAGGGTCTCGAAGAGCGGGAACAGAGCGGATACACCACCGTGTCAGCAGAAGCGACACTGCGAACGCCCCTGAATGGGCTAGAGCTATCCGTATTTGGCCGTAATCTTTTGGACGAAGATTATGCTGTTTCCGGTTTCGGCTTTATCGGGTACAACACGTTTCGCTCGAACCCTCGCACCTTGGGTGTAGGCGCAACGTACGAGTTTTAACGCATCTGGGCGCACACAGTTAACGTTTCGAGACTCATGCGGGCTGGGTAACCATAGGCTGATACCTTGTGAGAACGTCTATGGAGATCATCGTTACTCACGCCACAAAAAAAGCCCGCTTCTCAGCGGGCTTTTTCGTTTCCTAGCAGCAACAGCTCTGGCTGCAGCATTCACAAGACTTCTCTTTGCAACAGCTACCACCGCTGCATACACACTCACATTTGTCGCTCATAGCTCTGTCTCCTTCGACAATTCGGTACCGGCACCCTCGATGCGATCGGCCAGTGCCCTTAGTTTGTGAGCTACTTCCTCGCGGTTAAGCGAGTAGATACGCTCACGACCCTGCTTCTCCATTTCAACAACACCCTCCTGAGCCAGTACTCGCAGATGACGCGATGCCACGGAGGCATCCACGCTGCAGCAGGAGCACAGACACATGGCATTGCGGGGCGCCTTGCACTCGCACAGCTCGTAAACCAAGGAGAGCCGGTTGAACTCTCCTAACGCCTTGAGCAGATCCGCCAGTTCTTGAGTTGTCGTTGCCATGGGCGGCAATATTTGCATAGTTGTGCAACTATGTCAAAGAAAACATCCCAACTTATGACGGAACATCGCTTTACTAATGCATCGCCGCGTAACTACGTGAGCTCACCCTACCCACACCCGCCGCCACTCACACGTGTAACACACTGGCACAACCCCGAAGTTATGCTGTGATCAGTACAACCTGAACAAGAGGAGCAATCATCATGGCACGACTGGGATACGTTACGCTGGGCACCAATGAGCTGGAAAAGGCGGCAGCTTTCTATGATGAGCTGCTGGGCACACTGGGGCAT
The DNA here is from genome assembly GCF_014652275.1 of Parahalioglobus pacificus. Classification (GTDB taxonomy): domain Bacteria; phylum Pseudomonadota; class Gammaproteobacteria; order Pseudomonadales; family Halieaceae; genus Parahalioglobus; species Parahalioglobus pacificus. The sequence continues at coordinate 136,451 of NZ_BMYM01000001.1, read as the reverse complement.
ACCCGCATCTTTCAAGACGAAAACGGTTTTATCGCCTGGGGCATCTCACTGGAAGAGCCAGCACTCGCGATCACCCCGCCGTTCAACGGCGAGCCCGCCACCGTGGGTAATGGCGTAATGGCGGCTATGAATATGGAGTCACGAGAGCAGGTCGATGCCTTCTATGCCAAAGCTATCGAGCTGGGCGCAACCTGCGAAGGCGGCCCGGGACTGCGCATAGAGGGTTTCTATGCGGCATACTTCCGCGACCCCGAAGGCAACAAACTCAACGCCTTTATCTTCGAGTAGTACTTTGCGCCGGTATAGATAACAGGATCGAAACCCTCGACTCACCCCATGTCAACAGACCCGGACTGCAGGCGAAATTTGCCTGCTACATAAACCGCTTTTAGTGGCAGTATAACCACCTTTAGAGGTTTATAAAGGACAGGGAGAACAGCGTGCTCGAAGCAGTAGTTGGTTCAGAGGGAGCCGAAAGGGTGCTGTTGTTTTTGGTGGCCAGAGGTGAGGGCTACGCACTGGACATTGCAAAAACATTTCAGATGAATGTTAGTAATGTGCAGAAGCACCTCGAGCGCATGGAGAGAGACGGTCTTCTCGTTAGCAACATGGTCGGCCGTACTCGGGTTTTTGCTTTCAATGAACGCTACGCGTTTAAAGTTGAAGTCATAGCATTACTCACCAAAGCGCTAGACCTCGCCCCAAAGGAAATACGTGAAACCCTAATCCTCAATCGCCGTAGACCTCGCCGCAAAGGCAAACCCTTGTGACGGAAATCAATGCGCTAAGCCGTGCTGAACTGGCCGCATTGATTGCATAAGCTCTTCTAGACGCTGGCATTGATGTGGTTCTGGTCGGCGGGTCTTGTGTTTGTCTTTATACGAACGAACGTTTCGGCTCGCTGGACCTCGACTTCATCGACCTGACTTACGCCAGGAAGAGCAAGATCGCATCAGCTCTCAACAGCATTGGTTTCGTTGCCAAGGCATCCAGCCGATATTTCGAGAGGGAGGGCTGTCGTTGGTCACTGGAGTTTCCATCTGCACCATTGGCGATTTGCAAAGAGCAGATCACCACGGAGCGCACGCGGGAGTTTAAGACTGCGCTAGGCCCCGTGCGCCTACTTAGCCCGACTGATTGTGTGAAGGATCGTCTACTGTGGTGGTCTTTGGAGGCAGACGCTCAATGCCGAGAGCTGACGCTGGAAGTGGCCAAACGTAACACCATCGACTGGAAAGACTTGCAAACATGGCATAACAAGGAAGGCTATGCAGACCGCTACAGTGCATTTCAACGTGATGCCGGGGCACTCGAGAACTTATTTTTCTTAGTTATAGCCTCAGGGTTGAGTAGCGACTGCAACGTGTACCATCAATATCTGTCTGGATACATCGATACAGCCCGCGGAAACCCAAAAAAGCAAAATTCTTACCTATACTCAAGTCATTACCTAGCTAGCTCCATAGTTCAAGTGGAGCTGAAATCGTTTACTAAAGGTGAAGCCTTTAACTGCCGTTTCTACCATCGCGCAACATCACTGTAAGACGCACATCCAGAAGGGAGACGAGTAGTTGTTGAGTAATTTAGATTTGATCCAGCAACAGGTATGGATCATTTACGCGCTCGCCGAGCTTGGGTGAGATCATGGATGAGAGTGGCGTTTACTGTGGCGCCGCGAATGGAGTCGCAATTATGAGATGTTTAACACAAACAGAGATCGATCAAGTCGGTGGGGGCAATCCGCTTGCACAGGCTTTAGGACTAATGATCGTGGGAGGCGTTGTTTACGATGGTTTCAAGCTGATCGCGTCAGCCGCAATGGCTGGGGATGGATTACCATATAGCTCCGGAGGGCAAATGAATAGGGAGAGGCGCATTGCACCACATCGCCCGTGAACGGAAGTTGAGGCGCAGTCGGGGCGGAAATTGCCCCGGCTGCTTCCCACCAACTTACAAATGCTAGCCCTGATTGAGTTTTTTGCCAAACCCAAGGCCCAGAGCTACCAGCAGTGCATGCTCTCGGGAATATGGCTTGGTGTAGCGATCTCCGCAATAGCCACGCTGCTGGCTCTCATTTGCTTCGGCTTTTCGCAACTCGTATCTGATCGCGTGGCCGCCCCAACAGAAGCTGTCACCTTAAGCCTGATTGATATTGCCGGCTACATCCTTGCTGCGCCAGTGATTGAGACACTGCTGCTTACCGCGTGCCTCGGAGCAATAGAGAGACTAGGCCGAAGCGTGCAAATAGCGTGCATTGTAATGGCAGCCTTGGCGGCTACCCTCCATTCACTGATGGATCCTCTGCGGTTCTTGCCTATGTTCTCGAGCTTTTACTTGTTCTCGTTGAACTACTTCACATGGCGCAATGGATTAAAGTACGGCGGATTTTTAGCCGCACTCGTCCCACACATAGTACTTAATGCCGTGGCGATGACATTAGTGACGTTCAGTTAGTCGAAAGAACATTCCCAGATCACCGTTCACTCACTTACATCCGTCACATAGGAGCCGGGATGCAGACCAAAAAACCACAAAGGCCTACTGTCCACACGGCACTCACCATTGCTGCGTATATTGCAATGGCTGTTGTGATCAACCTGATTATCGAGTGGGCATTTGATCCACGCCCGGTTTCCGCGGAGGGTATTTTTGTGGCTGCGGCAGTGATGTCTGTTTTCGCCATTGTGCGTCAGTTACGGAGTGGTAAAGCAAACTCGTCCGATAACAGCTAGTTGGTGATTACTCTACCTTCACCTGGCAAACCGGTCAGGGTTTTTCATCAGCCTCTGCTTGGGGAAAGGCGATCACACCTTGGCGTTCAGCGGCTTCTCGCTTTGCCTCAAGCGCACTCTCACGGGCTGAGCGATAATTGCTTTCGCCCTCGTAGACAGCCTGGCGCTTAACCTTTTTGCGCTCAACCAAGTGTGCGTCGTACTCGCCGAAGCGATCGTTATCGCGCTCGACAATTGCACGGGCGCTACTCTCTGCGGATCCAGTGAAGAGCCGAAACAACACATAGCACAGCAGCACGCCCCAGAAACCGAAGAACATTTGATAATCGATAAACAGAAAAGGAAGGCTGCAGGACGCCGCCAACAGAATCTGCACGGTCAAAACATCGCGCAAAGTCGTTGTGAGTCTACTCATCGGTAATTCTGCTCCGCAGGATATCCATGTCCAACTGAGTGGTGAATATCCTCAGATCAGCAAAGAGAGTCAATGGCGTGCCGAAAAAGCCAGTAACGCTATTGCTTTGTCTCAAGAACGATAAGTTCAAAGCAAACCCCATCTACTTTTTCCTGACCCAAAAAAAACCGCAGGTCGAAGCCTGCGGTTTCCAGGTTTGCTGATGCTGGTCTAGAAGCGCCCGATCAAGGAAATACGAGCATTCAGAGGTGCGCCCACTGTTACCTGGTGCGTGCTGTGGGAGTTCGGGTAGTAATCTTCATCGAAGAGGTTTTCTACGTTCAATTGCACACGCATTTTATCACTTAAGTCGTAGTAAGCGGCTGCATCCACCCGGGTATAGCTGGGCAGGTAGGCATCGCTGCCGTCCTTGATCAGAGACTCATCCTGATAAGTTGCCCCCAAGCCCAGTCCCATACGAGACGACAGCTGGTAGTTACCCCAGATAGATGCCATGTTCTGCGGCAACTCTCGAGGCTCTTTGCCATCGCCGGTGTCACCGTCCAAGTAGCTGTAGCCGCCGCGGAATGAGAAGTTATCGCCAATCTGGCCTTCCAGTTGCACCTCGAAACCGTCGACTTCAAGGCCACGGATTTCAAACGACTCACCGGTGTCATTGTCACGATCTGAACGCGTCTGCTCGTTCTGGAAGTAAGCTGCTGTGAGTCGAATGCCATTGGCGAAGTCCCACTTCAGGCCCACTTCGCGATTTTCAAACTCATCCGGAGCCAGATCATCCGCATCACCGTTAATGTTCGCGTACTGCTCACCGCTGCGCGGCAAGAAGGTTTCGCTGTAGCTGGCGTAGAGCGAGATGTTCTCTGCGGGCTTGTAGATCACGCCCGCCCGCGGTGATACTTCTTCATCTTTGCGGCTGCGACGCTCGTCGGCCACCACATTGAACACATCGATATCGAAGCTATCGTAGCGAGCACCGAGCACCAAATCGAAGCGCTCAGACAACGCGATTTCGTCCTGAATAAAAAGGGACTGAGTCTCGAGATCTACACGGGTGTCGTCGTTGATGTCGACGGTGTAGTTGTTGGTCGTCACTTCACCAAACGCGTTTACGCCCACACCATTGCGCAGATTCAGCGGACGCTCAATATTGAAGATTTCGTTATCGTCCTCCGTTGTATCCCAGAATGCATTGAAGCGATCTTGATCGGAAGATGTATCGATGTACTCGATCCCGGTGACCACCGTATGCTCAATGCTGCCTGTGGCAAACTGACCAACCAGGTTAGCCGCCAAAATCAGGTTTTCACGCTGGGTGGTATCCACGTAGCCATCGAGGGTGACCTGATCAGGTGTGTTTACCTCGTCATAACCGGAGGCATAAAAGTTTTCATACAGCTTGTCGTAATCGCCATAAAAGGCACTGACGTTACCCTTCAACGAATCTGAGAAATCATGTTGCAGGATGGCACGGACCAAATGCGCCTCCAGCTCTGTATTGTTCAGTTTGGGGTCACCGAAAACGATTTTGTCGAAGTCATCGACGGGCTTGCCGTCCGCCCCGGTGGGAATTCCGCGGTCAATAAATCGTTGATTGTCGATGTACTCATAGGACAGGTCCAATACCGTCTCATCGCCCAGGCTCATCTTGAGGGTAGGGTTGATACCGACACGCTCACCGTCATAAAAATCGCGGTGATTTTCCAGCTCCTCGTAGTACGCGTTGAGGCGAAAGGCCACATCATCATTGATCGCGAGGTTGCCATCGAACTGCAAGTTATAGCCACCGAATGAATCAACACCGGCCTGATAACCCACGAAGGTCTCCCCCAGCGCACCTTTCTTGGTGACCCGGTTGAGGATACCGCCAGTACCGCCTCGACCGAACAGAAGCGCATTCGGGCCCCTCAGAATTTCCACCTGCTCGAGGTTATACAGGGAACGGTAGTACTGAACATCATCCCGATTGCCATCGATAAAGAAATCTGCCGTTGAGCGGATGCCGCGAAAGACAACGGAATCCCTGTGGCCCTCGCCTTGTGAGTTATTCACACCCGGCGTGTAGTTAATGATGTCACCCACGCCGGTAAAGCCCTGCTTGATGATGTCATCGGCCGTCACAATCGAGAGGCTCTGAGGCACGTCAAGGATAGGAGTGGGCGATTTCAAGGCGTTGATGGTGTCACTGTAGAGGTACTGACCGCGAACAATCACCTCCTCCTGACCATTGGCATCCTGCGCCGCCGTTTGAGCGGAAACAACAGAAAGAGACAGGGCTACAGCAGCAGTGACGGCGGTAAATATGGGTTTGCGGGACATAGCGAGGGTTCCAAAATCGTGTAATGGGGGTAATTTTTCGGGAATGATATTGCAAATGAGAATGAATATCAAGTGCATCAAAGCCGAAAACAACGCATTACCTGATCGGAACAACCTCAAGGGAAAAACCGGCCCTCAGACTTGTGCGCTCAATTTAACTTCGGGCTGGCGCACTCCCGCTTTTATCCAGCGAGCTCCACAGCTGCGTACACGTTTTATCTATACACGCCCTGATACACCCTCTCGCCCATAAGGCCTTTAGGTCAATGAATAGCTCTATCGAGTGTCAGAGTCGCTGCGCTCCTTTAAAAAAACACCATTGAGGCGGTCATGAACGCGGTAGCAAGAAACTCTGGATGGCGTATCTAGCACTGAAAAACACCCACATGCTCGGCGAGCGCTTTCATTACTTCGTCACTAATATCGGGCTCGATAGCGAGTTCTACATTCTTGCCGTGGTATAGGGAAACGGCATCAGCATACTGACGCTGCCCAAACCCATATCCGTGCAGATGCTGATCAACACGGTGGCCAATACTGGCCTCACCGCCCCGCTACTGGTGCTGTCGTTTACGCTACTTGGGCTGTTGCTGCCGGCCAGCTTGTTTCAGGCCATGCGCATTCACATGCTGGACAGGTTTCGCCAACTACTCTCGGCGCAACGCCAGGTACAAGTTGCCAGGGCGATAGGTTTGATAGAGGAGCAGCGATTGCAGCCGTCATCGCCTTTGAACGTGGTGCCAACGTAGAGCGCGGACAGATTTCGTAGCGGTGGTCTAGCTATAAGCAGCTGCGTCAGAGCCTGCGTCGATAAGTCACCCACAGTGGAATCAGCAACAACACCAACAGCAGGCCAACCAGAATGGGCTCTCGCAGGCGCCCATGCAATGTGTTGATAATCAGCTGACCGGTGTGCGTGTACCCCGCTGGCGGCGCCAGCACTTTGTTCTCAATGGCGTAGTTCGCGTAAGACTGCTTCATCGCTTCAAACCTTCGTGGTTCGCGCTGCGACAGGTCCTCGGTTTCACCGGGGTCATCAGCCAGGTTGAACAGTCGCCAGACACCGTCGCCCACCGGCGGACGGTTGCGCACTAACTTGTAATCGCCCTGAAACAGTGCAGCGTGTCCTGCAAGCTCATATCCAACGGCATCCTCAGGCCCATAGACCCGATCCGCAGCGCCCGTCAGCAGCGGCATTAACGATCGGCCTGACATCGGCTCAATGGGGCGCCCGGCAAAGCGCTGGCCGGGTGCTGCAACACCCGCATAAGACAGCAGCGTGGGGGTAATATCGGTCACGAAAGTGAAGGCGCGATCAATTTCGCCAGCCACAACGCCCGGGCCCGCAACAATCAGCGGCACCCGCATTCCGCCCTCTCCCGCATAAAATTTGTAATAGGCCAATGGACTGGCCACTGCACTCGCAAAACTGGGACTGATGGTGTTGTAGCTGCCCTTTAGCCCCAGGGTCTCGTAGTCCGTGTTGTAATCCATACTCGCCAGCAGACGCTGATTGATCGGCGCATTTTGCCGAGGCGGCCCACTCGCCTCGGCGCCATTGTCCGAGGTAAATACCACCAGGGTGTTCTCCAGTCTGCCTTGCAGCTCGAGGTACTTCAGCAAACGCCCCAAATGGAAATCCATGGCCTCGACCATGGCCGCATACACGGCCATACGCTTGGCCTCGTAGCGCTGCTGTTCGGCAGTTAGGGAAGACCAGTCATCCGTGGTGCTCATCGTCACCATGGCCGTGTGTTCAGGCACAATGCCCAACGCTGACGCGCGCTCCAGACGCTGCTGGCGCAGCACATCCCAACCGCCGTCGTAAACGCCCATGTATCGATCAATGAATGACTGGGGCGCCTGAACCGGGATGTGTACCGCCTGAAACGGCAGGTAGGCAAAAAACGGCTTGCCGTCATCCAGATTGCTGTCGATAAACTCGATGGTCTTGTCTACGAGAAATCGCGATGAGTAGAAGTCCTGCGGCAGATCGAATGGCTTGCCATCGGCATACCAGTTGGCTTTGTCGTAAATTGGCAGATAGGGCTTCTGCTCCCAGTTGTCTGCCCCCGAGTCAGCCAGTGCCACCGTGCGCATGAACCCGCGTGCGCTGGGCAATTTGCCCGGCCCCGTTCCCAAATGCCATTTGCCGGCCATGTACGTGTTAAAACCCGCGTTCTCCAACAACGACGCCACGGTCACAACGTTGTTGCCCAGCACGCCCTGGTAATGATCAAAGCGCATCTGCTCTGGCGCTAGCATCTCAGGAATATTGGGCACGCCCGCTAGATGGGCATCAACCCCGGTTAACAGCATGGCACGCGCAGGCGCACAATTGGCCGCCGTATGGTAGTTGGTGAAACGCACGCCCTGCTCTGCCAGCCTGTCCAAGGTGGGGGTACTGATCTCACTGCCATAGGCGCCGAGATCACTGAACCCGAGATCGTCCGCTAGCACCAACAGGATGTTAGGGCGATTGACCCCTTCATCACTCTGGGCTTGGGCTGCAGTCTGCGCCCATGCCAGCCACAGTGCACAGAGCCAGACGATGCCGCGCGCCGGCTTAGATATGAGCGCTGGAAGCATCTCAGGCTGCCTCAGCCAGACGGCGGGATGCCAGGAACAACAAGGCAGCGACGATCACTTCAATAGCGATCTGCGGTGCCAGTGCGGCATCATGAAACAGCCAGGCCAGTACACGGCCCAGTGCTGCAAAACCCAGCAGCATGATCGGCGGGTAGAACCAGATCCGTTGCCGGCTGAGAAGCGCCAGCAACATACTCAAACCCAAAGTCAGGAAGAACGCCGAGAGATCACCAATCTGTGTGGAGAGGCCCAGACCACTGTCCAGCGCCATACCGAACTCAACGGCTACACCCTCGGGTGCCACCAGCCAGCGCAGGCCCAGGGTTAAGAAAAGTATGGCAGGCAGGGCTAGCAGCACCGTCAAAATTTTGTTCATCGATAAACCCTCTTTGCTAACTGCAGTTATCGTCAGAGAATGACCAAGACTTCGCTGCCGCCGACGTTGCGGTGCATGGCAATTCACCTGCAACGCCGCTTATGGCCAGGTACGTTTCCACCGGCAACAGGCGCAATCACATCCATTGCCGGCATCACAATATGGCATTGATTGTGCCATATTACAGCCCGGTAGGACACAGGCTAGACCCTGCTCCGTTGCAGCATCAAGGGAACGAAGGATTCTGATAGTTCAGCGTACATAGCGCAGCCCTCCCTCGTCTCCCAGCTAGTGAGAGCGAGGTACTACTTGTCGGTGCATAACAGCACCAGTGCAGTGGTGATACTGAAATAGCAGTCCACCGACCACTAATCGCATCGCTGCCTTGAGCAAAAATCAACCGCTGACTTATAGTCCTTGGACTTGGTTACTGGCCTGCTCAGCAGGCTGTACACCACACTCTTGGACACGGGATACAGTGATTGCGTGAACGATTCCACGATGAGCGAAACGGCGGTAGCGCCTAGCACCGACGCACCTGCGGCAGAGCTACTGCAGCTGGCCGACATTCAGGATGCCTCCGCCGGCGGGAAGGCCTATGGCCTGTCACGCCTGGTCACCATGGGCCTGACAGTGCCACCCGCCTTCGTTATTCGCGGTGCACGTATTGACGCGCACCCAGACGAACTGCAGAGCGCGTGGCAAGCACTGGGCGATAAGCCGGTAGCGGTACGCTCCTCTGCCCTGGGCGAAGACAGTGCCGATGACTCCTTCGCCGGTCAGTATGACACCGTGCTGAATGTAACCGGGCTTAGCGAATTGCACGCGGCTATCAATGCCTGCGTTGCCTCGCTGGATAGTCAGCGCGCCAAGGACTACGTGCAGCGTTCCGGCGATGAGGCGCGGTACATGAATGTCGTTGTGCAGCAAATGGTGGATGCGGCTGTTGCTGGCGTGGTGTTCACCGCCGACCCAGTCAGTGCCAGACGCGACCTACTGGTCATAGATGCCGTGGCAGGACTGGGTGAGGCATTGGTAAGTGGTGAGGCCACACCAGACCACTTTGTGGTAAACACCTCAGGCACAGTCGATGAGCACGCACTCACAGGCGACCAGCCATTGTTAACTGACGCGCAAATTGCACAGATCGCGCGTGAAGCGCGTCAGGCAGAGACTCACGAAGGCCAGCCCCTAGACCTCGAGTGGGCAATCGATGCCGACGGCCAACTGTTCTGGCTGCAGGCTCGCCCTATTACCACCTTACCCGCAGACCTCAACGAATTTGATACACCGCTGCCGCGACCAGACGACGTGCTCACGATTAGCAACGTGAGCGAAATGATGCCGGGGGCCGTTTCACCGCTAACGGGGTCTTTAACGGGGTGGAGTATCGATTATGGCCTGCAACACATGCAGGTAACCGTGGGCGCACGGGAATCTATCAGTCCCGAATGGCAAGTGACGGCCTGGGGCTTCGGCCACCTATTCCTTAACCTGACCGGCAATATCGTAATGAGTGCCGGGGTACTGGGGAGCACCCCCGAGCAAACTGCTCAAACGCTGTGTGGCAGACCGGTGCCTGAGCTGAAAGCACTACCGTCGCAACCGAAGTGGCGTCAGTTAATCAATACCGTCAAGCTGCTTCACTACGCGCTATCGGCGCCCAAGGTTGTCGACAAGTTTGACGACGAAGTCGCCGCCTTTGAGATTGCACCCAAGCAGACAGCACAGGCGCTGGTGCGCGAACTGCAAGACAAAGCCAGTTTCTATGAACATGCGATGGCCGTGCACATTCAGTCCTCCGCCCTGTCCGGCTTTCTTTCGGCCATTGTTGAGAACATGGTCGCGGCCAAGTCTAACGCCGCGACAGCGCAGGAGCAGGCGGAAGCCATGCGGCTTCTTGCCGGGGCCAGCGGCGTAGAAAGTGCCGACATGGTCGTACAGCTCGACAAGCTCATGGACCATCTTGCCACCGTACCGGACGCCCAGCAGTACTTCTGTGAGGCGAACCCCGGCGACGCACTCTCTTGGGTGCAATCTGCGCCGGCCGTGAGTGAGGCATTTTCCAACTTCCTGGCGCAGCATGGCCATAGAGGCTATCGCGAGCTGTGTATGCGAGATCCGGCCTGGCGCGAAGATCCCATCCCACTGATCCAGAGCATGCAGGCAGGTACGAGGGCGCGCATCGGCGGTGCGGACACCCACAGCGCCAGTCACCAACCAATAGATACGCAGCAACTGTCGCGCGGTCTGCGGTGGATACTGCCAAAGGCTCACAACGCTGTGCGGCGCCGGGAGCACACCAAGTCGCACCTGGTGACCGTGGCACATCACTTCAAGATCGCATTCCAACAGCTGGGCCAGTTGATGTTCGCAGAAGATATACTGCCGGATGCCGACCTCGTCTATTTTTTCGCATTCGATGAGTTACCCGATGTGGTTGCATCACCGTCTGCGGCGAACACCGCACTTGCGGAAAAACGTCGAGAGGCTCTGGCCTTTCAACAGCGCTTCGAGTTTCCAGAGATTAGCGTGGGCGCGTCGCAGCCCTTGGGCGCGCCCAAGGTCAGCAGTGATGATGGGAAGATTTTAGGCCGCCCTGCATCCAATGGCGTTGTTGAAGGCACTGCACGCGTTGCCCACACCCTGGCAGAGGCAGCGGCGCTGCAGCCCGGGGAGATTCTGGTCACCCCAATCACCGATATCGGCTGGACACCCTACTTCAGCATGATCGCCGGGCTGGTTACCGACCTGGGCAGCGCGGTGTCACACGGTGCGGTAATCGCCAGGGAATATGGCCTGCCCTGCGTTGTGAACAGCCGTGTAGGCACCAAAGTGATTCAATCTGGCGACCGCGTGCGGTTGGACGGTAACAGCGGCCTCGTTGAGATAATCCCAGCACCCACCTAGCACGGGTCACACCGTGGCGGGATTAACCGCACGAACTATCCCACGATTAGTTTGGCGAGTAGATGTACTCGTCTCCGTCTTCGAAGGGCTCCGCCAGCGTCTTATCAATCGCCACCGCGGCTTCAATCGCAGCAGGGTACAGTGGTGGACGCGCGTTCGCGCGATGCGCATCGAGCAGGGCCATCAGCTCAGCCAGCTTCTCCGGCCGGGATTCCGCCAGGTTCACTTGCTCTGTGGGATCCTCAGCCAGATTGAATAACCACTGCTTATCCGGGCGAGCTGCCACCTGCAGCTTCCAGTCTTTATGACGGACTACGCGGTAATGACCGCTCTCCCAGAACAGGGTATCTCTGTCCCAAGCCGCCGCAGCCTCATCGGAACTTGCCAGCGGAATCACGTTGCGCCCGTCGATCGCTACGCCCTCAGGCAGCGCGGCACCCGCCGCGCCCGCTAGTGTGGGCATTACGTCAATGTGCGCCACCGGCACCTCAGACACCGTGCCGGCGGGGATCTTCGCTGGCCATTTCACAAGCATGGGCACCCGAAGGCCACCCTCAAACTGGGTGATCTTCCAGCCCCGGAACGGCTTATTCACCTCGGGCAAGCCGATGTAACCGGCGCCACCGTTGTCACTGGTGAATACCACAATGGTGTTGTCAGCAATTCCGTTGGCTTCCAATGCCGCCATCACACGACCCACGCTGCGGTCTACAGCGCGAACCATTCCCGCGTACACGCGAGCGCGGTGTGGCTGAATATCGCCTACCGCCTCGTAGTCCTCACGAGTGGCCTGCAACGGCGTGTGAGGACCCCAATGGGCCAGATACAGGAAGAAGGGCCGGTTTTTATTGGCCTCAATGATTTTGATGGATTCGTCTGTCCAATAATCCGTCAGATATCCACTGGGCCTGAATCGGTCCTCGTCGCCGCTATTGAAAGATGCGGCATATACCATTCGCGCCCACAGAAACTGATCAATAGGGTCAAAATCCAGCTTGGCATTCACGACATCGGGGTCGTCCTCAGGGAGATAAAGCCCGCTGGCCATCAACAGACTCTGGTCGAAACCCTGTTCGTGGGGTGCCATACCGTTTTGTCTGCCGAGATGCCATTTGCCCACGTGGAAGGTGGCGTAGCCCTGATCACCCAGTACTTCGGCAATAGTCACTTCTTCCGGTGGCAAACCCTGCTGCTCATAGGGCGGTTTACTGGCATCCAGCTCGGCGTCGTAATACGCGGGGGGCAGACTTCTATCCAGGCTCTCGCCAATTCGCTGCACCATGGAACCCATGCCGCCGGGCATAGGCGTAAACGCAAACCCCGTGCGCGTTGGGTACCGCCCGGTCATCATCATCGCTCGGGAGGGTGCACAGGTGCTGGCACCCGAGTAGGACTGCGAGAACACTGCGCCCTGGGCGGCTAGCTGATCGATATGTGGTGTCTGCAAGGATCCACCCACACCGCCACCAAAGGTAGAGATATCGTTGTAGCCCAAGTCATCAGCAACAATGAGCACGATGTTGGGGGAGCGTTCGCTGCTGGGAAGCTCAGCGACCTCGGGGCCCGCGTTCCACACAAGCTCGCGCTCAGGGCCAATCGGATATTCAGTGGCTGACCGGTACTTCAAGGCAGCTAACATCAGGGGGATCTGGTTGTTGTAGGCAAGGATGCCAGCGGCAAACACCATCACCACCAACACAAGGCCAACTTTCTTCAGCATTGTTGTCTCCCTTCTTCCGGGCTGCGTTAATCGGCAGGAATAACTTCGCTCAGCAGGTCGACAATGATGTCTATCGCCGCATTGCGTGGGAGATTCTGGAACTCGCGCAGGCGGTGCCACATCTCGAAAGACGCAATGGCATCGACGGCCTCGCGCTTCGATTTGGGTAGCGCTCTTAGCTCTGGCAACCAGTCATCAAGGTCTTTGCGCAACAAGCGGCAATTGCGTGCATAGTTTTCGCGAAGTACCGCGTAGCGCCACATTTGGGCATGAGTGCCGAGAATAATGGCCCTGAGATCCTGGTACGCATCGGCGTGTCGTTCAACCGCATGGCGAATCCTTTCAGCCAAACTGCCTTCCCTGTCGCCGCCGGCAAACAGTGCCTCGTAATCGGCGCGCGCGTATTCATCGACTGCAACGAACATCGCTTCCATGTCTTCGAAGTGTCGGAAGAAGGACCGGATACCGACCCCGGCCCGGTCGGCGATCTGTTGGGCAGTGGGAACGATGGTCCCCTCGCGCTGCAGAGTCAGTCCCGCTTCAATGATGGCTGTGCGACTGCGCTCACTGCGTAGTCGTCGTCCGTCCACTTGCTCATCTTTTGCATCACTGGCCATATTCTCATCCCTTATTGGCGTTTTCACCGCACTCACCCTGCGTTGAACAGCGCTCGAACACGGAGCGGGTGTTAAATAGTCTCGGCATCTGAAGGCACATCCACGGGACCCTGGAAACTACGCATGCCCTGCGAACGCATCCAGAAGTAGGCCTTGGTCGGTGTCGGCAGCTGCAATACCCAAGGGGTTACCAGCTTTATCTCGCGCAATGTCGCGCCTTCCGGCAACACGAGCTCACCGTCGTGATCAGGGACACCTACCACTTCGACGAAGCTGCCTTCCGGCGTATCCATCAGCACGACCTTACGCTCCACCTCAAAACCAATAATATGTGTCTTATCAACTGCTGCTGTGAGCGCCTCATCCGGGCCGGCTGCGGGCTGAATATCACCCGGTCGTGCAACATTCAGGAAGTCGAGCCCGTTGATCACCATGGTATTCACATCACCGAGAGTCTGGCCGGGAGACGCTGCGAAGCCGGCCACATCCATCGCCGCCATGCCAGAGCCACTGACAATGAATCCCTCCGGCAATGCCAGCGCTTCGAGATCAGCACGGGTAGCGGGCTGCAGAGACATCCACACCTGTGCGGTCGCCGCCTCCATCACTTCAATGTAATTGTCGCGCTCACCGCGTACGGCCAATCCATTTCCCGCCAGTGTGCTGTTCAATTTTTCAGTAATGGCTGCTGATGCCACGCAAAAGCTCCTCAGTGCAACTGAAGCCACGGCTTCAGCAAAATATGACAGTAATTATGCCAGTATATGCTACATTAGAATCTGTACAAGCCCTTAGGGCCTCGCGGCACTCGCTTCGACACTGAGGCACCAAACAGGACGAGGTCTGCAGAACGGCAGCACATCGAGTTCAGTTAGAGAAAAAGGATAAGACATATGATTAAAGTACACGGCGTGCACGGCTCCCCGTTCGTAAGACGCGTTCTGGTTACGCTGGAAATGAAGGGACTGGGCTATGAAATCGTGCACCAGATGCCCTTCTCCGGTGATAAGGAGTACCTGAAGATCAACCCACTGGGCAAGGTACCCACGCTGGACGACGACGGCCTTATTTTGGGCGACTCAAAGGTCATCTGTCAGTACCTGGACGATGCCTATCCTGAGCTGGCCCTATACCCCGCTGACGTAAAAGCCAAAGGGATGGCGCGCTGGTATGAAGACCTTGGTTGCGGCCGTATCGCCGAGATGGCCGCAGGGATCTTTTTCCAACGATTCATGCGTCCCATGGCATTTAATCAGGAGCCCGATGAAGAACTGGTAGAGCGCATTATCACCAAGCAAATTCCCCCCATGTTGGACTACCTGGAAAGTCATTCACCTGAAGAAGGCTTCATCTTCGGCGACGTTAGCCAAGCCGATCTCGCATTGGTCAGCCCCTTTGTGAATGCAGCCTATGCGGGCTACACCGTGGACGCGGATAACTGGCCCCGGTTCGCAGCCTTACAAGAACGCGTTAAGACGCTGCCGGCCGTGTCCGCCATACTGGAACAGGAAGCCAAGGCGCTAGGCATGAAATAAGTCCGGATAATCTGCGACTGACTTACTCCCGACGCGGCGCGGTGCTATAACGCATGCAAGCCACTGTCACAGAGGAAGGCAAAACATGTATATCGCCGCACCCCAAATATTCGATGGCGAATACTTTCACATAGGCATGGCCCTGCATGTTGAGGGCGACAGCGTTTGTGACATCCTGCCCGCGGACGAGGTCCCTGCGGGAGAAGAATGCCTTACTTTTGAAAACGGCACCTTGGCACCGGGGCTGATCGATCTGCAGGTGAACGGAGGTGGGGGCGTGCTGCTCAACGAATCGCCATGCACGGATAGCATCAGCACCATTGTCGCTGCCCATCGGCAATGCGGCACAACCTCCCTGATGCCTACACTCATCAGCGATACCTCCGACACTGCACGGCTTGCCGTGACCGCGGTCAGTCAAATGATCGAAAAAGGCGAGTCTGCCGTGCTGGGCATCCATCTTGAAGGCCCATTTTTCAACCCACATAAGCGCGGCATTCACTCGCAAACCATGCTGCGCGGCATGGATGAAGATGATATCGCGTGGATTGAAACCCTGTCCCCGCTTAAAGTGCTGCTCACCCTGGCGCCGGAAACTTGCAAGCCCGAGCACATCACTCGCCTCTCTGCGGCCGGCATCCGAATTTGCGCTGGCCATACCGACGCCAGCTTCGAAGAGATGCTTGCTGCGTTTGATGGGGGCGTTGTAGGCGTTACCCACTTGTACAACGCTATGGGCGCCCTGCAGTCGCGCGCGCCAGGCGCCGTTGGCGCCGCGCTTCTGCACCCGGACAGTTGGGCAGGCATCATCGCTGATGGACACCACGTGCACCCGGCCGCCATCGCCCTCGCTCACCGCATGAAGCCATCAGGCAAGCTGATATTGGTCTCGGATTCAATGAGCACGGTGGGCAGTCCTCAACAATCCTTTACGCTTAATGGACGGACCATTCGTCTGGAACAGGGAAAACTGACAGACAGCGAAGGCACACTGGCAGGCAGCGCGATCAGTTTGCTGGAAGCGGTGCAATACGCGCACGAAGTAGTCGGCCTGGCACTGGATGAGTGTCTGCGCATGGCGTCGCTGTATCCGGCGGCCTGCCTCGCACTAGAGGACCGGCTGGGTAAACTCGCGCCGGGTTACCGTGCCGACCTGATGTTGTTCGATGATGACTACACGGTCACCGACACATGGCTGGCTGGTGAGCACCAATCACACACGAACTCGCTCTGATGTCGCTCTCGTGATCGGGATATCCCTCTAGTCTGTCTTTAGCCACTATTTAGTCACGCGCCAGCGAGTCGAGTACCGCTTTGGGCACCTTGCCTATGGTCACGTGCTTTGGCCCGCGGCCCGCTGGCAAGCGCGCCACCTCCATGCCCTCAACTAGCGCAATCAGTGATACGTCGTCACTGCGGTTGTTTGCCAACACACAGAGAGTATCGGTGCTATCGATCGCAGCCCATGACGGTGCATCTCCGGTTGGCACAGCGCTGCGCAAGGTCAGTGACTCGGCATCGACTAAGGCCGCATAATCGGAGGCTCGGCCCGCCAGGCACAATGTGCTCTCATCGCCCGACAGAGCCAATCCGTGGTGAGGCGACTCAAAGTCCCAGTCAGCTTCGGTGACTCCCTCAGCAACCGGCAACGCAAGCTCATGCAACAACTCTCGCTGCGCAAGGCTATAGACAACAACGCTGTGCTCATTGGAAAGCTGGGCGTATACCCTGCCTTCATATGCCGTTACCGCAAAAGGTCGCACACCCGCCCTGAACCGGTGCTTCGCCAAGGTTTGAAAACCATCTGCATCCACCACGGACACCAGGTAGGCTTCGGGATCGTTTCCTCTTTCGGCCAAATGCGCTGTCATATCGCCCAGACTTGCGACATAGATTTTGTCGCCAGTGGGATTTTCATGGATATCGTGGGGCCAGCTCCCACCGGGAAAATCGCCAATGTGTTTGCCGGTATGCGCGTCAAGCACATCAACCACGTTACCGCTGGAGATCAGCGCAGACACATATAGCCGCTTGCCATCGGCCGAGACGGCCATGTGATCAGCGCGCAGGCCACTGATGGGGGTGCGCCAAAGAACATCACCGGTCGCGATTTCCATCGCGATCACATCACCGAGAAAACCACGGGACACATACACCACAGCACCGTCCGGCGAGAGATCCGTATCCTGTGCATAGTTCTTACCCCCGCTGCGCTCCACCAAAGGCTGCAGGGCCCACTGCAAGGGATCCCTGAAAACACCCGGGCGGATGCCATCAGCAATCACATTGCGCTCGCCCAGCACTTGCCGACTGGCCAAGTTGATGAAGGTCAGGTTGCCACCAACGGCGTTGGCGACGATGGCCACTTCTACCGAGGGGCCGACGACCAGTTCCGGTCGCGACAAGGCTGTCGTTCCAAACTGTGCCTCGCGGTAAGTGCCTAGCAGCACCAGGACTAAAACGATAATCGCTACCACGCTGAAGCTTGTTTTCATTTTCGCCCCCAGGCCTTTCAGGCACGCTAATGCGCCCGATCAGCGGTTAGTTCGCCTACGACACAACCTGTACACCGCTGTGCAGCGTCACTGATCTGACAGATCATACCGTCATGACTGACGAGCAGACAGAACCGACCATTACCGTTTGTGATAGACGGGTAGCCTCCGTGCCAGACTGCTGCGGTGTTTACCGGTTCTTCAGTGATACGGAGGTACTGCTGTACGTAGGCAAGAGCGTGAGTATGGAGTCGCGTATCCGCGAGCATCTTCGCTCCGGACGCATCCCCAGCCGTAAGCAGCGCATGATGCGCCAGGTGGCACGCATCGACTGCACCCCCACCGTCGGCGAGATGGCAGCGCTCCTAACTGAGAACCACGCGATAAAGATGGAAGTCCCACTCTACAACCGCCGGCAGCGCGTACGGCGCACGCTGCTCACGATTGAGCTGCAGCCTGACGGCGAGGGGTTTTTGCAGCCATTAGCAACGGATTTTATCGCCCGCGGCGAGCGCAGCAGAGACTGCTTTGGTCTCTACCACAACAAGCGCCATGTAGAGTCGACGCTTAGACGACTCGCCCGCGACCATGGCCTGTGCCTGCTGGTGCTTGGGCTGGACAAAAGTCGTGCGCCCTGCTTCCAGTTCCAGATCGGACGGTGCGACGGCGCCTGTGTCGGCGAGGAGTCGCCGGAGGCACATAATCAGCGATTGCTGAGTTTGCTTGAAAGCGAACAAATTCTTGCGTGGCCGTTTTCGGGGCCCGTTGTGATAGTAGAAAACGGCGTCGACATCAACGGCAAGCCCGCCTGCAGTTATTGCCTGATAGATCATTGGCTGTTTCGCGGCTGCTACGCCACCGCCGCTGCCGCTCGCAGGGCAGCAGAGTCAGGGCTCACCGACACCGCACCCGAGGACCGCAATACCAATACCGCGGCATACTTTGATCGCGACGCCTACCGACTGATACTTCAAGCCATGAACCGCGCCGACTGCCGTATTGAGCACGTGGAGGACAACACGCCTGTCGCCTACCCCTTTGCCAGAGCATCCTGATACGTGTCGATCAACGTTGTCTGGTTTAAGCGCGACCTGCGACTGCAGGATCATGCGCCGCTGGCGGCGGCCGCGCAGGACGGCAAGCCGACACTGTTGCTCTATATCTTTGAGCCTGCGTTACTCGGTGACGCGCATTACCGGGATCGGCATTGGCGCTTTGTCTGGCAGAGCCTGGAGGACATGCGCGAGAAGCTGGCAGCCTTCAACCTGCCGCTAGTGATATGCCGCGGTGACGCGGTAGAGATTCTTCGCACGCTGCACGAGTCTCTCACCATCAACGCGCTCTTGAGCCACGAGGAAACCGGCCTGGACATTACCTTTGCCCGCGACCGGCATGTCGCTCAATGGTGCGATACACAGCAAGTTCGCTGGCGGGAGTTTCCAACTAACGGCGTACTTCGTGGCCTGAGAACACGTAAAGGCTGGAACCGGCAATGGCATCAGACGATGTCGGCGCCTCAGGCGACGGTAGATTTATCGCAGCTGCGCGCCATGGGCGCAGAGACACTGGCACTATCACCCTTCGTTTTAAGAGAGCCACCGGCAAAATGGCGGACACAGAGCGCGCCGTTTCAGGCGGGTGGTGAATGCATTGCCCAGGCAACCCTGGATAGCTTCCTGAGCAACCGGGCCAGCCATTACGCCACACATATCTCCAAGCCTGAGGCGAGTCGCCAGAGCTGTTCCCGCCTCTCCCCCTACATCGCTTGGGGGAATCTCAGCATCAGGCAGGTCTACCAAGCGCTTCTACAGCGGCAGGCGCTGGGGGTATGGCCTCGGGCCTTATCGGCGTTCGAGTCGAGACTGCACTGGCATTGTCATTTTATACAAAAGTTTGAAATGGAGTGCCGTATGGAGTTTGAAGACATCAACCGCGGCTATCTGGCACACTCCCGCGGGCGTGAGGCAGAGCTTTTGGACGCCTGGAAAACGGGCCACACGGGTTACCCACTGATTGACGCCTCCATGCGATGCCTTCGAGCTACCGGCTACGTAAACTTTCGGTCACGCGCCATGCTGGTCTCGTTCCTCTGTCACCACCTGTGGCAGGACTGGCGCACCGGTGCCGCGTATCTCGGCTCATTATTCCTAGACTTCGAGCCAGGCATTCACTACGCACAAATGCAGATGCAAGCAGGCGTAACCGGCATCAATACCATCCGCATTTACAATCCGGTAAAGCAATCACAGGAACACGACGCCAACGCAGTGTTTATCAAGCGCTGGTGTCCGGAGTTGGAGGAACTGCCCACACCCATTGTTCACACGCCATGGGCACTCACGCCCATGGAGCAGCAGATGTACGCGGTGGACTACCCAAACTGCATTGTGGACACCCAGCAGAGTTACCGGCAGGCGCGTGACAAGCTCTGGGCGTTAAGGGCTGACAAAAAGGTACTGGCCGAGAAACAGCGTATTCTGGCGCGTCACATCGAACGCAGGGTTATTGAGGCCGCCGACGAGTGAGCGACTAGCGCTGAGAAACCCACAACCAAGCCGTTAGCAACGCCAGCAACCCGACGCCGGCACCGGTAAGCACCAGGCTTTCTGCCATGGAAAGGCCATAGAACATCTCGGGCGTGTATCCGCACAGGTTACGCACTTCAAAGACCTCCGGCATCCACTTATCCAGTGCAAACCAGTTCGGATAGCCCAGGAAAAACTCACAACTGCCCTCACCGCGACCGTTCTCAATGAGGTACAGGTAATACGCGCGCTCGGCCACACCGACCCCGCAGACACACAGCACTACATTGCCTGCTAGCTGCAGCCAGCGGTTCAGTGGCACGGCCGCCATAACCAACGCCAGTAGCGTGAAGGCCGCCACCCACACCCGCACATGCACGCAAACCTGACAGGGCTCGTCTCCCAGCGCATGCTGGTAATACAGCGCTATGCCCAGCAGGGCGACGCCGCCTGCAGCTATGCCCAGCCAGTACATTCGAGAAAGCAGCAGTTGCTTGATTGCCTGCATGGTATCGATCCTGAGTAACACGCGTAACGCGAGTGGAATTCTACCGGTATGCGACAACAGATGCGCGGATAGTTCAATTGTCCGTGCCCATTGACCTACAGTGCATTCCCTCTCTGGGCTAGTGTTGAGTCACACAGTCAGGAACTCTCCATGCAGGCTCAGGAAATTACAGAGCAGGAAGCCGCCAAGGAAGCGCCAGGCACAGCGCTGATACTGGCAGAACTGGCAGCGTCGCATCGTAATGCACATAGGAAGGTGGCCGAGGCAGATACCCGAAAGCACTGGGTGCCCTCCGCAGGCACCTACTGCTACGAGACGCATATCGCCATACCCGCGCAATCGATACCCTCACTGAAGGAAGTTGGCGAGCTGCTGTATGCGCAGGCATCTTTGTCGCATCACCCCTGGTATCCGCAATTCATTGAGGGACTAGGCACAACGGCCACAGCAGAAAGGCATCCATCAACCGATAAGCAGTGCCTGGCATGGGCGGCATTTGATCTGGGTGTTGGCAGTCCTCGACATTACCGTCAGCTGGTATCGAGGCACACACCCACCGCCGACACTGTTGTGGTGGTTGCCCGCTCGATAACAGCAGGCCCGCCGCTACCCGAGACGGCCAAGCTGGCTTACACATTTTCGCCCAACGGAGAGGTGCTGCACTTCGCAAACGGACTGCTGCACTGGCATCACATTTGCTGCACGCCTGGCGCAGGCCTGCTGCCCGGCCCTGCGGATCGGTGGCTGATGAATACGCTCCGCTGGCTCGGCCTTGACCAGGCCGAGCGCCGCACCTACACCAACGAGGCATTGGCCATGTGCGACTGGCTGCAAGCGCCAGATCAGGACTTACCCGCACGGCGCCTTGAATAGCAACATGCTCGAGTTCTAGATGTCAGCCGGAATTTTGCGTTCGGATTCAAACCAGGGCAGCGCGACCACGGTAGCCTGGCGCACACCCTCACCGGGCACTTCAATCTGGACACTAGAACCCGGCGCGGCGTAGCCCGCAGCTACGTTGACCAGCCCAATATTGTGCTCTAAACGGGGCGAAAAGCAGCAGCGCGTAAGGTGGCCCACGACTTCGCCATCCGCCAGCACTCGCCAAAACTCTTCGTTGCCGGCAAGCGCCGCGCCGTCGATGTTTACTCCGACCAGACGACGCTGTGGCCCTTCCTTTGCGATGCGCTGCAGCGCGGACTTACCGATGTAATCATGGGGCTTATCAAGATCCAACAGACGCTCAAGCCCGAGGGTAAAGGGATTGTCGTCCAGCGTGATGTCCGAGCAATACGACAGCAAGCCGCCTTCGATACTGCGCATAGCCGACGGCGTGGCAGGGCTAATGCCAAACTCCTCGCCGGCCGCCATAACCTTATCCCACAGTTCTGTACCCAGCCTATGATCCTGCAGGTACAGCTCATAACCCAGCTCGCCACTCCAACCCGTGCGGCTGAGTACCAACGGAATGCCATCCAGCTCCAGGGTTTTTAAGTGGAAGTAGCCCATTTCGATGGCCACATCGCCGAAGAGCTTTCGCGCCACCTTAGGTGCGAGGGGCCCCTGCAATTGCAATGGAGAGGCATCGGGCTCGTGCACGCGTACGTTCATACCAGAACGTGCAGCAACGCCTTTAATCCACAGCAGCACGTCACCGTCGCCTGGCGACAACCAGAAGCGATCCTCTTCCAGCCTTAACATGACAGCGTCATTAATGATGCCGCCATTGTCATCAGTAAAAACCACATAGCGGCAACGTTCTACGCCACAGGATGCTATGTCGCGTGGGGTTAGCAACTGGGTGAACGCCACCGCGTCGGGGCCTGATACTTCGATCTGGCGTTCGCTGGAAACATCCCACAGCGTCACGCCACCGACGATTGCCCAGTATTCCGCCAAGGGGTCGCCGTAACTGGTGGGCATGTACATGTGATTGTAAATCGTAAAGGACTGAGCTCCAGCCGAACGTGTTGCCTCGTAGAACGGAGACTTGCGTACTCGTGGGCCAATGCTGAGTTGGGGTGAAAGCGTTGCATAGTGTTTCATTATTGTATGTCCTAGGCTGTCTTGGCCTTCAGGTCCTGCAGTAACTGGGTGCGCCAGGCCAACGTCTCCTCCAGTTGATTAAAACTAAACAGGTAGAAGCCACCGATACCCAGGGCCTCATCCTCCAGTGCGGGAGCCACATCCATCAGAATGTCGTCCGGGGTGTAGCGGGAAGCGCCCAGCAGCGCACCGGTCAAGCTCTTTTGCTTGCGCGCGAAGCGCGCCGACTCACCTACACCAATGCGCAGCGCCGTCTTGAACAGCTTTAGCCTGTCCATCACCCCCGGCAATCCAAACCACACTGGTAAGCTCACGCCGGCAGCGCGCATGCCCTTCAGCCAGTCGATCATCAGAGGCACGTTGAAGCACATCTGGGTGACCATGTAGGTCGCCAGAGGCTGCTTATCCAGAAGGGCCTGCTGCAGTGCTTCGTTCGACGCTTCCGGGTGACCCTCCGGATGCGCGGCGATTCCGATGTCCCTGAGCGAGTGACCCAGCTCTGCCACATCACGCAACAACGCCAGAGCACTGTCATAGCTGCCCACGGGCTTGGCCATATCGCCACCGGGCACGAACAGTGTCTCCACACCCTGCTCATGCAATTGATCGAGGACATCTTGCAGATGTGCTTTGTCGCGGACCTGGCGCGCAGCCACGTGTGGAATCAACTCGAGACCGCTGCCATGCAACTGCGTCATCAGGTCCAATGTAGTCTGCAGACCCTTCTTGGGAGAGCAGGTCAAACCAACGTGGGAGCCGGCGGGCAAACTGAGTAGCTGTTCATGAATCTTGGCATCGGGAAACACCTCCAGATAGAGGGAATCCATACACGACAATAACCGGGACATAGTGGACATACGCTCTGGAACGAACGCGGCAATTTTGGAGAAAACGCCCGCGAGAATCACCTGAAATTAATTTCAGGACAATACAGAAATCCTCACCCGTCTAAGCACCAGCCACTTGATTAGAGCTACCGGAGCATGGCTAACGAACGCAGCTTATAGCCGCAGCAATTGGCAGAGCCTGCTGTCCCGGTGAGGAAGCACCGCATCGGTGGTATCTAACCGATACGCCAGCGAGCGCTGATCGAATTCAGGCCACATCAAACCGTCGCCACTGACCGGGTTGGGGTCGCCCTGCGCGGCAAAGTTTAGCCAGGCTCGCATCATCCGTTCAGTGATCGCATGGTCCACCGCACTCGTCGGTAGCCAGCTGTCGTGGGTGTTGAAGACATAGGGTAACTCTGCACCGTGATAGGCACCCATGGTCGCCGCCTGCTCACCGGCGCGTTGGCGTGCAAACAAATACACGTAACTGGCAGCCCCTGCAGCGCGGGTCTGCCGTGCCAGCGCCAGACTAGGGCAGACAAATTGCTGCGCTGTAATCAGCCGGTCTAGTGCACTGCGCTCGTCGGCAAGCGCCGCTTCGCCCAGCTCGTAGCTCAGTGCCGCTATCTGATCAGGCGTAAGCCCACTGTCTTCGAACCATTGAGTCAGGCTGGCGGATTCATCAAGGTACATTTTCCACTCATCGGCATTGCTGCCAATCAGTAGGTCAGGCAGCGGTCCAGCAGATACCAGCCAGTCGGCAACCGGGGCAGTCACTGTGTCGCCATCTACAACGGGATCAAACTCCAGCGCCATCCGCTCAGCGTGTTCCAGCAGCGCCTGGGCACTGACCTGACGCAAGGCAGCCAAGCCCTTACCGCCGGCTAAGTCAGCATCCGCCTGCTCTCCCGTTACCAAGCTTGCGGCCCGCGTCACCCTGCTGTCCATGGCCCAACCTGCACTCTGCACAACGGCACGTTGAAATAGCTCAGGTGACGAATCGCTAGCAATGAGGTGAATGATGTTATTGCCACCGGCGGACTCGCCCACCAGGGTGATGTTGCCGGCATCTCCACCGACCGCACTCACATGTGCCTTCACCCACCTGAGGGCTGCTGCAATATCCAGCAATGCAAAATTTGACTGCTGCAGTTCCGGGTGGCTGAAGAATCCGAATATCCCCAAGCGGTAGGCAACGCTGACAACCACAACACCCTGCGCGGCGAGGTGCTCCCCGTGGTAATTGGGCTCAAAGGAGAAGCCCCCCTTGTTGCTGCCGCCATGGACATACACTATCACCGGCAAACTGCCAGGCTCTGCACCTGCAGGCGCCCAGATATTCAGATAAAGACAGTCCTCGGCGACCGGCGGCTGCAGCACCGTATCGGGATCACCACCAAAGCTTTCAACCACCCCGCGATACCAGTTGGCGATATGCGGTCCCTGATAGCAGGCGGCTGCGAATTGAGTCGCATGCGCCAATACCCTCCCGGCTGTAGGACCGACATCATGAAGCGGGCGCGGCGCCTGCCAACGAAGATCGTCGACTGGCGGCTGGGCAAACGGCACACCGTAAAAGGCTTGAACCTGGTCTGCCTGCAACCACTGTCCCTGATAGTTAACCCCATTTGCGCTCAACACGGGTGGCTGTGCCCAGGCAGGCATTGCGCAAACCAACACAGTAGACACAGCAAAGCGTAAGAATAAGACGACGTTTTTCATGGCGGCACGCAGCGAATGGTAAGCGCGCACTCTACCATCAACTCGCCTATGTTTAAGCGGCTGTAGTCGCTACTATTCGTAATTCTGAAAAACCGTTTGGCCGCATCATGCACCCAGCAAAATCCCGTCGACTTCCCTCGCTCAACGCATTGCGTACCTTTGAGGCCGCAGCCAGACACCTGAGTTTTAAAGCCGCAGCCGAAGAACTCAGCGTCTCTCAGTCAGCCATCAGCCACCAGATAAAGGGACTGGAGGACCAATTGGGCCTGGCCCTATTTGCCCGCCAAGCTCGCGGTATTGAGCTCACTGCGCAGGGGGAGTTGTATTACCCCATCCTGCGAGAAGCCTTTGACCAGATTGCCGAGGGCACCCGCGCCGTCACTAGCAGTTCGCTGGTCTCTATCCTGACGCTGCAGGTGTATTCCACGTTTACCAGCAGGTGGTTGTTACCGCGTCTGGCAAGATTTCAGCAGGAACATACGGACGTTCAAGTACGACTCACCACAGCACAGACCGATGCGAACTTCGACTACGGCGATATTGACGCGGCGATTCTGATCACACAGCCCACGGATGAACGCTTGGACTACGCACACTTATTTAATGTGACGATGACCCCCGTCTGCAGTGCAAGCTACCGAGATACGCATGGACCTTTTGCATCGCCTGCCGATCTGGCGAGTGCGCAGCTGATACAGGTGTACCCGTCTAGAGAGGACTGGCAGGTTTGGCTAGCCGCACATGCCCTACAAGAGATTGACTGCGAAAATGGCTTGCAACTCGAGAGCTATGATCTGGCCCTGGGAAGCGCTGCACAAGGGCTTGGAGTGGCACTGGGTCAGCAACCCTACATTGAACGTGACCTGGCCAGCGGTGCGCTCGTCGAGCTGTTTCCAGATAACGCAATCCCAAACCCGCGCAGCTGGTACCTTGCCTGCCGCAAGGAGCGCCGAGAGCAGCATAAGATCGCGCTGTTTCGGGAGTGGTTACTTAAAGAGGTCGCCAGCGACAGCAGCATCACGACCTCGAGCTAAACGCCGCTACTTTTCTGGGTAACGCTCTAGCACCGGACCCAGCGCCTGCCGCAGTGGGTCCAGCCACCGGGAAAACGGCTCCCACTGCCCCATACCACTGCGGTAGATAGGTTGGCGCACCTGCTCTGAGCTGGCGGTTCGCACCGTGCGCTGCGTTTCATGAAATGCCAGGCACTGCTCCTCAAAGGGAAGGCCGCAGTAATCCAGAAGCCGGCGAACCTGCGCTTCGGTATCGTCTACCATCTTCTCGTATTGAACTCGCAATACACGCCCTGGAAGCACACGATCCCAGTGATCCATCAGATCGACATAATCCCGGTAGTAGTTGCCTATGCGGTCCATGCCATAACTGAAGCCCTGCCCCGAGGCGAACAGCTGCTTATAACCACTAAAGCAGCAATCCATAGGATGGCGACGCGCGTCGATAATCTTGGCGTTAGGTAATATCAGGTGTATCAAGCCGATGTGGCTGAAGTTGTTGGGCATCTTGTCGATGAAGAAAGGCGCATCCGTCATGCGCTGAACGGCGGTGCTACTGATGTAACTCTCGCCCAGCTCTCGTAGCGTTTGCGCGTCCATGTCTGCCAGTGCCGAGGGATACTTAGAGGGGTCGTCTCTGCGTCGCTTACCGGAGATTTTACGTGCCAGTGCGATGATATCGGCCAGCTCTGCAGTGCCTTCCACCTGTGAATGGCTGGCCAATATCTGCTCGATCAGGGTAGACCCGGCGCGCGGCAAGCCCACCACAAAAATGGGGTCGGGGGATTCACAGCCACTGCCACGCTGACGCGCAATCAATGCCTCGTCGAAGAATGCCATCAGTTCGCGAGTATCGTGGTGGAAGGTCTCGGCCTGCCAGGGCACGCTTTTGCCACGCACCTGATTACCTTTCACGTATGCGGCCATGGCCGCTTCATACTCGCCACGGTCCTCGCGCGCCTTACCCAGGGCAAACAACAGGTGATAGTAATCCCGGTAAGGACACTGCTTGTCGCCAAGCAACTGTTCAATGCTCGTTAACTGTGCATCGGTAAAGCGATACGTTTTGAGGTTAGCCAGGCTCCAAAAAGCCTCGCCCGCTCCGTCTATTTGTTCAGCGGCTGCCTCGTAGGCCGCAACCGATTGTTCACTACGGCCCACCGCACGCAAGGCATGACCATAGCTGAGCTGTGCCTGACGAAACTGCGGATAATGCTCCAGTATTGTCTCGAACAGCGGTACAGCCTGAGCGTGCTCATTGATCTCAACCAAACAGGCGGCCTTCAGCGTCAGCCAACCCGGATTGTTAGCCTCCTGCGCCAACAGCTGGTCGAGTTGTGCAATGGCGTCCTCATACCGGTGACGTTTATAGAGCGCATTGGCATAAGCGTAACGGGCAGCGTGATAGTCAGGTGCTAGTTCTACAGCCCGTTGCAGCAGGTTTTCTGCATCCTGCAGGGCGCCCAACTGCAAGCCCAGCTCGCCGAGCAGCCGAATACCGTTCACATCACCCGGGTTCTGCTCTACGTAGCGCCTGAGTATCGGCTCTGCCTTCGCCAGCCTGCCTGCAGCAATGTACTCAGTGGCCTCAATCAATGGCGCCGGAAAATCTTTTCGGGTGGGCACCTTGCGCGGTGCTCTTGGGGAATCAGTCATAAGAAACGTGGTGTTGTGTGGTTTGCCCTGTGCAAACAAAAACGGCGCTCCAGATAGTAACCCAGGAGCGCCGTCTGTGGTCAGCCAGCTGACCTCTTCATTGGCAATCAGTCGAATCGCATGCCGAAGCTCACACCGAAGGTGCGCGGCTGGTTCACTGTGGTCAAGCGACGGATATCCACCGAGTTAATGTACAGCTCGGCCACCTCATCGGTGAGGTTGTCGCCAAACAGCGAGGCATGCCAACCGTCACCTTCTATGGTGAACGACGCGCTCAGCAAACCGTAGCTGTCCATCTCTTCGCGGTTTGCAATGAAGATGTCGTTATACATGCTGTCGGTGTAGGTGTAGTTCAGCTGCACCGCCGACGGCATAGCGCCCAGGTCAAAATTGTAACGTCCAGTCACCGTGAACTTGTTGTCCGGTGTGAAGGGCAGGTCCTGACCGTCTACAGCGTCCGGCTCGGTGTTATCCGACCGCGCAAAGTAGTCATCTGTCAGCTCTGCCTTGTTGTAGGCATAGGCCAGGGTCAACTCAAGGTTGTCCGTCACCAGATACGTGGTGTCGATTTCCACACCGTAGCTCTCTGCAGAACCCACGTTATCCACGAGGCCCAGCAGGGAAATATCCGGGTTGAAGAAACCAATCTGAACGTCATCCCACTCCATGAAGTACAGCGCGCCATTAAAGCGCCAGGCACCGTCCATTAGGGTGCTCTTCCAGCCCAGCTCATAGCTGTCCAGGAAGTCAGGGTCGTAGGTCTCACCCACGCCAGGCGCACGGTTTACACCGCCGGGGCGATAGCCCTCGGCAAAAGTGGCGTACACCATGGTGTCGTCTGACACGTCATAGGACAGGCTAAGTTTGAGGGTGCCATCGTCGCCACTGTACTTGCTGTCGACATTATCCGGGGGGCGCTCAGGTGAGAAGGCGAAACCGCCCTCGGGGAAGAACACTGTTCCCACAAAGCCATCCAGGGTGGTCTCCCCATCAAACCAGCGGTAGCCGACGGTGCCAGTCAACTTATCCGTAAAGCGATAGTTGAGCTCGCCAAAAATGGCGATCTCGCTGTCCTCGCGCACCTGGTCAGTCTGGAAGTACAAGTCATCGATCACTGCAGCGCCGGGATTGATCGGCGGGATAGACCAGCGGCTATCGAAGTCGGTTTCAGTTTCGATGTAGAAAGCGCCAACAATCCAGTCAATCCGGTCAGTACTGGAAGCGAGGCGCAGTTCGTGCGTCTGGCTGGTGATCTCAGACAGGTTGGAATACTGGATACTCGGATCAACACAGGGCCCGAAGTAAGACACGTAACAGGTGTAATAAGGCTCTACAAACCCATCAATGGAGTATGCTGAATAGTCGCTGTAAGTTTCATAGTCACGGTCGAGATACGAGCCAGCGTAGGTCAAGTCGGCAAAGCCCAGATCCCCTTCCAGCGTGAGTGCAAACTGGGTCCACTCATCCTTGGCGTTGTCTTCGAAGAAGCGCGACACTTTGAAATCGCCCAACTCATCGGGATCGTGGTCCCAGATGCCCTCGATGTCATTTTCCTGATAGGTGGCCGCAACGTTAGCTGTCCAACTATCATTGAGATCGACTCGCAGTGCTGCACGCAGGCCCGTTTTCTCGGCCGTATTGAAGTCGTCTTCGCGGTAAGCTTCGTTAGTGCGGGTGATTCCGCTGAGGGGGTAAGTAATGGTGTCTTCCACGGCATCGATATAACCGCCGTCATCATCCCACCAGGCCGTCAGGCGCAGTGCTGCGCGGTCGCCCATGGGCACGTTCACGAAACCCTCGGCCATGTAGCTGTCGCCGCCATCGGAGATCGTCTCTGCCGTTAAATCAAAGCCGGCATCAAAGGCATCGGTGCTGGGCTTGTTGGTAATGATACGCAGAGTTCCCGCCTGGGAGGCAGCACCGAACAGCGTACCCTGCGGTCCCTTCAGCACCTCGATGCGTTCAACGTCATAGATGTGCGGGTCGAGGTTAAAGCCGATAGCCGTTACCGGTTGCTCGTCAAGATAGATCGCTACGGATGGACCCTGAAGCGATTGGTTACCATTGCCGCCTTCGGAGATGCCACGCATAAACAGGCTGGCTTCCCCCGGGCGCCGCTGGGTGAAGGACAGCGAGGGAATCTGCTGCACGTAGTCACCAAAGTCACTGATATTCAGGTTATCCAGCGAGTCCTGGCTCAACACCGATATGCTGATAGGCACATCCTGCAAGTTGGCAGAACGCTTCTGGGCGGTTACCACCACTTCTTCCAACTGCGGTGAGTTTTGAGCGACCGTCGCTTGGCTCAGCGCGAGCATTGCGCCTGCAGAAACGGTAGCGAGTCGTTTGACTTGAGTGGTGATCGGGCGCCTTTTTAGCCCGGTAGTCGCGCACAGCGACCCGGAGACGTCTTGCGGGTGCGGCATGGTTGCCCTCCAGTTCTTCTTAAAATAATAGCGGGCGGATACTTACGTCCGCCCTTTATCAGGCTGCAAGAGTATAATGCCAGTCTAACGAGCGGCAAGCACACACCACAAATGAGCATCATTAATGGCTCCATGAGCAAAACTAAGCGGCTTCTTGCTGATTTTTTGAACGATTAATCCCTGTGTAAGCCGTGGTCACGGCGCAGACTCAGAATCAGCGCAACCGTGGACGCGGCCCCCGTAAACAATATGGGCAGTGACGCAATCAGCACCGAGGTCTGCGCCACTCGCAAACCGCCGATGTACATCAGCGTCAGCGGCAAGATGGCCAGGGCCACCGCCCAAAAACTGCGGTGCCAACGCGCGGGGTCCTCGCTGGGATGTAACTGATGGCTGGCACTGGACGCTAACGTGTAGGACGCTGAATCATAGGTGGTGGCAGCAAAGATGATGCTCACCACACAGAATAGCGCTATCGCGAATGTGGACATCGGTAGTGCCTCAAAGCTGGCAACAATCGCCTGATTACCATCGCTGGCTGCCATCACTGCCAGCACATCCACCTCGCCAGCCAATTGCAGACTCAACGAGAAGTTACCAAGCACCATGTAAAAGAGCGCTCCGCCCAACGTGCCATAGAGCAACATACCCAGAATCACCTGCCGGATGGTACGGCCCCGCGAAATACGAGTGACGAACATACCCACGAATGGACCGTAAGCAATCCACCAAGCCCAGTAAAACACCGTCCAGTCCTCGAAGAAGCCGGAGTCAGTGAACGGGTCCGTCCAGGTGCTCATGGCGACATAGTTCTGAATGACGGTACCCACACCATTCAGTGAGGTCTTGAGGATGAACAAACTGGGCCCTGCAATAAATACAAACGCGAGAAGGAACAGCGCTAGCGCCATATTGACGTCACTGAGGCGTTTGATGCCCCGGTCGAGCCCCATGTAGACACTGACAGCAAAGGTGCAGACACACAGTGCCACCACCCCTGCCTCCAGACCAAAACCCATCTCAAGTCCCGTCAGCCGCGATATCAGCGTCGCAATCAGCGGCGTTGAGAACCCAAGCGAAGAGCCCGCGCCACCGATCAGTGCAATCATGAACAGAAAATCTATGGCTCGCGCCGGCGCGCTTTCTTCTTTACCAGCCAGCCAATAGTGACAACCCAGGCTGTACTTCAGTACGGGAACGCCCTTGGCATAGAACGGGTAAGCGATGGCCAGTGTTGGCAGGCAGTAGAAGGCCCACGCCGTGAAACCCCAGTGAAAGAGACCGTAAGACGAAGCCCACTTGGCCGCCTCCAGGGACCGCGGCTCGACATTGAACGGCGGCGCATCGTAGTAGGATGCCCACTCAATCACCGACCAATACATCAGGCCCGCACCGACGCCGGCGCAAAACAGCATGGCAATCCAGCTGTAGGTGCTGTACTCGGGTTGCTCGCCCTCTTTTCCCAGCACCACGCGACCATAAGGTCCAAAGGCCAGCCAGAGAAGAACCACCAAGGCAGCGATCCCAGCGAGCGCGTAAAGCCACCCGAAGTTGGCCGCTACCAAAGCATAAGTTTGCTGCACCGCAGCGGCACCGGCTTCGGGGTTGAGAATGAGCGGGACGGACACCAGGGCGATGACCAAAAGCGTGGCACCGAAATTGGTGCGATCCAGGTTGGCGTCCAAGAAACAGCCTTTATTTTTAGAATTCGCAAGCATCATGCTACCCTTGCCGCCGCTCTGCAAGTGACTGCCAGAGTTGAGTTTTTCTGCAGAGTTATTGAGTTTTTTTATCCCCCAACGGCAAGCGTTTGGGTTCAGGAGTTAACCATGTACATCGACGGTCAGTGGCTGAGCGACGGCCCCAGTTTTCCTGTTTACAATCCCGCTACCGGTGAACACCTGGGCGACGTGCTGGACGGCACACGCGAGCACGCCGCCAGCGCCATCGCGGCAGCAGATAAGGCAATGAAAGAGTGGGCAGCCAAGAGTGCCTATGAGCGTTCGGCGCTGCTATACAAAGCGCATGAGCTCATGATGGCCCAGCGGCCGGCATTGGCTGAACTGATGACGCAGGAGCAGGGTAAGCCCCTCAAAGCCTCACTCAATGAAGTGAAGTACGCCGCCGACTTTCTGTTGTGGTTCGCCGAAGAAGCCAAACGGGTGTACGGGGAAACCATTCCCTCGGCGCGAAGCGACCAGCGCTTTCTGGTGCACAAGCAGCCCGTGGGCGTCGTTGCTGCTGTCACACCCTGGAACTATCCGATTTCCATGCTCACCCGGAAACTGGCGCCCGCACTGGCGGCAGGCTGTACCGTTGTGCTCAAGCCCGCTGAATCCACTCCCCTGTGCGCCAAAGCCGTCTTCCAGATACTACATGAGGCTGGCGTGCCGGCCGGTGTGGCGAATATGGTAACCGCCAGTGACCCCAAACCCATCGGCGAAGAGTTCTGTACTAACCAACTGGTGCGCAAACTGACCTTTACGGGCTCAACCGCTGTCGGCAAGCACCTGGCGCAGGCCGCGGCCCCCCAGCTCAAGCGCGTGTCGATGGAGTTGGGCGGACATGCGCCCTTTATCGTGTTTGACGATGCGGACCCGGTGCACGCTGCCAAGGGTGTATCTCTGGTGAAGTTCCTCAACACGGGGCAGGCCTGTATCAGCCCCAACCGCATCTTTGTACAGCGCAGCATTTTGGAACCCTTTCTGGAGACACTGGCGGCGCGCGTTGGCAAGCTGCTGGCAGGTAACGGTATGGATCCGGCCAACGCTATCGGTCCACTCATTAATGAAGCCGCCATCAGCAAAGTCGATCGGCAGGTCCGCGACGCCCTCGACAAAGGGGCCACTCTACATACGGGGGGCAGCAGGCTCACCGATAACGGTCTCGACAAGGGCTGCTTTTACGGCGCCACCTTAATTAGCAATGTGGCTCCCGACATGCTGATCTACCGGGAAGAAACCTTTGGCCCCGTCGCAGCAGTCGTGCCCTTTGACGATGAGGACGACGTTGTGGCTATGGCCAATGACACGGATTACGGCCTGGCCGCCTATATCTACACGCAGAACCTGTCACGCGCGATGCGCACTTTCGAACAGCTGAACTTCGGAATCATCGGCATTAACGATATCAACCCCACCAGCGCTGCTGCCCCCTTTGGCGGCATGAAAGAAAGCGGGCTGGGGCGCGAAGGCGCGCGCGAGGGCATTGACGAGTATCTAGAAACCAAGCTCGGCGGCTTTAGTATCTAGGGCTAAAGCTTCTTTTTATACACGCCAAGGAGATCACTATGGCAGGACCCGATTACCCCGGCCTGGACACCATGGCCCTGCACGCGGGCGCACAACCGGACCCAACCACCGGTGCACGGGCGACGCCCATTTATCAATCAGCCTCGTTTTGCTTCCCGGATTCAGACTACGCGGCTTCGCTATTCAACATTGAACGCGCCGGTCACGTTTATTCGAGACTGAGTAATCCTACCAATGCCGTACTGGAGGAGCGCATTGCAGCACTGGAAGGTGGCGTGGGGGCCATCGCGACCGCCAGCGGCCAGGCTGCCCTGCACCTGGCGATCATCACATTGATGGGAGCCGGCTCACACATTGTCGCATCGGCAGCGCTCTACGGCGGCTCACACAACCTGCTGGCCTATACGTTGCCGAGATTCGGCATTGAAACGACGTTTGTGGATGCCCGTGATCCAAAGGCTTTCGCTGAAGCCATTCAGGATAATACGCGCCTCGTGTTTGCCGAGACCCTGGGCAATCCGGGACTCGATGTATTAAACATCCCTGCGGTCGCAGATGTGGCCCATGCGGCGGGCTTGCCGCTGATGGTGGATTCCACCTTCACCACGCCCTATCTGATTAAGCCCTTCGATCTGGGTGCCGATATCATCCAGCACTCCGCCACCAAGTTCCTCAGTGGTCATGGCGTCGTTATCGGCGGCTTACTGGTCGACGGCGGCCGTTTCGACTGGGATGCGTCGGGCAAGTTCCCTACGCTCTCCGAGCCCTATGCCGGCTTTCATAATCTGGTATTCACCGAAGAATTCGGTCCCGCCGCCTTCATTACCCGCGCTCGCAAGGAAGGCCTGCGAGACTTTGGTGCCTGCATGAGCCCGACCTCAGCTTTCCATATTCTGCAGGGGATGGAGACGCTGGGCATGCGGATGAGTCGGCATGTGGAGAACACCCGGGCAGTCGTCGACTTCCTGTTGTCACAGGACGTCGTCGAGCGAGTGGGCTACCCGGAGTTGGACGGGCATCCCGACAAGGCGCTAGCGGCCGAACTGCTACCTAGAGGCTGCGGTGCTGTTTTCAGCTTCGATCTTGCGGGCGGCCGCGAGGCCGGCATCGCCTTCGTTGATGCACTGGATCTTTTCTCGCATCTGGCGAACGTGGGCGACGCCAAGTCGCTGGTTATTCATCCCGCCAGTACGACTCACCACCGCATGGACGCTGAGGCCCTTGCAGCGGGTGGCATCGGCGAGGGCACTATTCGCCTGTCGGTGGGTCTCGAGGATGCCAAGGATCTGATCGCCGACCTCAAGCAGGGGCTGCGAGCAGCTGGCAAAGTGATCGCCAAAAAAGGAGCTGCCTGATGCATTTTACCGTTAACGGCAACAGCAGCTATTGCTACACCAACTCGCGGGCAATAGACCCCGGCAAACCCAGCATCGTGTTCATTCATGGCTCGGGCATGGACCACACGGTATTCACGCTGGCCGCACGCCACTTCGCGCGCCATGGCAACAACGTGATTGCCGTGGATCTGCCCGGGCATGGTCGCTCGGAGGGTGAGCCCTTAACCGCTATTGAGTCCATGGCTGACTGGATCGTCGCGGCACTGGATGCGCTGGCGGTCGAACAGGCCGCACTGGTCGGCCATAGCCTGGGAAGCCTAGTCGCCATGGACTGTGCCGCCCGCCACCCAACACGTGTGCACGCACTGGCGATGGTAGGCACAACCGCACCCATGCCCGTGTCCGACGCCATTTTGAATGCCGCGGAAGCCAATGATCACGCCGCCTTCGATATGCTCACCCAGTGGGGCTACAGCAAGCGCCATCAGTATGGCGGCAATCGCAATTCAGGGATGTGGATGATTGGTAGCACGCTGCGCCTGTTCGAACGCTCACGCCCCGGTGTTCTTTTTGCCGACATGAGCGCCTGCAACAACTACAGCGCCGGGGTTGAACGGGCGGCGCAGGTTGGCTGTCCGGTGCAGCTGATACTCGGCGCCGAGGACAGGCTCACGCCAGTACGCAGCACACAACCTTTGCAAGCCGCGTTCATCTCACCACAGGTGACCGTGCTTGACGGCGCTGGCCACACCATTATGGTCGAGGCGCCGAACGCCTTGCTGGACGCCTTACACGAAGTACTTTAACGCACCACCGAAAGCCGCATCACTTGGCAATCCACAGTTTTGTGCTACGTTTCACTGCAACATAAAAAGCACAGATGGGAGATTGTCAGTGATAACTAAGAACCAAGGGTGGGCCATCGTTTTTGCCACCGTACTCTCGCTCTCACCGATCGGCGCGTTCGCGGACCATACAGACCTGCAGTCTCTGGTCGACGAGGCGCATGCGCTCTACAAAGATAACGACGATGGAGCAAACGCCGACTACATCCCCGTGCTGGCAGAGGTGGATTCTTCCCTGTTTGGTGTAGTGATAATTACCGCCAGCGGCGAAACGTTTGCTGCGGGTGACGTTGATCACCGCTTCTCGATTCAGTCAGTGGCCAAACCCTTCACTGCCGCACTGGTCATGGAGCAACAGGGCGTTGACGCGATTCGCGACAAAATCGGTGTAGAACCCACAGGCATGCCCTTCAACTCCATTGTGGCCATTGAGTTGAACGACCAACGGTCGCGTAATCCTCTAGTTAATGCGGGCGCAATTGCAGCTGTGAGCATGATTGAGGCAAAAGATGCTGACGCACGATGGGCGTTTATTCAAGACGGGTTCAGTGGCTTTGCCGCGGAGCGTCTGGAGATTCTCGATGACATCTACCAGTCAGAGTCCGAAACCAATTATCGTAACCGGGCAATAGCCAACCTGCTGTACAACTACGAACGGCTGTATGCCGATCCCACCGAGGCCAATGAGGTTTATACCAAACAGGGTTCACTGGGCGTCACGGCTAAACAGCTGGCCATGATGGGTGCAACGCTGGCGAACTGGGGCGTAAATCCAAAGACAGGTGAAAGACTTATTCAGAAGAACTACGTTGATGAAGTACTGGCTCTGATGATGATGGCAGGCTTCTACGATGAGGTCGGGATTTGGGCTTACCAGGCAGGTCTACCCGCGAAAACCGGCGTGGGCGGCGGCATTGTTGCTGTTGTGCCCGGCGAAATGGCCATTGTGGGTTTCTCGCCCCGATTGAATGAAGCCGGCAACTCAGTGCGCTCGCTACTGGCCATCGAGCACATCGCCAACGAGCTGGATCTCAGCTTATTCAAGGGTCCCCATGAATAATCGATTCCGAGCGGCGGGGTTCGCAAGCCTTTTAATGCTGACAAGCCAGCCACTGCTGGCCCAGCCCGAGGGAGAGCGCATTGAGGAATTGGAACAGCGCCTCAACCAGCAACAGCAACTGATCGTAGAACAGCAGCGTGTGCTGCAGGAGTTGCGTGGTGAGCTAGATGCTTTGAAGCAACAGCAGTCGAACGAGTCTGCCATCCAAACCGACGTACTGATCGTTGAAAACGATACTGCGGTGGTTGTCGAACCCCAACCCGTCCAGAGGAGCTGGACAGAGAACATCGAAATCTACGGCTTCGCCATGGCAGACATGATCTATGACGCGAAACGGGTGGACCCGGATTGGGAAGACACCCTGCGCGTATCGACCATTCCCACCGCAGACGGCCAGTTTGGCCCGGATGGCAACTTTGTATTCAGCGTACGCCAATCCCGGCTGGGTATAAAAAGCTCGTGGGACACCTCTTTTGGCGAAGTTACTGCCTTGCTGGAAAGCGAGTTGTTTGGCGTTGGTGAGGATGCCGGTCAAACAACTCCCAGGTTGCGTCATGCCTGGGCCACAGTCGGCAACTTTGGAATGGGGCAATACTGGTCCAACTTCATGGACGCGGATGTATTCCCCAATACCATCGATTACTGGGGTCCAACTGGGATGGTGTTCTACCGTAATAAACAGGCGAGATACACGATCCCACTAGACAATGGCGAGTTCGCAATTGCATTAGAAGATCCTGATACAGCGTTGGATGTTGGTAAGTTTCGCGACGAGTGTATCGATCCAGTGGGTGAGAGCTGCGAATCGACATTTGGAGACGTATTCAATCGCTGGAACAATGTACCTGATGTATCTATTCGGTATCGGGCTGAAACCGATTGGGGACACTGGCAATTAGCGGGAATAGGTAGAAAGCTGGGATTCGAGCGCCGTGACACCCAAGACCGAGATTATGAGCTAGGCTGGGGGCTGAACGCCAGCACGGTAGTGCGGACCACAGAACGTGATCAGTTAAAACTGCAGCTCGTTTACGGCGAGGGAATCGGCAACTACCTCAACGATGGAGGAGTCGACCTAGCACCCCGTCTTGCCACTGTCGAAGGTAACGAGGCAGTGGCGGTCCCGCTTCTGGGCATAGTGGCCTACTATGACCACTATTGGAACGACAAGTGGTCCAGCTCTGTAGGATGGAGTACTACGCGGCTAGACACCACAGCGGGACAGGCAGACAACGAGTTCAAAAATGGCCAGATCGCGCAGATCAACTTACTGCACTACCCAACAGAGGGCGTCTTGATGGGCGGCGAACTTATATGGGGTGAACGTGAGGATATCGATGGGGCAAGTTTCTCCGACGTGCGCGCCCAATTCTCGGTTAAAGTCAACTTCCCGCGACCATAAGCTGCGTTTGCGACAGCATGATCTCAACGGCTAATGCCGTTGAGATCGCGTGCAGTGAGCTTCCCTAGCTGCGACATGTGCACCTCATCAGGGCCATCGGCAATACGCGAGAAACGCGCCAAAGCAAACACGTGAGGAATCAGGGTGTCCTGTGAGACGCCGGCGCCACCAAACACTTGCATAGCCCTGTCGGCCACCTGCTGTGCCATGTTGGGCGCAACAATCTTCACCATCGAAATGTATGGAATCGCCGCTTTCATACCCTGAGTATCCATCACGTGAGCCGCCTGAAGGGTCAACAAGCGTGCCTGCTCAATGTCGCAACGACAACGGGCGATTTCGTGCTGAACACTGGTTTTCTTGATCAGCTTCTCACCGAAAGCCACACGCTCATCTGCTCGAGCGCACATCAGCTCCAAACAGCGCTGGGCAAGGCCCACCAGACCCATGGCGTACTGGAAGCGACCGGGACCGAGACGGCCTTGCGCAATCTCGAAGCCACATCCCTCACCTTTGATCATATTGCTGGCGGGAACGCGCACGTCGTCAAACAGCAATTCAGCTTCACCGCCGGGTGAGTGCAGACTGTCGAAAACACGAAGAGTACGGACCAGTTTAATTCCAGGAGTATCCCGGGGCACCAGAATCGTAGAGTGCTGGCGGTGCCGCTCCGCATCAGGATTGGACTTCCCCATGACCAACATGATCTTGCAGCGGGGGCTAACTGCGCCGGTGGTCCACCACTTGCGACCATTGAGCACGTATTCGTCACCGTCGCGGCGAATCTCCAGCTCCATGTTGGTGGCATCAGAGGAGGCTACCTGCGGCTCAGTCATCGCATAGGCACTGCGAATCTCACCGGCCAACAGCGGGTTTAACCACTGCTCCTGCTGTTCTTCGGTACCGTACTTGGCCAGCACCTCCATATTGCCACGGTCAGGTGCGTTGCAATTAAACACCGCCTGCGCCCAGGTAACCTTACTCATCGTTTCGAACAGCGGCGCGATCTCTACATTGGTCAGACCGGGACTCCAGGGCGCGTACTCATGGGGCAGAAACAGGTTCCAGAGCCCGGCTTCCCTGGCTTTCTCGCGGATACCGTCGTACCAGGGTGGCACCTGCCAGAGGTTATCCTGATCCAGACACCACTCATCCCAATCGTGCTCCCGCGGATAGATATGCTCTTCCATAAACGCCTGCAACCTGGCGTTTAGCTCCACTACCTTTTCACTGGCTTCAAATCCCATGATCAATCTCTCACTGGTTGTACGCTTGGGTGAGTCCGCTCACCGCTTCATAAAATCCGCTCACCGTCTCGTGAACAATCGCTTCTGCACTTTTCACTTCATCTATGCGACCCACAACCTGGCCGGACAAAGGGATAGCCGCTTCCATGTCTCCGCCAAAGTAAAGCTCCGGAATACCCGCGAGGTGCTCCATGGCATTAAAGGCCCCCAGGGGCAATAACTCGGCGGTGCGTTCAGTGCGCAGTGCACGCAGCGCCGGGCGAGACTGCTGATTGAGAAACACTGTATCGGTCTCTTTGGCGTTAACCACCGCCCGCTTCCAGTTGTCGTGGACTGGTGAATCAGCGCAGCTGAGCATCCGGGTTCCCATTTGCACACCCTCGGCGCCCATGGCAAACGCACCCGCCATCGACAGACCATCACACATGCCTCCAGCGGCAATGATGGGTAGGTCTGTGCGCGAGCGAATCAGGGGCAGCAACACCATGCTGGATACCGGGCTGGGGTTCTTGAAACCCCCACCCTCACCGCCTTCGACCACCAGGCCATCAACACCGCAGTCAATTGCCTTCAGGGCCATATCCAGCGTCGGCACGACATGAAACACTTTGATGCCCGCCTCTTGGAAAGCCTGAGTGCAAACACTGGGGCTACCCGAGGAGGTGGTGACAAACTTAATGTTCTGCTTGATCACAAAATCGACGATGTCTGTCCCTTTTACATAGGACAACGCAACGTTCATACCAAAGGGTTGGTCAGTGAGATCGCGCATTTTCGCCACCTCATTGCGGATATTGTCGAACTCGCCGGAGGCGGTTTCGATCACACCCAATCCACCCGCGTTGCTGACGGCAGAGGCCAGCTGTGCTCGGGCAATCCATCCCATAGGAGCTTGGATAATCGGGTAATCCGTGCCGGTCATGGCCGTCACACGGTTTTTGATAGGTGCAGGTTTCAAGTTGTTACTCCCAGAAGTCGTTGGTCAATCAATCAGCGCTCAGCATAGCTTCCACGCCGGTGCCCGCCAGTACTGCATCGACGCGCTCGCGATCAGCAGTGGACAGGGCCTGATAACGTTCGTTGGTCCATCGCAGGCATTTGCCCTGGTAAGGAAATGCCGGCTGCGTCCAGGGCTGCCCGTCGATCTCGGCGTCCCAGCTTTTCTCACCGGCGGCCAGCGCCTTGGCATTCGCCAACTGTGCGGGCACATACACTCTGCCGATCTCTGCCAACAAGCCTTTCAGCGAATCCGGCTGCTCTTCCAGTGCGATCCAGTCGCTGTCAGTAGGTTCCAGGCCGCTCAAGTCACGAACCAGGTCTACCCAGGCCACCGTTCTCGGCGATATCTCGTGGGCAATGGCCCTGGGTGTTGGATCAAAACCCACCAGCTGCGTTAGTTGTCCGAACAAGCCGAAGTCGCTACTCCCCGGCCGCCGCCCAAGCATGAAAGGCTGCTGCGACAAATGCGTTTCCATGGCGCTAAGAAAGCGACGATAACTTGCATCAATTACGGGCGCCGTCGTGTCGTTCGATCCGACCACATAGAGACGGCTTACCTGGCGTTCAGTAAAGAACGCCTTGAAATGCTGCCAGTCCTTATCGGCCAAGGTGACATCCATGCCCACAGGCAATATCGAGCCGGCGTTGTCCGCATCCGCCTCGGGATACCAACGGTAATGGAACATGTACTTGGTGACCCACTCGTCGGCAAAATCCTCGAGCAAGAAATCAATGAAAGCCAAAGCAGGGTCCGATGGCAGCACTTTGCGCTCTGGGTAGAGGGCATCCAGATCGGCAATGATGGGCGTGGAGTCGCAGCGGGCCTTTGTGTCGCCATCTTCCTCATACAGAAAGGTGGGAAGAAGCACAGGGCGCGGCGCTTCAATGCCGTTCGCTTCCAGATACTGCCGCACATCAGTCCAGGTAACCTTGTAAGGCAAGCGGCGATACCGCAGCAGCGACACCATCTTTTGGGTGTAGGGCGAGGGCGTATTACCCAATAAATGAATCCTGTCCTGCACGACCATGGGTGGTGCTCCTGTTTGTGATACGAAGGGTTAACGGCACGCCGACTCTGCGACTGGACCAGCGCACTCGGTTTATATTGACATATTTACTGCCATTATGACACGCTGAAGTCGCACAGTAGCGCTCCCAGCGCCAAAAAATACTTCTGGATGACAAACACACCATGTCAAAACGCACCTTGCTCTGGCTTCTCCCGGCGTTGCTCTACAGCGCTTT
Organism: Parahalioglobus pacificus; assembly: GCF_014652275.1. Taxonomy (GTDB): domain Bacteria; phylum Pseudomonadota; class Gammaproteobacteria; order Pseudomonadales; family Halieaceae; genus Parahalioglobus; species Parahalioglobus pacificus. The sequence goes on along the minus strand of NZ_BMYM01000001.1, from coordinate 94,634 downwards.
CACCCTGTGGTACACCAATCTTGAGGGCCCGCTGACCAGCGAGGAGATCGATGCCTTCGTTGCGCGCATGGAAGCGAATAACAGCGACCCGGAATCCATTGAGATGATCAAGGCATTCGCGGAGGGAGACACGGGACGCCAGTTTCTGATGTTGAACGCTATCGATCTCAACGAGAATCCGGGCCCCGTCGAGGGAGCAAATGCAGGCGAGGATGGCGCGGCGCTGATGGGTCGATACATGGAGTTCATGTTCCCCGCTCTTTTAGCGCGGGGGTGCCATCCCACGTTTATGGGCAATGCCGTATTCGGTGCGATTGATGTGGTCGGCATCGAAGGCGCACAGCACTGGGATCAGGGTGCGTTGTTCAGGTATCGCAGCCGTCGAGACATGATTGAAATAGTGACCAACCCGGCATTTGCAGGCCGGCATCACTTCAAGACTGCAGCGCTCACCAAAACCATCGCTTACCCGATTGAGCCCATGCTCTACCTCAGCGACCCCAGGTTGCTTTTGGCGCTATTGCTGCTGGCCATGTGCGGCCTGCTGGATGCCCTGCTGTTCAGACGCAGGGCATGATCCAGGCGCCTAGCTAACGATATCCAATGCGGCCTGCGCCAGCGGCGGTACCATCGCCCCCACCGTGTGAGCCTGAGTGTTTGAAGCGTTGCCGTCGGCTGCGCGCTTGGCGACACCCTGGGCAATCGCCGCAAGCCGGAAAAAGCTGAACGCAAGATAAAAGCCCCAGTTATCGATCCCGGCTATGCCTCGGGCTTCACAGTAATGCGCAACGTATTCGTCCTCGCTGGGCAAGCCCAGCGCACCCAGATCTAGCCCGGCAAGCCCCGCTGGCGCCATCCCTGGTGCATCGCTGGCTGGCAACCTCAAGGCCATGCACTGATAGGCTAAATCTGCCAGTGGATGGCCCAGGGTAGATAGCTCCCAGTCCAACACCGCCATGACTTGAGCGTTATCGGCAGTGAACATCAGGTTGTCGATACGAAAATCGCCGTGCACCAGTGACACCGTGCCATCATCGGGGGGTAAATGCTCTCCCAACCAAGCAATCAGCGTATCCATTTCCGGAACCGTTGTTAGCTCTGAGGCGCGGTACTGCTTGGTCCAACGGCTGAGTTGACGCTCAAAGTAGTTGCCGGGGCGACCATAGTCGCCAAGACCCACCGCGTTGACATCAACGGAGTGGATAGTCGCCAGGGTTCGAACCATTTCACGGTACATGGCCGTGCGCTGCGCTGGGCTTGGTGCATCGGGTAGCGCGGGATTCCAATGCACCACGCCGTCACAGTACTCCATGAGATAGAACATAGAGCCTATGACATCAGGGTCCTCACACAAGGTGTGTACCTTGGCAACCGGCACGGGCGTGTCTGCCAGCGCCGCCAGCACTCGGTACTCACGGTCCACGGCATGCGCGGATTTCAGCAACTTACCCGGCGGCTGACGCCTTAATACATAGGTGCCCGAATCCGCATCGATGCGGAATGTGGGGTTTGATTGACCGCCGGCGAATTTGGTGGCGATGAGTGGCCCACTGAAACCGGGCACCTGTGCCTGCAGGTACTGGGCAAGTGCGGTTTCGTCGAGTGTATCAACCTGTGACATCAGAAATTATTCCTAGCCGAAGAGAGACGGCGCCAATAAGCGCGGCGGGATTGCAAAAATAACGAAGTGTAGACGCGGCTTAATCGTAGAGGCCAGTGATATCCAATATTGCCTGCACGCATTGCTCGGGCTGTTCCTGCTGCACAAAATGGCCGGCGGGCCCAATGGTGCGATGGGCAATGCCCTCACAACCGGGAACGGCCTTGAGGAAGGCTGCATCGCCCCCGGCAGTCACCGGGTCATCGTCGGAGAAGGCGAGCATAAACGGCTTATCAAAGTTGGCCAGTACTTTCCAGGCTGCCTTATTCTCCTGCACCTCGGCTTCGTCCTGTAGCAAAGGTATCAGTCGGGGAAATTTGCGGGCACCGGATAAGTAAGTCGCATCGGGAAACGGCACACTGAAACCGTCCATTTCGTCCACGATACTCTCAGGCGCATCGAAGGCTCGGAACAGGTGCCCCACATCAGCAAGCTCCTCGCTCAGTTCGCAGTACTTACGCCAATAGAAGATTCCGGGAATGCCACTGGTGTCCCTGAAGCGCTCTCCCAGCTCGGTGGTCTTTACAACGGGCAGCGAGGCATAGGCATCACGGATCGCCTGGCTGAACTCCTCAGGGATGACACCTGCAGGTAGGCCGCCGTTGGAAAGCACAACGCCCGCAAAGCGCTCGGGAAACGCAGCCACCAGGCGAAGCCCGATCAGGCTGCCCCAGTCCTGGAAAAACACAGTGATACCGGTGAGATCCAGCTGCGTCAGCCAGTCGCTCATCCAGGCGACATGCCGTGCGTAGGTATAGTCTTCCTCCTGTGTGGGCTTATCCGATCGGCCAAAACCGATGAGGTCCGGCGCAATGACACGGAAGCCGTTTTCCAGCAGCGCAGGCATCATATGCCGGTAGAGGTAGCTCCAGGCGGGCTGCCCATGCATGAGTAATACCACGGGCGCATCGGCAGGACCCTCGTCGATATACGCCAGGCGCAGGCTACCGCCCTCAGTATCGTCCACCTGCAGGTAGTGAGGTTCGTAGGGAAAATTTGCGAGATTCTCAAAGCACGCGTCGGGGGTCCGCTTAAATTCCATGATTGCAGCTCCAAAAGCATTCATTAGTTATCCGCACGGGGGCCATTGCCCGTTTAGGGCAGCGGATACCGGCGAGCTTGTCGTCTTTATTTTATTAGCATACTATATGCCATAATAAATAGACATAATAACTGCCATTTTATGGCTCTATATTGGAGATCACTATGCGCAAGATTAGACCCATGGTCGCCGCTATCGCCCTGGCCACCAGTTCGCAGGCCTTTTCGCAAGCCATGCTTGAGGAAGTTATCGTTACTGCCACCAAGCAAGCTGAAAGCTTGCAGGATGTGCCGGTTACCGTGACGGCTTTTACCGCAGACACTATCCAGGAGGCCGGCATTATCAACGCCGACGACCTCGCAGTGCTGACACCGGCGCTAAGCATTAATACCAACTTCAGTCCATTCAACGCACGCATGACCATTCGCGGCATTGGTACCGCGCAGAACGACCCGGCCCTTGAGCCCTCTGTAGGTTTGTTCGTAGACGGCGTGTTCTTTGGCCGCACCGGACTGGGTGCATCTGACCTGACTGATATTGAGCGGATCGAAGTTCTGCAGGGCCCACAGGGCACACTGTACGGCAAGAATACGAGTGCGGGCGCCATCAGCATCGTGACCAAGATGCCCAACCTCGAGGAGACCGAAGGCTATCTGGAGGCTGGTGTGGGTAACTACGGAATGGGCGAAGTCACCGCCGCCGTCTCCGGGCCTTTGAGCGACAACCTGGGCTACCGTATCTCTGGCAACATGCGCCAGCGCGACGGTTACTTTGATAATGCCGGCGGTGACGACCTCAACGATGCGGACGATTGGAACGTTCAGGGCAAGCTGCTGTGGGAAGCCACTGACCAGCTGAGTTTTTTGCTGAATGTCGCGCACGTAGAGCGAGACACCACCTGTTGTGGCGCGGACGCTATCCAAAGTGATGCCGTCAACAACCTTCTGGCTGACCGCGGCCTGCCCACCGATAAAAATGACCCCTTTGATTACGATGTGGCGGTAGACGTCGACAGCCAGTTCGATCTGGAGTCCGATCTGGTATCGATGACCATCAACTACGATGTCGACTGGGGCTCGATTACGTCGATTACCGCATGGAACGAATACGACTACTGCCAAAGCACAGACGTCGATCGCTCACAGCTGGATATCCTCTCCATCATCGATGAGAGGTATTCGGGTGACAGTATTTCGCAGGAATTCCGTCTTAATTCCGAACTCGGCGATAAAATGGAGTATCAATTAGGCCTGTTCTACCTCGATCAGACGACTGAACGCGGCGAAGGCAAGCCTTCCATCTTCGTCGGGGACGACTTCCTGGCTGTGGCGACACAGCAGGATCTGGACTTCCCGGTACCACTGCCGTTCCTGGTAGCCCCGGGTGATTTCACAGTCGCGGATAACGTATGGGATACCGAGACCATCGCCGTATTCGGCCAAGCCACCTGGCACATTGGTGACAGCTGGCACCTGACCGGTGGACTGCGCTGGACCGATGAGGAAAAAGAAGCCTCTCTTTTCACAGAAACCACCTCTACCGCAGCCTCAGCGGGTATTCTCGGCGTTTCACTGCTGGACAGCGTGGCAGCCCCGGTTGATGCCGACTTCGAGCGGAGCACGGACAACGTGGACTGGCTGCTGCGCCTGAGTCATGACATCGGCGACAGCACCATGGTCTTTGCCAGCGCCAGCACCGGCACCAAGTCGGGCGGCTTCAACGGCGTCAGCGGTGGACCCGATGGTCCTGAAGATCGCGAGTTCGACGATGAAGAAACCACCAACTATGAGCTGGGCATCAAGTCCACCGTGTTGGACAACCGATTGCGGATCAATGCGACGGCGTTTTACACCGTGGTTGAGGACTACCAGCAGCAGGAACAGAACCCTTCCGGTGCCGGTACCTTCGTAAGCAATGAAGCAGAAATCGAAGTCTCAGGCATCGATTTGGATATCGCCGCGCAACCACTGCCAAACCTGACGTTGACTGCCGGTCTGCTCTACATGCATGACTACGAGATCACAGAAGGCGTCAACGAAGGCCAGGATCTGGACTTCACCGCTGACCTCACAGCCAACCTAGGTGCGACAGTGGTATTCCCTCTGTCCAACGGTGGCATCTTTGCACGCGCCGACTACATGTACATGGATGACCACAAAAGCGGCGTATTCCCGGAGGATCGCGAGGTTGTTAATGGCCGCCTTGGCTGGCGCAATGACAACTGGAACATCTCGGTCTGGGGCAAAAACCTGACGGACGACGAGTACGTATCGCTGGGCGCTGAAACGTTTTCGTTTAGCGGCATGGATGCCTTCTTCCTGGCACCACCGCGAACCTACGGTGCAACTCTCCGTTACGACTTTTAAAGAACCAGTTTGGGAGCGGGTCTCGTGCCCGACATTTGCAACCCGCTGCGGGCAACCGCAGCGGATTTTTTATGGTTGCAGAAACACTCAGCCGTGGGCCTGCCAAGTCTCCTGGTTATCCTCGAATACGACCTTCCATGCGAGTCTGTGATCCATCAGGCCGCCAAGATCACAGCGGGTCATCAGAGCATCCAGTTCCGCCCTGTCCGTCTCGTCTGCCGCATCATAGATAGCATGACATTTCTGCAAACCATAGAACCGGTAGGGCTGGGCTGCACTGGTGATAGTTTGTTCCCGGACATCAAACGTACAAGTGCCGGCCATACGCGGTGCGTTGTCACCCGCCTTGGCGCCGTTTTCATCGATCCACCCGTTAATCGCCCCGGCGGAAGCTTGCGTCTCAGCCAAGAAGTCCTGCGCCAATACCCGCAGCACTGCACACAGAGTTTCAGGTATCTGGTCATCCTCAAGGAAGTCGTCACCGGCGTTATAAAACTCGGGGGCATCCTGGTCTGCGCGGTTCATCCGCTCTACCCAGCGGTAGACACTCACGGCGTTTTGTTGCATCAATCGGGCCGGATAAGGGTCTCTGCCCAAGTGCGCGTATAACGGCGCCAGCATGCCAAAGTCTCCTATGCTGGGCCGCCATCCGAACAGATAGGGCTGCTGCTCAAAGTGAGCGTTCAGCGCCGCCAGCAGTTCCATGTACAGCGCCTCCACCAGCGGTATTGATTCTTCGTTAACCCCCCAAATACGCGCCACCTGTTGCATACGGCCCATCATGTTGTCGGTTTTGTCATCCCGCGCCGGGTGATCTCGCTGCGAGTGGTAAAAGTGATAACGCTCAAAGTGCAAGTTATCGGCCTGAAAGTTCCAGCGAAAATGCATGGCCGGTCGCAGCAGTCCCTCGGGACCGATCACGTCGAACAAGGCGCTGAGAAAGCGCTGCTGCAATCCAGGAGGCTGGCAGGGATTGCCCGTGGCATCCTCAAAGTGCGCAATAATCTCTGCCCCGTCCCTGACAACCGCACCGTCTGGGGTTACCAGGGTAGGAATGGTGGGCACCTTTGCCTTTGGCAGCACCTCTGCCTTGAAGCTTTCGTGGCCAGTAGACCGCTCAACAAAGGGAATACCTTGCTTGATCAGGTAAGCGCGCGCACGGCCAGAAAACAAGGAGTGCGTAATTGCATACAGGGTGTGGGTTTGGTTCATCATTTAGTCCTTAATGCCGATGGCCGAGGCCTTATCATCTGGCATAGTATATGCCATAATTTTCGCAGCCGTGACGACTCCGAACTATTGTGGTCATAGCGATAATAAGAATCGGGGGAAAAAATGAAAAAACTGGGTATCTTGGTTGCAGTCATCGCGCTGGTAGGCGTGGGGGTCTACACCCAGCGCGGACCCATCCTGGGCGCCGTCATGGCCCGCGGCATTGTCGCGCAAATGAATCTAAACGCTATGGCAGACCTTGAAGATGGCTTGCACCTGGCACTCTGTGGCGCCGGTGGCCCAATGCCGGCACCGAAAGCATCCGGACCCTGCGTGGCCATTGTCGCAGGCGATCAGTTCTACATGGTAGATGCGGGTACAGACGGCGTGAGAAACCTCGGCCGCATGAATTACCCGGTCGGCCAATTGGATGGCGTATTCGTGACCCACTTTCACTCCGATCATATCGACGGCCTGGGCGAAACCGCCACACTGCGCTGGGCAGCCGGTGCGAACACCAGCCCCCTGCCGGTGTACGGCCCGACTGGTGTAGAGCGTGTGGTCAATGGTTTCAACGAAACCTACGCTCAGGACTTCGTCTACCGTCACGAACATCACGGTGACACCGTAGCTCCGACCTCCGGCGCAGGCATGGTTGCCTTCCCATTTGCCCTACCGGAGGTTGGAGTGCTGCACACCGTTGTGGACAAAGACGGTCTCAAAGTGGAGGCACTTCAGGTAGAGCACGACCCGGTGCGACCTGCCGTGGGCTATCGCTTTAGCTATAAAGGACGCTCAGTGCTGGTCACAGGCGACACGGACAAGTTCGACAACATCACTCACTTCGCCCAGGGCGTTGATATCCTGGTGCACGAAGCGCTAGCACCTAACCTTGTGAACATGATGAATGAGGGTGCTCGCAAGATCGGCAACCCCATCATGCAAAAGATCACCTACGATATTCTGGACTACCATGCCAGCCCGGTGGAAGCCGCTGAAACAGCCAGGGACGCGGGCGTGGGCCATCTGCTTTACTACCATATCGTTCCGCCCATGGTGTTACCGGGACAGGATGTACTGTTCCTGGACGGCGCACAGGATATTTTCCCTGATTACACCATCGGTCAAGACGGCGTACGCTTTAGCCTGCCGGCGGGCAGCGACGAGATTATCAAGCGACACGCTGGTCTATAGCCTTAGGCCTTCATCTGGGGCTGAAGGCTCTTATTCAGAGCTGAATGCTCTCAAAAGGGGTTGAAGGCTCTGTCCCGAATCCCCCACCCGGTTCGCTCCCCCGACTAAACCCGTCATCTCATGGATACGGATTGCGCCTCAGCCTCGCGCGCAACCCGAGATGCGCGCACAGTTGCACTCACAGCAACGAACTGCGATTCTGGCGGGCCGGCTTTTTGCCGGTGCCACTGCAGCCAGGACGATTGGGATCATGAAAAAGCTTTCCATGGTGGACAAAGGCTTTCTCATCGGCGAAAGCCGTGAGCAACCCATGCATGTGGGGGGGCTGAATCTGTACACGCTTCCCGAAGGTGCCGACGAACAGAGTTTTCTCGAAGGCCTTGCGCAGAACATGCGGGATGCTGAGGCTTTGCTGCCGCCGTTTGGTGATCGCCTGAAAACAGGCAGGTTGGGAACACTGGGCAACATATATTGGGAACCGGACCCGTCCATGGATATGGACTACCATATCCGCCACTCCGCTCTACCCAAACCTGGCCGCTACAGAGAACTCTTCAACCTGGTCTCCCGACTGCACGGCACCCTGCTGGAGCGCAGCCGCCCACTCTGGGAAATGCATCTGATCGAAGGCCTGCAAAACCGGCAGTTTGCGGTGTATACCAAAACACACCACGCCGCTATCGACGGCGCACGCTCTATCCATGTGTCACGCAATATGCTGTCACCAGACCCCAACCACGTGCGCACAGACTCGCCCCTGTCGCTTGCCTCCTGGGAAGCCTACAAAGCCAACCTGCGCGAGGGCAAGAAGCAACCCTACAGCGAATCCGAGCTGCGCACTGTAAACGACATTATTAAGTCCAGCTTTGGCAGCGGCGTGAATGCTATCAATGCCTTGCGGGAACTGGGACGCGCCTGGACAGACAGTTCCAGCGAATTGGCTGTGCCCCACCTGCACGTGCCACGAAGCCCCATCAACGGCAAAATCGACGGCGCACGTCGCTTCGTCGCCCAATCCTGGTCCTTCGATCGGATCAAGCGCGTGGCCGCGGCCTTCGACGGCACCTTTAACGATGCTGTGCTCGCCATGTGCTCCGGCGCTATGCGCAAGTACATGATGCTGCACAGCGAGCTGCCCGCCGACTCACTCAAGGCCATGGTGCCGGTTTCACTGCGTCAGGAGAGCGACCTGGACGCCGGGAACGCCATTGCGGCCATCAGTGCTGACCTGGCAACCGATATCGGCGACCCGGCAGCGCGCATTGCCGCTATTCAGGCGTCTGTTCGCGCGGGCAAAGATTACTTCCGCGGCATGAGCAATGCTGAAATTGAACTCTACAGCCTGGCGATGGCCTTCCCAACACTGGTATTGCTGCCGCTGGGACTGATTTCAAGGCTGCCCCCGTACAACCTGGCGATCTCCAATGTGCCCGGCATTCGCCAGCCCATGTACTGGAATGGCGCACGACTGGATGGCACCTACCCCCTGTCGATTGTGACCGACGGGATGGCACTGAACATCACCCTGGTCACCTACGATAAGAATGTCGACTTCGGCATCATCGCCTGCCGGCGGTCCATGCCGGCCATGCAGCGACTGATCGATTACATGGAAGACTCGCTGCAGGAACTGGAAGACGCGGCGGGTTTCGCTGTGAAAACGCCGAAGTCGGGTGCAAAGCCAAAAGTGGTCAAGAAGAAAGCAACCGCTCGCAAGCCCGTCGCCAAGGCCAAGCCAGCACCCAAGGCCAAACTCAAGCCTAAAACCAAGGCCAATGCAAAAACCAAGCGCAAAGCGGCCACGGGCACAGCCACCAAAAAGACCGCTGCCAGCAAGGCGGCATCATCGAAGCCGAAAACAAAGCCCAAGACAAAAAGAGCAAGCGTCAAGAAAGCGGCTCGTGCGAAGGTCAACAGGGCTAAACCCAAGGCCGTGAAGCCCAAGAACGCGAACTAAGCCTGACGACAGAGGTGCGGGCCAACGATGGATAATCCCCTGCTTTTCTGGGGCGTATGGGCATCGCCTTTCCAGCTAAAGCTCCAGGCACTGGCCGATGCGAACGGATTGCCCTGGCGACGCCTGCCGGCACAAGGCGGGCGGCTAGAGAACCTGGCGGCTTTAACACGCATTACCCTAGAAAGCCGTGGGGGCAACATCCCCCGTTTCCGCGGAATGGACCCGGCATTGGATGAGTACCCATCGGTGCCTTTCTATAGCTTCGATGGGCGCCGCTTCCTCTATGACTCTACCGACTTTGCCAGTCATCTGGATGCGTCCGGCGAGCACCCTCCCCTGGTGCCCGATACCCAAGCCGAGGCATTTATCTGTCGACTGATCGATGAGGCCTTCGATGAATTTGGACTTTACATGGTGCACCACAATCGCTGGGTGAATTCTGCGCGCACCAATACCATGGGAAAGATGACCGCGCAGGAATTCAGTGGCCTACTACCAGGGCCGATCAGAGAGCGAATGGCGAAGCGGCTCCCACGGCGACAAGTGCGCCGCTGCCCCTACCTGTTCAGTGTATCTCCGCGTGATTTTCAATGCGGCATGCCGCCAGAGTTAACACCACCGGCGCTGGATGGTTTCCCGCCTACCCATGAACTGCTGGATACGGCCTGGGAACGATGCCTGGCAGCACTGGAGGAAGTGCTAATCCAGCAGCCGTTCCTATTGGGCCAGCGCTTCACCCTGGCAGACGCCAGCGTTTACGGACAACTGGCAATGAACCTCGTCGATGGTGCCACCGCCGAGCGCCTGGCGGCATTGGCACCGCATACCTATGCCTGGCTGCAACAGATACAGGCGGGCGAGTACAAAAGCAGTGACAACAGCCCCGTAATCACCGGCGTCATTACACCGCTGATAGGATTTATCGCAGAAACATTTATCCCCTTAATGCAACAGAACCGGTCGGCCTACAAAGAACTTCATTCGGCGGGGCAAAGACTATTTAACGAAGCCGCCTTCGATGTCGGGGAAGCCCTGTACAACGGTGAACTGCTGGGCCATCCCTTTAAAGCTGTGGTGAAAACATTTCAGGTGCGGGTCTGGCGGGACCTGTGCGGAGCGTGGACACAGCTACCGGATAACGAGAAACGGGCGCTATGCGCCCGTTTCCCCGTACTCGATGACCCGCTTTTCAGCGCCTGAGCAACACTACAGTTAAGCGACACTCGCGCTGGCTGCGCTGCCTGCCAACATGCCGGCCAGCCGTGCCGAGATGATCTCTTCTGCATCGCGCATAACATTGCGCACCAGTTCTTCGCAGGTCGGGATGTCATTGATCAGACCGCCGCACATGCCCACGGTCACCATGCCAGCATCGATGTCACCCGTGCTCCAGGCTTTTTCCTGGTTGGCGCCGGAAACCAGATGATGGATTTCACCAAACTCCGCACCGCTCGCCTCCAAAGCGGCAACCTCATCGGCCACTGTATTCTTATAAACGCGCGCAGTGTTACGGAAGCTTCGGAAAATCAGGCGAGTCTGGTTCTCGTCCATCTCTACCACTTTCTGCTTGATGCCCTCGTGAATGGGCGCTTCCTGGGTCACCAGGAATCGGGTGCCCATGTTGATACCCTCGCATCCCAGCGACAATGCTGCAGCGAGACCACGGCCGTCTGCGATACCTCCGGAGGCCAAAACAGGAATGTCCAAAGCCTGCGTAGCGGCGGGAAACAGCACCAGTCCGCCCACGTCTTGCTCACCGGGGTGCCCCGCACATTCGAAACCATCGATGCTAACCACATCCACGCCGATGCGCTGTGCAGCCAGGGCATGGCGAACAGCCACGCACTTGTGAATCACCTTGATGCCGGCCGCTTTAAACCGCTCCATGAAGGGCTCGGGGCTACGACCCGCTGTTTCAACGATCTTGACGCCGGAGTTGATGATAGCGCTGACATAATCGTCATAGTTGATCTCACTGGCGACGACCCCTACCGTCAGGTTGACGCCGAAAGGCTTGTCGGTCTTTGAGCGACAGCGCTCAATCTCGGCTTCCAGCCCCTCTACCGTGGGCTGACTGAGCGCAGTCATGACACCCAGCGCACCCGCATTGGAGGCGGCTGCAGCAAGGTCGGCTGTGCCAACACGCATCATGCCTCCGCAGACAATGGGTGTTTCGATACCGAGTAGTTCCGTAATGCGAGTTTTCATGGCAACTGTTTCCCAGAGAGATTATCGAGTCAGCTCTCCACCTTACTAATGTGGCAGTTTGGGTGTCAATAGTTTGGCGCGCGATGAGAAAGCCCGGGTGCTAGCATTACCGCCTTGTTGAACAAAAGGCGCGGTGACCAGAGGCCACCCAGAGTACAGACGATGACCGAACACTACCCTATCGGCACTGCCGGACAGGCCTGGGGCGAACAAGAGCGAAAGACCTGGTTGGCCCAACAACAGATACAGCGTAGCTATCGCGATCTTGTGCTCGCTCGCCTGCTTGAGGGCATACCCGGCTTTGCCCGGCACCAGTACGGGTCACTCTCTGTTGATCCGGAACGCTACCCGCTGCTGGCGTTTACCTCGGAGGACTGGCGAGACGGTGCACCCTGCGCCCTGATCACAGGCGGCGTGCATGGCTACGAAACCAGCGGGGTTATGGGGGCTGTGCGCTTCCTGACTGAGCACGCCCAGCCGTATCTCTCGCGTATGAACCTGATTGTGGCGCCCTGCATTAGCCCTTGGGGATTTGAGACGGTCAATCGCTGGAATCCCGCAGCGATAGATCCCAATCGCTCGTTTTATGCGGACTCACCCGCTGAGGAGTCCGCCGCTCTGATGGCGTTCCTGGCGGATCTCAACCGGCAAGTTGATGGCCATATCGACCTGCACGAAACCACCGATACTGATGCCACGGAGTTTCGCCCTGCACTGGCGGCCCGTGACGGGAAGCCTTTACCCAGCTGGGAGGACATTCCTGATGGCTTCTATCTCGTGGGTGATGCCCGAAACCCGGAGCCGGCGTTTCAACGGCACATCATTCAGGCAGTAGAACAAGTCACCGCCATTGCGCCGCCAGATGCAAACGGCGACATCATCGGCGAGCCATTGGCGCAGCATGGCGTGATCAACTACGAGGTAGCCGCGCTCAGCCTTTGTGCAGGTGTGACGGGTGCGCCACTGAATACAACGACAGAAGTCTATCCGGACAGCCCCCGGGTCGATGCGGCGAACTGCATCCGGGCTCAGGTCACGGCGATACAGGCCGCGCTGGACTACCTGTTATCGTCGGGCTGAGTAAGCGGAGTGTAGCTTTCGCGCTGATCGGCAGAACCTTCGCCCAAGCCGTTAACGCAATGAGATGGGGTGCTTATCAGGACTTTCGGGTTACACGATCCAGATAGCCCATAAGGAACGCCGACACCACAAAGGTGAGGTGCAAGACGATGTACCAGAGAATCTTGTCGTTGGGTGTTGTCTTCACCTCCATAAACACCTGAAGCAGGTGAATGGAGGAGATCGCCACAATCGATGCGGCGACTTTGTTCTTCAGGTTGGAGGCGTCCATGGTACCCAGCCAGGCCAGGTCTTCGTCTTTTGCCGCCGCTTCGATACGAGATACGAAGTTCTCGTAGCCCGAAAACATCACCATCACCAACAAACCGCCGACCAGGGCAAGATCCACCAAGCTCAGTATAACCAGCACCAACTGGGCCTCTGATACCTCGAGGATAATGGGAAACACATGAACCAGCTCCTGGAAAAACTTAATCGCCAGCAGCAGTAGCGCCAGGCTCAGGCCCAGGTAAACAGGCGCAAGCAGCCAGCGCGCGGCATAAAGGGTGCGTTCAATCAGGGTTTCCACGAAACTGTCTCAATATTGGTGAGGGGAGCATTGTAGCGCCTGCCCGGTTGAATACCAGCGCAGGCGCAGACAGATCAGCTGGCGACTTTCACCACCAGCTTGCCAAAGTTGGCGCCCTGGAACAGGCCGAAGAACGCCTCGGGGGCATTTTCCAACCCATCCACCACGTCTTCGCGATACTTGATCTTACCCTGTGCCAACCAGGTGCCCACATCGCGCACAAAATCGCCGGAACGATCCAAATGGTCACCGATAATGAAGCCCTGCATCTTCCAGCGATTAACCAGAATCTGACTCTGCAGCACGCTCATGCGGTCAGGCCCCGGGGGCAGTTCCGTCTGATTGTAATGGGCGATCAGTCCACAGACGGGAATCCGGGCAAAGGTGTTCAACAGCGGCATAACCGCCTCCCATGAACTGCCACCGACATTCTCGAAGTACACATCGATACCATCGGGGCACTGTGCCGCGAGTTGTTCCGCCATATCATCATCGTAGTGTGAGACGCAGGCGTCATAACCCAACTCCTCTACGGCGTAGCGACACTTCTCCTGGGCACCTGCAATGCCCACAACGCGACACCCCTTCAACTTGGCGATCTGACCCACGACCGAGCCCACGGCACCCGTCGACGCCGCCAGCACCACAGTTTCACCGGGTTTAGGCTCACCGATATCCAGCAGCCCCACATAGGCCGTCAAGCCGGGCATACCCAGCACACCCAAGGCATAAGAAAGAGGCTTGATGCGCGCATCCAGTTTGCTAAGGGTTGCCCCTGGCAGCGCGGCGTATTCTTGCCAGCCCGAGAATGCCGACACCAGATCGCCTGGGGCAAAATCACTGTGTTTGGATGCCACAACGCGTCCAACGGTGCCCCCCACCATTACCTCGCCAATACCCACGCTGTCTGCGTAGCTGTCGGCAGCGCTCATACGCCCGCGCATGTAGGGGTCCAGAGACAGATACAGCGTCTGCACCAGTACCTGACCATCCTGCGGCTCCGGAACGGGCGCCTCCTCCAGCCGAAAGTTATCCATCTGGGGTTTTCCGGCTGGGCGTGATGCCAGCACCCAGCGACGATTCAGTTCCGGGCTGGCGGCGAGTACGCCGGGGGTCGCAGCGGCGCCCATCATCGCTAGGGCAGACAGGTTGAATTCACGGCGAGTTGTAGTCATTCGTAGTACTCCATCGGGACAAGACGCCCGCAAGTGTAGAACAGCACTGCACAGAATGCCTGCCAAGAGCGCATTATCGATGGCGCTTGGCGCCATGCATTTGGCGCGCCCTGCCATGTGGGGAAAGTGCGTGTCTCCGTACTATGCACACATAGACAAACGCCAACAGCGGTAGGGAGATGAAGCATGATGAAGCGATTCAGAAAAAAGCTGCGTATGGCTGGCCTCGAAGACAGTCTGCGCCACGAGCTCAACTTGTCCAGCGGTGCCAGCGAGTGGCTGTGCCGCCTTGCACAGGACTGCGGTCGTCAGCACGGGCTCGACATATTATCCGTACGCGCAGATGTGTTGACCGATACCGTATTTTGGCAGTTGGAGCGCAGTGGCCATCAGGACCTGCTGAATCGACTGGCCGCCGATAACGAGCGCTTCTCCCACCGTTTGGAGTTCTACCGGGACTCACGGACCAGCGCCGCAGCGTAAACCGAAAAAACCCGCTCCCCTGGGTACCCACCGGTGCAGGCCGCACCGGTGGGTTTTTTCGCTTAGGGATTCACAGCAACGAGTCTGTCGCGGTATCGGACAGTACATACAGCCCCACCGCTATCATGATCCAGGGCAGCAGGCGCATGCCATAGCGCTCTGCGCGTGCCGACAGGCCAGGCAAGGTTGCCAACCGCAGGGCCAGAAATGAAAAAGCCACTGCAGCGGTCATCACGGCAATCGCCAAAAGCGGCAGAAAATCCCGTCGTGTTTCCGCTGCTAGCGGCAGTAGCAGCGCCAGCGAGTCACCGCTGTTGGCCAGCAACAGTGCGCCAGTACTGAAGGTCATTCCCCAGCCAGCTGCGCCGTCCACCCTATGGCTCGGCGCCGACGGGGTAGCGCCACTCAACAGATACCAGAGACCCAAGCTCAGTGGCAGCAGGCCTACGTAGCCCATAAGGCCGGCGTTGACAATATTTCGAATGTAAAGACTCAGTGACAGTATCGCGAGCAATGCCAGGGCGCTGAGCCAAACACCGAGTAGCACGCGCAGTCTGCGCGCTGCGCCAGTGCCCAGAAGGACGACAGTTAGAACAAGGTTATCGAGACTGGTCGACAGGTAGCTCACCATGCCCAGTATAAATACACCGCCACCCTCTACGCTCAACAGAGACGTCTCCTGTGTCAACGATTGCAAGACTTTAACCCTCTCTCGCTGCGGGCCATAAGGAGCAGCGACATTGCAGACACTACTTCACTGTCTATCGCCTGTCACACCCCAGGGCGCTGCAGCACCCCACTGCTTGGAGTATGATTCGCTGCTACTCACAGATGGGGAGAGCTCGGTGACACCACTTTACAAAAGCGCTTTTGCGCTTGCCAGGGAGATTCGATCTGGCCAGCGCAGTGCCGAGGAAACCCTGGAATTTTTCCTGCACCGGATTCGGACGCACAACCCATCACTGAATGTGGTTGTGGCGCTTGATGAAGACGGGGCGCGGGAGCGTGCACAGGCTGCTGATGTCGCCGCACAACGCGGTGAAGATTGGGGGCCACTGCACGGCGTTCCTGTGACGATCAAGGACGCCTTTTGCACTTCAGGGCTGATCACCGTTGGCGGCATTCCCGACTGCGCTAATCACATACCGCGGAGCAACGCGATCGCCGTACAGCGCTATGTCGACGCGGGGGCGATTGTGTTTGGTAAAACCAACGTGCCCTTTATGAGCGCGGACCTCCAAAGTTTTAATGAGGTGTACGGGATCAGCAATAACCCGTGGAATACCGCGCGCACCTGCGGGGGCTCTTCGGGAGGCGCGGCGGCGGCCATCGCTGCCGGTCTAACCCCGCTTGAGATTGGTAGCGATATTGGTGGCTCTATCAGAACACCCAGCCACTTCAACGGCGTTTACGGGCACAAAAGCAGTTACGGTCTGGTGTCACAACGCGGTCATCTACCTCCCGGGGAGCACACTTTGTCAG
The DNA here is from genome assembly GCF_014652275.1 of Parahalioglobus pacificus. Classification (GTDB taxonomy): domain Bacteria; phylum Pseudomonadota; class Gammaproteobacteria; order Pseudomonadales; family Halieaceae; genus Parahalioglobus; species Parahalioglobus pacificus. Next base: position 78,207 of record NZ_BMYM01000001.1, on the reverse strand, counting down.
AATCCGATTTGTCGGTGGTGGGCCCCATCGGCCACTGTGTCGATGACATCGAGCAAGCACTGGAGTTGATGAAGGGTGCAGCACCCGAAGATTCACGCGCCTGGGACGCGCAATTATCCGAAGCAAGTTTCACTGCGTCGGAACAACTGCGCGTTGCCATCTGGGCAGACGACGAATTCTGTCCGGTCGATCATGATATTCGCGCCGCCATTGAGGCCGCGGGCAACACACTGGCCGACTTGGGGGCTCACGTAGACTTCGCCGCCAGGCCAGACTTTGATCCCGAGCATAACCATCACAACTACACACAATTGTTGTCGGCTGCGGTGGGTGCAGGAATGCCCCAAGCCGTGCGCGACGCCGCTGCCGCTGCGGTGACAGCCGCTGATGCGGATGATATGAGTGAACCCCTGCTGCAGATGCGTGGCGTGGCATTGCGCCATGCAGACTGGCTGCGCCAGCACGAGCGCCGCCTGCGTACTCGACGAGCCTGGGATCAATTCTTTGAGGCTTATGATGTGGTGATATGTCCCTGCGCTCACGTGACTGCCTTTGCCCACGATCACACACCAGACATGCACAACCGCCGACTGACCGTAAACGGTGAAGAGCGGCGGTATACCGACATCCTGCGCTGGTCGGGCTTAACCCTCAATGCCTATCTTCCCGCCACTGCAGTGCCGGTGGGGCTGTCCAGCGAGGGCTTACCCATTGGCGCCCAGATCGCCGCTCCTTATCTAGGTGACAAAACCTGCTTGGCCGTCGCCAGATTATTGGAAACCCACCACCGCGCCTTCTTGCCACCGCCGGGCTACGCGGAGTAAGGCGATGTCAGAGAAACACGCCTATCTGAGACCGCGGGATGCGGCCACACTCATCATCCTGCGTGAAGAACGCGAGGTCTTGCTCGGTATGCGCAGCTCACACCACGTGTTCATGCCACAGCGTTATGTCTTTCCCGGTGGCAGGGTGGATGCGGGCGATGCCCGAGTGCCATCCCCGATCACGCTCAGGCCCCAGGTCGAGGATAAGCTCGCCCGGTCTGTATCGCCGGCTCGGGCGCGGGCCCTGGCAATGGCCGCTGTGCGAGAAACCTTCGAAGAAACCGGTCTGATTCTCGGAAAACCCAGTTCAGAGGCTATAAGAACCCGCTCGGAAGGCTGGGCACCGTTTTACAACACGGGCTTTGTGCCTGACCTTGCCAGGCTGGATTACTTCGCCCGTGCTATCACGCCCCCGAACCGGGTGCGCCGCTTTGATGCACGCTTTTTTACTGTGGACTCCAAGTATCTTCACGGCGAACTGCGTGGTAACGGCGAGCTGGAAGATTTACGTTGGGTGAACCTCGATGACGTGCACCAATACCCGCTGGCTTCCATCACGGAGCTGGTGCTTGAAGTGTTGCGCCAAAAGCTGCGCGGTGAAGACCCCAATTATGAGGCCACACCACTTTTCAAGGCGCTACGCGGCAAAGAACTTATTGAACACTGACGGACGGCCTATACGATCCTCGTCTGCTTCAGCCCGCCGGCTCTTTCGCATCATCGCCCTCCGTCGGCTCGGGTCGTTCAATCACCGGCGCAACAGTTGACGCATTGCCATCACGCATTGCACGAAATGCCGGCGAGGTGATCTCCACGTTATGCCCGTGAAACTCGTCCAAAATGTTGGCATGTAGGTTAGAGTAAATTCTTGGAAGCTCCTCAGGCTTGCGGGTCCAGCCATTGAGTTCATAGCTTACGTAGTTATCATCCAGCGACGTCTGCAGAACGAATGGTTCAGGGTGACTTCCCACATGTTCAGTTTTTCCAGCAGCGGCTATCAACAAATCGTTCACTGTTTGCCATGGCACATCATAACCAATCGTAATCGTGGTGTGGACGAGTAGCCCTGACTGACCCATATTCTTGCTGTAATTTATAACGTTATTACTAAGAACCATCGAATTTGGGATCGAGACAATCACGTTCTTAAGCGTTTGAATGCGGGTAACGAAAGTGCTCCGCTCAACAATGCGCCCTCTCACTTCGGCCACTTCAACCTGATCGCCCACCTGAAAGGCTCTGGTGTAAGTTATAACAACTCCGGCTACGACGTTCGCGACCGCCGTTGTCGAGCCCAGTGATACTAGTACGCCTATGAAGATCGAAATACCCTGAAATGCAGGAGAGCTTGAACCGGGCAAGTAAGGGAAGATGATGACCGCTGTTAGCATAAAGATCATCAGCTTAATGAGACTGAAGCTAGTCTCAGCCCACTCTGGATAGAAATTATGGATATGAATACGGCGTGTTCGAATTCCCTCAAAAACTAAACCTATCAGATGCACCAAGTAGCGCATCACCACCAGAATAACGAGGATTGTGAAAAGGTTGGGGAGATAACCGACTAGACCAAGCCAAAGGTAATTTAGAACGCCGACCACCGTGACGATCATGCTAACGGCTATCGATAGCGTCCAGGGTGAAATCATTAAAACCCCAATCAACGCCACCAAACTGAAGATTGCGGTGATGCCCCAATTGATGGCCCGCCAAAGGGAGCACCACAAGTTCTTCATGTCCTCGCTGGACACCAAGTCCTGAGCCTGCCAACGTAGCGGTTTGAACTTACTGGGTATGAGAGATTCGAGATGCCTGACACGGCGTCCGATTAGCAAGCGCGTGACCACCAGTGATATCAGTGAAACAGCAATCACTGATCCGGCTATCATCAGTCTTGCGAGTGGCTCCTCTCCATCAAGCTGATGGAAAAATCCAAGCAACGCAGATATATCTTCAGCCCGGTCAGCAGTGACATCAGCCAGACTGACACTGCTGTCTGTTCCTGCACCAGAATTCCCACCACCTGCCGGCGATTGTTGCATTATCGTTCCAGGTTCTACTCGTTACTATCCTCATCAGAATAGCACGCTGTGGAAGCCTGCGCTGTGGGAGTCAGCCAATCCGCCTGAAATACGGAGGGTGTTACTCTGCACGCCAATGAACTACCATGCACAAAGCTAGGAAATAACCTCTACGCCTGGCCAGCATAACTATAAAAGAAACTCGAGGAATGAAGATGTCAATGTTTCACCGGAAAGCTCCCCTGGTGGCCGCTATTGCGTTAGCCACCGCCAGTCCAGTCATTCATGCTCAACAGCTCGAAGAAGTCATCGTAACTGCGCAAAAACGCGCAGAAAGTCTGCAGGACGTTCCTATTTCTGTATCAGCGATTCAAGGCGATAAGATTCAGGATGCTAACATCCCCAATATGGCTGCTCTTGCAGACTACGTGCCTAATTTGCACATAGCAGATGCGCCCGTTAATACCAATATTTACATGCGCGGTGTCGGCTCTGGCAACAACAGGGGCTTCGAGCAATCAGTCGGTATGTACATCGATGGGGTCTACATGGGCCGCGGTCGTCAGTACCGAGCAGGCTTCGTCGATGTTGAGCGAATTGAAGTTTTACGCGGACCGCAGGGGACCCTGTTCGGTCGGAATACTGTTGCGGGTGCAGTGAATATAACCACAGCCTCGACCAACGCTGGCGAAGACTTCAATGGAGAAATTGCTGCCTCTTTTGAGGAAAACGGCGGCCAGATTTTTGAGGGCTATGTAGGGGGCAGCATTGGCGAATCTGTCGGTGCAAGGCTCGCTTTCCGCTCGCGAGAGACCGATGGATACGTTGATAATGTATTTACGGGAGACACCGACGGAGCGATCGATGAGTTAAGTTACCGCTTAACGTTGACTTGGGCGCCGAGTGACGTCCTTGATTTCAACTTCAAGTACAGCAACTCTGATTATGAGCGCATAGGCGCAGCCTCAGGTACAAGCTCGTATCTCACACTCGCAGAGCGTACCGAACTCGTACCAAACGCTTCTGCCTTCGCAAGCACCGCATATGCCATCATGGATACGTTCTTCCCGGATTTCGGTGAACGTGCAGGAGATGACTTTACTGTCTACAAGGATAATGGGTTTGGTAAGTCCGAAGCGGATGGTATTGGAATTGGCATCAACCCGGACAGCAGTGACAACGACATCGACAATGCCGTATTAACAGCAAACTGGGACGTGGGCGACGTTACTTTAACTTCCGTAACGGGTTACTCGGCTTATACATACGTTGACGGTGCAGATGTCGACTGGCTGCCAATTCAGTTCATTTCGCGTGATGATGATCAGGACTTCGAACAATGGAGTCAGGAAATCAGGATCACTTCTCCCGGCGGCGAATTCTTTGATTATGTGGCGGGCTTTTACTACGACACAAGTGATCTAGAGTTTGACAGCCGCGTTATGATTGACACGAATTTCGATGGGCTGTTCCCTGAGTTCTTATCTTTGGTCACACCTGGCAACCCTCCACCAGAAGTGTTGCCTCAGAACCTGTTAGCAGCCGACCCGAGTTTGGGTGGCCTTTACGGCCCCAACCAACTTGGACGTGACCATTTTTATTCTCTGGACTCCGAGTCTTACGCCTTATTCGCTCAGGGTACGTTCAATCTCAGTGACACTCTTCGACTGACTCTGGGAGTCAGGTATACGGAGGAAGAGAAAGAAGTCGTCAGCACGCAGTTCTTGAGCGACAGCATCAGTGGCATCGGTGTACCCAGCGACAGCTTCTTCCTCGCTGCAACTCAAGCCGCGAGCTTCAACGCCTACGCATATGACTATAAAGATGATCGCAGCACCGACGCGCTTACTCCTTCCGCAATTGTGCAGTGGGATATGACTGACGACAGCATGCTTTACGTCAGTTTCTCTCAAGGTTTCAAAAGCGGCGGCTTCACTGCGGCCGACGATGGTGAACCCGGCGATCTAGTGCAGGGAACTTTTCCATGCGCCCCTAACCCCGACTTCAGCTTCAATATAGAGGATTGTTACGACCCTACGAATCCAAATGAAGACTTTGAGTTTGACGATGAAGAGGTCGATGCTTTCGAGATTGGCGGAAAACACACGTTGCTAGACGGTGGAATGACACTGAACTGGGCTGTGTTCTACACAGAGTACTCAGATCTACAAACAGCGATCTTTAAAGGCATTGGTTTTTCGGTCAAAAATGCTGCGAACTCCGAAATCTACGGCATCGAGGTTGATACGCTTTGGCAAGCCACTGACAACCTTCGCATCGGCGCTAATTTTGCTTACCTAGACGCCACCTATGATGATTTTAGAGATGGCCCGTGTAACGCCTTCCAACTGGATGCTGACCGCCTATGTGGTACCCCCAACGGCGTCTCTTTCAATGACTTATCTGGCGAACCCACTTTGTACGCATCTGATTACAGCGCGGCTGCCTTTGCGGATTATGTGCTTCCCATTACCAATGATATGGAATTTTTCCTCAGCGGTGACGTTAACTACCGTGATGAATTCAATTCGGCGGGAGACAACGATCCTTTGGATGTGATTGATGCCTATACCAAGGTGAATCTGCGTCTAGGTATCCGAGGAGATAGCTGGGAACTTATGGCTTACGGACGCAATATCTTCGACGAAGCCGCGTTACAGCAGGGCTACGACACCCCCATCTTAGCCGGTTCTCACTCTAACTATCAGGATGAGGGTCAGGTCTGGGGCGCCAGACTGAAGTACATCTTCTGATTAACAGTTCAGACTGGAAACCCGCGCCCCGGCGCGGGTTTTTTTTGTCCGCAGTTACGGGTTAGTGTTGCACATGCGGTGCAGGCCAGCAGTCTGCGTCCTCAATGACAGCAATAGACGATAGATATGCATGGACAGATTCGACAATATTCTAGCGCGTGCCGAACAGCGACATGGCGGCAGTAAGGCTTTGGCAGCGTCAATGCCGTCGTTCAAAAGTCAGCGAGCGCTCTCCAAGACTCAGAACGACCGCTGGTTAGCAGAAATGACGCGATGCGTATTCCAGGCGGGATTCGTTTATCGTGTGATCAACCACAAATGGGATGACTTTGAAGACGTGTTCTTTGGATTTCCACCGGACCGTATTCTGATGCTGTCCCCGGATCAAATCGACAAGATCGCCAAGAATCCTCGTATTGTTAGAAATCGACAGAAAGTCCTCACCGTTCAGAATAACGCACAATATATCCAGTCTGTAAGCAAAGATTTCGGCAGCTTTGGCAGGTTCGTCAGCCGTTGGCCAGAAAGCGACTTAATTGGCTTGTTTAAGCACATGAAACGTAACGGTGCTCGCTTGGGCGGAATGACGGGACAACGCTTACTGAGAACGATGGGCAAAGACACGTTTATCGTGACGGGCGATGTGATTCGTTGTTTGCGTTTGGCAAACGTCGACATCACGATGTCGCCTAACACACAGCGCGAGCAAAAACTCATTCAGGCAGCCTTCAACCGGTGGCATGCAGACAGCGGGCTACCTTACAGTCACCTAAGCCGTATCGCTGCAATGTCCGTCGACGACTAACGTTTATTCAAACGTCTTTGTCAAAAAAAAGGGCGGCCTCAGGCCGCCCTCTGTGCATAGGCGCTTTGTGCTTCTATCCGTCGTCGCGGATGTACATTTCCACGCGGCGGTTCTCTTCACGGCCCTCTCGCGTGGCGTTGTCGGCGCGCGGCTGAGTCTGTCCGTAACCCACAGACTTTAACTGCGCTTCCGGAACACCGTATTTGTCAACCAACATACTCTTAACAGCGTTCGCACGCCTGTCTGACAACCACATGTTGTATTCCGCCGTTCCAGTGCTATCGGTGTGTCCCTCAACCACAGCTTGAACGCCGGGATTCGCGCGCATCGCCTCTGCAATACGCGCTATCTCCTCGTCGAAGGCGCTTCTTATTACAGAAGAATTCAGCTCGAACAAAACATTGAGATCAACGCCAACAATGTTTTCACCCGCCTCACGATAGCGAGTGCTGCCAGCTGCGAGAGCACCAACAGCACCCGTTGCTGCTACAGCGCCAGTGCCACTATCGTCTCCGTAAAGCTCGGCAAAGAGGCTTTCCTTATCAATGTACATCTCAGCAGTCGGCTCTGGTGGGCATAGCGCTTCGCCGTTGGGGTCGTCGCCACGATCATACTCTAGCCCTAACTCCTCGATTTTATCTTGGTTAAACCCATCCACACTCATCGCCTGCGTTAGGATACCAATATTGGCCAATGTTCGAGCCTGGGCGGACATGAGGTTTGTGCGTGCCGTCATTGCGGCGCGCTGTGCATCGAAGTACTCATTTTGTGAGTCCAAGAGATCGAGTAACGTGCGCTGGCCGAGATCGAACTGGTCGTTATAGGCACGACGGGTTTTATCCTGCGACAACAGTTGATTATTAAGGAAGATAACCTGGTCTTCCAAAGCCTGAATATCGTTGAAGGCGATCATGGTATTCTGGCGAACATTGATACACGCCTGCTTCCGCTCTTCTATCGCTGCATTGTAGAGGTTATAGAACTCACGCTTTCGCGCGCTGTCGGCCCCGCCGCGGAACAGATTGTAGTTCAGTACCAGCTCGATCGCTTCGATATCAAAACGTCCGTCGATGCCATCGGTGTCGTGCTCCACCTCATTGCGATAACGCAAATCAAGTCGCGGCATGAAGGGAGCGTTTGTACGATTCAGTTGTGATTGCGCCGAACGTAGGTTTTCAATGGCCGCATCAATCTCTGGGCTTTTATCATAAGCCATCAGAAGCGCCGCTTCTCGCATTTCGGGTATCATCCCAACTGGCACCGTTGGAATCGTTAGCGCGTCTGCAGGCGCTTGGCCCACAACCCGCTGAAAGCGGGCCGAAACGTCATGCAAATTGGTGAGTTCAGTCAAAAGATTTGACTCTGCCAGAGCGATACGCGCGGCCGCCTGCTCCAGGTCAACACCTTGACTGACACCACCGCCGGTGCGCTCTGCGATTTTGTCGTAAACCTGCCGGTGGACAATGTAATTTTCTTTCGCGTACTCAACCAGCTGCTGGAATCGAGCCGTATCAAGATACGCCTCAGCGGCCTCCAAGGCAGCCTCTTGAGAGGCACCTTGCAACTGGTAGTACTGCGAGAGCCGATCAAAACCAAGTGCCTGCACTTGATCTCGGGTCTCAAAGCCATCGAACAGCATCTGCGTGACGCTAAGTCTGACTGCATCGCGAGAGTAATCACCGAAGTCGATCAGCGGTGTCTCCCGTTCCTCCCGGCCGTAATCAGCAAACACGTCAACGCTAGGTAGGTAACCGCCCTGCGCGGCTCGACGCGCTTCGCTGGTCGCCATAAGGTTGTACCACGCGGCATTCACTCGCGGGCTATAAACAACAGCCTCTTTAACCGCCTCTTCAAACGAAGCGATTTGAGCGGATGAATGTATTGATATCGCAGAAGCGACGGTGAATAGAGCGCCTACAACGCCAAATTTTAGCTTCATTGTGAAATTCCCTTTCTTGATACTGAACACGCCACTCCTGCGGCGTGTGATTACAACAGCCGAGAGCATTCCGCCTCTAGGCTGGCTGAGTATAGACCAAACTAGTCGCCCGCGATAATTTTGACGCACCGTGTGTGTAAAATAATTACACTCTCCTTTGGGCAAATAAAAATCTGCGCACATTGGACTTGTAGACTAAACTCCCTCAGCAATTCACTCTTTATTGACTGTCGATAATGTCCGTGTACAAAGGAATGACCGGAAACAGCCTCGCAGACCTTTTCCGATCACGCCAAACGATCGGGCGCGCGCTATGCATGCCGCTTCTTGCTGTAGCGTTGGCTACGGTGTGTGCACTTGCCGTCACCGATCTTGACAAGATGCAATCGGTGGCAGCGCAGCGATATGGTCAAGACGCAGCCAATACCGTTGCCGAGTGGCGCAACACCATCACACAGGCAAAGGACCTAAGCGACTCGGAAAAAATCGTACTCATCAACGATTTTTTTAATACACGTATCCGATTCATGGAGGATCCGCAGGCGTGGGGAGAAAAGGACTACTGGGCCACACCGCTTGAAGTGATGGCATTCCGAAAAGGCGACTGCGAGGATTTCAGCATCGCCAAGTACACGACCCTGCTGTTGGCCGGTGTGGATATGAGCAAGCTTCGCATTACTTACGTCAAGGCGAAGATCGGTGGCGCCTACAGTAAAGTTCATGCTGCACACATGGTCCTCGCGTACTACCCAACACCCAACGCTGATCCGCAAATTCTCGACAACCTGGTGATGCGCATACAACCCGCGTCTTTGAGACCAGATCTTACCCCGGTGTTCGGATTTAACAGTAACGGTCTCTGGGTAGGGGGCGCCGCTACACCGGCGACCAAAGATCCCGGGGCCAAATTATCGCGTTGGCGTGACCTACTTGCACGCGCGTCTGCCGAAGGACTCGGATAAACGCTTCACGGAGAAATAGCATGTCGCTCTTCAAACAGCTCTGGCTCGCCATCGTAATATTGCTGACGCTGGTCTTTGGTGGCAGCTTCATTGTAAGTAGCTTGTCAGCAAAAGCGTATCTTGAGCAGCAGCTCAGCATGAAAAACGCTGATAATGCCAATGCTTTGGCGCTATCACTCACGCAGCAAGGTGCAGACCTTATCTTGCTCGAATTGACGCTGGCTGCTCAGTTCGACACGGGATTCTACGAGTTAATCCAACTAGAGGCACCCGACGGTACCGTGCCGATTTTTCGAGAGGACACGCAACCAATCACCGATGCACCCAACTGGTTTGTTTCGCTTTTCCCTATTCAAGTAGAACCCGGCATTGCATCCGTCGCCCAGGGTTGGCAGCAGGTGGGCGTGATCACACTGCGCAGTCACTCCAAATTTGCGTATCGCCAGCTATGGGAAGGCACCATCAAGATGGCGCTCGTGTTTTTCGTTGCAATGTTGGCTGCCGGCGCTTTGGGGAGTTATGTGCTGTCTCGCATCCTACGCCCCTTGGATGACGTGGTTGATCAAGCTGAGGCAATAGGCAACCGGCGCTTCATCACGATTCCTGAGCCTTACACCAAAGAGTTTAAGCAGGTCGTCTCTGCAATGAACCGCCTATCAGGTCGTATCAAGGCCATGCTCGAGCAAGAGGCACGGCGCCTAGAGAAGTGGCAAAGAGATGCACACGTAGACAAGGTCACCCAGTTAATGAACCGGGAGCCATTCATGAAGGCACTAGAGGCCTCATTAGAAAGCGATGATGTCAATTCTACCGGCAGCCTCAGCCTTATCCGGTTCTCCGGTCTTGCAAACTTAAACCAAACTTACGGTCGCCGCGCGATTGACAAGGTACTGCATGAAATCGGTAAGGCGCTGAATACCATTGCAAGCGGTCATAGCCGGTGGGTCGCGTGCCGGCTGAACGGTTCTGACTTTGCATTACTGGCGCCTCGCGCGCCTGACACCGCTGCGGCACGCGAAATCCAAAACGCGATCGCCCAAGTTCTTGAGAATCAGGATATGCACGATGCAGGATCACTACCTGGTGCAAGCACCATCTACGAGCATGGCGAAACGATTGGCGAGATTATGACTCGATTAGATCGATCGCTGCTTGCCTCGGCTGAAGGTGGAGAATCACAGATCATCGATGTGCAGAAGGGCGATGTTCAGCTGCGCTCGCTGAAAGAGCAGCTCGATGAATGGCGTGAAATACTGGATCGCTCCTTTGACGAGCATCGATTCACTTTGACCACCTACCCGGTTACCGACCTAGACGGGAACCTCATTCATATGGAGACCCCAGTGCGCCTTCAGCATGAGGGCGAGATATTGTCAGCCGGACGCTTTTTACCATGGATTAATCGCTTAGAAATGTCTTACTTGCTGGACAAAGAAGTTGTCAGTCTTGCCTTGCAACATGTGAAAGAGCATGACCAACCTGTGGGCGTTAACTTGTCTGTAGCTGCTGTATTCGAGCCAGATTTTGTCGGTTGGCTCGACAAGACACTGAGCATCAACTCGACGCTGGCTGACAAGTTATGGCTGGAGGTGCCCGAGTCCATGGCATTCAGGCACATGGATAAATTCCGTTCGGTAGTCGAATGTGCGCGCTCACATCGGTCAAAAGTGGGTATTGAGCATGTTGGACATCACCTGGCCGAACTGGGCCGCATTAGCGATTTGGGACTCGATTATTTAAAAATTGATGCGAGTTTCTTAAGAGACGTCGATCAAAATACTGCGAACCAAACACTGCTGACGACCCTGTGCACGGTAGGTCACTCGATAGGCCTCAAAGTATTTGCGGAGGGCGTTCGAACAGAGAGGGAGCTAGCCTTTATGCGTCAGCTAGGCGTCGATGGTGTCGCAGGTCCAGCCGTCAGCGTGGGGAAAGTCGCGCCCGATGCATCCGACCTTGATGGTTAATCGTCGCCTATAAGATTGAGGCGTCTACTCGCCTCAGCCCGCAGCTTTTGACGGTGCAGCATTTTCGCTTGTGCGGACTCCGGCAGATCGGTGAAGAGTATGACGCCCTTAGCAATCAGCAGCTCAACGACATCTTCCAAAACCCGCACGAAATCCAGATCGGTGTCGCTTAGCGACTGCGAATCTTGCGTCACCGCACTCGTAAAGGCAATCACTTCAGGATCATCGCTTTGAAGTTGCTCTGAGAAATCTGTGCTGGCGTGTGTTGCTATCGCCTCAATTTCACCAACATCATTACGTTTTACAAAGGGCATATCGCCTCCCTGTCGCTAAAAAAATCCCCGCTGCCTCACGACACCGGGGATTCATCATAGCCAACTTAAGTCAGGAATCGATAGTCAGTGTACCGCTATCAATCATCGTTTGAATGATTGTATTAACATCATCGGCACCGCTGACGAGATCAACACCCTCAAGGGTGATGGTTTGATCGACCAGTGCAGAGTCACTGTCACCGCCTTGGAAAGCACCGCTGGTGCTCACTTCGATCACGGTATCAGCACCATCTTCACTGAGACTGATGTTCAGGTACGCGCTGAGATCATCCGTCGCTTCCTCGCCCACAAGTAGGTCTCGGAGATCCAGTGAGTCCGTGCCGCTCTCGCCAAAGTCGGAAATGGTGACATTCGCCGGAGCGTCACCCCCGTCGCTGAGACTGAAGGCAAAGACATCGTCACCGTCGGTACCGAGTAAAGAGTCCTCTGCTGCGGCCGTGAACTTGGTCATAGGTGCGGACGAAGGCTGTAGCCCTACTGGATCTACGTCCTGACCCGAGACTCTAACAATGTAAGGGCCTGCCTCGGCTGTATCATTGTTGCTTTCTTCTCTTGCGACAGTGAAGAGCTCAAGAGTAAATTCTGGGTCGGCAAAGTCGCCGTTGCCCTGCGCCTCCTGATTGATTTCGAGAATTAACTCTCCGCCTTCAAGGGGTGCTTCTGAAGACTGCAGCGTCCAGATAGAGGTTCCATCATTTTCATCAGAGTCTTTAAATACCGTTAGCCGGCTATCGGCGCTTGACAAAATAGCATCTGAAGGAACGCCCTGTATCCTAATCTCAAGACTCTCACTGCCATCGAAAGTATCGCCTTGGAGGGCAGCATTGAGATCGAGTGTGTACTCAAGTGTATCCGGTAACGGTGCTAATCCGTCAACACTTAATTGAACGGCCTCGCTAGTTTGTGTTGTTGCCGCACCAAATCTAACCTCAGCGGACGAGTTTTCGTCCAGCTGGACCGCCAGCTGAATAGTCTGCGTGATCTCGGGAATTGAGTCATTCTGCGGGTTTGCTGCAGTGCCAAAAATGAACTCCTCTACTGGAGCGTTTGCCGGAATAACAATCTGCTGAGTCGCATCGCTTTCGTTGAGTGTCGCGTTATAAAAGAAGCGCGCCACATCTTCGCCGTTGACCTGAATTGACCAGCGATCGTCAAAGTAGGCGCCCTCTGCGTCATAGTTCCAAGTCCCTTCGACCTGCGCTGTGAGGTTTAGAATAACAACCTGATTTGCGAAGGTCTCTGGAAGGTCTTCAATTCTTAGAGTGAATTCTTCATTGTAAGTGACGCCTGGTGAGCCGTTGATAACGTTATCGCCTTGAGAAGCACCTATTCCAGGGAAGTTATTCTGAGGAAGCTCCAAAGGTTGCGTATTGGTGTTTCGAACCGAATTAGCTGTGACGTTAAGGTCTCCGGTCGGTGCGTCAGGGACCGCTGTTACATCGATTATGACGTCACCTGTGTCAGTGTCGCCATCACCATCCGTCACCGTATAGGTGAAGGAGTCCTGCGCATCACCCGCCTCTGGGAATTGCGGGACGGGTGTGTAGGTAAACAATCCAGTAGAGCGATTGTAAACAACGCTTCCATCGGGCGTAGAGTCGCCGTCGCCCGTCTCAATGGCTTCGCTGATATCACCCGCGAAGACCAGCGTTTCACCATTAATCGCGGTAACCTCAGCGTCATCCGCGCCAGCCGTCACATCAGCTGCTATGTCTACGCTTTCGTCTTCATCAACCGACGTAAGGACATCTCCCGCCAGTGGAGCGTCATTGATGATGCCCACATCCAGGAATCCGGTGTCTGAATCACCATCAACATCCGTAACCACAACCTCGAAACTATCAGAAACAGCACCGCCACTGTGGTCAGCATTGTCCAGCAGCTCATAGCTGTAGTTAACAGTGCCCGCTGTAAAACCAGTCACTGTCAGCACACCTAATGCGGTGGTAACTGACGGGGTTGCAGATATCTTGCTACCACCGACGCCATCCAGGTCTATCACCTTAACGCCACCGATGGTGATCTCGACCGGCAGATCGGGTGCGGTATAGATGAAGGTATTGCCCTCAGACAGCTCGCCGTTTTCGTTCGCCGCTGTACCTTCGGACTCATTTGCACGTGCCGACGTCGTCGCTGCAAGACCTGCCTCGTCAACCGAGGTCTGATTGGTACCCACTGCCACTGGCAGATCGAGGTCGACAGAGTTATTAGCAATCGTGATGGTAAGGGTAGTGGATTCCAAGTCACCATCACCATCCTTGACGGTGTAGACAAAGGTGTCCGTTTCGTTGTTCGGTGCATTGATACTTAAGTCACGGGTATATGTGTACGTGCCATCCGCCTGAATCGTCAGAGAACCGAATTCACCTACTACAGGGTTAAGCACGCCGTCAGGCGATACTGAGTCTACATTTTCTGTATCTGTAGCTGCGTCAGCGCCTGCGACAACACCCACAACAACGCCACCGTCGGCTCCAAGGTTGTCCGCCACACCGTCCGTAAGATTATCATCCCGCCCGTCGTTGCCACCGGTAAGAACATTACCTGCGGCGGGACCGGCGGAGCCAGAGGCAACGCTATCTTCATCTGCTGCAAGCTGTGGTGCATCGTCTGTAACGTTGACGGTCACTGTGGTTTCCACAGTATTACCAAGGGCGTCAGTAACGCCAATAGTGAAGTCCCCGAGCGCGTTCACAGGATCTGCATCGTGTGAGAATGCACTCGTCAAGGTGTAAGTGAAATCACCATTGCTTGTATTGAGTTCAAAGCTACCGTTGGCGTCATCGACACTCACAATGCCAAGTCCATTGCTGACAGCACCGGCTGGAGAAAGAATCTCATACGTGTAGCCACTAGTACCGCCGCTAACGCTCACCGTGCCGCTTGCAGTCACAGGAGCTGATGGATCAGTGCCGCCAGTAAGCCCCGCATCATTGACAGTAACTTCACCGGTCTCTGCAGTAAGAGGGTCACCTGAGAGGTCAATGGTCAACGTCGTGGTAGAAAGATCACCGTCTCCATCTTGGATGGTGTACACAAATGTATCTTCAACATCAGCGGATTCACGATTGGTGTTTGACTGATAGGTGTAACGACCGTCTGGATCGAGTGTTAACGTGCCAAAGTTACCAGAAATCGCATCGCCTACGCCCCCGCTCGCATCAGATGTAGTGTCCTGGCCAGCAGCACGAACACCGACGATGTTTGCAATTTTATCCGCACCGCCCTCATCGTTCGCTAAAACGCCGCTCTGTGCATCATCAATAACAATCGTCCCGCCAATCTGCCCAACCGAGGCCTCATCCGCCACCGCGAGCGGACCGTCGTCACTGAAGCTAAAGGCATTAACGTCCCCGAACTGCTCCGAGGATTGCAGCTCCATTAGGTTATAGGATTCTTCGCTGGTGTCACCGTCCTTATCAGTGACCGTCTGTGTCAGGTCAATCGAAAATTCAACCGTGATCTCTCTGTCATTAGTAACACCAACACCGGTGAGTGAGACGACTTCGTCATCGTTTGCATTGGCGCCAATGGGATGCCAGATAGACAACCCCGTCTGGGCAAGTTCGATAACCCCCGTATCAGCGTCAACCGATATGGTGAAATACTGGTCTCCACCCGCGCGGCCCACAACGTTGCCGCCGTCATTGAACAGACCAATTTGCTCGCCTTTACCGCCGCCTTCTGCTACCGCGTAAAGGCCCGATGGAATGCCTGCGGCACTCTCTCCATCATTGCCGCCACCTGCACTGACGCTCAGCGCATACTGGACGCTGCCCGGACCGTCTGCACCAAAATCAACATCGTCAGCGGTGGATACTGTTGATGAGTCGGTATCGTTGGCGAATAGGATACTGAAGTCGGCGCTAGAAACCTGGGGCGCGTCAGTGTCTTCAATTAGCCCATCATTATCAGTATCAAGCCCAGGCGTTTCATCCACGATCAATTGGAGACTACCAACCTCGATGCGCTCGTCGTCGAAGTTACCCTCAAACAGCCGCGCGGTAGGCACGTCATCAATCACGTCGATACGGATAGTGCCGGTATCCGTGAGTGCTCCATCGGATACCGTGAACTGGAAGCTTTCTACGCCTTCAATTGTCTGCACTCCGTCATTTGCAGGGGTATTTGTAAACGGCACGGTCAGGGTATAGACAAAGCTGCCGTCGGCATTGATCTGTAAAGTGCCATAGTCGCCCTCCTGCAGGCCGGCACCATAAGTCAGTGCATCACCGTCAGGGTCTGTCGCAGACAACTGACCTGTAAACGTCTCTGCTGTGCTTTCAGGGTTACTGCCTTCGACAGTACCGGGTGCGAGGTCAGCGCCATCGGCGACCAAATCGAGAGCCGCTTCGTTCACCACAACAGTAGTGTCTTCGGCTACGGGGGCTCCGGGCGGGGGCGGGGGGGGAGGCGGTACATCGTTGTCTAAGATCGTGACCACACCCTGTGCATCGCCGATCACAGCACCCGATGCGTTGCTCAGGTTGACAACAAAGGCTTCTGTTGACTCAACCGCTTCATCATCGGTAGTAGAAAAAGAAACTTGAGCCTCAGTAACACCCGGCGCGAACGTGATGGTACCGCTGTCAGGATCGTAATCAGCACCGCTGATCGCCGTTCCATCGGCTGATTCGAAATCAACCGTAACGGGTGATTCAGATGCGGTGGATAAAGAAATCACCAGTGAGGCGGTATCACCCTCCACGACGGTGACGTCGTTAATCGTGATAACCGGCGTATCGACGATGGTCACCACGCCTGTGTCATCCACGATTACGCCATCAGAGGCGTCGCTCAGCTCTACCAGGTAGTTCTCCGAGCCTTCAACAATGGCATCCACATTGGTCTGGGTGCTGATTGTTACCTCGGTCGTGCCGGCAGGTATCAACAAGACCCCTGCGTCTGCGTTGTAATCGCCGCCGTCAACCGTTGCTGTGCCGTCAAAGGTCGTGAAATTGAGTGTGATGTCTTCATCTGAAGCCCGTGACAGTGACACCGTCTGTACCGCGATCTCGCCCTCCGTTACAGTGACATCATCTATCCGTATTTCGACTGGCGGCTCTGGTACGGGAGTTGGCTCGGGCTCGGGCTCGGGCTCGGGCGCCGGTGCAGGGGGCGCAGCATCGATAACAATAGTCACCACGGCACTATCGATGGCGATGCCCTCAGGGCTGCTGATCGTGTAGGTCAGAGTATCCGTGCCTACAAAATCCGGATTTGGTGTGTAAGTGACGGTGTCATCAGCATTGAGTACCGCCACACCATTACTTGGCTGGGTGATGCTGATAACGTCTGATCCGTTCGGAGCAACATCATTGGCTTCTACAACTATCGTTACCGGCTCACCTTGTTCCGTCGTCTCGAAATCATCAATTGCGTCTATGACTTCTGGCGCAGGATCACCGAAGGCCGCTGGGACTGCGCCTTCACTGCCTGCGATACCGGAAAACTCCGATGTCTCCTCTGCAATTCGTCCAAGGCGGATAAAGGATGAACCACCGCCAGGGCCACCGGCTCCACCCAGACCCGCAGCGGTCGCTTCTAGGACATCCCCAAGGTCACCTTCACCCTCTAATGCTTCTAGAACGGCGAGTGCTGTTTCGTCTGTGATTTCTGCTTCTTCACGGGTTGTTGCTGTCTCTGCCATGAGATCCTGAGTCAGAGTCATCTCCGGCATATCAGCAACCATCAATGGAGTGCCATCACTCATGGTGAGTTCGACAACACTGCCGTCGGGGGTCACAACAGTTTCACCCTCCAGAAGTTGGTCACCGGGTTGGATCTCGCGAAGCTCACCGTCGGCGTTACGGGCGTAAGCCGTACCCATTACTGATGCAACAGTTGCAATGCTCATAATTGTCATCCTTTACTTGCGTTAGTGCAGATACATCTCTGCACTGTTTCCTTTAACTTTCACCCCACACGTTAAACCGCCGAGAGAATGTCAACATCGTACCTTTGGGCAGGGAGTGAACGCCGTATGAAAAGTGTGATTCAGATCACACTTTTTATTTTTCTGTATTTATATCAATAACTTAAATATTCGTTCAGAGTGAAAATTCCGGGCCTAGCACCGAGTGCTAACAGCCAACCCGCTTTATTTGCAGCAGATGAACTGCATGAGACTTGAGAAGTGCCCGAGTTTACGGACATGCATTCTAATTAGAGTATGTCTGATGGTGGACGCGCTGCCGAAACCCGCAGGACACATCGCTCGGTTCAATGCACCCTATGGTCGGAATGGATCAATTAACTGATGTGTAGATCGGGACGCTGTTCATAGCCAGAGCAAGCTGCACCCTGTCACGCACTCCCATTTTGTCGAAGATGACTGAGAGGTGAGCCTTCACAGTGCGTTCGCTGATCTCAAGGTTGGTGGCTATCTCTCGATTGCTGGCCCCATGCGCGACTTGCTCAGCCACCATCAACTCACGTGAAGTGAGTTCATTGAGCTCTCGGGTGTTTACCGGAGGGGGCGGTGCAATGCGTGTCGAGAGCTTTATAAACCGTTGCATCAGGTCGGGGGGCATCCAGACACCGCCGTGCTGCACAACAATTCCGATTTCTCTCAACTGCTCGGGTACTGCTTTTACATGACAATAGCCCACTGCACCGGCATTCAACATCTTGAAGGCTTGCGCCTCCTCTGGGGTTGGCGTCATCGCGACAACGGGCCAACCAAAGGCGACAGCTTCCGTGAGGCTGTTCATCACCTCATCTCCGCCCATGCTACTGGTATCGAGCCAAACGACACCGCTTGGTGATTCAGAGGCGTGTGGTATCGCTGCTGTGTCAGCGACAGCCAATGCCTGTGGAAAAGCCCTCGTCCATCGATCGCGCAAGCGGGCAGAGACCGTGACAAATATATGCTCCATCAGCGTTCCGTGAGCGCATACTGCTTGGCACGCAATACCGGCTTCATCAGGTAAGCCAATATGCTTTTCTTGCCTGTCAAAATATCTGTCTCTACCGTCATGCCCGGAATAATGGGCTTGTCGGCATCGAGGCCAGCTTCCTGAGTACGCACCAAAATCTCGTAGAATGGATTACCCTCTTGATCCATTACCGTATCTGCACCAATGTGCTCAACAATACCGTCTAACCCGCCATAAACTACGAAATCATAGGCGGTGAACTTAACCAGTGCTTCCTGCCCAGGCACGAGAAACGCGATGTCTTTTGGCCGAATTCGCACCTCGAGCAACAAGGTATCGTCCAAGGGAACAACCTCCACAATCTCCTTACCTGGCAGCACAACGCCGCCGATTGTGTTGTAGTAAAGCTGCTTAATGGTACCGTTGACGGGCGATCGGACATTGGTTTGCTTGACGCGATCCGACAGGCCAGTGCCCGCCTCCTGAAGCGCGTTCATTCGAGTAATTGTGTCGGATAGCTCTTCACGCACCTCGTTGATGAACTCCAGCTCTACCTCTTCCACCTTGCGTTCGGCTTCTTGAATCGCAGACGCAATACGCTTTTTCTGCGCGCTGGCCTGATCACGTTCGCCGCGCATCTGGTTAACCTCGCGCTCAAGGCGCAGTATCTCTACCTGACTTACCGCTCCGGAGTTCACCATAGGGCGTGTGACGCGCAGTTCCTGCTCGGTGAGATCCAGTGAACGTGCCAGCTGCCTTTCCCTAGCAGTCACTTCTACAAATTCTTCCCTGCGCTGCGTCAGTTGCTCGGTCGCAATCTGCTGCTCCAGCAGCAGTTCTGCTTGGCTGGATCGGTACAACGCAGTTTCCTGTGCAACAATGCGCGGCGCCTCCTGCTGCCATTCTGCCTCTGGCTCGAACGTCGTTTTCTCAACCACAGCCCGCAGACGCGCGGCCTTCACCGACAATGCGCGGAACTCGGCCCTGTTCTCTCTGAAAGACGACTCAGAGCGCGTTTGATCCAACCGCACCAGCAACTGGCCTTTTTCGACGATGTCGCCCTCGCGCACCAAAATCTCGGTGACCACACCGCCGTCCTGCGATCCCAATACCTGAACTTGCTGCGAGGGTATGACTTTGCCCTGCCCTCGGGTCACTTCGTCGATCTCTGCCAGCGCACTCCACACCACCAAAACAACAACGGTGATCGCCACCCCGTAAAGCATCGCGCGTGCACGCAGCGGCTGCTGCTCGACAAATGCCCGGTGCGCGTCCTGCTGCCAGTCGTAAGGTGTCGTATTAATATCCGCCATCCAGGGTGCGAACAGCCTGTCCACAATGCGTCGCCCGAGGCTCGGATTTGCGGACTCGCCCTGCCCAAGCGTGATGGTCCTTTCCACCTGTAAGACGTTGTCGTCGGGCTGCTGTGAATCGCTCATGAGGCCTTACCTATCTGACCCTGCTGCAGTGCCTTCATCACACTCTCTCGCGGCCCGTCCGCTACCAGTTTGCCGTTATCAATGACTATGATGCGGTCAACCAGTGACAGCAGCGAGTTCCGGTGCGTCACCACCAACCAAGTGCGACCTTTTACGTAGTCAGCTAACTGCGTTTTCACGTTGCTCTCAGTGGAGTGATCCATTGATCCTGTGGGTTCATCCATGAGCAGAATGGGCGGCTCGCTTACCACCGCGCGGGCCAGCGCTACGCATTTACGCTGCCCACCCGACAGAGAGTCGCCCCGCTCGCTGACCACCATGTCAAAACCCTGGGGATGACGATTAACAAAGCCAGCCAGACCCGCTATCTCTGCTGCGCGCACCAGCGCGGCGTCACCCGATTGCGGGCTGCCTAGCAAAATATTGTCGCGCAAACTGCCATAGAACAGCGTTACGTCCTGCGGCACGTACCCCACCCGCGAGCGTAACTCGGAAGGATCCAGCTGCCTAAGGTCTATGCCGTCGACGAGAATGGCGCCTTCGGTGGGCTGGTAGAGCCCCATTGCCAGCTTTTGCAGCGTCGATTTACCCGAGCCGACCCGTCCCAGTATTGCCACGTGCTCACCCGCCTTGATCGTAAACGACACCCCACTGACAGATTCCATCTCCGCGCCGGGATAGGCAAAGCTCACGTTCTTGAACTCGATGTCGCCGCTAAACCGCTCTCGACTCAGGAACTGGGCACCTTCCGGGCGTTCCAACGGCTTCGCCATTACTTCGTCCAGTGATTTCAGCGCAATCTCCGCGTTGTGGTAAGAGGTCACCAGACCGGCCACCTGTCCTATCGGTGCCATGATACGACCGGCCAGCATGGTGCAAGCAATCAGGCCACCCATGCTCAGCTCACCGGCACTGATGAGGTACACGCCTGCAACAATCACGAACATAGTCACCATCTGCTGGCTCCACAGCGTGACATTGATCGCGGAATTGGACAGAAGACGCAGCTGAACGCCCACATGCGCCAGGAAGTTGGTGGTCTCCTCCCATTTGCGCTGCATGCGCGACTCCGCGCCCATCGCCTTAATCGTATCCAAGCCCACCAGACTTTCGATCAAGGTGGCATTGCGCAGTGCGCCAGCGCGATACGTCGTCTCAGTGAGATCCCGTAGCTTGCCCTGAAGCGCAAAGGCTGTCGCCAGCACCACCACTAGACCAATAACAATCGGAATAAGCACTGGCCACGCAATCCAAGCAATCACTGCCATAAAAATGAACGCGAAAGGCACATCAATAATGGTTGCCACCGACGCGGACGTAATGAAATCACGCACGGTTTCGAAGGAGCGAAGGTTCACTGCGTAGGAACCCACAGAAGCCGGCCGGCTCTCCAGTCGAATACCCAGCACTTGCTCCATAATTCGCGACGACAGTGTGACGTCTACGCGCCGACTCGCCAGATCTAGGAAGTACCCGCGCATACTGCGCAGGGAGATGTCCGCCAACAGGATCAGAATGACACCAGCCGCCAACATCCAGAGTGTCTCTACCGCGTAGTTCGGGACTACACGGTCATACACGTTCATGGTGAACAGAGGCAGTGCCAGGGCAAACACATTGATGAAGAACGCGGCCAATAGCACATCCCGATAGATCGGCATGTTCGCCTGCATGGCTGTCCAAAACCAATGGCCGCGCTCGGATGTGCCGCTGCGCGGCGCGCGCGCATCAAACCGGAAGCGGGGCCTACACACGATAGCCGCACCACTGTAGGCGCTGAGCAGCGTCTGCGCTGGCACTTCAACGACGGTCTCGTTTAACTCGGGGTAAACAACCTGCGCCGATTCACCGTCATCGCTCCACCCCATCAACAGACAGGCGCGCTCCCCTTCCATCAACAGCACGGCCGGCAGAAGCGCGGGTTCTATCGTCGGTGCATCGCGGCTAATGACTCTGCTGGATAGTCCAACGCGCGCAGCCGCGCGCTCGAACAGCCCAGGCGTTAATATCCCCTTTTCCAGCGGCAAGCCGCTCAACAGCGTATCCGGAGTGGACGCGCTGCCATGGTAACGGCACAAAGCCAGCAAGCATTGCAGTAGAGTGTCGTCGGTACTGCGACCCATAAGTCCCCGTTAGTGAATCAGCGCTCTAAGGCGTGACACCGCCTTCGCTAAGCTACTGAATTCACAAATTATTTTTCCAGCCCTTTAGCGTAGGTCAGAACCGCGATCTTCGCCACGCGAGGCACCTCAAAAACCCCAGAAATAATGCCACTCACGCTGGATCTGTGATCACATTGCCGCCAATCAGCGTGCTCACACACGCGGGCGACGGTGAAGCACAGCCTCACCCGCTCCTAATCACAGGCTCTAGTGGGGACATAGTGAGCTCGCCCCATTGTGTTGGAGAATCGACAGAAAATTTTTACCCGCCTCTAAGCAGCAGCTGTAAAAAGTGTGATCCAGTTCACACTTTTTTGCCCGGTGGGAAGATCAATAGTGGCGGCTTTTCCAACACAAGCGCACACTATGTGTAAGTGGTTGTATGAACAGCCAATGACTAGCGAATCAAGGAGATGATGTGAGCAAGGAGCCTTCGTCAGGGAAAGCGGTATTTGAAGCGAGGGAGCCCACGCGCATCGGCACCTACAGTAGCGGTAACGTTACCAAGGTCTATGCCGGGCCGGATCGTCGGCGATTTGACCGCCGGTCGGGTGATGACCGCCGCGGTGGCGTACGCTACGGCTCGCACACTGACCGCAGGGAAAGTGCCGGACGCCGGGCAACCGACGTCGCGACCCTCGCACTCTAACCAAGCACTTCCGCGCTGGCCTTAACTCAAGCCAGCACCTCACGTTTGGCGTTAGCAAATGCGTCCAGCGCGAAAGCAATATCATCATCGCTCAGCGCGGCGGACATTTGTGTTCGTATCCTCGCCTTGCCACGCGGCACCACCGGGAATGAAAACGCCACCACATAAACACCCTGCTTAAGCATGGCCTCAGCGAAGCGCGCCGCAAGCGCCGCATCGTGCAGCATGACCGGCACAATCGGGTGCTCACCCGGCAGCAATTCGAAACCCAACTTCTCCAAGCCCTCTCTGAACACAGCGGTGTTGTGCGCCAACTTATCGCGCAGGGCATTGTTGGAGGACACCAGCTCAACGGCTTTGATGGCGCCGGCGACGACAGGCGGAGCAACGGTGTTCGAAAACAGGTAGGGCCGCGAGCGCTGACGCAGCAGTTCAACAATCTCTTTCCTGGCAGCCGTGTAGCCACCACTGGCACCGCCCAGCGCTTTACCCAGTGTGCCGGTGACGATATCTACTCGGTCCATACAACCGCGCAGTTCATGCGTTCCCTTGCCGCCAGCCCCAACAAAGCCGGTGGCATGGCAATCGTCAAAGTGCACCAACGCACCGTAACGTTCCGCCAGGTCGCAGATCTCATCCAGCCTGGCAATATACCCATCCATCGAGAACACGCCGTCGGTAGTGATCAATTTGAAGCGAGCACCGGCAGCATCGGCCGCCTGTAACTGTGCTTCCAGATCCGCCATGTCGTTGTTCTTATAGCGGTAGCGCTTGGCCTTGCTGAGACGAACGCCGTCGATGATGCTGGCATGATTTAATTCATCAGAAATCACGGCGTCTTCGGCGCCCAGCAAAGTTTCAAAGAGGCCGCCGTTGGCATCAAAGCACGAGGGGTACAGGATGGTATCTTCCGTGCCAAGAAACGCAGACAGGTCATCCTCTAGCTGCTTGTGCAAACTCTGGGTGCCACAGATAAATCGCACCGAGGCCATGCCATAGCCCCAATCTTCCAGCCCGCGGGCCGCGGCGGCATTGACCTCAGGATGCTGAGCTAAACCCAGGTAATTATTCGCGCAAAGGTTCAGCACCTCCCCCGCTTCACGGGTCTCGACCCGTGCACCTTGAGCGGTTGTGATCAGGCGCTCGTGCTTGGTCAGCCCCGCCCCATCAATGGACGATAGCTCGCCCGCCAGATATTCCTGAAAACGTCCGTACATTGCCCTACTCCCAGTTCAGGATGACTTTGCTGGCATCACCCGCATTCATCTCGTCGAAGCCGCGCTGGAAATCACTGTAGTGCAAACGGTGCGTAATGACCGGCGAGATGTCCAGGCCCGACTCAATCATCACGGACATCTTGTACCAGGTCTCATACATCTCACGGCCGTAAATTCCTTTGAGCGTTAGCATATTGAAGATCACGCGGTTCCAATCGATCGCCGTGTCCTCGCTGGGAATCCCCAGTATGGCGACCTTGCCGCCGTGGCACATGCTGGCGAGAAGATCGTTAAAGGCCTGGGGGTTGCCGCTCATTTCGAGGCCCACATCAAAGCCCTCACGCATGCCCAGAGATGCCTGCACGTCTGCCAGGGATTCGCGCGTTACGTTCACTGTGCGTGTAGCGCCCAGGGTTGCAGCCAACTCCAGGCGTGAGTCGATCACATCGGTAATCACGACATGCCGAGCGCCCGCATGATTGCAAACGGCCGCAGCCATCGCGCCGATGGGGCCAGCTCCGGTGATCAGCACGTCCTCACCCAGCAGGTCGTATTGCAAGGCGGTGTGCACCGCGTTGCCGAAGGGGTCAAACAGCGCTGCAACATCCAGATCGATGCCGGGCGTGTGCTCCCATACATTGGACATGGGCAATGCCATGTATTCGGCGAACGCACCGGGCCGGTCTACGCCGATACCGCTGGTGTGAGCACAGAGGTGGCGACGCCCGGCCATGCAGTTACGGCAGCGACCACACACAACATGGCCTTCACCGGAGACAATCATGCCGGTTTTGAAATCGTTGACATTGGCGCCCACGTCCACGATTTCGCCCACGAACTCGTGGCCCACAACCATGGGTACGGGAATGGTTTTCTGTGCCCAGGCATCCCAGTTGTAGATGTGCATATCGGTGCCACAGATCGCCGTGCGCTTCACTTTAATGAGCACATCATTAATACCGATCGTGGGTTCGGGGACATCTTCAAGCCAGAGACCGACATCGGCCTCGCGTTTCACCAGTGCTTTCATGGGCATCTACGCTCCATATTTACAGGGCCGAGACCCAGAAAAGGAGCGCGAGTATACGGCTAATTCAGCGCGGAAAACAGGCGAATTATCGGGCGCTTTTGAGGCTGTGAGCGGCGAAGATAGCGGCCGTCAGAAGGACAACAGCGCCACCCTGATGAGCTGCACCGAGCGACACAGGCACCTGCATCACCAGGGTACTGATTCCCAGCATGACCTGCAGCACCAGGGCCGCCAGGAAAAGCGCGGCACCCAACTTCGCTCGGCCACTGTCCGTGCGCAGCAAAACCTGCAAAGAGAACACACCAATCAACAGCACCAGTGCGTAGGCAAACATGCGGTGGTTGAACTGTATGGTCGCTATGTCTTCGAACGCTGCATACCAGGCGGGCTCGAAGTTATAAAGGCCTGCAGGGACAAAGCTGTCGCCCATGAGCGGCCAGGTATTATAAGCAAAACCCGCATTGGTGCCGGCCACCAAGCCGCCGGACAGAATCATCAAATAAACCAGGGCGGCGAGGACCACCCCATAGCGATATAGTCCGTGGACCTTCTCTGCTTTTGAGGGGTAAAGCAGGTCCAGAATCAGCCACACCATCAAGGCATAGATAAGCACTGCCAGCCCAAGGTGAGCCGTTAAACGGTACTGACTGACGTCAGGCCTGTCCACAAGACCACTCTTGACCATGTACCAGCCCAACAGGCCCTGACAGCCGCCCAGAATGAACAGCCCCCAAAGCTTTGGCATCAACCCAGGCTTCACCCGCTGCTTGAGGGAGAAATACACCATGGGCACAAAGAACAGGACGCCAATTAATCGCCCCAACACCCGGTGCAGATACTCGTACATAAAAATGTACTTGAAGCCGTCCAGCGACATCCCTCGGTTGATCTGCTGATACTCAGGGTACTGCTTATACTTTTCAAACACCTCAAGCCATGCCGCCTCACTCATAGGCGGGATAATGCCCATCAAGGGTCGCCACTCCACCATCGACAAACCGGAGTTGGTCAGGCGGGTCACACCCCCAAGGATAATCATGCCGAAAATCACGCCGGCACAGACAATCAACCAACTGGCAATCTGTCGGTCGTAGCTGGCGTAAGTTGTATTGGCTGTGAGGCTGGTCATAAGCGATAAGGTGTTTTCCGGGGCGCGAATGATAACTGAATTGGCGAGCGAAAGCCGCCAGCAGTGGGACAAAACCGGGGCGCGTATGCGGCATACAACGCTATGATCCGGCGCAAGAATCGGCTGCGATATCAAGAACTGGCGTGTATCATTGCGCTTCCTTACGAAACCAAGATCAGGACATGTCCAGCTCGCAACACAGCGCCGAACTGCCGAACCACGTTGGCATCCTGGGAGGCGGCCAACTCGGTATGCTGCTCTGCCTACGCGCCCGTCAACTGGGCATTGAAACCACGGTACTGATGGACGACGCCGAGTCACCGGCGGCGGCTACGGCCGATAACACCATCATCGCTCCCATGGATAGTCTTGAAGCGGTAGCACGGCTAATAAATTGCAGCGATGTCATTACCTTCGAATTTGAAGCAGTGAATGACAGCGTGCTTGACGCCATCGACGCCGCGGAAGCTCGCAATGAGGTGATGGCAAATCCCTCGCCCGCCGTTATGCGTCTGCTAAAAGATAAGGGCCTGCAAAAATCCTGGCTACGCGATGAGGCACTTTCCACGCTGCCTTTCGAAATGCTTGAAGCGGGCACAACACTAGACGATCTGCTGGCGCGACCCGGTGTTGCAATACCCTTCGTGCAAAAGGCACGCCAGGGCGGTTACGACGGCAAAGGTGTCCAGATAATCCACAACGAGGAAGAAGCAAAGAATTTGTGGCCCGTGCCCAGTATCGTGGAGCCGGCATTAATCGACTGTGTTGAAGCGTCGGTTGTAGTAGTGCGCGGTACTGCCGGCGATATGGCGGCCTACCCTGCGGTCACCATGGCCTTCGAGCCGTCTCTGAATGCCGTTGCAACGGTCATTAGTCCCGGCGAGATTAGCGATACAATCGCTGCAGCCTGTCGCGAGCTAGCCTGTCGCGCAGTTGATGCGCTTGGCAGCGCGGGTGTTTTTGCTGTCGAGCTGTTCTGTACAGAAACTGGTGAGGTCTTCATTAACGAGATTTCGCCGAGAGTACACAATTCCGGACACTTAACGATGGACGGTTTCGAACACGATCAGTTCGAGCAACACCTGCTTGCCATTACCGGTAGACCCTTGGCGCCTGTGACACCCACAGCCCCTGCCACGGTGATGCTTAATCTGCTTTACCGCGACGATCAGGCCCCGGCACACACAGGCTATGTATACTCTGCCGCATTGAATGATGTCGGCAGCGCTGCACTGCACTGGTACGGCAAGAAAGACGCTAAGCCGGGGCGCAAGATGGGGCACATTAATGCCACCGGCCCAAAAACCTCGACTGCACTGACTAACGCTCAAGCGGCTCTGCAGCATGTGCGCGACGGCGCATTCTCACCAACCCCCTATTCAAAGGAGACACCCTCACAATGAGTGTGCGTGTAGGCATCATTATGGGCAGCGACTCGGACCTGCCGGTTATGCGGGCGGCGGCAGACATTCTGGATGAACTCGGCGTCGACTATGAAATGGATATCGTCAGTGCACACCGCACGCCTGAACGACTCTACGACTACGCCGAGAAAGCGGAATCCCGCGGCCTGCGTGTCATTATCGCCGGCGCCGGCGGGGCTGCTCACCTACCCGGGATGGCGGCAGCCATTTCCGTATTGCCGGTAATTGGTGTTCCGGTGAGCGCCACAAAAATGGCTGGTGAAGACGCGCTGCTGTCGATCGTACAAATGCCTGCGGGCGTTCCTGTTGCCACCGTGGCCATTGATAACGCAACCAACGCCGGCATTCTCGCGGCGCAGATGTTGGCAACCGGCGATGACAGCCTGCGACAGCGACTGGCCACGTATAAGGCCACCCTTCGTGAAAAGGTTCTGGCCAAAGCCGCCAAACTACAACAGGAAGGCTAGCCCACGGTATTTCTCGACAACCTCAGCTTACCGCCACTGGTGTTCTTTCTTTTTGGCGTGTTTGACGTCTTTATTCGATCAGATCTGGACATGTCCGCCCAGATAGCCACGGCCCTACC
The DNA here is from genome assembly GCF_014652275.1 of Parahalioglobus pacificus. Classification (GTDB taxonomy): domain Bacteria; phylum Pseudomonadota; class Gammaproteobacteria; order Pseudomonadales; family Halieaceae; genus Parahalioglobus; species Parahalioglobus pacificus. Next base: position 50,087 of record NZ_BMYM01000001.1, on the reverse strand, counting down.
CCGTATTAAATGTTCGCCACGGGCTTCAGGCAGCGTCGCCCGGGGCGTGTCTACCCTGTATGTCAAAGTATGGCTGACGCGGCTGGCCCCTATGGTAAGAATGGTATTAGTGTACTGCGACACCGACCGGCCGTTGTCCGACAACAAGCATCGACCAGAGCTGACTATTTACAGGTTTATCGCGGCATCCTTAATATGAGCCTGCAGCGCCATGAGCCACTATCAAATCGCGCCGAGACTTAAAGCCCGTTGGCCCTGATGCAGGTGCCGCGTACAATGCGCGCCATCTCCGCGGCGGTTCCACCTAATGCCTTTGCTTCAACTCAAATCTGCTGAGCTTCACTTCGGCACACACGTCATACTCGATCATGTCGACCTCGTTATAGAGCCAGGTGACAGGCTGGGGTTGTTGGGGCGCAATGGTGCGGGTAAGACCACCCTGCTCAAGCTGCTTACGGGCGACATCGGGATGGACAGCGGCGAACGCTGGTTGAAACCCGGCACTCGAGTATCACGGCTGGAACAGGAACTTCCGCTGGCCAACGACACCACTGTGTACGATGCGGTGGCAGACGGACTCGCTGGCGTGGGAAAACTGATCAGCGACTATCATCACCTGATTCAGGCAGGGGCCAACGCCGACCTTGCAGCGTTAGAGCGTGTCCAGACTGAGCTTGAGGCGGCGGACGGCTGGCAGCTACAAACGCGGGTAGAAACCCTGCTGAGCCAACTCGAACTGGACGGCGATGTGCCCCTGGCTTCACTGTCGGGCGGATGGCGTAGAAGGGTTGCATTGGCACGGGCACTGGTCAGTGATCCGGAACTGCTGTTGTTGGACGAGCCCACAAACCACCTGGATTTGCCCGCGATTGAATGGCTGGAGCAGCAACTCCAGCGCTTCCCCGGGGCCATCATACTCATCACACACGACAGGCGTTTCCTTCAGAACGTAGCCACCAGTATTTGCGAGCTGGATCGCGGCCACCTGATGCAATGGCGCGGGGACTACCGCGGTTTTCTGCAGTTCCGAGAGCAACAGTTAGAGGCGCAGGCGAAGGCTGATGCGCTGTTCGACAAGCGCCTTGCGGAAGAAGAAGTCTGGATTCGACAGGGCATTAAAGCCCGGCGAACCCGCAACGAAGGGCGCGTGCGCGCGCTCAAAGCCATGCGCGAAGAACGCAGCCAAAGACGGACCGCGGTTGGCAGAGCCGACTTCACCATCGAGACGGCCGATCGCTCGGGGAAAATTGTGGCGGAGCTTGAGGACGTGTCTCTGGCTTTCGGTGACACAGTCATCACACGCCAGCTCTCAACCATCATCCAGCGCGGCGACCGTGTCGGCATTGTTGGCCCTAACGGTGCTGGAAAATCCAGCCTAGTTAAGCTGTTGCTAGGGGAAATCGCACCCGATGGCGGACATGTAACGCTGGGAAGTAAGCTGGAAATTGCCTATTCCGATCAGCTACGCGGCCAGTTGGACCCGGAGAAAAATCTGATTGATAACGTCTGTGGTGGGCGAGAATTCATCGACATTGGCGGTAAGCAAAAGCATGCCATCTCCTACCTGGGCGACTTTCTGTTTACACCGGAACGAGTGCGAACCCCGGTTAAGGCACTGAGTGGGGGCGAACGCAATCGGGCAGTACTGGCTCACCTGTTCTCAAAACCCGCCAACCTTCTGGTTCTGGACGAACCCACCAATGATCTGGACATAGAAACGCTGGAACTGCTGGAGGAGATCCTTCTCGCTTTCGAAGGCACGCTGTTATTGGTGAGTCACGACCGGGACTTTATGGACAATGTTGTCACCAGCCTTCTGGTGATGGAAGGCAATGGCCGCATCAGCGAGCAGGCGGGCGGCTTCAGCGACTGGGAAGCCCGCGGCGGCAAGTTAGAGCCGCTGACGGCGAGCGCAACGCAGAAAAGGAGCTCCCATTCAGAGCCGCTCATGCAGGAGGCTAGCAATCAAGCTGCGCCATCGACGATCACTACACCCCAGACTCGAAAGCTCAGCTATAAGGAGAAACGGGAGCTGGAATCTCTGCCGGGCTTGATCGAGTCACTGGAAGAAAAGCAGGCAGCGCTGGAAGCTGAGACCGCGGCGCCGGATTTCTACCAACGCCCCCACACCGAAGTACAGGGTCAGCTTGATGCTCTCAGCGAGGTGGCCTCGGAACTGGAAAAGGCGCTGGAGCGCTGGACCGAACTGGAAGACCTAGCCTAAAAATCCAACCCCAGCGCGGCTCAACCGAGACTATAGGACTTTAGCGACCGCCTGAACCAGTGCGTCGATGTTGCCGGCGTTAATGCCTGCCACATTGATGCGAGACGAATCCAGCATGTATACCGAGTGCTGTTCCCGCAGTGCCACCGCCTGCTCGCGGGACAGCCCCAGAAACGAGAACATGCCGTTCTCTCGCTCAATAAAACTGAAATCCCTGTCCGTTACCTGGGCAAGCCCGGCCACCAGCTGGGTGCGCAAACCGTTAATCCGTTCGCACATACTCGCAAGCTCTTGCTGCCAGTTCGCAGTCAGTGTCGCATCTTCCAGGATACGGCCAGCAATCAGCGCCCCGTGTGCGGGCGGCATGGAGTACACCCGCCGCGCGGCAACTGCCGCCTGAGACACCAGCGCATCGGCATTCTCGGCATCGTGGCCCAGGAACAGAGTGACCCCGGTGCGCTCGCGGTAGAGCCCCATGTTCTTGGAGCAGGACGCCGCAACGATCATCTCCGGCAGCCTTTCCGACAACAGTCTCAGGCCCGCAGCATCCGCATCAAGACTCTCCCCCAGTCCCTGATAGGCAATATCAATGAAGGGCGTAAACCCCTGATGCTCTGCCATGTCTGCAATCTCTGCCCACTGGGCCAGAGTCAGGTCTGCACCGCAGGGGTTATGACAGCAGCCATGCAGCAGCACAATATCGCCGGATTTGGCCTGCTTGAGATCATCTCGCATCGCCTCGAAGTTCACGCCATGACTCTGTGGGTCGTAGTAGCGATAGGTTTCGAACTGAAGGCCAACACTGCCCAGCAACGGAATATGCACCGGCCAGGTCGGGTCGGAGACCCATACCCGGGCACCGGGGGTTGCCGCATTGATGATTTCTGCGCCGATGCGCAATGCACCGCAGCCACCGGGGGCAGCAATACTGGAGATACGACCATCGCGCAGCGCAGGGTGCTGCGCACCGAACACCAATGCACGCATGCCCGTGTTAAAAGCCTCGGGGCCAACGGGTGGCAGGTAGGCTTTGGATACCTCCTCCTCTACCAGCATTCCCTGGGCACGCTGCACCGCTTCGAACACCGGACACACCCCGGTCTCGTCCATATAGATGCCGACGGTGAGATCTACCTTGTCGGGGTTTGCGTCAGCGCGGGCAGCGGCCGCGAGCCCCAAAATAGGATCGGGTGGCAGTTTTTCCAGTGATTGCAGCATGTTTGTTTCCTCTTCTACTACAGAGTGGCCAGCATGGCCTTGAGGTATTCCCAAAAGGGCGTCACGGTTGCGATCTCAAGACGCTCAGTGGGCGAGTGCGCGCCACGGATCGTCGGCCCAAAAGACAGAATGTCGCAGTCGGGTTTTTTGCTCTTCAAGATTCCGCATTCCAGCCCCGCGTGAATCGCCTTTATCTCAGGCGTATAGCCAAACAGGTTTTCGTGCAGTGCCACCCCCTTTGCCAGCAGGGCGCTTTCAAAGTCGGGTTGCCACCCGGGGTAGCCGGCTTCCGGCTCTACGTGCAGATCAAACGCGGCGGCGAGGCCCATCACGGATTGCTGCAATGGCAGGCTCTGGTCGTAATTAAAGAATCGGAAACTCGATTCCAAGAACAGTGCACCTGCCTGTACGCGGCAAACGGCCAGGTTAATACTGATATCCGGCAGGTCGGCGGGCTGCTTCAAGTTGTAGGACTGTACGCCATGCGGAAAGGCTGCCAACAACCCCAACACAGTCAGCGTATCTTCACGGCTTAGCCCGGCCGTTTGCTCGTCTGGCTCTGCGGTCAGGCTAAGGGCATGGTCTGCCTCTGGCAGAAAGCCCAACCACTGCTGCGTTAAAGTCTCTACGCGTTCGCGCAGTTGTGATTCTGCGCCCACTGGCAATGCAATAACCGCCGAGCCTTCTCGCGGTATCACATTGTGCGCGATACCCGCATCCAGGCTCAGCAGGCGCGCGCCACCGAGATCCAGCATCAACTGCGCGAGCAATTTGATGGCATTGCCCAACTGTTCGTGAATCTGAATGCCGGAGTGCCCACCGGCGAGACCCTTGAGTGACAGCTTCCAGAACTGCTCGTCTCCCGGCGAAACAGCCTGGAAATCCCGTGTGAAAGTCCAGCCGCCACCGCCTGCGCAGCCCACGTACAACTCATTCCAGTCCTCGGTATCGAGATTCAGCATGCGTTTGCCGCTGAGCAGGCTCGCATCGAGATTGAGTGCACCACCAAGGCCGGTTTCTTCATCAACGGTAAACAGCAACTCCAGCGGGGGCCGGCTCACTGACGTGTCCGTCATCACCGCCAGGGCGGCAGCACAACCAACGCCGTTATCCGCACCCAAGGTGGTTCTGTCGGCCTTCAGCCAACCGTCTACAACTTCGAGGTCCAGCGCGTCGGTGTTGAAGTTATGATCCTTGTCGTCTGTCTTGACCGTCACCATGTCCAGGTGATTTTGAATGATCACCGGGCTCTGGTGATCGCGGCCGGCGCTGGCAGGCACCCGGACGACCAGATTTCCCTCTGCATCTTCCTCCCAGGCCGCACCGCTGGCTTCTGCCTGACCAATCACGTACTGCTTAATCGCGGCCTCGGCCTTCGAGGGTCGGGGAATCTGCGTGATCTGATAGAAATGCTCCCACAGGTGTGCGGGCTGTTGAGGGTACTGTTTGGGCTTCATATTGCGCTCCAGGCGCAGGTATTAGGGGCGCGAGATTATACCTGAGCCGTCACTGCTCAGGGAACGCGAATATCGGTATTCAGGGATATCACCCAGGGCAATCGGGCCAAGTGCTAATGCCCTAGATGAACGCGAACTTGAGTAGAAAAATGATCGCGAGAAACCAGGCGCCCAACGAGATATCGCTGCGTCTACCGACAAACAGCTTGATGGCGACATAGCTGATAAAGCCCAGGGCAATGCCGTTTGCAATGGAGAACGTCAGCGGAATCATCACGATGGTAATCAGCGCCGGTGCCGCCTCGGTCATATCTGACCACGCCAGTCCCTGCATGCCCGTCAACATCAACACCGCCACATAGATCAGCGCGCCGGCAGTGGCATACGCTGGCACCATGCCCGCGAGCGGCGCGAAAAAAATGGCCAGCAGAAACAATCCACCCACCGTCACGGCTGTCAGCCCTGTACGTCCGCCGGCCTCGGCACCCGCGGCACTTTCTAAATAGCTGGTCACGGGAGAACAGCCAAGAAACGCCCCCAGCACGCTGGCGGTACTGTCGGCCTTCAGTGCGCGATCCATATTCTTGATGCTTCCGTCCGCATTCACCAGGTGGGCACGACTGGCCACACCCAGCAAGGTGCCCGCTGTGTCGAAAAGATTCACGAAAAGGAAGGCAATCACCACGCTAACCATTGCCACATCCTGTGCTCCGGCAATATCGAGCTTCATAAACGTAGGGGCTATGCTTGGCGGTGCTGATACCACTCCATTGAAATTCACCAGGCCGGTAAGGAGTGCAACTATAGTCACCATCAGAATACCGGCGATGATTGCACCGGGTACCTGACGAATTGAGAGGATGGCGATCAGCAGAAAGCCGATACAGGCGAGCAGTGGCTCCGGCGATGTGAGGTCACCCAGCGTCAGGAAGGTCGCGTCGCTGGCGACAACAATGCCTCCGCTCTTTAGCCCGATAAAACCGATGAACAAACCGACACCCGCGCCCATGGCAATACGCATGTCCAGGGGAATACTGTCGAGCATCCAGCGCCGTAATCGCGTGACACTCATAATGACGAACAAAACACCCGCGAGAAAAACAGCGCCCAGCGCCACTTCCCAGCTATACCCCATCTCGCCCACAACCGCGTAGGTGAAAAACGCGTTCAACCCCATGCCAGGCGCCAAGCCCACAGGCCAGTTGGCGTAGAGACCCATGATCAGGCAAGCAAGCGCGGAGGCGAGACAGGTCGCGACGAAGCTGGCCTGCTCGTCCATGCCGGCGGCAGCCATAATCTGCGGGTTCACGAAGATGATGTACGCCATGGTGACGAAGGTTGTCGCCCCCGCCACCAATTCCGTTCGCACCGTGGTTCCGTGTTCTGCAAGCCTGAAATAGCGCGAAATGGCACCCTGCTGCCCTGCGATATTTTCCGCCATAGTCCCTACCCGGTCTGCCGCCTGCTAAACCCGCAGTCTACGCAATGCATACAGGCGCTACCACAGGCCACAGCGGCCTATGCTAGGCTTTGCGCTCTACTGCAGGAACACAGTACGCATGGACAAGCACTACATAAGCGCATCGCAACTCCTTGAGGACTCCTACCGGTTGGCCTGGCAGATTTTTGAAAGCGGATTTCGTCCGGACTATATCGTTGGGGTTTGGCGCGGGGGCGCGCCAGTGGGGATCGCCGTACAGGAGTTACTGGACGTGGTGGGTGTTAAAGCTGACCACATTGCCATTCGTACCAGTTCTTACACCGGCATAGGAGAGCGTAATCGCCATGTACTGGTGCACGGCCTCAATTACCTGATTAAACGCCTGGAGTCGGAGCACTCGTTGCTGATTGTGGATGACGTGCACGATACTGGCCTGTCCATCGACCAAGTAATCACCGATCTACGTGCCGCCTGCAAGAAAAACTCTCCCGACATCCGTATTGCGACTCCCTACTTTAAGCCCGCCAATAACAAGACTCATCGCGTGCCAGACTACTACGTTCACGAAACCAACGAATGGCTGGTGTTCCCCCATGAGCTGAATGGGCTAACGACACAGGAAATTGCGGACAACAAACCCGAGCTGGCCAGCATCATGACCGAGCTTGGCCAACATCTGAAGCGATAGCTCAGTCTCTCGTAAAGGCCATTATGGGATCAGCGTGCTGCGGAAAGTCTGAGAGCAGTGTTGCGCGTGTGCCCAAGGTCATGTCTTCGTATTCAAAGCCTGGCGCGACGGCTTCACTGATCAGCCCATAGACGCCCGCCTCCAGGTGAGAGGCCTTCCAGGTACCACCACGTACCGTCAGTTGCAGTTTTTGCCCTGCGGCAATGTCCGCGCCCATGACCACTGTCTCCAGTTGGCCGTCCGGGTGGATCAGGTAATAGGTGATCGGGCTGCCCAGGTGAAAGTAGTGCACGATGTCTGAGCGATTCAGGTGCCAATGGCCTATCGGCGCTTCCTCGGTCAGGAGGTAAAAAATAGAGGTCATGATGAAACGCTCACCCTCAGCGGTGGCTATGCGCTGCCGGTGATCCGCCTGAAAGGTGCGCTTGAAGTAGCCGCCCTCGACGTGTGCCTCAAGCCCCAGTGATTCGATGATGGTCTGTTTCGAGGGCGTGTTCATTGCCGCATCTCCAATAACTACAGGGGCAATCGATAGCATCACTATCGTCGATAAGAGGCGCTTCACGAGGCGTCATCCGTGGCTGCCAGGGCCGAGCGTATCTCATCGCTCTTCCGGGCCACCGAGGCGCGCAACGCGGCCTCATCGATGGTGAGCACTTCACGGTCGCGCATCAACAGCTTGCCATCAACCACTGTCGTCACTACGTCGCTACTATCCGTCACGTAGACCAGGTGGGAAACTACGTCATATAACGGCAGTTGCCGGGTCTTGTTCAACTGCACTTGAATCAGGTCTGCACGCATTCCCGGTTTGAGTTGGCCCACCTTGTCACCGAGCCGCGCAGCAACCGCGCCCATACGGGTGGCCATTGTCAGCGCTTGCAACGCGGGTACGGCCGTGGGATCACCGGTTTGCACCTTATGCAGCAGCGCGGCCAGCCGCACTTCCTCCCACAGATCCAGGTCGTTATTGGAAGCCGCACCGTCCGTGCCCAGCCCCACGTTTACCCCTGCGTTCAGCATAGCCGGCACCGGCGAGATACCCGCGCCAAGCTTCATGTTTGAGGTGGGATTATGGATCGCACCCACACCGGAAGCTGCGGTGAGAGCGATGTCGTTAGGGTCCAATTGCACCATGTGGGCGGCAATCAGGCGCTGGTTGTAAAGCCCCAACCCCTGCACGTGTCGCACAGGTGTCGTTGCGAAGTTCTCGGCAATGTAGGCAGACTCCGAGGGTGCCTCTGCCAGATGCATGGAGACGATTGCATCCAGCTCAGCGGCCTTTTCGACCGTTGCCCTGAGGTGGTCTGGCGATACGGTATAAGGCGCATGGGGCGCAAAGGCTGGTGTGATTCGCGGATGCTTGCCCTGCCAGCGCTTCACAAAGTCAACGGCAGCAGCAAAGGAGTCATCCCAGCCACTGAAACCCGGGCTGGGGTAATCGATATGCGGGGAGGCCACCACGGCACGAAGCCCGCAGCGATCGACAACCCTCGCGATATCATCGGGGTAGAAATACATATCAACAAAGCTGGTTGTGCCGCCACGGATCATCTCCCAACAGGCCAGCTCGGTGCCGATGCGCACGAACTCCGGTGTCACAAAACGTCCTTCCATGGGAAAAACGTATTTGTTCAGCCAGGTCATTAAATCCAGATCATCCACCATGCCCCGAAAGAGAGTCATGGCGGTGTGGGTATGGCCGTTAACCAACCCCGGCATCACCACCCGGTGAGTGCCGGCTATCGCCTCAGCGCCAATGTACTGCTCATCGATGGTCTGGCGCGAGCCCACAGCAATAATGGCGCCGTCGCGAACAACAACTGCGCCGTTTTCCAGCACCGGCTCGTCGGGCACCATAGTCAGAACGTAGTCACCGTAGACAACCAGGTCAGCCGATTGGGCGGGTGCGGCGCCTGCACACAACGAGAGTACAGCCAACGTCCAACACGCTAGAGATTTCACGGAACCAGACTCCCGCTATCGAAGAGAAAGCCAGAATAACACTGCCCAGTGGCTACGGTGAATTCTGGTACTTTTCCCCAGCGCTACAGCGCTATTCGTGGGATAGCGATATTCTATTGGTGAGTTGAGAAGTGATAAGAGACCGAAGAGTCTCCCCAACATTCTTATCAAGCGACAAGCTTAAACACTCAGGAGCTCTCCCATGAATAGGATCACCGCACCCCGTCTGGCCATTGCGGCCGCAGTGACTGCCGCCGTCGGCATGAGCACGCCCGCGATGGCGCAGCTCGAGGAAGTTATCGTTACCGCCCAAAAACGCGAGCAGAGCCTGCTCGATGTGCCGCTGTCGGTAGCCACACTGGAGGGCGAGCGCTTCTCAGCCCTGTTTGAGGGCGGTGCGGATATCCGCGGCCTCTCAGCCCGCGTACCCGGCCTTTACGTCGAGTCGTCTAATGGTCGTGTGGCCCCGCGTTTTTATATCCGTGGCCTCGGCAACATCGACTTCGACCTCGCCGCTTCCCAGCCTGTTACCGTGGTGATGGACGAGGTGGTTAAGGAAAACGTTATCCTGAAAAGCTTCCCGTTGTTCGATATTGAGCGCGTGGAAGTACTGCGGGGCCCCCAGGGCTCACTGTTTGGTCGCAACACGACTGCAGGTATTGTGAAGTTTGATTCCTACAAGCCCACCCAGGAATTCGAAGGCCGTGCCAAGCTGGACGTCGGCGAGCTCGGCACCATCAATTTTGAAGGCGCTGTTGGCGGTGGCCTGACAGATAACCTCTCTGGACGCATCGCGGTATTGTCGCAGAATCGCGATGACTACATCGATAATGACTTCACCGGCAAAAGCGATGCACTGGGCGGCTTTGAAGACAACGCGGTCAAGGGCTTCCTGCAGTGGGATGCCACAGACACGCTCAGCTTCTTGCTGGGCGCGCACTACCGCGATCTCGATGGTACATCCTCTATTTTCCGCGCCAATATTTTCGACCCCGGCAGCAATGACCTGAACGGCAACTTCGACCGGGAAACGGTGTTCCACGACGAGGGCGACAATAACCCGCAAGAGTACGAGAACACCGGGTTCAACCTGAAGGCGGACTGGGATCTGGGCGGCATGACTCTGACGTCTATCACCGCGTGGGATGAGGCCGATGGCCGCAGCCTGGGTGATATCGACGGCGGTTTCGGCGCTTCCTTCGCACCGCCCTTCGGTCCTGGCTTTATCCCCTTTAATGCCGTGACAGAAGACGCGGCAGACGTGGAGCAGTTCACCCAGGAGTTCCGGTTGGCCAGCGAGTACGGCGACGGCCTGAACTGGCAAGTGGGCGCCTTCTACTTCGACGGCGATCTGGAAGTGAAAACCAGCCCCTTCTTCGTTGATCCCACTACTGTGAAACACGAGAACGAAACCTGGGCAGTATTCGGCCAGGCTGACTACGCCTTCAGTGATAACTGGACCATCACCGCGGGCATTCGCTACACGGATGATGAAAAAGACTTCAGCACACCGGGCATCTTTGTCGCCTTCGACGAAAGCGTCTCGGACGACCAGGTAAGCGGTGACCTGGCGCTGTCTTATACCCCCAGCGACACCTCGCTGGTGTGGGCCAAGGTTGCTCGCGGTTTCCGTGCGCCCACCATCCAGGGTCGTGATGTGGCGTTCTTCGGTGTCCCCACCATCGCCGACTCCGAAACCATCGACAGCTTTGAAATCGGTTACAAGTCACAGTTCGCTGATGACCGCGTGCGCCTGAACGCTGCCGCCTTCTATTACGAAGTGAACGACATCCAGTTCACAGCGGTGGGCGGTGAAGACAACAGTATCGCTCTGGTTAATGCAGATACCGGTATCGGCATGGGTGTTGAGCTGGACGTACAGTGGTTGATTACCAATAACTTCGAAGTCACCTTCGGCTACGCGTATGCGGATACCGAAATCGACGACGACAACCTGCGCGTACCGGGCTGTGGCTCTGGCCTTTGTACCGTAACCAACCCCGTCGATGCCGATGGCTTTGCCTTTGTAGACGGCAACCCCTTCCCAAATGCACCGGAAACGACGCTGAACTTCACCGCGTCCTATAGCATGCCCATTGGTGGAGATGCTGAGCTGTTTGCGTTTACCGACTGGGCCTACCAGGGCGACACCCAAATCTTCCTGTACGAGTCTGAGGAATTCCAGACAGAGGGCCAGTATGAAGGCGGTGTGCGACTGGGCTGGCGCAAGCTGGACAATAGCTGGGAGGTTGCATTGTTCGGCCGCAACATCACGGATGAAGAAAACGTGCAGGGCGCCATCGACTTCAACAACCTGACGGGCTTCGTTAATGAACCCCGTGTCTGGGGCGTGACCATCGCAACGGAGTTCTAAGCGATACTCACCGTGCATCACCCGCCGCCATCTTCTACACTGAAGTGACGGTCGCAAGAAAACCCCGGCAACCGCCGGGGTTTTTCCGTTTTAACGCCTGATACCAACAAAAAGAGGGCTGACTCATGTTTATTGTCGAATCCTATGGCGTCGCTGTGGCGCTGTGTTTTGTCACCATGCTGTGCTGGGGCTCCTGGGCAAACACACAAAAGCTGGCCAGCCAGGAGTGGCGATTCCAGTTGTTCTACTGGGACTATTCGATCGGTGTTCTACTGCTGGCGCTGGCGCTGGCGTTCACTTTGGGCAGCACTGGCGAAGCCGGGCGCGCTTTTATGCCTGACATCTCCCAGGCCTCTACAGATTCCATTCAGATGGCGCTGCTGGGCGGAGCAGTTTTCAACCTGGCTAACATCCTCTTGGTCGTGGCAATCGATATCGCCGGCATGGCCGTCGCCTTCCCGGTCGGTATCGGCTTGGCCCTGGTCATCGGTGTTATTGCCAACTACGACCCTGCGCAGGTCAATAACGCCACTCTCTTGTTCGTAGGCGTGGGCTTGGTAGTCGTCGCCATTGTGATCGACGCCCTGATTTACCGCCGCGTTCCCGGTGATGGCAGCAAGAGCGTCGGCAAAGGCCTCGCGATTTCGATCATCGCTGGCTTCGCCATGGGCTTCTTCTACCGGTTCGTGGCGCAGTCCATGTCCATGGACTTTGTCACGCCTGATGCGGGCCTGATGACGCCCTACTCCGCCGCAGTGGTATTCGCCATTGGCTTATTGGTGTCTAACATCGTGTTCCTGATACCGCTGATGTACAAGCCGATCAGCGGCGAGCCCGCCGCTTTGGGTGAATACTTCAGTCGCGGCACACCAAAACTGCATCTCGTGGGCATACTCGGTGGCGCCATATGGGCCACGGGCTTCTGTTTCAACATTATCGCTGCAGGCGAAGCCGGATATGCAGTGTCCTACGGGCTGGGCCAGGGTGCCACGATGGTTGCAGCTTTCTGGGGGGTATTTATCTGGAAGGAATTCAAGGACACCCCACAGGGAACCAACTCCTTGATCGCCGCCATGTTCGCCTGTTTTCTGGTGGGCCTGGGCATGATCATCTACTCCAACCTGTAGGCCAAAGCGATGCGTAAGCTGGTTGTCATTGGATCGTCCAACACCGACATGATTATCCAGGTGCCACACCTACCCGGTCCGGGCGAAACCGTACTCGGTGGCACCTTCACCACCGCAGCGGGGGGTAAGGGGGCCAATCAGGCAGTGGCTGCCGCTCGCGCCGGTGGTAGCGTCAGCTTCATTGCCGCCGTGGGCGATGATCATTTCGGGCAGGAAGCGCTGGCGGGTTTCGCAAAAGACAACATCGATACAGGCCTGTGTATGATCGACCCCATCACGCCTTCGGGCGTGGCCCAGATTTTTGTCGATGCGAAGGGTGAGAACACCATCGGGGTTGCGCCCGGCGCCAATGCAGCGCTGGAACCCGGACACATCGACAGGGCTGCCGGTCTCTTCGGACCTGATACCGTCGTACTGCTGCAGCTGGAAACGCCATTGGAAACGGTGGGATACGCAGCGAAACTCGCGCATGACAATGGCAGCACGGTGATACTCAACCCCGCGCCTGCTGCGGAGCTGGACGACGAGCTATTTCAGTACGTCGACTACCTCACGCCCAACACGACCGAAGCAGAACTGCTCACTGGCATGCAGGTCGTCGACGACACCTCGGCCAGTATCGCTGCCGAGCTTCTGCTGGCGCGGGGGCTGGACAACGTGCTGATCACGCGCGCCGCCCTGGGCGTATACGCAGCTTGGCGCGACGAAGACGACGCGATAAGGACAGCAACGTATCCGGCCTTTGAGGTGATCGCCAAGGACACGACGGCCGCAGGCGATGTTTTCAATGGCTGCTTGGCCGTCGCGCTGTCACAAGAACAGAACCTTGAGCAGGCGATTCGCTTTGCGCAGGCCGGGGCAGCCTTGTCTGTGCAAACGCTAGGTGCGCAAATCAGCGCGCCTCCATTAGACGCGATACAATCCGTTATGAACGCCAACGCTTGAGGCCACCGCCATGCTAAGACCTTGTTTGCTTCTACTCGCCACACTGCTTCTTCCTGTCTGGGCACAGGCGCAAGCGCCCATGCCCGTGAAAGTCGTGATCGTGACGATGTTTGAGACAGGCAATGACACGGGTGATGAGGCTGGCGAATTCCAGCGCTGGTATGAACGGCAAGAGTTGAGCACCGTATATATAGCACCGCATATGCATCACGACATTATGGCCAACACGGAAACCGGCGTGATTGGCATCGTGACCGGCATGGGCACCGCGAACGCCGCAGCCAGTGTGATGGCACTGGGTTTGGACCCGCGCTTCGACCTCAGCAAAGCCTACTGGCTGGTAGCAGGCATCTCCGGATTTGATCCCGCGGACGCCTCTTTGGGATCTGTCGCCTGGGCCGAGTGGCTGGTAGACGGCGATCTTTCCCATGAAATCGACGCACGTGAGATTCCCGAGGACTGGAAACACGGCTACTTCCCCCTGTTCAGTCAGGGTCCCAATGATAAGGAGCGCAAGAGCTACAACCTGGGTGAAGTGTTCCGTCTGAACCCCGACTTACTGGAGTGGGCCTACACACTGACAAAAGACATGGAGCTCCCCGACGACGAAAGCCTGGAAGCCACCCGCAAGCTGTACGTGGACTACCCTGTGGCACAGCGAAAGCCGTTTGTGCTCAAGGGAGATCAGTTAGCAGCCATGACCTTTTGGCACGGAGAGATGCTCAACGAGTGGGCAAACGACTGGACCGACTATTGGACCGATGGCCGGGGCGAGTTTGTGAGTTCGGCCATGGAAGACACAGGCACCTTCCAGTCCATGACCTACCTCCATGAAGCCGGCAAGGTCGACAAGAACCGCATGATGGTGCTGCGCACCGCGTCAAACTTCACGCTGCCACCGCCTGGAAAAACAGCTGCCGACTACCTGCGCGAGGAACAACATGACAGCTATGCGGGACTGGACGCGGCACTTGAGAATGCCTACCGGGTGGGCAGTACCGTGGTGCAGGAACTTCTCGACAACTGGGAGACTTACCGCGACCAAACGCCCGGCAGTTAATCCCACCGGCACGCCAGCCTCGCGATAGAGCGGGGCCGGCGGCGCAATATTCACACTCTATGTAGGGACTTTTCACGCTCGGAATCATCGACGCAGGCGTACACTGCATGCTGAATAGCTACCCTACGCTGTGAACGCCATGAACCGTCGCGACGAACAAAAAACCTCTCTGGTGGACTTTCTCCGCAGCATTAAATTTGCACGTGCACACACGGCCGCTAACAAAGCCTGTTCGACACATTTCGCGCGCTTCAATCAACGCGTGCGTCTGGATACCGTGCCCGCCGCCGAAGACTGCCAGCTGGTGCGCAGCGCCAACTAAACGCTAGCCGGCTTTAACACATGCGCCGATAGGCGCTGGTAGATTTCTTCAGCTTCGTCACACAAGGCTTCATAGCCCGCGGGGACGGCTGGCTCAGGGTCTTGCTGGGCCGCCGTTGCGGCGAACCCGGTAGACTGCTCCACCGCCGAATACCAGTAAGGTGCCCAGACACCATCGCTATCGCGTTTACCCGGTGGCCAGCTGAGCATAGCGTCATTAAACGGAATGCCCAGCGCCGCACACAGTGCGCGCAACACACCCTCCGGATTCGCCAGTGTCTGGGCAGAGTCCATCACCGGCGGCGCCTCACCCAGCCGCTCGCACTCGCGCTCGAATAACGCCAACTGCTGGGGAAAGCCTAACTCCTCCAGCGCAAACTCTGGCCGAACTTTGGCATAGGACACAACGATGCGTCGTGGCTCCCGAATCAGAAAGCAGTTGTGCAGCTGGTCTACCCAGTCCAGCGACATCTCCGGCAACAGGTGCTGCGTCATATGCTTCTGGTAATACAGCGCACACTGTGTGGGCTCGTCAGTGCACAAGCTGTTCGCCACTGAGCGCCAATCACAATCCATGGCAGCGATGATGTCGTCTTTACCCGGATGGTCACTGCCCGACTGCTTGAGATAGTAACCGTACAGTGGCTCGTCCACGACCACACAGTCTGGCCGGTTCTCGAAAGCACGCATAAGCGCCGTCGAAATATTCCGCGGTCCTGACCACATCGCAATCCGGTGCATGAACTAGGCGCCCCGTGGGTGCCGGGCACCCGGACCATTCACATAGTCGTCAACCAGCTTGCGATACGCTTTTTGTAACCGCGTGATCACCGGCCACTCTTCAGAGCTACCGATCTTACGCCCGTCCACCTCGGTGACAGGCACCAACCCTGCGAAGGTGCCGGTAACGAATGCTTCCTCGGCATTGTAAACGTCGGTCAGTGTGAAATTGCGCTCCTGTGTCCTGATCTTGAGCGAATCTGCCATCTCCAGCACTTTGCCCCGGGTGATACCGTCCAGGCAGTAGTTGCCGGTAGAGGTCCAGACCTCCCCCCGACGCACGATAAAGAAGTGCGTGGAATTACAGGTGGCAACAAAGCCGTGAGGGTCGAGCATCAGGGCCTCGTCGAAGCCGGCTTTTGCTGCCTGGATACAGGCTGCAATGCAGTTCAACTTTGAGTGTGTGTTAAGGGTGGGATCCTGGACGTCCGAATAACCGCGGCGAACATGGGCGGTAAACAGGCGCACGCCTTTGTTCACTGTGTCGGGAAGTGCTTCCTTGTACTCAGGGATGATCACGACCGTGGGTGGCGTGATGGTCATTCGCGGGTCCTGGTAGGGCGTAGACTTTACTCCGCGCGTCACCATCAGACGTATATGCACACCGTGGCGCATATTGTTAGCTGCCAGCACCCGGTATATGCGGGCGGCGATCACATCACGATCAAAATCAGGTTCAAAATCCAGGGTGTGCATGCCCTCGAACAGTCGTTCGAGGTGTCGCTCCAGGAACAGTACCGTGCCCCGCTCTACGCGCAGCCCTTCCCAAACGCCGTCACCGAGAATAAAACCGGAATCAAAAACAGACACCCTGGCCTCAGCACGCGGGAAATGCGTGCCGTTGATATCGATCAGGATATTGTCGTTACGCGTGTCATGCGCGTGATCGTGTGTTCCCTGCATAGTGTGCTGCGCTCTCCATGGTTGGACTGTGAAGCTCGGCAGCTATTCTGCATGAGCAACGCCAGCGGGTCACCCACTGGAACGTTACTGAGGAATGGCGAACTAACTCACCTTTCGAATAAAAGGTCTTAGCAAGGGCGAGCTCAGCCAACGCGCCTGTTTCGCGGGGCTGGCCAATGCATTTGCGATAACGGCAAAGACAAGCGGGTTGAAAGGGAAGCCGACATGAGAGGCCATAACCGCCACATTGGAGACATAGCGCGGGTTAGCCTCACAACGAGCGATTGATGTGCCCACAATGCCATCGGATTCACTGAACAAGGCCAGCACGGGTACCGCCAACTCCCCATCCGCGTAGGTGTAGTTCACCCAGCGCGCAAGTGCGTCCTCGTCAACCTGCACACTGTTGTCATAGAGCCTTCCCATGACCTTGTAGAGTGCCGTACCGCGCGGATCGCCGTAGGGTGTGCCCAGGGTGATCGCCTGTCGAATCCACTGCGGGTACCGGTGTGCCAGAGCTACGGCATACAGCCCACCGAGGCTCCACCCAATCAGCGTTATCGCCTGTCCGCTGGCCTCAAAGGCTTGCTCAATGCGTGCAGCGATTTGGTCCTCGGTGCGGCGCCTGAAGGCGAGAAAGTCATCCAGTGATTGAGGTGTATTGCCGTAGGTATTGCGTCCAAGACCCCAGGGAATGGCGTGGTAGCCCTGCTGGTTGAGAAAGCGACGAAGCTGGGAAGTGGAACCGTCTGCGCCCATAAAACCGGGCAGGGTCATTACGGTGTGACCGTCACCCTGTGGTAGTCGCTTTAACACAGGAGCCAATGCCGCCGTACTGCTCATCTCGAACAATACCCGCCCGAACTCCAGCACGCTGTGGCGCAGGCGCGGTGGCGTGATGTCGGGGTGAAAACTGGCTGCAGGTGTTGCCATAGTTTGCCCTCGGCGTTGGTATTTACAGTGTGGCGCTTCCGGCACAATCTGCACAGTGCGCAGGCGGACACCCGGTACAACTACTCATGATAAAATCGCCCGCCTGACTCCTATTCCGCAGGCCTGATCGTGACTGACCAACGCGACAACATCTATGCCGACAGCTTGGCCGAACCCGGCCTGTTTGCCTTCGACGATCGGGTTGCAACCGTGTTTCCCGACATGATCAAACGCTCTGTGCCGGGCTACACCACCGTTGTTGCAATGACAGGGCTGATCGCTTCGCGCTATGCCAGTGCCGGTTCGACGCTATACGATCTGGGTTGTTCTCTGGGCGCGTCCACGCTTTCCATGAAACAGAATACGCTGCCCGCGGACTGCCGGATTGTGGGGGTTGATAACTCCAGCGCCATGCTTGAGCGCTGTGAAGTGATTCTGGCAACCGACAGTCACGATACGCCTGTGGAATTGATGTTGGCTGACCTGACCGATGTCGTTGTGCAGGACGCGTCGGTGGTCGTGCTGAACTGGACACTGCAGTTTGTGCCCGTCGAGAAGCGTGAAGCCGTACTACGTGGTATCTACGAGGGAATGCGCCCCGGCGGCGTCGTAGTACTGTCTGAGAAAGTAACCTTCGAAGACCCCCATCTGGATGCGCTGAATATCGATTTGCACCATCAGTTCAAACGCGCCAATGGCTACAGCGACCTGGAAATTGCCAACAAGCGCAACGCGTTGGAAAACGTGCTGATCCCCGAGACGCTGGCGTCGCATAAGCAACGCATCGCTCAGGCAGGCTTTAGCAGCTGCGATGTCTGGTTCCAGTGCTTTAACTTCGCTTCGCTGGTCGCCGTTAAGTAGTGGACTATGAAACGCTGATAGCGCGCTGGCAAACACACGAGCAATTGTGTCGATGGGCCGAAACCCTACCGGACCGCCTCGCACAGGGTATGTCTGTCAAACGCTATGGCGACATCCCCCGGTGGCAGGCCGCGCTGGACGCGCTCCCCGATCTTACCCCTGACCATCTTCACCTCGACACCGCACGAGTTGGCTGCAGCATTGACGAGCCCCTGACTCCAACGCAACAGCAATCACTGCGCGATGCACTCATGGGTCTTCACCCATGGCGCAAAGGTCCGTTTGAGCTGTTCGGCGTGCACATTGATACCGAGTGGCGCTCCGACTGGAAGTGGGATCGGTTAGCGTTGCATCTCGACGCCCTGGACGGACGCCGTGTGCTGGACGTGGGTTGTGGCAGCGGATACCACTGCTGGCGCATGTTGGGCGCGGGTGCGGGTGAAGTTATCGGCATAGACCCCACACCACTGTTCGTGATGCAGTTTTTGGCCCTGCAGCGCTATTTAAATCGCGACAACATCTGGCTGATACCGGCGGGTATTGAGCATGTGCCTGAAAAGCTGAAAGCCTTCGACACCGTGTTTTCCATGGGTGTGCTGTATCACCGGCGCTCACCCTTCGACCACTTGCTGGAGTTACGAGACTGCCTGCGAAGCGACGGACAACTGGTTCTGGAAACCCTGGTTATCGAGGGAGGGCTGGGCCAAACACTGGTGCCCGAGGGTCGCTATGCTCGCATGGGCAATGTCTGGTTCCTGCCAAGTTGCGACACCTTACTGGGCTGGCTAGCCAAAGTCGGTTACCGCGACGCGAAGGTGGTTGATGTGGGGACAACAACGGTTGATGAACAGCGCAGCACCGAATGGATGACGTTCCACTCACTGGCCAACTTCCTGGACCCACAGGACAGCAGCAAAAGTATCGAGGGCTATCCAGCGCCCCGCCGCGCCGTGATCACCGCCTACGCGCCCTGATTGGAATCAGTGCAGGGATTTTTCCCTGCGATGCTCATGAAATACAAACTCAAACACTTCACGGTACGTGCGAGCGAAATGCACGTTAATGCCCTCACGCAAATAGTCCGGTAGCTCTTCGAAGTCCCTGCGATTCGCGTGGGGCAATATCAACTCCATGATCTTGCTGCGCCTGGCAGCTATCACTTTTTCGCGGATACCGCCCACTGCCAACACCTGACCTGTCAGGGTCAACTCGCCTGTCATGGCCAGCGGCCGCTTTATGCGTTCCTTCCGTGCCAGCGACACCAGTGCTGTGGCCATGGTGATACCGGCACTGGGCCCGTCCTTCGGCGTAGCGCCCTCTGGCACGTGCAGGTGCACCATGCTCATATCAAAGAAGTCAGGATCGCAGCCGTAGTCTTTCAGGTGTCCAATGACATAGCTGTAGGCAATCTCAGCGGATTCCCGCATGACTTCGCCGAGACGCCCGGTGAGCTTAAACCCACGATTAAGCGTGTGAATCTGGGATGACTCGATCGCCAGGGTTGCACCGCCCATGGCCGTCCATGCAAGGCCTGTGGCAACACCGAGGCCACGCACAGGTTTATCGGGCTGAAAGGGGGGCTTGCCCAGCAGGGTATCGATGTCCTTCTTGCCGACCCGCATCCTGGTGTCATCTGACTCCAACAGATGCACGATCGCTTTACGCATGATGCGCGACAGCTGTTTCTCCAGCGTGCGCACCCCAGCCTCGCGGCAGTAGGAGTCAATCACGTACTTAAGTCCGGCATCGTTGATCTTGAGCTGCTCATCCTTCAAGCCATGACGTTCCAGTTGCTTGGGCCACAGGTGGTTCCTAGCAATAGACAGTTTCTCTTCCGCCACATAACCAGAGAGCCGAATGGTTTCCATTCGGTCCAGCAGCGGGCCGGGGATAGTATCCAGCTGGTTGGCGGTGCAGATGAACAGGACCTTGCTGAGGTCGACGCGAAGATCGAGGTAATGATCAAGAAATTCGCTGTTCTGCTCGGGGTCTAGCACCTCCAGCAGTGCCGACGCGGGGTCGCCCTGGTAGGAGGCGCCGATCTTGTCGATCTCATCCAGCATAATCACCGGGTTGGAGACCTCTACCTCCTTCAGCGCCTGCACGAACTTACCCGGCATGGCTCCAATATAGGTCCGGCGATGCCCTTTGATCTCCGCCTCATCGCGCATACCGCCAAGACTGAAACGATAAAACTCACGCCCCAGGGCCGCAGCCACGGAGCGACCGATACTGGTCTTGCCCACCCCCGGTGGTCCAACCAACAGCAGAATGGATCCGGCAATCTCGCCCTTAAAAGCGCCCACCGCCAGAAACTCCAGGATGCGATCTTTCACGTCGTCCAAGCCGTCGTGATACTCATTCAACACACCGCGGGCGTGTTTCAACTCGAGGTTGTCCTCAGAGTAACGTCCCCAGGGAACCGAGGTTGCCCAGTCCAGGTAGTTACGTGTAACACCATATTCGGGAGACCCGGTCTCGAGCACAGACAGCTTGTTCAGTTCATCGCGAATACGCGCCTCAGCAGCCTCCGGCAGCGTCAGACCCTCCAACCGGGACTCAAAAGTCTCCGCATCAGAGGTGCGGTCATCTTTGGAGATTCCCAGTTCCTTCTGGATGATTTTCAGCTGCTCGCGCAGAAAGAACTCCCGCTGCTGGTCAGAGACCTTCTCGTTCACCTGACTGGTAATCTGGCCCTGGAGTTCAGCCACTTCACGCTCTTTGTGCAGTAGCTTGAGCACTTTCTCTATGCGCGATCGAAGTGGCAGGGTGTCCAGAATTTCCTGTAGCTGATCACCCGATGCGGTCGTCAATGCCGCCGAGAAGTCGGCCAACAGACTGGGCTGATTGGGATTGAAGTTGCCGATGTACTGCTTGAGCTCTTCGCTGTACAGCGGGTTGAGCGGCAACAGCTCCTTTACTTCCTTGATCAGGGCCATGGCATAGGCCTTAATCTCATCGCTGTCTTTATCGCCCTGACTGCGCGGGTATTCAACCTGCGCCAGATATGGGGGTTTATCATTCAACCAACGCACAATCCGGAAGCGGCGTACGCCCTGGGCGAGAAAGTGTCCCGGGTTATCCGCCACCATCGGCGGCTTGTGCAATCTCACCACACAACCAATCTCAGGGAACTGGCGGGGGTCTGCCGCTGTGTCCGGCTTGCGCTCGACGTATGACAGTCCAATGACGGGATTGCCGCTGGCTTTCACCGCCTGAAGGGTGGCACCCCACTCTTCGATATTGATGGCAACCGGTTGGACCTGTCCGGGGAAGAAGGGGCGCTGCGGCACCGGGATCAGGTGCAGGGTGTCCGGCAGTACATCCTCTGCAACGGCAGGCGCCTGGCCGCTATCGCCGTGATCGATAACCTCACCATCCACTGCCTGATCCTGCTCGCTCATGGGTATTCCTGTGTCATTTTCCATCGTATGGATATGGGGGGTCTTCCACACGCTTTCAAGCAAGGACTCTCGAATGCCTGTGCGCTGCCTTATACTGTCGATTGCTGAATTTATACGGCGTGTACTGACTCAATGACTATAGCCCACAGTAATAATGACGACCTGCAGGCGCTCGAGGAAAGCTACAAGGCGCTGACCGAGCTCGGCCTCGATCTTGACCTCACGCGCGGCAAACCTGCCCCGGAACAACTGGCGTTGTCAGATTCCCTCGACGGGATTCTCCAGGGTAATTACCGCAGCGATAGCGGCGTCGACGTTAGAAACTATGGCGAGCTGATGGGCCTGTTTGAACTGCGCGAACTGTTCGGGGAACTGTTCGATCTACATCCAAATGAAGTACTGGTGGGCGGTAACAGCAGTCTGAGTCTAATGTATCTGGCGCTTGAATACGCGCTACAGCACTCCAACAATGATGGCGGTGTGCGCCGCTTCCTGTGTCCCGCACCCGGGTACGACCGCCACTTCTCGGTGTGCGAGCGTCTGGATCTGGAAATGATCAGCGTACCGCTGAACGACAACGGTCCCGATATGGATGTTGTTGAGTCGCTGCTGGCAGAAGATGGCACTATTTGCGGCATCTGGTGCGTCCCCCGCTTTTCCAACCCCACCGGCTGTGTCTACAGCGACGATACGGTGGCGCGTATCGCCCGGCTACCGCAGCACGCAAGCGGCCCCTTCACCGTGATGTGGGATAACGCCTATGCCGTGCATGCACTGACACCCGAGGCGCCTGCGCTCGCCAGTATCTCAAAGGCTGCGCGAGAAGCGGGCACACTGGCCAGCGTTCTGCAGTTCGGGTCAACCTCCAAGGTCACCTTTGCCGGTGCCGGCGTCGCCTTCCTGGGGGCAGATGCCGACTGGTTATCGGGTTTCGCTAAACACCTTTCTTTTCGCACCATTGGCCCGGACAAGGTCAATCAACTAAGGCACCTGCGCTTCTTACCGGATGCGCAGGCGATTGAAGCGCATATGGCCCGTCAGGCCGCCCTCATCAAACCTAAGTTTGAGGCAGTTCTACAGGTGCTGGAGAAGGAATTGGCGGGCCAAGAGTTTGGACAGTGGACCACGCCGCAGGGAGGCTATTTTATCTCCTTTGATACCCTGCCAGGCTTGGCCAAAGACGTTGTGGCATTGGCCGCAGCAGTTGGCGTCAAGCTCACGCCCGCCGGAGCGACTTACCCTTATGGGCAGGACCCGACCGACAGCAATATACGCCTCGCGCCAACGTACCCTTGCCTTGAAGACGTAGAACGCTGCGCGCAGGTGTTTGCGCTGTGTGTGAAATTGGCCACCTTGAGGGCAGCGCAGAATTAGTCTTCGCTGCCTTGCTGGGGCGACCTGGGAGCCCCCGCTAATGGAAAGGCAGCAACATTGCCCTCGGCGGGCTTGGTGTCAGACACCTTGCTGGCACCTTCTTTATCCACCTCATCAATGCGAATCACCGAGTGCATAGGGATGTAGGTGCGCTTAACGCCGCTGAATTCATTTTTCAGCTTCTCTTCGCTGGGATCCACCACGATTTGAGAGCGCTCGCCGAAGAGAAATTCCTCAATTTCGATGAAGCCCCACATGTCGCTCTGGTAAATCTGGCGCGCAAATACCTCAAACACCTGATTACCATTCTGGAACACCACTTTGTAAACGGGGTAGGACGTCATACTCTCCTCAAGGGCGGCGCCGTGGCCACCGCAGACTCTCCCGGATTTCGGGGACGGCAATGTTACCACCACAGGCGCGAAATACCAGCACGCGGGCTGTTCCCGGGGGTTGAAATCGGTATAATCCGCACCCCTTTTTATCGGCTGACACAGTAGCCGGACAACGGAACCGACACGCGGTGAGCAAGAAACTCTACATCAAGACCCACGGCTGCCAGATGAACGAGTACGACTCGGCGCGTATGCGCGATCTGCTGGAAGACAGCCATGGCCTGATCGAGACGGACAACCCCGAAGAGGCCGATGTCCTGCTGCTCAACACCTGTTCGATCCGCGAAAAAGCCCAGGAAAAGGTCTTCCACCAGCTAGGGCGCTGGAAGCACCTGAAACAGAAGAATCCGGACCTGGTGATTGGCGTTGGCGGTTGTGTGGCCAGTCAGGAAGGCGAAGAGATTGGGAAACGCGCTCCCTACGTGGATCTGGTTTTTGGTCCACAAACACTGCACCGCCTACCGGACATGATGGACAAACGCGGCCCCGGCGGCACGGTTGTGGTAGACATCAGCTTCCCGGAAATAGAAAAGTTCGACCGCCTGCCCGAGCCCAAAGTCGAAGGCCCTACCGCTTTCGTCTCCATCATGGAAGGCTGCAGCAAGTACTGCACATTCTGCGTTGTGCCCTACACCCGTGGCGAGGAAGTATCGCGCCCGCTGGACGACGTGATTGCCGAAATTGCCCACCTGGCCCAGGGCGGCGTACGTGAGGTCAATCTGCTGGGCCAGAACGTCAATGCTTACCGCGGTGAGAATCATCTGGGCGAGATTGTGGATTTTGCCGAATTGCTGCACTTTGTTGCGCGCATACCGGGCATCGACCGAATTCGCTACACAACGTCTCACCCGGTGGAATTCAGCGACGCCATCATCGATGCCTATGCAGAAATTCCCCAGCTGGTGGATCACTTGCACCTGCCGGTCCAAAGCGGCTCCGACAGGATTTTGATGGCCATGAAACGCGGTCACACGGCGTTGGAGTACAAGTCCAAGATTCGTCGTCTGCGCAAGATTCGCCCCGACATCAGTCTCTCGTCAGACTTTATCGTGGGCTTCCCCGGCGAAACAGAGGCCGACTTTGCTGCCACCATGAAGCTGATTGAGGACATTGGCTTCGATGTGTCCTTCAGCTTCATCTACAGCGCGCGGCCAGGCACCCCGGCATCAGACTTACCCGATGAGACCGATGAAGCGGTGAAGAAGCAGCGCTTACAAATCCTGCAAACGCGCATTAATCAGCAGGCTCAGGACATCAGTCGCAAGATGGTGGGCTCGACCCAGCGCATTCTTGTCACCGGCGTGTCCAAGAAAGACCCCGGCCAGTTGCAGGGGCGCACCGAGAACAACCGCGTGGTGAACTTCCGCTGTGATGACCACAGTCTGATTGGCGAATTCACCGACGTATTGATTCACGAGGCCCTGCCCAACTCCCTGCGCGGCGAGCAAGTGGACATTTGACTGCCACCAAAAGCCGTATATCCTTTATATCCCAATCGAAAGCCCTCGCGGCCTGCATGCACATTGAACACTGACTCCTCGGCCACCGCGCCGGACCAACTGAGCTTTACCCTGGAACCCAATGACGCCCGTCACCTGGCCATGCTGTGCGGCCAGCTGGACGCGCACCTGCGCCAGATCGAGCAACGTCTGGGCATTCAGATCAACGCCCGCGGTAACCAGTTCCTGCTCAAGGGCCCCCAGAATAATGTCATCGCGGGGCGCGAGCTCCTGACGCAGCTCTACAGCGACGTTTGCCAGGGCGTGGGGCTCTCGCCAGAGTCTCTGCACCTGCATCTACAGCAGGCTGATTTGGAGAGTCTGACAGAGGCCTCCGGCGATAGCGCCGTCGAAGCCATTCAGGTCATTCGCACCAAGCGCGCCTCGATCAAGCCTCGCGGCAAGAATCAGCAGGGCTATGTGCGCACTATCAAGCAGTGTGACATTAACTTCGGCGTGGGCCCTGCAGGCACGGGCAAAACCTATCTGGCTGTCGCGTGTGCGGTGGAAGCGCTACTGGAAGAAAGGGTCCGGCGCATCCTGCTGGTCAGGCCCGCGGTTGAAGCCGGGGAAAAGCTGGGCTTTCTGCCCGGCGATCTAAGCCAGAAGATAGACCCTTATCTGCGCCCACTGTACGACGCACTCTATGAAATGTTGGGTTTCGAAACCGTCAATAAGTACATCGAACGCAACATCATCGAGGTGGCGCCGCTGGCGTTTATGCGCGGCCGCACATTGAACAACGCCTTCATCATCCTCGACGAAGCGCAAAACACAACGCGGGAACAAATGAAGATGTTCCTGACCCGTATCGGTTTCGGGTCCACCGCAGTCATCACCGGTGACGCCACCCAGATCGACCTTCCCCGGGGGTCACAGTCCGGCCTCACCCACGCCAGCAACATCCTGACCGGTGTGGAAGGCATTGGCTTCACCTGGTTTGCCAATAAAGACGTTGTCAGGCACCCGCTGGTGCAGCGGATTGTGGAAGCCTACGATGCGCGGGAAGACAGCACGACCCACCTGGACCAAAGCCAGCGATGAACCTGCAGGTGGACATCCAGAATGCCAGCGCCGAGCCCGTACCCGACGAGGACGACATACGAAGCTGGATAGCTGCCGCGCTGGGTGAAGCCAGTGATGATCCCGGCGAGCGCGAGGTGAGCGTTCGCATTGTGGACGAACCGGAGATGACCACCCTCAATGGTCAGTATCGAAACAAGCCACGCCCAACCAATGTGCTGTCTTTTCCCTCAGACATACCCGCTGAACTAGAGCTTCCCCTGCTGGGTGACATTGTTATCTGTGCGCCGGTTGTTCGCAGCGAGGCCGCCGAGCAGGGCAAGACCCTGCAGGCGCACTGGGCGCACATGACCGTGCATGGTAGTCTGCATTTGCTGGGCTACGATCATATCGACGATGACGAGGCCGAGTTGATGGAGGCGCTGGAAACCCGCGTTCTGGCTGGCCTGGGTCTGCCCTGCCCCTACCTAACCCCCGATACAACCGTAAGCGAGCATCCGCCGCGATGAGCGACGACAAGAACACCCCGGATTCCGAAGACCGCAGCTGGCTCCACAAGATCACCCACTTGTTTTCGACTGAGCCACACAGCCGTGACGACATGATGGAGCTGCTCTCCATCTCTGCAGAGAACGAAGTCATCGACGACGACGCACGCAGCATCATGGAAGGCGCGATGAAAGTCAGCGACATGCACGTGCGCGACATCATGATCCCTCGCGCACAGATGGTGGTCATTAAAGCGGAACAGACACTGGAAGAGTGCATGCCGCAGATCATCCGCTCAGCACACTCGCGCTACCCCGTGATTGGTGAGAACCCCGATGATGTGCTCGGCATCCTGCTGGCAAAAGACTTACTACCCCTGTTACTGGGTGACGATGCCAATGATTTTGACATCCGCAACCTGCTGCGCCCGACGGTGGTTGTGCCAGAGAGTAAACGCCTGAACGTGCTGCTGCGCGAATTTCGCCAGAACCGCAATCACATGGCGATCGTGATTGACGAGTACGGCGGCGTGGCTGGATTGGTCACCATCGAGGATGTGCTGGAAGAAATCGTTGGCGAAATCGAAGACGAAACAGACGCCGAGGAAGACCAGTATATCCGCAAGATCACGGATGAGGACTATTTCATCAAGGCGCTGACACCCATCGAGGATTTCAATGAACACTTCGACTGCAGCTTCAGCGACGAAGAGTTCGACACCATTGGCGGACTGGTAATCCAGGCCTTTGGGCACATGCCGGGACGCAAT
This sequence comes from Parahalioglobus pacificus, assembly GCF_014652275.1. Classification (GTDB taxonomy): domain Bacteria; phylum Pseudomonadota; class Gammaproteobacteria; order Pseudomonadales; family Halieaceae; genus Parahalioglobus; species Parahalioglobus pacificus. The sequence goes on along the minus strand of NZ_BMYM01000001.1, from coordinate 22,837 downwards.
GAGATCACGCGTATCGACGATTTTGAGTTCATGGTTATCAACGCTGATCAGCGCAAGATTCACAGCTTACGCTTGAGACCCCCGCCAAAGTGAGCGCACCGGCGCCCGACGCCACTCAACAACAGCGGCTAAATCCACAGCGGCTACATCCACTGCTGGTCGCAGTTCTGGCACCGCTGGCCGGTGCGCTGGTTACGCTGTCCCTGGCGCCTTTCACCCTGTGGCCTGCTGGCATTGCCAGCCTGGTCCTGCTGAGCTACCTGCTTTGCGCCTGCACCCCCGGCGATGCACTGTGGCGAGGCTGGCTCTATGGGCTGGGCTTTTTCGGCAGCGGTGCGTCCTGGGTATGGGTCAGCATTCACGACTACGGCTTCGCCAGTGTGCCTTTAGCCACGCTCCTCACCGCACTGTTCTGCGCAGGCCTGGCGCTGTTCCACAGTCTCTTCGGCTGGGTATACGTGCGCTGGGTACGTCCCTTGCCTGGTGGCATGCTGCTAGGTTTTGCCCTGCTCTGGGTGTTATTTGAGTGGCTCCGAAGTTGGCTACTCACCGGCTTCCCCTGGTTGTACCTTGGCTATGCCCATCTCGACACCTGGATTGCTGGATGGGCACCTGTATTCGGTGTTTTCGGCCTGTCCCTAATGACGGCGCTCTCTGCGACTTGCCTGTTCCTGAGCTGGCGCAGTCGGCAATGCGTCGCAATCACTACGTATGCTGGCCTGCTGCTACTGATGTGGCTGGGCGGTGCTGTGTTGAAGCCAATAGAGTGGGTCGCCCCGGCCACCGAGGAGCCCCTGAGCGTGGCCATGTACCAGCCCAACATTCCCCAGGCGCAAAAATGGGACCGCGCCTATTTTGATGACATCGTGGCCCAGTATCAGTCGGTTGTGCCCTCGCTGTATGGCTATGACATTATCCTGTGGCCAGAAGCCGCCATTCCGACGCTCTTTCAAAATGCACGTGGCATCCTGGACCCCATCGCGAGTCGCGCGCGCCAGGTCGATTCCACATTGATAACGGGCATTCCCATGCGCCCGACACCGGAGACTATCTACAACAGCATCATCGCGCTGGGCCAGGGCGAGGGTGTTTACCATAAGCAACGCCTGGTGCCCTTTGGTGAGTACGTACCGTTAGAGTCGGTGCTGCGCGGCTTAATCGACTTTTTCGATCTGCCCATGTCCAGTTTCAGTGCCGGCAGTGCGACCCAACCCCCACTCAGGGCGGGCAGCTTTCGCATCGCACCCTACATCTGTTACGAGATCGTTTACCCCGGATTAGTAGCCGCCCATGCGCGCGAAGCCGACCTGCTGGTAACCATCAGCAATGACAGCTGGTTTGGCGCCTCCATAGGTCCGCTGCAGCACCTGCAGATGGCGCGTATGCGCGCATTGGAGAATGGCCGCTACCTGATACGAGGCACTAACAACGGCGTGTCGGCTATCATTGATCATCGCGGGCAAGTCTTGACCAGTAGTGAGCAGTTTGTAGAGACCACCCTCACCGGCGAAGCTGAGGTGATGCTGGGGCGCACGCCGGTGGGTAGTTTCGGCACTCTGCCCATCGTTTTCGCCAGCGCAATCGCCCTCGTCTTGATGTTTATCATGCAAGCGACCTTCTGGCGCCCCCGAGACCCTCACGCCGACTAACCCGGCTCAACACACACATCGCCGGGCCGTGGGATTACTGATAAAATTCGCGCCTTTGCCCAGCGCCGACTGGACGGTGATACCACCGCTTTCCAGCACGCACAGACACTGTATTGGAACGACACCCCCCATGGATCAGCATTACGACCCGCAGGCCATTGAACAGGCAGCGCAGCAACACTGGCAAGACAACAACAGCTTTGCCGTAAATCCCGACGATTCACGGGAGAAGTACTACTGCCTGTCTATGCTGCCCTACCCCAGCGGCAAACTGCACATGGGGCATGTACGCAACTACACCATTGGTGACGTGATATCGCGCTTTCAACGCATGCAGGGCAAGAACGTACTACAGCCTATGGGTTGGGACGCTTTCGGAATGCCCGCCGAAAACGCCGCCATCAAGAACAAAGTGCCGCCGGCACACTGGACAAAGCAGAACATCGCGGACATGCGCGGGCAGCTGCAACGTCTCGGCTACGCCTACGACTGGTCACGCGAGATCGCAACCTGCCATCCGGATTACTACCGCTGGGAACAGTGGTTTTTTACGCGGTTGATCGAAAAGGGCCTCGCTTACAAGAAAGAAGCCATGGTGAACTGGGATCCCGTCGACCAAACCGTCCTCGCCAATGAGCAGGTGATTGACGGCCGCGGCTGGCGATCCGGTGCCCTGGTGGAGCAACGTGAGATTTCCCAGTGGTTCCTGAAAATTACTGACTACGCCCAGGAGCTGCTGGATGATATCGACAAGCTCGAGCACTGGCCGGAGCAGGTGCGCACCATGCAGCGCAACTGGATTGGTCGCTCCGAGGGCGTCAACCTGCGCTTTGGCCTGGAGGGCGGCGACGATATCGAGGTCTACACCACGCGCCCTGACACCCTGATGGGTGCTACTTATGTGGCGGTTGCGGTCAAGCACCCGCTGGCGCTGCAGGCGGCAGAGTCCAACGCTGAACTGGCGGCATTCATAGAAGCGCAGTCTGTCGGTGGTGTTGCCGAGGCCGAATTGGCGACCATGGAAAAGCTGGGCATGGACACCGGTCTGAAAGCAATCCATCCGCTGACGGGCGAAACCGTACCCGTGTGGGCGGCCAACTTCGTGTTGATGGGCTACGGCTCCGGGGCCGTCATGTCGGTACCCGCCCACGATGAACGCGATCACGAATTTGCGTGCAAATACGGTCTGCCTATAGTGCAGGTTGTCGCCAAGGCCGACGGTAGCGCTGACTATGACAGCAGCACCTGGGCTGACTGGTACACCGACAAGGACAATACCGTCACCGTGAACTCTGGTGAGTTTGATGGCCTGGATTTCCAGTCGGCATTTGATGCCATCGAAGGCCGCTTGAGCGAACTCGGCAAGGGCGAGCGCACCGTCAACTTCCGGTTGCGGGATTGGGGCGTATCACGCCAGCGCTACTGGGGTGCACCGATTCCCGTTATCTATTGCGATGACTGCGGCACGGTCCCGGTACCCGCCAGCGATTTGCCCGTGGAACTCCCCACGGAAGTGGCCTTCGAAGGCGTGGGTTCACCACTGAAATCCATGCCTGAGTTTTACCAGACCACCTGCCCTAGCTGCGGCAAACCGGCAACGCGCGAGACCGACACCTTTGACACCTTTATGGAGTCATCCTGGTACTACGCCCGTTACACCTGCGCTCGTAACAGTGAGGCCATGCTGGATGATGAGGCCAACTACTGGGCGCCCGTGGACCAGTACATTGGCGGCATCGAGCACGCCATCCTGCACCTGCTGTACGCGCGTTTCTATCACAAGCTGATGCGGGACGAAGGCCTGGTCACCTCCGACGAACCCTTCGCCCGCCTGCTGACCCAGGGCATGGTGCTGAAGGATGGCGCCAAGATGTCCAAGTCAAAGGGCAATACTGTGGATCCGCAGGCATTGATCGATCGCTACGGCGCCGACACCGTGCGTCTGTTCAGCATGTTTGCGGCTCCCCCCGAGCAATCGCTGGAGTGGTCTGACTCCGGCGTAGAGGGAGCTAACCGCTTCCTGCGCCGACTCTGGCGCCTGGTGGATGCGCACCTGGCACAAGGTGGTGCAACCACCCTCAATACCGACTCCCTGAATGATGACCAGAAGGGTGCCCGGCGTAAGGTTCACGAAACCATCGCCAAGGTGGGTGATGATTACGGCCGCCGCCAGACTTTCAACACCGCCATCGCTGCGGTCATGGAGCTCTGCAACGAACTTGGCAAGCTGGACGACAGCGACAACAGCCGTGCAGTCATGGACGAAGGATTGCGTGCGGTTGTCTTGATGCTTGGACCCATTGTGCCGCACCTGTCGCACTGCCTATGGCAGGAACTCGGCGGCCAGGGTGATGTGATGGATGCTGCGTGGCCAACCGTGGATGAGTCTGCACTGACACGCGACAGCATAGAAATCGTCGTGCAGGTAATGGGTAAGGTTCGCGGCAAAGTGACTGTCGCCGCCGACGCCGATGAGGCTGCTATTCGCGACGCCGCCCTGGCCAACGACAACGTGCAGAAGTTTGTCAGCGACATCCCCAAACTTGACTTCAAGGTGGTGAAAGGGAAACTGATTACTTTCTTCCCGGCCAAGGGCTGATTGCCTGTGAATGGAACAATGCCTTACCTCAAAGCAGCGGCGGTTTTTGTCCTGGCCGTGAGTTTGACCGCCTGCGGCTTCCAATTGCGTGGCAGCCAGGCTGCTACCGCGCTGCCGGAGAGCTGGCAGCGCTTCAATCTCGTTACAGGCAACCCCAACAGCGAGTTCAGTCGTGAAGTAGAAGCGCGCTTTGCTGCTAATGGCATTGTCTGGGTAGAGCGCAACGAGGCAGATTACCTGCTGCGACTGGGGCCGGAACGCTTCAGCCAACGCAACCTGTCACTGAATGCTCAGGCGCGCGCCGCCGAGTTCGAGCTCACTATGCGCAGCACCTTCAGCGTCACCTCCGCCCGTGGTGATGAGGTGATGACCGATACCGAGGCTTCGGTTATCCGGCAAATGGAAAACGACCCGCGCAATGTCGTGGGTAAAGCCGAAGAAGTGCGTATTCTCCAGGCCGAGATGCGCACCGAACTGGCGCAGCAGATTCTCAGGCGTATCGGCTTTTACGCCGCCAGCACACAGTAAGCATGCAGCTCTATCCGGAGAAGCTTGCCGCCCACCTGAAACAACAGTTGCTCCCTGTTTATCTGATCAGCGGAGAGGAAACACTGCTGGTGCAGGAGTGTGCCGACGCCGTGCGCGCAGCCGCTCGGGATGCCGGCTGCACCGACAGGGAAGTGATCGATGCCGGAGAACGCGGCTTCGACTGGCAGTCTATCCTCGAAAACGCTGGCAGCATGTCACTGTTTGCCGAACGGCGTCTGTTGGAAATTCGGCTGCCCAGCGGCAAACCGGGCGCAGAGGGCAGCAAGGCACTACTGGCCTATCTGGAGATTGCCGCCCCCGAGGATGTGTTACTCATTGTTGCCGGTAAGATCGATAAGCAGTCCACTAGCAGTAAGTGGTACAAGGCGCTGAATGCGGCGGGTGCCACGCTGCAGCTGTGGCCCATTGGTGCCAACGAGTTGCCGCGCTGGTTGCAGCAGCGCGTTATGGCGGCAGGCATGCAGATTGACCGCGATGCCGTACAACTATTGGCCGAGCGGGTTGAAGGCAATTTGCTGGCCGCCGTGCAGGAGGTTGAGAAACTCAAACTGCTGGCTAATGACGGCAAAATCACCGCGGAGACCGTTAACGAGGGCGTCCTTCACAGTGCCCGTTATAACCTGTTTGATACTGTGGATACTGCACTTGCCGGCAAGGCACGCGACAGCCTGCGTAAACTGCAGGGATTGCGGGGCGAAGGCACTGCGCCGCCGGTGGTTTTGTGGGCATTGGCGAAGGATATCCGACTGCTGTTCGACGCCCGACAGGACTGCGAGCAGGGGCACAATCCGCAGCAGGCGCTAAACGCACGCCGGGTATGGAAAAACCGTATGGGCCTGATGCAAAGTGCGCTGGAGCGTCATGACGCCGCCTCCTTGAACCAGCTACTGCAGCAGCTGATGGCTGCCGATGCCAGTGTGAAAGGCTATGGCGCCGGCGACGGGTGGCAACACCTGGAAAATCTGGTCCTGGCACTGGCAACCGGGTCACCCGCCACAAGCCCACAAAGGTCTCCTGCCTGATCGCAAAACGCCGATCTCCCGCCGGTTACGGTGCTACAGCCACTGCTTATAGCGTCTATTTCACCGAGGCTGCGGCTTATCCCGGACCCATTAGCGCCCAGCAATGCTGCCGCCTGCGGACCATTCCCTGCTCACTGAACCCTTACTCACCCGCCTGGGCGGATGTGTATGAAAACTGGACAGGTCAATCTTGAACTGTGCATTTTCCCATCGCAGGCCCTTGCAGCGCCCCCAATCAACAACTACTGTATGTTCATACAGTATTTTGAGATCGCGCCCGGAGGCCACCATGAACGAGATGCTTGAACAGGTTATACAACGCAAAGACACCTGGCAGGGCCACTCCGCCCTGTTCAACGATCACGCGCCTGCTAACCATGAGTTTCACGATGAGCGTGCACTCAGTACAGGCTACAGCAGCCTGGATCAGGCACTGCAACAAGGTGGCTGGCCCACAGGCACCAGCATTGAAGTACTCAGCGACGGCTGTGGCATGGGCGCAATGGGCCTATTCCTGCCCACCATGGAGACACTGAGCGGACAGAACCGTTGGCAGGCCTTTATCGCACCGCCTTATACCCCCTATGCGCCGTTGCTGTCGGCCCGCGGCATCGACACCCAGCAAGTACTGCTGGTGCACCCGCAGAACCGTGAAGATCTGTTATGGAGTACCGAGCAGGCACTACGCAGCGGCACTTGCAGCGTGGTATTTAGCTGGCTGGGGGCCACAGAGTACCGCTACAGTGAGCTGCGCAAGCTACAGTTGGCCGCCGCCGAAAGCGACACTCTGGCTGTTCTGTTTCGCTCCAATGATGCGCAACACAATCATTCACCGGCGGGCTTGCGGCTGCAGATGCGGGAGTACCGCCGGGTGCGCATCCTCAAGCAACGCGGTGGACGCCAGGACCTCGATGTGACCCTGTCACCGAGCAACGATGTACCGCAGCAGCCACAGTTATGGGAGCTGCCGGCAAGCAACCCGACAAGCAGTACCGGCTTCTCTGCAGGTATCGCATAAGCAGCACTCGGGGTACTGGCATGTGAGGGCAATAACCGCTATACACATAAGCCCAGCGACTTGGAGCCACTCACATGCAAGACTTTCCCCATCACTATGTGGTGAAGGCAAGCGCCCTGCCCGGCGAACCTGTAGCCATAGAAGCTGAGAACCTACCCGAGATTATCTCGGCACCGCCTACCCAGTTCGGCGGCCCGGGGGATAAGTGGTCACCTGAAGACCTGATGATGGGTGCCGTTGCCGACTGTTTTATTCTCACCTTCCAGGCAATTGCCAATGCTTCGAAGTTTGAGTGGGAAACCTTAAGCTGCAACGTCGAGGGTACGCTGGACCGCATCGATCGCGTCACGCGTTTCACTGCCGTCACGGTAACCGCAACGCTGACCCTGGACACCAGGGCAGATCAGGGTAAAGCAGACAGATTGCTGCACAAGGCTGAGGAGTCTTGCCTGGTAACCAACTCCATGAGTGCCGAGACACAGCTGGTTACTAACATAGTCGCCAGTTAAACCGGGCGATCATCGCAATCGTGGCATGAGCAATCACACAGGAGAGAAGCGTCACCGTGGATGAATGACTGACAGAATACGGCGTCACTCTGGGTGTGGGTGGCCTGATCCTGTTCATGGTGTTTATCGTGGCAGACCTGGCACGGCGAAGTCATGCCGGTAAGTTCGGCACCTTTATTCTGTATATTGCCCTGGCCATGGGCATCCTGGGCTTCCTGATTAAGGTGGTGATCACCTACATGATGGAAAGCGCCGGCGTCTAGGAACACCAGAGGCAAAAAAAAACGCCGGGGTATTCGCCCGGCGTTTTCGTTAACTCACCTCTTTGCGCTAACCCGCGTTTGAGGCAGCGATCATCGCGTCGATCTTCTGCTCCAGCACAGACAGCGGCACGGGGCCGTCTTTCAGCACTTCGTCGTGGAAGTCACGGATGTCGAAAGCATCACCCATCGCAGTGCGCGCCTTCTCACGCAGCTCAACGATTTTCAGCTTGCCAATCAGGTAGGCAGTCGCCTGACCTGGCATGGCGATGTAGCGTTCAATCGCCTTGGTGGAATCACCTACAGAATTGGGCGTATTCTCGACCAGGTAATCAATGGCTTCCTCACGCGTCCAACGCTTGCTGTGTAAACCGGTGTCCACCACCAGGCGGCAGGCGCGCCACAGCTCCATCGCCAGGCGACCAAAGTCGGAGTATGGATCTTCATAGAAGCCCATTTCCTTGGGCACCAGCTCGCTGTACAGGCCCCAACCTTCAGTATAGGCAGTGAAGCTTGCGTACTTCTGGAAAATAGGAATGCCCTGCAGCTCTACCGAGATAGCACGCTGCATGTGATGGCCAGGAACGCCTTCGTGGTATGCCAGCGCTTCCATCTGGTACTTGGGCATATCCATCATGTTGTACAGATTGGCGTAATAGATGCCGGGACGAGAACCATCCGGCGGCGGCCCCTGATAAAAGGCCTTACCGGCAGAGCGCTCGCGGAAAGCCTCAACACGCTTCACTGTGAGCTCAGCTTTGGGGAGCAGACCAAACATCTCCGGCAGACGCTCGCGCATAACATCAATCAAACGCGTAGCTTCAGCCAGATAAGCGGCGCGGCCCTCGTCCGTGTTGGGGTAGTAGAACTGCTCGTCTTCGCGCATGAACACGAAAAATTCCGCCAGAGTACCCTCGAAACCGACCTTATCCTTGATGGCTTCCATCTCTGCATGAATACGCGCGACCTCGCGCAGACCGATGTCGTGCACTTCATCGGCTGTCAGGTCCGTCGTGGTGAACCAGCGCAGGCGCTCGGCATAGAACTCATCACCACGCTCAAACTTCCATACACCATCCGCGTCCGGTGCCACAGCACCCTGGGTTTCCAGCTCTGCGATCAGGCGGTCGTAGGCAGGCTTAACCACCTCAACCAACGCCTTCTTGGCATCGCTCAACAGCGTGTCTTTCTCGCTGTCTTCAATCTCTAACTTGGCAACCTTGCCTTGGAAATCAGCCCAGATTGTGGAGTCTTCACCGGTGTCATCAAAAGGTGCACCCGTGATCACATTCTTCGACGCAGCAATCATTTGTGGATACTGCCAATCAGCCAGCAGGAAGTTCTTCTCCTGACGAATGCGCATCTGTTCAATCACATCGTCAAACCAGACGCCAACACCGTTAAGGCGGCTAACGTATGCCGCTGCATCGGCGATATCGCCCACGCGGTGAATGTTGATCAGGAAGCTGGGGACAGCCGTGTGCGGGCCGCGGAATTGATCGATGACGAATTTGTGGTGACGGAAATCATCGCTGGCCAGCTGACGCTCAATATCCAGCTTGTACAGGTCCCAGGACAGGCCCAGGCTATCGTCCAGCTGCGAACGGTCGTAGTCAGCCACTGCGGCCAGGCGGGCTTCGGAAATTTCGCGCGATTCCTGCTGGAAAGCTTCCGATACGGTATTCCATTTATCCTGGTTGGTCTTGTCGCCCACATAGCTGGCGAAGGTTGGGAAGCGAACCAGGTCAGCGGCCCAGTTCTCGTCCAGAAAAGTACGGAACGCTGTGGCCACATCTGGGGTTTCAGCGGGCACCGCAGTGGTTACTGGTGCCGTCTCTGCAGCGGCAACATCGGCTGCGGGCGCAGGCGCCTCCTTGGCGCAACCGGTGAGCGCCATCGCGGCGACACTGGTTGCCAGCAATAAATGTCTGGGTTTATTCACGGTTGTCTCTCGAGTGGTTGATGAAAGAGGGTTTTCGCAGCCTCGTGAGCCACGAAGGGCGCTCATAATGGCCTAGCAACCACGGGATTGCCAGCCTTTCACCGCCTTACTGGACAGGGATCTGTTTTTATAAAATACTGTATATATGTACAGTATTTATGCCAAACTGGCCCAACTGCTCCCTCGCTACCTGGCAGCGCCCCAAAGTGATTGGAAAATAGGTAGTCCAGACACCATTTTAGCGGGCACAACCGCATGAGTTTATGGCTGTGTTTACGCTTTGATCTGCTCCCGCTACAGGCGCTGAATCGCAGCGAAGAGCAGGCCGTTGTGGTTTTGGAAAAGCAGCGCGTACTGCGTGCCAATGACTGTGCCTGCGCCATGGGTATTAAGACCGGGCAAAGTACAGCGACCGTTCGCGCCCTGGCAGCGGAGCAACCGCTCACGCTACTAGAGCGCGATACGGTACGGGAACAGCTGAGCATGACGCAGCTGTGCAGCTGGGCTTATAGCATTAGTCCAACACTGCACCACTGGCGAGGCGACAGCCTGCTGCTGGAAATTGGCAGCTGCCTCACACTGTACCGTGGTCTGGACCGCCTGATGGAAGACGTGCGTCGCGGGCTGGCCACACGAGGCTACCAGGCCGAACAGGGCTTGGCCGCTACGCCGCGGGCAGCCTGGTTGCTATCACACGTTGCGCCGGATATTGCACTGGCTGTGGAGCAGCCGTTGGAGCAACGCCTGGGCACATTGCCCATCGCGTTGCTGAAAGACCACGCGGCAACAATAGACTCCTTACGGCGGGCGGGGATTCACCACTTTGAGGACCTGCTTAAACTGCCACCCCCCGCATTGGCAAAACGCTGTGGCAAGGCCTTTGTCGATGAATTACAGCAGCTGCTTGGCCTGCGTGCCGATCTGCGCAAGGACTACCAACCCCCCGCGCGGTTTAGCGATACCTATTGGTTCGGCTATGAAGTGCGCGGCCATAACGAGATGCAGCCTGCCATCCAGTTCCTGCTGCAGTCGCTGTGCCGGTTTCTGCGCAATACCCAGCTACAAACCGGCGAAATCCAATGGGAGTTCATCACTATCGAGGGCCAGGTACAGCATTTACTGGTGCGCAGCAGTAGCCACAGCCACGACTGGCAGAACTGGCACCAGCTCACCGGCATTCAGCTTGAACGCGAGCCCTTCACCAGCGGCATTGAGGGTGTCACGCTCAACTGTCGCCAGCTGGAATCGGCCAGCGCCGCCACAGTAGACCTCTTTAACAGCGGCCAGCAACGTGAACCGCTCAGTAGCCTGCTGGACAGGTTGCGCAGCCGCTTGGGGCTGCAGGCAATAATGACGATCGGCTGCAGGGATGAACACCTGCCCGAGTATGCCGTTCAAACAGGCCAGGACTGCGCTATGCGCAGCATGGGCGGCACCCAACAAGACCCCTCAGGTACTCAGGGTGCTACGCCTTGCCAGCAAAGGCCCTTCTGGCTAATGCCGCAGCCACAGCCGCTGCAACTGCAGCAGGGGGCGCTGTACTGGAACGGGCCTCTGGCGCTGATTTATGGGCCAGAGAGGATCGAGGATAACTGGTGGGCCGAGCCTGTAAGTCGTGACTACTACATTGCGCAAGGTGAGCAGGGCCAGCATCTCTGGATTTACCGGGATCGCAGGCTGCAGCACTGGTATATCCAGGGCATTTTTGCCTGATCGCGCCTCCATACAGGCCTTAAATTGGGAGGATTCGCAGCGGAAACCCCTTTTTGACGACAAATATGACGGTTTGTAACAATTACCGGATCATCTCTATATTGTTGTTTTTATAAAACTTATTGGGATCTTCGCAAACTCCTACACCTTTTATGTGAACTTATTATTACAATCATGTTTCAACGATAGCTATACTGACTTCGTTGCCTGTATAGTACTTCTCAAGATGCCTACCAGAGCATTGTTACAGAAACATGACATTCAGAAATATAAATTCTCGCCGTGAGGCGAAGGAGATAGACCATGAAAAAGCTTACAGCAGCAATCGCACTCGCATTACCCCTCCTGGCGCCTGGTGCATTCGCCGAGGTCACTCAGGATTGTATCGTTGAAGGTACCGTGGACAAGGATCGTGCCGCCAAAATGGGCAAACCGGTCTACGTTGAGTTTCACTCAGCCAAGAACGGAAAAGACGCTCGTTGCAGCATGAACCGCAGCAAGAATCGCCGCGTGCAGTTCAAGGCACCCAGCACCGACGGTATTGAGAATGCGCCACACGGCTCCAAGGTGAAATACCGCTACACCGAAGACAGAAACAAAGACGGCAAATGGGAACTGCTTGAAGTTTCCGATACCCGCTCCTCTTAAGTGAGATAGGTGCTCCCGGCGCAGCCCGGGCATCAACCACACTTACAAAAAAGGCCGGCAATCCCGGCCTTTTTTGTGCCTGCTCGAAATAAATCGCCACCCGCACAACAAACCGCAGGACAGATGCCGATTCACACTAATGGGACAGCATGAGGCCGGTGGCGCCACTCACTCAACGCTTCGCGTCTTGACCGGCGTTCTGAGATGAGATGCTATCTGCTACCTAGCGCTTAGCTTCCCAGGCCTCAGTGCCCAGAATAACGGCACCCATCGCGATGAGGATCACACCGGACACTCGCTCCTGTAACTGCTGGGCCTTATCGTTTTGCAGTAGCCAGCGCGACACTTTTGCCGCGGAGACCGCCACCAGCACGTCGCAGGGAATCGCCGACACTGTAACGATAAGCCCAAGCAGCAAAAACTGCGGCGCAACCGGGCCGGCCGCCGGATCGACAAACTGCGGCAGCAGCGCCAGAAAAAACAAGGCTGTCTTGGGGTTACTCGCTTCAACCAACACACTTTCGCGGAACACCCGCCAGAGGGGCGTGCGGGGCACCGCTTCTTGAACGGATTGTTCAGGCGAGTGCCGCCAGTAGGCAATACCGAGATAGACAAGATAGCCAGCGCCGGCCACTTTGAACACGGTATAGGCCAGTGGTGAATATTCAAAGATCGCGGCCAAGCCCAGCACCGCCGCCACGACATGAACAACACTGCCTACTGCAAGACCTGCCGCTGCAGCAAGGCCGCCCGGCACGCCCTGGGCAATCGCTCTTGCCATGACATAGAGGTTGGAGGGCCCGGGTGACAAATTCATCACCACAGCAGCCGCGGTAAACGCGATCAGAACTTCTAAAGAGGGCATGAACGCGCCCTACTTTGTCGAGACGGCACTGGCACCGTGTTCAACCCAGACAAGTTTATCCGCGGCAAAGCCCAACGCACCGGCGCGAGCCACAAACCGGTCTTTCAGGGTATCGCTGATCACAGGTTCGCGGGCGAGCAACCAAAGGTAGTCGGTATCACTGCCTGAAACGAAGGCGTAGTCGTAATCCTGACCCAGTTCAAAAACGATGTAGCTCGCGTAGAAGGGACCAAAGAACGACACCTGCAAAAAGGCCTCATCCTCAGGTCCGGCAAACCGCGCCTTACCTTCAGCGCTCTCACGCTCTCCACTCTCAATAGAGGTGCCGCTATTGAGAACCGTAATGGTACCGTCGTCACGCAGCGCATATTCTGCAGTAATCGCCGTTAGGCCACGCTCAAAGCGATTATCCAGTCGCGCGATCTCATACCATTTGCCCGCGTAACGCTGCACATCAAACTGGCCAACCGGTGTCACACCCTCCGGCATCCCGCCCTGACAGGCCGCCAAACTGATAATCAGAGCGCACCCGACAAACAGTCTGGGTAAGGCCGCCAAAAAACTGGAAGACATAAAGTTCACCAAAAGCCTGTAATAGGTACGCTTAACGGATCCGCAGTGTAACCTGCGAGCACCAGTTTGCACGACGTCGGGCAATGGATTCATCCATCGTTGCGCTCGTAAGATCGACGGGACGCGGCGGGGCGAAGACTGCTCGGTCGTGGAGGCAGGCAACATTAACAACCGCGTAGTACTGGTGATCGATAACGCTGGTTGCCACCGGTATCTGCTTGCACCGGGTGCAGTGGTGAAAATCCACGCGGCCCGTGCCCTGGTGCACTACCGCGTAGTGCTCGGGCACCATAACGTCGATGTCCAGTGGCGCACCCTGTTTCGACACCCAGACCAACTCTCGGCTGCGACAGAATTCGCAATCGCACTGCCGAGGCACCAGGGAGTAGTCGACCAGTTGCCAGGAAAGCCGAATGTTGCCGCAGCGACACCCTCCCCTCATCGGCGACACCCAACACCGCCGTACTGGGAATCAGGTGCCATCATTGCAACGCCCAGCTAACCGCTGCCTGCGCATGCAGGGCTGCCGTGTCGTATAACGGGAGTGGACAATCATCCGGCGACAGCAGCAGTGTAATCTCTGTACATCCCGCGATAACGCAGTCAGCACCTTCGTTAGCCAAGTCCGCGACAACACGCTGATAGGCATTGCGTGACTCGGCGCGAACCTGACCCTGACACAGCTCCTCGTAAATCACGCGATGAACCTCGTCCCGTGCCGATTGATCGGGAATCAGTGCCGACAGGCCAGCGCTCGAAAGTCGCTCTCTATAGAACGCTTCCTCCATCGTGAAGCGTGTACCCAACAAAGCGGGGCGCGCATGCCCGTTCGCTCGAATAGCTTGTGCAGTGGTGTCGGCCAAATGCAGCATGGGAATGTCCACCGCTGCTGCAATCTCGTCAGCCACCTTATGCATGGTATTCGTGCACAGCAATAACACGTCGGCACCCGCAGCTTGTACCTCGCGAGCGTTGGCCGAGAGCTGCCTGCCAATGCCCACCCAGTCACCGGCTACCTGCAGCCGCTCCAGCGGGGCAAAATCGACACTCACCATGGCAATTGGGGCTGAGTGTAATCCGCCGAGCAGCGCCCGAGTGCGCTCGTTAATGAGGCGGTAGTAAAGCGCGGTGCTTTCCCAGCTCATCCCGCCCAGTAGCCCAATGGTCTTCACAGGCACCTCCACGGCGCTCCTGCTTCAGCTTGGCAGAAGCACTCAGGGTTTTGCATCAAAACCATTCACAAACAGTACGTCGTGTAGATACCGATCCGGGGCCAGGGTAAAGCCGCCGGCAATGAGTATGGCGCCGATGTAGGTCATTACCATGCTGATCTGGTGCGTTCGCTGATCGCCCCTGCGGATTGCGCTGTAGGCCCTGGGTACGCTGATGAGCACCACAATGCTAAAGATATGAATAGGCCCAAAGTGGCCCAAAACCGTGCCGCCTACAGTACCGGGCATGGCCAAAGTGATGAGTGCGGTGGCCAGCATCAAAATCATATAGATTTTGCCCAACAGGCGATGAACCGATGAACCCTTGCGCGCTATCAGCAGGTAGCCGCCAATCAAGGCCGCAGGCAGCACTGTCGCCAAATGCATGAACATTAATTGGGTGTAGCTCATGATAGCTCTCGGCGCGGTCAGTATGGGCTGAACATACCACAGCCCAGCAACGCAGGGGTCAGCCCCAGCCACAAGATCCGTGAGCTGCAGGCAGGCAACCTGCCCAGAATCCTATCCCTTCAGCTGGCCACCGAAGCGATAACAACGATGCTGCCTGAACTCGCGCTGGGCTTTGCGCCGTGCATGCTTCCAGCTGCGCATTTGCGTTTCCAGCCCGCCGTCGCGGCGCTTATCCGAGTAGTGATTCATTTTCGTCTGAATTGCCAGGCAGTGCTCCAGCGAACCTTCCTCGACGGCCAGCGCCACACCGTTAATACAGAGGAATACACACAAAGCCAACATACGCATTGGCCCACAAGTGCCTGTGAGCGTTTCTGGAATCTTGCCCATGGTAACGGCTGCATGACTGCCTGCCCTTGATCTGATAAGAAACATTCCGAATGGCCCTCCTTGGCCATACCGTTAAGTGCGCGCCGCAAAGGACACGCGCTTCAACGAGCTTAGAAGAATCTACAGGGCGGGACGACATCCCAAACGGGCGTTTCCGTGCTGAAACGATCAAACACCGGTGAATAGCACCTCTTTGAGTCTAGTCGGTGAAGTCGTCAGCAGAGGCTTTCATCATCTCTTCCAGGAACCAGCCCGGAAATTGGCCGACAAACTTGTTCATATCCCAGAAGTCGCTCCAACGATACACCAGGCCATCCTTTAGCTCGTGAACGGTGCAGAAGCGATGCTCTGCCACTTCTCCTCGCATAAACGTCCATGTTTCGGTGTGATCCATGACAACTGCATCCCCCTCTGCAATCAGCCGATGGGTCACCTGTTCCTGCTTGCTGAGATGATTAAACGCGATGCGCAACCGCTTGATGCAGTTCTCCGGACCATGCGCTCCGGGATCATCACTGGGCACGTCCTCGTAAAAGACCTCAGGGTGCATGCAAGCTTTCATTCCTTCCCAATCCATCTGCCCGAGCGCAGCCCACATACGCTCCACTACTGCCTTGTTCTGCTCGATCGACATTCCTGCCCCCTATTATTGCTACTGTAACTCGAGTAACACCTACACTGCTTTCATTGGTAGCGACGGTCGCCTACCAGCCAAGGTATTCGCACTGAACATACCGACATAGTCACTCAGCACGTCGACCCCGGTAATTGTTAATGCGGTGCGGGGACCGCTGTAGTCGAGGCCCTCAGCGACCGCACTCCCAATCTGGGCAGGCCGGGCTGCGCTATCTGTTAAGCACCAAGCACCAAAAAACACAGTGATAGATTCCGACATGTCTCTTATTCCTAATCCACAAACAGCCTCAAACGGCTCGCCGTTACTTACGCCATTAACTTCAAAGCAATGTAGGGCGTAAGATTTAGAATCAGGATTGCGATCTTGAAATTAGCCAGGTAACTAAAATAAAGCTCATCCAGCTGACCACTGGGTACAGCCGCAATTTTTGAATGCAGCTTTTTCACGGGCTCTCTAAAAAACATCAATACCAGCGCCGTCAGTAGGTACACCCCCACATTAACAACAGAACACCAGCCGAAAAAGGTAGTGGCTAATTGTATGCTATCCATAATGCTGCTCCCAAAAATTTAGACACCCATCGGGCAGTCGCGCCGACCTACCACATCCTATCCTTCGCGTACTCTTCATACCCTGCGTCATAAGCCTGTGCATCAAACTCTGAATCCAGCTCCTTAACAAACTCACCCGCCGTGGGAACCTGAGCACTGCAATCACCAGACTGCCACAATCTGGATCGCATAAGCGCCTTGGCACACTGAAAATACACATCGACAACATCAACAACGATCACAGACTTGGGGACCTTCCCACCCTGATTGAACTGTTGGGTAAACGCTGAATCATCCGTCAATAATGCATTGCCATTCACGCGAACCACGTTGTTACTTCCAGGCACCATAAACATCAGGCTGACGCGTCCGTCCTCCACGATATTACGCAGGGAATCCAGGCGATTGTTGCCGCGCCAATCCGGTATCAGCAGTGTTTTTTCATCGCGGACCTTCGCGACTGGACCAATATCCCCTCGTGGACTGGCGTCAGTTCCGCACTCGCCAACAGTTGCTAGCACTACAAAGCGCGAAGCGCCGATCCACTTTTCATACAGGGGTGTGATTGTGGCGCGAACTTTCTTCAAGGCGCCGGGAATGGCATCACCATAAAGCGCTTCGAGCTGTTCTACCGATTCAATCCTTTTCATCAATACACCTACCCTAATTCGATTTCAGAACTGCACGCGCAGGATGAGTAATATTGCTGGTGTGCGGCCCGACCTCACTTAGATTCCTTATGTGCGGGAAACAGTCTGAAAGACGGATCGCTGGAATTTCGCTGTGAGGCTTCATCTACCGTATCGCGATCAACGTCATGCATCGACTGCATGTCAGTAACATACTCCCGGTGCGATATGGCCCAGCGCCCACTGCGTTCAGCCCATTCGTCTAGGTAGCGTCCTTTTACAGTGATTTCCTGCAGACGCCCTTCCTGATCCGGGTTTGTCCACAGCGTTACGGTGACATAGGTTTCACTCTTGGCGGCCTTACCGTCGACCACGATCAATGCATTGGCTATCTGATGCGAGTGGCGCTCCATCGCGGCATGCGCCTCCCACACCCAGTCCACAAATCCATGTCCTGAGCCCTCGAACATACCGTGGTAGAGCGCTGTCCCACCCTCGTGCCACACGGAATAGGCCAGGTCCTTGTCCATCCGATCAAGGCCCCTGCATAGCGGCACAAAGTGTCGTAGATTGCCTGTCTGTCGATCAGCGGCTGTAGTTTGGATTCATTCATCGTTGGCACTGCGTGTAATTGAGTTAACAGCCTAGCAAATCATCGGCCGGCAAAGCGCTGCTTGGCGTCGTTTGATCCATCCAATATACTGTATAAATATACAGTATATGTTTACCTACACCGAACTACATTGCCTGAGCTGCTACAGCTTCCTGCGCGGTGCCTCCCACCCCCATGAGTTGGTGGAGCGCGCTGCGCAGCAGGGCTATGGTGCCATTGCCATTACCGACGAGTGCTCACTGGCAGGCATTGTGAAGGCGCACGTGGCCGCCAAGGAATGCGGCATACAGCTGATTGTAGGTAGCGAATTCAACCTGGAAGAAGGCCTGCAGCTGATCGCCCTGGCTCCCTCGCGCGCCGCTTATGCGGAGCTTTCAGGTCTGATCAGCATGGCGCGGCGGCGCAGTCCAAAGGGAGAGTACCGAGCCAGCCTGCGGGACGTGATTTTTCATCTCAAGCGCTGTCTTCTGATCTGGCGACCCTCAGGTAACAGCAAGCAGGAAGCCGGCTGGGGCAGGCAACTTGCGCGCTTGTGCAAAGGTCGCGTCTGGCTGGGCATTTCTCGCCTGCTCGCCAACAATGAGGTAGCGGGTACCCGAGAATTGCTGGAACTGGCAGCCACTTGCGGCGTGCCGCCGGTGGCCTGTGGTGACGTGCAGATGCACACGCCCGAGCGTAAGCCACTGCATGATGTACTGACCGCCCTGCGCTTCAATAGCAGCATTCAAGACCTGGGCCGGCGTCGCCTGGGCAACAGCCAGCAGCACCTGCGTTCACTCGACAAGCTACAGAACCTCTACCCGCCTGAGCTACTGGCCGAGACGCAAATCATCGCTGAGCGATGCCAGTTCAGTCTCGATGAATTGCGCTACGAGTACCCCGAAGAAGTCGTACCTGATGGATTGGATGCGAACAGCTATTTAAGAAAACTGGTGGCCGAGGGCGCGGCCCAGCGCTGGCCAAACGGTACGCCTGGTGCCATACAGCAGCGCATCAATACTGAGCTGGCGCTGATCACCGAGCTCAATTACGAGTACTACTTTCTCACGGTGTACGACATTGTGGCGTTCGCGCGCGGTCGTAACATCCTGTGTCAGGGACGGGGCTCCGCGGCAAATTCGGTGGTGTGCTATTGCCTGTTTATTACCGAAGTGTCACCCGAGCAGGTGTCCCTGCTGTTTGAGCGCTTCATCTCTCGTGAACGGGACGAGCCACCCGACATCGATGTGGACTTTGAGCACGAGCGTCGTGAGGAGGTGATTCAATATATCTATAGAAAGTACTCACGGCGCCGGGCTGCACTGGCGGCAACTTTAATTACCTACCGCGCGCGCAGCGCCGTACGCGATGTGGGCAAGGCATTGGGACTGGACCCTGTCTTTGTTGACGATCTGGCGAAGTCGCTGGCCTGGTGGGATCGCACCCGCGATCTGGCCAAGCGCTTCGAGGAACAGGGCGTGGCTGGCCACAGTCAGCAGGCGGAACTGTTCTACAACCTGGTGCAGGAGATTCTCGGCTTCCCCAGGCACCTGTCACAACATGTGGGTGGCTTTGTGATTACCCGCAGCCCCATCTCAACACTGGTACCAGTGGAAAATGCGAGTATGGCCGAGCGCACGGTGATTCAGTGGGACAAGGAAGACATTGAGTCATTAGGCCTGTTGAAGGTGGATATCCTCGCGCTTGGCATGCTGTCCGCCATACGCAAGAGTCTGGCGCTGGTGCATCGCTACCAGCCGCAGATTCGCAGCATCAGTGATGTTCCCAAGGAGGATGCCGCCACCTATCGCATGCTGCAGCGGGCCGATTCCATCGGCGTATTCCAGATAGAGTCCCGCGCACAGATGTCCATGCTGCCCAGGCTCAAACCTGCCTGTTTCTATGATCTGGTTATCGAGATTGCGATTGTTCGCCCCGGCCCTATACAGGGCGACATGGTGCACCCCTACCTGCGGCGCAAGCAGGGGCTTGAGCCGATCACCTACCCGAATGACGATATCAAAGAGGTGCTGGAGCGCACTTTGGGTGTGCCCATTTTTCAGGAGCAGGTCATTAAACTGGCTATGGTGGCTGCCGGATTCAGCGGCGGCGAGGCCGACCAGCTACGCCGGGCCATCGCCAACTGGGGACGCAACAGCAAGCTGCTGACCTTTGAGCAGAAGCTGACCCGCGGCATGATTGAGCGCGGCTACGACACCGACTTTGCCAAGCGTCTGTTCGACCAGATCAAGGGCTTTGCCGGCTATGGCTTTCCCGAGTCGCACTCTGCGAGCTTTGCATTGCTGGCCTACGTCTCATCCTGGCTGAAGTGTCACCACCCTGCGGCGTTCTACACCGGACTGCTGAATAGCCAGCCTATGGGGTTTTACACTGCCTCCCAACTGCTACAGGACGCGAAGCGCCACGCCGTCACGGTCTTGCCGGTGGATGTGAACCAAAGCCTGTGGGATCACCAGTTATTGGATAGCCCGGGGCCAGCACAGCCACCCATCCGGCTCGGAATGCGCCTGGTGAAAGGCCTGAGCCGTGAAGGCGCGCAGCGCCTGATTGATGCGAGGGCGCAAGGCCCCTTTACCCAGATAAGCAATTTACGGCAACGCGCAAAATTAGACCGGCGCGACATGGAAGCCCTGGCAGACGCCGATGCCCTCGCCTCGTTAAGCGGCAACCGGCACCAATCCCAATGGCAGATTATGGCGCTGGAATCACCTCGTCCCTTATTACAGGAAGAGCAGCAGCGAGACGCGAGCTATTTCAATGACGAGGTCGCACTCCCTGCCCCGGGCATTGCCGAGGAAGTACTGGCCGATTATCGCGCCACTGGCCTGACGCTGCGGGCGCACCCCATGAGCCTGCTGCGTAATCAATACCCGTTCAATCGCTGCCAGCGGCATGCAGATCTTGCCACCATTTCCAGTGGCCGCTTTGTGCGCATGGCAGGATTAGTGACCTGTAGGCAGCGGCCGGGCACGGCATCGGGCGTTTTGTTCCTGACCCTGGAAGATGAAACCGGTAACAGCAACATTGTGGTGTGGAAGAGCACACAGAGCACCTTCCGTCAGGCACTGATGACCGGGCAACTTCTGCTCATCAAGGGCACGGTGGAAACGCGGGACAATGTGACACATGTGATCGCCGGCGCGGTGTTTGACTACACCAGTTCGCTGGAGTCTCTGAATATCAAAGCCCGCAGCTTTCATTAGCAACTTGTCGCTTTGCATTAGCGCAAGGCCTCAAGCGGTCGTCAATCGAGCGATGGAAGAGATCAAAAACGCCCCAGAAAAGACGGCCACAAAAAAGCCGGGCAGTGCCCGGCTTTGGGAGTTGGTGTTAGCAGGAAGCGCTGAATCAGCCTTCGAATGCCAATCGCGGTGAAGACACGCCTTCAGACTCAGTGCCCTTCAGGAAGGCCAGCATGGTGTCAGCGTCAGACACTTCGAAGGGGTCGGTTGGGCAGTTGTCGCCAAAGTCTGGCTCAACGAACAACTTCTCGATAGTGCCGTCGTTAACCAGCATGGAATAGCGCCAGGAACGCATGCCAAAGCCAATGTTCGACTTATCGACCAGCATACCCATCTTGCGGGTGAACTCGCCGTTACCGTCGGGCAGCAGGAACACATTCTTGTTGCCGATTTCCTTGCCCCACTTGAACATCACGAAGGCGTCGTTCACGGAGATGCACATGATCTCGTCGACACCCTGTGCCTTGAAGTCATCGTAAAGCTCTTCATAGCGGGGCAGGTGGTTGGACGAACACGTGGGTGTAAAGGCGCCGGGCAGTGAGAATACGACAACCTTCTTGCCGCCGAACAGGTCCTGCGTGGTTTTGTCTTCCCAGCGATAGGGATTCTCACCTTCCACGGACTCATCACGTACGCGGGTTTTAAAGGTCACATTAGGAACTTGAGTGACGAGGCTCATCGTAATTTCTCCAAAGCGGTTAACTGAGGGCGCTATTCTTTAACGAATTCGGCCATCTGTAAAACCAATTAAACAAATATTTTGATTCTGATTTATAGAACGTCTAATGGCGCGCTCATCAGGCGCGCGAAAAGTATAGACCAGCGCTTTCAATCTATCGCTGCAGAAACGAAAAAGCGCCCCTGAGGGCGCTTGGAGAATCCAGATCAAACCTACAGCTAAGGCGTGGGATCGAACACCGTGAACATAAACTCACGGTCGCATTCTTCATCGATTGTTGTGCCGTCATCACCCGTAATAACGCGAACAAAGAACTGATTCGCCGCCTGACCATAATAAGTGATGTTTACATCATCTCGGTCGCAGCCCGAATCGTTCTGGCCTTGAGAGGAGACGGTCAAATTAATGATGTAGTTGGCGTCTCCCGGTGAGTTGCTCAGGTTGATCTGATAGATACCTTCGCCGTTACGCTGCGCTGTTGCATTCAAACAGTTGATGCACTCATCAGCACCTATATTGGTACCACTAACCTTGCCCATAGCGTTGATGAAGTTGGTGCCGGTGGGCCCTGTGGGACCAGTGGGACCTTGAGCGCCAGTCGCACCCACAGCGCCCGTGGGACCTTGAGCACCGGTTGCTCCCGGCGCTCCAGGTGCACCATTCGCACCGTCCGAACCGTCCGCGCCATCAGCACCCTGCGGGCCTGTTGGACCGCGGGGCCCTGCGGGACCGGAAGAGCCGTCATTGCCATCGGTACCCGGTGCTCCTGTTGCTCCCTGTGGGCCAGCTGGCCCGGTCGCGCCGTCATTCCCGTCGGCACCCGTGGCGCCGGGGGTACCGGTCGCTCCCCGCGGACCGGCGGGTCCGGTTGCACCATCACTGCCATCCGCACCTGCAGCACCTGTTGCGCCTCCTGGGCCTGTGGGACCCTGCGCGCCTGTGACGCCCTGAATCCCCTGCGCACCCGTAGCACCTACTGCCCCAGTCGGACCTACCGCACCGGTCGGCCCTACTGCACCCGTGGCTCCAACCGCTCCGGTGGGGCCTACTGCACCAGTTGCTCCAGCGGCACCCGTAGGACCTACCGCACCGGTGGCGCCTGTCGGCCCTGCAACCCCGGTTGCACC